>NZ_CP080000.1:2286961-2496022 GCF_019378755.1 Enterobacter sp. BIDMC 29 | reverse complement strand
ACATGGTGTCCCCTGCAGGAATCGAACCTGCAACTAGCCCTTAGGAGGGGCTCGTTATATCCATTTAACTAAGGGGACAAGGCGGCACGAGTATAGCCTCATTTACACTTTGCGTTAAGCTCATCGCCGCCTGACTGCTCAAAGAGTCACCATTCAGGTCGATTTTTTTGCAGATTTATCATCGTTTTCCCGCGCTTTCTGTTCGGCCTTGCGCTTATTAGACATGTCGTTACGGATTTGCGCATGGCTTAACAGTGCGAAGATAAACGTTCCGCCGCAGATATTGCCTGCCAGCGTCGGCAGGGCGAACGGCCAGAAAAAATCGCTCCAGTGAAGCGTACCATTAAAGACCAGATAGAGGATTTCAACGGTTCCGACCACGATGTGCGTGGTGTCAGCCAGCGCTATCAGCCAGGTCATTAATATGATCACGACAATTTTGGCACTGCCCGCGGAAGGAAACATCCACACCATGGTCGCGATTATCCAGCCGGAGATGATGGCATTTGAGAACATTTCGAACGGCGTGTTTTTCATTACGTCCATACCGATTTTCACGAAGGCATCCCGGGTGGGCTCATCGAATATCGGCATATATTCAAATGCCCATGCCGCCACGCCTGTACCGATGATATTCCCCAGCAGCACCACGCTCCATAAACGCATCAGTAAACCGAAATTACCGAGGGTAGGGTTTTGCATCACCGGGAGAACGGCGGTAACGGTGTTTTCAGTAAACAGCTGCTGGCGCGCCATAATGACAATCACAAAGCCAAAGGTGTAGCCGAGATTTTCAAGTAAAAACCCACCGGGTACCCCTTCCAGTTGCACATGAAATATGCCCTTGGCGAGGAGTGAGGCGCCCATCGACAAGCCTGCCGCGATGGCCGACCAAAACAGAGCCATGGCATCACGCTCCATCTCTTTTTCGCCATCCTGTCGGATATGTTCATGGATCGCCATCGCACGGGAAGGAAGGCGATCTTCATTGATTTCTATCTCCTCACCGCGCTCTTTTTCCTCGCTTTCAATTTCAATTTCCTCATTACTCTCGCCAATTTTTTCTTCACCCACTTCTTTCATAGCCACTCCAACACGATGATCTTTCTATAAAGCGTAGCGGCTTTTAATGAAATGCCCGTGGGGATGCTCTTAAATTGGCGGCAATGGCAACAAAGGCGATACATCTCATTAAAAGACATTATAAAATTGCCAGCGAAACGAATTCCAAAAGCCAGGCTATGCTGAGATCAGAGTGACGGTGGTTACTGCCCGTAATTGTGCTCGTAGACATCGGTAAACGTGCTGTTACAATCACTTGCACGTTTACAGGCGGAGCAACCCATGCTCCGTTACGGATGGCAATCAACGATAGCCATACTGAACAGGGAGATATTTATGAAACTTCGGCTGTCGGCGCTTGCGCTGGGCGCGACGATGCTTGTGGGCTGCGCCAGCTCTGGAGAGCAAACGGGACGCTCCGATCCTCTCGAAGGATTTAACCGCTCAATGTACAGCTTCAACTACAACGTGCTGGACCCGTATGTGGTTCGCCCGGTGGCAGTTGCATGGCGTGATTATGTTCCACAACCTGCGCGTAACGGGTTGAGTAACTTCACCAGTAACCTGGAAGAACCTGCGGTGATGGTGAACTACTTCCTGCAGGGCGATCCGTATCAGGGTATGGTGCACTTTACCCGCTTCTTCCTGAACTCATTGCTGGGGATGGGGGGCTTCATCGATGTTGCCGGTATGGCGAACCCTAAACTTCAGCGTGAGCAACCGCACCGTTTCGGCAGTACGATGGGGCATTATGGCGTGGGTTATGGTCCGTATGTTCATCTGCCATTCTACGGCAGTTTCACCGTACGTGATGACGGCGGCGACATGGTGGATACGCTGTATCCGGTTCTGTCGTGGCTGACCTGGCCGCTGTCGGTAGGGAAATGGACGGTGGAAGGGATCGAGACGCGTGCGCAACTGCTTGATTCGGACGGTCTGCTGCGTCAGTCTTCTGACCCGTATATTATGGTCCGCGAAGCTTACTTCCAGAATCACGACTTTATTGCCAATGGCGGCAAGCTGAAGCCGGAAGAGAATCCGAACGCGAAAGCAATCGAGAACGAATTAAAAGATATCGACTCGGAATAAAGATATCGACCCGGAATAAAGAAAAAAGGTGAGCCATGCTCACCTTTTTTAATCCCTGCGCGATTAGAACGCGTAGTTGAAGTTCATGCCATACAGCCAGGCTTTACCTTCAGAAGAGAACTCATACGGCCCCTCCTTAAAGTTAACTTTTTGACCGTGCATGTAAGAGATGCCCGCATCGATAGAAGCATCTTTATTGAAGGCATAGGTTGCACCTGCGCTCAGCCAGAAGCGGTCCTGGTCCGGAATGGAGATGGAACGCTTGTCAGCCGGTACCGGACTATCATCGAAGGCAATACCGGTACGGAATGTCCAGTTGTCATCCATATAGTAGGTGGTACCCAGCGCGATACGGTAGGCATCACGGAAGCTTTCATCTTTATAGAAGAGCGTGTCACCATTGCTGTTGGTCGCTTTCAGCTCCTGGAACTGGCTCCAGCTGGTGTAGGTCAGGCTATAGTGAACCGCCCACTGCGGCGCCACTTTGTTATAACCCGACAGTTCCCACATTTCTGGCAAGTGCAGGCTCAGAGAACCGCCAGTGGTACGGCCGTCGGTGCCCATTGGCAGGCCGAAGCTACCCAGAATCTGGTTATAGGCTGAAGGCAGGCTGCTCTTATAATCGCCATCGAAGTCAATTTTCACTTCGGAACGGTAGGTTAAACCATAGCGGTTATTTTTATCGATTTCATAAAGGATACCGGCGTTCCAGCCAAAGCCCCATTCGTCACCCTTAAGGTAAGCAATCTGGGTATCTGCCGGAATACCTGCAACCTGCTGTGCCAGACCCGGAATCGGTGGCAGAGCGCCTGAGCCAGCAACGACTTTACCCAGGTCACCCGCGTAGCGCTCGATCTTCGCTTTAGCATAAACCGCATCAAAGCCGACGCCGAAGCTCCAGTGGTTGTCCAGACGGTAAGCACCGCTCAGGTTCAGGTTCAGGGTTTCAAGGTCGGTTTTACCGCCATACGCCCCTGCGGCGTAGTTATTATTAAACTCGGTAGCCAGACCGTAGTTAGACGTCACGGAAGCGCCCCAGCCGAACTGGTCATTAATTGGCGCAACGAAGTGGAGGTTTGGCACCCAGGCTGTTGGCGCGATGTTGTCTGCCTTCAGGCTGGCGCCTGTTGGCGAGCGGCCCGAGATATCAACACCCGGATCAACAAAGATTGCACCAGCAGAGAAGGTCGGACGATCGAACATCATGATCAGTGCAGGGTTGCGACTCGCGTTGCCCGCATCATCAGCAATTGCGCCTTCCCCGGAATACGCACGGCCAAGGCCAGAGGAAGAAAATTCGTTTAACTGAAAGCCCGCGGACCAGGCGGACGTAGAGACGATTGCCACTGCGACTGCCAGCGCAGTCTTTTTGAACAGGGTTTTCTGGCTCATGACCATAACCTCATTGAGTTATTTTTATTCAATAATTGTTACATACCGTAACAGGAGCGCGAAGTGTAGGGTCTGAGGTATGACATACAAATCAGACCAGTGGCGAGAGTATAGGTCTGACCAGCCAGAATGTTGCAAGTTTGTTTATTAATATTTTCAAACATGTTTCTTGAAACGAGATCTGGTTGGCAAAATTGTGACCATTGCGAATCGTCTGAAAGGGTGATTTTTGTTCTAGATCATTTTTTAGTGTGATATTGGTCACTTATCCGCTTTTGCGCCATTAACGGCTGGAGAGAGCCAGCCCCGGGGCGTAAAATAGCAGCATCGTGTTTATCTCGCGCCTTGCGCGAATACAGAGGAAATTGAGCTATGAGTAAATGCAGTGCTGATGAAACCCCGGTTTGCTGCTGTATGGATGTTGGTACCATCATGGACAACTCCGATTGCACCGCCTCTTACAGCCGTGTATTCAGCAACCGCGCCGAAGCGGAAGAAACCCTGGCCGCGCTGAGCAAACGTGCACGTGAGGTCGAATCCGATCCGTGCGAAATCAAATCCACCTTTACTGACGTGGACGGCGGTGTGAAGCTGGATATCGACTTTGTGTTCGCCTGCGAGGCGGAAACGCTGATTTTCCAGTTGGGTCTGCGCTAACCTCAACGGCGTAATGCCCTCATCCTGGCCCCTCTCTCACAGTAGAGGGTGCACACTAAAACGGTAACCTTCGGGTTACCGTTTTGCTTTCATTTTCGCAGAGGCATTTTCTTTTTCTTCTCTGTGCCTTAGCTCGCACTTTTTCGTTTCCCTGATTGGCTGAATGTAAAAAAATGGTTAAGACTGTTATCAGGTCAGACCACTTTATGTTTGAGTAAAAAATTTTACAGGGGAAGGTTATGAGTCAGGCGTTACCGCTTATTACCCGTCAGGGCGATCGCATTGCCATTGTCAGTGGATTACGTACGCCATTTGCACGTCAGGCGACAGCGTTTCATGGCATACCGGCTGTCGATCTGGGGAAAATGGTGGTGGGGGAGATGCTGGCTCGCAGCGAAATTCCGCCTGAGGTCATCGAGCAGCTGGTTTTTGGCCAGGTTGTGCAGATGCCTGAAGCACCCAATATTGCGCGCGAAATCGTCCTCGGTACGGGGATGAACGTCCACACTGATGCCTACAGCGTCAGCCGGGCATGTGCTACCAGCTTCCAGGCGGTGGCTAACGTGGCTGAAAGCCTGATGGCAGGTACCATTCGCGCTGGGATCGCCGGCGGGGCGGACTCCTCTTCGGTTCTGCCGATTGGGGTCAGTAAAAAGCTGGCCCGGATCCTGGTTGACGCCAACAAAGCCCGTACCGTCGGTCAGAAACTCAAACTTTTCTCCCGCTTACGCCTGCGTGACCTTATGCCTGTACCGCCCGCAGTGGCGGAGTATTCCACCGGTCTGAGAATGGGCGATACCGCCGAGCAGATGGCAAAAACTTACGGGATCACCCGTGAGCAGCAGGATGCGCTGGCTCATCGCTCACATCAGCTGGCGGCGAAAGCCTGGTCGGAAGGCAAACTGGCTGATGAAGTCATGACGGCGTACATCCCGCCATACCGTGAACCGCTCTCAGAAGATAACAATATTCGCGGCAGCTCGACGATGGCGGATTACGCCAGGCTCCGTCCGGCATTTGACCGCAAACACGGTACCGTCACGGCCGCCAACAGTACTCCGCTGACGGACGGTGCCGCCGCGGTGATCCTGATGACGGAATCCCGTGCCAAAGAGCTGGGCATAAAACCGCTGGGCTACCTGCGCAGCTACGCCTTCACGGCGATAGATGTGTGGCAGGACATGTTGTTAGGGCCGGCGTGGTCCACACCGCTGGCGCTGGAACGCGCGGGACTTACCCTCGCGGATTTAACCCTCATTGATATGCACGAAGCATTTGCCGCACAAACCCTGGCAAACATACAACTGCTGGCGAGTGAACGTTTCGCGCGCGATGTTCTTGGCCGGGCGCATGCCACTGGCGAAGTGGATCAGAGCAAATTTAACGTCCTGGGTGGCTCCATCGCCTACGGTCATCCATTTGCGGCGACGGGAGCGAGGATGATCACCCAGACATTACATGAGTTACGCCGCCGGGGCGGTGGTTTTGGTCTCGTAACCGCCTGCGCAGCGGGTGGTCTGGGCGCGGCAATGGTTCTGGAGGCTGAATAATGGATATGCCATCTGCATTTAATCTGACGGTACGCCTCGATAACGTCGCCGTTATTACTATCGATGTTCCCAACGAGAAGATGAACACCCTGAAAGCCGAGTTCGGCGTTCAGGTGCGCGCGATGCTAAAGCAGATCCGCGAGAACAAAGCGATTCGCGGCCTGGTGTTTATCTCGGCGAAACCGGACAACTTTATTGCCGGAGCCGATATCAACATGATTGCCCGGGCGCAAAACGCTCAGGAAGCCGAAGAGCTGGCGCGTCAGGGGCAACAGGTCATGGCGGAGATCCATGCGCTGTCTATCCCTGTTATCGCGGCGATCCACGGTGCCTGTCTGGGCGGTGGGCTGGAGCTGGCGTTGGCCTGTCACAGCCGCATTTGTACCGACGATGCGAAAACCGTTCTGGGCCTGCCTGAAGTACAGTTAGGCCTCCTGCCAGGCTCCGGCGGGACGCAGCGTCTGCCGCGTCTGGTTGGGGTCAGCACTGCGCTGGAAATGATATTAACCGGCAAACAACTGCGTGCCCGTCAGGCGCTGAAAGCCGGCCTGGTCGACGAGGTGGTTCCTCACGCCATTTTGCTTGAGGCGGCGGTTGAACTGGCGCTCAAAGGACGGCAGGCAAAACGTCCTCTGCCGGTGCGTGAGCGCGTGCTGGCCGGGCCACTGGGCCGCACACTCCTGTTCAGCATGGCGGGCAAGAAAACCGAACAAAAAACCAATGGCAACTACCCGGCGGCGAAACGTATCCTTGAGGTTATTGAAGTGGGGTTATCTCAGGGCAGCAGCAGCGGCTATGCCGCAGAAGCAAAAGCCTTTGGCGAGCTGGCGATGACGCCGCAGTCTCAGGCGCTGCGTAACATCTTTTTTGCCAGTACAGAGGTAAAAAAAGACCCCGGCAGCGAGGCGCAACCTGCACCGCTGCATGCCATTGGCGTACTGGGGGGCGGGCTGATGGGGGGCGGAATATCTTTTGTTACCGCCAGCAAAGGCAAATTGCCTGTACGTATCAAAGACATCAATGCGAAAGGAATCAATCACGCGCTGCAGTACAGCTGGCAGAACCTTGATCAAAAGGTTAAACGCCGCCATATCAAGGCCAATGAGCGTGATAAAACCCTGGCACTGATCTCCGGCACGACAGACTACAGCGGTTTTGCCCATCGCGATCTGGTGATTGAAGCGGTGTTTGAAGACCTGGCGCTTAAGCAGCAGATGGTGGCTGACGTTGAGCAACATTGCGCACCCGATACCATTTTTGCGTCGAACACCTCGTCATTGCCCATTGGCGATATTGCGGCCAGAGCCCAGCGTCCGGAGCAGGTGATTGGCCTGCACTATTTCAGTCCGGTTGAAAAAATGCCGCTGGTGGAGGTTATCCCGCACGCCAGCACCAGCCCGCAAACCGTTGCTACCGTGGTTAAACTGGCCAAAATGCAGGGTAAGACACCGATAGTGGTGGCGGACAAAGCCGGCTTTTACGTTAACCGCATTCTGGCGCCTTATATAAATGAAGCGATGCGGCTGCTGACGGAAGGGGAGAAGATCGAACACGTCGACGAGGCGCTGGTGAAGTTTGGGTTCCCCGTTGGCCCAATCCAACTTTTGGATGAGGTGGGAATCGACACCGGCACTAAAATTATACCTGTGCTGGAAGATGCTTATGGAGATCGTTTTAGCCCGCCTGCAAACATTGTTTCTGCAATTTTGAAGGACGATCGCAAAGGCAGAAAAAATGAACGCGGTTTCTATCTTTACGGCGCGAAAGGGCGTAAAAGCAAGAAACAGGTCGACCCTTCGGTTTATGGGCTTATTCCGACAACCGGTCAGGGAAAACTGTCACCCGTTCAATGTGCTGAACGCTGTGTGATGATGATGCTTAATGAAGCGGCACGCTGCTTTGGTGAGCAGGTGATTAAAAGCGCGCGCGATGGTGACATCGGTGCGGTATTTGGTATTGGTTTCCCGCCGTTCCTCGGCGGCCCGTTCCGTTACATGGACACTCTCGGTGCGGGTGAAGTGGTTGCAATCCTGCAACGTCTGGCCTCGCAATACGGTCCGCGGTTTACACCGTGTGACGAATTATTGCAGATGGCGGAACGGGGCCAGACATTTTGGCCTTCAAGGGAAACTGTCCTCGTAAGTTGAGGTCAAAAAAGGGTAAATCCTGAAGTGTATGAACCTGTTTTGGCGATTTTGTAAACAGAGATTGACTATACTTACGCCATTGAGGTAAAAAACAGCGTTTCATTCACCGAATGGATCAGGCACAATGCCCGACCATCGGGTTTTCTACCTCGGAGCGGTAATCGCGGGTAGTCAACGCCGGTGATTCTGGTTAACAAAAGCGGTGCAATATGCAAGTTTTTATCATGCGTCACGGCGACGCGGCACTCGATGCCGCCAGTGACTCAGTACGTCCTTTGACCGTCTGTGGCTGCGACGAATCTCGTCTGATGGCGACCTGGCTTAAAGGTCAAAAAGTGGACATCGAACGCGTTCTGGTGAGTCCGTTCCTGCGTGCAGAACAGACGCTGGAAGTGGTGGGGGAGTGTATGAACCTGCCAGCCAGTGTGGATGTTCTCCCGGAACTCACCCCGTGCGGTGATGTCGGCCTTGTCAGCGCTTATCTTCAGGCGCTGTGCAATGAAGGTGTCGCTTCCGCGCTGGTCATTTCCCACCTGCCACTCGTTGGCTATCTGGTATCTGAGCTGTGCCCGGGCGAGACGCCGCCGATGTTCACGACTTCCGCCATTGCCAACGTCGCTCTCGACGAAACGGGCAAAGGGGTCTTCAACTGGCAAATGAGTCCGTGCAATCTGAAGATGGCAAAAGCTATCTGATGTGACGTGTGATATGGCGGGGAGCAGAACATGCCTCCCGCCGTCCTGTCAGGGTAATTCTGGCGGCTGCCACTCTTCTACTTCAATCAACACCAGTAATGCGGCATCTCCGCCGTACTCTTTGGGTGCCTGATGAAACGCCATCACGTGGGGATGCTGAGCCAGCCACAGCGGTGTTTGTTGCTTCAGGATATGTTTGCCGTGGCCGTGCATCACGCAGGCGCAGAAAACATGTTCGCGACGACAGGCGGCAATTAACGCGCCCAGTTCCTGCTTCGCCTGCATCTGCGTCAAACCGTGCAGATCAAGAAACAGTTCGGGCGAGTAATCCCCCCGGCGTAATTTTTTCAGCTCAAAGTGGCTGACATCTTCCCGTACGTACTTCACCGCGCCCTGCGTATTGAGCAGGGGCTGAAATTCATCTGAAAAATAGTGGCTATTATCCGCCTGCTCCTGGAGCAATCGCTTGACCGGGACTTCCGTGATTTTTTTGCGCATCGGACGGTGGACAATGATGTCCTGCTTGATTTGACGCGTCCCGGTCATCAGCTGACGGAAGAGCGCCTGATCCTCCTCGCTAAGGGATGTTTTCTTTTTCATGGGTCATTCTCATCTCGTATTTCCGACAGTGTACCCGACTAAACGCATTTTTTAACCTCAAGCGCGACGCGTCATTGCTGATTTATCGCCGTCTTCATGGCAAACTAGCCGCCGAAAATTATGCGAGCATGCCCTGGAGGAAAGAGTGGATAAAATTTTTGTCGATGAAGCAGTAAACGAGCTGCATACCATACAGGACATGTTGCGCTGGTCGGTTAGCCGCTTCAGCGCCGCAAATATCTGGTACGGGCACGGTACCGATAACCCGTGGGATGAGGCCGTTCAACTGGTGCTGCCGTCCCTCTACCTGCCGCTCGATATTCCGGAAGACATGCGTACCGCACGCCTGACCTCCAGCGAAAAGCACCGTATCGTGGAGCGTGTTATCCGCCGCGTTAACGAGCGCATTCCGGTTGCCTATCTGACCAACAAAGCCTGGTTCTGTGGTCACGAGTTCTATGTTGATGAACGCGTTCTGGTGCCGCGCTCGCCGATTGGCGAACTGATCAACAACCACTTTGAAGGCCTGATTAACCATCAGCCAGAGCATATCCTTGATATGTGTACCGGCAGCGGCTGTATCGCGATTGCCTGTGCGTACGCCTTCCCGGAAGCGGAAGTGGATGCCGTGGATATCTCCACCGATGCGCTGGCTGTGACCGAGCACAATATTGAAGAGCACGGTCTGATCCATCACGTTACGCCAATCCGCTCCGATCTGTTTCGCGATCTGCCAACGCTGCAGTACGATCTGATCGTCACCAACCCGCCGTATGTTGATGCGGAAGACATGTCCGATCTGCCAAACGAATATCGCCACGAGCCGGAGCTGGGTCTGGCGTCAGGCTCTGATGGCCTGAAGCTTACCCGTCGCATTCTGGCCTGCGCGCCGGATTATCTGACCGACGACGGTGTTCTGATTTGTGAAGTGGGCAACAGCATGGTACATCTGATAGAGCAGTACCCGGATGTGCCGTTCACCTGGCTTGAGTTCGATAACGGCGGTGACGGCGTCTTTATGCTGACCAAAGCGCAGTTGCTTGACGCGCGCGAATACTTCAGCATTTACAAAGATTAATCCAGCGGGCTTCGGCCCGTTTCACAACGCTCAAACACAAATAACGACATCGGAGCCGTGATGGCAGGAAACAGTATTGGACAATTATTCCGGGTGACCACCTTTGGTGAATCGCACGGGCTGGCACTGGGCTGTATCGTTGACGGCGTACCGCCAGGCATCGAACTGACCGAAGCCGATTTACAGCACGACCTCGACCGTCGTCGTCCGGGGACTTCTCGCTACACCACGCAGCGTCGCGAGCCGGACCAGGTCAAAATTCTTTCCGGCGTTTTCGAAGGCCGCACCACCGGCACCAGCATCGGGCTGCTGATTGAAAATACCGATCAGCGCTCGCAGGATTACGGCGCCATCAAAGATGTGTTCCGTCCTGGACACGCCGATTACACCTACGAACAAAAGTATGGCTTCCGTGATTATCGCGGCGGCGGACGTTCGTCTGCCCGTGAAACCGCGATGCGCGTTGCGGCAGGGGCTATCGCCAAAAAATACCTGCAGCAGAAATTTGGCATTGTGATCCGCGGCTGTCTGACCCAGATGGGCGATATTCCACTGGCTATCAAAGACTGGGATCTGGTCGAGCAAAATCCGTTCTTCTGTGCCGATGCAGATAAGCTGGAAGCGCTGGACGAACTGATGCGTGGCCTGAAAAAAGAGGGCGACTCCATTGGTGCCAAAGTCACCGTCGTGGCTGATGGTGTACCACCAGGCTGGGGTGAACCGGTATTTGACCGTCTGGATGCGGACATCGCTCACGCGCTGATGAGCATCAACGCGGTGAAGGGCGTAGAAATTGGCGACGGTTTTGACGTCGTTGCGCTGCGCGGCAGCCAGAACCGCGACGAAATCACCAAAGACGGTTTCCAGAGCAACCACGCGGGCGGCATCCTCGGCGGTATCAGCAGTGGTCAGCAGATTATTGCCAATATTGCGCTGAAACCGACCTCCAGCATTACCGTGCCAGGCCACACGATTAACCGCTCTGGCGAAGAAGTTGAGATGATCACTAAAGGACGTCACGATCCCTGTGTGGGGATCCGTGCGGTGCCGATCGCAGAAGCGATGCTGGCGATCGTACTGATGGATCACTTCCTGCGCCAGCGCGCGCAGAATGCGGATGTGACGACCACCATTCCACGCTGGTAAACATGAAAAAAACCGTCATTGCTCTGCTGGCACTGCTTGCCAGTGGAGCCAGTCTGGCCGCGACGCCATGGCAGAAAATTACCCATCCTGTGGCGGGCAGCGCGCAGTCTATTGGCGCGTTCTCGAACGGCTGTATCGTTGGGGCACAGGAACTTCCGCTGCAGTCCGATACCTATCAGGTGATGCGTACCGACCAGCGTCGTTATTTTGGCCACCCGGATCTGGTGCTGTTTATCCAGCGTCTGGGAAACCAGGTGCATAACCTGGGGCTGGGCACGATGCTGATTGGCGATATGGGAATGCCTGCCGGCGGTCGCTTCAACGGCGGACACGCCAGTCACCAGACCGGTCTCGATGTCGATATTTTCCTGCAATTGCCGAAAGCGCGCTGGAGTTCAGCCCAGTTGCTGAAACCGCAGGCGCTGGATCTGGTGGCGCGCGACGGTAAAAACGTCGTGCCATCGTTGTGGACGCAGGACGTCTTCAGCATGATTAAGCTGGCGGCGAAAGATAACGATGTCACGCGGATTTTCGTTAACCCGGCCATCAAGCAGCAGCTCTGCCTGGATGCCGGCACCGATCGCGACTGGCTGCGTAAAGTGCGCCCGTGGTTCCAGCATCGTGCACATATGCACGTTCGTCTGCGCTGCCCGGCAAACAGCCTGGAATGTGAAGATCAGCCGTTACCCCCGCCAGGCGATGGCTGTGGTGCGGAACTGCAGAGCTGGTTTGAGCCGGCAAAACCTGGAACCTCTAAGCCTGAGAAGAAGACACCGCCTCCGTTGCCGCCTTCCTGCCAGGCGCTACTGGATGAGCATGTACTTTAATGGATAATTTCGTCGAACTGTTTATGGTGTCGCCGCTTCTGCTGGTGGTGCTTTTCTTTGTGGCGATGCTGGCCGGGTTTATTGATGCTCTGGCGGGCGGCGGTGGTTTGTTAACCGTACCGGCGCTGCTGGCTGCGGGCATGAGCCCGGCACAGGCGCTCGCCACTAACAAGCTTCAGGCGTGCGGCGGCTCGCTCTCCGCGTCGCTCTATTTTATTCGCCGTAAGGTCGTCAGTCTGGCTGACCAGAAGCTCAATATTCTGATGACCTTTATTGGCTCGACCTCGGGTGCACTGCTGGTTCAGCATGTACAGTCCGATATTTTGCGCCAGATCCTCCCCATTCTGGTTATCTGCATCGGTCTCTACTTTTTGTTGATGCCAAAGCTCGGGGAAGAAGACCGGCAGCGACGTCTGCATGGCCTGCCGTTCGCTCTTATCGCGGGTGGCTGCGTCGGGTTTTACGATGGCTTCTTTGGCCCCGGAGCAGGCTCGTTCTATGCCCTTGCGTTCGTGACGCTGGCCGGCTTTAACCTCGCTAAATCCACCGCCCACGCCAAAGTGCTCAATGCGACGTCAAACGTCGGCGGCCTGCTGCTGTTTATCATTGGTGGCAAAGTTATCTGGGCAACCGGATTTGTGATGATGGCAGGGCAGTTTTTAGGCGCACGCGCGGGCTCGCGTCTGGTATTAAGCAAAGGACAGAAGCTCATTCGCCCGATGATTGTTGTCGTCTCAGCGGTCATGAGTGCCAAACTGCTTTATGACAGCCATGGACAAGAGATCCTCACCTGGCTGGGAATGAATTAGTGAACACAACCCATAAATACGAACAGCTGATTGAGATTTTTGATGGCTGTTTTGCTGATGATTTTAATACCCGTCTGATTAAAGGCGACGACGAACCGATCTATCTTCCTGCTGATGCGGACGTGCCGTATAACCGTATCGTGTTTGCGCACGGCTTTTACGCCAGCGGGTTACACGAGATTTCGCACTGGTGTATTGCGGGGAAAGCGCGTCGTGAGCAGGTGGATTTCGGCTACTGGTATTGTCCGGACGGCCGTGACGCCGCCACGCAGAGCCAGTTTGAAGATGTGGAGGTGAAACCGCAGGCGCTGGAATGGTTATTCTGTGTGGCGGCAGGTTTCCCGTTTAACGTCAGCTGTGACAACCTCGAAGGAGAGGTCGAGCCAGACCGTATTGTCTTCCAGCGCCGCGTTCATGCGCAGGTGATGGAGTATCTTGAGAAAGGCATCCCGGAACGCCCGGCGCGCCTGATCGAGGCCTTACAGAATTATTACCACACGCCGGAGATCACGGCGGAATGCTTCCCTTGGCCGGAAGATCTTTAACAGAGGAAAGAAGATGATCGCAGAATTTGAATCACGCATTCTGGCGTTAATTGATGACATGGTGGAACACGCCAGTGATGATGAGCTGTTCGCCAGCGGTTATCTGCGTGGTCACCTGACGCTGGCTGTCGCTGAGCTGGAAGCAGGGGACGATCACTCTGCCGAGGCCATTCATGATGAAGTGAGCCGCAGCCTGGAGAAAGCGATCCAGGCAGGGGAACTCTCTCCGCGTGACCAGTCATTAGTGCTGGGTATGTGGGACACCCTGTTCCAGCAGGCAAAAGCCAGGTAGTCATTTCTCCTCCCTCTCCCGGTGGGAGAGGGAGGACATCGACCCGTACGTTACTTCACCCTTTTTCCTTTCAGTAACTTCCGTACCCACAAACGGTTGGGATTGAGCCCCGCAAGCGTAACGCTGTCCAGCGGAACGGGCTCATCACTCATCTGTGCCGCCAGCACTTCGGCCAGCAACGGCGCTGAGCATAATCCCCGTGAACCGAGTCCCCCGAGCATAAACAGCTGCGGATAAACTGGCGCACTCACCGCGGTATCACGGTTTTCAGCAAGATCCTGATAGGCCTCAAGCGTTGCTTCATAGTCAGGCACATTTCCCGCCATCGGCAGATGGTCCCGGGTGGCGCAGCGTACGCCACAGCGCGCGTCACCGGCGCTGATATCAACCTCTTTTGCCCAGTCGGCCTGCGGGAAGCAGTTGAGCAGGCGCTGGCGATTTTGCTGCTGATCGTCTTCGCTGTAGCGCATGTCGGTCTCACCGCGATGGTAGCTGGCACCAATGCAGTGGTGGCCGTTGGATGGATTTTGTGGCGTCAGATATCCGTCGTAGCAGAGTACCTGCTGCAGTTTTTCCAGCGCTGGCGAGGTGGGGATATGGCTGACCTGGCCGCCGACAGGGTAAAGCGGCAGCTTTTCCGTCTGGATGAACTGGCTGATAGGGTGACCGTTGGCCAGCACTACGCAGGTATGCTGCGCCTCTTCGCCGGTGGTGAAATGCAGGTTCCAGTGCTCCATGTGGTGAAGTGAGGCGACCTGGCGGGAATAGTGCACCGTCAACCCGCGCGACTGCGCCAGCGCAATGGCTGCCGTGGTCAGATCTGCCGGACACAGCCAGCCACCGAGCGGATAGTGGATACCGTCGCAGCCCGTATCGACCCCCGCGGTTTCGGTTATCTGCTGCGCATTCGCCGCCCGGGCAATTTCGAGCGGCAGACCCAGCGACAACATGTGCGCGATTTTTTGCTGGCTCTTCTCATCCCAGCCCAGTTGCGTAACGCCACACCAGTCGTGGTCAAACGCTACAGGCAGGGCATCATACAGGCGCCGGGCAAAGGTAAAGGCTACCGGGAAAAACTGGCTCAGCGCCGGATCGTGAGCGCTTAACAGTGGGTAGAGCGCCCCCTGGCGGTTGCCGGAAGCGCCCTTTGCCGGCGCGTCGTCGGCGCAGTAGAGCGTTACCTGCCAGCCACGGTGTAAAAGCGCGAGCGAAAGCAGGGCGCTGGCAATCCCGCCGCCGACAATTGCTACCTCTCGTGAAGTGCTGGCGCTGCGTGAAAACCAGGGCGTCTGAGCGGGGATCTCCAGCATCTGATCCATTCTTCCGACCAGCATGTCGCGCTTGCGACCAAAACCTTTGGTCTTTTGCATGGTAAAGCCGGCCTCCTGCAATCCGCGGCGGACAAAGCCTGCCGAGGTGAAGGTCGCGAGCGTTGCGCCAGGACGTGCCAGGCGTGCCATTGCGTTAAACAGATGCTGGCTCCACATGTCCGGATTCTTGGCGGGGGCAAAACCATCGAGGAACCATGCGTCCACTTTCTGGTTCATCGAATCATCAAGCTTATCGGTCAGATCATTGATGTCGCCGAGCCACAGATCCAGCGTGACGCGCCCGCCGTCCAGCAGCAGACGATGACAGCCGCCGAGGTGCGGCGGCCACTGCGCCTGAAGCTGCTCCGCCCATGACGCAAGTTCCGGCCAGTGTTGATGGGCCAGACGAAGGTCATGCGCGGTGAGCGGAAATTTTTCAAAACTGATGAAATGTAATCTTTGCAGTGTAGCGTCAGGGTGAGCAGCGTGAAACTGATCGAACATCTGCCAGAGGGTGAGAAAATTCAGACCGGTACCAAACCCGCTCTCAGCGACCACGAACAGACTGCGCGGATGCGTGGGGAAACGGGCGTTTAACTGGTTTCCGTCGAGGAAAACATAGCGGGTTTCTTCTAGTCCGTTATCATTAGAAAAGTAGACGTCATCAAAATCTCGGGAAACAGGTGTACCCTCAGCGTTGAATTCGAGGTTGGCGGGTTGTATAGCGTTTTGTTTCACGTAAGTTACTCGTCTGACAGGCAGTGACACGATCTTAACGATGTGCGTCCATCGGTGCAAATTTCCGCAGAAAATGTCTGATCGGACTTGTTCGGCGTACAAGTGTACGCTATTGTGCGACTCGAAACTTAATATAGTGCGACTTACAGAGGTATTGAATGAAACGTGCAGTGATTACTGGCCTGGGCATCGTTTCCAGCATCGGTAATAACCAGCAGGAAGTCCTGGCATCTCTGCGTGAAGGACGCTCCGGGATCACTTTCTCTGAAGAGTTTAAAGATTCAGGTATGCGTAGCCACGTATGGGGTAACGTCAAACTGGACACCACCGGTTTGATTGACCGTAAAGTGGTTCGTTTCATGAACGATGCCTCTATTTATGCTTATCTCTCCATGCAGGAAGCGATTGCGGATGCGGGTCTGAGCGCGGAAGTTTACCAGAACAACCCACGCGTAGGTCTGATCGCCGGTTCCGGTGGCTCATCTAAAGCGCAGGTCTTTGGTGCCGACGCAATGCGTAGCCCACGTGGTCTGAAAGCGGTAGGTCCTTATGTTGTGACTAAAGCTATGGGTTCAGCGGTTTCCGCTTGCCTGGCGACCCCGTTCAAAATCCACGGCGTTAACTACTCCATCAGCTCTGCCTGTGCGACCTCCGCACACTGCATCGGTAATGCGGTTGAGCAGATCCAGCTGGGTAAACAGGATATCGTGTTTGCTGGCGGCGGCGAAGAACTGGGCTGGGAAATGGCCTGTGAATTCGACGCAATGGGGGCACTGTCCACCAAATATAACGAAACTCCGGATAAAGCATCCCGTACCTATGATGCGCACCGTGACGGTTTCGTTATCGCAGGCGGCGGTGGTATGGTTGTGGTTGAAGAGCTGGAGCATGCGCTGGCGCGTGGTGCGCACATCTACGCTGAGATCGTGGGCTACGGTGCAACGTCTGACGGCGCTGACATGGTGGCTCCATCCGGTGAAGGCGCAGTGCGCTGCATGAAGATGGCGATGCACGGCGTTGACACACCAATCGACTACCTGAACTCCCACGGTACCTCTACTCCGGTAGGCGACGTGAAAGAGCTGGGTGCGATCCGTGAAGTGTTCGGCGACAACAGCCCGGCTATCTCCGCGACCAAAGCCATGACCGGTCACTCTCTGGGTGCTGCTGGCGTTCAGGAAGCGATCTACTCTCTGCTGATGCTGGAAAATGGTTTTATCGCCCCAAGCATCAACATTGACGAGATGGACGAGCAGGCCGCAGGTCTGAACATCGTGACCCAGCCAAAAGAAGCGACACTGACTACCGTCATGTCCAACAGCTTCGGTTTCGGCGGTACTAACGCCACGCTGGTGATGCGTAAGTACAACGCATAAGTTCTGACTGATTCAAAAGGGGAGCCTGACGGCTCCTTTTTTTATGCATTGACAAGCGGCTGATCTCGCAGGCAAACTTCCTACCTCAACATTATCCTCACGATAATGCGTAAGCGTTCAACGTCAACCAACGCACCTAAATCCTGGTTATCAGGAAGAGGGGGCGTGGTTTTTCCCCGCCTTACTCTTCATTTCGGAGTAAAGCATGACTGCAGTCACTCAAACAGAAACAACCTCTTCAGCGAACGTCTCGCTGTTTCGCATCGCGTTTGCGGTGTTCCTGACCTATATGACCGTCGGCCTGCCGCTGCCGGTGATCCCGCTGTTTGTTCATCAGGAGCTGGGCTATGGCAACACCATGGTCGGCGTCGCCGTGGGTATTCAGTTCCTGGCTACGGTATTAACCCGCGGTTATGCCGGACGTCTGGCGGATCAGCACGGGGCAAAACGCTCGGCGTTACAGGGCATGTTTGCCTGTGGTCTGGCGGGAGGTGCATGGCTGCTGGCCGCTCTCCTGCCGGTTGACGCTGCGTATAAATTTGCGCTGCTGATCGTGGGGCGTTTAATCCTGGGCTTTGGTGAAAGCCAGCTCCTGACCGGTACGCTGACATGGGGTATGGGACTGGTGGGGCCTGCACGCTCCGGCAAAGTCATGTCCTGGAATGGCATGGCCATTTATGGCGCGCTTGCCGCAGGCGCCCCGCTCGGGTTGCTTATCCACAGCCACTTTGGCTTTGCCGCGCTGGCAGCGACCACCCTGATGCTGCCGCTGCTGGCATGGGCATTCAACGGTCCGGTGCGTAAAGTCCCTGCCCATAAAGGGGAGCGCCCGTCTTTGTGGAGCGTGGTGGGCCAAATCTGGCAGCCGGGCCTTGGCCTGGCCCTGCAGGGTGTCGGTTTTGCGGTAATCGGTACGTTCGTCTCGCTCTACTTTATGAGCCGCGGCTGGGCGATGGCAGGTTTTACGCTGACCGCCTTTGGTGGCGCATTTGTCTTAATGCGCGTGCTGTTCGGCTGGATGCCGGATCGTTTTGGCGGCGTGAAGGTTGCAGTGGCGTCACTGGTGATTGAAACCCTGGGTTTGCTATTACTGTGGAGTGCACCCGTTGCGTCCGTAGCGTTGTTAGGCGCGGCATTGACCGGCTGCGGATGTTCGCTTATTTTCCCGGCGCTGGGCGTGGAGGTGGTAAAACGTGTCGCCCCACAGGTGCGTGGCACGGCGCTTGGCGGCTATGCGGCGTTTCAGGATATCTCATACGGGGTAACCGGGCCGCTGGCAGGCCTGTTAGCGACATCGTTCGGGTATCCGTCTGTTTTCCTGGCGGGCGCGGTTGCAGCGGTTGTGGGCATTGTGGTGACGCTGGTGGCGTTTCGTCAGTCTTAGCTAGTTAAGTGCCGGGGCGGCAAGCCCTCCCCGGTGTGCTGTCGGCCCGGCAGGCGTAGCGCCACCGGGCGAAACCGTTATGCGACCAGCCAGAAAATCGCCAGTGCAATCATTAACGCAATAAACATCAATCCTGGACGGGCAGAGAGGGTTCTGAACGTTTCCACCACCGGCGCAAACAGCGGATTGTAGATTGGCTGTATGTTTCGTGCCTCCGGCACGCCCCCTTCGCGTTCGGCGCGGCGAACGAAAATCTGGTTGAGCACATCCTGCACCTGCGCGGTGGTCAGTACCGTTTGCGGTGTAGCCTGCCAGGTCTGCTGGGCGTAATCACGAATGGTGTCAAATTCGTTCGGCTCCAGCGGCTGCTTAAGTGCCGCCTGAACCGTGTGCAGGGTTGGAGCGGTCTGGGTGCTGAGCGTCTGACGCGCCTGTAGCCAGGTCACCAGATGCGTAAACTGTTTCGCCGGGATCAGCTCGCCCGCTTTTACGCCGGAGAGTTCCAGCATTGATTGCCAGATAAGCTTCGTCGGTTCGCCGGTGGCGGCGGCCAGCTTGGTCACCATCTGCTTGAGCGTGTTGTGCTCGGCAGGCAGCAGCGGACGCTCGGTCGCAGGGCGTTGCTGAGGCTGTGGAATTGACAGCTGATTGGTTTGCAGCAGCGTCAGTACGGTTTTGAGCTGTTCCGGGGTCAGCTGGCTCAGGGCGGTCTGACCAAATTGCTGGCGAATAAAATCACTCACCGCCTGGCGGTTATTTCCCTGGCCCAACAGCTCGGTCAGCTGCGAGACAATCTGGCGTGTGCTGTGATTCTGCTGTGCAGTATCAATCCGCTGGTTCAGGTTTTGCTCGGCAGCAGGGAAATGGCGCGACTGCAAAGGTGCGTCGTTCCTGACACCTAAATCGTGCTTTACCCCAGCCCAGACTTCCGCGTTTTGCTGCGACGTCAGCGCGATCAGGCGCGTGATCAGTCGCTCCAGCACGGTGCGCTGTTGTGTGGATAGCGGTTGTTCGCCTGCAACGTTTGGCGTAACAGGGCCTTCACCCGGAGGGCGCGGCGGCGTACCTGAAATGGGCTGCATCGTCAAAAATCCTTAAAGTCAAAACTCAGCGTAAACCTGGCAGACGTATATGCCTGGCGGCCAGATTATGGCACACTTGATGGGTTTTCTTCCTCTCAAACAGGTACTCAGACGTGAAAATCCTCGTTGATGAAAATATGCCTTATGCCCGCGAGCTCTTTAGCCGCCTCGGCAACGTTAAGGCTGTCCCGGGTCGGCCGATCCCGGTAAACGAGCTGGATGATGCAGACGCGCTGATGGTGCGCTCGGTAACCAAAGTAAATGAGGCGTTGCTCTCCGGCAAAGCGGTGAAATTTGTCGGGACCGCAACGGCAGGGACGGATCATGTGGATGATAAATGGCTTAAGCAGGCGGGGATCGGTTTTTCAGCCGCGCCGGGCTGCAACGCCATTGCGGTCGTGGAATATGTTTTCTCCTCCCTGCTGATGCTGGCAGAGCGCGACGGTTTTGCGTTGCAGGACCGTACCGTCGGGATTGTTGGTGTGGGCAACGTGGGCGGGCGCCTGCATAAACGTCTTGAGGCGTTAGGCATTCGCACCCTGCTGTGCGATCCGCCGCGTAAAGACAACGGTGATGAAGGCGACTTCCGTTCGCTGGATGAACTGGTTGCACAGTGCGATGTGATCACTTTCCATACGCCGCTGTTTAAAGAGGGGCCTTATAAGTCGCTGCACCTTGCTGACGAAGCCCTGATCCGTCGTCTGAAGCCTGGCACTATTCTGATAAATGCCTGCCGGGGTCCGGTGGTCGATAACCTTGCGCTGCTGAAATGTCTGGACGAGGGGCAAGCGCTTAGTGTGGTGCTGGACGTCTGGGAGCCGGAGCCTGAGCTTAACGTTGCGCTGCTTAACAAGGTGGACGTCGCAACGGCGCATATTGCCGGTTATACCCTTGAAGGAAAAGCCCGCGGCACGACGCAGGTCTTTGAGGCCTATAGCGCCTTTATCGGCCATCCACAGCAGGTGGCGCTGGATACCTTACTACCTGCCCCTGAGTTTGGCCGCATTACCCTGCACGGGCCACTCGATCAGGCAACGCTGAAACGACTGGTCCATTTGGTGTATGATGTGCGCCGCGATGACGCGCTGCTGCGTAAAGTGGCGGGTATTCCGGGTGAGTTTGATAAGCTGCGCAAGAACTATGTTGAGCGCCGCGAGTGGTCTTCCCTGTATGTGATTTGCGATGACGCAACGGCTGCGACGCAGCTGCATAAACTGGGTTTTAACGCCGTTCATCACCCGGCACATTAATGTCTTCTTAATGCTCCCTGTTGGATACTCCGACAGGGACGCTTTTTTATTTCTGGAGTAAACCACCATGTCTGAAGGCTGGAACATTGCCATTTTAGGTGCCACGGGTGCCGTGGGTGAAGCCCTGCTCGAAACCCTTGCTGAGCGTCAGTTCCCGGTGGGTGATATCTATGCGCTGGCGCGTACAGATAGCGCGGGTGAACATCTGCGTTTTGGCGGTAAATCTGTCATGGTTCAGGATGCGGCCGGGTTCGACTGGACTCAGGCGCAGCTGGCGTTTTTTGCAGCCGGTGCTGAGGCTACGGCGTCTTACATTGAAGAGGCCACCAACTCGGGTTGTCTGGTGATTGATTTAAGCGGCCTGTTCGCGCTTGAGCCGGATGTGCCGCTGGTGGTGCCGGATGTGAACCCGTTTGTGCTGGCAGACTACCGTAACCGCAACGTTATCGCCGTACCGAACAGCCTGACCAGTCAGCTGCTTACCGCGCTGAAACCGCTGATCGACGAAGGCGGCCTGTCGCGTATCTTCGTTACCAGCCTGCTGTCTGCGTCAGCCAACGGCAAGCAAGCGGTTAACGCACTGGCCGGGCAGAGCGCGAAATTGCTGAGCGGCGTTCCGATTGATGAAGACGACTATTTTGGTCGCCAGCTGGCGTTTAACATGCTGCCACTGCTGCCGGATCGCGAAGGCAGCGTGCGCGAAGAGCGCCGTATTGTCGATGAAGTCCGCAAAATCCTGCAGGATGATGGCCTGATGATCTCTGCCAGCTGCGTGCAGTCTCCGGTCTTCTACGGCCACGCGCAGATGGTTGGTTTTGAAGCGCTGCGCCCGCTCGCCGCAGAAGAAGCGCGTGACGCGTTTGGTCGCGGTGAGGATATCGCCCTCTCCGAAGAGAGTGAGTTCCCGACGCAGGTTGGTGATGCGACCGGTAGTGCACATCTGTCTGTTGGCTGCGTGCGTAACGATTACGGAATGCCTGAGCAGATCCAGTTCTGGTCAGTTGCCGATAACGTTCGCTTTGGCGGCGCGCTGATGGCGGTGAAAATTGCGGAGAAACTCGTGCAGGAGTACCTGTACTGATGTCAGAAGTGGATCACAAGCCTGTTCATAAAATTGCCCTCGGTATTGAGTACGATGGCAGTAAGTATTATGGCTGGCAGCGTCAAAATGAGGTGCGCAGCGTCCAGGAAAAACTGGAAAAAGCGCTCTCTCAGGTGGCGAACGAACCGATAAGCGTTTTCTGTGCCGGGCGTACGGATGCCGGCGTTCACGGCACGGGGCAGGTGGTTCATTTTGAAACCACCGCTGTGCGAAAGGACGCCGCATGGACGCTGGGGGTGAATGCGAATTTACCTGGAGACATTGCGGTTCGTTGGGTTAAAGATGTTCCCGATGATTTTCATGCGCGTTTCAGCGCCACCGCGCGCCGTTACCGCTATGTCATCTACAATCAGCGTCTGCGTCCGGCGGTGTTAAGCCAGGGCGTGACGCATTTTTATGAACCGCTTGATGCTGAACGTATGCATCGTGCGGCGCAGTGTCTGATTGGTGAAAATGACTTTACCTCGTTCCGTGCGGTGCAGTGCCAGTCCCGTACGCCGTGGCGTAATGTCATGCACATAAACGTCAGCCGTTATGGCGCGTATGTGGTGGTGGATATCAAAGCCAATGCCTTTGTACATCATATGGTGCGGAATATTGTGGGCAGCCTGATGGAAGTGGGTGCCGGACACCAGCCGGAGAGCTGGATTGCAGAACTGCTGGCAGCGAAGGACAGAACGCTTGCGGCAGCCACGGCGAAAGCGGAAGGGCTGTATCTGGTCTCGGTAGACTATCCGGATCGGTTTGACCTGCCGAAACCGCCAATGGGCCCGCTGTTTTTAGCGGACTAATCAAAGGTGCAATTAAGGCTTAGACAAAATGGACGTAATACGTTTTTTGATTGATTTCATCCTGCATATTGATGTTCACCTGGCGGAGCTGGTCGCGCAGTACGGCGTCTGGGTTTACGCTATTCTGTTCCTCATTCTGTTCTGTGAAACCGGTCTGGTTGTCACCCCGTTCCTGCCGGGGGATTCACTGCTGTTCGTGGCCGGCGCGTTATCCGCGTTACCGACTAACGATTTGAATGTGCATCTGATGGTTGTGTTGATGGTTATCGCCGCGATTATTGGTGATGCGGTGAACTACACGATTGGACGGGTGTTTGGTGAGCGGCTTTTCAGCAATCCGGACTCGAAAATTTTCCGTCGCAGCTATCTCGACAAAACCCATGCATTCTATGAACGTCATGGCGGCAAAACCATTATCCTTGCCCGTTTTGTGCCTATTGTGCGTACATTTGCACCGTTTGTGGCAGGAATGGGGCATATGTCCTATCGTCACTTTGCGGCATATAACGTTGTTGGCGCGCTGCTGTGGGTGTTGCTGTTTACCTATGCCGGCTACCTGTTTGGCGATCTCCCGGTGGTCCAGGAAAACCTTAAGTTGCTGATTGTAGCGATTATTGTGCTTTCGGTACTGCCTGGGGTTATTGAGATTATCCGTCACCGACGTGCGGCAGCAAAGCAAGCGAAGTAAATGCATACTGGCGGTTCGACCACTTTTTTATCCAAAGTTTCGGGCTGTTATGTTTTAATGTGCAACATTCATGGTCTGTTGGAGGCAAAAATGGCATTATTCGCCTCTTATAGCAAAACTGGCATACGACCAGGTTCAGGCAGAAAGGTTATCAATGAGCTGGATTGAACGAATTAAAAGCAACATAACCCCGACTCGTAAAGCGAGCATTCCTGAAGGGGTATGGACGAAGTGTGATAGCTGCGGCCAGGTTCTGTACCGCGCAGAGCTGGAACGCAATCTTGAGGTGTGTCCGAAATGTGACCACCACATGCGTATGACGGCGCGTAATCGCCTGCATAGCCTGCTGGACGAAGGTTCTCTGGTAGAACTGGGTAGCGAGCTTGAGCCAAAAGACGTGCTGAAGTTCCGTGATTCCAAAAAATACAAAGACCGTCTGGCCTCTGCACAGAAAGAGACCGGCGAGAAAGACGCGCTGATCGTCATGAAAGGCACCCTGCACACGATGCCGGTGGTGGCTGCCGCGTTTGAGTTCTCCTTTATGGGTGGCTCAATGGGCTCTGTCGTGGGTGCGCGCTTCGTGCGTGCCGTTGAGCAGGCGCTGGAAGACAACTGCCCGCTGATCTGCTTCTCCGCCTCCGGTGGTGCACGTATGCAGGAAGCGCTGATGTCGCTGATGCAGATGGCGAAAACCTCTGCTGCGCTGGCGAAAATGCAGGAGCGCGGTTTGCCGTACATCTCCGTGCTGACCGACCCGACGATGGGTGGCGTTTCCGCAAGCTTTGCCATGCTGGGCGATCTGAACATCGCTGAGCCGAAAGCGCTGATCGGTTTTGCGGGTCCACGCGTTATCGAACAGACCGTACGTGAAAAACTGCCGCCGGGCTTCCAGCGCAGTGAGTTCCTCATCGAGAAAGGCGCTATCGACATGATCGTCCGCCGTCCGGAGATGCGCCTGAAACTGGCAAGCATCCTGGCGAAGCTGATGAATCTGCCAGCGCCGAACCCGGATGAGCCGCGCGAAGGCGTGGTGGTACCGGATCAGGAACCCGAGGCCTGATAACTGAAAAGGGCAGGGCCGGATGGCGCTGCCCTTTTGCTTTCTCAACTGTTAATGACCGGGCATCATGGAAAATAAAAGCATTCCCCAAGCCACGTCGCCCCTGGCCGCGTGGCTTTCTTATCTGGAAAACCTGCACAGTAAAACCATCGATATGGGGCTTGAGCGCGTAAGCCAGGTTGCCGCGCGTCTCGACGTACTGAAACCAGCGCCGTTTGTGTTCACCGTTGCCGGAACGAACGGAAAAGGCACGACGTGCCGCACGCTGGAATCTGTCCTGATGGCAGCAGGCTATAAGGTTGGCGTTTACAGCTCTCCACACCTCGTGCGGTATACCGAGCGGGTGCGTGTGCAAAACCGCGAGCTGCCGGAATCAGCGCATACCGCCTCTTTCGCGGAAATTGAAGCCGCGCGCGGTGAAATTTCATTAACCTATTTTGAATACGGCACCCTGTCGGCACTGTGGTTGTTTAAGCAGGCGCAGCTGGACGTGGTGATTCTGGAAGTCGGCCTCGGCGGGCGTCTTGATGCCACCAACATGGTGGATGCGGATGTGGCCGTCGTGACCAGCATTGCGCTGGATCATACCGACTGGCTGGGGCCGGATCGCGAAAGCATTGGTCGCGAGAAAGCCGGGATTTTCCGGGCGAATAAACCTGGCGTGGTCGGCGAGCCGGATATGCCGCACACCATTGCAGAGGTGGCGAATGAGACGGGTGCGCGTCTGCTGCGCCGTGGCGTAGACTGGCAGTATGAGGTTCAGGCAGACGGCTGGCGCTTTAGCGATGCGCAGGGCGCACTGGACAACCTGCCATTGCCGCAGGTGCCGCAGCCTAACGCGGCAACCGCGCTGGCGGCACTGCGCGCAAGCGGTCTGGCGGTGAGCGAGCAGGCGATTCGCGAGGGCATTGAGCGGGCGATCCTGCCCGGGCGTTTCCAGATTGTCAGCGAGTCACCGCGCCTGATCCTCGATGTGGCGCATAACCCGCATGCCGCGGCGTATCTCGCGGGACGTCTCAAATCGTTACCAAAAACCGGGCGCGTGCTGGCGGTTATCGGTATGCTTCATGATAAAGATATTGGCGGTACGCTGGCCTGCATGGAGAGTGTGGTCGATAGCTGGTATTGTGCTCCTCTGGAGGGGCCACGCGGGGCGACCGTTGAGCAGTTGATGGAACATCTCGGCAAAGGCGCAATCTATAATAGCGTGGCTCAGGCCTGGCATGCCGCGATGGCGGATGCTAAACCAGAAGATACCGTGCTGGTGTGTGGTTCGTTCCACACGGTGGCACATGTCATGGAAGTGATGGACGCGGGGAGAACCGGTGGCGAGTAAGTTTCAGAACCGTTTAGCAGGAACAATAGTGCTGGTGGCGCTGGGAGTCATTATTCTCCCGGGCCTGCTCGACGGGCAGAAAAAGCACTATCAGGATGAGTTTGCAGCCATTCCACTGGTACCGAAACCGGGCGATCGCGACGAGCCGGATATGCTGCCTGCGGCGACACAGGCCCTTCCTGCTCAGCCGCCGGAAGGCGCAGCGGAAGAGGTTCGCGCGGGTGATGCGGCTGCGCCGTCTCTTGATCCGTCTCGTCTGGCGGCGAGCAACACCAACGATATCGATCCTGTAACGGTTCCGGTCGTGCAGCCTAAACCGGCTGAGAAACCGAAGCCGGTCGAAAAAACGCAGCCGAAACCGCAGCGTGATAAAACGAGCGAACAGCTTGCCGCAGCGACAGAGACACCGCCTCCGGCGAAACCGGCTCAGCAGGAAGCCGCACCGACGGGCAAAGCCTACGTCGTGCAGCTGGGTGCGCTGAAAAATGCCGATAAGGTCAATGAGGTGGTGGGTAAACTGCGCAGTGCGGGATATCGTGTTTACACTTCACCTTCCACGCCGGTACAGGGTAAAATTACCCGTATTCTCGTGGGGCCAGAAGCGTCCAAAGATAAGCTTAAAGGATCGCTGGGTGAGCTGAAGCAGATCTCCGGCCTGAGCGGTGTGGTGATGAGCTACAGCGCGAACTAACCCCTCCCTCACCCTTATCCTTTCTATGAGGAGAGGGTGGGGGGAAGAGTGACGGCAGACGTCCACAGAGACGTAAAAAGCCACGGCGTTGAACATTTTTTCAGCGCCTTTTTTATTTACGCGCGGGAAGGAAATCCCTACGCAAACGTTTTCTTTTTCTGTTAGAATTCGCCCCGAACTGGATGACAGGGCGTTAAATCGTGGGACACATATGGTCTGGATTGATTACGCCATCATTGCGGTGATTGGTTTTTCCTGTCTGGTTAGCCTGATCCGTGGCTTTGTTCGTGAAGCGTTATCGCTGGTAACCTGGGGTTGTGCTTTCTTTGTTGCCAGTCATTACTACACTTACCTGTCTGTCTGGTTCACGGGCTTTGAAGATGAACTGGTCCGAAATGGAATCGCTATCGCGGTGCTGTTTATCGCGACGCTGATTGTCGGCGCTATCGTAAATTACGTGATAGGTCAGCTGGTCGAGAAAACCGGTCTGTCAGGAACAGACAGGGTACTCGGGATCTGTTTCGGCGCACTACGAGGCGTGCTGATTGTGGCCGCGATCCTGTTCTTCCTGGATACCTTTACCGGGTTCTCCAAAAGTGAAGACTGGCAAAAATCGCAGCTCATTCCAGAGTTCAGTTTCATCATCAGATGGTTCTTTGACTATCTGCAAAGCTCGTCGAGTTTCTTGCCCAGAGCCTAATGCGCTCTGAGATGTGGCTTAACGAGGAAAAGACGAATGTGCGGTATTGTCGGTATCGCCGGTTTCATGCCGGTAAACCAGTCGATTTATGACGCGTTAACGGTGCTTCAGCACCGTGGGCAGGATGCTGCGGGTATCATCACCATTGATGCAAACAACTGCTTCCGTTTACGTAAGGCGAATGGTCTGGTAAATGATGTGTTTGAAGCCCGCCATATGCAGCGTCTGCAAGGTAATATGGGGATCGGTCACGTTCGTTATCCTACTGCTGGCAGTTCCAGCGCCTCTGAGGCTCAGCCTTTCTACGTCAACTCACCGTATGGCATCACGCTTGCCCACAATGGCAACCTGACCAACGCGCACGAGCTGCGTAAGAAGTTGTTCGAAGAGAAACGTCGCCACATTAACACCACCTCTGATTCTGAAATTCTGCTCAATATCTTTGCCAGCGAGCTGGATAACTTCCGTCACTACCCGCTGGAAGCAGACAACATTTTTGCCGCCGTTGCCGCGACTAACCGCCAGATCCGTGGTGCGTATGCCTGCGTGGCGATGATTATCGGCCACGGGATGGTTGCCTTCCGCGATCCAAACGGCATCCGCCCGCTGGTGCTCGGTAAGCGCGATCTCGGTGATGGTCGTACCGAATACATGGTTGCCTCTGAAAGCGTGGCGCTGGATACCCTGGGCTTCGAGTTCCTGCGTGATGTTGCGCCTGGCGAAGCGGTCTATATCACTGAGAAGGGCCAGCTGTTCACCCGCCAGTGTGCTGACAATCCGGTGAGCAATCCGTGCCTGTTTGAATATGTTTACTTCGCCCGTCCGGACTCGTTTATCGACAAGATTTCCGTTTACAGCGCGCGCGTGAACATGGGGACAAAACTTGGCGAGAAGATTGCCCGCGAATGGGACGATCTGGATATCGACGTCGTTATTCCTATTCCGGAAACGTCCTGCGATATCGCTCTGGAAATCGCCCGCATTCTGGACAAGCCATACCGTCAGGGGTTTGTGAAAAACCGCTACGTTGGTCGTACCTTTATCATGCCGGGTCAGCAGCTGCGCCGTAAGTCCGTACGTCGTAAACTGAACGCAAACCGCGCTGAGTTCCGCGACAAAAACGTCCTGCTGGTGGATGACTCCATCGTTCGCGGCACCACCTCAGAACAGATTATTGAGATGGCGCGCGAAGCGGGTGCGAAGAAAGTGTATCTGGCCTCAGCCGCACCGGAAATTCGTTTCCCGAACGTGTACGGCATCGATATGCCAACCGCCAATGAGCTGATCGCTCACGGTCGTGAAGTGGACGAAATTCGTCAGATCATCGGTGCCGACGGCCTGATTTTCCAGGATCTGAACGATCTTATCGACGCAGTACGCGCTGAGAATCCGGATATTCAGCAGTTCGAATGCTCCGTGTTTAATGGCGTCTACGTGACGAAAGACGTTGACCAGCAGTACCTCGACTACCTTGATTCGCTGCGCAACGACGATGCGAAAGCCGTCCAGCTGCAAAACGATCTCGAAAGTTTAGAGATGCACAACGAAGGTTGATGTCTGTGCAAGTGAGGGCATTTGCCCTCACTTGCAACTCCCCGCAAAATCCTGCACAGTCTGCCCTGAAATCAGTTAGGGCGAAAATCATGAAACGACTCATTGTTGGGCTCAGTGGTGCCAGTGGCGCGATTTACGGCGTACGTCTGTTACAGGTGCTGCGCGACGTGGCAGAAGTGGAAACGCATCTGGTCATGAGCCAGGCGGCACGTCAGACCCTCTCTCTTGAAACCGACCTCTCACTGCGTGATGTCCAGGCACTGGCGGATGTGGTTCACGATGCCCGCGATATCGCCGCCAGCATCTCCTCTGGCTCGTTTAAAACGGCGGGCATGGTTATCCTGCCTTGTTCCATTAAAACGCTCTCCGGCATTGTAAACAGCTATACCGACACGCTGGTCACCCGCGCCGCGGACGTGGTGCTGAAGGAGCGTCGTCCTCTGGTTCTCTGCGTGCGGGAAACGCCGCTGCATCTGGGACATCTGCGTTTAATGACTCAGGCTGCTGAACTCGGCGCGGTGATCATGCCACCGGTACCGGCGTTCTATCACCGGCCCGTTTCACTGGATGATGTGATTAATCAGACGGTTAACCGCGTTCTCGATCAGTTTGATATCGACCTGCCTGAAGACCTTTTCACCCGCTGGCAGGGTGCCTGAATCTGTGCACTCACAGCGTGCATGAAAAGATAACGTGCCCTGTTTCAGGGCAATTATGCAACGGCGATCATATCCTCGACATTTAATTCGCTTTTTCCCTTTTTCTCTTTCCGGTTCGTTCGGCAGACCTGCTATCTTTCACCATTAAGGCAATATCGCAACGTTTTATTAACATATTTAACGTCGAACTTTTCACCAGACGGCAATGTGGCATAAGACCTGCAAGAGAAGCCTGCAACACAACACACAACACAATACATAATAAAATCACGGTACTTGAGGGTAAATGTATGAAGAAGATGGTTCTGGCTCTGTCTTTGCTGGTGGGGTTAAGTGCGGCAGCAGGTAGCTACGCAGCGCTTCCACAGACAGTTCGTATCGGTACAGACGCAACCTACGCGCCATTCTCTTCCAAGGATGCGAAAGGCGATTTCGTTGGGTTTGATATCGATCTGGGAAATGAAATGTGCAAACGCATTGCGGTGAAATGCACATGGGTGGGCAGCGACTTTGATGCGTTAATCCCGTCGCTGAAAGCCAAGAAAATCGACGCCATTATCTCTTCTCTCTCTATCACCGAAAAACGTCAGCAGGAGATTGCCTTCTCTGACAAGCTTTACGCTGCAGATTCACGTCTGATTGCCGCTAAAGGCTCCCCGATTCAACCCACCATCGACTCGCTGAAAGGCAAGCATGTCGGCGTGCTTCAGGGCTCAACGCAGGAAGGGTTTGCCAATGCGAACTGGCGTGAAAAGGGCGTCGACGTGGTGGCGTACCAGAACCAGGATCTGATCTACTCTGACCTGGCGGCAGGCCGTCTGGATGCGGCATTCCAGGATGAAGTCGCCGCGAGCGAAGGCTTCCTGAAACAGCCAGCGGGCAAAGAGTACGCTTTTGCTGGCCCGTCCGTGAAAGACAAAAAGTACTTTGGTGACGGTACGGGTATCGGCCTGCGTAAGGACGATACCGAGCTGAAAGCCGCCTTCGACAAAGCGTTTGCTGAGCTGCGTAAAGACGGTACCTACGACAAACTGGCGAAGAAATACTTCGACTTCAACGTCTACGGTGACTAATACCTGACGACAATGCACTGCGGAGGTGCATTGTCGGGCGGGATGATCCAATATGGTGCAATTAATGCACTGTATTGGATCGCTGTGTGCATACTTACGCATTTATAATGCAAAAAATCCCGGCTCAAAGGCATTATTCTTTGCCTGACGGAGGGGATTGATGGCACATTAGCACCACCCCGTCGTCGTAAAAATCCCGTATGTAGACAGTTTGTTGAGGACAGATATGAAAAAACTAGTATTGTCACTTTCTCTGGTGCTGGCCTTTTCCAGCGCCACCGCGGCATTCGCAGCAATTCCGCAGAAAATTCGAATTGGTACCGATCCTACCTATGCACCGTTCGAATCGAAGAATTCGAAAGGTGAATTGGTTGGTTTTGACATCGATCTGGCCAACGAACTGTGCAAACGCATCAAAGCGCAGTGTACCTACGTTGAGAACCCACTGGATGCGCTGATCCCGTCGCTGAAAGCGAAAAAAATCGACGTGATTATGTCCTCGCTCTCCATCACTGAAAAACGCCAGCAGGAGATTGCTTTCACGGACAAACTCTACGCGGCAGATTCACGTCTGGTTGTCGCCAAATCTTCTGACATTCAGCCTACTCTCGAGTCGCTGAAAGGCAAACGCGTGGGCGTGCTGCAGGGGACCACTCAGGAAACCTACGGTAACGAACACTGGGCACCGAAAGGGATTGAAATCGTCTCTTATCAGGGCCAGGAAAATATCTACGCTGACCTGACGGCAGGCCGCATTGACGCGGCGTTCCAGGATGAAGTTGCGGCGAGCGAAGGCTTCCTGAAGCAGCCGGTCGGCAAAGACTATAAGTTTGGCGGTCCATCCATCAAGGATGTGAAGTTGTTTGGTGTAGGCACCGGTATGGGCCTGCGCAAGGAAGACAACGAACTGCGTGAAGCGCTGAACAAAGCGTTTGCCGAAATGCGCGCTGACGGCACGTACGAGAAAATTGCGAAAAAATACTTCGATTTCAATGTTTACGGCGGCTAATCGCCCCGTCAAATAACGTGCAGCCCCTCCCACTGTTGGAGGGGAAAAGACACGGTTCCACCACTCACGATACGACAGGGCTCGCGGTATGCTGTACGGATTTTCTGGCGTTATTTTACAGGGCGCGCTTGTCACCCTTGAGCTGGCTCTCAGCTCCGTGGTGCTGGCGGTGCTGATAGGTCTGGCGGGCGCGGGGGCGAAGCTTTCGGCTAACAAGCCGCTGGCGCTGATTTTTGAAGGCTATACGACGCTGATTCGCGGTGTTCCCGATCTGGTGCTGATGCTTCTGATCTTTTACGGTCTGCAGATTGCGCTTAACAGCGTAACGGACGCAATGGGTATGGGACAAATCGATATCGACCCGATGGTGGCCGGTATTATTACGCTCGGTTTTATCTACGGGGCCTACTTCACCGAAACCTTCCGCGGCGCGTATATGGCTGTGCCGAAAGGCCACATTGAAGCGGCAACCGCATTCGGTTTCACCTCCTCACAGACGTTTCGTCGAATCATGTTCCCGGCCATGATGCGCTATGCGCTTCCAGGTATCGGTAACAACTGGCAGGTTATTCTTAAGGCAACCGCGCTGGTCTCTCTGCTTGGCCTGGAAGATGTGGTGAAAGCGACCCAGCTTGCCGGCAAAAGCACCTGGGAGCCGTTCTACTTTGCGGTGGTATGTGGCGTAATCTATCTGGTCTTTACGACCGCCTCCAATGGTGTGCTGCTTCTGCTCGAACGTCGCTACTCCGTGGGTGTGAAGAGGGCTGATCTGTGATTGAGATTATTCAGGAATACTGGAAATCGCTGCTGTGGACAGATGGCTATCGCTTCACCGGCGTCGCCATTACGCTCTGGCTTCTGATCTCCTCCGTGGTGATGGGCGGCATTCTGGCGGTATTTCTCGCCATTGGTCGTGTGTCGAACAATAAATTTATCCAGTTCCCAATCTGGCTGTTTACCTATGTGTTTCGCGGTACGCCGCTGTACGTGCAACTGCTGGTGTTTTATTCGGGGATGTACACGCTTGAGATCGTAAAAGGCACTGAAATGCTCAATGCGTTCTTCCGCAGCGGTCTGAACTGTACGGTGCTGGCATTGACGCTCAATACCTGCGCCTATACCACCGAGATTTTCGCAGGGGCGATTCGCTCTGTCCCGTACGGTGAAATTGAAGCGGCGCGTGCGTACGGCTTCTCCTCCGTGAAGCTTTACCGTTGCATCATTCTGCCGTCGGCGCTGCGTATTGCGTTACCGGCGTACAGTAACGAAGTGATTCTGATGCTGCACTCCACGGCGCTGGCCTTTACCGCCACGGTGCCGGACTTACTGAAGATTGCCCGGGATATTAACTCGGCAACCTATCAGCCGTTTACCGCATTCGGTATTGCGGCGGTGCTTTATTTGATAATTTCATACGTCCTGATTAGCCTGTTCCGTAAGGCAGAAAAACGCTGGTTGCAGCATATAAAACCTTCTTCGACGCACTGAGAATGATGATGGCTGAGAACAAATTAAACGTTATTGATCTGCACAAACGCTACGGCGAACATGAAGTGCTGAAAGGGGTGTCGCTGCAGGCAAACGCGGGCGATGTCATCAGTATTATCGGCTCATCCGGCTCCGGTAAAAGTACTTTCCTGCGCTGCATTAACTTCCTCGAAAAACCGAGCGAAGGCTCAATTGTGGTGAGCGGGCAGAACATCAATCTGGTGCGTGACAAAGACGGCCAGCTGAAGGTGGCGGATAAAAATCAGCTACGTCTGTTGCGTACGCGCCTGACGATGGTTTTCCAGCACTTTAATCTCTGGAGCCATATGACGGTGCTGGAGAACGTAATGGAAGCGCCAATCCAGGTGCTGGGTCTCAGCAAACAGGACGCCCGCGACCGTGCGGTGAAATACCTGGCGAAAGTGGGTATTGATGAGCGCCAGCAGATGAAGTATCCGGTACATCTGTCCGGCGGGCAGCAGCAGCGTGTATCCATTGCCCGCGCGCTGGCGATGGAGCCGGAAGTCTTGCTGTTCGACGAACCGACTTCCGCGCTGGACCCGGAACTCGTTGGCGAAGTGCTGCGCATCATGCAGAAGCTGGCCGAAGAGGGCAAAACGATGGTGGTGGTGACGCACGAGATGGGCTTTGCCCGGAACGTTTCTAACCACGTCATCTTCCTGCATCAGGGTAAAATCGAAGAGCAGGGGCATCCCGATGAGGTGTTAGCGAACCCGCAAAGCCCGCGTCTGCAGCAGTTCCTGAAGGGGTCTTTGAAGTAGGTTTAGCCTTTCCCCTGTCCCTGTGGGAGAGGGCCGGAGTGTGGGCATCAAACCGCACCACACTCCAGTCGATACACCCAGTCGTCATACCGCACACCGTTAATCTCATACGCTTTTTCCAGCACCTGCGTGCGCACAAAACCCGCTTTCTCCAGTACCCGGACTGACCCGCCGTTGTCTGCCAGCACATATGCGTTAATCGCCTTTACGCCCGTCTGGTTAAATGCGTAGTCACACACCGCGCGCAGTGCCTCACTGGCGATGCCCTGGCCCTGCGCGGCAGGCACGACCGTATAGCCGATATCCGCCTCTTCACGATTTTCAGCGCTGATTTGCAGGCCGATATCGCCCAGCGGGGTCTCTTCATCGCGTAAGCGGATAACGAACACATGCGCTGCCGTCAGACGTGCGGCAAACAGGCGTCGGGTCTCTTTTTCCGGGGCGATAGCGGCCATATACTGCATGATGGCGCGATCCTCGCGCAGGGCACGGAAAAAAGGCCAGTCAGTGGGTTCGAAGGGCGTGAGGTGGAGCCGGGGAGTGGTAATGGTTGCCATAGATATGCCATTTCGTCGGAACATGGCATATCACTGTAACATTATCTCACCACATCCCCCAGCGCCTCTTCTAAGTCATACCAGCGGAACGCAAACCCGGCCGCTTCCAGCCGTTTTGGCAGGGCCCGTTGCCCGCCTAACACAAGCACGGACGCTTCACCCATCATCAGGCGGATCACCGTAGCAGGCACGCGCAAAATCGCCGGGCGATGCAGGGCATGTCCGAGAGCATGGGCAAACTGTTCATTTCGCACCGGGTAGGGCGCAACCATATTAAACGGCCCGCGCAGATCGTTATCCAGCAGCCAGAGAATACCGTTGACCATATCGTCGATATGGATCCACGCCAGATACTGACGGCCATTGCCGATTGGCCCGCCAAGACCGAGCCTGAAAGGGGGGAGCATCTTCGCCAGAATGCCGCCTTTTGGGGCAAGGACCACACCGGTGCGGAGCAGGCAGACGCGGGTATGATCGCTTTGCGCAGCACAGGCGATACGCTCCCACTGGGCGCAAAGTTTATGGGTAAACTCGTTGTGGGGCGGCTCTTCTTCCGTTACCACCACCTCGCCGAGATCGCCGTAATACCCTACGGCGGAACCCGAAATGAGAACCGACGGCGGGGTATGACTGTTACGGATAAGCTCAACCAGCTTCTCGGTAAGGGTCCACCGGCTGCTGCACAGGAGCTGTTTTTGCTCTTCCGTCCAGCGCTTATCGGCGATCGGTTCGCCTGCCAGGTTGATGACGGCGTCAAATCCGTCCAGATTCTGCTGCTCGGCCAGATTTCTCCAGATGTCGATACCTGCGCCCAGTACCTGGCGCGCTTTCTCTGGACTGCGCGTCACCACGGTAATGTCGTGATGCAACGCCTGCAGACGCGCAATGAGATGGCGACCAATCAGGCCGGTACCGCCGGTCAGCAAAATCTTCATACAACCTCCAGGGTTACGCCTGGCGTTGCCAGCTTAACGTCATCGAGACGGAATCGGCGTAACGCAGGGCGTGAAGTTTATCGATCTCTACTTCAGCATAAGTGACCCAGTGATGATCGCGTGCGATGTCGAGCACATCCTGAGTTAATTTTTCCAGTAAAGAGAAGCGGTTGTTTTCCACGTACTGGATGATTTTTTTGGTTATCGTGCGGTAGTTCAGCGCATCATTAATATCTTCGCTGGCCCGCGCTTTCTCAGCCGGGTAGTGGATAACCACATTAATCACGATATCCTGACGGTTGGCGATCTCTTCCTCTTTGATTCCGATGAAGGTGCGTAGGCGTAAATTTTTTATACGAATAATAGCGTCATGCTGCGACATTGCAGGTCTTCTCCGTGTCAGAATTTCCTTCACATAATACATGAGAGCCTCTCCGGCACACACCAGCCACCGGCTTAAATTTGCTGGATTTTTTGCATGGCGCGTTCGGTGGCCGGACGCGTGCGGATTCGTTCAAACCAGTTGTTCACCGCCGGGTAAGACGCCAGGTCAATGCGGTGCTTTTCATGGGTATTCACCCAGGGCCAGCAGGCAATGTCGGCGATGCTGTAATGATCCCCACCGAGCCACGGTGCTTTCTCCAGCCGACGGTTCAGAACGCCGTATAACCGCTGGGTTTCCACCTGATAGCGTTCGATAGCATAAGGAATCGGCTGTGGTGCGTAGGCGGTAAAATGGTGGTTTTGTCCGAGCATCGGCCCCAGACCGCTCGTCTGCCAGAAAAGCCACTGCAGCGTGTGGTGACGCTCGCGCAGCTCTACGCTCAGCAATTTGCCAGTCTTCTCTGCCAGATAGAGCAATATTTCTCCGGATTCAAACAGGCTCAACGGCTTGCCCCCATCGGCAGGATGGTTATCAATAATGGCCGGGATTTTATTGTTTGGCGATATAGCCAGAAAGAGAGGACTGAACTGATCGCCTTTGCTGATATCCACGCGAATGATCCTGTAATCCAGTTCGGCTTCCTCAAGAAAGAGGGTTATCTTATGGCCGTTCGGGGTAGGGGCATAATAAAGGTCGATCATTCTCAACTCCTGTCAGTGAAAATAGTGACGCCATGAAAAATGAGTATAGGTGGTTGTTGTAAATCGTGAGTTTTCATCAAGTGACAGCGAGGCAAAGAGATTATATGTTGAATGAAAACCGATCAGCCGATGAGGATGTTATGAACCAGCCCGTAATCACGTTATGGTCCGATGCAGATTTCTTTTCTCCCTATGTTCTGAGCGCGTATGTGGCGCTGGCCGAAAAAGGACTGTCATTTACGCTAAAGACGGTGGATCTGGGCGGCGGTGAACATCTGAAACCCCAGTGGCAGGGCTACGCCCTGACCCGTCGCGTACCGGTGCTGGACATTGATGGCTTCGCGCTGAGTGAATCGTCGGCGATCGATGAGTATCTGGAAGATCGGTTCGCACCACCTGAGTGGGAGCGCATCTACCCTCACGATCTGCAAAAACGTGCCCGCGCACGTCAGATCCAGGCGTGGCTGCGCAGCGATCTGGTGCCGATTCGCGTGGAACGCTCCACGGATGTGGTGTTTGCCGGGGTGAAAAAACCGGCGCTGAGTAAAGACGGTGCGGCCAGTGCCCAAAAACTGATCGATACCGCGACTTCTCTGCTGGCTCATGGTAATCCGAATTTATTCGGCGAGTGGTGTATTGCCGATACCGATCTGGCGCTGATGCTGAACCGTCTGATCCTCAATGGGGATGAGGTGCCTCAGCTGCTGGTGGATTATGCTGCGTTTCAGTGGCAGCGCGCCTCAGTGCAGCGCTATGTGGCACTCTCCGCTAAGCGGGCGGGCTGATATAGCCTGACGCTTCAGGTATGATAGGGCAGTCTGATTTCCAGGGAGTGACTGATGAAACTGATGTTTGCGTCTGATATCCATGGTTCGCTGCCCGCGACCGAGCGTGTTCTTTCTCTGTTTGCTCAAAGCGGGGCGCAATGGCTGGTGATTCTGGGGGATGTGTTAAATCATGGTCCGCGCAATGCGCTGCCGGAAGGCTATGCACCGGCGCAGGTAGCGGAAAAACTCAACCAGTATGCTTCGCGCATTATCGCCGTTCGCGGTAACTGCGACAGTGAAGTGGACCAGATGCTGCTGGATTTTCCCATCACTGCCCCCTGGCAACAGGTGCTGATGGAAAATAGCCGTCTGTTCCTGACCCATGGTCATCTTTTTAGCCCGGAAAATCTCCCGGCACTGGCGGCTGGCGATGTCCTGGTTTACGGTCATACTCATATTCCGGTGGCAGAAAAACGCGGCGAGATGTATCACTTTAACCCCGGTTCGGTCAGCATACCGAAAGGTGGAAATCCAGCAAGCTATGGCATGCTCGATGAGAATACGTTAAGCGTAATCGCACTTAATGATCAGCAAGTTATTGCGCAAATAGCGATTAATCCGTAAGTTACACCTCAACTGCAAACGCGCCGAAAGAGCGCTTAGACGAGAAGGTTTCCCGATGGTGGAGCAGAGTCATTTGGCAAGTACAGAGTGGGTTGACATTGTCAACGAAGAGAATGAAGTGATCGCGCAGGCCAGCCGCGAACAAATGCGCGCGGAGCGTCTGCGTCACCGTGCGACATACATCGTTGTGCATGACGGGATGGGCAAAATTCTGGTCCAGCGCCGCACGGACACCAAAGATTTTCTCCCTGGTATGCTGGATGCAACTGCAGGCGGCGTTGTTCAGGCGGATGAAGTTCTGCTGGACTCCGCGCGTCGTGAAGCGGAAGAAGAGTTAGGGATTGCCGGCGTGCCGTTTGCCGAGCATGGTCAGTTCTATTTCGAGGACGAGCATTGCCGCGTCTGGGGCGGGCTGTTTAGCTGCGTTTCCCATGGCCCGTTCGCCCTGCAGGAAGAAGAAGTGAGCGAAGTGAACTGGATGACGCCGGAAGAAATTACCGCGCGTTGCGACGAGTTCACCCCGGATTCGTTAAAAGCGCTGGCGCTGTGGATGACCCGCAACGCTAAAAACGAATCCACGAAAGCGGAAAAAGAGGAAGAGGCGGAGTAAGCCTCAACAACTCTCCCGCAGACACAGGCTGGACGCGATAGGTTTATGATCGCGCCAGTCTCCATCATTCAGACGTTCCAGTAACGCGCGTCCCGCTTCAATCCCAATCTTACGATGTGGCACAGCCATGGTCGTCAGCGGTGGCTGACAGACCCGGCTGACGTCGCTATCGCCAAAACCCACCACGGCCAGATCGTCCGGTACTTTTATACGCCGACGCTGGCATTCATAAAGTGCCCCGCAGGCCAGTTCATCCGACACGCACACCAGTGCATCCAGCTCCGGCCACGCCAGCAGGAACTCCGGCAGTTGCGCCGCACCCGTGGAAAAACTCGGTGGCATGGCGGCGTTAATCACCCGGTTTGGTGACATATGGTGGCGAAGCATCGCTTTGTACCAGCCCTGTAAATGCTGCTGGAAAATCCACTGCTCCTGGTTAGCGCACAGCAGGCCAATATTCTGGTAGCCGCGCTTAATAACCATCTCCGTCAGTTCGTACATCGCCGCGACGTTATCAATCCCGATATTCATATCAATAGGATCGGCGCGCATGGCCCCCATTTCCATGACCGGAATGGACGCGTTTTTCAGCCAGTGGCGGACAGTATCGGAGTGTTCAACGCTGAGCAAAATCGCAGCGGCAATGTTCGAGGCAAGCAGCGTCTCCAGCAATTTTTCTTCCTGCTCGAGTCGATGCTGTGATTCGGCCAGCATGATCTGGTAGCCGGCAGGCTGCAGCACCTGCTGAAGCCCGGCGAACATCTCCGAGCAACCGGATTCGGAGAGATTAGGAACGACCATCGCAATCGTCCATGACGATGCCGAGGCCAGCGCGCTGGCAGCGAGATTAGGCATGTAACCCAATTCCTGTACAGCGGCTTCTATTTTTTCTCGCAGTTTATCGGAAACCTGTTCAGGCGTGCGGAGTGCACGGGACACGGTCATCGTGCCCACCCCGGCAAGCTGTGCGACATCGGCGAGTGTCACTTTACCGGTACTGCGCCGTTTTCGGGTTAGAGACATACACCTTCCTGCTGACCAGACGCGTTTTTATTATCATCCTTCGTTTCACGTGAAACGCAGTATACGCCTTAAATCCCTTTTTTTGCTGTGAATTCACACCATGATTACAATTTGATAGCGCTATCACACTTCTGAATGTTAGCGATTGGTAGCGCTATCTTTGTGATCCCGATCGCAGTCAACATGGGATGTGTTGAATAAAGTTTGCTCATCTTTTGCATTGTGGCGGGACGGAGAAATGCTGAAAAAGTGGATATATGATACAACCATCACGCTGCAGGAGAGCGTGGAAAGCTGGCCGCAAGCGCTGGAAATATGCGCGAAACCGTTGCTGGATCTGCAGGTGATTGGCCCGGAATACGTGACGGCCATCATTGAGCAGCATCATGCATTAGGACCTTATTATGTGCTGGCACCAGGGCTGGCCATGCCGCATGCGCGGCCGGAAGAGGGGGCCAAAGGATTAGGCCTCTCATTATTAAAACTGAAAAAGGGAGTCTCTTTTGGTGCCGGCGAGTTCGATCCCGTGGATGTTATTATTATGCTCGCGGCGCCGGATAAACACAGTCACATCGACATGATCTCTGCCCTCGCTGAATTATTTTCCAGTGACGACGATATGGCTGAATTGCATCAGGCGAATACCCTGGAGGACATTAAAACGATTATTGACCGCTTCTGATTTAATTCTCTCATCCGATTTATCACAACATTACGCTTAGCGTGATGGGGCGTGCTCTACTCAAAAAAAGGGGACAACAATGAAAATTATGGCTATTTGCGGTTCAGGCCTGGGCAGTAGTTTTATGGTCGAAATGAATATTAAAAAGGTGCTCAAGAAGCTGGCCATTGACGCCGACGTTGAACACTCCGATCTCTCCTCGGCAACGCCGGGTGCCGCCGATCTTTTCGTGATGGCGAAAGACATTGCCGCCAGCGCCAGCGTGCCGGAAAGCCAGCTGGTGGTGATCAACAACATCATTGATATCAACGAACTCGAAGCGCAGCTCCGCGCCTGGTTCGACAGACAATAATCCTGATAAGGCGAGGTGGATATGTTTATCCTTGAAACGCTGAATTTCGTTGTTGATATATTAAAAGTCCCGTCGGTGCTGGTGGGCTTAATAGCCTTAATTGGCCTGGTCGCTCAAAAAAAATCTTTTTCTGATGTGGTGAAAGGGACCATTAAAACCATACTCGGTTTTATTGTGCTTGGCGGCGGGGCCACGGTGCTGGTTGGGTCATTAAACCCGTTAGGCGGAATGTTTGAACACGCCTTTAATATTCAGGGCATTATTCCCAATAACGAGGCAATTGTTTCCATTGCGCTGGAGAAATACGGTGCCTCTACCGCGCTGATTATGGCATTCGGTATGGTGGCAAATATCATTGTCGCCCGCTTTACGCGTCTGAAGTATATCTTTCTGACCGGGCATCACACCTTCTACATGGCATGCATGATTGGGGTCATCCTCACCGTGGCGGGCTTTGAGGGCGTTGGTCTGGTCTTTACCGGGTCGCTGATCCTCGGTCTGGTGATGGCCTTCTTCCCGGCGCTGGCGCAGCGTTACATGAAGCGCATTACCGGCAACGATGACATCGCTTTTGGTCACTTCGGTACCCTGGGCTATGTTCTCTCCGGCTGGATTGGCAGCAAGTTCGGCAAAGGCTCTCGCTCGACTGAAGAGATGAACCTGCCGAAGAACCTGAGCTTCCTGCGCGACAGCTCTATCTCCATCTCGCTGACCATGATGATCATCTACCTGATCATGGCGGTGAGCGCCGGGCGTGACTACGTTGAGGCGACCTTTAGCGGCGGTCAGAACTACCTGGTCTATGCCATCATCATGGCCATCACGTTCGCCGCGGGGGTGTTCATCATCCTGCAGGGTGTGCGCCTGATTCTGGCGGAAATCGTCCCGGCCTTTACCGGCTTTTCTGAAAAACTGGTGCCGAATGCACGTCCGGCTCTGGACTGCCCGGTTGTCTATCCGTATGCGCCAAATGCGGTGCTGATTGGCTTCCTGTTCAGCTTCCTTGGCGGGCTGGTGGGGCTGTTTATCTGTGGGCAATTCAGCTGGGTGCTGATTCTGCCTGGTGTGGTGCCGCACTTCTTCACCGGCGCCACCGCGGGCGTGTTTGGTAACGCCACCGGGGGGCGTCGTGGAGCGATGATTGGTGCGTTTGCCAACGGCCTGCTGATCACCTTCCTGCCGGTTCTGCTGCTGCCTGTGCTGGGGGCAATTGGATTTGCCAATACCACGTTCTCAGACGCTGACTTTGGCGCTGTCGGGATCGTGCTGGGTAACCTGGCGCGCTTCCTGTCGCCGCTTGCCATCACTGGCCTTGTTGTGGCGTTGTTCGCACTGCTGGTGGCGTACAACGTGTTCGCTAAAAACAAATCTGCGGGCGATAACGCGCAGGAAAACACCGGAGCCAAATCATGAATGAGAATGAGATAACCCATCTGGCGCGTCAGATCCGCCTTGAAACGCTGAAAATGCTGACCCAGCTGGGCTTTGGTCACTACGGCGGCAGTATGTCGGTTGTTGAAACCCTGGCCGTGTTGTACGGCGCAGTGATGAAAATTGACCCGGCCGACCCGGACTGGCCAGAGCGTGACTACTTTGTCTTGTCAAAAGGACATGCTGGTCCCGCGCTGTACAGCACCCTGGCGATCAAAGGCTACTTCCCGATGGAAGAACTTAGCACGCTGAACCAGAACGGTACGCGTCTGCCGAGCCATCCGGACCGGCTAAAAACGCGCGGGGTGGATGCCACCACCGGCTCGCTGGGGCAGGGGATTTCCATCGCCGGTGGAATGGCGCTGTCGCATAAGCTGGCGGGACGCCCCAACCGGGTTTTCTGTATCGTCGGCGACGGCGAGCTGAACGAAGGGCAGTGCTGGGAAGCGTTCCAGTTTATTGCACACCATCGCCTGAATAACCTGACGGTATTCGTTGACTGGAACAAACAACAGCTTGATGGCGAACTCGACGACATTATCTGTGCGTTCGATCTGGAAGGAAAATTCCGTGCCTTCGGGTTTGACGTGGTGACGGTGAAAGGAGATGACATTCCGGCACTGCTGGAGGTGACATCGCTGGTTCCGGCGGCGGATGCTCGCCCGCTGGTGGTGATCCTCGACAGTATCAAAGGGCAGGGCGTGCCGTATCTGGAGCAACTGAGTAACTCGCACCATCTGCGATTAACCGCCGAGAGCAAGGCGGCCCTCAACGAGACGATTCGCCAACTGGAGGCTTCACATGATTAAGGTTGCACCTGCAGGTCAGAAAGACGTCGTTGAGATGCGTAAAGTCTACGCGGGGTTTGTGGCACAGCAGATTGAAGCCGGGAGCGACATTATCGCCCTCGAGGCGGATCTGATGAGTTCAATGGCGATGGATGGCGTGGCGCGTGATTATCCGCAGCATGTGATTAACTGCGGCATCATGGAAGCTAACGTTATGGGGACGGCGGCGGGGCTGTCGCTGACCGGACGCAAGCCGTTCGTGCATACCTTTACCGCCTTCGCCAGCCGTCGCTGTTTCGACCAGCTGTTTATGTCCCTGGACTACCAGCGTAACAATGTGAAGGTCATTGCCTCAGATGCCGGCGTGACGGCCTGTCATAACGGCGGCACGCATATGTCGTTTGAAGATATGGGCATCGTGCGGGGGCTGGCCCATTCGGTGGTGCTGGAAGTGACGGATGCGGTGATGTTTGAAGATGTACTGCGCCAGCTTATTAACCTCGACGGTTTCTACTGGGTGCGTACCATCCGTAAGCAGGCCCCGAGCGTGTATGCGCCGGGTTCGACATTTACGCTTGGCAAGGGCAACGTACTGCGCGAAGGCAGTGACATCACCCTGATTGCCAACGGCATTATGGTGGCGGAAGCGCTTGAAGCGGCGCGTCAGCTCGAACAGGAGGGCGTCAGCGCCGCGGTGATCGACATGTTTACCCTTAAGCCGATTGACCGGATGCTGGTGAAAAACTACGCCGAGAAAACCGGACGTATCGTGACCTGCGAAAACCACAGCATTCATAACGGGCTGGGATCGGCAGTGGCGGAAGTGCTGGTGGAAACCTGTCCGGTGCCGATGCGTCGGGTGGGCGTGAAGGAGCGTTACGGCCAGGTGGGGACACAGGACTTCCTGCAGAAGGAGTATGGCCTGACGGCACACGACATTGTGTCGGCGGCGAGGGAGTTGTTGTAAATAAAAAAGGCGACCTTCGGGTCGCCTTTTTAGTCAGTAACGTATTACTGCTGTTGTGAAGACTGGATCGCGGTCAGAGCGATGGTGTAGACGATATCGTCAACCAGCGCGCCACGGGACAGGTCGTTCACAGGTTTGCGCATACCCTGCAGCATTGGCCCGATGGAGATCAGGTCTGCAGAACGCTGTACCGCTTTGTAGGTGGTGTTACCGGTGTTCAGATCCGGGAAGATGAACACGGTAGCGCGACCCGCAACCGGTGAGTTCGGTGCTTTGGATTTCGCAACGTCAGCCATAACCGCGGCATCATACTGCAGCGGACCGTCGATCATCAGATCAGGACGTTTTTCCTGTGCCAGACGCGTCGCTTCACGGACTTTCTCTACATCGCTACCTGCACCAGAAGTACCGGTAGAGTAGGAGAGCATTGCCACGCGAGGTTCAATACCGAAGGCAATCGCGGAATCGGCAGACTGAATAGCGATCTCAGCCAGCTGCTCTGCAGTTGGATCCGGGTTGATCGCACAGTCACCGTAAACGTAAACCTGTTCAGGCAGCAGCATGAAGAACACGGAAGACACCAGAGAACTGCCTGGCGCCGTTTTAATCAGCTGCAGCGGTGGACGGATGGTGTTCGCCGTGGTGTGAACCGCACCGGAAACCAGACCGTCAACTTCGTCCTGCTCCAGCATCAGCGTGCCCAGCACAACGTTGTCTTCAAGCTGCTCACGCGCTACGGCTTCGGTCATGCCCTTGCTCTTACGCAGTTCAACCAGACGTGCAACGTAGCTTTCGCGAACCACTTCCGGGTCGACGATTTCAATGCCTGCACCCAGCTCAACGCCCTGAGAGGCAGCAACGCGGTTAATTTCATCCGGGTTACCCAGCAGCACACAGGTCGCGATGCCGCGCTCTGCACAGATGGCAGCCGCTTTAACGGTACGTGGTTCGTCGCCTTCTGGCAGAACAACACGTTTGCCCGCTTTACGCGCCAGCTCGGTCAGCTGGTAACGGAAGGCCGGAGGAGACAGACGACGGCTGCGCTCGGAGGTCGCCGTCAGGGATTCAATCCAGTCTGCGTTGATGTAGCCCGCAACGTATTCCTGCACTTTCTCGATACGCTCATGGTCATCAACCGGCACTTCCAGGTTGAAGCTCTGCAGGCTCAGAGAGGTCTGCCAGGTGTTGGTGTTCACCATAAAGACTGGCAGGCCAGTGGCGAACGCACGTTCGCACAGCTTGCTTACGCGTGGATCCATCTCGTAAGCACCGGTCAGCAGAATGGCACCGATTTCCACACCGTTCATCGCGGCCAGGCACGCAGCAACCAGCACGTCAGGACGGTCAGCGGAGGTCACGAGCAGGGAGCCTGCGCGGAAGTGTTCCAGCATGTGCGGAATGCTACGCGCACAGAAGGTCACAGACTTCACGCGGCGGGTGTTGATGTCGCCTTCGTTAATCACGGTAGCGTTCAGGTGACGCGCCATGTCGATTGCACGGGTAGCAATCAGGTCGAAGCTCCATGGCACCACGCCCAGTACTGGCAGCGGGCTGGAATCCTGCAGAGTCGCAGGATCAACTTTAACCACTTTCGCTTTAGAAGAGTCATCGAAGATTTCGGACAGGTCAGGACGGGTACGACCTTGTTCATCAACCGGTGCGTTCAGTTTGTTAACGATAACGCCGGTGATGTTGGTATTTTTCGCGCCGCCGAAGCTGCTGCGGGTCAGTTCGATACGCTCTTTCAGCTGTTCCTGGTTATCGGTACCCTGGGACATGACGAACACGATTTCTGCATTCAGCGTTTTCGCGATTTCGAAGTTCAGAGACTGAGCGAACTGGTGTTTGCGGGTCGGGACCAGGCCTTCAACCAGCACCACTTCCGCGTCTTGCGTGTTAGCGTGATAGTTGGCGATGATCTCTTCCATCAGCACGTCTTTCTGGTTGCTGGACAGCAGAGATTCAACGTGGCTCATCTTCAGCGGTTCAGCCGCTGGCAGATTGGAGTTCTTACGCACGATGGTGGTGGTCTGGTCTGGCGCATCGCCACCGGCACGAGGCTGGGCGATAGGCTTAAAGACGCTCAAACGAACGCCTTTGCGTTCCATAGCACGGATAACGCCAAGGCTGACGCTGGTCAGACCGACGCTGGTTCCGGTAGGGATCAGCATAATAGTACGGGACACGGTTTATCCTCTTTCGTTACCGCCGACAGGGGGCGGGCTACAAAACAGCACCGCCAGCATTGCTGGCGGTGTGGAATCAGGCAGTCAGGCGGTGCGCGTCTTGCGCGATGACCAGCTCTTCGTTAGTTGGGATAACGATAGCCGGACGGGTGCCTTCTTTGTTGATGAAGCCAGACTTGCCGAAGCGGGCTGCCAGGTTACGCTCGTGGTCAACTTCGAAGCCCAGAACACCCAGTTTACCCAGGGACAGTTCACGAACCATTGCCGCGTTCTCACCGATACCACCGGTGAAGATAACCGCGTCCAGACGACCGTCCATCAGCGCAGTGTAAGAGCCGATGTACTTCGCCAGACGGTGGCAGTAAACGTCCATTGCACGTTTAGCGTCTGCTTTTTCTGCGTAGTTGTCTTCAACATAACGGCAGTCGCTGGTGACTTCGGTCAGACCCAGCAGGCCAGACTCTTTGGTCAGCATTTTGTTGATCTGATCAACGCTCATGCCCAGGGTGTCGTGCAGGTGGAAGATGATCGCCGGGTCGATGTCACCGGAACGGGTACCCATCACCAGACCTTCCAGCGGGGTCAGACCCATGGATGTATCAACACATTTACCGTTGCGGATAGCAGAAACAGAACCACCGTTGCCCAGGTGGCAGGTGATGATGTTAACTTCGTCAACCGGCTTGTTCAGCACTTTAGCGGCTTCCTGAGTCACATAGAAGTGGCTGGTGCCGTGCGCGCCGTAGCGACGAACGCCGTGCTCTTTGTAGAGGCTGTACGGCAGGGCATAGAGGTAAGATTCTTCCGGCATGGTCTGGTGGAACGCAGTGTCGAACACAGCCACGTTTTTGTCTTTCAGCTGCGGGAAGGATTTCAGCGCTTCAGCGATACCGATCAGGTGAGCTGGGTTGTGCAGCGGTGCGAAAGAGGCAGAGTCTTTAATGCCCTGAATAACCGTTTCGTCGATAACGACGGAACGGGTGTATTTTTCGCCGCCGTGGACGATACGGTGACCAATCGCAGTCAGCTGAGCAGACAGTTCTGGTTTTTGTGCCAGAATAGTGTTAACGATAAAGTTCAGCGCTTCACTGTGAGCGGCGCCTGCACCTAAAGCCGCTTCCTGTTTGCTGCCGTCCATCTTCCACTTGATACGTGCTTCAGGCAGATGGAAACATTCGGCCAAACCAGAGAGGTATTCGTCACCGTTGAGCGCATCGATGATGGCGAATTTCAGTGAGGAGCTACCGCAGTTCAGAACCAGTACTAACTTACTCGACATGGAAGTACCTATTATTGATACGTGGCTAAAAAAACGTCAGGGAGTCTAAAAGCGTAACGCATAATGACTCAGACATTTATGATTAACATCATGCCAAACGAACATTGTGGCATGATGGAAGAAATACATATGATTTTATGCCATTTTGAACATTTTTCAGCCAATGGCATAATATGCGATAATTTGACGAGTTAATGGTTCTCGTCTAAGGGCCTATCAGGCTGGCACAGAATACCCGATACGGGGTGCTGATGACAAAATATTTTGAACGTTGTCATAGCCTGTTGTGGTTTTGCACGAAAATTTTAATTTTTATATGTGAAGTTGAGGTACAGCCATGTCGACACCAGAGAACCCGTCCGTGAATTTTTTCAGTCTGTTTCGTCGGGGACAGCATTACGCAAAGACGTGGCCAATGGAAAAGCGCCTTGCGCCCATGTTTATTGAGAACCGCACGATCCGCGCCACGCGCTATGCGATTCGCTTTATGCCACCTGTCGCCATCTTTACGCTCTGCTGGCAAATCGCGCTGGGCGGGCAGCTTGGCCCGGCCGTTGCGACGGCACTTTTCGCGTTAAGTCTGCCGATGCAGGGTCTGTGGTGGTTAGGTAAACGTTCTATCACGCCACTCCCGCCTTCTATTTTACACTGGTTTTATGAAGTTCGCGGGAAACTGGAGGAAGCCGGGCAGGCGCTTGCCCCGGTCGAAGGCAAGCCCGATTACCAGGCGCTTGCTGACACGCTCAAGCGCGCTTTTAAGCAACTCGACAAAACATTCCTCGATGACTTGTGATTGATCATCGAAACGACGAATAAAAGAAGGCACAGTAACTCACCGTTACCGTGTCTTTTTTTTTACAGTGCAATGCGCTACAGGAGTCGAAAGATGGAAATGACCCATGCTCAACGTCTGATTTTGTCCAACCAGTACAAAATGATGACTATGCTTGATCCCGATAACGCTGAGCGCTACAGCCGCCTGCAGACAATCGTCGAACGTGGCTTTGGTTTGCAGATGCGTGAACTGGACCGCGAGTTTGGTGAGATGAAAGAAGAAACCTGCCGCACCGTGATCGACATTATGGAGATGTATCACGCCCTGCATGTTTCCTGGACCAATCTCAAAGATCAGCAGTCCATTGACGAACGTCGCGTCACCTTCCTGGGCTTTGATGCCGCAACGGAAGCGCGTTATCTGAGCTATGTGCGTTTTATGGTGAACACGGAAGGGCGCTATACCCATTTTGACGCGGGCACGCACGGCTTCAATGCGCAGACCCCAATGTGGGAAAAATATCAGCGCATGCTGAGCGTCTGGCACGCCTGCCCGCGCCAGTACCATTTAAGTAACAATGAGATTCAACAAATTATTAATGCCTGACGGAGGTGCTTGTGCAGTGTAGAGGTTTTCTGTTTGATTTGGACGGTACGCTGGTGGATTCGCTGCCGGTTGTGGAGCGTTCATGGTGCCATTGGGCGGACAGACATGGCATTGACCATCAGGAAGTACTGAATTTTATCCATGGCAAACAGGCCATAACCTCATTGCGGCACTTCTTAGCAGGACGTTCTGAGGAAGAGATTCAGGCGGAGTTCAGCTATCTTGAGCACATTGAAGCCACCGACACGGATGGCATCACAGCGCTGCCGGGGGCGCTTGAACTGCTTGAACATCTGAACGAAGCCCAAATCCCGTGGGCGATCGTCACCTCCGGCTCGGTGCCCGTTGCCCATGCCCGCCACAAGGCCGCAGGGTTACCGACGCCCGAAGTGTTTATCACGGCAGAGCGCGTGAAGCGCGGCAAGCCTGAACCGGATGCCTTTTTACTCGGTGCCGAACTGCTTGGCCTGGCACCAGCCGATTGTGTGGTGGTGGAGGATGCGGCAGCAGGCGTCCTGGCGGGGTTGAACGCCGGAAGCCACGTCATCGCCGTTAATGTTCCGGCGGGTTCACCCCGCCTGAACGAGGCGGATCTGGTGCTTAACACGCTGACGGCGATTAACGTTGCGAAGGCACCGGACGGAGTTGTAACCGTCTCGCTTAAAATGTAATCCCATGATATAGCCCCACATTGTTGGGGCTTTTTTATGGCAAAATTTTGTCTCCTCCACTGACAAGGATATGTTGTGAACGGTGAACTGATTTGGGTCCTGAGCCTGCTTTTAATCGCCATCCTTCTCTTTGCCTCAGGCAAGGTGCGCATGGATGCCATCGCCTTGTTTGTCATCGTTGCCTTTGTGCTGAGCGGTACGCTCACGCTGCCGGAGGCTTTCTCCGGATTTAGTGATCCCAACGTTATCCTGATTGCCGCCCTGTTTATTATTGGCGACGGGCTGGTGCGCACCGGCGTGGCGACCATTATGGGGTCGTGGCTGGTCAAGGTGGCCGGCAACAGCGAAACCAAAATGTTGATCTACCTGATGCTGACGGTTGCCGGGCTGGGGGCGTTTATGAGCTCCACGGGCGTCGTCGCCATCTTTATCCCGGTGGTGCTGAGCGTCTCCATGCGGATGCAAACCTCGCCGTCGCGCCTGATGATGCCTCTGAGCTTTGCCGGTCTTATCAGCGGGATGATGACGCTGGTGGCGACCCCGCCGAACCTGGTCGTCAACAGTGAGCTAATCCGCGAAGGGTTTGAAGGCTTTAGCTTTTTCAGCGTGACCCCACTTGGACTGGTGATTCTGGTGCTGGGCGTGGTCTACATGCTGTTAACCCGTTTTGCCCTGAAGGGGGAAAAACAGGATAAAAGCAAAGACGGCTGGAAACGACGGACCTTCCGCGATCTGATCAAAGAGTATCGTCTGACCGGGCGGGCGCGCCGTCTGGCTATCCGCCCCGGCTCGCCCCTCATTGGCCAGCGTCTTGACGACCTGAAGCTGCGCGAGCGCTATGGCGCGAACGTGATCGGCGTAGAGCGCTGGCGTCGTTTTCGGCGGGTGATTGTTAACGTCAACGGGGTGTCGGAATTCCGTGCACGCGACGTTTTGCTGATTGATATGTCCACCGCCGATGTCGATTTGCGCGAGTTTTGCAGTGAACAGTTGCTGGAACCCATGGTGCTACGTGGGGAGTATTTTTCAGACCAGGCGCTGGATGTCGGCATGGCCGAAGTGTCGCTGATCCCGGAATCAGAATTACTGGGTAAAACCGTGCGCGAAATCGGCTTCAGGACCCGCTATGGGCTAAACGTGGTGGGCTTAAAGCGTGATGGCGTGGCGATGGAAGGGGCGGTAGTGGATGAGCCTATCCTGCTCGGTGATATCTTCCTGGTCGTCGGCAACTGGAAACTGATCGGTCAGCTCGGGCAGAAAGGCCGCGACTTTGTGGTACTTAATATGCCGGTTGAAGAGAGCGATGCTTCTCCGGCGCACAGCCAGGCACCGCATGCGATTTTTTGCCTGGTGTTGATGGTCGCACTGATGCTGACTGACGAAATTCCAAACCCTATTGCGGCCATTATCGCCTGTCTTCTGATGGGGAAATTCCGCTGTATTGATGCCGAAAGCGCCTACAAAGCCATTCACTGGCCGAGCATCATTCTGATTGTCGGGATGATGCCCTTTGCCCTGGCGTTACAAAAAACCGGTGGGGTGGATTTGATCGTCAAGGGACTCATGGACGCAGGCGGTGGATACGGGCCTTACATGATGCTGGTCTGCCTGTTTATCATGTGCGCCACGATAGGCCTGTTTATCTCCAATACGGCCACGGCCGTCCTGATGGCACCCATTGCACTGGCGATGGCGAAATCAATGGGGGTTTCGCCGTACCCGTTTGCCATGATCGTCGCTATGGCGGCATCTGCAGCGTTTATGACTCCGGTCTCGTCACCGGTCAATACGCTGGTGCTTGGCCCCGGAAATTACAAATTCAGTGATTTTGTGAAGATAGGCGTGCCCTTCACCGTGCTGGTGATGGTGGTGTGCGTGATACTGATTCCCGTACTTTTCCCGTTTTAAACCCTGATGCCGGGTAGCGATGTCGCGACCCGGCATACCGTCAGAGAGGGGAGTCCTGACTGATCTCGTCCAGCGACAAATGGAAGCTCGGCACAAACACCTGCATGAAATAATCCATCTCTTCGCTGCGGCGTGATTCCAGCGTTTTTTCCAGACGCGTTTTCGCCAGCAGAAATTCGTTATTCCCCGCGGACAGCTCTTCCAGACATTTCAGGTAAGCGCATAGCGCATCCGCCTGCTTAACCAGTAATTTTTCCTCTTCCGTGTACTGATGCTCATCAATCAGCGGCTCAAAAATATCGCGCAGCTCGTCCGGCACCATGTCGATCAGTTTCTGCTGAGCAATCTTCTCAATGGCCTTATATTCCTGGGCTATCTGCGAGTTGAAATATTTCACGGGTGTCGGTAAATCCCCGGTCAGCACTTCCGAGGCATCGTGATACATCGCCAGCAGGGCAATACGCTCAGCGTTAACCTGCCCGTTGAATTTCCGGTTTTTAATGGCAGCCAGAGCGTGAGCGACCATCGCAACCTGCAGACTGTGCTCCGACACATTCTCAGTGCGGACATTGCGCATCAGCGGCCAGCGGTTGATCAGTTTAAGGCGGGAGAGGTGGGCAAAGAAATGACTCTGACTCATAGGTTACCTTTTGTCTTCACTGCGACAGACTTCATTGTGCGGGGAGGGGAGGCAAGATGCAAATCAGGCTACCGAAGTAGCCTGATTTTAAGATTACTGGTGGTAACCTGAGAGGAAACGTCCAAAGCGGCTGATGGCCATCTCGAGGTCATCTTCACGCGGCAGGGTAACGATACGCACGTGATCCGGCCACGGCCAGTTAAAGGCGGTACCCTGCACCAGCAGCACTTTTTCCTGCAGCAGGAAATCGAGCACCATCTTCTGGTCGTCATGAATATTAAAGCGTTTCGCGTCGATTTTCGGGAACATGTAGAGCGCGCCGTTCGGCTTCACGCAGGAGACGCCTGGAATATCGTTGATAAGCTCCCACGCGCGGTTACGCTGCTCATATAAACGCCCGCCCGGCACGATAAACTCGCTGATGCTCTGATAGCCGCCGAGTGCGGTCTGGATAGCATGCTGCGCCGGCACGTTGGCACATAAACGCATAGAGGCGAGCATTTCCAGCCCTTCAATATAGCCTTTCGCATGTTTTTTCGGGCCGTTTAAGACCATCCAGCCCTGACGGAAACCGGCCACGCGGTAGGTTTTAGAGAGACCATTAAAAGTCACGGTCAGCAGGTCCGGAGCCAGTGCGGCGATAGAGTGGTGCTGCGCCGCGTCATACAGGATCTTGTCGTAAATTTCGTCGGCAAAGATGATCAGGTTGTGCTGGCGGGCGATCTCCACGATCTCCATCAGCAGCTCTTTTGAGTAGACCGCGCCCGTTGGGTTGTTCGGGTTAATAATGACGATGCCGCGCGTGCGTGGGGTAATTTTCGCACGAATATCATCGAGATCCGGGAACCAGTCAGAGGACTCGTCGCAAAGATAGTGCACGGCTTTACCGCTGGACAGGGATACGGCCGCCGTCCACAGCGGATAATCCGGCGCGGGAACCAGCATTTCGTCACCGCTGTTCAGCAGCGCCTGCATGGCCTGCACGATCAGCTCAGAGACACCGTTGCCGATATAGATATCTTCAACGGTAACATCACGCATATCGCGCGCCTGGTAGTGCTGCATGATGGCTTTTCGTGCGGAGTAAAGTCCTTTTGAATCGCAATAGCCTTGCGCAGTAGGCAGGTTGCGGATCACATCAACCAGAATTTCATCCGGCGCTTCAAAACCAAATGGCGCAGGGTTACCAATGTTGAGTTTTAGAACCTTATTGCCTTCTTCTTCAAGGCGTTTAGCCTCTTTCAGAACCGGGCCACGGATGTCGTAACAGACGTTATCTAGCTTGCTGGATTTTTCGATAGGGGACATGAACCTTTAACCTTTTCGCGATTGTTGCCACTCCCTGCCGTGGAAGTCAGCACGGAATAATGTACTCCCCCCTCGCTTCGTTTTGAAGGGCGGGCAGGAGAAGATTTTGTGTAGTGAATGAAAATGGTGTGAATCTTTTTCGCTATCAACGAACAATTTAACTGACGTAAAGTAAGGTTAATGGTGTAATAATAGGTTTATTGTGCTGTTAAAGAATATAAAAGTTGTATATTGTGCTGATAAAAATAAATAATATCCGCAACCTGCGTGGCAGTTACGCTGAGTGACCTTTCGTAAAACCTGAATGCTTCGTTACGTGGCGTTGTAATAGTGTGCATTGGCTAAAAGTTACTCATGTGAAATTAATGTTAAGTGTTATTAATGAATGGCCTTAATCTAAATTAAAATTTATTTATTATTAACCAACAAAATGCAACTTTAGTTAATTTTAATAAAATTAGTTGAGAAGCTTAACAACCCTCATAAATCCGCAATATTGCAATAAGACTTATAAATAAAGTGGATTTGGGTTAAGATGTCTTTCAGGAAAGCTGGGCACAGATACATATGTTTTGTATTTGTGGAACAGGTTTTCTGAATTAATTGATTGTTATTGTTAGAGTTATCTCTGGCCGGAATGGGTTAAACATCTCCTGCTACGTTGACAGCACTGCGAGAAAGATGGCAGAAAGGGTGTATCACCCTTAATGGAATTTACATAAACCTGCAAACATCTAAATATCCTGAACGTTTAAGAGAATAAAAATAACGTCATGAAACGTGCTTTCTGACTGTTGATATTAAAACAGCACAATAACTATCTGTCAGGCAGTCTGCCGGGCCGGGATGCGAGGGAAAACCTTCAGAGGGAATTGCTTAACTGTTACACACACAGCTTCAACCCGGGCAGCTCCGCACGAGCAACCTGAAAGTGAAAAGATATGATAAATGCAAATCGTCCGATAATGAATCTCGACCTCGATCTGCTGAGAACGTTTGTTGCGGTCGCCGATCTCAACACTTTTGCAGCTGCTGCTGCCGCCGTTTGCCGAACCCAGTCCGCCGTTAGCCAGCAAATGCAACGGCTGGAACAACTGGTTGGTAAAGAGCTCTTTGCCCGTCACGGGCGTAATAAGCTCTTAACGGAACACGGTATTCAGCTTCTGGGTTATGCCAGGAAAATACTTCGCTTTAATGACGAAGCATGTATGTCATTAATGTATAGCAACCTGCAAGGGGTGCTAACGTTAGGTGCGTCTGATGAGTCAGCAGACACAATATTGCCATTTCTTCTCAATCGAATTAGTTCGGTTTATCCGAAGCTTGCGCTGGACGTTAGCGTAAAACGAAATGCTTTTATGATTGAGATGCTAAATGAGAATAAGGTCGATCTGGTGGTGACCACGCACCGTCCAGGGCAATTTAATTGCCTGACGTTGCGCACGTCTCCGACGCATTGGTATTGCGCTGCTGAATATGTGCTGCAAAAAGGTGAGCCAATTCCATTGGTATTACTGGATGATCCGAGCCCGTTCCGCGATATGGTGTTGTCGGCGCTCAATGAGGCCAATATTCCATGGCGTCTGGCTTATGTGGCTTCCACATTGCCAGCGGTACGTGCTGCCGTGAAAGCGGGGCTTGGGGTAACGGCTCGTCCGGTCGAAATGATGAGCCCGGATCTGCGCGTACTGGGTAAATCAGATGGTCTTCCTGCTTTGCCTGATACGGAGTATCTGCTCTGCCACAATACGTCCAGCAATAACGAACTGGCGAAAGTCGTGTTCGAGGCGATGGAAAACTACCATAATCCATGGCAGTTCGAACATGTTACCTCCGAAGGGGGGGATGATTCCCTGATCGTTGAAGGGGACTTTGAGTGATCGACAGCTCAAAATTCTGGTAACAATTTGTAAATGTAAAAAAAAGCCACTCACGCGATTTTCGCCTGCAGTGGCTTTTTTTTGGCAGTAATACCCGCGATCACCGCGTGGATTTTCAGGATAGTCGCTATTTATCAGTAAGATAAATGCTTTTGTTCAAATGTTGTGCATTTCCCGTTCAGTCTCCCTCCAGCTCGCCTCGATGTTAATAAAACAGGAAATATGTTGCTGGTTTTTTGGGTGAATTAACAAAAGCGTGTCTCAGATCAAGAAAATACTCCTCTTTGGGGGGAGGAATCGTTGGCAAATCCTGTCAAAATAGGAGGGTTATTTTTTTTACTTCCAAAACGGACACGATTCAACAACATGCATTTGACGTAAACTCAGGTACCCACCAGGGTTAAAGGGCACCAAATGTTAATGAGAATCGCTCGATGTAATTTAATGTGAAGAAACCTTTGTTAAAGTTGACAAAAGGTTATAGAAAGGAGTAAAAAACCCCATCATTTTGCTGTCTACGTCTCATTTCTGACAGTTAGTGTAAGGTTTTTCGTTCCTCCCCATGAATCGATGTGATGCCCATCTGCCAGCAAGAGCAGTGTCGTAGGTATCACTTTTGATGAGTAAGCAATGAGTATGTCAACATCCACAGAAGTCATCGCTCATCACTGGGCATTCGCAATCTTTCTTATTGTAGCCATTGGCCTGTGCTGCCTGATGTTAGTCGGCGGCTGGTTCCTGGGCGGTCGCGCCCGTGCAAGGCACAAGAACACACCTTTCGAATCAGGTATTGATTCAGTAGGTTCCGCTCGCTTACGCCTGTCTGCCAAGTTTTATCTGGTAGCCATGTTCTTCGTCATCTTTGACGTGGAAGCGCTTTACCTTTTCGCATGGTCAACTTCCATCCGCGAAAGTGGTTGGGTGGGCTTTGTCGAGGCCGCAATTTTCATTTTAGTGTTACTGGCCGGTCTGGTTTATCTGGTGCGTATTGGCGCGCTTGACTGGACGCCTGCGCGTTCACGTCGTGAACACATCAACCCGGAAAACAGTATCTCTAATCGTCAGCAGTAACAGCGAGGCAATAAGATGGATTATACGCTCACCCGCATAGATCCTAACGGTGAGAATGACCGTTACCCCCTGCAAAAACAGGAGATCGTAACCGACCCCCTGGAGCAAGAAGTCAATAAAAGCGTGTACATGGGCAAACTCGAGCATGCCATGCACGATATGGTCAACTGGGGTCGTAAGAACTCCATCTGGCCTTACAACTTTGGCCTTTCTTGCTGCTACGTTGAAATGGTGACGTCATTCACTGCGGTGCATGACGTTGCGCGTTTTGGGGCAGAGGTACTGCGTGCCTCCCCACGTCAGGCTGACCTGATGGTGGTGGCAGGTACATGCTTTACCAAGATGGCACCTGTTATTCAGCGTCTGTATGACCAGATGCTGGAGCCAAAATGGGTTATTTCCATGGGCGCATGTGCAAACTCTGGCGGTATGTACGACATTTATTCCGTCGTACAGGGCGTAGATAAGTTTATTCCAGTGGATGTTTACATCCCGGGTTGTCCGCCGCGTCCGGAAGCTTACATGCAGGCGCTGATGCTGCTGCAGGAGTCTATCGGTAAAGAACGTCGTCCGCTCTCCTGGGTGGTTGGCGATCAGGGTGTTTACCGCGCCAACATGCAGTCTGAGCGCGAGCGTAAACGCGGCGAACGTATTGCAGTAACCAATCTGCGTACGCCTGACGAAATTTAATTTGCGCCTGTGGGCATGGAGTAAACCTTCGCATATCACTACTCAAATAGCGCGAAGCCACGCCCTACAGTCACCACGGACCATTTGCAATGGTGAACAATATGACCGACTTAACCGCGCAAGAAGCCGCCTGGCAAACACGGGATCATCTGGATGACCCTGTCATTGGCGAACTGCGCAACCGTTTTGGGCCGGATGCCTTTACTGTTCAGGCGACCCGCACCGGGGTACCCGTTGTTTGGGTGAAGCGTGAGCAATTACTGGAAGTGGTCGATTTCCTCAAGAAATTGCCAAAACCTTACGTCATGCTGTTTGATTTACACGGCATGGATGAACGTCTGCGTACGCACCGCCAGGGTCTCCCTGCTGCGGATTTTTCCGTTTTCTACCACCTGATCTCAATAGACCGTAATACGGATATCATGCTCAAGGTGGCATTGTCTGAAAACGACATGCATCTGCCGACGATCACTAAACTTTTCCCGAACGCTAACTGGTATGAGCGTGAAACCTGGGAAATGTTCGGGATGACCTTCGACGGCCACCCGCATCTGACGCGCATCATGATGCCGCAGACGTGGACCGGCCACCCGCTGCGTAAAGACTATCCGGCACGTGCGACTGAATTCGACCCGTTTGAGCTGACGAAAGCCAAGCAGGATCTGGAGATGGAAGCGCTGACCTTCAAGCCGGAAGACTGGGGCATGAAACGCGGGACGGAAAACGAGGACTTTATGTTCCTCAACCTCGGTCCAAACCACCCCTCTGCGCACGGTGCTTTCCGTATTATTCTTCAGCTTGATGGCGAAGAGATTGTCGACTGCGTACCGGACATCGGTTACCACCACCGTGGTGCTGAGAAGATGGGCGAGCGTCAGTCCTGGCACAGCTACATTCCGTATACCGACCGTATCGAGTACCTCGGCGGTTGCGTAAACGAAATGCCATACGTGCTGGCCGTTGAGAAACTGGCAGGTATCACCGTACCGGATCGCGTTAACGTCATCCGCGTGATGCTCTCCGAACTGTTCCGTATCAACAGCCACCTGCTGTATATCTCCACGTTCATTCAGGACGTTGGCGCGATGACCCCGGTCTTCTTTGCCTTTACCGATCGTCAGAAAATCTACGATCTGGTAGAAGCCATCACCGGTTTCCGTATGCACCCGGCCTGGTTCCGTATCGGCGGTGTGGCACACGATCTGCCGCGCGGCTGGGAGCGCCTGCTGCGTGAATTCCTCGACTGGATGCCAAAACGTCTGGCTTCTTACGAGAAAGCCGCACTGCGTAACACCATCCTGAAAGGCCGTTCCCAGGGCGTTGCCGCCTACGGTGCGAAAGAAGCGCTGGAGTGGGGTACGACAGGTGCGGGTCTGCGCGCAACCGGTATTGATTTCGACGTGCGTAAAGCCCGTCCTTACTCTGGCTATGAGAACTTCGACTTCGAAGTCCCGGTTGGCGGCGGTGTTTCCGACTGCTACACCCGCGTGATGCTGAAAGTTGAAGAGTTGCGCCAGAGTCTGCGCATCCTTGAGCAGTGCCTCAACAACATGCCGGAAGGCCCGTTCAAGGCGGATCACCCGCTGACGACGCCGCCGCCGAAAGAGCGCACGCTGCAACATATCGAAACCCTGATCACCCACTTCCTGCAGGTTTCCTGGGGTCCGGTCATGCCGGCGCAAGAATCCTTCCAGATGATTGAAGCGACCAAGGGTATTAACAGTTACTACCTGACCAGTGACGGCAGCACCATGAGCTACCGTACCCGCGTGCGTACACCAAGCTTTGCGCACCTGCAGCAGATCCCGTCCGCCATCCGCGGCAGTCTGGTCTCCGACCTGATTGTGTATCTGGGTAGTATCGATTTTGTTATGTCAGATGTGGACCGCTAATTATGCACGAGAATCAACAACCACAAACCGAGGCTTTTGAGCTGAGTGAAGCAGAACGTGCCGCTATTGAGCACGAGATGCACCACTACGAAGACCCGCGTGCGGCGTCCATTGAAGCGCTGAAAATCGTTCAGAAACAGCGTGGTTGGGTGCCGGATGGGGCGATCTATGAGATCGCAAAAGTGCTGGGCATTCCGGCAAGTGACGTAGAAGGCGTAGCCACGTTCTACAGCCAGATCTTCCGTCAGCCGGTGGGTCGCCATGTGATCCGCTACTGTGACAGCGTGGTTTGTCACATTACCGGTTATCAGGGCATTCAGGCAGCGATTGAGAAAAAGCTCAATATTAAGCCAGGCCAGACCACGTTCGATGGCCGCTTTACGCTGCTGCCAACCTGCTGCCTGGGGAACTGCGACAAGGGGCCGACCATGATGATTGATGAGGATACTCACAGTTATCTGACGCCGGAAGCCATTCCTGACCTGCTGGAGCAGTACAAATGAAAACTGTAATTCGTACTGCTGAAACTCATCCACTGACCTGGCGTCTGCGTGATGACAAACAGCCGGTATGGCTCGACGAATACCAGAGCAAAAACGGCTATGCCGGTGCGCGTAAAGCCCTGGGCGGCATGGCGCCGGACGACATCGTCAGTGCGGTCAAAGACGCTGGCCTGAAAGGGCGCGGCGGCGCAGGCTTCTCCACCGGTCTGAAGTGGAGCCTGATGCCTAAAGACGAATCCATGAACATCCGTTACCTGCTGTGTAACGCTGATGAAATGGAGCCGGGCACCTATAAAGACCGCCTGCTGATGGAACAGCTGCCGCACCTGCTGGTGGAAGGCATGCTGATCTCCGCATTCGCGCTGAAAGCGTACCGGGGTTACATCTTCCTGCGCGGTGAATACATCGAAGCGGCTGAAAACCTGCGTCGCGCGATTGCCGAAGCCACTGAAGCGGGCCTGCTGGGTAAAAACATCCTTGGCACCGGTTTTGACTTCGAGCTGTTCGTGCACACCGGGGCAGGGCGTTATATCTGTGGTGAAGAGACCGCACTGATTAACTCCCTGGAAGGCCGCCGTGCTAACCCACGTTCCAAGCCACCGTTCCCGGCAAGTTCTGGCGTCTGGGGTAAACCGACCTGTGTAAACAACGTCGAAACCCTGTGTAACGTCCCGGCAATCCTCGCCAATGGCGTGGAGTGGTATCAGGGCATCTCGAACAGTAAAGATGCCGGTACCAAGCTGATGGGCTTCTCCGGTCGCGTGAAGAACCCTGGCGTCTGGGAACTGCCGTTTGGCACCACCGCACGTGAAATTCTTGAAGACTACGCTGGCGGCATGCGTGATGGCCTGAAATTCAAAGCCTGGCAGCCAGGCGGTGCAGGGACCGACTTCCTGACCGAGGCCCATCTTGATCTGCCGATGGAATTCGAAAGCATTGGTAAAGCAGGCAGCCGTCTGGGTACGGCGCTGGCGATGGCCGTCGACCATGAGATCGGCATGGTATCGCTGGTGCGTAACCTCGAAGAGTTCTTTGCCCGCGAGTCCTGCGGCTGGTGTACACCGTGCCGTGATGGTCTGCCGTGGAGCGTGAAGATCCTGCGTGCTATCGAACGTGGCGAAGGCCAGCCTGGCGATATCGAGACACTTGAGCAACTGTGTCGATTCCTGGGCCCCGGGAAAACCTTCTGTGCCCACGCACCAGGCGCCGTTGAGCCACTGCAGAGCGCGATTAAATATTTCCGCGACGAATTCGAAGCAGGCATCAAGCAGCCGTTCAGCAATACCCATGCCATCAATGGGATTCAGCCGAACCTGCTGAAAGCGCGCTGGTAAAACAGAATTTTGATTAACGCTCAGTTACGACTGAGCCAACTGGAAGCATGCTAATGGCTACGATTCATGTAGACGGCAAAGAGTATGAGGTCAACGGGGCGGACAACCTGCTGGAAGCTTGTCTGTCGCTCGGCCTTGATATTCCGTATTTTTGCTGGCATCCGGCGCTGGGCAGCGTCGGTGCTTGCCGCCAGTGTGCGGTGAAGCAATATCAAAACGCGGAAGACACGCGTGGTCGCCTGGTAATGTCCTGTATGACGCCAGCCACCGAAGGCACTTTTATTTCGATTGATGACGAAGAAGCCAAACAGTTCCGTGAAAGCGTTGTGGAATGGTTGATGACCAACCACCCGCACGATTGCCCGGTCTGTGAAGAGGGCGGTAACTGCCACCTTCAGGATATGACCGTAATGACCGGTCACAGCTTCCGTCGCTATCGCTTTACCAAACGTACCCACCGCAACCAGGATCTGGGGCCGTTCATCTCTCACGAAATGAACCGCTGCATCGCCTGCTACCGCTGCGTGCGTTACTACAAAGATTACGCAGACGGACAAGATCTGGGCGTGTATGGCGCGCATGACAACGTCTACTTCGGTCGTCCGGAAGACGGTACGCTGGAAAGCGAATTCTCCGGTAACCTGGTCGAGATTTGTCCAACCGGCGTCTTCACCGATAAAACCCACTCCGAGCGTTACAACCGTAAGTGGGACATGCAGTTTGCACCAAGCATCTGCCAGCAGTGTTCGCTGGGCTGTAACACCAGCCCGGGTGAACGCTATGGCGAACTGCGTCGTATTGAAAACCGTTATAACGGTACCGTTAACCATTACTTCCTGTGCGACCGCGGTCGTTTCGGCTACGGCTACGTGAACCTGAAAGACCGTCCACGTCAGCCCGTTCAACGCCGTGGTGATGACTTCATCACCCTGAACGCTGAACAGGCGATGCAGGGCGCGGCAGATATTCTGCGCCAGTCGAAGAAAGTGATCGGTATCGGCTCCCCGCGCGCCAGCATCGAAAGTAACTTCGCGCTGCGTGAGCTGGTTGGGCCGGAAAACTTCTACACCGGTATCGCTCAGGGCGAGCAGGAACGTCTGCAGCTGGTACTGAAAGTGCTGCGTGAAGGCGGTATTCATACCCCAGCGCTGCGTGAAATTGAATCTTATGATGCGGTTCTGGTGCTGGGTGAAGATTTGACGCAGACCGGCGCTCGCGCTGCCCTGGCGGTTCGTCAGGCGGTCAAAGGTAAAGCTCGTGAAATGGCGGCGGCTCAAAAAGTGGCTGACTGGCAGATTGCGGCAATCCTCAATATCGGTCAGCGTGCGAAGCATCCTCTGTTTGTGACCAACGTCGACAACACGCGTCTGGACGATATCGCGGCGTGGACCTACTGCGCGCCGGTTGAAGACCAGGCCCGTCTTGGCTTTGCGATTGCTCATGCGCTGGACAGCAATTCTCCGGCCGTTGAAGGTCTCGATCGCGACCTGCAGAACAAAGTTGATGTGATTGTTCAGGCCCTGGCGGGTGCGAAGAAACCCCTGATTGTTTCCGGGACTAACGCCGGTAGCGCGGAGATCATTCAGGCTGCCGCGAACGTGGCTAAAGCGCTGAAAGGCCGTGGTGCAGACGTTGGCGTGACCATGATTGCCCGTGCGGTGAACAGCATTGGTCTGGGAATGATTGGCGGTGGCTCTCTGGAAGCTGCGTTAAGCGAACTGGAATCCGGTGCTGCTGACGCCGTTGTGGTGCTGGAAAACGATCTGCATCGCCATGCTTCTGCCGCACGCGTTGACGCAGCGCTCTCCAAAGCGCCGCTGGTGATGGTAATTGACCATCAGCGCACCGCGATCATGGACAAAGCGCACCTGGTGCTCTCTGCGGCAAGCTTCGCGGAAAGCGACGGTACGGTTATCAACAACGAAGGCCGCGCACAGCGTTTCTTCCAGGTGTATGACCCGGCGTACTACGACAGCAACACCATAATGCTGGAAAGCTGGCGCTGGCTGCACTCTCTGCACAGCACCGTTCAGAGCCGTGAAGTGGACTGGACGCAGCTCGACCATGTTATCGACGCGGTCGTGGAAAAACTGCCTCAGCTGGCTGGCATCAAAGATGCGGCTCCTGACGCAAGCTTCCGTATTCGTGGCCAGAAACTGGCGCGTGAACCGCACCGTTACAGCGGTCGTACCGCGATGCGTGCCAACATCAGCGTTCACGAACCTCGTCAGCCGCAGGATAAAGACACGATGTTTGCCTTCTCAATGGAAGGGAACAACCAGCCGTCTGCACCGCGCTCTCAGGTTCCGTTCGCATGGGCACCAGGCTGGAACTCCCCGCAGGCATGGAACAAATTCCAGGCTGAAGTGGGCGGCTCTCTGCGCCACGGTGACCCGGGCGTGCGTCTGATTGAAGCTTCCGACACCGGTCTGGACTTCTTCACCACCGTGCCGGCGAGCTTCCAGGCGCAGGAAGGGAACTGGCGTATTGCGCCGTACTACCATCTGTTCGGCAGTGATGAGCTGTCTCAGCGTTCTCCGGTATTCCAGAGCCGCATGCCGCAACCGTACATCAAGCTGAACCCGGCAGATGCCGCGAAGCTTGGCGTTAACGCGGGTGCGAACATCGCCTTTAGCTATGATGGCCAGACAATCAGCTTGCCGCTGATTATCTCTGAAAGTCTGACAGCAGGGCAGGTGGGTCTGCCGATGGGTATGCCTGGCATCGCGCCGGTACTGGCGGGTGCGCGTCTTGATAATCTGCAGGAGGCAAAAGCATGAGTTGGTTAACGCCGGATCTTATCGACATCCTGCTGAGCATTCTGAAAGCGATAGTTATCCTGCTGGTGGTCGTCACCTGTGGCGCGTTCATGAGCTTTGGTGAACGTCGTCTGCTCGGTCTGTTCCAGAACCGTTACGGGCCGAACCGCGTGGGCTGGGGTGGTTCACTCCAGCTGGTAGCGGACATGATCAAGATGTTCTTTAAAGAGGACTGGATCCCGCGCTTCTCGGACCGCGTGATCTTTACTCTGGCACCGATGATCGCCTTTACCTCGCTGCTGCTGGCGTTCGCGATTGTTCCTGTCAGCCCGACCTGGGTGGTGGCTGACCTGAACATCGGCATTCTGTTCTTCCTGATGATGGCAGGCCTCGCCGTGTATGCGGTGCTGTTCGCGGGCTGGTCCAGTAACAACAAATACTCCCTGCTGGGTGCGATGCGTGCTTCTGCGCAGACGCTGAGCTACGAAGTATTCCTGGGGCTTTCCCTGATGGGTGTGGTGGCGCAAGCCGGTTCATTCAACATGACCGACATCGTCAACAACCAGGCTGACATCTGGAACGTTATCCCGCAGTTCTTTGGTTTTATTACCTTTGCTATCGCGGGCGTGGCGGTGTGTCACCGTCACCCGTTTGACCAGCCAGAAGCCGAACAGGAACTGGCCGACGGTTACCACATCGAATATTCCGGTATGAAATTCGGTCTGTTCTTCGTGGGCGAGTACATCGGTATTGTCACCATTTCCGCGTTGATGGTAACGCTGTTCTTTGGTGGCTGGCATGGCCCGTTCTTACCGCCGTTCATCTGGTTCGCGCTGAAAACCGCGTTCTTCATGATGATGTTCATTTTGATTCGCGCAGCGTTACCGCGTCCGCGTTATGACCAGGTAATGTCCTTCGGCTGGAAAGTGTGCCTGCCGCTGACGCTCATCAACTTGCTGGTAACGGCGGCTGTCATTCTCTGGCAGCAGCCATAAGGGGCTATAGACCATGACCTTAAAAGAATTATTGGTAGGTTTCGGCACTCAGGTACGCAGTATCTGGATGATCGGCCTGCACGCGTTTGCGAAACGCGAAACCCGGATGTACCCGGAAGAGCCGGTATATCTGCCGCCGCGCTACCGTGGCCGTATCGTGCTGACGCGCGATCCGGACGGTTCAGAGCGCTGCGTAGCCTGTAACCTGTGTGCGGTAGCGTGTCCGGTGGGCTGTATCTCTCTGCAGAAAGCAGAGACGGTAGATGGCCGCTGGTATCCTGAGTTCTTCCGTATCAACTTCTCACGCTGCATTTTCTGCGGTCTGTGTGAAGAAGCGTGCCCAACCACGGCGATTCAGCTGACCCCGGACTTCGAACTGGGTGAGTATAAGCGTCAGGACCTGGTGTACGAGAAAGAGGATCTGCTGATTTCCGGTCCGGGCAAATACCCGGAATATAACTTCTACCGGATGGCGGGTATGGCAATCGACGGCAAAGATAAGGGCGAAGCAGAGAACGAAGCTAAGCCTATCGACGTCAAGAGCCTGTTACCGTAAGGAGAGGGCAATGGAATTCGCTTTTTATATCTGTGGCCTTATCGCCATCCTGGCTACGCTGCGAGTGATTACGCACACCAATCCGGTGCATGCGCTGCTGTACTTAATTATCTCGCTGCTGGCTATTTCCGGGGTGTTCTTTGCGCTGGGCGCGCACTTTGCTGGTGCGCTGGAGATCATCGTCTACGCCGGGGCCATCATGGTGCTGTTCGTCTTCGTGGTGATGATGCTGAACCTGGGCGGCTCTGAAATTGAGCAGGAACGTCAGTGGTTAAAACCGCAGGTCTGGATTGGCCCGGCGATCCTGTCGGCCATCATGCTGGTGGTCATTGTTTACGCCATTCTGGGTGTGAATGATCAGGGCATCGACGGCACGCCAATCGGCGCTAAAGAGGTGGGTATTACGCTGTTTGGCCCATACGTCCTGGCGGTTGAACTGGCCTCTATGCTGCTGCTGGCGGGCCTGGTTGTTGCCTTCCACGTTGGCCGCGAAGAGCGTGCTGGTGAGTTGCTGAGCAACCGCACTGACGACCGCGCGAAAAGAAAAACGGAGGAACGCGCATGATCCCCTTAACACATGGACTGATCCTCGCTGCGATTTTATTCGTTCTGGGCTTAACCGGTCTGGTTATCCGCCGCAATCTGCTGTTTATGCTGATCGGTCTGGAAATCATGATTAACGCCTCCGCGCTGGCCTTCGTGGTCGCCGGAAGCTACTGGGGCCAGACCGATGGTCAGGTGATGTACATTCTCGCCATCAGCCTCGCGGCTGCCGAAGCGAGTATTGGCCTGGCGCTGTTACTGCAGCTCCATCGTCGCCGCCAGAACCTGAACATCGATTCAGTAAGTGAGTTGCGTGGATGAACATGCTTGCCTTAACCATTATTTTTCCGCTGATTGGCTTCGTGCTGCTGGCGTTTTCTCGTGGCCGCTGGTCTGAGAATCTGTCCGCCACCGTCGGCATGGGCTCTGTGGGTCTGGCTGCGCTGGTGACAGCGTATGCGGGTATCGACTTCTTTAATAACGGGCGTCAGGCCTTCAGCGTACCGCTGTGGACTTGGATGTCGGTCGGTGATTTCAACATCGGTTTCAACCTGGTGCTGGATGGTCTCTCTCTGACCATGCTCTCCGTGGTAACCGGCGTGGGCTTCCTGATCCACATGTTTGCCTCCTGGTATATGCGCGGTGAAGAGGGTTACTCCCGCTTCTTCGCCTACACCAACCTGTTTATCGCGAGCATGGTTGTTCTGGTGCTGGCCGATAACCTGCTGTTGATGTATCTCGGCTGGGAAGGCGTGGGTCTCTGCTCTTATCTGCTGATCGGCTTCTACTATACCGATCCGAAGAATGGCGCAGCGGCCATGAAAGCGTTTGTCGTGACCCGTGTGGGTGACGTCTTCCTCGCCTTCGCGCTGTTCATTCTCTACAACGAACTGGGCACGCTGAATTTCCGCGAAATGGTGGAACTGGCGCCAGCGCACTTCGCTGCCGGCAATGACATGCTGTGGTGGGCAACGCTGATGCTGCTGGGTGGTGCCGTGGGTAAATCCGCGCAGCTGCCGTTGCAGACATGGCTGGCCGACGCGATGGCAGGTCCAACGCCTGTCTCCGCGCTGATCCACGCCGCAACCATGGTTACCGCTGGGGTCTACCTGATTGCGCGTACGCATGGTCTGTTCCTGATGACGCCGGAAATTCTGCATCTGGTGGGTATCGTTGGTGCGGTAACGCTGGTGCTGGCAGGCTTTGCCGCGCTGGTGCAAACCGACATCAAACGCGTTCTCGCGTACTCCACCATGAGCCAGATTGGTTATATGTTCCTGGCACTGGGTGTTCAGGCATGGGACGCAGCCATTTTCCACCTGATGACGCACGCGTTCTTTAAAGCGCTGCTGTTCCTCTCATCCGGTTCCGTGATTCTGGCCTGCCACCACGAGCAGAACATCTTCAAGATGGGCGGACTGCGTAAGTCCATTCCGCTGGTTTATGTCTGCTTCCTGGTGGGCGGCGCGGCGCTGGCGGCACTGCCGCTGATTACCGCGGGCTTCTTCAGTAAGGACGAAATCCTTGCCGGTGCCATGGCGAATGGTCATATCAATCTGATGGTTGCGGGTCTGGTCGGTGCGTTCATGACCTCCCTGTATACCTTCCGTATGATTTTCATCGTATTCCACGGTAAAGAACAAATTCACGCTCACGCAGGGAAGGGGATTACTCATCACCTGCCGCTGATTGTGCTGCTGGTACTCTCCACCTTCGTTGGCGCACTGATTGTGCCACCGCTGCAGGGCGTACTGCCGGACACCACCGAGCTTGAGCACGGTCGCGTTCTGACGCTTGAAATCACCTCGGGTGTGGTCGCTATCGCGGGCATCCTGATCGCAGCATGGCTGTGGCTGGGCAAACGTACGCTGGTGACCGCCGTTGCCAACAGTGCGCCAGGCCGCCTGCTGGGGACCTGGTGGTACAACGCGTGGGGCTTCGACTGGCTGTACGACATGATCTTCGTCAAGCCGTTCCTGGGCATTGCGTGGCTGCTGAAACGCGATCCGCTGAACTCCCTGATGAATATCCCGGCGATCCTTTCCCGCTTTGCAGGTAAAGGCCTGCTGTTCAGCGAGAACGGTTACCTGCGCTGGTATGTGGCGTCCATGAGCATCGGTGCGGTTGTCGTGCTGGCGCTGCTGATGGTGTTGCGTTGATCGTTAAGTGAATTTTATTCGAATTCGTTGAAAATCAGGCCCCTGCTGGGGGCCTTAAAAAGGAATGTAAATCGCCATGTTACTACCCTGGCTAATATTAATTCCCTTCATCGGCGGCTTCCTGTGCTGGCAGACTGAACGCTTTGGCGTGAAGATGCCGCGCTGGATCGCGCTGATCACCATGGGATTGACGCTCGCGCTTGGTCTGCAACTGTGGTTGCAGGGTGGCTACTCTCTGACGCAGTCTGCGGGGATTCCGCAGTGGCAGTCTGAATTTATTCTGCCGTGGATCCCGCGTTTTGGGATAACCATTCACCTGGCTATCGACGGTCTGTCGCTGCTGATGGTGGTGCTGACGGGTCTGCTCGGCGTTCTGGCGGTACTGTGCTCCTGGCGAGAAATTGAAAAATACCAGGGCTTCTTCCACCTGAACCTGATGTGGATCCTGGGCGGCGTTATCGGCGTGTTCCTTGCCATCGACATGTTCCTGTTCTTCTTCTTCTGGGAGATGATGCTGGTGCCGATGTACTTCCTGATCGCGCTGTGGGGCCATAAGGCGTCCGACGGTAAAACGCGTATCACGGCGGCAACCAAGTTCTTCATCTATACCCAGGCGAGCGGTCTGGTAATGTTGATTGCGATTCTGGCGCTGGTGTTTGTTCACCACACGGCGACCGGTATCTGGACCTTCAACTATGAAGACCTGCTGAAGACCCCGATGTCTCACGGTGTGGAATACCTGCTGATGCTGGGCTTCTTCATTGCCTTCGCGGTGAAAATGCCGGTGGTTCCCCTGCACGGCTGGCTGCCAGACGCGCACTCACAGGCGCCAACGGCGGGTTCCGTTGACCTGGCGGGGATCTTGCTGAAAACCGCGGCCTACGGTCTGCTGCGTTTCGCTCTGCCGCTGTTCCCGAATGCGTCCGCTGAGTTCGCGCCAATTGCGATGTGGCTTGGTGTGATCGGTATCTTCTACGGTGCCTGGATGGCCTTCACGCAGTACGACATTAAACGTCTGATTGCGTACACCTCCGTTTCCCACATGGGCTTTGTACTGATTGCCATCTACACCGGCAGCCAGCTGGCTTACCAGGGTGCGGTTATCCAGATGATTGCGCACGGTCTGTCCGCAGCCGGTCTCTTCATCCTGTGTGGTCAGCTGTACGAACGTCTTCACACCCGTGACATGCGTATGATGGGCGGTCTGTGGAGCAAAATTAAATGGCTGCCAGCGCTCTCTATGTTCTTCGCGGTGGCCACTCTGGGTATGCCAGGCACCGGTAACTTCGTCGGCGAATTTATGATTCTGTTCGGCAGCTTCAAAGTGGTGCCGGTCATTACCGTGATCTCCACCTTTGGTCTGGTGTTCGCTTCCGTTTACTCGCTGGCGATGCTGCATCGCGCTTACTTCGGTAAAGCGAAGAGCGAAATTGCTGCAAAAGAACTGCCGGGGATGTCGCTGCGTGAGCTGTTCATCATCCTGCTGCTGGTCGTACTGCTGGTGCTGTTGGGCTTCTTCCCGCAGCCAATTCTGGATACCTCGCACTCCGCGATGGGGAATATCCAGCAGTGGTTTGTTAATTCTGCTTCTACTACAAGGCCGTAATTCGCCATGACAATAACTCCACAACAACTGATCGCGCTGCTACCGCTGCTGATCGTCGGATTGACGGTGGTGGTTGTGATGCTCTCCATTGCGTGGCGACGCAATCACTTCCTGAATGCCACGCTGTCGGTCATCGGTCTGAACGCCGCATTGGTCTCTCTCTGGTTTGTTGGCCAGGGCGGGGCGATGGACGTCACTCCACTGATGCGCGTTGACGGCTATGCCATGCTGTACTCGGGTCTGGTTCTGCTGGCGAGCCTGGCAACCTGTACGTTTGCGTACCCATGGCTGGAAGGCTACAACGACAACAAAGAAGAGTTTTACCTGCTGGTACTGATTGCCGCGCTGGGCGGTATTCTGCTGGCGAATGCGAACCATCTGGCTGCGCTGTTCCTCGGTATTGAGCTTATCTCTCTGCCGCTGTTCGGTCTGATTGGTTACGCCTTCCGTCAGAAACGTTCTCTGGAAGCGAGCATCAAGTACACCATTCTGTCTGCTGCCGCGTCGTCTTTCCTGCTGTTTGGTATCGCGCTGCTGTACGCACAGTCCGGAAACCTCTCTTTCATGGCGCTCGGCAAGAGCCTCGGCGACGGTATGCTGCACGAACCGCTGCTGCTGGCGGGTCTGGGCATGATGATTGTTGGCCTTGGCTTTAAGCTCTCTCTGGTTCCGTTCCACCTGTGGACGCCAGACGTCTACCAGGGCGCGCCTGCTCCAGTCTCAACCTTCCTGGCGACGGCGAGCAAAATCGCTATCTTCGGAGTGGTGATGCGTCTGTTCCTGTACGCGCCGGTGGGTGACAGCGAAGCGGTTCGCGTGGTGCTGGGTATCATCGCGTTTGCTTCCATCATCTTCGGTAACCTGATGGCGCTGAGCCAGACCAACATTAAACGTCTGCTGGGCTACTCATCTATCTCCCATCTGGGCTACCTGATGGTGGCACTGATTGCGCTGCAGAGCGGTGAGATGTCGATGGAGACCGTCGGTGTTTACCTGGCCGGTTACCTGTTCAGCAGCCTCGGCGCGTTCGGCGTGGTGAGCCTGATGTCCAGCCCGTACCGTGGTCCGGATGCAGATTCCCTGTTCTCCTACCGTGGTCTGTTCTGGCACCGTCCGATTCTGTCCGCCGTTATGACCGTAATGATGCTCTCTCTGGCCGGTATTCCGATGACGCTGGGCTTTATCGGTAAGTTCTACGTGCTGGCAGTGGGTGTGCAGGCACACCTGTGGTGGCTGACGGCGGGCGTGGTTATCGGCTCTGCAATCGGTCTCTACTACTACCTGCGTGTGGCCGTGAGTCTGTATCTGAGTGCACCTCAGCAGCTGAACCGCGATGCGCCGCGTAACTGGCAGTACAGCGCCGGTGGTATCGTGGTACTGATCTCCGCGCTGCTGGTACTGATCTTCGGTATCTATCCACAGCCGCTGATCACCATCGTGCAGCACGCGATGCCGCTGATGTAATCACGTTGCTGTTTGACCGCAGTGAATAAAAAAACCCGCCTCGGCGGGTTTTTTGTTGGCTTGCGGCCTTGCCCTGTCGGGAAGGCGTGAGCCTGCTGAAAGTTAAGCCAGCTGTTTACGGCTAATCAGCGGACCGTCAATCTTCTTCATTGACCGATCCAGAACTTCTTCAATGACTGACGACAGTTCATTGAGTTCAAACTTTGCCACGTAACCGTCGGCTTTCACCTTGCGAATATGATCTTCGTTAGCATTGCCGGAGAGGGAAGAGTGGATCACCACCGGAATATCTTTCAACAGTGGGTCGGTTTTGATTTTACGCGTCAGGGTAAAGCCGTCCATCTCCGGCATTTCCAGGTCGGTCAGCACCAGTGCAATCTTATCGGTAATCGGCACACCTTCAGCCTGAGCCTGTGCCGCCAGCACGCTAATTTTCTCCCACGCGTCTTTGCCGGTGATATGCAGCTGCGCCGGGATCTCCATCGCCTGCAGACCTTTTTCCAGCATCGAGCGTGCCACTTTAGAGTCTTCGGCGACAATCGCGACGGCACCGGGCTTGATGTGGAATTTCGTGGTCTTCAGATCCGTGGCATGCAGGTCGTGGTTGGCCGGGGTGATGTCATACAGGATCTGCTCAACGTCGAGCACCATCGCCAGCTCATTGGTATCGGTCTTCTCATCCAGACAGGCGATACTGGTGATGTACCGCCCGCTGACGGCAGTTTCCGCCGCGTGCACCTGCTTCCAGTCAAGACGCATGATGTTCTCAACGGATTCCACCGCAAAAGCCTGCACGCTGCGGGCATATTCCGTGATCAGCAGGATGTTCAGCCCGGTGGTTGGCTTACAGCCCGCCACGGCAGCCAGGTCGATTACCGGGATAACCTGATCGCGAATATTCACCATGCCCATCAGCGGTGATTTCATCCCGGCGGGTTTCGTGAACTCTGGCATCGGCACAATTTCACGCAGCTTAAAGACGTTAATGCCAAACAGCTCGGATTTATTTGCGTTCAGAGAGGTGCCAAGACGGAACAGCAACAGTTCAAAACGGTTCGACAGGGTGAGATTCGCCCTGTCATCAATATCTTTCTGGAAATTATCCATTCTACCCTCGAGAGAAATGCTGACCTTTTAATCGTTATCGGCACTCTGAGAGAAAAATGAAGGACTAAACGCTGACCTTAGCGAAATCTTCGGCCAGCTCACATTCCTGGAACCGTTCACGGCACTCTGCCAGCAGGCGTTCACAGCCACGGGCATCGTAGCGCGAGCTGACATGGGTGACGATCAGTTTCCCGACGCCCGCGTCACGCGCAAGCTGCGCCGCCTGGTGCGTAGAGCTATGGCCCCGGCTGTTGGCTTTCTCTTCCATCGCCGCCTCGAGGGTGGCTTCATGCACCATGAGATCCACACCCTGCGCCAGCAGCAACCCCGCCGGGCACGGGGCCGTGTCGCCAAAAATCGCCAGTTTTTTCCCGGGCTGCGGGGCGGCGAGGTAATCCTGCCCGTTGATGACGCGCCCGTCTTCCAGCGTCACGGTTTCGCCCTGCTTCAGGCGCTGGAACAGCGGCCCGGGTTTAATCCCGTCGGCCAGTAACGCCGACGCATTGAGCGCGCCGGGTTTATCCTGCTCCTCAATGCGATAACCATAGCACTCTACCGGATGGCTCAGGGGTTGGGCTGTCACCCGATACACACCGTCATCCAGCACCAGACCAGCGGTTATCTCCACCACCTCCAGGGGATAATCTGTCCATGAGCCGCTCAGGCGCAGCGTGGTGTCGACAAATTCCCGAATACCCGCAGGCCCGTAAATCGTCAGCGGGTTGGCATTGCCCGCCATTGAGCGGCTGCACAGCAGGCCAGGCAGGCCAAACAGATGGTCGCCATGCAGATGGGTAATGAAAATGTTATCCAGTTTGCCGGGATGATACGGGGTATGTAACAGCTGATGCTGCGTCCCTTCACCGCAGTCAAAAAGCCATAATCCACCCCGCGTCGGGTGCTGCAAATCCAGCAGAATCGCGGTCACATTTCGTGATCGGGTTGGCACTCCAGCGGACGTACCGAGAAAAATCAGTTCCATAACGTAATCAGCCCTTTGCCGAACGGGGAGGGGTTTAGTATAACGTGATGAACCCAGGAAGGAGACTGACATGATCCAGTGGCAAGATTTACACCATAGTGAGCTCACGGTAACGTCACTTTACGCGCTGCTCAAACTGCGCTGCGAAGTGTTTGTTGTTGAACAAACCTGCCCGTATCAGGATATCGATGGCGATGATCTTATTGGCGAGAATCGCCATATTCTTGGCTGGCGGGACAACGCGCTGGTGGCGTATGCGAGGATTCTGAAAAGCGAAGACGATTTTGAGCCTGTCGTGATTGGCCGCGTGATTATCAGCGGCAACGCGCGTGGTGAAAAACTGGGCTATCAGCTGATGGAAAAAACGCTGGAAGCGTGCCAAAAACAGTGGCCGGACAAGGCGTTATATCTGGGCGCGCAGGCGCACCTGCAACCGTTTTACGGGCATTTTGGGTTTACGCCCGTGACGGACGTGTACGATGAGGACGGTATTCCACACATCGGCATGGCGCGGGAAGCGAAACAGGCGTAATGGCGAGTCGTTGGCTATAGTTAGCGGACTGGTGTACTAACATGGAGAAAAATATGTCATTTCAATCCTGGGATACCCGTATCGATGACGACCTGGCCTTGCTGAGCGAAACGCTGGAAGAGGTGTTACGTTCGTCGGGCGACCCTGCCGATCAGAAATATATTGAGCTGAAAGCCCGTGCCGAAAAAGCACTGGATGATGTTAAAAATCGCGTCAGCCATGCTTCGGACAATTACTACTACCGCGCGAAAAAGGCGGTATACCGTGCCGATGATTACGTCCATGAAAAACCATGGCAAGGCATCGGGGTAGGGGCAGCTGTCGGACTGGTGCTGGGGCTGCTTTTAGCCCGCCGTTAACGTTCCTTATACGGTTAACCACTCCCTATACGTGGGTACTGCTATTTATGGTCAGTACCCCGTATAATATGCGGTTTTAACAGGGAGAGGTTCGCGTGAATTCGATTTCCACCGCGCTGGAGCATCTGCGTAGCCAGCTTACGCAAGCGTTACCCACTGCACCCGGTTTACATCACTTCGACGTCTCTTTCCCGTTAAACGACGCCTTCGATCCCCTGGCCTGGCTGGGCGTTCAGCATTGCTATCCTCAGTTTTACTGGCAACAGCGTAACGGTGATGAAGAACTTGCTGCGCTTGGTGCCGTCGCGCATTTCTCCTCTCTGGCATTTGCCTCACAGTTTTTGCAGGCGCATGATGCGGCCCGTGACACGCGTATCTGCGGCCTGAATGCGTTTAATCCCGAGCAGGGCAGTCTGTTTTTACCGCGTCTGCTGTGGCGACGTACCGCCGGACATGCCACGTTACGCCTGCAGCTGTGGAGCGACAGTTCACTTCACGATGATGCCCGCGCCGCGCTGGATTTTCTCCAGCAGCTCGTTGAGGCGAGACCCATTCGTCCGCTGTACGTTGAGGTTGTGCAGGAAAAGCATCATCCGGAACAACCCGAATGGCTGCGCCTTATCCGCAAGGCAACCCAGACCATCGCTCGCGGTGATTTTGAAAAGGTGGTGCTCGCCCGGGCAACCGACCTGCAGTTTAAGCACTCTGTTAACCCTGTCGCACTGATGGCTGCCAGCCGCGCCCTGAACCTGAACTGCTACCATTTCTGCATGGTGTTCGATGCCAGCAACGCGTTTCTCGGCTCGACCCCCGAGCGCCTGTGGCGCAGACGCGGCAAGCTGCTGCGCACGGAAGCGCTGGCAGGCACCGTCGCCAGCCATACCGATGATAAACAGGCCAAACGGCTGGGCGACTGGCTGATGAACGACGACAAAAATCAGCGTGAAAATATGCTGGTGGTGGAAGATATTTGCCAGCGGCTCCAGCACCATACCCAGACGCTGGAGGTGCTGCCCGCCCAGGTTGTACGGCTGCGTAAAGTACAGCATCTGCGTCGCTGTATCTGGACCGAGCTCAAACACGCTGACGATGCACAATGCCTGCATGTTCTGCAGCCCACGGCGGCCGTCGCCGGCCTGCCGCGTCAGGCGGCGCGCGACTTTATCTACCACAACGAGCCGTTCGACCGCGAGTGGTACGCCGGTTCTGCCGGGTATTTATCCCCTGAACAAAGCGAGTTCTGCGTGGCGTTGCGTTCTGCCCGTGTTTACGAAGACGCCCTGCGGCTGTACGCCGGGGCGGGAATTGTCAGCGGCTCTGACCCGGAGCAGGAGTGGCAGGAGATAGAAAACAAAGCGGCCGGACTGCGCTCTCTGCTCCTAAGGGATTAAGACTGATTCGCGCAATCCCGATTCATATCAAAATTCCAATTTTTTCTATTATTTATACTGTGTCGCATTCTTGATACCGGACAATCTCATGTCAGTAAGTTCTTTTAACCGACGCTGGGCGGCGGTGATCCTTGAAGCCCTGACTCGCCATGGCGTCAGGCACGTGTGTATTGCACCGGGTTCTCGTTCAACGCCGCTGACGCTGGCGGCCGCTGAAAACCGGGCATTTATTCACCACACTCATTTTGATGAACGCGGGCTTGGCCATCTGGCGCTGGGGCTGGCGAAAGTCAGCAACGAGCCTGTGGCGGTGATTGTGACCTCCGGTACCGCGGTGGCAAACCTCTATCCGGCGTTGATCGAAGCCGGATTAACCGGGGAGAAACTGATCCTGCTGACCGCGGATCGTCCCCCCGAGCTTATCGACTGTGGCGCCAACCAGGCCATTCGTCAGCCGGGCATCTTTGCCTCGCATCCTTCACAGGCAATCGCACTACCGCGTCCTACTCAGGATATTCCGGCAAGCTGGCTGGTCTCGACAATCGATCATGCCATCGGGACACTGCGCAGCGGGGCGCTGCATATTAACTGTCCGTTTGCCGAACCGCTGTATGGCGAAATGGATGACACCGGACTTGAATGGCAGCGCACCCTGGGTGAGTGGTGGCAAAGTGAAAAGCCGTGGCTGCGTGCACAACCGCATCCTGAAAGCGCCAGACAACGTGACTGGTTCTTCTGGCGGCAGAAGCGTGGCGTGGTGGTTGCCGGGCGCATGAGCGCCGCGCAAGGCAAGCTGGTTGCGGAATGGGCGCAAACCCTTGGCTGGCCGCTGATTGGCGACGTACTTTCCCAGACCGGTCAGCCGCTGCCGTGTGCCGATCTCTGGCTGGGGAATGCGAAGGCGGTCACCGAGCTTTCGCAGGCGCAGATTATTGTCCAGCTCGGCTCAAGCCTGACCGGCAAACGGTTACTGCAGTGGCAGGCAACCTGTGATCCAGAAGAGTACTGGCTGGTGGACTCGCTGGACGGGCGGCTCGACCCGGCACACCATCGTGGTCGTCGTCTGGTCAGTGAGATTGACGCCTGGCTTGCGCTCCATCCGGCTGAAAAACGCAAGCCCTGGGCCGTTGCGATCCCGGCGCTTTCGGAACAGGCCTGGGCGTTAACCCAGGCGAGCTGCGAAGCGTTCAGTGAGGCCGGGCTGGCACACCGTATTCGTCAGTATCTGCCCGAGCAGGGGCAGCTGTTTGTCGGCAACAGCCTGGTGGTTCGCCTGATAGATGCCTTTTCAAAGCTGCCAGCCGGTTACCCGGTCTACAGTAACCGGGGGGCCAGCGGCATTGACGGGTTGATCTCCACGGCGGCGGGCGTACAGCGTGCCAGCGCGAAGTCTACGCTGGCGATCGTCGGCGATCTCTCCGCACTGTACGACCTCAATGCCCTGGCGCTGCTGCGTCAGGTTTCGGCACCGTTTGTGCTGATTGTGGTTAACAACAACGGTGGACAGATTTTCTCCCTGCTGCCCACCCCGCAGAGCGAACGTGAGCGTTTCTATCTGATGCCGCAGAACGTGCAGTTTGAACACGCCGCGGCAATGTTCAGCCTGAAATACCATCGCCCGGAAAGCTGGGAAGCGCTTGATGCGGCCCTGAGCAGCGCCTGGCGACAGCCCGGTGCAACGCTGATCGAGCTGGTGGTGAACGATGCTGACGGCGCGCAGAAACTGCAAAGCCTGCTGGCCCAGGTAAGCCACCTGTGATCCTCGCGGGCGTGCAGCAGGCTGGAAAGCCAGGTTATCCCTGGCTGGTCTTTTTGCACGGTTTTTCCGGGGATTGCCGCGAGTGGCAGACGGTCGGGGCGGCGCTGAGCGATTACCCGCAGCTGTATCTCGACCTGCCGGGGCACGGTGATTCCGGCAATACTGGCGTGACCGGGTTCGAGGAGATGAGCGATTTGCTGACCCGAACCCTGCTTAGTTACAACATACTGAATTTCTGGCTGGTGGGGTACTCCCTCGGCGGCCGCATTGCGATGTTCCATGCCTGCCAGCAGCCAGAGGGGCTTAAGGGCATTATTGTGGAAGGCGGCCATCCCGGGCTACAGGATGCCGGTGAGCGGAGTGCGCGGCTGGCATCCGATCGCCGCTGGGCGCGGCGCTTTCGTACCGAGGCGCTCGACGTGGTTTTCACCGACTGGTACCGACAACCCGTATTTGCTTCCCTGACGGACGTTCAGCGGCAAGCGCTTATTCGCCTGCGTAGCCAGAACAATGGCGCGACTCTGGCGATGATGCTCGAGGCCACCTCGCTGGCCGTGCAGCCTGATTTGCGTCCGGGACTGAGCGCCTGCAACGTCGCTTTTGATTATTTATATGGTGAACGTGATGAGAAGTTCAAAGCCCTTGCGGCTGAACTGCACGCCGTACGCCATGCGATCCCCCATGCCGGACACAACGCCCACCGGGAAAACCCCGCTGCGGTTGCTGCGAGTCTGGCTCAGATACTGCGTCTTCGAATAAAGGACTCTCTATGATCTATCCTGATGAACACATGCTCTATGCGCCGGTTGAATGGCAAGACTGCTCCGAAGGTTACTCCGACATTCGTTACCACAAATCCGCAGACGGCATTGCCAAAATCACCATCAACCGCCCGCAGGTGCGTAACGCGTTCCGTCCGCTGACCGTCAAAGAGATGATTCAGGCGCTGGCAGACGCGCGCTATGACGACAACATCGGTGTTATCGTCCTGACCGGCGAAGGTGAAAAAGCGTTCTGTGCCGGTGGCGATCAGAAAGTGCGCGGCGATTACGGCGGATACCAGGATGACTCTGGCGTTCACCACCTGAACGTGCTCGATTTCCAGCGCCAGATCCGCACCTGTCCAAAACCGGTGGTGGCGATGGTGGCAGGCTACTCCATCGGCGGCGGCCATGTGCTTCACATGATGTGTGACCTGACCATTGCCGCAGAGAACGCCATCTTTGGCCAGACAGGCCCGAAAGTGGGGTCGTTCGATGGTGGCTGGGGTGCTTCCTACATGGCGCGTATTGTCGGTCAGAAAAAAGCCCGCGAAATCTGGTTCCTGTGCCGTCAGTACACTGCTCAGGAAGCGCTGGATATGGGTCTGGTGAACACCGTGGTGCCAATTGCCGACCTCGAGAAAGAGACCGTGCGCTGGTGTCGTGAAATGCTGCAAAACAGCCCAATGGCGCTGCGCTGCCTGAAAGCGGCCCTGAATGCCGACTGTGACGGTCAGGCAGGTCTGCAGGAGCTGGCAGGTAACGCCACCATGCTGTTCTACATGACCGAAGAAGGGCAGGAAGGTCGCAACGCCTTTAACGAAAAACGCCAGCCTGACTTCAGCAAATATAAACGGAATCCGTAATGCGTCGCGCGCAGGTTTACCGCTGGCAGATACCGATGGACGCGGGCGTGGTGCTGCGTGAACGGCGGTTAAAAACCCGTGATGGCATGCTGGTGCATCTGCAGCAGGACGAGCAGGAAGGCTGGGGCGAGATTTCGCCGCTGCCGGGCTTTAGCCTTGAATCGCTGGAGGACGCGCAGGCGGTATTGCTGGCGTGGGCCAGTGAGTGGCGTGAGGGCGCGAACCCGGCGTTGCCGGAGGTGCCTTCCGCGGCTTTTGGTATTAGCTGCGCGCTGGCAGAGCTGGACGGTAGCTTGCCTGCAGAGGCTAATTACCGCGCGGCACCGCTCTGTACGGGTGATCCGGATGAACTGTTTGCGCTGCTCGCCGCCATGCCGGGCGAGAAAGTGGCGAAAATCAAAGTCGGTCTCTATGAAGCGGTGCGCGATGGAATGGTCGCTAACCTCTTACTGGAAGCATTGCCCGACCTGCATCTGCGTCTGGATGCTAACCGCGCCTGGACGCCGCTGAAGGCGCAGCAGTTCGCGAAGTACGTAAACCCGGCGTACCGCAGTCGTATCGCGTTTCTGGAAGAGCCGTGTAAAACTCGCGACGATTCCCGGGCGTTTGCCCGTGAAACCGGCATTGCCATCGCGTGGGATGAAAGCCTGCGTGAAGACGGCTTTGCGTTTGTCGCCGAACCGGGTGTCCGCGCGGTGGTCATTAAACCGACGTTGACCGGCAGCCTTGCTAAGGTACGCGAACAGGTCGCGGCGGCCCATGCCGCCGGGCTGACGGCGGTCATTAGCTCTTCGATTGAGTCCAGCCTGGGGCTAACCCAACTGGCGCGCATTGCCGCCTGGTTAACGCCAGACACTGTCCCCGGTCTCGATACGCTGAACCTGATGCAAAATCAGCTTATCCGTCCGTGGCCAGACAGCACGCTGCCGCTCCTTGACGTTGAGGGGCTGGAGCCGTTGCTATGAGTTTTACCGACTGGCCGTGGCGACACTGGTGCGCGCAGTATGCTGATAAACCGGCCCTGAGGCTGAACGATGAGACGCTCAGCTGGCAACAGCTGTGTGCGCGCATCGACAGACTGGCCGCGGGCTTTCAGCTGCAGGGTGTGCAGGAGGGCGACGGCGTACTGCTGCTGGCGCATAATCACCCGCAAACCCTGATGGCGTGGCTGGCATTGCTTCAGTGCGGGGCACGTATTCTTCCCGTTAACCCGCAGCTGCCGCACCCGCTGCTGGACGTGTTGCTCCCGCAGATGACGCTGCGCTTTGCCCTGGTGCTGGACGGCGTCTACGACGGGCTGGTCGCGCTCAGTATGCGCGAGGCGCCGGGCGGGTGTCGCGTGGCGTGGCAACCGTCGCGGCTGGCTTCCATGACGCTGACATCCGGTTCAACCGGTTTACCCAAGGCGGCGGTCCATACCTGTGCCGCCCATCTTGCCAGTGCGCGCGGCGTGCTTTCGCTGATGCCCTACGACGATGAAGACGACTGGCTGCTCTCCCTGCCGCTGTTTCATGTCTCCGGGCAGGGGATTTTGTGGCGCTGGCTGCAGGCCGGCGCGCGCTTAACCGTCCGCGAGAAGCAGCCGCTGGCGCAGGCCCTGCAGGGCTGTACGCATGCCTCACTGGTACCGACGCAGCTCTGGCGTCTGCTTAATGCACATCAGCCTGTCGCGCTGAAAGCCGTACTGCTTGGTGGGGCCGCGATCCCCGTTGACCTGACTCAGCAGGCGGGCCAGCGGGGGATCCGCACTTTCTGTGGCTACGGTCTGACGGAGTTTGCCTCAACGGTTTGTGCCAAAGAGGCGGACGGTGAACCGGACGTCGGCGCTGCGTTGCCGGGCAGAGAGGTGCGGGTGGTTGACGGTGAAGTGTGGATCAAAGCGCAAAGTATGGCCGCAGGTTACTGGCGGGACGGTGCATTGATTCCGCTGACCAATGCACAGGGCTGGTTTGCCACCCGCGATCGCGGGGAATGGCATGACGGGCGCCTGACGATCCTTGGCCGAATGGACAACCTCTTTTTCAGCGGGGGCGAAGGGATCCAGCCGGAAAGCCTTGAGCGGGTTATTGCCCGCCATCCGCAGATAAACCAGGCGTTTATCGTCCCACTCGATGACGCCGAGTTCGGTCAGCGTCCGGTGGCGGTGGTGGAGTGTGAACCGGGAACCGATATCACCGGCTTCCCGGCATGGGTACAGGGTAAACTGGCGCGCTTTGAGCAGCCGGTGCACTGGCTGATGCTGCCGGCAGAGCTTAAAAATGGCGGGATTAAGATCTCCCGCCAGGCATTAAAACAGTGGGTCACCCGTCTGTTGAAAGGATAATCAACCGATATCCGGTGCCGGTTTGCGCTGGCGGCGACGTAGCAGACGCAATACCGGCGGAACCACAATCACCAGGATGGCCATCGCTAACAGCACCTTCGTCACGCTGCTGTCCCACAGAATAGACATATTGCCGTTGCTGATGGACAAGGCGCGGCGCAGGTTCTGCTCCAGCATCTCTCCCAGCACAAAGCCTAAAATCAGCGGCGACATCGGGAAGTGCATCTTACGCAGGATGTAGCCCAGTGCGCCAAGCAGCACCATCAGCACCAGATCGAAAGTGGTGCTATGTACCGCATACACCCCCACCGCAGAGACGGCCGCGATAGCCGGCACCAGGAACCACAGGGGAATTGTCAGCATCCGGGTGAACAGACCAATCAGCGGAATGTTCATGACCAGCAGCATCACGTTGGCGATCAGCAGCGCTGCAATCAGCCCCCAGACAATATCCGGCTGCTCGGTAAACATGGCCGGTCCAGGCGTAATGTTATAGAGCGTCAGCGCGCCCATCATCACCGCCGTGGTGCCCGAGCCCGGCACGCCAAGGGTCAGCATCGGGATAAACGAACCGCAGGCCGAGGCGTTATTCGCAGCCTCTGGGGCCGCTACCCCGCGAATGTCGCCCTTGCCGAAGCTGTCACTGTTGCCGCTGAGCTTTTTCTCGGTCATGTAAGTGATGGCGCTGGCGATGGTGGCCCCGGCCCCCGGCAGAATGCCGACGAAGAAGCCAATCACCGACGAACGCAGCGTCGCGCCGATACACTGTGCGCCCTCTTTGGCACTGAAAAGCATGCGGCCCGTTTTACGCACCAGCGTCTGTCCGCTGCTGGTATGCTCCAGCATCAATAAAATTTCAGAGACCGAGAACAGGCCAATCACGACCACGATAAACTGCACGCCGTCGGAAAGGTGCACGCTGTCAAAGGTAAAGCGATAAACCCCGGTGTTGGCATCCACGCCGACGGTGGCTAACCCTAAGCCAATCAGCGCGGACAAAAATGATTTCAGCGGATTCTGCGCCATCATGCTGCCGAGACAGGCGATGGCAAAGACCATCAGCGCAAAATACTCTGCCGGACCAAACGCCAGCGACCACTGGGCCAGCGCTGGGGCAAACAGAATGATACCGCCGATGGCAATCAGCGAACCACAAAATGAACTGACCGCGGAGATGGACAGCGCCACGCCACCGCGACCCTGCCGTGCCATCGGGTAGCCATCCAGCGCGGTCATAATGGCCGCCGCATCGCCGGGCACGTTCAGCAGAATGGAGGAAATACGCCCGCCATATTCACAGCCTATATACACCGTCGCCAGCAGGATCAGCGCCGATTCCGCAGGCAGATGCAGGGCAAACGCCAGCGGGAGTAAAATGGCAACGCCGTTAATCGGCCCAAGGCCGGGCAGCAGACCCACAATGGTCCCGACAAAGCAGCCGATCAGGGCTATCACCAGGTTTTCCGGGGTCATCGCCACGGCGAACCCCTGCGAGAGATAAATCCAGGTATCCATAGCGTGCTCCGTTAATTAAACCATGCGCCGAGCGGTAAGGTCACATCCAGCAGGCGGTCAAAGGCAAACCACAGCAAGATCCCCATTACCGCGCCGGAAATCCCCGCCGCCGGGAGGGTGGCGTTAAACAGCATGCCGATCACCATCGTCAGGATGGCGGTTGCCACTGGAAAGCCGAGCCACTCAAAACCCCAGGCGTACATCAGCAGAACGATGACCATCACCAGCAGACGCTGCAGAATACGGCGCGGTGGCCACTCTACGGTATCCGGATGACGGAGCAGCAGGGCCACCGAGCAGAGCAGCATCAGTCCAACAATGCCCATCGGGAAGGGGCGCGGCCCCACCGGTTCATAGCTGTATTCGCTGTGGATCTGCCAGGCGACGAACATCCCACCGACGCAGAGCAGCAGCCAAATCCCGGCAAAAATACGATCGCTCATACCGCCTCCGGTTATTTGGCAAGGCCAAAGGCTTTCGCCTGTTCGCGATAGTCATTGACCTGTTTTTTGACGTACTCATCCAGCGGCTTGCCGCTCAGGTTGAACTCAAACAGCCCGCGCAGATCGCGCTGCTTTTTAAACGCTTCGGTCTGCTGGAGTTTATTGAAGGTTTCGACCCACCACTGATATTCGGCATCGGTCACTTTTGGCCCGACGAAGAAACCGCGGATAATCGGCCAGACCAGGTCATAACCCTGTTCTTTTGCGGTAGGGACGTTCGCCAGCTGGCCCGGCAGGCGGTTCTCAGAGAAGACCGCCAGCACGCGGATTTTATCGCCGTTCAGGTAGGGCACCATTTCACTGAGATCGCCGGATACCGCCTGAACGTGATTTCCCATCAGCGCCGTCACCGGTTCGCCGCCTCCTTCAAACGCCACGTAGCGCATCTTGTGAGGATCAACCTTCGCCTGTTGTGCCAGCAGGGCGGCTTTCATCCAGTCCTGGCTGCCGATGGAGGCACCGGCGCCAATCACCACGCTGTTCGGATCTTTTTCCATGGCGGTCAGCAGGTCTTTCAGGGATTTCCACGGTGAATCCGCGCGCACGGCAATCATGCCGTAGTCGGTACCGACGGTTGCCAGCCAGCGCACATCATCCACGCCGTAGCGGCCAAACTTCCCCTGAGACAAGTTCAACAGCGAGCCACCGGAGAAAGCCACCACCGTGCCGGCTTCCGCAGGGCGTTGCGCGACAATCGCGTTGTACGCAACGGCACCCACGCCGCCGGGCATATAGGTCACGCGCATGGGTTTTGCGATAGCGCCGGTCTCCAGCATGCTGACCTGAATGAGTTTGCAGGTGAGATCGAAACCGCCGCCGGGTTTCGCCGGCGCGATGCACTCGGTGCGGGACGGGGCATCCTGCGCCTGAACGACAGAGGCACTTATCATCAATACGCTTGCAGCAAGCGTCGAAAGTAGTTGTTTTTTCATCGTTTATCCTCACGCCGGAGTTCCGGGAGTACGGGTACGGGGCTTTTTTCTGATTATGTGAACCACCTTGTAGCGGTTCCGTTGCGTGATTGTTAAAACAATAACCTTTCATTTCCCTTTCAATGCGACACCAACTTTACAGGATGTGATATGCGTCTCTTACTCGCGGAAGATAATCGTGAGCTGGCTCACTGGCTGGAGAAAGCGCTGGTGCAGGGGGGCTTTGCCGTGGACTGCGTTTCTGACGGGCGCGCCGCCGACCATCTGCTGCAGGGAGAAAGCTATGCGGTTGCCATTCTGGACATCGGAATGCCCGGCTTTGACGGTCTGGAGGTTGTGCATCGTCTGCGTAAACGCGGTCAGACGCTGCCCGTCCTGTTTCTCACCGCGCGCAGCAACGTGGCGGACCGGGTGAAAGGGCTCAACGCCGGGGCGGATGATTATCTGCCGAAACCGTTTGAGCTGGAGGAGCTTGACGCGCGGCTGCGCGCCCTGTTGCGCAGAAGCGAAGGGCGAACGCAGGAGCGTCAGCGCCTTGGGGAGCTGGAATATGACGACGAAGGCTTTTTCCTGCTGCGCGACGAGCCTCTGTCGCTCACGCCGCGTGAACTGTCGCTGCTGAAGGTGTTGATGCATCGCCGGACCCGGCCCGTTTCCCGACAGCAGCTGTTCGATCAGGTGTTTAGCCTGAATGACGACGTTAGCCCGGAGAGTATCGATCTCTATATTCATCGTCTGCGCAAAAAGCTCAGCGGTAGCGGCGTGAGGGTCACCACCCTTCGCGGACTGGGTTATGTGCTGGAGTGCGGCGATGAGGTGGGTTAAGCCGCAGTCGCTTTACCTGCAACTGCTGCTGTTTCTTGGGCTTCCGTTGCTGTTGCTGTGGGGGTTGTCGGCATTTAACAGCTATGTCAGCGCATTGCAGGCGGCCACGCAGGCTTACGACCGCACGCTGTTATCCTCTGCCCGAACAATATCGGAGCGGCTGGAGGTTCACGACGGCAGGCTGGGCGTGAATGTTCCCTGGGTGGTGCTCGACAGCTTTGAACTCAATATGAACGACCGGCTCTATTATAAAGTGGTCGATCCCGACGGGCGGGTGATCTCCGGTTATGACGATCTGCCCCGGATGCCCCCGGCAACATCCCGCACCACGCTCTATCCGGCGCTGGCCTGGTTTTATCACACCGAATATCGCGGGCAGGCGATCCGTGTCGCGCGTCTGCTGCAGCCCGTCAATGAAGGGAATATCGTCGGCATGGCGGAGATTTATGTTGCGGAGACGCTCCAGTCCCGCCGCTATCTCGCCAGTCAGTTGCTCTTTTCATCATGGGTCTCTCAGGGATTGCTGGTGCTGCTGACCCTGGTGTTGACCGCGTGGTTGTTGCGTCGCGTACTGCGCCCAATGCGCCAGCTCTCTTCGCTGATGGTGCGCCGTGATCCTGGCCTGCTCGCGCCGCTGCCGGAGTTGTTGCCCTGGTCTGAGACCCGGCTGCTGATTGTGGCGTTCAACCGCTATATCGACAGGCTGCGCGGCGTGCTGTCGCGTCAGGAACGCTTCAACGCGGATGCCTCGCATCAGCTCAAAACCCCGCTGGCGGTGCTGAAAACCCAGGTCTCCGTTGCCCTGACGCGTCAGGATCCCGCCCTATGGCAGGAGAGCCTGCGGGCAATGAATGCGACCCTGGATGACACCATTGTACTGACCGAACGGCTGCTGCAGCTTTCCGCGGTGAAGCGTAAGGAGCAGGGGGAGGGCCAGTTTGCGCCGGTGGATTTGGTTCAGGTGGTGCAAAACTGCTGCTTCTCCCGGCTGGCGCAGGCGCGCAGTAAAGCGATTGACCTGGGCTATGACGGTCTGCAGCAGCCGGTTATGATCGAAGGGGATGACGTGCTGCTGGGGGAGTTGTGCGCCAACCTGCTGGAGAATGCGATCAAATATACCCCTGCAGAAGGGACAGTGACCGTGCTCCTGCGAACGGACCAGGGCGCCGTTGAGCTGAGCGTGGAGGACAGTGGTCCGGGCATCGAAGAGGACCAGATCCAGCAGGCGGTGCTGCCTTTCCACCGGCTGGATAACGTCGGAGATGCCGCCGGGTCAGGGATCGGGCTGGCGCTGGCCGCTGATATTGCCCGTCTGCACCGAAGTCCTTTGCAGCTGACGCGCAGCGAAACGCTGGGTGGCCTGAGCGTTAAAATGCGTTTTCTGCTGCTCACGTAAAAAAACACCGGGTATCAAATCGTTACAAACTCCTCGCCTGCCGCACGCAGAGTGCTTGATCCCCGGGCGACTCAGGTTAAAATCTCGCGGTTTTGGGACTTCTCTATAAAATTGTGCGGGATCACGACAATGAAAAAAGTGGCATTAGTGGGCTTAGGCCTGATGGTTGTTTCTTCGGCGGCGAACGCCATCAGCTTCAACGGCTCGGCGGGTCAGGATTATACTCACCTCGGTTTTGGCCTTGGGACCGAGACCTCCGGTCTGGCGATGACCGGCGGCTGGACACATAACGATGACGATGGCGATGCGGCAAGCCTCGGCCTGGGTCTGAACATTCCGCTTGGCCCGTTCCTGGCCACCGTGGGCGGTAAGGGGATTTACACTAACCCGAACGACGGTGATGAAGGTTACGCGGCGGCGGTAGGCGGCGGCCTGCAGTGGAAAATTGGCGATAGCTTCGGCCTGTTCGGCGAGTATTACTACTCACCGGATTCGCTCTCCAGCGGTATCGACAGCTATGAAGAAGCCAACGCGGGCGCGCGCTGGACCATCATGCATCCGATTACGATTGAAGCAGGCTATCGCTATCTGAACCTGGCGGGTAAAGACGGCAACCGCGACAACGCACTGGCTGACGGCCCGTACGTGGGGGTCAGCGCAGGGTTCTAATCACGCCGGCGCGGCACTCTGTCGCGCCAGTTTCTCTCTTCTCCCGACATCCATTTGCGCTATAGTGTTTTGACCATATAAGCGGGAGAACACAATGATTAACGTGGAGATGTTATCCACCGGCGACGAAGTGCTGCATGGACAAATTATTGATACCAATGCTGCCTGGCTTGCCGATCTTTTCTTTGAGCAAGGATTACCGTTAACGCGTCGCAATACGGTGGGCGACAATCTTGAGTCACTGGTGAATGTGCTGCGCGAGCGTAGCGAACACGCCGACGTGTTGATTGTGAACGGCGGGCTCGGTCCCACCAGCGACGATCTCAGCGCCCTGGCCGCCGCGACCGCAAAAGGTGAAGGGCTGGTGCTGCATGAAGAGTGGCTGGCGCAGATGGAGCGTTTCTTCTCCGAACGTGGCCGTGTTATGGCACCCAGCAACCGCAAGCAGGCGGAAATTCCCGCCAGCGCCGAACTGGTCGATAACCCCGTGGGTACCGCGTGTGGGTTTGCCATTACGCTGAACCGCTGCCTGATGTTCTTCACGCCGGGCGTACCGTCAGAATTTAAAGTGATGGTCGAGCAGCAGATCCTGCCGCGCCTTCGCGAACGTTTTACCCTGCCTGAGCCTCCGCTCTGCCTGCGTCTGACCACGTTTGGCCGCTCCGAAAGCGATCTGGCCCAGAGTCTTGATCATCTCTCCCTGCCACCCGGTGTCTCAATGGGCTACCGCTCCTCCATGCCTATCATTGAACTCAAGCTGACAGGACCGGCCTCAGAGAAGGCGGCGATGCTGGCGCTCTGGCCGGAGGTGCAGCGCGTCGCAGGTGAAAGCCTGATCTTTGAAGGCACCGAGGGGCTGCCGGCGCAGATTGCGTCACATCTGCAGTCTCGGCAGCTGAGCGTGACCTTAAGCGAACAGTTCACCGGCGGCCTGCTGGCGCTACAGCTGTCGCGCGCCAGTGCGCCGCTGTTGGCCAGTGAAGTGGTGCCGTTCCAGCAGGAAACGCTGGCGCAGACCGCGCGCTGGGCTTCGGAAAGAAGGGTGAAACATTTTGCTGGCCTGGCGCTGTTTGTGGGGGGGCTGGATGAGGAACATCTCAACTTTGCGCTGGCGACGCCGGAAGGCACGCATGCTTTGCGGGTTAAAATGAGCATTACTCGCCACAGTCTGGCGGTACGTCAGGAGGTCTGCGCCATGATGGCGCTGAACATGCTGCGCCGCTGGCTGAAGGGTAAAGAGGTGGCCAGCGAGCACGGCTGGATTAATGTTGTCGAATCGCTGTTTGTTGAGTGATGCCTTTGCCGGGGCGTTTTGCCCCGGCACGGTTTAGCCCAGCGCCTTCGCCAGCAGAGTGATCGGATGCTCGCAGCGCTTGCTGGTAGACATCTCTATCTGCCACTTGCAGGTTTCGCAGTCGGTGACCACGATATCTGCGCCGCTCTCTTCAATCTGGCGAAACAGCGGGGCGCCGATCGCCTGTGACGTTTCGTAGTTTTCTCGCTTAAAGCCGTAAGTGCCCGCAATGCCGCAGCAGCGCGAGTCCAGCACCGTCAGCTCCAGCCCCGGAATGAGCCGCAACAGCTCAAGCGTATAGAGCGACCAGCCCATTTTCTCCATATGACACGGTGTGTGATACACCACTTTCAGCGGTAGTTCCCGCAGCGGCAGCGTCTGCCCGCTGTCCAGTTTGCGCCACAGGAAACGCGTCGCCAGCTCAATGTGCTCGCGCAGACCGGTGTTATCCACGTCCAGCAGGTGCGGATACTCATCACGCAGGGTGAAGGTACAGGTGGACGAGGTGGCCAGCACCGGAATTCCTTTATCAACGATGGCCTCGCGCAGGGACGTGACGTTGCTTTTGGCTTGTTTGCGCGCCTTATCGGTAAAACCGTTGGCAATCAACGGCACACCGCAGCACTTCTCTTTATTCAGGAGCTGCACGCCGGTCCCCATCGCGTTGAGTACTTTCAGCAGATCTTTTCCCAGTTGCGGGTGGTTGTAGTTGACATAGCAGCCGTGGAAGAACGCGACCTGATCGGTGTACTGCGCCTGTTCCGCTGCCACGGATGTATACCAGCGCCGGAAGGTTCCGTGAGAGTATTTTGGCAGGCTGCGGTGGTGGTCTATCTTCAGCGTCGCATCCAGCAGTTTTCGCACCGGCTTGAGAGACGTTGCAGCATTCACCAGCGGGGCAAAAGGCGTGGAGACACTGCCCATCAGGTCGGTGTGACTCAGGATCGCATCGCGCAGGGACGGCTTTTGCGTGCTGTAACGCGCGCGGGCTCGCTGGATGATATCGCCAATCTTCACGTCCGACGGACAGGCCACTTCGCAACGTTTACAGTTGATGCAGTATTTCAGCGCCTCATCATACAGCGCACCGTCTTTCAGACGCAGGCGCTCGCCGTCAGGCCCGGCCTGTTTCGGGCCCGGGTAGCGCGGATTCACACCGCTGACCGGGCAGACGGTGGTACAAACTGTGCATTTGATGCAGCTTTCAAACCGGGTATCGTTCATTGCTCAGCCTCCATGCGCTGGCCAATTTGCTCTGCCACATACAGCGCCGTGATGGCGCAGACCCCGCCGCCGCAACCCTGAGCGATGGGATCGTATCCCCCCAGAAGAGAGCCAATGGCATAGAGATTACTGACCGGCTGACCAGAAAGTTGCGGGTGCAGTTGCTTATCGACAATCACGCCGAACTGCTGCCAGGGTTGCGGGGTGAAGAAATCACTCTGATACCAGTCCGCGCGGGAGGGCGTTTGCCGGACATCCAGCCCCATAATGGCCTCCTGGATGCCGTCCCGACGGCTCAGCAGCCCGTTGCTGAAGAAACTGCCGCTTGCCAGCACCGTATAACGCGCGCGAAGCGGAATATCAGCGTGATTACGCGTCCAGACTTCGCTCACCGAACCATCCGTCAGGGTGATTTTTTTCACCTCGTCACCCGCCATCCACACGCCACCCTGAGCGATAAACCGCCGCTGAAGCTGGGTATGCAGGCGAATGCCGGGGACAGAAGGGGGAAGCGTCGGCAGCAGGCCAAGCGAGCAGGGCAGGCGATCCGAGAGCCAGCGCCAGAGCCGGTTGTCGCTTAAGCCAAAGCAGGCGGGCATAAACAGCGTGTCGCAACCTTCGGCAAGCGGCCGGAGCGCGGCATACAGCAGCGGCCATTTATCGTCGTTATCGAGAAAACGGGCAATATTCACCGCGCGAAACTCGCTCGGGTTGTCGCGCAGGACGTCAAGCTCAGGAAGCTCTATCTCAGCCGTGTGTGCGTTCACGCCCTGGCGACAGAGCGATGCCGCAGCGAGGTGGGGCTGGAAATCAAGAAAACCGCTAATACCCACGACCAGGACCCGTCCTGCGTTGAAGGGGGCAACAGGCACCTCTTCCGGGCTGAGCCAGGCAGAGCGCAGGGTGCCGAGTGGGGTAACCCGATGATGATTTTTCCGGGCGTTACCCTGCAGCCGTGCGCCGCACTCGGCCAGAAGGGTTTCGGCTTCATGGGCGAAGCGGTCGACCGTGTCTCTGCCCGTCAGGTTATAGGGATGCTCTGGCGGCAGGGCATCGCGATACGCCTCATCCAGCAGATCCAGCGAACCCGACGAGAAGTGCAGTGCGCTCTGGCCCCGGGTGATGATGGCGCAGCGCAGCCCCTGCTTCGTTAGCCTGATACCACAGAGCAGACCCGCCAGCCCACCACCGACAATCACGGTATCAAATTTCATCCTGTTGCTCCTTCTCAAGACCGCACAGCCCCTGGTAGACCCAGCGGGTAAACTCGCTTTCACGCAGGGCATCACCCCAGGCGACAGGCTGAATGCCTTTCCAGCGTTCGTTCAGGAAATCACTGAGTTGTGCCAGCGACTGGGTGGCAGTGGTGGTATGAAAACGTTGTAACAACCCGGCCGCACGGCAGGCGCACAGCTCACCCTGGCAGGTGCCCATGCCCACGCGGGTGCGCCGACGTAAATCAAGCAGGCTGTTGACGGTCAGATTCTCCACGGCGTATTGCACTTCACCCGCCGTGACGGCTTCGCATTCACACACCAGGCTACGGCTCAGCCGTCCTTCCCCCAGCCAGACCGGCGTGCGGTCTCCATGGCGATAGATGGCGGAACCGAGCAGGGGGGCGGAAAGGGAGATGATTTTTTGCAGCGTTTTCTCGGTGGACTGACGCGAGCCGGGCAGAGGTTGCTCTGCGGTCATACACCGTTCGCTGTTACCCAGCTTGCGACAGACGGCATCGGTTGCCCACTCGGCCATCAGGCGGTAGGTCATCAGCTTACCGCCGGTGATGGTGATAAACCCGTCCATACCATCGCGCGCGGCGTGGTCGAGCAGCACGATGCCACGGCTGACGTTGCGCCCGCTCGGGTCGTTATCGCTCGCCACCAGAGGGCGCACGCCGGCATAGGCGCGAAGAATTCGGGTCTGCGCCATCACAGGGGCCAGCTTTTCCCCTTCGCGCAGCAGGATATCCACCTCGTCGGCGGTCACGCGGTTGTAATCAATCTCGCTATAGTCCACGTGGGTTGAGGTGGTGCCGATAAGCGAAATGGTATCGCCCGGCACCAGGATGTCGGCATCAGAAGGTTTGCGGCAGCGGTTGATCACGTGGTTGTTAATGCGGTGGTCGAGGATCAGCAGCGAGCCTTTTGCCGGGAACATGCGCACAGACAGCTCGGCGTACTCCGCGATGCGTTGCCCCCAGATCCCCGCCGCGTTGACTACCACGGCGGCGTACAGTTCGCCATGCTCCTTATACTGCGTATCAAAAACACGTACGCCGCAGACGCGGTTCCCTTCACGGATAAGCCCGGTCACTTCCTGCCCGGTCAGAACCTGTGCGCCATGTTCACGGGCGTCCAGCATGTTCGCGGCGGTCAGGCGGAAAGGGTCAACCGTACCGTCCGGGACCTTCACCGCACCGATAAGGGCCGGGTTGACAGACGGTTCCAGACGACGCGCGAGTTCGAGGTCGATGACGTCAGCCTCAATCCCTGCAGCGCGGCAGGCGGTCACAAAGGTTGGCTGAAATGAGAGATCGTCTTCAGGAAGCGTAATGAACAGACCGTTGGTCGGTTCAATGCAGTGGCGGGCAATGCGTCTGAGGATCTGGTTTTCAGCAATGCATTCCCGCGCGGATTCGGGGTCGGTCACCGCGTAACGGGCACCACTGTGTAGCAGACCATGATTGCGCCCGGTTGCGCCCGTCGCAATGTCATGGCGCTCCAGAAGCGTGACGCTCAGCCCACGCAGGGCGCAGTCGCGTGCGATGCCGGCGCCGGTCGCGCCACCGCCAATGATAATCACATCGCTGTAGCGAGGATCGTGAATTGTCATTGTTATCCCTCTGTGTTCGTTTTTTACCATTTAGCCACATCAAAACTGTGGTTTGTTTGATTTCGAACATAAACGAACGAAATTCGAAAGTGAAACGTGATTCCATGCGCTTTTCTGCGCACATTGTCATATTTCTGTAACAATTTGTGCGTTGATTCACAGTAACAATCACCGTGATTTCTTAACATCGCCGCCTCTCTGGAGTGTGGGGCAGTTAAACCCCTGTAAATTCAATACCTGGCCACGGAGGCTGTCATGCTCAGTATCTTCAAACCTGCGCCGCATCGGGCGCGTCTGCCAGAGGCAGAAATTGATCCGCTATACCGTCGTCTGCGTTGGCAAATCTTCCTGGGGATCTTCTTCGGGTACGCGGCGTACTACCTGGTACGTAAAAACTTTGCGCTCGCCATGCCGTATCTGGTGGAGCAGGGCTTTTCTCGTGGCGATCTGGGGTTCGCGCTGTCGGGGATCTCTATCGCCTACGGTTTTTCCAAATTCATCATGGGCTCAGTGTCCGATCGCTCGAATCCACGCGTGTTCCTGCCTGCGGGTCTGATCCTGGCGGCAGCGGTGATGCTGTTCATGGGCTTTGTGCCATGGGCAACCTCCAGCATCGCCGTGATGTTCGTGCTGCTGTTCCTCTGTGGCTGGTTCCAAGGAATGGGGTGGCCGCCTTGCGGGCGCACCATGGTGCACTGGTGGTCGCAGAAAGAGCGTGGCGGCATCGTGTCGGTGTGGAACTGCGCGCATAACGTCGGTGGCGGTATTCCACCTCTGCTGTTCCTGCTGGGGATGGCGTGGTTTAACGACTGGAAAGCCGCGCTTTATATGCCTGCCTTTGGTGCCATTCTGGTGGCGGTTATCGCTTTCGCCCTGATGCGTGACACGCCGCAGTCCTGTGGCCTGCCGCCGATTGAAGAGTACAAAAACGACTATCCGGATGATTACAGCGAGCAGCATGAAGAAGAGCTGACGGCCAAACAGATCTTCATGAAGTACGTCCTGCCCAACAAACTGCTGTGGTATATCGCGGTGGCCAACGTCTTCGTGTACCTGCTGCGTTACGGCATCCTCGACTGGTCACCTACCTATCTGAAAGAGGTGAAGCATTTCGCGCTGGATAAATCCTCCTGGGCTTACTTCCTCTATGAGTACGCCGGGATCCCGGGGACGCTGATTTGCGGCTGGATGTCGGACAAAGTGTTCCGGGGTAACCGTGGTGCGACGGGCGTCTTCTTTATGACGCTGGTGACCATTGCCACCGTGGTTTACTGGCTCAACCCGCCGGGTAACCCGTCAATCGATATGGCCTGTATGATCGTCATCGGCTTCCTGATTTACGGCCCGGTGATGCTGATTGGTCTGCATGCCCTGGAGCTGGCGCCGAAGAAAGCGGCAGGTACGGCGGCCGGCTTTACCGGTCTGTTCGGTTACCTGGGCGGTTCGGTCGCGGCGAGCGCCATTGTGGGCTACACCGTTGACTTCTTCGGCTGGGACGGCGGCTTTATGGTGATGATTGGCGGTAGCGTGCTGGCGGTGCTGCTGTTGATTGTGGTGATGATTGGTGAAAAACGTCATCACGCCGAAATGCAGGCGCGTCGTCAATAAGGAGAAGGCTGATGAAATTAACTTACGTAGCAACGGGCCTGCTGCTGGCGGGCCTGATGACAGGCTCAGCGCTGGCTAACGAGAAAATGGTTATCGCCCATCGCGGCGCAAGCGGCTATCTGCCAGAGCACACGCTCCCGGCAAAAGCAATGGCCTATGCGCAGGGGGCAGATTATCTCGAGCAGGATCTGGTGATGACCCGTGACGACCAGCTGGTCGTCCTTCATGACCACTATCTTGACCGCGTGACGGACGTGGCTGAGCGTTTCCCGGCCCGCGCCCGCAAAGATGGTCGCTACTACGCCATTGACTTTACGCTGGATGAGATTCGTTCGCTGAAGTTTACCGAGGGTTTCGAGGTTGAAAACGGCAAGAAGGTGCAGGTCTATCCGGGACGTTTCCCGATGGGTAAATCTGATTTTCGCATCCATACCTTCGAAGAAGAGATTGAGTTTGTTCAGGGACTGAACCACTCAACCGGGAAAAACATCGGCATCTACCCGGAGATAAAAGCGCCGTGGTTCCACCATCAGGAAGGGAAGGACATTGCCGCGAAGACGCTGGACGTGCTGAAAAAGTACGGCTACACCAGCAAGCGCGACAAAGTCTATCTGCAGTGTTTTGACGCCGCTGAGCTGAAGCGCATCAAAAGCGAGCTGGCGCCAAAGAGAGGGATGGATCTCAATCTGGTACAGCTGATTGCCTACACCGACTGGAATGAAACTCAGGAGAAACAGCCCGACGGCACGTGGGTGAATTACAACTACGACTGGATGTTTAAGCCGGGCGCAATGAAACAGATCGCGCAGTACGCCGACGGTATCGGACCGGATTACCATATGCTGGTGGCGGAAGGCTCAACGCCAGGCCACGTCAAGCTGACGGCAATGGTGAAAGAGGCGCACGCCAGTCATATGCAGGTTCATCCGTATACGGTGCGTGCGGACCAGCTACCGGCTTATGTGACGGACGTAAACCAGCTGTACGACGTGCTGTATAACCAGGCCGGGGTGGACGGGCTGTTCACCGATTTCCCGGATAAAGCCGTGCAGTTTTTGAAGTAAAAGAAAAAGGGCCGTAAGGCCCTTTTTTATGTCGCCCGGAGGGGCGGTTTACATCTCAATCTCTATATCGCCTTTTGCCCGGCAGCAGCAGGGCAAAATTTCACCTTCGTTGATGAAGGCCAGCGGTTCGGTCAGCCAGTCCACTTGTCCGGCGACTAAACGGCAGCGACATGAGCCGCAATAGCCTGAGCGGCATTGATACTCCACTTCAACCTGATGCGCCTCAAGCGCAATCAACAGGGAAGGGTGTTCTTCCCGGCACAGCACTTCGGTACCGGAAAGGCTAAGCGTTACGCGGCTCATCAGAGCTGGAAGTCGCTCAGGTCGTCGGTATTAACTTCAGAGTCAATCTGCCCGACCAGATAAGAACTGACTTCCACTTCCTGTGGCGCAACCTGCACGTTATCGGATACCAGCCAGGTGTTGATCCACGGAATTGGGTTAGAGCGGGTTTTGAACGGCAGCTCAAGCCCGACCGCCTGCATACGGATGTTGGTGATGTACTCAACATACTGGCACAGGATGTCTTTGTTCAGGCCAATCATGGAGCCGTCGCGGAACAGGTAGTCTGCCCACTCTTTCTCCTGCTGAGCGGCCAGCACGAACAGGTCATAGCACTCCTGTTTGCACTCTTCGGCAATCTCAGCCATCTCCGGATCGTCTGTACCGCTGCGCAGCAGGTTCAGCATATGCTGTGTGCCGGTCAGGTGCAGGGCCTCGTCACGGGCGATCAGACGGATGATTTTGGCATTACCTTCCATCAGCTTGCGTTCCGCAAAAGCGAAGGAGCAGGCGAAGCTCACGTAGAAGCGGATGGCTTCCAGTGCGTTAACGCTCATCAGGCACAGGTAAAGCTGTTTCTTCAGCGCGCGCAGGCTCACGGTGACGGTTTTGCCGTTCACGGTGTGGGTGCCTTCGCCCAGCAGATGCCAGTAGCTGGTCATCTCGATCAGTTCGTCGTAGTAGTGCGCAATACCTTCAGCACGTTTCTGGATCTGCTCGTTAGTGACGATATCGTCAAACACCACCGCCGGATCGTTAACGATGTTGCGGATAATGTGGGTGTAAGAGCGGGAGTGGATGGTCTCAGAAAACGCCCAGGTTTCCACCCAGGTTTCCAGCTCCGGAATGGAGATCAGCGGCAGCAGCGCCACGTTCGGGCTACGGCCCTGAATGGAGTCCAGCAGCGTCTGGTACTTCAGGTTGCTGATGAAGATATGCTTTTCGTGCTCCGGCAACGCCTGGAAATCGATACGATCGCGAGAGACGTCAACTTCTTCCGGGCGCCAGAAGAAGGAGAGTTGCTTTTCAATCAGCTTTTCGAAGATGTCATATTTTTGCTGATCGTAGCGTGCCACGTTGACCGGTTGCCCGAAGAACATCGGCTCTTTGAGCTGGTCGTTTTTCGTCTGTGAAAAGGTGGTGTATGCCATGAATTGGAGTCCTGTCTTACGAAATAAAGGCGGGGATATCCCCGCCCTTCATTAGATCTTACATGCGCCGCTTTCGCAGCCATCGTCCTGAATTGACGGTGCCATGTCATCCTGAGCGTCTTCCGCACCATCACGGGTGTTGTGATAGTACAGGGTTTTCACACCAAATTTGTAGGCGGTGAGCAGGTCTTTCAACAGTTGCTGCATCGGTACCTTGCCAGACGGGAAGCGCGTCGGGTCGTAGTTGGTGTTAGCAGAAATCGACTGGTCGATAAACTTCTGCATGATCCCCACCAGCTGCAGGTAACCGTCGTTGTTTGGCATTTCCCACAGCAGCTCGTAGTTGTCTTTCAGCAGCTCGTAGTCAGGCACAACCTGACGCAGGATACCGTCTTTCGACGCTTTAATGCTGACGTGGCCGCGCGGTGGTTCAATACCGTTGGTGGCGTTAGAGATCTGCGAAGAGGTCTCAGACGGCATCAGGGCAGACAGCGTGGAGTTACGCAGGCCGTGAGTCTTGATGGATTCACGCAGCGCTTCCCAGTCCAGATGCAGCGGTTCGTTAGAGATCGCATCCAGGTCTTTCTTGTAGGTATCGATCGGCAGAATGCCTTTCGCATAGGTGGTTTCGTTGAACCACGGGCACGCGCCTTGCTCTTTCGCCAGCTCGTTGGAGGCTTTCAGCAGGTAGTACTGAATCGCTTCGAACGTTTCGTGGGTCAGGTTGTTCGCGCTGCCGTCGGAGTAACGCTTACCGTGTTTCGCCAGCCAGTAGGCAAAGTTGATAACGCCGATACCGAGGGTACGACGGCCCATTGCTCCACGTTTTGCCGCAGGAATTGGGTAGTCCTGGTAATCCAGCAGGGCATCCAGCGCACGCACGGCCAGCACCGCCAGCTCTTCCAGCTCTTCCAGGCTCTTGATAGCGCCCAGGTTGAAAGCAGAGAGGGTGCAGAGCGCGATTTCGCCGTTTTCGTCGTTAACATCTTCCAGCGGTTTGGTCGGCAGGGCGATTTCCAGGCACAGGTTAGACTGGCGCACTGGCGCAACCACCGGGTCAAACGGGCTATGGGTGTTGCAGTGGTCAACGTTCTGAATGTAGATACGGCCGGTAGAGGCACGTTCCTGCATCATCAGGGAGAACAGGTCAACCGCCTTAACGCGCTGCTTACGGATGCTGTCGTCTTTTTCGTATTTGGTGTACAGACGCTCGAACTCATCCTGATCGGCGAAGAACGCGTCATACAGGCCCGGAACGTCGGACGGGCTGAACAGGGTGATGTCTTCACCTTTCAGCAGACGGGTGTACATCAGCTTGTTGATCTGTACGCCGTAGTCCATGTGACGAACGCGGTTGCCTTCAACGCCACGGTTGTTTTTCAGTACCAGCAGGCTTTCCACTTCCAGGTGCCACATTGGGTAGAACAGGGTGGCTGCACCACCGCGTACACCGCCCTGAGAGCAGGATTTTACCGCGGTCTGGAAGTGTTTGTAGAAAGGGATACAGCCGGTGTGGAACGCTTCACCGCCGCGAATCGGGCTACCCAGTGCACGGATGCGACCGGCGTTGATGCCGATACCGGCACGCTGGGAGACATATTTCACGATGGCGCTGGAGGTTGCGTTGATGGAATCCAGGCTGTCACCACACTCGATCAGGACGCATGAGCTGAACTGACGGGTTGGGGTACGCACGCCAGACATGATTGGCGTAGGCAGAGAAATCTTGAACGTGGAAACCGCATCGTAGAAACGCTTCACGTATTCCAGACGGGTGTCACGCGGGTAGTTAGAGAACAGGCAGGCGGCCACCAGAATATAGAGGAACTGGGCGCTTTCGTAGATCTCACCGGTCACACGGTTCTGAACCAGGTATTTGCCTTCGAGCTGCTTCACCGCCGCGTAAGAGAAGTTCATGTCGCGCCAGTGATCGATAAACCCGTTCATCTGCTCGAACTCTTCTTCCGTATAGTCTTCCAGCAGATGCGTGTCGTATTTGCCCAGCTCAACCATTTTCACCACGTGATCGTAAAGCTTTGGCGGCTCAAACTGGCCGTACGCTTTTTTACGCAGGTGGAAAATCGCCAGACGTGCAGCGAGGTACTGATAATCCGGGGCTTCACGGGAGATGAGATCCGCCGCAGCCTTGATGATGGTTTCGTGGATATCAGATGTCTTGATGCCATCGTAGAACTGAATGTGAGAGCGCAGTTCAACCTGGGAGATAGATACGTTATTCAGTCCTTCTGCTGCCCAGTCGAGAACACGATGGATTTTGTCCAGATTGATACGCTCGGTGGTACCGTCGCGCTTAGTCACCAGCAGACTCTGATTCATGTGGGTTTTACCTGTCCGTGAAATAAAAAATATCCCCCGCTTATCCACAGATCCGTCTTGTGACTAACTCTGTGGATAAATACTACATATAGGGGGTTTGCGATAAGAAAAACGCTATATGGTGAGTATTCTAGTATCGAATCTTTTCAGCACAAGGGTTGATTTTGACGTTAAATTGAGGTTGTCAAAGGGTAAAAAAGGCTAAGTCCTCGTACCGTAAGGCCTGGAAGAGATGTCAATAATTAAGAAAAAAAATTCAAAATTTGATCGAGTGCTGATTTCTTCAACGGGAGGTCAGAATTGCGCAACATGATGTCGCGCAATCTTTATAAGAATAATGGATGACGTCAGTCATTTTTGGCGGTTGTATGCAACATATAGTTAACATCTACACCCGGTGCGAGTTTGAATTTATCGGTCAATGGATTGTAATGCAGACCGGTGATGTGCTGCTCCTTGAGCCACGTCTGATCAACCCAGCTTAATAATTCAGCAGGCTTGATGAATTTCTTCACGTCGTGCGTGCCTTTTGGCACCATACGCAGCACATACTCCGCCCCGACGACCGCCATCAGCCAGGCTTTTCCGTTTCGGTTGATCGTCGAGAAGAAGACCTGGCCGCCCGGTTTCACCAGTTTTGCACAGGCGTGAACCACGGACTGGGGGTCGGGAACGTGCTCCAGCATTTCCATACAGGTCACCACGTCGTACTGATGGGCATGCTTCGCCGCATGTTCTTCGACGGTTTCCTGCACATATTCCACCTGCACTCCAGATTCCAGCGCATGAAGACGGGCAACCTGCAGCGGTTCAAAGCCCATATCCAGACCGGTGACGGTGGCCCCTTCGCGCGCCATGCTTTCTGCCAGAATGCCGCCGCCGCAGCCGACGTCGAGCACTTTCTTACCGAACAGGCCGCCGGAACGCTCCGCGATATAGCCCAGACGCAGCGGGTTAATGCGGTGCAGAGGTTTAAACTCACCTTCGAGATCCCACCAGCGGGATGCCACCGCTTCGAATTTGGCAATCTCTTCATGGTCAACGTTGTGAGCCACCGGGGATTTTTCGGCATTCATGGGCGCTTTTACTCCTTATTTTGCAAGACTTCGGAGTATATCAGCCCGCGCGGTTGAATAAAGCTTATTGGTTTACCTCAATCACCGCGGCTGTGTTATAATTTGCGACCTTTGAATCCGGGATACAGTAGAGGGATAGCGGTTAGATGAGCGACCTTGCGAGAGAAATTACACCGGTTAACATCGAGGAAGAGCTGAAGAGCTCCTATCTGGACTATGCGATGTCGGTCATTGTTGGCCGTGCGCTGCCGGACGTCCGCGATGGCCTGAAGCCGGTACACCGTCGCGTACTATACGCCATGAACGTATTGGGCAATGACTGGAATAAAGCCTACAAAAAATCTGCCCGTGTCGTTGGTGACGTAATCGGTAAATACCATCCCCATGGTGATTCCGCGGTGTACGACACTATCGTCCGAATGGCGCAGCCATTCTCGCTGCGTTACATGCTGGTAGATGGTCAGGGTAACTTTGGTTCTATCGACGGCGACTCCGCCGCGGCAATGCGTTATACGGAAATCCGTCTGGCGAAAATTGCCCATGAGCTGATGGCTGACCTGGAAAAAGAGACGGTTGATTTCGTTGATAACTATGACGGCACGGAACGCATTCCGGACGTTATGCCAACGAAAATCCCTAACCTGCTGGTGAACGGTTCGTCCGGTATCGCCGTCGGTATGGCAACCAACATTCCACCGCATAACATCACGGAAGTGATCAACGGCTGCCTGGCCTATATTGAGGATGAAGACATCAGCATTGAAGGGCTGATGGAACACATCCCGGGTCCAGACTTCCCGACGGCGGCGATCATCAACGGTCGTCGTGGTATTGAAGAAGCGTACCGCACCGGACGTGGCAAGATTTATATCCGTGCCCGCGCCGAAGTGGAAGCGGATGCCAAAACCGGCCGTGAAACCATCATTGTTCACGAGATCCCGTATCAGGTGAACAAAGCGCGTCTGATTGAAAAAATCGCCGAGCTGGTAAAAGAAAAACGTGTTGAAGGCATCAGCGCGCTGCGTGACGAATCTGATAAAGACGGCATGCGCATCGTGATTGAAATCAAACGCGACGCGGTGGGCGAGGTTGTACTGAACAACCTGTATTCCCAGACTCAGCTCCAGGTCTCCTTCGGTATCAACATGGTTGCATTGCACCATGGTCAGCCGAAGATCATGAACCTGAAAGATATTCTGAGCGCGTTTGTGCGTCACCGCCGTGAAGTGGTGACTCGCCGTACTATTTTCGAACTGCGTAAAGCCCGCGACCGTGCGCATATCCTTGAAGCGTTGGCCGTTGCACTGGCAAACATCGACCCAATCATTGAGTTGATTCGCCGTGCACCAACCCCTGCGGAAGCGAAAGCGTCTCTGATTGCCCGTCCGTGGGATCTGGGCAACGTGGCCGCCATGCTGGAACGCGCTGGCGACGATGCTGCGCGTCCTGAATGGCTGGAGCCTGAGTTCGGCGTGCGTGACGGTCAGTACTACCTGACTGAACAGCAGGCCCAGGCGATTCTGGATCTGCGTCTGCAGAAACTGACTGGCCTTGAGCACGAAAAACTGCTCGACGAATACAAAGAACTGCTGGAACAGATTGCCGAGCTGCTGCATATCCTGGGTAGCGCAGAGCGCCTGATGGAAGTGATCCGTGAAGAGCTGGAACTGGTCCGCGATCAGTTCGGCGATGAGCGTCGCACCGAAATCACGGCGAACAGCTCTGATATCAACATTGAAGATCTGATCAACCGCGAAGATGTGGTGGTCACCCTGTCTCACCAGGGCTATGTGAAGTATCAGCCGCTGACCGACTACGAAGCACAGCGTCGTGGCGGTAAAGGCAAATCGGCAGCACGTATTAAAGAAGAAGACTTTATTGACCGTCTGCTGGTGGCAAACACCCATGACACGATCCTCTGCTTCTCAAGCCGTGGTCGTCTGTACTGGATGAAGGTCTATCAGCTGCCAGAAGCGAGCCGTGGTGCGCGTGGTCGTCCAATCGTGAACCTGCTGCCGCTGGAAGCGAACGAACGTATCACCGCGATTCTGCCTGTACGTGAGTACGAAGAAGGCGTGAACGTCTTTATGGCGACCGCCAGCGGTACCGTGAAGAAAACCGCGCTGACCGAATTCAGCCGTCCACGTTCTGCCGGTATCATCGCGGTGAACCTGAACGACGGTGACGAACTGATTGGCGTTGACCTCACCTCCGGTTCCGATGAAGTGATGCTGTTCTCCGCCGCCGGTAAGGTGGTGCGCTTCAAAGAGAACGCGGTTCGTGCAATGGGCCGTACTGCAACAGGTGTTCGTGGTATCAAACTGGCCGGTGAAGATACCGTCGTTTCCCTGATCGTTCCGCGCGGTGAAGGTGCTATCCTGACCGTCACGCAGAACGGCTACGGTAAACGTACTGCCGAAAGCGAATACCCGACCAAGTCTCGTGGCACGCAGGGCGTTATCTCTATCAAGGTTACCGAGCGCAACGGATCCGTTGTGGGCGCGGTACAGGTAGACGATGCCGACCAGATCATGATGATCACGGATGCCGGTACGCTGGTGCGTACACGCGTATCTGAGATCAGCGTGGTTGGCCGTAATACTCAGGGTGTGATCCTCATCCGTACCGCGGAAGATGAAAACGTCGTGGGTCTGCAGCGTGTAGCTGAGCCTGTGGATGACGAAGAGCTCGACTCTATCGACGGTAGCGTCGCAGAAGGTGATGATGAAATCGCACCAGAAGCCGATACCGAAGATGATGCAGCGGATGACGCTGACGAGTAATGTCTCCTGATGCAAAAAGGGCCGGTTTCCGGCCCTTTTCTTTTGCACAAGCAGATAAGTGAACGTTGCGACAAGGCGCGTTTACCGCTACCTTAACCACATTCTTTTTGACCCCGACGGCGGAGCCTCGCCCCTTTGAAATACCTCGTCTCCTTTCGTACCACGCTGAAAGTCTCTCGCTATCTGTTTCGGGCGCTGGCGCTCTTGCTTTGGTTGCTGGTGGCATTATTGTCGGTGTTTTACATCGTTAACGCCCTTCATCAGAAAGAAGCGGAGATCCGCCAGGAGTTTAACTTAAGCTCCGATCAGGCCCAGCGCTATATTCAGCGAACGTCCGACGTGATGAAGGAGCTGAAGTACATTGCCGAGAATCGCCTGACCGCGGAAAACGGCATTCTTGCCATCCGTGGGCGTAATGACAAAACCGAAGTACCGAATTTCGAGCCGCTGTTTCCGGATTCCGATTGCTCTGCGATGGGCAGCACCTGGCGCGGTTCACTGGAGTCGCTGTCCTGGTTTATGCGCTACTGGCGTGACAACTTTTCCGCCGCCTATGATCTGAACCGCGTCTTCCTGATTGGCAGTGAAAATCTCTGCATGGCCGACTTTGGCCTGCGCGATGTGCCCGTTGAGCGCGATGATGCGCTGAAAAGCCTGCACGAACGCATTGTGAAATATCGCAATGCGCCGCAGGACGAGCGCGGGAATAACATCTTCTGGATAAGCCAGGGGCCACGCATGGGGGTGGGCTATTTCTACGCCCTCACGCCGGTCTATCTGGGTAATCGTCTGCAGGCGCTGCTGGGGATTGAACAGACCATTCGCATGGAAAACTTCTTCACGCCGGGCAGTCTGCCGATGGGCGTGACCATTCTGGATGAAAACGGACATACCCTGATCTCACTTGCCGGTCCGGAGAATCGACTGAACGTCGATCCGCACTGGATGCAGGAGCGGTCGTGGTTTGGCTATACCTCAGGCTTCCGTGAGCTGGTGCTTAAAAAGAGCTTGCCGCCTTCGTCGCTGAGTATTGTCTATTCGCTGCCCGTGGATATGGTGCTTGAGCGGATCCGCATTCTTATCATGAACGCGATTTTGCTGAACCTGCTGGCCGGGGGGGCGCTGTTTACCCTGGCGCGAATGTATGAGCGCAAAATCTTTATACCCGCCGAAAGCGACGCTCAGCGGCTGGAAGAGCACGAGCAGTTTAACCGCAAGATTGTCGCCTCGGCGCCGGTGGGGATCTGCATCCTGCGCACGCAGGACGGGACCAATATCCTCAGTAACGAGCTGGCGCATAACTACCTGAACATGCTGACGCATGAGGACCGACAGAGGCTGACGCAGATTATCTGTGGCCAGCAGGTGAACTTCGTTGACGTGCTGACCAGCACGCACACGAACCTGCAAATCAGCTTTGTGCACTCCCGCTATCGTAATGAGAACGTGGCAATTTGCGTCCTGGTAGATGTCTCGGCGCGTGTGAAGATGGAAGAGTCGTTGCAGGAGATGGCGCAGGCCGCCGAGCAGGCCAGCCAGTCAAAATCCATGTTCCTCGCCACCGTCAGCCACGAGTTGCGTACCCCGCTGTACGGGATTATCGGTAACCTTGATCTTCTGCAGACCAAAGAGCTACCGAAAGGGGTCGATCGCCTGGTGACGGCGATGAATAACTCCTCCAGCCTGCTGCTGAAAATCATCAGCGATATTCTTGATTTCTCCAAAATTGAGTCGGAGCAGCTGAAAATTGAGCCGCGGGAGTTCTCTCCGCGCGAGGTGATGAACCACATCAGCGCCAACTATCTGCCGCTGGTGGTGCGTAAACAGCTGGGCCTCTACTGCTTTATTGAGGCGGACGTGCCGCTGACGCTGCATGGCGATCCGATGCGTCTGCAGCAGGTCATTTCTAACCTGCTCAGTAACGCCATTAAATTTACCGATATCGGCTGTATTGTGTTGCACGTGTGTCGGGCAGGGGACTACCTGAGTATTCGCGTGCGTGATACCGGCGTGGGTATCCCGGCGAAGGAAGTGGTGCGTCTGTTTGACCCGTTCTTCCAGGTCGGTACCGGCGTACAGCGTAACTTCCAGGGGACCGGGTTGGGTCTGGCGATCTGTGAGAAGCTCGTGAGCATGATGGATGGTGATATCTCCGTTGATACCGAGCCAGGCATGGGCAGCCAGTTTACTATCCGCATTCCGCTCTATTCTGCCCAGTACCCAGCAAAAGCGGTGGTGGACGGGCTGAGCGATAAGCGCTGCTGGCTGGCAGTACACAATGCCTCACTGAATGATTACCTGACGGCGCTTCTTACCCACAGCGGCGTGCGCGTGTCCCGCTATGAAGGGCAAACGCCGGATGTCGACGATGTGCTGATCACCGACGAGGTGCTGGAACAACCCTGGCAGGGCAGAGGGGTGGTTCACTTCTGCCGTCGCCATATCGGTATTCCGGTCGAACGAGCTCCGGGTGAATGGGTGCACAGCGTGGCGACACCGCATGAGCTCATGAGCCTGCTGGCACGTATTTACAGCGTGCAGCTGGAAGATAGCGACGGGGCGACGGAGTTGCCGTCACCGGATGCGCTGGCATCGCTGAATGACGATATGATGATTCTGGTGGTGGATGACCATCCGATTAACCGTCGCCTGCTGGCAGACCAGCTGGGTTCGCTTGGCTATCAGTGCAAAACCGCCAATGACGGCGTGGATGCGCTGAACGTGCTGAGTAAAAACCACATTGATATCGTTCTTAGCGACGTCAACATGCCGAATATGGATGGCTACCGTCTGACGCAGCGTATACGCCAGCTTGGCCTGACGTTGCCGGTCGTGGGCGTGACGGCGAATGCGCTGGCGGAAGAGAAACAGCGCTGTCTGGAGTCAGGGATGGACAGTTGTCTGTCGAAACCGGTGACGCTGGACGTCCTGAAACAGACGATCTCCGTGTATGCGGAGCGGGTCAGAAAAGCGAGAGTATAAAAAAAGGCCCGTCAGGGCCTTTTTTGTTGTTTCCCTCACACGCCGGGAGGGGGAGGAGGTGAGGCCATCAGGCCGCACACCCGGTCAACATCAATCCTTATCCGACGCGCTCAGCGTAACGGAGGAGAGATAGTTCAGCAGTGCAATATCGTTATCCACACCCAGTTTCATCATTGCTGATTTCTTCTGGCTACTGATGGTTTTAATACTGCGGTTCAGCTTCTTGGCAATCTCGGTGACCAGGAAACCTTCGGCGAACAGGCGCAGAACTTCGCTCTCTTTCGGAGACAGGCGTTTGTCGCCATAGCCACCGGCGCTGATTTTTTCCAGCAAACGAGAGACGCTTTCAGGCGTGAACTTCTTGCCTTTCTGCAGCGCAGCGAGCGCTTTTGGCAGATCGGTCGGCGCACCCTGTTTCAGCACAATCCCTTCGATATCCAGATCCAGCACGGCGCTCAGAATGGCCGGGTTGTTGTTCATGGTCAGAACAATGATCGAAATGTCCGGGAAGTGACGTTTGATATATTTGATGAGTGTGATCCCATCACCGTATTTGTCCCCAGGCATGGAGAGATCGGTGATGAGCACATGCGCATCAAGCTTTGGGAGGTTATTGATCAGTGCTGTAGAGTCTTCAAATTCACCGACTACATTCACCCACTCGATCTGTTCAAGTGATTTGCGAATACCGAACAGTACAATCGGATGGTCATCGGCAATAATTACGTTCATATTGTTCATGTATAAGGCTACCTTGCTACAGCAAGCTTTTGACGTAGGCGTCAATGTCGCTGATGTATTTTTCAATGCCAGAGGCATCTTTCTCACGAATTAGATGTTCCAGCGTTTCACATAACTGCTTGCCGGGAACCAGATTAAGCATGGCAAACACCCCTTTAAGCCGGTGTGCTGTCTGTGCCAGCGCTGCAAAATCATTCGCAGCGGACTCAGTATACAACCGCTTAACATCATCTGGTACTGTATCAACAAAGAGTGAATAGTATCCGCTGGCGTGAAGCTCGGCATTTTCATTGCCGCCTAACGGTGATTCCGCTATCTCTTCCTGCGCCAGTTGCTCTTCTATTAGTTGTAGTACAGCTTCCTGCATCGCATTGCTTATATTAAAGTTGACGCGCAGCTGGCCTGGGCCGATTTTTCGCACGCCTGGCTCATCATCGCTTAAAAGCAAGCCGGAGGCAGTAAGATTAGACGGATTATCAGTTAAAAACAGATCAAATTCTTGACTTGAGAGTCTTTCATCCGGCGTTATGCAGGCCGCGCCCCAGTTTTCTAACTGACGAACCACAATATTGCGGATCTCGTTCGAGGTCACATCCACCATCACGACCACATCATCCAGCAGGCGTTCTTCGTCTTCTTCCTGTGGATTCGCCGCCATTTTAACGTGCAGTGAGTAACGCGTGCCAAGTGATTCGCGGGCCTTGATATTCAGATGGCCACCGAGCTTACGTGCCAGCTGATCGCATAACCAGAAGGTCAGGGCATTGGCCTTGCCGTAATGATCGCTCTGGGTGTCATTCAGGAACGGGAAATGCAGATTATCGATTTCGCTTGTCGTTACGCCTTCCCCGGTATCCAGGATGCGGAACGTCAGGCGATCTTCAGCCGACTCGTCGGTACTGACTTCCAGGGTGATCTTGCCGATCTGGGTGGTGGTGACGGCGTACTGAATAATCATCAGCAGAATGCGACGCAGCGCTTCGCGATCGCCGTGACGTTCATCATTCGCCGGTAAATGGTTATTGATCAGCAGCTGCAGCCCTTTGCGCTTAATCACGGGCAGGACCTCAGGCACCACTTCATCGATCAGATTCTGGATAGAGAAGAGGGTCGGCGTTCCTTTCCAGAAATCATTTTCGAGCATATTCGCCAGCTGGATCTCATCTACCATGCGCACCAGCGAGTCGGCCTGGCAGGCAAGCTGATGGCTTTCGGATGTATTCAGCGCCGCCGCCTGGGTAGCCAGCATTTTTAACGGCTTCTTGAAGGCATCACCAATATTCTGCATAAAGGCAGCGCGCCCCTGCTGGTTTTTCTCATACAGACGTTGTGCCTGCTTGAGCTTTTTATTCACCAGCACTTCACGATCCTGATCGCGGATGATGAAGATCTGCGTGCGGGAGGCGATCTGGCTGCGGAACTGTCGGATCTCATACAGCTCGTTATTAATGGTTGCCTGAATCACGCCCTGATGTTGATCCGCCATAGCGGTGATGTTCTGCAGATTGAGATGAGGCAGCAGGTGGTCAGCAATTTTATTGCTCATCACCGTACGGTTGGCTTCCTGATCGTGAACCAGCACCCCAAGCGGCAGCACGGAAATAATCTCTTCATTCAGCGCGCGCAACACGCGCAGTTCGTTACTGGTTCCTGCCGGGACCGGAGCGGCATCGCTTTGACGCCCTGACTGGAAGCGGAACGTGCTGTAGCCAAACAGCGCCAGCGCCAGCAGGCCGATATTCAGCAGCAGGGGCAGGAGGATATTTTGCAGCGTATCAAGCAGCAGGGTGCCGAACGGCACTTGCCACACCAGACGCATACCGGTTGAGTTCAGCGAAGAGGCAATTTCGATTTTCGAGCCGTTAAAGGAGATCGATACGCTCTCTGCGGCCTCTTTATCCGATGCGGCACGCATATTCTGAGTGTTGCTGTCCGGCTCCAGACGGAAGCTGTCGAGTGGCATATCCGGTGGAATCAAGTCATTGATGGGCAAATCAAAGGCCACCACCGTCGCCAGATGGCCTGGCTGGTTAAAGGTGGTACGCAGCGTAAAGTAATGGCCATTCTGCCAGGCGAGGCGGCGCAGAGATGAGAAGCTCTCACGTTCATCAAGGGCGTTCGCCTGCTGCAGCATTTCTGCCCGGCGGGAATCGACAATGCTGCCCACGGTCGTCTCTTTGAAACCGGAAGAGAGATCTTTTAGCGGCAGGGTTGAGATCAGGATCATGCTGTTGTCCTGACCGTTCAGATAGTACATCGACCACGGCACCGTCTCGGCACCCCAAAGGGTATCAAGATAGGTTGAGATGCGCTGGGTCATCTCAAGCGTTGCGCTGTCATGAGAGCCGAAGATCAGCGCTTCGGTTTTGCGCTGTGGTTTTTCCAGATAATAGACGTCCTGCTTCAGGCGAGTCTCCTGAAGCCCGTCTCCGGAGGAGGTTGCCGGCGCGGCCGCGATGTTGTCGTAAATCTGCCAGGTTGCATAGCGCCAGGTATCAATGCGCTTGTGGACGGCGTGGGTGATATCAACAACCTGATAGCTCTTGTCCTTCAGCCAGGCGTTAACCGCGCTCTGAACCATAACCCCCATTGTGACTAGCAGCACAACGATCAAAAGAAGAAAGAAACGGGTGATGCTCCCGGGTAAGAGGGAGAATTTGCTCGGAGCGGTAGTTTCAGTCTGACTCATTGATATCTTTAACCCGTAATGGTCGTGCTCTATGGCGATAGGGCAGTATAAAGGGTAATACCTGAATTTCCAGCGTCACGCTCTTTGAACCCGCCACTTTTTCGACTGACAATATCGGAGAACGCCATTGCATGAAACATGTACAAAGCGAGTGAGAGTGTACAAATAAAAAACGATACATACCGGTAAATAGCACGAATTAACAAGAAATTGAGATTTGCAGTAATGACGCGGTTCTCGAGGAGAGAGGAAACGAATTTAGTTAATAGTCGTTACAATTTCAGTGCGGTAGCACAAAAAAACACATGCTACGTAAAGAAAGGTAAAAAAAAACCGAATGCCAGGCATTCGGTAGAATTAGGGATAAACAGACATTCAAATCTGAATGACGGTAATAAATAAAGTTAATGATGATAGCGAGAGTTATTTTAGAGATAACGGCCGATCTTGTTTTGTCATTCAGTGCTGTAAATATTTTTAATGTAGTTTGCTGAATTTAAATGTTTTTTCTTCTCACTTGATGATAAGTGCTAAATTCTTAAGCTCTCTGTGCTTTGTAAAAGTTCCTTGATAGTTACATTTTGAAACATGTTTATCGTGAAATGAAACATTTTCAAAGTTTTCGTATCATATTCCCGTTGGATTATTCTGTAATTTTGCGGAGAATGAAATTGCCGACTGGTTAATGAGGGTTAATCAGTAAGCAGTGGCAATTATAAGGCATATAACAGAGGGTTAATAAAATGAAAGTTAAAGTACTGTCCCTCCTGGTACCAGCTCTGCTGGTGGCAGGCGCAGCAAATGCGGCTGAAATTTATAACAAAGATGGCAACAAATTAGATCTGTACGGCAAAGTTGATGGTCTGCACTATTTCTCTGACGACAAGAGCAATGATGGCGACCAGACTTACATGCGTCTTGGCTTCAAAGGCGAAACCCAGGTTAACGATCAGCTGACCGGTTACGGCCAGTGGGAATACCAGATTCAGGGCAACACCTCTGAAAGCGACAACCAGTCCTGGACGCGTGTGGCGTTTGCGGGTCTGAAATTCGCTGACGCGGGTTCTTTCGATTATGGTCGTAACTACGGTGTGATCTACGACGTAACGTCCTGGACTGACGTTCTGCCAGAATTTGGCGGCGACACCTACGGTGCAGACAACTTCCTGCAATCCCGTGCTAACGGCGTAGCAACCTACCGTAACCAGGACTTCTTCGGTCTGGTTGATGGCCTGAACTTTGCTCTGCAGTATCAGGGTAAAAACGGCAGCGTAAGCGGTGAAAACGATTCCGGTCGTAGCACCCTGAAACAGAACGGTGACGGTTACGGCGCGTCTGTGACCTACAACCTGGGCGAAGGCTTCAGCATCGGTGGTGCGATGTCTTCTTCTAAACGTACTGCTGACCAGAACGACACCGCTAACCTGGCGCTGAAAGGCGAAGGCGATCGTGCTGAAGTTTACTCTGGTGGCCTGAAATACGACGCCAACAACATCTACCTGGCGGCGCAGTACTCTCAGACCTATAACGCAACCCGTTTCGGTAACTCTCAGAGCAGCAGCGACATTTACGGCTTTGCTAACAAAGCACAGAACTTCGAAGTGGTTGCTCAGTACCAGTTCGACTTCGGTCTGCGTCCATCCGTGGCTTACCTGCAGTCCAAAGGTAAAGACATCGAAGGTTACGGCGATCAGGATCTGCTGAAATATGTTGATGTTGGCGCGACTTACTACTTCAACAAAAACATGTCCACCTACGTTGATTACAAAATCAACCTGGTTGATGAAAATGAATTCACCCGTCAGGCGGGTATCGGTACTGATGATATCGTAGCGCTGGGTCTGGTTTACCAGTTCTAATCGCTTCATCGTGTGACAAAGGGGGCCTTATGGCCCCTTTTTCGTGCCTTTTCGGTTCTTACAATTCACCCTTTTGGTGTACTCTTGCCGCCCTGGCATGAGGATAATAATGAATGGACATGACTTTTTTACGCGCCAGCTTCCTGGCTATACTTTTTTTCCTGACAGCATGTGACTCTTCCACGCCTGTGGCCAAAACGGATGCTCCCGCGGCGACGGTGCTGGAAGGCAAAACGATGGGCACATTCTGGCGTGTCAGCGTGATGAATCTCGATAAGACACGCACTGACGAACTTCGCAGCAAAATTCAGTCGCAGCTGGACGCCGACGATCAGCTTCTTTCGACCTACAAAAATGACTCTGCGCTGATGCGCTTTAACCTCTCTACCAGCACTTCCCTGTGGCCGGTGAGCGAAGCAATGGCCGATATCGTGACCGAATCAATGCGCGTGGGCTACAAGACCAACGGCGCGATGGACGTGACCGTGGGGCCGCTGGTTAACCTGTGGGGGTTTGGCCCGAACAAGCAACCTGTCACCACGCCTGACCAGGCGGCGATAGATGACGCCCGCGCCCGGACAGGGTTACAGCACCTGACGGTGATCAACCAGTACGGACAACAGTACCTGCAAAAAGATATTCCCGATCTGTTTGTTGATCTGTCGACGGTAGGGGAAGGGTATGCGGCAGATCATCTGGCCGCGCTGATGGCCCAGGAAGGTATTTCGCGTTACCTGGTGTCCGTGGGCGGCGCGTTAGTCAGCCGCGGCATGAATGCCAGCGGTAATCCGTGGCGAGTGGCGATTCAAAAACCGACCGACCAGCAAAACGCCGTACAGGCGATTGTAGATATTAACGGTCACGGTATCAGCACCTCCGGGAGCTACCGTAACTATTATGAACTCGACGGGAAGCGGATTTCGCATGTGATCGATCCGCAGACCGGTCGCCCTATCGCGCATAATCTGGTCTCGGTGACGGTCATTGCCCCCACCGCGCTGGAAGCCGATGCCTGGGATACCGGTTTAATGGTCCTCGGTCCGGAGAAAGCCAAAGAGGTGGTCCGCCAGGAAGGACTGGCTGTCTATATGATCACCAAAGAGGCTGATGGCTTCAAAACCTGGAGTTCGCCGCAGTTCGACAGCTTCCTGGTAAGTGACAAGAATTAAAAAGCAAGGTTGCGGGTTTTTAATCAGTGGCACTCGGGCACGCTGTATGTATGCTTGTAAGAGGAGCTGATGATGAAAAAACCGACCTTTACTACCGATGACGATCGCTGGCTGGCCGTGCTGGCTCGCGATCCGCGTGCTGACGATCAGTTTGTCTTTGCCGTGCAAACGACGGGGATCGTCTGTCGTCCGTCCTGCCGTGCCCGCCACGCGTTACGTAAAAATGTCCGCTTCTATCCCGATGTAGATCATGCCCTTCAGGCAGGGTTTCGCCCGTGTAAACGCTGTCAGCCGGACAAACGCGATCCGCAGGAACAGACGCTGGCAAAAGTTGAACATGCCTGCCGTCTGCTGGAGCGCGATCCCGCGTTAACGCTGGAAATGCTGGCGCAGCAGGTCGCCATGAGTCCTTTCCACTTCCACCGCTTGTTTAAGTCCGTTACCGGTATGACGCCTAAAGCCTGGCAACAGGCGGCGCGGGTACAACGCCTGCGTACCGCGCTTGCGCAGGGGGACAAAATTACCGATGCCGTGCTGGCCGCCGGGTTTCCTGACAGCAGCAGCTATTATCGTCAAGCCAATGCTGCGCTGGGCATGACGGCGAAGCAGTACCGCAAAGGGGATGTGGCCGTGCGTTATGCGATTGGTGAGTGTTCGTTAGGCCGTTGCCTGGTGGGTGAAAGCGAGCGCGGGATCTGCGCGATTCTGCTGGGTGACGACGATGCGACATTAACCGAGGAGCTTTTGACGCTGTTTCCCAAAGCAGAGCGAGAAACGCTGGAAGGAGAATTCGCCCGGCGTATTGAGCGGGTGATTAGCGCTATCGATGACCATACCGTGCCGCTGGCACTTCCGCTGGATATTCGGGGCACCGCTTTCCAGCAGCGTGTGTGGCAGGCGCTTCGTGACATTCCCCGCGGTGAAACGGCAAGTTATCGCCAGGTGGCGCAGACGATCGGTAGCCCAGGCGCTGTGCGTGCGGTGGCGGGAGCCTGTGCCGCAAATAAACTGGCCGTTATCATCCCCTGTCACCGTGTTGTTCGTCACGACGGTGCGCTTTCGGGCTACCGCTGGGGGACAGAACGAAAGGCGTTGTTACTGAAACGTGAGGCAAAGAACCCGGAGGGATAATGCTCGATCTTTTTGCGGATGCGGAACCCTGGCAGGAGCCCCTTGCGCCCGGCGCGGTGATCCTGCGCCGCTTTGCGCTTTCCCGCGCGGCGGCGCTGCTTGCCGGCATCGATGAGGTGGCGGCGGTCTCGCCGTTTCGACACATGGTGACACCCGGGGGGTACACCATGTCGGTGGCGATGACGAACTGCGGGGAACTGGGCTGGGCGACAAACGCGCAGGGCTATGTATATGCCCCGGGCGATCCTGTAACCGGCCAGCCATGGCCGCCGATGCCTGACGTTTTTCGGGCGCTCTGCCATGACGCCGCCGTTGAAGCGGGCTATGCCGACTTTCGCCCGGATGCCTGTCTGATTAACCGCTACGCCGTGGGGGCAAAGCTCTCGCTGCATCAGGACAAGGATGAACCCGATCTGCGCGCGCCGATCGTCTCGGTATCCTTAGGCCTGCCCGCGGTCTTCCAGTTTGGCGGATTACGCCGTAACGATCCGCTGAAACGGCTCATGCTGGAGCACGGTGATGTGGTGGTTTGGGGCAGGGAATCGCGGCTTTTTTATCACGGCATTCAGCCCCTCAAACCGGGAGTACATCCTCAGACCGGCGAGTTCCGCCTTAACCTGACGTTCCGGCAGGCATCCCGTGGCCAATAAAAATAAGAATTATTCTTGATGTAACCGTCCGGCAGTTTAAACTGCTGGCTGATTTTTATTGCCCGGATTGCCTGCATGCAACTACTTCTCCTCGTCTGGCGTCAGTATCGCTGGCCCTTCATTGCCGTCATGGCGTTAAGCCTCGCCAGCGCCGCGTTAGGTATCGGCCTGATCGCGTTTATTAACGTGCGCTTGATTGAAATGGTCGATACCTCACTCGCCGTCCTGCCGGAGTTTCTTGGCCTGCTACTGCTGTTGATGGCGGTGACGCTCGGCTCGCAGCTGGCGCTGACGGCGCTGGGACACCATTTCGTTTTCCGTCTGCGCAGTGAATTTATCAAGCGTATTCTGGACACGCAGGTAGAACGCGTTGAGCAGCTTGGAAGTGCCTCCCTGCTGGCAGGGCTGACCAGCGACGTGCGCGCCATTACCATTGCCTTCGTTCGTCTGCCGGAGCTGGTGCAGGGCATTATTTTGACCTTTGGTTCGGCGGCGTATCTCGCCTGGCTCTCCACAAAAATGCTGGCTGTCACTGCGCTGTGGATTGTTATCACCATCTGGGGCGGTTTTCTGCTGGTGTCGCGCGTCTATAAACACATGGCGGTGCTGCGTGAAACCGAGGATAAGCTCTATAACGATTACCAGACCGTGCTGGAAGGGCGTAAAGAGCTGACCCTGAATCGCGAGCGTGCCGAGCATATCTTTAACCATCTCTATATTCCCGATGCCCGCGAATACCGGCATCACATCATTCGCGCCGATACCTTCCACCTGAGCGCGGTGAACTGGTCGAACATTATGATGTTGGGCGCCATTGGCCTGGTCTTCTGGATGGCGAACAGTCTGGGATGGGCGGATACCAACGTCGCGGCGACCTATTCACTGACGCTGCTGTTTTTGCGTACACCGCTCCTCTCCGCCGTGGGCGCATTGCCAACGTTGCTGAGCGCTCAGGTGGCGTTTAACAAGCTCAATAAATTCGATCTCGCACCGTTTAAAGCCGAATTCCCACGCCCGCAGGCCTTCCCGAACTGGCAAACGCTGGAGCTGCGTAACGTCATGTTCCGCTATCAGGACAACGCTTTTTCCGTCGGACCGGTAAACCTGACGATTCATCGCGGCGAACTGCTGTTCCTGATTGGCGGTAACGGTAGCGGGAAATCCACGCTGGCGATGCTGCTCACCGGTTTATATCAGCCGCAATCGGGCGAGATTTTGCTGGATGGTAAAGCGCTGAGCGCGGAGAAACCTGAGGATTATCGCAAGCTCTTCTCGGCGGTTTTCACCGATGTCTGGCTCTTTGATCACCTGCTGGGGCCGGAAGGGCAGCAGGCTAACCCTGCGCTGGTGGAGAAATGGCTTGGGCAACTGCAGATGTCCCATAAGCTTGAGCTTCAGGACGGTAAAATCCTGAACCTGAAACTCTCGAAGGGGCAGAAAAAGCGCGTGGCGCTGCTGCTGGCACTGGCTGAAGAGCGTGACATCATCCTGCTTGATGAATGGGCGGCAGACCAGGACCCGCATTTCCGCCGCGAGTTTTATCAGGTGTTACTGCCGCTGATGAAGGCGATGGGCAAAACTATTTTCGCCATCAGCCATGACGATCACTACTTCATTCATGCCGACCGTCTGCTGGAGATGCGCGACGGCAAGCTCAGCGAGTTGACCGGCGAGGAGCGCGATGCGGCGTCTCGTGATGCGGTAGCGCGCACGGCCTGATGTCTCGTCTGCCCCTCTCCAACCGGGAGAGGGGATAAAATCGCGGCCGATGTGCCGCTTTTTTATGCATCCCGTCCCGTTGTTTATTCTTATTTACATATCCCCGCGCTATGCTTAATGCCATCTCATTTCATGGATTTATGATTGATGTCGGTATTAAAGAAAAACAGCGCCCGGCAGCGTGACCAGGAACGTGCGCGTCTCATCTGGCTTCTCACGACCGATAAAGCGGTCACGTCTGCGTTACTGGGCAAACTGACCCTGGCTGAGCAATATGATGTCGGCACTTTAGCCGACGATATTGCTGAGGTAGGGGCACTGGTTGCCCATTTGCCCCCGCCCGACCTGGCGGATACCCTCGAAGCACTTCCCTCGGAAGAGCGTCACGCCCTGTGGCGTCTGGTGCAGGATCACGAGCGCGGGCAGGTGCTGCTGGAGGCGTCGGAAAACGTCTGGGATGACCTTATCGATGAGATGAGCGACCGGGATATTCTTGATGCCCTGCAAACGCTGGATATCGACGAACAGATTTACCTTGTTCAACACCTGCCGCGTAACCTGACCGGCCGACTGCTGGCCTCGCTGCCTGCCGATGAGCGGGCGCGCGTGCGCCAGGTGATGCACTACGATAAACACAGCGTTGGCGCAATTATGGAGTTTGGCGTCATCACGGTGCGCCCGGACGTCACGCTCGGCACGGTGCAGCGTTATTTACGCCGCCTGGGGAGTATGCCCGACAACACCGATAAACTGTTCGTGACCTCGCGGGATAAAACCCTGCTCGGTGAGCTGGAGCTGAAAACGATCCTGCTCAACAGCACTCAGCGGCGGGTGAGCGAGGTCATGGAAAACGAGCCGATGGTCTTCTCGCCGGAGGATGACGCGGAAAAAGCCGCGCGTACCTTCGAACGTGACGACCTCGTGAGTGCGGCGGTGGTGGACTCGGTCGGCAAGCTGATGGGACGTCTGACAATCGATGAGATCGTTGACGTGGTCTACGAAGAGACCGATAACGATCTGCGTGCGCTTGGTGGGATCAGCGCCGAAGATGACGTCCATGCCTCCGTGGGCAAGGCGGTCAAAACCCGCTGGGCCTGGCTTGCCATTAACCTCTGTACCGCGTTTATCGCCTCCCGCGTGATTGATGGCTTCGAACATACCATTTCGCAGCTGGTCGCGTTAGCCTCGCTGATGCCGATTGTGGCCGGGATAGGCGGCAACACCGGCAACCAGACCATCACCATGATTGTTCGCGCGCTGGCGCTGGAGAACATTCAGCCGGGTAACTTTGCCTTCCTGATCTTCAGAGAGATGGGCGTGGCGCTGATTAATGGCCTGGTGTGGGGCGGAATTATGGGCGGCATTACCTGGTGGCTGTACGACGATATGGCATTAGGCGGCGTGATGATGCTGGCGATGGTGCTGAACCTGCTGGTTGCGTCGATGATGGGTGTCATCATCCCGTTGACGATGACAAAACTCGGGCGCGACCCCGCAGTGGGGTCGAGCGTGATGATCACTGCCATCACCGATACGGGCGGTTTCTTTATTTTTCTTGGGCTGGCAACGCTTTTTCTTCTTTAACCCGACGCTTAATTCGGGCGGGAAGGAGTGCCATCACGATAATCCCGCCCAGCACGCCAATGGCCAGGTTGCCGGTTGAAACCGTGGCTGCAACGGTCACCAGCATCACGACCGTTTCCGCAATGGGGGCATTTTTCACCGTCGCGGGCTGCAGGCTATGCCAGCTGAAGGTTTTGACGGCGACAATCGCCATAATCCCGGCCAGCACGGCCATCGGGATGCGGGCCATCACTTCACTCAGCGCCGTCACCAGCACCAGAAGCACCAGACCGGCCGCAACAGTGGAAATGCGGCTGCGGCCTTTGCCCATCTCCACGTTGACGATGGTTTGACCAATCATGGCGCAGCCTGCGATACCGCCATACCAGCCGGCCAGAATGTTACCGATGCCCAGACCAATGCTTTCGCGGCGCTTGCCGGACGGGGTTGCCGTCAGCTCATCCACCAGTTTTGCCGTCAGCAGCGACTCCAGCAGACCCACAAACGCAATGCTTAATGCGCATGGCCAGATAATGCTCAGCGTATCGGTGTTCAGCGGGACAATCAGCTGCGTCAGCCCGGGCAGGCCACCGCTCATAGTGCCTTCGTCACCCACGGTCGGCAGGATTTGCCCGGTGGTCACGGTAAACAGGGTTAACACCACAATGGCAATAAGCGGCGCGGGGATACTTTTGATATAGCGGGGCACCCAGAGGACGATCAGCAGCGTCAGCACAAACAGGCCCACAATCAGCGGGCTTCGGCTCCAGAAATGGGGAACCTGGGCGAAGAAAATCAAAATACCGAGCGCGTTAACAAACCCGGTCATCACCGACTGCGGAATAAAGCGCATCAGTCGCGCCATACCGAGCACGCCGAAGAGGATCTGGATCGCCCCGGCCAGCAGAACGGCCGGCAAAATGTACTGCACGCCATGCTGATGCACCATCGGGCCAATCACCAGCGCCACGGAACCCGCTGCCGCCGTGACCATTGCCGGGCGGCCGCCGAGCACGGACAGGGCAAGACACAGCACCACGGAAGCAATCAGGCTGACTTTAGGATCAACCCCTGCCACGACAGAAAACGAAATCACTTCAGGAATAAGCGCCAGGGCAGTAATCACGCCCGCCAGCGTTTCACGCATCAGCAGCCGGGGAGAGCGTAATACCGAGGCGACATGGCCTTCATGGGGTAAAGAAGAATCGGGTAATGACATAACACTTCGCAGGTTAGGGCAGGCTTCCGTGCGCGCGATCACAAAACGCAACATACTAGCCAGAAAAGCCGCCTTTTGCCAGCCGCATAGGTAATCCCTCACAAACAATCCATCATTAAATTTCACAATTACAATAATTTCTTAACCTTTAAACACCATTTAAAAGTTGTTACCGTTCCCGCGCAGCTTTTTTCACCTGCAATTTCCACGCATCACGCACTTTTACACTAAGGCATAAATTATGAAAAAAATGACTGCCATGCTCTTGTCTCTGGCCGTGGGGCTGAATACCGTCTCAATGGCGGCAAAAGCTGACACGCCAAAAGAGCAGGAAACGGACGTCCTTTTAATTGGTGGCGGTATTATGAGCGCCACGCTGGGAACCTATCTGCAAGAACTGCAGCCGGACTGGTCTATGACCATGGTCGAGCGCCTCGATGGCGTGGCGCAGGAGAGCTCGAACGGCTGGAACAACGCCGGTACGGGCCATTCGGCACTCATGGAACTGAACTACACACCGCAGAAAAAGGACGGTTCCATTAGTATCGAGAAGGCGGTTGAGATCAACGAAGCATTCCAGATTTCTCGCCAGTTCTGGTCTCACCAGGTGAACAGCGGCGTAATGCACGATCCGCACTCCTTCATCAATACCGTGCCGCACATGAGCTTTGTGTGGGGCGAGCAGAACGTTAACTTCCTGCGTGCGCGCTATGCGGCTCTGCAGCAGAGCACGCTGTTCCGCGGCATGAAATACTCCGAAGATCACGCGCAGATTAAAGAGTGGGCTCCGCTGGTCATGGAAGGTCGTGACCCGAACCAGAAAGTCGCCGCGACCCGTACTGAAATTGGTACTGACGTGAACTACGGCGAAATTACCCGCCAGCTGGTAGGTTCCCTGCAGAAAAAAGAGAACTTTAATCTGCAGCTCAGCACCGAAGTGCGTGGCTTTAAGCGCAATGCGGATAACAGCTGGAGCGTGACCGTTGCCGATCTGAAACACAATGAAGAAGAGCACGTCATCAAGGCGAAGTTTGTCTTTATTGGTGCGGGCGGCGCGGCGCTGAAACTGCTGCAGGAAACCGGTATTCCGGAAGCTGACGATTACGCAGGCTTCCCGGTGGGCGGTCAGTTCCTGGTGTCTGAAAACCCGGAAGTGGTGAATCGTCACCTGGCAAAAGTCTACGGTCAGGCTTCCGTTGGTGCGCCACCCATGTCCGTTCCGCACATCGACACCCGCGTGCTTGACGGTAAACGTGTGGTGCTATTCGGGCCATTCGCGACCTTCTCCACGAAGTTCCTGAAAAACGGTTCCCTCTGGGACCTGCTGAGTGCGACCACCACCTCTAACGTTAAGCCCATGATGGACGTCGGTCTGGATAACTTCGATCTGGTGAAATACCTGATTAGCCAGGTGATGCTCTCTGACGATGAACGCTTTGACGCGCTGAAAGAGTACTATCCGCAGGCGAAGAAAGAAGACTGGCGTTTGTGGCAGGCGGGTCAGCGTGTACAGATCATCAAACGCGATCCGAAAGAGGGCGGTGTACTGCGTCTGGGTACCGAAGTGGTCAGTGACAAAGAAGGCACTGTTGCTGCGCTGCTGGGTGCGTCACCGGGGGCTTCTACCGCTGCGCCAATCATGCTGCATCTGATGGAAAAAGTATTTAAAGACAAAGTTGCCAGCCCGGAATGGCAGGCAAAACTGAAAACCATTATTCCTTCTTACGGCACTAAGCTGAACGGTAACGTTGACGCGACGGAACAGGAACTGGAATACACCAGCCGCGTTCTGCAGCTGCAATATGTGAAGCCGCAAGCTGCTGCTGACGCAGCACCAAAGGCAGAGCTGAAGCCTCAGGCGGAAAACAAACCGGTCGCGGATATCGCACTCTGATGTGAAAAAGCCGGGTAGCGTTAGCGCTTACCCGGCTTATTAAACCGCACAGTATCATGGCCGGGTCAGGCGAAGTCGCCACCCAGCTTATCCTTAACGGACTTCTGCGGTGCCCGTCTCTTCTTCCGCCTTCCACACGCGATATTTCACTTCCACGTTTGCAGGCGTATAAACGACGATTGGCAGCTTGCTGTTATAGCGCAGCAGACTGTTGTCACCCAGATACGCGGTAACAAATTTCTTCTCTTTCTTGCCATCCGGGCAGGCCATCATGGTCGAAACCGGAGAGGTCACTTTATCAAAGACGTAATAGTCGTAGCCCCAACCTTCCAGGGTTTTGCTTTCCAGCTGACCGCCCAGACGGTGCTGGTTGCAGTCCACTTCCAGCGTCTGGCCAATTAACAGTTCCACTTTGAAATTCGCTTCATCCTGCTGAGCGGGTAACTGAATGACCTGACGCTTCATCCCTTTTTCCGCTTGCGGATAAGGCGCTACTTTTTCCAGAGGCTGCGCTTTAGGGGTGTCGCTGGCGAAAGCGCTGGTGCTAACGCATGCGGCGGCAATCAGGGCAATGGCAAATTGAGGTGCTTTTTTCACAGTCATTCCTTTATGTCAAACTATCAGGCACAGGTTAACATAATGTTCGTGAATGGTTAGTGTAATTTACTTACATTTTCAATATTTGCAGCGTATAAAACTCTATTCATGCGCAATGAATGGTTGTTTGTACTGCATTGGAGTCTGGCGGCAGATCGTGTTATTTTAAGCGCCACATAATGTTATTCATCTGTGAAGGGAAGAGAGAGATGGTACGTGCAAAACTGAAAACACCTGAAGGCCGCAAGTTCCTGTTGGCGCTACTGGTTGTGTTTATGATTGCTGCCGCGTGCGTTGGGCGGGCAACCATTGTTGGCGTTATTGAACAGTACAACATTCCTCTCTCTGCCTGGACGACCAGCATGTATGTCCTGCAATCAGCGATGATCTTTGTTTATAGCCTGGTGTTCACCGTGCTGCTTGCCATTCCGCTGGGTATTTTCTTCCTGGGTGAGCGTGATAAACACTAAACGCCTTTCCAGCGATAAAAAAGCCAGCCTGAGCGCTGGCTTTTTTATTGGCTCGTTGTTCTTCCTCAGGTTTTTTAATCCGTCGTATCCTATTCTGTAAGCAGTCAGGCCACTGTTTTCAGAGCAGGAGTTACAGATGCTTTCCAGATTTACGGTACTCAGCCGGATCCCTCGTGGGGTCTGGGTAGTGGGTGGCGTCAGTATGTTGATGGACATCTCGTCAGAGAGTATCCACAGCCTGCTTCCACTGTTTATGGTGACTACGCTTGGAACGAGCGTGTTGGTTATCGGCCTGATTGAAGGGCTCGCGGAGGCTACCGCTCTCTTTATCAAAGTCTTTTCGGGGGCGATTAGCGACTATCTTGGCAAGCGTAAAGGGCTGGCGCTACTCGGGTATGGCCTCGGTGCGCTGAGCAAACCCTTTTTCGCCCTCGCATCCTCTTCGGGGATGGTTTTAGGCGCGCGCCTGATGGATCGTGCGGGGAAGGGGATCCGCGGTGCTCCACGGGATGCACTGGTCGCAGATATCACCCCGCCGGAACTGCGCGGGGCGGCATATGGCCTGCGTCAGTCTATGGATACCACCGGCGCATTTCTGGGGCCACTACTGGCCGTGGGGTTAATGCTGCTGCTACACAATGATTTTCGCGCGGTTTTCTGGATAGCCCTGATCCCCGGCTTTCTTTCGGTTGCGCTGCTGTATTTCGGCCTGAAGGAGCCGAAAACCCCTGTCGAACATAAACGCACTAATCCCATCAAAAGAGAGAATTTAACGCGGCTGGGAAAATCGTGCTGGTGGGTCATTGGCCTGGGGGCGGTATTCACACTGGCACGTTTTAGCGAGGCTTTTCTTGTCCTCCGTGCGCAACAGTCTGGCGTTCCCCTGGCCTTAATCCCGCTGGTGATGGTGGTGATGAACGTGATCTATTCTTTCTCGGCCTATCCGTTTGGCAAACTCTCTGATGTTATGAGCCATACCCGGCTTCTGCAGTGGGGACTAGTCGTATTGATTGCCGCTGATATCGTTCTGGCCCTGAGTACCCACTGGATCGGTATTATTGTCGGCGTTGCGCTCTGGGGCATGCATATGGGGATGACTCAGGGGCTGCTGGCCGCGATGGTGGCCAAAACAGCGCCTGCGGATTTGCGCGGTACGGCGTTTGGTCTTTTTAGTCTGGTCAGCGGGGTCGGGTTACTGATGGCCAGCGTGGGTGCCGGCGCTATCTGGGAACTGTGGGGCGCAGAATATACCTTTTATGCCGGCGCGGTGATTTGTTTGCTGACGCTGCTTTATCTGCGTAAAACGCCTGCCGAAGTGCGGTAAGAATACGGTTATTAAAATGCTTGTCTTTTTTTAGTCGTACGAATCAGGGCTGGACAGCATTCATGTTGATTCAACCAGCCCTGTCATCAATTCCAATAAATTCCTGCCTCTGTAATTAGCCTCCACGCTATACCGCCTCGTTGTTCAATTATCACACCTCTTATCGCGTGAAATCCGGGCATGTATCCCTCTCTGTATTGCTGACGGTGTCTGGCTTGGGGCCGTATCAGCTATGCAGGGACAGGGCGCTTTATCCAGAGTGAGGGATGCTTTCGTTACGTCAATGCACGCGCACTGAAACATTATTTCACTTTTTTATGCAGGATAATGAACCGGAAAAATTCACCGTCTGAGTGTTATTGACTAAAAAAATGATTGGTTGCGATAACAATAGAGATGTTTTGAAGCGAATTAACAGGGAAATGTAGTGGCTGAGTTGATTGTTATTTCTACGATTTGAATTAGGGATATTGATAAATATCAAATGTGTAATCGTTTACAGTCGTTATTATGCGCGGTTTGAAGTGCTTGTTTCGTTTGTTGAAAAAAGTCCCCGACATGTGCCGGGGTAGTTAATTGTTGTTTCTGTTTTCCCTTAACATAAATTAAAGGTAATTATTGTAATGAACCGCCATTCTATCATTTCTTTATCCGTAATAATTGCGCTTTCATGCGGAAGTGTGAACGCCTTCGCTTCTAATTTCATGACCATGGATGAAAAAGCCACTGCTATTCAGTCGATTCGCAATGAAGCCAATCAGGCCATGGAGGATAAGCAGGCTGCATTAAAGGCTTACAATGCCGACCGTTCACCTGAAAATATGGCCCGTTTAGGGGACATCGAAAACAGCTTACGCACTGCAGGCGATCGTATTAATGCAGTACAGGCAACTGAAACGGCTCCCGATGCGCCGCGACCTGTAACACAAAGAACGCCGCAACCCCTGCAGCAGAAAACGCCACACATTACGGGCACGACTTACCGGAACGCTGTGATTTCAATGCAGCAAGTCACAACAGGGCCAGCCTTACCTGCAGGAACTGCCGTTAACCCCCCTGACGCCACCAAAACGTCTGCAGTGGCTGCGCCACAAATCACAGGCACAACTTACCGCGCCGCAGTCGTGTCTATGCAGCAAGCGACAACAGGTCCAGCCTTACCCGCTGGCACGGCGGTTACTGCGCCCTCGCTTACTCATACTCCAGCCACCACGAAAGCACCTGATAACGTTACAAGTGTTGCCATAACAAAAGACACGGGCTCGATTAACGTTGCTGTGTCCAGTATGAAGCCGGGGACGCCTGTGAATATCACGATTAATGGTGTCACCACTACCACCACCGCAGGGGAGATCGCCAAAGTCGATCCGAATGTGCAAATCGCAGTTCCGCATGTAGACGCGTTGATCGTCTCTCAGCGTCAGGGAAGCGATCATAGCCGTAATAACTCACGACATGAGCATGGAACGGGGAACGGCAGCAACAATGCAGCCAACAGCAACAGCGCCCACGGCTTAGGCGGTGGCAATCATATTGGTGGTGGTAGCGCTCAGTCTGGCTCCAGAAACGTGGGTCACTGGTGATAGTAAATCTCTTGATGGGGTGGTTTTTGGGGGTTGTCAGTGGCTGGTGTATGGCTGGAATAGTGGCAAACCTGAAAGAAATCAGGCGACAACATGTCGAATTTGGGAAGTATTTTAAGTGAAACCCTTAAAAAAAGCGTTACTGATGAAAAAGGATCAGTGGATATTAATCATTCTGGCAGCGGTGACTACAACAGCATGTAGCATTGCTTCCCAACCCGAAACGGATGCATTAAGCACCCGGCCTTTCATGGGGGGAAATGGTAAACGTGTTGCGGCAATGTCAGATTTTCAAATCTGCGAGGCGTTGGGCTATGCACAGGCCCACCACGAAACGAAAGTTTACAACACGCTTTCCGCATTGTTGGAGCAACGCCAACAGGCGGGCACGCTCAGGATCGCTCAGGGTGATTGCACCGCAGCAGCGCTAAACGTCATCAATGAGGAAAAGGCCAAAGTGAAACAGTAACGCATCAGGGGGGCCTAAACGGGCCCCTTTTTTTCCAGTGAGTTACATGACACGAAATTACCTTTGCAGAAATACAAAAACAACCCGGAAGGGTTGGTTTTCAAGATTATGTTGGTCGGAAAAACGCTTCTTGGGGATGTCCTCATGTGGCTTATGAAGACATTACAAACATCGCGGTGTGTTAATCAATGGGGAGCAGGGTAGGGTTAGATATGTATCAGCTCAGACTCGTTTTGGCTGTCTCAATACACCGAACCAAACCTAATATGGCAGTAAACGCTCAATCGGGACGTAACAGATTTGGACTTACACTCGTAGCCCATCCACACTTACTCGTGGCAGATCAATTACTGTCTTAATGCTTGTTTCGATGCAGTCAATGATGGACGCACGAGGCCCGCAGCGCCAGTCTGCGCTCGCGTAGAAAGAATTAAGCACTGTATTCATATTTTCAATACTTTCAAAGGCTCGAATGAGATAGTAGCAATCAAGATCGTGCAGAGAGTTACCAAACGACACCACATCGATGCCGTGGCGTTGATGTAGGGGAACGCTAATTTCTGCCATGACGTTATGAAAAAATGCTCCGGTGCCTTTGTGTAAATTGTATTGCAGTATCTCGACTGTTTTCATCATCACTGCTCCAGACGTTGGTGTATCGCACTAAGTCGATTGTCCAATGTTATTGTGTTACACAAAGGAAAATTATCAGCTAAAGTCCGCGCCAGTACATTCGATATGAGGGCTTCAACGAAATTCATTCATTTGTAAGCCACATATCAGACTCTTCAAACATATCCTCCAGCATGCGGTTCAACTTTTCACGATCGCTTTTGCTGGCATCGCTATTGAGTCCGTTAGCCTGCATAGGCTTAACCTTCACTTCAGCATCAGGGAAGATGTTATGCACTCGCTTCGTAAGCTCGGCCAATATAATTTCTCTGGCTCCATCCAGGCCCTGAACATTTCGCTTATCGTAAACCAATTCAACAAACATAAAACCTCCGTAATAACTTCAAGTGGGGGAGGTATTTTTACTGTAAAAATATACAGCGTCAAGCGTGGCGGAGTGTTTTAAGGGGGGGTTGTTGACCGTTGGTGCTGAAACTACAGGTAATGATTCCCATCAGAAATTAAGCAATAAAAAAACCAGCCATAGCTGGCTGGTTTTAAAGAGTATTTTTGGTCGGCACGAGAGGATTTGAACCTCCGACCCCCGACACCCCATGACGGTGCGCTACCAGGCTGCGCTACGTGCCGACGCATAAAAAGAATACTACTCGATTCCGTTTTGAATGCAAGGGAATCTGTTGCTAACTGGTTTATAATTAATCAGTTAGCGATAAAGCGCTTCTCATCCGTCAGAACCTGCAGCAGCAGGCTCAGCTGCGGTTTTTGGTCTTTCAACCGCTCACCCTGCAGATTATACGTCTGATACTTCCCATTGTTGTTCAGCACCAGCGTCAGCGCTGGCGTAGTCACCACCAGCGTGCTCTCTCCGGCAGCCGTCACCCAGTTATGGCGGCGGGTGGCACTGAAGAGATCCTGCCCCTGTGAATACTCGTTTGCTGGCGTGCTGACGTGCAGCAGACGTTGCATCAGGGTCGTCATCACATCTTTATGTTCAGTCAGCATATTGATGCGCTGCGCCGGCGTTCCCGGCCAGTGGATCACCAGCGGAACATGCAGATTTGGACGCGACCACTCCATGCTCTTCGTTTCGTCACCCAACGGGATACCATGACCGGCCGTGACGATCACGACGGTGTTATCCAGCTTGCCAGACTCGCGCAACGCGTCGAGCACGCGGCCAATCTGTGCATCAACATCACCGGCAGCGCGGCTGTAGCGGCGCGCAAAGCCTTTCTGATTCGTGTCCTCAAGGTTGGTGCCGTTTAAGGCAACCCACGAGAACCAGCGGTTATCTTCCTGGGCGTAGCGTTGCAGCCAGCTTATCCACTGACTGGCGGTCTGTTCATCTGTCTGGCTCTGTGCCGCCGGCAGTGAGAAGTCTGACAGCAGCGCCTGGCGATAGAGCGCGCTGTTAAAGCCATCCGAAGAGAATAGCCCTAACTGATAACCCTGCTGATTAAGTCCGGTGATCAGTGCCGCAGGAATACGTGCGGACAGCACGCCGTCCATGTATCCGGCTGAAATGCCGTAGAACAGACCAAAGATACCCGCGTCGGTCGAGTTACCGGAACTCATATGCTGTGTAAACGTCACGTTCTTACTGGCGAAATCAGCCAGAGCAGGCATCTGCTTCTCGTAACGTGAATAATTCAGGCCATCGACGGTGATTAACAGGACGTTTTGCCCGCGGCCCATATCGCGATAGCGTAGTTCGCTCAGCGGATACTGAACGCTGACCGCTTCCGGATTACCCTGTTCGACCAGACGGCGCTGATACTCCTGCGCATCCAGCAGGCCGTGTTTTTCGAGGAAACGGCGGGCCGTCATCGGATAAGAGAGCGGCAGGTTAGCGCGCTGCATGGTAATAGGGCGATAGAAGTTTGCATCCGCCCAGATATACATGATGTGCGAGCTAATAAAGGAGACGAAAAAGAGCGTCGCAACGGGCTTCGCGTAATGGCGGCGCCGGGTCAGGCTGCGCAGTTTTTGCCAGCTCCAGGTGGCAAACAGCATCTCAATAAGCAGGATCACCGGAACGCTGATAAACATCAGCTGCCAGTCACGGGCCGTTTCGTTTTGATCCGGGTTGATCACCAGTTCCCAGACGATGGGGTTGAGATGCAGGTGAAAACGGGTAAAGACTTCGCTGTCGATAAGCAGCAGCGTTATCCCCGCCGTCGCGAGGATAGCGGATAAGAAACGCATGAGCCGCTGCGACATGACGATAAACGTCAGGGGGAACAGGATCAGCAGATAGGTGGCGAAAACCAAAAAGCTAAAGTGACCCACAACGCTCATCCAGGAGTAAATACGCCCGGTTAGCGTTGTCGGCCAGTCTGCGACAAACAGATAACGACAGCCAATGACCGACGCTAACAGAATGTTGAACAGGGCAAACCAGTGTCCCCAGCTGACCATCTGGGAGACTTTTTCACGGTAGCGCTGACGATTCGTCACCATAAACTGTTGTTCGTTTCCCTTAATGGGCCTGGTCGTCGCTGACGGAGGACTGTAACGCCTGGGCGAAAGATTTGGCGATCGCCTGACGCTGAGCCGGAGCAACGCTGGTATTGATAAGGTTGGTGACCATATTTCCCAAAACCATCAGGGAGAGATCGGTCGGCGTTTTATGTTTTTCCAGTACGTTGACCAGCTCACTGAGCAGTTGTTCAACGTGTTCATCACTGTAGCGGGAATGTTGTGGCATAAATCAAAATCAGTTTGTTGATGAAAGGGCAACATATTACCGTAGCGACAGCTTTTTTTCCCCTTTTTTATCTGTTGTTGCACACATGACCTGGTGGTGGTTGAATACCGCCCGGTCTAAAAGGAGAGTTTATCATGAGTCTGGAAATCAACCAGATTGCCTTGCACCAGCTTATCAAGCGTGATGAGCAAACCCTTGAAGTGGTGCTTCGCGATTCGTTACTGGAACCCACGGCGACCGTTGTGGAAATGATGGCGGAGTTGCACCGCGTCTACAGTGCTAAAAATAAAGCCTATGGTCTGTTCAGCGAAGAGAGCGAACTGGCTGATAGTCTTCGTCTGCAGCGTCAGGGCGAAGAGGATTTCCTGGCGTTTAGCCGCGCCGCCACCGGACGTCTGCGTGACGAACTGGCAAAATACCCGTTCGCAGACGGCGGTATCGTCCTGTTCTGTCACTATCGTTACCTGGCAGTAGAGTATCTGCTGGTCACCGTGCTGAACAATTTAAGCAGCATGCGCGTGAATGAGCAGCTGGATATCAGCTCTACCCATTATCTTGATATCAACCATGCGGATATCGTGGCGCGTATCGATTTAACCGAGTGGGAAACGAACCCGGAATCGACCCGCTACCTGACCTTCCTGAAAGGCCGCGTCGGCCGTAAAGTGGCTGATTTCTTTATGGACTTCCTCGGCGCCAGCGAAGGTCTTAACGCCAAAGCGCAGAACAAAGGGCTGCTGCAGGCGGTTGACGACTTTACCGCCGAAGCGCAGCTCGATAAATCTGAGCGTCAGACCGTGCGCCAGCAGGTGTACAGTTACTGCAACGAACAGCTGCAGGCGGGAGAAGAGATTGAGCTGGAGTCGCTGTCAAAAGAGCTGGCGGGCGTCAGTGAAGTCAGCTTCCAGGAATTTACCGCTGATAAAGGCTATGAGCTCGAAGAGAGCTTCCCGGCGGATCGCAGTACGCTGCGACAGCTCACTAAATTTGCCGGTAGCGGCGGTGGGTTGACCATCAACTTTGATGCCATGCTGTTGGGTGAACGCATCTTCTGGGATCCGGCCACCGATACGCTGACCATTAAAGGCACGCCGCCGAACCTGCGCGATCAGCTTCAGCGCCGCACCTCAGGCGGGAAATAACAGGCATAAAAAAAGCCCCGCAGAAGCGGGGCTTTTTTTTCGACGTGTCTGCGATTACGCGCGAACGAAGTCGATGTGAGTGACTTTTGGCTTGAACGCGTGACGCTGAACAGCCTGAACTTTCACTTTTTCTTCTTTACCGCCAACAACGATGGTCAGAACTTCGCTGTAGAATTCAGGTTTGTTCTGCAGGTTCCACACTTTGTCGTGATCCAGTTCGATTGCAACTGGAGCAGCTTCGCCACCGTAAACGATAGCCGGGAACTTGTTAGCGTTACGCAGGCGGCGGCTCGCACCCTTACCCTGCACGTTACGTACTTCTGCTTCGATAGTAAACATTGATTTCTCTCTGTATTTTAAACCCTACTACAGGCGACCCAGCAGCAGGTGAGTGTTCTGCTTCACGGATATGAAGCGGGCGGCATTTTATACTCAAATGCCCTTCACATCAATGAAAAGTCCCCTTAACCGCGCAATTCGTTGGCGCGACGAAAACGGCCTTCGTAATCAAACACCTTTTCCCGAACCTGCCAGAACTGTCCTTTCATACGAGCCACAACAAAATCCGGGTGGCGCAGTAACACCTGCTGACGCACGATATCGGCCACGGTAATCCAGCGCAGCGGTACACCGGGAGTACGGGTGTGCGGGCGAATAAAGAGTTGTTCGAAGGCCATACGCTGGGCAGGCGTATGTACCCTGAAGCGCTCGCTGACGTCTGCGCCGTCTTCATCGTAATAGGTGATTTTCAGCCACTCGCCTTTGTCATCCGCGCCGGGTTGCAGTGCCATACCGGAACAGCGCAGCACCAGCGCATCTTTTAACTTCAGCGCTGCTTTTAACATGTCATCAGGATCGACCAGAACCGTATCGCATTCGCGACAGCGACGGGCGGCAATATCGTTTTCCGCATTGCACTGCGGGCAGTTTTTAAAGCGGAAACGGAAATCGCACTGTTCGCGATGTCCTTCGTCATCTTCAAACCAGCCCTGACAGCGGCGGCCAAAATGTTCAATCAGCGTGCCGTCTGCGGTGGTTTTACCCCAGAAGGTGTTGGCAAAACCACAGGCAGGGCAAAAGACCTGAACGGGGACGTTGTCGCTTTTGCCTTTTGGCGTGCCGACTTCCGGAGAGTAGAGATCGTGCGGGTTTCCGGCGTAATCCAGAATAAGACAGTCGGTTTTCCCGGGCGCCAGGCGCAGGCCGCGCCCCACAATCTGCTGATAAAGACTGACCGATTCGGTCGGACGTAAAATGGCAATCAGATCGACATGCGGGGCATCAAACCCGGTGGTTAACACCGACACGTTCACCAGATAGCGGAATTGTTGCGCTTTGAAGGCGTCGATCAGGCGGTCGCGCTCCGGCCCGGGCGTCTCGCCGGTGATTAAGGCCGCGTCCTCGGCGGGCAACAGCCCGGTAATTTCTCGCGCATGCTCCACGGTGGCGGCAAAGATCATGACCCCTTTGCGCGTCGCGGCGAACTCTTCTATCTGGCTAATGATATGCGGGGTAATGCGCTTTTGCTTTTTCAGCTCCTGGTTCAACTCCGCTTCGCTGAATAACCCGTTGCTCTGCGCCTGTAACCGGCTGAAATCGTACTGCACCACCGGCATGTCCAGCCGCTCGGGCGGCGTCAGGTAGCCATGCTTGATCATGTAGCGCAAAGGAAGTTCATAGATACAGTCGCTGAACAGCGCTTTCTCATCGCCGCGCACCATGCCGTGATAATGGTAGCGATAGATCCAGCCTTTACCCAGGCGAAACGGGGTCGCCGTCAGGCCAAGCAGGCGAAGGTGCGGGTTCACCTCTTTCAGGTGAGTGAGGATTTGCTGATACTGGCTGTCGTCGTCATCGCTGATGCGGTGACACTCGTCGACAATCAGCAGCGAAAATTCACTGCGAAACAGATCAAGGTTGCGGGCCACCGACTGTACGCTGCCAAAGACCACTTTGCCGTGGCTCTCTTTGCGCTTTAGCCCGGCAGCGAAAATGTCAGCTTCCAGCCCGAGCGCGCAATACTTGGCATGGTTCTGCGCCACCAGCTCTTTGACGTGGGCCAGCACCAGCACGCGTCCGCGTGCCAGACGCGCCAGTTCGGCGATCACCAGGCTTTTGCCAGCACCGGTCGGAAGCACAATGGCCGCCGGTGCCTGGTGTTTACGAAACCAGGCGAGAGTGGCGTCAACGGCTTCCTGCTGATAAGGACGAAGTGTAAAAGTCATGGGGTCTCGGTTTAGTTATTTCGCATATAGTATGCCACGAAACTTTTTCCCTTGAGTGGCGCAACCAGACCATTATACTGAGCCATTCCAGACTGCTTCTTTTTCGGACCTGTTGTCCGACTTCCAGCACCATTAAGGCTAAAAAGATTTCATGCGACTTGATAAGTTTATCGCTCAGCAACTCGGCGTAAGCCGCGCTATTGCCGGGCGTGAAATTCGCGCCAGCCGCGTTACCGTGGATGGCGACATTGTGAAAGACACTGCATTCAAACTCCAGCCTGACCATCAGGTTGAATATGACGGCAACCCGCTGACCCAACAGCACGGGCCGCGCTATTTCATGCTCAATAAGCCGGAAGGCTATGTCTGTTCTACGGACGATCCGGATCATCCAACGGTGCTTTATTTCCTCGACGAACCGGTCGCGCACAAGCTGCATGCCGCTGGCCGTCTCGATATCGACACCACCGGGCTGGTGCTGATGACCGACGACGGGCAGTGGTCGCACCGTATCACGTCTCCCCGTCATCACTGCGAGAAGACGTATCGGGTGACGCTGGAGTCTCCGGTCGCGGATGACACGGCAGAACAATTTGCCAACGGCGTTCAGTTGCATAATGAAAAAGATCTGACCCGGCCTGCCGTGCTTGAAGTGATCGCGCCTACCGAGGTTCGTCTGACCATCAGTGAAGGGCGCTACCATCAGGTGAAGCGTATGTTTGCCGCGGTGGGTAACCACGTTGTCGGTCTGCATCGTGAACGTATTGGCGCAATTGAACTCGATCCTGAGCTGGCGCCCGGCGAATATCGCCCGTTAACGGAAGAAGAGATCGCCAGCGTTGGTCTGCCTTCGCATTAATTTCAGGAGAACTCTGTGACCACCAGGCCACACTCGTCGTTCAAAATTGTCTTCATTCTTGGCCTGCTGGCCATGCTGATGCCGCTGTCTATTGATATGTATCTGCCTGCGCTGCCGGTTATTTCCGCGCAGTTTGGCGTACCGGCAGGCAGCGCGCAGATGACGCTCAGCACCTATATTCTCGGTTTTGCCCTCGGTCAGCTGTTTTATGGCCCGATGGCGGACAGCTTTGGCCGCAAGCCCGTTATTCTTGGCGGGACCCTGATTTTTGCAGGGGCAGCGGTGGCCTGTGCGCAGGCGCAAACCATCGATCAACTGATTGTCATGCGCTTTTTCCACGGTCTGGCAGCGGCAGCGGCAAGCGTGGTGATCAATGCCCTGATGCGCGATATCTACCCGAAAGAAGAGTTCTCCCGGATGATGTCGTTCGTGATGCTGGTGACGACGATTGCACCGCTGGTGGCTCCTATGGCCGGCGGTGCGGTGCTGGTATGGTTCAGCTGGCATGTGATTTTCTGGATCCTGGCGCTTGCCGCGCTGCTGGCCTCGGCAATGATCTTCTTCTTTATTGATGAAACGCTACCCGCGGAGCGCCGACAGAAGTTCCACATCCGAACCACAATGGGGAATTTCGCCTCACTGTTTCGCCATAAGCGCGTGCTGAGCTATATGCTGGCGAGCGGTTTCAGCTTCGCCGGGATGTTCTCATTCCTGAGCGCCGGGCCGTTTGTCTATATCGAACTGAACCATGTTTCTCCGCAGCACTTCGGTTATTACTTTGCGCTCAACATCGTCTTCCTGTTCATTATGACCATCATTAACAGCCGCTTTGTCCGCCGAGTCGGGGCGTTGAACATGTTCCGCGCCGGGCTTTGGATCCAGTTTGTGATGGCTATCTGGCTGGTGCTGAGTGCTTTTACAGGCGTGGGCTTCTGGGCGCTGGTGGTGGGGGTTGCGGCCTTCGTCGGCTGCGTGTCGATGGTTTCCTCCAATGCGATGGCGGTGATCCTCGACGAATTCCCGCATATGGCAGGCACCGCCTCGTCGCTGGCCGGAACATTCCGCTTTGGCATCGGCGCCATCGTCGGGGCGTTATTGTCGATGGCCACGTTTAATACGGCCTGGCCGATGCTGTGGGCGATGGCGTTTTGTGCAACCAGCTCCATTCTTTTCTATCTCTACGCCAGTCGGCCGCGAAAGGTGGCCAGCTAACGCGCAAATAAGGCCCAGTCAGGGCCTTTTTTGTTGACACACATCAACCAAAGCTGCGTTCGTTTACCCTGTGTTTGTTTCTTTTATGTAAAATCTATTTGTGTAAAAAGTCACATCATTGTATTTAAAAAGGTTGAGTTAGATCGCAGAAACGGGTACATATAGCGCCGACGCGAGCCTGAACACCTATAAAAAAGCGCCGAATAGTGCAGGCTGGCGATGATGTGTTACTATAAATGTAAATAAATTGTGAAGTAAATTTTGCTTCCGGGGAACGAACGTGAATACATTACAACTCTCCATAGTCCATCGCTTGCCCCAGAGCTATCGCTGGTCGGCGGGTTTTGCAGGTTCGAAAGTTGAACCGATTCCGCAAAGCGTCGCGGGTTGCGAGAATTGTCTGGTTGCACTTAAGTTGCTGAGCCCGAGCGACGAAAATGCATGGCGAGTCATGGAGCGTCTCAGCGAGGCCCTGACGGATATTGAAGTGGACAGCTCCGTACTGGAGTGTGAAGGTGAACCCTGCCTGTTCGTGAAAAGCCAGGATGAATTTGCCGCGACCTGCCGTCTGAAAAACTTTGGTGTTGCTATCGCTGAGCCTTTCTCGGGCCAGTATCCTTTCTGAGCGCTAGTCTGCGGACAACAGCTGGCGCGTGTAGCTCTGCGTTGGCGCAGCAAATACGCGCTGGCACTCTCCCTGCTCGACCACTTCTCCCTGTCGCAACACAATCACCTGATGGCATAACGCCCGCACAACCTGTAAATCATGGCTGATAAAGATATAGGCCAGCCTGTGCTTTTCCTGCAATCCTTTCAGTAATGCCAGGATTTGAGCCTGAACGGTTCTGTCCAGCGACGACGTTGGTTCATCCAGAATGATCAGCTCCGGTTTGAGGATCAGCGCGCGGGCAATGGCGATACGCTGGCGCTGACCGCCGGAAAATTCAGCCGGGTAGCGGTGCCGGGTATCCGGATCTAAGCCAACTTCTGCCATAACGCATATCACTTCTTCTTCCCGCTGCCGGACGGTCAATGCCGGCTGATGAACGCGCAGACCCTCTTCGACAATCTGTAATACGTTCAGCCGTGGGTTAAGCGAGGAGTTTGGATCCTGAAACACAACCTGCATGCGGGGACGAACGGGCAACATCTGGCGACGGTTCCAGTTGTGCAGCGGCATACCGTCAAAGAGGATCTCACCCTGCGAGGCGATTAAGCGCAGCAGTGCCAGGCCGGTGGTGCTTTTTCCCGAACCGGACTCGCCCACCAGTCCCAGCGATTCGCCCGGACGCAGGGAAAAATGGATATTTTTCAATACCGGATTCTGGTCGACGATGCGCCGCAGAATCCCTTTGCGAACAGGAAACGACACGCCCAGCCCCTCAACGCGCAGCAACGGCGCGCTGTCAGCCGGCAGGGGAACCGGGTCACCCGTGGGCTCGCTATCAAGCAGACGCTGCGTATAGGGGTGCTGAGGCGCTTTCAGCAGGGTGGCTGCGGTGTTCTGCTCGACGCAGCGTCCGTTTTGCATCACGGCGACGCTGTCGGCGAGCTTTCTCACAATGCTGAGATTATGGGTGATAAACAGCAGGCTCATGTTCAGTTCGTCACGCAGCTCCCGCAGCAGCCGCAGAATTTGCGCCTGCACCGTCACGTCCAGCGCGGTGGTGGGCTCATCGGCAATCAACAGTTCGGGTCGCGTGAGCAGGGCCATTGCAATCATCACCCGCTGACGTTCGCCGCCGGAAAGCTGATGGGGGAAATCGTTCAGCCGTTTTGCGGCATTGCGAATGCCGGTTCGTTCAAGACAATCCAGAATCTCCCCCCGCGCCGCCTCTTTGCGCATGCCCCGGTGCAGGGACAGCACTTCATAGAGCTGTTTTTCCAGCGTGTGCAGCGGGTTAAGAGAGACCATCGGCTCCTGGAAAATCATGGCAATGTTATTGCCGCGAATCCCGCGCAGGGTTTTTTCATCAGCATGCAGCAGCGAGTGACCGTGAAACAGAATGTCGCCTTGCGGATAGCTGACGGGCGGAGACGGAAGCAGGCGCAGGATCGACAGTGCCGATACGCTCTTGCCAGAGCCTGACTCGCCTACCAGCGCCAGCGTTTCGCCGCGCTGGATCTGCAGCGACAACTCCGTGACCACGGTACGCGCCTCACCCTGTTTTGAAAAGGCAATCGACAGGTTATCAATACTGAGAAGGGGCTGCGTCATCTTATACCGCCTTGTTGGGATCAAAAGCATCGCGCACGGCTTCGCCAATAAAAATCAGCAGTGAAAGCAGCACGGCCACGGCAAGAAAGGCGGTGATGCCTAACCACGGTGCCTGCAGGTTGTTCTTGCCCTGCAGCAGTAGCTCGCCGAGCGACGGGGAACCGAGAGGGAGCCCGAAGCCAAGGAAATCAAGCGAGGTGAGGGTAGTGATGGAACTGCACAGAATAAACGGCAGGAAAGTGAGGGTCGCTACCACGGCGTTAGGAAGCATATGGCGGAAAATGATCCCGCGGTCGCTCACCCCCAGCACCTGGGCAGCGCGAATGTAATCGTAATTACGGGTGCGCAGGAATTCCGCCCGCACCACGCCTACCAGCGCCATCCAGCCGAAGATGACGGTAATGCCTAACAGCCACCAGAAGTTTGGCTGTACCACGCTTGAAAGCAGAATGATCAGAAACAGCGTCGGCATGCCTGACCAGACTTCAATAAAACGTTGACCCCACAGGTCGATTTTCCCGCCGTAGTAGCCCTGAACGGCACCAGCTACCACGCCCATCACGCTGGAAAAGACGGTCAGCATCAGCCCAAAGAGGATCGAGATCCGCGTGCCGTAGAGGATGCGTGCCAGCACATCGCCGCCGTTGGCATCCGTTCCCAGCCAGTTTTGCGCGGAAGGCGGGGAAGGGAAGGGGGTGGTGGTCGCAAAGTTAATGCTGTTTGCGCCAAAACGCACCGGTGCCCAGAGTGCCCAGCCGTGCTGTTCAATTTGCTGGCGAAGCCACGGATCCTGATATTCAGCGGGCGTCGCAAACGGGCCACCAAAATCGCTTTCGCTGTATTGGGTGAGAACGGGCACATACCAGCGGTCGTTAAAGTGCACCAGCAGCGGTTTATCGTTGGCAATCAATTCCGAACACATGCTTAAGACAAACAGGACGGCAAAGATCCACAGCGACCAGTAACCGCGGCGGTTGTGGCGAAAACGGGCCCATCGGGCCTGGTTGACGGGGCTTAAACGCGGCATCAGCGGCCCTCAAAATCAATTCGGGGATCAACCAGCGTATAGCTGATATCGCTGATGATATTCAGCAGCAGGCCAATCAGGGTGAAGATATAAAGTGTGCCAAACATGACTGGATAATCGCGCGACACGGTGGCTTCATATCCCAGCAAGCCCAGTCCGTTGAGGGAGAACATCACCTCTATCAGCAGCGAGCCGGTAAAAAACATACTGATGAACGTGGCAGGAAATCCGGCAATCACCAGCAGCATGGCGTTGCGAAAGACATGTTTCCACATGATCTGCTTTTCGCCGACGCCCTTCGCACGGGCAGTCACAACGTACTGTTTACGGATTTCATCGAGAAAGGCGTTTTTGGTCAACATGGTCAGGGCCGCAAAGCCGCCAATGACGGTCGCAAGCACCGGCAGCGTGATGTGCCAGAAATAATCGGTGATCTTCTTGTACCAGGGCAGGGTGCTGAAATCCGCTGACACCAGCCCCCGCAGCGGAAAGATATCGAAATAGCTGCCACCGGCAAAAAAGACAATCAACAGAACGGCAAACAGAAACGCCGGAATGGCATAGCCGATGATGATAAACGTGCTGCTCCAGACATCGAAGCGGCTGCCGTTGTGAACCGCTTTACGGATCCCCAGGGGAATAGAGACGAGATAAATAATCAACGTTCCCCACAGCCCAAGGGTAATCGACACCGGCAGACTTTGCTTAATCAATGTTAAAACTGACGCGCTGCGAAACAGGCTGTCGCCAAAATCAAAGCGGAGGTAGTCCCAGAGCATGTTGAAATACCGCTCGTGAAGCGGTTTGTCGAAGCCATAACGATGGGTGATCTCGGCGATGACTTCCGGATCCAGGCCACGTCCGCCGCGATAATGGCTTTCACTGATATTTCCCAGGCCGGTGCGGGCATGGCTCGCGCCCATTCCTTCGCCACCGCCACCAGGCATGCCGCCGCTGTTGCCAAATTCAATGGCTGCAATAGCCTGGTCGACCGGGCCGCCGGGCGCGATTTGCACAATAAAAAAGTTAATCGTGATGATTGCCCAGAGGGTCGGGATAATCAGCAGGAGACGGCGGATCAGATACGCACCCATGATGATTCCTTATCGCCGCTCAGCGGGAAGTCTGGCGGCTTTGTTAACGTCATACCACCAGGTGTCGAAGCCCAGTGAATAGACAGGGCGTACGGCAGGCTCGGAGAACTTGTCCCAGCGCGCAAGCCGGTCTTCGCCCATATACCACATTGGCAGCATGTAGTAATTCCAGGTTAAGACCCTGTCGAGGGCGCGTCCCAGCGGCAGGAGTTTTTCTTTATCACCCTGCGCCGCCACAATTTTCGCAATCAAGGCATCAATCGCCGGGCTTTTCACCCCCGGCGCATTGTAGGAGGAGTCGATATAGCTGGATGCCCAGGAGATTTGCAGATCTGAGCTGGGCCACGGCTGCGCGGGCCACAGGGTTTGCATCATGTCGTAATCACGGCTGCGTTTGCGGTTGGTGAGCTGCGCGTTGTCGACCTGGCGAATGTTCATGGTAATCCCCAGCCGTTCAAGATTGTGCTTAAACGGCAGCACCCACTGATCGTTGCTTCCGGACGCAAGCAGCAGCTCAAAGCTTAACGGTTTGCCCGTTCTGGAATCGACGCGTTTTTGATTCTTCAGTGGCCAGCCTGCGTCATCCAGCAGTTTACTGGCTTTAAGCAGGTTGTCGCGATCGTAGCCGTCACCCTTTGACGCCGGAGGCTGAAATACCGTCGTGAACACCTCCGGTGGCAGTTCTGCTTTCAGCGGTGCCAGCAGGACAAGTTCGTCCGCTTTTGGGTAATCGCGTGCGGCATATTCAGTGTTCTGGAAATAGCTATTTGCCCGGCTGTAAGCGCCGTAAAATAGCGCTTTGTTCATCCATTCAAAATCAAAGGCCAGGGTAATGGCTTCCCGCACCCGGCGGTCAGTAAATACCGGACGCTGGATATTAAACGCCAGCCAGCGCGTATCCTGAGCGGACGCGTTTTTATGCTCGTCTTTAACGATATACCCGTTAGCGAAGTTTTTGCCGATATACCGTGTCGCCCAGTTTTTAGCGCTGCTCTCCACGCGCATATCGAACGCACCGGCTTTGAATGCTTCAAATGCCACGTTATCGTCAAGGTAGTAATCGTAGCGAAGGGTATCGAAATTCCAGCGGCCCCGGTTTACCGGCAGGTTTGCCGCCCAGTAGTCTTTGACCCGGGAATAGACAACATACTGCCCCATGCGCCAGTTGGTGATGCGGTAAGGGCCACCCGCCAGCGGGGGGGTGGAGAGCGGATCGCTAAGTTTGTGATCTTTCCAGAACGATTCAGGCATCACGGGCAGGGAGAACAGGCTGAGCATGTTCTCTTTATTCGGCTCACTCAGCTCAATACGCACCGTGAGCGGGGCAATGGCTTTGACCGTAACGCCTTTGTAGACAATGCGGAACTGGGGAACGCCCTCAGTCATAAATTTGTGAAATGTGAAGGCAATGTCGCTGGCTTTGACCGGCGTCCCATCGTGAAAACGCGCCCGTGGGTTAATCGAAATTTCCGCCCACGCGAAGTTATCCGCGTAACGCACGTTGTCCGCAATCAGCGGGTAGTAACTGCCGGGTTCATCATCAGACGTAACAAACAGCGTATCGTAGAGCGATTCTGTTCGCGCCGCCGCCACGCCGCGCAGGGCGAAGCGGTTGAAGTTGTCGAACGTCCCCGTGGCGGAGAGAGTCACGTTTCCGCCTTTTGGCGCGGCAGGGTTGACGTAATCGAAGTGCGTAAAATTGACCGCGTACTTTGGCTCACCAATCACAGAGAACGCGATGTTCTCTTTGATGGTTTGCGCCTGGCTGGACAGGCTCGTTAATGCCAACAGCAGCAACATAAAGCGCATAAGCATCTCGCGGCGGCTCCCTTTCGACTGACCAGCTCAGTTAAGCTGAATAATAAGTGACGTCACGGGCAATGTGAAATCATTCAACGTTCAGGCTGCCATTGGCGGAACTGCTCCAGCGGCATCGGGCGGCTAATCCAGTAACCCTGAAGGAAAACAACGCCATGTTCGCGCAGCCAGGCTGCCTGCTCCGGCGTCTCCACCCCTTCGGCGACGGTCGACATATTCAATCGCCTTGCCAGGGTGAGTACGGCATCAAGCACCGGGGAGGTCACGGTTTCCGTCCCGATCGCGTTGACAAAACCCCGGTCAATTTTGATGTAATCCATGGTGAAACGCTCAAGGTAAATCAGCGCACTGTGGCCGGTACCAAAATCATCAATCGCAATTTCAAAGCCTTCATTGTGCAGCCATTCGAAAAGATTGTTGGCTTCCCGATGGTTAACCATGTCGCGCTCGGTGATTTCCAGCACGATCTGGAAATGATCCGGCGGCATTAAGTCCAGGAAAGTGCGCATATCCTCTTTGAAGCTTTCCGCATGCAGATGCCCCGGCGCAATGTTAATGCCCAGTTTTGCGCCCGGTGGCAGAAGGGTTTGTAATACCGGCGCGTCGCGGATGATGAGGTCAAAGAGATGCAGCGTCAGCGGCACAATCAGCTTCTGCGCTTCGGCGAAGTTGATAAAGGCATCAGGCGGAATTTCCCCCATCGTCGGGTGTTTCCAGCGCATCAGGACTTCGACACCACGCATTTGCAGCGTCTCGGCATCCACAACAGGTTGATACACCACATAAAACTGGCCGCGTTTAATGGCGCTCAGGATCTCTTTGCCTGGGTTAAGACGCGTGGTGAGGATATAGAAATTAAGCGAGCCGGCCGCGATCCCGCAGACCAGTCCAAAGAACACCGCGAACAGGATTTCATCGCTCGTCCACTCTTCGGCGTACAGTTTGATCGTCAGCGGAACCTCTTTTAGGGTCGCGGTACGCGCCGGCGTTTCATGTAAATCCTGTGCCTTAACCAGTGTGGCGGACCTGGTCGACAACGCATTGTCGCCAATGATGATGGCAATGCCCGCGAACTCGTTCTGGCGTGCGGTGTAAAGCATATACGGAGTCAGGTTGATGTTTACCGAAGTAAACACGCCGCCATCCTTCACCAGCGGATTTCGATACCAGATGGCAATCGCGGGTCTGTGCGGCATCATCGGTGTACCCGGCAGTAACGCCATATCAATCTGTTTATCAATGTGCAGCTCGGGTATCAGTTCTTCCATCGGGACGTTCATCGGACCGGTGGCTGAAGAGCAGTACGCCAGTTTATCCCTGACCAGCAAAAAGGCGCGCACGTTAAGGCTAAAGGCCGCGCGAGAGGTCAGCTCAGCGTTGACGTCGTGGCAGCTGTTCAGCGTGAGCGGCTGAAGGAGATCGATAGAGCTTTTCAACTCATCGAAGTAGCTTTCCATGTAGATGCTCACGTCGTCAATCAGGGTGTCGAATCTGACTTCCCGCTTGTGGTAGCTCCAGAAAAATTGCAATGAACCCAGGAGCAGGGCTGTGATCAGGCCGGTGATAAGGCTGAGGAAAAGTATCTTGCGATTACTGGAGAAGTAGCGGGTGAACATAGACGTCGTGGTTCCTGGATTGCCGCTGAATGTATTCAGTGTAACGGGCAAAAAAAAACACCGCCGAAGCAGTGCTTTTTTTTATCATATCGCCGGCCAAGGGATAACCAACGATACAATGATTATTTTAACTGCGGGTCAGTACGCGGCGCGCTTCGTTATAGCGCTTCTTCCAGTAAGGTTCGTTCATGCTGGAAATGGTCACACCGCTGCTGGTGGAGGCATGTACAAACTGGTCATTGCCAATGTAGATGCCAACATGTCGACCTGTCGAACCCGCACGGAACAGGACTAAATCCCCGGTGCGCAGTTTAGTGCGTGAAATCGACTTGCCCATCTCCTGCTGTTCGTAAGTTGAACGCGGAAGATCTAACCCAAACTGCTCACGGAAAGTACGCTGTACGAAACCGGAACAATCAATCCCTTTTTTGGTGCTGCCGCCAAGACGATAACGCACGCCTTTCCAGTCAGCATACTGGTCCATAATACGGGACTTCACGTCCAGATTACGTACCATATTTTCAAATTCATCCTGAGAGGCTTGCAGTGACGAGGAATCTTCCATTCCCACAACACGCGTCTCAGGATGCATATTCTTTGCGGTGTTCGATGTACTACATGCAGATAACAATACCGCCACTGCTATCGCCGGGATCCCCCGTAAGATATATCTCAAAATCGGTTGAGATTTGACCATTTTGTTTATTATCCCTTGAAGTCCTTAACGACAAATATCGTTATAAAAAATGCCAAACGTGACGAGACTAATTATCTGTTCACAATGAGACAATTCTTTCTGATCACATTTGTGGCGTAGCGCACAAATTTATTCACCAGCGAAATAATTATCTCTATGGGGCAAAACGAGTTCGAGATTAACCGATTGCCTGGGGTATTGCGAGCAAAAAAAGCCTTTTTTTTATAAGAAATTGTGATACAGAAAGTAAAAATTGATAATTGTTCAAAAAGCGCACGATCAAGGTTAAAAACCGTGCAACACATTCATTTTTATCACGAATATTGTGACGAAATGATGACGGGAGGGGGGKRAAGGGGAGAAAAGTGCATCAAGGATCAAAACGATCCCTGATGCATAGTGTTAATTAAGGTTAATTATTGGTTTCTGATTTGTTGCGTTTTGCCGGGGAGGTAGCGATCGAACACGGCTATTATCTTGTCGCTCAGCGGTGTCATCAGACACCACGGCAGCGCAACCAGCACAGAAGAGAGCGAACCGACTGCAATATCAGTAAACCAGTGAGCACCAATCATTACCCGTGGGAAGGCAAAAACCACAAAAATAATCAGGGCTATCGCAAAGGCTTTTCGGCCGAAATAGCGGAGCATCACGCCGGAAAAAATAAGCAGCATCATTCCGTGATCGCCCGGGAAACTGGCCTTCGACGCATCTTTCGTTGGAATATGCAGCAGCTCGCTGACGCGATAAATATCGGGGAAGAAGAGCGTTGGGCTGGAACGCTTAACCGGAATAATGGCCGTTGCCAGCTGGTTAATTACCACCGCAAGCAGCAACATCATCAAACCAATAATCAGAATACGGCGGCGTCCTGTTTTGTCCTCTTTCAGCCAGAAAGAGAGCATCAGGCCGCCCATCGCCAGCAGCGAGCAGCCGTCAAAGGCGCGGTTATTCGTGATAGCAACCAGCCACAGGAAGGCTTCGCTCTTCACCAGTTCCTGGTTGAAGAAGTGAAAAATGGCAGAATCCAGCGGAAACCAGACACCATGATTCGCCGGGATATACCAGGAGAAAAAGAGCGCCAGACCGGCGACATTAAGCAGTAATATCAGGGGAAGTCGAGTCGTCATAACATTCAGCATAGAGTGAAATCTGGGGCAACGTTAGCCGCCCAAACTTAAACGAAGCTTCAACAGGCTGGACTGCAGGGCATTCCAGTCGGCGTTAACCGCACTAATTAACTCTATTCGGCTATCAGGTGGCGCCACATTTTGCGTTTCGATAAAGAAATCTTCGCCCTGACGGTTGATCCGCACCAGCCCGTCCGGGGTGCGCATGATCCCTTTAACACGATCGACCGGAGCCAGTCTGGCCCATTCGAGTATGCCGATGGTGTCGAATACGGTATCTGCATCGAAAATCCATCCGCAGGCCTGATAGCCCTGGCCGCTGTTAAGGTTACGACGCCAGCGCTGGTGTTCCGGCAGGCTCAGGGCAGCCAGACCCTGTTTTTGCGGATGGCTGTGGGCGTGTTCCGCGCTTGCCGGAAGCGCCGCCAGGTTCAGGCGAGGCAGGTCAAGCAGGGCGTTATCAATTTTCCCCTGGGTGGTCTGCACCCGCTGACGGTTGCCACCGAAGTGCTGCCACCATGTCTCCAGTGCGGACTGGCTTTCCGCCGTTGCGCGATCCTCTTTATTGGCGACGATAATATCTGCCGAGGCGAGCTGGTCGCGGAAGTTCTCGTTGGTCACGGCTTTTTCATCCAGCAGCTGACGGGGGTCCAGCAGGCACAGCGTGGCACGCAGATCGATCCACGGCTCGTAGACCGGCGCGGTCAGTAAATCGAGAATTTGCTTCGGATGACCCAGCCCGGTCGGTTCAATCAGCAGACGGTCTGGTTTGCCCTGACGCAGCAGCGTATTCAGCCCGACCTGCATCGGCAGACCATTTACGCAGCACATGCAGCCTCCGGGGATCTCTTTGATCATCGCGCCGCTGTCTGCCAGTAATGCGCCATCAATACCCACTTCGCCAAATTCATTGACCAGGACGGCCCATTTTTCTGCCGGATCCTTATTGGCCAGCAGGTGGAGAATTGAGGTGGTTTTACCGCTGCCGAGAAAACCGGTAATGAGGTTGGTTTTGGTCACGTGCGCTCCAGTCGATAATTGTGATGCTATAACAATTATCCATCATCCTGGCGAAAAACGGGCGCAATGAGAAGGGGGAGGGCGAACGGAGGCAATCGCCGTTCGCCTTAAGCGCAATAATCGCTAAATATTTAACGTTTCGATAACAGCCTGACGCGCGCCATGGCGGGTGATGCGCTGATAGGCCTGGCTGATGGCCTCCACGAATAGGCTATTTTGTGCGAGATCGTGACCAAAGATTTCACTCAGCCCCAGCAGGGCGTTGACGCGCTCAGCGTCGCTGCTGGCTGCAACAAGGGTGCGGATTTTATCACTCAGCGGATCGCGCACATCAATCGCGTCGCCACGCTCGTCGGTACCGCTGACGTAGCGGATCCAGCCTGCAACGCCCAGGGCCAGCAGCGGCCACGCGGTTTTACGTTCAAGATGGATGCGGATCCCATCCAGCATGCGTTGCGGCAATTTCTGGCTTCCGTCCATCGCAATTTGCCAGGTCCGGTGCTGCAGTGCCGGATTGGCAAAGCGTTCAAGCAGGCTATCGGCATAAGCCGTGAGGTCGACATCCTTAATACGCAACGTAGGAGCCTGCTCATTCAGCATTAACCGACGTGCGGCTTCGCGAAAAGCGGTGTCTTCCATACATTCGTTAATGTGCGCATACCCGGCGAGGTAGCCCAGATACGCGAGGAAAGAGTGGCTGCCGTTGAGCATGCGCAACTTCATCTGTTCCCACGGCAGAACGTCCTGCACCATTTGTACGCCAGCCACTTCCCATGCCGGGCGTCCGGCAACAAAATTGTCTTCCACTACCCACTGAATAAACGGTTCGCAGCTGATGGCACAAGGATCTTCTACTCCAAGCTCCTGCGTGATTTCTGCCAGCGACGCCTCGGTCGCGGCGGGGACAATTCGGTCGACCATGGTCCCCGGAAAGCTCACATGTGAATCAATCCACTCTGCCAGCGCCGGGTCGCGTTTCTGGGCCATCCCTAATACCGCGTTTTTCACCACATGGCCGTTATCAGGGATGTTGTCGCAGGAGAGGACGGTAAAAGCGGACAAACCGCGTTCACGGCGGCGGTGGAGCGCCTCGACCAGGATCCCTGGCGCGGAGTGCGGTTCAGACGGGTTCTCCAGATCGTGAACGATCCGGGGGTTGTGCAAATCCAGATTACCGGTGGCGGGATCGATGCAATAACCTTTCTCTGTGATGGTGAGCGACACAATGGCGACCTGAGGTTCACAAAATTTCTCAATGATGGCAGGCAGAGAATCCAGTTTTGCGTTCAGACATTCATGGACGGCACCGACGATAATCGGCTGGTTTCCCTCCGCCCCTTTTTCCAGCACGGTGAAGAGATGATCCTGTGCGCGCAACTGGCTCATCAGCACGTCGCCGCTGAAGAGGCTAATCTCACAAATACCCCAGTCGCCGCCTTTCTCATTCAGCACCCGGTTTGTTAACAAGGCCTGATGCGCGCGGTGAAATGCGCCGAAGCCAAAATGGACGATGCGAGAGCGTAACTGCTTACGATCGTAGCGAGGGAGCTGGACATGGGCAGGAAGCGAGGTGGAGGCAATTGTCTTCATGAAATACACACCTGATTAACCATTAATTAACAACGCCAGTGTAAAGTTATATGACAGCAAATAAAATTGGTGAGCCGTAAATATCCCCGAAGTGTGAGTTTGATCAATCAATGTGTGGCGGTGTGTTGACCCTTTACGGCAAACATGTATGGTAGTCGTCATCGTAGTCATTCATATTGGTATAACAACTTTAGAGGTGAGGCAATGGAACAGACCTGGCGTTGGTACGGGCCGAACGATCCGGTTTCTCTTGATGATGTGCGTCAGGCTGGCGCAACGGGTGTCGTGACGGCGCTGCATCACATTCCTAATGGTCAGGTATGGCCGATTGAAGAAATCAAAAAGCGTCAGGCGCTGCTGGCGGAAAAAGGCCTGACCTGGTCTGTGGTGGAAAGCATCCCGGTTCACGAAGATATCAAAACCCATTCAGGTGATTATCAGACCTGGATTGCCAACTACCAGCAGAGCATTCGTCACCTGGCGGCCTGCGGTATTGATACTGTTTGCTATAACTTCATGCCCATTCTTGACTGGACGCGAACCGATCTTGAGTACACGTTGCCGGACGGCTCAAAAGCGCTGCGTTTCGATCAGATTGCCTTTGCCGCATTTGAGCTGCACATCCTGAAACGTCCTGGTGCAGAAGCCGATTACACGGCTGAAGAGCAGCAGCAGGCGCTCGCGTGGTTTAACGCAGCCAGTGACGACGAGATTGAAAAGCTGACCCGCAATATTATTGCTGGCCTGCCGGGCGCTGAAGAGGGCTATACGCTGGATCAGTTCCGCGCGCGACTGGCGGAATACGGGAATATTGATAAAAACCAGCTGCGTGAAAACATGGCGTTTTTCCTGCGCGCTATCGTACCGGTAGCGGAAGAAGCGGGCGTACGTCTGGCTGTGCACCCGGACGATCCACCGCGTCCTATTCTCGGTTTACCGCGAATCGTGTCCACGATTGAAGATATGCAGTGGCTGAAAGAGACCGTGGACAGTATCTATAACGGATTCACCATGTGTACCGGCTCTTATGGCGTGCGTGCGGATAACGATCTGGTGCAGATGATTGAAACCTTCGGCGATCGTATTCACTTCACGCATCTGCGTGCGACCTGCCGTGAGGATAATCCAAAAACCTTCCATGAAGCAGCGCACCTGGGCGGCGATGTGAATATGGTCGCGGTAGTGGATGCGATTCTGGCGGAAGAGGTACGTCGTAAGCACGCGGGTGACGTTCGTCCTATCCCGTTCCGTCCCGATCATGGTCACCAGATGCTGGACGATCTGCGTAAGAAAACGAACCCAGGTTATTCGGCGATTGGTCGTCTGAAAGGCATGGCGGAAGTCCGGGGCGTTGAGCTGGCGCTGAAGATGACGAAATACCCGGAACTGCTGTAACGTCTGTTGCCCGGTGGCGTTGTGCCACCGGGCGAATATCGCATTAGTCTGCGCGACCCATATAGCGTTTTTCTTCAATATGGATGCGGATTTTCTCGCCCGCGGAAAGGTATTCTGGCACCTGCACCACCAGACCGGTCGTCAGGGTTGCTGGTTTGTTGCGGGCACTTGCGGATGCACCTTTGATGCCCGGAGCCGTTTCCACGATTTCCAGATCCACGGTCTGCGGCAGCTCCAGCGCCAGCAGCACGCCATCCCAGGTCAGAACCTGCATGTCAGGCATCCCGCCTTCAGGAATAAAGAGGAGTTCTTCTTCAATCTGATCTTTGGTGAAGATATACGGGGTGTAATCTTCTTTATCCATGAACACGTATTCGTTGCCATCAATGTAGGAAAAATCAACATAGCGGCGGGTCAGGGTCACGGTATCAACGATATCGTCACCTTTAAAACGTTCTTCCACTTTCAGACCGGTACGCACATCGGCGAAACGCATTTTGTACAGCGTTGCTGCACCACGGGCGCTCGGGGCCTGAATATCGATATCTTTCACAATCAGCAGCTTGCCGTTGTAATTCAGTACCATACCTTTCTTAATTTCGTTCGCTCTTGGCATTGCAGTAATCCTGTTTACGGGTGGTAAAAAATATCGCGCCAAATTACTCGTGCTCGGCCTTTCAGGCAAGCGGAATTCGTGGCTTTTGCTATCAATACACAAAAGGTGTTACTGTGCGCGCAATGCCCGACTGCGCGGGCGTTCTTCAGCGAAAGAGAGCCTGTATGGATTGTCGTCCCGATTGTGGCGCGTGTTGTACCGCACCGTCCATTTCAAGCCCCATTCCTGGCATGCCGGACGGCAAACCTGCCAATACCCGCTGTGTGCAGCTTGCTGAAAATAACCTGTGCATGATCTTTGGTTCCCCGCTGCGCCCGAAAGTCTGTTCCGGCCTTCAGCCGTCCGCGGAGATGTGCGGCAGCACGCGCACGCAGGCGATCACTTACCTTCTTGAGCTGGAAGCGCTCACCGCCCCTTAAACGTCCTTAATTCGCGCCAGACACCCTATCGTCAGCGTACACATCACCAGCGCAATCCAGAATACCGTGTGATAGCTCCAGATCTCGGCCACGATGCCGGCCATTGAACCTGCAATAATCCAGCCCACGCGAGTGGTATTGGTATAAAGGGTGGTGGCGGAGCCTGCCTGGCCTGGCATCAGGTCCTGGAAGTAGAGCATGCCAATCCCGGCGAGTATGCCGATATAAATGGCGTTGAGAAGCTGCAGTGCCAGCAAGAGTCCTGGCGTGTGCACCGTCAGCATACCGATATAGAACAGCAGTCCTGCGACAGCCGCGATGCGCATTAAAAAACGCTTTCCGAAACGCTTCGCGTAATAGCCCGCGATCAGCATGGTCGGGATCTCAAGCCCGGCCGCGGTTCCCATCATAATGCCCGCCAGCTTCTCTGGCAGATGCAGCTCATCAATAATAAACAGCGGCATGTTGATAATATAAAGGCTGTTTGTTCCCCACATCAACGTACAGATAACAAACAGGAGCAGCGCATCACGACGGTTACGGCGCGGGGCTTCCAGTACGCCTGAAGCCACTTTGGGCTCTTTGCGCATCGACGGCAGGAAGAACCACACCATGGTGCCGCACACCACAAACGCGACAGCCGCACTCAGGTACATCACCGTAAAGCCAAACCCCATCGCCAGGGCATACGCCAGCGGCGGGCCAATGACCCATGCCAGCGACACCTGGGCACGCAGAATAGAGCTGAACATCACCGCTTCACGACCGGTATGGTCGGCGTGCTCGCGGGCGAGGGCGAACATCTGCGGGTTCGCCGTGGAACCGAAGCTGCTCAGGAACACCCCCACGAACAGCAGGATGAAATAGTTGCGATTAAAAGCAAACAACACGCAGGCAAACACCCCGAGAAGGCAGCAAAAGACGATCAGACTTTTACGATCGCCTTTTCTGTCGGAACGCCCCGCCAGAAACTGACTCACCAGAATGCCGATGATGGCGCTGCCGGTAAAAAAGAAGCCAACCATTGCCGGACGGGCGTGGACTTCATTGGTCAGAAACAGGCTCAGCGTGGGCGTCTGTAACGCCCCGGCAATGCCGGTAAGGAAGGCAACAATCAAAAACGCCGTGGACGTCAAATCAAAGGGTTTTGGCGAGGCGGCGGCAGGGGTGTTATGCATACTTTCAGTATCAGCAAGTCATAAAGAGACGCGGAGTGTACGACGCTTGTCAGAAAATAAACAGGTACTGCGGTCAATTTCGCCACGAAAAATCAAAATGCCATTTCAATTAACAGTCGCGGGCTGAACTTAGCTGAAACTGACTTGCTGAACGTCAGCAAGATTCAGCTGAGCGAAGAAGAAATGTGCTGTATCTCTAAATTCTGCATCGCCATTTGTAACTTTTCTTGCAAGGTTAAGCAGAAAGCGCAAGACTTTTTGAAACGTTTCAGCGCTATCTTGTTTTAACAAACGGAGCAGGCTAGCGCATTTTTTCTCATTTAAGCTGAAACGATTCAAGTTCAGCAGGAGAGGAGAACCATGTTCCAGTTATCTGTTCAGGATATCCACCCGGGCGCTCAGGCCGGGAACAAAGAAGAGGCCATTCGCCAGGTTGCCGCTGCCCTTGTGCAGGCGGGTAATGTCGCGGACGGCTACGTTAACGGCATTCTGGCGCGCGAGCAGCAGACCTCCACTTTCCTCGGCAATGGCATTGCCATTCCGCACGGTACAACGGACACCCGCGATCAGGTGCTGAAAACCGGCGTTCAGGTTTATCAGTTCCCTCAGGGTGTGGTGTGGGGCGACGGTCAGGTTGCTTACGTGGCAATCGGTATCGCTGCCAGCAGCGACGAGCACCTGGGCCTGCTGCGTCAACTGACGCATGTGCTGAGCGATGATTCGGTGGCTGAACAGCTGAAGTCCGCGACGACGGCGGAAGAGCTGCGCGCGTTGCTGATGGGCGAAAAACAGAGTGAAGCGCTGAAACTGGATAATGAAACATTGACCCTGGATGTTGTGGCGAGCGATCTGGTCACGCTGCAGGCGCTGAACGCAGGCCGTCTGAAAGAAGCCGGTGCGGTAGACGCGTCCTTTATCACGCGCGTTATCAATGAGAAGCCGCTGAACCTGGGACAAGGTATCTGGCTGAACGACAGTGCTGAAGGCAACCTGCGCAGCGCTATCGCGGTGAGCCGCGCGGTCAACGCGTTTGATGTTGAGGGCGCGCACGCTGCGATGCTGGTCACCGTCGCGATGACTGATGAACAGCCGGTTTCCGCGCTAAAACGTCTTGGCGATCTGCTGCTGAATGACAAGGCTGAAAAACTGCTGAACGCTGACGCAAGCACGCTGCTGGCGCTGCTGACCAGCGATGATGTGCTGACTGATGACGTGCTGACCGCTGAGTTTGTAGTGCGTAACGAGCACGGCCTGCATGCCCGTCCTGGCACCATGCTGGTGAATACCATTAAACAATTCGAAAGTGAGATTACCGTGACTAACCTTGATGGCACGGGCAAACCGGCCAACGGCCGTAGCCTGATGAAAGTTGTCGCGCTGGGCGTGAAGAAAGGTCACCGTCTGCGCTTTACCGCACAGGGTGCTGATGCTGAACAGGCGCTGAAAGCGATTGGCGACGCCATCGCGGCAGGTCTGGGGGAGGGCGCATAATGAGCAGACGTGTTGCGACTATTACGCTGAACCCGGCATACGACCTGGTGGGGTTTTGCCCGGAGATTGAGCGCGGCGAAGTAAACCTCGTGCGTACCACTGGCCTGCATGCTGCAGGTAAAGGGATTAACGTCGCGAAAGTGCTCAAGGATCTCGGTATCGATGTCACCGTGGGCGGATTCCTCGGTAAAGATAACCAGGATGGTTTCCAGCAGCTGTTCAGCGAGCTGGGGATTGCTAACCGTTTTCAGGTTGTTCAGGGCCGTACCCGTATCAACGTCAAGCTGACGGAGAAAGACGGCGAAGTGACCGATCTAAACTTCTCAGGCTTCGAGGTGACTCCGTCAGACTGGGAGCGCTTCGTGAACGACTCTCTGACCTGGCTTGGTCAGTTCGACATGGTCTGCGTCAGCGGCAGCCTGCCGTCCGGCGTGAGCCCGGAAGCGTTCACCGACTGGATGACGCGTCTGCGAAGCCAGTGCCCATGCATTATTTTTGACAGCAGCCGTGACGCGCTGGTCGCCGGCCTGAAAGCCTCGCCGTGGCTGGTGAAGCCGAATCGCCGCGAACTGGAGATCTGGGCTGGCCGTAAGCTGCCAGAATTAAAAGATGTGATTGACGCTGCCCATGCGCTGCGCGAGCAGGGTATCGCTCACGTGGTTATCTCTCTTGGTGCAGAAGGGGCGCTGTGGGTTAACGCTTCTGGCGAATGGATCGCCAAACCGCCATCGGTTGACGTTGTCAGCACCGTTGGCGCAGGGGATTCAATGGTTGGCGGTCTGATTTATGGCCTGCTGATGCGTGAATCCAGTGAACATACTTTACGTCTTGCCACCGCCGTTGCTGCCCTGGCCGTTAGCCAGAGCAATGTCGGTATTACCGATCGTACCCAGTTAGCCGCGATGATGGCGCGCGTTGACTTAAAACCTTTTAACTAACAGCAGGAGAGGAATAATGAAAACGCTGCTGATCATTGACTCCGGTCTCGGACAGGCTCGCGCCTATATGGCGAAGACCTTGCTGGGAGCGGCGGCGAACAAAGCACATCTCGAGATGACGGATAACCCGGGCGACGCCGAAATGGTGATTGTTCTGGGTGATAAAATTCCCGCTGACAGTGCGCTGAATGGCAAAAAAGTGTGGCTGGGCGATATCAATCGCGCGGTGGCACACCCGGAACTGTTCCTGAGCGAAGCGAAAGGTCATGCGTCTGTTTACAGCGCACCGGTCGCGGCGCCGGTTGCCGCGTCCGGACCAAAACGTATTGTGGCGATCACGGCCTGCCCGACGGGCGTGGCTCATACCTTTATGGCGGCTGAAGCCATTGAAACCGAAGCGAAAAAACGCGGCTGGTGGGTAAAAGTTGAAACACGTGGATCCGTTGGTGCGGGCAACGCAATCACCCCTGAAGAGGTGGCTGAAGCCGATCTGGTGATGGTTGCGGCTGACATCGAAGTGGACCTGGCGAAATTTGCCGGTAAGCCGATGTACCGTACGTCAACGGGCCTGGCGCTGAAAAAGACCGCTCAGGAGTTTGATAAAGCGCTGGTGGAAGCGAAGCCGTATCAGGCAACGGGGTCCACGCAAACTGCGACGGAAGGTAAGAAAGAGTCAGCTGGCGCCTATCGCCATCTGCTGACCGGTGTGTCTTATATGCTGCCGATGGTGGTGGCGGGCGGTCTGTGTATTGCCCTCTCGTTCGCGTTTGGTATTACCGCGTTTAAAGAAGAAGGCACGCTGGCTGCTGCCCTGATGCAGATTGGTGGTGGTTCCGCGTTTGCCCTGATGGTGCCGGTGCTGGCAGGCTTTATCGCCTTCTCCATCGCTGACCGTCCGGGCCTGACGCCGGGTCTTATCGGCGGTATGCTGGCGGTGAGCACCGGTTCTGGCTTTATCGGCGGTATCATTGCCGGTTTCCTGGCGGGTTACGTTGCGAAGCTTATCAGCTCGAAGCTGAAACTGCCGCAGAGTATGGAAGCGCTGAAACCGATCCTGATCATCCCGTTGATTTCCAGCCTGGTGGTGGGTCTGGCGATGATTTACCTCATCGGTAAACCTGTAGCGGGTATCCTGGCGGGTCTGACCCACTGGCTGCAAACCATGGGTACCGCGAATGCGGTACTGCTGGGAGCTATTCTCGGTGGCATGATGTGTACCGACATGGGTGGCCCGGTGAACAAAGCAGCATACGCATTCGGTGTTGGCCTGCTGAGTACCCAGACCTACGCGCCAATGGCAGCGATTATGGCGGCCGGTATGGTGCCACCATTGGCTCTTGGCCTGGCAACCATCATTGCACGTCGTAAGTTCGACAAAGCGCAGCAGGAAGGGGGGAAAGCCGCCCTGGTACTTGGCCTGTGCTTTATCACCGAAGGGGCAATTCCGTTCGCGGCGCGTGACCCAATGCGCGTGCTGCCATGCTGTATCGTGGGGGGCGCGGTAACCGGTGCTATCTCCATGGCGGTTGGCGCGAAACTGATGGCACCACACGGCGGTCTGTTCGTGCTGCTGATCCCAGGTGCAATCACGCCAGTGCTGGGTTATCTGCTGGCGATTGTGGCCGGTACGCTGGTGGCAGGTCTCTCTTACGCGGTGCTGAAACGTCCGGAAGCGGAAGGGGTCGCGAAAGCGGCGTAAGCGGTAAAACAATAAAAAAGCCGGGTGCTTATGCGACCCGGCTTTTTTTATGCCGCCTGTTCAGCGGTTTGCTGTGCCTTCAGCCAGGCAATCTCTTCTGCCCAGATGTCCGGATTAATGGTTTCCAGCACCATCGGGATACCGTCGAAACGGGCATCCTGCATAATAAAGCGGAACGCATCGTGGCCGATATTGCCTTCACCGAGGCTGTGATGGCGGTCCACGCGGCTGCCAAACGCGCTTTTCGCATCGTTCAAGTGCATTCCGCGCAGATACTTGAAGCCCACAATGCGTTCAAACTCATCGAAGGTCTTTTTCGTCTCATCTGGCGTACGCAGATCGTAACCCGCGGCAAAGGCATGGCAGGTATCAATACATACGCCCACGCGGGATTTATCCTCCACGCCGTCAATAATGGCCGCCAGATGTTCGAACTTAAAGCCGAGGTTACTGCCCTGGCCGGCGGTGTTCTCGATGACCGCCGTCACGCCCTGGGTTTTATCCAGCGTGATGTTAATGGATTCGGCAATGCGCGCCAGACAGGCATCTTCGTCAATCTGCATCAGATGACTTCCCGGATGGAAGTTCAACAGCGTCAGTCCAAGCTGCTCGCAGCGCTGCACTTCATCAAGAAAAGCCTCGCGGGATTTCTCCAGCGCCTCCTGCACGGGATGGCCGAGGTTAATGAGATAGCTGTCGTGGGGAAGGATTTGACCCGGCCCGTAGTGGTATTTCTCACAGGCGGCTTTGAAATCATCAATCACTTCAGAGGTGAGCGGGGCGGCGCGCCACTGGCGCTGGTTCTTGGTGAACAGGGCGAAAGCGGTCGCCTCAATTTCGGCGGCGCGAATGGCGGCATTCGCAAGGCCACCTGCAGCGCTGACGTGCGCTCCAACATATTTCATAAAGGGACTCCTGTTAACCCGAAATACGTATGATAACGGGTTAACAGGAGAAGGATGAAGTGGTTTATGCCATCAGGCTATGTACCGCGAGGTTAATCGCACCGCCGCCAACGATCAGCCAGATGAAGAGTACCAGCGCCATCAGCAGCGGTTTTGCACCTGCTTTTTTCAGCGCGCTCACGTGTGTCGTGACCCCGAGCGCCGCCATCGCCATCGCCAGCAGGACGGTATCCAGCGTGACCAGCATATCCACCACGGCTTTCGGCAGCAGGTGGAAGGAGTTAAATACCGCCACCACGATGAAAAGAATCGCAAACCATGGAATGGTGATTTTACTCTTCTGGCTGCTGCCTGCCGGCGCGAGTTGTTTTACGCGAGCGGCCAGGATAATCAGGAACGGAGCCAGCATCATCACGCGCAGCATTTTGGCAATGACCGCGGCATTTTCCGCATCCGGATTAATGGCGTGACCCGCCGCCACCACCTGAGCCACTTCATGCATGGTTGAACCAATATAAATGCCGTAGGTCTCGGGGCTAAACCAGTGCGCAACCAGCGGGTACATGGCCGGGTAGAGGAAAATCGCCAGCGTACCGAAAATAACCACGGTCGCGACGGCAACCGTCACTTTGCTGGATTCTGCCTTAACGACAGGCTCGGTTGCCAGTACCGCGGCAGCCCCGCAGATGCTGCTGCCGGCACCAATCAGCCAGCTGGTTTGTTTATCCAGCCCAAACACTTTCTGGCCAATAAAGCAGGCCAGTAAAAAGGTGCTGGTCAGGGTCAGGACGTCAATAGCGATCCCGCTGACGCCGACATCCGCAATCTGTGAAAAGGTCAGGCGGAAGCCGTAAAGGATAATCCCGAGGCGCAGCAGATGCTGTTTGGCGAAAATAACCCCGCCATCACAGGACTTCCAGATATGGGGGTAAACGGTATTTCCCACCACCATGCCGAGCAATATTGCCAGCGTTAAGGCACTAAAACCTGCCCCGGCGACGGCCGGAATGCTGCCGCCCCATAACGCTACGCCAGTTACCACCGCGCTGAGCGCAAGACCCGGCACGAAGTGCCACAATGTACGTTGATGCTGTAAGGTGTGTTCTGACATAACCTTCTCCTTTATCTGGCTAAAAGGTTACGGCGTTGTGGCTTAAAAATAAAATTGATTATATACTTATAATCAATCTATATAAGTGGTAAGTGACCATGCACATTACGTTGCGTCAGCTGGAAGTTTTTGCCGAAGTGCTGAAAAGCGGGTCGACGACGCAGGCCTCGCAAATGCTGGCGTTGTCCCAGTCCGCGGTAAGCGCGGCCCTGACCGATCTGGAAGGGCAACTGGGGGTTCAGCTTTTCGACAGAGTGGGGAAACGGCTGGTCGTCAATGAACATGGCCGCCTGCTGTACCCGCGCGCGCTGGCATTGCTGGAGCAGGCGACTGAAATCGAACAATTGTTCCGCGAAGAGAACGGGGCCATCCGCGTTTACGCCAGCAGTACGATCGGCAATTACATTCTGCCGGAAGTGATTGCCCGCTATCGCCGGGATTTCCCGACCCTGCCGCTGGAGATGAGCGTTGGCAATAGCCAGGATGTCATCAATGCGGTGATCGATTTCCGCGTGGACATCGGTTTGATTGAAGGGCCGTGTCACAACGTCGATATCATTGCTGAACCCTGGCTGGAAGATGAGCTGGTGGTGTTCGCCTCGCCAGCCTCTTCTTTATTACAGGGTGAAGTGACGCTGGAACGGCTGGCTCAGGCGCAGTGGATCCTCCGGGAACAGGGCTCCGGTACCCGTGAAATTGTCGATTACCTGCTGCTCTCTCACCTGCCGCATTTCCGGCTGAGTATGGAGCTGGGCAACTCGGAAGCCATCAAACACGCGGTCCGTCATGGGCTGGGCATCAGCTGTCTCTCCCGGCGGGTGATTGCTGAACAGCTTGAGGCCGGCACGCTGGTCGAAATACCGCTCCCGTTGCCTAAACTGGTGCGCACGTTGTGGTGCATTCATCATCGTCAGAAACACCTTTCCAGCTCGCTGCAGCGTTTTCTGCGCTATTGCGACATGTAAACCCGCAATGCGGATCCTCTCCGTTGGGAGAGGGGAGATGCAGATGCGTGCTTTACTTATAATCCTGGCCGAGTCATGAAGCTCTCTTATAACTGAGCATTTCTGCCGGAAGGAACGCGTATCGTCTGCTACAATCGCGCCTCATTTGTTGAAGGGACAGCATTTTCACATGGTTTCAGAAATTAAAACCACAGAAGCGCCCGCGCTACGTCGCGAACTTAAGGCGCGTCACCTGACGATGATCGCTATCGGCGGTTCAATCGGTACAGGTCTTTTTGTTGCCTCTGGCGCAACAATTTCGGCAGCCGGCCCGGGTGGGGCACTTTTCTCTTATATCCTGATTGGCCTGATGGTGTACTTCCTGATGACCAGTCTGGGCGAACTGGCGGCTTACATGCCGGTATCCGGTTCGTTTTCGACCTACGGTCAAAAATACGTTGAAGAAGGCTTCGGCTTCGCGCTGGGCTGGAACTACTGGTACAACTGGGCCGTTACTATCGCCGTTGACCTGGTCGCCGCACAGCTGGTGATGAACTGGTGGTTCCCGGACACGCCAGGCTGGATCTGGAGTGCGCTGTTCCTGGCGGTGATCTTCCTGCTCAACTACATCTCCGTGCGTGGTTTTGGCGAAGCGGAATACTGGTTCTCTTTGATCAAAGTGGCAACCGTCATCATCTTTATCGTCGTCGGTGTGGCGATGATCGTTGGTATTTTCAAAGGCGCTCAACCTGCAGGATGGAGTAACTGGAGCATTGGCGATGCGCCATTTGCGGGTGGATTCTCGGCCATGATTGGCGTGGCGATGATTGTCGGCTTCTCCTTCCAGGGAACCGAGCTGATCGGGATTGCTGCCGGTGAATCCGAGAACCCGGAGAAGAACATTCCACGCGCGGTGCGTCAGGTATTCTGGCGTATCCTGCTGTTCTATGTGTTTGCGATTTTGATTATCAGCCTGATCATTCCTTACACCGATCCAAGCCTGCTGCGCAATGATGTGAAAGACATCAGCGTTAGCCCGTTCACGCTGGTCTTCCAGCATGCCGGTCTGCTCTCCGCCGCGGCGGTGATGAACGCCGTTATCCTGACCGCCGTGCTCTCAGCGGGTAACTCCGGCATGTACGCGTCTACCCGTATGCTCTATACCCTGGCATGCGACGGCAAAGCGCCACGCATCTTTTCTAAGCTGTCCCGTGGCGGCGTACCGCGTAACGCCCTGTATGCCACAACGGTGATTGCCGGTCTGTGCTTCCTGACCTCCATGTTTGGCAACCAGACGGTGTACCTGTGGCTGCTCAATACGTCCGGTATGACGGGCTTTATCGCCTGGCTCGGGATTGCTATCAGCCACTATCGCTTCCGTCGCGGTTACGTTATGCAAGGTCATGACATCAATGACCTGCCGTATCGCTCAGGGTTCTTCCCGCTGGGGCCTATTTTCGCCTTCATTCTGTGCCTGATTATTACGCTGGGACAGAACTATGAAGCGTTCCTTGCGGACCGTATCGACTGGGGTGGTGTAACGGCGACCTACATCGGTATTCCGCTGTTCCTGATAATCTGGTTTGGTTACAAACTGACGAAGGGGACGCGCTTTGTTCGCTACAGTGAAATGGAATTCCCGGGACGCGTAAAACAATAACCGCACTTCCTCTCTTTTAGCCCGCTCGGTTGAGCGGGCTTTTTTATTGGCGATCAGAAGCTGTAGGTCATGCCGACAGTGTAACGGCGGCCATCAAGTACGGTATCGTAAGTCTCGTAATCAATCTGTTTATCCAGCACGTTATACACGCCTGCGGTTACCAGCAGGTTCTTATTGGCGTTATAGCGCAGACCCACATCAACCTGCGTGTAAGACGGGCTGCCCTGTGACATTGAGGTTCGGCTGAGATACTCAGAAGATTTGCCGCGGAAGTTCAGGCGGCTCCAGAAGCCCACATCCTGCGTAGCCTGCCAGTCCACCGTGGTGTTGAACATATGCTTAGGCATTTTATTCAGCGGCTTACCGGAGAACTGACCACTCTTCTGCTCGGATTCGGTATAGGTGTAGTTAGCCGTCCAGTTAACATCACGGGTGATTTTCCAGCCGAAAGTGGATTCCACACCGCGCATGTTGGCTTTGTCGACGTTGACCCGGTCGCTGACAAAATCGTAGGCATGACCGCCAATCGTACAGGCAGGGTCGGCACTGCTGTTACAGCGACGTACTTCAGTGATTTTGTTTTTGAAGTCGGTATTGAACAGCGTAACGCCGGCGTTAAGACTGTCATTGTTATCCCAGAGCAGGGCGATCTCTTCGCTCAGGCTCTTCTCCGGCTTGAGGTCCGGGTTACCCACGATCATGCCATCCAGCCGACCGCCGCCCGTTGCCTGACCCCAGTTGGCGGAGGACTGACGCAGATCCGGTGCACGGTAGCCGGCAGAAACGCCCCCTTTTAACGTCCACTGTTCTGCAAGGTGCCACACCCCATAACCGCGAGGCGTCCAGTTGGTGCCATAGTTCTGGTCTTTATCCATACGCAGACCACCGGTCGCCGTGAAGCTATCGGTCATCGCCCACTCATCTTCAGCAAACAGCGCCCAGCTCCAGCGCGTCAGTTTGTTGAGCCCGTCCGCCGCCTCAAGCTGGTTACCGTTGTCACGCAGCTTCTCATAGCGATATTGACCGCCGAGGGTCAGGGTATGGTCGCCGAGGAAGATCTGGTTCTGGTTGTTGAAAGTGGTGTTATACGAACGCATTTTGCGAACCGGGTTATTGGTCTCTTCCTGCTGGATGTAGCTGGTAGTGTTGAAGTCGCTGTAGTAACCGCTGTGGGTAAGGGAATAGGTCGTATGTTCGTAGCGGGTTTCGCTTTTGCTGTTTGGCGTGCAGGTTGCCCCGCGGCAGGTTTCAGTCGCTTTCGACTTGCCCGGCGTGCTGTTTCGGTCCTGAAGTTCGCGGGCAAAATCGAGGTCAAAATCGTTCTGCTCGTCCGGGGTAAAGTTCAGCGTGATCCCGCCGTTACGCATTTTCTGCTCATTGAAACCGTTCAGGATCTGATCTTCCGCGCGACGTGAGAGCAGGCCTGTCACTTTTGCACCGAGCAGTCCGTCAATTAACGGGCCGGAAGCGTAGGCGTTGGTCTGGAAGATATCCCCGGAATCATGGTTCTCCTGGAACGTGGCATCGCCGTGTAACGATCCGGTCCAGGCTTTGGTATTCGAGACTTTTTTGGTAATGATGTTGATTACGCCGCCCATTGCATCTGAGCCATAGAGCGATGACATGGGCCCGCGGATCACTTCGATGCGCTCGATAGACTCCAGCGGCGGTAGCCAGCCTTGCTCAATGCCCGAGTTATCGCTGTTCGGGCGCGTGCTGCGCGTGCTGACGCGCTTGCCATTGACCAGGAACAAGGTGTACTGGGACGCCATGCCGCGAATGCTGATATCGCTGCTGCTTCCGCCGCCCGTGACGACGACGCCCGGGACATCTTTTAGCGCATCGGTCACATCGCGGTAAGCCTTGTCTTCAATCTGCTGCTTTGAAATGACGGAGATAGAGGCCGGGGCATTCTGGATTTTTTGCTCAAAACCCGTGGCGGTCACCACCACGGTATCCGGGTCGGCTGCGTGAGCAAGTGGGGAGAGCATGGCGGCGCTGATGGCAACAGCCAGTAACGTAACGCGTGGTATTGTCATTTGAACATTCCATATCAAAAAGAAAAACACTCCATCGGGTAACCCTGAGAACTGTATGTATTTGTCTTGTAAGAACTCTTTGTGATGGAGAAGAGCCTGGAATTGTACAAAAGAATGTGAAATTGTAAACACAAATGATAATCGAAATCATTTGTGTTTTGATGTTGGTTGGTGAAACTGGCTTTTATTCAAAGGGATAGGGTTTTGAGGCCCGGCAGACGGAGCGCCACCGGGCAAGAAGGGAGGAACTTACTTAAACAGATGCGCCGCATGGAAGCGGAGATGATCTTCAATAAATGACGCCATAAAGTAATAGCTGTGGTCATACCCTGGCTGGATACGCAGCGTCAGCGGCCAGTCCTTCTGGCGTGCCGCTTCGGCCAGAACCGCAGGTTGTAGCTGACCGGCGAGGAACTGATCCGCATCGCCCTGATCGATCAGCGTCGGGATGGCGTCCCCCGTGTTGCTGGCCAGCATCAGCGCACAGCTGTCCCACGCCTGCCATTTATCTGTGTCACTGCCCAAATAATGGGTGAAGGCTTTCTGACCCCATGGCACCTGAGTGGGGTTCACAATCGGGGCGAATGCCGACACGCTGGTGTATTTTCCCGGATTTTTCAGCGCCATTATCAACGCGCCGTGTCCACCCATGGAGTGTCCGCTAATGGCGCAGCGGTCGCTTACCTCAAATTCGGCCTGAACCAGCGCAGGCAGTTCGTCACGAATGTAATCATACATGCGGTAATGACGTGCCCAGGGCTGCTCTGTCGCGTTCAGGTAGAATCCGGCGCCTTTGCCCAGATCGTACCCGGCATCATCGGCGACATCATCGCCACGCGGGCTGGTGTCAGGCATGACCAGCGCAATCCCCAGTTCAGCCGCAATACGCTGCGCGCCCGCTTTGGTGGTGAAGTTTTCGTCGGTACAGGTTAAACCGGACAGCCAGAACAGCACGGGTGGCTTTACGCCCGTTTCAGTTGGCGGCAAAAAAATGCTGAACGTCATGGCACAGTTCAGTACGCTGGAGTCGTGCCGCCAGCGCTGCTGTCGACCTTCAAAACAACGATGCTCTTCGAGCAGTTCCATGCAGGGCTCCTTAATACGAATTGCTATTTACTCGGCCCATAATACAGAGTTTTCATTTACCTGTGAGCAACTTTCACTTTCGCAGGACGGTAAGATGCGGCATCATAAATTAACTTTTTTTTAACAATTGGAGCGGTCATGGCGCTGCGTATCGCGCTCAGTGGGTTTGTGGTTCTGGTGGTAGCGATGGGGATAGGGCGCTTTGCTTTTACCCCTCAGGTGCCGCTAATGATTGCCGCCGGGCAACTCACGCTCACCAGCGCGGGCCTGGTGGCGGCGATGAACTATCTGGGCTATCTGGTGGGAGCATGGGATGCAATGCGTGCGCACCGCTTCGTTGAAACACGCCTCTGGTTGGGTATTTTTGGTGCAGTTGCGCTGACGCTGCTTTCCGCTGCGGCCGATAACGCTGTGGTACATGGCCTGCTGCGCTTTGTGATTGGCTGCATGAGTGGCTGGTCGATGGTGCTGATTGCCGCCTGGACCAACGAGCGGCTGGGACAACTGGGGAAACCGGGTCTCAGCGCCGCGGTATTTGCCGGGCCAGGTGCAGGTATTGCGCTCAGCGGGCTGCTCGCCGTCTATATCCAGGCTAAGGCGCTCTCCGCCGGTGCAGCATGGCAAATCTACGGCGTGCTGGCACTGGTGCTTATCGCGCTGGTGGCCCGGTATCTGCCGCGTGCGGGTCAACTTCACCGGCCGGGCAGCGCACCGGAACCGCTCGTCCTGACGAAGAATTTAAAGCGCCTGGTCTGGAGCTACAGCCTGGCTGGCTTTGGCTATATCCTTCCGGCGACCTTTTTATCGCAAATGGCGGCCGTGCGTTTTCCCGGCAGTCTGTTTGCCCAGTTTGTCTGGCCGATATTTGGTATTGCCGCCGTGGCGGGCATTGCGCTCAGCATCGTTTTACGCCACACCTCAACCTCAAACCGCAGGCTGGCTATCGTATTGTGGTTGCAGGGGGCCGGCGTATTGGCAGCCTGGCTGCTGCCGGGGATTGGCGGGTTACTGACCGGCGGCTTGCTCGTTGGGGGCGGGTTCTTGTGTGCCGTTCAGCTCTCTTTACTTTATGGGCGCGAACTGGCACCAGATCACACGCGCTACATGGCGGGACTGCTTACTACCGGTTATGCCATCGGTCAGTTGATTGGCCCGGTAACGTCGGCGTTGTCGACGTGGCTCACGCACCGACTGGAGCCTGCGCTGGGGCTGGCGGGCGTCGCGCTGTTCATCGGCGGCGCACTGGTCTGGGATCGTCAGGCCGAAAGGCAACAGCAATTGCAATAATTATCGTCGTGAATACTGGATTATGTGCGCCGCCTCACGCACAATGAGCGCACACTTTTGCCACAACGAGGGCAAAAGACGCCACACCTGCAGGAGAAAAGAATGCCATCACTCAGTAAAGAAGCAGCCCTGGTTCACGAAGCTCTGGTTGCGCGTGGTCTTGAAACGCCACTGCGTCCACCCGTTCAGGAACTGGACAATGAAACCCGTAAGCATCTGATTGCTGGGCATATGACCGAGATCATGCAACTGCTGAATCTCGATCTGAGCGACGACAGTCTGATGGAGACGCCGCACCGTATCGCAAAAATGTACGTTGACGAAATTTTCTCCGGCCTGGATTACGCCAATTTCCCGAAAATCACCGTCATTGAAAACAAGATGAAGGTGGATGAGATGGTAACGGTACGTGATATCACGTTAACCAGTACCTGCGAACACCACTTCGTGACCATCGACGGTAAAGCGACCGTGGCTTATATTCCTAAAGATACGGTGATTGGTCTGTCGAAGATCAACCGCATCGTGCAGTTCTTTGCTCAGCGTCCACAGGTGCAGGAGCGTCTGACGCAGCAGATCCTGACCGCGCTGCAAACGCTGCTGGGCACCAATAACGTGGCAGTATCTATCGACGCCGTTCACTACTGTGTGAAAGCGCGCGGCGTGCGTGATGCCACCAGTGCGACCACCACGACGTCGCTGGGCGGTCTGTTTAAATCCAGCCAGAACACCCGCCAGGAGTTTCTGCGCGCCGTGCGTCACCACAACTAATCTGACAGGGCAGGCTACATGGAGCGAAACGTCACGCTCGATTTTGTTCGAGGCGTCGCCATTCTCGGTATCCTGCTGCTTAACATCAGCGCCTTCGGCTTGCCGAAGGCGGCGTATCTCAATCCTGCGTGGTATGGCGACATCACCCGCAGCGATGCCTGGACGTGGGCCATCCTCGATCTCTTTGCCCAGGTCAAATTCCTCACCCTGTTTGCCCTGCTGTTTGGCGCAGGCCTGCAGCTACTGCTCAGGCGGGGCACGCGCTGGATCCAGTCGCGTCTGACGTTGCTGGTGATCCTCGGCTTTATTCACGGGCTATTCTTCTGGGATGGCGACATTCTTCTCGCCTATGGCTTAGTCGGGCTGATTTGCTGGCGGCTCATTCGCGAAGCGCACAGCGTAAAAAGCCTGTTTAACACGGGCGTGATGCTTTACGTCATGGGCCTTGGCGTGCTGTTACTGCTGGGGATAATCTCCGGTGATGCGGCAAACCGTTCATGGATCCCCGATGCCGCCAACCTTCAGTACGAGCAGTACTGGAAGCTGAAAGGAGGCACGGAAGCGATAAGCAACCGTGCGGATATGCTTGGCGATAACCTGCTGGCGCTGGGGGCGCAGTATGGCTGGCAGCTGGCAGGGATGATGCTGATGGGGGCATCACTGATGCGCACCGGCTGGCTGAAAGGGGAATTTTCCCTTCGCCACTATCGCCTGACGGGAGCCGGGTTAATTCTTCTCGGCGTGCTGATTAATTTGCCGGCAGTGATCATGCAGTGGCATCTGCACTGGAACTACCGCTGGTGTGCGTTTCTGCTTCAGGTCCCGCGCGAGCTGAGCGCGCCCTTCCAGACGATTGGCTATGCGGCACTCATTTACGGCTTCTGGCCACAAATGTGTCGCGCATGGATTGTCAGTGCCATTGCCTGCGTAGGCCGTATGGCCCTCAGCAATTACATTCTGCAGACGCTGATATGCACCACGCTTTTCTATCGGTTTGGCCTGTTTATGAAATTCGACCGGCTTTCGCTGCTGGCGTTTGTTATCCCGGTCTGGATGGTTAACCTGGCGTTTTCTGTTCTCTGGCTACGTTATTTCCGCCAGGGGCCGCTGGAGTGGGTGTGGCGTCAGTTAACCGCACATGCTTCAGGGGTATCATTGAGAAATACATCCAGATAACGATCTGGATCACAATCATTAACAAAACGGATGTAAACGTTTTCATCTGTGTGAGCTTCTTCACGTAGTCCCCTTTCTCTCGCTGCCAAAATAGCCACCTTGCTAAACACAGGGGGTGTCTGTGAGTTGCTGCAATCCTTTGAAGGATGGTGAATATGATCACCATTCGTGACGTCGCCCGTCAGGCGGGTGTTTCCGTGGCTACCGTCTCACGCGTGCTGAACAACAGCGCGCTGGTCAGCCCTGACACCCGCGAAACCGTAATGAAAGCCGTGACCCAGCTGGGTTATCGCCCTAATGCCAATGCGCAGGCGCTTGCCACGCAGGTCAGCGATACCATTGGCGTGGTGGTGATGGATGTCTCTGATGCCTTTTTCGGTGCGCTGGTTAAAGCGGTAGACGTTGTCGCTCAGCAGCATCAGAAATACGTGCTGATTGGCAACAGCTATCACGAGGCTGAAAAAGAGCGTCATGCGATTGAAGTGCTGATCCGCCAGCGTTGTAACGCACTGATTGTGCACTCAAAAGCCTTAAGCGATGACGAGATTTCCGGGTTTATGGAGCAAATCCCGGGCATGGTGCTGATCAACCGTATTGTGCCAGGGTATGCCCACCGCTGCGTCGGGCTGGATAACGTCAGCGGGGCGATGATGGCCACCAAAATGCTCATCAACAACGGGCATCAGCGGATCGGTTTTTTGGCCTCCAGCCATCATATTGAAGATGATGAGCTGCGGCGCGAAGGCTGGCAAAACGCCCTTAAAGAACAGGGTATTACGCCGTCTGAAAGCTGGGTCGGAACCGGAACGCCGGATATGCAGGGCGGGGAGGCGGCGATGGTGGAGTTGCTGGGCCGTAATCTGCAGCTGTCTGCCGTGTTTGCCTATAACGATAACATGGCGGCCGGGGCGCTGACTGCGCTGAAGGATAACGGCATTGCGGTGCCACAGCATTTATCGTTGATTGGTTTTGATGATATTCCCATTGCCCGTTACACCGACCCGCAGCTGACCACCGTGCGTTACCCCATTGCCTCTATGGCCAAACTGGCCACTGAGCTGGCGTTACAGGGGGCGGCAGGGCTGCTGGATCCGGGCGCAACACACTGTTTCATGCCGACTTTAGTGCGTCGACATTCTGTCGCTGCCCGGCAAATTGTGGTTCCGATCACTAACTGATTACATCAGCGGATGTAACCGTTTTCAATCTGTGAGTAAATTCACAGTATCTTAACAAGGCGCTGACTATGATGTCAGCGTTTTAGGGGCTGAAACGCTATGTAACAGTGATTAATCACTTTCACCATAGCCAATGTGCCGCAAACAACGAATAAAACGCATTTCTGGAGCGTTACCGAACACGGAAGATAGAAATTTTATAAGTGAACTTCGGCTGTCAGTAACGTTTTATTAACACCTGCCTGCCGATCGTTATTCACAAGAACTACCCTGCATAAAAAAAACCGGAGATACCATGAATAAGAAGGTGTTGACCCTGTCTGCTGTAATGGCAAGCATGCTTTTTGGTGCAGCAGCGCACGCTGCGGATACCCGTATTGGTGTGACCATCTATAAATACGACGACAACTTCATGTCTGTTGTCCGTAAAGCTATCGAGAAAGATGCTAAAGCAGCGCCAGATGTTCAGCTGCTGATGAATGACTCCCAGAACGACCAGTCCAAACAGAACGACCAGATCGACGTTCTGCTGGCAAAAGGCGTGAAGGCACTGGCCATCAACCTGGTTGACCCCGCTGCGGCAGGCACGGTCATTGAAAAAGCGCGCGGCCAGAATGTGCCGATTGTCTTCTTCAACAAAGAACCTTCCCGTAAAGCGCTGGACAGCTATGACAAAGCGTTTTACGTCGGTACTGACTCCAAAGAGTCCGGAATTATTCAGGGCGATCTGATCGCTAAACACTGGGCGGCGAACCCGAACTGGGACCTGAACAAAGACGGCCAGATCCAGTTCGTGCTGCTGAAAGGCGAACCAGGCCATCCGGATGCTGAAGCCCGTACCACTTACGTTATCAAAGAGCTGAATGATAAGGGCCTGAAAACCCAGCAGCTGGCATTAGATACCGCGATGTGGGATACCGCTCAGGCGAAAGATAAGATGGACGCGTGGCTGTCCGGCCCGAACGCTAACAAAATCGAAGTGGTAATTGCCAACAACGATGCGATGGCTATGGGTGCGGTAGAAGCGCTGAAAGCGCACAACAAATCAGCCATTCCTGTGTTCGGTGTGGATGCACTGCCAGAAGCTCTGGCCCTGGTGAAATCCGGTGCAATGGCCGGTACCGTGCTGAACGATGCCAACAACCAGGCGAAAGCAACCTTCGATCTGGCGAAAAACCTGGCCGATGGCAAAGGTGCGGCAGACGGTACGACCTGGAAAATTGAAAACAAAATCGTTCGCGTACCTTACGTCGGCGTAGACCAGTCCAACCTGGCTGAGTTTATCGGTAAATAAGTTATTTGAATTGTCTTCACTGGGCGCAACTTGTTGCGCCCTTTTATAACGCGATATGCGAGGCCAACAAGGTATAATTATGGTCAGCACAAATACTCAGTCATCTGGTGAATACTTGTTGGAAATGAGCGCTATCAACAAGTCATTTCCCGGGGTTAAGGCACTCGATAATGTTAATTTAAAAGTTCGTCCTCACTCTATTCATGCATTAATGGGGGAGAACGGCGCAGGTAAATCAACATTATTAAAATGTCTTTTTGGGATCTATCAAAAAGATTCTGGCAGCATTCTTTTTCAGGGGAAAGAGATCGATTTCCATTCAGCAAAAGAAGCACTGGAAAACGGTATCTCAATGGTTCACCAGGAATTAAACCTGGTGCTGCAGCGTTCTGTTATGGATAACATGTGGCTGGGCCGTTATCCGACCAAAGGTGTCTTTGTCGATCAGGATAAAATGTATCGCGACACCAAAGCGATTTTCGATGAACTGGATATTGATATCGATCCGCGCGCCCGCGTGGGAACGTTATCCGTATCCCAAATGCAGATGATCGAAATTGCCAAAGCGTTCTCCTATGATGCGAAAATCGTCATCATGGACGAACCGACATCGTCATTAACGGAAAAAGAGGTTAACCACCTTTTTACCATTATTCGTAAGCTCAAAGACCGCGGCTGCGGCATTGTTTATATCTCTCACAAAATGGAAGAGATCTTCCAGCTGTGTGATGAGATTACCATCCTGCGCGACGGCCAGTGGATTGCCACCCAGCCTCTCGAAGGGCTGGATATGGACAAGATCATCGCCATGATGGTGGGGCGCTCTCTGAACCAGCGCTTCCCGGACAAAGAGAACAAGCCGGGTGAAGTGATCCTTGAGGTTCGCAATCTCACCTCGCTGCGCCAGCCGTCTATTCGCGACGTCTCTTTTGACCTGCATAAGGGCGAAATTCTCGGTATCGCAGGTCTGGTTGGGGCAAAACGTACTGATATTGTCGAAACCCTGTTCGGTATTCGTGAGAAAGCCGCGGGCACCATCACGCTGCACGGTAAGAAAATCAATAACCACAGCGCTAACGAAGCCATTAATAATGGTTTTGCGCTGGTCACGGAAGAGCGTCGTTCGACCGGTATTTATGCGTATCTGGATATTAACTTTAACTCGTTAATTTCCAATATTCGCAACTATAAAAACAAAGTCGGGCTGCTGGATAACTCCCGCATGAAGAGCGATACCCAGTGGGTGATTGACTCCATGCGCGTCAAAACGCCAGGTCACCGCACGCAAATTGGTTCGCTGTCAGGCGGTAACCAGCAGAAGGTCATTATTGGCCGTTGGTTATTAACCCAGCCAGAAATCCTGATGCTGGATGAACCGACCCGCGGTATTGACGTCGGCGCGAAGTTTGAGATTTATCAGCTGATTGCCGAGCTGGCGAAAAAGAATAAAGGGATCATTATTATTTCTTCCGAAATGCCGGAATTGTTAGGGATCACAGATCGTATTCTGGTTATGAGCAATGGTCTCGTTGCCGGTATTGTTGACACCAAAACGACAACGCAAAACGAAATTTTGCGTCTTGCGTCTTTGCACCTTTAAGATCAGGGGCTCCTCATGAGTACGTTAAATAAAAAAAGTTTTCTCACTTACCTGAAAGAAGGCGGTATTTACGTTGTTCTTTTAGTACTGCTGGCTATCATCATTTTCCAGGACCCTACGTTCTTAAGCCTGTTGAACCTCAGTAACATCCTGACCCAGTCCTCCGTGCGTATTATTATCGCGCTGGGCGTGGCGGGACTTATCGTGACGCAGGGGACTGACCTGTCAGCGGGACGTCAGGTTGGCCTCGCGGCGGTTATCGCGGCAACGCTTCTGCAGTCGATGGAAAACGCCAACAAGGTGTTCCCGGAAATGGCGACCATGCCCATTTTCGTGGTGATCCTGATTGTCTGTGCGATTGGCGCAGTGATTGGTCTGATTAACGGCATCATTATCGCTTATCTGAACGTGACGCCATTTATCACCACCTTAGGTACGATGATCATCGTTTACGGTATTAACTCCCTGTACTACGACTTCGTGGGGGCGTCGCCAATCTCTGGCTTCGACAGCGGGTTCTCGACCTTTACGCAAGGGTTTATCGCGCTGGGCAGTTTCCGCCTGTCGTACATTACCTTCTACGCCCTGATTGCCGTCGCTTTTGTCTGGATCCTGTGGAACAAAACCCGCTTCGGTAAAAACATCTTCGCTATCGGCGGTAACCCGGAAGCGGCGAAAGTGTCCGGCGTCAACGTTGCCCTGAACCTGCTGATGATCTATGCCCTGTCAGGTGTGTTCTACGCCTTTGGTGGGATGCTGGAAGCGGGCCGTATCGGCTCTGCAACGAACAACCTGGGCTTCATGTACGAACTGGATGCGATCGCAGCCTGTGTGGTCGGCGGCGTCTCCTTTAGCGGCGGCGTGGGTACCGTGTTCGGCGTGGTAACCGGTGTCATCATCTTTACCGTAATCAACTACGGTCTGACCTACATCGGCGTGAACCCGTACTGGCAGTACATCATCAAAGGCGGCATCATCATCTTTGCGGTCGCCCTGGATTCACTCAAATACGCGCGTAAAAAATAATCGCCTCTGGCATTACCTGGCCCGCTCACCGAGCGGGCTTTTTTGTGCTTCATGCCAGACTCGACTCCTCCCGGGTGACGATGCTCTCGAACCAGTCGAGTTCGGAGAGCTTGCAGGCAACCCACTGTTGAGAAAAAGCCTCTCCCAGGCTGTCGGTGAGATACTGACAGCGTGCAAATGTCTCGATCGCCTCCTGCTGAAACAGCGGCAGATCCGGCCCGTCCTGCTGAGGTTCAGGTAAATCCTGCTCGTCAAAATTTTCCAGCCCGTACAGCATTCCGCTCAGAAGCGTTGCCGCCACCAGATACGGGTTGGCATCAGCCCCGGCCAGCCGGTACTCAATACGCCGGTTATGGTCATCAGAGCAGGGAATACGCAGCGCGGCGGAGCGGGTGTTATAGCCCCAGGAGTTAAATAGCGGTTCCGTGAGGTTTTTACGCAGGCGGCGGAATGCGTTAACGCCAGGGGCGAGAATGGCGATGGAGGCGGGCATCAGCGCCAGCTGGCCAGCGATGCAGAGGCGCATCATGCTGTTCAGCGCTTCCACCGGTGACGCGAATACGTTTTCGCCATGAATATCGTTCAGGCTGAAATGGAAGTGCAAACCGCTGCCGGACTGCTGGCTGAACGGTTTGGCCATAAAGCTGGCCTGCAGACCCTGTTTCTCCGCAACGTAGCGGGTCAGGCGTCGCAGGGCCAGCACGTTATCGCAGACTTCAACGACGCGATGGCTATGCTTCAGGTTTAACTCGAACTGGCCAGATTCGGCTTCGGCCACGATCCCGGTCAGGGGGATACGCTGCAGGTGCGCCAGCTGCTCCAGCTCGTCAAACAGTGCCGCGTGTGCCGTTGAGGTATCCATATGAAAGCAGCCCTGATTTTGTGGATCCTGCGTGCCGCGTCCGGTCAGGTAAAACTCAATTTCCGGGGCAATCACCGGGAAGAGCCCGTGCTGATGGAAACGAGCCAGAACGTTTTGCAATATCACCCTTGGCTCAAGCGGGCACGGTTTGCCGTCACTCTCTTTCATGGTCAGCAGGATCTGCGCGTTATGCTGAGGGTCTTGCGAACAGGGGCGCAGGGAACCGCCGACGGGAACGCAGAGCCGGTCGGGCTCATCATCAAGCGGGGCGGCTATTTTGCCTTTATGGTCCATGGAGTAGACGGAGAGGGGGAAGTAACAGCCTTTTTCCAGATTTAGCATGCTTTCCACCGAGAGCCGCTTGCCGCGCATAATGCCATTGATATCGTTCAGGTAAACGTCAATATGTTTTGTCTGCGGGTAACGTTCCAGGTAATCCGCCACTTCCAGCGAGACGTTGTGTTGCATGGCATCAATTTTGTCATCAAGCCAGAGGCCAGCGTTGAGCGCCGTCGGAAGTGATAAACCCGGGAAGTTAAAATAGGGGCGGATATTTTTCAGGAAAAACGCATTCATTATTGAGTTCATAGTCATTCTTCAATGAAGCCGTAGCGGCAGTGAACTCAGCTTAAAAGGGGCGGCGTAAAGGCGGGATAAAAAGCGTTACGCCCGGTATAAAGAAAGTATAAAGGCGAGGCTATTTTTTCTCTTTTTTCTGCATATCAAGCAGTTGTTCTGGCGTGACGGCCGGGTAGCCCTGCGCATCTTCCGGCACTTCATGCATCGCCGGAATGGGTACCAGCGGGCCTAAAAAGCGCGGTTCACGTTTGAAGATGTACAGATCGGCCAGAGCGCCAAAACGCGCGCCAAACTCACGTACGCGGACGCTCAGCATATCTTTTGGCGACGGCACGGCGTAGCACTGCGCCTGGATACCCATATGCAGCGCGATAAACAGCGCCCGTTCGCAGTGGAAACGTTGGGTAATGATGATGAAATCGTTGGTATCGAACACCTTGCGCGTACGCACGATGGAATCCAGAGTACGGAAACCCGCGTAGTCGAGCACGATATCGGCCGGATCGACGCCAGCGGCAATCAGGTCTTTGCGCATGGTGACCGGTTCGTTATAGCTTTGCAGCGCATTATCGCCGCTCAGCAGCAGGTAATTCACTTTGCCGCTGTTATACGCGTTCAGCGCGCCCTGAATGCGGTAACGGTAATACTGATTAATTACCCCGGTGCGGTAATACTTGGCGGTACCCAGCACAACGCCGACCTGACGATAGGGCAGGTCCTGCAGGTCGTCAAAGATATACGGAGCCGTTTTCCAGCTCATCCAGCGATCAAGACCCAGCACGATCAACAGCAGTATGCCGACCAGGACAGACAGGCTGTAAAAAGCGCGCTTTAACATGCAGATGGCTCGTACCGAAGGTGAAATTTAACTCAGGCTACTTTACCCGCCTGGTTAGCGCAAGAAACAGCGAATCAACTGAGGGGTTTTTCAGCAAAGTGGCGGGCATTTCTGCCCGCCGGAGGCATTACGCAAGCAAAACACGGTCAATAGTTGAGCAACCGAGCGCTTTCAGCGTTGCGGCGGTGGCATCCCACTGGATCAACGGCGCGTCGGCTTTCTCTGCCAGAATAGCGCGCTGAATGTCCGGGTAGTCATAGCCATTGAGGCTCAGCAAATTCAGGGCGCCCTGAAGCGGTGGCAGCGTCGGGTTAAAGGCGGCGTTTTCGGCATAGCTTCCGGTGAAGATGCGACCATCACGACACTGCAGCGCCACACCGCTTGGGGAGTGACTGTATGGCGTGTGGCTCTTGTTCGCCGCGCGAATCGCGGCTTCGCTCAGCGCATCGCCGGAAAGGGCAAAACCGTGATCCTGTTCATCCATCAGCAGCGTTTTGATGTCGAGATCTTTCGGACCAAACGCGTCAGGCAGGTAATCCCCGAGGGTATGCGGCGCACGGCCTGGCAGATTGATGCGTAACTCCAGCCCGCTGTTCAGCTCGTTCATGAACTGGCGGCAGTGGCCGCAAGGGGTGTAGTTAACGGTAATGGCGCTCAGCGCTTGTTCACCGCGCAGCCAGGCGTGGCTGATGGCGCTTTGTTCCGCGTGAACGGTCTGCTGCATGGTCGCGCCGAGGAACTCCATGTTGCCACCGAAGTACCAGGTTCCACTTACGCCGCGTGCAATCGCACCGACGTTGAAATGAGAGAGATCGGCGCGGGCGCAGGCTGCCGCCAGCGGCAGCAGCGCGAAGGCCAGCGCGTCGTCGTCCAGCCCTGTGGCTTCTTTCAGTGCCGTGACGTGTTCAGCCGTCAGCAGGGCCGGGAAATGCTCATCCGCCAGAATCGGGGCCAGAGCTGATTGCACATTCTCTGCAAGCTGGGCGAAAGCAGCTTGAAAACGTGGATGCATGGCGTTTGCCTCATAAAGGTTAATGGATCGGTAGTTTACGGAGCCGCTGGGGCTTTATATGTGATCCACTTCTCATTATGTATGCAACTTATGAAAACAAAATGAAATTTGCGCGACGCATCGCAAATTTTAACCCATGACCGCCACAATCAGCGGGAAAATAAACGGTGCGAGCAGGGAGGTGATAATCCCGCAGATCACCAGTGCGAGTGAGCTAAACGCCCCTTCCTGATAATCCAGTTCAGCGCAGCGCGCGGTGCCCAGGGCGTGCGACGCGGTACCCATCGCCAGACCTCGTGCCGCTTTGGTGTGGATACGCATCGCATTCAGCAGGGTATGTCCAAAGACCGCGCCGAGGATCCCCACGAATATCACACACATGGCGCTGATGGCCGGAATCCCCCCCAGGCTGCCGCCCACGGCCATCGCGATAGGCGTGGTGACCGACTTAGGCAGAATAGAGGCCGCAATTTGTGGAGACGCGCCCATCAACAGCGCCACCGAGGTGCCGGTGATCATCGCCACCAGGCTCCCGACAAAACAGATGGTAATGATGGATTTCCAGCGGGCGCGGATCTGGTGCAATTGCTCATATAAAGGAAAGGCGAGCGCCACCACGGCCGGCTGCAGAAGGTCGTTCAAAATTTTGCTGCCGGCAAAGTAGCGTTCATAAGGAATGCCGGTGAGAAGCAGAAACGGGATAATCACCACCATCGCCACCAGCAGCGGATTAAGTAACGGCATTTTGAAACGTGCGGCGAGTTTGCGTGCGGCGAAGAACACTGCCAGCGTTAACGGCAGCGACCACCAGATATTGGCCATCATTGTTTTGTTCCTTTCTGCCCAACCACTTTACGTTCGCCATGCACCAGATGCGAACTCCAGCTTACTACCAGGAAAACCACCAGCGTACTGACCGCGCAGGAGACCACAATGGGTCCGAACTGCGCCTGGAGCAAATCAAAATACTGCATAACCCCGACGCCGATAGGCACGAACAGCAGCGCCATATAGCGAATAAGGACAAAGCAGCCAGGGTTAACCCATTTGGCAGGCAGAATTTGCAATGCCAGCAAAACAAAGAGGATCAACATTCCAATGATACTGCCGGGGATGGTAATGGGAAGCAGGGATGCGATAAAGATTCCGGCATACAGGCAGGCGTAAATCAGGACGAATGCGCGAAGATATTGCCAGATAATGTTCAATGATTTTCTCATGGTGAAAGTCCTTGATGAAACGCATTCATCATACAATTAAACCTAAAAATGTGCCACGGATCACATCATGAATTTTGAGCATACCAGACATTCCGAAATGGAACGTCTGGTATAACCTCACCGGGTTAACCGCCGGGCTTTCCTCATGCCGGGAGAGCGGCTACTATAGCGCGTCTTTTTTCACAGGTACTGCTATGCGTGTTTTACTGGCCCCAATGGAAGGCGTGCTCGACTCCCTCGTGCGCGAGCTTCTGACCGAGGTGAACGACTACGATCTCTGCGTGACGGAGTTTTTGCGCGTGGTCGATATGTTGTTGCCAGTAAAATCATTCTATCGCCTTTGCCCGGAACTGCATCATCAAAGCCGCACCTCTTCCGGCACGCTGGTGCGCATTCAGCTATTGGGTCAGTATCCCGAATGGCTGGCGGAGAACGCGGCTCGTGCCGTAGAGCTTGGTTCCTTTGGGGTTGACCTCAACTGCGGTTGCCCATCAAAACTGGTGAATGGCAGCGGCGGCGGCGCCACCTTGCTGAAAGATCCGGAGCTGATTTATCGTGGTGCAAAAGCCATGCGTGAGGCTGTACCGTCGCATCTGCCGGTGACGGTAAAGGTGCGTCTGGGATGGGACAGCGACGCGCGGCAATTTGAGATTGCCGATGCCGTGCAGCAGGCCGGGGCCACTGAGCTGGTGGTGCATGGCCGCACCAAAGAAGATGGCTATAAAGCCGAACGTATTAACTGGCAGGCGATTGGCGAGATCCGCAAAAGACTCACCATTCCCGTTATTGCCAACGGGGAAATCTGGGATTACGAAAGCGCGCAGGCGTGCCTGAAAGAGACTGGCTGCGATGCGGTGATGATTGGCCGCGGCGCGCTTAACGTACCAAACCTCAGCCGGGTGATTAAATATAACGAACCACGTATGCCGTGGGCTGATGTGGTCACGCTGCTGAAAAAATACAGTCGCCTCGAAAAACAGGGTGATACCGGGTTATATCACGTCGCGCGAATTAAGCAGTGGCTCAGTTATTTACGCAAAGAGTACAGTGAAGCACTGGGGTTATTTCAGGAGATCCGCACGCTGCAGACTTCCGCTGATATTGCACGGGTGATTCAGTCCAGGTAACGGAATTTGCCCGGCGCTGAGCCGGGCAATGAAATCAGAAAATCATCTTGAATACACCGGTTACCACCAGCAGCCCTATCAGAAATATAATTAAAATAACCCACAGTAATATTTTCATTCGTTTCTCCTGCGTCTGTTTGTCGAAAGTAAGTGTAGCAGTGAATTTATAATGAAGATGAATTCACTCATTTAATTCATTCTTATGATGAATAATTTTCTGAGTATGAAAATGTATGACAAATTGCGGGTTGCCACGCGTTACTAAAAAAAAGAGCGACGTCTGGCGTAAGTTGCGCCTTTATTTTTCGCGTGAATGGCGTAATGAAACCTTTATCTCTGAGTATTCCCCTGGTTTTTATTCTGGTGGCCTGCGCGCCGGAACATGCCTCGGTTTCCCCTGTAAATATGCAATCAACAACGGCTGCGGTGAATACTACGCTGAGCCATACCGCGTGGCCGAAAGATGCATGGTGGAAAACGTATAACGATCCTGAACTCAATTCGCTGATTGCGAAGGCGCTGAACGATGCGCCGGATATGCAAATTGCCCGTCAGCGCATCACGCTGGCGGAAGCGCAGGCAAAAGCCACCCTGGCCGCCGGGGGGCCGGAAATTGATTTCTCAGCGGATGCTGAACGGCAAAAAATGTCGGCCGAGGGGCTGATGGGGCCCTTTGCGATAACCGATCCGGCGGCGGGAACCACCGGGCCGTGGTACACCAACGGTACTTTTGGTCTGAGCGCGGGCTGGGATCTCGATTTGTGGGGGAAAAATCGTGCACGGGTTGAAGCCCGAATTGGCCGGGTAAACGCGCAAAAAGCGGAGCTTGAGCAAACCCGACAACTGCTTGCCAGCAGCGTCGCACGTCTTTACTGGGCGTGGCAAACCCAGGCCGCGGTGGGGGATGTCCTCACGGAGATTAAACACCAGCAGGACACGATCATTGCAGCCGACCGCGAACTGTATCAGCATGGGATCACCTCTTCCGTTGAGGGCGTCGAGACCGACATCAACGCCAGCAAAACTGACGAGCAGCTGGCAGAAGTGAACGGAAAAATGAAAGCCGTTGAGGCGCGTCTGAGCGCCCTGACGAACACCTCCTCAGTGACGCTTACACGCCACGCCTTACCCACAGTAGAAGCCTCGCTCCCGGCCACGCTGGGGTATGAACTGCTGGCACGTCGACCGGATTTGCAGGAGGCTCGCTGGTATATCGAGGCCTCCATGAGTGATGTTGAGGCCGCCAGAGCAGCCTTCTATCCCGATGTGAATCTGATGGCTTTCTTACAGCAGGATGCCCTGCACCTGAGCGATTTGTTCCGCTCTTCTGCGCAGCAGATGGGCGTCACCGCCGGTCTGACGCTGCCCATTTTCGACAGCGGCAGGCTAAACGCCGAGCTGGATATTGCCCAGGCGCAGAACAATCTCTCCGTCGTGCGTTATAACAAAGCGGTGGTGGATGCGGTGAATCAGGTGGCGCGCACGGCCAGCGAAGTCGAAACACTGACCGCCAAAAACCAGCACCAGCAGCGTGTCGAAAAAGAGGCTGCCCGCGTTGTTGCACTGGCTCAGGCCCGCTTTCGCGCCGGCATTATCGCCGGCTCCCGCGTGAGTGAGGCCAGAATACCGGCCCTCAGGGAGCAGCTCACCGGGGTGATGCTCAAAGGCCAGTACGTTGACGCCACGCTGCAGCTGACCTCGGCGCTGGGTGGCGGCTATCATCAGGGCTAAAAAGCGCGATTATCTATACTTACCTCTTTGCAGCTTTTCTGGAGGTGAGTATGACCAAAGTCGCGATTGTTACCGCATCGGATTCCGGGATTGGGAAAACCACGGCCCTGATGCTGGCTGAACGAGGGTTTGATATCGGCGTCACCTGGCATTCCGACGAAAAAGGTGCGCTGGAAACCTGCCGCGAAGTCGAGGCGAAGGGGCGGCGTGCAGAGGCGGTTCAGCTTGATTTAAGCACTCTCCCGCAGGGGGCGCAGGCCATTGAAACGTTAATTACGCGCTTTGGTCGGCTGGACGTGCTGGTCAACAATGCCGGGGCGATGACCAAAGCGCCGTTTCTCGACATGCCGTTTGAGGAGTGGCGGGGGATTTTTACCGTTGACGTGGATGGCGCGTTTCTCTGTTCACAGATCGCTGCGCGTCAGATGGTGAAGCAGGGAGAGGGGGGGCGAATTGTGAACATTACCTCGGTGCATGAACACACGCCTTTACCGGATGCCAGTGCGTATACGGCGGCCAAGCATGCCCTGGGCGGATTAACCAAATCCATGGCGCTGGAGCTGGTCGAGCATAACATTCTGGTGAATGCCGTTGCGCCAGGAGCCATTGCCACGCCAATGAATGATATGGACGACAGTGAAGTGAAGGCCGGTTCGATGCCCGCGATCCCGCTCGCGCGGCCGGGGCATACCAAAGAGATTGCCAGCCTGGTGGCGTGGCTGTGTGACGGTGACGCCAGCTATGCTACCGGGCAATCATTTATTGTCGACGGCGGTTTTATGCTGGCGAATCCACAATTTAAGCCCGCAGGGTAGAAACTTTTCGCCCTCTCTTTGTGCGAGAGGGCGCCATTGCACTTACTCTTCATCCCGCGTCTTTTCCCGATGCTTCAGCCACAGCCGGACCGCAATCACCACCACGACAATCAGGATAACCCATGCCCAGTGCTTCAGATGCTGGTCAACATTATGCAGCCACGGACCAATCACTTCTCCACCCACATAACCGAGCGTGGTAAAGATCAGGGCCCAGGCAATCGCGCCAAGAATGTTCAGCGGCAGGAAAATTTTCGGCGGTAAATGGCTGGCGCCAATCAGTATCGGGCCGATAATCCGAAAGCCGTACATAAAACGGGTGCCAATCACGAACAGGTAAGGGTGACGCTGGATAAGCCGTTGGGCACGTTGAATTTTCTTGCGGTGCTTTGAAAAGCGCTTCAAAAGCGTAGGGCCAAAGCGCAGTCCCAGAAAGTAGAGCAGCTGATCGCCAATCATCCCGCCGAGTGCGACTGCGGCAACAACGAGTGGGAATTTGAGTAACCCCTGATGCGCGGCCACCCCGCCGAGCAGCGTGATGGTTTCTCCTTCCGCCACGCTGCCAACGACCAGTGCAGCGTATCCATAGTGTTCAATAAGACTGTTGATATCCATTACGTCAATGTCATCTCCCTTATTATGCCTCGGTTAATCATATACCCCATGAATCAATAACGGGGCAATCAACGGAAATTTCCCACTGTACATAAAATAATCTCAGGCCTGCATTATACTTAAGATATCGCTGACGGGCCGACAACAAGGGGGCGTTATGAACCATGTCTGGGGACTTTTCTCCCATCCCGATCGTGAAATGCATGTCATCAAAACGGAGAACGAAACGGTCTCGCATCATTACACGCATCATGTGCTGCTGATGGCAGCGGTGCCTGTAATCTGCGCGTTTATTGGCACAACACAAATCGGCTGGAACTTTGGTGATGGCACCGTGGTTCAGCTTTCCTGGTTTACCGGTCTTTCACTGGCCATTCTCTTTTATGGCCTGATGCTGGCGGGTGTGGCTGTCATGGGGCGTGTCATTCACTGGATGGCGCGTAACTATCCGCAACGTCCATCGCTGGCACACTGTATGGTTTTCGCCGGGTATGTCGCGACGCCGCTGTTCTTAAGCGGTATTGTGGCGCTGTATCCACTGGTCTGGTTGTGCGCGCTGATCGGTACTATTGCCCTCTTTTACACCGGTTATCTGCTGTATCTGGGGGTACCAACCTTCCTTAATATCAATAAAGAAGAGGGCCTGAGCTTCTCCAGTTCAACGCTCGCCATCGGCGTGCTGGTGCTGGAAGCGCTACTGGCTCTGACGGTTATTCTGTGGGGTTATGGATACCGTCTCTTCTAGGCTCACTGCATTGCTGGCGTAAATGCCAGCAATGCAGCATCTGTTCACGATTATCCTCTGGCGACAAAGCCCGGTGACCGCTATGATGCCGAAGCCAGCCTGCGTTTCTCCATCGACACAGGCGGTGTACGTCATAACGTGCGTGAATAATTATCAGAAGTCTCACCATGCTGAAATTCCGAGTCTCTTTACTTAGCCTGGCCCTGTTGCTGGGAGCGTCCGCTGCCGCGCCAGCGATCGCCAAAACGTCCGCCGTGACCACCGCTGCTGCCCAGCCGCAAATCGCTTCCGGCAGTGCGATGATTGTTGATCTCAACACCAATAAGGTGATTTACGCCAGCCATCCGGATCTGGTACGCCCGATCGCCTCGATTACCAAATTAATGACCGCGATGGTGGTGCTTGATGCACATCTGCCGCTGGACGAAAAACTGAAAGTGGATATCAGCCATACGCCGGAGATGAAAGGGATCTACTCCCGCGTGCGACTGAACAGCGAAATCAGCCGTAAAAACATGCTGCTGCTGGCGCTGATGTCTTCTGAAAACCGCGCGGCGGCGAGCCTGGCCCACCACTATCCGGGTGGCTATGACGCATTTATTCGTGCGATGAACGCAAAAGCCAAATCGCTGGGGATGACCAATACCCGTTACGTCGAGCCGACTGGCCTGTCGATTCACAACGTCTCCACGGCCCGCGACCTGACAAAACTGCTGATTGCCAGCAAACAGTACCCGCTGATTGGTCAGCTCAGTACGACCCGTGAAGAGATGGCGACCTTTGCTAACCCGGCCTATTCGCTGCCGTTCCGTAATACTAACCATCTGGTGTACCGGGATAACTGGAATATTCAGTTAACGAAAACCGGGTTTACCAACGCGGCGGGACACTGTCTGGTGATGCGTACCGTATTCAACGGTAAACCGGTGGCGCTGGTGGTGATGGATGCCTTTGGCAAATACACCCACTTCGCGGATGCAAGCCGACTGCGTACCTGGATTGAGACGGGGAAAGTGCCGCCGGTACCGGCCGCGGCGTTGACCTACAAAAAGCAGAAAGCAGAGCAGATGGCAACCGCCCAGAACGACTGAGCCGGATTGCTAATGACTGTGTTTTCGCCCTCTCCCGCGGGAGAGGGCAACAGACCTCGCTGCGCCTTACTCCGGCAGCGTCCAGTCTCCGTCATTGAGTGAGCGCTGCATGATCACCGTATCCCGCCAGTCACCTTTCTTATACCCGACGCTGCGTAACTGACCGACGATTTCGAAGCCGTATTTCTTATGCAACCGTAACGAGCCGGCATTGTTGTTGCCATCCCCCACAACGGCAATCATCTGCCGCCACGGTCCTTGCTCGCAGCGGGCGATCAGCGCATCCATCAGGACGGAGCCAAAACCACGACCGGTAGTACTCGCATCCACGTAAATCGACTCTTCCAGAGTGTAGCGATAGGCATGGCGCGGACGGTAAGGCGTCGCGTAGCAGTAGCCTACGACGATGCCGCGGTACAGCGCGACAAGCCACGGTAAGCCATTCTCGGCCACGCTTTTCATTCGCTGACGCATTTCATCAATGGTGGGGGGAACTTCTTCAAAGGATGCGCGCCCGTGAAGCACATGCCAGGCGTAGATAGCGGCGATAGCATGCACATCGTCGGGAAGGGCATCGCGCACTTCCACTTCGGTTTCGGATAAAATATCAACAGCCGACATGATGTGCCTGCTCCTCGTAACAGATGCCGGAGAAACGTTTCTCCGGCGACAGAACGCTACTCTAGTACGATTAAGGCGCGCTTAACAATCTCTCAAATTTGGCTGTGGGAATTAATCAGACGCTTGCGTCACGGGCTGCTCCGCGTCAGGACTCTCTTTCCAGTATTTATTCCGCGTTGTTTTACCAATGCCGGGGTTCATGCTGTTTGTGGGGTCATTCTCGCGATAAAACTGCTTAAGTGCGTCAGGAGCCTTATAAAGATGCCCCACGTTATGTTCCGCAGGATATTGTGCGCCTCGCGCGTGCAGCAGCGCGAGCATCTGCTCTTTCAGCGCGTGCGCATCCACCCCTTTCTTAACGATGTAATCCTGGTGGAAGACGTAGCACATAAAGTGGCCGTAATAGAGCTTGTGGACCAGCTTGCTGTCAATTTCCGGCGGCAGGTGTTCAAACCACTCGGTATCGTTGCGGCGAAGGGCGATATCCAGCGCCAGAATGTCTTCCACCTCGTCTGAATGCACCGCCTGATAACGAATGGCGGCACCCGCAGCGGCGAAACGGTGCAGGAAGGCTTTGCTGCCCTCTTCAGGGGTACAGGCAAAGAAATCGCCTTCGGCAGTTTTGAAGAATTCACTGAGCCAGGTTTGCGCTTCGGCAATACCGTCTCCGGCCATTTTCAGCAGCAGGTGATGCTCGTACTTATCGCGCCAGGTTTTCATCCGCTCCGGCAGATGTGACGGGAAGACGTTGCCCAATTTCTGCATAAAGCGGTCGGTAAAGTGGGGTTTAAAGAGCGGCACTTTTTCCAGCATCGCGTCGGTACGGCCCTTCATGGTGAAGAAGAACGGCATTTTATCGGTGCCGAGCTTGTCGATCATCAGGAACGTATCTTTGCCGTAGCGTTCCGCGATGTCGTAAATATCACGGTGCATGTACTCGCCCGCCACCGGCAGGTGAGCGAACTCGCCCAGAATATGACGACGGATCTCGGTCAGCACGTCCGGCTGATTGGTGCCGATGTAGAACACCTGCTGTTTTTTCTCGGCCGGGAAGGTGTCGAGGCGCACGGCAAAAACAGCCAGCTTGCCCGCACAGCCCGAAGATTCAAACAGGCGGTCAGGGTCGGCGTTGTAACGTGCCGGGGTATCCGCTTCGATATCCCGCACGCGGGTGATGTAATCGTGGTCGTGAGCATGACGACCGTCGTGCTGGACGTCTTCATCTTTCACCCGATCGTCGTCGAGCTTACTCAGGATCTGTTCCGGCGTAACGCCAAGATCAATGCCCAGATGGTTGACCAGGGTCAGCTTGCCGTTTTCGTCGATACGGGCAAAAAGTGACATCTCGGTGTAAGCCGGGCCGCGCTGCACCAGCGAACCGCCGGAGTTATTACAGATCCCGCCGATCACGGAGGCGCCAATACAGGATGAGCCAATGACCGAATGCGGTTCGCGTCCCAGCGGCTTAAGCGCTTTTTCAAGGGAGTAGAGCGTCGTGCCAGGGAACGCGAGCACCTGCTCGCCTTTATCCAGCAGATGCAGTTTGTCGAGACGCAGGGTGCTGATGATCACAATGTCACGATCGTAATCGTTGCCGTTCGGCGTTGAGCCTTCAGTCAGACCGGTGTTAGCCGCCTGCATGAGAATAATTTTGTCGGCGGCCACGCAGGCGCTCAGGACGCGCCAGAGTTCAAGCAGCGTGCCGGGAAATACCACCGCCAGCGCCTCGCCCTGACCGGAACGAAAGCCCTTACGGTAGCGGGCGGTTTTTGCCGGGTCGGTGAGCAGGTGAGAGGAGCCAACCAGGCGCGACAGTTCGTTAATAAACGTCGTGTTATCGTGAGTTCGAACAGAAGACATCTTCCACTCCTTGTGGTGGGGCAAATTTCTCGTTGTAAAGCATAGCGCGATTAACTGTTAAGCGGTCGAGTATTCACGAGAAAAATCAGAGAATAACCCTGCAACGTTCTGAGGGTTTGTGGCACACTGCGCTTTTCGCACGGTCTGGCCGAGTTCTTCCGGCGGTTATTGATGAGAGAGTAAAACGACATGAAATGGCTATGTTCTGTAGGTGTCGCCGTCAGCCTGGCGCTGCAACCTGCGCTGGCAGAGGATTTGTTTGGCAATCACCCGCTCACGCCTGAAGCCCGGGACGCGTTTGTCACGGAATTGCTCAAGAAAATGACGGTCGATGAGAAAATTGGCCAGTTGCGTCTTATCAGCGTCGGCCCGGATAACCCGAAAGAGGCCATCCGCGAGATGATCAAAGACGGGCAGGTCGGGGCTATTTTTAACACCGTCACCCGCCCGGATATCCGCAAAATGCAGGATCAGGTAATGGAACTCAGCCGCCTGAAAATTCCGCTGTTCTTCGCCTATGACGTGGTGCACGGTCAGCGTACCGTCTTCCCGATTAGCCTTGGTCTGGCATCGTCCTTTAACCTTGATGCGGTGAAAACCGTGGGGCGCGTTTCTGCCTATGAAGCGGCGGATGATGGCCTGAATATGACCTGGGCACCGATGGTGGACGTCTCCCGCGATCCGCGCTGGGGCCGCGGCTCAGAAGGGTTCGGTGAAGATACCTATTTAACAGCCACGATGGGGAAAACCATGGTGGAAGCGATGCAGGGTAAGAGCCCGGCAGATCGCTACGCGGTGATGACCAGCGTCAAACACTTCGCGGCCTATGGCGCCGTGGAAGGGGGTAAAGAGTACAACACCGTGGATATGAGCCCGCAGCGGCTGTTCAACGACTACATGCCACCGTACAAAGCGGGGCTGGATGCCGGCAGCGGCGCGGTGATGGTGGCGCTGAACTCCCTCAACGGCACGCCGGCGACCTCCGATTCGTGGCTGCTGAAAGACGTTCTGCGTGACCAGTGGGGCTTTAAGGGCATCACCGTCTCTGACCACGGCGCCATTAAAGAGCTCATTAAGCACGGTACCGCCTCCGATCCGGAAGATGCGGTACGCGTGGCGCTCAAGTCCGGCATCAACATGAGCATGAGCGACGAGTACTACAGTAAATACCTGCCGGGGCTGGTGAAGAGCGGTAAGGTGACCATGGCGGAGCTGGATGACGCCACGCGCCACGTGCTGAACGTGAAATATGATATGGGGCTGTTTAACGACCCGTACAGCCACCTGGGGCCGAAAGATTCTGACCCGGCGGACACCAACGCGGAAAGTCGTCTGCACCGCAAAGAGGCCCGCGATGTGGCACGCGAAAGTCTGGTGCTGCTGAAAAACCGCCTCGACACGCTGCCGCTGAAGAAATCCGGCACCATTGCCGTGGTGGGCCCGCTGGCTGACAGCAAGCGCGACGTGATGGGGAGCTGGTCTGCAGCGGGGGTGGCCGATCAGTCCGTCACGGTGCTGACCGGTATCAAGAATGCCGTGGGTGAGAACGCGAAAGTGGTTTACGCCAAAGGGGCGAACGTCACCAACGATAAAGACATTGTCACCTTCCTCAATCAGTACGAAGAGGCGGTGAAGGTCGATCCGCGTTCGCCGAAAGAGATGATTGATGAAGCGGTGAACACCGCTAAGCAATCTGACGTGGTTGTCGCGGTAGTGGGTGAAGCGCAGGGGATGGCGCATGAGGCCTCCAGCCGTACCGACATCACCATTCCGCAAAGCCAGCGCGATCTGATTGCCGCCCTGAAGGCGACCGGCAAGCCGCTGGTGCTGGTGCTGATGAACGGTCGTCCGCTGGCGCTGGTCAAAGAAGACCAGCAGGCCGACGCGATCCTGGAAACCTGGTTCGCCGGTACCGAAGGCGGTAACGCGATTGCCGACGTGCTGTTTGGCGATTACAACCCGTCAGGCAAGCTGCCAATGTCCTTCCCGCGCTCGGTCGGGCAGATCCCGGTTTACTACAGCCACCTGAATACCGGCCGTCCGTACAACGCCGACAAACCGAATAAGTACACCTCCCGTTACTTCGATGAAGCGAACGGCCCGCTGTATCCGTTTGGTTACGGTCTGAGCTACACCACCTTCAAGGTTTCTGACGTCAAAATGTCTGCGCCGAGCCTGAAGCGTGACGGCAAAGTTACCGCAAGCGTCGAGGTGAGCAACACCGGTAAACGCGAAGGGGCAACGGTCATTCAGATGTACGTCCAGGATGTGACCGCCTCCATGAGCCGTCCGGTGAAACAGCTGCGTGGCTTCGAGAAGGTCAACCTGAAGCCGGGCGAAACCAAAACCATCAGCTTCCCCATCGACGTGGATGCGCTGAAGTTCTGGAACCAGCAGATGAAATATGATGCGGAGCCAGGCAAGTTTAACGTCTTTATCGGGGTCGATTCCGCCCGCGTTAATAAAGGCGAGTTCGAGCTGCTCTGACGTTTCCCTCCCTTGCATCCCCCGCTTTGCGGGGGATGCGTCTTACCTTATGTTAAAAAGGCATTTTGACGGTTAATTCCGCCGTTTTAAGCTACGCTTTTCTCTCAAGCCTCTGAAAAAGGCAGCAAAAAAATGAGGACAGTGGAATGACGATTGCAAAGGGGATGTTGGGTTCAGCGGTGTTACTGGCGGCGCTGAGTCTGCCATTACAGGCGGCAGAACCGGTAAAAGTGGGTTCCAAGATAGATACCGAAGGTGCGCTGCTCGGTAACATTATTCTGCAGGTACTGGAAAGCCACGGTGTTAAAACCGTCAATAAAGTCCAGCTGGGAACCACGCCTGTGGTACGCGGCGCGATTACCTCCGGCGAGCTGGATATCTACCCGGAATATACCGGCAACGGCGCGTTCTTCTTCAAAGATGAAAACGATCCGGCGTGGAAAAATGCCAAAGCCGGGTATGAAAAAGTCAAAAAACTCGACGCTGAGCAAAATAAGCTGGTCTGGCTGACGCCGGCGCCGGCCAACAATACCTGGACCATCGCGGTGCGCAAGGACGTGGCGGAGAAAGGAAAGCTGACCTCGCTTGCGGATTTGAGTCGCTACCTGAAAGAGAAGGGTGACTTTAAGCTTGCGGCTTCCGCTGAGTTTATTGAGCGTCCGGATGCGCTGCCGGCGTTTGAAAAAGCCTATGATTTCAAACTGGATCAGGCCCAGTTGCTCTCTCTGGCGGGCGGTGATACCGCGGTGACCATCAAAGCCGCTGCGCAGCAAACGTCGGGTGTTAATGCGGCGATGGCTTACGGCACCGACGGTCCGGTCGCGGCGCTTGGCCTGCAAACCTTAACCGATCCAAAAGGCGTCCAGCCGATTTACGCCCCGGCACCTGTCGTGCGGGAAGCGGTACTTAAAGCGTACCCGGATATTGCTGAATGGCTCAAACCGGTCTTCGAAAAGCTGGATGCAAAAACGCTGCAACAGCTGAATGCCAGCATTGCCGTTGAGGGACTGGATGCCAAAAAAGTGGCCGCCGATTTCCTGAAACAACAAGGGCTTGTGAAGTAACAGGACAGGGCTGTGCCAATAAAATGTCATAACCGCGTACTGCTGCTGTTGGCCTGTGTGGCCATCGCGGCGGTCGCGTTACCGTTTGTGAATGTGGCCCCGAATCGCCTGATGTCGGGGGAGAGTCGCTCGCTCTGGCAGGTCTGGTCATTTACGCCGTGGTTGCTGGTGACGGCACTGGGCGCGTGGGTTGCGTTGTCGCTCTGGCAAGGACGCACGGCTCAGTGGCTGACGCTGCTGCTTTGTGAAGGGCTGTTTATCGCCTTATTCTGGGGAGGCGGGCTTGCAGCAACGCACATGACCTCGGCGGAAAGTCCGCTGGCAAGAACCTCTGTGGGTAGCGGTTTGTGGCTCTGGCTGGCGCTGTGTCTGCTGGCCTGCAGCGATGCTATTCGCCGTCTTATCTCAACATCCGTCTGGCGCTGGATACTCAATGCCCAGATATGGTGTATTCCATTGCTGCTGCTGTTTAGCGGTGAGCTGAATAATCTCTCGCTGTTAAAAGAGTACGCCAACCGTCAGGAGGTGTTTAATGACGCCCTGGCGCAACACCTCACGATCCTCTTCGGCACCCTGATCCCGGCCTTACTGCTCGGCATACCGCTGGGTATGTGGTGCTATCGCCACCCTTCACGTCAGGGTGGGGTGTTTGCCGTGCTGAATGTGATTCAGACCATCCCGTCCGTCGCTCTGTTTGGCCTGTTGATTGCTCCGCTGGCCGGGCTGGTGAAGTCGTTCCCGGTGCTGGGAACGATGGGGATCGCCGGAACCGGTTTAACGCCAGCCCTTATCGCACTGGTGCTCTATGCGCTGCTGCCGCTGGTGCGCGGCGTGGTGGCCGGGCTGAGCCAGGTCGCGCCGGACGTGCTGGAAAGTGCCCATGCAATGGGGATGAGCGCGAGACAATGTTTCTGGAAGATCCAGCTGCCGCTGGCTTTGCCCCTGCTGCTGCGCAGCCTGCGGGTGGTGGCGGTGCAAACCGTTGGCATGGCGGTGATTGCGGCGCTGATTGGCGCGGGCGGCTTTGGCGCGCTGGTTTTCCAGGGGCTGTTGAGTAGCGCCCTGGACCTGGTGTTATTGGGCGTGGTGCCCACGATTGCGCTGGCGGTTGTCATCGACGCGCTGTTTGTCTTATGGCTCGCGCTGCTCAGGAGAAGAGCCAATGATTGAATTTCACGATGTCAGTAAAACCTTTGCGGGTCGTCCGGCGGCAAGCCATCTCAATCTGAATTTTGCCGAGGGCGCATTTTCTGTGCTGATTGGCACATCGGGGTCGGGAAAATCCACCACCCTGAAGATGATTAACCGCCTGGTTGAGCATGACAGCGGTCTGATCCGCTTTGCCGGAGAAGAGATCCGCAGCCTGCCTGTGCTGGAACTGCGTCGTCGTATGGGGTATGCCATCCAGTCCATCGGCCTGTTTCCGCACTGGACGGTCGCGCAGAACATCGCCACCGTGCTGCAGCTGGAGAAATGGTCGCGGGCAAAAACTGCCGACCGGGTTGATGAACTGATGTCTCTGCTCGGGTTAGAACCTGCGCTGCGTGAACGCTACCCGCACCAGCTTTCCGGAGGCCAGCAGCAGCGGGTGGGCGTAGCGCGTGCGCTGGCGGCCAATCCGCAGGTGTTACTGATGGATGAACCCTTCGGCGCGCTGGATCCGGTCACGCGCGCCGCACTGCAGGCGGAAATGACCCGCATTCATCGCATTCTGGGGCGAACAATCATTCTTGTGACGCACGATATTGATGAGGCGCTGCGTCTGGCCGACCATCTGGTGCTGATGGACCATGGTGAGGTGGTGCAGCAGGGGACGCCGCTTGAGCTGCTGACCTGGCCGAAAAACGATTTTGTGCGTGAGTTTTTTGGCCACAGCGAGCTGGGCGTCAGGCTGCTCTCGCTGCGTACGGTCAGCGACTATATGCGTCGACAGGACGCGACGGTGAGTGGCGAGCCTCTGCAGGAACAGATGAGCTTGCGGGATGCGCTTTCGGCGTTTGTTGCCCGTCAGTGTGAAGTGTTGCCCGTTGCGGATGCCCGGGGCGCGCCAAGTGGCACCCTGCATTTTCGCGATCTGCTGGCAGGGGAGGTGACACGTGAAGGCACTTCGTGATCCGCTGCTCTGGCTGGTCGTGCTCTTTGTCGCTTTGCTGTTTCTGATGCCGCACAGCGCGGCGCTGTTTAGCACGCTCTTCCCCGACTTGCCGCGGCCGGTGTATCAGCAGGAGAGTTTTATTAATCTCGCCCTGGCCCATCTCTGGCTGGTGGTGCTCTCAAGTGCCGTCGCTATTGTACTGGGCGTGGGGGCGGGCATCGCGGTCACGCGCCCCGCGGGCCGGGAGTTTCGCCCGCTGGTGGAGACCATTGCGGCGATTGGCCAAACGTTTCCGCCGGTGGCGGTGCTGGCGATTGCAGTGCCGGTGATGGGTTTTGGTCAGCAACCGGCCATCATTGCGCTGATTTTATACGGTGTGTTGCCCATTCTGCAGGGTACGCTGGCCGGTATTGCGGCGGTACCTGCGTCGGTACTGAGCGTTGCTGAAGGGATGGGGATGAGTCGCGCAGAGCGGCTGCGCAAAGTTGAACTCCCCCTGGCGGCACCGGTCATCCTTGCGGGGATCCGTACGTCGGTGATCATCAACATCGGGACGGCGACCATTGCGTCGACGGTGGGGGCCAACACCCTGGGAACGCCGATTATCATCGGCTTAAGCGGGTTCAATACGGCCTATATTGTGCAGGGGGCGTTGCTGGTGGCGCTGGCGGCAATCGTCGTCGATCGCGTTTTTGAGCGTCTGGCGCAGTATCTCAGCCGACACCGCCACGAACAATAAACGAATACCCGGCCAGCATCACGCCGCCGATACCGCTTACGGCCATCAGAACAAAAAGGGTAATTACGGCCAGTTTGGTTGCCTTCATCATGTGCTCCTGTTGTTAACGGAACAATTATACGGTGAAGCGCAGCTGTTAATGAACCATTAAATGCCGTTACGGCTCTTCCGGGCCAAGCGAGTAAACCGGGTAGCCATGTTCACGCCATTCCGTCATCAGCTGTTGCTGCGAGGCGGAAGGCACTTCTCCGCACCAGACCAGCAGGGTCTGGCCGTCGAACAATTCAGGGCGAAATTGCGCCAGCGAGTGCACAAGGACGTCAACGCGCCAGCCATTCTGGGTGGCAATCCAGGCCTCCAGCCACAGGCGAGTAGTATCGTGCACGTTCCAGCCGACCACCAGCGCGTCTTTTCCGTGCTTGTTCTTCGCCGAGGCAAGGCAGACGGCAATGTAGTTGATCAGGACGCCGTCGAGCATACTCAGCAGCGCCTGCAGGGTGGTCTGCTGGCACTGCAGGCGTCGACGGAGCGGGATGAAAAGATGCGTGATCAGCGTTTGCGCGGGATAATCGCGCCCTTGCTCTTTTATCCATGCGCGCAGGCGCTGCAGATTGCCCGCCTGCAGAAGGCGCAGCAACGTTTCCTGTTGTTCGCGCCAGAGAAGCTGCGTGTCTGGATCGTCATGGCTGAGCAGGGATTTCACTTTGCCAACCTGCACACCGTTATCGATCCAGCTTTTGATCTCGCGGATCCGGTCGATATCGGCATCGTTGAAGAGACGATGGCCTCCGTCCGTTCTCTGCGGTTTGAGTAATCCATACCGTCGCTGCCATGCCCGTAGCGTGACGGGATTGATATCACAAAGGAGTGCCACTTCACCGATTGTGTAAAGCGCCATATTCGCCCCCTGGCTTACGCGTCCCCAGCTTAACTGTAGTCCCTGTTTACTGAACCAGGAAGAAATGGTTGTTTTTTGCACGAATAATGCGAAGCAGGCGTTAGGTTCGGCAAAAGGTGTGATGCCGGGCACGAATTGCAGCTTTTTTGCCGCGCTTCAAAGAAAGTTTACCGCCAGCAGTGTATGTTACGCGTTTTGAGGGTGTGCGGTTTTGAGTATGTACGAGTTTAATCTGGTGCTGCTGTTGCTTCAGCAGATGTGCGTGTTTCTTGTCATCGCATGGTTGATGAGTAAAACGCGTCTGTTCATTCCGCTGATGCAAGTTACCGTACGCCTGCCGCACAAGCTGCTCTGCTACGTGACCTTCTCTATTTTCTGCATTATGGGAACCTATTTTGGTCTCCATATCGAAGACTCCATTGCCAATACGCGAGCCATCGGTGCCGTGATGGGCGGGCTGCTTGGCGGCCCTGTGGTCGGTGGGCTGGTCGGGTTAACCGGTGGCCTGCATCGGTATTCGATGGGCGGCATGACGGCGCTGAGCTGTATGATCTCAACGATCGTCGAAGGGCTGCTCGGCGGACTGGTTCACAGCTACATGATTAAGCGCGGCCGTCCGGATAAAGTCTTTAGCCCGCTCACCGCCGGGGCGATCACCTTTGTCGCTGAAATGGCGCAAATGGCCATCATCTTGCTGATTGCCCGGCCGTTTGACGATGCGCTCCATCTGGTGAGCAATATCGCCGCCCCGATGATGGTGACGAATACCGTGGGTGCTGCGCTGTTTATGCGTATTCTGCTCGACAAGCGCGCCATGTTTGAGAAGTACACCTCGGCGTTTTCCGCAACGGCCCTGAAGGTCGCCGCTTCGACGGAGGGGATCCTGCGTCAGGGCTTTAACGAAGAGAACAGCATGAAGGTGGCGCAGGTGCTTTATAAGGAGCTGGATATCGGCGCGGTGGCGATAACTGACCGTGAACGGTTGCTGGCTTTTACCGGCACGGGCGACGATCACCATCTCCCAGGGAAACCGATCTCCTCCGCCTATACGCTGCGCGCCATTGAAACCGGGGAAGTGGTGTATGCCGACGGCAACGAAATTCCTTACCGCTGTTCGCTGCACCCGCAGTGTAAACTGGGCTCCACGCTGGTCATTCCGCTGCGCGGGGAAAACCAGCGGGTAATGGGCACCATCAAGCTTTATGAAGCGAAAAACCGTCTGTTCAGCTCTATCAACCGTACGCTGGGAGAGGGCATCGCTCAGCTGCTCTCCGCGCAGATCCTCGCCGGGCAGTATGAGCGTCAGAAAGCGTTGCTGACGCAATCCGAAATTAAACTCCTGCACGCTCAGGTGAATCCGCATTTCCTGTTCAATGCGCTTAATACGCTCAAAGCGGTGATCCGCCGTGACAGCGATCAGGCCGCGCAGCTGGTTCAGTTCCTGTCGACGTTTTTCCGCAAAAACCTTAAACGTCCGTCCGAGATTGTGACCCTGGCCGATGAAATAGAACATGTTAATGCCTACCTGCAGATTGAGCAGGCCCGCTTCCAGACTCGTCTGCAGGTGTCGTTGTCCGTCCCGGATGAGCTGGCGTATCAGCATCTTCCGGCCTTTACCCTGCAGCCTATTGTGGAAAACGCCATTAAACACGGTACGTCACAGCTGTTGGGAATTGGGGAGATCACCATTTCCGCCAGCCGCTTTAACCATCATCTGGTGCTGGATATTGAAGATAACGCCGGGCTTTACGTGCCTTCCACCTCAGGCGGATTAGGGATGAGCCTGGTGGATAAACGCCTGCGCGCGCACTTTGGTGATGACTGTGGCATTACCGTCGCCTGTGAGCCTGACCGATTCACCCGTATTACGTTACGACTGCCGCTGGAGGAAAACGCATGCTAAGAGTGCTGATTGTGGATGATGAGCCGTTAGCACGGGAAAACCTGCGCGTTCTGTTGCAGGAGCAGCCTGACATTGAGATTGTGGGGGAGTGCGCAAACGCCATTGAGGCCATTGGCGCCGTTCACAAACTGCGCCCGGACGTGCTGTTCCTCGACATTCAGATGCCCCGAATTAGCGGCCTGGAGATGGTCGGAATGCTCGACCCGGAGCATCGCCCCTACATTGTGTTTTTGACCGCCTTCGATGAATACGCCGTCAAAGCCTTTGAGGAGCACGCATTCGATTATTTACTGAAACCGATTGAAGAGAAGCGTCTTGAAAAGACCCTCAGCCGTTTGCGCCAGGAGCGCACCGTGCAGGATGTCACGCTGTTGCCGGAAAACCAGCAGCCGCTGAAGTTTATCCCCTGCACCGGCCACAGTCGGATTTACCTTCTGCAGATGGACGATGTGGCGTTTGTCAGCAGCCGTTTGAGCGGCGTATTTGTTACCAGCGCGGAGGGGAACGAAGGCTTTACCGAGCTGACGCTGCGGACGCTGGAGAGCCGAACGCCGCTCGTTCGTTGCCATCGCCAGTATCTGGTGAACATGGCGCACCTGAAAGAGATCCGGCTGGAAGACAACGGACAGGCAGAGCTGGTGCTGCGTGCCGGGCAAACCGTCCCCGTCAGTCGCCGCTACCTTAAGAGTTTGAAAGAGGCGATCGGCCTGTAAAACTGGTACACTGCGCCCCATTGCATCATCGACAGTTAAGTTAAAGGCACCCATGCTCAGTAATGATATTCTCCGTAGCCTGCGCTACACCCTGAAAGCAAACAATAATGATATGGTGCGCATTCTTGCGCTTGCTGGCATGGAGTCCACCTCTGCCGGTTTCGACACCTGGATGACAAAAGAGGATGAAGAGGGGTTTGTTCGCTGCCCTGACATTATCCTGTCTGGCTTCCTGAACGGCCTCATCTACGACAAGCGCGGGAAAGATGACTCAGCACCAGAACTGGCGCTTGAGCGTCGGGTGAATAACAACACGGTGCTGAAAAAGCTGCGTATCGCGTTTTCACTGAAAACAGACGATATTCTGGCGATTATGACAGAGCAGAAGCACCGCGTGTCGATGCCGGAGATCACCGCCATGATGCGTGCGCCGGACCATAAGAACTACCGCGAGTGCGGCGACCAGTTTTTGCGTTATTTTTTACGCGGACTGACTCACCGGGTGCATCACGCTAAGCCGTGAGTGGTACCGGGGCGTGAAGGATGAAGAGGCAAAAAAAAGCCGGAGATTATCTCCGGCTTTTTTATTATTTCACCTGCTGACCTGGTTTGGCGCCTTCATCAGGGCTTAACAGGAAGATATCTTTCCCGCCAGGACCTGCCGCCATCACCATGCCTTCCGAGATGCCGAAGCGCATTTTGCGCGGTGCCAGGTTGGCGACCATCACGGTCTGACGGCCAATCAGCACCTGCGGATCAGGATAGGCAGAACGGATTCCGGAGAAGACGTTACGCTTCTCACCGCCCAGATCCAGCGTCAGGCGCAGCAGTTTGTCCGAGCCTTCGACAAATTCCGCGTTTTCAATCAGTGCGACACGCAGATCGACCTTGGCGAAATCATCAAAGGTAATGGTCTCCTGAATCGGATCGTCTGCCAGCGGGCCAGTCACCGGCGCAGCGGCAGCCTTCACCTCTTCTTTAGACGCTTCCACCAGGGATTCTACCTGCTTCATCTCGATGCGGTTGTACAGCGCCTTGAAGGTATTCACCTTGTGGCCGAGCAGCGGCTGCTGGATAGCATCCCAGGTCAGCTCGGTGTTGAGGAACGCTTCAGCGCGGGAGGCCAGCTGTGGCAGTACCGGCTTCAGCCAGGTCATCAGCACGCGGAACATGTTCAGGCCCATGGTGCAGATCGCCTGCAGGTCGGCGTCGCGGCCTTCCTGTTTCGCGACAACCCACGGTGCCTGCTCGTCAACGTAGCGGTTAGCCACGTCAGCCAGCGCCATGATTTCACGAATCGCTTTACCGAACTCACGGCTTTCCCAGGCTTCGCCAACCGCCGCGGCGGCGTCGGTGAAGGTTTTGTACAGCTCAGGATCGGCCAGTTCGGCAGACAGCACGCCGTCGAAACGCTTGGCGATAAAGCCTGCGTTACGGGAAGCCAGGTTCACGACTTTGTTGACGATGTCGGCGTTCACGCGCTGCACGAAATCTTCCAGGTTCAGGTCGATATCGTCGATGCGGGAAGAGAGCTTCGCCGTGTAGTAGTAACGCAGGCTGTCCGCGTCGAAGTGGTTCAGCCAGGTGCTGGCTTTGATGAACGTACCGCGAGATTTGGACATCTTCGCGCCGTTGACCGTCACATAGCCGTGCACAAACAGGTTGGTTGGTTTACGGAAGTTACTGCCTTCCAGCATCGCCGGCCAGAACAGGCTGTGGAAGTAAACAATGTCTTTGCCGATAAAGTGATACAGCTCGGCGTCGGAATCTTTCTTCCAGTATTCGTCAAAGCTGACGGTGTCGCCGCGCTTGTCGCACAGGTTCTTGAAGGAACCCATGTACCCGATTGGCGCATCCAGCCAGACGTAGAAGTATTTACCCGGTGCGTTCGGAATTTCGAAACCGAAGTACGGTGCATCGCGGGAGATATCCCACTGCTGCAGACCGGATTCGAACCACTCCTGCATTTTATTCGCGACCTGCTCCTGCAGCGCGCCGCTGCGGGTCCACGCCTGCAGCATTTCGCTGAAGGACGGCAGGTCGAAGAAGAAGTGCTCGGAATCACGCATTACCGGTGTGGCACCCGAAACAACTGATTTCGGATCGATAAGCTCAGTCGGGCTGTAGGTTGCGCCGCATACTTCGCAGTTATCGCCATACTGATCCGGTGATTTACATTTCGGGCAGGTACCTTTGACAAAGCGGTCCGGCAGGAACATGCCTTTTTCCGGATCGTACAGCTGAGAGATGGTGCGGTTTTTAATAAAACCGTTCTCTTTCAGGCGAGAGTAGATCAGCTCCGACAGCTCACGGTTTTCGTCGCTGTGCGTGGAGTGATAGTTGTCATAGCTGATGTCAAAGCCTGCAAAATCGGTCTGATGCTCCTGACTCATTTCGGCAATCATCTGCTCTGGGGAGATCCCCAACTGCTGCGCTTTCAGCATGATCGGCGTGCCGTGGGCATCGTCCGCGCAGATGAAGTTAACCTCGTGGCCGCGCATTCGCTGGTAACGGACCCAGACATCAGCCTGGATATGCTCCAGCATGTGGCCGAGGTGGATTGAGCCGTTGGCGTACGGCAGTGCGCACGTTACCAGAATTTTCTTCGCGACTTGAGTCATAGTAGGCATTACTTCTTTTAACTGTGAAAAGGGTTTTTGATATTACCAAAAGGGGCATTATTAAGTAAGCACAAACCACGGCCTTTCAGGTAAACTTGTTCATCTAAGGTCTTATTCACAAGAACAAAGGAGTCGGGATGAGTTCTCAATCCCAGGCCAAATCACCGGAAGCCTTAAGAGCAATGGTCGCCGGGACGCTGGCTAACTTTCAGCATCCAACCCTGAAGCACAATCTCACCACGCTGAAAGCGTTACACCATGTCGCATGGCTGGACGATACGCTGCACATCGAGCTGCAGATGCCCTTCGTCTGGACCAGCGCGTTTGACGCGCTGAAAGAGCAAACCAGCTCTGAGCTGTTGCGCATTACCGGCGCGAAAGCCATTGACTGGAAGCTGACCCACAGCATCGCCACCCTCAAGCGTGTGAAAAACCACCCGGGCGTTAACGGCGTGAAAAACATCATTGCCGTCAGTTCAGGCAAGGGTGGGGTGGGTAAATCCTCCACGGCGGTAAACCTGGCGCTCGCGCTGGCAGCCGAAGGGGCGAAAGTCGGTATTCTGGACGCCGATATTTACGGGCCGTCTGTGCCTAACATGCTGGGCGCGGAAAACCAGCGCCCAACCTCGCCGGATGGCACGCACATGGCGCCGATCATGGCCCACGGTCTGGCAACCAACTCCATTGGTTATCTGGTGACTGACGATAACGCCATGGTGTGGCGTGGCCCGATGGCCAGCAAAGCGCTCATGCAGATGCTGCAGGAGACAATGTGGCCCGATCTGGATTATCTGGTGCTGGATATGCCGCCGGGCACCGGTGACATTCAGCTGACGCTGGCGCAAAACATTCCGGTCACGGGAGCGGTCGTGGTGACCACCCCGCAGGACATCGCGCTGATCGACGCCAAAAAAGGCATCGTGATGTTCGAGAAAGTGGACGTGCCGGTGCTGGGTATTGTCGAGAACATGAGCATGCATATCTGCAGCAACTGCGGACACCATGAGCCTATCTTTGGCACCGGTGGGGCAGAAAAACTGGCTGCGCAGTATCACACCCAACTGCTTGGGCAGATGCCGCTGCACATCTCGCTGCGTGAAGATCTGGACAGCGGGAAGCCGACGGTCGTCAGCCGTCCGGACAGCGAATTTGCAGAGATGTATCGACAGCTGGCGGGGCGCGTTGCGGCGCAGCTTTACTGGCAGGGCGAAGTCATCCCGAGTGAAATTGCGTTTCGCGCGGTGTGAGTGCTTTAGTCTGAATTGCAGGGCGGCGTTTGCGCCTGACCCGGCCTACGGAAATAACGTGTTGTAGGCCGGCTCAGCGAAGCGTCACCCGCGTTTAACGCTGTACGTAATGCATTAAAAAGTACTCACCTTCCGGCGAGTCACCCTTCGCTTCAATATGCCAGCCGTGGCGCTGGTAAAAGGCAACAGCCCGGTCATTCTTTACCAGACACTTCAGCGAACCCGTACTGGTGAACGCGTTTTGCACCTGTTCAAGGAGCAAATGACCGACGCCCAGACCTTGATACTGCGGATCGACAAACAGATTATGCAGGAAATTGTCGTTCGTCCACACCGACGCAAAACCCAGTCGATGCCCGTCCTGAACGGCCACCCAAATCACTTCGTCGCGGGTTGCCGCGTCAAAGTCTTCAAGCTGCCACTCGGAACCGTCCAGCCATGGCCAGGCCTCGCGCCGTGCGTGGAGATAGAGTGTTCGCAAAAAGGGGCGATCGCTCTCCAGCCAGGGCCGGATTAAAATGTCATTAGCGGTGATAGAAGATATCTCCATTGTAGGCTTTGTAGATTTTGCCATCTGCATCGCCAATCAGGACGTAGTTCTCGCCCATATAGGTCCAGTGGGTACCCGCATCCGGGGCCGGCAGGTTACGCAGCTGGTACTGTTTAATGGTGTACTCAGGCGTTTGATACTGCGCCGGTGCGGTGTCGCCAATCTTGAATTTGGTGAAATCAGCGATGAACTCTTGTTCCTCATAGGCTTTAATGCCTGATGGCGCAGCGGCGGTTTGCGGGGCAGAAAACGCGGAACCCGCCAGAGACAGTAATACACCCAGAAGCAGCAATTTACGCTTAGCCATTTTTTCTCCAGTGATATCGTTACAGATACTTTTCGTCTGCGGGTTCATGGAACGCGAGGCAGACAGTCCATTTTAAGTACCAAAGCATGGTGTGTTTGAAAAAAAATGTAACAAAAGTGGACGGTTTTGTGTAGTCGTAATGACGCGTGCAGTATCACTACAGCCAATATCTCCCGAGTTTGATATTTCCAATATTTATTATTTCATTAATCAATTCTGAAAATACCTTCTCACTTCGCAAATGGACTGTTCAACGCATGCTTTCCCACGTAAGAACATTTAATATCGCCTCCGTATGACATCAATCTCTTTCCATTTTTTCCAAAAGAATGGGAACGATTTTGCTTTTTTATCGCCAGGAAGGGAAACGTTATCTGTTTTTTGTAATACGCCCGCTAAAACAATAACCCGTTGAAAATTTTAATGTAAATGAATTTATTTTTTATCTGTTTAACAACAAACACAACAATAAAAGAACTTTTTATATAAATGAAAAATACAACGCTATTTTCACTTTTATTTCTTTCAGTCGGCCAGTTAACTGGTTGCGTATTTTCGCCAGGGCAGGATCTCAGCATTACCGGGAAAAAAGTCATGGCTGACGGAGAAGCGAATTATCAGCTCGATCAACACGTGGAAATTTATCCCCTGACCCCGGCGCTCATTGAAAGATTGCGACCGCCTGTCCTCAAATCTCAGGCAAATCCTACTCTGGATGAGCAGGTCAAAAACTGGGAATACCGCATAGGCACCGGCGACATCCTGACGGTCACCGTCTGGGATCATCCGGAATTAACCACGCCCGCAGGGCAGTATCGTACCGCGAGTGACGCGGGTAACTGGGTGAATGCGGATGGAACGCTCTTCTATCCCTACGTCGGAAAACTGCATGTTGCAGGCAAAACGGTCGCGCAGGTGCGTGAAGCAATCACCACGCAACTGGAGAAGGTTATTGAGAGCCCGCAGGTGGATGTCAGCGTGGCGTCTTTCCGCTCACAAAAAGCCTATGTGACGGGAGAGGTGGCAAAATCAGGCCAGCAACCGATAACCAATATTCCGTTGACGGTAATGGACGCGGTCAACGCCGCAGGTGGGCTTTCCGCGGATGCCGACTGGCGTAACGTGGTCCTCACGCATAATGGCCAGGACGCGCGCCTTTCGCTCTATGCGCTGATGCAGCACGGTGATTTAAGCCAGAATAAGCTGCTGTATCCGGGCGATATCCTCTTTGTTCCGCGTAACGATGCCTTAAAAGTGTTCGTGATGGGCGAGGTGGTGAAGCAGAGCACGCTGAAGATGGATCGTAGCGGAATGACCCTGGCGGAAGCCCTGGGGAATGCAGGCGGGCTGGATCAGAATATGGCCGATGCAACCGGGATTTTTGTTATTCGTTCGGTAGCGAAAAAAGGGGCGACGGACAAAATTGCCAATATTTATCAGCTCAATGCGAAGGATGCCTCCGCGATGGTACTGGGGACGGAATTCCAGCTGGAACCGTATGACATTGTCTACGTCACCACCGCGCCGTTGTCACGCTGGAATCGCGTGATCACACAGCTGGTACCCACCATCAGCGGTGTCCATGACCTGACCGAAACCGTCCGCTTCATCCGTTCATGGCCGCAATAATGTTCAACTCAATCTTAGTGGTTTGCACCGGCAATATTTGCCGTTCGCCGATGGGGGAGCGGCTGTTGCGACAACAGCTGCCCGGCAGACTCGTGACATCGGCTGGGATTTACGGATTTGAAGGACGCCCGGCGGATGCAACTGCACGGGAGGTGGCCCGGTGTTACGGCGTTTCGCTGGAGGGGCATGTGGCACGCAAGATGACGCGCAGCATGTTGCAAACCTCCGATTTGATTCTGGTGATGGAGCCGGAGCACCTGCGTTTTATTGCCGCCGTGTCACCCGAATGTCGTGGAAAATCGCTGCTGTTTGGCCAATGGCTGGAAAACAAGGACATTCCCGATCCTTACCGCAAAAGTCGTGAAGCGTTTGAATATGTTTTCGGGCAACTGGTAAAAGCCAGTCAGGAATGGGCTCGTCGTGTGGGTCAAAAAGGAATTAAGCGTTAATGTCTTCTCATACATCAGATAAATACGGTGCTGCCGCACCGCACAGTAATGAAATCGATCTTATGCAGCTCTTTGCTGAGATGATTGATCACCGCATGTTAATCGGGCTGGTCACGCTCCTGTTTACGGTGTGCGCGGGGCTCTACGCGTTTAGCGCCACGCCGGTCTACCAGGCGGATGCCCTGGTACAAATAGAAGCAAAGCAGGACAACTCGTTGCTTAAAAGCTTAAGCCAGTTTGGGTCTGACCTTTCACCCGACGCTGAACCTGAACTGTTGCTGCTTAAATCGCGCATGATCCTGGGGGGAACCGTTGATAATCTGGGGCTGACATATCAGGTAAAACAGCGCGTTCTCCCGGTTGTGGGGCGCCTCTGGGAACGTCTACGCGGCAGCAAACCGGGCAACATGACGATAGGTGAGCTTACCCTGCCCCAGCAGGAGGGGAAACCGCAAGCGGTTGTCCTGACCGTGCTGGGGCAGGGCCGGTATCGTCTGGAAGGGGAGACGCTTAAGGCTGACGGTAGGGTTGGCAAACGGCTGGTGAAAGACGGGATCACGCTTCTGGTGACCTCGCTCAGCGCGGAGCCGGGGACCCAATTTACCCTTCAAGCCTTTACCAGGCTTGAGGCAATTAACGCGCTGCAGAAGAGACTTTTTGTCGCGGAATCCGGTAAACAGAGCGGTATGATCACCCTGACGCTGACGGGTGAAGACCCGGACAGGATAGCGGTGGTGCTCAATACGATTGCAGAAAATTATCTCAGCCAGAATATTGCGCGCCAGGAGGCACAGGATTCCCGAAGTCTGGCGTTTTTGCAGGAGCAGTTACCTAAGGTCCGTCACGAACTGGATGAGGCCGAAGCACGACTGAATGCCTATCGGGCGCAGCGCGATTCCGTCGACTTATCCCTTGAGGCGAAGTCCGTACTGGATCAGGTCGTTAACGTGGAAAATCAGCTCAACGAACTGACCTTTCGTGAGGCAGAGGTTTCTCAGCTTTTCAAAAAGGATCACCCGACCTATCGCGCATTACGGGAGAAGCGACAAACGCTCGAAGAGGGACGCGCGCGCCTGAACAGCCGGGTTTCATCTATGCCTTCTACCCAGCAGGAAGTGTTGCGCCTGAGCCGTGATGTCGAGTCCGGGCGTACCATTTACCTGCAGCTGCTGACACGCCAACAGGAACTGAACATTTCACGCTCCAGCGCCATCGGCAACGTGCGGATCATTGATACCGCGGTTACGCAACCTGAGCCAATAAAACCCCGTAAAGCGCTTATTATTCTGCCTGGCGTGCTGCTAGGGCTGATGGTCTCCATGGGTTGGGTGTTGGTTCGTACTGCCTGTCGGCGAGGGATCACCTCGTCAGAGCAAATAGAAGAGCAGGGGATGCCGGTTCTGGCGACGCTGCCGCGCTCGGTCTGGCTGTGGAAAAAAACGCATTTGCGCCGAAAGCACTTTTTGGCGCCCCACGGGAAACACAAAACTTCGGATATCCCCTTCCTGCCCACAGACCGGCCAGCGGATATGTTTGTTGAAGCGATGCGCGGACTGCGTACCAGCCTGCACTTCACGATGATGGACGCCTCAAACCAGATCGTGGTGATTACGGGCCCCACACAGAATTGCGGCAAAACGCTGGTCAGCACGTCACTGGCATCAATAGCGGCTCAGGCCGGAAAGCGGGTGCTCTTTATCGATGCGGATATGCGTAAAGGCTATGTGCATAATCTCTTTAAGCTGAACAACCATCACGGATTATCCGCTGTCCTTGAGGGAAATGTGGCGTGGCAGGAGGCGATCCAGCGCGTTGATAAGGCGGGCTTTGATGTTCTGACCTGTGGTCCCCAGCCGTTACGTCCCGTGGAGCTGCTCATGGGAGAACGCTTCCAGGAGGTGATGTCGGGGATGAACGCACACTATGACGTTGTTATCGTTGATACACCGCCGGTGCTGGCCGTGACCGATGCGGTGCTGATTGCCAGAGTGGCCGCAACCACGTTACTGGTTGCCCGCTTTGGTAAAACCAACGTGAAAGAGACGGAAAACTGTGTAAAGCGTCTGCAGCAGATGGGTGTGCAGGTGAACGGTGCCATTCTCAATGATATCGTGAAATCTGCGGCGCTGTATTACAGCGCGGGGTATAGCCATTTCGACTACGGCTATACCCCGAAGGAAAAGAGGCGTGAGGGTTAGTGCTTCACCAGCGTGGCGAAGTAATACACCAGGGGAATGGCGAGGATCCAAAGACCGACGGGGATATCGCGCCATTTCCCGGCTATCGCTTTGATAACGATATAAAACAGCAGCCCGCCCGCAATACCGGTCCCGAAACTGTTGGCAATCAGCGTAATCATCACCATCATCAACACCGGCAAGCCGTCGGTGAAGTTCGCCAGATCAACCTTACGTAAACCGCTAAACATATTCAGCCCGATGAGGATCAGGGCGGGCGCCGTGGCTTCTTTCGGGATCATCAGCGCCACAGGGGTAAACAGCAGCATCAGCAGGAACATTACCGCCGCGGCCAGCGCGGTCATGCCGGTTTTGCCGCCGGCTTCCGCGGCTGCGGACGATTCAATCAGCGCCGTGGCGGCAGGAATGCCTACCCACGGGCCAATCGCGGCGGCAATGGAGTCCACCATAAACGGGCGGTTAATGTTTGGCATATTGCCTTCTTCATCCAGCAGCCCTGCTTCCCCGCCCACCGCCAGCGTTGTTCCCATGGTGGAGAAAAACTCGGAGGCGAAGAAGACAAACAGGAATGGCAGAAAGGCAATATTCAGCGCGCCCAGCATATCGACATGCCCGAGGACGGGAGCGATGGAATGGGGCACATCGATAAAACTGGCGGGTAATTTCGTGACGCCCATCGGAATACCCACGAGGGTCGCGAGCAGGATAGCCCACAGGATCGCACCCGGAATACGACGAGCCTGCAGGCCGATAGCCAGGAACAGGCCGAGCAACGCCACCAGCGCACCGGGTGATAAAAAATCTCCCAGCATCAGTGCGTTCGTTTTGGCATTCGCCAGCACCAGCCCGGCGTTGCGGAAACCGAGTACGGCGACAAACAGCCCGATGGAGGCCGTCAGCCCCAGCTTGATGGACTGCGGCACCGAGCGGGTCACCACTTCACGCAGGCCAAACCGGGTCAGCAGAAAGAATAAAATCCCCGACCAGCAGGCGATACCCAGACCAATTTGCCAGCCAATGCCTTCACTGCCCGCAAGCGTCACCCCGATCAGCACCGAGCCACCAATTCCTGGCCCGACGATAAACGGCAGGTTGGCGTAAAACGCCATCAGCAGCGTCCCGGCAACGAAGACCAGAATGGTGCCCGTGGTCGCGGCGCCTTTATCCATTCCTCCCACGGCCAGCAGCCCCGGGATCACCACCAGCAAATAGGCGGCGGCGAGAAAACCGGTGATCCCCGCCAGGCACTCCGTGCGCACGGTGCTCCCGCGTGCACGGAGTGCAAAACGACGTTCAAGCCAGCGCCCTGGTGCTGGCGAATTAACGGTATTGTCGGCCATTATCCGGCTCTCCTTCGGTATTATTGTGTGTTGTCCGGGGTTTCCCGGTAAGAAATCAGCGGATCGACAATCTGGCGCGTGCTGCCATCGGTCAGTCCAAGATCGGTCAAATGTGGCCCGGCATTACAGGCAAGGCAGGTTCCTTCGATGGCCTTAAAGACCCGATAAGGCGGTTCCCAGTCGGCAATCAGACTGCTGCGATCGCGCAGCGTCCTGAGCTGCAGCGCCAGCTCGGCAGGTGGCAGTTCCGACAGCATGCCCGCAATCGGCATGGCAACGTGGGCAATCACGTCACCCTGTTGCGCCAGCGCCATGCCACCACCGCTGTTGATAAGCGTATTGGCAGCCAGCGCCATATCGTTCGGATCGCGGCCCAAAACCACCAGGTTGTGAGAGTCGTGCGAGTAGCTGGTGGCAATCGCCCCGCGCAGTTCCCCCCAGCCTTGAAGCAGGGCAATTTGCGGTTTTGCTGCATGACGGGCATGGCGATGCTGAACCCAGATCAGGCTAAAGCCGTCCGGGATCTGCACGCACCCGTTGCGCACCTGCACATCTGTTTCACCCCAGCGGGTAAAGCGCGCGCCGCAGATGTGGCGCAAGCGAGCCACGCCATGGTTCGCGTTGCCAATGCGCATGCAAAAATCATCAGCGGTCAGGGCAGACAACCGTACGGTATCACGCGGCAACGTAAGAGGCGTATCAGCAACAGGTTCGAGCGTTGCCCCGTCCCGGGCAATCAGCTTTCCGGCGACGTAGACCTGGCGCGCCGTCAGTTTATCCAGCGAGTCAAACACCACCAGATCCGCGCGACGCCCGGCGGCAATCAGCCCCAGGTCGTTACGCTGCAGGCGTATGGCCGCATTGAGCGTTGCAAAACGCAGTGCGTCGGTGGCCGCTAATCCATGTTCAATCAGCAGGTTCAGCAGCGCGATGATCCCGCCTTTTTCCATGAGGATGTCTGGCGGAACATCATCGGTACAAACCGTGATGTGAGACGAAAGATGGGGGAGCGTTTTCAGGGCGCTGACAATATCGGGCAGCAGATAAGGGTGCGAACCGCGGATCTCCAGCGTCAGCCCGGCACGCAGTTTTTCCAGCGCATCGTCAGCTGACGTTAACTCATGGTCAGAAGTCACGCCTGCTGCCAGATAAGCCTGTAAATCCGCACCGCTGAGACCGCGGGCATGGCCTTCAATCAGCTTTCCGCTGTCGAGCCCGGCCTGCATAATTTTAAGCATACGCTGGCTGCCATTAAGCACCCCGTGCATGTCCATCACTTCAGCCACACCGCGCACTTCCGGCCAGCCAAGCAGGGTGTTCATCTCGTCTCCGGCAAAATCCGCCCCGGACATTTCCAGGCCGGGCGTTGAGGGCACGCTTGAAGGCGCGGCGACCATCACCTGCAGCGGCAGATTGCGGCTGGCCTCAATGGCAAAACGGACGCCGTCAATGCCCAGCACGTTGGCCAGTTCATGCGGATCCCAGAAGACCGCCGTGGTGCCCTGTGCAAGCACAATCTCCGCGTAGCGGGCGGGCATAAGATGGGAGCTTTCAAGGTGGACGTGGGTATCCATCAGCCCAGGCGACAGAAACTGGTTGTTCAGCGCGTGGGTCTCATGTGCGTCGTTGCGGCTGCCGCGCGGATGGACACTGGCAATCAGTGATCCCACGATACCAACATCCGCTTCGCGGATCTCACCAGTGACCATATCCACAATACGGGTATCGGTGAGCAGCAGGTCAAAGGGCATTACGCCTCGTGCAGCCTGAACGGCGCGGCGTCGGGTTTCAGCAGTCATGCAATTAACAGTTCCAGCATCAAAATAATGACGCTACTCTATGCACACGGCAAACGTTTGCCCAGCTGATAAAACTTATCGCCCGATAACCCCGGGTTATTCTGTGACGCGTGTAATGGATAATCATGACGGAACCCTGGCAGCGCTTGCCCGCGCTCTCTCTTCGACAGCTACAGTATTTTGTCACTCTGGCGCAACTGCGTCATTTTACTGATACCGCCAGCAAACTGGCTATCAGCCAGCCGGCCCTCAGCAGTGCGTTGCGGCAAATCGAGACGGTGCTTGGGGGTAAACTGGTTAACCGGACCGCCTCGGCCGTGACGTTGACGGAGCTTGGCAATGCCATCCTGCCGCACGCGCAGCGGGTGCTCAGCGTGGCGCAGCTTGCGTTTGACGACATGCAGCACATTGTTCAGGCGGGCGGAGAAGGTACGGTGCGTATCGGGCTGATCCCTTCCGTGAGTTCGCTGCTGTTCCCCTTGTTGCCCCGGACGCTCGCGCAGGCTTTTCCCCGCCTCAGGGTGGAATTTCACGATCAAACCAACGATGCGCTGGTGGCCCAGCTGCTGAAAGGGCAGATTGATTTCGGCATTGGTGCGCTCGATAACTCTGTTCCCGACCAGCTGAACGTGTTTCCCTTACAGGATGATCCGTTTGTCGCGGTCATTCACAGCGACGATCCGCTGGCCGCGTCGGCGCACCTGCCCTGGAAGCAACTGGCAGGGCGGGATATCGCCGTGTTCTCAAAAGGTAATATTCAGCGTCTGGTTGCGGCGCTCGCGGAAAGCCACCGTTTGTCGTTGCCGACACGCTATCAGGTGGACTACATCGAAACGTTGTATGGTCTGGTGCGCTCGAAACTCGCCGTGGCGATTTTACCGCAGCTCTATACCACGCACCTCCAGGATCCGCAGCTGAGGGTGGTACATCTTCAACAACCGGCCCTGGCCCGCACGGTGGCGTTAATGCGCGCGCCGCAGCCGCTTCCTCCGCTTATCGAATCCTGCTTTACGCTGATGGCCGACACGTTGCGAACGAAATGACCCGACACTTCTTTACAGCGTGATGGCGCATTGCTCGCTAAGATGACCGTCGATTCATCAAGAGGTCACAATGGAAAACCGCAAATTCAGTCGACTGCGCCGCTGGGCGCGGGAAGGGATCATCTTCTTTCTGCTCGCGCTGGCCGTCATGTGGGGCGTGGATCAATACCGCAAGCCCACACTCCCCGCCAGCTTTAGCGCTACACCGATGCACAGCATCGACGGAAAGATCCACGATATAACGGCACTCAGCCAGGAACGCCCGCTGCTGATATACGTATGGGCAACCTGGTGCAGCATCTGCCGGTTTACGACGCCCTCGGTCAATACGCTGGCAGAACAGGGTGGCAACGTCGTGAGTATCGCCATGCGTTCCGGCGACGATGCAAAGCTGGCGCGCTGGGTCGACAAGAAACAGCTGGTCATGCCGGTGGTCAACGATGCCAACGGTGCGCTGTCACAGGCGTGGCAGGTGAGCGTAACACCGACGCTGGTGATCGTGTCGAAGGGGGAAGTGGTCAGTACTACTACGGGGTGGACAAGTTACTGGGGAATGAAGCTCAGACTGTGGTGGGCAGGGCTGTAAAGAGAGCCCCTCTTCCGGCGGAAGAGGGGCTGGATATTACTTCGCCAGAACTTCCTGTGCGGTACGCTCAACCAGCGACAGCAGGACTTTAATGTCCTCCAGGGTCACGGTTGGGTTCAGCAGAGTCAGCTTCAGGCAGGTGACGCCGTTATGCTCGGTCACGCCGACGTTAGCACGGCCGGATTCCAGCAGCGCATCACCAATTTTCTGGTTCAGCAGGGCGATACCCGCGTCGTCCATCTGTACCTGTCCACGGAAGCGGAACAGTACGCTTGCCAGCTGCGGTTGCATAACCAGTTCCAGAGCAGGCTGCTCTTTCACGTAAGCCGCAACCTGCTGTGCCAGCGTAACACCGTGATCGATGATCGCCGCGTATTGTTCCTGACCCAGCGCTTCCAGGCTCATCCACAGCTTCAGCGCGTCGAAACGACGGGTCGTCTGCAGAGATTTGGACACCAGGTTAGGCACGCCAGCTTCTTCATCGAACTCAGAGTTCAGATAGGCCGCCTGATAGCGCATCAGCTCATAGTGGCGCGCTTCTTTGAGCAGGAACGCACCGCAGCTGATGGTCTGGAAGAACTGCTTGTGGAAGTCCAGAGTAACAGAATCCACCAGCTCGATACCGTCCAGGTAGTGACGATACTGCTCAGACATCAGCAGTGCGCCGCCCCAGGCCGCATCAACGTGTACCCAGATATTCTGTTTCGCCGCCAGTTCAGCAATGGCACGCAGCGGATCGATTGCACCTGCATCGGTAGTACCGGCAGTGGCAACAATCGCCAGGATCTGCTCGCCGTTAGCATTGCACTGCTCAATTTTCGCTGCCAGATCGTTGAGATCCATGCGCGAGAATTCATCCGTTTTCACCTGCACGACGGACTGGTAGCCCAGACCCATCAGCGCCATGTTCTTCTGCACGGAGAAGTGTGCGTTTTCAGAGCACAGCACGCGGATTTTACGCAGATCGCCAACCAGGCCGTCCTGCTGAACGGAATGACCCTGACGCGCGAAGAACGCATCACGGGCCAGCATCAGACCCATCAGGTTACTCTGCGTGCCGCCGCTGGTGAACACACCAGCGTCGCCAGCCTGATAACCCACGCGGGTACGCAGCCATTCGATCAGCTTGATCTCAATGATGGTTGCGGACGGGCTTTGATCCCAGGAGTCCATGCTCTGGTTAGTGGCGTTAATCAGCACTTCCGCCGCCTGGCTAACCACCAGACTTGGGCAGTGCAGGTGCGCCACACACTGCGGGTGATGAACGGACAGGCTGTCTTTCAGGAAGAACTCCACGGCGCGTTCAATCGCCGCTTCGTTGCCCAGCCCTTTCGGGTTGAAATCCAGCTTAATACGGTCGCGCAGTTCCGCGACCGTTTTGCCCTGATACATCTCAGGCTGTTTCAGCCACTGCATCACAGCCTGAGTGCTTTGTTCAATCGCCTGCTGGTAAGCTTCAATGCTCTGTGCAGAGGAGAACAAAATTGGGTTTGAATCTGACATCGTGTTCAACAACTCCGGTTACGCCGGGCGAACGCCCGCAGCAAGCAGCGCCTGCTCGAATTTATCCAGGAAGACTTTCAGCTCATCATCGCTGATCAGCAGGGAAGGCAGCAGACGCAGAACAATACCGTTGCGACCACCGCGCTCCAGAATCAGGCCGGCTTCGAAGCACTTCTTCTGAATCAGTGCAGACAGCTCGCCATCACCCGGGTAGCAACCCATGTGGTCTGCCGCTTCGTGTGGCTTAACGATCTCAATCCCGATCATCATGCCCAGGCCGCGAACGTGACCGATAACCGGATAGCGTTTCGCCATCTCGTTCAGCTGGCCTTTCAGCCATTCGCCCTGTGCGGCCACTTTGCCCGCGATGTTCTGGTCTTTCAGGATTTTCAGCGTTGTCAGACCGGTTGCCATTGCCAGCTGGTTGCCGCGGAAGGTACCGGTGTGGTGGCCTGGTGCCCACGCATCGAACTGTTTTTTGATGCCGAGTACCGCCAGTGGCAGACCGCCGCCAACCGCTTTAGACATCACGATGATGTCTGGCTCAATGCCCGCGTGTTCGAAGGCGAAGAATTTACCGGTACGGGCAAAGCCAGCCTGAACTTCGTCGAGGATCAGCAGAATGCCGTGTTCCTGAGTCACTTTACGGATGCGCTGCAGCCACTCAACCGGAGCCGGGTTCACGCCGCCTTCACCCTGAACGGCTTCAAGGATCACTGCCGCAGGTTTACGCACGCCGCTTTCAACGTCGTTGATCAGGTTTTCGAAATAGTAGGTCAGCGCTTTCACACCCGCCTCACCGCCGATACCCAGTGGGCAACGGTACTGGTGTGGGTAAGGCATGAACTGCACTTCTGGCATCATACCGTTAACCGCTTCTTTCGGAGACAGGTTGCCGGTAACGGCCAGTGCGCCGTGAGTCATACCATGGTAACCACCAGAGAAGCTGATGATACCGCTACGACCGGTCACTTTTTTCGCCAGTTTCAGCGCCGCTTCAACGGCATCAGCACCGGATGGACCGGTGAACTGCAGGCAGTACTCTTTGCCCTGACCAGGCAGCAGAGAGAGCAGATATTCTGAGAACGCGTCTTTCAGAGGCGTAGTCAGATCCAGAGTATGTAACGGCAAGCCGCTGGTAATGACATTTTGGATGCTTTTCAGCACATCAGGATGGTTATGTCCAAGCGCAAGGGTCCCTGCGCCTGCTAAACAGTCAAGGTATTCTTTATTGTCTGCATCGGTGATCCACACGCCTTCTGCTTTAGTGATTGCTAAAGGCAGTTTGCGCGGATAACTCCTGACGTTAGATTCAAACTCGGCCTGACGGGCCAGATAGGTTTCGTTGCTTTTGTGGGCATCTACGGTGTCAATACGGACTTTATCCGTCATCATATCACTCCTACAACCGCCGCTTCGTTATGAGCAACGATTGAATAAAAAGTTAAAAAACAGATGGGGGCCTGAAAAAAACGCCGCCAATATAGAGCCTTTTGTCACGAGGCTCAATGGTTAATTTGTTTACTGTTTTATGACATGCGGTACGGGGGAGGGAATATCCTCATTTTAAGAATAAAAATTGCGCTTTATGCCAAACAAAAACAGCCGGTTACGCGTATTTTGTCAGGACTGTAAAAAGAGAGAAAAGTGTGTGACAAATCGTGCCATTGAGGGACGTTAAGGGGGGCAGATAGCCCCTTTAAGCGCATTATCTCGACATTACCTGCAAAATAT
>NZ_CP080000.1:2216418-2282623 GCF_019378755.1 Enterobacter sp. BIDMC 29 | reverse complement strand
ATGACTCGGGGTGCCCTTCTTAAATGAAGGCTGAGAAATACCCGTATTACCTGATCTGGATAATGCCAGCGTAGGGAAGTCAGATGCCTTCCCGGTCATCGCTTCTTCACGCACGGCAGGAGCGATACCATGCAGCCTGACCTGCTCGATTTACACGTTTTACATCAATTTCGAACCCGTTCCCCGCTTACCCACTGTATGACCAACGATGTGGTACAGACCTTTACGGCCAATGTGTTACTGGCGCTTGGCGCTTCTCCGGCTATGGTGATTGAAGCCGAAGAGGCCGAGCAGTTTGCCGCGCTCGCAGATGCCCTGCTGATTAACGTCGGGACGCTGACGGCGCCGCGCGCCCAGTCGATGCGCCGGGCGATTGAGCGTGCAGTGGCAGCAGGGAAACCCTGGACGCTTGACCCGGTTGCCGTAGGGGCGCTGACGTTCCGCACCCGTTTTTGCCACCAAATCCTCGCCCTGAAACCGGCGGCCATTCGCGGCAATGCCTCGGAAATTCTCGCCCTTGCCGGGATGAGTGCGGGCGGGCGCGGCGTCGATACCACTGACACGGCGGCTGCTGCGCTGCCTGCCGCGCAGGCGCTGGCTCGCCAGACGAATGCCATTGTGGTGGTCACCGGTGAACGGGATTACGTCACCGATGGGCAACGCACCCGCACGGTCGTGGGCGGTGACCCGATAATGACCCGCGTGGTGGGAACGGGATGCGCGCTCTCGGCAGTCGTGGCGGCGAGCTGCTCGCTTCCCGGTGACCGGCTGGATAACATCGCCGCCGCCTGCGGATGGATGAAACGTGCCGGAACGGCGGCCGTCGCCCGGTCCGGTGGTCCCGGCAGTTTTGCCAGTGCGTTCCTCGACGCGCTCTACACTCTGGAGGAACGGGTATGAAACGGATTAACGCCCTTACCATTGCCGGTACCGACCCAAGCGGCGGCGCGGGCATTCAGGCTGATTTGAAAACATTCTCCGCACTCGGCGCATACGGCTGCTCGGTGATTACCGCGCTGGTGGCGCAAAATACGCGTGGCGTGCAGTCGGTTTACCGCATTGAGCCGGACTTTGTCGCCGCACAGCTGGATTCGGTTTTCAGCGATGTACGAATCGACACCACCAAGATTGGGATGCTGGCCGAGACCGACATTGTTGAAGCGGTGGCAGAACGGCTTAAACGTTACCAGGTGCAAAACGTGGTGCTGGATACCGTGATGCTGGCAAAAAGCGGCGACCCGCTGCTGTCCGCCTCCGCCGTCGAGACGCTGCGAAATAAGCTGCTGCCGCAGGTTGCGCTTATCACGCCTAATCTGCCTGAAGCCGCTGCGCTGCTGGATGCGCCGCACGCGCAGAATGAGCGCGAAATGAAAGAGCAGGGGAATGCGCTCCTGGCGATGGGCTGCGGCGCCGTGCTGATGAAAGGTGGTCATCTTGATGATGAAGAAAGCCCTGACTGGTTGTTTACCCACGACGGTGCGCTGCGTTTCACGGCCCCGCGGGTACAGACCAAAAACACCCACGGGACCGGCTGCACGCTCTCTGCCGCGCTGGCGGCTTTGCGCCCCCGTCGTGACAACTGGGGGGATACGGTCCGCGACGCTAAAATCTGGCTCTCCGAAGCGCTGGCAAAAGCCGATACTCTCGAGGTTGGTCACGGTATTGGTCCGGTACACCATTTTCATGCCTGGTGGTAAGCCGTATACTGGCAACACACACCAGGCCTGAGAAAAACAGAGATGGAACAAGCGCATACCCGGTTAATCGACCAACTGAATGAACGCATTGCCGCCCCGGACAACACGCCGCTGTATCTGAAATTTGCCGAAACGGTAAAAAACGCGGTACGCAACGGGGTGCTGGAGCATGGGAATATACTGCCCGGCGAGCGCGATCTCAGTCAGTTAACCGGCGTGTCGCGCATTACCGTGCGCAAAGCGATGCAGGCTCTGGAAGCCGAGGGCGTAGTGACGCGTGCCCGCGGCTATGGGACGCAAATCAATAACATCTTTGAATACTCGCTCAAGGAAGCGCGCGGTTTTTCTCAGCAGGTGGTGCTGCGCGGCAAAAAGCCCAACACGCTGTGGGTGAATAAACGGGTGGTGAAATGCCCGGAAGAGGTGGCCAGCCAGCTGTCAGTACCGCCAGAGAGCGAGGTCTTTTTGCTTAAGCGCATCCGCTATGTGGATGATGACGCCGTATCGATTGAGGAGTCCTGGGTGCCGGTAGGGTTGATTCACGATCCGGATGCAATTGGGATTTCCCTGTATGACTACTTCCGTAGCCAGAATATCTTCCCGCAACGCACCCGCTCACGCGTCAGTGCCCGCATGCCGGACAGCGAGTTTCAGACGCATATCCGTATGGATGACAAAATCCCGGTGCTGGTGATCAAGCAGGTTGCACTTGATCAGCAGAACCGGCCCATTGAGTTCAGCATCAGCTACTGCCGTAGCGATTTATACGTCTTTGTGTGCGAGGAGTAACGCCTCGCGTCCTGGCGCACAGTCGCCGCCGCGGTGGCTAACGACCCAGGCCGCCACTGCATTGCCAAGCGTAACGGCATCAGCCAGCGACCATCCTGCCGCCAGCCCGGCAAGCGTGCCACCGGCGTGGCTGTCGCCCGCACCGATCGTGTCGACGACGGTTGCGGGAAACGCCGGAACGTAGCCCGATTTATCACCCTCATACCAGGCGGCACCGTCTTTATCGTGGCGAATAATCAGCGCAGAACTAAACCGCTGTAGCCACTGCGGGCCGAGTGTTTCAGCTTCCATGCCAAATCGTCCCGCTGCCATCTCCGCTTCCTGGCGATTAAGCGATACCATCGGCCTACAGGCCATGATCCGCGCCATCAGCGCATCGGGAATATCGGCAATACGCGGCCCAAAGTCGATAAACGCGGTAACGTTTTCCAGGCCTTCCAGCCAGGCCGTCAGACGCTCTCCGCACGGTGACGCCAGCTGATAGCCTGAGAGGTAGACCAGGCTTTCAGGCGGCACGTGCAGCGCATCCAGCCAGCGCTGTTGCCACTGGTTCTCCACGCCGCTAAACGACATAAAGGTCCGCTCACCGTCCGGTTCGACCAGCGCCAGACACCAGCCGTTGTCGCCCGTTTCTACGTCGACGACGCTGTGCAGATCCTGTTTTGCCATGGCGTTACGGATGATGTCTGCCCACACTCCGTGACCGACGGGGAGCGCGTTTTGCGCGGCTATCCCGAGCCGTTTCAGCGCAATAGCAATATTCAGCGCACAGCCGCCGATATTGACACCCTGTTGTTTAAGTTCGATATCACACCCGCGCCAGGGCAGGGCATAGGCGTCGGCGATCACGTCGATGACCGCGGCACCCAGCACCGTGACCGGGCGAGTGGCGTGCAGTGTTTCAAGGCGTGCAGCAAAAGCACTCATACGCCCTCCCTTTGCTCCCGGAAGTGCAGCAGTTTTTCACAATAGTGGTTAAAGTCGAGGCGGTTTACGGCGTCGAGTTCCTCCTTGTACGCCGGGTCAATCGCCTGTACGCCGTGAAGCGCACCGCAGATTGCCGTCGCCATCGCGCCGATGGTGTCCGTATCACCGCCGAGGTTGGCGCACAAAATGGCGCAGCGGTTCGGGTCGGTGCCTGCCAGTTCGACCATCGCAATCGCCGCTGGAACCGACTCAAGCGTGCTGGTGCCCGCGCCAATAAGCTGGTAAACCTGCTCGCTGGCGGAATCGATGCCGTTGGCTTCACGCACGGTCTTAAGGGCGAGCTCAATCCGTGCCGCCAGCGATGCGCTGAAGGTGGTTGTTTTCGCTTCCTGTGCGTAGCGGGCAATGCCTGGCAGGGCATCGACGATGTTCTGCCAGCGTTCACCGTCAATGGCACGCGACACTGCCCAGGCTATCACCACCGCGCCGGCAATCGCGAGGTCGGATTTATGGGTCGGGCTGGAGGCCAGCGCTACCTCTGCGACAAAGTGCTCCAGACGCGTGGCCGGCAGCAGGCAGCCCAGCGGAGAGGCGCGCATCGCCGCACCGTTGGTTACGCCGTTGTTTTCCAGTTCACTGACCGGCTTGCCGTCACGAATGGCGTTAAGCGCAATCTTCGATGTCGGACCTAACACATTCTTGTTAAACGCATCGAACGACTCCGCCCAGTGCAGAATATGTTTGCCGATAACATCCGCGTTGATCTGCCCGTCGCATTCGATAATCGCATCCGCCAGGCATAACGCCATTGACGTATCGTCGGTGAATTCTGCCTGCTTAAAATAGCAGGCGGCGTTATTTTCAGCCGGTCCGGGTAAAAAACGGTCGATCCAGCCGAAGTGCGCTTTGACGCGCTTTCTCGGCCAAAGCTCCGACGGCATGCCCATCGCATCCCCTAACGCTTGCCCGTAAAGGGCACCGAGAACACGTTCTTGTTTCATTTAACTTCCCCTCGTGTCAGCGCGGTATCGCCTTCAACCACCTCAATTGCGGTGATCTCTTTGTCCGATTCGCGGAAAAACAGCATAAACAGCACGGCGATCACGGCAATCATGATCCCTCCGAATGCCCACATTCCGGCCCAGTTGAAGGTCAACCCATTCACCGGCTCTTTGTATGCGAACATTTTTTCCATCATCACGCCGCCCAGGCGGTAACCTAACAGGCTACCAAACCCCTGACAGCACAGCGTAATCAGGCCTTGTGCGGCGGTGCGCATATGCACCGGCGCTTTTTTATCCACGTAGATATACGCGGTCACATAGTAGAAGTCGTAGCTCACGCCATGCAGCAGAATGCCGAGGAACAGCAGGGCATAGGTGAAGTACTGGTCGGCACCACCGTAAACAAAGAAGCCATAGCGGATGGCGGCGGTGAGCAGGCCCAGCAGCAAGACCTTCTTAATACCAAAGCGTTTGGTGAAGAACGGCAGCGCCAGCATAAAGAAGATTTCGGAGAACTGGCCGAGCGTCATCCAGCCGGTGGCGTTTTTCATCCCCACTTCGGTGAGATAGCCGTTAGCAAAGATGTAATAGAAGGCCAGCGGCATCGCGAACAGGAATGAGCAGAAGAAGAACACCAGGAAGTTTTTATCGCGCAGCAGGATCAGCGCATCCAGCCCCAGCATGACTTTGAAATCCATCTTGCCGGTACTCTTCGGCGGGGTGTTCGGCAGGAACAGCGCAAAGACACCGAGCAGGGCGGAGCTGCCCGCCGTCATCAGCAGCGGAATATTGGTATCGGAAATGTCGTTATAGCCCATCATCTGCGGCAGGAAACCGCACGCCAGTCCCGAGGCGATCCAGCCGAGGGTGCCCATCACGCGGATACGCGGGAAATCAGCCTCCACATCATCCACATTGGCGAAGGCAATACTGTTGGTCAGCGCAATGGTCGGCATATAGGTCAGGGAGTAAACCAGCAGCAGCGGGAAAAAGGTGCTGAACTGGGTTTGCTGTGCGGCGAAGTACATCACGATGGCACCGGCGAACATCAGTACGGCCAGTACTTTCTGCGCAGCGAAAAAGCGGTCGGTCAGTGAACCCACCAGAATGGGGGAGAGGATCGCGGCAATCGCGGTACAGGCATAAGACCAGCCAATTTCCCCGGCGGTAAAACCGCTTTTGCTCAGCCACAGCCACAGCGGTACAAACCACGCGCCCCAGATAAACCATTCAACAAACATCATGAATGACAGTTGGACTTTCGTTTTCATTGTTTAATCCTGCATGTCAGAGAGGGTACGCCTTTAACATACCACTTAATAATACCTTTTAAATACCTTTGCGGTGATTGTTTGATCAATGTAACAGTTTTGTTGTACACGAATCGAGCCAGCAGATTGTGCTGAAAAAAAATGCAAATGGTGGAAAATCTGTTAAGTCGGTACCAGGCTTAGTCTGCCCATAACGCTATGGGTCTGGATAAACACTCACCGACATCACGTCGGGCTTACGGGAGCATCACATGACTGATATTGCGCAGTTGCTTGGCAAAGACGCCGACAGCCTTTTACAGCATCGTTGTATGACCATTCCAGCCGACCAGCTTTATCTGCCTGGCCACGATTACGTCGACCGCGTGATGGTTGATAACAACCGTCCGCCTGCGGTACTGCGAAATATGCAGACCCTCTATAATACCGGGCGACTGGGGGGAACCGGGTATCTTTCTATTCTGCCGGTTGACCAGGGCGTTGAGCACTCCGCGGGCGCCTCCTTTGCGGCGAACCCGCTGTATTTCGATCCGAAGAACATCGTCGAACTGGCGATAGAAGCGGGCTGTAACTGCGTGGCGTCCACCTATGGCGTACTGGCCTCCGTATCGCGTCGCTATGCCCACCGCATTCCATTCCTCGTCAAACTGAATCACAACGAAACCCTGAGTTACCCGACCGAATACGATCAGACGCTTTACGCCAGCGTAGAGCAGGCGTTCAATATGGGTGCGGTAGCGGTCGGGGCGACGATCTACTTTGGTTCTGAGCAGTCGCGTCGCCAGATTGAAGAAATTTCTGCTGCCTTCGAACGCGCGCATGAGCTGGGTATGGTCACCGTTCTGTGGGCGTATCTGCGTAACTCGGCATTCAAGAAAGACGGAGTGGACTACCACGTTTCTGCCGACCTGACCGGCCAGGCGAATCATCTGGCGGCGACCATTGGCGCGGATATCGTGAAGCAGAAGATGGCGGAGAATAACGGCGGTTATAAAGCGGTAAACTTCGGTTACACCGATGACCGGGTCTACAGCAAACTGACCAGTGAAAACCCTATCGACCTGGTGCGTTATCAGCTGGCGAACTGCTATATGGGACGTGCCGGGTTAATTAACTCCGGTGGTGCGGCGGGTGGCGACACCGATCTCTCCGACGCGGTGCGCACGGCGGTTATCAATAAGCGCGCGGGCGGTATGGGGCTGATTCTGGGCCGTAAGGCGTTTAAAAAATCGATGGCGGACGGCGTGAAGCTGATCAATGCCGTGCAGGATGTGTACCTGGACAGCAAAGTGACTATCGCTTAAGTCTTTTTGTAAAACGCTGGCCGGGTCAGGCGTTACCGCCGCCCGGCCACACTGTCAACGCAGAAGCTGGCAGTCCGGTGGCAGCCGGCACTGTAGCGCGCCCGGTAACACCTCAATGCGGAACTGCTTCCCGCTCAGCGGCTCCCCGTCAAGATTAAACGTCATGCCGTGTGGGGCATTCACTTCAAACCACGCGGATTTACCGGCAATAATATTCGGGCTCTCTTCTGGCTGAGTCAGGGTGGTAAACAGCGCAGGCAGCAGGCCATCACCCGTGAAAATACGCAGCTGTAACTGACCATCATTGATCAGCGCCTCCGGGCATAACTGCTGTCCGCCACCGGCCTGACGGCCATTACCGATACCAATCACCAGCGCATCACCCTGCCACTGAAAGTTCTCGCCGTGAATCTCACAGCGGTCCGGCTTCAGGGTATCCATACGCATCAGGCCATGGATCAGATACGAGACGCCGCCCAGCGCTGCCTTCAGCTTTTCAGGGGTTTCGCTGGTAATGCGCGTCCCGAATCCACCGGTCGCCATATTAATAAAACAGGTTTTTTCATTCACCTGAGCAATATCCACGGCGGTGGCTTTGCCGAGGATAGCCAGCTGCAGGGCTTTTCCCAGTTCTTCCGGGATCCCGGCGCTGGTGGCGAAATCGTTGGCCGTACCGAGCGGCAAAATGCCCATCACCGGGCGGTCGGTTGCGGGAAGATCTATCAGGGCGCCGGCAATTTCATTAATGGTGCCATCGCCCCCGCCAGAAATAATGGTTTCGACCCCGAGCTTCAGGCCTTCGTCGATATAGCGTGCCGCATCACCTTTTTCCCACGTCACTCGTACGTGTATACGCGCACCGTCTTCACGCAAATCCGTCACTGCCTGGCGCAACAAATCGTTGCCCGCACTTTTGCCATTGAGAATCAATAAACTGTCTGGATAGATTGCCATCCGCGCTGCTCCCTTTTTTAGCGTTAGTAAGAGTGTATAGCAGGGAGGAAAAAAGCGGGTAAGAACAGGATGAAAGGGAAAAAATAAGCCCGCGTAAGGGAGATTACGCAGGCTAAGGAGGTGGTTCCTGGTACAGCTAGCATTTATGGGTTATGTTTTTCAGCGGGGGGATAATACCCGTATTGAACGAAGCGGTATGTGATCCGATTCTAAGAATTATCCCAGCGCGAAAAAATTTCCCTGCTTGATTATTTACTGTGCGGGTTACGGGTACTTTCACCGTTGAAATTACGCATCAGCAGCGCAAACTCCAGCTCCACTTCTTCGGGTACCGGCAGCCAGACGGTATGGCCGTTGCCTGGCGCCACGTCAATTGCTTCGCCTTTACCGTTTTCCAGATGTTCCAGGGTGAAGTTCATGTTGCCCTGCGGGGTCATCAACTCCAGGCTGTCGCCTTTGGTGAATTTGTTCTTCACCGCCACGGCGGCCAGCGCACCTTTGCGCTCACCGGTAAAATCACCGACAAACTGCTGGCGCTCGGAAACGGAATAGCCGTGTTCGTAGTTCTGGTAATCGTCATGGGTGTGACGACGCAGGAAGCCTTCGGTATAACCGCGATGCGCCAGGCCTTCCAGGGTTTCCAGCAGGCTGGTATCGAACGGTTTACCGGCGGCGGCATCGTCGATGGCTTTACGGTACACCTGAGCAGTACGCGCGCAGTAGTAGTAGGACTTGGTACGGCCTTCAATTTTCAGGGAATGCACGCCCATCTGCGTCAGACGCTCAACGTGCGCAATCGCACGCAGGTCTTTGGAGTTCATGATGTAAGTGCCATGCTCGTCTTCAAAGGCGGTCATGTACTCACCTGGACGTTTGGCTTCTTCAATCATGAACACGCTGTCAGTTGGCGCGCCGATGCCTAAGGTTGGCTCCACGTTGGTCACCGGGATCGGCTCATGTTTGTGGACGATATTGCCGATGTCGTCTTCTTTGCCTTCCTGAACGTTATATTCCCAGCGGCAGGCGTTGGTGCAGGTACCCTGGTTCGGGTCACGCTTGTTGATGTACCCCGAGAGCAGGCAGCGACCGGAGTAGGCCATGCACAGCGCGCCGTGAACGAAGATTTCGATTTCCATATCCGGCACCTGCGTGCGGATCTCTTCAATCTCTTCCAGCGAAAGTTCACGAGACAGAATGACGCGGGTCAGCCCCATCTGTTTCCAGAATTTCACCGTTGCCCAGTTAACGGCGTTGGCCTGAACGGAGAGGTGAATATCCATCTCCGGGAAGTTCTCCCGAACCAGCATGATTAAACCCGGGTCCGACATGATCAGCGCGTCCGGTCCCATATCAACCACCGGCTTCAGATCGCGGATGAACGTTTTCAGCTTGGCGTTATGCGGCGCAATGTTGACCACCACGTAGAATTTTTTGCCCAGGGCATGTGCTTCGTTAATGCCGAGCTGCAGGTTCTCGTGGTTGAATTCATTGTTACGCACGCGCAGCGAGTAGCGCGGCTGGCCAGCATAGACGGCGTCAGCGCCATAGGCGAAAGCGTAACGCATATTTTGCAGCGTTCCCGCCGGGGAAAGGAGTTCCGGTTTAAACATGTTTGTTCTCGTTCTGATGACAGGTCAGATCCGCATGCACCAGGTGCAGCGGTAAGGGGAGATCCCCCACTTTAAGGGCGGGCATTGTAGCGCTGAGGGACAGGGAGGTAAAGCGCCGGGTCGTACCATCGCTAACCCGGCCGGATGCGTGTCGTCAGGTATTGTCTTTTACCGTCTGGCTTGAACCGTTAGTTTTGACCGACGCGATGCCTTTATCTCGCGACTGTTCCGAGGCATACATCTGGCTGCTGCCAATAACCTGATGATTCCCGGCCTTCAGATTGAAGTGGAATTTACCGTTGGTGGCCACTTTCTTCTCATAACGTTCATCAGAAGGGCTATTGGTGCGAACGGAGGCGATACCGTTTTCGGCGGAATTTTTGGTGGTGTAAAGCTCACTGGTCAGGATCGTTTCTCCGTTTCCTGCTTTGAGAACAAACCTGAACTGCCCATCACTGCTTTTGTTTAACTCGAACCAACCAGACATAGGAACTCCTTGAACGAAGTGGAATTATCTGCACCAGTTATCAATAAGCGAACCGGTAATGTGAGTATGGTTGATTCTTCGTTGCTTTCCAGAAATGAAAAACCCGCCAGCAGGCGGGTTCGGTAAGCTAAATGCTCAGGCTATCCTGCAGGCATCGGCTTCCCATCGGTAGCCCACGCCATACACCGCGCGGATAAATGACTGCTCCGCGTCGAGGGCTTCCAGCTTGCGGCGCAGGTTTTTAATATGGCTGTCGATGGTACGGTCAGTCACGACGCGGTAATCATCATACAGACGGTTCAGCAGTTGCTCGCGGGAGAAGACCTTCCCCGGCTCGTGGGAGAGGGTTTTCAACAGGCGGAATTCGGCGGGGGTGAGATCCAGCAGCTTGCCGCGCCAGCTCGCCTGGAAGCGGCTTTCATCGACGATAAGTGGGCTTTCCGCATCCAGTACCTGCAGTTCACGATGCGGCTTACAGCGGCGCAGAATGGTTTTTACGCGCGCGACCACTTCACGCGGGCTGTATGGCTTGCAGATGTAATCATCCGCGCCAATTTCGAGGCCCAGCAGGCGGTCGATCTCTTCGATTTTCGCCGTCACCATTACCACCGGCACGTCCGAGAAGCGACGAATTTCCCGGCACAGGGTCAGGCCATCGGTTCCGGGGAGCATCAGATCCAGCAGGATCAGGTCAGGCGGCGTCTGGCGCACATAAGGCAGCACCTGATCGCCATGGCTGATAAGCGTGGGGGCATAGCTTGCCGCGCGTAAATAGTCGATCAGTAACTGCCCGAGCTTCGGCTCGTCTTCGACAATCAAAATGCGTGGCGTGTTTTCGTCAATCGGTAACTCGGTCATGCTTCTCTCGATAAATCCCGTTCCAGAGGTAACTCTACTGTAATGCTTACCCCGCCAAAAGGCGAATGGGCGGCGCGGATCGTGCCATTATGGGCCTCGACGATGTTTACGCAAATCGCCAGTCCCAGACCGGACCCGCCGCTGGCGCGATTGCGGGAGCCTTCGGTGCGATAAAATCGCTCAAACAGTTTTTCCAGCTGTGCATCCTGCACGCCGGGGGCGGAATCCGCAAAGGTCAGGGCAAAATGCCCGTTTTCTTGTTTGCCGGAAATATGCAGGCCACCGCCGCTGTCGGTGTAGCGCAGGCTATTTTCCAGCAGATTGTTGAACAGCTGCATCAGGCGGTCTTTGTCGCCAAACACCACGGCGCTGTCAGGCAGTGAGAGATCGATTTTCAGGTTGCGGCTGGCGAAACGTTCGCGGAAGGCACCGCTTACCACCTCCAGCACGTTTATCACATCGACGGGCGCTTTCTGGTAGGCCAGCGCGCCTTCGTCCGACATGGAGAGCTGGTGGAGGTCATCGACCAGTTTGGTCAGCGTGCCCACTTCCGCCTGCAGCGAGGCCACCGATTCGGGAGTGAACTGACGCACGCCGTCCTGAATAGCTTCCAGCTCGCCGCGCAGCACCGCCAGCGGCGTGCGGAGTTCATGGGAAATATCAGCCATAAAATCGCGTCGCATCTGCTGGTTTTTTTCCAGGGTGCTGGCGAGCTGGTTAAAGTCCTGCGCCAGCTTGCCGAGTTCGTCCTGGCTACGGGTATCGACGCGGGTGGAGAAATCCCCGGCGGCCAGCTTATGCGTCCCTTCCACCAGCCGTTTAACCGGCGCGAGCAGACCGCGGGCCAGCGGGAAGGTCGCGAGCGCGGCCAGCAGGGTGGAGAGCGCGACAATCAACCAGCTGGTGCGGCGCTGCTGGCGATCAAAGTTGATATCGGTGTTGCGCGTCAGGCGTTCAACCGGCGAGGCGATCACCCAGCCGACGGTGGCGTTATTCACTGTGATCGCCCGCTTTGTGCCATCTGGCGGAATGGGCGCGCGCGGGCCAACCAGTACGCGCATATCCTGGTCTATCACCCAGAACTGGGTGCGCCAGCCGTGCGGCGGCATCCCGGGCCCCGGGCGATCGTCACCGGTATCATGCTCAAGCGAGCGCAGGATCTGGAATACGAAGCGGTCGTTATTGCGCAGAAAACGCCAGTTACCGTGCAGGGCATACTGATCGCTCAGCGCATCGCTCAGCCCCTGTAAACGCTGTTCATTTCCATGCTTGATGTAATCAATAAAACCCCGTTCGAAACTGACCCGCACGGCCCAGTGCATGGTGACCAGCAGCACGATACAGGTGGCAAATATCGCCACAAAGAGTTTACCGGTAATGCCCGGACGCCAGAATTTCATGGTGCACTCCTTTTGCCGTGTCGGATAACGACGTTCTTACGGGTATCATCCGGCACTCTGGCGAAGATGAACGCGGGCAGGGCGATAATCACCGCCATGCTGAGATAGGTATACAAAAAGACCTGATGGGCGACCGGCGTGTCGACGCTGAGATGATGCTGTCCGTACATGCCGAGCAGTAAACCGGCAAGGGTCACCCCTACGCTCATGGAGAGCTGCATGATCATCGACAGCAGGCTGTTTCCACTGCTCGCCAGGTCATCCGGGAGTGCTTTTAACGTCAGGGTATTCATTGACGAAAAGCGCACAGAGTTAATGATGCCCTGACAGAACAGCACCAGCGGCAGCGCGTAGTACCAGCCCAGCAGCGCCACGGCCATAAACAGCAAGCTCACCAGGGCCAACCCAAGCGTCGCGGCAACCAGAACGTGGCGATAACCAAAACGGTTAACCACCTGCACCACGATACGTTTCATTCCCATGCTGCCAAGTACCATCGGGATCATCATCAACCCGGCGTGAAACGGTGAAAATCCCATTCCAATCTGCAGAAAGACCGGCGTCATAAAGGGCAACATGCCGCTGCCGACGCGCCCGGCAAAGCTCCCGAACAGGCCCAGACGATAGGTGGGGTTTTTAAACAGATCGAGCGTGAACAACGCGCTCTCGTTACCTCTGGCATGCCAGAGGTACCACAGGATAGCGGTAATGCCGAGCGCCACCAGAAGGCCAAGCGTCAGGGCGGAAATCCCGAGGCCTTTTTGGCCATCAAGCGCGAGGGTGAGCAGCGCCATCCCCGCCGCCAGCAGGATAAAACCCAGGAAATCAAAGCGCCGGGTCTGCATGGTGTAGTTAGGCATCAGCATCAGGGTGGCAATCGCGCCGATGATGCCCACCGGCAGGTTGATTAAGAAGATCCAGTGCCAGGAGGCATACTCCACCAGCACTCCGCCCAGCGCCGGGCCAAGCAGCGGGCCGACCTGGCCGGGCAGGGTGACGAAGGTCATTGCGGCCATGTACTGCTCGCGGGGCACAATCTTCATCACCGTCAGCCGCCCGACAGGCACCATCATCGCCCCGCCAATGCCCTGTAACGCGCGGGCCATCACCAGTTGATCCAGCGTATTCGCCTGGGCGCAAAACAGCGAGCCTGTGGTAAACAGCACGATGGCGGTGAAAAAGATATTCCGCACGCCCACTTTGTCCGCCAGCCAGCCGCTGGCCGGAAGCATAACGGCCACTGTTAATACATAGGAGACAATCACCATATGCATATGCAGCGGACTCTCCCCCAGGCTTTTTGCCATCGAGGGGAGGGCGGTATTGACGATGGTTGTATCCAGCGACTGCATAAAGAAGCCGAAGGCGACAATCCACAGCTGCCAGCGCACGTGACGTGGGAGGTCGGTCATTTATTCGGTTACCGTCGTTCTGTTTTTACGCGAAAAACGCACCCGCAGACGGTCAAAGAACAGATAGACCACCGGCGTGGTGTAGAGCGTCAGCAGCTGGCTCATCACCAGCCCCCCGACAATGGTGATCCCCAGCGGCTGGCGCAATTCTGAGCCGTCACCGCCGGAAATCACCAGCGGCAGCGCGCCAAACAGCGCCGCCAGCGTGGTCATCATGATCGGGCGAAAACGCAGCAGACAGGCCTGGAATATGGCCTCTTCTGGCGTCAGGTTGCCATTTCGCTGGGCGTCCAGCGCGAAGTCCACCATCATAATGGCGTTTTTCTTCACGATGCCAATTAACAGCATGATACCAATCAGCGCAATCAGGCTGAAGGGTGCGCCGAACAGCTCCAGCGCCAGCAGCGCCCCGACGCCCGCCGACGGCAGCGTGGAGAGAATGGTCAGCGGATGGACGTAGCTTTCATAAAGCACGCCCAGCACGATATAGACCGTCGCAATGGCGGCCAGAATCAAAATCACCTGCGAATTCATCGTCTCCTGGAACACCTGCGCGGTACCGGCAAAACTGCCGCGTACCGTGGACGGCACGCCAAGCTGGGTCATCGCACGGTTGATTGCATCGCTGGCCTCAGAGAGGGACGAACCGGCTGGCAGGTTAAAGGAGATGGTCGATGCCGCCGAAAGGCCCTGGTGGTTCACCGACAGCGGCGCGTTCGCCGGCTGCCAGCTGGCAAAGTAAGAGAGCGGGATCGCCTTACCGTCGTTATTAATCACAAACATGTTGTCCAGCGCGCTGATGTCCTGGGTGTAACGCGGGTCCACCTCCATCACCACCTTGTATTGGTTCATGGGCTGGTAGATGGTGGAAATCTCACGCTGGCCGAAGGCATTGTTCAGCAGGCTGTTGGCGGCATCGACGTTAATCCCCAGACGTGACATGGTTTCGCGATTGTAGGTCAGCGCCATTTCTGCGCCGTTGTCCTGCTGATCGGAGTTAACGTCCGCCAGCTGTGGTAGGGCGGCCAGCGCCTTGCGGATCTTAGGCTCCCACTCGCGCAGGGCGGCTAAATCGTCAGAGAGTAACGTGTACTGATAGCTGGCGTTAGCCTGACGCCCGCCGACGCGGATATCCTGAACGGCCATCAAAAACAGATTAGCGCCCGGCTCTTTGGCGAGCTTCACGCGCAGGCGGTCGATAACCTGCTGGGCGGTTTCATTGCGCTCGTCACGCGGCTTCAGGGTGATAAACATCATCCCGCTGTTCACCCGCGAACCGCCGGTGAAGCCGGTTACGTTATCTACCGCTTTATCTTCGCGGATGATCTTCATAAAGTCCTGCAGCTTGCCGCGCATGGCCTGAAACGAAATACTCTGGTCTGCCTGGATCCCGCCCATCAGCACCCCGGTGTCCTGCTCCGGGAAGAAGGTTTTCGGGATAGTAATGTACATCCAGACGTTGAGCACGATGGTGCCAATCAGCACCAGGCCGACAATGCGCGTATGCCTCAGCACCCACTTCAGGGACTTGCCATAGCTCTCCTGCATCGCCAGCAGGAAGCGACCAAACCCCTTACGGCGCGGCTGAGAGTGGGGCTTGCTGCGTTTTAACATCCAGCCGCACATCATCGGCGTGAGCGTGAGGGACACGATCAATGAAATACCGATGGCGACAGAAAGCGTGACGGCAAATTCCCGTAACAGCCGGCCAGGCAGGCCGCCCATCAGCAGTAACGGCAGGAACACCGCCACCAGCGACAGGCTCATCGACAGTACCGTAAAGCCCACTTCCCGCGTTCCCTGCAGCGCGGCCTGCAGCGGTTTCATCCCCGCCTCCAGATGGCGCGAGATGTTCTCCAGCACCACAATGGCGTCATCCACCACGAAGCCGGTGGCAATCGTCAGCGCCATCAGCGACAGGTTGTTAAGGCTAAATCCGCACAGGTACATCGCCGCGAAGGTCCCTATCAGCGAGACAGGCACAGCCACCGCGGGGATCAGCGTGGCCCGGCCTGAACGCAGAAACAGGAAGACCACCAGAATCACCAGCGCAACGGAGATCACAAGCGTCTGCTCCACCTCTTCAAGCGAGGCGCGAATGGTGGGGGAGCGATCCTGGGCAATCTGCAGATCGATCGCCGCCGGGATGGTCTGCTGAAGTTCCGGCAATCTCGCACGGATACCGTTCACCGTCTCAATAATGTTGGCTTCCGGCAGCTTGCGGATCATCAGCAAAATGGCCGGTTTGGCGTTGGTCATCCCGGCATTGCGCACGTCCTGCACCGAGTCGGTGACGCTCGCGACATCGCTCAGGCGCACCGCCGCACCGTTGTTGTAGTGAATGATCAACGGCTGGTATTCCGCAGCGGTTTTCAGCTCATCGTTAGTCTGGATCTGCCAGCGGTGGCTACTGTCCTCAATGGCCCCCTGCGGTTTGCGCACGTTTGCATTGCTGATGGCAGAGCGCACATCGTCCAGTGAAACACCCTGGTTAAACAGCGCCTGCGGGTTTAAGCCCACGCGCACGGCGGGCAGAGAGCTTCCGCCAACGCTGACATCACCCACGCCGTTAATCTGGGCGAGGGTCTGCGCCAGTTGGGTGGAGGCGAAATCGTACAGTTGCCCCTGCGAATAGGTGTCCGAGGTAAGCGTCAGGATCATGATAGGCGCATCGGACGGGTTCGCTTTACGGTATGTCGGACGGCCCGGCATCCCGCTCGGTAGCAGGTTCTGCGCGGCGTTGATCGCCGCCTGCACATCGCGCGCGGCGCCGTTAATATCCCGGTCGAAGCTGAATTCCAGAATGATGCGCGTGCTGCCAAGCGAGCTGCTGGAGGTCATCTCGTTGACCCCGGCAATTCGCCCGAGTGAACGTTCCAGCGGTGTGGCAACCGATGAGGCCATGGTTTCCGGTGATGCACCGGGCAGCGAGGCGCTGACCATGATCACCGGGAAATCCACCTGCGGCAGCGGGGCAACCGGCAGCAACCGGAAGCCCAGGACGCCGCACAGGGTGATGGCGAGTGAGAGTAAAATCGTCGCCACCGGGCGATAAATGAAGAGGGCGAAAAACTTCATTTACGCCTCCTCTTCACGTTTCGGGAAGCGGCTTTTCGTCCACAGCGCCAGACGGTAGAACAGCAGATAAATGACCGGCGTGGTGAACAGGGTCAGGACCTGGCTTACCAGCAGACCACCGACCATGCCAATCCCCAGAGGACGACGCAGCTCGGCACCAACACCGGTACTGAGCATCAGCGGCAGGGCACCTAGCAGGGCGGCGAGCGTGGTCATCAGGATCGGGCGAAAACGCAGCAGGCAGGCCTGGAAAATTGCCTCGCGCGGCGACATCCCCTGCTCGCGCTCGGCGGCAAGGGCAAAGTCGATCATCATGATGGCGTTTTTCTTCACGATCCCGATAAGCAGGATGATCCCAATGATGGCAATCACGTCCAGCTCGCTCCCCGCCAGCATCAATGCCAGCAGTGCCCCCACGCCCGCCGTTGGCAGGGTGGAGAGGATGGTAATAGGGTGAATAAAGCTTTCATACAGCACACCGAGCACGATATACATCGCCACCACGGCCGCGACAATCAGCCAGATGGTGTTGCCCAGCGCGGCCTGGAACGCCAGCGTGCTGCCCTGGAACTGGGTCTGAATATCGGACGGGAAGTTCAGCGTCTTCTCTGCGGCCAGAATGGACTCCACCGCTTCGCCCAGCGAATAACCGTCCGGTACGTTAAACGAGATGGTGGTGGACGGGAACTGATCCAGATGGTTAATCGACAGCGGTGTGTAGCGCTCTTCCACCGTCGCGATGGCGCTGAGGGGCACGATGCCCCCGTCTTTGCTGGTCAGGCGCACCGAATCGAGCGCGGCCAGGCCGGGCGTGTTTTCCGTGTTGTGTTCCAGCACCACGCGATACTGATTCGCCTGGGTATAGATGGTGGAGATCAGACGCTGACCGAATGCGTTATACAGCGCATTATCCACGTCGGCCATGGTGATCCCAAGCCGGCTGGCGGTATCGCGGTTGACGTTCACATACGCCGCCAGCCCTTTGTCCTGCCAGTCGCTGCTGACGTCCGAGAGCTGCGGCAGGGCGTTGAGTTTATCCACCAGTTGCGGTACCCAGGTGCTGAGCGCATCAAGGGTGGTGGCCTGCAGCGTGAACTGGTACTGGGTACGGCTCACCTGGGTATCGATGGTTAAATCCTGAATCGGCTGGAGGTACAGCTCAATACCCGGCACGCGCGCCACGGCAGTTTGCAGGCGTTCGATCACCGTTTGCACGCGGTCGTCGCGATCGTCAAGCGGTTTAAGGTTGATCTGCAGGCGGGCACTGTTCAGCGACGGGTTGGTGCCATCGACACCGACATACGAGGTCAGGCTCTCTACTGCCGGATCTTTCATGATGATCTCTGACACCTGCTGCTGACGCTGCGCCATGTTAGCGAAGGAGACCGTCTGCGGTGCCTGAAGCGTGCCCTGGATAATGCCGTTGTCCTGAATCGGAAAGAAGCCTTTCGGGATGAAAATCCACAGCATAACGCTGAGCGCCAGCGTACCAAGCGCCACGCCAAGGGTTGCCCATGGATGGTTAAGCACTTTCGCCAGCACCCGTCCGTAAGCGGCAATAATGCGTTCGAACATCCGCTCAGAGGCGCGCGAGAAGCGGTTTTGCTTGCGAAGGGAGGCATGGCTCAGCATTCGGGCGCACATCATCGGCGTGAGGGTCAGTGACACCACGGCGGAAATCAGAATGGCGACGGCCAGCGTCACGGCAAATTCGCGGAACAAACGCCCGACGATATCGCCCATAAACAGCAGTGGGATCAGTACCGCAATCAGTGAGAAGGTGAGGGAGATAATGGTAAAGCCGATCTCGCCCGCCCCTTTCAGCGCCGCGGCTAACGGTTTTTCGCCTTTTTCGATATAGCGCGAGATGTTCTCGATAACAACGATAGCGTCATCGACCACAAAGCCGGTGGCAATGGTAAGGGCCATCAGCGTCAGGTTATTTATCGAAAAATCGAGGAACACCATGACGGCAAATGTTCCCACCAGTGAGAGCGGCACGGCGACGGCAGGAATGAGGGTCGCCGGAACGTTACGCAGGAACATGTAGATGATCATCACCACCAGCGCAATCGCCAGCATCAGTTCAAACTGGGTGTCAGTCACGGACGCGCGAATATTGGTGGTCCGGTCAGACAGCACTTTCACGCTCACTGACCTGGGCAGGCTTTCAATCAGCTGCGGCAGCATAGTGCGAATGCTGTCTGCGGTTTCAATGATATTGGCACCCGGCTGGCGCTGGACGTTCATCACGATTGCCTGCTGTTTGTTGGCCCAGGCGCCGAGCCAGCTGTTTTCCGCACCTTGCTCAACGGTTGCCACATCACCCAGACGCACCGGCGCACCGTTCTGGTACGCGACGATCAACTGTCGATATTCATCCGCGGACTGCATTTGATCGTTCGCCGAAAGGGTCACGGCCCGGGTTGGGCCATCAAGCGAGCCTTTCGCCGAGTTGACGTTGGCGTTACTGATGGCGCTGCGGATGGTTTCGCTGGTGAGGCCCAGCGCGGCAATGGCCTGGGCATTGAGCTTCACGCGCACCGCCGGACGTTGACCGCCGGCAAGCGTAACCAGCCCCACGCCAGAGACCTGTGAAATTTTCTGCGCCACGCGCGTTTCGACCATGTCTTCGACCTGAGTCATCGGCATGGCGGAGGAGGTGACGGCGAGCGTCATGATCGGCGGATCCGCCGGGTTTACTTTGCTGTAGACCGGTGGGTTGGGCAGGTCGGATGGCAGGAGGTTGGTGGCTGCGTTAATCGCGGCCTGTACTTCCTGTTCGGCAACGTCGAGTGAGAGCGTAAGCTGGAACTGCAGCGTCACCACGGATGCTCCGCCGGAGCTTTGCGAGGACATTTGCTTCAGGCCAGACATCTGACCAAACTGGCGCTCCAGCGGCGCGGTGATGGCCGATGTCACCACATCCGGGCTCGCACCCGGATAAAGGGTGACCACCTGGATGGTGGGATAATCCACTTCCGGCAGCGCAGAGACGGGCAGGAAGCGATAGCCAATAATCCCGGCCAGCAGGATTGCCACCATTAACAGCGTGGTGGCAACAGGGCGCAGAATAAACAGGCGTGAAGGCCCACCTGTAGAGCTCGGGGGCATAACCTGCATCAGGAAGTCGCTCCCTGCTTAGCAGGCTGTTGCTGGCCTTCAACCACTTCGACTTTCGCCCCCTCGGTGAGACGATCAATGCCGTCGGTAACCACGCGGTCACCTGCGGAAAGGCCGGCGCTGATCACCACCGTCTGGCTGTCCTGAATGCCGGTTTTCACCAGATGCTTGCTGACGTTATTCTCACTGTTAAGCACCCAGACAAAGTTCCCTTCGTTGCCCATCTGCAGCGCCGCTGTTGGGATAACGACCGCATTTTCCTGCGTTGCAACCAGCATCCGCGCATTCACGAACTGATTCGGGAAAAGCGCATCATCCTGATTGTTAAAGCGGGCTTTTAACTTGATGGTGCCGGTGGTGGTGTCAATCTGGTTATCCAGACTGAGCAGGGTGCCTTCGCTCAATTTTTGCTTGTTGGTGCGATCCCAGGCTTCCACAACCAGCCCTTTGCCGGCTTTCTGCGCCTGAACCACGGTTGCGATGTCGCTCTCCGGCAGAGTAAAGACTAAATCGACAGGATGCGTCTGGGTGATGACCACGATACCGGTGGTATCGCCGCTGGAAATCTGGTTGCCAATATCAACCTGCTTCAGACCGACGCGGCCGTCAATCGGGGCGGTGATGCGGCTCCAGTCGAGCTGCAACTGTGCGCTGGCCACGGCGGCTTCGTCGGCTTTAAGGGTGCCCAGCGCTTCGCTGACCAGAGACTGCTGCGTATCCAGTTCCTGACGCGATACCAGGTTGGTTTTCACCAGTTGCTGATAGCGTGCCAAATCGCGTCGGGCGTTCGCGAGCGTGGCCTTGTCTTTCGCGAGCTGGCCCTGCGCCTGCGCGAGGGTGACTTTAAACTGGCTTGGGTCAATTTCCGCCAGTAAGTCCCCGGCTTTAACCTGCTGGCCTTCCTGGAAGTGAAGCGCCATCAGCTGCCCGTCCACACGGCTGCGAACCGTAACGGTGTTGGCGGCGGTAATGGTTCCCAGCCCGGAGAGATAACGGGGCACCGCTTTATTTACCGCAGTAGCCGCCTGAACGGGAGCCAGCGCACCGCCGCGCATGCCGTGACGCCCGCCACTCGCGGGACGCTGTGATGGGCTGCTGGCACCTGCGGAAGTGTCAGAAGAGTGATTGTGCCAGAACCAGGCGGCGGCAAGAGCCACCACAATGATGCCAGCGGCGATTGCCCAGCGGGATTTGTTACTGCCTTTCATCGTTATACGTTCTCATCCTGAATACTTCGGGGAATGATACTAGTTTAGTCAGGCAACACGGCAGAAAAATGGAGGAAATATGGAAGACTGTCTGGATTTGTCTGATTGGCAGGGGGAGGGGCGCGGCGTGAGACGGCCTTCAAATCGGATCAATTGCCAGTGCATAATTTACCAGGAATATTCCCTGCCACCTGAAATATTCTTATTATTTATCTGCCGGGTGAGAAACGGAGAAAGATAACAATTGGTTTTATTATTTAATTTGTCTTTAGGAAAATTTCATTATTCATCATGTAAGGATCGGAATATTCTCTGATATACCAATATTTTTCATCTTGTTATCAAATCACTAACAAACTAATGTTTTTTTGCAATGTGACGTATTTATTTGATTTGAAATATGTTTTTGTTGTTCCCTTCAATGCACCACTTTTGATTTGTATCAAAAAGCTAAAACAGTTCAAATTGCCTAAAATTGCGATAATTATAGGTTTTTATTTTAAAAATGTTATTTAAATGGTTTTTTGTTTTTATTTGATCGATCTCGTCATGAATGATTATGAGAAAAATCCTAACGAAGGAGGGTTTTTTCGTCATTCGATTGGTTGTCCTGAAACATAATTCAAATAATACTTTTTTGGCGCGGTAAATCCCGTTCGCATTTAAATGGAGCTTCCAGGTTATTTATTAAATGGCACCTGGCAGTACGTTTGTTCTCAGGAGATGAAAATGAAAAAATTATTACTGGTGGCCTCTCTGGTTTCTGTATTTGCTGCTGCAAATGCTATGGCTGATGTTACGGCATCTGCCACCGCATCATGGGATGCAACGGCAACGAAAGATACAACCAGCCTGCTGGTCGTGACCCCATTGAACTCGCTGACGTTCCAGTATGCAGAGGGCCTGAATGGGTTTAACACTCAGGATGGCGCTTTTGATGTGACGATTCAGGGACAGGAAAGTGCAACCGATTTTGAACTGACTGCTCAGGTCATCAGCAATACGCTGACCAATGCAAGCGGTGATGCATCTACCCTGAATGTGGGCGTGGCATGGAATGGTCAGGCGCTGTCTAACTCTGCCGAAACCGTTCTGGTGAATGCAGCTTCCACTTCAGGTCTGGAAAGCCTGCTGGCCGATGGAGCTTATAACGGCGCTGAGCGTGTAAGCGATCAGTCCAGCTTCAAATTCTCCATCGCTTCAGCGACTTCTGACGGTTCGACTGCTGTAACTGACTATTCTGCGCTGCCGGATGGTTACTGGACGGGTGACGTAAAAGTTCAGTTCAATGCAACCTGGACCACTCCAGCGTAATGAATATTAATTCGGGAGAGGCTCTCTCCCGAATTTCTCAGGAATGCACTGATGAAGAAATATTTGCCACTCGCAGCGCTGGCAGGGATGGCTATATCCTTTTCCAGTCTGGCGATTAATGTGGGTGATATCACGTCAATAATGACGGCCGATCAAAACGCGTTATCAAAAGAAATTATTAACACCACTGATTCCGCCCGCTATGTGAGCGTTACCGTAAAAAGGCTCTCTTCACCGCTGCCTGACGGAACAGAAATGCAATTTGAAACGTCGGGAGAATTACTTTCTACACCGGCGAGCCTTATTTTACCCGGTGAGGCGAAAGATGTTTTTCGCTTTTTCTATAAGGGCCCTGAAGATGACAAAGAACGTTATTACCGGCTGCAGTGGGTTGACGAACCCGTAAGCGAAAGCGCATCGACTAAGGCTGGCAAAGCCGCGATTGCGACGGCGTCGGCAGAAATCGGGACAATTCTGGTCGTGGCGCCACGCAAGGAACGATTTGAATACGGTCGTGACGGGGATGTCATCACCAACAAAGGCAACGTCTCGTTTCGGGTCATTGCTTACGGAGCCTGCAAAGAGGCGTCACAGGATCGGGGACGCGGGTGTCGCGAGCGTTATTACGTCATGCCAGGTACAAAAATAAGATTGCAGAAAAGCGATGTGTCAAACAGTCGCACCCGCATTGGGATTTGGCATGGCAAGCAATTTATTACAGTGAAGTAATACACGGCGTCATTTCCGGTACCAGTAATAAAAATACCGAAAAGTAAGGATGCGTATGTCTTTTAAATATCTTATAGGAGGGAGTTTATTACTCTCTTATGCGCTAACATCAGGGGTTGCGCATTCTGCACCGGTTAAGATTGGTAATTATGTTATTCCAGGGGCATTCGCGCGTTCTCTTGAACAGGGGATGACGGTCCCCGTTTATATCCGCTACCAGGAGACGGATACAAAAAGCCAACAAAAAATTGCTGATGCGGTCATCTCGCTGGTTGAGGGAAATATCGTTGTAAAATCCATTATGGTTGCCGATCTGCCCAATAACGCGGTGCTTTCAGAGAAAACGCGCGAGATGGTGGAAAAAATAGGCGATGCGAAATTTATCGACAATACCTCTCTTGCCCTTTCGCGAGACGCACGGCTGAAATTAAACGTCTCCTCTTTTCATCTGGAGATGATTGTCAGCCGGGATGCCCTGACTGAAGCGGTAGTCGCCCGCAGTTCATTGCTGGGACCGTCCAGCGTTGATCGACTGTCTACTGTGCTGAATTACAACTTTGGCACCTATTACAATGACTACCGCAATGGCAGCAGCTCTCGCAGTTATTTAACACTCGATAACACCACCTCGTTGAGAGAGCACCACCTCAATATCAATGGCTCGGTCTATGGTATTGGCGAGAGTAACCGCTCCAGCAAACTGTATCGTGCCATGTATGAGCGCGATTATGAGGGTTATCGTCTGGCGTTGGGCATGCTCGACACCTGGAACGTTCAGTCGATCGCCAGCCTCAATGCGCTGAATGGCGGCAAGATCTACGGCGTCAGCTACGGCAATAAAGGCAGTACGGTGGTTGAAAACACCTCCCTGTCCTTGATCCCAATAACCATATTTTTACCGTCTGCCGGCGAAGTGCATGTGTTTCGTGATGGGCGCTTGTTAAGCGTTCAGAACTTCAACATGGGCAGCTACGAAATTGACACCAGCCGGTTCCCTTACGGTGTGTATGACGTCACGGTGGATGTCGTGGTAAATGGCCGGACGGTGAACACCCGCGTCAGTCGGGTGAATAAAATATTTGCTCGCCAGCAGGCCGCAGGCCTGCATGAAGTCGCATGGCAAATTTTTGGCGGTTCACTTGATTACGACCGCGTGAGTTATAAACGCAATCATTACCGTGATGCCGGCAGTGAACAGACCTGGATTGCGGGTGGTGCGGCCTCGTTAACCCTGGCAATGCTCTCCGGGCTCACCCTGAAAACGACAGGTTATGGGTTTGATGACAATGCCGTCAATGAAACGGACATTACTCTTAACGTCAACGAATATGTCAGCGTCGGGACACAAACGCTGGTGGCGAACGACGGAACATGGCGCAATGTCAGCAGCGCCAGTCTTAATGCGCCAGGCGGGTTTGGATCGCTGTGGGCATCGCGGGAAGACAGCAAAATCGGTAACCGTCTGCCGGTGCAGGAGCGGGATAACTATTCGATTGGCGCAACATTGAACCTGAGCCGGTTTATTCCGCACGGTGGCACGTTAACGGTCAGCCAGACCGAAAACCGCTATTCCGGTAATACCTACCGGAACCTGGATTACAGTACCACCCTCTATACGGGACGGTACGCTACAGTGGGGTTACGGGCCGGGATACAGCGCTATTACTACAACAATACGAATGATGACGGACGTCAGGAACGCTATGTCAGCCTGGATTTATCGCTGCCGCTGGCCTCGTGGATGAGTGTCGGGGTTTCACGCGATCGCTACGGCGCAACACAGGGCAATATCAGCGCGCGTAAACAATTTGAGGATAGCGTTATTACGTCTGCAGGCATTTCCGCCTCGACTCGCCTGAGTGGAGAGCAGAACTACGACAACAATTACGCTGTAAATGGCAACCTGAGTTATGACACCCGCTATAACGGCGGTACGGTTTCGGTGACCCGTTCAGCGGACAACTCGACCAATATGAACTTCTCCTCTCAGGGTTCCGTTGCCTGGGCGGGCGGCGATTTTGGTCTGAGCAAAGAGCGACAGCGCTCGGGCATCATTGTGAAAACCGAGCTTGTGGGTGATGGAAAGCTGGCCGCAAAAATAAATAACCGAAATTATATTCTTAGCGGCAAATCGAGCTTTATTGCACTCCCGCCTTACGCGCAATACAAGCTGGAAATTATGAATGATAAAAACTCTGAAGACAGTTTTGACATTGTCTCGGGCCGTAAACAGGCGCTTAACCTTTATCCCGGTAACGTCGGCGTGGTGTCACCTGAGGTGAAAAGCATGGTGACCGTGTTTGGCCGGGTGCGATATCCCAATGGTGAACTGGCGTCAAATACCGACATTCATAACCACATCGGCAAAACGCGTACCGACGCGAAAGGTGAGTTCGCCATTGATATTGATAAGAAGTATCCCGTTATTACCCTGGTGTCCGCCAACGGTAATATCTGCGAAGCGGATTTAGATCTGGAAAAAGCCAGGGGCGCTGCGTGGGTAGGGGATGTTAAATGTGCACCGCAAACCACGATGGCGCAGAGATAATGCTATGAAAAAAAGTGCTTCCGTTTTTATTTCGCTCCTGTTTTTGGCGGGGTTGATTCCCTTCACCGCAAGGGCACTGACCGCCTCATCGTCAGGGGCGATCAACAACACGTTTTTATTTATCGAGAACGACATTGACGGTGAGTATTTCATTACGCCGTCCGCGTTAGATCCCCGTTTCAGCGGGTCAAATACCTGGGTTAAATACGGTACCTCCCAGGTCAGCCTCGGTTACCTGGGTTATGTCATTTGGACTGCGCCGGCCAATAATTATCAGGATATGTGGATTGATAATTCGCCCATTGATGCTCCTTTCACCGGAATACGCTGCTACCGAGGTTCGCAGTGTCCGACGACGGGCTACATTGCCGGACAGGGGGTGGATAACAATGGTTTTTACCACGCGCAGGTTGGATCCGTGGCGGGGGTTATTGGCGGAGCGTATGGCTTTGCTTCGCTGAGCAACTCAGCCTATGAGTATTTTCGTAATATGCCGACGGGTGGCAGCGAAACCTATGTTTTTAACCGCTGCTATACCTCGGTTAACTATGATTACGCCTCAGGACAACGCTGTAAGGATCAGACAACAGGTCGCTGGAATTACATCAATTACACGTTAAACAAGCGGGGACATCTGGCGCTGGAATCAACAAGTGCCTTTCAGGAGCTGTGGATCGCCAGTGATGGAACCCCAAGCATCACAAATGATTCCGGATCCTGTGAACTGGGTGTCGTCAGTAACGTTGATGGCGTAATTTGTAAGATGGTCAAATACAACCTTGAGCAGACGCAAAATTTGACGGCATCGTTGACGTTCAGAGCGTATATCGATTCTGCTGCACTGGGTTTTACCCCTTCCGCAACCACCGTGAAATATTCAGGAAATGGCTCGACATGGTATAACTTCAGCGCCTCGACGGCGTATTACAACGTCTTTTCGACATCTGGCCAGTATATCTATGTCTTTTTGTCGAAAACATTCCTTAAGAATCTGGTGGATGCAGGCGTCAGTATTACCAACAGCCAGCCCTTTACGTTTGCGTTTACGAATGCATTAACCCCGGAGTCAGGCTATTACCAGTTTACCCCCTCTTTGCAGCTCAATATTGTGCCGAAGGAGTATGGGATTAGCATTGTCTCATCGAATAATACGGCCTCTGCCAGTGGAAGCGGCACCATCGGAGATGACGCGCCGATTGAGATGGATTACGTCGTCACCGTATCGGGACCCCGTCAGGCTGACAGTATTACGGCCCAGGTTATCGGGGACAGCACGACAATCAACGATACCCCTTACTGCCTGTTTACGTCGGCCCAGGGGGGAATAAACGTGCCTGTCCCTGCCTATCTGCAATACAACACCGCGTCGGGAAGCCCTACTCAGGTGAGGAACAGCTGCAGTGAAAATGCCATTAGTCTGAACGATGCGTTATGGCAACAGGTGCCATGGGATGCCAACAACACGGATGATGGCAGCTTTTTCAGCACCAACTTAACGCTGCTGTTCCCGATGAATGATTCCCGCTCAGCACTGACGGTGGCTGGCGCTGACTGGGAAGGCGTGGTCAGCGCCAGTGGTGAAATCAAAGTCACCGCGAACTGGCTGGGAGTAACAAAATGATGCGCTGGCGGAAGGTCTCGGAGGGTGTGGTGGGACTCTGCATTGCGCTTTACACGCTTTCTGCCCACGCGCTGTATCTGGACTCCACGATCTATGATATCCCCGCAGAGCGGTCGTTCATTAGCAAACGTATTTACAACGACAGTCACAAACAGAATGTGTACAGCATTTCGGCGATTAAAATCGACCGTCCAGGACCGGGTGGGGAAAAGCGTCTGCCAATAGAGGACGGGGAGTTGCTGTTTACACCGCTCACGTTTTCGCTCGCCCCGGACGCCGGGGAGTATTTTAAGATCTTCTATCGCGGGCCCGAGGATGACAAAGAGCGCTACTACCGGATTCAGTTTCGCGAGATGCCGGTAACGCTGTTTGCTGAACGTCATTCAGGCAAAGCAAGTGAAGCTGTACCCGCTATTGCATTGGATACGATACTGGTGGTCAGGCCCAGAAAGCTGACGCTAGGTTATACTCTGGATGAGCAAAAAGGGGCGCTGACAAATACCGGCAATACGTTTTTCAGGATCATCGTACACAAGGGATGCCAGTCAACCGATGACGAGGCGACGATGCGCTACCTGCTGCCTGGAGAGACCTACCGAAGCAGCGCGTTAAACACTAAAAATAAAAAATTCATCGTTGCGTTGAAAAAATATATACCGATAGGGGATGGTTGTTTTAAAAATAACAGTTAAAGTTTAAAGAAACAGTTCTTATATTGCTAACTGAACTCTGGGAATATATTCTGTACTGCGTGCTGGCATTGCCGCCGATAATAAAAGAGTTCCCGGATGAAAAAGATAATCAATGATCATATTGTATACGATTCAGAGACCAGAGCGCTAAGTGTACAGGGAGAAAGAGTGGTTCTGTCCGCTGCAACGGCAAGATTACTGGAGCTCTTTATTGCGAATAACCGCAAACAATTACATCGGGATCTGATTATAGAAGAAGTGTGGGGAAGGTATGGGTTGATCCCATCAGGTCACAGTCTGAATAAAAATGTCAGTATTTTGCGCAAAACGTTAGCAGAACTGGGAATGGATAATCTGATCGCAACTATCCCCCGAGAAGGATTTGTTTTTCAGGCGCAGATCGAAAACGTAAAAGAAGATGCGTTGCCGCATAGCATCACTGCATTAACCTCCGCCACCAAACCCGGGTTAAGGCGATACGGTAAAACGATCGTTGGCGGAATGTTAGGCATCAGCCTGGTGATATCTGGCTTTGTCCTTCTGCCAAAATTATTACGAGATACCGATGGTGTCGTGCATGTACAAAAATCCGGTTCCTGTGAAATATTTACGACAGATGATAATTCAGTTGAGAAAATATCCACTTTTTTGAATTCATCCCGATGGCAGCAATTCAAATCTATCTGTAAGGGAAGAAATAAGGTCATTGTGTTTTATGATGACAATGGATTGTCTGCAGGTAATAAACTAAAGGAATCATTTTTCAGTATTTGTACGTTAGGCTCCCGGGGAGTTGCACATGCGTGCGAAAATTATGTATTTTAGTCTTGCCGTAGTGCTTGTTATCATTTTTTTGTTTTTATTTAAACGTCATGAGGTTCCGGCAGCGCTGGTATGCTCAGCGAAGAACCATCTTGTGCTCAATACGCAAAAAACAGGTATGCACATCGAAGGGGAGGTATTGCTGGTTTTCAGGATATCATCTGCTGAAGAGGGGGTATTGTCACAAGTGGGCGTGATTAATGTTAATGGGAAAAGCTACGCCATTAACCGTTCCACGATGCTTAAATTTTTAGGTAATGATAGTGACGGCTACATACGTACCCAACGGGTTTCTGTGATCAAAAATGATAATGATGATTTGCCTGATGAGATCACGGGATTAATTATGTCTAAGCAACACAACTTCTATTATAAAATAATGCATATTGCGCACAATGTGTACGGTATACGCGATTTGCGACGCACCCTGTTGGTGTGTCGGGCAGCGTAATCCTCAGAATAGGGTATCGCCTTATCCTGAAATAATAACCTATGTGTCGCATTATTTATGGCTTTTTATTCTGTTAAAATCGGGTTTATTATCACTAAAGTTTGTCTGAATGTGAATATAAGCGCATAAGTTTGTACTCATTTCGGACCTCAGAATTCGCTACCGATACAGCAAGAATATTCTTATCATTCCCCTGCGCTCAGTTTTATTATAAGGGGGATGAGCTACTACACACTATGCAACCTAAAGGCATTTTATTTGTTTTACCTTAAGTCTATGTGAATACCAGGTCAATTGTGAATACACTTTCCTGTTCGGGAAGGCTGCGTTTTACAATGAAAACGTGATGGTGATTATTATGAATAAGAAAAAGGTCTTCCTGCTCAGTTATGACATTTATCTTTTCGCCGGGCTTAGGGCTTTTTTGCCTAATCTGGTACTGGTCGACAGTCAGACATTTATATCAGAGTCAGACCTTTCTTTTCAGCAATACAACTCCTGTCTGTTAATTGTTGATAACCGGATGCCCTTTTTCCTGGTGAAGAAATGGCTACATCGTAACAGTAGCCAGTTTATCATGGTAAACAGCGTTGTTCTCAGGGTGAGCGAAAATGAGTGTATTAATCGAGGCTATGAATACAGTACCTCAATTGATGTAACACTGCATTATACGACCGTCATCGATATACTCACGCGTATACTGATGACCACCCCGCAACCGGAATCACGCGTAAAATCAGATGAGCTGGACGTTTTCGCGCTAACCGAATTTGAGGCAGACATGCTTAATGCCATGATGACGAAAGAGGGGCAGGCCGAATTCTGCCGGGCAAATTCATTGACCACAAAATCCCTGTATCGCTACCGGGATAAAATAACGCACAGGCTTGGTTTTAAAAATTTTATTGAATCTATTATTTTTCTTATCCGCAATGGTTTCCTGACTGAAAGGGATGTGGGGCAGAACAGTATGCTAATGCGCAAATCCACCGGGCGTAGTTATGATAATAATGATGCGGGGCGTCTGAGTCTGGCACTCAAAAATGATGAAATTTTACCTTATTATCAACCCGTTGTCGGTGCAGGTGGTGAACTGTGCGGTATAGAGATTTTGGCCCGCTGGCCATTAGGGCATAATTACACGATTTCGCAGCGAGAATTTATTCCGCTGGCAGAAAGTTGTGGTCTGATTAACGAACTCACCAGCTATTTAATGCATAAAGTTGCCAGTGACTTAAAGCAAAAGAGCAACGGGTTAAATACACCGCTGTTTGTGGCGTTTAATGTCAGTCCAACCACGTTAAGTAACCCGGTGTTTTATTGGGAGTGCCTCAATTTTTTAGAGCTGACAGAATCGTTACCGGTGAAGCTCATGATTGAGATCACCGAAAATCAAACGCTGGCCGTGACGCCTGCAATAAAAGAACTGATCCGTTCACTGCGTAATCGCGGGGTGATGTTTGCTCTGGATGACTTTGGTACAGGATACGCGAATTTATGCTATCTGAATGAACTCGAACTGGATGTCATAAAAATTGATAAGACCTTTATCAACGCTATCCAGGCTGATAACCAACCGCTGCCGATGCTGGAATCGATTATTAATCTGGCGATGATTCTGGGACTGCGTACCGTGGCGGAAGGGGTGGAGTACGCTTATCAGCGAGAGTGGCTTATCAGCAAACAGGTGGATTACCTGCAGGGGTATCATTTCCTGCCCCCGGTGCCGTTCGCTGATTTCCGGCGATTTGTCGAGCAAAGCCAGCCGACGACAAGAGAAGCGGCATGCAAAAAGGGCAGCGTGCTGCCAGGTAAAAAGGAAAATGTGCGTTTTAACGCGCTGTAAACGACGGAAGCCCTGCGCATTTCGAGGGCTTCCGTCGGGGCTTAACGGAACATCACCTGTGCCCAGCGGACCAGACCTGCCGTTACGGAGCCAAAGTCATCGCCACCGGCAATCGGAATACCCGGAAGCTGTTCCGCCAGCGCTTTCTTGATAAGCGGTGAACGGGCGCTACCGCCGGTCAGGTAAATCACATCCGGCTTCTCTTTGCCATTCTCCAGCGCCAGTTGCACCTGCTCGAGGATCCGCTGCAGCGGCTGGGCGAGTGCCGTTTCCAGCCCTTCCTGCGATATCGCGGTCACCAGCTCATCACTGATAAAAGGTAATGAGACAGCGTGTTCAGCACGGTCAGAGAGGGCGATTTTGCTCTCTTCAGCGGTACGCACTACGCGATAGCTGAGACGCTGACGCCACACTTTATAGAGCAGGGCGACTTTATCCGCGTCCTGCGCGTCGCGTACCAGATCGTTCAGGAAGCGCCCGTTCGCGGTGCTGTAAAAATCACTCTGCGCCGGAACGTCGTTGATGGCGATGGCGTTCCACCAGGGCAGAATTGGCAGGGCAATGCCTTTTTCGGTTTGTCCGCCCATGCCGAGCAGCGGCATCAGGCTTTTAAATGCCAGAGCAATGTCCAGGTCGTTACCGCCTACGCGGCAGCCGCTGTGGCCCAACAGGCTGGTTTCGCGGTCACGACGCTGATGCCATTGTGGCCCCATCAGCAGTAAAGAGCAGTCGGTGGTGCCCCCGCCAATATCCACAACGAGCACGCGTTGCTCTTGCGTTAATGTGGCTTCAAAATCCAGCCCTGCCGCTACCGGCTCATACTGGAAGACCACGTCACGGAAACCGGCTCGGTGTGCGGCGCGCTCGAGGATCCCCTGCGCTTGCTGGTTAGCCTCTTCACCGCCCAGACCCTGGAAGTTGATCGGGCGACCAATAACGGCCTGCGTGATGGGATCGGGTACCTGGGTCTGCGCCTGGTTACGGATGTGCAGCATCATGGCGCACACCAGGTCTTCGAACATCGCCACCTGCTGTGGTTTTAATCCGCTGGCGCCCAGAAACGACTTCGGGGATTTAACGAAGTAAACCTCTTCCGGATCGTCAATATAATGGCCCAGCGATGAGAGGCCAAACTGCACGCTGGAAGGGGTCACGTCGATATCTTCGTCGCGGTTAAAACTGACCGCCCGGCGCAGCAGCGCCTGGGTTTCCGCCGCGGTAGCGGGAACCTGATGATGACGGAACAGCCATTCACTGACCGCTTCGCGAGTGGGTGCGCAGAGCATTGATGGCAGCAGCGTGCTCTCTTTTTCCATCTTCAGGAGCTGTGGTTGCCCGTTTTGCATAATGGCAACCGAACAGTTTGCCGTACCGTAGTCAAATCCAATAAACACGATTAGTCCCCATGCCAGTGAGAAGGGGCGAGACTTTAGCGAAATGTCTGCCTGGCGACAACAGGAATATGAAAGCAAGGCGAAACAAGGCCTTTCGGTTTATGCTGAGGGGAACAAAAAAGGAGCGATGATGTATACCCTGACCTGGCAACCCCCTTACGACTGGCAATGGATGTTTGGTTTCCTTAGCGCACGTGCGGTAGCGGGCGTAGAGACCGTCACGGACCACTATTACGAGCGCAGTTTCGCCTGCGAGGGGCATCAGGGGATATTTCGCGTTACGCCGGACAGCCAAACCCCTACGCTTGCCGTGACGCTCAGCCCGGGCTTGATTCCGGTTGCGCAGACCTGCCTTGAGCGTATCGGGCGACTTTTCGATCTTGGCTGCGATCCTCAGGCGATCCGCTCGACACTGGGGGATCTGGGGGCCGCACGGCCAGGCTTACGGTTGCCGGGGGCGATGGATGCCTGGGAGCAGGGTGTGCGGGCGATACTCGGGCAACTGGTTAGCGTGGCGATGGCGGCAAAGCTGGCTTCCCGCGTTGTCGCCCTGTGCGGGGAGCCGGTTGAAGACGCCCCGGGTTATCTCTGCTTCCCGACCCCGCACGCGCTGGCCGCAGCGGACCCGCTGGCGTTGAAAGCGCTTGGAATGCCGGTAAAGCGGGCGGAGTCGATCGTTCACCTGGCTCAGTCTGTGGTGGACGGGACGTTTCCGCTTTCCCCTCCTGCGGATATTGAGGCGGGAATGAAAGCCTTACAGCAGCGGCCCGGAATAGGACGCTGGACGGCAAACTACCTGGCCCTGCGTGGCTGGCAGGCGAAGGACGTTTTTCTGCCGGATGATTATCTGATAAAGCAACGTTTTGCCGGGATGACGCCTGCGCAAATTCGGCGCTACGCCCAGCGCTGGCAGCCCTGGCGCTCGTATGCGTTGCTGCACATCTGGTATACCGACGGCTGGGCGCCATCAGTTGATGGCGAAATAGCTGGTATTAAGCAGTAGATCCAACGGCTGCGGCTCGGCGATGGTGTCGCCGTAAATAAAATCAATGCCGATGCCGGAGAGCGTGTCCATCATGATGGGCTGGTTACACGGACCAGCGATGGTTTTCATGCCCAGGCGCTGGGCGTGCCCCTGAACGATCGTCACCATCATCTCATCCATCAGGTTGCCATAAACATTCGTCACCATTTCCGTATCAAGCATCAGATAATCGGCCATATTGGCGCTGAGGTGGCTAAAGACGTTCATATCGCGTCCCACCTGGCTGAGCACGACGCGGCAGCCAGCATGGCGAAGCTTTTGCAGGCCTTGCTGCAGGTTCTTATCCGGGTTACATACCACGTCGGCAGCGATAACCAGATGCAGCAGACGGCCTGGCATGGGGCTCTTCTCCAGCAGGTCGACAAGTTCATCAACCAGCGTGACGCTTGCTAAACCTGCTTCAGACAGCGGAAGCGCGACCCCCATGCCTTTGTGGGCGACCTGTGCGGCGGAGGTGCGGAAAAACTCGTTGAAGATACGTCTGTCAAGGGCGTGCAACAGTTCAGGCTCCGCAAGTCCGGAGCGGAACGCATGCTCTTCCTGCACTTCGCCCTGGCTGGTCCACAGGCGTAATGAAATCAGCCAGAAGTTGCAGCTTTCCGGTATCCGTGGAGACGCGACGCTGCGGGCAATCATCATCAGGTGATTGTCTTTAATCATGTGCCACTGCTCATCAAGCGACATCATGCTGCGCATGCCGTGGTCCCGTTCCTGCTGGGGTTCGTAAACCGTGACGACGCCGCGTCCGCTGTTTTTCGAGGCGTAACAGGCGATATCCGCCTGTGACATGATTTCTGAAGCCTGATGGTTATTTTCATCAATCAGAGTGATACCCGCGCTGGCGCCGATCCGGTGCAGACGTCCTTCCCACATAAAGTGATAGTCATTGATGGTGTTAATCAGGCGGCCGGTAATATAACGCGCGCTTTCGATATTGCAGTCCGGGAGCAACAACCCGAATTCGTCCCCGCCGAGACGAGCCAGCACGTCGCTGGAGCGGAGCATGGTCAACATTAATGACGAAAGCTCCCGCAGCAGAGCATCACCCGCCGCATGGCCTGCGGTGTCGTTGACGGCTTTAAAACGATCGAGATCGATAAACACCAGCGCATGACGCTGGCGTGTCTCCTGTACGGTCTGTAAGAGCCGTTTGAGGTGATTTTCGAAACTGACCCGGTTTGCGAGGTGGGTGAGGGCATCGTGCGAGGCACTGTAACTGAGCTGACGTAGCATTTTGCGCGATTCCGTCACGTCCTGAATTACGATCACGGAGCCAATGTTCTGCCCGTCCAGCGTACTGAGCGGGGTGATGCTGTAATGGATATCGTAGTTGCCGCCGGTACGGCAGTTCAGCACCACGTCCTGGTCTATATCGGAACGGGACATATCGCCGCTGTGAATATTCTCCATCAGCGGTCCCTTTTCACCAAAGGTGATGTGCAACACCTTCAGGACTGGCTGCCCGATAGCCTCGGTCTGCAGCCAGCCGCTCATCTTCTCGGCAACCGGGTTCATAAAGGTGACATTCATGTCGATATCGGTACACAACACCGCTTCGCCGATGGAATCGAGGGTAATGTGCAAACGCTCTTTTTCCTGGAACAGCGCTTCGTTGAGCTGCTTCACCTCGGTCATGTCCATGTTGATGCCGAGCAGGCGTTCGACTTCACCCTGTTTGTTCAGTACCCGGTTCGCCAGAGAGCGTATATGGCGCACGCCTTCTTTAACACGAATGCGGAACTCAAGCTTAAACGGCAAACGTGAAATGAGGGAATCCCTGAGCACCTTTTCAGCGTGAGCGCGGTCTTCCGGGAGCATCGTTTCGTGCCAGAGTTGCCAGGTGGGCTTGATGTGCGGCGGGATCTCATACAGCTCAAACATCCGCTTATCCCAGCTGATAATGTCTGGCTCCAGATCCCACTCCCAGATGCCGATACCGCCCGCTTCGTTGGCGAGGGTGATGCGCTCCATCAGGCGTTTATTGACCCACTCGGTCTGCTTCAGGTCGTTAATATCTTCAATCTGGGCGATAAAATAGAGCGGTGAACCGTCGGTGTGGCGCACCACGGAGACGGCAAGCAGGGCCCAGACCACTTCACCATTGCGGGTGTAGTAACGCTTCTCAAGGGTGTAGGTGTTGATGTCGCCGTTGACCAGCTGCTCCAGCTGTTCGAGATCGGTATTCAAATCTTCCGGCCAGGTTAACTGTTGGAAGGTGAGGGCCTGAAGCTCCGTCTGGCTGTATCCCAGGAAGTTACACAGGGCTTTATTGGCCTGAAGCCACTGCCCCTCAATGCTGACCAGCGCCATGCCGATGGCGGAATACTCCATTGCGTTACGAAAACGCGCTTCACTTTCGGTGATATGTTTGCGTTCGGCGCGAAAGGCATACATCACCATGGTCATAATATTGGCCGGCAACAGCATCATCAAAAAGGGCAGCCAGGGCGCGTTTAGCGTCACCAGCAGGTTTTGCGGCGTCATGGATGCAGGGTTACGCGTCATGATCAGCGAGACCACCATCACGGTGACCAGAAACACCAGAAACGCCTCCATTCGTGGCAGGCGCACGGCGCTCCACATAAGCAGAACGATAACGCAGGTGAAGGGCCACGGCAGCCAGGTAATCGCCATCCAACTGAGAGCAAGCGTCACGGCCATGGTGGCGAGCGTTTCCAGCAGCAATTTTGGGTTGCGGTGACGCAGCAGATAATGAGGTTTAAACAGTAACCCTAACGGCACCAGCGCCAGCGCGCCAATGGCTTCTGATAACACCCAGACGAGGAAATTACGCAGCGGCTCCGGACCCGGCACCAGAAGATACACCAGCACCCCGCCAACCAGCGGTGGCACCAGCGCACTGCCGATGGACAGACGGATCCAGTCATTCAGATTCTGCAGGGGGTTATACCACGGGAGCAGTTTACGCAGTAACACCGCGCCAATCACGGCTTCAACCACGTTGATAACGGTATAGGTCGGGTTGATCGACGACCAGGAGAAAAGCATCCACGCGGCCAGGATATTGCCAAACGAGCAGGCCAGAGCGATACCCGGCCACATCTTTCCTGCATGACGGTAAAAGGCCACCATCATGATGGCGGTAGGGAACCAGAGCGGGGCGAGCAGGGTGCCGAAGCGGGTCAGCTCCAGCGAAAATAAGGTAAAGATAAAGGTGACCAGGCCCAGACAGACAAGTCGCAATAAAGGATGTGGGGTGGTAACCAAAACCCGCTGGTATTGTTTATTCATTACCGCTTTATCCAGAGACGCCATGCCGTCAGGAGAGAAGTCCGGACGAGTGAATTTGATAATTTGGTTTATGCTAGTACAAACAATTTACAATTCATATGGCGACTGCTCATAATTTGACATCATAGACTTATTAAATAGTTACTCGGTAAAAAATCCCCGGCAAACGCTGAAAAAACGTGCGTTTAAATTTCACAAAGGGATCATTTCGTCGCTTTTCACCCTGTCTCGCAGAACCTGCGCTTTCGACTGGTATCATGCCCGCGAAATCCCTATAATTGCCGCGTTTGACGCTCCGGCGTCGTCCTTCCTTAACATCCAGGTTAATCAGGTCGCTAAATTTATGACTGATAAGTCTCATCAGTGCGTCATTATAGGCATCGCCGGCGCATCGGCTTCAGGTAAAAGTCTTATTGCCAGTACGCTTTACCGCGAACTGCGTGAACAAGTTGGTGATGAGCATATCGGCGTCATTCCCGAAGACAGCTATTACAAAGATCAATCCCATCTGTCGATGGAAGAACGCGTAAAAACTAACTATGACCATCCTAATGCGATGGATCACAGCTTACTGTTCCAGCATTTAGAAGCACTTAAAAGCGGCCAGGCAATTGAACTTCCCGTCTATAGTTATGTAGAACATACCCGTACGCAGGAAACGATCCGTATCGAACCGAAGAAGGTCATTATCCTTGAAGGTATTTTGCTTCTGACCGACTCCCGTCTGCGTGAATCAATGAACTTCTCGATTTTCGTCGATACGCCGCTGGATATCTGCCTGATGCGCCGCATTAAGCGTGACGTGAATGAGCGTGGACGTTCGATGGACTCCGTGATGGCGCAATACCAGAAAACTGTCCGCCCGATGTTCCTGCAATTCATTGAACCATCCAAGCAATACGCCGATATCATCGTGCCTCGCGGCGGTAAAAACCGCATAGCCATTGATATCTTAAAAGCGAAAATCAGCCAGTTTTTTGAATAAGCCGCGCGAATTGTGTACCGTTCAGGGATAACCTGGTTTTGCCCTGAGTCTTTATGGCTTCAGGGTACGATGCATGAAAGGAGAAAGTGCGATGCGTCTTTGTGATCGCGATATTGAAGCCTGGCTGGATGAAGGCCGTCTGTCTATTACACCACGTCCACCCGTGGAGCGTATCAATGGTGTGACTGTTGATGTGCGCCTGGGAAATAAATTCCGCACCTTTAGCGGCCATACCGCACCGTTCATCGACCTTAGCGGGCCGAAGGATGAAGTCAGCGCCGCGCTTGATCGCGTGATGAGTGATGAAATCGTTATTGACGAGGGCGAAGCCTTTTATCTGCATCCGGGTGAACTGGCGCTGGCGGTGACCTATGAATCCGTGACGCTGCCTGCGGACCTGGTCGGCTGGCTTGATGGCCGTTCTTCTCTGGCGCGACTGGGGTTGATGGTTCACGTGACCGCGCACCGTATCGATCCAGGCTGGTCGGGCCGTATCGTGCTCGAGTTCTTCAATGCCGGTAAACTGCCTCTGGCACTGCGTCCGGGGATGATGATCGGTGCGCTGAGCTTTGAACCGCTAACCGGTCCGGCAGATCGTCCTTATAACCGCCGTCAGGACGCTAAATATCGCGACCAGCAGGGTGCGGTCGCGAGCCGTATTGATAAAGACTGATCGTTAGTCCACTGAGGATGCTATGAGAAGAGTTCTGACAACGCTGATGATTTTGCTGGTGGTTCTGGTTGCTGGCCTTTCGGCGTTAGTCCTGCTTGTTAACCCTAATGATTTCCGTGCTTACATGGTGCGGCAGGTCGAAGCGCGTAGTGGTTATCAACTGAAGCTTGATGGGCCGCTGCGCTGGCACGTCTGGCCGCAACTCAGCATTCTCTCAGGCCGCATGTCGTTAACCGCGCCGGGTGCCTCCCAGCCGCTGGTCTCTGCCGATAACATGCGTCTTGATGTGGCGTTGATCCCGCTCTTTTCACACCAGTTGCAGGTCGACCAGGTGATGCTGAAAGGGGCGGTGATTCAGCTGACGCCGCAAACTGAAGCCGTGCGTGACTCGGATGCACCGGTCGCCCCGCGGGAAAATACGCTGCCCGACGAGCCGACGGATACGGGCTGGTCATTTGATATAGCCAAACTGAAAGTCGCCGACAGCGTGCTGGTTTTCCAGCATGAGTCCGACGAGCAGGTAACCGTCCGTAACATCAACCTGAAGATGGAGCAGGACGACCATCATGTTGCCTCGCTGGAGTTTAGCGGAAGGCTGAACCGCGATCAGCGCGATCTGAATCTGTCGCTGAACGCCAACGTGAATGCCTCAGATTACCCCCATCAGCTCACGGCGGATATTCAGCAACTGAACTGGCAACTGACGGGAGCCGATCTTCCTGCCCAGGGGATCACCGGTCAGGGAACGCTGCAGGCCGTGTGGCGCGAAGAGCAAAAACAGCTTGAGCTGGATAACCTCAATCTGCAGGCGAACGACAGCAGTCTGACAGGGCAGGCGAGCGTCACGCTTGAGGAGAAGCCGAAGTGGGTAATGAATCTGCAGTTTGACAAGCTCAATCTGGAGAACTTACTTCCGCCTCAGCCAGCAGGTGCAACCGACGGTAACGCTGCTCAGAATGGGCAAAGCCAGCCGTCCAAGCCGCGTCCGGTCATCTCCTCGAGTCTTGATCAGCCAGACTATAACGGTCTTCGTGGATTCACGGCCGATATCTTACTGAAAGCTAACAGCCTGCGCTGGCGCGGTATCGATTTTACCGACGTGAGCAGCCAGATGTTTAACCATAACGGTTTGCTGGTGATCTCCGAACTGAGCGGCAAAATGGGTGCCGGACATCTTTCTCTGCCGGGCACGCTGGACGTGCGTAAAGAGACGGCCAGCGCCGAATTCCAGCCGCGTCTCGACAACGTTGAGATTGGTACCATCCTTAAAGCCTTTAATTACCCGATCTCCTTAACGGGCCAATTGACGCTGGCGGGTGACTTCTCGGGGACGAAGATTGATGCTGAGGCTTTCCGCCGCGAATGGCAGGGGCAGGCTCATCTTGACCTGAAAGATTCCCGTATGGAAGGGCTTAACTTCCAGCAGCTGGTGCAGCAGGCGGTGGAGCGCAGCAGTGATGTTAAAGCCCAGGAAAACTACGACAGCGCAACGCGCCTCGACAGCTTTACCACTGACCTGACGCTGGACAACGGGCAGCTCACTCTCGACGGAATGCAGGGGACCTCTTCACTCCTGTCGTTAACCGGTGAAGGTAAGCTGGATCTGGTGAAAGAGACGGCGGATACCCGATTTAACGTGCGGGTACTTTCCGGCTGGCAGGGTGAAAGTAAACTGATCGACTTCCTTAAAGAGACGCCGGTTCCGCTCACTGTTTATGGCAAATGGCAGGCGCTGAATTACAGCCTTCAGGTGGATCAGATCCTGCGCAAACATCTGCAGGACGAAGCGAAACGTCGTCTGAACGACTGGGCGGATCGGAATAAAGATTCACAGTCAGGGAAGGATGTGAAAAAGCTGTTAGATAAGCTTTGATGCCCGAGCGCCCGGTAGCGCACATGCTACCGGGCAAAACAACTCACTAAACCTCATAGTCCAGTTCTTCTTCATCCCGCAGTGGAATGAGCTGTACCTTCTGTACACGGTGGCTCTCAACCTGCAACGTTTTAAGCAGATAGTCGCCCACCTGAACCTCTTCTCCCTGTTGCGGGATACGCTGCAAATATTCCATCAGCAGACCGGCAATAGTGTGATACTCGCGTTTTTCATCCAGCGGTAGCGGCACATATTGCACCAGGTCTTCCAGCGGCATATGGCCGTTCGCCGTCCACGACCCGTCGGCATTTTTCTGGATGTCGTGGCGCGCATCAATCTCATCCACCTCGTTGGGCAAATTACCGGCGATGGTTTCCATGACGTCGCTGAGCGTGACAAGTCCTTCAACGGAACCGAATTCATCCACCACAAAGGCAAAGTGAGTACGCGCGTTACGGAACTGCTCAAGAGCAGAAAGCAGCTGCAGTCCCTCAGGGAAGACCAGCGGCTGGCGTACCAGGGCGCGCAGATTGAGTGCTTCAGCGTGCAGCTGCTGTTGCAGCAGGTCGATGACGTGCACCACGCCCAGCAACTCCTCTTCCTCTTCGCCGCCGGTGACAACCACGCGGGTGTGCTGGTTTTTATCCAGCAGGGCGCGAATGTGCTCCTCCGGTGCCGTCAGGTCGATATGCTCAATGTCATGCCGTGATGTCATGATGCTGCTGACCGTCCGCTGATTCAGATTGAGCACCCGCTCAATCATCAGTCGCTCCTGCGGATTAAAGATCAGCCCGTCACTGTGATCGGCAAGCATCGCGGCGGATTCCGCATCCAGTTCTGCATCCTCTTTTTTCCCGCTCAGCAGGCGCATGACCGTGTCGGCCGTGCGTTGACGTAACGTCTGATTTGCTGAGAGGAAGCGGCGACGGTTGAATATCGCCAGCTGGTTCAGCGCTTCAATCATTACTGAGAAACCAATGGCGGCATACAGATAGCCTTTCGGAATGTGGAATCCAAACCCGTCTGCCACCAGGCTAAAGCCAATCATCAGCAGGAAACTCAGGCAGAGAATAACAATGGTCGGGTGGCTGTTAACGAACCGGGTCAGGGCTTTACTTGCCATCACCATCAGCGTGATGGCAATGATCACTGCGGCCATCATCACGGCCAGGTGGTCAACCATCCCGACGGCGGTGATCACCGAGTCCAGTGAGAAGACGGCGTCCAGCACCACGATTTGCGCCACCACAGGCCAGAATTTTGCCCCGCGTCGCTGGGTCGGGTTTTCACTGTCTTTGCCTTCGAGCCGCTCATTAAGTTCAACTGTCGCTTTAAACAGCAGGAACAAGCCACCGAAGAGCATGATCAGGTCACGGGCGCTGAAGCTCAGGCCGTGAACGGAGAACAGAGGCTGTGTCAGCGTGACCAGCCAGGAGATAGAGGCCAGCAGCAGCAACCGCATCACCATCGCCAAAAGCAGGCCCGTTACGCGAGCGCGGTCACGCTGAGAAGGGGGCAGTTTTTCGGCGAGGATGGCGATAAAGACCAGATTATCAATACCGAGCACCAATTCGATGACGACCAGCGTCACCAGTCCGGCCCAGATTGATGGATCGGCAATCCATTCCATAGTAATAGCAATACCTTCTGTTATATGACGAATGTCACACTTCGATCATGGATAAAGCGGCGGGAAATTGCAATGCCGGGCTGAGATTTCTCTTAATAAGGCCGAACAAAAAGAGAGCAATACGCTGGCGCTGTAAATAAGGTAATTACGTATATTTTATTACGCACAGTACATTTTAGGATATATCGCAATTAATGGTTTTTATTGTTGCTTTGTCAATATAAAGAAAATCCTAAAAGGTCAAAACTTTGCTCTTAATATTAATCTTAAAAACAGTTATTAGGACAGTTGTCTCCTTGCCTGCTATTAGGTTAGCTGCAACAATTCCTCCAGCATCAAATGTTAAATCTCCTTGTTGCTATTATTGTTTCGGTCTTCAGGAATGGTTATTGATTATCCGTCGGGCGTTTTTGCGGCTGATATATTTCCAGAAGACCTTGTTCAAGAGGGTGTCTATCCATAACACATTGTTTAGTCAGTGGATTGGTAACTGAAAGCCAAGGGCGGTAGCGTGCCTGAAAGCGTGTGAATCAGCCTCGATTATTCTGTCAATAGCCAATGGATGAATAAGCTTTTTTTAGGACTGATGCCAGTTATATTTCTATTTGATTAACTGCATGCTGAAACCCAATACGACCCGGCTTATTTTAAATTGCACAGGATAATTACTCTGCCAAAGTGATAAATAATCAATGATGAAATCCAAAATGAAATTGATGCCATTATTGGTGTCTGTGACCTTGATGAGTGGTTGTACGGTCTTTCCCGGCAGCAATATGTCAACAATGGGTAAGGATGTGATCAAGCAGCAGGATGCCGATTTTGATCTCGACAAAATGGTGAATGTTTATCCACTCACGCCACGTCTGGTCGAACAATTACGTCCACGTCCGAATGTTGCTCAGCCGAATATGTCTCTGGATCAGGAGATTGCCTCCTACCAGTACCGCGTGGGGCCGGGTGATGTCATCAACGTCACCGTCTGGGACCACCCTGAACTGACCACACCAGCGGGCCAGTACCGTAGCTCAAGCGACACCGGTAACTGGGTACAGTCAGACGGCACCATGTTCTATCCCTATATTGGCAAGGTACACGTTGCCGGGAAAACGCTCGCCGAAATCCGCAGTGATATTACCGGCCGCTTAGCGCAGTACATCGCCGATCCGCAGGTGGACGTTAATATCGCCGCATTCCGCTCGCAAAAAGCCTATATCTCCGGACAGGTGAATAAATCCGGTCAACAGGCCATCACCAACGTACCGCTGACCGTTCTGGATGCCATTAACGCCGCTGGTGGTTTAACCGACGGTGCCGACTGGCGCAACGTGGTTCTGACGCACAACGGCAAAGAGCAGCGCATTTCGCTGCAGGCGCTGATGCAAAACGGTGACCTGACTCAGAACCGTCTGCTCTATCCGGGCGACATTCTCTACGTACCGCGCAATGACGATCTGAAAGTGTTCGTGATGGGCGAAGTTAAGAAACAGAGCACCCTCAAAATGGACTTCAGCGGCATGACCCTGACCGAAGCGCTGGGTAATGCAGAGGGTATTGATCTGACCACCTCCAACGCCACCGGTATCTTCGTGATCCGTCCGCTGAAAGGTGAGGGCAGTGCGAAAGGCAAGATTGCCAACATCTACCAGCTGGATATGTCCGATGCGACGTCTCTGGTGATGGCAACGGAGTTCCGTCTCCAGCCATACGATGTGGTGTATGTCACCACCGCACCGGTTGCCCGCTGGAACCGTCTGATCAACCAGTTGCTGCCAACCATCAGTGGCGTTCGCTACATGACGGATACGGCGCGCGACATTCATACCTGGTAATCCGCGATGTTTAACAAAATTCTGGTGGTATGCGTGGGGAACATTTGCCGTTCCCCCACGGCTGAACGGCTGCTGAAACTCTACCAGCCCGAACTGACCGTTGAATCCGCAGGGCTGGGTGCGCTGGTCGGTAAAGGTGCCGATGAGCGCGCAACGAGCGTGGCCCGCGATCATAACCTTTCTCTCGACGGGCACATCGCCCGTCAGGTCACCGGCCGTATGTGCCGGGAGTATGACCTGATCCTGACGATGGAAAAACGCCATATCCATGCGCTGTGTGATATCGCACCGGAGATGCGCGGCAAGGTGATGCTGTTTGGTCACTGGGACAATGAACGCGAAATCCCCGATCCATATCGCAAAAGCCATGAGGCCTTCGAGGCGGTATACACCTTACTTGACCAGTCTGCCCGTCAGTGGGCGCAGGCACTGAAAGTTCAGCAGGGATAACAATGACAGAAAAAACAAAACCTTCTGCCGCCCCGACTTCGGGCAGTGATGAAATCGATATTGGTCGCCTGGTCGGCACCGTCGTAGAGGCAAAGTGGTGGGTGCTTGGGATCACCGCCGTGTTTGCCGCGGCGGCCGTCGTCTATACGCTGTTTGCGACGCCCATCTACAGTGCCGATGCGCTGGTGCAGATTGAGCAGAATACCGGTAACTCGCTGGTGCAGGACATTGGCTCCGCACTGGCGAACAAACCGCCGGCCTCCGATGCGGAAATTCAGCTGATCCAGTCGCGCCTGGTTCTGGGTAAAACCGTTCACGACCTCGGCCTTGATATCTCCGTCACCAAAAATACCTTCCCGATCTTTGGTGCCGGCTGGGACCGTCTGATGGGACGCAGCAACGACACGGTCAAAGTGACTGACTTTGTGCTGCCAAAAGGAAGCGCGGATCAGACCTTTACCCTGACGGTGTTAGGCCCGAAACAGTACCAGTTGACCAGCGATGCGGGCTTTAGCGCGCGCGGTGAAGTGGGGCAGATGCTGACGAAAGAGGGTGTCAGCATGATGGTCAGCGCGATCCACGCCCAGGAGGGCGGTGAATTTACCGTGACCAAATTCTCCACGCTGGGAATGATTAACAATCTGCAGAACAACCTGACCGTCACCGAAAACGGCAAGGACACCGGTGTCCTGAGCATGACCTTTACCGGTGAAGATAAGGATCAGATCCGCGACATCCTCAACAGCATCACCCGTAACTATCTTGAGCAGAACGTTGAGCGTAAATCGGCTGAAGCAGCGAAAAGCCTGGCATTCCTCGCCAAACAGCTTCCGGAAGTCCGCGCCCGTCTGGATGATGCCGAGAACAAGCTGAACGCCTATCGTCAGGATAAAGACTCTGTCGACCTGCCGCTGGAAGCGAAATCCGTTCTCGACTCGATGGTTAACATTGATGCGCAGCTTAACGAGCTGACCTTCAAAGAAGCGGAGATTTCCAAGCTTTATACCAAGCGTCACCCGGCCTACCGTACGCTGCTTGAGAAACGCCGCACGCTGGAAGAAGAGAAGGCGAAACTCAACGACCGCGTCACTGCGATGCCTAAAACGCAGCAGGAAATCGTACGTCTGACCCGCGATGTGGAATCCGGACAGCAGGTGTACATGCAGCTGCTGAATAAACAGCAGGAGCTGAAAATCACCGAAGCCAGTACCGTTGGTGATGTGCGCATCGTTGACCCGGCCATCACCCAGCCTGGGGTGTTGAAGCCGAAGAAAGCCCTCATCATTCTCGGCAGCATTATTCTGGGTCTTATCCTCTCCATCGTTGGCGTGCTGCTTCGCTCGCTGTTCAACCGTGGAATCGAAAGCCCGCAGGCACTGGAAGAGAGCGGTATCAACGTCTACGCCAGCATCCCGCTGTCGGAGTGGCAAAAATCGCGTGACAGCGTCAAAACCACCAAAGGCGTTAAGCGTTACAAACAAAGTCAGCTGCTGGCAGTGGGTAACCCAACCGATCTGGCCATCGAAGCGATTCGTAGTCTGCGTACCAGTCTGCACTTCGCCATGATGCAGGCCAAAAACAATGTTCTGATGCTGACCGGTGTCAGCCCGTCAATTGGTAAGACCTTTGTCTGTGCCAACCTGGCGGCGGTGGTGAGCCAGATCAATAAACGGGTACTGCTGATCGACTGTGATATGCGTAAGGGCTATACCCACGAACTGCTGGGTACCAATAACGTCAACGGGCTGTCGGAAATCCTGCTGGGCAAAGGTGAGATTAGCCAGAGTGCAAAACCGACGACGGTGCCGAAGTTTGACCTTATTCCGCGTGGTCAGGTGCCGCCAAATCCATCAGAGCTGCTGATGAGTGAACGTTTTAGCGAGCTGGTGGAGTGGGCGAGCAAAAACTATGACCTGGTGTTGATTGATACCCCACCAATTCTGGCGGTGACCGATGCCGCCATTGTGGGCCGCCATGCCGGCACCACGCTGATGGTGGCGCGTTACGCGGTGAACACGCTGAAGGAAGTGGAAACCAGCCTGAGCCGCTTCGAGCAAAACGGAATTGAAGTGAAAGGGGTGATCCTGAACTCCATCTTCCGTCGTGCGACCGGTTACCAGGATTACGGTTACTACGAGTACGAATACAAGTCTGACAGTCACTAATCGTTAGCTTTCGGGGAAGACCATGACTACACAACGCCCTTTAGTTTCTATTTATATGCCGACATGGAATCGTCAGCAGCTGGCGATCCGCGCAATAAAATCTGTGCTGCGACAGGATTACGATAACTGGGAACTGATCATCGTTGATGACTGTTCTTCCTCGTACGAACAGCTGCAAAAGTTTGTGACTGACCTTAACGACCCGCGCGTGGTTTACACGCACAACGAGATTAACTCCGGTGCGTGCGCGGTGCGTAACCAGGCGATTATGCAGGCTAAAGGCCAGTATCTGACCGGCATCGACGACGATGACGAATGGACGCCGAACCGTCTGTCGATCTTCCTGTCGCACAAAGCACAGCTGGTGACGCATGCGTTTTTGTATGCCAACGACTATGTCTGTCAGGGTGAAGTTTACTCGCAGCCTGCCAGCCTGCCGTTGTACCCGAAATCGCCTTACTCACGCCGCCTGTTCTATAAACGCAACATCATCGGTAATCAGGTCTTTACCTGGGCGTGGCGCTTTAAGGAGTGCCTGTTCGATACCGAGCTGAAGGCTGCGCAGGATTACGACATCTTCCTGCGCATGGTGATGGAGTATGGCGAGCCGTGGAAGGTGGAAGAGGCGACGCAGATCCTGCATATCAATCACGGGGAGATGCAAATCACCTCGTCGCCGAAGAAATTCTCTGGTTACTTCCACTTTTACCGCAAGCACAAGGACAAGTTCGACCGTGCCAGCCGGAAGTATCAGCTGTTTACCCTCTATCAGATCCGCAATAAGCGCATGAACTGGCGCACGCTGCTCACGTTGTTGTCCGTGCGTAACGGCAAGCGTCTGGCTGATGGACTTCGGGGGAAATAATGTTTCTGGAAGATTGCCGCGCTAACAGCTGGAGCCTGCGCCCGTGCTGCATGGTTCTGGCGTACCGCATCGCGCATTTTTGCTCGGTGTGGCGCAAGAAAAATGTTTTAAACAATCTCTGGGCGGCACCGGTGCTGGTGCTGTACCGCATCATTACTGAATGTTTTTTTGGTTATGAAATTCAGGCCGCTGCCACCATTGGTCGCCGTTTTACCATTCATCACGGTTATGCCGTGGTGATCAACAAATTCGTTGTAGCCGGTGATGATTTCACTATTCGCCACGCCGTCACCATCGGTAACCGTGGGCCCGACAGCCTGGCCTGCCCGGTGATTGGCAATAACGTCGAGCTGGGCGCGAACGTGGTCATCATTGGCGACATCACGATTGGTAACAACGTCACGATAGGCGCAGGCAGCGTGGTGCTGGACAGTATTCCGGATAACGCGCTGGTGGTGGGTGAGAAAGCCCGCGTGAAGGTGATCAAATGAACATTCTGCAATTTAACGTCCGTCTCGCAGAGGGCGGGGCGGCCGGTGTGGCGCTGGATCTTCACCAGCGCGCGCTGCAAAAAGGACTTCAGTCTCGTTTTATTTACGGTTATGGCAAAGGCGGTAAGAAAAGCGTCAGTCACGATAACTACCCGCAGGTGCATAAGCACACGCCGCGCCTGACTTCCGTGGCCAACATTGCCTTGTTCCGCCTGTTTAACCGCGATCTGTTTGGCAATCTTAATACCCTTTATCGCACCGTGACGCGCTCCCAGGGGCCGGTTGTGCTGCATTTCCACGTACTTCACAGCTACTGGCTGAATCTGGAAGAGGTGGTGGCGTTTTGCCAGAAGGTGCAGGCCCACAAACCGGATACCCGCTTCGTCTGGACGCTGCACGATCACTGGAGCGTGACCGGTCGCTGCGCCTTTACCGACGGGTGTGAAGGCTGGAAAAGCAACTGCCAGAAGTGCCCGACGCTGAGCAACTACCCGCCGGTGAAAGTGGATCGTGCCCATCAGCTGGTGGCCGGAAAGCGCCAGCTGTTTCGCGACATGCTCTCGCTCGGCTGTACGTTTATCTCCCCAAGCCAGCACGTGGCCGATGCCTTTAACAGTCTGTATGGGGCAGGGCGCTGTCAGATCATCAATAACGGTATCGACGTGGCGACGGAAGCGATTCTGGCCGAACTTACCCCGGTTGCAGAAACCCCGGGTAAACCAAAAATCGCTATCGTTGCGCATGACCTGCGTTACGACGGCAAAACCAATCAGCAGCTGGTGCGCGACATGATGGCGCTGGGTGACAAGATTGAACTGCACACCTTCGGCAAGTTCTCGCCGTTCGAAGGGGCTAACGTGGTGAATCACGGGTTTGAAACAGACAAGCGCAAACTGATGAGCGCCCTCAATGGGATGGATGCGCTGGTATTCAGTTCGCGCGTGGATAACTACCCGCTGATCCTGTGCGAAGCGCTCTCCATCGGTGTGCCGGTGATTGCCACCCACAGCGATGCGGCACGTGAAGTGCTGGAAAAATCGGGCGGGACCACGTTTGCGGAGCATGAGGTGCTGCCTCTGGTGCAACTGCCGAAGGCGCAGATCGCGCAGGCCGTTTTTGGTACCGACCTGGAATCGTTCCGCAACCGCAGCCGCAAGGCCTACAGTGGACAACAGATGCTGGAGGAATATGTCTCGTTCTATCAGAGTCTGTAGTTATCTGCTGCTGCCGCTGATTTACCTGCTGGTCAACGTCAAAATTGCCCAGCTTGGCGAAAGCTTCCCGATAACCATAGTGACCTTCTTGCCCGTTCTGCTTCTGCTGTATGTCGACAAAATCAACCTCAAGAAGCTGATGATGGCCTTAGGGCTGGGCGTGGGTCTGACGCTATTTAACTACATCTTTGGTCAGTCTCTGGATGCCAGTAAATACGTCACCTCCACCATGCTGTTTGTTTATATCGTCATTATTATTGGCATGGTCTGGAGTATTCGTTTCAAGGTTATTTCGCCACACAATTATCGGAAAATCCTTAGGTTCTTTTATATTGCCGTTGCGTTAATTGTTATGCTTGCTGCACTGGAAATGGCGCAAATTATTTTGACCGGTGGCAGTAGCCTGATGGAGATAATTTCGAAATATCTCATTTACAGTAACAGCTATGTATTGAACTTCATCAAGTTTGGCGGAAAGCGTACGACAGCCCTCTATTTTGAACCGGCGTTTTTTGCTCTGGCACTAATCTCAATTTGGCTCAGCATCAAACAGTTTGGTATCAAAACCCCTAAGACCGATGCTATGATTCTTGCAGGAATTGTTCTGTCAGGATCGTTCTCAGGGGTAATGACATTTATCCTGTTTTACCTGCTGGAGTGGGCGTTCCAGTACCTGAACAAAGATGCGATTAAGAAAAAACTGCCGCTGGCGATTATCTCTCTGACAGTATTTATGGTTGGCGTGATATTTGCCTTCCCATACATCTCAGAACGCCTGGGAGATTTGGGAACCGAAGGCTCGTCATCCTATTATCGTATCATTGGTCCACTGGTGATGGTGGGTTATTCCTTAACCCATATCGATGGTGTAGTAAGATTCGGCTCACTTTACGAATATGTTGCATCATTCGGAATCTTTAACGGTGCGGATGTCGGTAAAACCATAGACAATGGCCTGTATCTGTTAATTATCTATTTTTCGTGGTTCGCCGTACTGTTGACACTGTGGTATCTGTTTAAAGTTTTCAAAATGATGATTAACGCGTTTGGTGATAACCAGAACTTTCGCGTGCAGCTTTATCTGTTTACACCGGTGTCGTTGTTTTTTACCGGGTCAATATTTAGCCCGGAATATGCTTTCTTGATTGTCTGTCCGTTTATTCTGCGCAAAGCGCTTAATATTACGAACGTATGACGAAATGAGGTGATTTATGTTTCTTAGCGTCATTACTGTCGCTTTTCGTAATTACGAAGGGGTGGTAAAAACCTGGCGCTCGCTGCGCAACCTGGCGCGCGATCCAAGCCTCACCTTTGAGTGGATTGTGGTCGATGGCGGCTCGAACGATGGTACGGCGGAGTTTCTGGAAAAACTCAACGGTGAGTTCAACTTACGTTTCATCAGCGAGAAAGATAAAGGCATCTACGATGCGATGAATAAAGGCATCGACATGGCGCAAGGCCGTTATGCCATCTTCCTGAATTCCGGTGACGTATTCCATGAGGATGTGGCGTTATTTGCCCGTCAGCTGGCGCGCCAGAAAGAGGATGCGATGTACATTGGCGACGCGCTGCTCGATTTTGGCGATGGCCATAAAGTTTGCCGCAGTGCGAAACCCGGCTGGTATATCTACCACAGTTTGCCTGCCAGCCATCAGGCCATTTTCTTCCCGGTAAAAGGTCTGAAAAAACAGCCTTACGATCTGCAGTATAAAGTTTCTTCAGATTATGCGCTGACTGCCAGCCTGTATAAATCAGGTTACCCGTTCCGTCGAATTAAAGGGCTGGTATCTGAATTTTCAATGGGCGGCGTGTCAACGTCTAATAATCTGGAACTGTGCCAGGATGCCAGAAATGTGCAGCGTAAAATATTAGGCGTGCCGGGGTTCTGGGCGGAATTATCTTATTTATTACGTCTGCGTACCACGGGTAAAACGAAAACCTTATATAACAAAGCCTGAATATAAGGAAACGTAATGCAGGATCTTAATGGTTTCTCCGTGCCGAAAGGCTTTCGGGGCGGGAGCGGTATTAAAGTGCAGTTGTGGTGGGCCGTACAGTCCACCTTATTTGCCTGGTCACCGCAAATACTGTACCGCTGGCGAGCTTTTTTATTGCGACTGTTTGGCGCAAAAATCGGAAAAAACGTAGTCATTCGCCCGTCGGTAAAAATTACCTACCCGTGGAAATTAACGCTTGGGGATTATGCGTGGGTAGGGGATGACGCGGTGTTATATACCCTTGGCGATATTACGATTGGTGCAAATTCGGTGGTTTCACAGAAGTGTTATTTGTGCACCGGCAGTCACGATTTTATGAGTCAGCATTTTGATATTACCGCCACTCCGATTGTGATTGGCGAAAAATGCTGGCTGGCGACAGATGTTTTTGTTGCACCTGGTGTTTCTGTTGGCGATGGCACGGTAGTCGGTGCCCGCAGCAGCGTTTTTAAATCGCTACCGGCAAATAAAATTTGCCGTGGCAACCCCGCAGTGGTGATACGCGAACGCGTTGAAACTGATTAAATTCATAAGTAGAGGAATATAAACATGTCTAAAGTCGCTCTCATCACCGGCGTTACCGGACAGGATGGTTCTTACCTGGCAGAACTGCTGCTGGAAAAAGGTTATGAAGTACACGGTATTAAGCGTCGTGCTTCTTCATTCAACACCGAACGTGTGGATCACATTTATCAGGATCCTCATGCGGCGAACCCGAAATTCCATCTGCACTACGGCGACCTGACCGATACTTCCAACCTGACCCGTATTCTGCAGGAAGTGCAGCCGGATGAAGTGTACAACCTGGGCGCGATGAGCCACGTTGCGGTCTCCTTCGAATCTCCGGAATACACCGCTGACGTTGACGCAATGGGTACGCTGCGTCTGCTGGAAGCGATTCGCTTCCTCGGCCTTGAGAAGAAAACCCGTTTCTACCAGGCATCCACCTCTGAGCTGTACGGTCTGGTGCAGGAAATTCCTCAGAAAGAGACTACCCCGTTCTATCCACGTTCTCCGTACGCCGTGGCGAAATTGTACGCGTACTGGATCACCGTGAACTACCGTGAATCCTACGGCATGTATGCCTGTAACGGCATTCTGTTCAACCACGAATCCCCACGTCGTGGTGAAACTTTCGTTACCCGTAAAATCACCCGCGCTATCGCTAACATCGCACAGGGTCTGGAATCTTGCCTGCACCTCGGCAACATGGATTCCCTGCGTGACTGGGGCCATGCCAAAGACTACGTAAAAATGCAGTGGATGATGCTGCAGCAGGAAAAACCAGAAGACTTCGTCATCGCAACCGGCGTGCAGTACTCCGTACGTCAGTTTGTTGAGATGGCTGCCGCTCAGCTGGGTATCAAACTGCGCTTCGAAGGTACCGGCGTGGAAGAGAAAGGCATCGTGGTTTCCGTAACCGGCCATGACGCACCGGGCGTGAAACCGGGCGACGTGATTGTACAGGTTGACCCACGTTACTTCCGTCCTGCTGAAGTGGAAACCCTGCTGGGCGACCCAACCAAAGCACACGAAACACTGGGCTGGAAACCAGAAACGACTCTGCAGGAGATGGTTTCCGAGATGGTTGCCAAAGATCTTGAAGCAGCGAAAAAACACTCCCTGCTCAAGTCTCATGGCTACGAGGTTGCCATCGCGCTGGAGTCCTGAGAATGACAAAACAACGTATTTTTGTCGCGGGTCATCGCGGAATGGTGGGTTCCGCGATTGTTCGCCAGCTTGAACAGCGCGGTGATGTCGATGTGATTGTCCGTACCCGTGACGAGTTGAACCTGCTCGACAGCAAAGCGGTACAGGACTTCTTCGCCAGTGAACGTATTGACCAGGTGTATCTGGCGGCGGCGAAAGTGGGCGGCATTGTTGCCAACAACACGTATCCGGCGGATTTCATCTACGAGAACATGATGATTGAGAGCAACATCATTCACGCAGCGCATCTGCACAACGTGAATAAGCTGTTGTTCCTCGGCTCATCCTGTATCTACCCGAAAATGGCGAAGCAGCCGATCGCTGAGAGCGAACTGCTGCAGGGCACGCTGGAAGCAACCAACGAGCCGTATGCGATTGCCAAGATTGCCGGGATCAAGCTGTGCGAATCCTACAACCGTCAGTATAACCGCGACTATCGTTCGGTGATGCCGACCAACCTGTACGGACCGCATGACAACTTCCACCCGAGCAATTCGCACGTGATCCCGGCGCTGCTGCGTCGTTTCCACGAGGCAACGGCCGAAAATGCACCGGATGTGGTGGTGTGGGGCAGCGGTACGCCAATGCGTGAATTCCTGCATGTGGATGACATGGCGGCTGCCAGCATCCACGTAATGGAGCTGGATCGTGAGGTGTGGCAGGAAAACACCGAACCGATGCTGTCGCACATTAACGTCGGTACTGGCGTGGATTGCACCATTCGTGAGCTGGCGCAAACCATCGCGCAGGTGGTGGGTTACAAAGGCCGCGTGGTCTTTGACGCCACCAAACCGGACGGCACGCCGCGCAAACTGCTGGACGTGACCCGTCTGCATCAGCTGGGCTGGTATCACGAGGTATCTCTGGAGCAGGGGCTGGCAAGCACCTACCAGTGGTTCCTTGAAAACCAGCACCGCTTCCGGGGGTAATGATGTTTTTAAGTCAGGAAGATTTTGCCACGGTAGTGCGTTCCACTCCGCTCATCTCAATTGATTTGGTGGTGGAGAACGAACGCGGCGAGTTCTTGCTGGGAAAACGAACCAACCGTCCTGCACAGGGCTTTTGGTTCGTGCCCGGCGGGCGCGTGCAGAAGGATGAGACGCTGGAAAATGCTTTTGAGCGTCTCACTCTGGCGGAACTGGGCCTGCAACTGCCGATGGCGGCAGGCCAGTTTTACGGGGTCTGGCAGCACTTCTATGACGATAACTTTTCGGGCACCGGTTTCACCACGCACTATGTGGTGCTCGGTTTTCGCCTGAAGGTGAGTGAGGCAGACCTGCGTCTGCCTGATTCTCAGCATGACGACTACCGCTGGCAGACGCCAGAGGCGTTGCTGGCCAGTGACAATGTGCATGACAACAGTCGTGCCTATTTCCTGGCCGATCGTCAGTCCGGAGTGCCGGGCTTATGAAAATTCTGGTGTACGGAATCAACTATTCGCCGGAGTTAACCGGAATCGGTAAATACACCGGCGAAATGGTCGAGTGGATGGCGAGCCAGGGACATGACGTGCGGGTCATTACCGCGCCGCCATACTACCCGGAATGGAAAGTAGGTGAGCGCTATTCAGGCTGGCGCTACCGTCGCGAAGAGGGTGCCGCGACCGTCTGGCGTTGCCCGCTGTACGTGCCGAAACAGCCCTCAACGCTGAAGCGGTTACTTCATCTGGGCAGCTTTGCCCTGAGCAGTTTCTTCCCGCTGATGGCGCAACGTCGCTGGAAGCCGGATCGCATTATCGGTGTGGTGCCAACGCTGTTCTGCACCCCAGGTATGCGCCTGCTGGGCAAACTCTCCGGCGCGCGCACGCTGCTTCACATTCAGGATTATGAAGTGGACGCCATGCTCGGCCTGGGAATGGCCGGCAAAGGTAAGAGCGGGAAGGTGGCGAAACTCGCCAGCGCCTTCGAGCGCAGCGGCCTGCATAACGTGGATTATGTCTCGACCATCTCGCGCTCAATGATGAACAAAGCGCAGGAGAAGGGCGTACCGGCGGAAAAAGTGATCTTTTTCCCCAACTGGTCTGAAGTGGCGCGTTTTCGCGACGTGACAGACAGTGACGCTCAGGCGCTACGCGCTCAGCTCGGTTTGCCTGACGACCAAAAAATTATTCTTTACTCAGGCAACATCGGCGAGAAGCAGGGGCTTGAGAGCGTCATCGATGCCGCACAGCAACTGAGCCATCAACCCTGGATGTTTGTCATCGTCGGGCAGGGCGGCGGAAAAGCGCGACTTGAAAAAATGGCCAACGAACGCGGCCTGACGAACGTGAAATTTTTCCCGCTTCAGTCTTACGAGGCACTGCCTGCGTTGCTGAAGATGGGCGACTGCCATCTGGTGGTACAAAAGCGCGGCGCGGCAGACGCGGTGCTGCCGTCCAAGCTGACCAACATTCTGGCAGTGGGCGGTAACGCGGTGATCACGGCGGAAGCCGAAACAGAATTAGGCCAGCTGTGCGACAGCTATCCGGGGATCGCCGTTTGCGTGGAACCGGAATCGGTCCCGGCGCTGGTCACTGGCATTGAACGGGCACTTGCCATGCCAAAAACGAACACGGTGGCACGTGAATATGCCGAACGCACGCTCGAGAAAGAGAACGTGCTGAGCCAATTTATTGCAGATATACGGGGATAAATCATGAGTCAAACCACTTTGTATCCGGTTGTGATGGCAGGTGGCTCTGGTAGCCGGTTGTGGCCGCTGTCCCGCGTGCTCTATCCAAAACAGTTCCTCTGCCTGAAAGGGGAGCTCACCATGCTGCAGACGACGGTTAACCGCCTGCAGGGTGTGGAGTGTGAAAGCCCGGTGGTGATTTGTAACGAACAACACCGCTTTATTGTCGCCGAGCAGCTGCGCCAGCTGAACAAACTCACAGAAAATATCATTCTGGAGCCTGCCGGACGTAACACAGCCCCCGCGATTGCGCTGGCTGCGCTGGCGGCCAAACGCAGCAGCCCGGATTGCGATCCGCTGATGCTTGTTCTGGCGGCAGACCATGTTATTCAACAGGAAGAGTCGTTCCGCGAGGCGGTACGCGCGGCTATTCCTTACGCCGAAAACGGCAAACTGGTGACTTTCGGCATCGTGCCGGACCTTCCGGAAACCGGCTACGGGTATATTCGTCGTGGCAATGTGACCCCGGGCGAAGGCGACAGCGTAGCGTTTGACGTGGCGCAGTTTGTCGAAAAACCGAATCTGGAAACCGCGCAGGCTTATGTGGCCAGCGGTGAATATTACTGGAACAGTGGGATGTTCCTGTTCCGCGCTGGCCGCTACCTGGAAGAGCTGCGCAAATATCGCCCGGATATTCTGGACGCCTGCGAGAAAGCGATGGCGGTAGTGGATCCGGATCTCGATTTTATCCGTGTTGACGAAGCGTCTTTCCTCGCCTGCCCGGAAGAGTCAATTGACTATGCGGTAATGGAACGCACGGCCGATGCCGTTGTGGTACCGATGGATGCGGGCTGGAGCGATGTTGGCTCCTGGTCCTCCCTGTGGGAGATCAGCGCCCATACCCCGGAGGGTAACGTCCACCACGGTGATGTTATCAGCCACAAAACGGAAAACAGCTATGTCTACGCCGAGTCCGGTCTGGTGACCACAGTTGGCGTGAAGGATCTGGTGGTCGTACAGACGAAAGACGCCGTGCTGATTGCTGACCGTAATGCCGTGCAGGACGTTAAAAAAGTGGTGGAGAAGATCAAGGCCGATGGTCGCCATGAACACCATATCCACCGCGAAGTGTATCGTCCGTGGGGCAAATATGACTCCATCGATGCCGGTGAACGTTACCAGGTGAAACGCATCACCGTGAAACCGGGTGAGGGGCTGTCGGTACAGATGCACCACCACCGTGCCGAGCACTGGGTCGTGGTGGCGGGTACCGCCAAAGTCACGATTGATGGCGAAGTGAAACTGCTGGGCGAAAACGAGTCAATCTATATTCCGCTGGGAGCCACGCACTGTCTGGAAAACCCGGGGAAAATTCCTCTCGACTTAATTGAAGTGCGCTCCGGTTCGTACCTGGAAGAAGACGATATTGTCCGTTTCCAGGACCGTTACGGGCGGGTATAGCGCCGTCTCTAAAGCCGGATAGCGTTTCGCGCATCCGGCCTGCGAATGAATAAAAACAAATTTGCCTGTTAATCGGGCGGGCCAACTGTTGCCTGAAAAAGGGGTCATCATGGAAAAATTAACCTGTTTTAAAGCCTACGATATTCGCGGCAAGCTGGGCGAAGAGCTGAATGAAGACATTGCGTGGCGCATTGGCCGCGCATACGGCGAATATCTTAAGCCACAAACGATTGTCCTGGGCGGCGATGTGCGCCTGACCAGTGAGTCCCTGAAGCTGGCGCTGGCAAAAGGGCTGCAGGATGCGGGCGTGGACGTGCTGGATATCGGCTTGTCCGGTACCGAAGAGATTTACTTTGCCACCTTCCACCTCGGCGTGGACGGCGGTATCGAAGTGACGGCCAGCCATAACCCGATGGACTACAACGGTATGAAGCTGGTGCGCAAGGGCGCGCGTCCTATCAGCGGCGATACCGGTCTGCGTGACGTGCAGCGTCTCGCCGAAGCTAACGATTTCCCGCCGGTGAATGAAGCAAAACGCGGCAGCTATAAGCAGATCGACCTGCGTAAAGCGTACATCGACCACCTGCTGGGCTACATCAACGTTGCAAACCTGAAACCGCTGAAGCTGGTGATCAACTCCGGTAACGGCGCGGCCGGCCCGGTGGTGGATGCGCTCGAAGCCCGCTTTAAGGCCCTGAACGTGCCGGTAACCTTCGTTAAGGTCCATAACACCCCGGACGGCAACTTCCCGAACGGTATCCCGAACCCGCTGCTGCCGGAGTGCCGCGACGACACCCGTAACGCGGTCATCGAACACGGTGCCGATATGGGTATCGCCTTTGACGGCGATTTCGACCGCTGTTTCCTGTTCGACGAAAAAGGCCAGTTCATCGAAGGCTACTACATTGTCGGCCTGCTGGCGGAAGCGTTCCTCGAGAAGAACCCGGGCGCGAAGATCATTCACGATCCGCGTCTGTCCTGGAACACCGTGGATGTGGTGAACGCCGCGGGCGGCCAGCCGGTGATGTCCAAAACCGGTCATGCCTTCATTAAAGAGCGTATGCGCGAAGAAGACGCCATTTATGGCGGCGAGATGAGCGCCCACCACTATTTCCGTGATTTTGCCTACTGCGACAGCGGGATGATCCCGTGGCTGCTGGTGACCGAGCTGCTGTGTCTGAAAGGGCAGACCCTTGGCGAGCTGGTACGCGACCGCATGGCGGCCTTCCCGGCAAGTGGCGAAATCAACAGCAAACTGGCGCAGCCGGCCGAGGCCATTGCCCGCGTGGAGCAGCATTTTGCCCTCCATGCGCTGGAAATTGACCGTACCGACGGCATCAGCATGGCGTTCCCGCAGTGGCGTTTTAACCTGCGCTCTTCAAATACCGAGCCGGTGGTGCGCCTGAACGTGGAATCCCGCGCGGATACCGCGCTGATGGAAGCGCGAACGAAGGACATTCTGGCGCTGTTGAATCAGTAAATAGCTTTCCCCCTCATCCTGATGTGGGGTGAGGGGGCAGGTGTTGAACTAAAGGAACAACGATGACGAATCTAAAAAAACGCGAACGAGCGAGAACGAATGCATCGTTAATCTCCATGGTGCAGCGTTTTTCTGATATCACCATCATGGTCGGCGGATTATGGGTGGTGAGTTGGGTAAGCGGGCAATCCTTCTTCTACATGCATCTGCTCATGGCGCTGATTGCGCTGGTTGTGTTCCAGATGATCGGGGGGATGACCGACTTCTACCGTTCGTGGCGTGGTGTGAAAATGACCACCGAACTGATGCTGTTGCTGCAGAACTGGACATTAAGCCTGATCTTCAGCGCAGGGCTGGTGGCATTCAGCCATGATTTTGATAATCGCCTGGTGACATATCTGTGCTGGTATCTGATTACCAGCGTCGGCATGGTGGTATGCCGCACCCTGATCCGTTTTGGCGCCGGCTGGCTGCGTAACCGCGGTTATAACCGTCGCTTTGTCGCCGTGGCGGGGGATTTGCCGGTAGGGAAGGTGCTTCTCGATAGCTTCCGCAAAGAACCATGGTTAGGTTTTGAAGTGGTCGGGATTTATCACGACGCGAAGCCTGGCGGCGTGCCTTCAGACTGGGCCGGTAATTACGAACAGCTTATTGAGGACTCGAAAGCCGGCAAAATTCATAACGTCTACATCGCGATGCAGATGAAAGATGAATCCCGCATTAAGAAACTGATGCGTGAACTGGCCGATACCACCTGTTCGGTGATCCTGATCCCGGACGTCTTTACCTTTAACATCCTCCACTCCCGTATTGAAGAAGTGAACGGCGTGCCGGTCGTGCCGCTGTATGACACCCCGCTGTCGGGTATCAATCGCGTGCTCAAGCGCCTGGAAGATATCGTGCTCTCTTCACTGATCTTACTGCTGATCTCCCCGGTGCTGTGCTGCATTGCTCTGGCGGTGAAGCTGAGCTCCCCGGGCCCGGTTATCTTCCGTCAGACCCGCTACGGCATGGACGGTAAGCCTATCATGGTGTGGAAATTCCGCTCAATGAAGGTGATGGAGAACGACAAGGTCGTGACCCAGGCGACGCAGAACGATCCTCGTGTTACGCGGGTGGGGAACTTCCTGCGCCGTACCTCGCTGGATGAGCTGCCGCAGTTTATCAACGTCTTTACCGGTGGCATGTCGATTGTCGGCCCCCGTCCCCATGCCGTGGCTCACAACGAACAGTACCGCTCGCTGATTGAAGGCTACATGTTGCGCCATAAAGTGAAGCCAGGCATTACCGGCTGGGCGCAGATCAACGGCTGGCGCGGCGAGACCGACACGCTGGAAAAAATGGAAAAACGCATCGAATTCGACCTGGAGTACATCCGTGAATGGAGCCTCTGGTTCGATATCAAGATCGTCTTTCTGACCATCTTCAAAGGTTTCGTGAACAAAGCGGCGTACTAAGATGAGCTTACGTGAAAAAACCATCAGCGGCGCCAAATGGTCAGCGATGGCGACCATTGTCATCATTGGCCTCGGCCTGGTGCAGATGACGGTGCTGGCGCGCATTATCGATAACCACCAGTTCGGTCTGCTGACCGTCTCGCTGGTGATTATCGCGCTGGCCGATACGCTGTCTGACTTCGGCATTGCTAACTCGATTATCCAGCGCAAAGAGATCAGCTATCTGGAACTGACCACGCTCTACTGGCTGAACGTTGGGTTGGGGGTGTTCGTTTTCGTGCTGGTGTTCCTTTTGAGCGATACCATCGCCAGCGTGCTGCACAACCCCGATCTGGCACCGCTGATGCGTACGCTCTCGTTTGCTTTTGTGGTGATCCCGCACGGGCAACAGTTCCGCGCGCTGATGCAGAAAGAGCTGGAATTCAACAAAATTGGGATGATCGAGACCAGCGCCGTTCTCGCAGGGTTTACCTTTACCGTGGTCAGCGCCCATTTCTGGCCGCTGGCCATGACCGCTATCCTCGGGTATCTGGTTAACTCTGCCGTGCGTACGCTGCTGTTCGGCTACTTTGGCCGCAAGATTTACCGTCCTGGGCTGCATTTCTCTCTCGCTTCGGTGTCATCCAACCTGCGTTTTGGCGCGTGGCTCACCGCCGACAGCATCATCAACTATGTCAACACCAACCTCTCCACGCTGGTGCTGGCACGCATCCTCGGGGCGAGCGTCGCGGGGGGGTACAACCTGGCGTACAACGTCGCGGTAGTACCACCAATGAAGCTCAACCCGATTATCACCCGCGTACTGTTCCCGGCGTTCGCCAAAATTCAGGACGACACCGAGAAGCTGCGCGTCAATTTTTACAAGCTGCTCTCTGTGGTGGGCATTATCAATTTCCCGGTTTTGCTGGGGCTGATGGTGGTCTCGAGCAACTTCGTGCCGCTGGTGTTTGGCGAGAAGTGGAACAGCATTATCCCGATCCTGCAGCTGCTGTGCGTGGTGGGGCTGCTGCGATCCGTTGGAAACCCGATTGGCTCACTGCTAATGGCTAAAGCGCGGGTTGATATCAGCTTCAAATTCAACGTGTTTAAAACGTTCTTGTTTATTCCGGCGATTATCGTCGGTGGACATATGGCCGGCGCCATTGGGGTCACGCTTGGTTTTCTGCTGGTGCAGATCATCAACACCGTTCTGAGCTACTTCGTGATGATCAAGCCGGTGCTGGGCTCCAGCTACCGGCAGTACATTCTGAGCCTGTGGCTGCCGTTTTATCTGTCACTGCCTACCCTTGTGGTGAGCTATGGCCTGGGCATCGTGCTCACTGGCCATCTGCCGCTCGCGGCCATGCTGGCAATACAGGTCGCAGCAGGTGCACTGGCGTTTGGCGTGATGATTGTGCTGTCACGTAATGCGCTGGTGGTGGAGATGAAGCGCCAGTTTTGCCGTAACGAAAAAATGAAAACGCTGCTTCGCGCAGGCTAGTTATTTAAGAGGCCATTATGAAATTACTTATTCTTGGCAACCATACCTGCGGCAACCGTGGCGACAGCGCCATTCTGCGCGGTTTATTGGATGCGATTAACACCCTTAAGCCTGAGACTGAAGTGGACGTGATGAGCCGTTATCCGGTCAGCTCTTCCTGGTTATTGAACCGCCCGGTAATGGGCGACCCGCTCTACAGCCAGATGAAGCAGCACAACAACGCTGCCGGCGTAATGGGACGCGTGAAGAAAGTTCTGCGCCGTCGCTATCAGCACCAGGTGTTGCTGTCCCGTGTAACTGATACCGGCAAGCTGCGTAACATCGCCATTGCTCAGGGCTTCACGGATTTCGTTCGACTGCTGTCGGGCTACGACGCCATTATTCAGGTCGGCGGATCGTTCTTCGTCGATCTTTACGGTGTGCCGCAGTTTGAGCACGCACTCTGCACATTCATGGCGAAAAAACCGCTGTTTATGATTGGTCACAGCGTCGGGCCGTTCCAGGATCCGCAGTTTAACCAGCTGGCAAACTATGTCTTCGGCCACTGCGATGCCCTGATCCTGCGTGAGTCGGTAAGCCTCGATATGATGAAACGCAGCGAGATTGACACTTCGAAAGTGGAACACGGGGTGGACACCGCCTGGCTGGTGGATCATCAGGACGACAGTTTCCAGGCGAGCTACGCAGTGCAGCACTGGCTGGACGTGGCGGCGAAACAGAAAACGGTCGCCATCACCCTGCGCGAACTTGCACCGTTTGATAAACGTTTAGGCACCACCCAGGCGGCGTATGAGAAAGCGTTTGCTGACGTGGTGAACCGTGTGCTGGACAGCGGATACCAGGTGCTGGCGCTTTCAACCTGTACCGGCATCGACAGCTACAACAAAGATGACCGCATGGTGGCGCTGAACCTGCGCAACCTGGTAAACGATCCGTCCCGTTATCACGTGGTGATGGACGAACTGAACGACCTCGAGATGGGCAAATTGCTCTCAGCCTGTGACCTCACCGTGGGCACGCGTCTGCACTCGGCGATCATTTCGATGAACTTTGGCACGCCGGCCATTGCGATTAACTACGAGCACAAGTCAGCCGGCATTATGCAGCAGCTTGGCATGCCTGAAATGGCCGTTGATATTCGTCATCTGCTGGATGGTTCGCTTGGCGCGATGGTGGGCGATACCCTGGGGCAATTGCCTGCCATCAATGAACGCCTGGCCGTCGCGGTGAAAGCCGAGCGCGAGAAGGGAATTGGGATGGTGAAATCGGTGCTCGACCGCGTCCGGGAGGGGAAATGAAGGTTGGTTTCTTCTTACTGAAATTTCCGCTGTCGTCTGAAACCTTTGTGCTGAACCAAATCACCGCGTTTATCGATATGGGATACGACGTGGAGATCATCGCCCTGCAAAAGGGCGATACACAAAATACCCATGCGGCGTATACGCAGTATGGACTGGAGGCGAAAACCCGCTGGCTGCAGGACGAGCCCTCTGGAAGAGTAAATAAGCTGCGCCACCGGGCCAGCCAGACCTTACGCGGGATCCATCGTGCGTCGACCTGGCGCGCGCTGAATGTTTCCCGCTATGGCGCGGAATCTCGCAACCTGATCCTGTCCGCCATTTGTGGTCAAACGGTGCAGCCGTACCGCGCCGATGTGTTTATTGCTCACTTTGGCCCGGCGGGCGTGACCGCCGCCAAACTGCGTGAGCTGGGGGTGATTGACGGTAAGATTGCGACCATCTTCCACGGTATCGACATCTCCAGCCGCGAAGTATTGAACCACTACACGCCGGAGTATCAGCAGCTTTTCCGCCGTGGCGACATGATGCTGCCCATCAGCGACCTGTGGGCCGGGCGTCTGAAAAACATGGGCTGTCCGCAGGAAAAAATCACCGTTTCGCGTATGGGCGTGGATTTAGAGCGCTTTACCCGCCGCCCGGTCAAGGTACCGGGAAAACCGCTGCAGATTATCTCTGTGGCGCGTCTGACGGAGAAAAAAGGTCTGCACGTGGCCATCGAAGCCTGCCGCCAGCTGCGAGCGCGCGGCGTGGATTTCCGCTATCGCATTCTCGGTATTGGCCCGTGGGAGCGTCGTCTTCGCACGCTTATCGAACAGTATCAGCTGGAAGATTACGTGGAGATGCCAGGTTTTAAGCCAAGCCACGAGGTGAAGGTCATGCTGGATGAGGCGGATGTATTCCTGCTGCCTTCCGTGACCGGCGCCGATGGCGATATGGAAGGGATCCCGGTTGCGTTAATGGAGGCGATGGCCGTCGGTATTCCGGTGGTGTCGACCCTGCACAGCGGGATCCCGGAGTTAATCAAGTCTGATTACTCCGGCTGGCTGGTACCGGAGAATAATGCGATGGCCCTTGCGGATCGTTTAGCCGAATTTAGCGGCATCGACCAACAGGCGCTGGAGCCCGTTATCCACAACGCCCGACAAAAAGTTGAAGCAGATTTTAACCAGCAGGTGATTAATCGCCAGTTAGCGAGCCTGCTGCAAACGTTGTAACGCCGAGGTTGTATGCTGAAAAAGATTACCCGACGCACCTTTGTCTCTTCTTTATCCGTCCTGGCGGCTACGCCGCTGCTGTCGTCCCGCATTGCGCGGGCGGCAACCGGAAAGACGGTCTCTGTTAACCAGTACAACAACAACGACTGGATCGCCGCCTTTAAGCAGGCATTTAACGAAGGCGACACCGTTGTTGTCCCTGCCGGGCTCACCTGTAAAAACATCAATACGGGCATTTTCATTCCTGACGGTAAAACGCTGTTGATCCGCGGTGCGTTAACGGGAAATGGTCGCGGGCGCTTTGTGCTGCAGGAAGGCAGTAAAGTGATTGGTGAAGGTGACGGCCGCACGGAGAACATTACGCTGGACATTCGCGGTTCAGACTGTGTGATCAAAGGGCTGGCAATGAGCGGCTTTGGACCGGTGACGCAGATCTACATTGGCGGCAAAAAGCCGCGCGTCATGCGCAACCTGCTGATTGATAACATCAGCGTAAGCCAGGCGAACTACGCCATCCTGCGCCAGGGATTCCATAATCAGATAGATGGCGCGCGCATCACCAACAGTAAATTCAGCCATTTGCAGGGCGACGCGATTGAGTGGAACGTCGCCATTAATGACCGTAACATCCTGATCTCCGATCATGTGATTGACAACATTAACTGTACGAACGGCAAGATCAACTGGGGCATCGGCATTGGTCTCGCCGGCAGCACCTACGACAACGATTATCCGGAAAAGCAAACCGTGAAGAACTTCGTGGTGGCAAATATCACCGGCAGCAACTGTCGTCAGTTAGTCCACGTCGAAAACGGTAAGCACTTTATTATTCGCAATATTAAGGCCAAGAATATCACTCCTGACTTCAGCAAGAAGGCGGGAATAGACAACGCCACGGTAGCCATTTATGGCTGTGATAATTTCATTATCGATAATGTCGATATGGTCAATAGTGCCGGCATGCTGATCGGCTACGGTGTAATAAAGGGCGACTATCTCTCGATACCTCAGAACTTTAAGCTGAACGACATTCGCCTGGATAATCGCCAGCTTGCGTACAAACTGCGCGGAATACAAATTTCCTCCGGCAACGCCACCTCCTTTGTGGCCATCACCAACGTTGAGATGCAGCGGGCTACGCTTGAGTTGCACAACAAACCGCAGCACCTCTTCTTGCGTAATATCAACGTGATGCAGGAAGCTGCCGTCGGCCCGGCGCTGAAGATGAATTTCGACCTGCGTAAGGATGTCCGAGGCAAGTTTATGGCTAAAGATGAGACCTTACTGTCGCTGGCGAACATCAAGGCTGTGAATGAGAAAGGGCAGAGCTCCGTGGATATTGACCGCGTGGACCAGCAGGTGGTGAATACGGAGCGGCTGAATTTTGCGCTCCCGCACAGATAATCGACAATTGTCTTTTTTTGCGACTATTCCTGGCACAGAAACGCGATCTATTCAGATTACAACTACTGTTTTTTGTGATGTGGTCCCCTAACATCATATAAGAATCACGGCAAATCATGCTGGCGAAAACAGGTTAAAGAGCTATAATTCGTCAACCATTTTAAGGTGGAAGAAATAATGATTAATTTGAAAGCAGTCATTCCGGTAGCAGGCTTGGGCATGCATATGTTGCCAGCCACAAAAGCCATTCCTAAAGAGATGCTGCCGATTGTCGACAAACCGATGATTCAATACATTGTCGATGAAATTGTTGCTGCAGGGATCAAAGAAATCGTCCTGGTTACGCACTCCTCCAAGAATGCGGTAGAAAACCACTTCGACACCTCTTACGAACTCGAAGCGTTGCTTGAGCAGCGCGTAAAACGCCAGCTGCTGGCTGAAGTGCAGTCTATCTGTCCTCCTGGCGTAACCATCATGAACGTGCGTCAGGCGCAGCCGCTGGGTCTGGGCCACTCCATTCTTTGCGCACGCCCGGTCGTGGGTGACAACCCGTTCATCGTTGTACTGCCGGATATCATTATCGACAGCGCATCTGCCGATCCGCTGCGTTACAACCTTGCGGCAATGGTGGCGCGCTTCAACGAAACGGGCCGTAGCCAGGTACTTGCTAAGCGCATGAAAGGCGATCTCTCCGAGTACTCTGTTATCCAGACTAAAGAAGCGCTGGAAACGGAAGGGCAGGTGAGCCGTATCGTTGAGTTTATCGAGAAACCGGATCAGCCGCAGACGCTGGATTCTGACCTGATGGCCGTTGGCCGTTATGTTCTCAACGCGGATATCTGGGCCGAGCTGGAAAAAACCGAGCCGGGTGCCTGGGACCGCATCCAGTTGACCGATGCGATTGCTGAACTGGCTAAGAAGCAGTCTGTTGATGCGATGCTGATGACCGGTGACAGCTACGACTGCGGTAAGAAACTGGGCTATATGCAGGCATTTGTGAAGTATGGCCTGCGTAACCTGAAGGAAGGTCAGAAGTTCAGAAGCCGGATTGAGAAGTTGCTGGCTAACGACTGATTC
>NZ_CP080000.1:2216134-2216353 GCF_019378755.1 Enterobacter sp. BIDMC 29 | reverse complement strand
CTACCGCTTTTTGTTATTAATTATAATGATAACATGGGGTTATCTGATTCAAATGTGGACTGATTTGTAACGATTTGTGCTTGTTTCTAAGACCATTTAGGATGACAATTAACGCCAGTTTTTTGTCTGTTATCAGACTCCCAAAATCATTTATTCAACATTCGCTCAGTGCACTGGTAGCTGTTAAGCCAGGGGCGGTAGCGTGCAAAATTTCTGAAA
>NZ_CP080000.1:2215841-2216087 GCF_019378755.1 Enterobacter sp. BIDMC 29 | reverse complement strand
CAATAGACGGAACAGATAACGTGAAAATTCTTGTGACGGGTGGAGCAGGTTTTATCGGCTCAGCGGTGGTACGACATATTATCAAAAATACCCAGGACGACGTCGTCAATGTGGATAAGCTCACCTATGCTGGTAACCTTGAGTCGCTTACTGACGTTAGCGATAGCGGTCGATATGTCTTTGAGCGTGCGGACATTTGTGACAAAGCTGCTATGGACCGTATCTTCGCTGAGCATAAACCTGATG
>NZ_CP080000.1:2215109-2215599 GCF_019378755.1 Enterobacter sp. BIDMC 29 | reverse complement strand
GAAACCACCGCCTATGCGCCAAGTAGCCCTTATTCTGCCTCAAAAGCTTCCAGCGACCATCTGGTTCGCGCATGGCTGCGCACTTACGGTTTCCCAACAATCGTGACCAACTGCTCAAATAATTATGGCCCGTATCACTTTCCTGAGAAGCTGATCCCGCTGGTGATTTTGAATGCGCTGGACGGTAAAGCGCTGCCTATTTACGGTAAAGGCGACCAGATCCGTGACTGGCTGTATGTTGAAGATCATGCGCGTGCGCTGTACACCGTCGTAACCCAGGGTAAACCGGGTGAGACATACAACATCGGCGGGCATAACGAAAAGCAAAATCTGGACGTGGTCCACACCATTTGCGATCTGCTGGATGAAATCGTGCCGAAAGAAGGTTCCTATCGCGATCAGATTACTTACGTCGCTGACCGCCCCGGGCATGACCGCCGCTACGCGATTGATGCGCATAAAATTGGTGTTGAGCTGGGATGGAAGCCAG
>NZ_CP080000.1:2200118-2201553 GCF_019378755.1 Enterobacter sp. BIDMC 29 | reverse complement strand
GCGGGACCACACCTGACAGGAGTAAGTAATGTCCAAGCAACAGATCGGCGTTGTCGGTATGGCAGTGATGGGGCGCAACCTGGCGCTCAACATCGAAAGCCGTGGTTATACCGTCTCCGTTTTCAACCGCTCCCGTGATAAGACCGAAGAAGTCATCGCTGAGAACCCAGGTAAGAAACTGGTTCCTTTCTATACGGTTAAAGAGTTTGTTGAGTCCCTGGAAACGCCTCGTCGTATCCTGTTAATGGTGAAAGCGGGCGCAGGTACCGATGCAGCCATCGATTCCCTGAAACCTTACCTGGACAAAGGCGACATCATCATTGATGGCGGTAACACCTTCTTCCACGATACCATTCGTCGTAATCGTGAACTGTCTGAAGAAGGCTTTAACTTTATCGGTACCGGCGTATCCGGCGGTGAAGAAGGTGCACTAAAAGGTCCATCTATCATGCCTGGCGGTCAGAAAGAAGCGTACGAACTGGTTGCGCCTATCCTGACCAAAATTGCAGCCGTTGCTGAAGATGGTGAGCCGTGCGTTACCTATATCGGTCCTGACGGTGCTGGCCACTACGTTAAAATGGTTCATAACGGCATCGAATACGGCGATATGCAGCTGATTGCAGAAGCGTATTCTCTGCTGAAAGGAGGCCTGAACCTCTCTAACGAAGAACTCGCCGAGACCTTCACCGAGTGGAACAAAGGTGAGCTGAACAGCTACCTGATTGACATCACCAAAGATATCTTCACCAAGAAAGATGAAGAGGGTAAATACCTGGTTGATGTGATTCTGGACGAAGCTGCGAACAAAGGTACCGGTAAATGGACCAGCCAGAGCTCTCTGGATCTGGGTGAACCGCTGTCTCTGATCACCGAATCCGTATTTGCACGTTATATCTCTTCTCTGAAAGAGCAGCGTGTAGCGGCATCCAAAGTGCTGTCTGGCCCACAGGCTAAACCAGCCGGTGACAAAGCTGAATTCGTCGAGAAAGTTCGCCGTGCTCTGTACCTGGGTAAAATTGTCTCCTACGCGCAGGGCTTCTCTCAGCTTCGTGCCGCTTCAGACGAAAACAACTGGGATCTGAACTACGGCGAAATCGCGAAGATCTTCCGTGCGGGTTGCATTATTCGCGCTCAGTTCCTGCAGAAAATTACTGATGCGTACGCTGAAAATGCCGGTATCGCGAATCTGCTGCTGGCACCGTACTTCAAGAAAATCGCGGACGAATACCAGCAGGCGCTGCGTGACGTGGTTGCTTACGCTGTGCAGAACGGTATCCCTGTACCGACCTTCTCCGCTGCGGTGGCATACTATGACAGCTACCGTGCTGCCGTGCTGCCAGCGAATCTGATTCAGGCGCAGCGTGATTACTTCGGTGCGCATACCTATAAACGTACCGATAAAGAAGGTGTGTTCCATACCGAATGGCTGGATTAA
>NZ_CP080000.1:2199685-2199896 GCF_019378755.1 Enterobacter sp. BIDMC 29 | reverse complement strand
AGCGAATGAAAATAACTATCTCCGGAACAGGCTATGTAGGCCTATCAAACGGCATTCTGATCGCACAAAACCATGAAGTGGTGGCGTTGGATATCGTTCAGTCTAAAGTGGATATGCTTAATCAAAAGCAATCCCCGATTGTCGATAAAGAAATCCAGGAATACCTCGCCAGCAAACCGCTGAATTTCCGTGCAACGACGGACAAAGAAGA
>NZ_CP080000.1:2197401-2199641 GCF_019378755.1 Enterobacter sp. BIDMC 29 | reverse complement strand
ACTACGACCCTAAAACCAACTACTTCAACACTTCAACCGTGGAAGCGGTGATCAAAGATGTTATCGCAATCAACCCAAAAGCGGTGATGATCATCAAATCGACCATTCCAGTAGGCTTCACCAAATCGATTAAAGAAGAGTTGGGTATTGATAATGTCTTCTTCTCGCCAGAGTTTCTGCGCGAGGGCAGGGCGTTATACGATAACCTGCATCCATCCCGTATCGTGATCGGCGAGCGCTCTGAGCGTGCGGAGCGCTTCGCCGCACTGCTGCAGGAAGGAGCAATCAAGAAAGATATTCCGGTCCTGTTCACTGACTCCACCGAAGCCGAGGCAATCAAGCTCTTCGCCAATACCTATCTGGCAATGCGCGTGGCCTACTTCAACGAGCTGGACAGCTATGCCGAGAGTCTGGGCCTGAATACCCGCCAGATCATCGAAGGCGTGTGCCTCGACCCGCGTATCGGCAACCATTACAACAACCCGTCGTTTGGCTATGGCGGCTACTGCCTGCCAAAAGATACCAAGCAGTTGCTGGCGAACTATCAGGCTGTGCCAAACAATTTGATTTCCGCGATTGTGGATGCCAACCGCACGCGTAAAGACTTCATTTCCGATTCCATTCTCGCGCGTCAGCCGAAAGTGGTGGGCGTATATCGCCTGATCATGAAGAGCGGTTCTGATAACTTCCGCGCCTCTTCCATTCAGGGGATCATGAAGCGTATTAAGGCCAAAGGCGTTCAGGTAATTATTTATGAGCCAGCGATGCAGGAAGATGAATTCTTCCATTCCCGTGTTATTCGTGACCTGGATGCGTTCAAACAGGAAGCGGATGTGATTATCTCTAACCGTATGGCGGAAGAACTGGCCGACGTGGCGGATAAAGTGTATACCCGCGATCTGTTTGGTAGCGACTGAGTCTCTGCTTAAGGCGCATAAAAAAACCGGCACTTGCCGGTTTTTTTATGTTTTTATACTTTGTAGAAGTCGCGATACCAGTCAACGAAATTCTTCACGCCTTCTTTAACGGAAGTCTGCGGTTTGAAGCCAATAACGTCATACAGCGCTTTAGTGTCTGCGCTGGTTTCCAGTACGTCACCCGGCTGGATTGGCATCATATTCTTCTCTGCCTCTATCCCGAGCGCCTCTTCAAGAGCCGTAATGTAATCCATCAGTTCAACCGGAGAGCTGTTTCCGATGTTATAGACGCGATAAGGCGCAGAGCTGGTTGCCGGTGAACCGGTTTCAACGGTCCAGTTTGCATCCGCCTGAGGAATAACATCCAGCAGACGGATAATGGCTTCGGCGATGTCATCAATATAGGTGAAGTCGCGCTTCATCTTACCGTAGTTGTAGACATCAATGCTTTTGCCTTCAATCATCGCTTTGGTGAACTTAAACAGCGCCATATCCGGACGTCCCCACGGACCGTACACGGTAAAGAAGCGCAGTCCCGTCGTGGGCAGGTTGTACAGGTGGGAATAGGTATGCGACATCAGTTCATTGGCTTTTTTGGTCGCGGCATAAAGTGAGACAGGGTGATCGACCGAATCGTCAGTCGAAAAAGGCATCTTGCGATTCAGACCGTAAACGGAGCTGGAAGACGCATACAGAAGATGTTGTACCTTGTGATGGCGACAGCCTTCCAGCACGTTGAGATGCCCTATCAGGTTGGCATCTGCATAGGCGTGAGGGTTTTCAAGCGAGTAGCGTACACCGGCTTGTGCGGCCAGGTGGATGACGCGATCAAATTTCTCACGGGCGAACAGTGCGGCCATGCCTTCACGGTCGGCCAGGTCAAGCTTGTGGAAGGCGAAACTGTCAGATGTCAGCAGATCCAGACGTGCCAGCTTAAGATTGACATCATAGTAGTCATTCAGGTTATCAATACCGACGACCTGATGACCGGCATCCAGGAGTCGTTTGCTGACATTTGCGCCGATAAAGCCTGCTGCACCCGTTACCAGAAATTTCATACCTTCCCTCATAAATATGTGTTCTTACTGATGCCATCACGCATCACATCGCGTCTATCATAGCGCGGCGGATGCCAGTTACATAACCCATCTTTCCGATTTAACTCATCGGATTCTTATAGAAAAATCCGTAGCAACAGATACACTATGTGAACATGTTTATTTTTGCCCTTTTTCATCTGTTAGGGATTGTATGACGCAAAACAACAATAACCTGGTCAATCGCAGCAATGACCCGGAGCAAATTGATTTACTTGGTTTAGTG
>NZ_CP080000.1:2196986-2197059 GCF_019378755.1 Enterobacter sp. BIDMC 29 | reverse complement strand
GAGTCGGCTGAAGCTGCTCAAAAGCAATTAGCTCAATACATCCAGCAGGTCGACGAGCAGACAGCAAAAGAAC
>NZ_CP080000.1:2196643-2196956 GCF_019378755.1 Enterobacter sp. BIDMC 29 | reverse complement strand
AGCAGATTACAACCCTTAACGACTCTCTGGAAAACCAGGAGAAAGTCTCTCAGGAGCAAAAAGATCTGCGCATTAAACAGATTACGGAAGCGCTGAAGAACGCTGAAGCGGCCAAAATCACTTCTCCACAGATTCAGCAAACTCAGGACGTGACGCAGGAAACCATGTTCCTGCTGGGCAGCGAAGCGTTAAAATCGATGATTGAAAACGAAGCGTCTCGTCCGCTGGTGTTCTCAGGAGCGTACTACCAGACCAAGCAGAACTTGCTGGATATCGAAAAGCTGAACGTTAACCCTGACACTATCCATGTATA
>NZ_CP080000.1:2165503-2196570 GCF_019378755.1 Enterobacter sp. BIDMC 29 | reverse complement strand
GTACTTCTTGGCGGGATTATCGGTTCGGGTGTGGTACTGGGTCGCAACGCATTGCGGAACTATAAGCCAAAAGCGTGATTCTCATCAGATAAAAAAACCGGGGACATTCCCCGGTTTTTTTATTTATGTCTCTTACGTAAATTCTCAATCACCGCCGTTAAATCAAGCTCCTGATCCTGCAGCAGCACCAGCAGGTGATACATCAAATCCGACGCCTCGTTGGTCAGCTCCTCGCGGTCATGCACGGTCGCGGCCAGCGCGGTCTCAACACCTTCTTCCCCCACCTTTTGCGCAATACGTTTTGTCCCGCTGGCGTACAGCTTAGCCGTATACGAACTTTCAGGATCCGCCGCTTTACGCTCAGCGAGTAACTGTTCCAGTTGATACAGAAACAGCCACTGGTGGCTTGCATCTCCGAAGCAGCTGCTGGTCCCTTTGTGGCAGGTTGGGCCGATCGGATTCGCCAGTACCAGAAGCGTATCGTTATCGCAGTCCGGCGTAATGCTGACCACATTCAAGAAATGGCCAGAGGTTTCCCCTTTGGTCCACAGGCGTTGTTTGGTACGCGAGAAAAAGGTGACCTTGCCGCTGTCGATGGTTTTGGTTAGTGCATCCTGGTTCATATATCCCAGCATCAGCACTTCACCTGAGACGGCATGCTGTACAACCACCGGCAGTAATCCGTCATTTTTTTCCCAGTCCAGTTGTGCCTGTTGTTGCTCTGTTAACATACCCTGATCTCCACGCCCTGGTCGGCCAGGTACGTTTTTAACTCACCAATATTAATAATCTGTTTGTGGAACACGGAGGCCGCCAGCGCGCCGTCAACGTTTGCATCGCGGAAGGCTTCGAGGAAGTGTTCCATGGTGCCTGCACCGCCGGAAGCAATCAGCGGTACGTGGCAGACCGCGCGGACTTTTTTCAGCTGCTCAAGGTCATAGCCGTTACGCACGCCGTCCTGGTTCATCATGTTCAGCACAATTTCGCCTGCGCCACGTTTCTGGACTTCCTGCACCCAGTCCAGCGTCTCCCATTGGGTTACGCGGGTCCGGCTTTCGTCGCCGGTGTACTGGTTGACATGGTATTTACCCGTTGCGGCGTCATACCAGGTGTCAATCCCCACGACAATACACTGTACCCCAAAGCGATCGGCCAGACGGGTAATCAGCTCCGGGTCTGCCAAAGCAGGGGAGTTAATGGAAATCTTATCGGCACCAAAGGAGAGGATTTTTGCCGCGTCTTCCGCAGATTTAATCCCACCTGCCACGCAGAAGGGAATATCAATCACTTCTGCCACGCGCGCCACCCAGCTTTTATCCACAACGCGGCCATCGCTGGAGGCGGTGATATCGTAAAACACCAGCTCATCTGCGCCTTCTTCAGCGTAGCGTTTTGCCAGCGGGACGATATCACCAATGATTTCATGGTTGCGGAACTGCACGCCTTTCACTACCTGGCCGTCACGTACGTCCAGGCAAGGGATTATCCGTTTTGCCAGCATTGAATCGCCTCCGTTACAGTAAATTTACCTTCCAGTAGGGCCCTGCCCACAATCACGCCCTGTACGCCCGTTCCGCGCAGCGCGGCAACATCAGCGATTTCACCAATACCGCCCGACGACTGGAAGGCCACCTGCGGATAACGCGCGCAGACTTCTTGGTATAAAGAAACGTTAGAGCCTGCCAGCGTGCCGTCGCGGGAGATATCGGTGCACAGCACGTGCTTCAGGCCAACGGGCAGATACCTCTCGACCAGTTCTTCCAGCGTCACCCCGGAATTTTCCTGCCAGCCGCTGACTGCAACCTGCTTGTTACCCTGTTCGTCGATACGAACATCCAGCGCCAGCACCAGCGCGTCAGCGCCAAAGCGGCGGAACCAGGCTTTAACCTTTTCAGGATCGTTAACGGCAGTCGAGCCGACGACCACGCGCGCCACGCCAGCGTCCAGCAGCGCCGCAACGTCATCTTCCGTACGTACGCCACCGCCTACCTGGACGGGCACATCCACGCCGGCCACCAGTTTTTTAAGAAGTGGGATTTGACGTTTTGTCGGATCTTTTGCGCCAGTCAAATCCACAAGGTGCAACACCTGCGCGCCCTGGGCGGCGTAATCCTGCAGACGTGGCAAGGGGTCGTTACCGTAGTCGCGTTGTTGCCCGTAATCGCCCTGATGGAGACGGACAACCGTGCCGTCGATTAAATCTAAAGCGGGAATAATCATTACATCTCCAGGAAGTTTTTCAGCAACTGTGCGCCTGCGGCACCCGAACGTTCCGGGTGAAACTGCACGCCGAAGAAGTTATCTTTCTGCACCGCCGCGGTAAATGCTTCGCCGTAATTGCACTGGGCAATGGTGTACGGATTTACCGGCATGGCGTAGCTGTGCACGAAGTAAAAATAGGCCCCGTCTTCAATGCCGCGAAACAGTCTGTCACCGGCTTTGGCATAAACACGGTTCCAGCCCATGTGCGGCAGAGGCAGACCGTGATCGGTCATTTTCGGCACGTCTTCGTCGATAATCCCGAGCAGATCAACGCCGTTGCTCTCTTCACTGCGTCGGCCCAAGAGCTGCATGCCGAGACAAATTCCCAGCACCGGTTGAGTACAGGCTTTGATGAGACTCACCAGCTCACGCTCGTGGATCTGATCCATCGCCGCCTGCGCTGTCCCTACGCCGGGCAGAAAAAGCTTATCGGCGCGCAGTACGATGTCCGGGTCGCGACTCACGTCCGGTGCATAGCCGTGACGGGTAATTGCCGATTTTACGGAGTTCAGGTTGGCGCATCCGGTATCCAGAATCACCACATTCATTACAGCACTCCTTTCGATGAGGGCAGGGCGTCACCTTCCACACGAATCGCCTGGCGAAGGGTACGGCCAAAGGCCTTGAACAGGCTTTCCACGCGGTGGTGGTCGTTCTTGCCCTTGGTCTTGAGGTGCAACGTCAGGCCCATGGTGTAGGACAATGAACGGAAGAAGTGTTCAACCATTTCGGTGCTGAGGTCGCCCACGCGCTGGTAGGTGAAATCCGCTTTGTATTCCAGGTGTGGGCGCCCGGAGATATCCATTGCGCAGCGCGCCAGGCACTCGTCCATCGGCAGCACAAAACCAAAACGGTTGATGCCGCGTTTGTCGCCGAGCGCCAGCTTCAGCGCTTCACCCAGCGCCAGGCCGGTATCTTCCACAGTGTGGTGATCGTCGATATACAAATCGCCTTTCACGGCGATCTCCATGCGGAAACCACCGTGGGTCGCGATCTGGTCCAGCATATGGTCAAAGAAACCAACACCGGTGTGGATCTTGCTGCCGCCTTCACGATCCAACCAGACCTTAACGTCGATTTGCGTCTCTTTGGTGTTGCGCTCAACGTGCGAGTAGCGGTCACGCTGCGTCAACTGCTCACCAATTTTTGCCCAGTTAAGGGTGGAACGGTCATAGCGCAGCCCGGAGATACCCATGTTCTCCGCCAGCGTAATATCGGTCATGCGATCGCCAATGACATAGCTATTGGCTTTATCCAGCACGTCATCCGCCAGGTAGCGTTCGACCAGCTTTACCTTCGGCTTGCGGCAGTCACATTCATCGGCAGGCAGGTGTGGGCAGATCAGCACCTCATCAAATTCAACGCCCTGAGAGGTCAGCACCTGCATCATCAGGTTATGCGGGCCATCAAAATCTGCCTGCGGGAAACTGTCGGTACCCAGCCCGTCCTGGTTCGTGATCATCACCAGCTTATAGCCGGCTTTCTGCAGCTTGAGCAGCACCGGGATTACATCGGGTTCAAAAGCCAGTTTGTCGAAACGATCGACCTGAAAATCGGTTGGCGGCTCCGAAATAAGGGTACCGTCACGATCGATAAAGAGGGTCTTCTGGCTCATACTTTCTCCGCTTTCAGGGCGTCAATCACGCGCTGACTTTCTGCACGGGTGCCTACGGTAATACGCAAACAGCCGCTTAAGGATGGTTGTTTATTTTGGTCTCGTAAGATAATGCCCTGATCCCATAAAGATTTAAATACGGCACTCGACGCGGTAAAGCGTACCAGGATGTAGTTGGTTTCAGAGTCGAATACCTGCTCCACGCAGGGAATATCTTTCAGGGCAGTGACCAGATACTGCCGTTCTTCAAGGATTTGTGCCACGCGTTCGCGCATCGCCTTGATCCCCTGAGGGGCCAAAGCCTGCGCCGCAATGTCGGCAACCGGCGTAGAGAGTGGATATGGCGCAATCACTTTCATCAGCAGGTCGATGACTTCTTTATTGGCCAGCGTAAAGCCGCAGCGCAGGCCAGCGAGAGCGAAAGCTTTTGACAGCGTACGCAGTACAACCAGGTGCGGGTACTCCTCGAGCCAGCCTGTCAGCGTCGCCTGCGGGCAGAACTCAATATAGGCTTCGTCAGCCACCACCAGCGCTTTACCGCGGGTCATCTCCAGCAGGGTACGGATATCCTGAGGGTTGATAATCTGCCCGGTCGGGTTGTTGGGGCTACAGACAAAGACCACCTTCACGCCGTCCAGATTGTCGGCAATTCCCTGCAGGTCCAGCTGCCAGTTCTCCAGGGAGAGCACGTTACGGCACGCCACGCCAAAGGTTTCCGCGCTGACGCTGTACATGCCGTAGGTAGGCTGGCAGTACATCACCGCATCTTTACCCGGCTCGCAGAACGCGCGGATCAACAGCTCAATACCTTCATCCGCACCGCGGCTGACCAGCACCTGCTCCGGCTTCACGCCTGCATATTGCGCATAGTTTTCAATGACTGCTTTTGGCTGGCACTCCGGATAACGGTTCAGCGTCTGCTGTGACAGCTCAAACTGTACCGCTGTCGGGAATTCGTTGGCGTTCAGCCAGACATCACCGTTGCCGCCCAGGCGACGAGCAGACTGATAAGGCGTCAGTCGACGGACATTTTCCCTCGCTAATTCTTCAATGTTCATGCTTGCTCCTTCAGGGCTGCAACGCGCAGCGTAACGGCGTTTTTGTGAGCGGTCAGGCGTTCGGCGGCGGCCAGCGTCTCGATGGTGGACGCCAGCGAGGCAAATCCTTCGCGGGACAACTCCTGCACGGTCATGCGTTTCTGGAAATCGGCCAGGCCCAGGCTGGAACAGGTCGAGGTGTAGCCATATGTCGGCAGAACGTGGTTGGTGCCGGAAGCGTAATCGCCGGCGGATTCCGGTGACCAGTCGCCAAGGAAGACCGAACCTGCGCTGGTAATGCTGTCAACCAGATCGCGCGCATTGCGGGTCTGGATAATCAGGTGTTCCGGGCCGTACTGGTTGGAGATGGCAATGCACTGCGCCAGATCGCGCGCCACAATCAGGCGGCTTGCTGAGAGTGCCTGGCGTGCCGTGTCGGCGCGCGGCAGGTCGGCAAGCTGACGTTCAACGGCTTCACCCACGCGTCTTGCCATATCCGCATCCGGCGTCAGCAAAATAACCTGTGAGTCCGGGCCATGTTCTGCCTGGGATAACAGATCGGAGGCGACGAAGTCCGGCGTTGCACCGCTGTCGGCAATCACCAGCACCTCAGAAGGACCGGCAGGCATATCAATTGCGGCACCGTCCAGACGCTGGCTGACCTGACGCTTTGCTTCGGTCACATACGCGTTGCCCGGGCCAAAAATTTTGTCCACTTTAGGAATGGATTCGGTACCAAACGCCAGCGCGGAAATTGCCTGTGCCCCCCCCACTTTATACACCGCCTGTACGCCACACAGTTTTGCCGCATAGAGAATTTCATCGGCAATCGGAGGCGGCGAGCACAGTACTACTTTCTGACAACCGGCGATGCGTGCCGGGGTTGCCAGCATTAATACGGTAGAGAACAGCGGGGCGGAACCACCGGGGATGTAAAGCCCCACCGACGCAACCGGACGCGTGACCTGCTGGCAGCGTACGCCGGGCACGGTTTCCACATCGACCGCCTGCAATATCTGCGCGGTGTGGAAGGTATCAATGTTTTTCACCGCGACGGCCATCGCCTGTTTGATCTCGTCACCGAGGCGGCTTTCCGCGTCCGTGATTTCCTGTTCGGTTACCTTTAAAGCGCCAACCTCGGTTTTATCAAACTTTGCGCTGTATTCCCGCAGCGCATCGTCGCCACGGGCCTTGACGTTATCAAGGATCTCGGCCACGGTGCGGGTAATGCTTTCTGAGGCAGAAATCGCCGGACGCATCAGCAGCGCACGCTGTTGTTCTTGCGAACAATCGTTCCAGTTGATGATTGTGTTAAAGCTCATGGCCATCACTCCATCATCTTCTCAATTGGCAGCACCAGAATTGAGCTTGCGCCCAGCGCCTTCAGTTTTTCCATGGTCTCCCAGAACAGGGTTTCGCTACTGACCATGTGCATGGCGACGCGCTGCTGATCACCGGCCAGAGGCAGGATGGTCGGGCGCTCTGCGCCTGGCAGCAGGGCAATGACCTCATCAAGACGTTCGGTTGGCGCGTGCATCATGATGTATTTCGATTCACGGGCCTGAATCACGCCCTGAATACGGGTCAGCAGTTTGTCGATCAGCTGCTGTTTCGCATCGGCCATTTCGCCGTCGCGCTGGATAAGGCACGCTTTGGAGCGGTAAATCACTTCCACTTCGCGCAGACCGTTCGCTTCCAGCGTGGCGCCCGTAGAGACGAGGTCACAGATGGCGTCAGCCAGACCCGCGCGCGGCGCCACCTCAACAGAGCCGTTCAGCAGGCAGGATTTAAACTGCACGCCTTTCTGATCCAGGTAACGTTTTAACAGGTGAGGGTAGGAGGTGGCGATACGTTTGCCGTTCAGCGCGGCCGGGCCGTCCCAGGCTTCATCGACAGGCGTGGCCAGCGACAGGCGGCAGCCGCCGAAGTCCAGACGACGCAGGGTAAAATAGCGTGGATCTTCACCCTGGGCACGGCGGGTCAGGAGCTCTTCTTCCAGCACGTTTTCACCGATGATGCCGAGGTCAACAACGCCATCCATCACAAGGCCGGGAATATCGTCATCACGCACGCGCAGAATGTCGATGGGCATATTTTCAGCCAGGGCAATCAGGCGCTGGGTGTGCAGGTTGATTTTAATCCCGCAGCGGGCGAGCAGTTCGCGTGAATCATCACTCAAACGGCCTGATTTTTGAATAGCTATGCGTAAACGTGAGTTATCTAACATTCTGTTTTCCTCGTTAACCTGTTTTAACCTGTCTGAATTTGGTCCAAAAAAAAAGCCCCCGGAAGAAGATCTTCCGGGGGCTTTTTCATGCGTTCATGCACCACTGGAAGATCCAAACGTCTTCCAGCACACATCGCCTGAAAGACTAGTCAGGATGATGGTGATGATGGTGGTGTTTAAATTGAACGCGTGTCATAAAATTCTCGATGAATGCTTATTCATTTGATGTCTTTTAACCTAAACCAGTTGTATGACTGATTGCAAGGGCTTTTTTTGATCATTAATTCATTTCATATTGACACTATGAATTGTGTGTTCTGTCGGGCTGGCGTAGCCTTAAGAAAGACGAGTAAAAGTCAGGAGAATTCGCATGAAAAAGGTCGCGATTGTCGGTTTAGGTTGGCTGGGAATGCCGCTGGCGATGTCATTGGCCGCAAAAGGCTGGCAGGTGACCGGAAGCAAAACCACGGCGGATGGGGTTGAAGCGGCGCGTATGTGCGGTATTGACGGCGTCGAGCTGCGTCTGGAACCCGAACTGGTGTGTGATGCTGACGATCTGGACACGCTGATGAACGTTGATGCGCTGGTGATTACGTTACCGGCACGGCGCAGTGGCCCGGGCGAATCATTTTATCTGCAGGCGATGCAGGAGATTGTCGACAGCGCGCTGGCGCATCACGTCCCACGCATTATTTTTACCAGCTCAACCTCGGTCTACGGCGATGTTGACGGCGTGGTGAAAGAGACCTCTGAGCGTCATCCCGTTACCGCGAGCGGTAAAGTGCTGAAAGAGCTGGAAGACTGGCTGCATCATCTTCCCGGCACCCAGGTCGATATCGTACGGCTGGCAGGTCTGGTTGGCCCCGGACGACATCCAGGGCGCTTCTTCGCGGGAAAATCCGCGCCAGACGGACAACATGGCGTCAATCTTGTGCATCTTGATGACGTAATTGCCGCAATAGAACTACTCTTACAGGCTCCAAAAGGTGGGCACATCTATAATATATGTGCGCCTTCTCATCCAGCGCGTAGCACGTTTTACCCGCTGATGGCACGCCAGCTGGGTCTGGTTCCGCCTGTTTTTGGTGAAGCAAAGGACGAAAGTAAAGGCAAAATTGTTGATGGCAATCGCATTTGTCATGAGCTGGGGTTTGAGTATCAATATCCCGATCCGCTGGTGATGCCGATGGAATAAGTTTCTCAGCGGAAACGATCGCACACCGGAAGGGGGCGAACATGAAACCGCTGCTGGATGTTCTGATTATTCTGGATGCACTGGAAAAAGAGGGGAGCTTTGCCGCTGCTTCGGCAAAGCTCTTCAAAACCCCGTCGGCGCTGAGCTATACCGTTCATAAACTGGAAAGCGATCTTAATATCCAGATCCTCGATCGCTCTGGTCACCGCGCCCGTTTTACCCGTACCGGGCAGATGCTGCTGGAGAAGGGGCGCGACGTCCTGCATACCGTTCGCGAACTGGAAAAACAGGCCGTCAAACTGCACCAGGGATGGGAGAACGAACTGGTCATCGGCGTTGATGATACTTTTCCGTTTTCTCTTCTGACGCCGCTGATTGAGGCGTTCTATCAGCACCACAGCGTAACCCGGTTAATCTTCATTAATGGCGTGCTGGGCGATTCATGGGATGCCTTAACTCAGGGCAGGGCCGATATTTTTGTCGGTGCGCTGCATGAACCGCCCCAGTTAAGCGATTTCGGTTTCGCCCGGCTGGGTGTGCTGGAGCAGGTTTTCGCCGTCGCGCCACACCATCCGCTCGCGCAGGAGCCGGAACCCCTTAACCGGCGCACGATTAAAGGCTACCGCGCCATTGTGGTCGGTGACAGCTCGCGTCCCGACTGTGCGGCCTCCACGCAGTTGCTTGATGAGCAGGAGGCGATCACGGTGTTCGACTATAAAACCAAGCTGGAGCTGCAAATCAGTGGCCTGGGGTGCGGCTATTTACCCCGCTATCTGGCGCAGCGGTTTTTAGACAGCGGTGCGCTTGTTGAAAAACAGGTGCTTGCACAAAGCAGCAATGAATCGGTGTGGGTCGGCTGGAATGAACAAACTGCGGGGCTGGCAAGCGCGTGGTGGCGGGACGAAATTTTAGCAAATAGTGCTATTGCTGCCGTTTACTCGCAAAGCAGCGTCGAGAAATCAGCCAGTTAGAAAAAAGAAAATCGCCCCGGGCGTTGCAAAGTATTGCCTTTTGTATCCGATGTGGGGCAAAATGCGCCGCTGCAACCAAATGAATAATCGACGATATAAAAGGCGTCGGTTATTTTTTTTTGCACGTATGAAACGAAACTAAAAACCAAGAGGCCGGGCTTCGTACCGGATAGATATTTACTAAAATCCGACAGTTGTTGTCGCTGAGGAATACAGAAATGGGGCAATTTTTCGCTTACGTGGCGGTTATCACCGTAAAGGAGAATAACTATGTCGCATAACGCAACTCCAAACACCTCTCGCGTGGAATTACGTAAAACCCTTACGTTAGTTCCGGTTGTTATGATGGGCCTTGCCTATATGCAGCCAATGACGCTGTTCGATACATTCGGTATCGTATCAGGCCTCACAGACGGTCATGTGCCGACGGCTTACGCCTTCGCGCTGATTGCGATCCTCTTTACCGCACTGAGCTACGGTAAACTGGTCCGTCGCTATCCGTCTGCCGGTTCCGCCTACACCTATGCCCAGAAATCCATCAGCCCGACCGTTGGCTTTATGGTGGGCTGGTCTTCGCTGCTCGACTATCTGTTCGCGCCGATGATCAACATTCTGCTGGCTAAAATTTATTTTGAAGCACTGGTGCCGTCGATCCCTTCGTGGATGTTCGTCGTGGCGCTGGTGGCCTTTATGACGGCGTTTAACCTGCGCAGCATCAAGTCCGTTGCGAACTTTAACTCCGTTATTGTTGTGCTTCAGGTCATCCTGATTGCCGTGATTCTGGGCATGGTTATCTTTGGTGTCTTCCACGGTGAAGGCGCAGGTACCCTGGCGAGCAGCAAGCCGTTCTGGTCTGGTGATGCGCATGTGATCCCGATGATTACCGGCGCAACCATTCTGTGCTTCTCCTTTACCGGTTTTGACGGCATCAGCAACCTGTCTGAAGAGACCAAGGACGCAGAGCGTGTTATCCCGCGTGCTATCTTCCTGACGGCGCTGATTGGTGGTCTGATCTTTATCTTTGCGACCTACTTCCTGCAGCTGTACTTCCCGGATATCTCTCGCTTTAAGGATCCGGATGCCTCTCAGCCAGAAATTATGCTCTACGTGGCGGGTAAAGCGTTCCAGGTTGGCGCGTTGATCTTCTCCACCATCACGGTACTGGCATCCGGCATGGCCGCGCACGCAGGCGTTGCACGTCTGATGTACGTAATGGGTCGTGACGGCGTATTCCCGAAAAGCTTCTTCGGCTACGTTCACCCAACCTGGCGTACGCCGGCGATGAACATCATCCTGGTCGGCGCTATTGCTCTGCTGGCGATTAACTTTGACCTGGTGATGGCAACTGCGCTGATTAACTTCGGTGCGCTGGTGGCGTTCACCTTTGTTAACCTGTCGGTTATTTCTCAGTTCTGGATCCGTGAAAAGCGTAATAAAACGCTGAAAGATCACTTCCAGTATCTGTTCCTGCCGATGTGTGGTGCGCTGACCGTGGGTGCGCTGTGGGTTAACCTGGAAGAGAGTTCCATGGTGCTTGGCCTGATTTGGGCGGGTATCGGCCTGGTTTACCTGGCGTGCGTCACGAAGAGCTTCCGTAACCCGGTTCCTCAGTACGAAGACGTTGCGTAAGAGCTAAGTAAAAAAAAACCGGAGACCATCGCCTCCGGTTTTTTTTCGCCCAAAATCTGTCAGACGATTTCCTGCGCATACTGATACAGCGCTTTTAACAGCGCCTGCTTTTCAGCATTTCCTTCATACTGGCTATACAGCATCTCCAGCTCCTGCGCGTAGCTCTGCAGAAACTCCGGTGTAAACACATGACGACGATGCTGAAGCCAGCGCGCCTGTTCGGTTTCATCCAGCGTGCCAGGATAGTTGCGCGCGCGGTAATTAAACATCAGTTTTTCGATACGTGCGTCCGCGAAGGTAATATCCAGCGCGGGTAAGTTACGCGGTTCGGTTTGCAGAACAATATTCATTGCCGCACGGTCTGCGTCGCTGAAAAAGCCGTTGTACAGCTGCGCATCGACGTTGTCTGACGGAACAAAGGGTTCGGCTTCGGCAAAGATCGCCACCACTTTCTCACGCACCTGCGGGTTTTCACGCAGTACCTTGAGGTTATCCAGGCAACGCTGACGGTTAATCCCCAACCTGTCGGCATCCTCTACACGCAGAGTATTGGCCTGGGCCAGGACCGGACATTTATTGATATGGACCAGTTTGACCGGCACCGCGGGCAGATCGCCGAGTTCATCTTTCGGGGTATAGAGCCGTTCGCGCAGCGTATCGCTATCGAGATCGAGCAGCGGTGTAATATCACCGGCTAAATCCACCATAATCACGGCATTACGGTTATCCGGATGCCAGGCCAGCGGAGCGACCCAACTGGTGTTGCCGCGCCAGGCGCCAAACATACCGGAGATATGTACCAGCGGTTTCATCTGCGGCACATCAATCAGCGTGGTGAGTTTGTGCTTGCTGCGGTGGCTCAGCAGATAGTCAAACAGCCGTGGCTGAGCGGCTTTCACCAGCTTTGCCATAGCAATGGTGGCGTAGACATCGGCCATCGCATCGTGGGCATTGCTGTGCTCAATACCGTTTGCACGCGTCAGGTGTTCCAGTCTGAAACTCGGCAGCCCTTCATCATTCTCAGGCCAGTTGATGCCTTCCGGGCGCAGCGCATAGCAGGCACGCATAATGTCGAGCAAATCCCAGCGCGAGTTGCGGTTCTGCCAGCTCCAGGCATAAGGATCGTAGAAGTTGCGGTAGAAGATATTGCGCGTCACTTCGTCATCGAAACGGATGTTGTTGTAACCGACCACGCAGGTATTCGGGACGGTGAAGAGGTCGTGAATGCGCCGGGCGAATGCGGCCTCGTTCACGCCTTTGTCCCGGGCTTCCTGTGGGGTGATCCCGGTGACCATTACCGCGCCGGGCTGGGGCAGGTAGTCATCGGCCGGCTTACAGTAAAAGACCTCAGGCTCGCCAATGATGTTGAATTCGTCGTCGGTACGGATGGCCGCAAACTGTGCCGGTCTGTCCAGCGCCGGGTGGGTGCCAAAGGTTTCGTAGTCGTGGAACAAAAATGTAGGGCGCGCGGCTGAATCAGACACCAGTAATACCATCCTGTTAAAAAATGACGTCTCTATGGTAAACGATCGTGCAGGTCAGTCCGAATAAAAAGCGCCATCACCGTGCAAATTTGCGAGGCCGCTTCAGCGTAAAATCTGCTTTCTGTCACATTTTTTTGCAATTAAGCCAGGTAACGACAACAGAACTCCCGTAAAAAGGTCATCGATTTTTAATGACCTGAGGATATACCGTTGAAACGCCGTCTGTTTATTGCTGTTTCTTTACTCGCTTCGAGTGTCTCTTCTGCCTTCGCGGCCGATCCGCTGGATTTTTCGCCGCAGCCTCCGGCCATTCAGGCGGGCTCCTGGGTGCTAATGGATTACACGACTGGTCAGATCTTAACGGCGGGCAACGAACATCAACAACGTAATCCGGCGAGCCTGACCAAGCTGATGACGGGCTACGTTGTCGATCGGGCCATCGACAGCCACCGCATTACCCCGGATGACATCGTTACCGTTGGCCGCGACGCGTGGGCAAAAGGGAACCCGGTGTTTGAAGGATCGTCGCTGATGTTCCTGAAAGAGGGCGATCGCGTCTCGGTGCGCGACCTGAGCCGTGGTCTGATTGTGGATTCCGGTAACGACGCCTGCGTGGCGCTGGCGGATCATGTGGCGGGTGGTCAGCCGCAGTTTGTGAAGATGATGAACGACTATGTACAAAAGCTGAACCTGCGCGATACCCACTTTGAAACCGTCCACGGTCTGGACGCGCCGGGCCAGCACAGCTCTGCCTATGACCTGGCCGTGCTCTCCCGGGCTATCATTCACGGCGAGCCAGAGTTCTACCACATGTACAGCGAAAAGAGCCTTACCTGGAACGGGATCACCCAACAAAACCGTAACGGCCTGCTGTGGGATAAAACCATGAACGTTGATGGCCTGAAAACGGGGCACACGTCGGGAGCGGGCTTTAACCTGATTGCGTCAGCGGTTGACGGTCAGCGTCGTTTAATCGCGGTGGTGATGGGCGCTGACAGCCCGAAAGGGCGTGAGGAACAGGCCCGCAAGCTGCTGCACTGGGGGCAGCAGAACTTTGATACGGTGCAGATCCTGCATAACGGCAAAAAAGTGGGAACAGAGCGTATCTGGTACGGCGATAAAGAGCAGGTGGAACTGGGCACCGACCAGGATTTCTGGCTGGCCTTGCCTAAAACAGAAGTTCCTAACATCAAAGCCAAGTACGTGCTGGATAAAAAAGAGCTGGAAGCGCCGATTGCGGCTCATCAGCGGGTAGGGGAGATCCAGCTTTACGACCGTGACAAAGTCGTGGCGCACTGGCCTCTGGTGACGCTCGAAGCGGTGAATAAAGGCGGCCTCTTCTCCCGTCTGAGCGATTATCTGCATCACACGCTGTAACGGCCTGCGTTAAAGCACATGAGCAGACTGGCGCGGTTGCGAGTCTGCTCACATAATAAACACTCCTCGTTTGCTGAACAGTTAAAATCTGCTTTATAGTGTATAAATATACAGTAATAAAAGGAGGCAGCATGGACTACAGCATCAAGCAGCAACAGAAACGTAAAATCGCCGGCTTTCATCTGGTCGGGCCGTGGGATAAAACGGTAAAACAGGGCTTCGAACAGTTAGTCATGTGGGTGGATGGACGTCACATTCAGCCGCTGGAGTGGGTTGCGGTTTACTACGATAATCCGGACGAGGTCCCGGCAGAAAAATTGCGCTGTGACACGGCCGTAACGGTCCCGGACGATTTTGTCATTCCTGAAAACAGCGAAGGCGTCATGATGACGGAAATCGCCGCTGGAGAGTATGCGGTGGCGACGGCACGCGTTGAAAACCATGACTTCGCGACCCCATGGAACCAGTTCTTTAATTCCCTCTTGCAGGACAACAGCTACCAGATGGCCCCTAAACCCTGCTTCGAGCGCTACCTTAATGATGGTAACGCGGACGGTTACTGGGACATCGAAATGTATATTGGTGTAGAGCACAAAGCCGGTTAAGCCTGGTTATTACAGGGTTTTTCAGCCGGGTGTGATCCGCCCGGCTGAAAACACAGTACAATTGTGATTTGCCGTGTAGCTGGAGAGCGGGTGTGCGTCCCGACAAATCATTAACCCCTTTTGAAATTCGTCTGTACAAACACTACCGCGTGGTACATGGGTGCCGTATCGCGCTGGCCTTTGTGTTGACGTTTGTGCTGGTTCGTTTGCTGGATGTTCCTGAGGGAACATGGCCGCTTATCACGCTGGTGGTCGTGATGGGGCCTATTTCGTTCTGGGGGAACGTTGTTCCACGCGCCTTCGAGCGCATTGGCGGTACCGTTTTAGGCTCTGCCCTGGGGCTTATCGCGCTGAAGCTTGAGCTTATCTCGTTTCCGGTTATGTTGATCTGGTGCGGTGTCGCGATGTTCCTTTGCGGCTGGCTGGCATTAGGCAAAAGGCCCTATCAGGCGCTGCTGATTGGTATCACGCTGTCGGTGGTGGTCGGTGCACCGGCGGGGGATATGACGACCGCCCTGTGGCGAAGCGGGGACGTTATCCTCGGCTCACTGCTGGCTATGCTTTTTACCGGCATCTGGCCACAGCGTGCTTTTCTGCACTGGCGTATTCAGATGGCTAACTATGTCACCGCGTTCAACCGCGTCTATCAGGCCGGATTTTCCCCTAACCTGGTTGAGCGCCCCCGGCTGGAAAAACACCTGCAAACGATCCTCAACGATGTGGTCAGGATGCGCGGGCTGATTACTCCGGCCAGCAAAGAAACCCATATCCAGAAATCCATTTTCGAAGCCATTCAGACGGTAAGCCGCAATCTGGTATGCATGCTTGAGCTGCAAATCAACGCGCACTGGGCTTCTCGTCCCAGCCACCTTTTAATGCTCAATGCCCATACCTTAAAAGAGACGCAGCAGATGACGCAGCAAACGCTGCTCACCATCGCTCACGCGCTTTATGAAGGTAACCCGCAGCCCATCCTGGCGAACAGTGAACGTCTGAATGAGATCGTTGCGGAGCTGAAGCAGTTAATGAATGAGCGTCAGAGCGATAACGTTGCGGAAACGCCTATTCATGGTTATGTCTGGCTGAGCATGGAGCTGGCGCGGCAGCTGGAGCTACTGTCGCATCTCATTTGCCGGGCGCTGCGCAAATAAAGAGCAGCTATCTCCATATGTGACGCCTGCTGCTTCGATTCAGCATCAATTGGGGTTATGATAGCTTTAAACGATATACTCATTGTCATTCGCAGCCGCTGTCAGTAAGGTTATTGTTACAACGGTTGCTTTAACGAATCCGAATCTCACATTATCAGGGGTGTAAAAATGGAAACTACCAAGCCTTCGTTCCAGGATGTTCTGGAATTCGTCCGCCTGTTCCGCCGCAAAAACAAACTGCAGCGTGAAATCCAGGACGTTGAGAAGAAGATCCGTGACAACCAGAAACGTGTCCTGCTGCTCGATAACCTGAGCGACTACATCAAGCCAGGCATGAGCGTTGAGGCTATTCAGGGCATCATCGCCAGCATGAAGAGCGACTACGAAGACCGCGTTGATGACTACATCATCAAAAACGCTGAGCTGTCTAAAGAACGCCGTGATATCTCCAAGAAACTGAAAGTAATGGGCGAAATCAAAAACGGTGAAGCCAAAAGCGAGTAATCGCCGATGAATACAAAAAAGGCTCTCTGGTGACAGAGAGCCTTTTTTATTACGCAGTACGCGGCTGTAGCTGATAAATCCAGGCGTTGACCTGTTTTCCATCCGGCGTGGTCACATTGACCTCAACCCGATCGTAGCCGTCTTCAAATTCGTCCAGCATTGGCCAGTGTGCACTCAGGCTATCAGAGATAAACAGAAAGCCCTCCACGTGTGGGCCGTCCGGGTGCAGCACTATTCCCGGAAAATCTGCCGCCGCGCCCCAGCCATGTTCGTAAAACGTCCCGGTGACAAAACCGGCCTGCCATTCGCCACCGATGTTTTCAAGAATATGTGCATTCGCGTGACCCGGGCGTAGCGTGCCGTAGACAAACAGAGCGTTCATTTTCCCTCACCAGCAAAGCAAAAAGCCTGCTATAAAAGCAGGCTTTTTAAATTTGGCTCCTCTGACTGGACTCGAACCAGTGACATACGGATTAACAGTCCGCCGTTCTACCGACTGAACTACAGAGGAATCGTTGTGGAGGCTTATCTTAGCGGCGAAAAAAGTTTTGTCAAACCTGATCTTAGCGATTAGCGATCGATTGATGATTCTGTCGACAGTTTGTTGTAAATCCACACATCTTTTTATGGAAAATACTTTGCAGGTTTAGCATTTCTCCCCCATCATTTGAAATGGAGTTTCAACTTTCTCGTTAAGGTCCATTTTGAACGTCACTGCCCCCCTACGCCAGGCGATTATGCGCACGCCATGGTATGCAAAGCGTAAAAGCTATCGTGTTCTGTTCTGGCGTGAAATCACCCCCCTTGCCGTGCCTATTTTCCTGGAAAACACCTGCGTTCTGTTGATGGGGGTGCTGAGTACCTTCCTGGTCAGCTGGCTGGGTAAAGAGGCGATGGCCGGTGTCGGGCTGGCGGACAGCTTTAACATGGTGGTTATTTCTTTTTTTGCCGCCATTGACCTCGGGACGACGGTTGTCGTCGCCTTTAGCCTCGGCAAGCTCGATCCTAAACGTGCGCGCGAGGCTGCCCGACAGTCGCTGATGATCATGACCATTTTCTCGATCGTGCTGGCGGCGGTGATCCACTATTTCGGCAGGGAAATTATCGATTTTGTCGCCGGTGAGGCCACAAATGAAGTTAAAGACCTGGCGCTGACCTACCTGGAAATGACGGTTCTGAGTTATCCGGCTGCAGCCATCGCGCTGATTGGCAGCGGCGCGCTGCGCGGGGCGGGCAACACCAAAATTCCGTTGCTGATAAACGGCGGGATGAACATCCTGAATATTATTATCAGCAGCGTGCTGATCTACGGCGTCTTCTCCTGGGACGGGCTCGGGTTCGTGGGGGCCGGACTGGGGTTAACGATTTCACGTTATATCGGTGCGGCCGCTATTCTCGGGGTGCTGATGGCGGGGATCACGCCGTCACTGCGCCTTACGCTGAAGAGCTATTTCCGCCCCTTTAACTTCGCCATTATCTGGGAAGTGATGGGAATTGGTATTCCCGCCAGTATTGAATCCGTGTTGTTTAACGGGGGCAAGCTGTTGACGCAAATGTTTGTCGCCGGGATGGGGACTGACGTTATCGCCGGTAACTTTATTGCCTTCTCCATCGCCTCCCTGATAAACCTGCCGGGCAACGCCCTCGGTTCGGCGTCGACCATCATCACCGGTAAACGGCTGGGGAAAGGGCAGATAGGGCAGGCGGAACGGCAGTTGCGGCACGTCTTCTGGCTGTCAACCATTGGCCTGACGCTGATCGCCTGGGGAAGCGCCCCCTTTGCCGGGCTTATGGCCTCTTTTTATACCCACGAAGATGATGTCAAAGAGGTCGTTAAGATCCTGATCTGGCTGAACGCGGCCTTTATGCCCATCTGGGCGGCTTCATGGGTTCTGCCTGCCGGGCTGAAAGGGGCACGCGATGCACGCTTCGCGATGTGGGTGTCGATGCTCGGCATGTGGGGTTGCCGTGTGGTGGTGGGTTACACGCTCGGGGTCATGCTTGGCATGGGGGTAGTCGGCGTCTGGCTGGGGATGTTCCTTGACTGGGCGGTGCGTGGGGCGTTGTTCTACTGGCGTATGGTCAGTGGGCGCTGGCTCTGGAAATACCCGCGAATAAAACAGGAACCAACGACCACAGAATCAACAGAATGCCTGACAAATGCGCGAAGTGGAGAATAATTCGGCAAACAGTCAGAAATATGCATTCTGCCTTTGACATCATCGGGGAGCATCGATAATATGCGCCCCGTTCACACGATTCCTCTGTAGTTCAGTCGGTAGAACGGCGGACTGTTAATCCGTATGTCACTGGTTCGAGTCCAGTCAGAGGAGCCAAATTTAAAAAGCCTGCTTTTATAGCAGGCTTTTTGCTTTTCTGCGTTCTGAAAAGGTCCGATGCGACGGGCTTACAGCCGGGTCAGGCGAAACCGCCGCCCGGCATCCACTGATAGTTCTAGTGGTTAACCCCAACCGGCTTCGTCGCCTCAAGCAACCATTGCCGCGCGTCGCTGTCGACCAACGGTAACAGAGCCTCACGCACCTGCTGATGATAATCATCCAGCCACTGTTTTTCCTGTTCGTTCAACAGCTGTAACTCGACCTGGCTCAGGTCGATCGGGATCAGCGTCAGTGAGGAAAACGTGCAGAATCCCGGACGGCTTTCGACAATCTCCACCTGGTTTTCAATGCGGATCCCATGGCTGTCCGCCAGATAATATCCAGGCTCGATAGTCATGATGGTGCCGGCCACCAGGGGCCACGGATTAACCTTTTTGGCGAGACGATGCGGGTTCTCATGGATAAGCAACTGATGTCCTACCCCATGCCCTGTCCCGTGATCGTAATCCAGCCCCATTTCCCACAGCGGGCGACGCGCGAAGGCATCAAGCTGATGGCCCTGGCTGCCGGAGGGGAACTGTAAGGTTATCAACGACAGGAACCCTCTCAGTACGGCGGTGTAGTGCAACTTCTGCTGTGGCGGCACGCTACCCCATGCCAGCGTACGCGTGGCGTCAGTGGTGCCGTTATGGTACTGACCGCCGGAATCATTAAGGTAAAAATGATGATGACCGATGGGCTTATTGCTGGCTTCGCTTGAGTGATAGTGGCACATCGCCGCATTACTGGAGGAGGCGGAGATGGTGGCAAAACTTTGCTCAATAAATCCAGGCTGCTGTTTACGGAACGCGAGCTGCTGCGCCTGCGCTTCCAGCTCCGTCAGCGGTTTTCCCGCCGCCTCACGCAGGGGGACTTCACGGCTTAGCCAGGCCAGGAAATTCACCCAGGCAGCACCGTCCTGGTGATGACACTCGCGATACCCGGCAAGTTCGACCGGGTTTTTAGTGGCTTTCATCAGAGTGATGGGATCGGTTTGCCAGACTATTTCGCCCTCTGGCTCAATGGCAAAGCGCAGGGCGACCGGCGCGGAATCGGCATCAACCATCACCCGCTTGCCTTGTGACAGGCGCTGGCAGCGTTCGATAAAGGCATCCTGTGGCGCAATCCTGAACGCGTTTCTCACGCTCTCGGGTAGCTCGCTGAGCTTATTGTCGTTAACAAACCACTCCACGCTACCGTCACGGTCAAGAAGGGCAAAGGAGAGGGGAACAGGACTGGATGGGATGTCAGCGCCACGCACGTTCAACAGCCAGGCGATGTTATCCGGCAGAGTCACGGCCAGATAATCGGCATCGTGTGCGGCCAGCACGGCGGCAACGCGCTGGCGTTTGGCGAGGCTGCTTTCGCCACTGACCTCCACCGGCATTTCTCGAATACGTCCCGCCGGCGCGGCAGGGCGATCGTGCCATAAGGTATCAAACGGCGGCTGACTGAGCGGAACCAGTTCACAGGGTGTTGCAGACAGCTGCCCGAACTCCGTATTGGTCATCAGCAGTGCTTCAAACCCAATACGCATGCCAGACCCGACGTTGGCTGTGAGCCATTCGGCCAGCGGTTCATTGTGCAAATGGTGGATTTCAATTTCATCCATATTGACCTGAAGGCGAGCCTGAACCTGATAGCGGCCATCGACAAACAGCAACGCTGTGTTTTTCAGAATCAGCGCCAGACCTGCGGAGCCATCAAAGCCCGTCAGCCAGGCCAGCTTTTCATCGTACGGCGCGCAGTACTCACTCTGCCAGGCATCCGCGCGCGGCACGATCATGCCATCAAGATTGTTTTCCTGTAGCCATCGGCGCAGGGCCGATAAGCGTGATGGGGTGTGCATGGTTATTCCTTGTTCTGGTTAGCGGAATGGCGGCTCGTTGAAGGTACGTAATTTACGGGAATGCAGCCTGTCACCTTCCGCACGCAGTAAATCAATGGCGCGAATGCCGATTTGCAGATGTTCGGAGATAGCCCCTTCATAGAAACGGTTGGCCTGACCCGGAAGCTTAATTTCGCCGTGCAGCGGTTTGTCGGAAACGCACAGCAGCGTGCCGTAAGGGACGCGGAAGCGATATCCCTGTGCGGCGATGGTGGCGCTTTCCATATCAATCGCGACGGCACGGCTGAGGTTGAAACGCAGCGCGGAGGCGGAGTAACGCAGCTCCCAGTTGCGGTCATCCGTCGTCACTACCGTACCGGTACGCAGACGCTGTTTAACCTCTTCACCCGGCATACCGCTCACCTCTTTGGTGGCGTCATACAGCGCACGCTGCACTTCGGCGATGCTCGGGATAGGAATATCCGGTGGAAGCACAGCGTCAAGCACATGGTCATCACGCAGATAGGCGTGGGCCAGCACGTAGTCGCCAATCAGCTGGCTTTCACGCAGGCCGCCGCAGTGTCCAATCATCAGCCACACGTCCGGGCGCAATACCGCCAGATGGTCGCAGATGGTTTTGGCATTTGACGGACCAACCCCGATGTTAATTAAGGTGATCCCCTGGCCGTCAGCGGTGATCAGGTGCCAGGCAGGCATCTGGTGCTTTTTCCACGCCAGGTCGGAGATGGCCTGCTCGGGTGCCTCGGTTTCCGCGGTGACCCAGATCCCGCCGGCGCAGGACAGCGCGATGTAAGGGCTATCCGGGTCGAGGATCTGGCTACAGCCCCAACGGACAAACTCGTCGACATAGCGGGTGTAGTTGGTAAACAGTACAAAGGGCTGGAAATGGTCGACGGGCGTCCCGGTGTAGTGACGCAGGCGCGCCAGAGAGAAATCCACGCGGCGGGCATCAAAGTGCGACAGCGGTGAAAATTCTGCCGGGTGGTAGATACCATCCGCCGTCTCATCGCCAATCTGCGACAGCTCGGTGGTCGGGAAATGGCGCGTCAGCCCCGCGCTCATGGAGCGGTCAAGGGTTAATGCCGAACCGTCAATCACATACGGATACGGGATCTCATGCTGTGAGGGTTCAACGGCAATGTGCGCGCCGTAATCCTGATACAACAGCGTGAGTTGCTCTTCAAGATAAGGGCGGAACAGTGCAGGGCGGGTGACGGTGGTGCTGTAGCAGCCGGAGTGGGTAAAGCGTGCGTAGGCGCGCGTTTTCGGCGTGTTAGTCGCGCTGCCGTCCCAGGTGACGGAAAGCGATGGATAAACAAAAAGGCCCTTACTTCTGGCCTTTTCGTCGGGGAGTTTCCCTGTTTCGATATACTCACTGATGGCGCTGCGCAGCGCGTTGACGGACTGTTCATACAGTGCATCGAGTTTTTCCAGTGCCTGAGCCGGGGTCAGGCTGGAGCCCTTATTATTCATCTCTGTCTCCTTGTTCCACAGGTGTGCGACTCTACCCGATAGTATGTCACACGCCTGTGAAACAAAAGTGAGATCAGGTGTGGCTCGTCTCTTTCATCAATAACGCCGTCGCCGCTGACAGCAGGCAACCGGCCAGCAGATAAAGTGCCACACTGTGCCAGTTGCCCCCGGAGAAGGTCACCAGCGCGGCGGCAATAAATGGCGTAAACCCGCCGCCGACCACGCTTGCCACCTGATAGCCTACGCCCGCGCCGCTGTAGCGATAGCTCGCCCCGAACAGTTCGGTAAACATGGGCTGCTGCACGCAGACCACCATATCGTGGGCGATGTTAGCGAGCATGATGGCAAAGAAGACAATCCAGAAGATCGACTGTGCCTCCAGCGCCATGAAGAACGGCCAGGCGCTGAGGGTGCCAATCAGCGCCCCGGTGATATAGACGCGACGGCGACCAAACCTGTCCGCCAGCCAGGCGAAGCTGGGGATAGTCAGGCAGCTGATCCCGCCGACCAGCAGGCCAATGTTCAGGAACAGCTCGCGGGGCAGACCGAGATTTTGCGTTGAATAATTGAGGGCAAATGCGGTCACGATATACATCGTCAGCAGTTCGCACAGGCGCAGGGCGATAATTTTCAGAAAAGCGCCAGGATGCCGGACAAGCGCTTCCATCACCGGCAGCCGTTTTCTGGCAACGGGCGGTTCTTGCCGCTGTTGTTCGAACTCAGCAGATTCTTCCATGCCGTTGCGGATCCACAGGGCAGCGACAACCAGCACGATGCTGAAGATAAACGGAATGCGCCAGCCCCAGCTCAGGAATTGTTCATCGGTGGTGAAGTGGCTCATCAGCGACACCAGCCCGGTGGAGAGCAGCAGACCTACGCCATAGCCCACCTGCACGCCGCTGCTGTAAAACGCTTTCTTGTTCTTTGGGGCACTCTCAACGGATAACAGCGCCGCGCCACCCCATTCTCCGCCTACCGCGAAGCCCTGAATGGCGCGCAGCGTAACCAGCAGCACCGGCGCCCACCAGCCAATGGTGGAAAATGAAGGGAGAATGCCAATCAGCGCGGTGGCGATGCCCATCATCCAGACGGTGAGCATCAGCATGCGTTTGCGACCGAGACGGTCACCGAAGTGGCCGAAGATCACTCCGCCCAGTGGACGAAACAGGAAGCCGACGCCAAAGGTAGCAAACGCGGCGAGCGTACCCATTGCCGGGCTAATCTGGGGGAAGAATTCGCGGTTAAACACCAGCGCGGCAGTAATGCCGTAAAGCAGAAAATCATACCAGTCGACGACGGCACCCGCGAAGCTGCCGAGGGCTGCGCGGCGGGCACGATTGAGCGAAGGTGTCTCCTCGTTGGGATGTGTGGAGGTGAGAGTGGAGTCCATAGTTGTCCTGTCTGCACGTATTTCTAATTATTGGTATAAGAAAAGGTCACTCACATAGCCACCGTCATATAAACGGAACGTATGAGACTACCGCGCCAGGGCGCGTGTGCAAACTGATTTTATTTCCTGATGGGTAATGCAAAGCGGCTACGCTATGCTTAGCAAATCAAGGTGCGACTGAGGAAGGGAATATGTGTCGTATAAATGTGTTGAGTTGTCTTGCTGCATTACTTATCAGCCAGAGCGTTCAGGCGGTAAGTTATCCTTTACCGCCGACAGGCAGTCGGCTGGTGGGCACTTCGCAAACCATTACCGTGCCGGATCACAATACGCTACCGCTCGAAGCGTTTGCCGCGCAATACGGGCAGGGTCTGAGCAATATGCTGGAAGCGAACCCGGGCGTGGATCCTTTTTTGCCTAAATCCGGTACGCAACTGGTGATACCCCAGCAGCTGATTTTGCCTGACACCGTCCGCGAGGGAATTATCGTTAATGCGGCAGAAATGCGCCTCTACTATTACCCACCGGGAAGCAACACTGTTGAAGTGTTACCCATCGGCATTGGTCAGGCCGGGCGCGAAACCCCGCGAAACTGGGTCACAGCGGTAGAACGTAAGCAGGAAGGCCCCACCTGGTCTCCTACGCCGAATACGCGCCGTGCCTATGCGGCAGAGGGGAAAACGCTGCCTGCATTCGTGCCCGCCGGGCCCGATAACCCAATGGGACTGTATGCGATTTATATTGGCAGGCTGTATGCCATTCACGGGACAAACTCCAATTTTGGCATCGGACTGCGGGTGAGCCAGGGGTGTATTCGTCTGCGCAATAACGACATTAAATATCTTTTCGATAACGTCCCGGTAGGCACCCGTGTGCAGCTTATCGATCAGCCCGTTAAAGTGACGACAGAGCCGGACGGCAGCCGCTGGGTTGAGGTGCATGAACCGCTATCACGGAACCGGGCGGAATTTGAATCGACCCGGAAAGTGCCTTTGCCGATATTTGCCTCGCTGCGAACCGAGCTTGTCAACGAGGGGGCGGGCGCGGAACTGGAACGTCGGTCAGGGATGCCGGTTAAGCTCGGCAACTGAGGGCAATTTTACCTGCCGCAGAAAAGCAAAAAGCCTGCTATAAAAGCAGGCTTTTCAAATTTGGCTCCTCTGACTGGACTCGAACCAGTGACATACGGATTAACAGTCCGCCGTTCTACCGACTGAACTACAGAGGAATCGTGTGAACGGGGCGCATATTATCGACGTCAGCCGGCCTTGTCAAAGGGTGGATCAACGCCTTTTGATCGTTTGCTGACAAAATCAGCAAAATGGCGTTTTTGACGCCGGAATGCACCGTAATGGTGCGCACATACCCCTAATGGGGCAGATCATAAACTGCTGTTTCAGTAATAAAACCGCTGCTTATGATTAGCTTTCCTTATTTTCAGCCGCTTAGCGACAAATCAGACCTCTTCGTAAAACTGGCATTCATATTGCAAAACCCTATCAACAATGAAAAGCCAGTACCGGCACAGCATTTCGAACAGGGGGCAAAATGAACTTAAGACGACTGAAATACTTCGTAAAAATCGTCGATATCGGCAGCCTGACTCAAGCGGCGGAAGTGCTGCATATCGCGCAGCCTGCGCTGAGCCAGCAGGTGGCTACTCTGGAAGGCGAGATGGATCAGCAGCTGTTGATCCGCACCAAACGTGGCGTGACGCCAACGGAAGCAGGCAAAATCCTTTATACCCATGCGCGCACCATCCTTCGCCAGTGCGAACAGGCGCAGCTGGCGGTGAATAACGTGGGCCAGACGCTGAGCGGCCACGTATCCATTGGGCTTGCTCCGGGAACGGCCGCGTCCTCTATTACCATGCCGCTGCTGCAGGCCGTCCGCGCAGAGCTGCCAGAAGTACTGGTTTACCTGCATGAGAACAGCGGTTCTGTGCTAAATGACAAACTTCTTAGCGGCCAGCTGGATATGGCGGTGCTGTACGACCGCTCACCGGTGGCCGGGATCACCAGCCAGCCGCTGCTGAAAGAAGATCTCTACCTTGTGGGCACCCGCGACTGTCCGGGGCAGAGCGTCGATCTGACGGCCGTTGCAGAAATGAATCTTTTCCTGCCGCGTGACTACAGCGCGGTGCGCGTGCGTGTGGATGAAGCGTTCTCCCTGCGCCGCCTGACGGCAAAAATTATCGGTGAAATTGATTCCATCTCCACGCTAACCGCCGCTATAGCCAGCGGTATGGGTGTGACCGTTCTGCCAGAATCCGCAGCACGTTCGCTGTGCAGCGCGGCAAACGGCTGGATGGCGCGCATCACGACGCCTTCGATGAGCTTACCGCTGTCGCTGAATATGTCCGCGCGCGGATCGCTGTCACCTCAGGCGCAGGCGGTAAAAGAGATTCTGATGTCGCTGGTCAGCAAACCGTCTCTGGAGAACCGTGAGCTGCAGCTGGTGAGTTGATATTCCATAAAAGCATAAGATGCTGGTTTTTATTATTTGTTCTACAGGTCGGCTGACTCTAACAATAGCGTTATGTCAGATGCGCCGGAGTGAATCGTGAATTTCCAGCAACTTAAAATTATCCGTGAGGCGGCCAGGCGGGACTACAACCTGACCGAGGTCGCCAATATGCTTTATACCTCTCAGTCCGGCGTCAGTCGCCATATCCGCGAGCTGGAAGAAGAACTGGGGATAGAGATTTTTATCCGTCGCGGCAAGCGTCTGCTTGGCATGACGGAGCCGGGAAAAGCCTTGCTGACCATCGCTGAGCGGATCCTCAACGAGGCCAGCAATGTGCGTCGCCTGGCGGATCTCTTTACCAATGACGCCTCGGGCGTCCTCACTATCGCCACCACCCACACCCAGGCGCGTTACAGCCTGCCGCCGGTGATTAAAGCCTTCCGTGAACTTTTCCCTGACGTCCGTCTGGAGCTTATCCAGGGCACACCGCAGGAAATTGAAGTGCTGTTGCAAAACGGTGGGGCAGATATCGGCATTGCCAGTGAACGCCTGAGCAACGATCCGCTGCTGGTGGCTTTCCCGTGGTTTCGCTGGTACCACAGTCTGTTACTTCCCGTCGACCATCCGCTGAATCAGGTTACGCCACTGACGCTGGAAGATATCGCGAAATGGCCACTGATTACCTACCGGCAGGGTATTACCGGACGCTCGCGCATTGATGAAGCCTTTAACCGCAAAGGCTTAACGCCGGATGTGGTGCTGAGTGCACAGGACTCTGATGTGATCAAAACCTACGTCGAGCTGGGGCTGGGCATTGGTCTGGTGGCGGAACAGTCCGGTGGTGAACGCGAGACGGAGAACCTGGTACGACTGGATACGCGTCATCTCTTTGATGCCAATACCGTATGGCTCGGCCTGAAGCGTGGACAACTGCAGCGCAACTATGTGTGGCGCTTTATCGAACTCTGCAACGCCGGGCTGTCGGTGGATGAGATTAAACGTCAGGTGATGGAGCCAGAAGAAGTGGCGATTGATTATCAGATTTAAGCCCCTTATAGCACCCGTCCCCGTCGACAAGAAGCACAAGCCTGCAATTAAAGCAGGCTTTTTTATTGAAACCGTTTAATTTCCTGACCGCTGGTTCTCAAGAATACCCTGATGAATAACGATACCTTGTGACGTCATAATATTGCTTTATATTGAAATGTTTCTCATGTTTCCATTGGGTTACATATAAGAATAAAGAAATATGAATCTTTTAGATGAGGATAATACTCCCGTGCGGCAAAAAAAAGGGGCTGAAAAGCCCTATAACACGCCGAGCGAAGCGTTAACTAAAAGGGTATTTTTTAAATGCCGCCTGGTTTTCGAAAACGTCGGCTACCGCCTGAATTCTTTTAAAATCCCCGGCGTTAACGACGTGAGGGATCATTGACTGAATAAATGTCCAGATAACCGTACTGGTAACAGCAACCTGATCGGCCACCGCGTTTTCCGGGCGTGCTTCCAGCAGCGCGTTCCATTCCCGACAGGCAGCCAGCAGCTGGACGGTAATACGTTCTATCCACGGATTATGTTGTTTCTCCGCCGGGCGCAGATTGTGTTCGTACACATTTTGCACAGCTTTCTCCGCGGCGGCGAGGATAAAGCCCAGCGTCTGGAGATCGTTCGCCAGTGCATCCGGCGTCACGGGCAGGAGTCTCCGTTCAGGCGCGGCCTGAGCCTCAAAATAATTCAGTATGAGAGACGAGTCCATAAGACGTGTTCCATTCTCCAGAACCAGCGTTGGCGCTTTTACCGCAGGGTTAATCCGGGAAAATTCCTCAAATGTGCTGAATACGGACAACGGCTGGCTTTCAAACGCAACGCCATAAAGTTCCAGGGAGACCGCCACGCGGCGTACATAAGGAGAATCCATCATGCCAATCAGCTTTATCATGATTCCAGTTTTCCTGTCTGTGTGAAATAACGCTTCATTGAAGATGATAAACAAACATTACAATAAATTCGTTATGGCGAATATCATCAGTATTTTACGGCCTGAGTGAGTATTACTGACAGATTGGCCGGTTGACCTGCTCCCCGTTGATTAATACACCGCGATGTTAGTAATGTCTTCATAAGCCACATGAGGACATGCCCATGAAGAAGCGTTTTTCCGACGAACAGATCATCAGTATCCTCCGCGAGGCTGAAGCCGGGGTTTCTGCCCGTGAGCTCTGCCGTAAGCACGCCATTTCAGATGCCACCTTTTACACCTGGCGTAAGAAGTATGGCGGTATGGAGGTGCCCGAGGTTAAGCGCCTGAAGTCGCTTGAGGAAGAGAACGCCAGGCTCAAGAAGCTGCTTGCCGAAGCCATGCTGGATAAGGAGGCGCTTCAGGTGGCTCTGGGGTGAAAGTACTGACGACAGGGCAGAAGCGTGAAGCCGTGGTGTTGATGTGTGATGCGACCGGTTTGTCGCAACGTCGTGCCTGCAGGCTTACAGGTTTGTCCCTGTCGACCTGCCGTTATGATGCTCAGCGTCCGGCTGCTGATGCACATTTATCAGGGCGTATTACTGAGCTGGCGCTTGAACGCAGGCGTTTTGGCTACCGCCGCATCTGGCAGCTGCTGCGTCGGGAGGGCCTTCACGTCAATCACAAGCGGGTATACCGTATTTACCACCTTAATGGACTGAGCGTAAAACGCAGACGACGCCGTAAAGGGCTGGCAACCGAACGGTTTCCGCTTCTGCGCCCGGATGCGCCGAACCTTACATGGTCGATGGATTTCGTTATAGACGCACTGGCCAACGGTCGGAGGATCAAGTGCCCGACCTGTGTGGATGATTTCACGAAGGAGTGTCTGACGATCACCGCTGCTTTCGGTATTTCAGGCGTTCAGGTCACGCGTATTCTGGACAGCATCGCGCTGTTTAGGGGCTATCCGGCGACAATAAGAACCGATCAGGGCCCGGAATTTACCTGCCGCGCGCTCGATCAATGGGCCTTTGAGCATGGTGTGGAACTACGGCTTATCCAGCCAGGTAAGCCAACGCAGAACGGATTTATTGAGAGTTTTAACGGACGCTTTCGCGATGAGTGTCTGAATGAACACTGGTTCAGCGATATTCTTCATGCCCGGAAAACGATTAATGACTGGCGGCAGGATTATAACGAGTGTCGGCCACATTTGGCACTGAATTATCAGACGCCATCAGAGTTTGCAGCACGGTGGCGAAATGGAAAATGTGAAGGTAAACAAACCGACATTACTAACTGACGGTTGTAGCTAATACTGGGGGCAGGTCACCTGCACCGTAAAACGCCCGACCTGCGGATCGTAATAACGGAACAGGTCATAGTGTAATCCCGTTTCACTGTCGGCATAGCGCAATGGCTGATGAGCGAGGGCTGTTTGAAAATCATCCTCAACAAAAGAATTAAGTTAGAATAATGGCTTTCACGAATGTCATGAAATGATTACAAGTTATTGCCCTCGCGAGACTAACGTCTGTTCATATCCTCAGTTAATTTCTGGTGAAGATGGTGCTGAAAATAGTTTAATACAGCCTGCAACCCTTAAAAATAGTGTGCAGGCTGTCTGGATAAATGTCAGAAATCTAAAAAATCATCATTTTCAAGGTAATAGTTTAAAGCATCAATAAAATCTTGATTACTGGCAGAAGGTTTTTGTTCGATTACTGATAAGATTACATCAGCAAACTGCTCACCAGAATAAATATATGATAAACCTCTGCTAGCCGCATCTTGCGGATAGACTTCTTTATCGTTTTCATCTACCTGTGGATAACCGGAGACAAAATATTCTTTTTCTCCGAATAACTCTCCGTCTGAGCCATAAATGCAAAAATTATCATCTTCGCAACGCGATTTAACCATGATGTCAATTATATCTTTCAATTTCATATGGTTACCTTTAATCGACATACTATCCCCTTTTTATTTAGGTTTAGCTACAAATTTTTCTACCAGTAGGACCATCAAGCTTACCTTGTCGTCCAGGTTTTCCACCACCCCATATATCACGTCCACCTTTACCAGTTGGATGATATAAAGAATGATTAGATCTGTGGTCTGCTCTGTCGACCAGAGTCAGTCTGTTTATATCTTCATGGTGATGCCAGGTTAATCCCGAAGGACTTCTGCTCATATCCCCATCTTTGAGCCAGTCATTTAGTTTTGGATATCTGTTGAGCATATCTTGGCGAAATTCCGGATTCGTCTCCATTTTCTGAACAAAATCCACATTAGCTCTGTTGAACTGGACTGCATCACTGGAATATCGATATTGAGGGTCAAGTGAATAATCATGAAAAATATGATATTCACCATTATTTGGCCTGTTAGCTAACCCCCACGGATCAATCCAACCCAGCGGATTCGGTGCATACTGATAAAGATTCCAGCCTCCCAGTAATCCAATCGGGTCCTGCACCGTAAACCGCCCAACCTTCGGATCGTAATAACGGAACATATTATAGTGTAATCCCGTTTCACTGTCTGCGTACTGCCCGGCATAGCGCAGTGGCTGATGAGCGAGGGCAGTTTGCTGCGTGAATCTGTGGAAGCCTTCCGTCTGTCGTGCAACCTCACCAAAACTCCCGTAATGACCGCTCCACCGGAGTTGTCCCTGTTCATCAGTGATATCGAGCGGTGCACCGTTCAGATCGGTTGTGAACCAGAGAACCTCTCCGCTGGTTTCGTCACGCAAATGGTCAATACGCGCCAGCGGGCTGTATGTTTCGTTCGGGTCGTAAACATATGTCTGACATTGTCCGTTCTGCTGCTGTTCCTGCAACAGCCGGTATCCCTGCCACAGAAAGCGGGTCTTTGTGGTGCCGTGTGGCATGGTGACCGTTTTGCGTGTGCGGCGGCCCAGGGCGTCATAATGGTAGCGGGCGGTAAAATTGCCTTCTGGTCCATTGCCCCCGGCCCGTATCAGGCGGTTTTCCGCGTCGTATACATAATGCTGTTCATACAGACCACTTCGGCGAAAGACCAGGTTACCCCACCAGTCGTATTTCATAAACAGGTTCTGCCAGTGCGTGAGGCGGTTATCCCTCAGCGACAGGGCAGGAAGGTCATCATCCGGCAGCAGGTTATCCGCAGCGTCGTACCGGAACCTCCTGTTACTGAGGTCCGGACGGGCTTCGTAGTGCCTGAGAAAACGGCCTTCCTCATCATAGCCGTAAATTGTGTTGCCACGCAGGGTGTCACTGACGTCTGACAATTCTCCACGCCCGGTGTAGTTGAAGGCGCGTTCGAAGATTGTCTGTTCCGGCAGGTCGGGTGAGAAACTGCGCTGCCCGGTACGTCTGCCGAGACTGTCATACCGGCGGGTCTGTTCACGGGTTCCCTGAGTGCGGGCCACCTCCCTGTGAAGGCGGTCGCGTCTAAATTCAGAGATGATTTGCTGACCGAACCGGATGGCACTGACGTGTCCGGAACCA
>NZ_CP080000.1:2087658-2163601 GCF_019378755.1 Enterobacter sp. BIDMC 29 | reverse complement strand
TGTTTTTTAGCGCTGGGATCAACTCCTGATGCTAAAAGCTTTTTGGCTTCGTCGCGGCGTTGCCTTGCGTCTGCCAGAGAAACGGCAGGGTAGCCACCTATGGAAAACACCTTTTGTTTCGCTTCAAAGCGATAACCCAACTGCCAGTACGTTGAACCGTTAGGATGTACCAGAAGGTAGAGGCCGAACCCATCAGTGAGCTTAACGGGCTTTTCAGCGGGTTTAGCATTTTTTACTTTGGTATCAGTAAGTGGCATGGCGGTTACCCCTGGATGCTGGTAAAAGAAAAACCGAACCAGCTTTACCAGCAAAAGGGTGTAGCTTCGAGTGTTTTTTACGAGACGTGAGTAGACAAGCTAGAAGGATTAACCAATTGATAGAAAGCAAAAAACCAGACGTCAGTAGACATCTGGTTTCTTTAAATTGGCTCCTCTGACTGGACTCGAACCAGTGACATACGGATTAACAGTCCGCCGTTCTACCGACTGAACTACAGAGGAATCGTGTGAACGAGGCGCATAGTATCGACCTCAGTTCGTCTTGTCAAAGGGGGAAAACGCACTTTTCGTTCGTTTGCCGACAATTTCAGCAAATCGCTGATTTTATAGCAAATTTGTGCTGAAATTACACAGCAAATTGCGCCGCCCGCAGGCGGCGCGCAGGATTAGAACAGTACGGAGTAGTTCAGACCAAACGTACGGCCACGGCCTTTATAAGTATACAGACCTGGTGCACCGTAGGTTGGGCTATACAGCCCCGGCGCACGCTGACCCCAGGCGGTGGTGTAGTCTTTGTCCAGCACGTTTTCCACGCTGAAGCTCACTTTACCCACCGGCAGGTCGTAGCTGCCCAGGAAGTCGACCGTGTTATAGCCATCGATCTTCTTACCGTCGGCATCTGACACGTCAAAGGTCTGCGTACTCTGCACGCGCAGGGTCCAGTCGCCCGGTGCCCAGTTGACCCAGGCGCTGGCTTTCGACGGGCTGGCGCTGTCTACCGTCAGCTTCTCCCATTTGCCGTTTTCGCGGGTTTCAGACTTAATGGCGTTAAAGTTCGCGCCGGTGCTCCAGTCGCTGTCGGTGAAGAAATAGTCCACCTGGCCTTCAATCCCGTAGATACGACGTTTGTCGTCTTCCAGGTTGATGGTCATGTCCGTTTTGTTGATGGTGATGGTTTTGTCCGAGAGCGAGTAATACGCCGCAACCTGCGTGCGCAGGTTGTCGCCGGTGTAGCGCCAGCCCAGCTCATACGCGTTAACCTTAATGCCGTCCAGCGTCGAGTCGTTCACGTTCACGCTGTTCAGCAGGCGATAGTGCCCGTCGACAAGCTGGTAGGTACCGGAGCCGTAGTACTTCGCCAGGTCCGGAATTTCGAAGCCCTGGGAGAAGTTAAACCACAGCTGCTGCTGTTCGGTCAGGCGGCCAAGGATCCCGGCGTTGAACAGGAAGTTGTTGTAATTGGTTTTCCCGCCCGGTACCGCATCAGCCGATGTGGCTTTCCCGTTAGCGATGGCCTGTTGCTGGGTATAACCAACGAAGTCATCCACCTTGTTTTCGGTGTACTGATAGCGCACGCCGCCGCTCAGGGTAATGGCATCAATGTCGTAGCTGGCCTGCAGGAACGGGGCGAGGTTGGTAATGCTGTAACCCGGGTAACGGCCCACGTTATAGGCGTTCTCCAGACCCATGCCGCCGCTTGCTGCCGCTTTGTCCAGATTGAAGAACTGCTGGTTAGCGTCGAAGGTTTCGTGGTCAGCATCCACACCCCAGGTCAGCGTTAAATCATCCATCGGTTTGCTGTTCAGCGTCAGCTTGCCGCCGTAAAAATCGGTTTTCTGCTGCGACGCACCGATGCTGCTCACCACGCCTTTGGTCAGTGTCGGGAACGGGTAGTAGGTCAGGCTTTCGTCACGATAGTAAATCTGTGCGACCAGATCCTGGCCCCAGAAATCGGTGTTGGAGTACTGCAGGTTAATCAGATGCCGCTCTGTGCCCGGCAGGCGGTCAGAGTTCAGGTTGCCTTTATTGTAGGCTTTGGCATCACCCGTAACCGCGGAGAAGTTTTCCCCAAGGAACAGGCCATGCTTCCCGTCGGACTCGCTCTTGTAGTATTGCGTCGTAAGCTGCAGCTGCTGGTGATCGTCGATGTTGAGGGTGCCTGTTCCCATCACATCCAGACGGTCGGAATATTGTAATCCGGTCTGGGTGTTATCAATAATCACCTCGTTACCTTTGCCGTCGTACCAGCCGCCGTAGCGCTGATACGATACTGACAACCGGCCAGAGGCATTGTCGTTGCCGCCGCTCACCGCGGCTGACACGTTCTCATCGTGATCGTTATGGCTGTTAAAGCCACTCTTTGCTCCGGTCTGGAACTCCACTTCGGTATCAGGCTGGCCTTTTTTGGTCACGATATTCACCAGACCGCCGGTACTGCCGCCGCCGTAGAGGGACGTGGCGCCGGAGATCACTTCGATACGGTCAATGTTGAACGGATCGATGGAGTCGAGCTGGCGGCTGTCGCTGCGGGACGAGTTAAGACGCACGCCATCCACCATCACCATCATCGAGCGGCCGCGCAGGTTCATACCGTAGTTGGTGCGGCCCTGGCTGCTGACGTCCATGCCCGGGATCAACTGCGCCAGGACTTCTTTAATCTCTTTTCCACCCTGAACCTGCTGTTCAATCTCAGCACGCTCAATAACCCAGGTAGTCTGCGCCATCTCCGCCACGCTGCGGTGCGCGCGGCTGGCGGAGACAACAATATTTTCTTCCTTTTGTTCTTCCGCCCACGCAGAGGTAGAAAGCATTGCAAGCAAGCAAGGATTTAAAACCCAAAGATGAGAACGTTTCATTGTTATGTAGTTCCTGAATGTGTGTGTCAGTACTCGGTGGTTCTTGCTAAAGATTGATAAACCTGGCTGCTGTCCGGGCGGGGAGTGCTACGCCAGTGGATCACGCCAGGGGTGGTGGCCAGCTCAAACGGCTCGTCGTCGTGCGCGCGATTCAGAATTCGCGCGGCGCGCCAGGCCATCAGGCTGAGCTGGGGTTCGGCAATGCCAAGACGGTGCATCCCGGCATTCACGGCGAACAGGCGGTTGCTCTGCGGACCGTCCCATTCAAGGGTGAAATCATTGTTGATGCAGAAGGTTTCGTCGGCGTCCAGACGCAGGCGATGAGAGAGTGGTGCCAGAAACGCAGGCTGCACGGTGCGATAGCCGGTCGCGAAAATCACCACGTCGGTATCGAGTTGTTCACGGCCGCCGTCAAGGTGATGCTGTAACGTCAGGCGCTTACCGTTCTCCTGCTGCGCGATCGCGGTGACCGAGCGAGAGGGCAGGAGGTGTGCCCACGGTTTTTCCCGCAGCACTTCGAAGCGGTGATACATGGCGCGATAAATCGCCAGCAGAGACTCCGTAGTGATGCCGTCAGAGGTCATCTTCTGCTCGTGCAGCATCTGACGACGCGCCTCTTCGCCAAGCGTAGAGAAGCTGTCTACATATTCCGGTGTGAAATACTCGTTGGCGAAAGCCGCTTCATCCAGCGCGTTATAATTGTTGCGTCGGGAAACCCAGTTCAGGCTCAGTGGCTGACCCCACTCCCCGCGGAAGATATTCAGAAACAGATCCGCACCACTCTGACCTCCGCCGACGACGGTGACGCGTTTACCCGCTAAATCCGGCGTGCGCAGCATCATCTCGCTGGCGTGGAAGCAGCTGTCATCCTGCGCCGGAGCGCAGTCAGGCAGGTTAATCTGTTTGCCAATTCCCGCGCAGACGTGACGCGCCAGGAAGCGATCGCGCTGAGTCACCACGTCGAACAGACCGTTTTTTTCATCAAAACTGACCTGCTGTACCTGCTGGCTGAAGGACAGGTTAGTGAGATTTTCCGCGGCCCAGCACAGGTAATCGGCAAACTCTTCGCGAGAAACGGTACGCTGCTCGGTGGTCAGAAAACGATAGAACTTTTTACGCTGCACCAGATAGTTAAGAAAACTGTGGCGATTGGTGGGTTCCACGGCGCTCACCAGATCTTTCAGGAAGCTGGTTTGCATATGGCAGTCCGGCACCATCATGCCAGGGTGCCAGGAGAAATGCGGCTTGCGTTCAAGAAACAGCGAACTAAAACCGTCCAGACCCTCAGCCAGTGCGGCGATGCTGAGGTTAAACGGGCCAATACCAATGCCGATGAAATCATACGTTTTCATTGCGCTGACTCCTGGGAGACCAGAAAAAGAGGGTTATCAAGATCGGTGACATAGTTCGGCAACATGCGGCTGCCGCCGTCGTGTTCGGAGAAGGTCAGTTTGACCGGGTTGAGGATCACGCGAATAATTTGCGGCTTAAACAGATCAAACTTCGCAAAGCGTTCGGCGAGATCGGGATGCGCGGCCATATAGCGGCGCAATACCTCGGCCAGGATCTGGTAGAAACGGGTTTCGCTGACGCCGCTTTGCAGGGTAAGGCGTGAAATAAACCGCAGCACCGTGACAAAGTTACCGGTTTGCAGATCGTGAATGATGTAATCCGCACTCAGGCGCGCCGTGACGGACTTCACCTGTTCAGGCAGGCTTGCTGCCTGCGGGAAATCTTCATCCACCAGGCGCATGTCCCCCTGGAAATCTTTCAGCAGGATGCGTTGCGGGATGGCGTCTTTCATCACCAGCGTCACGTTCTGGCCGTGGGCGATAAGCGCCACGCCGTAGCGGCAGAGCAGGTGATAGAAGGGGATGACCGTCGCGTCAAAGAGCTTTTCCAGCCAGGCTTCAGCGGTCAAACCGGATTGGGCGATCCATGCGTCAATCAAGGGGCGTCCGGCGTTATCGCTCTCCATCAACGCAGCCATCAGCACCGCCTCTTCACCCTGCTGAAGATAACAGGACGGATTTTCGCGCCAGATAACCCCCAGCATCTCCTGATAGCGGTAAGGCGCTTTCGGCAGCGCGGCGTAACCCGGGTGGGAAAGATACCCGGCCGCGGGCTCGCCAAGCACCTGCGCGCCACAGCGAATAAGCGTGGCATCGCTGGTGAACTGCTGCTGTAACCAGCGTGAGGCCAGCGGGCCAGCGGCAATGTACTTACCCGGAATACCGCGATAGCAGGAGGTGTTGTAAATGGTCAGCGGCAGCTTGATGTCAAACGGCGCGCGGCGGCTGGCATTGGTGAGGGTACGCAACGATTGCTGCGCCAGGTACTCGTCGCCAAACTCGCCCAGCTCAACCATTTCGCCGCGCGCGAGTTGCGCCAGGAAATGGACAGCAATCTTTTGTTGCCACTGCCACGGATGCAGCGGCACGGGCAGCCAGTTATCATCAAGATCCAGCGCCTGCCAGCGGGCATCAAACCGGGCGCGCTCGGCGTTATCCATGGCGCTCGCCAGCAGAGTATTGATATCGCAATCAACATCGCTGCTCCAGACCAGGTGCGCACGTTGCACGGCGATCCAGTGCAGGCGAAAACGGCCACGGTATTCCGGGGCATACTGGCGTAGCGCATCCAGCCCCCAGCCGCGGCGTCCCTTGTTAAAGATAAACTTAGGATGGCCGCTCATCAGGCACTGTAATTCGTCCGGGTCGAGATGAATGAGCGCGTCAGCATCCAGCGTTTCGCGCGCCTGTAACAGCTGAATATCACCCCGCAGCGTGGCATAGAGATCTTCCAGATGCTCCGCGGTCTGCGCGTCGCTCATCTCCAGTACCGTCGCAAGCTGCAGCAGTGCAGTTTCTGCGTCCACTGCGTTACCGCTGACGGTGGTCAGGCTCTCGGGGTCGATATGCAGCCAGCCCCAGATCCCGCGCGTGGCCTGGAACTGCCAGGTCTCCGCGCCCATGGTGATTTGCCATCGATTGTCTGCCAGCTGCCGGGCGCTCAGGGTGCGTTCATATTCCAGCTCGGCGAGGATTTTCGCCACCATGTCGCGGTTCACTTTCTGCCAGTACACGTTCACAGTCCCACCTCGCTGAAGAAGCGGTGACGCTGGTTCATGATGAGGCGCGAGCGTTTATGCGGGAAGTCGAACTCTTTCACGGTTTCGAAACCGGCAGACGAAAGATGGCGGAACAGGCGCTGGTTGTCGAAACGCGGCTCGGCAACGATGCGTGTTGTGCGTGGCTCATCCAGCCACAGATAATGGCTCAGACCGCGCAGCCAGCTGCGGATATACTGCGCGCCGCGCCAGTTTTCTTCCCCAACCAGCATGTGCAAGCCGCGGTCAAACGGCTGCCAGCGATAGTGGCGGCCAATACGGTCTTCCGCCGCCCAGTAAATTTCAAAGTAGCCGAACGGCTGGTCATCAAAGCAGCCGATAAGCGGATAACAATAGGTCGAGTCGAGCTGACGGCGCAGGTAATTTTCCTGCTCCGCCTGCGGGCCGGCCATCTCCCAGAAGGCGTTAACGCGCGGGGTGTTCATCCAGCGGGTGAAACGTTCGCCGTCCTGCGCCACATCGGCCACGCGGAAACTCAGGGTGTGTTTAATCTGCGGGTCGTAACGGCGATAGACTTCGCCTTGCGGGCGGTGAGGGCGCCGCGGGAAGTAAAGCTGACGGCTTTCATCGAACTGCATGCCGCCGTGGTTCTGGGGCCGTTCTCCCTGCAGCCACAGGGGGAACTGCCAGAACGTTTCGCGCGCCAGATAATCTCCGCTGGCAAGCGTAAACAGCGCCTGCGCCTGCGGTTCATCCTGCCAGGCGGACCAGGGGAGCGTGACGCCGGTCAGTGCCGGCGCGGCGATAAACAGCTGATCCAGCGCGTCGACTAACCAGCCTTCCGGGATACCACTCACGCGCTCAAGCACTGCGCTGCCGTCGAGACCTAACGTCAGGGGGAGAGTGTTCTCCGTTGCGGTGCAGCGAAAGCCATAGCCAGAATGGACGATATTCGCGTTTGCCATCACGCCTTCTCCTTGTAAAACGGGTTGCTAAAGTCGAAATAGATCACTGCCGGATCGGCGATGGTGTTTTCGTTGCGATCGTGCAGATAGCAGAAAAAGTTGCCTTTACAGTTCCAGGTTGGGCTGTCGAGCACGTAGTCGAGGCAGCGGGTCTGTTTCGCTGTTTTGCGTAATTCGACCAGTGCGTCACGCACCTGCGCCATCAGGCTCTCTTCGCTGTCGAAACCGGCGGCGGCGAGGGCGGCAGTCACGGCAAGCGTTGAGTTCAGCAGCAGGTAGTAGGGGAAGTAGCGCAGCAGCTGGCTTTCGCCAAAACGGTTTTCCACATCATGTTCACCCGCCTCTTTTAGCCATTCATCGGCCCCTTCAGTCCAGGCGCTGCCCTGACAATCGCGGTAGATCAGCCCGACGGGGAAATCCTGCTGCATCTCAACGAGGATATTTTGCTGGTGCGCCAGCAGAACCAGGCCGTAATCCGCTTCCGCGCTAAACAGCGGAAGTAAAACGCGATCGCAATACGCCTGCACCCAGCAGCGCGCAGCCTCGGCGAGGGGTAAATCCAGGCGCTGGCTCAGACGACGTACCGCCGCAACCAGCAGACTGTCACCTCCGTCCGGGGCCGCCTGCGTCAGGCTCACCAGTACGTTGGTCTGGCTCTCTGGCGTCTCGAACAGCAGGTTCACGCGCAGGGCCATCAGGCTCTCTTCCTGGATGATGCCATTTTCATCACGCAGCCCCGCCCAGCCGTCTTCCTGCATAACACGCAGGGTCGGGTAGCGTGCCTGTAAGGTCTGCCAGCGCGCTGTCTTAGCCAGACGCGCCAGGCGCATACCGCGTTTAACCTCTTTCACCGACAGCGTGCGCACGGAGTTGGTCAGGCGCACGCTGAGGGAAAACTTGATCATGTCGCTGTTGGTTTCGCTGTATAGCGAGCGTGAGGAGCTGGTGGGCAGCCACTGCGCGCCCGCTTCGCCCAAATCCTGCAGATCGCCGTTAGCCACAAGACGCTGGCACCAGGCCTGACCCAGCAGATGCTCGGCCTGCCACGGATGCATCGGCAGCAGCCAGCAGGTATCGGTGAAGTGACCGAGGAGCTCAGGGGCACTCTGCGCTGCGAAGCGCAGCAGGCGTTCGCGAAGAGAGACGGCCAGGCTGTCGCCGGCAATCAATTCACGCCTAACCGCAAACCAGCGCAGCGGGAAGCGGGAGGCAAAATCAGGCAAATAGCGGCGCGCTTCACTTTCGTTAAACGGCTCGTGAGATTTGGGGGCCGGGTGAAACGCATGCCCCACCAGCAGCGCCTGTTCTGCTTGCGCAAAATTCAGCGGTTTGTCACGCAGGTTTGCCCAGTTGTGGCGCAAATCGATGGCCTGCCAGGTGTGGGCATGGCTTTCAAGGGCGCGTTGCTTAAAGCGAGCCAGCGTTTCGGTATCGAGTGAGCCTTTAACTGAAGGTTTTTCCAGAATTAAGTCAATCAGTTGCGTGAAAGTGACGGCGTCACCGCTATCGCTGTCGCGCTGGATAAGCATCGCCGGAAAGTGATACTGATGATGCTGAGTCGGTGAGAAATAGCGTACCGGAACCCGAATGGCCTGGGTTGAAGAGAGCGGAATATGAATCTGCGATAGTCCATCCGCAGCGGTAGCGGGGAGATAGCGCCAGTCCTTCGTTTCACGCAACAGGGCGTTCAAAAAACACTGGGCTGCAACGTCTGTACCGGCGGAGCGGGGCAGAGTACGCATAGGTGTACCTCATTCCATGATTGATAATAATTATCGTTATGATATGCATTCTGTTTACAGTCGCAACTATTTTTGCAATATTTGTTTTCATAAACTTCATGATTTCCACACATTTATTGACACTATGTTCACATTCTCATGCGCACTTACCCTGAAACACTGACGGAAAACCTCACCCCGAAAGCGAACTGGCCACTGGCGTTATGCGCCGGATTGTTAGGTATTGGGCAAAACGGTTTGCTGGTCATGCTGCCGCAACTGGTCACCCTGACCGGGTTATCGCTCTCCGTCTGGGCGGGGCTGTTAATGTTCGGCTCCATGCTCTTTTTACCCGCATCGCCGTGGTGGGGACGCCAGAGTGAGCGACACGGCTGCAAGGTCGTGATGCTGGCCTCGCTAAGTGGCTATCTGGCGAGTTTTGTCGTGATGTCGCTGGTGGTCTGGGCGATGGCAAGCGGGATGATGAGTGCTGTCTGGGGGCTGGCGGGCCTGATCCTCTCGCGTACGCTGTACGGCCTGACCGTCTCAGGGCTGGTGCCCGCGGCTCAGACATGGGCCATTCAGCGCGCGGGTCTGGATAAACGCATGGCCGCGCTGGCGACCATAAGCTCCGGCCTCAGCTGTGGTCGTCTGCTGGGGCCGCCGCTGGCGGCGATGATGCTTAGCGTCAATCCGGTGGCTCCCCTCTGGTTGATGGCGATTGCACCGTTTATCGCTCTCCTGCTGGTCCTTCGAGAGGTCGCCGATCCGCCGCTGCCGCCGGTCGCGCATCAGGCGACGCGTGTGCAGGTTTCAATGCTGCCGTACCTTGTGCTGGCGTTGCTTCTGGCCGCACTGGTGAGCCTGATGCAGCTTGGCCTGTCACCGCATCTCAGCCCTCTGCTGGACGGTGACCCGCGAGAGGTAAGCCATCATGTCGCGCTGCTGCTGAGCCTGGCTGCGCTGGCAACGCTCGCTGCACAATTTCTGGTGGTCCGTCCGCAGCATTTCAGCCCGGTGACATTGCTCTGCCTGGCCGCGGTACTGATGGTGACGGGACTGGGGCTAATGTGTATTGCCAGTCTGGTGTTGTTCTACGTGGGGATTGTCATGACGTCGCTGGGAGCCGCCATGGCGACGCCGGGATACCAGCTGCTGCTGAATGAACGGCTGACCACCGGAAAAGGGGCGGGAGTGATTGCCACCAGCCACACGCTGGGCTACGGCCTGAGTGCGCTGCTGGTGCCTGTCGTCACGCGTTTATTCGGCGAGGTATTTTTAACGCAGGCCGCCTGGGTGATGGCGCTGATGTTTCTGGTGATGAGCCTATGGGTACGGGCGCTCAATCGTACCCATGTCGACCCGTCTTAATGGAGCTGGTGAGATGAATTGCCGGCAGGATCCTCATTTTGCCGCAGACGCAGCAGAGGGTCTTGCTGATAAAACTGACAGAACCGTTGCCAGAGGGCCGGGAAACGGGGGGCGAAAAGCTCAGGTGCGCTAAAGAAATATTCTGACAGCACCGCAAAGCACTCCGCAGGATCGGTTGCCGCATAGGCATCGATGCTGGCGGCACTTTCGCCCACCAGATCTATCTCATCCTGGATATTATCCATTGCCGCATGCAGATCGTGTTCCCAACCCGCGACCTCACGAAGCGGGATCAGCGGTACACCGCTGGCGCGATCCCCATTGCGGGTATCCAGCTTATGCGCCACTTCGTGAATGATCAGGTTAAAGCCAGATGCGTCGAAGGAATCCTGAATATCAAGCCAGTTCAGGATGATGGGCCCTTGCTGCCAGCTTTGCCCGGACTGCACCACCCGTTGGTTATGCACCAGGCCGAAATCGTCCTGCCATTCATCGTCCACCACGAACGGTGCAGGGTAGATGAGTACTTCATGGAAGCCATCCAGCCACTCAATACCGAGTTCCAGAACCGGCAGACAGAAAAGCAGGGCGATACGCGCGTTTTTCAGGGGATCCAGCTCGAAGCCCTGCAGCGGAACCAGACGTTTTTGCTGCAAAAAGCGATCCGCCAGTTGAACCAGTTTTGATTGTTCATCCGGCTGAAGATTAGCCAGAACAGGGATCGCCAGCGCTTCATCCCACGGCAGCGCCATATTTCGGCCAGCGTCATTCGTTTTCCAGGGCCACTTAATCATCGCTTTGCTCGCAAACTCGTCACTTGAACAAAAGGGGAAGGTAAGGTTCTGTTAAAATGCCAGACATTCGGTCATTGCTTCAATTCCAGCCTGGATAAACTATCACTTCGTACGTAACGGTGGATAGCGGTTTGCTGGTATCACCTTCATTTTGTGAACTCAGTCGAAGCCTAATCTTATGACACTTACCCCATTATGGTCAGCGTGAAAACCAACTCCTTAAAGGATTTCGGTGCTTCACCGGTTGCGGCTGGACAATAAGCCGCTATTATTTTTGACTTTCGTTCGTATTGCCAGACAGGACATTCAGACGCTATGCCCGTAAATTTTGACCTTAACGATCTTTATGCTTTCAGAGCGTTAGTGGAATACGGCAACTTTCGGGTTGCTGCTGAATCTATCTGTTTGTCCCCGTCAGCACTGAGCCGCAGGATTGAAAAACTGGAGGCGGCGCTGGGAGCGAAGCTGTTTGACCGGACCACCCGCCACGTGGCTCTGACGCTGTACGGGCAGAACTTTGCTGAACGTTCAGCGCAATTGCTCGATAACGTTGAGTCCATGCTGGCTGATATTGATAAAGTGAGTGAAGAGCGGACCGGGCTGATTACCGTCGCTACGGTACCGTCTGCGGCCTATTACTTTATGCCGGATGTCATTCGTCGCTTTCAGTCCCGTTATCCGCGTGTCCGGATTAAGCTCATCGACAGCAGCGCGGGGAATGTCATTGACGCGGTTGCCCGTAGCCAGGCGGATTTCGGGATCTGTTTCGCCGGGAGTTTGCCCTCTGAAATCGAGTTTTTCCCCCTTGTGGAAGATAGCTATGTCGCCGCGTGCAGGCGCGATCACCCGCTGGCAAAAAAGACTCACCTGACGTGGCAGGCGTTTTATCAGCAGGACTATATTATCCTCGACAAAACGTCAGGCAACCGTAACCTGCTCGACCGGATGCTGGGGGATATTGTGCCTGCGCGTCCCAGCGTTTGCGAAACGCGCCATGTGACCACGATGCTCGGTATGGTAGAGGCGGGCATCGGCATTGCTGCCGTGCCCGCCATGTCGATGCCGACGTCAGAGCACTCGCTACTGACGTCTGTCCCGCTCGTGGCACCGGAGGTGAAACGCACTGTGGGGCTGATTCGACGCCGGGGGCGTATCCAGTCTTACATTGCGGCTGAACTGGAAAAACACATTACTGAGCAGTACCGCGGGACGTGACGGGGCTCATCCCCGTGTCGCGAATCACGGCGCTGGACTGTGTCGAGGAAAGGTAATCCAGCAGCGCTTTCCCTTCGCCAGGATGGTCGGCGTGGCGGGTCACGGCGCCAGCAAAGCGGGTGATGTATTGCAGGTTGTCCGGGAGTTTGCCAACAAACGTCACCCCTGGAATCGGCAGCAGTTCGCTGACCTGCTGGAAACCTACCGCGTATTTCCCTTTCGCCACTTCTTCGGCGACGGGGGTGCGCTCAACCTTCGTTGCTTTACCCATCACCTCTTTTTCAATCCCCAGCGTTTTGAACAGCGTCTGGCTGACGTATCTGCCGCTGGCGCTGTCGGAGTAGGCGATGGACTCCGCCTGAAGCAGCGTATGGCGAAGTTTCGCCTCGTTACTGATATCCGGGACGTCTGCGCCTTTTTTTACCACCATACCGACAGGGGAGTCCGCAAGTTCCGTGCGCGAGCCTGGCTGAGTCAGGTTGTCCTTTTCAAGTGTTGCCAGCGCATCGCCCACCATGATCACCACGTCGGCTTTTTCCCCGCGCGCAAGCCGGTTAGGAATTGCCTGCGGAGTCGTTCCCATAGACGGGCCGGGAATGAGCACAATGTTATCTCCGGTCTGGCGTTCATATTCCGGTGCCAGCTTTTCAAGGGCGGCTTTAAAACCGCCTGAGATCATGACCGTCACCTCTTTCGCTGAGGCACTAAAGCTCAGGACGGTCAGTATCAACGCGCTGGTGGTCAGTCGAGGAATCAGTCTCATGCCGCCCCCTCTGATTTCACGGTATTTTGCAGCGTCACTGCACGACGACGGTACAGGTAGAGCGTTGCCAGCAGGGCGCATACCGCGGCGAAACTCATCCAGTAGCCGGGAGAGGCCTTATCCCCGGTATATTCAATCAGCGCGGTAGACATTACCGGCGTGAACCCTCCAAATACCGCCGTTGCCAGACTGTAGGCCAGGGAGAACCCCGCTACCCGAACTTCAGAAGGCATGATCTCCGTGAGCGCCGGGATCATCGCACCGTTGTACAGGCCATAGAGGAAAGAGAGCCACAGCAGGACGCTCAGCATCATTGAGAAACTCGGTGCCTGCGCCAGCAGCGTCAGTGCCGGGTAGCTCGTCGCCAGAGCCAGCAGCGTCATGGCGATAAGCACCGGTTTACGCCCAAAGCGGTCCGACAGCGCACCGCCTATCGGCAGCCAGATAAAGTTGGAAATTGCCACCAGAAGCGTAACCAGCAGGCTGTCCGAAGCGCTGAGCATCAGCACTTTTTTCCCGAAAGTCGGCGCGTAAACGGTGATCAGATAAAAGGCCGTGGTGGTCATTGCCACCATCAGCATGCCAGCAATGACCACCTGCCAGTTACCGAGCAGGGTTTTAAAGACCTGATGCATCTCCAGATGATGGCGGCGTGCGTTGAATTCCTCTGTCTCCTCCAGCTTGCGGCGCAGGAAAAAGATAAACGGTACGATTAAACAACCGACCAGGAACGGGATACGCCAGCCCCATTCACGAATGGCGCTCTCTGCCATCAGCGCATTCAGCGCAAACCCCATGGCTGCCGCAACCATAATCGCGACCTGCTGGCTGCCGGACTGCCAGCTGGTGTAAAAACCTTTGCGGCCGGGCGTGGCAATTTCAGCCAGATAGACCGATACGCCACCCAGCTCCGCTCCGGCAGAAAAACCCTGCAACAGTCGGCCAGTCAGAACCAGTAACGGTGCCCACAGACCTATGCTGTGATAAGACGGAATAAGTACGATCAGGAAGGTACCCGCCGCCATAATCGACAGGGTCACGATGAGTCCTTTTCTGCGCCCAACCTTGTCGATATAGGCACCCAGTACGATTGCCCCGATGGGGCGCATTAAAAATCCTGCGCCGAAGACGGCAAACGTCATCATCAGGGAAGCAAATTCACTGCTCGCCGGGAAAAAGGTATGCGCGATGTAGGTCGCATAAAAGCCAAAGAGGAAGAAGTCGAATTGCTCGAGAAAGTTGCCGGACGTCACGCGAAGTATCGCGCCCGCTTTCGAGCGAACGGTTGCAGGTGAGGTTGAGGAAAACATGGTTATCTCCAGTTTATTGTTGACGTTTTGCTCGTCTGTGTCTGAAAACTGGATCAAGAACCCCAAATTTATAAGCGCAATCAATACATGGACTGATGCATTTAACGCATCAATAGCGCGTGGTCGATCGGAAGTGATTGTCGTAACAACAACTTAACAATTAATTGATTTTTTATTCACCAGTTTGGGTAAGTTACTGATATTGCCGTTTTGTGACATCGCGCAGAGGCTCCCTTGTTTGCAGAAAATACAAAAGCCAGGCGATGCCTGGCTGTTAACTATCACGTACCGCGACTTACCGCAACGCGTTGGCAATCGCACTGAACATCAGTGAGGCTTCCAGCGGTTGAGCGCTAAACGACGGTTCGGCCTGCGGCCAGGTGGACCACTGAACGATCACCAGATTTTCCGCCTGGTTTACCATGATCATCTGCCCAAAGATCCCCAGCGCCCAGAGCGAGCCTTTCAGCGACTCATTCGCCGCGGGCACCACCTTCGTAGCCGTGACGGGCACTTCGTTGTTCCACCACTGATAGCCGTACAAGCCGGTCGGGTGTGCGTCAGAGACAGATCCATCAGCCTGCGTCCAGCGCGAGGCGTCTTTCACCCAGTTGTCGGGCAGGATCTGTTTACCGTTCGGTAGTGTGCCGTTATGCAGGATAAACTCCCCGAAGCGTCCCCAGTCTTCCAGCGTGGCGTTAAAGCCATGCGCGCCGACATCATGCTGACCTTTACGGTAGGCATGCCATACACCGTCGCTCGCCATGCCGTACGGCTGCCAGATGCTCTTCTCAAGATAGGCGGCCAGGGTCATGCCCGTTGCACGCTCAAGCACGTCACCCAACAGCCAGGCACCACCGGAGGAGTAAGACCAGTGCTGGCCTGCCGGGTGTTCGCGTTTCAGCCCGGACACCAGTTTACGCACGCAGTCATAGGTGCCTGGTTTCGCTTCGCACTCGGTGAGCTGCGCGAAATCGGAGGCGGGATTAGTGTAGTCTTCGTTCCATGCCACGCCGGAGGTGTGGGTGATCAGCTGTTTTAACGTCACGCCGTCCCAGGCGGTGCCTTTCAGGTCTGGCTCGTATTGCGTGACCAGGTCGTCGAGTGAGCGAATTTTTCCCTCTTTGAGAGCCACGCCAACCAGCGTTGAGACCACGGATTTCCCGACCGAACGGGAGGTCCAGAGCGTCGTATCCGTATTGCCTTCGCCGAGATATTTCCACGCGATTTTGCCGTCTTTCAGTACCAGCATGCCGCTCACGTTCTGACGTTTCAGGTAGTCCTGCAGGTTATAGGTCTTGCCGTTGATCTGGTAGCGGGCGTCAGTGAGCGGTTTCTCTGCGCTGAGCAGCGGCGTGGCGTTGCCGTGATGGAACACATCTCCCGCGTAGTTGCGGTAGTCATTTCGAAAGCCGACCACGCGATCCGCCTGGCTCCAGGTGAGCATCTTGTGCGTGTCAGGAAGCTGTTTGTCGAACGGAGCAGGGCAGGTGTTCAGGTCAGTACCGTCGCAGGCTGCCAGCGCGACAGGCGCAAACAGACCGCTGCACAGGCTAATTACAACGCCCGCCAGCAGCGTGCGGTTCAGTGAAGGATAATTCATCATTTTTCTCGCTGTGAATAGGAACGCCTTCAGTTTAAGAACCCGCGACTTATAATAAAAAACGCGTAATGGGGGAAATTCCCCCCGAAAACTGAATGGAGAGTGGCGTGACGACGGTAATTTATTCCTTTGCCCAACTGGAAGCGTTTACCGCCGTGGTGGAATACGGTGGCCTGGCAAAAGCGGCGATGAAGCTCGGGAAAGATCGTACGACGCTGCGCGACCTGATTGATTTTCTCGAAGATGGATTAGGGTACAGGCTGTTTGTGCGTGAAGGACGCACGCTGCGTCTGACCCCTGAGGGCGAGCAGCTGCAGCGTCAGGCGCACCTGCTGATGCGCCAGGTGAAAGCCTTTGAGGCATTTGCCAGCGCGGTACCGGAGCGTGCTACGCAGGACATCACGCTGGTTTACGATCCCTTTACCTCGAGGCCATTTTTGCAGGCGCTAATTGGCGAGATGGCGAAGCGACATTTACGTCTGAGCCTGGTCAGCGCCTCCCGGGATGAGGCGGAAGCGATGCTGGCCAGCGGGCAGGCGGATCTGGGCATTTGCCAGGCACGTAATCGCAGTGTGGGTAATGAAATGGAGTGGCGGGCGCTCGGGGCGATCGATATGGATTTCTACGCCTGCAACACGCTGTTCGCTGAAGCCACGCAGCCGCTGTCGCTGCTTGAGTTGTCGCTGGTGCCGCAGGTGATTATGCACGCCGCCTCGGATGAGCCGGTGGCACGTTGTCTGCAGATTTCGGGGCACACCCTTTTCACCAATGAGCTGGAGATGTTGCGGGGCCTGCTGGAGCAGGGATGCGGCTGGGGATTCTTACCGACGCATTTCCAGCCGACCGGGTGGAAAAAGGTAAAAAGGCTGCACACCGAAGTGGGCAGCCAGGGGATAAGTCAGACGATGGTGACCATCTGGAAGCCGGGAAGCGACAAGCGAGAGAGGATCGCTGAAACGCTGTCGCTGTTACCGGCGTTGTGGAAAAACTCAGCGCTGTGAACACCCATTGCACTGCTGATTCTGGATCTGCTGGAAGAAGTCGTTACCCTTGTCATCCACCAGGATAAACGCCGGGAAGTTTTCCACTTCGATTTTCCAGATGGCTTCCATACCCAGTTCAGGATAGGCCACGCACTCCAGACGCTTGATGCTGTTTTGTGCCAGTACCGCCGCCGGGCCGCCGATGCTGCCGAGGTAGAAACCGCCGTGCTTATGACAGGCATCGGTCACCTGCTGGCTACGGTTGCCTTTCGCCAGCATGATCATGCTCGCACCGTGAGACTGCAGCAGGTCGACGTACGAATCCATCCGTCCAGCCGTGGTTGGGCCGAGAGAGCCTGATGCATAGCCGTCCGGAGTCTTGGCCGGGCCTGCGTAGTAGATTGGATGGTCTTTGACGTACTGCGGGAGTTCTTCACCGTTGTCGAGCAGCTCTTTCAGCTTCGCGTGGGCAATATCGCGCGCCACGATGATGGTGCCGTTCAGCGACAGGCGGGTAGAGACCGGATGAGCAGAAAGCTGGGCCAGGATCTCCTTCATCGGCTTATTCAGATTGATGCTGACCACGTCGCCTTCGCCCTGCTGGCGCAGGGATTCAGGAATATACTGGCCCGGATTGTGCTCCAGTTTTTCAATCCAGATACCGTCGCGGTTGATTTTGGCTTTGATGTTGCGGTCAGCGGAGCAGGAGACGCCCATGCCAATGGGGCAGGAGGCACCGTGGCGCGGCAGACGGATCACGCGAATATCATGGGCGAAGTATTTCCCGCCAAACTGTGCGCCCAGGCCGAGGTTCTGTGCTTCCTGAAGCAGTTCCTGTTCGAGCTGAACATCACGGAACGCCTGACCGTGTTCGTTGCCTTCGGTGGGCAGCGCGTCGTAATAGCGCGTTGAGGCGAGCTTAACGGTTTTCAGCGTCGCTTCAGCCGAGGTTCCCCCAATCACGAAGGCAATATGGTAAGGCGGGCAGGCCGCGGTACCCAGGGTACGCATTTTCTCAACCAGGTAGTTTTTCAGCTTCGCCGGGGTAATCAGCGCTTTGGTTTCCTGATAGAGATAGGTTTTATTCGCGGAACCGCCGCCTTTTGCCATGCACAGGAATTTATACTCGTCCCCGTCGACGCTGTAGAGATCGATCTGCGCAGGCAGGTTAGTGCCGGTATTGACCTCTTTATACATATCCAGCGCGGCATTCTGGGAATAACGCAGGTTATCTTCGATGTAGGTGTTATAGACACCCTGACTCAGCGCGGCTTCGTCACCGCCACCGGTCCAGACGCGCTGGCCTTTTTTACCCATGATGATCGCCGTACCGGTATCCTGGCAGGTGGGCAGCACGCCTTTGGCCGCGATTTCAGAGTTGCGCAGGAACTGCAGGGCAACGTATTTATCATTTTCGCTGGCTTGTGGGTCGTTAAGAATCGCGGCAACCTGTTTCTGATGCGAAGGGCGCAGCATAAAGGCGGCGTCGTGGAAAGCCTGCTGTGCCAGCAGCGTCAGCGCTTCGGGTTCCACTTTCAGGATCTCCTGACCCTCAAATTCGGCAACAGAGACGTGTTCTTTGGTCAGCAGATAGTATTCGGTATCGTCGTGTGCGAGAGGGAAGGGGTTCTGGTAGTAAAACGGTTTGTTTGACATAGCGTATTGCTCCAAAAAAATAAAACCGCCGGAGAGGTAGCCCGGCGGTCAGGGATCAGAACATCATGGACATCCACGGATAACCAATCAGCAGCAGGGCCGCCAGGAAGATGGCACCAAAGATGGTGCCGAGGCGCCAGTAGTCTTTGGTTGGCAGGTAGCCGCTACCGTAGTAGATAGGGCTAGGGCCGGTACCGTAAGGGGTGATAATCCCCATGACACCCAGGGAGGTCACCATCAGCAGGACGAACACCTCCATATTCATGTCCGGAATGGTAGAGGCGATGGTCAGCATCGCTGGCAGCAGCGCCGTGGTGTGTGCGGTGGTGCTGGCAAACAGGTAGTGCAGCAGGTAGAACGCCAGCAGCAGTACGATGGTGGCAACACCCGGCGAGATACCGCTCATCAGCAGACCGCCTTCTTTACCCAGCCAGCTAATGAAGCCCGTGGAGGAGAGGCCATCCGCCAGCGCAACCAGGGTGGCGAACCAGACGAAGGTGTTCCAGGCGGCTTTATTCCCGGTGATATCGTTCCACTCCAGCACCCCGGTCCACAGCATCAGACCCACGATTAACAGTGCAGCCATCGCCGGTTCAATCCACGCGGCGGCGAAGATCCACATCAGCAGCGCACAGCAGACGAAAATCAGCAGCAGGATTTCGTTACGGGACAGTTTGCCCAGTTTTTCCAGTTCACGGGTCGCCCACAGTGGCACTTCGTTGTTCACTTTAACTTCAGGCGGGTAGAACCAGTAGGCCAGCAGCGGCATGGTCAGAATCAGCAGCACGCCCAGCGGCAGGAATGCGATAAACCAGGTGCCCCAGGAGATGTCGATCCCCACGGTGCTTTTCACCAGCGCCAGCGCCAGCAGGTTCGGTGCGAGGGCAGACAGGAACATTGAGCTGGTAATACAGGCCGCGGTGATCGCCACCCACATCAGGTAAGAACCAATTTTACGCGCGCTTGGATCGTTTGGTTTCGAACCATACAGCGGCGGCAGGTTAGCGATAATCGGATAGATGGTCCCGCCGCTACGCGCGGTGTTGGAAGGTGTAAACGGTGCCAGCAGCAGGTCCGCGAAGGTGATAGCGTAACCGAGCGTCAGGCTGCGACGACCCAGATATTTCACCAGAATCAGCGCCAGACGGCGGCCGAAGCGGGTTTTGTCATAGCCTGCGGCAAACATGAAGGCACCGAAAATCAGCCATACGGTAGAGTTACCAAAACCGCTCACGGCCCATTTAAAGGAGGCACCCGCCAGTTTGAATTTCGGGTCAGCCAGCTGTTCCGGGCTGAACAACACCCACTGGCTGCAGAGCGCAATCGCCACGACGCCGGTCAGGCCAATGACCGCGCCTGGCAGCGGTTCGAAGATCAAACCGACAATCACGCCGACAAAGATAGCGAAGTAGTGCCACGCGTAAGGAGGAAGCCCTTCCGGGACCGGAACAAACAGTAACAGCACGGCAACGACAACGGGCAATGCCATCATTAGCAGACGTTTTGCCTTTCCGTTGGATGCGTGACTCGCCACAGGGGGCGTTACAGCAGTTTTTGTATTCATAGTTTCGCGTCTTAAGTTGTCAGGAATTCGGTTATGCGCTGAAATATTCATTTGCTTTCTTTAGTTTGTTTTTATTTTCTTTAGTTACTAAAGGTGCGCATTTGCTATTTCAGTAATAGCGATTTAACGCATTTTTGATGCGCTAAATTAAAAATTGATGATATTTATATATTGCGCCTTTGACTGTCTCGATGCTTGATCGCGATCAAGAAAATAGAGTTGCGGTGGTGTTTTTGTTCAACTGATAATAACCACTCTGGCGTATGTGGGTATTATTTATTTTTGATATGGATTTTACTCAATGTTGTTAACATTTCAAATAACTATTTTCATATAACACTATGTTTTTAATGGTTTGTTTTTGTCTCTTGGGATCGTGAAAAGGTCATTGATACGTTAACAGTGTTTAAAGGATTGTGAATGGAGTAATTAATATTACTAACACCAATGTGTTATTAATGTTATTGAAGGGATTAAATAGTTTTTTAACTAACGTAATAGATTTAGAAACTAAAAAAATCATTATATTAGTATTATGACATCGGAATAAAAAATCGAAATAAAACTGAGCCCGATAACGAATTCTTAATTTTAAAGTTTGGAGTTTCTATTATGAGCACTAACGAACGTATTCTAAGCCCCTTCACATTACCGAATGGTACCGAACTGAAAAACCGTTTGTTAATGGCCCCTATGACGACCTGTACCGGTTATTACGACGGTACGGTGACCAGCGAGCTGGTTGAGTACTATCGCGCCCGCTCAGGCAGTATTGGTACCATTATTGTTGAGTGCTGCTTTGTTGACGATCTCGGTCTCGCCTTCCCGGGTGCGATTGGCATTGATAACGACGAGAAAATCGCCGGGCTGGCGAAGATCGCTGAGGCGATTAAGTCCAAAGGCTCTAAAGCGCTGCTGCAGATCTACCACGGCGGCCGCATGGTTGATCCGAAACTGATCGGTGGCCGCACGCCGGTGGGGCCAAGTGCCGTTGCCGCGCCGCGTGACGGCGCCGCCACGCCGGTTGCCCTGACGGGGGAAGAAGTCGAAGGGATGATCGGTAAGTTCGGTGAAGCAGTACGCCGTGCGATTCAGGCGGGTTTCGATGGCGTTGAAATCCATGGGGCCAACACCTATTTGATTCAGCAGTTCTACTCTCCAAACTCTAACCAGCGTGACGACGAGTGGGGTGGCAGCCGCGATAACCGCGCGAAATTCCCGCTGGCCGTGCTCGACATCACCCATAAAATGGTGCGCCAGTACGCCGATGACGCCTTTATCATCGGCTATCGCTTCTCCCCTGAAGAGCTGGAAGAGCCGGGCATCCGCTTTGAAGACACCATGTACCTGCTGGAAAAGCTGGCCGCGCGCGGTGTGGATTATCTGCACTTCTCCGTTGGCGCAACCCTGCGTCCTTCTATTGTCGACACGCAGGATCCGACCCCGCTTATCGAAAAATACCGCGCAATGCGTTCTGACACGCTGGCGCAGGTGCCGGTCATGGGCGTCGGTGGCGTGGTCAATGCCGCGGATGCGAACGAGGCGCTGGAACATGGCTACGATCTTATCGCCGTAGGCCGCGCCACCATCGCCTATCCGGACTGGACAGACCGCATCGCGGCGGGAGAAACGCTGGAACTGTTTATGGACAGCACCCGACGCGAAGCGCTAAGCATCCCTGAGCCGCTGTGGCGTTTCTCGCTGGTGGAGGCGATGATCCGCGATATGAGCATGGGTGAATCGAAATTTAAACCGGGCATGTTTATTGAGAATGTTCGGGACGATAGCAACGAACTGGTGATTAACGTCAGCCTGGAGACCGACCGCATCGCCGACATTGAACTGGCTTCTGGCCCGACCCAGGACGTTGAGTTTGTCACCAGCTTCGAAGAGATCCGCACCCGTATTCTGGATGCAAACACCCCGCACGTGGATGCCATTACCGGTGCAACCAGCCAGAGTGAAGCGGTCAAAAAAGCGGTGTCTAAAGCCATGCTGAAATCCAGCAAAGCGCTGGCAGCCGAAGAGGGTGTCGACCCGAACGAGACCCGAAGCGTTGACGTTGTGGTGGTCGGTAGCGGTGGCGCGGGTCTGGCCGCAGCAATCCAGGCGCATGACGAAGGCGTAAGCGTGCTGATTGTCGAGAAAATGCCCTCCATCGGCGGTAACACCATTAAAGCGTCTGCGGGGATGAATGCCGCGGAAACACGCTTCCAGCGGGTGAAAGGAATTCAGGACAGCAAAGAGCTGTTCTATCAGGAAAGCCTGAAAGGCGGTAAAAACAAGAACAACCCGGAACTGTTGCGCCGCTTTGTGGAAAATGCCCCGCAGGCGATCGAGTGGCTGGCGACCCGCGGCATTATGCTCAACGACATCACCACCACCGGCGGGATGAGCATCGACCGTACTCACCGTCCAAAAGACGGTTCTGCGGTGGGCGGCTATCTGATTAGCGGCCTGGTGCGTAACGTCAACAAACGCAACATCGAGGTCATGCTCGATACGTCGGTCAGCGACATTCTCTTCGAGAACGGCGAAGTCACCGGCGTACGTCTGACCACGGAAGAAAACGAAACCCTTACCGTAGCAACCAAAAGCGTCATTGTGGCTACCGGCGGTTTCAGCGCCAATAGCCAGATGGTGGTGAAGTACCGTCCTGACCTGGAAGGTTTCGTGACCACCAACCACAAAGGGGCGACAGGGGGTGGTATCGCGCTGCTGGAGCGTATTGGCGCCGGTACGGTCGATATGGGGGAAATCCAGATCCACCCAACCGTTGAGCAGAAAACCTCGTACCTGATTTCCGAATCCATCCGCGGTGGCGGGGCGATTCTGGTGAACCAGCAGGGGAACCGTTTCTTCAACGAGATGGAAACCCGCGATAAAGTCTCTGCACAAATTATCGCCCTGCCGGAGAAATACGCTTACATCGTCTTTGATGAGCATGTCCGCGCCAAAAACAAAGCGGCAGATGAGTACATCGCCAAAGGATTTGTCACCAGCTCCAGCTCACCTAAAGCGCTGGCTGAAGCCCTGGGTATGGATTATCACGCTTTCCTGGCGACCCTGGAGCGTTACAACGGGTTTGTTGAAAAACAGCACGATGACGATTTTGGCCGTACGACCGCGCTGCGTGCACCAATCAACGAAGGGCCATTTTATGCCATTCAGATTGCGCCGGGCGTGCACCACACCATGGGCGGTGTGACCATTAACACCGAAACCTGCGTACTGGACAGCAACCACAACGTGCTGCCAGGGGCATTTGCGGCCGGTGAAGTGGTCGGTGGTATCCACGGTGGTAACCGCATCGGGGGTAACGCGGTGGCAGATATCATTATTTTTGGTACGCTTGCCGGACATCAGGCGGCGATGCGCGCGAAAAGGGCGTAAGTCAGCCGTAAGGGTATGCCGGATACGCGCCGTGTATCCGGCATTTCAACCAGGGAGCTTGCACCATGTCTTCTGACCACCGCGTCTACAGTTACTCCGCCGTTCTGATGGGATCGCCCATTCTCCTGAAGCTTTTCTCTCATGATGAAGCCCTCGCTTCTCGCGTTTTTAGACTGATTAAACAGTATGAAGACCTGCTGACCGTCAACCGTGCCAGCTCGCAGGTGATGGATATCAACCATGCTGCCGGCCAGCATCCTGTCACCGTCAGTCGCCCGGTTTTTGAGCTTATCCGCTGTGCGAAAGCGGCAAGCCAGCTCAAGGAGAGCGCATTTAACCTGGCCATCGGCCCGCTGGTGAAACGCTGGAAAATCGGTTTTCGGGGAGATAGCGTTCCGCCTGCCGATGAAATCGCGTCGTTGCTCGCCATTACCCATCCTGAGGATGTGGTCCTCGATGAGGCCAGCAGCAGCGTTTTCCTGACCCGGGCGGGCATGGAGATTGATCTGGGGGCCATCGCCAAAGGCTATATCGCCGACAGAGTGCGCGATTACCTGCGTAAAGAGGGCGCTCAACTGGGGCTTATTAATCTTGGCGGTAATATCCAGACTCTGGGTTCACCGGAAGGAGGCTGGAGCGTGGGGCTCAAAAAACCGTTCGCCGGGGAGGCGCTGATCGGTACGATGACCGTAGAGAACATGTCGGTGGTGACATCGGGTAACTACGAACGCTTTTTTGAGCAAAACGGCAGGCGTTATCACCACATACTTGACCCGCGTACCGGCTATCCGCTGGATAACGAACTGGACAGCGTCACCATCATTTCGAAAAACTCCATTGATGGTGATATCTGGACCACGCTGATGTACGGCATGGGCGTCAGTAAAGGCTGTTCAGCGCTGCGTGCACGACCCGACATTGAAGCAATCTTCGTGACCAAAACAAAAGAAGTGGTGCTCTCTTCAGCGCACCACTTCCGCTTTACCTTGCTGGATAACAGCTACCGCGTTACTGACAGTACTGCTTGAGCAGTGCCGTCTGCTCGGGCTGCAGGCGATAGCGATACACCGGCCGCCCGGTGGCACCGTAGTGAATGCTGGTGAACAGAATGTTGATTTGCGCCAGCCAGATCAGGTACTTGCGACAGGACACGCGCGAGATATTAACCGCGTTTGCCAGATCATCGGTGGAAAACTCCGTCTCCGGGTGCGCGTCAATCCACTGACAAATCGTACGCAGCGTTTGCGGCGTTAACCCTTTCGGCAGTTTTTTACTGTCCGCCAGTTCCGGCGCACCGCCGTGGATCAATCTGTCGACGTCGGCCTGCTCATAGTACTGATGCGATCCCATCAGGCTGTGCTTTGCCTTCCAGCCGTTCAGCGCCTCTTCAAAACGCGGGAACTGGAACGGTTTAATCAGATAATCCACCACACCGTAATGGATGGAGGTCTGGATGGTGGCGGCATCGGCGGCGGAGGAGATCATAATGACATCAATCGGCCGGCCTGAGGCACGGATGACGGGAAGGAGATCCAGCCCGTTATCCTGCTGCATATAGACATCCAGCAGCACCAGATCGACAGGCTGGCTGGGGTCGTTAATGATGGCCCTGGCCTGGTTGAGCGTGGAGGCGACGCCGCAGCAGCTAAAGCCTTCAACACGGTTGACATACAGACGGTTGAGGTCGGCCACCATGGCGTCATCATCGACAATTAACACATTTATCACGCGATATTCCTCTCGCTATCCCAGGGGATGTGAACAAAAAATTGGGTAAATACGCCAGGCTCAGACTCGACGGTAATGTCTCCGCCCAGGTTCTGGATCTGCTGACGAGCAAGGAACAGCCCAACGCCGCGATTTTCGCCTTTGGTTGAGAAGCCCTTTGTAAAAACAGCCTCGAGCTGAGCCGGATCAATACCGGGGCCATCGTCGCTGACTTCGCAACTGAGCCAGCCATTCTGATAATGTAGCAGCAGGCCAATTTCGCCTTCCTGCTGTCCTTCCATCGCGTCGAGCGCGTTTTCAATGAGGTTACCCAGCACGGTAATCAGCACCGCAACCTGCTCTTCGTTGGCGGTATCCGGTATCTGGCACTCATCGGCCAGCGTCAGGGCGATCCCTGCTTCCTTAGCCCGGTTGATTTTACCCAGCAGGAACCCGGCTATCACCGGAGATTTAACTTTGCTCTGAATGGTACCAATATCGGTCTGATAATTATGCGCCGTCTGGATGATGTACTCTTCAAGTTTGTCGTAGCGCTTCATATGCAGCAGCCCGAGGATCACGTGCAGTTTGTTCATAAACTCGTGCGTATGGGAGCGCAGGGCATCAACATAATTGACCATGCCATCGATACGCTGCATCAGCTGGCTGATTTCCGTTTTATCGCGAAAAGTGGTGATGGCACCAATAACCCGCTCCTGGCTTTTAACAGGCACCATGTTGCACAGCAAGAGTCGCCCGTTGCAGCTGATCTCCTGATCCTTACGTGCAATGCCGCTCTTCGAGACTTCCCGCAGGCTTGCCAGCAGGGGAGCACTGGCATTTTCGGTCTGTTTGCCGGAAGGCAGAAGCAATATTTCTCTGGCGGTGTGGTTGATCATTGTCACCCGACCCTGAATATCCACGGCCAGTACCCCTTCGCGAAGCGACTGCAGCATCGCCTGCCGCTGTTCGAACAGCGCAGAGATCTCATACGGCTCAAGGCCGAACAGGATACGTTTGAGCACGCGAACCAGGCCCCAGATGGCCAGCGAGCTCATCAATATACTGAATAATATGGTCCAGACGGCGTTAAGCCGCCCACGGGCAATCTGATCTTCCACTTTTTTAAGGGAGATGCCGACCACCACCACGCCGATCTGCTCGTGCTGGCTATCAAAGACGGGAGTGAAGACGCGAAGCGCTTCCGCGAGGGCACCCCGGTTAACGGCGACATGTTCCTTTCCTTCCAGCGCGGGCGTCAGGTCATCGCCGATAAAGTGCAGACCTAGCAGGGCTTCGTTCGGGTGCGAGTAACGAATACCGCGCATGTCGGTGACCACGGTGAAGAGCAGGTCGTTGCGCCTGGTGACCGCCTGGGCGATGGGCTGAATAATATCCGCCTGGGGAGCCTGCATCAGACCGCGTTGAATTTCAGGACTGTCGGCCAGCGTTCGCGCGATCCCAAGGGCCGTATCCTTAACATCATCGCGGGTGGCGCGGGTGATTTGGACGGAATAGAGCGCAAATACCAACAGCAGCACAGAACCGATAATCGCGCACACCATTAACGTGACCAGGGTGTTCAGTTTCATGGGGCGCTTGCGCGTCAGGGGGAAGGGCTGCAAATCGCTCATCAAAACTCCGCGATGATTAAGAAAGGGGTAATTATCGCCGATGACGCGCGTTTCTTAAAGCCATGTAAAGGCATGGATTCGGTCCTCTTTTCGTGACCCTCCTCGCAGGTCACCTGTCTAAAACACTTTATAGTGTAGGGGTACTCATAATAAGGAGGTTGTTTATGAGCATTACGCTTACCGGTTCGGTCAAGGAAAGACGGCACGCCAGCACGATGAATATCGATAGATTGTCCACGCTGGACATGCTGAAAGTCATTCACCAGGATGATGCCCTCATCTCCACTGCAATAACCCCATGTTTAACAACGATCGCCCGCGTGGTGGATAACGCCGCTGCGACCCTGAGTCACGGTGGTCGTCTGGTCATTGTTGGCGCCGGTCCGTCAGGCCGTGTCGCGCAGCAGGCAGCCGATGAGTATGCCCCGGGAAAAACGCCTGTGATCGCCATAACGGCGGGAGAGGAGGCGGGCAGCTACGAGCGCGGTGTCGCCGACCTGCAGGCCATCAAATTTGGTGAACAGGATATGATGCTGGCGGTCACCGTCAGCGGAAAAACACCGTGGGTCTGGGGCGCGATGCGCCATGCGTGGTCGTTGGGTTCCCCGGTCGCGGCTATTACGGATGACGCGCAAAGTGAAGCCGCGCAGCTGGCGAGCATGGTGATTGCCCCGGAGCTTGGCGCGGACGCGATCGCGGGTTATATCAATACCAAAGCCGGGATCGCACAAAAAATGATCCTGACCATGATAACCACCGGCCTGGCGGTTCGAACCGGACGCGTGTTCAGCAACCTGCGCGTGGATCTGGACGCCAGCAACACCAAATGGTCTGAACGGCAAATTGCCATCGTCATGGAAGCGGGGGGATGCACCCGGTCAAAGGCGAAAGCCGCGCTGGAGAGCTGCAACCATAACTGTAAAACAGCGGTGCTGATGGTGCTGACAGGGCTGGATGCCTGGAAGGCGCATGAACTGCTGGCGCAGAACAACGGCTTTATTCGTCTGGCACTGCAGGAAGCTCCGTAACATTTCTCTGTTGAATAAAAAAAGCCCGCGATGCGGGCTTTTATCATAGTGGGAAGTTAGAACTGGTACGTCATACCTACGCCAACGATGTCATCTGTAGAGATGCCGTTTGCTTCGTAGAAGCTTTCGTCGTTGTCCAGCATGTTGATTTTGTAATCAACATAGGTGGAGAAGTTTTTGTTAAAGCTGTAGGTCATACCGACGTCGATATAGTTAACCAGATCCATGTCGCCATGCTGGCCCTGTGGGTTACCCGCATTGCCAGGATAAGTCATGTCCTTGCCTTTGGAGTAAACCCATGCCAGGGACGGACGCAGGCCGAAGTCGAACTGGTATTGTGCCACGGCTTCAAAGTTCTGTGTCTCATCCGCAATCCCGGTATCGCCATATGGCGTCATATTACGGGTTTGCGCATACATCATCGCCAGATAAACGCTGTTGGCATCATATTTCGCGCCAACGGTCCACACTTCCGCAGTCTTCCCGCCGGCGAAACGTGCGCTGTCTTGTATACCCTTCGCTTCCTGCTCATTGGTACGGTCAGAAGAGGAGTAGGCTGCGCCTAAGGTCAGGCCAGACAGATCGCCGGAGAAATCATAGCTAGTGGACATACCGAAGCCGTCACCGTTCTGGAAACGCACGTCGTCATGACCGTTCTTGGTCCCTTCCTGATCTTCTGTTGCGTCCTGACCTTCGTTTGCCCCCTGATACTGCAGCGCAAAATTCAGACCCTCAACCAGGCCGAAGAAATCGGCATTACGGTAGGTCGCCACACCGTTTGCACGGCCGACCATGAAGTTGTCGGTCCAGGTATAAGAATCGCCCCCAAATACGGGCAGCATATCGGTCCAGGCTTCAACATCATACACGACGCCGTAATTACGACCGTAATCGAATGAACCGTATTCGCCATATTTCAGGCCAGCGTACGCCAGACGGTTAAATGAAGTATCACCGGCGTCTTCGGTATTATTGGCGTAGGTTTTATATTCCCACTGGCCATAACCAATAACATCGTTAGTGATTTGTGTTTCGCCTTTGAAACCAATTTGTACATAGGTTTCATCGCCATCATCCCCAGGGTGATCAGAGAAGGTATGACGCGCATCGATCTTACCGTACAGATCAACTTTATTGCCGTTTTTGTTATACATTTCAGCTGCATGTGCTGCGCCAGCCATTAATAACGCGGGTACGAGAATTGCCAGAACTTTTCTTTTCATTATATATTCCCTTTAAAGATAATTAATATGAATATATGTAATCACTCTCTGTCATTACAGAATTGATACTATTCTACGCAATGTCATTTTGGTTCAAAAATAAATGTAATTGAAATCGTATAAATATTGCAAAACATTTCTATCTGTCGCTTTATTTTTCTGGTGAATTAGAGTTTAGAATATATAGAAATAAATTATCATTAAGTATTTAGCGGCAGTATTATTTAATATCTCCAATTGATATTAAATATATTTCCTCGGGAATGCAGGGTACACGCGTCCCTGTCAGGACAAGCCGTGATAGCGGCGGGGAAAGTTGCTATTGTAGCCGTTTTAACAACAGGACGTGATGATGGAACTTACGCAGTGGCAGTCTCGCTTTGAGCGTTGGCTCGATAAAAACCACGCGACCCACGACGCTGCGCATGATATTTCGCACTTTCGTCGTGTCTGGATGACGGCGCAAAAAATCATGGCGAACCAGGCGGTCGATTCACTGGTGGTACTGACCGCCTGTTATTTCCATGACATTGTCAGCCTGCCGAAAAACCATCCCCAACGCAGCCAGTCATCACGTCTGGCGGCCAGCAAGACGCTCGATATTCTGCGTCGCGATTTTCCGGATTTCGCCTCTGAACGCTATGCGGCCGTGGAGCATGCCATTGAAGCGCACAGTTTTAGCGCCGGTATCGCGCCGCACAGTCATGAAGCCAAAATTGTTCAGGATGCTGACCGGCTGGAAGCGCTTGGTGCTATTGGTCTTGCGCGCGTCTTTGCGGTATCGGGGGCGCTGGGCGTGGCGCTCTTTAACGCTGAAGACCCGTTTGCCGACGCGCGTACCCTTAATGACCGCGCCTTTGCCCTCGACCATTTTCAGACCAAGCTGCTGCGCTTGCCTGATACAATGCACACAGACGTGGGGCGCGAACTTGCGCAACACAACGCCGATTTTCTCATCCAGTTTATGGCGAAATTAAGTGCCGAATTACAGGGCGACTGCCTGGGGCTGGATACCCAGGTGCTGAGCCGCTTCCGTCGCAGTTTGAGCGAGTGAACTGTGGTAATCTGTTTCCAGTCTTTATTCTCCGGTTAAAAGAATGCAGGAAAATCGATCAGTGAGTGAGCCCGCGCCAGAGCAGGCTGAGAAATCAACGGCAACGGTGCAGGCTTTATTGCGCCAGCTGCTGGATATCTATGATGCTAAAACGCTGGCGAATCAGCTGGTGGCGCACGGTGAGAGCCACTGGAGCCCGGCAATCCTGAAGAGACTGCTGACCAGCGAGCGAGCAGGGCAGCGTCTGAGTGAGGGCGAGTTTCGTTACCTGCAAAACCTGCTTCCGCGTCCTTCAGCCGCGCACCCGAACTATGCCTTCCGTTTTATCGATCTGTTTGCCGGCATTGGCGGCATTCGACACGGGTTTGAGGCCATTGGCGGGCAGTGTGTGTTTACCAGCGAGTGGAACAAACATGCGGTCCGTACCTACAAAGCCAACTGGTACTGCGATCCCCATGAACACCGTTTCAACGCCGATATCCGTGATGTTACGCTGAGCCACAAAAGCGGCGTGAGTGATGAAGAGGCGGCTGAGCACATTCGCCAGTCAATTCCGGCCCATGATGTCCTGCTGGCGGGTTTCCCGTGCCAGCCTTTCTCGCTGGCCGGCGTGTCGAAAAAGAATGCCCTCGGACGCGCCCACGGTTTTGCCTGCGATACGCAAGGCACGCTGTTCTTTGATGTTGTCCGCATTATCGACGCCCGTCGTCCGGCGATTTTCGTGCTGGAGAACGTCAAAAATCTCAAGAGCCATGACGGCGGAAAGACCTTCCGCATTATCATGCAAACGCTCGATGAGCTGGGGTATGACGTAGCGGACGCTCAGAATATGGGCGCGGATGACCCGAAAATCATCGACGGTAAGCATTTCCTGCCGCAGCACCGCGAACGCATTGTGCTGGTTGGTTTTCGCCGCGACCTCAACCTGAAGGGGGATTTTACCCTGCGGGATATTCCCTCTTTATATCCTGCGCGTCGCCCAACCGTGGCCGACCTGCTGGAACCAGTCGTCGACGCGAAATTTATCCTCACCCCGGTGCTGTGGAAATACCTCTACCGCTATGCGAAAAAACACCAGGCCAAAGGCAACGGTTTTGGCTTCGGGATGGTTAATCCGAACGATCCGCACTGTGTGACGCGCACGTTGTCCGCTCGCTACTATAAAGATGGCGCAGAGATCCTGATCGACCGGGGCTGGGATAAAGCGCTGGGGGAGAAAGATTTTGACGATCCCGATAACCAGCGTCACCGTCCGCGCCGCTTAACGCCGCGTGAATGCGCTCGGCTGATGGGGTTTGAGACCCCGCAGGGTTATACCTTCCGCATTCCGGTGTCGGACACCCAGGCTTATCGGCAGTTTGGTAACTCGGTGGTCGTTCCCGCGTTTGCGGCGGTGGCAAAACTGCTGGCCTCCCGCATCAGACAGGCCGTGGCGTTACGTGAGAGTGAGGCCGTCAATGACGGATGTTCACAATAAGGCGACGCGCAGTAAAAACATGCGTGCCATCGGCACGCGTGATACCGCCATTGAAAAGCGGCTAGCCGGGCTGCTGACCGAGGCGGGGTTTGATTTCCGCGTGCAGGATGCCGCGCTTGCGGGCCGTCCGGATTTCGTTATCGATGCGTATCAATGCATCATCTTTACCCACGGCTGTTTCTGGCATCACCACGACTGCTACCTGTTTAAGGTTCCCGCGACGCGTACGGATTTCTGGCTGGAGAAGATTGGCAAGAACGTCGCGCGGGACAACCGTGACCTTAGCACGCTTCTCGCGCAGGGCTGGCGGGTGTTGATTGTCTGGGAGTGCGCGCTGCGCGGCAGATTAAGACGTACCGATGCCGACCTGACAGAACGGCTGGAAGAGTGGATCTGCGGCGGCGGGCAGGCCGCGCAGATCGACACCCAGGGTATTCACCCGCTTACGGTTTCTCCACCTCACACGGCGTAACAACCGGCTTCGCAGGAAGCAGATATTTCCCCAGCGTTACCAGCACAACGGCAAAGACAATCACGCCCAGCGCCAGCCATTCCACCGGAGACAACGTTTCGCCGGCAAAGCTGGTGCCCAGCAGTACGGCAACCACCGGGTTCACGTAAGCGTAGCTGGTCGCGATCGCCGGCGAGACATTGCGGATCAAGAACATATAGGCGTTAATGGCGATGACAGAGCCAAATAATGCCAGGTAACCCACGGCCAGGAAGCCCGAAAGATCCGGCATGGCTGTCAGTTTTTCGCCCGTCAGCGTTGAGGCAATCAGCAGCACAATTCCCGCCGCGAGCATCTCAATCGCGCCCGCCATCATGCCGGTCGGCAGCTCAATTCGTGAACCGTATACCGACCCAAATGCCCAGCTCATGGAGCCGATCAGGATAATCACTGCGCCCCACGGATTTCCGCTCAGGTTGCCGCCGCTGTTGAGCAGGATGATCCCGGCAAGCCCGATCCCAATCCCTACCCATTCGAGCTTGCGGGTGCGGATGCCGAAAAGACGGCTAAAGCACAGGGTAAACAGCGGGACGGTCGCGACCACGACGGCGGCGATTCCGGACGGCACGTTCTGGTGCTCGGCGACTGTCACAAACCCATTCCCTATGGCCAGCAGCAGCAGGCCAATCAGGGCGGCATTGAGCATCGGGCGAAGCGGAGGCAGCTTATGGCCCCGTAACAGCAGGAAGGCCATCAGTAACACGCCCGCCGAGAGAAAGCGTACGCCCGCCATCATGAGCGGCGGCCAGCTCTCCACGCCGATACGAATGACAAAGTAGGTGGAACCCCAGATGATATACAGCGAAAAAAGTGCCCCAATGAGCGGTAGCAGTTGCCGGAAACGCATAATCCCTCGCGACAAAATGAAAAGGTCGCTGACAGTAAACGCCAAAACTATCGGGCTGGCGAGCGCTTTAATTGTGTAGTTGATGTGAATTTTTTGTTGACGCGAGGTGCCTGTTTCCGGGTTTACACTTTTGCTCCATACTATTCACTTAATTACCAAAAAAAGAAGGAATGAGATTTTGGCAGGAAGTAGCTTATTAACATTACTGGATGATATTGCCACCTTACTGGATGACATTTCGGTGATGGGGAAACTGGCGGCGAAGAAAACCGCCGGGGTTCTGGGAGACGATTTATCGCTCAACGCCCAGCAGGTGAGCGGCGTTCGGGCCAACCGTGAATTACCGGTGGTATGGGGCGTAGCGAAAGGCTCATTCCTGAATAAGGTGATCCTGGTGCCGCTTGCGCTGCTGATCAGCGCGTTTATCCCATGGGCGATCACGCCGCTGCTGATGATTGGCGGCGCATTTTTATGCTTCGAAGGCGCTGAAAAGATCCTGCACTCGTTCGCCGCACGTAAGAACAGCGACACGCCGGAAATGCGCCAGCAGCGTCTTGAGGCGCTGGCCGCGCAGGATCCTAAAACTTTCGAGCGTGATAAGGTGAAAGGTGCCATTCGTACCGACTTTATTCTGTCGGCGGAGATCGTGGCCATTACGTTAGGTATTGTCTCTGAAGCACCGCTTCTGAACCAAGTCCTGATCCTCTCCGGGATCGCCATTCTGGTCACGGTGGGGGTGTACGGGCTGGTGGGGCTTATCGTTAAGCTGGATGATATCGGCTACTGGCTGGAAGAAAAATCGAGCGCTATCGCCAAAGGTATCGGTAAAAGCCTGCTGGTGACCGCGCCCTGGCTGATGAAGAGCCTGTCAGTGGTGGGTACGCTGGCGATGTTCCTTGTCGGAGGCGGTATTGTGGTTCACGGTATCGTGCCGCTGCATCATGCTATTGAACATTTCGCTTCGGCGCAGGGCAGCATAGTGGCGGCAATTCTGCCCACGCTGCTTAATCTTGTGCTGGGCTTTATCATTGGCATTATCGTGGTTGGGGCCGTAAAACTGGTCGAAAAAATCCGCGGAACGTCGCACTAATTGTTACCTGTTGCGGGGTGCAAAAAGATCATTCCTCGTCTAAATTGAAAACGTTTCACCCTGATACAGGAGGCAGGTATGGTCTTTTTGGTCAGTGATGAAGTTAAGCCTAAGAAGGGCGGCCCACGTATGATTGTCACCGGGTATTCCAGCGGTATGGTGGAATGCCGGTGGCACGACGGTTATAGCATCAAGCGGGAAGCGTTCCGTGAGGATGAGCTTCAGCCGGGAGACGGGCAGCGCAAGCGAGACAAGGCTTAATGACATAACGCCCGGCTTTGCCGGGCGTTTTTACCTTCCGTATCCGGCGTCGGGCAGTAATCAGGGAGTGTGTGTGCAGCGCGAGACCTTTGTTGTAAGACGATCTTTTCTGCAATGGCTGCATATGCGTAGCAATCCGGGGTTGATTGTTAATCTCTGTTTTCTCATCGTACTGATATTTTCCACGCTCCTGACCTGGCGAGAGGTGGTGGTACTGGAAGATGCGTATATCTCCAGCCAGCGTAATCATCTGGAAACGGTAGCCACTTCGCTGGACCGGCAGTTACAGTACAGCGTGGATAAAATGCTTTTTTTCCGCAAAAGCATGCGTGATGCCATCCAGACGCCGCTGGCCTTTGATGTCCTGTATGAAGCGATTTCACGCTTTAACGCCTTTCGCACGCGCCCCAGCTGGCAGCTCGCCGTTGATAAAAAACGCACTCTCCCCATCAACGGCGTGTCGGATGCGTTCGTCGAAAAAACCACGTTGTTGAATCGTGATCCTGAGCGTATCAGCAATGAAATTTCTGCCGCCCTCGAAGTGGGGTATTTACTCCGACTGGCGTCCTCGGTGGGGCAAAGTGAAGAGCGGGTTATCTATGCGTCACGCGCCGGGTTTTACCTTGCGACGGACACGCCTGAACAGACGAGTGATATTAGCCAGCGCTATTACTATCTGGTTACCCAGCCGTGGTTTACCCAGCAGTCTGAACGTAACAATCGCGCTCGCGCGGTGCGCTGGTTTATCTCCAGCCCGTCGCCCTGGACCGGTGGTGAACGGATGATCACGGCCAGCGTACCGATCTATTTTGACCATTACTGGTATGGCGTTGTGGCGATGGATTTCTCATTGAAGACCATGAAACATCTGCTGGAAGAGGCAACGCAAGAGCGTACAGAGGGGGAATATCAGCTGTACGACACCCGGCTGAATATGATTGCCACGTCAGAAGAGACCGGTAGTCTGGTGAACCGGTTTGACGAACGCGAAACGGCGCAGATAGCGCACGCGATTGAGAACGATACCGGCGGGGGGATCCGCCTCGGAAGCCGCTTTATCAGCTGGGAGCGGCTCGATCACTTCGATGGTGTGATTTTACGCGTTCATACCCTGCATGAAGGCGTGAAGGGGGACTTTGGCAGTATCAGTATCGTGCTGGCGCTGCTCTGGGCACTCTTCACCGCCATGCTTCTTATCTCGTGGCTGGTTATCCGTCGGATGGTCAGCAATATGTATACGCTTCAGCACTCTTTGCAGTGGCAGGCCTGGCACGATCCGCTCACCCGCCTGAATAACCGTGGTGCCCTGTTTGAGCGTGCCAAAATGCTGTCGGAAAGATGTCGGCAGCAGTCGCTGCCGTTCTCGGTGATTCAAATCGATCTCGACCATTTTAAAAGCATTAACGATCGCTTTGGCCATCAGGCCGGGGACAAAGTGCTTTCCCATGCCGCAGGCCTGATTGGCAGCGCACTGCGCAAGAATGATGTTGCCGGACGCGTGGGTGGGGAAGAGTTCTGCGTGGTACTGCCCGGCAGCGGGCTTGAAGAGGCGAGGGGGATTGCGGAACGCATTCGCTCACGCATCAACAGTAAAGAGATCCTGGTGAAAAAGAGTACCACCGTGCGTATCAGTGCCTCACTGGGGGTAAGTAGCGCCCAGGAAAAGGACAATTACGATTTCGAACAGTTGCAGTCAGTGGCGGATGCCCGGTTGTATCAGGCCAAGCAGTGCGGGCGCAACCGGGTGTTCTGGCACGATCAGGATAAGAAGTGATCCAGCCCCTCCTGCCAGCCCGCGGGGCCGGGCTGTTGCGTGTGGTACACCCGGGCGGGGTTATCGTCGCGTAACGTGATGCCCTGCCGGTTAATGCCCTTAATCACCACGGCGTAGTCCACGCTGTCCAGCAGCGGGGCATCATTTGGACCATCGCCGAGCCCCAGGGTAACCGGCACAATGCCTTCCCGCGCACGGTACTGCTCAATCAGCCAGTCAACCGCAACGTCTTTACCGCAGCGAGCATCCAGAACATGCCAGAAGCGGGCTCCCTGCAGGCATTTCAGGCCGCACTGCGCCAGCGCCGCGTCAAATTGCGCCATTTTTTCATCGCTGTCGCGCCAGATGAGCGTAACGGAGGCTTCGTGTCGGCGCGCGAGGGTCGAACGATAGCGCGTCAGCCCCGTCCACTCGCTGATTACCCGTTCGTCGACGTCATCAAAGGTGGTGAATTTAAAGCCCCGCTGCTGGCGAATCTGGTCGATCAGCGGGCGAATATCACGGTGCGTCATCCCCCTGATGTGGCGTTGACCTGTCTCCCAGCGCACGTCGGGCTGAATCACCGCGCCATTCTCAGCTATGAAGGGTAACCCCTCCAGACCCAGATCCTGCTGGATATCCAGCATTTCTGCGGCGGTCTTGCTGCTGCAGAGAATAACCGGCACCTGGTTATCCTGGAGGGTGTCCAGCCAGGGCATGGCCGGTTGCCACTCGTACGTATGAATATCGAGCAACGAGCCGTCGAGATCGGAAAAGAGCAGCAGGCTATCCTGCAGTGAAGGCATAACGACTCCTGATAACTGACAAACTGCCACCTAAGAATATTCCTAAAAAAATTCCTAATGCGTAAGTGAGGCAAAAGGGTATCTCTCCCGCCAAACCCGCATTCGGCGCATGTTGTCCCTCATAACTAAATTTATTATGTACCAAATATTATATTCGCCATGAGAATATATGCTTGTCATACAAAATGGTTGAGGATAGTGTTTTGTGTACATCAGATTTCCTGGTGTAACGAATTTTCAAGTGCTTCTTGCATAAGCAAGTTTTGATCCCGGCCATCCCCATGACCGGGATTTTTTTCGTCCTAACGATTTGCTTCAGACACGCTAAAATCGTGTATATCAAGCTCGAAGGCCTCCGCCAGTTCACGGTAGGTGTGATAATCCCTTCCGTTCACAATGACCCTGTCGGAATTGTCGTCCGAACGACGGACTTCTGACTCACTGATCTCATTGATGGCGGCCAGCAGGGCATCGACATCCACCTCAACCTCGCGTTTGATGGTGTCGCTGTACTCTTTGTCGGTCTTCATTACGGGGTACCTCATTTTACCGTCTCCAACCGTAAGTATAGACTGCGCACAAAAACGCCATTCACACCGGGCAGCGATGCCAGTTAAGGCGTTTTGTTCTACACTGGCTCAAAACCAGAGGAGGAACGTATGAAGGTCAACGATCGGGTAACCGTTAAAACGGACGGTGGGCCGCGCCGCCCGGGTGTGGTCCTGGCAATTGAAGAGTTTAGTGAAGGCACGATGTACCTGGTATCACTTGAAGACTACCCGCTCGGCATCTGGTTTTTTAACGAACTGGGACACCCGGATGGCATCTTTGTAGAGAAAGCGCAATAGCATGGCGTCGGGTGGCGACTGGCGTGCCCGACACTGTCCACAGAAGCAAAAATCTCTGGCCAGGCCAGAGATCAAAGGTAGGGTGCAAAGGGTTTTTTTAGCGACTAACGCATGTTGACGAAAATCCCGTTCGTCACATTATCGGTGAGGCGTACCACGTGATAGATCACTTGCTTATTATGCGTTTTAATTTTCCTTTTAATATTTCCTTTATGTGACGAAACGGTTTTGGCTTTAATATTCATCTGGTCTGAGATCTGAATAGTCCCTTGCCCTGCCATCCACATTCGCAGCATGCTTGATTCAGTCCTGCTTAATGATAGGGTGGGTAAGTTAACCGCTCCTACATTTTTAACTTCTTTATTCAAATAATCACCCAGAATGTCATCCAGCGACTCTGGTTTAATCGATTTAGAACTGATCAATAAATTTTTACGAACCAACAAATACTCATCGAAATGGATATTCGCGATCGCCATAAAAACAATAAACAGGGTTTTTGGATGCTGATTAATGATTTGCTTAATGTGCTGACTGTTGGCTGGATCGTGAATGAAACAGTCCTCATTAATAAACACCACGCCTGGTTTAAGTTCGTCACAAGCGGCTGCGAGTTCGTCAACGGTGTGTGCATCGTTGATGTCTCTCTTTCTTACCCCTCTGCTTGCCAGGTACCCGGTTAACCCTAGCCGGGTGTAGCTGCATAAATCCATAATGATCGTTGACATGGCATACCCTCACTCAATGCGTAACGATAATTCACCATCTGCCTGAGAGCTCATAACAGCCATACGGGATGGAAAAAATTAATAAACCTGTGAGCATGACAAAGACTTTCAGGCGGACTCACTATCCCGTAAAGTTACGTATAATTTGCCAGGAATCTTCTTAAAGTAAAGTAAATATTAAGTATTGTGAGGTGGTTAGAAACAATTAAACCCCGTCAGATATATCCTGGAAGATGTTTTTCACGTTTTATTTTAGGAATATCCTCAGAAAGACAATATCAACTGTGAGGGCTATTATTTACGCGGTAGCTCACTGACAATATCTGCTAACAGATTGAATATCTCGCCGAATAAGTGCTCACAGAAGGGGGCGATAAGGGGCATCAGTAATGACATTAATAAAATACCGACCGTCAGCGTCAGCGGAAAACCAATGACGAACACCGAGAGCTGCGGTGCCATTCGGTTGAGTAAGCCTAAGGCGAGGTTCACGGTCAGCAGCAGGGTGATGATCGGCAGCGCCAGCATCAGGCCATTCAGGAAAACAAGCCCGGCCGCACGCGTAAGCGCCAGAAACGCGTTGCTGTTCACCGGGTTTTCCCCAATCGGCAGCGTATGGAAAGTATCCACCAGCATGGAGATGAGCCACAGATGGCCGTTGAACGACAGGAACAGCAGCATGGCGAGCAGATCGATAATGCGCGCCAGCACCGGCATGTTGAGGTGGCTACCGGGATCCACAAACGTGGCGAATGATAAACCCATTTGCAGGCCAATCAGTTCGCCGGCGGTCCGCACGGCCGCGAAGGCAAGCTGCATGGTAAAGCCTACGGCCACGCCAATCATCACCTGTTGCAGTGCAACCCACACCGCTTTCGCCGAGAAGATCGGAATATCCACGGGCGGGAGAGAAGGGGCGACGATAATGGTGATGATGATGCCCAGCCCCACTTTGACGCGCTTGGGTATCGTTTTCTCACTGAGAATGGGGGCCGTTGTAATCAGCGCCAGGATACGCAGCATCGGCCAGAAATAGACGCCAAGCCATTGAACCCACTGGTCACTGGTGAAGTGCAGCATCGTCGGGTCAGCCGATGATGTACGGCAGATTGGTAAACAGGTTGCGCATATAGTCCAGCAACAGGTTCAGCATCCACGGCCCGGCAACGATAATCGCCACGAACACGGCGATGATTTTTGGGATAAATGACAGCGTCATTTCGTTAATCTGCGTGGCGGCCTGCAGGATACTGATAATCAGACCGGTCACCAGCGCGACAAGCAGTAACGGCGCGGCAACGGCTATCGCGATTTTCATCGCTTCCGTGCCCATCATCATGACCGATTCTGGCGTCATTACGGCTCCTTAACTGTAGAAACTCTGCGCCAGCGAACTGACCAGCAGTTGCCAGCCATCGACCAGGACAAAGAGCATGATCTTAAAGGGCAGGGCAATGGTGGCCGGGGGGACCATCATCATCCCGAGCGCCATCAGAACGCTGGCGATCACCAGATCGATAATCAGGAACGGAATAAAGATGGTAAAGCCAATCTGAAAGGCCGTTTTCAGCTCACTGGTGACATACGCAGGCAGCAGAATACGCATCGGAACGGCTTCCGGTCCCTGAAGCTCGCCGGTATTGGACAGGCGGGCGAAGAGTGCCAGGTCCGCTTCCCGGGTCTGGCGGAGCATAAACTCCCGCAGCGGCTGAGCCCCTTTATCGAGCGCCTCCTGCATGGAGATTTTATCTTCGCTAAACGGCTGGTATGCGTCGGTATAAATCTTGTCGATAACCGGCGACATAATGAAAAAGGTTAAAAACAGCGCCAGACCCAGCAGTACCTGGTTAGGCGGCGCGGACGGGGTGCCCAGCGCATTGCGCAGCAGACCAAAGACGATGATGATTCGGGTAAAACTGGTCATCATCAGCAGGATCGCCGGAATAAACGTCAGCGAGGTGATGAAAACCAGCGTCTGCACTGGCAGCGACCAGCTTTGCCCGCCGCCTGCAAGAGGGGTTGAGACCAGACCGGGCAGTTGCGCGTAAACCGCAGGGGCAAACAGGCCGACGCCCGCAAGCGTAAGGGATAACAAACGGCGCATCAGGATCTCCCGGAACGCTTAAGCAAACTCTTCATGACGGACTGAAAATCCGCAGGGACTTCTGCGCGCTCGTCACCCGTTGCCGGGGCTGGCGGCAGTTTATGCAAGACGTTGATGCTGGAGGTAGTCACGCCCAGCACCAGCCGTGCATCTTCCACATCGACAACGACCACGCGCTCGCGTGGCCCCAGTGTCGTGCTGGCGCTGACCTTCAGACCGCGGGTGCCGGCGGTTTTACCCGCCAGGCCGAAGCGCTTCGCCAGCCATGCGGCGATAAGAATAAAGGCAATAATACCGAGCAACGCGCCACTCACCTGGAGCAGCGGAGAGCCGGGAACGGCAGAGGGCTGTGATATTGTTGCCTGGGTTTTCATGCTTAACGGCTCAGACGACGCATACGTTCAGATGGCGTAATAATGTCGGTGATGCGCACGCCGTATTTATCGGCAACCACCACGACTTCACCCTGGGCAATGAGATAACCGTTGATCAGAATATCCAGCGGTTCGCCGGCGAGACCGTCAAGGGCCACCACGGAACCCTGCGTCAGACGCAGCAGCTCTTTAATGGTCATGCGGGTACGGCCCAGTTCCACGGTCAGCTTAACCGGGATATCCATAATCAGATCAATATCCTGCAGCGTACCGCTGACATCGCCGCCGCCGAGCTGCTGGAACACAGCATCCGCTGCACTTTTGGCCGGAGTCGTTTTTTGCTCGTTTAACGCGTCAGCCCACAGATCGTCCAGTGCTCCGCTGTTTTCATCGGACGGATTGTTCATGTCACTCATTTGGGCTGTTCCTCATTCAGCGAATTCAATATCGGGTTGATCAAGTGCTCAACGCGTAACGCATACTGACCGTTAATTGTGCCGTACTGACTTGTCAGCACGGGGACACCATCCACATGGGCAATAATGCGGTCGGGTTTTTCTATCGGCAAAACATCGCCGGGTTGTAATTTCAGGATCTGGGATAAGCGCAGCGGGATATCCGCGAAGCTCGCCACCAGCTCAAGCTGAGAATGCTGAACCTGACGCACCAGGTTTTCACGCCAGTTCTGATCTTCGTTGCGTGAGTTCTCCAGCGGCGGGTTGACCAGCAGTTCACGCAGCGGTTCGATCATGCTGAACGGCAGGCAGATGTTGAACTCACCGGTCAGGTTACCGATCTCCACATGGAACGGGGTATTCACGACGATATCGTTCGGGGAGGTGGTGATATTGGTAAATTTCACCTGCATCTCAGAACGTACGTACTCCACTTCCAGCGGGTTAATCGCTTTCCACGCGTCGCTGTAAGATTCCAGCGCCAGCTTCAGCATGCGGTTGATGACGCGCTGCTCGGTGTGGGTAAATTCACGCCCTTCCACTTTGGTTGGGAAACGCCCGTCGCCACCAAACAGGTTATCCACCGCAATGAACACCAGGCTTGGCGAAAACACCACCAGACCTGTGCCGCGCAGCGGTTTCAGGTGGATCAGGTTAAGGTTCGTTGGCACCGGCAGGTTGCGGGCAAACTCATGATACGGCTGGATGCGGATCGCACCGACCGTGATATCCGGGCTACGACGCAGCAGGTTAAACAGCCCCATACGGAACTGACGTGCAAAGCGTTCGTTAATGATCTCCAGCGCCTGCAGACGTTCACGTACTACGCGGCGCTGGGTATTGGGATCATAAGGACGAATATCGCTATCGCCGCCAATACCCGGTTGCGGATCATCGTTCTTATCGCTGTCGCCGTTAAGAAGCGCGTCGATTTCTGCCTGAGAAAGAATACTGTCGCCCATGTCGTTACCGCAGTATGAAGGCTGTATACAGAACGTCAGTGACTTCCTGCTTGGGTTGACCGTTTACCAGCGGGGTCGCCAGCGTCTGTTTAATGGCGTCGACCAGCTTTTGCTTACCGTCATCGGTAGCAAGCGTTGAGGCGTCCTGACGAGAGAACAGCAGCAGCAGACGGCTACGCACTTCAGGAAGATAATCATTCAGGCGCGCACGCGTGGCTTCATCTTTCAGGCGTAACGTAATACCCACATACAGCACACGATCCGCATCACCCAGATTCACGGTGAAGGTATCCAGTGGGAAGAATACCGGTGCCGGCGGAGGAGGCGGTTCGGCTTTGGCCGCAGCGGTAGAAGGTTCCTGCTGCATACGCCAGTAACTATAGCCCGCGGTAGCGCAGGCGGCGAGCGTGATTAACACCAGCAGCGGGATCCAGATGGAACGCTTGCTTTTTTTGGTGATCGCGGAGTCAGTCATCTGATACGAGCTTCCTGTTTCGGTACAGCTTAATAAGGTGATTATCCCGTGTCCTGCTGTCGTCAAAGCGTGGAAAAGACGGGGATAATCACGCTACCTCTGGCGTTTAGGCAAAGATGTCTACGGCACTGTTGCCACGCGCCGCGGATTGCAGGGCGGCAGGGGCAGGCAGTAACTCATCGCTCTCCTCATTAAAACCGCCGGTATTACCGGAACGTGAAGCCTGTTGCTGCTGTTGAGAGGAGGACTGCTGCTGTCCGGCAAAGCTCTCGCTGCTGACACTGCTTTGCGCGAGCTGAATGCCACTCTCAGCAAGCGACGTGCGCAGGACAGGCAGTGCAGCTTCCAGGGCCGCACGCACGTGGCTGTGCGCCGACACCATTTGCAGCTGTGCCTGGTTATCATCCAGTTTCAGGGTAATCTGGACCTGGCCCAGATCTTCCGGATGCAGACGCAACTCTGCGGTCTGCTGGCCCTGTTTCGTGAACAACGTAATGTGCTGACTCAGGGATTGCTGCCACTCCTGGGTTCCCAGCGGCTGGCTCAATACCGGTGCCGTGGCAACGGTTGCGGCAGTGTGGCTGGTGACGTTGCTGGAAATGACGGGCGCAAGCGTTGCGGTCGGGGCTGTTGAAGAGGGTGAACTGGCGAGATCCTGCTTCTCAGCGGCGGCGGCCACGATCGGGGTCGCCGGGGCGTTGACCGGTTGAGACGGATCGGCGTTTTGCGCCTGCGCCTGATAAGTCGACGCTTGTTGCGCTTTTTCATGGCCCGCCAGCAGGGTGCTCATGGACTGTTGACCTGCACCATTTTGCGAAAGCGCGGCAGCGTTCAGCGTTGATTTCGCCGTCACGCCAATACCTGTCGCGCCAGAGGCCACCGGCGTTGCCGTCTGCTGGTGGGGCAGCATCGCCATCAGCGCGCTCAACCCTGCCAGCTCTTCTTCGCTCAGCTCGCTTTTGCTGTCATCCTGCGTTTTCACCGCGCTCAGGGTCTTCAGGGCATCACCTTTTGAAACCGGCACCAGCCCGGAAACGAGGGTTTCCAGCGGGGTGGCTGCTGTCGGTTCATCGCCTGTCAGGGCTGGCTGACGCGAGAGCAGGTTGGCTATTTTGGCCTGCAGGGTGTTCTCTCCCCCGGCTTCCTGAGCAACTTTTGACAGCTTACTGCCGGCTGCTTTCAGGTCAGCCAGCGTCAGCGGCGCATCGTTGCCCTGGCCTGTTGCGTCCGTCAGGGCGCCTGCCAGCAGAGAAAGAAAGTCTTGTGCACCGTCGGTGCCTTTCCCTGTTTGCATGCCGCCCGACAGGTCGCTGTCGGTCATCAGCAGTTGTTGCAATGTGATCATTCCGGTTTCCTCATTGATGCGCGCTGGGCAAACTCATCCATTTTCTTCTGATCCAGACGGTTTTCCGCCAGGGTCGTTGCCGCGATCTGTCGGTCCTGTAAGGTCTGCCAGGCCTGCAGTCGCTGCTTTTTCTCGCGCCAGAAATTCAGCGCGGTGTCGACTTTCTGGGTCCACTGGTTAAGCTGCTGGCGATGCTGTTCTATCGCCTTTTCCAGCGTCTGAATAAACTGCTGATAGTTAATCCAGCGCTGGCTTCCAATGCCCTGTGTCATATCGGTATTGAGGTTGGTGCGATATTCATGCTGATAGTCGATTAACATCTTCAACTGCTCTTCAGCCTGCTGGCACCCGCGTCGCATTGCGCCAAGCTGCAATGCGGCATCATCAACTTCTTTCTCAGCCAGATCTTTCAGCGTTGATAACGCGCTGTTTTGCGCCATGACCTTCGCCCTCCACCTGTGTTACACCTGCGGGAAAATCAGCTCCAGTGCCTGGAGTGAGTCTTCCCAGTCGGCGCGTTCAAAAATACCTTGTTGCAAAAACGCCTCCAGCTGCGGCCACAGGCTAATCGCTTTGTCGAGCATCGGGTCGCTGCCTTTGGCATACGCCCCCACGCTCACCAGATCGCGGTTGCGCTGGAAGCTGGAGAGGAGTTGTTTGAAGTTACGCACGCGGGCGTAGTGCTTCTCTGTGATCAATGCCGTCATTGCACGGCTGATTGATGCTTCGATATCAATTGCCGGGTAGTGGCCGGCTTCGGCCAGACGGCGCGATAACACAATATGACCGTCGAGGATCGCACGCGCGGAGTCGGCGATCGGGTCCTGCTGGTCATCGCCTTCGGTCAGAACTGTATAAAAAGCGGTGATTGAGCCGCCGCCGCTGATGCCGTTTCCTGCACGTTCGACCAGCGCCGGGAGCTTGGCAAAGACCGAAGGCGGATAACCTTTGGTCGCCGGAGGTTCTCCGATGGCGAGAGCGATTTCACGCTGCGCCATCGCATAGCGGGTCAGGGAGTCCATAATCAGCAGCACGTGCTGGCCGCGGTCACGGAAATCTTCCGCGATACGGGTGGCATACGCAGCACCCTGCATACGCAGTAACGGTGAGACATCCGCCGGTGCGGCGATGACCACCGAGCGGGCACGGCCTTCTGCACCGAGAATGTTTTCAATAAAATCTTTTACTTCGCGACCACGTTCACCGATCAGACCCACGACGATAACATCGGCCTGGGTGTAGCGTGCCATCATGCCAAGCAGGACGGATTTGCCCACCCCTGAGCCGGCAAACAGGCCCATACGCTGCCCGCGGCCTACGGTCAGCAGGGCGTTAATCGGGCGCACGCCGGTGTCGAGGACATGTTCGATGGCGGTACGCTGAAGGGGGTTAAACGGCTGGGTGATCAGCGCACCGGTTTCGGTGGTATCCGGCGAGGGCAGGCCGTCTAGCGGTTTACCGCTTCCGTCCAGAACGCGGCCAAGCAGGGCAGGGCCAAGCGGGAGCTGTTTCCCACTTTGCAGTCCATCGCCGCTGATGTTTTTCGCATACACGCGTGCACCGGGCAGAATGCCTTCAACTTCTTCAAGGGGCATCAGGAACAGGCGTTGGCCGTTAAAACCGACGACTTCGCTCTCAACTTCACGCGTCTCTTGTCCATCCTGACGCTCAATCACGCAGGTAGCTCCCAGCGGAAGCTGCAGGCCAGTAGCTTCCAGCACCAGGCCGGTGGCACGCGTGAGTCGTCCGTAACGGCGAACGGACGGCAGCTGCGTCATCTTCGCTTCAAAATTATCGAGCGTGTTGAGCCAGCGGGTGAGGCGTGCAGTCATCAGACGACTCCCGGTGCTGCCAGGCGGCACAGTTCCTGCCAGCGGGTCGCAACGCTGGCATCCAGGTCACCTTCATCGGCAGAGACCTTGCAGCCTCCGTGATGCAGCGACGGGTCGCCGCGCAGACGCCAGCCGTGCAGGCTCAGCGTGGCGCCCAGACTCTCTTCCACGCGCTGGAGGTCGTCCGGATGAACGCGCAGCTGCGGTTTCCCACTGAACAGTGGCTCCTGCTGAAGCAGACCCTGAATTTGTTTAATCAGCGCGGTGTTGTCCACCGCCGGCGCGTGGCCGATTACCTGACGGGCGGCTTCCAGCGCCATCTGCATCAGCCTTGAGGCAATGACGCTGTCCAGCGCATCCAGCGTGTGCTGAAACTCGCTGACCAGCTGCTGCATACGGGCGTGAAGTGGAGCCTGTTGCTGGCGCGCCTGTTCAATGCCGTGTTCTAACCCTTTGGCCAGACCTTCCTGATACCCCTGATCGTGGCCTTTCTGGCGTCCTTCGTTCAGGCCAGCCGTGTAGCCCTGCTCATGGGCCTGCATCTGCAGCTGGGCCAGCATCTGCGCGCGCTGCTCTTCTTCGCTCAGCTCAGGCTGCTCGACATCCGGGTCGCCCTCTTCGGGCGACAGCACGGCGGGTGTGAACTCTGACAGGGGAGGCGCCAGATCGTCGGGCGTCCAGCGCTTCCACGGCAGTTCATTAGACATAGGTGTCGTCTCCGCTGCCAATCACCATCTCGCCGGTTTCCGCCAGACGACGAACGATAAGCAGGATGGCTTTCTGTTCGTTTTCCACCTGAGACAGACGGACCGGGCCACGGTTGGCAAGGTCGTCGCGCAGGATATCTGCCGCACGCTGAGACATGTTGCGCAGGAACTTCTCGCGCAGCGGCTGCTCGGCACCTTTGAGGGCGATAAGCAGCGACTCGGAGTCCACTTCCTGGAGGAGGCGCTGGATGCTGCGATCGTCCACTTCGACCAGGTTTTCGAACAGGAACATCTCGTCGATAATTTTCTGTGCCAGCTCGCCGTCGAATTCGCGAACGGCGGTAATGACCGCTTCTTCCTGCTGCGTTTTCATCAGGTTGATGATCTCTGCCGCCGTTCTCACGCCGCCCATTTTGCTGCGCTTGAGGTTCTGGCCATCGAGCAGGTTGTTCAGCACTTCGGTCAGCTCCGCCAGCGCGGCTGGCTGGACACCACCGAAGGTCGCGATACGCAGCATCACATCGTGACGCAGGCGCTCTTCGAACAACGCCAGAATATCAGCCGCCTGGCCACGTTTGAGGTGGACAAGAATGGTGGCGATAATCTGCGGGTGCTCGTCGCGGATAAGGTCGGCGGCACTCTGCGGCTCCATAAAGTTGAGCGTCTCGATACCGCTGGCGGTATCGCGCGTTTCCAGAATGTCTTCCAGCAGGCTGGCAGCACGCTCTTCGCCCAGCGCCTTGACCAGCACGGAGCGCAGATAGTCGTTGGCGTTGACGTTGAGCGCGGCAAACTGTTCGGCTTCCTGCTCAAATTCAGACAGCACTTCCGTCAGCTGTTTGTTAGAGATCTGGCGTACGTTTGCCATTGCCGCACTGAGAATCTGTACTTCGCGCTGCGAGAGGTGTTTGAACACCTCGGCCGCACGGTCTTCGCCAATGGTCATCAGCAGGATGACGCTTTTATCGGTGCCTGAAAGCGTGTTACTCATGTTCGTTACCCATCCACTGGCGGATGACCAGCGCCACGACGCGCGGATCGTTATCTGACATTTCGCGAATGCGCTGGCTCATGACCTCGGCGCCCATACGCTGGTTAGCACGGCGTTGCTGCATCTGTTCGTCTTTGCTGAGGCGAACTTCAACCGCATCTTCCACTTCCTGACGGGTACTGACCTGTTCGCGCGCCGCTTTTTCAGCTTCAGCACGACGCTGGAGCTGAGGACGAATGCCCTTACGCCACAGCAGCCACGCGACAATCAGAACCAGCAGCCAGCGACCTGCGGACAGCAGCTGATCGATAAACGCCTGCTGTTGCCAGAACGGCAGTTCGCCACCTGACTCTTCAACCGAGTTGAACGGTGAGTTCACCACGTTGAGCGTGTCGCCGCGCTTCTCGGAGTAACCCATCGCTTCACGGGTCAGGTCTTCAATCTGTTTCATCTGCTCGGCGGTCAACGGCAACGGCTTGCCATCCGCCAGTGTCTTGTAGTTCACCACCACCGCAACCGACAGACGCTGTACATCGCCCACGTTCAGTTTGGTGTGGCGGATAGTACGGTCCACTTCGTAGTTGGTGGTTTCGTTACGACTGCTGGTACGCGGACCGGCGGTGCTGGCTGTTGATGTGGTCTGCTGATTCGTTTGCTGACCGTTCTGCTGATTAGCCGGTGGCGTTGAGATTGGCGCCGCGTTAGCCGGTGCTGGCTGGTTAGACAATGCGCCTGGCACACCGCCTGGGTATGCGCCGCCAACCTGTTCGTTTTCATTGACCTGACGAGAGCGCATTACCGCCTGAGCCGGGTTGCCATTCGGGCTGTATTGCTCTTCGGTCTGTTCTTTATTAGAGAAGTCAATCTGCGCGGTAACCTGTGCATGCACGTTGCTGTTACCGACGACCGGGCCAAGGATGGCTTCGATGCGACGCTGCACGCGACCTTCCACATCCGCGGCATATTTCAGCTGCGCGTCATTCAGATCGCGGCCTGCGGTATTGGACTGGGTCAGCAGATGACCACTTTGATCAACCAGCGTCACGTTACCCGGCGGGAGACCGGCAACGGCGCTGGAGACCAGATGGGTCACCGCGCTGATTTGTCCTTCATCCATTGCACGGCCAGGCTGGAGGTTAACGGTGACGGAGGCCGACGGGGATTTCTGCTCGCGGACAAACAGGGAGGGCTTAGGCATGGCCAGGTGCACACGGGCACTCTTCACCGGACCCAATGTTTCAATCGTACGGGCCAGCTCACCTTCCAGCGCACGCTGGTAGTTCACCTGCTCGCTGAACTGGCTGATACCGAATTTTTCCTGATCCAGCAGTTCAAAACCTACCGCACCGCCCTTTGGCAGTCCCTGTTGCGCCAGGCGCAGACGAAGTTCGTGCACCTTATCAGCCGGTACCTCCAGCGCACCGCCGTTATCCGCAAAGCGATAAGGGATGTTCATCTGGGTAAGCTGGGTGACGATGGCACCGCCATCCTGATCGGAAAGGTTACTGTAAAGCGTGCGGTAATCAGGGCTTTTCGCCCACAAGACCATCGCTACAAGGATCGCAATTGCGGCAGCGCCTGCCACGATCAACGGGATTTTAGGATTCGCGCGAAGGCGGTTCATCCACTCGAGTGATTTATTTTGTGGCGCTGTCGATGCTGTTGCACTCATTGCGCACCTCTTAAATCCTGGTGGTTTACGTTATTCGTGTAGAGAAACAAAACTGACTCCCGGGTCGGCAAACACGACAAAAGTTCCATATTGATGGCCCTGCCATTATTTGATGATTCAGGATTTTCTATGCGTCAAATAACCTGGTTTTTTCACGCTATTTACCGCCATTATCTTATTGACAAGCTGTTAGTCTTGACCCCGTAAAAAACCATTCAGGGGAGAGTCATGGCTATACAGGGTATTGAAGGGGTGATCAGTCAGTTGCAGGCAACGGCGATGACGGCCCGTAATCAGAATGTGGCAGAACAACCGAGCATCAGTTTTGCAGGACAACTGCACGCCGCGCTTGACCGTATCAGCGATACCCAGACCGCCGCACGTACACAGGCGGAGAAGTTCACCCTCGGCGAGCCGGGCGTGGCACTGAATGATGTGATGACCGATTTGCAAAAAGCCTCGGTTTCCCTGCAGATGGGGATTCAGGTGCGTAATAAGCTTGTGTCTGCTTATCAGGAAGTGATGGGGATGCAGGTTTAAGCCCCGTCGATCTTCGCTGGCAGCCCAAGCGCTTTAATGCCACAATATTTTTTTCTTCGAATGCAGGAAAGATGATGAAAAAAATAGCAATTGCTGGCGCGCTGCTGGCACTGACCGGGTGCGTTCAGGTGGATAACTATCAGGAAGTGATCAAACACCCCGTCCCGGCGCATCTGGCAGGGTACTGGCAGTCAAAAGGGCCGCAGAGCAAAATGGTGAGCTCAGAGGCGATTGCCACGCTGGTGGTGACGGAGGAGGGCGATACGCTGGACTGCCGTCAGTGGCAGCGCGTGATCGCTGTACCGGGTAAAATCATGCTGCGTTCAGACAGTTATTATAACGTCACCCGCAAGCTGGATATTTATCCGCTGGAGCGCGATGGCTCTGTTCTTGAGTATGATGGTATGGAGCTACAGAAGGTCGATCGCCCGACGGTAGAGTGCGCAGATTATCTGAGCAAAAATCCGCTGGAGAGTAAACTTCCGTAGTGCATGTTGCCGGGTGGCAGCTTCGCCTGACCCGGCATTCAATTCACGTCAGATGCTTTTACAACTACAACGCATCCTCAATCACCCACACGCTGACGCTTCCACCTTTGCAGGTAAAGGTGCCTTCGCCATCCGCCGCGGTGGTGACCGTTTCTTCGCGATTGCCGAGAAAATCACGCCACGTTTTGTTGCCGTAGTTTTCACCCAGACAAATCACTTTCTCGCCGTCATCGCCATTCGACATCACCACCACACAGCCAGGATCGTCTTCGGTGCCGCTGCGACTGAAGGCGATACAGTTTGGGTGATCGAAGAACAGCGTCTGCACGCCGTGGGCAAAACGCTGGCGGGCGAGGATCAGCTCGTGAAGCTGCTCGATGACCGGCATATCAATATGGTAGGTTTCGCCGTCACCGCCCGTATCGTCATAGCTGGCACCGAATAAATCCGGATAAAAGACGCTGGGCACTCCGTTTTCACGCAGCAGGATCAGGGCATAGGCCAGCGGTTTAAACCACGCTTCAACCGGCGCTTCCAGTGCCTGCAAAGGCTGAGTGTCATGGTTGGCAACCAGAGTTACTGCATGGAACGGATCGGCTTCGACCAGGGTGCCGGTAAAGATTTGGCTCATGTCGTATTCCCGACCCTGGCGCGATGCTTCGTGGAATTTCATCTGCAGGGGGGCATCGAACAGCATCGTCTTGCCATCGACCTGGTCAATATAGGCCTGCAGTTTATCCACTTCGTGGGACCAGTATTCCGCCACGATAAACAACGGTTGCGTTGCGACTTCCTGAACGTGCTCAATCCACTCCTTATAAAACCAGGCGGGAATGTGTTTGACGGCGTCCAGACGAAAACCGTCACAGCCAGTTTGTTCCATGACCCAGCGGGCCCAGTACTTGATTTCCTCGGTGACGGCATGGTTGCGAAAATCAATGTTTTCGCCCATCAGGTAATCAAAATTACCCATCTCATCATCAACCTGGTCGTTCCAGCCTTCACCGGTGTAGTCGTTGACGATTTTAAAAATGCCGTCTTCATCGGGGTTTTCAATATGGTCGACGCCGCTGAAGCATTTGTAATCCCAGATAAACTGCGAATATTGCCCGGCACGGGCAGGGAAGGTGTAGCGTGTCCAGGCTTCACACTCAATGATCTCATCGTCGATCTGCGTGCGATCCTGTTCGTTGACGCGCTGAACGCGGACGGGTTCTTTCTCGTCTGCGCCCATTTTGTGGTTAACCACCACGTCAAGGAGGACGGCGATCTCATTACTTTTGAGTGCGTCGATAGCCTCCAGCAGCTGAGCTTTGTCACCGTACTTGGTGGCGACGCTGCCTTTCTGGTCAAACTCACCGAGGTCGAAAAGATCGTAAGTGTCGTATCCGACCGAGTACCCGCCGGATGCGCCTTTACAGGCTGGCGGCAACCAGATCATATTGATGCCGATTTCGTTAAGATTGGGGGCTAACGCCGTGACCTCTCGCCACAATTCACCGCCCGCAGGGTAATACCAGTGAAAACATTGTAACAGGGTGGGGTTTTTCATCGTCCGTGCTCCAGAAGCCGTTTGGCAGACTTCTGGAGTATGGATCAAGAATCGCTAATGTGAATTAATGATTCATCTCTCCGGGAAATAATATGTTGCCTGACAACTTCCCGTAGGTAACGTTAACGTTTTTTTGCTTGTTGGTTTGGGCAATAAGACCGCTCAACTCACTCATTCTTTCCTGCAACAAATCCTTGAGGAGGAGTTCATTCTGCAGCACCTGATTCAGTATCACCATCGCCTGATCCTGGATGTGTTTGCTGTCGGGTGGAAAAGGAGTCGTGCTGATCTCTTCAACCAGCGAAACGTATGCAACCTCCTGTTCGATGAGCTCATCCCATTTCCCGGATTGAGCAAGGCTCAGCATTGTATTGCTAAGCGCATAAAGAGCATGCCACTTTTTAAGGGATAAGCTGGAGTCGTTCATTAAAGTTAATCCTGCTTGGGAGTATAACCCGGGCCGATTTGCTTCCAGGCGTCGGAAATATTGAGCAGCAGAGCCTCGACTTCGGTAATAGCTTCGATGTCATTGCGCAGATTGGCATGTAACAAACGGCGTACCATATAGTCATAAAGCGCAGAAAGGTTGCGGGGGAGTTCTCCTCCCACATCCATATTTAACCCAGCCTTAAGGCCATTTTCGATAATATTAATGGCCTTAGACAGGGCCTCTCCTTTTGCCGGGATGTCCCCTTGCTCAAGGAAAAGGCGCGCCCGGATAAGCGCGCTATGGATACCGTCGAACAACATGACAACCAACTGGTGCGGGCTGGCACTCAAGACAGCAGATTCAAGACCTACCTGCTGATAGGCTTGTACACCAGATTTGCTATACATATCGTTTCCTTTCTTACTTACTGCTGAACTGTTGGGTCAAATAAGTGGCCGTGCCATTGAATTTTGTGACCAGCTTATCTAAATCGTTAAATTGCTTTTTATAGCGCGCCATCGTGGCTTCAATCGTCAACTCCATCGCGTCATAACGTTTACCGATGGATTTGAGCGTGGCGTTAATGCCGTCCTTCGCATTCTGAATGACGCCTTCTTTACCTACAGAGGTGCTCAGCATGTCAGTCAGCGTATTGTTCATCTGGGTGGCGAAACCGGTGGTTTTACCATCCCCGACAAAATAGGCCTGAACGCCAGCCGGGTCATCCGTGAGGATCTTGGTTAATTTCTTATCATCAATTTTCAGGTTGCCAACCGCGCCGTCCGCGCCTTTGACCGGGTCCTGTGTGATGCCAAGTTGGGCCATAATGGCATAGGAACCGCTCTGTACATTGGTCAATAAAGCACGCAGATCGGATTGTACTCCGCGGATAGTACTGTCACCCATCAGTACGCCGTTATTCGAAGACTGGGCGGTTGCACCCACCGCAGGTGGCTCATATTTCGTCAATGAGGCAATGGTGGACTGCAGAGAGTTATAGGCAGTTACCCATTCTGTAATGGCTTTTTTGTTATCGTCTGTAGAGCGGGTTACGGTCAGGGTTTCATCGGCCGTGCTCTGTGCTTTCAGGGTTAATGTTACCCCTGGAATGGCGTCAGTGATGGTATTGGTCTGGCGGACAATCTGAATACCGTTGACGTTAACGACGGCATTTTGTGATTTCACCTGTTCGGTAAGTGCGCCACTGCCAATGATGCCTTTCAGCGTATCGTCGCCGGTCACTGTTACCGTCATATCAGAATCGGTACCGGTGGTTTTGGAGGTCAGCATCAGACGATAGTCGCCATCATCCGCTTTCACCACACTTGCCGAGACACCGCCGTTGGCAGCATTAATGGCTTTAGCGATCCCGTTCAGGGAGGTATCGCCATCGGCCAGGGTTACCGTCAGTGGTTTACTGTCAGCGCCTGCCTGGGTAATGGTAATGGTTCGGCTGTTGGTGCCCGTGGTGCCACCTAACTGCTTAGTATTGCTGTCGATAGTGCCTGGCGTGGTTGTCAGCACCTGGCCTTTAGCAATCTTGCTCACGTTGACTGTCACATCACCAACGTTAGCGCCGGAGGTGCTGATAGCCGAAAATGCAGTATTGGTGCTGCTAATGGAGGTTGAGTTCCACGTATCTGTTTTTGCGAGCTTAGCAGCTGCGGTTTGCAGATTCGTCAGGGCGCTTTGTAATTTGCCGTAACCGGTAATCTGCGCGTCGTAGGTGGTTTTTTGCTTGGCAATAGCCGTCAATTTTGTTTCTTCTGCTGCCTGCAGCTTATCGTACAGATCTGACAGGCCGGGCATGCCCACCCCGAGATTACTGATAGTCGCCATGTAGTGTTCCTTCTTAATGGATGTTTCAGTCGTTTATCGGCCCGTTCGACGAAAAGTTTACGGCAAGCTTAAAAAATATATCGCTGAATAAGCGACCTAAATGACGCGTTTCAAATCAACAGGGTGCATGACGAAGAAATATACCGAAGAGAATAAGACGGTGATTTTTTGCGTTAATCTTTTATTCACCATGCACTCTGCAGCCGCTTTAGTGTAAAATAAATCTTTATAAAACAATCAATTAAATATTTTCTTCGATATTTTCTAAAGTCTGCTGTTCGAGCGTCGATAACCTTGTTGACGGTGAGAGACGCCGTGAGTGTTAGGCACCGACCCTAGAAACCATTTTTGAAGGAATTAAAATTATGTCAGTTATCAATACTAACCTGTTGTCCCTGACCACTCAGAACAACCTGAACAAATCTCAGTCTTCTCTGGGCACCGCTATTGAGCGTCTGTCTTCTGGTCTGCGTATCAACAGCTCTAAAGATGATGCTGCGGGTCAGGCGATTGCAAACCGTATGAACTCTCAGATTAAAGGGATGACTCAGGCTGCTCGTAACGCCAACGACGGTATCTCTCTGGTTCAGACCGCTGAAGGTAACCTGAACGAGATCAACTCCAACTTACAGCGTATCCGTGAGCTGGCTGTTCAGGCTGCGAACGATACTAACGGTACCACTGACTACACCTCAATCAGCACTGAAATTACTCAGCGTCTGGGTGAAATCGACCGTATCGCTGGCGCTGCTAACTTCAACGGCAAAAAACTGCTGGACGGTAGCCAGACTGCTTCTCTGAACATCCAGGTTGGCGCAGGTACTGGTGCAACTGATAGCATCGCTATCACCACTGGCGCACTGATTGATGCTAAAGCTACCAGCCTCGACACTGGCCTGACCGGTACTATCACCGATAACAGCACTGCTAAAGCTTTCATCACTGCAGCTGACAACGCTATCTCTAAAATTGATACCGCTCGTTCTAACATGGGTGCGATTCAGAACCGTTTCGAATCTACCATTAACAACCTGAACAACTCTATCACTAACCTGTCTGCTGCTCAGTCTCGTATCCAGGATGCTGACTACGCAACTGAAGTATCTAACATGTCCCGCGCGCAGATCCTGCAGCAGGCTGGTACTTCCGTGCTGTCTCAGGCAAACCAGGTTCCACAGGCGATGCTGTCCCTGCTGCGTTAATAGACGCACTATCTTTAAAAAAGGTTGCTGGAAACAGCAGCCTTTTTTTTCACTATTTTTCCGTAAAATCACCGGATCGTAATCTGTAAAATAAGGCTGCATTTAGCAGCGTTTTCCCGCCATCACCCCCCGAAACACAGTGTTACTCTGTCTAAAATCTCCTTTTCCGGTCGTCTGACGACAGTTTACCGAAGAGTTATAAGATGAGTGAATTCGCACGTAGCCGGGCTATGCGTCAGTTTTATCGGAATGTGTTTACCCGATTCATTGATCTGCCAGAAGCCGATGTTATGCCCGCCAACATCACGGCCGAAATTTTCAGTTTTAAAAGCACTAATTTCACTGCGCTCGAACCCATGATTCGTGTGGCCGAAACGGGGCTGGATGCTGAAAAGGATACGGCTTTAAAAGACATGCTATGTGCCATCGTGCTGGCAAACACCGCACTGGATGAGTCCGTCATTGGCGAAAAACAAACTCTTTCTGCCGAGATGAGTACCCAACTGACAGAATATATTGTGTCGGCGTTAAAAGCCGATGACAACATTCACTATCTTGTCGCCGCCATTCAGCTCCTGTTCCGCGTCAATGAAATCAGCTCAGCGTTATTTTTAATTAACAACAACCTTTCGCTGGTTAGCAATTCGGCACCTGTGCTGAAAATCCTGCTGTTGATCTGTTTAATGGAAAATGATTTCAACCAGGCGATGGTTGTTATCCAGGCTCTGACGGCAGACGCTGCATTAATCGGCGAAGATCCTATGGCCCTGTTGATGATTACCTGCGGCATCTACAGGCTGGGGGGTATACCCGATTCGTACATCGATTTTCGATCGCTTCACGTGAGCGAGCACGCGGTGGAAAATCAATCCTACGATTACTGGATCGCAAAAAGCACAGCTGCCAAAACAACGGTGCTAGTCACGTGCGACAGCGAGGATTATTTCGAGCACGCTGTGCCGATGCTCTATTCACTCTATGAGACCAATCGCGACGTCCTTGATGTGCACGTGCATCTAATTAACGGCAATGATGATGTTAAACATAGCCTGATGACCCTTCGCGAACAGCTACCTGAGCTCAACCTCTCTGCAAGCCATGAGCAAATAACCCGTAATGAGGACATGTCGGTAGTCCGTGCTGCACGTCGCATCGTTTTCCTGCACCACGCACTGCAGGCGTTTAACACTCCCATTATTGCCATTAACCCTAATGTGCTGGTGCGTAAGCCGTGGTGTGAGCCAGAAACGGCGCTGTTGCTCCTGCAAACCGAATCCTCACCTTTCTGGGAAGAGGTTTTTGCCGGTTTTATTTACGCAAAACCCGGCGGCGTAGCGCAACGATATTTCGACCGCGTTGTGCCGTTCATCCATACCAACCTCGCCAGCGGCAATCATGCGCCTGGTCTGGAGCAAGTCGCACTCTTTTCCTGTCTGGACACGCTTTCGCCAGAAGACCGTCTGGCGATCGCGCGTGCCGAGCGTAGCGGAATACTCGATAGCCAGTCGGGTGAGGAGGCGTTCTGTTGGGTGACAAGGAACACAACAGGCCCATACCAGGAATATAAATCGTCGCTTATTCGCACGTATCAACGCTGAAGCATTTGCCCTGTGACCGTAAGAACAGAATCTGGAAAAAACGTGACGACACAGTACCCCTATTATCGGGTCAGCCCCGAGACCATTCATGCCGCTGCGGTGCTTAATCATCTGACCACGCCACTGCCTGCGTTTGCCCGTGTCATGGAGATTGGCTGTGGTTCAGCAACGCGTCTGATTATGCACGCCTGGGCGCATCCTGAGAGTATCGCTCTGGGTATCGATATTGACGAAGAGGCGATCGTGAAGGGGCAGAAGTTTGCTGCCGAACTGGGATGTCATAACGTTGAACTGTTTGCTGCAGGATTAGGGGATTTGCTCGCCGCGGATCCGGGTGAGTTAGATTACATCATTATTCATCAGACCTTTGGTTTTCTTGGAAAAAGCGAACGGGAAGCGTTGCTGACATGGTGCCAGGCGCATTTATCTGCCAACGGCGTTATCGCCATTAAGTGGTCAGTACTGCCTGGCAGCATAGCGCGCATAACGTTGGGTGAAGCGTTGCGGTTCCATCTTGATCGCGCAGAAGAGGGCAGCGACCTGCTGGCGTCAGCCCGCGCCATGCTGAGCTTTATGTTGCTCACGCTGGAAGAGGGTTCGCTGAAAAATGAAGTCCTTCTCGCTGAAGAAATGGATGATAACGCGCTCATTCTGGCCTATTTAAGCCCGAGTGACGGGGCATGCACCCTTGGGGATTTTAACGCGCAGGCTGAACTCGCCGGTCTGCAGTTCCTGGGCGATTTGCTGCCACAGTCGGAACTGGGAAGCTTCTATAGTCCGAGAATCGAACAGTTACTGGGTGCCGTCAGCGACGGGGCAAGCAGAACCTTGTCGCAGCAATATCTTGATTACGCCGTTCAACGCGAAGAACGCTTTTCCTTGCTGTGCCACCTAAATCGCCTCTCGCCGCCGGTTCACCCGGATCTGAACCTCCTGAGAAACCTGCACTGGGCCGGAAGTTTTATGCCGATCGAACTGGATTCTGCAAAAGCGCCCCGCGTGTTCAGAAATAATAATGGACGGATCATGCGTACCGACAATGCCATTATTATCAGGATCATGGAGTTGTTGGGCAATGCCTGGCCTATGTCCTTAAGTTTCGAACAGCTTGTGCTCAATTGCCGGGCTCCTGAAACGCATGAGGATTATCAGGAGACGGTGTGGGAAGCATTAAAAACGCTGTTTATGACCTGTGCTGACGGATTTTTCTGGAGTGCCAGCCCTGGGGCATACAACGCTTCGCAAAATGATGACCTGGCACCGGTAGGGTTGCTACCACCAGCGTGTCCTGCGAACGATGTAAGCATCATGAACCTGTGGGGAGAGTGGGTTTCATTGACCCCTGCTGAGTGGAATTATTTGCGCTTCGAAATGGGGCATGCCGGGCAGACGAACTGGGAACTCTACTCTTCATTGAAAATTAAAGGGTTGCTAACCGGCTCGCCTGAGGCCTGGAAAAAGCAACTGCAGTGTTTTCTGCGTGCAGGCATGCTCGACGTACTGAAATCGCAACTTTCTCTGTTGTTGTTGCTTAGTGTCGATCAACAGCAGGGCGGAATGCTGATCAAGAGCAATGCCGAACCCGTATTAGCCGACCCGGACGTGGACGCTATCTACGAGCGCGCAAACAGCCTTATCCAAAAAGGCCGTTCTAAAGAAGCCCGCGAGTATGCTCGTGAGTTAATGGAAAAAAATCCAGACAATATTCACGTCCTTCGCTGCTATTCAAAAACATGCGTGCTGACTTCCGCCTGGGATGACGCGCTGGCGTCGCTTTGTAAACTGATGGGCTATTATTTCTCGAGCCTTGATATCTATTATGATCTTGCCACGGTGTTGCAGCGCAAGCGTGAATTCTACGGTTCACGGCAAATTGTCCGCACCTTGCTTCGTCTGAATAATAAAAATATTGATTACTGGCTAAGTCTGGCATCGCTGCATCATGCCTATGGCGATATGGCATTAGCGGAAAAATGCTGCAGGGAGATTATGCGCTTCCAGCACCCGGGGCCCAGTTCACTTGGGCTCACCGGGATTGTATTGAGTGACAACCATAAAATGGCAGAAGCGCGCTATTTTATGGAAAAGGCCGTAGAGCTTAGCAATTATAATTTCGGCTACTTCAGTAACTTACTGTTTGTAATGAGCCACGACGCTAGCGTAACGGCCGAGACGTTGCTGGAAAAGCACCTTGAATACGGCCGCCGCGCAGCAACCTGGGCAACAGAGAGCGGGGTAAAACTGGTTCTCAATAATTCCAGAGAACCTCAGCGTAAGCTTCGACTTGGCTTTGTTTCAGGCGATTTGCGTAAGCATCCGGTGGCGAATTTTCTTCTGCCTTATTGGGATGCCATCAATCGTGAACAGTATGATTTGGTGGCCTATAGCACCCTGTTCCTTGAAGAAGATGACACGTATTGTCACCTTCGCCAGAGCGCAACGCTATGGCGTCAGGTTGATGCTATCAGCGATATTGAACTGGCGAAACTGATAGCTGAAGACGGGATTGATATTCTGTTCGATTTATCGGGTCATACAGCCTACAACCGATTGCCTGTTTTCGCGTTGCGTCCGGCTCCGATTCAGATCACATGGATAGGTTATCCGGGCACGACGGGTCTGAAAGAGATGGACTATATACTTCTTTCGGCGAGCCTGGCGCAGTCTCAGGAGCTTGAAAAACAGCTGGTGGAAAACGCGATGTTCGTTGCGACACGCAAGAGTTTCGAACCTCATCCTCTCAGTCCGGACATCAATCCATTACCTGCGCTGCGTAACGGTTATATTACCTTTGCCAGTTTTAACCGCTCTAAAAAAATTAACGATCAGGTGCTGAATGCATGGGCATCTATTTTGACGGGTTACCCTGAAGCCAGGCTGTTAATCGGTAACATGACTGATGCCGAAATGATTTCGGCCATGACAAAACGCCTGCAACAGCGCGGAATTTCTCGCGACAGATTGCTCTTCCGGGGACTCGTGGAAATGGATGAGTACCTCACGATGCACCATGAGATTGATATTTTACTTGATGCATTCCCTTATAGCGGTGGAACGACGACGCATCATGGCGCCTGGATGGGCGTCCCGACAATCACCATGAATGGCCCGACCATACCATGTCAGCAGGGCGTCGATATTATGCGTTCTTATAGACTGGAGCAGTTTATTGCGATTGATGAGGAAGATTATATTTCCAGAGCAATCGCCTGGGGGCAACGTATTCCAGAACTTGCTGAAATCCGACTGGGGATGCGAGACAGGATCCCCGTAGACCACGTGCCAGATTTTAATATTGCAGAAAACTTTGAACGGGCGCTGCGTGAAGCGTGGGGAATTTATTGTCGGGGAGAAGAGCCGCATGCGTTTCTCATCACTGAACAGCATTCCTGACTCGCAAGGGTTAACTAAGCCGGCCATGTGGGCAAAATTTAACGGTATCATTACCGAGGTAGGATATGAGTAAAATTTACGTAACCAGTCCATTCTTGCCCCCTCTGGAAGAGTTTATCCCTTATCTGGAGCAAATCTGGCAAAATAAAACTCTGACAAACGGCGGACCATTTCATCAGCAGCTGGAACAGGCTCTGGCGGAATATCTGGGTGTAAAGCACCTTTCGCTTTTTGCAAACGGAACGCTGGCGCTGCTGACGGCATTTCAGGCGTTGCGCCTGACTGGCGAGGTGATCACCACGCCGTATTCCTTTGTTGCGACCTCGCATAGCTTATTGTGGAACGGATTAACGCCGGTCTTCGCTGATATCGATCCCCAAACCTATAATATTAATCCGGATCGCATTGAAGAATTAATTACGCCTAACACCACCGCAATTTTGCCTGTTCATTGTTATGGGATTCCCTGTGACATCGATAAAATTCAGAAAATTGCAGATGTGTACGGTTTGCGGGTTATTTATGACGCAGCACATGCATTTAATGTCCGCAAAAACGATATAAGCATTTTAAATCACGGTGATTTATCCGTACTCAGCTTCCATGCCACCAAAGTCTTTAACACCTTTGAGGGCGGGGCCATTATAAGTCACGATCTCAAAACCAAACAGCGCATCGATTACCTTAAGAATTTTGGCTTTGCTGGTGAAACCCGCATCGTGGCTCCTGGCATTAACGCCAAAATGAATGAGGTGGAAGCTGCATTCGGTCTTCTGCAGCTTAAACATATTGATAAAGCACTGGACGAAAGAAAGGCGATTTATCAACGCTACTGTGAAATGTTAGACGGGCTGGAAGGATTAACGTTTGTCGACGTACCCGACGATGTGAGCTGGAACCACGCCTATTTCCCGGTGCTCATCGAACCGCATTTCGGGATGAGTCGTGATGGGGTGTATGAGTTATTTAAAGCGGATGCCATTTTGACGCGTCGCTATTTCTACCCGCTCATCAGTTCATTTGCCATGTACAGAGGTTTCCCTACTTCGGCGGAAGAACATCTGCCTGTTGCGAATGATATCGCCGGAAAGGTGCTGTGCTTGCCGATTTATCCAGGAATGACGCTGGAAGAACAGGATCGGGTCGTGAATGCTCTGAAGCGTGCTTCCCTGGTAGGACAGGTGCAGGGTAACGAACCGACGCCAGTCACGGAGATTGCGGTATGAGCATGATGCCTACAGCGATGATCCTTGATGCAGGGTTTGCCTCGTTGCCATTACAGCAGGCCATAAAAGCCGCAGGGTTTCGAACGCTTGCCTGTAGCGGTAAAGCCCAGGATGCAGGGATGAAATATGCCGATGCGACCTGGGCGCAAAATTACGCTGACAGCGAGGCGGTACTGGCCATTGCCCGCAAGGAAAAAATCACGGCGCTGTCGCCTGGTGTGACGGACGTTTCGTATCTTTCTGGCTGCCGCGTGGCGCAGGCGCTGGGCCTTCCCGGCTACGATTCTCCCGAGGTAAGCGATCTCCTTTTCCTCAAGGACCGCTTCAGGAAATGGGCCAGCGAGAAGGGATATCCTATTCCAAAAGCTGCCAGTAACGTGCAGGAGGCGCGTACGATGCCTTTCCCGCTGCTGGTAAAACCTGTCGACGCATACAGTGGAAAAGGGATCTCATTGATTCATCAGCCAGATGAGCTTGATGAGGCGGTCAACGTCGCGCGTGCTGCGTCAGCGGGCGGACATTGTGTCATTGAAACGTTCTGCCAGGGGGCGCTGTATAGTCACTCGGCGTTTATTCGTGGGGGGGAAATCACGTGCGAATTTTTTGTCGATGAATATTGCACAGTCTATCCGTGGCAAGTGAACAGCAGCTGTCTGAGTGTCAATCTGCCTGAGTCGATGCGTGATCAAATCAGTGAATGTATGCAGGCCATTGTCAGCGACTTAGGCCTTGTCGATGGACTCTTACATACTCAACTTATTGCTGACGAACGGCAATTTTGGCTGATTGAAGTGACACGCCGCTGTCCGGGCGATCTCTATTCGAAATTGATTGAGCTTTCCACGGGCGTCGATTATTGCCGTGAATTTGTTGCGCCTTTCATTGGACAGACAAGTCACCTGGCGCACCGGCGTCCCGCACGTCGGCGCAATATTGCCCGTCATACGGTCTCTTCAACTCATCGAAGCCTTTTCTTCGGGTTTAACTGTGCGCCTCTGCCAGCCAACATCCTTCAGGCGATACCGCTTAAACAACCCGGCGATGAAATCGGCCCTGCGCCAGGGGATCGGGCAGGGTTAATTTTTGCTGAGTTTACCGATCTTGACGCCATGGCAAGCCACACGCCTCAGCTTAAAAACTATTTTTCTTTTTCTTCTTTGTAAGGACCGGACTATGAACAGGCCTCTATCTCTTGGGTTTATTGGCGGAGGGATCAATTCAGCAATTGGTCTGACGCACAAAATTGCCAGTCAAATGGACGGCCATTTCGAGTTGGTGACGGGATGTTTTAGCCGCGATAAAACGCTTAGCAAACAGACGGGGCTGGCATGGGGACTAAAGGATGAAGCCATTTATACGAATGCGGCGACCCTGCTGGAAGAGCAGCACGCACAAATGGATGCCGTTGTCATCCTGACGCCGACCCCGGCCCATCGTGAAATTATTCTGGCCTGTCTTGAATACGGTCTTCCGGTTATCAGTGAAAAAGCCATGGTCGCCAGTGTGACGGATGCGCGCGATATCGCCCAGCGCGTGGCAGACATCAATGGACAACTCTACGTCACCTATAACTATACCGGCTATCCGATGGTACGCGAATTGCGTGAACGGTTACGTCGCGGTGAACTGGGGAGCATTCAGCATGTCATGGTGGAAATGCCTCAGGAAGGATTTATTCGCAGCCGGGAAGATGGCAGTGTGGCTCAGCCTCAGGAATGGCGTCGCGTTGATGGTGACATCCCGACCGTTTCCCTCGACCTTGGGGTCCATGTGCATCAACTGGTGGAGTTTCTGACGGATAAACGTGCCGAGGATGTCTATGCGATTAACAGCACGTTTGCGCGCGTCCCGAATGTTGTCGATACGGTGAATCTGGTTTCCCGTTACGACGACGATATGGTGTGTAATTACTGGTACGGCAAAGCGGCGCTGGGTTACCGAAATGGTTTGCGGATACGAATTTATGGTTCTGAAGGCAGCGCAGAATGGTTGCAAATGGAGCCTGAGTATCTCCATCTTGCTGATGTACACGGGAATATTCGCTTGATCGACCGAACAGCCGGAGACAATACGGTGGCCAATCAGCCCCGCTATTGCCGCTTCAAAGCAGGGCACCCTGCCGGATTCATTGAGGCATTTGCAAACTATTACGCCGATATTGCCGCCAGTTTACGTGGTGAACCTACGGGATACAGCCTCAGTTGCGATACGGCCGTCCGCGGGCTGGAATTTCTCGAAAAAGCGCAGCAGAGCGCACTGACGTCTGCCAAAGTCGAATTATTACGTTAATAACGGTTGTGCTGAGGACTATATGACATTACTGGAACAGTTACAGGGTTACGATAACGCCTTTTTTGAGAGCATCAACTCAATGCAAGCCAATGGGCTCCCGATTGTGCTTTATGGGGCAGGCTGTCTGGGGCAGATGACGGCAGAATTTATGTTCCGGGAAAACATGCCGCTCCATAAAGTCGCACTTAACAGAAAATATATTACAGAAGGGATGAGCTTCCACGGTCTCCCGGTTGTGGCAATCGAAGATCTCCTTGAACAACCCGGTGAATTCAACTGTATCGTGGCGTTGCAGTATGTTAGTGACGCGATGCAGGCAGAACTTCGGCAGGGGGGCGCCAATGTGCTTGTATTTGATCCTGCTTTTATCGGCGTCAGCACAACTCTCTGGTATACCCCGTCATTTTGTGATGAACATAAGGACCTTCTTGAACATCTGTACGCGAGCCTGGAAGACGATCGTTCGCGGGAAACGCTGGTCGCCTTTCTTAAACAGCGTTTAACTGCTACCCGTGGCTATTACCAGGCGGTATACGAACCGGTACATTATTTCCCGTCAGATATTGTCCGCCTGCAGGATAACGAAGTGTTTATTGATTGCGGGGCCTACAATGGCGATAGCATTGGGGCGTTTATGCAAGAAGTGGCCCGTCAGCAGGTCGCGCAGCCAGAAAGCGTTATCGGCTTTGAGCCTGATGCCAGTAATTATGCTCAACTTTGTGAAAATACGCGCCAGTGGCCATTTTGTCAGCCAGTGCAAAAGGGCGTATGGGATGAAAACACCGTTCTCTCTTTTCAGTCGGGAAATGCACTTTCTTCACGCCTGATGGAACAAAGCACCAACACGGTGACCATTGAACTGGATAGCATCGATAATATCCTGCAGGGGCGCAAAGCCACCTTTATTAAAATGGATGTCGAAGGCGCTGAACTAAAAGCCTTGCAGGGCGCTGCAAGCACGATTCAGGACTGGAAACCTTTACTGGCAATAAGTCTTTACCATAAGCCGGAAGATCTCCTGACAATTCCTCAATATATTGCCTCTCTCAGTGCTGATTATGTGTTTTATCTGCGCGGACATCACCCTGAACTGGCCTTCGAACTGGTTTTATATGCTGTGCCTAAGTCACGGTATATAAAGAAATAGGCAAATAACCCCCCATTTTACCCACTATTCATCCAATTGAACGCCCTGCAGAATCGGATAATCATGCCGATAACTCAACTAACGCAGGGCTGTTTATCGTGAATTCACTCTATACCGCTGAAGGTGTAATGGATAAACACTCGCTGTGGCAGCGTTATGTCCCACTGGTGCGTCACGAAGCATTGCGCCTCCAGGTGCGTTTGCCGGCGAGCGTGGAACTTGACGATCTGCTACAGGCGGGCGGTATCGGGTTATTGAATGCAGTTGACCGATACGACGCTCTGCAAGGAACGGCATTTACGACTTACGCAGTTCAGCGTATTCGTGGTGCGATGCTGGATGAGCTGCGCAGCCGCGACTGGGTGCCGCGCAGTGTTCGCCGCAACGCGCGCGAAGTGGCGCATGCGATGGGGCAGCTGGAACAGGAACTGGGACGTAACGCAACGGAAACAGAAGTGGCGGAACGTCTTGGCATTGCTGTTGAAGAGTATCGTCAGATGTTGCTCGATACCAATAATAGCCAACTCTTCTCTTATGACGAGTGGCGAGAAGAGCATGGCGATAGCATCGAGCTGGTGACGGATGAACATCAGCAAGAAAACCCGTTACACCATTTAATGGAAGGTAATTTACGCCAGCGCGTAATGGAAGCGATTGAGGCTTTACCTGAGCGCGAACAGCTGGTGTTGACCCTCTATTATCAGGAAGAGCTTAATCTCAAAGAGATTGGCGCTGTTCTGGAAGTGGGGGAGTCTCGGGTGAGCCAGTTGCACAGCCAGGCCATTAAACGTTTACGCACAAAGCTGGGTAAGTTATAGGTGATTGATTCACCTGAAAAATGCCGCACAACGTATTGACAACCAGGAGTTATCATGACGGTGCAGCAATCTAAAAGACGGCCTTTAAGCCGCTACCTGAAAGACTTTAAACACAGCCAGACGCATTGCGCCCACTGTAACAAGTTACTCGATCGTATCACGCTGGTTCGTCGAGGCGAAATCGTTAATAAGATCGCGATTTCACGCCTCGACACGTTGATGGATGAAGCAGCATGGCTCGAAGAACAAAAAGAGTGGGTGGCGCTTTGCCGTTTCTGCGGTGATCTCCACTGCAAAGAGCAAAGCGACTTCTTCGACATTATCGGCTTCAAACAATTCCTGTTTGAACAAACGGAGATGAGCCACGGAACCGTACGCGAATATGTCGTCCGCCTGCGCCGTCTCGGACAACATCTCACCGTGAACAACATCTCCCGCGATCTGCTGAAGACCGGCTATCTGGATGAGAATCTTGAGCCGTGGCTGCCTGCGACCAGCACCAACAACTACCGCATTGCGCTGCGCAAGTATGCACAATATAAGGTACAAATGCCGGGTGTCATAAAGCAGAAAGCCCACGCTGGAACAACTTCTGATATATATTAAAAAAGAATAAGATGTAGCGCAGTCGCCTTTGACCTTGCAGGTGATTTCTCTACACTACTCAAAAATTCCACTATATCGGGGTATTTATGAAATTAGCACTTCTGGGTCGTCAGGCGCTGATGGGTGTAATGGCAGTCGCGCTGGTCGCGGGTATGAGCGTGAAAACGTTCGCCGCAGAAAATCTGCTGAATAAAGTGAAAGAGCGCGGTACGCTGCTGGTCGGGCTGGAAGGAACCTATCCTCCGTTCAGCTTCCAGGGCGATGACGGTAAACTCACCGGTTTTGAAGTGGAATTTGCACAGGAACTGGCGAAACACCTTGGCGTGAAAGCCTCCATCAAACCGACCAAATGGGACGGTATGCTGGCGTCGCTGGATTCCAAACGTATTGATGTGGTGATTAACCAGGTGACCATTTCTGACGAGCGTAAGAAGAAGTATGACTTCTCCACGCCGTACACCGTGTCCGGTATCCAGGCGCTGGTGAAGAAAGGTAACGAAGGCACCATCAAAACGGCCGCTGACCTGAAAGGCAAAAAAGTCGGTGTCGGTCTGGGGACCAACTATGAAGAGTGGCTGCGCCAGAACGTTCAGGGTGTGGATATCCGCACTTACGATGATGACCCGACAAAATACCAGGATCTCCGCGTAGGTCGTATTGATGCGATTCTGGTTGACCGTCTGGCCGCGCTGGATCTGGTGAAGAAAACCAACAATACCCTGGCGGTAGCCGGTGATGCGTTCTCTCGTCAGGAATCCGGTGTAGCCGTTCGTAAAGGCAACGACGACCTGGTTAAAGCGATTGACTCCGCGATTGCTGACATGCAAAAAGACGGCAGCCTGAAAGCCCTTTCTGAGAAGTGGTTCGGGGCAGACGTCACGAAATAAGTCTTTGACGTTAAAAAAAGGCGCTTTTAAAAGCGCCTTTTTTATTTCTTACGCGTCTGCGTGCATAATGAAAAATATCACCTTGAGTCTGTGTTACCGGAGAACCCATGTCACTACAGAATTTAACGCGCTTTCCCCGCCTGGAGTTTATCGGCGCGCCGACTCCGCTGGAGTATCTGCCGCGATTTTCTGACTATTTAGGACGCGATATTTTTATTAAGCGCGATGACGTAACGCCGATGGCGATGGGGGGCAATAAGCTGCGTAAGCTGGAGTTTCTGGCCGCTGACGCCCTGCGTGAAGGCGCGGATACGCTCATTACCGCAGGTGCCATTCAGTCTAACCATGTCCGCCAGACCGCCGCGGTGGCTGCAAAGCTGGGTCTCCACTGTGTGGCATTGCTGGAAAACCCAATTGGAACGCAAGCAGAAAACTATCTGACTAACGGCAACCGTCTGCTGCTGGATCTGTTTAACGTACAAGTCGAAATGGTCGAGGCATTAACCGACCCGACCGCACAACTTGATGAACTGGCGACGCGTCTGGAAGCGCAGGGTTTTCGTCCCTACGTTATTCCTGTCGGCGGCTCGAATGCGCTGGGCGCGCTGGGGTATGTGGAAAGTGCGCTGGAGATTGCCCAGCAATGCGAGGGAGCGGTCAGCCTCTCTTCTGTCGTTGTTGCTTCCGGCAGTGCAGGTACCCACGCAGGGCTGGCCGTAGGTCTGGAGCAATTATTATCCGATGTCGAGCTTATTGGCGTGACGGTATCGCGTAGCGTCGCGGACCAGAAGCCGAAAGTGGTCACCTTACAGCAGGCGGTGGCAGAGCAACTGGCGTTGAAAGCAACGGCTGATATCCAGCTCTGGGACGATTATTTTGCACCAGGCTACGGCACGCCTAATGAAGAGGGGATGGACGCGGTGAAATTGCTGGCGCGCCTCGAGGGTATACTGCTTGATCCCGTGTATACGGGCAAAGCGATGGCCGGTCTTATCGATGGCATTGAACAGAAGCGCTTTAAGGATGAAGGGCCGATTTTGTTTGTTCACACCGGCGGGGCACCTGCGCTGTTTGCCTACCATCCTCATGTCTAAAATCAGGTCGAAAAATAATAATGCAAGAAAGTATTCAACTGGTTATTGATTCCCTGCCGTACCTGCTTAAAGGTGCGGTATTTACGTTACAGCTCAGTATTGGCGGGATGTTCTTCGGACTGGTACTCGGGTTTGTGCTGGCCTTAATGCGTATGTCACCCGTCTTACCAGTACGCTGGGTGGCGCGTTTTTATATCTCTGTGTTTCGCGGCACGCCGCTTATCGCGCAGCTCTTTATGATCTACTACGGTTTACCGCAGTTTGGTATTGAGCTGGATCCGATCCCGGCGGCGATGATTGGTTTGTCGCTCAATACGGCGGCATACACCTCTGAAACGCTGCGTGCGGCAATCTCGTCCATTGATAAAGGGCAGTGGGAAGCGGCGGCCAGTATCGGTATGACGCCCTGGCAAACGCTGCGCAGAGCCATTCTGCCTCAGGCGGCGCGTGTGGCGCTTCCGCCGCTCAGCAACAGCTTTATCAGCCTGGTGAAAGACACGTCGCTGGCGGCCACCATTCAGGTCCCGGAACTGTTCCGTCAGGCGCAGCTTATTACCTCGCGCACCCTGGAAGTGTTCACCATGTATCTGGCGGCCTCGCTGATTTACTGGGTAATGGCGACAGTGTTATCCGCCTTGCAAAACTATTTCGAAAACCAGCTTAACCGCCAGGAGCGTGATCCAAAATGAGTGCTATCGACGTTAAAAACCTGGTGAAAAAATTCCACGGTCAAACGGTGCTCCACGGGATTGATCTGGAGGTAGAGCAGGGCGAAGTGGTCGCCATTATCGGCCCGAGTGGTTCCGGGAAAACAACGCTGCTGCGCAGCATCAACCTGCTTGAACAGCCTGAAGAAGGCACGATTCGGGTGGGGAATATTACGATTGATACCGGCAAATCCATCAGCCAGCAAAAAGGTCTGATTCGCCAGTTGCGCCAGCATGTGGGCTTTGTTTTCCAGAACTTCAATCTCTTCCCACACCGGACGGTGCTGGAGAACATCATTGAAGGCCCGGTCATTGTAAAAGGGGAAGCCAAAGAGGACGCGACGGTTCGCGCGCGCGAGTTGCTCGCAAAAGTCGGGCTGGCCGGTAAAGAAACCAGCTACCCGCGCCGCCTGTCAGGCGGTCAGCAGCAGCGTGTGGCGATTGCCCGCGCGCTGGCGATGCGCCCGGATGTGATCCTCTTTGATGAACCGACCTCTGCGCTCGACCCTGAGCTGGTGGGCGAGGTGCTGAACACCATACGCCAGCTGGCACAGGAGAAACGCACAATGGTTATCGTTACCCACGAGATGAGTTTCGCTCGTGACGTGGCGGACCGCGCCATTTTCATGGATCAGGGAAGGATCGTGGAGCAGGGGCCGGCAAAACACTTATTTGCCAACCCACAGCAGCCGCGAACCCGTCAGTTCCTTGAAAAATTCCTTATGCAGTAGAATTTTTGCACTAATTTGCTCCAGAAAATTCATCTGGGGCAAATTATTCTCCCCCTGCGCCCGACACCGTGTTTTTTTATTCCGCTCAGGCCCAATAAACCTTATCAAACGTAAAGTTAATTGTGCTGTTGCCGATATTTTGTAGTTAGAAATAAGTTTTATGTGTTAGGTTATATTCACCATAATAATGAATATCATTTCAGAGGCTTCATTTAGTAAGTATGAAGGATTCAGACTTTTTCACCTGGCGACGGGAATGCTCCCTCCGGTTTCAGAAATTGACCTGTGCCGACGAGGTATATCAGGAACTTCAGCGACAAACTCAGGCGCTAGAATTCGATTATTACGCACTCTGCGTACGCCATCCCGTGCCTTTTACGCGGCCTAAGATTTCTGTGCATACCACTTATCCGCCACAGTGGCAGGCGCAATATCAGTCGAATAATTATTTCGCCATTGACCCGGTGTTAAAACCGGAGAATTTCATCCAGGGGCATTTACCCTGGACTGACGAATTATTCGCGGATGCTGAGGAATTATGGCATAGCGCACGGGAGCACGGCTTACGTACAGGAATAACGCAGTGTCTGATGCTGCCGAATCATGCTCTCGGTTTTCTGTCGGTTTCTCGTACTAGCATGCTGGAGAGCCCGCTAGACCACGAGGAAATAGAGCTGCGGTTACAACTGCTGGTGCAAGTGGCCTTAACATCGTTGATTCGATTTGAAGATGAGATGGTGATGCCGCCTGAGATGAAATTCAGCAAACGTGAACGGGAAATTCTTAAATGGACCGCGGAAGGGAAGACGTCGGCGGAAATTGCGATCATTCTCTCCATCTCAGAGAATACGGTTAACTTTCATCAGAAGAATATGCAGAAGAAATTCAATGCGCCTAACAAGACGCAGATTGCGTGTTACGCGGCGGCGACCGGGCTTATTTGAGTAGAGAGTACGTTCTGCGTGTCAGACGAGGCAACGGCTGAATGCACCGCATCCAGCCGTTTTTTATTACTGGCGGTAGGCTTGTTTAATTTGCTTAACGGTGTTGGCAAATACCGCGGATTCAGCCTGGTCTTCCATCTGCGCGATTTGTTTTTCCATTTTAATGATCACACGACCGGCGTCAGCCTGGCCCATCGCCTGTAGCATCAGCGTTAGCAGCGATTTCAGGCAGTTTACTTCCTGTGCCAGTTCCTGGTTATTCTCCGCAGTGGCAAATTCAGGTGTGCTCATTTATTTTCCTCATTATAAAACGGCGCTCGTGCGCGACGATGAAAGTCAAGGCGGCGGAGTATACCACAAGGCGCAGCAAAAAATGCAGCGGTTGTTTTTCGTACTTTTACACTGGATGTTTATTTGCGTAAACAACGCGTGCCGCTAAACTGTACGGCGTTAATAGCGACGAATTGTTTATACCCGGTTCGCTTGCCGTTAATTATTGTTACAAAAATTTAAGAACTGTTTTTTTACGGACTCAGGCGACAGGTTTTTTGTAACTTTTTGAATACAGATGCTTAAAAAAAGCTGCACAAGCCCTGGTGGCGCGGGCTCTCTTTCCACGTTCTGTACAGCCTAATTTCCAAAAACGAGAGCGAAATCGAATAGCCGATTTTTTAACGTTTTAATCTTGTGAGGAAAACCGTTAATATAAACCAAATTATCACTCAGTAGCGTTATCCCTATTCTGGAGACATTTCCTTTGATCAACGTCCTTCTTGTTGATGACCACGAACTGGTGCGCGCAGGGATACGACGCATTCTTGAAGATATAAAAGGTATTAAAGTTGCTGGTGAGGCTTGTTGCGGCGAAGATGCCGTAAAATGGTGCCGCACTAATTCAGCCGATGTGGTGTTGATGGATATGAACATGCCCGGTATCGGTGGTCTTGAAGCAACCCGCAAAATCGCGCGTACCTTTGTTGATACAAAAGTCATCATGCTGACCGTGCATACTGAAAACCCGCTGCCCGCGAAAGTGATGCAGGCGGGCGCTGCCGGTTACCTGAGTAAAGGTGCCGCGCCGCAGGAGGTTGTCAATGCTATCCGTTCCGTGTTTGCCGGACAGCGTTACATTGCTTCCGACATTGCTCAGCAGATGGCCCTGAGTCAGATCGAACCCGAGAAAACGGAATCGCCGTTTGCCAGTTTGTCCGAGCGTGAATTGCAGATTATGCTGATGATCACCAAAGGTCAGAAGGTAAATGAGATCTCGGAACAGCTGAATCTTAGCCCGAAAACGGTTAACAGCTATCGTTATCGCATGTTCAGCAAACTGAACATTCATGGTGATGTTGAACTGACTCATCTGGCCATCCGGCATGGTTTATGTAATGCGGAGACGTTGTTAATTCAGTGAGTGATGTGTTCGATTCAAAAGCATTTCTGAAAACCGTAACCAGCCAGCCTGGCGTCTATCGTATGTATGACGCTGGCGGTACGGTTATCTACGTGGGGAAAGCGAAAGATCTCAAAAAGCGCCTCTCCAGCTATTTTCGCAGTAACCTTGCCTCCCGCAAGACCGAAGCACTGGTCGCACTCATACAGAATATTGATGTTACCGTCACGCATACCGAGACGGAGGCGCTGCTGCTTGAGCATAACTATATTAAGCTCTATCAGCCGCGCTACAACGTGCTGTTACGCGATGATAAATCCTATCCGTTCATCTTCCTGAGTGGCGATACGCACCCCCGGCTTGCTATGCACCGCGGTGCAAAACATGCCAAGGGTGAATATTTCGGCCCGTTTCCCAACGGCTATGCCGTCCGTGAGACGCTGGCGCTGCTGCAAAAAATCTTCCCTGTTCGCCAGTGTGAAAACAGTGTCTATCGCAATCGCTCGCGCCCGTGTCTGCAGTACCAGATTGGCCGCTGTCTGGGGCCATGCGTTGCCGGGCTGGTGAGTGAAGACGAGTATGCGCAGCAGGTCGAGTATGTGCGCCTGTTTTTAGCCGGGAAAGACGATCAGGTATTAACGCAGCTGATCGCCCGGATGGAGAAAGCCAGTGCAGCGCTGGAGTTCGAAGAGGCCGCGCGGATCCGCGACCAAATCCAGGCGGTGCGCAGAGTCACTGAGAAACAGTTTGTCTCGAACACCGGTGACGATCTCGACGTGATCGGCGTTGCCTTTGACGCCGGCATGGCCTGCGTGCATGTGCTGTTTATTCGTCAGGGTAAAGTGCTCGGGAGCCGCAGCTATTTCCCGAAAGTGCCGGGAGGGACGGAACTGGGTGAGGTGGTTGAAACCTTCGTCGGCCAGTTCTATCTGCAGGGGAGTCAGATGCGCACGCTGCCATCGGAGATCCTGCTTGATTTCAATCTCGACGATAAAACGCTTTTGGCGGATTCGCTGTCGGAACTGGCTGGTCGTCGGGTTAACGTGCAGACCAAACCGCGCGGTGACCGCGCGCGTTACCTGAAGCTTGCCCGGACCAATGCGGCGACGGCGCTTACTACAAAACTGTCCCAGCAATCGACGGTCCACCAGCGTTTAACGGCACTGGCTACGCTCCTGAAGCTGCCGGAGGTTAAACGGATGGAGTGCTTCGACATCAGCCACACGATGGGTGAGCAGACCGTGGCCTCCTGCGTGGTGTTTGATGCTAACGGCCCGCTGCGCGCGGAATATCGTCGCTATAACATCACCGGGATCACGCCGGGTGATGACTATGCCGCCATGAACCAGGTGCTGCGCCGTCGCTACGGTAAAGCCATCGAAGAGAGCAAAATCCCGGATGTGATACTGATTGACGGCGGGAAAGGGCAGCTCGGGCAGGCGAAAGCGGTCTTTGACTCACTTGATGTGAGCTGGGATAAAAACCATCCGTTGCTGCTGGGCGTGGCAAAAGGGGCCGATCGTAAAGCCGGTCTGGAGACGCTCTTCTTTGAGCCGGAATGGGAGGGCTTCAGCCTGCCGCCGGATTCTCCGGCACTGCATGTTATCCAGCATATCCGCGATGAGTCACACGATCACGCCATCAGCGGGCACCGGAAAAAACGGGCGAAGGTAAAAAACACCAGTACGCTTGAGACCATCGAAGGCGTAGGGCCAAAACGCAGACAGATGTTGCTTAAATATATGGGCGGATTGCAAGGATTACTCAATGCCAGCATGGAGGAAATTGCAAAAGTGCCGGGTATTTCGCAAGCGCTGGCAGAAAAGATCTACTACTCGTTGAAACATTGAGGGCTCTGTAGCAACATAGAGCTAAATTTTACTGACAACAAACAGTTACCGTCATTATGCAATTTAATATCCCTACGTTGCTCACTCTTTTTCGCGTTGTGCTTATCCCGTTCTTTGTACTGGCGTTTTACCTGCCAGTCGTCTGGGCCCCTTTTGCCTGTGCACTGATTTTCCTGGTGGCTGCGGTTACGGACTGGTTTGATGGTTATCTGGCACGCCGCTGGAACCAAAGCACCCGCTTCGGTGCCTTCCTCGACCCGGTCGCCGATAAGGTCATGGTCGCTATCGCGATGGTGCTGGTGGCTGAGCACTACCACACGTGGTGGGTAACGCTGCCTGCAGCAACCATGATTGGCCGTGAGATCATCATCTCTGCGCTGCGTGAGTGGATGGCGGAGCTGGGTAAGCGCAGCAGCGTCGCGGTATCGTGGATTGGTAAAGTGAAAACTACCGCGCAAATGGCCTCGCTGGTCTGGATGCTCTGGCGTCCAAACGCCTGGGTTGAGTGGGCGGGGATTGGGCTGCTGTGGGTTGCTGCGGTACTGACGCTGTGGTCTATGCTGCAATATTTAAACGCTGCCCGCGGCGATTTGCTTGATCAGTGATCGTTTCGACGTAATTTTCAGCAAACGATCCGGGGATGCAAAAAATAACGTTGACTCATACCGTCATATCAGTAGAATGCAACGCATCGAACGGCGGCACAGCTAGCCGGACGATAATGAAATCAAGTGGTTAGAAGTTAACTTGATGACATGCGGGAATAGCTCAGTTGGTAGAGCACGACCTTGCCAAGGTCGGGGTCGCGAGTTCGAGTCTCGTTTCCCGCTCCAGATTAAAGACATGCGCAATAGCGGGTGTCGCGTAAAAAAGTTTTACGGCGCGTTAGCAAAGCGGTTATGTAGCGGATTGCAAATCCGTCTAGTCCGGTTCGACTCCGGAACGCGCCTCCACTTTCTTCCCTGGCCGGATGGTGGAATCGGTAGACACAAGGGATTTAAAATCCCTCGGCGTTCGCGCTGTGTGGGTTCAAGTCCCACTCCGGCTACCATGGGAAAAAGCAGAATAATCAAAGCAATAAGCAGTGTCGTGAAACCACCGAAAGGTGGTTTTTTTGTGCCTGTTTTTCGTCGTATACCCTAGTTTCACCCTTCAACTTCGCCACAATAAGAGGGCAATCATGCCCAACAATGGCCATTACCGATAGGATCTGTTGGCGTCGGTCGTCAGATGCGAAATCACGGTTTTAAATACTGATGGCACTATCTCTCTGCATCACCCGGCCCAGAAGGGTCCTCTAAACCGGGTAATGCAGTCGCATTACCAGGCGGTATGGTACAGCTCGCTAATATCTGCCAGGCTCGCTTCCCGTGGGTTGCCGGCAGTACAGACATCATCATATGCCGCCTGGGCCAGCATCGGGATATCTTCTTTTTGTACTCCAGCCTCACGCAGATGGAGCGGGATGCCCACATCGTGATTAAGCCTGAAGACGGCATCCACGGCAGCATTGCGCGCGTCTGCAAGGCTCAGCCCTTCAACCTTCACGCCCATCGCCCGTGCAATATCGCGGAATTTATCGCCGGTAAAGTCAGCGTTGTAACGCATGATATGAGGCAGCAAAATGGCATTCGCCACGCCGTGCGGTGTGTCATAAAAAGCACCCAGCGGGTGCGCCATACCGTGAACCAGCCCCAGGCCAACGTTGGAAAAGCCCATGCCGGCAACATACTGGCCCAGCGCCATCGCCTCGACGGCATCTCGATCGCCCTTGACTGAATCGCGCAGTGCGCCGGCAATAATCTCAATCGCCTTGATGTGTAGCGCATCGGTTAAGGCCCATGCACCCCGGGTAATATACCCTTCAATCGCATGAGTCAGCGCATCAACGCCGGTTGCTGCTTTCAGCACTGGCGGCATACCGTCCATCATATCTGCATCGATAAAAGCGACCTGCGGAATGTCGTGCGGATCGACGCAAACAAATTTACGCCGCTTCTCTTCATCAGTGATCACGTAGTTAATGGTCACTTCAGCCGCTGTTCCGGCTGTAGTGGGAA
>NZ_CP080000.1:1996279-2081664 GCF_019378755.1 Enterobacter sp. BIDMC 29 | reverse complement strand
GCTGGAAAAGAACGGTCACTTCAATGCGACTGAACTGCTGCTGGTCGGCGGTGGCAGCCGTAACATGCTGTGGAACCAGATCAAAGCCAATATGCTCGGCATCCCCATCAAGGTACTTGATGATGCAGAAACCACTGTCGCGGGGGCAGCCCTGTTTGGCTGGTACGGGGTCGGAGAATTCACGAGCCCGGAACACGCCAGAGCGCAGATGCATTATCAGTACCGCTACTTCTTTCCGGAAACCGAATCTGCACCGATCGAGGGAGTTTGAGATGTTAAAAACGATTTCACCGTTAATATCACCTGAACTACTGAAAGTCCTGGCCGAAATGGGCCACGGCGATGAGATTATTTTTTCTGATGCCCATTTCCCCGCCCACAGTATGGGGCCGCAGGTTATACGCGCCGATGGGCTAAAGGTCAGCGAATTGCTGCATGCGATTATCCCGCTGTTTGAGCTCGACAGCTACGCGCCGCCACTGGTGATGATGGCTGCGGTTGAGGGTGACTCCCTCGATCCCCGTGTTGAGGCTCGCTATCGCGATGCGCTTTCACGTCAGGCACCCTGTCCGGCAATTACCCGCATTGACCGCTATGCGTTTTACGCACGTGCCAAAAAATCCTTTGCGATCGTTGTCACAGGGGAGTGTGCTAAATACGGGAATATTCTTTTAAAAAAGGGGGTAACGCCGTAATCTCATGCCGGTGCGCCCGCCAGCGCGGGCGTGTATCGAATGATGGGTGAGAAAAAATGAAAGAGGCACGTCAGCAAACGATAATCGACCTGTTGATTCATCATCATAGTCTGACGATGGACGTTTTATCCACCCAGCTTAACGTCAGTAAAGAGACCATTCGCCGCGATCTCAGCGAACTGCAGGCGCAGGGAAAAGTGCTGCGCAACCACGGTCGGGCGAAATATATTCACCGGGAAAACCAGGACAGCGGTGATCCTTTTCATATTCGCCTTAAGAGCCACTTCACGCATAAAGCGGATATCGCCAGAGAAGCGCTGGAGTGGATTGAAGCCGGGATGGTCATTGCCCTGGATGCCAGCTCAACCTGCTGGTATCTTGCGCGTCAACTGCTTGACATCGATATTCAGGTCTTTACTAACAGTCACCCCATCTGCCTGGAACTGGGCAAACGTGAACAGATTCAACTTATTAGCTCCGGCGGTAAACTCGAGCGTAAGTATGGCTGCTACGTTAACCCCTCGTTGATTTCACAACTCAAACTGCTGGACATCGACCTGTTTATCTTCTCCTGCGAAAGGATAGACAGTCATGGAGGGTTGTGGGATTCCAACAGGGTCAACGCTGGCTTCAAATCGCTGCTACTCAAGCGTGCTTCACAGTCTTTATTGTTGATAGATAAGAGTAAGTTTAATCGTTCAGGGGAGGCCAGAATTGGGCACCTGGATGAGGTAACGCATATTGTGTCTGACACACAACTGAATGAGTCAGGGCTGAGACAATAAGCCACCTGACATATTATGACGCAATTAAGTCTATTAGGGATGTGTTTGTTCGCGATAGCGTTAACGTATTATTCATTCCGTATAAGGTTTTTAACGCGGGGGAGGGTAAACAAAAGATGTTAGCAGCACAAATAAGAAGGGGATTACCCTTAAATAAGGGCATCTACAAGAACAGCCATACATTCAGAATAATTATAAATATTTCTTAGCCGCATCCAGAATTTCCTGAGAAGTCAGCTCCCTGTCCGACGCCACATATACCACTTCATGATCGCCGGTCAGAGAAGGAAAACCTGCGGACATTATCTGCAGGTTTATCGCTTCACCATTCGGATATTCCTGCCGTATGGATGTAATACCCTTAAGCACGGTGACAACATTGCTCGGTTTACCATTGAAAAAGACGATGACTTTCTTCATATCTCACCTTGTTGGTCGTTATCTGCTTAAGCACCTTCTCTGTGAAGGCGAGGGGAATCAGGACGGCGCGAAAATTTTTGTCTGGCTGTCAGGTCTGTCTGCGAATGTCATCGTCGATTTGCAGAAAATGCATTTAGCGCCATACGGATTTTTTTCAGACACATCAAAAATCGACGTTCTGTATTGGGAGCCATGACAACATGGGCATCTGAAGTGAATATTTAAGTTGATATCATTTACCTTTTTTAACATTAGCGGTATTTAATTTTCGAAAAAACGTTGCATTTGTACTTTCTTTGGTTTTTGCAATCATTCGGAAATAAAAGCAAGCAATCATCTTCGTGAACGTGTATGGTGACAGTCGTTTAAATCAGGAGATGCCTATGTCAGGACGTAAAAATACACAATTCCGTCGCAATTACTTAGTAAAATGTCCATGTCCAAACTGTTCAAAAGACTCTGAGCATAGTTTCAGCCGTGTACAAAAAGGGGCTCAACTTGTCTGCCCACACTGCAGCACTCTTTTCAAAACCGCTCAAAAATTCTAAAAATGCATTTGCCAGATGATGTATTTGCGTCTTTACAGACGATCTCATTTGGCAAATCAACATTGAAGAAGTGATGCTTTTGGAGGTTGCCTGACCTCTTACGCACTTTGATATTTTACAAGCAGCTCGCTTCTGCTTTAAGACTCTTCGTGCAGCAGACCTGCACTTCATCACATCGGTCAGCACACTCTTTCTACGAGAAAAATATGCTGACCTGTTGCTCAGAAAAAGCCTTCTAATCCAGGACCCGTCTACTCAGGAAAAATCCATCATCGTGATCGCGGGTCCGTGATAACTTTATCTATCGCAAAGTATTACGCTTGCAGCAGCAGGGCCTTTTTCGCCACTCTGGATAGCAAATTCGACCTTCTGGCCTTCAAAGAGAGTTTTAAAATCATCACCCTGCAGAGCAGAAAAGTGCACAAACACATCTTTGCTGCCATCGACAGGAGAGATAAAACCGAAACCTTTATCTTCGTTAAACCACTTAACCAAACCTATAATTCTTGAAGACATGCAGACTCCTTGTGAGTATTTGAAATGCTAAGAAACGTATAATATTAAACGTATGGACTCAAAAGGAGGGGATATCAGCGATAGCGCCTGGTTATGAGGACTGCCGGGTAAAATTTTTTACGCTCGTGTGTGGATTAAACCAACGACTTCATTAATGCATGAGGAGGGAGAATTAGCAATTTTTATTTTAGCCTTCCGGAAGGCTCACATAAAAAGTGTCACGCTGCATTAGCTTAAAATTAATTTGTGTGTATAGTTAATGCATGTTTTCTAAGAGGATCTTATTTGTCTCGTAAAATGACAGGAATTGTCAAAAGTTTTGATATGCACAGTGGCAAAGGCCTAATCATCCCTTCAGATGGTCGAAAGGACGTTTTTCTCCACATTTCAGCCTTTAATAACAACGAAAAAGAAACGCTCCTTCCCGGGATTCGCGTTGAGTTCTGTCGTATCAACGGACTCAGCGGACCGATGGCCGCAAATGTCTATCTTTCATAAATTATCAGCGAAGATGTTAATAGCGGTAAATTGAATCACCCGCGTCGTATCGCCTGACATATAGTTACATTTATGCGCGACACGCGTATGACACGCGTATGAATTACACTCCGCCTAAATAGGCTTTTCTTACCTCCTGGTTTCCCAGCAACTCCTCGCCGCTGCCGCTGAGGCGAATTTGCCCGTTGACCATGACGTAGCCACGGTCAGAAAGCTTCAGAGCATGATGCGCATTTTGCTCTACCAGAAAAATGGTCATGCCGTTGCGAGCCAGCTCGCGCAGCGTCTGGAAGATCTGCTTAACCACTATGGGCGCCAGACCCAGGCTGGGTTCATCCAGCAGTAGCAGTTTAGGGCGGCTCATTAGCGCGCGGGCGATGGCAAGCATTTGCTGTTCTCCGCCGGACATGGTCATGGCTCGCTGTTTACGGCGTTCTTTGAGGCGCGGGAACAATTCAAACATGCTCTGCATATCGTCGGCGGCAAATTGATTGCCGACAGGAATGGTCCCCATCAGCAGGTTCTCTTCAACCGTCATATCCGGAAAAATACGCCGCCCCTCGGGTGCCTGCGCTATGCCGCCGGAGGCCACATAGTGGGTAGATTTATGGCTGATGTCTTCGCCGCAAAACAGGATCTGCCCGTTACGAATACGCGGTTGGCCAAAAATAGACATCAGCAATGTCGATTTACCCGCGCCATTCGCGCCGATAAGCGCCACCGTTTCCCCTTTATGCACTTCGAGGGATACCTGCTTCAGCGCCTGAATCACGCCATAGAACACATCCACCTCGCGAAATGCCAGCAGCGGCTCATTCATAGAGTGACCTCGCTTTCATCGGTGCCCAGATAGGCGGCAATCACCTTTTCGTCATGCTGGATCTGCTCAGGTTTCCCCCGGGCAATCACATCGCCATGGTCGAGCACAATAATGTCGTCCGATATTTCCATCACCATCCCCATGTCGTGCTCAATCAGTAATACCGTTATGCCGTGGTTGTCGCGCAGAAAACGAATAATGTTACTCAGCTTATGTGTCTCTACCGGGTTCAGCCCGGCGGCGGGTTCATCCAGACAGATCATTTCCGGGCCGGTGCACATGGCCCGCGCGATCTCCAGGCGCCGTTGTTGACCGTACGACATCTCGCCCGCCAGGCGGTTGGCGCACTCTACAAGATCGACCACCTCCAGCCAGTAAAAGGCCCTGTCCAGCGCGTCGTTTTCCGCCCGTCGGTACGCTGGCGTATTGAATACGCCAGCCAGCAGGTTGCGATTGACGCGCATGTGCTGGGCCACGAGCAGGTTTTCCACGACCGACATCTCGCGAAAAAGACGAATATTTTGAAAGGTGCGCGCAAGTCCGGCGCGGTTCACCAGGTGAGTGCCGCCGAACATTTTGTAGAACAGGCGTTGCCCAAACTGCGCAGGGTGGATCCAGTCTCCTGGCTGGAATTTTTGCCCGAGGATCTGAATGACGTTGGTCGTCTTATTGCGCGTATTGAAGAAAATATTGCCGCCGGAAGCCTTATAGAAACCGGTCAGGCAGTTGAAGACGGTGGTTTTTCCCGCGCCGTTTGGGCCAATAAGCGCAGTAATTGAACCGCGCTGCACGTCCAGGTTGACGTCGTTTAACGCCTTGATCCCGCCGAAATGCATCATAAGATGTTCAACGCTTAATATCGTTCCGTTCATGGCGCTACGCCCTTACGCACGGCAAACCCGCTGCGGTTAATGCGGATCAACCCGCGTGGACGCCAGATCATCATCACCACCATCAGCATGCCAAACAGTAAAACCCGGTACTCGGCAAAACTGCGCAGCAGCTCCGGCGTCACCGTGAGCACAAACGCCGCCAGCACCACGCCAAGCGTTGAGCCCATACCGCCGAGCACCACAATCGCCAGGATCAGCGCCGATTCAAAAAAGGTAAACGATGTCGGGTTGACAAAGCCCTGATAAGTGGCAAAAAACACCCCGGCGATGCCGGCAGTCGACGCGCCAAGCGTAAAGGCCGAGAGCTTGACCAGCACATGATTTAATCCCATTGAGCGACAGGCGATTTCATCTTCCCGCAGGGCTTCCCACGCCCGACCAATCGGCATCCGCGTCAGGCGATGCTTGATATACAGCACCAGCATCACCACCAGGAACAGCACCGTGTAGATAAAGATAAATTTCATGTTCGGGTTGTAGGTCAGCTGGAAAAATTCGTGAAAGGGCACGCCTCCTTCTTTGGCACGGCGGCCAAACTCCAGTCCGAAAAAGGTGGGAGGCGGGGCAGAAACGCCGTTCGGGCCGCCGGTGAAGGTCAGCCAGTTGTTGAGGATCAGGCGAATAATCTCCCCAAAGCCAAGCGTGACGATCGCCAGGTAATCACCGTGCATGCGCAGCACCGGAAAGCCGAGCAGGGCGCCGGCCGCGGCAGCCATAATCGCCGCCAGCGGCAGCATGCTCCAGAATCCTAATCCCAGATACTGATACCCCAGCGCCAGCCCGTAAGCGCCGATGGCATAAAAAGCGACATAACCGAGATCCAGAAGCCCGGCCAGACCGACCACAATATTCAGCCCGAGACCGAGAAGCACGTAGATAAGACCAAGAATGGCGACGGTGAGAACGTACTTGGTGGCAATAAAGGGAAAGCAGATCGCAAGGGCGATAATCAGCGGGATTATCCAGCGCATGCGGCTTTTGTATTCCGGCGGCCGGACATAAACCCCCGCGCTGTCGGCTTCAAAACGTGCCTGGAAACGTGCACCCGGAGCGGTACCTAAAAAAGCGCTCAGCAGAAAACGGCCCAGCATCACGATGCCTACTATCCATGCGAGCCGCTGTCCGGCGAAATTAAAGCTGTATCCGTCCAGCACCACGCCGGCAATCGGGCCAAAAATTATTAACGCAATCAGCCCGGAAAAAATGGCGTCCAGAATGCAGCGCTTAAGCGAAAAGCCGTGAGAGGTCATCGTATTCTCCTTCACACTTTGGCGACAATCGGGCGGCCAAGCAGACCCTGAGGACGAAAAATCAGGATCAAGACCAGCAAGCCAAACGAGAACACATCTTTATAATCTGAGTTCACCATGCCGGAAAATTGCGCCTCGGCGACGCCCAGAATCAACCCGCCGAGCATCGCACCGGGCAGGGAGCCAATCCCGCCGAGCACCGCTGCGGTAAACGCCTTGATGCCAATGACAAATCCGACGTAGAAATCGAAGGTGCCGTAATTCATGGTGATGAGCACACCCGCCAGACCGGCCATCGCCGCGCCAATCACAAAGACCAGCGAAATGATTCTGTCGGTGTTAATGCCCAGAATGGAGGCCATTTTGCGGTCCTGCTGCACCGCACGGCACATCCGCCCAAGCCGGGTATTGTTGATTATCCATGTCAGCAACAGCATGCCGGCGAACGAGGCAACCAGAATAAACACTTTGGTGTAGGTTATCTGAACGAACCCCTCACCGATATGCAGGCGAAGTACGCCATCCAGCATCGTGGGCACCCCTTGCTGACGTGGCCCCTGGCTCAGCTGTGCGTAGTTTTGCAAAATCAGAGACATCCCGATGGCGGAGATAAGCGGTGCCAGACGGGTAGAGTTGCGTAGCGGCTTATAGGCAATGCGCTCGATAGTCCAGCCGTAAACACCGGTCACCACAATCGTGAAGATCAGCGTACCGAGGATAAGCAACGGGAACGACTGCAGGCCGAAGAAGGAGAGCAGCGCCAGGCCAATGGCGCAGAGGTAGGCGGAGATCATATACACTTCGCCGTGGGCGAAATTAATCATACCAATGATGCCATACACCATGGTGTAGCCGATGGCGATTAATCCATACACGGAGCCCAGCGTTAAGCCATTTATTAACTGTTGCAGGAAGAATGTACTCATCATAGCGCGCTCGTTATTTTAAGCTGCGCGGCACGCGCAGCCTGATGTTTATTACGCGCCGACAGGCGAACCTGCCGGCGTTGAGCGTGACTCCGTCCCGTTACTGAACTTCCTTATATTTTCCGTTATCGTCCCACTGATACACCACGTAGTCAGACACTTTCAGATCGCCTTTGCTGTCCCAGGCTTTTTTGCCCATAACCGTGTCGACGGCATTGGCTTTCAGCCATTCGCTGGCTTTGGCCGAGTCTTTACCGCCCGTGGCCTTGAAGGCCGCGGCAATGGCCTGAACGGAGGCATAAGAGTAGAGGGTATAACCTTCAGGCTCGAATTTTCCGGCGCGGAATTTCTCAATGACCGCTTTCCCATCCGGGATCAGGCGCGGGTCTTTACCAAAGGTCATATAAATACCCTTGGTATATTGTGGCCCACCCGCCGCGGTCACCATCTCTTCGTTGACGATACAGTCGCCGGAGAAGAATTTCGCCTGCACACCCTGTTCACGCATCTGGCGAACCAGCGGGCCGGCTTCAGGGTGACAACCCCCGAAGAACACCACATCCGGCTTTTGCGCGCCGATTTTTGTCACCAGCGCGTTAAAGTCTTTCTCACCACGGGATAAGCCCTCATACATCACATCCTGAACCCCGCGCTTCGCCAGCGCAGCTTTGGTGGCGTCTGCCAGCCCCTGACCGTAGGTGTCTTTGTCATGGATGATGACCACACGTTTGGCTTTCAGCTTATCGATAATGAAATCGCTGGCGACCTGGCCCTGCTGGTCATCGCGACCACACATGCGGAACATATCGGTCATGCCTCGTTCGGTAATGAGCGGGTTGGTGGAGCCGGGGGTAATGGCAAGGATCCCCGCGTCGCTGTACACCTCGGAGGCGGGCATTGTGGAAGAGGAGCAGAAATGGCCGACCACCGCGTTGACTTTATCCTGGTCGACCAGGCGGTTGGCGACGGCCACGGCTTGTTTCGGCTCGCAGGCATCATCCCCCTGAACCAGCTTAATCTTCTCGCCGTTAATGCCGCCTGCGGCGTTAATGTCTTCAGCGGCCTGCGTTGCACCGTGCCAGTACTGATCGCCATAGGTGGCGTTTGGACCGGTAAACGGCCCGGCCACACCAATGACAATATCTGCATGCGCAGAAAATGCCGTCACCAGACAACCGGCCAGCACGAGAGAAAGGGGAGTTCTGATAAATTTCAGCGACATTATTATGTTCCTTAGCAAAGAGGTTTTTGCACCACGGCGTAAACCCGGACGCCGACGGCGCAGCCAATCCAAAAACACGAGCAAGAACAAAATGCACTAAACGAACAAGATCCAGACAACGCCTGCATAATACGGCGAGGTTTCCCTGCGCAGGTTCGCGCGAAGAACATTAAGCAAAATCGTTGCCAGAATGGTTAACCCATTGAGCGGGTTGTGACATGTTTGAGTATAGAGTGCGGTGATATGGCACCTTGTGGGACGCGATGAAATTACAGCGGAGATCACATATCGTTAACAACAAAGCCCATAAGTTGTGCAATGGTCACGATTTGCACGTTTTTGCAGCAATAAAGACCTAAACTTCAGATAGGAAAGCCGTGAGATATGTGTCAGGATCTTTTCCTTTTTTATCAGGAGTGTCAGCGATGACTGAAGGCCCATTGAATGAAAGCGAAATGGCGTGGCTTGAAGAGACATTAATGTCTTACGGTCATGACGATGCGTCCGTGATTGACGTGTCTGAACTGGACGGCATGCTTACCGCAGTCCTTTCCGGCCCTGTTGTCGTTGAGCCAAATACCTGGCTGGTGGCCGTGTGGGGTGGCGAGAAATACATTCCGCGCTGGAAAAACGATCGTGAAATGCACCGTTTTATCGATCTCTGCTTTAAGCATATGAACGACATTGCTGAGCGCCTGAGCGAATACCCGGATCAGTTTGAGCCGATGTTTGGTTACAACGATGTCGACGGCGAGAGCTATACCGTTGTTGAAGAGTGGTGTTATGGCTATATGCGCGGTGTGGCGCTGACGGACTGGTCAGCCTTACCGGAAGCACTGAAGGCCGATCTTGATGCGATTGCGCTGCACGGTACAGACGAGAACAGCGAGAAGCTGGATGAGCTGAGCGAAGACGAATATAAAGCCAGCATTGAGAGCATTCAGCCTGCGGCTCTGCGTTTGTACAATTACTGGGTGGACAACCCACAGCAGCCGGAAGCAAAAAAACCGATTGTTAACGGCACAAAGGTCGGGCGTAACGATCCGTGTCCGTGCGGCAGCGGTAAGAAGTTTAAGAGCTGCTGTTTGCATTAATAAAAAGGGGCTGATTTCAGCCCCTTTTTTGTTAACCCACTTCCGGTAGCATCCCTGCGGCTATCAAGCACTGCACCAGAATAATCATCACTCCGCAGGCAAACACAATGCACAGCAGCGGTTTGCCGCCCATGACGCGGTACCCTTGCTGAGGATGCTGCTGGCGGCTCTTCCAGGCCAGCAGGGAAGGGAGCAGCAGGGCCAGCACGGATAACGCCACACCTGCATACCCCAGCGCCATCACGAACCCACGCGGGTAAAACAGCGCGAACGCCAGAGGGGGCAGGAAGGTGACTGCCCCCGTCTGTAAGCGTCCTGCGGCAGTATTACGACGCTGGAACAGATCGGCCAGGTAATCAAACAGGCCGAGCGCCACGCCCAGGAATGAGGTGGCCAGCGCCAGGTCGGCAAACAGATGGACCGCCAGCTCAACGTGCGGGGAGGTGACTACCTCGCGCAGTGCCAGCAGAAAGCCGTTCAGGCCAGCGTGTTCCGCCATCAGCCCGGTAAAGGTCGACGCGTCAATGCTCCCCAGCGTCACCAGTTGCCAGAAAATATAGGCAATCAGCGGAATAGCGCTCCCCACCATAAAGACGCGGCGTAGCTTACGGATATCGCCGTTCATATAGCTCACGATGCTGGGCACGCTACCGTGGAAGCCAAACGAGGTGAAAATAACCGGGATCGCGGACAGCGCCAGCCCTTTTTCCAGCGGCAGCGTCAGCAGATTAACCTTGTGAACATGCGGTGCCAGCAAAACCAGCATCACAATCAGGAACAGTATTTTGGCGCTGAACAGAAAACGGTTAAACAGATCGACCAGCGAAGTCCCCACACAGACCACCCCCCCGCCAATAAGCGCAAAGAAGATAACGCCCGTTGAAGGCGTGATATCAGCGTCGAACCAGTCGTTAACGCTGGAGGCGATTAACTCTCCGGCGCCGCTGATATAGGCTGCGGTCAGGGCGTACATCAGGAACATCATGCTAAAGCCGGTTATCCACTGGCCATAGCGTCCCAGGTAGCGTGCCGCAAGAGAACCCAGGCCGGTATCCGCGGGCACATGCTGATAAACCTCAAGCAACAGCAGGGCGGTGTAGCACATCAACGCCCAGAGCGTGCCAAGGAGCAGCAGTGTCATTCCAAATCCAACGCCTGCGGCAGCCAGAGGCATCGCCAGCATTCCTGCGCCAATCGTCGTTCCGGCGACGATAAAAATACTTCCCAGGGTTCTGTTTTTCACGCATTCCTCTACAACGATTCGTAATCGCGACAAATTCTGCGGCGCAGAGTAAGGGAAAAGCCCCGCCTCGTCAAATGACCGTTACAGTAGGTGTAATGAATTATTTACGATATTTTTCGACTTTAAGTAATTTCCCCGCACCTGCCCCTTTGGGAGGGGATACCTACTTCGTAAGGGCACTATTTTTGCCGAAAAATCAGGCGTAATTTAAACAATAACTATAAGTTTTCAAATAAAGTGAGGGCAGATGGCGGGAAATAATCCCTTTACCGCGGCGTGGAGCCGGGGCGGTAATTTACTGTGCCATGGTCACTGGATAATCAGCTGGCAGAACCAGGCCCTGCAGCTTCCTGAATCGCGTCGTGAAAAGGATATGGGCACCTGGGCCATTTATTCGATCATCGATCCTGAGGACGACACCTTTGCGCAGGGGCTAAAAGAAGATGAGTGGATCATCGAAAACGTAGACTGGCTGACAGATGTTTTTTTTGACGCCGGTATTCCGCTGGAGACGGCTAACTACCGGTATTTTTACCAGGCGGTCAATGCGCAGGACTGGCGGTGTACAAGCTGTGCGGGGTGTATGTAAATCTGTGCGCGGAGAATAAAAAGTGCGGCGCTGAAAACAGCACCGCAGCAATATTATTTCTGTGTATCGAGGGTAGAAAGTTCTTTATCGATAAAGTAAAGACCTTCGCCTGTTTTCCCCACCAGAGACAATTTATCCAGCACGGATTTAAACAGTTTCTCTTCTTCGTGTTGCTCTGCCACGTACCACTGCAGGAAATTAAAGGTCGGATAATCCTGGCCGATCATTGCCGCATGAACCAGTTCGTTAATTTTTTGCGTAATCAGCTGCTCGTGCTCATAGGTCGCACGGAACAGCTCATCAAGCGAATTATACTCGGCAAACGGGGACGCAACGTTATCGATGCGCGGCAGGCTGCCCGTGTCAGTCAGATAATCAAACAGACGCTGCATGTGGGTCATCTCTTCCTGCGCGTGGCGGCGCAGGAAGGCGGCAGCGCCTTCAAAACTGTGGTAGCTGCACCAGGCGCTCATCTGCTGGTAGAGAAGGGATGAAAAAAGCTCAAGGTTCATTTGTGCATTGAGCTTGTCGATCATTTCAGTTTTCAGCACGGTGACGCTCCGGGTTATTAATTCTGGTTCACAATGAGCGACACTATAATTTGTTATTTAATTATTTGCAAAACGTAAAATAATTATTTCTTTATTTAAAATACGAATGGGAATAAAACGCATTGCCGATTTWATATTTTATTAATGAGAATTGTTTTTGTTCGTAATGAAATACACTGCCAGTCAATACTGGCAGCACAGATTAATACCACGGGTTATTTGCCTTAGGGTTTACGGCAAAGCCCATGCATTTATACTGGATCGTCACGCTCTCATTGAGACACAGAGAGCCGCTGGTCAGGGTGCAGGTTTTAATGGGCTGGCCATAGGCAGAGGCGGTGGCATACCCCATGCTCTGACACGCTTTAGCTGCGGTGCCGTTATTAACATACTCATCGGAATAGGCGTTTTGCAGCATTGCTTGCCCGTAGTCGAGGCGGACGATGCCGTTTGGCGCGTCCAGGGTGCTGACCTCAGCCTGGCGATTAATGTTACAGCCCGCCAGCAGCAGGATCGTACCGGCGACGAAGACTCTTTTCATGGTTCGCTCTGAGTGAGTGGAAATACGTTATCGTACCTGCAGATGTGAGTCGCAATGCGAGGAATAGCCGGGCAATCTGCGCTTTCTCTTTGCGACGGGCCGTTTAGTCGGCCAGGCTGTCAAAAATGGTTTTAAACTTAAGATGATGCAGGCGAAACAGCGCAATAAGCTGCGGGTCAAAATGGCGGCCGTCACCCTCCAGAATGATTTTGCAGGCTTGCTCGTGTGTGAATCCCGGCTTATAGACCCGCTTTTGCCTCAGGGCATCATACACATCGGCCAGCGCCAGTATGCGGGCTTCCAGCGGGATCTGTTCTCCCCGTAGCCCCTGCGGATATCCGCTGCCATCCCATTTTTCATGATGGAAATGGATAATATTCTCCGCAACTGCGCCCAGCTCTAAGCCCTGAATAATCCGCCACCCTTTCACGGTATGAAGTTTCATCTCGGCAAACTCGTCCTGGGTCAGCGGGCCTTGCTTACGCAGAATACGCTCCGGCACGGCAATTTTTCCGACATCGTGAAGTGAGGCAAAATGTTCTATCTCACGGGTCATTTTGCGCGAAAGCCCAAGCTCACGCGCCATTAAGCCGCAATATCGGGCGACGCGCTGAATATGGCTGCCGGTCTCGTCATCGTGCGCGCGGTTTACCTTCTCCAGCGCCTGCACCATATTGCGGTTAACCATCCGGTTCTGGCGTAAATGGCGACGCATCATGATCAGCATACCGATGCTGAACAGGGCCACGATCAGCAAAATCACGCTGATAATCTTCAGCGTGTTTTTAGAAAAATCGGGTAAGTAACTCTGCTCATCCTGACGTTCTATTTGCGTGCGGTATTCTGACAGGCGATGAACCTGAGTCAGCAGATGAAAGAGCGGATGCTGCGGGTCCACCCACGGGCCAATAATAAATTCAGAGCGGGTGACCCCCGCGACTTTCAGCACCCCGCGAAACAGTTCGTTGCCGCGAAGCGTGGACTCCAGCGAACTGAGGTCGCCCAGAATATAGTCAATCTCATCGTTCTCAATCGCGTCGATAAGACCGTCAATGGTTGGCCGGGTCACGATGATCACATCGCTGCCAAAACGCTGGCGTAAATAGGCTGCGGCAAACGAACCGTCGAGTACGCCGACGCGCTGGCTGCGAATACTCTCTTCGTTCCACAAGAAGGGCTGACTGCTGCGATTGTAATAGGCGTTGTGCCAGGCGATGTCGGGGCCGATACGGCCCTGTGCATGCGCACTGTCGCTTCGATCAACGATATCAATCAATCGAACCGCCCACTGCTGTCGCGGAAGACTCGAATAGTGATCGATAAAATTGACATCAACCTTCATGCCCAGTAAATCGCGCATGTCGTTAATCATATCAATGGCTGTGCCGTGGTAGCCCTTGCTGTCCCGCCAGATAAGTGGGGCAAAATTCTCGTTTTTGGGCAGGTTAATCTGCAGGCGGTTATGCGCGATCCAGGTTCGCTCCTCCTCTGACAGGGTGATACGGCTTAGCAGGTAATTGCGCTTGCTCTCCTCCAGCATCGTGTTGATTTCGCCGTTGCGATACCAGGTGCCAATTAGCGCATTGATTTTATCCCGCAGGGGAAGCAGGTCAGGGCTGAAGGCGAGGACGACAGGAATGCGTAGCTCAGGAAAGGGCCGGGAGACCAGATAATAGCGCTGGGTATTTTCCATCTCCGGAGCGTCATTAATATAGAAATCAGCCTGGTTGTCGCTCAGTAAGCGAAAAGCTTCATCGCTGGTGGCGACGAGACGCAGAGAACGAAATTTAAGGTCGGGATAACGTTGTTGCACGCTGTCGAGCGTCGCGTCGTCTTTACGGAACAGCACCCGGGCATGGCTGAGCTGTTCGGCGGTTGTCACCGTCATCGATGGACTGGCGGCCACCACGTCGTTATCAAACAAACGTGCTGAGAGAATTTTGGTTCTGGCTCGCTTCTCCGTGCGCAATACCCCGGCATACACGCCATACTCATTTTGTGCAAAACGCTGGCTAATATCGGCTCCGGAGAGCGGCCGCAGCTGCAGCTGCGTACCCGCCTGTTTATTGATGGCCTTAATCAGTTCAGGATAAAAACCCTGCCACTCTCCTTGCGGTGTGCGCCAGAATTCGAAGTTGTTAGCATCAAAGATCCAGACCGGTACAGGCTCTTCTGCCCGGGCAGGGGGGCAAACAAGCAACAGACCCGTCAACGCGAGTAGAAAGAGGGAGCGAAGCATCCGGCAGCGCTGATTCACAGGTCAACCCCATACGGTTTTAGCGTGTACTTTTGCAGTCTAGCTAACGGGCTGAAGCGGCAACAGGTTTGCTTTAACTTTTTAATGCACGTTTGGCGTACGGTCTCATTCTCGCTAAATTGTGAACCTGTCTTTGTTTTTTAAAACAACCTTTCATTTAATTTGAAAGGTTGTTTGTTTGATAGTAGGGTGAACAGGTAAAGGTATCCATAGCGGGATCTCCCGCCACGCATTCAGGAGAGATGAAATGAAAATTGCACTGATGATGGAAAACAGCCAGGCCGCGAAAAACCCAATGATACTGAAAGAGTTGAAAACGGTAGCCGATGAAAAAGGGTTCCCGGTTTATAACGTGGGCATGAGCGACGAGAATGACCATCACCTGACCTATATCCATCTGGGGATTATGGCGAGCATTTTACTGAATGCGAAAGCCGTTGATTTTGTTGTGACCGGCTGCGGTACGGGGCAGGGAGCATTGATGTCGCTGAACATCCACCCGGGTGTTATCTGCGGCTATTGCATTGATCCTGCGGATGCGTTCCTGTTTGCTCAGATCAACAACGGTAACGCGCTCTCCCTGCCGTTTGCCAAAGGCTTCGGTTGGGGGGCTGAACTGAACGTTCGGTTTATCTTTGAAAAAGCGTTCACGGGTCGAAACGGTGAAGGTTATCCGCCCGAGCGCAAAGAGCCGCAGGTGCGTAACGCCGGTATTCTGAACCAGGTTAAAGCGGCGGTCGTGAAAGAGAACTATCTGGATACGCTGCGCGCAATCGATCCCGAGCTGGTGAAGACGGCCGTTTCGGGTCAGCGTTTCCAGCAGTGCTTCTTTGAGAATTGCCAGGACAAAGAGATCGAAGCTTTTGTTCGCGGGATCGTAGGCTGACGCTTTCAGGTGCCGTGAGCCCCACTTTTCAGGTTTGGCAGGAAGCATGAAATTGTGATTTGCGTCACAAAAATATTGATTTTTGTGACGATGGTCATATTATAAGCACATTGACGATAAAGTTGTATAACAAGTTAATGGAGCTACCTGATGAAACTTCGCAAGATCCTGAAAAGTATGTGGGCTAACTACTGCAACACTTTCAAAGACGTGCCACCGGGCGCAATGTTCTGATGAAAAAAACCTGCTTCGGCGGGTTTTTTTGTGCCCGTAAGCGACGAGAGGGAGATGAATGGGCCTTCGTTTTGTTACTATGGCGGCCTTTAAATAAGGAGAAAGCCCCATGTCACAAAACCTGAGCGCCGATCAGGAGCTGGTGTCTGACGTTGTCGCCTGTCAGTTAGTTATCAAACAAATCCTTGATGTCCTGGACGTTATTGCGCCGGTTGAAGTGCGCGAGAAGATGTCCACGCAGCTGAAAAATATCGATTTCAACAGCCATCCCGCTGCGGCTGACCCGGTCACGCTTCGCGCTATTCAGAAAGCCATCGCGCTGATTGAACTGCGATTCACGCCGCAGGGCGAGTCTCACTAAAGCCCGCCTGACGCTAAAAAGGGCGACCGTTTGTCGCCCTTCGCTCACCTTAAAAGAACGTCTGTACCAGTAAATAGCTCGCCGCACACGCGCAGCTTACGCCAATTAATCCCGGCAGAATAAAGCTGTGGTTAATGATAAATTTGCCGATGCGGGTTGTGCCCGAACGGTCAAAGCCGATGCAGGCTAAATCGCTTGGGTAGGTCGGCAGGACAAAATAGCCGTAAGAGGCCGGGAAAAAGGCGATCAGCATTTTCGGGTCGATTCCCAGCATCAGCCCCATAGGCGCAACGGCCGTCAGGGCTGCCGCCTGGCTGTTCACCAGCTTTGATACCAGGAACAGCACAATCGCGTAGGTCCACGGATGACTTTTCACCACGCCTTCCAGCGCCAGCTTTAACTCATCAAGATGCGCCTGGAAAAAGGTATCGCTCATCCACGCCACCCCGAACACCGAGAAGATCGCGACCATACCTGCCTTAAACACCGCGCCGTTAGAAATGGCAGACGCATTGACCTTGCAGGCCATCAGCATTACGGCACCGGCAATTAACATCATCATCTGGATGACAAGGTTCATCGACAACGCCGTCATTTTTCCTTTTATCTCAAATGCAGGGCGCAGGTCGGGGAATGCCCCCAGCAGGACAACCACGGCAATGCCAGCGAAGAAAATCCACGTGGACCAGTAGGCCTGTTTTGGAAAACGTTGATTCATTAACGTTTCCGTCCCGCCGTAGATGAATTCACGCTGCTTCGGATCTTTGAGCTTTTCCTGAAACTCCTTATCGTCCGCTAACGCTTTCCCACGACGTAAACTCCACAGCGCAGCAATCGCCACACCGAACAGTGAGGCTGGAACCGAGACGGCGAGAATTTCCAGTATTCCCCACGCGTGGCCGAGCCCATGCTGCGCGCCCAGAATGGAGACCAGTGACACAACGGCCACGGAGACCGGCGAGGCCGTAATTGCCATCTGCGATGCCACTGATGCCACGGCCATTGGGCGTTCCGGGCGGATCCCTTTTTTCAGGGCGATATCCGCAATGATGGGAAACATGGTGTACACCACGTGTCCGGTCCCGCAGAGAAAGGTCAGCATCCAGGTGGTAAAAGGGGCGAGAAGCGTGATGTGTTGAGGATGTTTGCGCAGCAGGCGCTCAGCAAATTGCATCATGACGTTCAGGCCGCCTGCGGTCTGAAGCGTTGCGGCACATCCAATGACGGCGAGAATGGTCAGCATCACGTCAACCGGCGGTTTGCCGGGTTGCAGACCAAAGACAAAACATAAAATAAAAAGGCCAATACCGCTTATCAACCCAAGCCCCATGCCGCCGAAACGCGTACCTGTCAGCAGGCAGAGGAGGATGACAATAAACTCAATGGTGATCATGATGCTCCCTCGTCAATGATAATGTAATTAAATAAATCATTACATGTTGTGTGGTTAATCATTGAGAGCGAGATCTGATTTGTTAAATCTGAGCAAAAGCAGAAGGTTGGCGACGAGAAGGGGAACCTGCTCCCGGTAGGCCGAAAAGCGCGCCTGACCGGGAGCAGGAAAAATGATCAGTGGTGCTGTACTGTCACAAGGTCAAGCAGATGACGGTCGGTTTGTTCCGGACATAAACCCGCCTGCTGCGCGTTATGGATTTCGTCCGCCAGCGTTTTAAGCAGCATGCCGTCCTGCTGTTGCGCTTTATCCATATCGCGTAAGAATTTAAGGGTTTTGGTGTCGTGTTGTGCTCTGGCTTCATCGGCCAGCTTGTTAAGCGTGCTGCAACGCTGTTCGTACTGTTCCAGTGTTTTCTCAAACAATTCTTCCAGAGAAGAGTAGTTATCGTCGATCGTATCAAGCGCTTTTACGGTTGGGTTCGCCCCTGCGGCTTTCATGAAGTTAAAAACACGCATCATATGGGTGACGTTGCTTTGCGCCTGGCTGCGAAAAAAAGTGGCAGAGCCATTGAGACTGTTTTCGGAACACCACGAGCTGATATGCAGGTGCAGATTCGAGGCATAGAACTCGAGGTTCAACTGGGCATTGAGTTTTTGCATCATCGTTTGGGTAGTCATACTCATATCCTTATTGACTGTGGGACGTGATGTCCGCGGCTAACCTGACCCGGCAGGCACATCTAATGGAATGCAGAAATGGCATTTCTGCGGCGACAAAAGTCGATCGAATATTCACTTCCTGTGTTCGATATAAATAAGCATACCCTTGTATTCTGTCTAAGAAAACTCTTAATTAGGCTGTGTTTACCATACATTACAAAATTTAATATAGTACAGAAATGAAAACAGGTGGATATAAATTAACACATTAATAACTAATTGATTTTTATGTGTTTGTGTATTGTTTGTCTCGTTTTTTCAAGAGTGAAAATATTAAGGCAACAGAATCTTCTGTGACGATGTGAAAAACAGATCAATCAATCAGGATATATTTTGAGGAATAAAATTGCGCTAAATCAATTTATCGCAAAAAGGCGAGTGTGTGATCGCTGTGCAAGATTGTTCTTAATGATTGTGTAAAAATGAAACACTGTTTTATCTTGTTTCAATCATTGAGGTCTATGATGGCAAAGGTTGCGGTGCTGTTGGCACCCGGTTTTGAGGAAGCAGAGGCGATTATCACCATTGATATTTTGCGCCGGCTGAACATCGACGTGGAAACTCTGGCCTGCGCGCAGTCGCGTGCAGTGGTCAGTTACCATAACATTCCCATGGTGGCAGACAGCACCTTATCAGAACGCCGTGATTCGCTTTACGATGCGATTGTTCTACCCGGGGGACCCCAGGGCAGCGCAAATCTGGCCGCGGATCCGCAGGTTATCCGTTTTATTTCTGCACATGACGCGCGCGGAAAGCTGATTTGCCCTATTTGTTCAGCAGCGGCGCGCGTGCTGGGGGGAAATGGGCTGCTTCGGGGGCGTCGCTACGTCTGCTCCGGGGATTTATGGGAGACGGTAAAAGACGGTGAATATGTGGATGCACCGGTCGTCCAGGATAAAAACCTGCTCAGTGGCAAAGGTCTTGGTCATGCTTTTGACTTTGCGCTGGCCCTGGCTGCTCGACTGTTGGGTGACGAAACGCCCGTTCGCGATCACGCTGACCACATCTATTACGCCTGGTAAATTTCCCGCCGGATGCTAGAGCGTCCGGCGCTCAGGGACTTCTTAGCTGATCTTATGGATAATTCTGCTTAACCCCGTTTCATTTGTCCGACAATTCCTGCCGTTTTTATGTCATTTTCCGCTGAATTTATGTACGCAATTACTGTAATTCTGCGGTGTGATGGCGCTCTCTTATGGATGATTAATTTCCCGCTAAAACTATCACCAGCAATAACGCTTATGACGAGGTAAGCGCTAATGCCTTGTTTTAAGTCCGATTAAATAAGAAGCACGCAAATATTCCCTACAGAAAAGAATGCTAAAGCTGGAGTTTACCATGCACAAATTTACTAAAGCGCTGGCGGCCGTTGGTCTGGCTGCTGTTATGTCACAATCCGCTATCGCAGAGAATTTAAAACTCGGTTTTTTGGTAAAACAGCCAGAAGAGCCGTGGTTCCAGACTGAGTGGAAATTCGCCGATAAAGCCGGAAAAGATTTAGGTTTTGACGTCATTAAAATCGCCGTGCCTGACGGTGAAAAAACTCTGAACGCCATCGACAGCCTGGCGGCCAGCGGTGCGAAAGGTTTCGTTATCTGTACACCCGATCCAAAACTGGGGTCGGCAATTGCGGCTAAAGCGCGCGGTTACGACATGAAGGTTATTGCCGTTGACGATCAGTTCGTCAATGCCAAAGGCAAGCCAATGGACACCGTGCCGCTGGTAATGATGGCCGCGACCAAAATTGGTGAGCGCCAGGGTCAGGAACTCTATAAAGAGATGCAAAAGCGCGGCTGGGATGTAAAAGAGACGGGCGTCATGGCCATCACGGCTGATGAGCTGGATACTGCACGTCGTCGTACTACCGGTTCCATGGACGCTCTGAAAGCCGCCGGCTTCCCGGAAAAACAGATCTATAAAGTGCCTACCAAATCCAACGATATCCCCGGCGCGTTCGACGCCGCGAACTCAATGCTGGTTCAACACCCGGAAGTTAAACACTGGCTGGTGGTCGGTATGAACGACAACACCGTGCTGGGTGGCGTGCGTGCGACAGAAGGTCAGGGCTTTAAAGCTCCGGATGTGATCGGTATCGGTATCAACGGCGTTGACGCCGTCAGCGAACTGTCCAAAGCGCAGGCGACCGGCTTCTACGGCTCTCTGCTGCCAAGCCCGGACGTACACGGCTACAAATCCAGTGAAATGCTCTACAACTGGGTGACCAAAGGGGCTGAACCGCCGAAATTTACTGAAGTGACCGACGTGGTGCTGATTACCCGCGACAACTTCAAAGAGGAACTGGCGAAAAAAGGACTGGGCGGTAAGTAATACGCTGTGATTGCGCCCCTCATTCACCATGAGGGGCCAGACGTACACACTACAGGAATCACGGAGACGTTATGCGACAGTCTGATCCGTATCTCTCATTTCGCGGCATCGGGAAAACGTTCCCCGGTGTTAACGCGCTGACCGATATCAGTTTCGACTGCTATGCCGGCCAGGTTCATGCCCTGATGGGTGAAAACGGCGCGGGAAAATCCACGCTGTTGAAAATCCTCAGCGGCAACTATTCCCCTACGACCGGCACACTGGCCATTCGTGGCGAAGAGGTGGCTTTTGCTGATACCACGGCGGCGCTTAATGCCGGGGTGGCCATTATCTATCAGGAACTGCACCTGATCCCAGAGATGACCGTGGCCGAGAACATCTATTTAGGACAGCTCCCGCACAAAAGCGGCGTGGTTAATCGTTCGCTACTTAATTATGAAGCAGGGCTGCAGCTTAAACATCTTGGGCTGGACGTCGATCCTCAGACGCCGCTGAAATACCTCTCCATCGGCCAGTGGCAGATGGTTGAAATTGCCAAGGCTCTGGCGCGTAACGCCAGAATTATTGCCTTTGACGAACCCACCAGTTCGCTTTCCGCACGTGAAATCGAAAACCTGTTCCGCGTGATCCGGGAGTTGCGCCAGGAAGGCCGCACGATTTTGTATGTTTCGCACCGTATGGAAGAGATATTTGCCCTGAGCGACGCCATCACCGTGTTTAAAGATGGCCGCTATGTGCGCACCTTTAGCGACATGGCGCAGGTGAACCATGACCAGCTTGTCCAGGCGATGGTCGGACGCGATCTGGGGGACATTTACCACTGGAAACCGCGTGAGTACGGCCCTGAACGCCTGCGACTGGATAATGTAAAAGCGCCGGGAGTACGCATGCCGGTTTCGTTATCGGTACGCAGCGGTGAAATCGTCGGGCTGTTCGGCCTGGTGGGTGCAGGGCGTAGCGAATTAATGAAAGGGTTGTTCGGCGGCACGCGCATTACCGAGGGCGTGGTGTCTATTGACGGCGCACCGGTGGATATTCAGAAGCCCGCCCACGCGATTAAGGCAGGCATGATGCTCTGCCCGGAAGATCGCAAAGCGGAGGGGATTATTCCGGTGCATTCGGTGCGTGACAATATCAATATCTCCGCCCGTCGCAAATTTATCCGCGCAGGATGCCTGATCAACGATAGCTGGGAATCGAGCAATGCCGATCACCACATTCGTTCACTCAATATCAAAACGCCGGGACCGGAACAGCTGATCATGAATCTTTCCGGGGGCAACCAGCAGAAGGCCATTCTGGGCCGCTGGCTGTCGGAGGATATGAAGGTCATTTTACTGGACGAACCGACGCGCGGTATCGATGTGGGGGCAAAACACGAGATTTATAACGTGATCTATGAACTGGCAAAACGCGGCGTGGCGGTGCTTTTCGCCTCCAGCGATCTGCCTGAAGTGCTTGGCGTCGCCGATCGCATTGTCGTCATGCGTGAAGGTGAAATTGCCGGTGAATTGCTTCATGAACAGGCGAATGAACAACAGGCGTTGAATCTCGCCATGCCTAAAGTCAGCCAGGCTGTCGCCTGAGTAAGGAGTTAATGATGTCCTCTGTTACTACATCCGGAGCGCCAAAGTCGGCGTTCAGTTTTGGCCGAATCTGGGATCAGTACGGCATGCTGGTGGTCTTTGCCGCCCTGTTTGTCGCCTGTGCGATCTTCGTTCCTAATTTTGCCACTTTTATTAATATGAAAGGGCTGGGGCTGGCCATTTCCATGTCCGGCATGGTGGCCTGCGGTATGCTGTTCTGTCTGGCCTCGGGCGATTTTGACCTGTCGGTGGCCTCGGTTATTGCCTGTGCCGGCGTTACCACGGCTGTGGTAATCAACATGACGGAGAGCCTGTGGATTGGCGTGCTGGCGGGTCTGTTACTGGGCGTGCTCAGCGGGCTGGTGAACGGCTTTGTCATTGCTCGCCTGAAGATTAACGCCCTGATCACAACGCTTGCGACCATGCAAATTGTGCGAGGTCTTGCCTATATCATCTCTGACGGTAAAGCGGTGGGGATTGAAGACGAGCGCTTCTTTACCCTTGGTTACGCTAACTGGCTGGGGCTGCCAGCGCCAATCTGGCTGACCGTGGCCTGTCTTATACTGTTCGGGTTCCTGCTCAACCGGACCACGTTTGGCCGTAATACCCTGGCTATCGGGGGCAATGAAGAAGCCGCACGTCTGGCCGGTGTGCCGGTTGTGCGTACCAAGATTATTATCTTTGTTCTCTCCGGGCTGGTCTCTGCAGCCGCAGGGATTATTCTGGCATCGCGAATGACCAGTGGCCAGCCAATGACCTCTATCGGTTATGAGCTGATCGTCATTTCAGCCTGTGTTTTGGGGGGCGTTTCCCTGAAAGGCGGCATCGGAAAAATCTCATATGTGGTGGCCGGTATCCTGATCCTGGGGACGGTAGAGAACGCCATGAACCTGCTCAATATTTCGCCGTTCTCTCAGTACGTCGTTCGTGGCCTGATCCTGCTGGCAGCGGTGATATTCGACCGTTACAAGCAAAAAGCGAAGCGTACCGTCTGAGGTTTTTCCTATCTTTATATTGCTCAACTAATAACCTTAGCTGACCCCCGAACCGCCTCGCCAGTTTTGCTGGCGGGGCGGTTGTCAAATGGCGAGCGACGTCACACTGTCTATACTTACATGGCTATGAAAGAGGTAAAGGCGTTTACCTCTCGTAAACCGTAAGGAGGAATAGGGTGGCTGACTTGTTAACTGCACCGCCTGTACTGCCCGGACACTATGCTTTCTTTTTTGATCTCGACGGTACGCTCGCCGAGATAAAGCCGCATCCTGACCTGGTGGCGATCCCCGCCACGGTTCTTCAGAAGTTGCATCAGCTCTCGCAGATGACTGAGGGAGCAGTGGCATTGATATCAGGGCGCTCGATGGCCGAACTGGACCAGCTTGCCAGGCCTTATCGCTTTCCGCTGGCCGGTGTACACGGAGCGGAGCGCCGCGACATCCATGATCAAACGCATATCGTTTCACTCCCCGACGCATTAATCCAGGCGCTACAGGTACAACTCTCGTCTGCGCTGGCAGAATTGCCCGGTACGGAGCTTGAAGCCAAAGGGATGGCCTTTGCCCTGCATTATCGCCAGGCGCCGCAGCACGAAGCGGCTGTGCTTGCGCTTGCGACCGCTATAGCAAATGCACATCCGGAGCTGGCGCTGCAGCCGGGTAAATGCGTGGTGGAGCTTAAACCTAAAGGGATCAATAAAGGCGCGGCGATTGCTGCGTTTATGGCGACACCGCCTTTTAACGGCAGGACGCCCGTTTTTATTGGGGATGACCTGACCGATGAGGCAGGGTTTCGTGTGGTGAATCAGGCCGGAGGGATCGCCATCAAGGTCGGGCCTGGTGAGACTGTCGCCGAATGGCGTCTGGCGGATGTCGCCAGCGTCTGGCAGTGGATATCTGACATCGCTAACCAGCAACAACAACAAATAGCGCAAAACAAAGGGGGAAACCATTATGGGTCGCTTAGTCGTCGTCTCTAACCGAATTGCACCGCCTGATGATAAAAAATCCAGTGCAGGTGGCCTGGCGGTTGGGGTATTAGGTGCCTTAAAAGCCGCCGGTGGGCTGTGGTTTGGCTGGAATGGTGAAATCAGTGAAGAACAGAAACCGCTCAAGAAAGTGACGCGCGGAAATATTACGTGGGCGTCGTTTGCGTTAAACGAAAAAGATTATGACGAGTATTACTCGCAGTTCTCCAATGCTGTGCTGTGGCCAGCGTTTCACTATCGTCTGGATCTGGTCAAATTCCAGCGCGAGTCCTTTGAAGGCTACACGCGGGTGAATTCGCTGCTGGCGGATAAACTGCTGCCTTTAATCGAGGAAGACGATATTTTATGGATCCACGATTATCACCTGCTGCCCTTCGCCAGAGAGTTGCGTAAAAGGGGAGTGAATAACCGGATTGGCTTTTTCCTGCATATTCCGTTCCCGACGCCGGAAATCTTTACCGCGCTGCCGCCGCATGAAGAGTTGCTGGATGCGCTGTGTGACTACGATCTGCTGGGCTTCCAGACCGAGAATGACCGACTTGCGTTCCTTGATTCTGTGTCCGGCAAAACGCGAGTGGTGACCAAAGGGGGGAAAACCCATACGGCCTGGGGCAAGACATTCCACACTGAAGTGTATCCCATCGGTATTGAACCTGAAGAGATTGCCGAGCAGGCTTCCGGTCCGCTGCCGCCCAAACTGGCGCAGCTTAAGAATGAACTCAAGCATGTGAAGAATATCTTCTCGGTGGAACGTCTTGATTATTCCAAAGGGCTGCCGGAACGTTTCCTGGCGTATGAAACGCTGCTGGAGAAGTATCCGCAGCATCACGGTAAAATCCGCTATACGCAGATAGCGCCCACCTCGCGCGGTGAAGTGCAGGCTTATCAGGATATTCGTCACCAACTGGAGACGGAAGCAGGGCGCATTAATGGCCGCTACGGTCAGTTGGGCTGGACGCCGCTCTTTTATCTGAATCAACACTTTGACCGTAAGATCCTGATGAAAGTGTTCCGCTATGCGGATGTCGGGCTGGTTACGCCATTGCGGGACGGGATGAACCTGGTCGCGAAAGAGTACGTCGCCGCCCAGGACCCCGCCGATCCGGGTGTGCTGGTGCTTTCCCAGTTTGCCGGGGCCGCCAATGAATTGACGTCTGCGCTTATCGTCAACCCTTACGATCGTGACGACGTGGCGAATGCCCTCAACCGTGCGCTGACGATGCCGCTCACGGAGCGTATTTCCCGCCATGCCGAGATGATGGAAACGATCCGTAAGAACGATATTAACCACTGGCAGGCGCGTTTTATTCGCGATCTTCGTGATATTGCCCCGCAGAGTAATGAAGGCCATCTGCAAAAAAAGATCGCGACATTCCCTAAACTCGCCTGATTTTCCTCTGGGGGTTTAACGACCCCCAAGAGGCACTAACAACACATCCACCTGGCTTGACGCGACAATCGATTTCGCCGCACAGGCTGCGCGAGAAAAAAAGCTGTGGTTATGATTTCCGCATATTACTAAATCAATATTCTGCTTACTGCATATGCTGAGAATATGCGCATTAAGCTCCCCGGTCGCAATAATGGTGTCATATATAGGATATTGCGCCTTTTCTACCAGCTCGCGCATAAATTGCTGCGTTTCTTCCTGTAATACCTCACGAATATCTTCCAGCATGGGGGCAGCCAGTTGATTATACATCTCAGGCTCGGCCGCGAGGGTGATCAGGCTGATACGGGCATTATGCGGTCTGGCAATGGAAACCGCCCGGGCGATGAGTTCATGGCTTTCGGGCGAAACCGCAACAGAAACAAGAAGATGGGAGTAACTCATAACGCACTCCTTAGGTGTCTGAAAGACAGCGTCTTAGTCACCATTACCGCGATTTCACCGGATCTGCAAGAGGTGAATACGACATAAGTGTGAAGCTAATCATAATTATTCATTAATTATTCTTATAAGAAGAATAACGGGAAAACGTGCCTAAATGAAAAAAATTAACAACTTAACCTGAATCACACTTTTTTACGTTTCCGGTGTTAAATCGTTTTAATGCGTTATAAACACATTTCTAATGATTACCATGTGAAACAATTGTTATGGGCGTTTTTCATAACTACATGTTTTTTATAGGTAATGAAAATGTGACCTTAAGATGGATTCGCTGTGACGCGCATCCGGTCGCTGACACGTTTCGAACAGCACATGTCATGCCACTTCTGCTCATGCTCCTGCATGAGTATTCGCCCATAAAGAATAGAAAACAGTGTCGATCGTTCAAAAAATAACCAATTTACAAGTCATACTGATGGATTTATGGGAGATATTCACTTAAATTGTGTGACGTAGATCACATTTTTTTTAAATTTGGGGGTGGCTGCATTGTATGTGTCAAAACTGACGAGTAGAGTTTGCGTCGAATTAGGAAAAATCTTAGTTATTTGTAAGAAATGATAAAACGTGTAAGAGACGTAACCGCGTTTCAGCTGTTGCGCGTTTCAATGAATACAAACCTAAATTCGACTATGCATTTAGCCTTTTCTTTTTTATACCGGGTGATTTCCCGGCGACATCACGGGGTGCGGTCTTTCCGCATAAAAATAATAGTTGGTTATTCGGGATGGGAACAATGCATACATCCGAGTTGCTAAAACATATCTATGACATCAATTTGTCGTATTTACTGCTCGCGCAGCGTTTGATTAGTCAGGACAAGGCGTCCGCGATGTTTCGTCTGGGTATTAATGAAGAAATGGCAACCATGCTGGGTGGGTTAACCCTTCCTCAAATGGTTAAACTGGCGGAAACAAACCAACTGGTTTGCCAGTTCCGTTTTGACAATCCTCAGACTATCACGCGTCTGACGCAGGATTCCCGTGTTGACGATCTTCAACAGATCCATACGGGTATTCTTCTTTCCACTCGCTTGCTTACCGAAATCAGCCAGCCTGATGACGCAGCCCGTAAGAAAAGGGCCTAGCAATGAGCGAGAAAAGCATTGTTCAGGAAGCGCGTGACATACAGTTAGCAATGGAGCTGATTACGCTCGGTGCTCGTTTACAAATGCTGGAAAGCGAGACTCAGCTGAGTCGTGGTCGCCTCATCAAATTGTATAAAGAGTTACGTGGTAGTCCCCCGCCGAAAGGAATGCTGCCGTTTTCAACGGACTGGTTTATGACCTGGGAACAGAACATTCATGCCTCCATGTTCTGTAATGCTTGGCAGTATCTTCTCAAAACCGGTTTGTGTAGCGGCGTTGATGCCGTGATCAAAGCGTATAAACTTTACCTTGAACAATGCCCGCAGCAGGACGAGGGTCCTTTGCTGGCGCTCACCCGCGCATGGACGCTGGTGCGTTTTGTTGAAAGCGGAATGCTTGAGCTGTCGCGCTGTAACTGCTGCGATGGCAATTTTATTACCCATGCGCATCAGCCTGCAGGCAGCTTCGCCTGTAGTTTATGCCAGCCTCCATCCCGAGCAGTAAAAAGACGTAAACTTTCCCGGGAAGCTGCCGATATTATTCCACAACTGCTGGATGAACAGATCGAACAAGCTGTTTAACCCGAACGTGTGGGCAAGATTCCAGCAGCGGTAAGCAATTACCGCTGCTTTTTTTTACCCCGCAAACGGTAAACGCTGCGAGCTGAACATCCTTGCCATAGTCACTAGCGGAAGGATGATGTCGTGCTTATCTTATTAGGTTACCTGGTAGTTCTCGGTACAGTTTTCGGCGGTTACATGATGACCGGCGGGCACCTTGGAGCACTCTATCAACCGGCTGAACTTATTATCATCGGCGGCGCAGGGGTAGGGGCTTTTATCGTTGGTAATAACGGTAAATCGATCAAGGGCACGCTGAAAGCTATTCCACTGCTGTTCCGTCGCTCTAAATACACCAAAAGCATGTATATGGATCTGCTTGCGCTGCTCTATCGTCTGATGGCGAAGTCGCGTCAGCAGGGCATGTTCTCGCTTGAGCGGGATATTGAAAACCCGAAAGAGAGCGAAATTTTTGCCAGCTACCCGCGCATTCTCGCTGACGCAATGATGCTGGATTTCATCGTCGATTACCTGCGACTGATCATCAGCGGCAACATGAACACCTTCGAAATCGAAGCGCTGATGGACGAAGAGATTGAAACGCACGAAAGCGAATCCGAAGTGCCGGCAAACAGCCTGGCACTGGTGGGTGATTCCCTCCCTGCGTTCGGTATCGTCGCGGCGGTGATGGGCGTGGTACACGCGCTGGCCTCGGCGGATCGTCCTGCGGCAGAGCTGGGCGCGCTGATTGCGCATGCGATGGTGGGCACCTTCCTCGGTATTTTGCTGGCGTATGGTTTTATCTCTCCGCTGGCCAGCGTTCTGCGTCAGAAGAGCGCGGAAACGACCAAAATGATGCAGTGCGTGAAGATCACGCTGCTCTCTAACCTCAACGGTTATGCGCCACCTATCGCAGTTGAATTCGGCCGTAAAACGCTTTATTCCAGCGAGCGCCCGTCGTTTATCGAGCTTGAAGAACACGTGCGTGCGGTGAAAAACCCAAACCAACAGACGACAACTGAGGACGCATGAAAAATCAGTCCCATCCGATCGTCATCGTAAAAAAACGCAAGCACAAGGGGCATGGGCACGGCGCGCATGGCTCCTGGAAAATCGCGTACGCCGATTTTATGACCGCAATGATGGCATTCTTTCTGGTGATGTGGCTCATCTCCATCTCCAGTCCGAAAGAGTTGATCCAGATTGCCGAGTATTTCCGAACGCCGCTGGCGACCGCCGTGACCGGTGGGCAGCGAATCTCTAACAGCGACAGCCCGATCCCTGGCGGCGGCGATGATTACACCCAGCAGAAGGGTGAGGTGAAGAAAGAGCCGAACATCGACGAGCTGAAAAAACGCATGGAGCAAGCGCGCCTGAAGAAACTGCGCGGCGATCTCGATCAGCTGATTGAGGCGGATCCTAAACTGCGTGCCCTGCGACCACACCTGAAGATCGATCTGGTGCAGGAAGGTTTACGTATACAGATTATTGATAGCCAGAACCGCCCGATGTTCAAAACGGGCAGCGCGGAAGTTGAGCCATACATGCGCGACATTTTGCGCGGCATTGCGCCAGTGCTGAACGGTATTCCTAACCGTATCAGCCTGTCTGGACACACGGATGACTTCCCGTACGCCACGGGTGAGAAGGGATACAGCAACTGGGAGCTTTCTGCCGATCGTGCCAACGCCTCGCGTCGCGAGCTGGTGGCAGGTGGGCTTGATGATGGCAAGGTACTGCGCGTGGTCGGCATGGCATCAACCATGCGTGTCACTGACCGCGGGCCGGATGACGCCATCAACCGTCGTATCAGTCTTTTAGTGCTGAACCAGCAGGCGGAGCAGGCCATCCTGCACGAAAACGCCGAAAGTCAGAATGAGTCACTGGACGATTTAAAACAGCCTGGGGCCGTTCCTTCGGCTGCCGTTCCAACATCGCCACCAGCCAATCCGAGGTGATAGCGTGAGCATGGATATTAGCGATTTTTACCAGACATTCTTTGATGAAGCCGACGAATTGTTGGCCGATATGGAGCAACACTTGCTGGATTTGGTGCCTGAAGCACCGGACTCCGAGCAGCTCAATGCCATCTTCCGTGCGGCGCACTCGATTAAAGGCGGAGCCGGAACGTTTGGATTTACCATCCTGCAGGAAACGACCCATTTAATGGAAAACCTGCTGGATGAAGCACGACGCGGTGAGATGCAGCTCAATACCGACATTATCAACCTGTTTTTGGAAACCAAAGATATTATGCAGGAACAGCTCGACGCCTATAAAAGCTCGGCAGAGCCTGATGCCGCCAGCTTTGAATACATCTGCAATGCGCTGCGCCAGCTCGCGCTGGAAGCCAAAGGTGACGCAGCCGCAGCCGTTGTTCCGGCAGCCAAACTGAGCGTTGTCGATGCCGTTACCGCACAAGAGGCGGCCCCGGCCGCCGCTGCGAGTAAAGTGCGCGTGGTGCTGTCACGCCTCAAAGAGAACGAAGTTGACCTTCTTGAAGAAGAGCTGAGTAACCTGGCGAAATTAAGCAACGTGGTGAAAGGCAAAGACAGCCTGAGTGCGACGCTGGAAGAGGGGATCAGCCAGGACGATATCGTGGCGGTCCTGTGCTTTGTTATCGAAGCCGACCAGATCGCGTTTGAAACCGAAACGGCGGCGGTTGACGTGCCAGCGGCAGTGGAAGAGGTGGCGGTTGTTCCTCAGGCGGCCGCGCCTGCCGTTGCGCCTGCGGCGCCGGTATTGAAAGCGGTGCCAAAAGATGCTGCCGCGCCAGGCCGTGGTGACAAACCGGCCGCGCGTTCCAGTGAATCCACCAGCATCCGTGTCGCCGTCGAGAAAGTTGACCAGCTGATTAACCTGGTGGGTGAACTGGTGATTACCCAGTCGATGCTGGCACAGCGGTCTAACGAACTGGATCCGGTGACCCACGGCGATCTGATTACCAGCATGGGGCAGTTGCAACGTAATGCCCGCGACCTGCAGGAATCGGTGATGTCCATTCGTATGATGCCGATGGAATATGTCTTCAGCCGCTTCCCGCGTCTGGTGCGTGACCTGGCCAGCAAACTGAATAAACAGATTGAACTGACGCTGATGGGCAGCTCCACCGAACTGGATAAAAGCCTGATCGAACGCATTATCGACCCGTTAACGCACCTAGTGCGTAACAGCCTCGACCACGGTATCGAACTGCCGGAAAACCGCATTGCCGCCGGAAAATCCCCGGTCGGGAATCTGATCCTCTCCGCCGAACACCAGGGCGGGAACATCTGCATCGAAGTGACCGATGACGGTGCGGGCCTGAACCGTGAGCGCATTCTGGCGAAAGCCATTTCGCAGGGAATGGCGGTCAACGAAAACATGACTGACGAAGAAGTGGGCATGCTGATCTTCGCGCCAGGTTTCTCGACCGCAGAGCAGGTGACGGACGTTTCCGGACGCGGCGTGGGAATGGACGTGGTGAAGCGTAACATTCAGGAGATGGGCGGCCACGTTGAGATCAAGTCTAAGCAAGGTTCCGGCACCACCATTCGTATCCTGCTGCCGCTGACGCTGGCAATCCTCGACGGCATGTCGGTGAAAGTGGCGGACGAAGTCTTTATTCTGCCGCTGAACGCAGTGATGGAATCGCTGCAGCCGCGTGAAGAAGATCTGCATCCGCTGGCGGGTGGCGAGCGCGTTCTTGAAGTGCGCGGTGAGTACCTGCCGCTGGTCGAATTGTGGAAAGTGTTCGAAGTGGATGGCGCGAAAACCGAGGCCACGCAGGGGATCGTGGTGATCCTGCAAAGTGCGGGTCGCCGCTACGCGCTGCTGGTTGATCAGCTGATTGGCCAGCACCAGGTGGTCGTGAAGAACCTCGAAAGCAACTACCGCAAAGTGCCAGGTATTTCTGCCGCCACTATTCTGGGTGACGGTAGCGTGGCGCTGATCGTTGATGTGTCGGCGCTTCAGGGATTAAATCGTGAACAACGTGTGGCGTACACAGCCGCCTGATCAAGTAGAAGGTAATAACATGACCGGTATGAGTAATGTAACGAAACTGGCGGGCGAGCCATCAGGGCAGGAATTCCTGGTATTCACTTTAGGCGATGAGGAGTACGGCATCGATATCCTGAAAGTGCAGGAAATTCGTGGTTACGACCAGGTTACCCGCATCGCGAACACGCCTGCCTTTATTAAAGGTGTCACCAACCTGCGCGGCGTGATTGTGCCTATCGTTGACCTGCGCGTGAAGTTCAGCCAGGGCGACGTGGACTATAACGAAAACACCGTGGTGATTGTCCTGAATCTGGGGCAGCGCGTGGTTGGGATCGTGGTGGATGGCGTATCTGATGTGCTGTCCCTGACGTCCGATCAAATCCGTCCGGCGCCGGAGTTTGCGGTCACGCTGTCTACCGAGTATCTGACGGGGCTGGGAGCGCTGGGTGAGCGTATGCTGATTCTGGTGAATATTGAGAAGCTGCTGAACAGTGATGAGATGGCGCTGCTGGATATCGCGACGAATCACGTGGCGTAATGTTTCTCTAAACGGTTCTGTGAGGCTTTCGTGGAACCGTTTCGTTCAGTCGGGCATTTCGGTTATCTGATTCGCGCGCTGCGGTGAACGTATTAAGGGGGCTATTGCAGCCCCCTTATCTTATTCGACTATTGCAGACATGGTATTTTCTGCTGGTCTTAAGGTGAACAAAACCATTCCGCCAACCCGTTACGCTTCCTGCTCTACCAGCTCAGTCTCCGCTTCACGCGCCCCTTCATTTTGCGACAGCATCGCAGTCGCAATACCGTTACCCAGCACGTTAATCGCTGAACGTCCCATATCCAGGAAATGATCGATCCCCATCAGCAGCAAAATACCCGCCACCGGAATATTGAAACTCGGGATGGTTGCCGCCAGCACCACCAGCGACGAACGAGGCACCCCCGCAATCCCTTTTGAAGCCAGCATCAGCGTCAGCATCAGCACGGTCACTTCGGTGAAGCTCAGGTGAATATTGTACGCCTGGGCGATAAACATCGAGGCGAAAGAGCAATACACCATAGAGCCCACCAGGTTAAAGGAGTAACCGATCGGCAGAACGAAAGAGGCGATATTGCGCGAGCAACCAAAACGCTCAAGCTGCTCCAGCGTTTTTGGATACGCCGCTTCTGAGCTGCTGGTGGTAAACGCCACCAGCACCGGGTCCTTCAGCATGCTGACCAGGCGGAACACCTCTTTCTTCAGCACCATATAGCCGACGGCCAGCAGCACCATGCAGGTGAGAAGGATTGCCACGTAGTAGCCGCCAATAAAGGAGGCGTAGTTCAGCAGAATGCCCAGACCCTGAGTGGCAATCACAGATGAGATGGCGGCGAAAATGGCCAGCGGGGCGACGTACATCACGTAACCCGTCACCTTCAGCATGATATGGGAGACCACATCCAGCGCGGCCACCAGCGGGGCATTGAATTTTTGCCCCAGCGACGCGCCGGCGATACCGAAGAACATAGAGAAGACCACAATCTGCAGGATTTCATTGTTCGCCATCGCACCGGCGATACTGGTCGGAATGGTATGGGACAAGAACGCTTTCAGCGTCATCCCCCCCACCGCAAGGCCGGTGTCTACCGCCTCTTTCGGGATAGCCAGGTTCAGGCCGCTGCCCGGACGCTCCAGCGTGACGATAAACAGTCCCACCAGAATGGAAAGCACGGATGAGCTAATAAACCACACCATCGCTTTGCCGCCCACGCGACCAATGGTGGAGGTTTCACCCAGTTTCATAATGCCCACGGTCAGCGTGCTGAAGACCAGTGGCGCAATAACCATTTTAATCAGACGCAGGAAAATATCGGTCAGCAGCGTGATGTTATCCGACCATGCTTTGATGGCATCCGCAGAGGCATACTCATGAATCGCCGCCCCTGAAAGAATACCCGCCAGCATGAATATCACGATGAAGAGTGTGAGTTTGTTTGCACTTGCCACGAAAAAAGACCCTCTATGCGCTTTGGTTGCCGTCTGCGCCGATGTATATAGATTTTTTATTACGACGCAGGAAATTATTCGGCACATAAATTGAAGTAAAGCGGAGGGAGATACAACTAGTTTTTAATTTTTATTAATTTTGTTGTTAATGCCTCGACGATATATTGTGATGCAGATCACATTTCGATGGATATATCCTCTGCGTATACGAGAAATAAGGCATTCACAAAGTATTAACATCCTGTTTTATAAATAAATATTCAGTCAATAAGCCATCAGTCTTGCCCTCCGCGGCGCGGGTGGTCGAAGCGGTATCCATAAACTAAATTCTCAATAACCCCCGGAAGAGGAACGTTAAGTGGGGCTAACATCTTGAACAGCAAAAATAAAATGTGGCAAGCGAACGGAAATGTCTTCTGGAGGGTGGTAAATGAAAAGAAAACTCCTTTTGATCTGTGCAGGCACGTTGCTGACGGCGACAACAGCCCAACAGGCGCTGGCGGTGACCAGCAGCGGTACTATTGGCGCGACGTTAACCCTGACGAACGGTTGTCTGATAAACGGCTCGCCCACGCAAAATGGCATTAACTTCGGGACCCTGGATTTCGGCACCCATCCCGCAACGTTTTCCACCCTGACGACGCAGTTGACCGGTGCCAGCGGCGGTAACACGTTCACCATTCAATGTACGACCGCCAGCTATACGGTGGCGATCACCGGGAATACCAACTCCACCGCGCCGGGTACCGTCGTGGGAACGCCAGGCACGCCTGCGCGCTATCTGGTCAACACCACCAATGCTGCACAGGGTGTGGCTTACAGCCTGTATAGCGACAGCGGATTTAACAACGTCGTTGCCAACAACGCGGCACTGCCAATAGCGTCAACCGCCGGGGGCATCGACAGTTACACACTTTACGGGCGCATTACCGGGGGCGGTAACAGCGTTACGGTCGTTCCGGGCACCTACACCGACACGATTAACGTCAGCGTCACCTACTAGTTTCACGCAGCCATGAAGGCATCCATTTTGCGTCTGCGCAACAGCGCGGAGGGGATCGTGCAGCCTTTGTACGCGCTGATCGTCTGCCTGATGCTGGTGCCTGCGGCGGGTGCTGTGACGTCACAGTCATTTAAGGTCAGCGCGACCATTGTGCCCGGGTGCGCGGTATCCACGGGCAGCGGAGGAGTTTTCGGTACGCTCGATTTCGGTACCCACAACGGGGTGGAAAGTGCCCCGGTGAGCACCAGTTTTGTGCCTAACGGGGCCTTGTCCATCGCCTGCACGCCCGGCGTGGCGCTGAGTATGAGTATTAACGGCGGACAGAATTACTCCTCCGTTCGGCGTATGAAGCGCTCAGGGGGAACGGAAGTGGTGGGATATCGCCTTTACAGCAGCAGTTCGCTGGCGGCGAACAGCGAAATTGGCGTCAATCAGGCAATACCGGTGACCTATACCAACAGTAATAACATTGCGCTGCCGCTTTTTGGCGTGGCGCTGCTGACCGGGTTTAGCCCGGCAGGAACGTATTCTGATCAGCTCACCGTGACCTTGTCATGGTGATAAAGGGAGACAGTCGATGAAGCCATTTTTCAGACACCTTTGTCTGGTGAGTTTGTTGGGGGGAATGGCTGCGGCGACAGGCCAGGCGCAGGCGGCGGCAACCATTCTGTTGTGGCCCATCGATCCGTGGCTGTCAGCGGATGCCAAAGCCACTGAATTATGGATCCAGAATCAGGGGAACAGCGCAACGACAATGCAGGTCCGCATTGTGCGCTGGAAGCAGGAGGGCGGTTATGAACGCTACTCCGCACAGCAGGACGTGGTGGCCAGCCCGCCCATCGTCACCATTGGCAAAGGCAGTAAGCAGCTTATTCGTCTGATTAAGCAGGGTACGGTGCCGCTCGGCGTCGAACAGGCCTACCGCATTATTGTGGATGAAATCCCCCAGCCGGATGCCAAAGCCGAGCCGGCCATTGGCCTGAAATTGCAAATGCGCTACTCCATTCCTTTGTTCGTTTATGGACAGGGAATCCCGACCCTCAAAGAGGGGGCACATCATGCGCTGGTGGAGACCAAAAATCTGAGCTGGCGGGTGACGCAGGAGAAGGGACATCCTGCCCTGGAGGTCCGTAATCAGGGGGATGTGCACGTCAAACTCAGCCAGGTGGCGCTGGAGCAGGGCGGGCAGAAGCGGACGGTTGCAGACGGATTACTCGGGTATGTTCTTGCGGGCAGCACCCGCACCTGGTCAATCCCGGCCGGAATAGGTCAGCCAGACCGGCTGAGCGCGCAGATTAATGCCAGGGATACGCAATGGCAGTCGACGCCCGTCAACTGAAACCGGCGATGATGATCCTGCTCTTCGTCAGTACCAGCACCTGGGCTGAGCCCGGGGATGACAGTTTACCGCCGCCGCCGCAGGCTCAGGCGTTGAACGGCGAAGCGGTCTTTCAGCTCTCGATTGTGTTGAATCACTACGACACCGGTATGGTGGTGCCCGTGACGCAGCGCGAGGGGGCATTCTTTATTTCCAGCGCCGACCTGCTGCGGGCAGGGCTTCCGCCGGAGCATGTGCCTGCCGGAGACGTGAACCTTTCTACCCTGCCGCAGGTGCGCGTAGAGTACGACAGCGCCGCGCAGCGTCTGCTGCTGGGCGTTCCGGCCGACTGGGTCGCCTCACGCGTGACCCCTTTCAGCGGACAAATGTCACAAAGCAAACCACACTTCGGGCGTGGAGCGCTGCTCAATTACGATCTCTACACCAACCATACGGAACATGTCGGCGGACAGGCCTCGCTCTGGCATGAATTCCGCTACTTCAATGAGAACGGCTCCTTTTCTTCAACCGGCTATGCCCGGGAAAATTTCACCGGAAACGACGGTCAGCAGGAAGGGTATGTGCGCTATGACACGACGCTTCTGATGACGAACGAGGACGAGGCAACGACCTGGACCGCCGGGGATGTGATCAGCGATGCCCTGAGCTGGAGCACCAGCGTGCGCATGGGCGGGATCAGCTACGGGCGGGATTTCTCCCTGCGTCCTGACCTCGTGACCTGGCCACTCCCAGAGTTCTCGGGCGAAGCGGCGGTTCCCACCTCGGTGGATCTCTTTATCAATGGCTATCGTTCCGGCTCGACCCAGCTTCAGCCGGGACCGTTCACCCTGACCAATCTGCCCTATATCAACGGAGCAGGGGACGCGGTACTGGTCACCACCGATGCGCTGGGGCGCCAGGTGAGTACCACGCTGCCGTTTTACGTCACCAGCGAATTGCTGAAACAAGGCCTGAGCGACGGGGCGGTGACGCTCGGCAGCCTGCGGCGTAATTACGGCATCAAGAATTTTGACTACGGCCCGGCGGCGGGTAGTGGGTCGTATCGCTACGGCGTTACGGACTGGCTGACGCTGGAGGGCCATGCCGAAGGGGCAGAAGCGCTGGCGCTGGGCGGGATGGGGACGGTGGTTAAATTGGGTCGGTTTGGCGTCGTGAATACCGCGTACTCTCAAAGCCGCATGCGTGGAGATAATGGCGGGCAAATCAACTGGGGCTATCAGTACAGTACCAGTGAATTTAGTGTAGCGACACAGCATACGCGGCGCGATCGCGACTTTGGCAACCTCGCCCTCTACGACCAACCGACGGTCTATGACGAAAATGACCGGCCCATCGCCAGTTTTAGTCGCAACACCGACCAGTATTCTCTCACCTTTAACCTGGGCGAGTATGGCAGTCTCGGTGCTGCGTGGATCGGCGTGGAGAGCTTTGACAACCAAAAAACCGAACTGCTGAATCTCTCCTGGAGCCGCAATCTGTGGGGGGCGAGCAGTATTTATCTGGCCGCAAGCCGCGATCAGCAGCGGGGAGACTGGACGGTGGCCATGTCGCTTCAGGTGCCGCTGGGAGAGCGTGACAGTGCCGCCGTAACCTATGAAAACACGCCAGATGCCGGCAGCACGCAGCGTATCAACTACAACCACTCCTGCCTTCCGACGGTGGCTTTAGCTGGAACATGGCATGGGCCAACCAGTCGAAAGCCAATGATTATCAGCAGGGAACGCTGGGCTGGCGCAATAACAACATCGAACTTCAGGGCGGTGGTTATGGCGAAAGGGGCATGATGACCTGGTGGGGAGAGGCGATGGGCGCGGTTGTGCTGATGGACGGCGAACTGTTTGCGGCAAACAAAATCAACGATGCGTTTGTGGTGATCAGCACCGACGGTCACCCGGACGTTCCCGTCAGCTATGAGAACCAGCCGGTCGGCAAAACGAACAATAACGGCTACCTGCTGGTCAGCGGTGTATCGGCTTATTACCCGGCCAGTTATCGCATTGACACCCTGAATCTGCCCGCGGATACCCGGCTGAAAGAGACAGAGCGGCGGCTCGCTATTCGCCGCCACAGCGGTTATCTGGTCGATTTCCCGATGGAGCAGGAGCGGGTGGCAAGCGTCATTCTGCATGACAAGCAGGGGCAGGCTATCCCGGTGGGAAGCCAGGTTCGACGCGCCTCGCGCAACAATGCGGTGGTGGGGTATGACGGCATCGCCTGGCTGGAAAATCTCAACGATGTGAACCCGCTTGAGGTGATTACGCCAGACGGAAAACACTGCTCGGCCACGCTGACCGTGGGGGCCAATCCGGAACATAAACTGCAGACATACGGACCGCTGATTTGCCGGGAGGAACGGTGAAGCGCTTACTGCTGTTGATGCTGCTGCTGTTTTCCGGCGGCGGCTGGGCGGCGTGTACCGTCAGTACGGTAAATGCGTCATTTGGTAGCGTCACCTCGTTCGCGCTCAGCGGAACCGGGGAGGTCGAAACCACCGGCAGGCTGATTGTGGCATGCGACGCCGTGCTCAATCTTCTGACCAACGACTCGGTGACGCTGAACTACACCGCTGCGTCGGTTTCAGGCAACAGCCGTGCCACCATGAAACGCACCGACAATGCGGCCATCACGGATGTGATCCCCACCCGGTTGTGCGGGTTAACGGGGTGTTCGAGCAACAGCGAAGTGCAAATCAGCAAAGCTTATACCTGGAGCGGCAACACCCTGCTGGGATTACTGGGGTCAAAACAGTACAGCATTCCGCTTTATTTCCGCACCGTTGCCGGACAAAACGTCACGGCCGGGCCCTATCAGGTGCTGCTCACCTTCAGCATCAACTACAGCGTCTGTTCCGTGGGCGTGCTGGGCCTTTGCACCCTTCCCCAGACAGGCACGGCGACCACCAGTATTCTTCTCAACATGACCGTCACCAACGACTGCAGCGCCATGACCACGCCGGACGTCAACTTCAACAGTGCGCCGCTGGTGCAAAGTTTCCCCACCGTCTCGCAGGCGATTGCCGTCACCTGTACCAAAGGAAGCACTTACACTATCGGAATTAATAATGGTGCCAACGCGCTGAATAATGTTCGCCGCATGGTGAGCGGCAGTAACTACATGAGTTACGACATTTATAAAGAAGCCACGACCAACCGCTGGGGTGGCAGCGGTACCGAGCGCTGGACCAGCGCAACCTCCTCGCAGGTCAGTACCGACGGTTTATTGCGAACCTACAACTACACTGCCAAAGTCCTTACCAGCCAGTCTACGCCGCCTGCCGGCACCTATACCGATACGCTGATCGTTGACGTTGCGTTTTAACCCCGCGCTTTTCCCTTTCTCAAATGTAAAGTTCCTGTAGTCAGTGCCGATAACACCGTTAATAAATCTATGAGAAGGTGTTGTATGTTGAACCGTATCCGCGTTGTCACAATGCTTATGATGGTGCTGGTCATTTTCGCACTTCTTCAGCTTACCTCCGGCGGGCTTTTTTTCTCGTCACTTAAACAAAACCAGGACAGTTTCGCCGCCTCGAACGATCTCCGCGTACAGCAGAGTGAACTGACGTCGACGTGGGATCTGATGCTGCAAACGCGTATCAACCTGAGCCGCTCTTCCGCCCGCATGATGATGGATCCGAATAATCAGCAGAGCAGTGCGAAAACGGAACTGCTGAAAAATGCGCGGGCGACCCTTGCTGACGCCGCGAAACACTACGACGCCTTTAAGAAAATCACGCCACAGCCTGCCATGGCGCAGGTGAGCCAGAATATCGATGAAAAGTACAACGCCTACTATGCCGGTCTGACGGAGCTTATTCAGTTCCTGGAAAGCGGCAACATGGACGCATATTTCGCGCAACCTACCCAGGGGATGCAAAACGCCCTTGGTGCGGCACTCGGGGAATACGCCAAAGCCAGTGGCGACCTGTATCACTCGGCCTTTACGCAAAGCCAGAATGATTACCGCTTTGCCAAATGGCAGATGGCCGTCATGGCGCTGGCGCTGGTCATCGTGCTGGTGGGCGTGTGGTACGGCATTCGCCACATCCTGCTTAATCCTCTCGGTCGCGTCATTGCCCACATTCGCGAGATTGCCGGTGGTGACCTGACCAAAACGCTGACCGTCTCCGGGCGCAATGAAATTACCGAGCTGGCAAACAGCGTTGATCATATGCAGCGCTCGCTAATTGAGACCGTCGCCAACGTGCGTAACGGATCGGAAGCCATTTATACCGGTACCAGCGAAATTGCGATGGGCAACAACGATCTGTCGTCGCGCACCGAACAGCAGGCGTCGGCGCTCGAAGAGACCGCCGCCAGCATGGAGCAGCTTACCGCGACCGTGAAGCAGAACGCGGACAACGCCCGTCAGGCCTCACAGCTGGCGGAAAGCGCGTCCGAAACGGCGCAGCGAGGCGGTCGCGTGGTGGACGGCGTGGTGAAAACCATGCACGAAATCGCCGACAGTTCGAAGAAAATCGCCGACATCATTAGCGTTATCGACGGCATCGCTTTCCAGACCAATATCCTCGCCCTCAACGCCGCCGTTGAAGCCGCACGTGCGGGCGAGCAGGGGCGCGGGTTTGCCGTGGTGGCCGGGGAAGTGCGCAACCTTGCCAGCCGCAGTGCCAACGCGGCGAAAGAGATCAAGGCCCTGATTGAAGACTCCGTTTCCCGCGTCGATACCGGCTCCGTGCTGGTAGAAAGCGCAGGGGAAACCATGAATGACATCGTGAATGCCGTTACCCGCGTAACGGACATCATGGGTGAAATCGCCTCTGCGTCGGATGAGCAGAGTCGTGGTATCGACCAGGTTGCTCTGGCGGTATCGGAAATGGATCGCGTGACACAACAAAACGCCGCGCTGGTGCAGGAGTCCGCTGCGGCGGCCGCTGCGCTGGAAGACCAGGCAAGCCGTCTGAAGATGGCCGTCTCGGCGTTTCGTCTCGCTTCACTCGCTGGAAACACGGTCACCCCGCAAGCAACGTATCTCGCGCCTGCCGCAGCAGCGGCAGCGACCCGTAAACCTGCAGCGACGACCGGACATGAAAACTGGGAAACATTTTGACTGACATTTAAACCGCGGCTGCTTGCCGCATGATGGGAGCGTGGATGTTAAATCGTATTCGTATCTCGACCACACTGTTTTTGATTCTGATCCTTTGCGGTGTGTTGCAGGTTGGCAGTAACGGGTTGTCTTTTTGGGCGTTTCGCGATGGCTATCAGAATTTGCAGGAAGTTGAGGCGAGTAACCAGCAGCGCGCCGCCGTGGCACAGACGCGCGCCGTACTGTTGCAGGCAAGCACGGCGCTGAACAAAGCGGGAACCTTAACCGCCCTGAGTTATCCGCCGGATGACATCAAGGCGTTGATGGTGACCGCGCGCGACAGCCTGAAGCAGGCTGACGCGCAGTTTAACGCCTTCGCGGCACAGGACGCCGGCAGCGCGGAAGTGAAAGCGCTGAAAGTCGCGATGAAGAAGCGTTTTGATCAGTGGCACAGCGACCTGGATCACCAGGCGACCTGGCTTGAGAACAACCAGCTCTCGGACTTTATGACCGCGCCAGTCCAGGCCTCCCAGGCGGCGTTTGATGCGAGCTTTAATGCCTGGCAGCAGAACATTAACCAGTTTGTCCAACGCGCCGGGAATGACAGCCGTAAAAACTACCATATGTCAGGCGTGATTTTTGCTGTGGTGGTGATTCTGGCGGTACTGCTGACCTGCGGTGCCCTGTACTGGTCGCGCAGAATGATTGTGCAACCGCTGGCGATCGTCAGCAGCCACTTCGACAGTATTGCGAAGGGTAACCTGGCGCGTCCGGTGGCGGTGTACGGCAAGAACGAAATTTCGGCGATTTTTGCCAGCCTGAAGGCGATGCAGGGCGCCCTGCGGGAAACGGTTTCCGATGTGCGACAGGGCAGTTATGCCATGCACACCGGGATCTCGGAGATTGCGGCAGGCAATAACGATCTCTCGTCGCGCACCGAGCAGCAGGCAGCTTCGCTGGCGCAAACGGCTGCCAGCATGGAGCAGCTCACCGCGACGGTAAGCCAGAACGCGGATAACGCGCGTCAGGCGTCTGACCTGTCCAGACAGGCGGCGATGACGGCGAAGAAGGGGGGCGATCAGGCCTCTCACGTGGCCAGTACCATGCAGGACATTGCCGCCAGTTCACAGAAAATTGGCGACATCATCAGCGTGATTGACGGTATTGCGTTCCAGACCAACATTCTGGCGCTGAACGCGGCCGTTGAAGCGGCACGCGCCGGTGAGCAGGGGCGTGGTTTTGCGGTTGTGGCCGGTGAAGTCCGTAATCTGGCGAGCCGCAGCGCCAACGCCGCGAAAGAAATTAAAGGACTGATTGAAGAGTCCGTCTCACGCGTCCAGCAAGGCTCTGCCCTGGTGGACACGGCGGCGAAAACCATGCACGAAATCGTCACCTCCGTTACGCGGGTTAACGACATCATGGGCGAGATTGCTTCTGCGTCCGATGAACAGCGTCGCGGAATTGAGCAGGTGGCCCAGGCGGTAAGCCAGATGGATCAGGTCACGCAACAAAACGCCTCGTTAGTGGAGGAAGCGGCAGCGGCAACCGATCAGCTGGCCAGCCAGGCGGATCATCTGACCGGGCTGGTCGCGGTATTTAATGTGAAAGAGCACGTTGAAGCAGTAACAGAAGTCGGGCGGTCGCAGGCCGTGCCAGTTGTATCCTGAATGTAATTAAGAAGGCGCTATGACATCACCAATGCCCCCAGGGCAAACGTCATTACTGTTGCAGATGACACAGCGCCTCGCGCTGTCCGACGCGCATTTTCGTCGGATATGTCAGTTAATCTACCAGCGTGCGGGGATTGTGCTTGCCGATCATAAGCGAGACATGGTCTACAACCGTCTGGTGCGGCGCTTGCGTACGCTGGGGCTGGACGATTTTGGTCGCTATCTGAGCATGCTCGAAGCGAACCAGAACAGCGCAGAGTGGCAGGCTTTTATTAACTCGTTAACCACCAACCTGACCGCATTTTTCCGTGAAGCTCACCACTTCCCGGTCCTGGCGGAGCACGCGCGTCGCCGCAGCGGGGAGTATCGCGTCTGGAGTGCGGCCGCCTCAACCGGGGAAGAGCCGTACTCGCTGGCGATCACCCTTGCCGACACGCTGGGCATGGCGCCTGGACGCTGGAAAGTCTACGCCAGTGATATTGATACCGAAGTGCTGGAGAAGGCACGCAACGGCGTGTATCGCCAGGATGAACTGAAAACGCTGTCACCTCAGCAGTTGCAGCGTTACTTCATGCGCGGAACCGGCCCGCATGAAGGCCTGGTGCGCGTGCGCCAGGAGCTGGCGAACTGTGTCGAATTCGCGCCCGTTAACCTGCTGGATAAGCAGTACAACGTGCCGGGGCCATTCGACGCTATTTTTTGCCGTAACGTCATGATCTATTTTGATAAAACGACGCAACAGGACATTCTGCGTCGGTTTGTTCCGTTGCTCAAGCCTGACGGTTTACTGTTTGCCGGGCACTCGGAAAACTTCAGCAACCTCGTGCGTGAGTTTAGCCTGCGTGGGCAAACGGTATATGCGCTGAGTAAGGAAAAAGCATGAGTAAAATCAGGGTGTTGTCAGTCGACGATTCTGCGCTGATGCGCCAGATCATGACTGAAATTATCAATAGCCACAGCGACATGGAGATGGTGGCGACAGCGCCTGATCCGCTGGTAGCGCGGGATTTAATTAAAAAATATAACCCCGACGTGTTAACGCTGGATGTCGAAATGCCGCGCATGGATGGCATTGATTTCCTGGAAAAATTGATGCGCCTGCGGCCCATGCCGGTGGTGATGGTCTCATCCCTGACCGGAAAAGGATCTGAAATTACCCTGCGTGCGCTGGAGTTAGGGGCGGTGGATTTTGTCACCAAACCTCAGCTTGGCATTCGTGAAGGGATGCTGGCGTACAGCGAAATGATCGCCGAGAAGATCCGCACCGCGTCACGTGCGAAGCTTGCCGCGCACAAACCGATGGATGCACCGGTAACGCTGAAGGCCGGTCCTTTACTCAGTTCGGAAAAACTGCTGGTGATTGGGGCGTCAACCGGGGGAACAGAGGCAATTCGTCATGTACTCCAGCCATTGCCGCTGTCAAGTCCGGGTATTCTGATCACGCAGCATATGCCGCCAGGCTTTACCCGCTCGTTCGCCGAGCGTCTGAACAAGCTGTGTCAGATCAGCGTGAAAGAGGCGGAAGACGGTGAGCGCGTACTCCCCGGCCATGCGTATATCGCCCCGGGTGACAAGCATATGGAGCTGGCGCGCAGTGGCGCTAACTATCAAATCAAAATTCATGACGGGCCGCCGGTAAACCGGCACCGTCCGTCGGTGGATGTGCTGTTTCATTCGGTGGCGAAACATGCGGGGCGCAACGCCGTTGGGGTGATCCTGACGGGGATGGGTAACGACGGTGCCGCCGGAATGCTTGCAATGCACCAGGCTGGCGCCTGGACGATTGCGCAGAATGAAGCAAGTTGTGTGGTGTTCGGCATGCCGCGCGAGGCCATCAATATGGGTGGCGTGAGCGAAGTGGTCGATCTTAGCCAGGTAAGCCAGCAGATGCTGGCGAAAATCAGTGCCGGACAGGCAATACGTATTTGACTCAGGAGTATTATTTTATGGCGGATAAAGAGCTTAAGTTTTTGGTTGTGGATGACTTTTCCACCATGCGTCGTATCGTACGCAACCTGCTGAAAGAGCTGGGCTTCAACAACGTTGAAGAAGCAGAAGACGGCGTTGATGCGCTGAACAAACTGCAGGCGGGCGGGTTTGGTTTTGTTATCTCCGACTGGAACATGCCAAACATGGACGGTCTGGAACTGCTGAAAACCATCCGTGCGGACGCGGGAATGGCATCATTGCCGGTTCTGATGGTGACCGCAGAAGCGAAAAAAGAGAACATTATTGCCGCAGCACAGGCGGGCGCTAGTGGCTATGTCGTGAAGCCGTTCACTGCGGCCACCCTGGAAGAGAAGCTCGGTAAGATCTTCGAGAAACTCGGCATGTGAGGTGTTGGTTATGATGATGCAACCTGCTATGAAACCCGTTGAAGAACACTCGCCCAGCGATATCATTGCCCGCATCGGCAGCCTGACACGCATGCTGCGTGACAGCCTGCGTGAACTGGGGCTGGACCAGGCAATTGCTGAAGCGGCGGAAGCCATTCCGGATGCCCGCGATCGTCTGGACTACGTTGTGCAGATGACCGCTCAGGCGGCTGAACGTGCGCTGAACAGCGTTGAAGCGTCACAACCGCATCAGGATGCGATGGAGAAAGGCGCGAAAGCGCTGACCAAACGCTGGGATGAGTGGTTTGAGAATCCAATCGAGCTGGCGGATGCCCGCGAGCTGGTCACGGATACCCGTCAGTTCCTGGGCGATGTGCCGGGCCACACCAGCTTTACCAACGCGCAACTGCTGGACATCATGATGGCGCAGGATTTCCAGGACCTCACGGGCCAGGTTATCAAGCGCATGATGGATGTGATTCAGGAAATTGAACGTCAGCTGCTGATGGTCCTGCTGGAGAACATTCCGGAACCGGCCGCTCGTCCAAAACGCGAGAACGAAAGCCTGCTCAACGGTCCACAGCTCGACGCCACCAAAGCGGGCGTTGTGGCAAGCCAGGATCAGGTAGACGATCTGCTGGACAGCCTTGGTTTCTGATTGAGGTGATGACCCTCAGGTTGCGTGCGCAACCTGAGGGTATGCCGCTTAATTTTGAGTGCATAACGCTGGGGTGGCTGGCCCTTGCTCACGCACTGCTTGCTGACAGTGTTGCCAAACGCTATCTCAAATTTTTTTGCCGTTTTTTACTCATCACCCGATTGCTCCGACGCTGAACTGGCTAAAAGAACCCGGTTATTGGGTTTTTTCAACCCATTGATGAAAGGTCAGGCTGGCATGATACCCGTGACTAAATGGGCTGCGAGCAGGCACTGTGGCAGAAGAGAACGACGACAAAACGGAAGCCCCCACACCCCACCGACTAGAAAAAGCGCGTGAGGAAGGGCAGGTCCCCCGATCCCGAGAATTGACATCCCTGCTGATCCTCATCGTAGGCGTGTGCATTATCTGGTGGGGTGGGGAGGCGCTCGCCCGCAAACTGGCGGGAATGCTCTCGGCTGGCCTGCGTTTTGACCACAGTATGGTCAACGACCCTAACCTGATCCTCAGCCAGATAATCCTGCTCGTTAAAGATGCCATGCTTGCGCTGTTGCCCCTGATTACCGGCGTCGTGCTGGTGGCGCTGGTCTCGCCCGTAATGCTGGGCGGTCTGGTGTTTAGCGGGAAATCGCTGCAACCCAAGTTTTCGAAACTGAACCCGCTGCCGGGGATTGCGAAAATGTTCTCGGCGCAAACCGGTGCGGAGTTGCTTAAAGCGATTCTGAAATCGGTCCTGATGGGCAGTACCGGCGGTTTTTTTCTCTGGCACCACTGGCCGGAAATGATGCGCCTTATCAGCGAATCGCCGTTAACCGCGATGAGCAATGCGCTGAACCTGGCCGGGCTCTGTGCCCTGCTGGTGGTGCTCAGCATTATTCCCATGGTGGGTTTTGACGTTATCTTCCAGCTTTACAGCCACTTCAAGAAACTGCGCATGTCTCGTCAGGATATTCGGGATGAATATAAGCAGATGGAAGGTGACCCGCACGTGAAAGGGCGTATCCGCCAGATGCAGCGTGCTGCCGCCCGTCGACGGATGATGGAAGATGTGCCAAAAGCCGACGTCATTGTGACTAACCCGACACACTATTCCGTTGCGCTGCAGTACGACGAAAACAAAATGAGCGCGCCGAAAGTGGTGGCGAAAGGGGCGGGGCTTATCGCCCTGCGTATTCGTGAAATTGGTACCGAAAACCGGGTGCCCATACTCGAAGCGCCTCCGCTGGCGCGCGCGCTGTATCGCCATGCGGAAATTGGACAACAGATCCCAGGACAACTCTACGCCGCGGTGGCGGAAGTGCTGGCCTGGGTATGGCAGTTGAAACGCTGGCGTCTGGCTGGCGGTCAACGGCCTATGAAACCTGAGAACCTTCCGGTGCCTGACGCGCTGGATTTTATGAACGAGAAGGACACTGATGGCTAATCTGGTGGCAATGTTGCGCCTGCCCGGCAACCTGAAATCGACGCAATGGCAGATCCTTGCCGGACCGATTCTCATCCTGCTAATTCTGTCGATGATGGTGTTGCCGCTTCCGGCGTTCATCCTCGACCTGCTTTTCACATTCAACATTGCGTTGTCCATTATGGTTTTGCTGGTGGCGATGTTCACCCAGCGCACCCTTGAGTTCGCCGCATTCCCGACCATTCTGCTGTTTACCACCTTGTTAAGGCTGGCGCTGAACGTGGCGTCAACCCGTATCATCCTGATGGAAGGCCATACCGGTGCTGCTGCGGCGGGTAAAGTGGTTGAGGCATTCGGCCACTTCCTGGTCGGCGGTAACTTTGCCATCGGTATCGTGGTGTTCGTCATTCTCGTCATCATTAACTTTATGGTTATCACCAAAGGTGCCGGACGTATCGCGGAAGTGGGCGCGCGTTTTGTGCTTGACGGGATGCCGGGCAAGCAGATGGCCATCGACGCGGATCTGAACGCCGGGCTTATTGCCGAAGATGAAGCCAAAAAGCGCCGCTCGGAAGTGACGCAGGAAGCTGACTTCTACGGCTCAATGGACGGTGCGAGTAAGTTTGTTCGCGGTGATGCCATTGCGGGCATCCTGATCATGGTGATTAACGTGGTCGGCGGCCTGCTGGTGGGCGTGCTGCAGCACGGTATGGACATGGGCCACGCGGCGGAAAGCTATACGCTGCTGACCATTGGTGACGGTCTGGTGGCTCAGATCCCGGCGCTGGTCATCTCAACGGCGGCGGGGGTTATCGTGACCCGCGTCAGTACCGATCAGGATGTTGGCGAGCAAATGGTCGGGCAGCTCTTCAGCAACCCGCGCGTGATGCTGCTGGCCGCTGCGGTGCTGGGCCTGCTCGGTCTGGTGCCGGGAATGCCAAACCTGGTGTTCCTGCTGTTCACTGCGGCATTGCTGGGTCTTGCCTGGTGGATGCGTGGACGTGAGATGACCCCGGCAGCGGAACCTGCTCCGGTAAAAATGCCGGAGAACACGCAGGCCGTGGAAGCGACCTGGAACGACGTTCAACTGGAAGACTCGCTGGGAATGGAAGTAGGGTATCGCCTCATCCCGATGGTCGATTTCCAGCAGGATGGCGAACTGTTGGGCCGAATCCGCAGCATCCGTAAAAAATTCGCCCAGGACATGGGCTTCCTGCCGCCGGTGGTTCACATCCGCGACAATATGGATCTGCCGCCTGCGCGCTATCGTATTCTGATGAAAGGCGTAGAGATTGGCAGCGGTGATGCTTATCCAGGCCGCTGGCTGGCTATTAACCCGGGCACCGCGGCGGGTACGCTGCCGGGCGAGCAAACCATCGACCCGGCCTTTGGCCTGGCTGCCATCTGGATTGAAAGCGCGCTGAAAGAGCAGGCGCAAATTCAGGGCTACACCGTGGTGGAGGCGAGTACCGTGGTGGCGACCCACCTGAACCATCTGATTGGACAATTCTCTGCAGAGCTGTTTGGTCGTCAGGAAGCCCAGCAACTGCTCGATCGCGTCACGCAGGAGATGCCGAAGCTGACGGAAGATCTCGTGCCAGGCGTCGTGACGCTGACCACGCTGCACAAGGTGTTGCAAAACCTGCTCGAGGAAAAAGTGCCGATCCGCGATATGCGTACCATTCTGGAAACCCTCGCCGAGCATGCACCGTTGCAAAGCGATCCGCACGAACTGACGGCGGTGGTGCGTGTGGCACTGGGACGGGCGATCACGCAGCAGTGGTTCCCGGGCACCGGGGAAGTGCAGGTTATCGGCCTCGATACGCCGCTTGAACGTCTGCTGCTGCAGGCTCTGCAGGGCGGTGGAGGGCTGGAACCTGGCCTGGCCGACCGTCTGCTGGAGCAAACACAAGAGGCGCTGGCGCGTCAGGAGATGCTGGGGGCGCCACCGGTTCTGCTGGTGAACCATGCGCTGCGTCCGCTGCTGTCACGCTTCCTGCGCCGTAGCCTGAACCAGCTGGTCGTGCTGTCGAATATGGAGTTGTCGGATAACCGTCATATCCGTATGACGGCGACGATCGGAGGAAAATAATGCGTAAGTGGTTATGGATTTTACTTTTTCCGCTGGTGGCCCAGGCCGCCGGGGAAGGGACCTGGCAGGCCAGCAGCATTGGCGTGACCCTCAGCAACCGCGGTGTCGCCATGTCTTCGCGACCGCTATCACCGACTGAGCCGGTGTCCGGTCTGATGACCCTGGTGGTCTGGAACTACACGCTTATTGGCCCAACGCCTGCCGGGCTTCGGGTACGGCTGTGCTCCCAGACACGCTGTACGGAAATTGACGGAGAGAATGGCACCACTCAGGCCTTCAACGGCGTGCCTGCTGTCGAACCTTTGCGCTTTATCTGGGAAGTGCCGGGCGGCGGACGCCTGATCCCTGCGCTGAAAGTTCAACGTAATTCCGTCATCGTCAACTACCGCTAACACCCCGCCTTCTACGTCAGCCATCAGCCATTTCTGATGGCTGGCTCGCAAAAAATGACCTCCTCTTTTGAGGTAAAAGAAACGCTGTTTTATAAATCAGTGACACGCGTAACGACACTCTTTGCATTTTTGCCAGCCGCTTGCCGGTGATGGCAAAAACAGAAAGGTATCACCAGGTCGATACTCTTACTGTAGCCGTGTAATAACTCCCGGATCAGATTTTGCTTACAGGGAGTCTCCCAAAACTGAGTAGGGTTGACGGCAATGAAAACACGAAAAATTGGACTCGCAAATTATCTTGCTTACGGGTCAGGCGATTTCCTCGGGGCGGGAACCACCGCCCTGACGGCGGCCTGGCTTTTGTATTTTTATACAACGTTCTGTGGACTCTCCCCGATTGAAGCAACCTTCATCTTTGCTGCCGCAAGGGTGCTGGATGCCGTCGTCAGCCCTTTGATGGGCTTTTTGACCGATAACTTTGGCACGACCTGGCTCGGCAAGCGCTTCGGTCGGCGTAAGTTCTTTATTCTGCTGGGGATCCCGTGCGTATTCAGCTACTCCCTGATGTGGGTGGGGGAGATGAGTTTCTGGTATTACCTGCTGACCTATCTGGTGTTCGATATCGTCTACACCATGATTCTGGTGCCGTACGAAACGCTGGTGCCGGAAATGACCGACGACTTCAAACAGAAAACCCGCTTCTCAGGTGCCCGTATCTCGATGGCGCAAATGTCTGCCATCCTGGCTTCATTCCTGCCGGGGATCCTGCTCACGCATTTCGGCAAAGACAACGCGGTCTCCTTTTTCTATGCAAGCCTGGTCTTCTCCGTGCTGTGCGCGCTGATGCTGATGCTCGTCTGGTTCTTCACCTGGGAGCGACCGCGGGAAGAGTGGAGCGAAGCCGCCCTGCGTGCCGAAGAAGAGAAGAAAAAACTGTCGCTCGGGCAGAGCCTCAACCGCCTGTTTGTGGAGTTGAGCTCAACGCTGCGCGTGAGAATTTTCCGTCAGCATCTGGGGATGTACCTTGGCGGGTATATCGCCCAGGACGTCTTTAATGCCGTGTTTACCTACTACGTAGTTTTCGTGCTGATGCAGGAAGCATCCATGGCCTCCAGCCTGCTGGGCACAATGGCCATCTTCCAGTTTATTGCAGTTATCGCAATGATCCCGCTGTGCATTCGTTTCGGACCCGCGCCGTCCTATCGGATGGTCGTGGTGCTGTTTGGCCTTGCATCGCTTTCCTACGCCGTGCTGTATTACGCGGGCCTGAGTGATATCTACTCTCTGCTATTGCTGGTCTCTGCAGTTGCCGGTCTGGGGCGCGGTGGGATCAACTATGTACCGTGGAATACCTACACCTACATTGCTGATGTCGATGAAGTGATCACCGGCCAGCGCCGCGAAGGGATTTTCGCCGGCATCATGACGCTGACCCGTAAAGCCTCGCAGGCGGGGGCGGTAATGCTGGTGGGCATTGTGATGCAGATGTCCGGCTTTGTCAGCGGACAAAAGACCCAGCCCGCGGAAGTGAGCCACACCATTCTGCTGATCCTGAGTGTGGGAACGCTTCTGGTTCTGTTCTGCGGCTTCCTGGTCTCGCTGCGTTTCAAACTCAATTTGCACACCCACACCACGCTGCGTGAAGAGACCGCCAAAATGCGCGCGTCTGGTCGCGCCATTCCTGAGAGTGCGACACCAGAAGCCCGCGCCACAGTGGAGATGCTGGCCGGTATGCCTTATGCGTCGCTGTGGGGCAATAACAACATTGGTTATCTGAATCGTAATAAGCCTGCGGCACCTTCGCTGAAGGGGCGCGCGGTACTGAATTCGACATACAACAGAGGTTAAGATAATGAAAGTTTGGCCGGTCAAACACAGTCCACTCCTGCGTCAACCTGCGCATTTCATCGCCCGGGACGAGCTGAAATCGCTGATTGAAAAGGTGACGCATAACCTCGTTAATATCCACGACACAACAGGTGAGTTTTTACTGCGCCTGGACGACGGGCGGGTCATTGACACCAAAGGATGGGCAGGCTGGGAGTGGACCCACGGCGTGGGGTTATACGGTATCTGGCAGTATTACTGCCAGACGGGCGACGAAGCGATGCGTGACATCATTGACCGCTGGTTTGCCGATCGTTTCAGGGAAGGGGCGACCACCAAAAACGTGAATACCATGTCACCGTTCCTGACGCTGGCATATCGTTATGAAGAGACCAGAAACCCGGCCTGGCTGCCGTGGATGGAAAGCTGGGCGGAGTGGGCCATGAATGAGATGCCGCGCACCGACCATGGCGGCATGCAGCACATCACCCTGGCGGAAGAGAATTCTCAGCAGATGTGGGATGACACGCTGATGATGACGGTTCTGCCGCTGGCGAAAATCGGCAAGCTCCTTAATAAACCGGAGTACGTTGAAGAGGCGGTGTATCAGTTTCTGCTGCACGTGCAAAACCTGATGGATCGCGAAACCGGCCTGTGGTTCCACGGCTGGAATTACGAAGGCCACCATAACTTTGCGAAGGCACGCTGGGCACGAGGCAACAGCTGGCTGACCATCGTGATCCCGGATTTCCTTGAGCTGGTGGATTTGCCTGAATATAACGCCGTTCGTCGCTACCTTGTGCAGGTGCTGAACGCGCAGATTGCGGCCCTCGCCAAATGTCAGGACGATAGCGGCCTGTGGCATACGCTGCTCGACGATCCGCACGCCTACCTTGAGGCGTCAGCCACGGCAGGCTTTGCCTACGGTATTCTGAAAGCGGTGCGTAAACGCTATGTCGGCGCGGAATATGCTGAGGTGGCGGAGAAAGCGATTCGCGGCATTGTGGAAAATATCTCGCCGGAAGGGGAGTTACTGCAGACGTCGTTCGGTACGGGGATGGGCAGCGATCTGGCGTTCTATCGCCAGATCCCACTCACGTCGATGCCCTATGGACAGGCCATGGCAATCCTGTGTTTAACGGAATACCTGCGCAAATATTTTTGAACATAAAAAACCCGGCGATGGCCGGGTTTGTTTATTACATGCGCTCTACGGTTTCGATACCCAGGGTATCCAGACCCAGCTTCAGGGTCTTCGCCGTCAGCTGAGCCAGCTTCAGGCGGCTGTTGCGGACTGCTTCGCTTTCCGCAGACAGGATAGGGCAGTGTTCGTAGAAACCGGAGAACAGACCCGCCAGATCGTACAGGTAAGAGCACATCACATGCGGGGTACCGTCACGTGCGACAACGGCCAGCGTCTCTTCAAACTGCAGCAGACGTGCCGCCAGCTGGGCTTCGCGATCTTCGGAAATGATTACCTCAGCATTGGCCAGCGCGCTTTCATCGATACTGGCTTTACGGAACACGGAGAGCACGCGGGTGTAGGCGTACTGCATATACGGCGCAGTATTACCTTCAAAGGCCAGCATGTTATCCCAGTCGAAGATATAGTCGGTGGTACGGTTCTTGGAGAGATCCGCGTACTTCACTGCACCGATACCCACGGCGTTGGCGAGTTTTTCCAGCTCATCGGCAGGCATATCCGGATTCTTCTCGGCCACCAGACGGCGGGCGCGTTCCAGCGCTTCGTCCAGCAGGTCGGACAGCTTCACGGTACCGCCTGCACGGGTTTTGAACGGCTTACCGTCTTTACCCAGCATCATGCCGAACATATGGTGTTCAAGCGGCACGGAATCCGGCACGTAGCCTGCTTTGCGCACGATAGTCCACGCCTGCATCAGGTGCTGGTGCTGACGGGAGTCGATGTAGTACAGCACGCGGTCCGCATGCAGCGTTTCGTAACGGTATTTCGCACAGGCGATATCGGTGGTGGTGTAGAGATAGCCGCCATCCTTTTTCTGGATGATCACGCCCATCGGTTCACCTTCCTTGTTTTTATACTCATCAAGGAACACGACCGTAGCGCCTTCGCTCTCAACCGCCAGGTTTTTGGCTTTCAGGTCGGCCACAATGCCAGGCAGCATCGGGTTATAGAGGCTTTCACCCATCACATCGTCACGGGTCAGGGTAACGTTCAGACGATTATAGGTGAGCTGGTTCTGGGACATGGTGATGTCAACCAGTTTACGCCACATCTCGAGGAAGTACGGGTCGCCGCCCTGCAGTTTTACCACGTAACTGCGCGCGCGCTCGGCAAAAGCGTCGTCTTCGTCGTAGTGTTTTTTAGCTTCGCGGTAGAACCCTTCCAGGTCTGCCAGGGCCATCTCACCTGCATTTTCCTGCTGCTGTTTTTCCAGGTAAGCAATCAGCATCCCGAACTGGGTACCCCAGTCGCCCACGTGGTTCGCGCGGATCACTTTGTGACCGAGGAATTCCAGGGTACGCACGGCCGCGTCACCGATAATGGTGGAACGCAGGTGCCCTACGTGCATCTCTTTCGCCACGTTTGGCGCTGAGTAGTCAATCACCACGGTCTGCGCTTCTGGCTGGGAGACACCCAGACGGTCAGATTTCAGCGCCGCGTCAACGTGGCGTGCCAGGAAAGCAGGCTCAAGGAAGATGTTGATAAATCCAGGGCCGGCGATTTCAGTTTTGCTGGCAATACCGGTGAGATCCAGATGAGTCAGCACCTGCTCGGCGAGTTGTCGCGGCGGCATACCCAGTTTTTTAGCCACTGCCATCACGCCATTAGCCTGATAGTCGCCAAACTGTACTTTTGCTGACTGACGAACCTGCGGTTCGCAATCCGCAGGCGCACCTGCGGCAATCAGTGCCTGACTGACTTTTTCGGAGAGAAGAGCCTGAATATTCACCTGGATACCTTACATTTTTGATGCGGGCAAATAACCGCCCGCGCCAGTTAAAGAATTTAGGGCGGGAGTATACTGCAAATGCCTTCTGGCGTCAGCATTGCGGGGGCCGAAGATTGCTCAGAATCCAGGCTAAGAAAGCATGCATAAACATGCAGTCGTAAAAACCGCTATTCAGAGGTTGGTCGAAAGAGGGCAACAGAGTAAATTAGCGGCTTTGCGACACGATAAGAGACTGACGTATGGCGAACTGGCACTCCATTGACGAACTGCATGATATTTCCGCAGATTTACCGCGCTTCACCCAGGCGTTCACAGAACTTGCCACCCGCCTTGGTCTGGATATTGCGCCGCTTGAGGCCGATCACATCTCCTTGCGCTGCCATCAGAACGCAACCGCCGAGCGCTGGCGTCGCGGGTTTGAACAGTGTGGCGAGTTACTCTCCGAGAACATCATCAACGGTCGCCCCATCTGCCTGTTCAAACTGCATGAACCGGTGTGCGTGGCTCACTGGCAGTTCAGTGTGGTCGAATTGCCCTGGCCGGGCGAGAAACGCTATCCGCATGAAGGATGGGAGCATATCGAAATTGTCCTGCCGGGTGAGCCCGAAACGCTGAATGCCCGTGCACTGGCGCTGTTGTCTGACGAGGGTCTGAGCAAGCCTGGCATTTTTGTGAAAACAAGTTCCCCGAAAGGCGAACGTGAGCGTCTGCCTAATCCTACTCTGGCCGTCACTGACGGACAGGTTACCGTGAAGTTCCATCCCTGGACGATTGAACAGATTGTTGCCAGCGAAGCATAAGATGTGACCGTACGCTGAGACCGGGCGTAGCCTGCGTGTCATGATGGTGCGTTAAGTGGATATTAAGGAGGATGTAATGGCGCTGCTGGAGATTTGTTGTTACAGCGTGGAGTGTGCCGTCACCGCGCAACAGCACGGGGCTGACCGTATTGAACTGTGCGCCGCACCCAAAGAGGGTGGGTTAACGCCTTCATACGGGATGCTGAAGTCTGCCCGTCAGGCTGTCACCGTTCCGGTACACCCGATTATTCGTCCTCGCGGCGGCGATTTCTGTTACACGCCGGGCGAGTTCAGTGCCATGCTTGAAGATATTACTCTCGTTCGCGATCTGGGATTCCCCGGCCTGGTTATTGGGTTGCTTGATGAAGACGGCAATGTCGATCTGCCGCGCATGCGTCAGGTCATGAACGCGGCAAAAGGGATGGCGGTCACTTTTCATCGCGCGTTTGATATGTGTAAAAATCCCCTGCAATCCTTTGATATTCTTGCTGAACTTGGCGTGGCGCGGGTCCTGACATCGGGTCAGCAGTCCTCTGCTGAAAAAGGACTGCAATTAATTACGGAACTAAAAGCACATTCCGGTGTTCCAATAATAATGGCGGGTGCGGGAGTACGTGCCAGCAATATGGAACTGTTTTTAAACGCCGGGGTAGAGGAGCTTCACAGCTCTGCAGGCAAATGGATGCCATCGCCCATGCGTTATCGCAACACAGGGTTGTCAATGTCGACGGATGCTGAAGCGGATGAGTATTCACGCTACGGTGTAGAGGGAGAGTCGGTTGCGGTAATGAAATCGATGATTGAACGTCATCACGTGTAGCAACGTACCGATTTTTACCGCGCATCATGTCGCCCAATATGATGCTTGCTTGTACCAGGCCCCTGCAATTTCAACAGGGGCCTTTTTTTATGCCCCCTCACCCTAACCCTCTCCCCAAAGAGGAGAGGGGACAGTACGGTGCGGTCTTTTCTCCCTCGCCCTTTGGGAAGAGAACCGGGGGAATCTACGGTTTCGTCGCGATCAACACCGCGCGCATTGGCGCAGGATACCCTTCGACAGTCTTGCTGTGGTCTGCCGGGTCGAGGAATTCCGCCAGTGATTCCGTGATCATCCAGTCGGTGCGACGCTGTTCTTCAGTTGACGTTACGCAAACATCGGCAATACGGACATCCACAAAACCGCACTTCTCCAGCCAGTTTTTCAGCGCCGGCGCGGAAGGGATAAAGTAAACGTTCCGCATCTGCGCATAGCGATCGCCCGGCACCAGAACGGTATTCTCATCACCCTCTACCACCAGCGTTTCCAGCACCAGCTCGCCGCCGCTGACCAGCTGATCTTTCAGCTGCCACAGATGTTCGAGTGGGGAGCGGCGGTGGTACAGGACACCCATCGAAAACACGGTGTCAAACGCCTTCAGGGCAGGGAGCTGCTCAATACCCAACGGCAGCAGGTGCGCGCGCTGGTCGTTACCCAGCAATTTACGCACCGCTTCAAACTGGCACAGGAACAGCTGCATAGGGTCAATCCCCACTGCCAGATGTGCCCCTGCGCCAATCATGCGCCACATGTGGTACCCGCTGCCGCAGCCAACATCCAGAATGGTTCGCCCGGTGAGGTCGGAAAGGTGAGGCAGCACGCGATCCCATTTCCAGTCAGAACGCCATTCAGTATTAATGTTAACGCCGTAGAGTGAGAACGGACCTTTGCGCCACGGCATCAGGTTACGCATCAGCGTTTCAATGCGGTTTATCTGCCCGGGCGGAAGCGGCGTTTCGCTTTGCGCGGTAACGCTGTGGAGCAGATCCAGACGGTGCGGAGTCAGTTCCGGCAGAAACTCCACCGCGTTGGACCACTGCTTTAACAGACCATGCTGCTGATCCCGCTGCCAGGCAGCAATTTGTGCAGGCAGCGTCTCCAGCCAGTGGGAGAGGTGGTTTTTGGCAATCAGCTGATAGAAATTACTGAACTCGATCATGCGATGTCCTCACCTTTCAGCGCCACCAGCGAGCCGAAGTTGAAGCACTGGAACCACAGTTCGCTGTGCTCGAAGCCTGCCTGACGCAGGCGTGCTTTATGGGTTTCGACGGAGTCCGTCAGCATCACGTTTTCGAGCATGCTACGTTTCTGGCTAATTTCCAGTTCGCTATAGCCGTTGGCCCGTTTGAAGTCGTGGTGCATATTGAACAGCAGCTCACCCACTTCGGCATCTTCAAAGCTGAATTTCTCGGACAGCACCAGCGCGCCACCGGGTTTCAGGCCTTTATAGATTTTGTCCAGCAACAGCTGACGGTCTTCAGGCACCAGGAACTGCAGAGTAAAATTCAGAACCACCAGCGACGCGTTATGGATGTCGATATCACGGATATCACCTTCCACAACCTCGACTGGCGTCGGGGCTTTATACGCGTCGATGTGGCGACGGCAGCGTTCCACCATGGCCGGGGAGTTATCGACGGCAATGATTTTGCAGCCTTCATGGTGAACGTTACGACGAACAGACAGCGTTGCCGCGCCGAGCGAGCAGCCCAGATCATATACCTGCGTGCCGGGTTGAACGAAACGCTCAGCCAGCATGCCGATCATAGAGATGATATTGGAATAACCGGGAACAGAGCGCTGGATCATATCCGGGAAGACTTCGGCTACCCGTTCATCAAAGGTCCAGTCGCCCAGGCTGGCGATAGGCGCGGAAAAAAGCGTGTCGCGATCTGACATAACGTAAAAATCCGGGAAAAATAAAGTGGCGTATTGTGCGCTAATGGAAGGAGAAAACCAACTCCCACGGCATATACCAAAGGTTAGCCAGCACCATCAGCAAAAGCGAACACCAGGTCGCGCTCATGCCGGAACGACGCCAGCGGAATAAGCGGTGGTGAAAGCCGTAATAATGCATTAACCGGCCGGCAATCAGAAGCAGGCCGCAGACGTGCACCATCCAGGTTTCCGCGCCGTTCATTTCCATAAACAGCAGCAAAATTAACGCAACGGGGATGTACTCAACCGCGTTACCGTGAATGCGGATAGCGCTCTGTAACTCCGAAAAACCGCCGTCACCGTAAGAAACACGGTACTGCATTCGCAGGCGCACAACATCAAATGAAAACTTAATCAGCAGTAATGCACCTAACACCGCATACAGCGCGCTGACCATACTAACTCCCTGTTTTTGGCAGATGGCACCTTCCTATGATAGGGGCTGATATCAGAAAAGAGAAGATTGTTGTGGGATAGAAGGGGCGCTGCCTACAGACGGAACCGCAGCCTGCAAGGCCTGCCAGAGAACATCGACCAGTTCGGGGGCATGAGCGATATCCGGCGTATGGAGAAAGAGATACGGCGTGGTGGTTTGCTCCCATTTCGCTAATTTTTGCAGCCAGACGGCGAACATCTCCTGGTTTTGCTGCATATTATCGCTGCCGATAAACCTGACCATCGGGTTTTGCGCGGTGACCACGGCGTGAACAGGCACTCTGGGCTTTTTACGCTGGGCATCAATGATGGCCTCGTTATGCGGGATGGCGCTGTGCACGGGACGGCTGTCGAGAATCACCCGGTTCACCCCGCGCGCATGTAAGCCACGGTTAAGGGCCGTTTCAGCCTCTCCCTTGGCAAAAAACGCCGCATGTCTCACCTCAACGCCATAGGTAAAGTCCTTGGGCAGGGTATCAAGAAACTGCCATAGCGCAGGCAGGTCGCGTGGGCTAAAGGTGGCCGGAAGCTGCAACCAGTACTGACCGATGCGGTTCGCCAGCGGCGACATCCGGCCAAAGAACTCGTCGGTCAAATCACCGCAGTTTCGCAGCGCAGCGGTGTGGGAGATCGTCGCCGGAAACTTGAAGCAGAAGCGGAAATCATCGGTCGTCTGGTCGCGCCAGCGCTCAACAATCTCTGCTCTGGGCAACGCGTAGAGAGTGGTATTGCCCTCGACGCAGTTGAAATGACGGGCATATTCTTCAAGGCTGGTAATACCCAGGCGCACCCATTTCGGGTGCGACCACTGGGGCAGGCCAAGGTAGATCATAGGGCGCTTATAATGTCGTCCGTGCTACGCACGCGGCCAATGCGCGGGAAGATGTGGGTCATACTGCCCTGGTGCTGCTCCGCAGACGCTGCGCTGCATGCATCTTCAGCAATCACCAGGTTAAAGCCCAGTTCCCAGGCGTTTCGGGCGGTGGATTCCACGCCAATGTTGGTGGAGATCCCACAGAGAATCAGGGTGTCGATACCGCGCCGACGCAGCTGCAGCTCAAGATCGGTGCCGTAGAATGCGCCCCACTGGCGTTTGGTCACTTCGATATCGCTGTCCCGTTTGCCGAGCGAAACCGGATAGGTCCACCAGTTTTCAGGTAGTGAATGTGCTGCAACCTGAGCATCGACAGGCTGTTTTAAGGCCTCCGCGAAATCCGCTGACCAGCCAACGCGCACCATGATCACAGGGGCACCGCTGGCACGGCATTTTTCTGCCAGACGCGCGGCGCGGCTGACAACATCTTCGGCGCTGTGCGGGCCTCCGGCAAACGGCAGGATCCCTTCCTGTAAATCAATCACCACAAGCGCGGTTTTGCGGGCATTAAGTGTTAACATGGTAACTCCAGTGAAATGAGTCGCTTCCGCTACACCTTACGACGTAATGACCTGTTATCGGTCGGATAATTTTGTTAATTTTTGTGAGAATACACAATAAGCGCGCAGCAAACGACCGTCTGGCCGTGGTTCGCTCTTATCGTCTGGCGGAATTTCCAGTATAATAGCCGCCTTTTTTCATCCAGTTGTGACATACAGAAAGCTGCGACATAGTAGCCTGCATTCCAGGCGACATTTAGCCTGCGGCTAATTAAGGGATATCTCATGCGTACAGAATATTGCGGGCAGCTGCGTCAGTCCCACGTTGGACAGCAGGTAACCCTGTGTGGTTGGGTCAATCGTCGTCGTGATCTTGGGAGCCTTATCTTCATCGATATGCGCGACCGCGAAGGTATCGTTCAGGTGTTCTTCGACCCAGATCGCGCAGATGCGTTGAAGCTGGCTTCTGAGCTGCGTAATGAGTTCTGCATTCAGGTCACCGGCACCGTACGTGCGCGTGACGAGAAAAACGTTAACGCAGACATGGCGACCGGCGCAATTGAAGTGCTGGCGTCGGATCTGGTTATCATCAACCGTGCTGAAGCGCTGCCGCTGGACTCCAACCACGTCAACACTGAAGAAGCGCGTCTGAAATACCGCTATCTGGACCTGCGTCGTCCGGAAATGGCTCAGCGCCTGAAAACCCGTGCGAAAATCACCAGCCTGGTGCGTCGCTTTATGGATGACCACGGTTTCCTCGACATCGAAACCCCGATGCTGACCAAAGCCACGCCGGAAGGCGCGCGCGATTACCTGGTTCCATCCCGTGTACACAAAGGCAAATTCTACGCGCTGCCACAGTCTCCTCAGCTGTTCAAACAGCTGCTGATGATGTCCGGCTTCGATCGCTACTATCAGATTGTAAAATGCTTCCGCGACGAAGACCTGCGTGCTGACCGTCAGCCAGAATTTACCCAGATCGATGTGGAAACCTCCTTCATGACGGCCGAGCAGGTGCGTGAAGTGATGGAAGCCCTGGTGCGCAGTCTGTGGAATGACGTGAAAGGCGTGGAACTGGGTGATTTCCCCATCATGACCTTCGCTGAAGCTGAACGTCGCTACGGTTCTGACAAACCAGACCTGCGTAACCCGATGGAGCTGGTGGACGTTGCAGACCTGGTGAAATCCGTTGAGTTCGCGGTATTTGCCGGCCCGGCTAACGATCCAAAAGGTCGCGTGGCTGCCCTGCGTGTACCGGGCGGTGCGGCGCTGAGCCGTAAGCAGATTGACGATTACGGCAACTTCATCAAGATCTACGGCGCGAAAGGTCTGGCCTATATTAAAGTGACCGAACGTGCGAAAGGTCTGGAAGGCATTACCAGCCCGGTGGCGAAATTCCTGAACGCGGAAATCGTGGAAGCGATCCTCGAGCGCACCGGCGCACAGGATGGCGACATGATCTTCTTTGGCGCAGACAACAAGAAAATCGTTGCTGACGCAATGGGCGCGCTGCGCCTGAAGCTGGGTAAAGACCTGAGCCTGACGGATGAGAGCAAATGGGCTCCGCTGTGGGTAATCGACTTCCCAATGTTCGAAGACGACGGTGAAGGCGGCCTGACCGCAATGCACCACCCGTTCACCTCGCCAAAAGACATGACGGCGGCAGAGCTGAAAGCGGCACCGGAAGATGCGGTAGCAAACGCGTATGACATGGTTATCAACGGCTACGAAGTGGGTGGCGGTTCCGTGCGTATTCACAGCGGCGAAATGCAGCAAACCGTGTTTGGTATTCTGGGAATCAACGAGCACGAACAGCGCGAGAAATTCGGCTTCCTGCTGGACGCCCTGAAATACGGTACGCCGCCACACGCGGGTCTGGCATTCGGTCTTGACCGTTTGACCATGCTGCTGACCGGCACCGACAACATTCGTGATGTTATCGCCTTCCCGAAAACCACGGCTGCGGCCTGTCTGATGACGGAAGCCCCAAGCTTTGCCAACCCGGCCGCGCTGGCTGAGCTGGGCATTCAGGTGCTTCCGAAAGCTTCAAAAGAGATTTCGGAGAACGAATAATATGCAGTATAAGCGTCCCGTTTCGGTTCTGGTTGTCATTTATGCAGAAGATACGAAACGGGTGCTGATGTTGCAGCGGCGCGATGACCCTGATTTCTGGCAGTCGGTTACCGGCAGCCTGGAAGAGGGGGAGACCGCGTCGCAGGCCGCCGCGCGCGAAGTAAAGGAAGAGGTCACCATTGACGTTGCTTGCGAGCAACTGACCCTGAAGGACTGTCAGCGCACGGTGGAGTTTGAAATTTTTAGCCATTTACGTCATCGCTATGCGCCGGGTATTGAGCGCAATACGGAATCGTGGTTCTGTCTCGCGCTCCCCCATGAACGGGAGATCGTGTTTACCGAACACCTGACCTACCGCTGGGTGGATGCGGCGGATGCCGCTGCACTGACCAAATCGTGGAGCAACCGGCAGGCGATTGAAGAATTTGTAATTAACGTAGCCTGAAAAGGCGCGCTCTTTGAGGAAATTTTTATGGCAGGTCATAGTAAGTGGGCCAACACCAAACACCGCAAAGCGGCACAGGATGCCAAGCGCGGTAAGATCTTCACCAAAATTATTCGTGAGCTGGTTACAGCGGCACGTCTGGGCGGCGGCGATGCGGCGTCTAACCCGCGTCTGCGCGCGGCAGTGGATAAAGCCCTGTCCAACAACATGACGCGTGACACCCTGAACCGTGCTATCGCACGTGGCGTAGGCGGTGATGAAGACGCGAACATGGAAACCATCATTTATGAAGGTTACGGTCCTGGCGGTACGGCGGTGATGGTTGAATGTCTGTCCGACAACCGTAACCGTACCGTAGCGGAAGTGCGTCATGCCTTCAGCAAATGCGGTGGTAACCTGGGCACTGACGGCTCCGTGGCCTATCTGTTCAGCAAAAAAGGCGTCATCTCCTTCGAGAAAGGCGACGAAGACGTAATCATGGAAGCGGCGCTGGAAGCCGGTGCAGAAGACGTTGTGACCTATGATGATGGCGCAATCGACGTCTACACCGCGTGGGAAGAGATGGGCGCAGTACGTGACGCGCTGGAAGCGGCGGGTCTGAAAGCCGACAACGCTGAAGTCTCCATGATCCCGTCAACCAAAGCGGACATGGATGCGGAAACGGCACCTAAACTGCTGCGTCTGATCGACATGCTCGAAGACTGCGACGACGTGCAGGAAGTGTATCATAACGGTGAAATCTCTGATGAGGTTGCAGCGACTCTCTGATGAGAGCGTATAAACCGTTTACGGGAGACGCGTGATGTCGATTATCCTCGGGATTGACCCCGGCTCGCGCGTCACCGGTTATGGCGTCATCCGGCAGGTAGGGCGCCAGTTAACCTACCTTGGCAGCGGCTGTATTCGGACCAAAGTGGACGATCTGCCGTCGCGCCTGAAGCTAATCTATGCTGGCGTGTCGGAGATCATCACCCAGTTTCAACCCGACTTTTTTGCCATCGAGCAGGTCTTTATGGCGAAAAACGCCGATTCAGCGTTAAAACTGGGTCAGGCACGGGGCGTCGCCATCGTTGCGGCGGTGAATCAGGATCTTCCGGTGTTCGAATACGCAGCCAGACAGGTCAAACAGACCGTCGTGGGGATTGGTAGCGCGGAGAAAAGTCAGGTGCAGCATATGGTGCGCACGCTCCTGAAGCTTCCCGCGAACCCGCAGGCAGACGCCGCCGATGCGCTGGCGATAGCCATTACCCACTGTCATATAAGCCAGAACGCGGGTCAGATGAGCGAATCGCGGCTTAATCTGGCGCGAGGCAGGTTACGATAATGACAAATCAGGCTGGATGTTTATCCAGCCTTTTTTTATTATGTCGGCAGTTAATTTCTTCCAGAACGCAGGAGCGTCACGTGATAGGCAGACTCAGAGGCATCATCATTGAAAAACAACCCCCGTTAGTGCTGCTGGAAGTCGGTGGCGTGGGCTATGAAGTCCATATGCCGATGACTTGCTTCTATGAGTTGCCGGATGCGGGCAAAGAGGCGATTGTCTTTACCCAGTTTGTGGTGCGTGAAGATGCCCAGTTGCTGTATGGCTTCAATAACAAACAGGAACGGATGCTGTTTCGCGAGCTGATCAAAACTAACGGCGTCGGGCCGAAGCTGGCGCTGGCTATTTTGTCCGGCATGTCCGCTCCGCAGTTCGTCAATGCCGTTGAGCGCGAAGATCCTGCTGCGCTGATTAAACTCCCGGGTATCGGCAAGAAAACCGCGGAGCGTCTGATTGTCGAGATGAAAGACCGCTTTAAAGGTCTGCATGGCGATCTGTTTACGCCAGCCGCTGATCTGGTGCTTACCTCGCCTGGCGCGCAAGCCTCTGACGATGCTGAACAGGAAGCGGTTGCTGCGCTGGTGGCGCTGGGATATAAACCTCAGGAGGCCAGCCGGATGGTGAGCAAAATTGCCAAACCGGATGCCAGCAGTGAAACCCTGATTCGTGAAGCGCTACGCGCGGCATTGTGAGGTAAAGGATGATTGAAGCAGATCGCCTGGTATCGGCAGGCACCCTTCAGGCAGAAGACGTGGTGGATCGCGCCATCCGCCCGAAACTGCTTGATGAGTATATTGGCCAGCCGCAGGTTCGTTCTCAGATGGAGATCTTCATCCAGGCGGCAAAACTGCGCGGCGATGCACTCGATCACCTGCTGATTTTTGGCCCCCCCGGTCTGGGGAAAACCACGCTGGCGAACATTGTCGCCAATGAAATGGGCGTTAACCTGCGCACAACCTCTGGCCCGGTGCTGGAAAAAGCGGGCGATCTGGCGGCAATGTTGACCAACCTTGAACCGCATGACGTGCTGTTTATCGATGAGATCCACCGTCTGTCGCCGGTCGTGGAAGAGGTGCTCTATCCGGCGATGGAAGATTACCAGCTGGACATCATGATCGGTGAAGGTCCGGCAGCACGTTCCATCAAAATCGATCTGCCTCCGTTTACCCTGATTGGCGCGACGACGCGTGCCGGGTCATTGACCTCTCCGCTTCGCGATCGTTTTGGTATCGTTCAGCGTCTGGAGTTCTATCAGGTTGCGGATCTTCAGCATATCGTTGGCCGCAGTGCCCGCTATATGGGGCTGGAGATGAGCGAGGAAGGGGCGTTTGAGGTAGCGAAGCGCTCCCGGGGGACGCCGCGTATTGCGAACCGCCTGTTGCGTCGCGTACGTGACTTTTCCGAAGTAAAATACGATGGCACGATTTCGGCTGAGATTGCAGCGCAGGCGCTGGATATGCTGAATGTGGATGCCGAAGGCTTTGACTACATGGACCGTAAGCTGTTGCTGGCGGTACTGGATAAGTTCTTTGGCGGTCCGGTCGGACTGGATAACCTGGCGGCAGCGATTGGTGAAGAGCGCGAGACAATTGAAGATGTGCTTGAGCCGTATCTGATCCAGCAGGGTTTCTTGCAACGTACCCCGCGCGGTCGTATGGCAACGGTGCGGGCGTGGAACCATTTTGGTATTACCCCGCCAGCGATGCCGTAGCAGAGGTTCCCTCTCCCGGGGGGGAGAGGGGAGAGTCGATCAGCTTGCAGGCTTCTTCATCATACTGAAGATAAACAGCAGCGCCGCACACAGCACCACAGACGGGCCGGCAGGGGTATCGTAGAACGCCGAGAAGGTTAACCCTCCCGTTACCGCAATCATCCCGATGATAACCGCCACACCGGCCATTTGCTCCGGCGTACGGGCAAAACGACGCGCAGTGGCCGCGGGGATAATCAGCAGGGAAGTGATGATCAGCGCGCCGACGAATTTCATCGCCACACCAATGGTTAACGCCGTCACCAGCATCAGCAACAGCTTCACGCGCTGCAACTTCACGCCGTCGACAAACGCCAGATCCGGGCTGACGGTCATCGCCAGCAAATTACGCCACTGCCAGAGCAGAATACCCAGCACGACCACCACACCAGCGGCGATGGAGATCAGATCTTCAGGCGTCACGGCCAGCAGGTCACCGAACAGGTAGGCCATCAGATCAACACGAATGTTCGACATCAGGCTCACGACCACCAGACCCAGCGACAGGGCGCTGTGGGCCATAATACCAAGCAGCGTATCGATGGCGAGGTGAGGGCGCTTTTCCAGCCATACCAGCCCTGCGGCCAGCAGCAGCGTGACCACAATCACCGCGTAGAAGGGATTCACGTCCAGTAACAGGCCAAAGGCAACGCCCAGCAGAGACGCGTGTGCCAGCGTATCGCCAAAATAGGACATTCTGCGCCACACCACAAACGAGCCCAGCGGGCCCGCGGCGCAGGCAAGCATAATCCCGGCCAGCCAGCCGGGCAGTAACAGTTCAATCATGAGTGTCCATTTCCCCGGCGCAGGACAATTCGTCCCTGTAAATCATGGCGGTGATTGTGATGATGGCGATAAATTCCCAGCTGCTCAGCGCCGCGAGGGCCGAACATGGAGATGAATTCAGGGTGCATTGACACCACTTCCGGCGTGCCGGAACAGCAGATGTGATGGTTAAGGCACAGCACTTCGTCGGTCTTGGCCATCACCAGATGGAGATCGTGGGAAACCATCAGCACCGCACAGTTGAGTTCGCGGCGTAGCTGGTCGATTAAATCGTAAAGTGCGACCTGACCATTCACGTCCACACCCTGCGTCGGCTCATCCAGCACCAGAAGCTGTGGGCTGCTCAACAGGGCGCGGGCAAGCAATACGCGCTGGGTTTCACCGCCGGACAGTTTCTGCAGCGGGGCATCAATCAGATGGCCTGCCTGCACGCGTTTCAGCGCCGGAAGAATATCGGCTTTATGTGTCCCGGGGCGCAGACGCAGGAAGCGGCTAACCGTCAGCGGCAGTGTGGCGTCGAGGTGGAGTTTTTGCGGCACATAGCCGATGCGTAATTTTTCCTCACGGCGGATAACCCCTTCGTCAGGTGTTACCAGACCCAGCACCACGCGCACCAGGGTGGATTTCCCTGCGCCATTGGGGCCGAGCAGCGTCAGAATTTTGCCGGGTTTCAGATCCAGCGACACGTCAGAGAGGACGCGGCGTTGGCCAAATGAGACCGAAATATTGTCGAGAGAAACCAAAGTCGTCATGTCAATTTAAGCTTGCAGAAGTCAACGAATGTTATAATATCACATCCCACGCATTCATTACGATGATTAGTCGCATTATGTTACATAAAAATACGCTTCTTTTCGCAGCATTATCCGCTGCCCTTTGGGGTTCAACAGCACAAGATGTTAACGCTGCTGTTGTCGCTTCGCTTAAACCGCTCGGTTTCATTGCTTCCGCGATTGCAGATGGGGTTACTGACACCCAGGTTCTGCTCCCTGATGGGGCTTCCGAGCATGATTATTCCCTGCGTCCATCTGATGTAAAACGCTTACAAAACGCGGACTTAGTTGTCTGGATTGGTCCAGAGATGGAAGCGTTTATGCAGAAGTCGGCAAAACAGGTGCCGGGCGAAAAACAGGTCGCTATTGCCGAACTCCCGGGCGTGAAACCGTTGCTCATGAAAGGGGCTGACGACGATGGTGATGAACATGATGCCGGACACGCCGACGGCGAAAAAGGTGATGGGGATCACCATCACGGCGAGTACAACATGCACCTTTGGCTATCCCCAGAGATAGCGCGGCTTTCGGCGGTTGCAATCCATGACAAATTAGTGGAACTTATGCCGCAAAGTCGAGCCAAACTAGACGCCAACCTGAAGGATTTTGAGGCACAATTAGCCGCAACCGATAAGCAGGTGGGTAATGAGCTCGCACCGTTGAAAGGAAAAGGGTATTTCGTTTTTCATGACGCCTATGGCTATTACGAGAAACACTACGGCCTGACCCCGCTGGGGCACTTTACCGTCAACCCTGAAATTCAACCTGGTGCGCAGCGTTTACATGAAATCAGAACACAGTTGGTTGAGCAGAAAGCGACATGCGTTTTTGCTGAGCCACAGTTCAGGCCAGCGGTCGTAGAAGCCGTGGCCAGGGGAACATCCGTGCGCATGGGAACCCTTGACCCGCTAGGAACGAATATCCAGTTGAGCAAAGCGAGCTATTCGCAGTTTCTCAGCCAACTGGCGAACCAGTATGCGAGCTGCCTGAAAGGAGATTAACGAGGAAGTGAATACGTGCAACAGATAGCCCGCTCTGTCGCCCTGGCATTTAACAATCTGCCTCGACCCCATCGCGTTATGCTGGGGTCTCTTACAGTTCTCACGTTAGCGGTCGCCGTCTGGCGGCCCTATGTTTACCATCCGAGTTCTGCCCCAATCATCAAAACCATCGAGCTTGAGAAGAGCGAGATTCGCTCTCTCCTCCCTGAGGCCAGTGAACCTATCGACCAGGCGGCTCAGGAAGATGAAGCCATCCCGCAGGATGAGCTGGACGATAAAACCGAGAATGAAGCGGGGATCCACGAATATGTCGTTTCGACGGGTGATACGTTAAGCAGCGTTCTGAACCAGTACGGTATCGACATGGGAAACATCAGCCAGCTGGCGGCGGCTGATAAAGATCTTCGTAACCTGAAAATTGGTCAACAGCTCTCCTGGACGTTAACCGCTGATGGCGATCTGCAACGCCTGACCTGGGAGATGTCCCGTCGCGAAACCCGCACCTACGATCGCACTGCAAACGGTTTCAAAATGACCAGTGAAATGCAGAAAGGCGACTGGGTGAACAGCGTGATGAAAGGGACCGTAGGCGCAAGCTTTGTCTCCAGCGCGCGCGATGCGGGGCTGACCAGCGCCGAGATCAGCTCGGTAATCAAAGCCATGCAGTGGCAAATGGACTTCCGCAAACTGAAGAAAGGCGATGAATTCTCCGTTCTCATGTCCCGTGAAATGCTTGACGGCAAGCGTGAGCAGAGCCAGCTGGTGGGTGTGCGTCTGCGCTCTGATGGCAAAGATTACTACGCCATTCGTGCCGAAGACGGTAAGTTCTACGACCGCAGCGGTACCGGGCTTGCGAAGGGCTTCCTGCGCTTCCCGACGGCTAAACAATTCCGTGTTTCATCCAACTTTAACCCGCGCCGTCTGAACCCGGTCACCGGGCGTGTTGCGCCGCACCGTGGCGTTGACTTTGCCATGCCGCAGGGGACCCCTGTGCTGGCTGTGGGTGATGGCGAAGTGGTGATTGCAAAACGTAGCGGTGCAGCCGGGTATTATGTCGCGGTGCGTCATGGTCGTACCTACACCACCCGCTATATGCACCTGCGTAAGCTACTGGTTAAGCCGGGACAGAAAGTGAAACGTGGCGACCGTATCGCGCTCTCCGGGAATACCGGGCGCTCTACCGGGCCGCATTTGCACTATGAGGTATGGATTAACCAACAGGCAGTGAACCCGCTTACGGCGAAACTGCCGCGTACCGAAGGCCTGACAGGTAAAGATCGTTCCGATTACCTGGCGCAGGTGAAAGAGGTGATTCCGCAGCTGCGCTTTGATTAAGCCCTCTGTTTTGTGAAAAAGCCGGCCTCAGTATGTGCCGGCTTTTTGTTTTGTGCGCGAGCGGCTGCCTCGCTACACTATCTGAATGAAATTTTGCGTCACCAGACCCTGGAACCAGCATGGAAACCCAAAAAAACAATATTGAGTACATTCCTGAGTTTGAAAAATCTTTTCGCCACCCGCGCAACTGGAGTGCCTGGCTTGGCGTTTACGCATTTGCGGGGATTGCGATGTTACCTGCCTCGGTTCGCGATCCGGTACTGGGAAAAATAGGCCGCCTGGCGGGCCGGTTTGGTAAAAGTGCCCGTCGCCGTGCGCAGATTAACCTCCTGTACTGTTTCCCGGAGAAGAGTGACGCCGAGCGTGAAGCGCTGATTGACGACATGTACACGACCGCGCCGCAGGCCATGGCGATGATGGCCGAACTGGCGCTCAAAGGGCCGGAGAAAGTTCAGACGCGTGTTGACTGGAAAGGGCTGGAAATCATCGAAGAGATGCGCCGCAACAACGAGAAGGTGATCTTCCTCGTTCCTCACGGCTGGGGTGTGGATATTCCTGCGATGCTGATGGCGTCTCAGGGGCAGAAAATGGCGGCAATGTTCCATAACCAGGGCAATAAGATCTTTGATTACGTCTGGAACACCGTGCGTCGCCGTTTTGGTGGCCGTCTGCATGCGCGTAATGATGGCATTAAACCGTTTATACAGTCCGTGCGTCAGGGCTACTGGGGTTACTATCTGCCGGATCAGGACCACGGCCCCGAGCACAGTGAGTTTGTGGATTTTTTCGCGACGTATAAAGCCACGTTGCCGGCGATTGGCCGTCTGATGAAAGTCTGCCGTGCGCGCGTCATTCCGCTGTTTCCGGTATACGACGGGAAAACCCATCGCCTGAGCATTGAAGTGCGTCCACCGATGGATGATTTACTGACGGCGGACGATCACACCATTGCGCGCCGAATGAACGAAGAGGTCGAGATTCTGGTGGGACCGCATGCTGAGCAATACACGTGGATACTGAAGTTGCTCAAAACGCGTAAGCCCGGTGAAACAGAGCCGTACAAACGCAAAGAACTTTTCCCGAAGAAATAAGCAGAAATAAAAAAAGCCCGCTCCGAAAAGAGCGGGCTTTTTAACAGGGACGTGCTTACTCGACGGTCAATACGCGAGTGGTATTGGTCGAGCCGATGGTGCTCATCACGTCACCCTGAGTCACAATCACGATATCACCGGAGACCAGATAGCCTTTGTCGCGCAGCAGGTTCACGGCGTCGTGGGCAGCCGCGACACCGTCGTTGGTGCTGTCGAAGTGAACCGGCGTGACACCGCGATACAGCGCCGTCAGGTTCAGCGTACGCTCGTGGCGAGACATGGCGAAGATGGGCAGACCGGAGCTGATACGGGAGGTCATCAGCGCGGTACGGCCAGATTCAGTCATGGTGATAATCGCCGTTACGCCTTTCAGGTGGTTAGCGGCGTACATGGCAGACATCGCAATTGCTTCTTCCACGTTGTCGAACTGCACGTCCAGACGGTGTTTAGAGACGTTGATGCTTGGGATCTTTTCAGCACCCAGGCAAACGCGTGCCATCGCGGCTACGGTTTCAGCAGGGTACTGGCCGGCTGCGGTTTCTGCAGAAAGCATTACGGCATCGGTACCGTCCAGCACGGCGTTAGCCACGTCCATCACCTCTGCACGGGTCGGCATTGGGTTGGTGATCATGGATTCCATCATCTGGGTTGCGGTGATCACGGCGCGGTTAAGCTGACGTGCACGGCGGATCAGTGCTTTCTGGATCCCCACCAGCTCAGGGTCGCCAATTTCCACGCCCAGATCGCCACGGGCAACCATCACCACGTCAGACGCCAGAATCACGTCATCCATCGCGTCCTGATCGCAAACGGCTTCCGCACGTTCCACTTTAGCAACGATTTTGGCATCACAGCCCGCATCACGTGCCAGACGGCGCGCGTAGTTCAGGTCTTCGCCACAGCGCGGGAAGGAGACGGCCAGATAGTCAACGCCAATCAGCGCAGCGGTCACGATATCCGCTTTGTCTTTATCGGTCAGCGCTTCGGCTGAGAGGCCACCGCCAAGTTTGTTAATGCCTTTGTTGTTTGAGAGCGGGCCACCGACGGTGACTTCGGTGAATACCTTCATCCCCTGAACTTCCAGCACTTTCAGCTGAACGCGACCGTCGTCGAGCAGCAGGATATCGCCAGGCACAACGTCAGCCGGCAGACCTTTATAGTCGATCCCAACTTTTTCTTTATCGCCTTCGCCTTTACCCAGGTTGGCATCGAGCAGGAATTTGTCGCCGATATTGAGGAAGACTTTACCTTCTTTGAAGGTTGAAACACGAATTTTTGGACCCTGCAGGTCCCCGAGGATAGCAACATGACGGCCAAGTTTGGCCGCAATTTCACGCACTTTGTCGGCACGTAATTTATGGTCTTCTGGCGTACCGTGAGAGAAGTTCATACGCACCACGTTGGCACCCGCGGCGATAATTTTCTCGAGATTGTTATCGCGGTCAGTGGCCGGGCCTAAGGTGGTTACGATCTTGGTTCTGCGAAGCCTTCTGGACATGTAATACTCCGTTGACTGAAACAACTTTGGTGTTGCGTGAACATTAAATCGGCCTTCATCTGCTGCAAGGCAACAGAGAGAGGACCGAATGCCGTAAATCGTTACATCGTAGTTATTAAACTATTTAGGGAACATCGCTTTTCATAAGCAATTCTTTATCAAAACGCGATTCCTTAAGCGCTTCCTTGACACGCTTCAAGTTATCTCTGAATTTTGCACCACGGCGCAGGGTGAAACCGGTTGCCAGCACGTCAATCACCGTGAGTTGCGCTAGACGGGAGACCATCGGCATATACATGTCGGTGTCTTCCGGGACGTCAAGGGTGATGGCGAGCGTTGCTTCTCTTGCCAGCGGCGTGCCCGCCGTCGTGAGGGCAATAACCATGGCATCGTTTTCACGCGCCAGTTGCGCCAGCTCCACCTGGCTTTTGGTGCGCCCGGTGTGCGAAATGAGTACCACGACATCATCTTCACTGCAATTCATACAGCTCATGCGTTGCAGGACAATGTCATCGGAATAAATGACCGGGACGTTAAAGCGGAAGAACTTATTCATGGCGTCATGCGCCACGGCCGCCGACGAGCCGAGGCCAAAGAACGCAATGCGCTTGGCCTGGGTCAGTAAATCCACCGCGCGGTTCACGGAATTCATATCCAGGGATTGGCGAACGTGGTCCAGCGTAGCCATGGCCGACTCAAATATTTTCGCCGTATAGGCATCAACACTGTCGTCTTCATCCACATTGCGATTAACATAAGGCGTGCCGTTTGCCAGACTTTGTGCAAGATGCAGTTTAAAATCAGGAAAGCCGCGCGTTTCAAGGCTACGGCAGAAGCGGTTAACCGTCGGTTCGCTGACGCCTGCCTCCTGCGCCAGAGCGGCGATGCTTGAATGAATCGCCTGAGCAGGAGCAGCAAGAATGACTTCGGCCACTTTTCGCTCGGATTTGCTAAGGTGTTCCAGTTGGAACTGGATTTTTTCCAGCATGTTCATTGTTAACAGGGCGCTCATGGGTGGAAACGATTTCATTAATACATGAAATCATGATTCGATTTAGCCGATATTACCCCTGTGGCTTCCATAAAGGGTAACAGTCGACAAGATAATGTTGTTGTTTTTTTTCATTACTTGATCGGTGTCGGGTTTTGTTATGACCCTGTAGTTCAAAGAATCAACGCTTTTTGCGTGATTCCGCCACCACACGCGTCTGACGGCGAAAAAATCGCGGTATCGCACGCGAGGTTAAGCGCTAATGGTTTCGGGAATGACGTAAAAGCAGTACAGTGCAACGTAATAAAATTACAACGATACCTGGCAAAAGTACCAGGTGATCCAACTGAGGAGAATGACATGGCGGTAACGCAAACAGCCCAGGCATGTGACCTGGTCATTTTCGGCGCGAAAGGCGATCTTGCACGCCGGAAATTGCTGCCTTCCCTGTATCAACTGGAGAAAGCGGGCCAAATTCATCCGGATACGCGTATCCTGGGCGTTGGGCGCGCCGACTGGGACAAGGAAGCTTATACCAAGGTCGTACGCGAGGCGCTCGAAACTTTCATGAAGGAAAAGATTGATGAAAGTTTGTGGGATACCCTGAGCGGACGTCTTGATTTCTGTAACCTGGACGTGAACGACGTCAGCGCGTTTAACCGTTTAGGCGCGATGCTGGATCAGAAAAACCGTGTCACCATTAACTACTTCGCCATGCCACCAAGCACTTTCGGTGCAATCTGCAAAGGTCTGGGCGAAGCGAAGCTGAACGCTAAACCGGCACGCGTGGTGATGGAGAAACCGCTGGGGACCTCTCTTTCAACCTCCCGCGAAATTAACGACCAGGTCGGCGAGTACTTCGAAGAGTGCCAGGTCTACCGTATCGACCACTATCTCGGTAAAGAGACGGTACTGAACCTGCTGGCGCTGCGTTTTGCCAACTCCCTGTTTGTGAATAACTGGGACAACCGTACCATCGACCATGTGGAAATCACCGTGGCCGAAGAGGTGGGGATTGAAGGCCGCTGGGGTTACTTTGACCAGGCCGGTCAGATGCGCGACATGATCCAGAACCACCTGCTGCAAATCCTTTGCATGATTGCCATGTCTCCACCGTCTGACCTGACGGCGGACAGCATCCGTGATGCTAAAGTGAAAGTGCTGAAGTCGCTGCGTCGCATCGATCGCTCAAACGTGCGTGAGAAAACGGTACGCGGCCAGTACACCGCAGGGTTTGCTCAGGGTAAAAAAGTGCCGGGCTACCTGGAAGAAGAGGGCGCCAACAAGGCGAGCAATACCGAGACGTTTGTGGCGATCCGCGTGGATATCGATGACTGGCGCTGGGCGGGTGTTCCGTTCTACCTGCGTACCGGTAAACGTCTGCCGACCAAATGCTCTGAAGTTGTCGTTTACTTCAAAAACCCTGAACTCAACCTGTTCAAAGAGTCCTGGCAAGAGCTGCCGCAGAACAAACTGACCATTCGTCTGCAGCCAGACGAAGGGGTGGACATCCAGATCCTGAACAAAGTGCCGGGCCTGGATCACAAACATAACCTGCAGACCACCAAGCTGGACCTGAGCTACTCCGAAACGTTCAATCAGACGCACCTTGCCGATGCTTACGAGCGTCTGCTGCTGGAAACCATGCGCGGTATCCAGGCGCTGTTCGTGCGTCGCGATGAAGTGGAAGAGGCGTGGAAATGGGTCGACTCCATCACCGAAGCCTGGGCTGCGGATCAGGATGCGCCGAAACCGTATCAGGCGGGCACCTGGGGGCCTGTCGCGTCCGTCGCGATGATCACCCGTGATGGCCGCTCCTGGAATGAGTTTGAGTAAAATAATCAGCTGCCTCTTAGGTGTTATTTTACCGGTAACATGATCTAACACAGCTCGTGGCACAATTTATAAACTTTTAAGCTCCGCGTGGATTCACCCGCGGAGCTTTTTTTATTACACTGCCGGAAGTGATTTTGCCCCTGAGCTCCGGACAGCAAGCGTTTCAGCGTTGTTAATAATCGCCAGCGACTTTGTAAACTCCCGAGCCCGGACAGATAAATTAGAGGAGCTTTTATGAATCCGACATTGTTACGCGTAACACAACGCATTATTGAGCGCTCGAAAGAGACCCGTTCTGCCTACCTCGCCCGGATTGAACAGGCTAAAAGTAATACCGTTCATCGCTCACAACTCGCCTGCGGTAACCTGGCGCACGGTTTCGCCGCCTGCCAGCCCGACGATAAAGCCTCGCTGAAAAGCATGCTGCGTAACAATATCGCCATCATTACCTCCTACAACGACATGCTTTCTGCGCATCAGCCGTACGAAGTGTATCCGGAGATCATCCGTAAAGCGCTGCACAGCGTCAATGCGGTAGGCCAGGTCGCGGGCGGCGTGCCGGCCATGTGCGATGGCGTGACGCAGGGTCAGGATGGGATGGAGCTCTCTCTGCTGAGCCGCGAAGTGATTGCGATGTCGGCCGCAGTGGGCCTGTCTCACAATATGTTTGATGGCGCGCTGTACCTCGGCGTGTGCGATAAAATCGTCCCGGGGCTGGCCATGGCAGCGCTGTCGTTTGGTCATCTGCCTGCGATCTTCGTGCCATCAGGTCCGATGGCAAGCGGTCTGCCAAACAAAGAAAAAGTGCGTATCCGTCAGCTGTATGCGGAAGGTAAAGCAGACCGTCAGGCACTGCTGGAAGCGGAAGCCGCCTCCTACCATGCGCCGGGCACCTGTACTTTCTACGGTACGGCCAACACCAACCAGATGGTGGTGGAATTTATGGGGATGCAGCTTCCTGGGTCCTCTTTCATTCAGCCGGATGCGCCACTGCGTAAGGCCCTGACTGAAGCAGCTGCCCGCCAGGTAACGCGTCTGACCGGTAACGGCAACGCGTGGATGCCGCTGGGTAAAATGGTCGACGAGAAAGTGATCGTCAACGGTATCGTTGCGCTGCTGGCAACCGGCGGCTCAACCAACCACACCATGCATCTGGTGGCGATGGCGCGCGCGGCGGGCATCCTGATTAACTGGGATGATTTCTCGGATATCTCGTCTGTGGTGCCACTGATGGCGCGCCTGTACCCGAACGGCCCGGCTGACATCAACCACTTCCAGGCTGCCGGTGGCGTGCCGGTGCTGATGCGCGAGCTGCTGAAAGGCGGTCTGCTGCATGAAGATGTGAACACCGTGGCGGGCTTTGGTCTGCAGCGTTATACCCATGAGCCGTGGCTCAATAACGGTGAGCTTGACTGGCGTGAAGGCGCCACCGCCTCGCTTGACGCACAGGTTATCGCCACCTTTGAACAACCGTTCTCTCGTCACGGCGGCACCAAAGTGCTCAGCGGTAACCTGGGGCGTGCGGTGATGAAAACCTCCGCCGTACCGGAAGAGAACCAGATTATCGAAGCGCCGGCCGTGGTGTTTGAAAGCCAGCATGACGTTTTGCCTGCGTTTGATGCCGGTCTGCTCGACAAAGATTGCGTCGTTGTGGTGCGCCATCAGGGGCCAAAAGCGAACGGGATGCCAGAATTACATAAACTTATGCCGCCACTTGGTGTATTATTGGACCGCCGTTTCAAAATTGCGTTAGTGACCGATGGACGCCTCTCTGGCGCATCAGGTAAAGTGCCTTCTGCCATCCACGTGACCCCGGAAGCTTACGACGGCGGTTTGCTGGCGAAAGTTCGTGATGGAGACATGATCCGCGTTAACGGTCAGACAGGTGAGTTAACCCTGCTGGTGGATGACGCTGAACTGGCGGCACGTAAGCCACATATTCCTGACCTGAGCGCATCGCGCGTGGGAACCGGACGCGAAATGTTTGGCGCGCTGCGTGAGAAACTCTCCGGTGCGGAGCAGGGCGCAACCTGTATTACGTTTTAAGACGACTTGATTTTATCGATCTGGCGAGAGAAAACTCTGATGAAAAACTGGAAAACAAGTGCAGAAGCAATCCTGACCACTGGCCCTGTCGTGCCGGTAATCGTGGTGAATAAGCTGGAACATGCTGTCCCGATGGCGAAAGCCCTGGTCGCGGGTGGTGTTCGTGTTCTGGAAGTGACCCTGCGTACCGCCTGCGCGATGGACGCTATTCGCGCTATCGCCAAAGAAGTGCCGGACGCGATCATCGGTGCGGGTACCGTACTGAACGCACAGCAGCTGGCTGACGTGACCGAAGCGGGCGCGCAGTTCGCTATCAGCCCTGGCCTGACCGAGCCGCTGCTGAAAGCTGCAACCGAAGGCACGATCCCTCTGATCCCGGGTATCAGCACCGTATCTGAACTGATGATGGGTATGGATTACGGCCTGAAAGAGTTCAAATTCTTCCCGGCTGAAGCTAACGGCGGCACCAAAGCGCTGCAGGCTATTGCGGGTCCATTCTCTCAGGTTCGCTTCTGCCCGACGGGCGGTATCTCTCCGGCAAACTACCGTGACTACCTGGCGCTGAAAAGTGTCCTGTGCATCGGCGGCTCATGGCTGGTTCCTGCGGATGCGCTGGAAGCAGGCGACTGGGATCGCATCACTAAACTGGCTCGCGAAGCGGTTGAAGGCGCGAAGCAGTAAGCGAAGACAGTATGAAAAACGGGCCTGCTGGCCCGTTTTTTTATCCTGCAACCTTCACGTTCGCGGCGGCTGTTTTGGCTCTTGCCACAGCCTCATCCACGTTTTCACCGGTCGCTAGCGCCACGCCAAGGCGGCGCGTGCCGTCAATCTCCGGTTTCCCGAACAGACGAACCTGCAAGCCTGCACCCATAGCCCCTTCGACGTTATCAAAGGTGACGTTCTGGCTGGTTAATTGCGGCAGGATCACCGCCGAAGCCGCCGGGCCGTACTGACGAATGCCGCCAACGGGCAGGCCGAGGAAGGCGCGCACATGCAGGGCGAATTCAGAAAGGTCCTGCGAAATCAGCGTGACCATCCCGGTATCGTGCGGGCGAGGGGAGACTTCACTGAAAATTACCTCATCGCCGCAGACAAACAGCTCCACGCCAAACAATCCGTAACCCCCCAGCGCCAGCACCACTTTACGGGCAATTTCCTGCGCACGTGCCAGCGCCAGGTCGCTCATCTGCTGCGGCTGCCAGGATTCACGATAGTCGCCATCTTCCTGGCGGTGGCCAATCGGATCGCAGAAATGGACGCCATCAACGGCGCTGACCGTCAGCAGCGTGATTTCGAAATCAAACTTTACGACGCTTTCGATAATCACGCGACCGGCACCGGCACGTCCTCCCTGCTGGGCATACTCCCACGCCTTATCCAGAGTGCTGCTGTCGCGGATAAAGCTCTGTCCTTTACCGGAGGAACTCATGACGGGCTTAATGATGCACGGGTAGCCAATTTCGTCGACAGCCTGCAGGAAAGCGGCTTTATCGCCGGCAAAACGGTAGCCTGAGGTAGGTAAGGCCAGCTCTTCAGCCGCCAGACGACGAATGCCTTCGCGGTTCATGGTGAGTTTGGCCGCTTTTGCGCAGGGCACCACGCGCTGGCCTTCCTGCTCAAGGGCGATCAGCGTATCGGTGGCAATGGCTTCAATTTCGGGTACCACGAAATCCGGTTTCTCCTGCGTAATCAGCGTACGCAGGGCATCGCCATCCAGCATATTGATCACATAAGAACGGTGGGCGACATGCATGGCAGGTGCGTCAGCGTAACGATCCACTGCAATGACTTCCACGCCCAAACGCTGGCACTCAATGGCGACCTCTTTACCCAGTTCGCCCGATCCTAACAGCATCACACGCGTCGCCGCAGGTCGCAGCGCGGTTCCTAAACGAGTCATAACAATCCCCCTGAAAAAGTTGCGCGCATTATAAACGTAAACGTTTGCATCTGTCTTGTTCAGGGCCCGAGAGCGGTTAAGAAATTTGCGCTTCTTTAGCCGTGGCAGACATTTCCTGACGCCTGCTCGCTTACGCTGGGAGACATATTCACCGTTAAGTGAGGGAAACCATGTCAGGCTGGCTTAATCAATTGCAATCCATGTTGGGACAGAAAACGTCGTCATCCGGCGAGCAGGGGCTGAGCAAACTCCTGGTACCGGGGGCGCTTGGCGGGCTGGCTGGACTGCTGGTTGCCAATAAATCCTCGCGTAAGTTACTGGCAAAGTATGGTACCGGCGTGCTACTGGCGGGCGGCGGCGCTATTGCGGGTACCGTACTGTGGAACAAATACAAGGACAGAGTACGGACCGCGCACAGCGACGAACCCCACTTTGGTGAGCAGACCTCGCCGCTGGATCTGCGTACCGAACGGCTCATCCTGGCGCTGGTGTTCGCGGCGAAAAGCGACGGGCACATTGATGACCAGGAACGATCGGCGATTGAGCAGCAACTGCGCGAAGCCGGTGTCGAAGAAAAGGGCAGAGCGCTGGTGGCGGAGGCCATCGAACAGCCACTCGAACCGCAGCGTCTGGCGCAAAGCGTGAAAAATGAGGAAGAGGCGCTTGAGCTCTATTTTCTGAGCTGTGCCGCCATCGATATCGATCACTTTATGGAGCGCAGCTATCTCAATGCGCTGGGTGATGCCCTGAAGATCCCACAAGATGTCCGGGACGGGATCGAGAAGGATATTCAGGAGCAAAAACGGGCGTTACAGGGCTAACTGCCACCGTCGCAGCCATGTTTCGCTTGCATCATGCGTGGGTTTTGCCAACCTTATAGGGTGTAAAACTCAAAAGAATGATGACATGCCACCGAAAGCCCGACGTACTCCTTATGCGATCACCACGCATGGCGATACGCGTATAGATAACTATTACTGGCTGCGGGACGACTCCCGTTCCCGGCCAGAAGTGCTCGACTACCTGCACGAGGAAAACGACTATGGCCGCAAGGTCATGTCCAGCCAGCAGGCGTTGCAGGATCAGCTGCTAAATGAAATGGTGCAGCGTATCCCCCAGCGCGATATCTCCGCGCCATGGACCAAAAATGGCTATCGATATCGCCATATCTACGAACCTGGCAACGAGTATCCCATCTACCAGCGACAGTCGGTGTTATGCGCCGAATGGGATGAGTGGGATATCCTGCTGGATGCCAACCAGCGCGCCGCCCATAGCGAGTTTTATACCCTCGGCGGCATGTCCATCTCTCCCGATAACACCATTATGGCGCTGGCGGAGGATTACCTCTCCCGTCGTCAGTACGGTTTGCGTTTTCGCAACCTGGAAACCGGCAACTGGTATCCGGAAATGCTGGATAACGTTTCGCCGGACTTTGTCTGGGCAAATGATTCCGAAACGGTCTACTACGTCAAAAAGCATGCCTCCACGTTGTTGCCTTACCAGGTGTGGCGCCACACCGTTGGGACGGATTCTGCTGACGACGAACTGGTTTACGAAGAGAAAGACGAAACGTTTTATGTCAGCCTGCACAAAACCTCGTCCCGCCACTATGTGATCATCTTCCTGGCCAGCGCCACCACCTCTGAAGTTCTGCTTCTGGACGCCGAGCTACCTGATGCGCAGCCGCTGTGCTTCCTGCCGCGGCGTAAAGATCATGAATACAGCCTCGATCACTTCCAGCACAGCTTTTACCTGCGCTCTAATCGGGAGGGTAAAAACTTTGGCCTCTACAAAACCAAAGTACGCGATGAACGTAAGTGGGAAGTGTTAATCCCCGCCCGGGAGCAGGTGATGCTCGAAGGGTTTACGCTGTTCACCGACTGGCTGGTGGTTGAGGAGCGCCAGCGGGGGCTGACCAGCCTGCGGCAAATTAACCGCAAAACGCGGGAAGTGATCGGGATTGCGTTTGACGACCCGGCCTATGTTACGTGGATAGGGTTTAATCCTGAGCCGGAATCGTCGCGTCTGCGCTACGGCTACTCGTCTATGACCACGCCCGATACGCTCTTTGAGCTGGATATGGACACCGGGCAACGTCAGGTGCTTAAACAGTCCGAAGTGAAAGGGTTTGATTCCGACAACTACCGAAGCGAGCACCTGTGGGTTACAGCCCGCGATGGCGTCGAGGTACCGGTCTCGCTTGTTTATCATCGGGCGCATTTCCAGAAAGGTAAGAATCCGATTCTGGTTTACGGCTACGGCTCCTACGGCTCAAGCATGGACGCTGATTTCAGCAGCAGCCGGTTAAGTCTGCTGGATCGCGGTTTTGTGTTCGCCATTGCGCATGTTCGCGGCGGCGGGGAGCTGGGACAGCACTGGTATGAAGACGGGAAATTTCTGAAAAAGAAAAATACCTTCAATGATTATCTCGACGTCTGCGATGCGTTGATTGAGCAGGGCTATGGCGATCCTGGGCTTTGCTTTGGTATGGGCGGCAGCGCGGGAGGATTATTGATGGGGGCCGTCATCAATCAGCGTCCCGAACGCTTTAAAGGGATTATTGCGCAGGTGCCGTTTGTCGATGTGGTAACGACCATGCTGGATGAATCCATCCCACTGACGACCGGAGAGTTTGAAGAGTGGGGCAACCCGCAGGATGAGATCTACTATCGCTACATGAAAGAGTACAGCCCGTACGACAATGTAGAAGCGAAAGTGTATCCGCACATGCTGGTGACCACCGGATTGCACGATTCACAGGTGCAATACTGGGAGCCTGCAAAATGGGTGGCGAAACTGCGGGAACTGAAAACCGACGACAACCTGCTGCTGCTGTGCACGGATATGGACTCCGGTCACGGCGGGAAATCGGGACGATTTAAATCTTACGAAGGCGTGGCACTGGAGTATGCGTTTTTGATTGGACTGGCGCAGGAGACGCTGCCAGGCCGTGCGGAGCGTTAAGCTTCGCCAAGATAGTGCTTAAGCGTTAAACGCAGTTCCGGGCTCATCTTATCGAGGTTGTTATAGAGCCAGCGCAGATAGCCCGGATCTTTATCCGCAATATCGGAAACCGCCCGACCGCGGTATTTGCCAAAGGTGAAGGTAGTCAGCAATGCCGGACGCCCGGTAATGGTCGCCATATCATCAGGGGTCCAGCCGGAGTTATTCATAATATCAATGAGTAACGCGGCGGTGATGTAGCAGTCATACAGGGCGCGGTGATGGTGCAGACCCTCCGGCGTTCTGACGCTCAGTTTACGGGATTTGTACAACGCCATATTGCTGTACTTAATCCCGGGCCAGAGACGACGCGCCAGTTTCATCGTGCAAATCCATTCTCCGGGCATGTCAGGGAGCACCCGGCGGTCAAAACTGGCGTTGTGCGCGACGTACCACGGGCTACCGTAATAGTGGGGTATCACCTCTTCTATCCACGGTTTGTCCGCCACCATCGATTCTGTAATGCGATGAATAGCCATTGCCTGCGGGCTGATCGGGCGGTCGGGACGTACCAGATGGCTCATTGGGTTGACTATTTTTCCATCAATCACGTCGACAGAAGCCACTTCCACTATTCCGCCCTGAAGATCGCAGGTTTCGGTATCGATGACGCGCAGCATTGAACTCTCCTGAGCCTAAAACGCCTAGCCTAAAGGAATGATATCGCCTTGCCAACCCTGTCTGCCAAGAGATCCGGTCAATAGCAGTTCACCTTTGTCCGCGCGGACGATCAGCTGACCTTTTTCATCCCATAACGCGCTGCCGCCGCGCGCGTTCGCCATTAACACCGCAATGGCATATTTGTGTGCGAATCGCTGCAGGGTACTGATGGACTGCCGCCAGCGGCTATCTCCCACTGACTGGCAGCTGGTAAACAGCGTCGCCTGCGGGTCGAGATTTGGCGAATCAGCATGTGCATCGATGATCGTCAGCTGTTTATCTCCTGGGATCAGGCTTGCACCGCGACCCTGAGGGTAGCGCAGGATGCTATGGCGAGAGGGGGTAAACAGGGCAAGGCCTTTCTGACGATGGCCATTCACGTCGAGCGGAAGCCCGGCAATAATAGTAATCCGGTATAATTTCGCGGCGTTTAGCAACGGGGCCAGCTGTTTATCATCGGGAGGGGCGGGGAGCGTCGTTGTCCCTGGGCCAGTTAATGAGAGCTCCGGGAATACCAGCAAATCGCACTGCTGTCGTGCCGCTTCGGCAATGAAACGGAGATGGTGCGCGACATGTTCATCTACACTGTGGTGCAGCCCGGCATACTGGGCCGCAGCAATATTCCATTGTGACATCGTGACTTCCTTTACACAGAGTCGCAGTGATTTAAGAATACACCTAATTTAATCAGGGTTTTCTTATCCTGCCATATTCCGCGTAAGGAAGTGTAACGACTCGTTAAGCTTATTTAACTTTAGGTTCGTACGGTAAACGAGAAAGGTTAACTGAGGCGAGACGATGCGCAATTAAGCGTTCGCGAAACCAGTCGCGCAGATGAGCAGGTTGCTCACGTTCAACCACTTCAGCCACGATGGGCATGTTGTAACGCTCTTTAAATGCGACGCCAGCGGCAGCGAGATCGACATTCACTTTATCCATCTCGTCCTGAGGAAGGGCGGCCAGATTGATCTTCATTACCTTCTCCTTTTTAGACGGCGGCAACGTTACCGCGATTGCTCGACGATGACAAGCATAGGTGGGATGATCCTCGACTCGCTTATTATACAGAGTTATTCTTTGCCATACAGGCATAACAAAAAGGAATGATTGCGATGGGTTTATCCTCTTCCCGCGCGGCAGGCGCACTGGTCTTTTTGGCCTCTTGCGTGATGTCACCCTCCGTGCTGGCGCACGCTCACCTTAAACAACAGACTCCGGCAGCAGATAGCCTCGTGACGGCACCGCGCACGCTGACGCTGACGTTTTCAGAAGGTATTGAGCCCGGTTTTAGCGGTGTGGTGGTGACGGATGCACAAAAGCAGACCATCAGGACCGGTGCCGTTAAACGCGACGAGAAAGACAAGACGCAGCTGAATGTGCCGCTGGATCGCGAGTTGACGCCCGGAACCTACCAGGTTGACTGGCATGTGGTGTCGGTAGACGGCCACAAGACAAAAGGCAGTTATCACTTTAGCGTGAAATAGCATGCTGGCGATGTGCTACGTAGGGCTGCGCTTTCTCCATTTCGGCGCGTTAATGCTTATTTTTGGCAATGCGCTTTATAGCGTCTGGTTTGCTCCTTCCTCTCTGCAACGGCTCATGTCCCGGCGTTTTCAGTCGCAGCAGAGAATGGCGGCGTTAATCAGCCTGGTGACAGCGCTCCTGATGTTTACGCTTCAGGGCGGGTTAATGGGGAATGGCTGGGGCGATGTCGTCAACCCCGACATCTGGCGTAGCGTGCTGGGGACGCAGTTTGGAAGCGTCTGGCTGTGGCAAATTATTCTCGCGGTCCTTACTGCCGGTACAGCATGGCTGGCACCGCATAAAGGCTCACGGCTGTTACTGCTCGCCATGGGACAGTTCATCCTGCTGGCGGGAGTAGGGCATGCGACAATGAACGAAGGCGCGGTGGGCGCATTACAGCGTCTTAATCACGCTCTTCATGTGTTATGTGCTGCAACCTGGCTTGGCGGATTACTGCCGCTGCTGTTTTGCATGCGTCTGGCGAAAGGGCAGTGGCAGCCTGCCGCAATCTACACCATGATGCGCTTCTCACGCGTGGGGCATTACGCCGTAGCAGGCGTGGTGCTTACCGGCGTTTTCAATGCGCTGTTTATTCTGGGTATCGATATTCCCTGGCAGGCCCGTTATGTGCAATTTTTGTTGTTCAAATGTGCGCTGGTGGCTTTGATGGTGGTAATTGCGCTGGCAAATCGGTATTTTCTGGTGCCACGGTTTCGTGCGCAAAGCGGGCGAGAACAACAAATATTTATCAGAATGACACAAGCAGAAGTGGTGCTGGGTGCGCTGGTGCTGGCTACAGTCAGTCTGTTCGCGACCTGGGAACCCTTCTGACAAGGTTAACTATCCTATGAAAAAGACACTACTTTCTCTCATCTTACTGGCCTGCACGGGGAGCGCCCTGGCCGCACCACAGGTCATTACCGTCAGCCGTTTTGAAGTGGGTAAGGACAAATGGGCGTTTAATCGTGAAGAGGTGATGCTGACCTGCCGTCCGGGGCACGCCTTGTATGCGATTAACCCAAGCACGCTGGTGCAATACCCTTTAAATGATGTCGCAGAGCAGCAGGTCGCCAGCGGCAAAAGCAGTGGACAGCCAATCAGCGTTATTCAGATTGATGATCCCGCGCATCCAGGGCAGAAGATGAGTCTGGCACCGTTTATCGAGCGTGCAGACACGCTTTGTTAATCTTCGGGTTTCCAATAAAAAACCGCAGATGCTTGCGAAAGCACTGCGGTTTTTCACTTTTAATGATGCTCATACGCTTTTTTTCCGGCCGCTTTAACTGAGGACTGGAAAACCTGGCGTCGTCATCTATTCTTAAAAGGCAAGGCGACTTAGCCTGCATTAATGCCAACTTTTAGCGCACGGCTCTCTCCCAAGAGCCATTTCCCTGGACCGAATACAGGAATCGTATTCGGTCTCTTTTTATCTG
>NZ_CP080000.1:1914034-1996180 GCF_019378755.1 Enterobacter sp. BIDMC 29 | reverse complement strand
AGCCCTTTTTGCCGGTTTTGTTAAATTTTTGTGCAGAGTTGAAGAAAGCTCTCAGCGCGCTTAAAAGCGTGATTTCACCTCAGCCTCAATGCAGTCAAGCAGTTCAAAGCGACGGCGATATTCCGCCCGTTTTTTACTGGCGATATCTTCCAGTGATTTACGCTCCATCTGTAACGGCAGTTGCCAGCAGAAGGGGGAGATTTTTTTACCGTCCAGACTTGCCCAGAATTCGTCATAGCTGGCGTGGAAATGACGGCCTTTGCTCAGGCGGTAACGCAGTGCGCGGAAAACGTGCCCCTCATCACCAACAGCAAAAATTGCCCGGACGGATGAATGTGCGGCCAGCTGGAAAACCACTTCCATCAGCACGCGTTTTGGAAACAGGCCATGGCAGGCGCGGGTCGCCAGTTTAATGGCGTCATGCGAGACGTTGCGACGTGGCCCCTGAAGCCCACCAATCACCAGCACTTGTTGCCCGTTACTGCGGGCGACGCTAAACGTCAGGCTTGCGAGCACGGTATTCTCGCTGTCGCGCAGCCACAGCGTGCTTTCACCTTCCCGCTCGGCTTTGCCGGCAGAAGAGGCACTCACGGTATACGTCGCGTCGTTTTTTGCCTGAAATTGCACTATGGTCTGCTCTTGCGGGCTGGTCAGCGCGTTGGCGAGGGTGATATTTTTCAGGCTATCGACCCAGTGATAATGGCTGATGATAGCGTCAGCCCGATCGCCGGCCGTCAGGCCACGCATCAGATACTGCCGATGGGTTTTACTCGGTAAGGTAATTTGAGAGGCCAGCAGACGGTCAAAATCATCACGTCCTGAGAGCGTTTCCAGCACGCGATGGGTGGAAGACCAGAACAGGAGCGAGCGCAGCAGGAACTTCAGACGATACTCGCGTTTCTGCCAGATTGGACCCGGAACGCGTTTTCCTTTCACCAGCTCGGAAATGATATTTGTGCGATGCGGATAGAACACATCGTTGTGCAGGTGCATATTAGACACGTTAAGACCTCTCGTTTAATTCATGCCTTATTCTAAAGAGTCAGCAAAAAGGGATTAATAGCGCGCGGATCTTTATTTCCATTTGGTTTACCGTTCGTTTGGCTTTGTGAATGCTGCACGTGTCAGCTGCAATTTCTGCTGCGTCTATACTTAAGCAAGGAGGTTTTATGTATCAGCGAATCGATGGTGGGAAGTGGCGGCACGTCTGGGTTGTCAGCGACATACATGGTTGTTATCAGTGGCTCATGGATGAACTGAAACGCCGGCATTTTAATCCTTATGAGGATTTGCTTATTTCCGTAGGGGATGTAATTGACCGTGGCCCTGACAGTATTAAATGTTTACAGCTCATGAATGAAAAATGGTTTCGTGCAGTACGGGGCAACCATGAACAAATGGCTATCGACAGCCTTGATAATAATGATTTTGCACTCTGGTCAATGAATGGCGGAATTTGGTTTACCCGCCTTGAGCACACACAGCAGCAGCTGGCGCTGACGTTACTTAATGCGTGTCGGGAACTGCCACACATTATCGAGATAACCTGTGCAAACGGTTTGAATGTGATTGCTCACGCTGACTATCCCGCAGCGGAATACCGCTGGCAAAAACCCGTAAGCGCCCAGCACGTACTATGGGATCGCGACCGGCTGATGGGGTTTATGGTCGGGAAAGGGCAGGGGATCGGCGGTGCGGACCATTTCTGGTTCGGACATACGCCACTTGACCGGCGGTATGATTTTAATAACCTGCACTATATTGATACCGGCGCCGTTTTCGATGGTTACTTTACGCTGGCGCAGCTTCAGTAATAAATAACCCGCCTTCGGGCGGGTTCTCTTTAGGTCAGGCAAGACGCATGACCCAGGCATCGGATTGACTATCGTAATGCTCACGGTAAAGGACTGAGTGTTCGCCATCAAGTATTGCCGGTACGCTGGTATCGGCATCCCAGGCATCCAGTTGCATGCACAAATCCGGGTCGGATTTGCAGGGAATACTTAACGTTCGTTCGCCCTGTGCTTCGCCGCGCAATTCTGCGTCGTCGATTTCGAAAGCGCCAATACGCACGCTGGTTTTCGTCATATTGCTCTCCGGGTGTGTTATCAAAATCTGGTATGACCAGTATGGGCATCCATTTTTGATCGTAGACAAGGAGAGCAAAATCGCCAGTAAAAAAATGCGCTTTTTTCAGCCGGTGCGATCGTTACCGGTAAACAATCGCCCATCACGAACCAGCTCTCGCGGATAGCTGTTTTTCAGTCGTGAGCCTACCTTTTTCGCCAGCCCTAACGGATAACCCTGATAGGTCACCACCACTTCATCATGCGATGGCGTGTTGTCCGGATATACATCACGGCCCCGGTACCACTCTTCGGCTTCCTGGTGCGTCAGGGCGAACGTATTCTCGCTGCGGGCGAGGGCGATAACAGCCTCATGCTGCCAGCGATAGCCTTTATTGTGCACTTCCGCCAGACGGATCCCGATGCGGGAAAAACGTACCTTGCCGATAAGCGGCTCAATATTTGCCGGGAAAAGCCAAATCTCTTTATCGCGAATCCAAAGATGGCATGTGTCATCCCAGGCCAGCCCGACCTTAGCGGCAGCGGTAGTGACTTGCTCCGCCTCACGCCTTTTCATGGGGGCGAAGGGGAAATTACCGACCTTAAACGTCGGGGCGGGCAGTGGCTCAACCGCCTGCGTTTTACGCAACCGTGCGACAAAAAAACCTTCGCAGTCATAAATCTGGGGGAAAACGTGCAGAAATCCTTCAGGCGTGACGGCTTCATTGGCTGAAGCGAACAAACCATTTAACGGCAGGAACTCGACGGCATCAGGGTATTGCGCCTTGAGCCACAGACAGACGTCCTCGTTCTCGTCACGGTTTAAGGTGCAGGTCGAATAAACCAATGTGCCACCGGGACGCAGGGCATGGAAGGCGCTGTCGATCAGTTCGCGCTGGGTGGCGGCAATCTCAAGGTTACTCTCCACAGACCAGTTTTTTAACGCATCAGGATCTTTACGCACCACCCCTTCGCCGGAGCAGGGCGCGTCCAGCAGGATGGCATCAAACGCTTCTGGCAGGGCTGCGCCAAATACGCGGCCATCGAAGTGCGTCAGGGCAACGTTATGGATCCCGCAGCGGCTGATGTTAGCGTGCAGAACTTTAACGCGACTGGCTGAAAATTCGTTGCCGAGAATGGCTCCGCGATTCCCCATCCTGGCGGCAATTTGCGTGGTTTTGGAGCCCGGCGCGGCAGCGACATCCATGACGCGTTCTGGTGTATTGTCATCCGCAAACAGGGCGGCAACCGGCAGCATCGAGCTGGCTTCCTGGATATAAAACAGACCACTCAGATGTTCTGCGGTACTGCCCAATGGCAACGACGCTTCGTCATCCCGTTCAATCCAAAAACCCTCTGCACACCACGGTACTGGCGTCAGTTGCCAGTTATACGGCGAGACCAGCGTCAGAAAATCGGCGACGCTTATTTTCAGCGTGTTGACACGGATACTCCGGCGCAACGGCCGCTGACAGGCGGCGATAAAATCGTCTAACGAGAGGTGAGAAGGAAGCGCCTCGCGCATCTGCGCCAGGAATTGTTCAGGAAGAAATACGGAGTTTTGAGCCACGTGCACACCACAGGGAAAAGTTCAGGGGCGCAGTGTAACATAAAGGCTCCGGTGCGTTGACACCGGAGCCCTGAGATTAACGCGGCAGGGCAGTGCCCCATTCACGCCACTCTTTCGGCTCGCTTTCGAGCAGCAGGAAGTGTTTGCCCGGTTGCGCTTTCGGCGCCAGCGGCGTCCCTGGTGGTGTAGCGAAAGCAATACCGCCACGAATGAACTGGTTGAAGGTGCCGGTTTTCACCACCCCGCCCGTCAGACCGAAGTCCAGTGAATAGCCGGAGGCCAGCCAGAACACCGAGTTATTACGCACCAGGTGCTGGTAACGATCGCTGATGCGTAATGCCACCATCACGCGGTCAGAGAGCGTACCGAGCGTCAGGCCCGTCACTGTACCCACCTCAATCCCGCGGAACAGCACCGGTGTGCCGATGTTCAGCGAGCCCGCTTCCGGCACTTCCACCACAATGCTCAGGCCATCCAGATAGCGAGAGTCAGTGATCGTGGCTTCCTGCAGTTCAAAGTCACGGCGAGCATTCCCCTTACCGGGTTCGACGTTGATATAAGGCTGCAGGATAGTGTCGAGGTGCTCAACGCCAGCGGCCGAAATCTGTGGCGTCACCACCGAGAAGCGGGAGCCTGAGCGGGCGAAGGTTTGAACATATTCCGGGTAGAGTACGGCGGTGGCCTGCACCTCGTTACGCGCGGTGATAAGCGTCAGCTTCTGGATCTGCCCGATATCAATACCCAGATAACGGATAGGCATCCCTTCCGCCAGCTTCCCTGCATCAAAAGCATGCAGGGTAATCTGTCCGCCAACGGCACGGGCAGCGGTTTCAGACGGGAAGAGAATACGCTTATCGCCTTTACGCAGGTTTGCACCCGCACCGCTGAGGTTATCGAAGCTGATCGCTCCGCGCAGCGCACGTGAAAGCGGGGAGGCCTGCACGGTCAGCCCGTTACCGTTAAGCAGCACTTTCGCACCACCTTCGGCCCAGAACACGCTATTCGGGGTCAGCAACTTGCGATACTCCGGTTTGATATGCAGTTCGATATCAAACGCGTCCGCATGAGGGCGTACGGCAATCACTTCCCCGACCTCAAACTTCCGGTACAGCACGACGGAGCCAGCCTGGACATCAGGAAGCGTCTCGGCGCTTAACGTCAGTGTCGTGGTTGGGAGATCGCTCATGCTGTTTTCAATCGCTTTGTCCAGGTTGGCATACAGCGGATAACTGTCGCGCACCGGGCCTTTATTGCCTGGTAAAATGCGGATCCCGCCGTTAACCCATTCGCTGGCGCTGGCACCGAGGAACTCAACGCCGTCGAGGCCAACCTTCACGTCGACGCGGCTGTTCACCACAAATTTACTGTCGCCATGGACAAGGTCGCTGTATTGCGGATCGATAGCCACCGAGAAGCTGACGCCGTTTTCAGAGAGCGTACGCTCCAGCACCTGGCCCACCTGGACGCCATGCAGAATCAGCGGCTGGCCGGCTTCGATACCGTAACTTTCAGGCGCGGTCAGTTTTACCGTTACGACGCCCGGTTTTTGAAGTAGCGCTTTATCTGCCGGCGCAACAACGAAACTGTTGCTGGGTTGACCTTCACCGGGGATCAGTTCAAACGTATTGCCGGTCAGAAGATTGCTCAGGCTGGTATCGTTCAGAGACAGTTTTGGGCTGCGCATCTCGATGCGCGTTTTTTCACGCAGGAGATCAACCACGCTCGGGTCGACGGTCATCTCACCGGTCACGGAACCGCCTGGATTGAGCGTCATTTTGGTGAGCTGCCCAACCTGCAATCCCTGATACATAAGCGGTGTGGAACCCGCTTTCAGCCCTTTAGCGTCGGGCAGGGCGAGTTTGACTATCACGCCGCGCTGGCTGTGCGCCAGGTCAGCATACAGTCCGAAGGTATCATCTGCCGTGGCCGGGCTGGAGTTTTCCGGAGAGTCGAAGGCAACGGCACCGTTGACCAGTGCGGCCAGGCTCTCGAGCTTCACTTTGGCACCGCTCAGGCTGAGATCGGCATCCACGCCGGAGACGTTCCAGAAACGGCTGCCTTTTTTCACCAGGTTAGTGAAGCGACGATCGATTAACACATCAATCGTCACGCCCTGTTTATTCGGGTTGATGGCGTAATCATAAACGCGACCTACCGGAATTTTACGGTAATAAACCAGTGAGCCACTGTTGAGGGAACCCAAATCTGGTGCCTGCAGATGGATCATCAGATCGCCGTTGTTCAGTCGGTATTTTGGTTGGGTATCCAGCGCAACAAAGTGATCCTGCGGTTCACCTTTACCCGGCATCATGCCGATGTAGTTACCGCCAACCAGTGCATCCAGCCCTGAAACACCCGCCAGAGAGGCCTTAGGCGTTACCAGCCAGAACTGCGTTTCGCTGCGCAGCGCATCCTGCATATCGGACTTAATGCTGGCGCGGACCTGAATTTTATTCAGCCCTTTTCCAAGGCTGATATCCTGAACGGTACCCACCTCAACCCCCTGGAAGCGGACAGGGGTTCGCCCGGCCACAATGCCGTCGGCAGACTGGAAGTCAATGGTGATGGTGCTTCCGCGATCTTCATAGCTCGTCCAGATAAGCCAGCCTGCAATCATCAGGGCGATGACAGGCAGCAACCAGAATGGAGAAATGCGGCGTTTTGTTTTAATTCTCGCTTCAGTCGGCGAAGCGGGCGTTTCCTGACTCATGTGCATCCCAAAGTAAGCGGCTATCCAGCCATTCCACAGCAAGAATAGTCAATATCACCGCGGAGCCGAAATAAAAAGCTGCGGGTCCCATTGTAAAAGCCAATAACTGGTCGCGATTGATCAGCGACATCATCAACGAAATCACGAACAAATCCAACATCGACCAGCGGCCAATCCAGGTGACGAATCGCAAAAGCAGAATTCGGGTACGTAACCCTTGCTCACATTTGAAGTGAATACTCAGGAGCAGGGTAAACATCACCACCACTTTGGTAAACGGCACCAGAATACTGGCGATAAACACAATTGCCGCCACCCCCACGTTGCTGTGGGCGAGGGAGATGATCCCGGAGAGGATGGTATCCTCCTGGCGCCCACCATTCACGTAAATGATGGAAATCGGCAGCATATTGGCCGGGATCAAAAAGACCAGCGAGGCAATCAGCGCGGCCCAGCATTTTTGCAGACTGTTGTTGCGCCGCAGTCTCAGGGGAATATGACACCGCGGGCAACGGCCACGTGGGTCGGGCAAGCCAGTATAGTGACACCCCAGACAGACCCGGAGACTTTCATCCGGTCGCGTGGCCGGGCGCTGAGGGTAAAAGCGCTCCCAGAGCTGTTCGACGTTCAGATGAATGAGTGTGAGGATGCTGAGCAAGACGAGGCAAATAAATGCAAAGAGTCCGACCCCGGGCTGCAAGAATGCATAGTCCTGCACTTTTATGGACGCCACGCCGACGCCCACCAGGTAGATATCCAGCATGACCCACTCTTTCAGTTTGTCCAGCATCAGCAACACGGGGCGGAGATTCATCCCCAGAATGTTACCAAACCAAAGATAGGCAATGGCGGCGACCAGCACCAGCGGCGCGCCGACCGTACAGAACAGCACCATGGCGGCGGTGAGCGGGTCACCCTGGCGCGTCATCTGCCAGATCCCCTGCAGTACGTTGGCATCAATACGCACACCAAGCAGGTACAGCTTCAGCAGCGGTTCGCCCCAGGCAAACGGCATAAGAAGCAGCATGGTGATGGCCATCGCGGCGAGACGGGTCAGCGACCAGTCGCGGCCGTCGCGAATTTTAGCGTCGCAGCGGGGGCAAAAAGCACTTTCATGCGATTTCATCTTCGGCAACATAAAAAGCGTATCGCACTGCGGGCAACGCTGATAATGTGCACGAGGCAAAGCTTCGCTTACCGTATGGACAGTTATCTTTTTTGTCGGCGTAATTTTGGTTGTTTTTAAGGCCATCAGCTGCGCACAAATAAGTATTGTTGAACGTTATATTAACTCATGAACGGATTCATCTTGAGCATGAGCGCATTTAATGCTTATTTTAATAGGCTATGCGGTAATTTTGTAAGACAACTAAGTGATTGAATAATGAACAAAACAGAATTCTACGCGGATCTTAACCGCGATTTTAAGGCATTGATGGCGGGTGAGACCAGCTTCTTAGCCACTCTGGCAAATACTAGCGCATTGCTGTTTGAACGGCTATCAGACGTTAACTGGGCCGGTTTTTACCTTCAGGAAGGTGAAACGCTGGTGCTTGGCCCGTTCCAGGGGAAAATTGCCTGCGTGCGTATTCCCGTAGGACGCGGCGTTTGTGGCACAGCGGTCGCGACTAATCAGGTGCAGCGCGTCGAAGACGTCCATGCGTTTGACGGACACATTGCCTGTGACGCAGACAGTAATTCTGAAATCGTTCTGCCTCTGGTGGTAAAAAATCAGATTATTGGCGTTCTGGATATCGACAGCACGGTCTTCAGTCGCTTCACAACCGAGGACGAACAAGGGCTGCGCGAGCTGGTGGCGAACCTCGAAAACGTTCTCGCCGCAACCGATTATCAAAAATTCTTTGCGAGCGTAGCAGGATAATCAACGGATAACGTAGCATTTACTGATAGCGTCATTATAATGACGCCTGTTCATGCCTGCGCTTGTTGGCAACGTCCGTTGTAATCAGGAAATTTCATGGAAAATCAACCTAAGTTGAATAGCAGTAAAGAAGTTATCGCATTTCTGGCCGAGCGTTTCCCACAGTGCTTCAGTGCTGAAGGTGAAGCTCGTCCCCTGAAAGTCGGTATTTTTCAGGATCTGGTGGCACGCGTTGAGGGGGAAATGAACCTCAGCAAAACTCAGCTTCGTTCCGCCTTACGTCTTTATACTTCGAGCTGGCGTTACCTGTACGGTATCAAAGCGGGCGCGACGCGTGTTGATCTTGACGGCAACCCTTGTGGTGAGCTGGACGAGCAGCACGTTGAGCACGCACGTAAACAGCTGGAAGAAGCCAAAGCACGCGTTCAGGCACAACGTGCAGAACAGCAAGCGAAAAAACGCGAAGCCGCAGCGGCAAACGGCCAGGAAGAAGCGCCTCGTCGCGAGCGTAAACCACGCCCAGCGCCGCGTCGTAACGATAATAACGATCGCAAACCGCGTGCTGACAAACCAGCAGCTAAAGCCCCGCGCGCGCCTCGTGAAGAGCCGCGCCATACGCCGGTTTCTGACATTAACGCCCTGAGCGTGGGTCAGGCACTGAAGGTGAAAGCGGGTAACAACGCAATGGACGCCACCGTACTGGAAATCACCAAAGATGGCGTTCGTGTACAGCTGACTTCTGGTATGTCAATGATTGTACGCGCAGAACACTTGTTGTTCTGAAACGGAGGCCAAGCCTGGCATGAACACTTTTTTTAAGCTCACCGCGTTGGCGGGCCTGTTTGCTATAACAGGCCATGCTTTCGCAGTGGACGATATCACGCGTGTTGATCAAATTCCGGTCCTCAAGGAAGAGACGCAGCACGCGACGGTGAGCGAGCGTGTGACCTCACGCTTCACCCGTTCGCACTATCGTCAGTTCGATCTCGATCAGGCCTTTTCGGCCAAAATCTTTGACCGCTATCTGAACTTGCTGGATTACAGCCATAACGTACTGCTCGCCAGCGATGTCGAGCAGTTCGCTAAGCGTAAATCCGGGGTGGGTGACGAGTTGCGTTCAGGCAAGCTGGATCTGTTCTACGATCTCTATAACCTGTCGCAAAAGCGCCGCTTTGAACGCTATCAGTATGCGCTGAAAGTGCTGGAACGTCCGATGGACTTCACCGGCAACGACACCTTTAATCTGGACCGCAGCAAAGCGCCCTGGCCGAAAGACGAAGCCGAGCTGAATGCGCTGTGGGATGGAAAAGTAAAATACGACGAGCTGAGCCTTAAGCTGACCGGCAAAGATGAAAAAGAGATCCGTGATACGCTGACGCGCCGTTACAAATTCGCTATTCGTCGTCTGGCTCAGACCAACAGTGAAGATGTTTTCTCACTGGCGATGACCGCTTTCGCTCACGAAATCGATCCGCATACCAATTATCTCTCGCCTCGCAATACCGAACAGTTTAATACCGAAATGAGCCTGTCTCTGGAAGGTATCGGTGCGGTGCTGCAGATGGACGATGATTACACCGTGATCAACTCAATGGTCGCCGGTGGCCCGGCGTCGAAAAGCAAAGCGATAAGCGTAGGCGATCGCATTGTTGGTGTGGGTCAAACCGGACAGAACATGGTCGATGTGATCGGCTGGCGTCTGGATGATGTGGTTGCGCTGATCAAAGGCCCGAAAGGCAGCAAAGTTCGCCTTGAAATTCTGCCAGCCGGTAAAGGCACCAAAACCCGTATCGTTACCCTGACGCGTGAGCGTATCCGCCTGGAAGACCGCGCGGTGAAAATGTCGGTGAAGACCGTGGGTAAAGAGAAGGTGGGTGTTCTGGATATCCCGGGCTTCTACGTCGGGCTGACTGATGATGTTAAAGTCCAGCTGCAGAAGCTTGAAAAGCAGAACGTGAGCAGCGTCATCATCGACTTGCGCAGCAACGGTGGTGGGGCGCTGACCGAAGCGGTTTCACTGTCCGGGCTGTTTATCCCGTCTGGTCCGGTGGTTCAGGTGCGCGATAACAACGGTAAAGTACGTGAAGATGCCGACAACGATGGTGTGGTCTATTACAAAGGCCCGCTGGTGGTCTTAGTCGATCGCTTCAGTGCTTCCGCATCTGAAATCTTTGCGGCCGCTATGCAGGACTATGGCCGTGCGCTGATTGTCGGTGAGCCGACATTTGGTAAAGGTACCGTACAGCAGTATCGTTCTCTGAATCGTATCTACGATCAGATGCTGCGTCCGGAATGGCCTGCACTGGGTTCGGTTCAGTACACCATTCAGAAATTCTATCGTGTGAACGGTGGCAGTACGCAGCGTAAAGGCGTGACGCCGGATATCATGATGCCGACAGGCACGGAAGAGACTGAAACCGGCGAGAAGTTTGAAGATAACGCATTGCCGTGGGATAGCATTAACGCCGCGACCTACGTGAAAGCGGGTGATATGACGCAGTTTGGTCCTGAACTGCTGAAAGCGCACAACGATCGCATCGCCAAAGATCCGGAATTCCAGTACATCATGAAGGATATTGCTCGTTTCAATGCCCTGAAAGATAAGCGGAATATTGTTTCTCTCAACTACGCTCAGCGTGAGAAAGAGAACAACGAAGATGATGCAACGCGTCTGGCGCGTATCAACGATCGCTTCAAGCGTGAAGGTAAGCCTCTGCTTAAGAAACTGGACGATCTGCCAAAAGATTACCAGGAGCCGGATCCTTACCTCGACGAGACGGTGCATATCGCTCTTGACCTGGCGAATCAGGAAAAGGCGAAGCCCGCCGTGCAACCTGCACCGGCAAAATAATCCCCCAACAGGCACAAGAAATTGTGCCTGTTTCTTTTTGTTCCGCATTCTCCCGTCAGGCAAATTTCCAATTGTGTAAAGTTGTGTCTTTCTGGTGACTTACGCCCGATGGATGCTTGAAAATAGCCGTAATACCCATACGATGTGGGTAATCGCATAGTGCGCTTTGTTAAACTGAGGTTAAAAGAAAATTATGATGCGAATCGCGCTCTTCCTGCTCACCAACCTTGCGGTGATGGTGGTTTTCGGGCTCGTGCTAAGCCTGACAGGAATTCAGTCGAGCAGCGTTCAGGGTCTGTTGATTATGGCGCTGCTGTTTGGTTTTGGTGGCTCATTCGTTTCACTCCTGATGTCGAAATGGATGGCACTGAAATCGGTAGGTGGTGAAGTCATTGAGCAACCGCGTAACGATATGGAACAGTGGCTGATGAATACCGTGGCTCAGCAATCGCAGCAGGCGGGTATCGCCATGCCGCAGGTGGCCATTTACCACGCGCCAGATATTAACGCCTTTGCCACAGGTGCCCGCCGTGATGCGTCTCTGGTTGCCGTCAGCACCGGGTTGTTGCAGAACATGAGCCGTGACGAAGCCGAAGCGGTTATCGCTCACGAAATCAGCCATATCGCGAACGGCGACATGGTCACCATGACCCTGATCCAGGGCGTAGTGAACACCTTTGTTATCTTCATCTCCCGTATTCTGGCGCAGATCGCGGCAGGCTTTATGGGCGGGAACCGCGATGAAGGGGAAGAGAGCAACGGCAACCCGCTGATCTACTTCGCGGTTGCGACGGTACTGGAGCTGGTATTCGGTATTCTGGCCAGCATCATCACCATGTGGTTCTCCCGTCATCGTGAGTTCCACGCGGATGCTGGCTCGGCGAAACTGGTTGGCCGTGAGAAGATGATTGCCGCGCTGCAGCGTCTGAAAACCAGCTATGAACCGCAGGAAGCGACCAGCATTATGGCATTCTGCATTAACGGTAAATCAAAATCGCTGAGCGAACTGTTTATGAGTCACCCGCCGCTGGATAAACGTATCGAAGCGCTGCGCAGTGGTGAATACCTGAAGTAACGCTAAGAAGAGCAATGAGCCGGGCTGGTGATATCCGCCCGGCTTTTTTTATGCCTGTACTCTGGGCTGGGTAATGCGTAGCCCGCTGATGATGGCGGCGAGGGTGGCAAGGGCGCCTGCGGTGAAAAGTGCAACGTGGTTGCCATTTTGCCCGGCAAGATTAAACATCAGCGCGACCAGGGCCGCGCCGGTGCTTTGTCCCAGCAGACGTGCGGTGCCCAACATACCGCTGGCACCACCGCTGCGATGGCGCGGCGCTGAGGTGATGATGGTGTGGTTGTTAGGCGACTGGAACAGACCGAACCCTGCACCGCACAGGATCATGCGCCAGATGATATCCAGATCGGTGGGTGATGAGGGGAGTAGTGCGAGTGCGAACAGCCCCGTGGCCATGACGGCAAGCCCCAGCGCGCCAAGCAATCCGGCGTGGACGCGCTCAATCAAATACCCTGCCAGCGGCGCCATTACCATCGTCGCCAGTGGCCATGGCGTTAACAGCAGTCCGGTCTCGACTTCAGTACGTCCCACCACACTTTGCAGGAAGAAGGGCAGAGAGACCAGGGCCAGCATCTGAGCGCAGAATGAGCAAACAGAAGTACAAATCGAGAGAGAAAAAAGAGGAATACGCAGCAGGTCGACAGGCAATAAAGGGACAGGGAGCGCGAGCTGACGGCGTACAAAGAAGAAGCCAATCACCAGCAGCGCAATGAGCTCCGCGGCGGTAAGTATAAGGGACTGACCTTGTGCAAAGCCGCTCAGGGCAGTAATCAGCAGGCCAAAGGTCAGGGCATTCATCACTGCGCTGATAAGGTCAAAGCGTGGCATCGTGCTTTTGGGACCGTTCGCGGGAAGATAGCGCAGAGCAAAGAAGAGGGCCACAATACCCAGCGGTACGTTAATGGCGAATAACCACTGCCAGGACGCGACAGAGAGTATGGCCGCCGCAAGGGTTGGCCCGGCCGCAGACGAGACGGCGACAATAAACGAGTTTATCCCCATACCGCGTCCCAGATGACGCTGCGGATAGATTAAGCGGATCAACGCCGTGTTGACGCTCATCAGTGCCGCGCCCCCAAAACCCTGTGCTATGCGCGCAAGCGTCAGAGTATGCAGCGAATCAGAAAGGGCACAGAAAAGGGAAGTAAAGGTGAACACCAGCAGGCCGCATTGATACACCCGTCGGTAACCGAACATATCGCCCAGGAAAGAGAACGAGAGCAGTGAAACCACGATCGCTATCTGGTAGGCATTGACTATCCATATAGAACTGGCAGGGGAGGCATGCAGGTCGCTGGCAATGGTTGGCAGGGCAACGTTAGCGATTGCACCGTCAAGGACGGCCATTGAAATACCGATAACAATCGTGGCGATAGCGCCATACCGCTGGGGCAAAGGCAGGCCATCGGACAGGTTTTTTTCCATTAGGGATGAAAAGCTCAGTGTGAAATTATTCTCAGGGTAACTATTTTAGCATCGTTATTTCAGTTTTATGTCGCAGATTTGTAACGAAGTAAACGAGGATCGATTGCAGGTAACATGACGGGAATTTATAATAAAAACCGGTTCTGATTTTTATAAAACACTCTCTATGAGGTGGTAAATGGCAATTGCAGATTTGGATAAACAGCCAGATTCTGTTTCTTCCGTGCTGAAGGTGTTTGGCATCTTACAGGCGCTCGGAGAAGAGCGTGAAATTGGTATTACAGAGTTGTCGCAGCGTGTGATGATGTCGAAAAGCACCGTTTATCGCTTTTTGCAAACCATGAAGTCACTGGGTTACGTCGCACAGGAAGGCGAGTCTGAAAAGTATTCTCTGACGCTGAAACTGTTCGAGCTCGGGGCCCGTGCGCTGCAAAACGTGGATTTGATCCGCAGCGCAGATATCCAGATGCGTGAGATCTCTCGCCTGACCAAAGAGACTATCCACCTGGGGGCACTGGATGAAGACAGCATTGTCTACATCCATAAAATCGACTCCATGTACAACCTGCGCATGTATTCACGCATCGGTCGTCGTAATCCGCTTTACAGTACCGCGATTGGCAAAGTGCTGCTGGCGTGGCGCGATCGCGAAGAAGTGAAGCAGATCCTCGAAGGCGTGGAATATAAGCGCAGCACTGAACGCACTATTACCAGCACTGACGAGTTATTGGCCGTGCTCGACAAAGTACGTGAGCAGGGGTATGGCGAAGATAACGAAGAGCAGGAAGAAGGGCTGCGCTGTATCGGTGTGCCGGTATTTGACCGCTTTGGCGTTGTCATTGCCGGGCTGAGTATCTCTTTCCCGACCCTGCGCTTTTCTGAAGAACGTCTGCATGAGTATGTGGCGATTCTCCATACAGCCGCACGCAAGATTTCTGAACAAATGGGTTATAACGACTACCCGTTCTGATCCTTACGGGCACAAAAAACGCCGCACACAGTGCGGCGTTTTTTATCAGTATCAATCGGGGTGATTAGCCGTTATCAATGACGACGGATGTTTTACGCAGAACCGGACAGTTGGTTAAACCAATGATCCCGCTGTCTGAATGAATATATTGTGCCGTGCTCATGCCCTGCGCGGTCATGTATTTGCATTGAATACCTAATCCAGCGGCGTTTTCGGTGCTTCCCACAAGCACGCCATAGCCGGTTAACAGAAGGCCAACCCATACTACGGCCAGTGCAATAATTGTACGAATGATTAAATGCATCATTGCCTCTTTATCTTTGTTGTCATGCAGTAAGCCTAAACGGTTTACTCTATGAAACAAGTGCATGATTCTGAAAACGACCAGATGGCGGTACAGTTAGTCCTTGTTTAAGATAGCCGTGATAACCTGGTTATATCGGGCCTTTAGACGGAGTGTGGAGTGAAAAAAATACGCTGGGTGATTCTGATTATTGTGCTGGTAGCCTGTGTGGTGTTGTGGACGCAGACTATCAATGTGATGTGCGATCAGGATGTACAGTTTTTTAGCGGCGTTTGCGCAATCAATAAGTTTATTCCGTGGTAACACGCATTTTTTCTCAAGGTGATTTCCTTCCTTCGCACCAGTGGTAAGATAGACGTTTTTATTGAGGTGGTGAAATGGGTGAGTTACTGAATTCAGGGCTGCTAAATATGGCATCCCTGATGATCTCGTTGGTTGTTCTGCTGGTGGGGCTTGTCATTTGGTTTTTCGTAAACCGTGCCAGTTCCCGTACAAACGAGCAGATCGAACTGCTGGAAGCGCTGCTTGACCAACAAAAACGTCAGAATGCGCTGTTACGTCGTCTGTGCGAGGCTAACGAACCAGAAGAGAAAGAGTCGGCGAAAGACGCGGTTGCTGAAGACAACACTGAGCAGGATGACTTTATCCGCCTGGTAGCTGAGCGTTAATTTGTCTTATCCGGGAGGTGGCTGTGGTCTGGAAAAATCCCTGGTATGACCCCTCCCTGAAACATCACACGCCGAACGGTTTTCGTAATACTGACCCCGTCGGGCATCAGCCCGGTGACGTTGATCGCTGGCGAAAAGCGCGCAAAGAAGCTGGCTTACCCCGCCCCCCGACAAACGGATATGAGGACTTTATCCGCCAGTGGTGGCAGCCGGCAACGCTTAAGCAGCCGCAGGAAAATGGGGTATGGTGGCTCGGACACGCAAGCCTATTGTTGCACATTGATGGCAACACCCTGCTGACCGACCCCGTTTTTTCTCGCCGCGCCTCTCCCTTACCTTTCCTCGGACCACAACGTAAAACGCCTCCCGCTCTGTCTGTCGAACAGCTCCAGCAGCTCGATGCAGTGGTTATCTCCCATAATCATTACGATCATCTGGATGACGCGACCATTCGCCGGATCCTTAAACGCTTCCCCGACGTCACTCTGTTTGTTCCCTTAGGTCTGGCAGACTGGTTTCGCCGCCGGGGGGCAAGACGCATTGTTGAGCTCGACTGGTGGCAGAGTTTCACCTGGCAGGGGATAACGCTGTCCGCCGTACCGGCGCAGCACTGGAGTATGCGCACGCTCTGGAACCGCAATCGCTCCCTGTGGTGTGGCTGGGTGTTTGAAGGGCGGCATCATCGTTTCTGGTTTAGCGGCGACACGGGCTATTCACCTGAACTGCTGCGAATACCGGAAAGGCTGGGTAAAATTGACGCCGCGGCGTTGCCCGTTGGCGCTTATGCACCACGGTGGTTCATGGCCGTACATCATATGGATCCGCAATCTGCTGTTGCGTTGTGGCAACAGTTGGGATGCCCACTGGCGTTTCCCATTCACTGGGGCGTGTTTGAACTGGCTGATGAATCGCTTGATGACCCCGTGCGAGAGTTAACTGCAGTCCTCGATAATTTAGCACCGGTTAATAATTCCTTCAGGATACTGAAAATTGGTGAATATTTATCCTTATAAACGAAGCGCTGGATTGTTGCATATATTCTGTATGTCTAAGGTCTAAAGAATGTTTTATTTTTATCGAAACGTTTTGCTTGCCTTGTTTTGATGCAGAGTCATAAAAATTTCATTATTTTGGTGCATAACATTCTTTATTAGCTGGTGCTTTTTAATACAGTTTAGCGTGAAGGATTAACATTGTATTTCCACTGTAACAATACAGGGGCGTTACAATGATTTAAGCATAAGTTTTCACAAATCGTTCTAACTCAATTAATGTAGGGGTTTTTCTTAGCGGGTTGCTGGACGCACTGGAATGATTGAGCTATGTTAAAAAAGTCTTAGATAACAGCGGTTGTGAAAGCAACGGCGAGTCTGTGTAAGTGAGCAGGGCTGTCCATATGTCATGCGCATAATTGTGCAAAAGCATACCGGCACAGTTCGAATTTGTGCGGCGGATCGAGACATGTTTAAAAATGGCTTGCCATATTAAACATAGTGTGTGATAACACGTTTTGGGTCAAACGAGGTACAGTTCTGTTTATGTGTGGCATTTTCAGTAAAGAAGTCCTGAGTAAACACGTTGTCGTTGAATACCGCTTCTCTGCCGAACCTTATATTAGTGCCTCATGCAGTAATGTCTCAGTTTTATCTCAGTAATGCCTGCGGGCTAAGAAAACACTCTAAGGAATTTTGCAAATGGCAAAGATTAAAGGTCAAGTTAAGTGGTTCAACGAGTCTAAAGGTTTTGGTTTCATTACTCCTGCTGACGGCAGCAAAGACGTGTTCGTACACTTCTCTGCAATCCAGGGTAACGGCTTCAAAACTCTGGCTGAAGGCCAGAACGTTGAGTTCGAAATTCAGGACGGCCAGAAAGGCCCAGCTGCAGTTAACGTAACTGCTATCTGATCGAACCACTGCTGACTGAAGCACGTAGTACTTCACTCTCAGACATAAAGCCTCGCATATAGCGGGGCTTTTTTATGTGCCTTATCTTTCAAAATATTACCATCCCCGCTCTTGTTAGTAACTTGTTGCAAAGCTACGAGGTTAGAAGCACTGTTTTCCCTCCCTCCGGCCGTCTTTTCCCGTTAAATCAGGGCGTTGTTTAACAGTCCTGGGGTTCAGGTGAAGAAGAAAATGATAACGACCGCCGGCAATTTCACGCCGGCGCGTTTTGCGCTGCTCTGTTTAGCCATTTTTTGCAGTCTGGCGTTTTTGCTGGGCCGCGTTGCCTGGCTGCAAATTATTAAACCTGACAACCTGGTCAAGCAGGAGGATATGCGATCGCTACGCGAACTGCCGATTGATGCTCCGCGCGGAATGATCATGGATCGTGAGGGCCGGCCGCTGGCGGTCAGTGTCCCGGTCAGGGCCGTGTGGGCCGACCCAAAAACGGTGCTGGCAAAAGGGGGCGTGGGCTTTGACGATCGCTGGCAGGCGCTGGCGAATGCGTTACATCTCTCCCTGAACACCCTGTCGTCACGGATTAACGCGAATCCACAGGGGAGGTTCATCTACCTTGCTCGGCAGGTGGATCCTGCTCAGGCAAAATGGATCGATAAGCTGAATTTGCCGGGTATCAATTTACGCGATGAATCACGCCGTTTTTATCCTGCCGGGCATGTGGCGGCAAACCTGATTGGTTTCACCAATATTGACGGTCAGGGCATTGAGGGGGTGGAGAAAAGTTTCAACACCCAGCTAACAGGCAAGCCGGGCGTCCGGCAGGTCAGGGAAGACCGTTACGGTCGCGTGGTGGAGAATCTGACGGAAGTCGCGCCGGTGCCTGCGCACAATATTCAGCTCAGTATTGATGAGCGCCTGCAAACCATCACCGAAGATGCGCTAGATAACGCAGTGGCCTGGAACAAGGCGGAGTCGGGGGCATCAGTGCTCATTAATATCCCCACCGGTGAAATCCTCGCGATGGCGAGCTATCCCGATTTCAACCCCAATAACCGCCAGGGCGCGACAATAGACGATTTTCGTAACCGTGCCATCAGCGATACGTTCGAGCCAGGTTCAACCGTGAAGCCGCTTGTGCTGATGACGGCATTGCAACAGGGGCTGGTGCAGCCTGACAGCGTCATTGACACCCATCCGTATATGCTTGACGGGCACCGCATTCGGGATGTGGGTTACTACCCTGAACTCTCGATGACCGGGATCCTGCAAAAATCGAGCGACACCGGCGTATCGCGCCTCTCGCTGGCGATGCCTGTTCAGCACCTGATTGATACCTACCGGAACTTTGGTTTTGGTACAAACACCGGGCTTGGCTTAACCGGCGAGAGCGCCGGTCTGTTACCCCAGCGTAAATACTGGAGCCAGCTCGACAGGGCGACCTTCGCCTTTGGCTATGGTCTGATGGTCACCCCCCTCCAGCTGGCGCACGTCTATGCCACCATCGGCGGCTTCGGGCTGGAACGGCCCCTCTCAATTACCCGTATCGATCCACCCGTTATCGGGCACAGAGTCATGCCGGAAGAGATTGCTCATCAGGTCGAGCATATGATGGAGAGCGTTGCGCTGCCGGGCGGGGGCGGCGTTAAGGCTGCGGTACGTGATTACCGTGTGGCGGTGAAAACCGGTACGGCGAAGAAAATCGATGATAGCGGCAAATATGTCGATAAATACGTTGCCTATACCGCGGGCGTCGCGCCTGCCAGCGATCCGCGTTTTGCGCTGGTGGTCGTGATTAACGATCCTCAAAACGGGGCGTACTATGGCGGCGCCGTCTCCGCACCGGTATTCAGCGAGATTATGGGTAACGTATTGCGTCTTGAGAACGTCAAACCCGATGGTCTGGCGCCTGATTCCTCGCACCTTATCGTCATGCGTTAACCCAGGCGTTTTATACCGGGGCGAATAGCGGTACACTTCGCCCTTTGATTTACGCCCCGGAGCTGCCATGTCCTTCAGTTGTCCCCTTTGCCACGCGCGTCTGACGCGATCAGAAAAAAGTTATGCCTGTCCGCAGGGACATCAGTTTGATATGGCGAAAGAAGGCTACGTGAATCTTCTGCCGGTGCAGCATAAGCGCTCGCGCGATCCGGGTGACAGTGCTGAGATGATGCAGGCACGTCGGGCATTTCTCGACGCCGGGCACTATCAGCCACTCAGAGAGGCCGTCGCGCAATTGCTGGAAGATAATCTGACTGACAGTGCAGCAGGCGTGCTGGATCTTGGCTGCGGGGAAGGGTATTACACCGCGCGGTTTGCTGAGGTTGCACAAGAGAAGGGCGCGCAGACATTTGGTCTGGATGTTTCCAAAGTGGCTATCCGCGCGGCGGCAAAACGCTACTCCGGCGTGACGTTCTGCGTGGCATCGAGCCACCGACTGCCGTTTGACGATGCCAGCATGGATGCGGTTATCCGCATCTATGCGCCCTGTAAGGCGCAGGAGCTGGCACGCGTTATCAAACCGGGCGGATGGGTCATTACCGTCACGCCAGGTCCCCGACATCTGATGGAGCTTAAAGGGCTTATCTATGATGAGGTTCGGCTGCATGCGCCACATTCTGAGCAACTGGCGGGCTTTACGCTGAAGCAGGAGCAGACGCTGGCCTACGAGATGAACCTGGCAGGGGACGAAGCTGTAGCGTTGTTGCAGATGACGCCATTTGCATGGCGGGCGAAACCGGACGTGTGGGAAACCTTAGCGGAGCAAACAACGTTTCGCTGCCAGACGGATTTCAGTATCCACTGCTGGCAGCGCGAAGATTAACCGGCGAAGTGTGCCCAGAGGATCTGGGCACCAATGCCAATCAGCACGATACCGCCCAGGATCTCGGCGCGTTTGCCCAGCAGAGGGCCAATAAACCGGCCAACCATCATTCCCAGCGTCGACATAATCAGCGTGGCACAACCAATGGCCAGCGCGGTCGCAATAATATTGACCTGCAGGAATGCCAGGCCTACACCGACGGCCATGGCGTCGAGACTGGTGGCGATGGCAGTGGTCACCAGCAGCCAGAAACCGTGGCGGTGCTGCGGCTCGTCTTCCTCATCGCCATTGCCGCGAAAACCTTCAATCACCATTCGCCCCCCCAGAAATACGAGCAGCACGAAAGCGATCCAGTGGTTCCACTCCAGTATGAACTGGCTTGCCAGCATACCAAGACCCCAGCCGATGAGCGGTGTCAGCGTTTCGATAGCACCAAAGATAAGGCCTGTGCGTAGCGCTTCAGAGAATTTGGGTTTGTGCAGCGAGGCACCTTTACCGATGGAAGCAGCAAAAGCATCCATGGACATACCGAAAGCAAGAAGAAGGGTTGCGGAGATATTCATTAAAGCGTCCAGACCGGGAGATATCCATATGACACATCACTGCCCCCAGTAAACAGCAGTTGATGTATCTATGGTCTCGCCTGACCGCCTTGCACAAATCTGTGCGGCAAACGGTCCGTACGTGCCACGTTTTTCAACGAGTATGTTGACACGTACATTTCCTGCGAACAGGAAATCAGCTACTCCCCAACGACGGGCGCAACCTTAACATATTTTGAGAATATAAAACAACAATGAAACGGCATTATTTCGTCAAGGCGTTGATAACGATTTTCATTTAGATTTATGCGTGAAAATAACGTTAATAAATATAAGAGAAATGACAGAATGGAATATAGCTTTGGCTATATCAGGTGCGCAAAATAAACGCAGAATATAGCCAAGGCTATGTAGTTAACTTACTGAGTTTTAAGCATAAGTTTGTATATTCTTTCCAGGTCATCAATATTATTGACCCGAATAAGCAGCCGGCGTTGCTCTAATTGCATCACCAGTACACCGTCTTCCGATAAATTCATCTCTTTAATACGGTTATATTCTATCCATACATTGGCAAAGAAAAACCCGCGGCTTTTAAAAATGATTTTCGGCACACGGATCCAGAACAGATAAATCGCCATTAATGCCAGCGCACATAATAACCATGTGGTTAATATTGCACCATGACCGGTCACGTTGTTGTAAATTAGAATGACGATGAGACCGGCGAAGATAAACGCATCCACGCGGCCGCGTCGCAGAAGGGGCAGGGAGAGCAGCGTTTCGCCGTGGCGGCGGGGCATGATGAACTCGTCATAGATCGCATATGCCAGAAGGGCCACAATAAACAAAACCAGTACGATGTCCGTGACAGTCATTCATCCTCCAGATAAAAAAACCGGGGGCAAGCCCCCGGCGTATTACGTGATGTCTTACAGGCCCAGCAGACCGACAGCGTAGCCCGCGATACCGATGACGAAGAAGCCAACAATGATCCACAGCGGGTTAACTTTCTTACGCAGCAGCCACATACAGGCGAAGGTCAGCAGCAGCGGTACCAGACCCGGCATCAGCTGGTCCAGAATCGTCTGCACGGTGGTAACACGGGTCTGACCATCCTGACCGGTGATGGTGGACACCACCAGCGGGATGTTCACGTGCGTCCACTTGTTAACCAGTGCCCCCATGACAAACAGGCCGAGGATTGACGCCCCCTCAGTCAATTTCTGCAGGAAGCCGCCGCCCATATCCTTAACGATGTCCACCCCTTTACGGTAACCGTAAGCCACACCGTAGTAACGGGTCAGCAGACGTACCGCATTGAACAGGATGAAGAACAGCAGTGGCCCAAGCAGGCTTCCGCTCATGGCGATACCGGCACCCAGCGCCGCGAAGACCGGACGCACGGTACCCCAGAAGATCGGGTCACCGACGCCTGCCAGCGGACCCATCAGACCGACTTTGATACCGTTGATGGCACCATCGTCAATCTCTGCGCCGTTTGCACGCTGCTCTTCCATCGCCAACGTCACGCCCAGAACCGGAGCCGCCACATAAGGATGGGTGTTAAAGAATTCCAGGTGACGCTTAATCGCCTGACGGCGCGCTTCGTTGTTTTCCGGATACAGGCGTTTGATAGCCGGTACCATGGAGAAACAGAAGCCCAGCGCCTGCATACGTTCGAAGTTCCATGAACCCTGAAACAGGTTAGAACGGATGAACACGCCACGAATATCACCCGGAGTGAGTTTTTTCTCGGTGGTAGTTTTTGTCATATCAACCATTTCGCTCACCTGCTAGTCCAGTTCGTTATCGAGATCGTTATTACCAGCAGCCTGCGCTGGGGCACCCGCAACGCGGTTATATTTCGGGCTGAGCTGGATGTAGAGAATCGCCATCACTGCACCAATCACACCCAGCGCAACCAGGTTGAAGTTGGTGAACGCAGCAGTAACGAAGCCGAGGTAGAAGAACGGCATCAGGTAGCCTGCGCGCATCATATTGATAACCATCGCATAACCAACCACCACAATCATACCGCCTGCGATGTTCAGACCGCCGGTGACCACTTCTGGAATGGCGTTCAGCATGCTCTGTACTTCGCTGGTACCGACGGAGATCGCAACGATAACGGCCGGGATCGCGATACGCATCGCCTGCAGGAACAGGGACGAGACGTGGATCCAGGAGAGCGCCGTCAGGTTGCCATTTTCGGCCGCCTTATCCGCCGCGTGCTGGAAGGCCACGGTGATAGTACGCACGATGATGGTCAGTACCTGACCTGCTGCTGCCAGCGGGATGGCCAGGGCAATACCTGCACCGATACTCTGGTGACCGGCAATAACCAGAACCGTAGAAATGATGGACGCCAGCGCGGCATCAGGCGCAACTGCCGCACCGATGTTCATCCAGCCCAGGGCAATCATTTCCAGGGTACCACCGATGATGATCCCGGTTTTCATATCACCCAGAACGGCACCAATCAACGTACAGGCCACCAGAGGGCGGTGGAACTGAAATTCATCAAGTACGGATTCCATACCCGCAATACACGCGACGATGAACACCAGCACAATCTGAAGAGTGGTAATCTCCATTGTACTTCTCCTATTACATAAGCTTTATGTGAAAAACCGGCGCGGGCTTATTTCCCAACTTTACCGATCAGATCCATCATTTTCAGTTTCTGATCCGTGGAAACCTTACGGGCTTCCAGTTCGATACCGCGTGCATTCAGCTTGTTGAATGCCTCGATATCTTTCGCATCGACTGAAATGGCGTTGTTGACCTGCGTTTTGCCCTGACGGAATGCCATACCACCAATGTTTACGGAGGTAATTTTCACGCCGCCTTCAACCAGGCGTTCAACGTCTGTCGGGTTTGTGAACAGCAGCATCACGCGCTCGCCCGCATATTTCGGGTTGTTATAAACGCGGATCATTTTGGCGACATCCACCACGTGCGCGGTAACGCCAGGAGGAGCAACCTGTGTCAGAAGGGTTTTACGTACGGTATCAGCAGCAACTTCATCGCTGACGACAATAATGCGTCGAACGTTGGTCTCTTTGGTCCAGCGCGTTGCCACCTGGCCGTGGATTAAACGGTCATCGATACGGGCAAGGCCGATCACCATGTAATCATTCGGGCCCATGGGCTTCGCCGGGGCTGCGGCTTTTGGCACCGCGGCCACTGGAGCAGGCTTCTCAACCGGTTGTGCTTTCAGCGCTTTCACGCCTTCGCGACCGGTTTCAACTGCCAGAGCGACCAGTTCATCAAAACTCGGATTGTCGTCGCGTGCCATGAAGGTTTCCACCAACATGGGGATATTCACCCCGGCGACAACTTCATAATGCTCTTTATCGACGACAATGCGGCTGGCAGCATTGAACGGACTGCCTCCCCATGTATCAACGAGAAACAGCACGCCTTTGCTGGTATCCAGTTTCTGCAGTTGAGCAGTGTACTTCTCAATCAGCGTTTCAGCGTTTTCACCGGGAACGAAATCGATCCAGCCGACGTTTTCCTGCTCACCCAACAGCATCTCTGCTGTTTTGAGTAACTGCTCTGCAGCCCAACCATGTGTGCCTATGACAATAGCAATGGTCACTTGCTACCTCCTTTTATTATCATTAATACGCCTGCCAGGCAGTCGCACTGTGAATCGTATCTGGCCAACCGAATCGATTCAGAAAAGGGTTAGAGTTAAAAAACTAAGACTTCCGCGAATTATTTTAGATAGTGAAAAAATAATTTATGTGATGAAGATCCGTAATTTAGCTATGGGTTACAGAATTATCTGTAAGGTAAAGCAGCTGTGTTACAGATCTTTGCAAAGGAACGTAAATCTTTGCTAAAAACGCATTGTCTCTGATATGTTTAGCCTCCGTTTAATTATTCAGGAGTATAGGGCTACAGCCCACTATATGGACCGTCACCGACGTCAGTCATCCTCCAGGCCATTCCGCGCCTGTTTTACCGGCGATCCTCGCCACGTATCGACTCTGTCTGCCTCTGTTTTGCCCACGTTGAGTGGGGCACCGTTTGGTCATTCCGTTAGCAGGAGCGTTTCATGGAATTCTTAATGGACCCGTCAATCTGGGTGGGATTGCTCACGCTGGTCGTGCTTGAGATTGTTCTCGGCATTGATAACCTGGTGTTTATTGCCATCCTTGCGGACAAACTGCCGCCAAAACAACGTGATAAAGCGCGTTTGATCGGCCTCTCTCTGGCACTGGTCATGCGTCTGGCACTGCTGTCCGTGATTTCGTGGATGGTTACGCTGACGAAACCGCTTTTTTCCGTCATGGATTTCACCTTCTCCGGCCGTGATTTGATCATGCTGCTCGGGGGGATATTCCTGCTTTTCAAAGCGACGACAGAGCTTCACGAGCGGCTGGAAAATCGCCAGCACGATGATGGACACGGTAAAGGCTATGCCAGCTTTTGGGTCGTGGTACTGCAGATCGTGGTGCTTGATGCGGTCTTCTCACTGGATGCGGTGATCACGGCTGTCGGCATGGTGAACCACCTCCCGGTGATGATGGCTGCGGTGGTTATCGCGATGGCGGTGATGCTGCTGGCGTCTAAGCCACTGACGCGCTTTGTGAATCAGCATCCGACGGTCGTGGTGCTCTGCCTTAGCTTCCTGCTGATGATTGGTCTGAGCCTGGTGGCGGAAGGTTTTGGCTTCCATATACCAAAAGGCTACCTGTACGCAGCCATTGGCTTCTCGATCCTCATCGAGCTGTTTAACCAGATTGCACGACATAACTTTATCAAGCAGCAGTCTACCCAGCCGCTGCGTGCGCGTACGGCTGATGCGATTCTGCGTCTGATGGGCGGTCGCCGCCAGGTCAACGTGCAGAATGACAATGAAAGCCGTAACCCGGTTCCCGTCCCGGAAGGGGCATTTGTGGAAGAAGAGCGCTATATGATTAACGGCGTGCTCTCCCTGGCCTCCCGCTCGCTACGCGGCATCATGACCCCGCGCGGTGAAATCAGCTGGGTCGATTCCCGCCTGAGCGTTGATGAGATTCGCCAGCAGTTGCTCTCTTCACCGCATAGCCTGTTCCCGGTATGCCGGGGTGAACTGGACGAGATCATCGGCGTGGTGCGTGCGAAAGAGATGCTGGTGGCGCTGGAAGAGGGGATTAACGTCGAAGCCGTCGCCGCCGCATCACCGGCGATTGTGGTGCCGGAAACACTGGATCCTATCAACCTGCTTGGCGTCCTGCGCCGCGCACGCGGTAGCTTTGTTATCGTCACCAATGAATTTGGGGTGGTGCAGGGTCTGGTGACGCCGCTCGACGTGCTTGAAGCCATTGCCGGTGAATTCCCGGATGCGGATGAAACCCCGGAAATTGTCTCCGACGGTGACGGCTGGCTGGTGAAAGGCACCACCGATCTGCACGCGCTACAGCACACGCTGGGTCTGGAAAACATCATCAACGATGAAGAGGACATTGCGACCGTGGCTGGGCTGGTTATTGCCGTTAACGGACAAATCCCGCGGACCGGCGATATCATTGAACTGCCTCCGCTGCAGATCACGATAATCGAAGCGAATGACTATCGCGTCGATATGGTGCGCATTGTTAAAGAGCAGGCGGCCCACGACGAAGAAGAGTAACTGAGCCTAGCGTAACGGCATCAGCGGAACGATATGCCCGTTACGCGGTGCTGGCGGAGACGAACTCTCCGCCAGCCATTGCGGAAATTCCCTCAGCGGCATAGGCTGCGCAAACAAAAATCCCTGCAGTACCTCTACCCCGTGATGACGCAAATACCGCGCCTGCTCGGGCGTTTCTACCCCTTCAGCCACCAGCTCAATGCTAAGCCGTTGTCCGAGCGCAATGATGATGTCCGTCACCGTGGAGTTCACGGCATCAGTGCCGATAGCGCTGGTAAAGGACTTATCAATTTTCAGGACGTCCGGATGCAGCTTTTCCAGCCACGAGAGTGAGCTATTGCCGGTGCCAAAATCATCAATGGCCAGCTTCACGCCCTGACGGTGTAACTCTCTTACAATGCGATAATCCACGTCCTGCAGCGCGTCACGCTCCGTCAGCTCCACAATCAGCTGCTGGGTGGGATGCGCGCTGAACCAGTAGCGGTTCAGGTCCTGAATGAGCGTTCCATGTCGGAAATGGCTGGCGGCGGCGTTGATGCCAATGTGGAAGCCGGGCGTTGCCGGAAAATAGCCAATCTGACTCACCGTCTCGGTAATGACGTAACGTGTGAGAGGGATAATCAGGTTGTGCTCTTCGGCGAGCGGAATAAAAACGTCCGGGGAGATCCATCCCTGACGGGGGTTGTTCCAGCGCAGCAGGATCTCCACCCCCACGCATTTCTGCGTGCGGGCATTCAGCAGCGGCTGGCAAAACAGCTCGAATTCACGCGCGGCCAGGCCAAGGTTAATTTCCCAGGTAAAGCTCATGCGGTTCGCGGTCGCAAGCCAGGCGACGTAACCCATCAGGAGACTGAGCATCAGCGCCAGCGGCAGCTGAGAGGGCAAATATATCAACGCCAGCTCGCTGGCTCCCGGGCCACTAACGGTAATGGTGAACGGGAAATGGCTGGATTGCTGGCGCAGAACCCTCTCATCATCGTTTATTGTCAGCGAGTCGGAGACATTTTCACCGTAGCGCAGGTATTTATCCCCTACGGTCAGGGCCACGTCGGTGATAAGCGGGCGCTGTGGCTCCAGCATCAGGCGAGTGATGAGATCGATATTCACAATCTGCATCACCCCATCTTCTCCGCTATCAGAAACCGGATACCACTGGATCAGGATCGGGCTTCCCTTAAGCAAGGATTTGTCGGTGGAGAGCACCAGCTTTGTTTCGGCGGACGGCAGGGCAGGCTGAATCTCTCGCAACGGGACGTCGCGATTGCCGAAAATACTTGAACAGTAAAGGATACCGTCTTTGACCAGTGCAATTGAGCGCACCGTTTGCAGTGAGGCCGCCTGTTTTCGTAACACTAAATGCGCCTGAGAGCAGGGCGCTCCGACCAGCGCCAGAAGCGGACTGCGCCCTTTTTCCAGCGGCAATAAGACGTTATCAAGCACGTTGACGGAGTGCGCCGCAAAGTTCAGGGTGTTTTGCTGATTTACGTTACGCTGTGAAATAAAGCGTATACCCAGCGTAATGATGAGCGTAAGAAGCGCAACCATCACGCAGACGATGACGCGTTTTCGGCGATACTTTTTTATGATCCTCTGTGCTGTTTGCATGGGAGGCCGCCCAATACGCCTTCAGCACCAAAAGCCGAGGCAACACAGCAAGTGTAGTGGGGAAATAATAAGTCGACGAGAAAGGGATAAAAATTCGCCCATCGTGGAAGATGGGCGAGAGAGGCGTTGAGGCGAAACGGTTAGTCGCACTGCACCTTTATCGCCAGACCGCCGCGGGAGGTCTCACGATATTTGGCGTTCATGTCTTTACCGGTTTCGTACATGGTCTCGATAACCTTGTCCAGCGAAACGCGTGGCTCGCTGGTACGGCGCATGGCCATACGCGTGGCGTTGATCGCTTTTACCGACGCGATAGCGTTACGTTCAATGCACGGTACCTGCACCTGACCCGCAACCGGATCACAGGTGAGACCGAGGTTATGTTCCATACCGATTTCAGCCGCCACACAGACCTGCTCCGGGCTGGCGCCCAGCAGTTCTGCAAGACCGGCCGCGGCCATAGAACAGGCCACGCCCACTTCACCCTGACAGCCCACTTCAGCGCCAGAGATAGACGCATTCATCTTGTACAGCGCACCAATCGCCCCTGCTGCCAGGAAGTAGCGAATGTAGATATCAGGCGTTACGGGTTCAATAAAGTGATCGTAGTAGGCCAGTACCGCCGGAACGATACCGCACGCGCCGTTCGTTGGTGCAGTCACCACCCGGCCACCCGCGGCGTTTTCTTCGTTCACCGCCAGCGCAAACATGTTCACCCAGTCGACCACGTTCATCGGGTCGTTAGAGAATTTGTCTGTGGTGACCAGCATACGGCGCAGCGCAGAGGCGCGACGCGGTACGCGCAGTGGCCCAGGCAGTACGCCTTCGGTGTTCATGCCGCGATCGATACAGGCCTGCATGGTTTGCCACACGTTCGCAAAATAGTCTTCAATTTCTTTTTTGCTGTGCAGCGCCAGTTCGTTCTGCATCACCATGCCGGAAAGTGACAGACCGGTTTCATGGCAGTAGTCCAGCATCTCTTTGGCGGACTTGAACGGGTAAGGTACGTTCACATCACCCGTTGTATCTTTGCCGAAGTGTTCCTCATCAACGATAAAACCACCGCCAATGGAGTAATAGGTTTTGCTGTAGATCACTTTGTCGCCGCTAAAGGCGTGGATCTGCATACCGTTTTCATGCAGGGAGAGGTTATCGCTACGAAAACGCATGCCGTCATCATGCAGGAAATCCACTTCATGCTGACCGTTTGCCAGCAGCAGGCGGCCGCGCGCTTCCACGTCGCGGATAAATGCCGGAATGGCATCAATATCTACGGTATCCGGCATATTGCCCGCCAGACCCATAATAATGGCGATATCGGTGTGGTGGCCTTTACCCGTTAATGACAGTGAGCCGTAAACATCCACGGCGACACGGGTAACGCTTTCCAGTAATCCTTTTTCGACCAGATCATCGACGAACTGTTTACCGGCCTTCATCGGGCCAACAGTATGGGAAGACGAAGGGCCAATTCCCACTTTGAACATGTCGAATATACTAATCACTTTCACACTCCTGACAGGGTTACCGGGGTTCCAGTAACGATGTTATAACTGCGCATAGTGTAAGAGGGAAGACCGACCTCGGCTTAACTATTCACATGAATTAAACTAATGGTTAACGATGGTTTTGCTAATAGCGCGACGCCGATCGCAAACCTGGCAGAAGAGGGTGGAATGTAAAGTATAGTCAAGGCTTCAGGCCGATTTGCAGCGCCAGTTCACGAATGATGCCCGCCGTCATGCCCCAGACAAAATAATGCTGATACCAGGACAACCACACCCGGTGCGCATGACCCCGACGCTGGATATCCAGCGGATGATAACGCCCGAGCCGAAGGGCCTCTTCCAGCGGCATCTCAAACACCGCAGACACTTCATCGACGCTGGCGTGATATTGCAGATCCGGCGGGATAATGCCGACCACCGGTGTGACCTGAAAACCGGTCACGCTGTCGACCGGCGGCAGCACGCCAATGATCTCAACCGCTTCAGGCGGAATGGCGACCTCTTCCTGGGCTTCGCGCAGCGCGGCGGCAATCAGCGAGGCGTCAGAACTGTCCACGGCACCGCCCGGAAAGGCGACCTGACCGGCGTGCTTACGTAAATGTGGCGAACGCTGGGTGAGCAGCAGGCCCGGCTGCTCACGACGGACCACCGGGATCAACACCGCTGCCTGACGTTGATTGAGGGCTTCGCGGCTCACGTTGGGCCGCAAAAGCTGAAAGCGCGACAGAAAATCATCCAGCTTCAGGTTCTCTTTTTCCACCCGTCATTACTCCAGTTGTTTCAGGATACGGTTAACTTTATCAAAGGTTTCCTGATATTCCGCATCGACCTGGCTATCCGCAACAATTCCGCCCCCTGCAGAACAGTACAGATTCCCGTTACAGGCGGTCAGCGTTCGAATGGTGATGCTGGTATCCAGCGTACCGCAGAGACTGATATAGCCAATGCTGCCGCACCAGGCGTTTCGACGATGCGGTTCCAGCTCATCGATTATTTCCATTGCCCGCACTTTAGGCGCGCCGGTTATCGAGCCCCCCGGGAACGCGGCGCGAAGCAGATCGCAGGCCGTGCGCGAGGCGGGCAGTTGCGCGGTAATGGTGCTGACCAGGTGATGCACCGCGGGGAACGGCTCGACGACAAACAGTTCAGGGACACGCACGCTTCCCGGTACAGCGACCCGGCCAATGTCGTTACGCATGAGGTCGACAATCATCAGGTTTTCAGCGCGATCTTTTAACGAGGCCGCCAGTTTTTCCGCCTGCTGGCGGTCGGCAACAGGATCGGCCAGCCGGGGAAGCGTGCCTTTAATCGGTCGCGTCTGAATAGTGCCATCGGCAAGATGAATAAAACGCTCGGGCGAGAGGCTCAGGATAGCGCCCTGTTCCAGGCGCAGAAATGCACTGAACGGTGCCCGGTTACTGGCGTTGAGGCGGGTAAATGCCTGCCACTCATCGCCTTCACAGGTTGCCTGAAAACGCTGGGCAAGGTTGACCTGATAGCAATCACCGCTCTGCAGATAGCCCTGAACCCGCTCAAACTTCGCGGCGTACTCCTGCACGGTCATGTTGGCGCGCCACGCAGAGGTCAGGTGGAAATCCGCTGTTGCGACGGGGACCTGTGCCTCAAGCCAGGCAAGCCGGGCGGACACATCCTGATGGCTGAGCAGAGAGACCGCCTGCTTGTGGTGATCGACGATTATTGCCCAGTCATAAAGCCCCACCGCCATATCCGGCAGCGGAATGTCGTCCTGTGCAGTCTCCGGCAAGGTTTCGAAGCGGCGACCTAAATCATAGCCGAACAAGCCCAGCGCACCTCCCTGGAAGGGAAGGTCGGGATTTTGCGGGACGGTTAAGTCCAGCGCGTCCAGCGCCTGCTGAAGTAATGACAGCGGATCGTCCGTTGACTGCGTTTTGCCTGTCGTAGTCACATTCCCTTGTGTTATCAGGGTCTGCAGAGGGTCGGCAACCAGAATATCAAAGCGGCTATAGGGATGATCCGCATATCCGGAGTGCAGCAACATCGCAAAAGGAAGATGGCTGAGGCGGGCAAACCAGAATTCCGCGGCGTCTGAACGCCAGGGTAATGAAATGACTGTAGGGGGTAACGGGTTCATGTGTGGCATACTACCGGGCAGCGTGAAATAATTAGCGCGGATAATTTAGCAGGAGTTGACAATGTTTGCAGGTTTACCTTCTCTGAGCCATGACCAGCAGCAGAAAGCGGTTGAGCGTATTCAGGAACTGATGTCCCAGGGGATGAGCAGCGGACAGGCGATCACGCAAGTTGCTAATGAACTTCGCGCCACCCACACCGGCGAGCGGATCGTGGCGCGTTTCGAGGATGATGAAGAGGAGTAATCCGGCTTAAACCGCCGCGATAATCTTAATTTCGACTTTGTATTCCGGCTTCATCAGCGTCGCCTGCACGGTACACCGTACGGGCGCATGTCCCGCCACAACCCAGGCATCCCAGGCTTTATTCATCGCCGCAAAATCGTCTTTACTGGCAAGAAAAATGGTCGCATCCAGAATGCGTGATTTGTCGCTGCCTTGCTTTTTCAGCACGGCGTCAATCTGCGCCAGCGTATTCGCCGTCTGTTCGAAGGCATCTGCGTCGAGATTTTCCGGTACACCGGTGTAGTAAAGCGTCTGGTTATGGATGACCACATCAGACCAGCGTGCTTCGGCATCAATGCGCACAATTGTCATAAACGTTTCCTCGTTATTTTCATGTCAGTCGGCAAGACTGCCATATTGTGTTCCCCTCGTCACTATTTGGGGTGGCACTGGAGAGGATGGGCTGACATAATCCCTGTGCAAAAATACAGTGAGAGAGCAACGTGGCAGACGATTTTTCCCCAGAAGGTCAGTTAGCACAGGCGATTCCCGGTTTTAAACCGCGTGAACCCCAGCGGCAGATGGCGCATGCCGTGGCCCGCGCAATCGACACCGCGCAGCCGCTGGTGGTGGAAGCCGGTACCGGCACGGGCAAAACCTATGCCTACCTGGCGCCAGCGCTGCGGGCTAAAAAGAAAGTGATCATCTCCACCGGGTCTAAAGCGCTGCAGGACCAGCTTTACAGCCGCGATCTGCCCACGGTTGCCAACGCCCTGAAGTATAAAGGCCGCCTGGCGTTGCTGAAAGGCCGCTCCAACTACCTCTGCCTTGAACGGCTTGAGCAGCAGGCGCTGGCAGGCGGCGATCTGCCGGTGCAGACGCTCAGCGATGTCATTATTCTTCGCGCCTGGGCCAATCAGACGGAGGAGGGGGATATCAGCACCTGCGCGAGCGTGCCGGAAGACTCTCCCGCCTGGCCGCTGGTCACCAGTACCAACGACAACTGCCTGGGGAGCGACTGCCCGCTGTATAAAGATTGTTTTGTGGTGAAAGCGCGTAAAACCGCCATGGATGCGGATGTCGTGGTGGTCAACCACCATCTCTTCCTTGCCGATATGGTGGTTAAAGATAGCGGCTTTGGCGAACTGATCCCGGAAGCGGACGTGATGATCTTCGATGAAGCCCACCAGCTTCCTGACATCGCCAGCCAGTATTTTGGCCAGTCGCTCTCCAGCCGCCAGCTGCAGGACTTAGCGAAAGATTTCACCATTGCCTACCGCACCGAGTTAAAAGATACCCAACAGCTGCAGAAGTGTGCTGACCGCCTGGCGCAAAGTGCGCAGGATTTTCGCCTGCAACTGGGTGAGCCGGGCTATCGCGGTAATCTGCGTGAGCTGCTGGCAGACAAAAATATCCAGCGCGCGCTGTTGCTGCTCGATGATGCCCTTGAGCTTTGTTACGACGTGGCGAAACTATCGCTCGGCCGTTCCGCACTGCTGGATGCCGCCTTCGAGCGCGCCACGCTCTATCGGGCACGCCTCAAACGGCTGAAAGAGATAAACCAGCCGGGGTTCAGTTACTGGTATGAATGTACCTCCCGCCATTTCACACTGGCCCTGACGCCGCTGACGGTGGCGGATAAATTCAAAGAGGTGATGGCGCAAAAACCGGGAAGCTGGATCTTCACGTCGGCAACCCTTTCGGTGAATGACGATCTACACCACTTTACCTGGCGTCTGGGGATTGAACAGGCGGAGTCGCTGCTGCTGCCCAGTCCGTTTGATTATGAAAAACAGGCGTTGCTCTGCGTTCCGCGTAATCTGCCTCTGCCTAACCAGCCCGGCGCGGCGCGCCTGCTGGCGGCAATGCTCAGGCCGATGATCGAGGCCAACAACGGCCGCTGTTTTATGCTCTGCACCTCCCACGCGATGATGCGCGATCTGGCGGAGCAGTTCCGCGCCACCATGACTTTGCCGGTTCTGCTTCAGGGCGAGACCAGCAAAGGGCAACTGTTACAGCAGTTTGTCAGTGCCGGTAACGCCCTGCTGGTAGCCACCAGCAGCTTCTGGGAAGGGGTGGACGTGCGGGGAGATACCCTGTCGCTGGTGATCATCGATAAACTGCCGTTTACTTCGCCGGACGATCCGCTGCTGAAGGCACGTATGGAAGATTGCCGTTTGCGCGGCGGCGATCCTTTTGATGAGGTCCAGCTACCGGACGCGGTGATCACCCTTAAACAAGGGGTAGGACGCCTGATTCGCGACACAGACGACCGCGGCGTGCTGGTCATATGCGATAACCGGCTGGTGATGCGCCCTTACGGTGCGACCTTCCTTGCCAGCTTGCCGCCCGCGCCGCGCACGCGGGACATTAAACGCGCGGTTCGCTTCCTGGCAAACCCAACGGCGGAGTAATTTGCCCGTGAGTATGCTAAGATGCGCGCCATTTTGTGACTGACCATTGCGAGAGCGCGACGACTGATGCGAATTCTGGCTATTGATACCGCGACAGAGGCCTGTTCTGTTGCTCTGTTGAACGACGGTGCTATCTCTGCTCATTTCGAAGAGTGCCCACGAGAACACACCCAACGCATTCTGCCTCTGGTTAAAGAGATTTTAACCCGGGGCAACACCACCTTAACCGACCTCGACGCACTGGCCTTTGGCCGTGGCCCCGGCAGCTTTACGGGCGTACGCATTGGAATTGGTATTGCGCAGGGGCTGGCGCTGGGCGCAGAACTGCCGATGATTGGTGTTTCCACGCTGGCAACCATGGCGCAGGGCGCATGGCGCATGACCGGTGCAACGCGCGTTCTGGCGGCCATTGACGCCCGAATGGGAGAAGTTTACTGGGCAGAATACACCCGCGATGAAAACGGCATCTGGCACGGTGAAGAGACCGAGGCAGTCCTCAAGCCGGAAGCGGTGACCGAGCGGCTGAAACAGCTGTCCGGCGAGTGGGCGACAGTAGGCACCGGCTGGCCGGCATGGCCTGAGATGGCTAACGGCACCGGGATCACGCTGGCAGACGGCAACATGCTTCTGCCCGCCGCAGAGGATATGCTTCCCATCGCCTGTCAACTGCTTGAGGCGGGCAAAACCGTGGCCGTTGAACATGCGGAGCCGGTTTATTTGCGAAACACCGTCGCGTGGAAGAAACTTCCGGGCCGGGAATGAATCTCAGTAACAGGAACTGAGAAAAAGGAGTCGCATCATGGCGGTTCAGACTAAAGTTGTACGCCTTTTTATGGCAGGCGCAGTGGCCATAGCACTGAGCGGATGCGTTTCCGTTCCTGATGCGATTAAGGGCAGCAGCCCCACGCCACAGCAGGATCTGGTTCGCGTGATGAATGCGCCTGAGCTTTACGTCGGCCAGGAAGCGCGCTTCGGCGGCAAGGTTATCGAGGTGCAAAACCAGCAGGGGAAAACCCGCCTGGAGATTGCCACCGTTCCGCTGGATAGCGGTGCGCGGCCGATCCTTGGCGAACCTTCCCGCGGGCGTATTTATGCCGACGTTGGCGGTTTTCTCGACCCGGTCGATTTTCGCGGACAGCTGGTCACCGTCGTCGGCCCGATTACCGGTTCGGTAGAGGGCAAAGTCGGCAACACGCCGTATAAATTTATGACCATGCAGGTCAACGGGTATAAGCGCTGGCGGCTGACACAGCAGGTCATCATGCCACCTCAGCCGATGGATCCGTGGATGTGGGGTCCACATCCTTATCGGTATGGCTACCCGGGCTGGGGCTGGTATAACCCGGGGCCTGCACAGGTTCAGACAATCGTTACTGAGTAACTCCCTGTAATTGTTAGAAAAGAGACAGCGGCTCAGCCGCTGTCTCTGTTTTTTACGAATAAAACGAAAAAAAAGAGTGACGCGCTTCGCAACCTTAAATCTGAACAATTAATAAACTGGTACGCTGAGTTAATATAATGTTAACAAACTGTTTATTATCGGGGTTGTGATGACGACGAACACTCATTTCAGAGGTGATGCATTGAAGAAGGTTTGGCTTAACCGTTATCCCGCAGATGTTCCTGCCGAGATCAATCCTGACCGTTATCAATCCCTGGTTGAATTGTTTGAACACTCGGTGAGGCGTTACGCAGACCAGCCTGCTTTTGTGAATATGGGCGAGGTCATGACGTTCCGTAAACTTGAGGAGCGTAGTCGGGCGTTCGCCGCCTATCTGCAGGAAGGGCTGGGGCTGCAAAAAGGGGACCGCGTCGCGCTGATGATGCCGAACCTGCTGCAATACCCGGTGGCGCTGTTCGGTGTCCTGCGTGCCGGGATGATTGTTGTCAACGTTAACCCGCTGTATACGCCGCGGGAGCTGGAGCATCAGCTCAACGACAGCGGTGCCGCCGCCATTGTGATTGTCTCTAACTTTGCCCACACGCTGGAAAAAGTGGTCGACAAAACCCAGGTTAAACACGTCATCCTGACGCGCATGGGGGATCAACTCTCAACCGCCAAAGGGACACTGGTTAACTTTGTCGTCAAATACATCAAACGTCTGGTGCCGAAATACCACCTGCCGGACGCGATCTCCTTCCGCAGTGCGCTGCAGGCGGGCTACCGCATGCAATACGTTAAACCGGAAGTGGTATCAGAAGACCTCGCGTTTCTGCAGTACACCGGCGGCACAACGGGTGTGGCTAAAGGCGCCATGCTGACCCACCGTAACATGCTGGCAAACCTTGAACAGGTGAATGCCACCTACGGACCGTTGCTGCACCACGGAAAAGAGCTGGTGATCACCGCGCTTCCGCTTTATCACATCTTCGCGCTGACCATGAACTGTCTGCTGTTTATTGAGCTGGGTGGTCAAAACGTATTGATCACAAACCCGCGCGATATTCCGGGGCTGGTGAAAGAGCTGGCGAAATATCCGTTCACCGCCATGACTGGGGTGAATACGCTGTTTAACGCGCTGCTCAACAACAAAGAGTTCCAGAAGCTCGATTTCTCCACGCTGCACCTCTCTGCGGGTGGCGGTATGCCGGTTCAACAGGCCGTTGCCGAACGCTGGATGAAACTGACGGGTCAGTATTTGCTGGAAGGCTATGGCCTGACGGAATGCGCCCCGCTGGTCAGTGTGAATCCGCATGATATCGACTATCACAGCGGAAGCATTGGCCTGCCGGTTCCGTCGACCGAAGCCAAACTGGTTGATGATGACGATAACGAAGTGGCGCCAGGTGAACCGGGCGAACTCTGTGTCAAAGGGCCGCAGGTGATGCTGGGCTACTGGCAACGTCCCGATGCGACCGATGAAATTATCAAAGACGGCTGGCTGCACACCGGTGATATCGCCGTGATGGATGAAGAGGGCTTCCTGCGTATCGTCGATCGTAAGAAAGACATGATCCTGGTTTCCGGTTTCAACGTCTACCCGAATGAAATCGAAGATGTGGTGATGCAGCACAGCGGCGTGCTCGAAGTGGCTGCCGTAGGCGTCCCTTCCGGGAGCAGCGGCGAGGCGGTGAAGATTTTTGTGGTCAAAAAAGATCCTTCTCTTACGGAGGAGGCGCTGATCACCTTCTGTCGTCGTCAGCTGACCGGCTACAAGGTGCCGAAGCTGGTTGAGTTTCGCGAGGAACTGCCGAAATCGAATGTCGGAAAGATATTACGACGAGAATTACGTGACGAAGCCCGTGGCAAAGTAGACAATAAGGCCTGAGCTTCACGCTAATCGCCCAGACGCCGGTTAAGCCGGCGTTTTTTATGGGCGCAAACAAAAGAGAATCCGTTTTGAATTACCAGATGATCACGACCAACGACGAGCTGGCTTCGCTGTGCGAAGTGACGCGCGACTTTCCTGCCATTGCCCTGGATACCGAGTTTGTCCGCACCCGGACCTACTATCCGCAGCTGGGGTTGATTCAGATGTACGACGGTAAACACGTGTCGCTGATCGACCCGCTCGGCATTACCGACTGGACGCCGATGCGTGACCTGCTGCTCGATACTGCGGTAACGAAATACCTGCACGCAGGCAGTGAAGATCTGGAAGTCTTTCTGAATACTTTTGGCGTCATGCCACAACCGTTGATTGATACGCAGATCCTCGCGGCCTTCAGTAATCGACCGCTCTCATGGGGCTTTGCCGCCATGGTTGAGGAGTATACGGGCCTGACGCTGGATAAAAGCGAATCCCGCACCGACTGGCTGGCACGCCCATTAACCGAGCGTCAACTGGAATACGCGGCGGCAGACGTGTTTTACCTCCTGCCGATTGCTGGCCAGCTGATGAAAGAAGCGGAAGCGTCAGGCTGGTTGCCCGCCGCGCTGGATGAGTGCCGAATGACGCAGCAGCGTCGTCAGGAAGTGGTTGATCCGAAAGAGGCCTGGCGCGATATCAGTAACGCCTGGCAGCTGCGTACGCGTCAGCTGGCGTGTCTGCAGCTGTTAGCGGAGTGGCGTTTGCGTAAAGCACGCGAGCGCGATCTGGCCGTTAACTTTGTGGTACGCGAAGAACACCTCTGGGCGGTCGCGCGGTATATGCCGGGCAGCATGGGCGAACTGGACAGCATCGGGCTTTCCGGCAGCGAGATCCGTTTCCACGGTAAAACCCTGCTTGCGCTGGTGGCAAAAGCGCAGGAAATGCCGGACGAAGCACTGCCGGAGCCACTGCTGAATCTGATGGATATGCCGGGCTATCGCAAGGCGTTCAAGGATATCAAAGCGCTGGTGCAGGACGTCGCGACGCAAAGCAAACTGGGCGCGGAACTGCTGGCGTCACGCCGTCAGATTAACCAGCTGCTGAACTGGCACTGGAAGCTGAAACCTCAGAATGGTTTGCCGGAAATGATGGCGGGCTGGCGCGGGGAATTGATGGCCGATCGCCTGAATACGGTGCTGGAAGGTTATCCGCGATAATGAAAATGCCGGGTCATGCTGACATGCCCGGCACATTTCCCCGGCGGCATACGCTTACCGGGGATACACAATCCCGAACTACGGACGTGACTCTTCGGCTTCCGGGAGCGTAACGTTCAGCTCCAGAATCGAAATATCCCCGTCTTTTTGCTCCAGCTGCACCGTGACCATCTCCGGGTCAATCTGCACATACTTACAGATCACTTCCAGGATGTCCTTACGCAGCTGCGGCAGGTAGTGTGGCTCGGCGTCACTACGACGACGCTCCGCAACGATGATTTGCAGTCGTTCTTTTGCGATGTTGGCGGTGTTCTTTTTCCGCGAGAGAAAAAAGTCCAGTAATGCCATAACTTATCCTCCGAACAGGCGTTTGAGGAAACCTTTCTTCTCTTCTTCAATGAAGCGGAAAGGACGTTCTTCTCCCAGCAGACGGTCAACGGTATCCGCGTACGCTTTACCTGCATCTGCCATTGTATCCAGGATCACTGGCTCGCCCTGGTTAGAGGCGCGCAATACGGATTGATCTTCCGGGATCACGCCGACCAGTTTGATGCGCAGGATCTCCAGCACGTCTTCCATGCTAAGCATGTCACCTTTGTTCACGCGACCCGGGTTATAGCGGGTCAGCAGCAGGTGCTCTTTAATGGGTTCTTCGCCATTTTCCGCACGACGCGATTTGGAGGCGAGGATCCCCAGAATACGGTCTGAGTCACGCACGGATGAGACTTCAGGGTTGGTGGTGATGATGGCTTCATCAGCGAAGTAGAGTGCCATCAGGGCGCCCGTTTCGATGCCGGCAGGGGAGTCACAGACAACGAAGTCGAACTCCATTTTTTTCAGCTCGTCGAGCACCTTTTCCACTCCTTCACGGGTCAGGGCGTCTTTATCACGCGTCTGAGAAGCCGGAAGGATGTAGAGGTTTTCGGTGCGCTTGTCTTTAATCAGCGCCTGGTTCAGTGTGGCGTCGCCCTGAATGACGTTCACGAAGTCATAGACCACACGACGCTCACATCCCATGATCAGGTCGAGGTTACGCAGACCGATATCGAAATCGATAACGACGGTTTTCTTTCCCTTCTGGGCCAAACCAGTAGCGATGGCCGCGCTGGAGGTGGTCTTGCCAACGCCTCCTTTACCCGAAGTAACAACAATAATGCGTGCCATAGAAATTCCTTGTTAAAAAGGGATCAATTCAACGGTTGAACGGTCAACGCGTCGTCTGCCAGTCGCAGACGAGCCGCTTTGCCATAAAATTCGGCTGGGATCTTGTCGCTCAGCCAATATTCACCTGCGATGGACACCAGTTCCGCCGTCAGATGAGTACAAAATATTTGCGCATCTCTGTCACCACTTGCACCCGCGAGCGCACGCCCACGCATCATACCGTATACGTGAATATTGCCATCTGCAATCAGCTCTGCGCCAGCGCTGACGTGGCTTGTAACAATCAGATCACAGTTTGGTGCATAAATGCGCTGACCGGAACGAACCGGCACATCAATCAATCGCGTTTTTGTGACAGGTGTAACGTTTTGCACCGGAGGAGGGGGCGTTTGGACTGCCGAAGGGGCAGGACGCGCGGCTTTTTCTTTGCCTTCGGTCAGAATGGGCAGACCTGCCCGGTCAATTTCTGCTTTCAGCTCAGCATCTTTGCAGCCGCTGATACCGACGATACGCAGCCCGGTCGCGGCCACGGCTTGCTGGAGAAGTTTCCAGTTAACCGGTGCATCCAGACCACTGACATTCACGACGACGGGGGCATGTTTCAGAAAAGCGGGAGCCTGCGCAATTTTGTCTTCTAACGCCTGACGAATAACCTCGGGTTTTGCATCATGCAAATGTACCACTGATAAGGTGAAGCTACTGCCTTTAAGCTCGATTGGCGTGTTTGACATCCTGGCCTTACTCAATTTGCTATTAACCGCAACACCGCCGTTGCGATATTCCGAAGAGTATCAGGCATGTTATAGTCAGGAGTATATTGAGGCAAGCAACCACCCATTAATTCAGAGTAAAAACATGTTTTGTGTGATCTACAGAAGTACAAGTCGTGACCAGACCTATCTTTATGTCGAAAAGAAAGACGATTTTTCGCGCGTACCTGAAGAATTAATGAAGAACTTTGGCCGACCTCAGCTGGCGATGCTGCTGCCGCTGGATGGCCGTAAGAAACTGGTCAACGCCGATCTGGAAAAAGTGAAAACCGCATTAGCGGAGCAAGGCTATTATTTACAACTCCCGCCACCACCCGAGAATTTATTAAAACAGCATCTTGAGGTGAACGGGAAAAAATAGTCCCGGCTGTTTTCGGGGTTAACACATCAACCGTTTAGGGGTCGTACATGTATCAACATCATAACTGGCAAGGTGCATTACTGGATTATCCCGTCAGCAAAGTGGTCTGCGTAGGCAGTAACTATGCCAAACATATTCAGGAGATGGGCAGCGCGACGCCAGACGAGCCGGTCCTGTTCATCAAGCCAGAAACCGCGCTGTGCGACATTCGCCAGCCGCTGGCGCTGCCGCAGGGGTTGGGGTCGGTGCATCATGAAGTGGAACTGGCCGTGCTGATTGGCGCGACGCTGCGTCAGGCCTCCGAAGAGCATGTGCAAAAGGCGATTGCCGGATACGGTGTCGCGCTCGACCTGACCCTGCGTGATGTTCAGGGCAAAATGAAGAAAGCGGGGCAGCCGTGGGAAAAGGCCAAAGGGTTTGATAACGCTTGCCCGATCTCCGGTTTTATTCCGGTAAGTGAATTTACCGACGATCCGCAGAACACCCCGCTCAGCCTGAAGGTTAACGGCGAGATCCGCCAGCAGGGCACCACGGCAGATATGATCCATAAAATTGTGCCGCTGATTGCCTACATGAGCCGCTTCTTTACCCTGAAACCGGGCGATGTGATCCTCACCGGTACGCCAGAAGGTGTCGGCCCGCTGCAGGCCGGTGACGAACTGGACGTCAGTTTTAACGGTCTGTCACTGAAAACTCGCGTGCTGTAAAAGCATCTTGCCGCCTGAAGAGGGCGGCAAAACTTGCAACAACGTGCCAGACTCGTTATAAGGTGCGCTCTCTTTTGACGTGTGGACATCCTGATGAACAACATTCCTTTCTGGCAAAGCAAAACTCTCGACCAAATAACAGACGTGGAGTGGGAATCGTTGTGTGACGGTTGCGGGCAGTGCTGCCTGCATAAACTGATGGATGAAGATTCGGACGAAATCTATTTCACCAACGTTGCCTGCAAGCAGTTGAACATCAAAACCTGCCAGTGTCGCAACTATGAGCGTCGCTTCGAGTACGAGCCGGATTGCATCAAGCTAACCCGTGAGAACCTGCCCACCTTCGAATGGCTGCCGCATACCTGCGCCTATCGTCTGCTGGCGGAAGGCAAAGACCTGCCAAAATGGCACCCGCTGTTGACGGGCTCCAAAGCGGCGATGCACGGTGAACGCATCTCTGTGCGTCATATTGCGGTGAAAGAGTCAGAGGTGCAGGACTGGGAAGATCACATCATGAATCATCCCAACCGTGGATAAGAAAAAACCCGCCGAGGCGGGTTTTTTTTACCTGCCAAACAGGTCGCGTTTCTTGGGTTTGAACGGCTGTGCGATGAGCACCAGCAGCGCCACAATGAAGTAGGCCACAAAAATCCCCACCAGCCACTGCGGCATCTCAAGGCTCAGGAATTCCCACTGGCGCACAGAGCAGTCACCGGAAGCAACAAACACCTGCGGCAGCCATTTATCAAGCGGCAGCCAGCTCGGGAAGCGGGCGGCGAAATCACAGGTCATAAAAGGTGACGGATGCAGCTGCATCATGGTGTGCTGCCAGGAGAGCTCAATACCTTTCCAGGCGCTGTACAGCCAGATGGCAATTGCGGCATAGCGTAACGGCGATTTAGGGGCAATCGCGCCCACCAGACCCGCACCCATAATGCCGAACAATGCACAGCGTTCGTAAATACAGAGTACGCAAGGCTGAAGTCCCATCACATGCTGGAACCACAGCGCGACCATTTCCAGCGCAAAGGCGGTCAGGGCCATTAACAACCACGCTCCGCGACCGCGAGAGCACTGGTTTAAAAATCTCAACATAATCATTTCCCTGGAACATGCTTAGAAAGCGCAGTGTAAACGAATTCGTTTTTCGCGCCACCTGTACCTGACGAAATAAAACGTAATTGGATGTTTATCGTGCGAAAAGGTAAACGGGCAGCAAGCTGCCCGATATATCAGGTTTACTGCGCGGCAAGTATACCCGCTTGTATCAACCATTGCGTACAGGGAATAAGGGTAATTTTGACGCAAAGCAATCCTACAAGCGTGAGCACCAGCGTATAGGGAAGCGCCATCCAGACCATTCGCCCATAAGAAAGACGTATGAGTGGAGCCAGTGCAGAGGTCAGCAGGAACAGGAACGCCGCCTGACCGTTGGGCGTCGCCACCGACGGCAGGTTGGTCCCGGTGTTAATTGCCACCGCAAGCAGTTCGAACTGTCCGGCGCTGATGACACCTTGCTCCATGGCCGTTTTGGCCTCGTTGATGTAGACCGTGCCAACAAACACGTTATCCGAGATAGACGACAGCAGCCCGTTAAACAGATAAAACAGCGAAAGCTGAGCATCCGGTGCCGCCTGCAAGACAAAGGTAATGATCGGCGCGAAAAGCTTCTGGTCGATGATCACCGCGACGACCGCAAAAAAGACGGCCAGCAGGGCGGTAAAGGGCAGGGCTTCCGTAAAGGCTTTGCCAATCGCATGCTCATCCGTCACGCCGGTAAAACTGGTGGCGAGAATAATCACCGACAGGCCAATTAAACCGACTTCGGCAAGATGAAACGCCAGCGCGGCGATAAGCCAGACGCCGATGACGCCCTGTGCAATAAGACGCAGCGTCTCCTGACGCGTCCGCTGGCTACGGCTTTGCTGGTCGAATTTCTGCAGTTCCTGACGCACGGGCGCCGGAATATGCGCACCATAGCCAAAGAGGCTGAATTTCTCCACCACTACACAGGTCGCCAGACCGCACACCAGAACCGGTATGCTCACCGGTGCCATTCGCAGGAAGAAATCACCGAAATGCCAGCCCGCAGCTTTAGCAATGATCAGGTTTTGCGGTTCACCCACCATCGTCATCACGCCGCCCAGGGCGGTCCCGACGCCGGCATGCATCATCAGGCTGCGCAGGAAGGCGCGGAACTGTTCCAGTACCTCGCGGTGGTCATTATCCACCTGGCTGTCATCAAGCAGGTCATCGCCGGGACGTGAAGAGGCCACCCGGTGATAAATACCATAAAACCCGACCGCGACGCTTATCACCACGGCGACCACCGTCAGCGCATCCAGGAAGGCTGAAAGAAATGCCGCAGCCACGCAGAAAGCCAGCGACAAAAGCGTTTTTGAAGGAATGCTCAGCAGCAGGCGGGTAAAAATAAACAGCAGCAGCTGTTTCATAAAGTAGATGCCGGCCACCATAAACATCAGCAGCAGAAGCACTTCAAGGTTTGAGGCCAGTTCTGCTTTTACATGCTCGGCGCTGGTCATCCCAATGACAACCGCTTCAATGGCCAGCAAACCGCCAGGCAGCAGGGGATAGCACTTCAGCGCCATGGCCAGGGTGAAGATAAACTCCGCGACCAGCAGCCACCCGGCAATAAACGGGTGCACAATAAAGATGAGAGGATTAACAACCAGGAACACCAGAAGTATCAGCTTGTACCAGTCGGGAGACTGGCCTAAAAAATTGCGCCACAACGCGCGCCCAAAAGAAATTTCCACGACAGACGTTCTTCCCCGTGAAGTAAAACAAAACATCAGTATACGCAAAAATCACGGTCTGGAGGGGGATTCGGCTGCAATGTAAATTTCATAAAAATGAAACGGCGATCCCTCTTTTCTCTCACTGCTGCGCTATCTGCCTCTGCGAGCCTCTGGTATGATGAGTGCAATTTGCTAAAGCTGTGTAATGGAAATCTCACTATGGTCATTAAGGCGCAGAGCCCGGCGGGTTTCGCGGAAGAGTACATCATTGAAAGCATCTGGAATAATCGTTTCCCTGCAGGGTCCATTCTTCCGGCTGAACGCGAACTCTCTGAACTGATTGGCGTCACTCGCACCACGCTTCGGGAAGTGCTCCAGCGACTGGCGCGTGATGGGTGGTTGACGATTCAGCATGGCAAGCCAACAAAAGTAAACAATTTCTGGGAAACCTCCGGGCTGAATATTCTTGAAACGCTGGCGCGCCTCGATCATGAAAGCGTGCCGCAGCTGATTGATAATCTGCTCTCCGTGCGTACCAATATCGCCACCATCTTTATTCGTACGGCTTTCCGTCAGCACCCGGAAGATGCGCTCCAGGTTCTGGCCAGTGCCAACCAGGTGGAAGATCATGCGGATGCGTTTGCTACCCTCGATTACAACATCTTCCGCGGCCTGGCGTTTGCCTCCGGTAACCCGATTTACGGCCTCATCCTTAACGGCATGAAAGGGCTCTATACCCGTATCGGTCGTCACTACTTTGCCAATCCGGAAGCCCGCAGTCTGGCGCTGGGCTTTTACCACAAGCTGAGCGAGCTCTGTTCCACCGGTCAGCACGATCAGGTGTATGAAACCGTGCGCCGCTACGGCCGCGACTCCGGTGAAATCTGGCACCGGATGCAAAAAACGCTGCCGGGTGACCTGGCCATCCAGACCCGCTAAAAGAAAAAACCTCTCAGCTGAGAGGTTTTTTTTCGCCCTGACGCAGGCGTTTCGGTTCAGGCGGGCACTACAGCGTATTCATCCGCGTCGGGCAGCGCTCCAGCAGCTCCACACTACCGTCTTCATTCTGCTGCTCCAGCAGCACGTCAAAGCCCCACAGGCGATGCACATGCTTCAGCACCTCTTTACGCCCTTTATCCAGCGGGGCACGGTTGTGCGGGATGTAGCGCAGCGTCAGAGAGCGGTCACCGCGGAGATCCACGTTCCATACCTGAATATTGGGTTCAAGATTGCTCAGGTTGTACTGGGAAGAGAGGCGAGAGCGGATCTCCCGGTATCCCTCTTCATTATGAATCGCTGAAATTTCCAGGAAGTTGTTACGGTCATCATCCAGCACGGTGAAGAAGCGGAAATCGCGCATGATCTTCGGCGACATAAACTGGCTAATAAAGCTCTCATCCTTGAAATCGCGCATCGCAAAATGCAGCGTTTCCAGCCAGTCCGAACCGGCAATATCCGGGAACCAGTATTTGTCCTCTTCCGTTGGCGACTGACAGATACGTTTGATGTCCTGGAACATCGCAAAGCCGAGGGCATACGGGTTGATGCCGCTGTACCACGGGCTGTTGTAAGGCGGCTGGAACACCACGTTGGTATGGCTGTGGAGGAATTCCATCATAAACCGTTCGGTGACTTTCCCCTCGTCATACAGATGGTTGAGGATGGTGTAATGCCAGAATGTCGCCCAGCCTTCGTTCATCACCTGCGTCTGTTTTTGCGGATAGAAGTACTGGCTGACCTTACGCACAATGCGCAGGATCTCACGCTGCCATGACTCCAGCAGCGGCGCGTTCTTCTCCATAAAGTAGAGCAGGTTTTCCTGTGGCTCAGACGGGTAGCGGCGCGCCTCAGCGACAGCTTTCTCTTCTTCACGCTTAGGCAAGGTGCGCCACAGCATATTCACCTGGCTTTGCAGATACTCCTCGCGGCTTTTCTGCCGGGCTTTCTCCTCCTGCAGGGAAATTTTCTGCGGTCGTTTGTAGCGGTCTACGCCGTAGTTCATCAGCGCATGGCAGGAGTCGAGCAGTTTCTCCACTTCATCGACGCCGTAGCGCTCTTCGCAGTCGGTAATGTATTTACGGGCGAAGATCAGGTAATCGACGATCGAGCTGGCGTCCGTCCAGCTGCGGAAAAGATAGTTATTCTTGAAGAAAGAGTTGTGCCCGTAGCAGGCATGCGCCATCACCAGCGCCTGCATGGTAATGGTGTTCTCTTCCATCAGGTAAGCGATACACGGGTTGGAGTTGATGACGATTTCATACGCCAGCCCCTGCTGGCCGTGTTTATACAGCCGTTCTGTTTCAATAAATTTCTTACCAAACGACCAGTGCGGATAATTGATCGGCATCCCGACGCTGGAATAGGCATCCATCATCTGTTCGGAGGTTATGACTTCAATCTGGTGAGGATAGGTATCCAGGCGATAGAGTTTTGCTACCCGGTCGATTTCAGCGAGGTAGACATCCAGCAACTCAAAGGTCCAGTCGGGTCCATCGCTGAGACGTGTGTTGTCCTTGTTCAGGGAATCAATAGTAGCCATTAGCGCGCCCTCGTTGTGGGTGCTCTCTCTGTCTGGAGAGCCTCCTTTCAAGCATAGATCAACGTGTTAGAAAGCGTGCTGGAGCAGAAATTTTTTCTTTACGATTTCCCGTTTTCAATACGGTAAAAAAAGCGGTTCATGCAGAGTTTTATGCTGGTTAAAAATAACGCGCAGCAGGAGATCCCAAATAAGTCCTTTCCCCGCCAGTAGGGGAGGATGTGAGATAAGTCACCATAAAAAAGTCGTATGTTGAATAATATTTTCAACTAGGTTATCAATCTGTAATTAGAAGATTGTTCTTTTGCACATTATGGAGTGGCTATGCGTGTTGTCATACTGGGAAGTGGTGTGGTTGGCGTAACCAGCGCCTGGTATTTAAGTCAGGCGGGGCATGACGTAACCGTTATCGATCGTGAACCAGCCCCTGCGCTGGAAACCAGCGCGGCGAATGCCGGGCAAATCTCTCCGGGCTATGCGGCACCGTGGGCGGCTCCCGGCGTGCCACTGAAGGCGATTAAATGGATGTTCCAGCGCCATGCGCCGCTGGCCATTAGCCTCGACGGCACGCAGTTCCAGCTTAAGTGGATGTGGCAGATGCTGCGCAATTGCGACACCCGCCATTACATGGAAAACAAAGGGCGTATGGTGCGTCTGGCGGAATACAGCCGTGACTGCCTGAAAACCTTGCGCGCCACCACCGGCATTGAGTACGAAGGCCGTCAGGGCGGTACGCTGCAGCTGTTCCGCACGGCGCAACAGTACGAAAACGCCACCCGCGATATCGCCGTGCTGGAAGATGCCGGTGTTCCGTACCAACTCCTCGAGGCCAGTCAGCTGGGACAGGTTGAACCGGCGCTGGCGGAGGTGTCCCACAAACTGACGGGCGGCCTGCGTTTACCCAACGATGAAACCGGCGACTGTCAGCTCTTTACCCAGCGTCTGGCGCAGATGTGCGAGCAGGCAGGGGTAACATTCCGCTTTAACACGCCCGTCGATAAATTGCTGTCGGAAGGCGGTAATATTTACGGCGTGAAGTGCGGCGAAGAGGTGATCAAAGCGGATGCCTACGTCATGGCCTTTGGCTCTTACTCCACCGCCATGCTGAAGGGCATTCTGGACATTCCGGTCTATCCGCTGAAGGGGTACTCCCTGACCATCCCGGTGAAAGAGGACAGCGGTGCACCCGTCTCCACCATTCTGGATGAAACCTATAAAATCGCCATTACCCGTTTCGACAACCGTATCCGCGTAGGTGGCATGGCGGAGATTGTCGGCTTCAACACCGAGCTGCTGCAGCCGCGTCGTGAAACGCTGGAGATGGTCGTGGGCGATCTCTTCCCGCGCGGCGGTTTTGTCGAGCAGGCCACGTTCTGGACCGGTCTGCGTCCAATGACGCCAGACGGCACGCCGATTGTGGGCCGCACCCCGTTCAAAAACCTGTGGACGAATACCGGACACGGCACCCTCGGCTGGACAATGGCCTGTGGCTCAGGGCAGCTGTTGAGCGACTTGATTTCCGGGCGCACCCCGGCAATTCCGTTTGACGATTTAAGTGCCGCGCGCTATCAATCTGGGTTCACCCCCTCGCGTCCACAGCACCTGCACGGCGCGCATAACTAAGGAGTTGTCATGTCCCGTCCTGTTCTGGCTCAGCTGGACTTGCAGGCCCTGAAGGATAACCTGCAGATTGTTCGCCGTGCTGCGCCAGGTTCACGTGTCTGGTCGGTGGTGAAAGCGAACGCCTACGGCCACGGTATTGACCGCATCTGGAGCGCGCTCAGCGCGACCGACGGTTTTGCGTTACTGAATCTGGAAGAGGCCATTTTGCTGCGCGAGCGCGGCTGGAAAGGCCCTATCTTATTGCTGGAAGGGTTCTTCCATGCCGACGATCTGCCGTTGCTGGATAAGTACCGGCTGACCACCAGCATTCACAGCAACTGGCAGGTTAAAGCCCTGCAGGACGCCAGACTGCATGCTCCGCTCGACATTTATCTCAAGGTGAACAGCGGCATGAACCGCCTGGGCTTCCAGCCCGAGCGGGTACATACGGTATGGCAACAGCTGCGCGGCATCAGGAATGTGGGCGAAATGACGCTGATGGCGCACTTTGCCGACGCGGAAAAGCCCGATGGCATCGCCGAGGCGATGGTGCGGATTGAGCAGGCGGCTGAAGGTCTGGCGTGTTCGCGCTCGCTCTCTAACTCGGCGGCCACGCTGTGGCACCCGGAGGCGCACTACAGCTGGGTACGCCCGGGGATCATTCTGTACGGCGCGTCACCGTCAGGGCAGTGGCAGGATATCGCTAACAGCGGCCTGAAACCGGTGATGACCCTGCGCAGCGAAATCATCGGCGTACAAACGCTGAAGGCCGGTTCCACGGTGGGCTACGGCAGCCGTTACCGGGCGACAGGCGAACAGCGAATTGGCATTGTGGCGGGAGGCTATGCCGACGGCTACCCGCGTATCGCTCCGACCGGCACGCCGGTGTGGGTGGATGGTGTTCGCACGGGTACCGTGGGGACGGTCTCAATGGATATGCTCGCGGTAGACCTCACGCCGTGCCCGCAGGCGGGGATTGGTTCACCGGTTGAGCTGTGGGGAAATGAAATTAAAATTGACGATGTGGCCGCTGCTGCAGGAACCGTTGGCTATGAGCTGATGTGCGCTCTGGCGCCGCGCGTACCGGTTGTGACGGTGTAACTATGCGATGTGCCGGGGGGGCGATAACGCCTTCCCCGGCCAGTAAGACACGAAACCTAAACTACTCTGACTCTTCTTCCATCGGCCTTACGCCGACTTTGCGTACCGCGTTATCTTCTTTCTCGGCCACCGTCCAGATCATCCCGGCAAACTCGACCTGGTCACCGACAACGGGTGCTGCGCCAAGCAGTTGCTGGATAATTTCCCCCAGCGTTTGCTGCTTATCGCGATACTCCAGCCCTTCATCCAGACCGTAAATCAAGGCAACATCTGCAAATTTGGCGCTCGCTTCCAGAATAAAATCGCCGAAGAAACGCTGATCCAGCGCCACCGGTGGCGACTGGCTGAACAATTTACCCAGCGCGGGCAGGTCGCGCTCGCGGCCAATCACGCACAAAATATCCCCTTCACGCAGACGGGTGCTGCCGGTAGGGTGAAGCAGAACATTGTCGCGGAACAACGCGGCAATCCGCGTTTCGGCGGGCATATGCAGATCGCGCAGCGACGCGCCCACGCACCATTTGTCTTCGCTAAGCTGATACACAAACTGTTCCCACGGGTTTTCCGGATGAATATCCAATCCGACGCGGGAGACGGGCCAGCCAACGGGGGGGATCACCACTTTTGCCTTTTTCGCCGCCCAGCCGAGTGACGTGCCCTGGAACAGGAGTGAAATCAAAACAACGAAGAATGCGACGTTGAAGAACAGTCGGGCGTTATCCAGACCCGCCATCATCGGGAACACGGCAAGGATAATCGGCACCGCGCCGCGCAAACCCACCCAACTGATAAAGATACGCTCGCGCAGGTTAAAGCCGCGAAACGGCAGCAGGCCTGCAAACACCGACAGTGGACGGGCGAAGAAGATCATCCACGCCGACAGCATCAGCGCCGGCACGGCGATAGGCAGCAGGTCTGAAGGGGTAACCAGCAAGCCAAGCACCAGGAACATGCCAATCTGCGCCAGCCAGGCCAGTCCGTCGAAGTTCTGCAAAATGGCGTGACGGTTGCGAATAGGGCGATTACCCATCAGGAAGCCACAGAGGTAAACGGCAAGAATGCCGCTGCCATCCAGCGCGGTGGTGACGGCAAAAATCAGAATGCCGCCGCTCAGCGCCAGCAGAGGGTAAAGCCCGGCGGGAAGTGAAATCCGGTTGATCATCTGCTGCAGCAGATAGCCGCCGCCGAGGCCAAGAATAATCCCCAGACCAAACTGCTGCAGGATATGCCAGGCAAACATCCAGCTCAGCCCGCTTTCGTGCTGCTGGATCATCTCAATCAGCGTGATGGTGAGAAACACCGCCATGGGATCGTTACTGCCGGATTCAATCTCAAGCGTGGAGCCAACACGTTCGTTAAGCCCTTTACCGCCAAGCAGGGAAAAGACCGCCGCCGCATCGGTTGAACCGACAATAGCGCCAATCAGCAAGCCTTCCATGATATTGAGATGGAACAGCCAGGCGGCCATCATCCCGGTCAGGCCGGATGTGATTAATACGCCTACGGTCGCGAGCGACAGCGCCGGCCCTAAGGCGACGCGGAACGAGCTCGCCTGAGTGCGCATCCCGCCGTCCAGCAGGATCACTGCCAGCGCGAGGTTACTCACCATGTAGGCGAAAGGGTAGTTATCGAAAGGGATACCGCCGATGCCATCGATGCCAGCCAGCATGCCGATAGCAAGGAAAATAACGAGAATAGGTATGCCGAGACGCGATGAAAATGAACTTAATAATATACTACAGGTTACAAGCACAGAACCCAGAATGAAAAGGCTGATTATCGCTGCGGCATCCAATGTTGTCTTACTCCCACCTCAATGTTAACGCTGTTACTAAAACCCTAACATATTAACCACGGCAACAGCGTTTTATTAAGGGGTTTAACGGCTTTTTTATGCCTTTATGACCGGATGACCGCTTATTGTTAACCGACTGCCTGAATCATCATGTATCAGGGACGCATGTGCCCCCAGCGCAAGGGTTACGGTTTGTTGCTCATGGCCAAAATCCAGACCAGTGATAACCGGGATATCGAGACGGGAACGGATGAAATCAACCATCGTTTCTAGGGAGTAACCGGCGTCGTAATCATTGGGTGCCGCACCGCTAAAACTGCCCAGCACGATTGCTGACTGACGTTCAAGGATCCCGGCATGATAAAGCTGCAATAACATGCGCTCGACGCGGAACGGATGTTCGTTAATATCTTCCAGCACCAGAATACCGTCTTCGATGTCCGGCAGCCACGGCGTACCGATGAGCGAGACCAGCATTGCCAGGTTACCACCCCAGAGTTGGCCTTCACAGGCCCAGTGCGGCCCCTGGCCTTGCCACGTAATGCTGTAGGTTGGGTTTCGCAAGGCGCGCCAGAAATGCTCAAGGGTAAATGCATCGAGCGCCGGCGCACCAAAATTTCCGGCCAGCATCGGGCCGCTGAAGGTTATGACGTTATGCAGCGCCAGCAGCCCAAGCTGGATGACCGTGAAATCGCTGTGGCCGCATATCAGCAGCGGGTCCTGCTGTTGACGCTGTGCCAGACCTTGCCAGTCAATGCTCTCCAGTAACCGGCTCGCGCCGTAGCCCCCCCGCACCGCAAGCACGATCCGATCCTCACCCTTCAGGTTCACCAGGCTGTTGATATCATTCAGTCTCTGGGCCTCGGTTCCGGCAAAACGCTGCTGGCGGCGAGGGATAATCGTCTGATTTTCTACCTGGTGGCCGAAGCCCAGTAAGCGCTGAACGCCCCGTTGTGCCGCGTCCTGATTGATGCAGTAGCCCGACGGTGCGATAAGATGAAACTGAGACATGGCAATTCCTTGCTGAATGAGAAACTAATTGTCTATATCATGCCGCTTATACGCTGCCCGCTTCAAGGGGCGGCGCACTGCGATGACCGGCTATAAGGATAGATGACGTGAAATTGAGATGGTTTGCTTTTTTGATTGTGTTGCTTGCGGGCTGTAGTTCCAGACATGACTATCAAAATCCGCCCTGGAACCCGGAAGTGCCGGTGAAACGGGCCATGCAGTGGATGCCGATCAGCGAGCAAGCCGGGAAGGCGTGGGGCGTCAGTCCGCGTCTTATCACCGCAATCATTGCCGTTGAATCCGGCGGTAATCCCACGCTTGTCAGCAAATCAAACGCAGTGGGGCTGATGCAGCTTAAAGCGTCTACCGCAGGTAAAGAGGTCTACCGCTACATGGGCTGGAGCGGTCAGCCGTCGACCAGCGAGCTGAAGAACCCGGAGCGTAATATCTCCATGGGGACAGCCTATCTCAGCATTCTGGAGCATGGCGTACTGAAGGGCATCGACGACCCGGAAGTGATGCAATACGCGCTGGTGGTCTCTTACGTCAACGGGGCCGGGGCGCTGTTGCGAACCTTCTCCTCTGACCGTAAAGAGGCGATAGAAGAGATTAACGGCATGGACAAAGATGAATTCGTTGAACATGTGGCGAAAAATCATCCGGCACCACAGGCTCCGCGTTACATCTGGAAAGTACAGAAAGCGATGGATGCCATGTAATGCCGCAGGCGGGCGGCGGTCACGCTGCCCGTTTTCCTCACAGAACTTTATTCGCACGTTCCCGTGCTTCGCGCTCCAGTGCAAAGATAATGCGCTGCAGTTCGCGCTCTGAACCGGGTCCGACGTTCAGGAAGCGGAAACTCAAACGTGGCGTGGTAATCGTTTCGTTTTTGCTGTCCACCACCTTCCGCTCGCTGATGGCAATCAACTGGGCATCAAAATAAAACCGTCCCCAGCCGGCCATATCCAGTTCAATTTGCGAGAATCGCATGCCTTCGACCAGTCCGTCAGGTTTCGGCGTATCCATCAGCGCGCCCATACCGCCCAGCGACAGGTCGAAGAGGCGGAAGCGGAGCTCTTTTTTGTCCGGCATTTTAGCCTTACAAAAATAGGCAGGGTGAAGGGGGGCGCTGATGCGGAAATATTCCCGGCGCTGCACAAACCACAGGTTGGCAGGCAGCGGTGTGACAAACGCGGGAAGACCCTGGTATTCGCTCATCTCAAGGCGCGGGAGCACAAATTCCACTTTTGCACCGTGGGTCTCTGCCATCACCGCGAGTTTCTCTGCTTTCAGTGCGACGCGGTTTTCATACTCCTGACTGCCCAGATCGATAACCAGTCGCTCCTGCGAGACGTCGAGGATCTTGCTGATGAACTGATTGTTTGACCAGCTGATGCGCAGCGGCACTTCACCTTTTTGCAGGTCACGCAATACCCCTAATACAGCCAGCGGATTTTGCTTGAGGAACTGCTCACTGTAATTACTCACGCCGGATGGCTCCTTGATAGATGACAGACTGTCTTTGCGTTATCGGCACTGCACAATGAAACTTAATACAAACCGATGAGTTTTTTTTCAGATTGCAGAGAAGATAAGTCGGTGAGATGAAATTAGTTTTCCAGGGATGACCTATACTTAAGTTACCTGCGCAGAAGGTTTTCTGCGCATGCATTAAACCTGCAAGAGGGCATCGCTATGGGTATTATCGCCTGGATTATCTTTGGTCTAATTGCTGGCGCTATCGCTAAACTTATCATGCCGGGAAATGATGGCGGCGGCTTCATACTGACGTGTGTGCTCGGTGTCGTGGGGGCGGTTGTAGGCGGCTGGCTGGCGACGATGTTTGGCTTTGGTGGCAGCATCAGCGGTTTTGACCTGCACAGTTTCCTGGTGGCTGTTGTGGGTGCCATTGTGGTGCTGGGCATTTTCAGGTTACTGCGACGGGCATAACTTCACTAAAACGGCTCTCAAGGAGGGCCGTTTTTTTACGTGCATATTGATTTGCTAATCGAAATGATAATAATTGTCGTTCCTGATTACACTTAATCACAAGACGACTTTATGAACCCCTCTCGTTTCACGTTATGCGCGTTGGCAGGAGCCGTGACGCTGGCATTGCAGGTACAGGCGTTTGCCGAAGAATCAACCATCGTAGTTACGGGCTCAGAGCAGGGCAGCGTACTGCCCGACTGGACGAACAGCGCAACCAAATCAGCCGTTGCCGAGAGTAAAACCCCGCAGGTGATCAATACCCTGTCGGCGCAGGAAATCGATAAACGTCACGCGAACTCCGTGAATGAGATCCTGCGCTATGCACCGGGTGTGTCGACCGAGGTGCGCGGAAACACCTCCTACATGAGCGAATATAAAATTCGTGGATTTACCGTCGATCAGGAGTTCTACAACGGGCTGCAGTTACCCTATAACGTTACCGGCAATACCAAAGCCCGCATCGATCCGCTGTTGGTTGAGAGCGTTGATATCCTCAAAGGTCCCTCATCGGTACTGTACGGCGGTGCCTCGCCGGGTGGGCTGGTGAATATTCAGAGTAAAAAACCGCAACAAGCCGCCCGGACCGAACTGGGCTTTAACACCGGCAACCGTAACCTGAAAGAGGGGTATCTGGATTCGACCGGGCAAATTGCCGATAGCGACTGGAACTACCGTCTGCTGGGGAAAGCGACGGAGAGTGACGATCAGCCGCACACCTCCCGGTATGAAAACTACCTGGTTGCGCCGTCTGTCACCTGGCAACCGGACAACAAAACGCGCCTCACCCTTGATGCGCTGGCGCAAAACTCCCCAAGCCTGACGCCGTCTAATCCGCTGCCGCTCGCCTGGCTGCGTTCGAAATATGCGGGCAAGCGGGATTATGCCGGCGACGAATGGAGCGGGTTTAAACAGCGCCAGTGGATGCTGGGTTACAGCTTTGAACATGAGTTTGACAGCGGCTGGGGCTTTAACCAGAAGGCGCGCTATTTTGACATCGATACCCACCAGCGCAGTATTTATGCAACCGGGCCGGGCAGTGAAGTCAATCAGCTTAACCGCTTTGCCTACACCACGGATGAAGATCTCCGGAGCTTCAACATTGATAATCAGGTGACCAAAACCGTTGCGCTGGGTGAGTGGAAACACCATCTGCTGGCCGGGTTTGACTACCAGAAGTTGAATTCCCACTTCCACTACCGCTATGCCTCGACAACACCGGGGATTGATATGCGCAATCCGGACTATTCACAGGTCCATGAGGATGCGCTGGGGCTGTATACCGCGCAGAAAAACCGTCTGAGCTATCAGCAGAATGGGTATTACCTGCAGGATCAGGTGGAGTTTGGCGGCTTAAATCTGTTGGGCAGCCTGCGCTATGATGATTATCGCTCCGTCACCACCGATTATCTGCATAACGGCGACAAGGCGTGGGTATCGCAGGATCGCGTTACCAAACGACTGGGCGCGCTCTACGCCTTCGACAACGGTCTCTCTCCGTTTATCAGCTATTCAGAAGGGTTTGCCCCGGTCTCGCCGCAGGGAACCCTGACGGCGAAAGAGGTCAAGCCGACCACCAGCAAGCAGGTGGAGGGCGGGGTGAAATATCTGCTGGCAGAATACGCCACCACCTTTACCGCCTCAGTGTTTAGTATTCGCCAGAAGAATGTCGTCACTTCCGATCCCGGCTTCCTGAACTATCGTCAGACCGGCGAAGTGGAGTCTAAAGGAGCGGAGTTGTCTGTGATTGGCCGTCCGACAGACAATCTGAACCTGATTGCCAACTACGCATACACCCACGCCATCAATACGCAGGACGATAAGTATCAGGGCAAACGCCCTACGCAGGTGCCGGAAAATGCATTCAACCTGTGGGGGGATTACACCTTTGAGAATACGCCACTGAAAGGATTGATGCTGGGGGCCGGGGCGCGCTACACCGGGCCGATGGAGATTTCACCAGCGAACGACGCGGGTAAACTTGGTGGCACCACGCAGTACGATCTGGCGGCATCCTATCGGATGGGCGAAATTCTGCCTTCGCTCGAAGGGCTGACCCTGAAAGCGAGCGCGCAGAACATCACCAATAAAGAGACGTTGACCTGTTACGATGCGACCAACTGCTGGATTGGACGTGACCGAACCTATCAGTTAGGCGCGAGCTACAGCTTCTGATGCCCTGTTAAACCCCGTAAGACGGTCCATTCACCCTCTCCTGGCGGGAGAGGGTGAGGGAATGAGGCCGCTTTATTGCGCCGTACTTTTCGCCGGTGCGACAGCATCGTTTGCCGCCGGCTGATTCTCCGGCACGCTGTCGCACGGTTTCTCTTTCGGACAGACCAGATCCAGCATTTTCAGCGTCACGCCGTTGCTCCAGCCGAAGCCATCCTGCAGCGGATATTCACCGCCACCGCCCCCTGTACCGGTACTCGAAACGTCATACTTCTCTACCAGCTTCTGTTCGCGGTCATAGGTATGCTGAACATTTTTCAGGAAGCGCCAGGTCACATCCATTGCCACCTTATCCTGTCCGTAATTCTGCAACCCTTCCGTCGCCACCCATTGCAGCGGTGCCCAGCCGTTAGGTGCATCCCACTGCTGGCCGCTGTTGATGGTGGTGGTGGAAATGCCGCCCGGTTTGAGCAGGCGTGACGATGCCGCTGCAGCGACTTTATCAGCGCGATCCTGCGAAGCCGCCTTCACATAGAGCGGATAAAGTGCGGCTGCCGTAAGCTGATTACGCACCTTTTTACTCTTAAGATCGTAATCCGCGTACCAGCCCTCTTTATCACTCCACAGATGGCTCTCGATCGCTTTCTGACGCGCGGTCGCCAGCGCGTCATACTTGCTGGCAGCGGAGGTATCGCCGGATGCCTGGCTTGCCCTGGCCAGCAATTTTTCCATCTTAAACATCAGGGCGTTAAGATCGACAGGCACAATGCTGGTGGTGCGGATCGTGCCCAGTTTTTGCGGATCGTCCATCCAGCGGGAGCTAAAGTCCCACCCTGAGGCGGCCGCTGAGCGTAAATCGCGGTAGATCTCCGTGGCCGGTCGGTTAGGATTGCTTTTAGCGGTGGTCATATCATCGAGCCAGGATTCAGGACGCGGCGTATCGCGGTCATCCCAGTAGCGGTTGAGCACTGAGCCATCGTCCAGCTTCACCACACGTTTGTTGGCTTGTCCGGCCTGCAGCGTGTCGGCCCCCTCCATCCAGTAGGCGTACTCTTTCTCCATTTGCGGACGGTATTTCTTCAGCGCATCGCTGTCATGGGTCGCCAGCAACTCGACCATCAGCGCGAAGAACGGAGGCTGGGAGCGGCTCAGGTAGTAGCTGCGGTTGCCGTTCGGGATATGTCCCCAGCTGTCCAGCTCGTAAGCGAAGTTGTCCACCATATCGCTGATTTTGTCCCAGTGGCCACTCTCAGCCAGCCCTAACATGGTGAAATAACTGTCCCAGTAGTAGACCTCGCGAAAACGTCCACCAGGCACGACATAGGGTTTAGGCAGCGGCAGAAGGGAATCCCACTTATTACTCGCTTTATCGGTGGTGCGGGTCAGTACGGGCCAGAGGTCATCAATGTGCGCGCGTAAACTTTGCCCGGCAGGCGGGACGTATTTTTCACCCTCCGCTGGCAGCGTAAAGTTCATTTCCACAAAGTGCTTCAGATCGAAGCCAGACTGGGTGCGCTGCATACGATAATCCGCCAGAATCATCAGCGGATCGCTTTTCGGCACGGCGTCAGCAAAGGTCTTTTGATCGGGAAACAGTTTGGCACTTTGCACATCATTAAAGAGAGGACCAAGTAAAATATCGGGGGAGCTTGTCTGGGTGGTGAGTTGTTCTTCCGCATAACCCCATGTTGTCACACCGAGTAACGCGCCGCCCAAAGCCAGGTGCAAAAGAGCAGGGCGTAGTGTACGAGGTCTTATCATCGGTTCATCTCCTGTATTCGCTGAGCAGCGTTGCCGCTGTTATCAATCACCTGAAAACCTTAGACGAATATTGGCCGCTTCGCGTGTCGAATATCCCATTTTGCGCATAACCAGACAATTTACCGTCTGGTTATGCGCCGGAAGGGAATGGGAGAATTTGCTATCTCGATGAAAGATAATTCTTTTTTATGATAAATAATTATATTGCTTTTAATTTAATCAACGGGCGCAAATCATGGCGCGATAATAATATGCGCGGAATGCTCTTTTATTCCGTAATAGCGCAAGGTGCTCCCTTAGCACGCCCCATAATTAAATCGCGAAAGGCGACTGGCAAAAAATACGCAGCGCTAACGCCTGGCTCAGACCTCTTCCGGGGTCTGGCTGGTCTCGCGCAATGTGCCCGGTGCATGCCCAATAATGCGCTTAAATGCCCGACTGAACGCGGCCAGTGAACCGTACCCCAGACGCAACGCGACGGTTTCAATGGGCTGATTTTCGTGGCGGATGTACTGAATGGCCAGCCGCATCCTCAGTTCGCTGAGATATTTTGCCGGTGTGGTTCCCGTGGCCGCCAGAAAACGTTCAGCAAACACGGAGCGGGAAGTGCCCGCTTCTTTCGCCAGATCCGCCACGCTCCAGTTCAGGCCTGGCTGCTGATGCATGGCGTAAATGGCCCGGCTCAAACGCGGGTCGCGCAATACCTGCACCCAGCCGGTAGCTTTGCCGCAGCCTCCTTCAACCCAGCCACGCACGATCAACGCGGCCACCACGTCGGCAAGTCGCGCGAGGATCCCGGCGAATCCGGCCTGGCGGGTCATTGATTCCCGCTCCATCGCTGCCAGCAGCGGATGAATTTCCGGCCATGTGGACATCAGCCGGCTCACCATCATCACTTCCGGCATCGCCTTGATCAGCGGCTGCATCCCGCCCAGTTCAAAATCCATGCATCCACTGAAGATGATGGTGTTCTCGCTTTCCTGACACGGCTCACAGGTGATCGCGCAGACCGAACCGCAGATAGGCTCGCTGGGGAATGCACTGACCGGGGTAATGCTGGCGTGCTCGTCAGAGAGCAGGGCATGGGCGTTGCCGTTCGGGATAAAAAGGGCGTCGCCGCCATTCAGCGTGAAGGTGGCGCCACTCTCCATACGCAACAGGGCGCTGCCGTGGCTGACAAAATGGAACTGGGCTTTGCCGGGCGCCTGGTGAAACGCCACGCCAAACGGCGCGCTGGCCTCAATCCGACGGTATTTCACGCCCGACAGGCGCATGCCGCGCAAAAGTTCGCTGATCAAATCGGGTGACTGAACGGTCATGACGCAACTCCGGACGAATAATCAATAAGTGGAGATTATATGTCATAGATCGTCCAGGGTGAACCCACTATGCTTTTGCGACAGTTGTCACATTTTTATAACGGGAGAACAACAGATGAATTCATGTGTCGTGGCGAGAGAGGCGGTCACGCCTGCAAAACCCGCCTGGCGAGCCGTCTACTCACTGGGGCTCGGCGTATTCGGCCTGATCACAGCAGAATTCCTGCCCGCCAGTTTGCTGACGCCGATGGCCGCGAGTCTGGGGGTGTCCGAGGGGATGGCCGGACAAGCGGTGACGGCCACTGCGCTGGTGGCGCTGGTCACCGGGTTGCTCATCACGCCGGCCACCAAAAATATCGACCGTCGCTGGGTATTGATGTTCTTCTCGGTGCTGCAGATCATCTCCAGCCTGCTGGTGGCCTTTGCGCCCACGCTGCACGTCCTGCTGATGGGCCGGCTGTTGTTGGGTGTGGCGATCGGGGGATTCTGGGCGATGTCGACCGCCACGGCGATGCGCCTGGTGCCCGCCGATAAAGTGCCGAAAGCGCTGGCGGTGATCTTCTCCAGCGTCTCGATTGCGACGGTGGTGGCGGCGCCGCTGGGAAGCTATCTGGGTAGCCTGATTGGCTGGCGTAACGTCTTTATTCTCTGCATTCTGCCGAGCATGCTGGCGCTGCTGTGGCAGCTCTGGGTACTGCCGTCCATGAAGCCGGAAAGCAGCGGTAGCCTGAGTACGCTGTTCCGCGTGCTGCGTCGTCCGGGGATGATTGGCGGCATGCTGGCGACCATTCTTATCTTCAGCGGCCACTTTGCCTTCTTTACCTACCTGCGTCCGTTCCTTGAAACGGTGGGGCAGGCGAGCGTGGAGAGCATCTCGCTGATCCTGCTGGGCTTTGGGATTGCCAACTTCATCGGCACCTCCGTCGCCGGGCATCTGCTGGCGCGTAACCTGCGCCTGACGCTGGCACTGGTACCGTTCGTGATGGGCGTGCTTGCTCTCACCATGGTGGCGTTTGGTCATCTGGCGATGCTGGACGGTTTACTGGTTGCGCTGTGGGGCTTTGCGTTTGGTCTGGTACCGGTGGGCTGGTCAACGTGGCTTGCCACCACCGTGCCGGATGAAGCCGAAAGTGCGGGTGGTTTGCTGGTGGCCTCTATCCAGCTGGCGATAAGCGCCGGTGCGGCAGTGGGTGGTGCTGTATTCGACCTCAACGGTGCCAGCGGCGTCTTCGCGGGCAGCGGTTTCCTGCTGGTGACGGCCATGGTAATTGTGTTTATGGGCGTGAAAGTCAAAGCAGAGTGACGAACGCGTGCCCGGTCAGCGAAAGGCTACCGGGCAGCGATACCCACTCAGAGTGGGAACGGGGGGAAGGTTACAACCCTTTCTTATCCATCAGCACCGCCAGATCCACCAGACGGTTTGAGAATCCCCATTCGTTGTCATACCACGCCAGGATCTTCACCATTTTGCCGCCAATCACGAGGGTGGAGAGCCCGTCGATAATTGACGAGCGCGGGTCGCCCTGATAATCACTGGAAACCAGCGGTTCATCGCTGTAACCCAGAATGCCTTTCAGGGGGCCACTGGCAGCGGCTTTCCGGAAGGCGTCATTCACCTCCTCGGCGGTAACGTCACGGCTCAGGGTTACCGTCAAATCCACAATCGACACCACCGGAACCGGCACGCGCAGGGAATACCCGGTCAGTTTACCGTCAAGTGAGGGGATCACTTTCCCCAGCGCTTTCGCCGCACCGCTGGAGTAAGGCACAATCGACAGCGCTGCCGCACGTGCACCGCGCAGATCCTTCTCTGGCTGATCGTGCAGTGCCTGACTGTTGGTATAAGCGTGCGTGGTATTCATCAGGCCATGCTCAATACCGAACTGCTGATGCAAAACCTGAGCGGCGGGGGCCAGACCATTGGTCGTACAACTGCCGTTACTCACTACGTAATGCTGAGCCGGATCGTACTGTTCATGGTTGACGCCCATGACCACCGTCAGGTCATCGTTTTTGCCGGGGGCAGAGATGATGACGCGCTTAGCCCCACCGTGCGTGATATGCACGGCTGCTTTTTCCCGCTCCGTAAAGAAGCCTGTGGCTTCTATAACCACGTCAACGCCGGCATCACGCCACGCGATATTCGCCGGATCGCGTTCGCTAAAGACGACGATCCGCTGGCCATCGACCTGCAGCGCACCGTCCGAGGCTTCAACGGGAGCCGGCAGCGTGCCGAGAAGGGAATCATGTTTGAGCAGATGGGCGAGGGTTTTGCTGTCCGTCAGATCGTTAATTGCCACAATCTGCACATCCGGGTTACCCAGCGCCGCGCGCAGGAAATTACGTCCGATACGGCCGAAACCGTTAATGCCGACCTTAACCATAGTGCACTCCTTATCTCTGTTGTCTGGCGTCACTGTAGGCGTCAGGCCGGATGGCGTAAACGACAAAAAAGGATCACATTATGCCATTTTGCGACAGTGGAAGCGCTGACGATACTCGCCAGGCGTGAGGTGGAGTTGTTTCTCAAAGACGCGACGCAAATTGATGCTGCTGCCAAACCCGCTCTGCTCAGCAATGCGTTCGAGAGGGTCGCTGGTCTGTTCAAGCAGTTGCCGGGCGGCGGCAAGGCGTGCTTCGGTGACATAACGCGCCGGAGAGGCGCCTGTTTCACGGGTGAACACGCGGGTGAAATTGCGCGGGCTCATCGCCGCTTTTTGCGCCAGATTTTCCACGCACAGGTCAGCGGTCAGGTTCTCCAGGATCCAGGTTTGCAGGTCGCTTATCGGGCCGGATGTGCCGGGCTGCTGAAGATTATAGCGACTGAACTGGAGCTGCCCGCCGGGGCGGCGCAGATACATCACCATATCCTGCGCCACCTCGCGAGCGAGGGTAAAACCGTAATCGTCTTCCACCAGCGCCAGGGTCAAATCAAACCCGGAGCTAACCCCACCGGAGGTCCAGATGGGACCGTCCTGAATATACAGCGGGCCACCTTCCACATGGATGGCCGGGTACTGGGTTTGTAGGGTCTCCAGCAGCCGCCAGTGGGTGGTCGCCCGGCGTCCATCAAGCAGGCCAGTCTGGGCCAGCAGCATCGCGCCGCCGCAAATGGAGGCTATCCGCCGCGCGTGTGGCGCAGCCAGGTGCAGCCAGTCCACCACCGCCGTGCTCTCCTGCTCGTTCATTCCGCGGCCGGTGATAATAATCGTATCAAGCGGTTCACGCGGATCCAGCTCCGGCAGGCGATAATCCGCCAGCAGATTGAGGCCGGACTGGCCGTGGATCACCTGGTGAGGCTGGGTGGTGGCGATGATAATGCGGTAACAGGGATGGGCTAGGCCTTCCGGATGCAGCCGGTTCGCCTGCATCAGAATGTCTGCGATACCGGCGGCTTCAAACAGCATGCCGCCGTCAGGGACGATAATCAGAATCTTCTTCATGTCCTGAAAAGTACCTTTATTGCAAAATAAGTCAAGCTGCGAACGAGAGGGATATCTCGCGCTGCCCGCGTTTCTGGCAAAGCAAAGCGATATAAGTTCTTTGTTATTTCAAGCGTTTTCCCCGATCGTCAGGGCATTCTCTCTGGCGAAACGGCGTCTGAAGGCATGGGTAAACGAAGCTCCCTCTATTTACATCCGCAACAACGCGATCAAATTCACCACCTCGCCTCGGGTTTTTTGTGGCGAAGCGAACTGCCCACGTGGATCGTCATCATCTCCCTTTACAGTGGCTGGTTTGCCACGCTGGCGTACTGGAAAACGCTGGGATTGCTGCCCGCCACGCTGCTGCTCATCGGATTTACCACCTGGTATATGTCACTCCAGCATGAACTGATCCACGGCCATCCCACGCGGTTTGCCTGGCTTAACGCGCTGTTTGGCACGCTTCCGCTGGCGGTGTGGTATCCGTATGGTCTGTACCGGGACTCTCATCTTGCCCATCATCGCCATGATAGCCTGACGATCCCAGTGGATGACCCGGAGTCGTACTATTTTACTGAGGAGAGCTGGGCACGCTTTTCGCCCTGGCACAAGCGCGTGATCCATGCACGGAATACCTTCTGCGGCCGGCTGTTGCTGGCACCGCTGCTGGATATCCTGCAGACGCTGGCCAGCGTCGTGACGGCGTTTCGCCATCTTCACCTGCGCGCAATGGCAATGTGGCTCGTCCACGCGTCGCTGCTGGCAGCGCTGTTTGCCTGGATGATGCACAACGGTTTCTCGCCCGTCTGGTTTGTGCTGGCGGTAAGTTATCCGGCGCTGGCGCTGACCAAAGTGCGCTCCTTTTATGAACATCGCGCGGCGGATGATCCGCTGGCGCGTTCTGTCATCAACGAAGCAGGGCTGTTCTGGCGGGTGCTGTTTTTAAATCTTAACTACCATTCAGTCCATCACGATTTACCGGGTGTTCCGTGGTATGGGCTAAAAAGCGTCTATCTGCAAAACCGGGCGGCGTACCAGAAGCGTAACCATGGTTTTCTGGTCAGGGGTTATAGTGAATGGATGCGACAGTTTTGGGGGCGGGCGGTCAACGTCACCGCTCACCCAGGGCGTCAACACGAGGGAAGTCATGAGTAACCCGCTGGCGTTTCCGATGTATGCCATCAATCGCGCCGACACCGATGCCCTCTGGCGAGCGGTACAGCACCTGCTTGCTGAACGCGGCGTGCCGGTGAGCGAGGGCGTACCCGATGATTCTCTGCTGGCCCACTGGCAGCAGCCCGGGCTTGTCCTCAGCCAGACCTGCGGCTACCCGCTGATGACGCAATTGCCGGACGTACAGGTCGTGGGCTGTTTTCACTACCAGGCGCCGGGCTGCGAAGCGTTTTATTACCGTAGCCTTCTGGTGACGCGCGCCCAGAAGCGTACCCGGACACTGGCTGATTTTCGCGGCCGATGGGCGGTATGCAATTCTGCGGATTCGCAGTCCGGTTATCACGCCCTGCGAAAAAAAGTGGCACCACTTGCACCCGATGGCCATTATTTTGCCCGGACGACCTTTAGCGGCAGCCATCGCCAGTCGCTGATTGATCTAAAAGAGGGTAAGGGCGATATCGCCGCTATCGACTGCGTGACGTACGCGCTACTGCAGCGTCATGAACCGGCGTTGCTCGACGGGCTGGCGGCGATCGACAGTACTCCCCTGACACCCGGGTTACCGCTGATTACCGCGCACAACACATCCCCTGAAACGCTTAACGCTCTCCGTGATGCGCTGAACACGCTGGTGAATGCCCCGCAATACCGGGACGTTTGCAAGGCGGTGCTGATCGGCGGGTTCAGTGTGGTGACGCGTCAGTCTTATTCGGTGTTGCTCGACTGACGCGTTATCACATGACCTCACTCAATGCCGTTGTTCTCCGCAAGATAAAGCGCCTGCGCGTCGGTGAAACAGCGCAGTGCCAGTGAGGAGACGGGAGCCTGTCGACGCATGATCAGGCCGATCGGGGCTTCGATGTTCGAGTCGGTTATGGGAGTTATCCGGAAGTGGCTGTTCAGGTTCTCCAGCCCGTTGTTCAGCGGCATCACGGCACAGCACACGCCGCTTTGTACCGCCTGAATGATCTGGAAAGTGGAATCGCTTTCGAAGACAGACTCGGGATTAATGCCGGCAGATTTAAAGCTCACCTCCATATGCTCGCGATAATGCATCCCCTTGGTCAGAAACCCCAGCGGAAATGCCATCAGTTCCTGCCAGGTCAGCGTCTCCTGATCCAGCTGGAAATGGCGGATATCGTGCAGCAATCCCATTTCGGTTTTTGGCAGCTGGATAATGTCAAACGGACGGGTGTCAATGCTGTTCAGGTAGCAAATCCCCAGTTCAAGCTGATTCCGGCTGACGCCGTCGGCAATTTGTTGCGAGGACATTGAGTAGAGGCTGTAGGTCAGCTCCGGGTATTTTTGCGTCAGCTGGCGGATAAAGATCATCGGATCCACGCTGGCCAGCGGCACCATTCCCAGACGCAATTCACCCACCACTTGCCCTTTGCACAGCGAGGCTTCGGCCTGCAGGCCGTCGTGAGCGGCCAGCACCGCGCGCGCCCATGCCAGAATGCGTTCGCCTTCGGGCGTAAAGCCTTCAAAACGTTGCCCGCGAGTAATCAGCACCAGCCCCAGCTCCTCTTCCAGGCTGCGAATACGCATGGAGAGGGTCGGCTGGGTGATGTTGCACTGCGAGGCTGCTTTACCAAAATGCCGGGTCTGATCGAGTGCGATTAAGTACTTTAGCTGTTTTATATCCATCGTATTTCTCTGCGTTGAAAGCCTTACAGCATGCGGATCTCTTTCGAACGCAGGATGAGGCGGACCGGAACCGATTTATAAGACGGCGTACCGCTGTCCTTATCCAGATAATCAAGCGGAACCAGTACGTTGGCCTCCGGGTAGTAGGCTCCGACGGAACCCGGCGCAATGCTGTAGGCCACAACGGTAATGTCTTCCAGACGCTGAACGCTCCCCGGCAGGGCGGTTTCGATATCCACGCGATCGCCATGCTCCAGGCCTGACTGCGCCATATCGTCTTCATTCATAAACAGCACATCGCGACGGCCAAAGACGCCGCGGTAGCGGTCATCAAGGGCGTAAATGGTGGTGTTGTACTGGTCGTGGCTGCGCAGCGTGATCAGGCGCAGCACATTATCGCCTTCACCACTGGCGTTCTCATTGACGCCGTCGAAAACCGAAAACATCGCTTTGCCCGTCGCCGTTGGCCAGATACGTTCTGTGGGCGGCAGAGGCATGCGAAAACCACCAGGAATGCGGATCCGTTCATTGTAATTCTCGAAGCCTGGAATGGTCTGCTCAATCAGGTTGCGGATACGGTCATAATCCTCAACCAGCGTCATCCAGTCCACGCGGGTCTCCCGCAGGGTGGCTTGCGCCATTCCGGCGACAATGGCCGGCTCAGCGCGCAGGCGCGGAGAGGCGGGTTTCAGCTTACCGGAAGAGGCATGCACCATCGACATAGAGTCCTCCACGGTAATGGACTGGCGTCCGGTGGCCTGGACATCCAGCTCGGTACGACCGAGGCACGGCAAAATAAAGGTCTCTTTCCCCACCAGCAAATGGGTGCGGTTGAGCTTGGTACCGATGTGAACGCTCAAATCCAGCGCATTCATTGCCGGAAAACCGTTCTCGTGATCGGGCATCGCCACCGCAAAATTTCCCCCCAGACAGATCAGCGCTTTTGCACGTCCGTCGATCATGGCCTGCGTTGCCTGCACCGCATCATGGCCGTGGTGAGCAGGGGGCTCAAAACCGAATACCTCCTTCAGGCGGTTGAGAAATGCCGGTGTCGGTTTCTCGCTTATGCCCACGGTGCGGTTACCCTGAACGTTCGAGTGGCCGCGCAGAGGGCATATCCCCGCGCCGGGTTTGCCAATGTTACCGCGCAGCAGCAACAGATCAGCGATCAGGCGGACATTCGCGGTGCCTTTATTATGCTGGGTGATGCCCATCCCGTAGGTGATGATGGTGGCATTCGATTTTGCGTAGGCCTCGGCCACGGATTTGAGCGCTGCCCGGCTCAACCCGGATTCACGCTCAATGGCCTCCCAGTCGGTTTGCGCAATATCCGCAGTAAACGCCTCAACGCCCAGGGTGTGTTCAGCAATAAAGGCGCGATCGAGCACGTTTCCGCGTTCGTTCTCCATCTCCAGCAGGTGTTTTGCGATCCCTTTTAACGCAGCGGCATCGCCCCCGGCTTTCACCTGGAAATAGGTGGAGGCGATATCGGTAGAGCTGTAGGTTGCCATCTCAATAACGCTTTGCGGATCCGCGAAACGTTCCAGCGCGCGCTCGCGCAGGGGATTAAAGACGATAATCGGTACGTTGCGGCGAGCCAGCTCATGCAGCGTGCCCATCATCCGCGGATGGTTGGTACCAGGGTTATGACCAATGGAGATAACCAGCTCCGTTTTATCGAAGTCATCAAGTGAGACGGTCCCTTTCCCGATACCAATGGAACGGGGTAAACCGACGCTGGTGGCTTCATGGCACATATTCGAGCAGTCGGGGAAGTTATTGGTACCGTACTCGCGGGCGAACAGCTGGAACAGATACGCGGCTTCGTTCGAGGCTCTGCCGGAGGTATAAAATTCGACCTGGTCAGGCTCAAGCCCGCGCAGCACCTCACCGATACGCTGGAAAGCGTCGTCCCATTCCACTGGCTGGAAGGTATCACTTGCCCGGTCATAGCGCAGGGGATGGGTCAGACGACCGTAACCTTCCAGCTCAAAGTCAGATTTAGCCAGCAGCGAGGACACGCTGTTTTTGGCGAGAAAATCCGTAGTGACGCGTTTATTGGTGGCTTCCCAGGTGACGGCTTTCGCCCCGTTCTCACAGAACTGGAACGTGGATTTGTGTTCTTTATCGGGCCACGCACAGCCAGGGCAGTCAAAACCGTCAGGCTGGTTTGTGCGCAGCAGAGTTGCGGGGGCATCCAGCGTATCCATTTGGGTACGTACCGCAATGGCCGTCGCCTTTAACGCCCCCCAGCCACCGGCTGGGCCGTCATAGTGCCTGATACCGGGAACTGAACGTCTTTTCTTATTCATACCAACTCCTGACTTGTGCGGTCATGACATCACCTGCGCCCATAAACCACCGGGTTTGCCAATAAGCGAAAACAATGATGGCGTCTGTTACCAGAGGCCAGAGCAAAGTTAAATGCATTGAATTTAATGGCGATATTTTACAGTGGCTTACATGCTAATCGGTGTAAACTTTTAAAGAAATTATAACGAAATTTTATCATTTTTATAATAAATCTTATCTATCACCTGTTCACTCTGCGCTATGGCGAAAGCGAAGCGATGATGAAGTCAGCGTTAAATTTCAGATGAAGGTAGCTGAAGGGCAGGGCGACGAAGACCCCTGCAGACAGGAGGAATCGGTGCAAATTAATCGTCGCTTTAACCAGGAATATGTAGCTGTGCTTAATTGTTAATAGCGGAAAATTACCCGATTAAATCCGAAAGGGAGATTAAAAGACAAACTTATTTTGAGGTGTAAAATTAACTTTTCTCAGTTTCCCTGAAACAATTTCATATATTGAGACAGGTCTGGCTGAAATTGAAAGTTATCTCGATAATGCAACAAATAATTCATATTGGATATATTTTCTTCGCCCCGCATAAAGCCAGATTCTACTAATTATGGTAGTAGCAGTAATAGGATTATTGCGTTAATGAAAGTGATTCTCTTTTGTGGAATTTCATTTTAAATCAGATGGATATGTGATTTTGGCTTGAGGGGAATAGACGATTTTAGCTAAATCGTATTTTTTTCTCAGATTAATCCTATAATGTCTCGAGTGCTTCATTAACCATCAGTTATGAAGCGGTAAATATTGAATTGGTGGCAAGCTCATGTAAACTTGCTTACCGTTTGTCAAAATATGTCAGGAAGACGCTGGGCCTTATTCTGAAGGGCTCGTGCGGTAGCTATGCCCTTAAATAGTAACGCCCCGAAAATATACTGACTATTTTAACAATAGCACCTAAGTCAAACTTCATCCCCTTTATCTCCATCATCGAAATATCGCTACGGAAAAGCATATGAAAATGCGCGTACTGTTTTCACTTCTGTTTGTAATGGCGGTGGCGGGCTGTAAAGCGCCGCAGAAACCTGTGATCAACGACGACACGATCGTGACCAGCCAGGTCAATGGCGTCACGTTAACCCACCGTCATGCTGTTTTACCTCCAGCAGAGTTTACTCAGCTCAATGAGCCGTATCGTGCCATGTATCCGGCCTCGCTGATGAGCCGTCCTGACTTCGGCGGAAAGGTTATCCGTACCCTGGAAACCGGTAAAACGTATGTGGTCCTGGGTCAGGTTGAGCACTACTGGATGGCGCTTGCCGATGAGGGAAATGATCAACTGATTGGCTACGTCCCGATGCGTGCAGTGATCAAAGCCGATCAGTACGAAGCGACCGTCCGTAAGCAGGCCCAGCGTGCGAAAGTGCGTAAGAAGGCAACCTGTGTTGATGTGGACGGTAACAGCAAAGCCTGCAAAGACAGCGCTAACGGTACCTGGATCCTGAACTAAACCGCGTCCCTGAGCGTATTTTTATGAATAATAAAAATTTTCATTGGTTGTGGTCCGTCTTTTACGCGGCGATTTTCGCCCTTGTCAGTGGTTGTACGTCGTCTTCACACAGCGACCCTTCCCGCTACAATCTGCAGTTTCAGGCTCATCCACAAATCAATGAATCTGCGCCGCTAAAAGTCAGAGTGCTGTTGCTGAAATCCGATGCGGATTTCATGTCCAGCGACTTCTATTCCCTGCAGAACAACGCGTCAGCCACGCTTGGCGCGAATCTGCTGAACAGCGATGTTTTCTTCCTGATGCCGGGTCAGCTCTCGAAAACTCTGAGTGGACAGAGCTCTCCCGACGCCCGCTACATTGGTGTGATGGCGGAATATCAGATGCTGGATGGCAAAAAATGGCGCGTTTCACTCCCTCTGCCTGTGCCAGGCGAAAACCATATCTACCAGTTCTGGAAATGGTCAGCGGATGAACTCCAGGCCAACGTGTTTCTCGACGTGAATGGCATCCGGGTCATCAGCCAGTAACGCGCTTCATAACAGGAATTACATCATCATGACGAAAGCAGAAAAGGTCGTCTGGACCGAAGGCATGTTCCTGCGCCCACACCATTTTCAGCGGACTGAAAGCTATCTGCTCAACCACGTTCGTGAATGGGGTGCGCTGCAGCGTTCATACCTTTGGGGCTTTCTCGACGTTGAGCTGGACGAAGCGATGCTGCGCCAGGGATGCATTGCCCTGAGCTACTGCAGTGGACTGCTGCCTGACGGAACCTTTTTCCAGGTGCGCAACGGCCGCAATGGTCCGGTGCCGCTGAAAATCCCTGACAATCTCACCAATGAAAAGGTGGTGCTCGCACTGCCGGTTCGCCGTGGAGAGAGAGAAGAGGTGATCTTCAGTGAAGAGCCGGCCTCGCTGGCGCGCTTCATCGCCTTTGAGCAAGAGGTGGAAGACGACAACGCCATGTCGGTAGGCGATGCCACCGTACAGTTTGGCCGCCTGCGTCTGACCCTGATGCTGGAAAAAGATGTAACGGCAGAGTGGACCGCTATCGGTGTGGCGTTTGTGACCGAGAAACGCAACGATAACCACGTGCGTCTCGATAGCAGCTACATTCCGCCGATGCTGAATGCCAATAACAGCCCGCAGATCTACAGCATGATTAACGATCTGCACGGCTTACTGGTGCAGCGCAGCCAGCAAATTGGCGGTCGTCTGCGCCAGCCTGGCCGCTTTAATACCTCGGAACTGATTGAATTCACGCTGCTCTCACTGGTGAACCGCCATCTGGGAGAGGTTTCGCATTTAAAAACGCTTCCGCTGCTGCATCCGGAAACGCTCTGGCGCAGCTGGCTGCCGTTTGCGACCGAGCTCGCCACCTGGGCGTCTCAGCGTACCGCTGAAAGCGTGCTGCCAATTTACGATCACGACGACCTCGCGGGTTGCTTCAGCAAACTGATGATGCTGCTGCGTCAGGGGCTGTCTCTGGTGATGGAAGACCATGCCATTCAGCTGCCGCTTAACGAGCGTTCCCACGGTCTGAACATCGCGACCGTGCCGGAAACCAGCATGGTGCGTGAGTTCGGTTTCGTGCTGGCGGTCAAAGCCAACGTGCCGGGCGAACACCTGCAAACCCATTTCCCTGCCCAGATGAAAGTGGCGCCAGTCTCGAAAATTCGCGATCTGGTTCAGCTGCAACTGCCTGGCATTATGCTGCGCGCCATGCCGGTCGCACCGCCGCAGATCCCCTGGCATGCAGGCTACAGCTACTTCGAACTGGAGAAGGGGAGCGAGCTGTGGCACGAGATGGATAAGTCCGGCGCTTTCGCCCTGCATCTCGCAGGCGAGTTCCCGGGACTTGATATGGAGTTTTGGGCCATCCGTAGCCCGACTGAATAATAAAGCGAGCGCTTAATATGCAGGAACGACAGGATACCGGCAGTGATGCCGCGTTTACCGGAGCCAGTAGCAACAATCAGCTGGTGGCGGCCGCCAATCCGCTGCTCAATGCGATTCCGCAAATCCGTCATTCGGTATCACATGACGATCAGGTGGCGTTGCGCCAGCGCCTGATCGATGAGATCCGCCGGTTCGAAGTGCGCTGTCAGCAGGCCGGTCTGGCCTATGAGGTGATCGTCGGGGCACGTTACTGCCTCTGTACGGCACTTGATGAGGCTGCCGCGCTCACCCCCTGGGGCAGCAGCGGCGTCTGGTCCAGCAATGGTCTGCTGGTGACGTTTCATAACGAAACCTGGGGCGGCGAAAAGTTCTTCCAGCTGCTGGCGCGTCTGTCGCAAAACCCGCGCGAACATATTCTGCTGCTGGAGATGATCAACTACTGCCTGCTGCTCGGCTTCGAGGGGCGCTATCGGGTGCTGGATAATGGCCGCACCCAGCTTGAAACCATCAAGCAACGGCTGTGGCAGATGATTCGCGGCGTGCGTGGCAGTTACCCGCCACAGCTCTCTCCGCATCCGGAAGATCGTCCGGTACTGCGCAAGCTATGGCGACCTATGGTACCTCTGTGGGCCTGTGTGGCGCTGGCCGGGTTTATCGCCTGCCTGTTCTATATCGTGCTTAACTGGCGGCTTGGCGATAGCACCAACCCGGTATTAGCAAAAATTTATCAGTCACAGCTTCCCGAAACGACTATCCAGCAACCTGCCCGCCAGCTGCCTGCTGTGCTGAACCTGCGTGGTTTCCTGAAGCCGGAAATTGAAGCCGGTCTGGTTGCGGTAAAAGATGAAGCGGACCGTAGCGTGGTGATCCTGAAAGGGGACGGCCTGTTTGCTTCCGCCTCAACCGTGGTACGTGACCGTTATGAGCCGGTGATAAACCGTATTGCACAGGCCATGAATAACGTCAGCGGTAAAATTCTGGTGGTGGGCTACAGCGACAACGTGCCAATTCGCAGCGCGCGCTTTGCCTCTAACTATGAACTGTCGCTGGAACGTGCCCGGTCAGTTCAGAAAATGCTGCAGGGAAGCCTCTCTCAACCTGAACGTGTGAAAGCGGAAGGCCGCGGCGAGATTAATCCAGTGGCACCTAACAATACGCCGGAAAACCGTGCCCGTAACCGCCGGGTGGAAATTACTCTGCTGGTGTCGCCTGAAAATACCCAGGCTGAGCTGAACGGATTGCCGCAAGGAAACTAAGGATGCTGACTACTCTTCTTTCCATTTTGACCAATCGCATTCTGTGGAGCTTCCTGGGCGTCACTGCGCTTGCGGCGGTTATCTGGATGATTGGCCCATTGTTGTCCATCGTGGACACCCGACCGCTCGAATCTGAACAGAACCGCATCATCAGTATTGCGGTGGTTTATCTGCTCTGGGCGCAGGGCCACATTCTGCCGCGGCTGTACAATGCCTGGCTGAACCGCAAGCTGATGGACAAACTCAATGAGAACACCACCAGCCCGGAAGCAGCGGATCCGCAGAAGCGACTGAACAACGAGGAGCAGATCCTCGCCAGCCGTTTTGACGAAGCCGCACAGATGCTGAAAAAAGCGCACTTCAGCAAAGCGGGACAGGGTGCCCAGTGGACGCAGCGCTTTAGCACGCAATATTTGTATCAACTGCCGTGGTACGTCATCATCGGCGCGCCGGGCAGCGGTAAAACCACGGCGCTGGTCAACTCCGGGCTGCAATTCCCGCTGGCCGACCGTTTCGGTAAGACCGCGCTGCGCGGGATCGGCGGCACGCGTAACTGCGACTGGTGGTTCACCAACGAGGCCGTACTGCTGGACACCGCGGGTCGCTATACCACCCAGGAGAGCGAACAGGTTCAGGACGCCGGTGAATGGCTTGAGTTTATGGGGTTACTGCGTAAGTATCGCCGTCGCCAGCCGATCAACGGTGTGATTATTACCATCAGCATTTCTGACCTGCTGACGCTCTCGCCTGAAGCGTCACGCCAGCAGGCGGTCAACCTGCGCCAGCGTCTCTCTGAGCTGCATGAGCAGCTGGGTATTCGCTTCCCGGTGTATGTCATGGTGACCAAAGCTGACCTGCTTAAAGGCTTCCGTGCCTGGTTTGCCGATTACGACAAAGCGCAGCGCGACCAGATCTGGGGCTTCACGCTGCCGTGGGAGCAAACCAAACACGCTGATTACGACCTGATGGGTAACTTCCAGCAGGAATTTTCCCTCTTACAGCAGCGCCTGGATGCCGGACTGCCGGAAACCCTGCTGCAGGAGCATGATGCAAAAGCGCGCGCGGAAGCGTATCTCTTCCCGCAGGAGTTTGCCGCACTGCGTCCGCTGCTGGCTGACTACCTGAGCACGGTCTTTGCCCGCTCTAACTTTGAAACCGAATTCTCCCCGCGCGGGATCTATTTCGCCAGTGGTACCCAGGAAGGCATGCCGTTTGACCGGGTGATGGGCGAACTTAACCGTGCGCTCTCCTTGCCGGAAGGTGAAGAGGGAAATCGCTGGGACTCCGTCAGCAAAGAGGCTCCGATTCCGGGGGCGAAAGGGCAGAGCTTCTTCATCAAGAACCTGCTGCAAAACGTCATTTTCCAGGAAGCCGGCATCGCCGGGGAAAACCGCTGGTGGGAACTGCGTAACCGCGCCGTCATTTGGTCCGGCTATGCGGCGCTGCTGGCCCTGCTGGTGATCCTCGGTGGACTGTGGCTGACCAGCTATGCCAGGAACAAGGCTTATCTGGAAGAGGTGGACGCAAAGGTGCCGCTGCTGGATCAGCAGAGCAAGGCGCTGCAGAATCAGCCTCAGCGCGATCTGTTTGACCTTCTGCCCTTGCTGAATGGCCTGGTCGATCTGCCGAAAAGTGACGCGTTTGATGTTAACGATCCGCCTGTCTCACGCCGTATGGGGCTCTATCGTGGGGATGACGTCAGCGATGCATCGCAGTCTCTGTACCAGAAAGCGCTGGACCAGATGCTGCTCCCTGCCGTGGCGATGCATATCACCACCTGGCTGCGCAACGATAACGGCAGCGATGTGGAATACAGCTATGAAGCGCTGAAGGCCTACCAGATGCTCTATCAGCCGAAGCACTATGACGGCAAATTCCTGCACTCCTGGGTAATGCTCAATCTGCAGCGCAACCTGCCGCAGAACGTGACTCAGGCGCAGCTTCAGCAGCTTGAGTGGCACCTGACTCAGCTGCTTGAACCGAAAATTCAGGCCTCGCCGTACGCGCAGGATGAATCCCTTGTCGCGCGTGAAAGGGCGCTAATCAACCAGCAGCCACTTTCCACCCGGGTGTATGGTCGTCTGAAGCGTCTGCTGGAGCATGATGAAAACCTGAAACCGGTGTCGCTCTCCGACCTGGGCGGTCCGCAGAGCGAGCTGGTGTTTTCACGCAAAAGCGGCAAGCCGGTGAGTGAAGGCGTACCGGGTCTTTATACCCCGGACGGTTACTGGAAAAGCTTCAACGGCCAGATTGACAGCGTCACCACTGCCCTGCATGAAGACGATGCGTGGGTGCTGGGGGCGACCTCAGCCCAGGAAGATAAACAGCAGATCGATAACGCCGTGCGCCAGCTCTACATGCGCGACTTTATCGCCAACTGGGATCGCTTCCTCGCCGACATTCAGCTTAATAACAGCGCCGATCTCTCCCAGCGCATCAATACCGCGCGTCTGCTCTCCGGGGCAAACTCGCCGCTGCGCCGTCTGGTGCTGAACCTGAGCCAGGTCCTGACGCTTTCACGTAATGCGCCAGCCCCGGATGATGCCGGTAAAGCGCAAGCGCAAAGCAACCGTGCCACCCGCACGCTCGAAGCGTTATTCAGTAATAATGACAATGCCCCGACGCAGGCCGCGGTGGTCACTCAGGCACCTGAACAGCTGGTAACCGATCACTATGCTCCAATGATTGAGCTGGCGCAGCCGCTGGAGAAAGGCGGGAAGACCATCGTCTTTGATGATTTTCTCAAGCAGGTTGATGAACTTTACCGCTACCTGACTGCCGTTCAGGACGCGGCCAACAGCGGCATGCCTGCTCCGGGAGGCGAGGCGATTAGCCGTCTGCAGGCCAGTGCCGGTCGTCTGCCGGGCGGTCTGCAAACCATGTTCAGCAATATGGCGGTGGGGGCCAGCAGTGATACCCAGCGTCGCGACCTCGAAAACGTGCGTAAGCGGATTAACGTCGAAGTCGGTGGTTTCTGCCGTCAGGCAATCGCTGGCCGTTACCCGCTGGTGCGCAGCGCCAGTACGGAGGTCACGCCGGACGATCTCGCGCGCATGTTTGCGCCAGGCACCGGGCTGATGGACACCTTCTTTCGTGACAACCTGACCAATAAAGTCGATACCACGCAGGCGAACTGGCGCTTTATGCCGGGCATTGATGGAAAAACGCTGCCGGGAAGTGAAGGGCTCCTGAGACCGTTCCAACAGGCGCAGTCCATTCGCGATGCTTTCTTTGCTAACGGTGCTACCACGCCTTCTTACAAAGTGACGGTGCGCACCGTCAGAATGGATAACACGATCCTTAACCTGACGCTGGATGTTGACGGTCAACTGCTGCGCTACAGCCACGGTCCACAGGCTGTGCAGATCATGAACTGGCCGGGGCCGGGCGGGACTAACCAGGTGCGTATGCAGTTGGGTCTGGCTAACGGCAGCACGGCTACGCTGGTGACGAACGGTTCCTGGGCGCTGAACCGCTTTTTCGATAAAGCGCGTACCAGCCCGGGGGCGGGAAGTCTGAGTCGCCAGGCGACCTTCAACGTAGACGGACATCAGGTTACGCTGGAATTTGCGCCAAACAGTATTCGTAACCCGTTCCAGCTTCCCCGTTTCTCATGCCCATAACCGCAAGGACAGCCGTATGACGAATACCCCTGCGATGAACCGCTACAGCTGGTATGGCAAACTGCCCAGCGCCGGAGATTTTTTGCAGCGTCGCTTTCCTGACACCCTGCAACGCCAGTGGTCACACTGGTTCCAGGTCGGCCTGCTGGCCTGGCAGCAGGAAGAGCAGCGCAGCGGTGAGCGCCCGTTTAACAAAGCGCCGGTCTGGAATTTTGTTGTACCGCCGATGCTGGGCAGCCAGATGATTCAGATGGGCTGCCTGCTGCCGGGACGTGACAGCGTTGGTCGACAATATCCGGTCTGCATTCAGCTCAGCTTTGCCCCCGCGGACTGGTCGTCACGCCTGCTCAGTCAGGCTGAAAGCTGGTATCAGCAGATTGGCCGTCTGGGCCTGCATGCGGTACGTAACAGTTTTTCTGCCTCACAGCTCGATGACATGCTGATGTCCATTCCGGCACCGCAGCCCGTTGAGCCGCAAAAGCGCTCAGATATTCTCGATGTGATTGGTTATGACGAAGACGGCCAGAGCACGCTGGGCTGGCCTCAGGCAGCAGAGTGCTTTGACCCGCTTCGCCAGACCAGCTACTGGTGGACCAACCGCTGCGACGGCTACCCGCTCTACACCCATGTTCACAGCGGCAACTTCACCGGGCAGCTCTTTACGCTGCTGTTCGACCCGGCAGGTGGCGCCCGCCCGGGCCGTCACGGTCTCTATCCGCCTATGTTTGAATAAGCAGGGATCTTATGAATATCGAAGAATTTCTCGCGCCAATAAGCCCCGACAAGCCCTGTGGCGAAAACCTGGAGTATGACGCTGATTTCCAGCTCATGAATCAGGCCAGCCAGGGCAAAGCAGAGCAGCAGTTTGGCGACACCATCATTCCGGCAGAACCTGCTGACTGGAATACGGTGGAAAAATTCGCCACCAGCCTGCTGAGCCGCACCAAAGATCTGCGCGTCATGCTGGCGTTAACGCATGCATGGACACGTCGCCGCGGCCTTGCGGGCTACGCCGACGGGCTGTTACTGGTGCAGGAGGCGATCACGCGTTACTGGGAGCCGCTCTATCCGCTGCTGGAAGAGTATGGCGAAACCGACCCGTTTTACCGCATTAACGCCCTGGCCGGGCTGAGTGATAAGTCTGACCTGACCGTCGCCGTGCGTAACGCCTCGCTGCTGCGATCAAATGGCGATGAAATTTCACTTCGCGACGCTCAGGCACTGCTGGATGGCAGTAAAACCGAATGTCCGGATTACCCCGGTGGCCGTCCAAGACTGATTGACGAGCTGGCCCGCGGCGATCAGCCGGGCACGTCGGCGGTGATAGTGATTAACGAACGGCTGCTGGCCATTCGCGAGTTGCTCACTGGCCATCTTGGTGAAAGCGGCGTTCCGGAGATGGAACAGCTGCTGAAAACCGTCGGGCTGGTCGCCAGCGCCTGTCAGGTGACCGACATCAGCAAGCTGCTACCCAACCGGGAGGCACAGGCTGAGCTCAGCGCTGAACCTCAACCGGCGGTCGCACAACCCGTTCAGCAGGTTACAGACTGGCGCAGCGTGCAGGTCACCAGCCGCGCCGATGCACAGCTGATGCTGGAGAAAGCCAAACAGTATTTTGCGCAGTACGAACCGAGCCACCCCGCACCGTTGATGATTGAACGGGTGCAGCGGCTGTCAGAACTTAACTTTATGGACATTATTCGCGACCTGGCGCCAGACGGCGTTAACCAACTGGAAAACATCTTTGGACGCCGCGAATAACGCGTCCTGGCATTATGACGACAGGCATGGAGCCTGCCGTTTCACCTTCACCGCGCATCTTTGATGGAGAACATCATGGCAATGAGTAACAGTGGGCAGAAATTCATCGCACGTAACCGTGCCCCCCGCGTGCAGATCGAGTACGACGTAGAGATCTACGGTGCAGAACGTAAAATTCAGCTGCCGTTTGTGATGGGCGTCATGGCCGATCTGGTCGGCAAACCGGTGGAAAACCTGCCGGCAGTCGACGAGCGTAAATTCCTCGAAATCGACATTGATAACTTTGACGAGCGCATGAAAGCGCTGAAACCTCGCGTGGCGTTCCAGGTGGATAACACGCTGACCGGCGAAGGTAAGCTCAACGTTGATCTGACCTTCGACAGCATGGACGATTTCCTGCCGGACGCGGTAGCCCGCAAGGTTGAGCCGTTGAACAAGCTGCTGGAAGCACGTACTCAACTTTCCAACCTGCTGACCTATATGGATGGCAAAAACGGCGCGGAAGAGCTGATCGCTAAAATTCTGCAGGATCCGACGCTGCTCAAATCTCTGAGCCAGTTGCCGAAAAATGACGAAAGCGCGAAAGGTAGCGAGGAATAATCGATGAGCAACCAGACTCAACAACACGAGCAGCAGAGTGGTCAGGCGTTCAGCCAGGATGAATTCAGCGCGCTGCTGAACAAAGAGTTCCGCCCGAAAACCGATCAGGCGCGCTCCGCGGTGGAAAGTGCGGTAAAAACGCTGGCGCAGCAGGCGCTGGAAAATACCGTTACCTTCTCCAGTGACACCTACCGCACCATTCAGAACCTGATTGCCGGTATCGACGAGCAGCTGTCTCAGCAGGTGAACCAGATTATTCACCATGAAGAGTTCCAGAAGCTGGAGAGCGCCTGGCGCGGTCTGAGCTACCTGGTGAACAACACTGAAACCGACGAGATGCTGAAGATCCGCTTTATGAGCATCTCCAAGCAGGAGCTGGGTCGTACCCTGAAACGCTTTAAGGGCGTGGGCTGGGACCAGAGCCCAATCTTCAAGAAAATCTACGAGCAGGAGTACGGTCAGTTTGGTGGCGAGCCGTTTGGCTGCATCGTTGGCGACTACTACTTCGACCACAGTCCGCAGGACGTTGAACTGCTGGGCGAGATGGCGCGTATCGGCTCGGCGGCACACTGTCCGTTTATCACCGGTACCGCACCGGGCGTGATGCAGATGGAGTCCTGGCAGGAACTCGCGAACCCGCGCGACCTGACCAAAATCTTCCAGAACACCGAGTATGCCGCGTGGCGTTCACTGCGTGAATCCGAAGATGCACGCTACCTTGGCCTGGTAATGCCGCGCTTCCTGTCGCGCCTGCCGTATGGTATTCGCACTAACCCGGTCGACAGCTTCGATTTCGAAGAGCAGACCGATGGCGCGAACCACAACAGCTACTCCTGGGCGAACGCCGCGTATGCCATGGCTGCCAACATCAACCGCTCCTTTAAAGAGTACGGCTGGTGTACCTCAATCCGCGGCGTGGAGTCCGGCGGGGCGGTTGAAAACCTGCCATGTCACACCTTCCCGAGCGACGACGGCGGCGTGGACATGAAATGCCCGACCGAGATCGCCATCAGCGATCGCCGTGAAGCCGAGCTGGCGAAGAACGGCTTTATGCCGCTGGTTCACCGCAAAAACTCTGACTTTGCCGCCTTCATCGGCGCGCAGTCTCTGCAGAAACCGGCTGAGTACCACGACCCGGATGCGACCGCTAACGCGCGTCTGGCATCCCGTCTGCCGTACCTGTTCGCCTGCTGCCGCTTTGCCCACTACCTGAAGTGCATCGTGCGCGACAAAATTGGCTCCTTCCGTGAACGTGAAGAGATGGAACGCTGGCTGAACGACTGGGTGATGAACTATGTGGACGGCGACCCGGCTAACTCCTCACAGGAGACCAAGTCACGTAAACCGCTGGCGGCTGCCGAAGTGCAGGTGCAGGAAATTGAAGATAACCCGGGCTATTACGCCGCGAAATTCTTCCTGCGTCCACACTACCAGCTGGAAGGTCTGACCGTTTCTCTGCGTCTGGTTTCTAAACTGCCGTCACTGAAGACGAAAGACGCGTGATGATGATTGCCGCCGGGAGGCCTTACCCGGCGCCTGCTTTATAGCATGGAAATGTGAGAGGAAATATGACCGCGAGACCTTCGTTTGTTGCTGCCTGGGCGGCGGCAACACGTATTTACGATGCAAATGATTCTATCGGCAAAGTTAAGCAAATTATCGGCGGCAAGGTTAAGCACAACTTCGAAATACCGCAAGATCAGGGTGGGTGGTCAAATAGTTGTGCCGTACGCATGAGTTATGTTCTGAACTATACCGGGCATCCCGTCCCGCGTATTGCAAATCTCACGGTATCCGGTGCTGATAATAAATGGTACTTCTATCGGGTAAAGGATGTTATTGCCTGGTTGACGCGTCAGTGGGGTAAACCTGACATGGTCGTGAGTTATCCTTCCTTACCCGTTCAACAATTAGCCAACAAAAAGGGCGTAATTCTGTTTGAGGTACAGGGCTGGAGTGACGCCGCAGGTCATGCCACATTCTGGAATGGTTTAACCTGTTCGGATCATTGTTATTTCAATGCACCGGAGACGAATTACACGACGACCAAAGCCAATTTTTGGGAGTTGCCATGAAAAAAATAATTGCCAGTCTACTGTTGCTCACCAGTTCCGCCTCTGTTTATGCAACTAACGATCCGGTGATGTTTGTCAAAAAAATGCCTTATAAGCAAGTTGTTAAAGACGTTGTTTTTTCTCGCTGTCTGGCACAAGTTTCAGATGATAAAAGCCAGTTTTCTCTGGATGCAGCCCGTAGCAGTAGTGCATTACTGGAATGGGTGCCTTTCGATATTGAAAATGGCAATGACAAAATTAATGCCCTTATTGATAAATATAAAGGCGCAACCAATGCCTTTCATTCTGAGATAAAACCCGATGTCAAAGGCGTAACGTTAAACTGTCTACGTCTTTATCATAGTGACGAACTTAATAAACTTGTACCTCAATTAATTATCGGCAATCCTGACCGTACCTGGCTTCAGGATAATCCGCAGTAGTAAAGACTTCACATTCTTTCCTTTCATTCAGGGGGAATGTCAAGACTGTCAAATGACACGGGTCATTTGATATGAGGCAGAGGTAAAATATGGACGGTTTTATTCAGCCCCATGCTTTCCTGTTTGCCATATAAGTGCTTTTTCGAAAGCAATATTGTTCATCCACGAAGAGTAGATATTATGGCTATTGATATGTTTCTGAAGGTCGAGGGTGTTACGGGCGAATCTAAAGATTCTAACCACACCGGCTGGACTGATATTACCTCCTTCTCCTGGGGCGCTTCCCAGCCAGGTAATATGAGTGTTGGTGGCGGCGGCGGTGCCGGTAAAGTTAACTTTAACGATCTGCACGTTAACGCTCTGATCGACAAATCCACTACAGCAATTCTCAAACACTGCGCAAGCGGTAAGCACCTGACTAAAGTTGAACTGTCCGTGTGCAAAGCGGGTGGTCAGCAAGTTGAATATACCCGCATCACGCTGGAAGATGTGCTGGTAACTTCTGTTCAGTACACCGGTGCGGACAACGGCGACACCGTTGGTGTGACCTATGCATTCCAGGCTGCGAAAGTGAAACAGCAGTACTGGGAGCAGACCACTGCTGGTGGTAAAGGTGCGGAAAGCAGCGCTGGCTGGAACATTAAAGAAAACAAAGAAGCGTAAT
>NZ_CP080000.1:1896743-1912201 GCF_019378755.1 Enterobacter sp. BIDMC 29 | reverse complement strand
CCCCAAACGCCGCCGTTCTCGCCCCGAGAGCGGCAGCGTTTGAGCGCTAATCATACCAGCAGGAATACGCCATGCGATTCACGATTATTTCTACAAAACCCGGTCATCAGCCGCCGCAGAGCAGCTGTGATTTTTATGCCCCGGGCGGCACCATTGGGCGCGGTACGGATAACAATCTGGTATTGCCGGACAATGACCGCACCATCTCGCGTTTGCAGGCCATTGTTCACGTTGACGCCCAGGGCGAATGCCGCGTCACTAACCGTGGCAGCGTCACCCGCGTGGTATTGAATGACATTCCGCTTGAGCGCGGGCGCCAGGTAGAGCTGCAGGATGGGGACATTCTCGGTATTGATGATTACCGCATCGAAGTGACCGAACTGATTCATGATACGCAGCCAGTCAGCCGCATGGCGGCGACCATGCAGCAGCAGGCGCGTCCAGCCGCGGCCCCTGCGGCAGCCCCGCAGCCAAAGCCTGCGAGCGCCGCCCCGCGCGGGAAGGCGGAACCGACTGCTGTGCCGTCGGAAATCTGGGATAGCCTGATGCAGGAGTTCTCTATCTCCGACAGCATTTCCAGTTCTCGGGCGAAGCCGCAGCCGGCAGCGTCGCACGATCCGTTCTCCCAGCCTGTCGCACCTGAGCGTAACGCTGAAGATCCGCTGGCGATGTTCAATGACAGCGATCCAAAGCTTGAGCGTAAGAACGTGGATCCGGATACGCTGTTCAGTGACGAAGCGTTGTTCAAAAAAGAGAGCATTTTTGACGACGTCACCCCGTCTACGCTGGTGCCGCCCAATGAAGCTAAACCTGCGCAGCCTCAAGAAGAGCAGACGGATGAACTCGATCCGCTGGCACTGTTTGGCGGTAGTGCCAGCGCACCTGCCGCACGAAATGATGACCCCCTCGGGTTGATGGGCGGGGCACCGTTAACCCATCCGGATGAGATTGTCGGCGATAAGCCAGAGGCCGTCGTTGAGCCAGAACTGACGCCAGAGCCGCAAGCAGAACAGGAAGAGGACGTCCTTGCCGCTTCTCCGCTGTTTGCTCCTGAGCCGCAGGTGCCGCCGCGCGCGGAAGAAGAAGAGCCGGCGCGACCGGATTATGCCGGCTTCACCATGCCAACCCCGCAGGCCGTGGCGCGCAGTAATGCCCAGGCACCTAAAGGGCGTTTGCGTATTGACCCGGTCAAAAACTCGGCGTCGCCAGCAGCCCATAATGGCGAAAAGGGTGAAGTACTGCAGGGCGAATTACTTGAGGCACTGCTGGAAGGGATGGGGCTCAGCGAAATGCAGCCCGTCCCGCAGTTTGACCGTGAAAATATGCGTCAGCTGGGGCAAATTCTGGGCATGTTCTCTCAGGGCACCGTGGCGCTGCTTTCTTCGCGCTCCATTCTCAAGCGCGGCGTAAAAGCCGATATGACCATGGTACTTGATGATGCCAACAACCCGTTCAAACTGTTGCCGACCGGGAAAACCGTTCTGATCCAGATGTTCGGTACGCCAATGCCGGGCTTTATGCCGCCGACAAAATCCGTGCGTGACGCGCTGATCGATCTGCAGGCGCATCAGCTGGGTATGATCTCCGGTATCCGCGCCATCATTGCCGCCATGCTGCAATCCTTCAACCCGGAACAGCTGGAAGAGCAGGCGAAGCAGAACGGGATGACCTCCCGACTGGCGCTACCGGGCAGTCGCAAAGCCGCGCTGTGGGACTACTTTGTCCGCAGCTATGGTGAAACGGCAGGCGAGATTGAGGATGACTTCCACACCCTGTTTGGCGAAGCCTTCCTTCATGCTTATGACATGGAGGTAAATCAGTACAAAGACTCACAGAGCGGATCGGAAGAAAAATGAATATCGCAACGGCTTCTCTCTCCCGCCAGGGGACGCGCGCCAGCAACCAGGATCAGACGGGAGAAACCATAGGGGAACGTTCAGCCTGTTTTGTCGTCTGTGATGGTATCGCTGGTCTGCCGGGCGGTGAGGTGGCCGCTGAACTGGCCCGCAACAGTATTATCTCCCGCTTCGATGGCGACAAGCACCTGAACGCGCAGCATATTCGCGACTATGTGCAAACGGCGAATCGCACCATTCTCAGCGAACAGCAGGCGGTTCAGGATTATCGTCGGATGGGCACCACGCTGGTCAGTCTGTTTATCGACAGAGATTACCGACTGGCCTACTGGGCACATGCCGGGGACAGCCGCCTGTATCTGTTTCGCCGGGGCTGGCTGTGGCATGTCACCACCGATCACAGCCTGGTTCAGCAGATGAAAGATGCAGGGCACGACACCGATAACCTCAACAGCAATTTGCTCTATCTGGCGCTGGGTATTGAAAACGGTGGGCCAGAAGCGAGCTACAGCGATGTGGTGCAGGTCGAAGACGGAGATGCATTTCTACTCTGTACAGACGGTTTCTGGCACGGCGTCAGCGAAGAACAGATGAAACAGTCGCTGCACATGGTTAACACGCCACAAGAGTGGCTGACCTTAATGAACCAAATCATCCAAAAGAATGGCGAACAGGAGGGGAATGCTCAGGATAACTATACCGCCCTGGCGGTATGGATGGGCAACCCTCAGGACACCACTTTGCTGCATACGCTTTCTGACGCAGCACAATTTCTTCCCTGCGGAACTGATTAGACACACAAGGAACGATATGAAACTTTGGCTATCGGGTTTAGCACTTCTGGCGGTGGCGTCCACCGCGCAGGCTGAGAATTTCCGCATCGTGCAGTCTCCTGCACAGAAGCTGGATATCTGGATTGATAACATCAAAGACAACACCCCACAGAGCTGGTGTAAGTCAGAGATTGCGCTGCGTATCGTGGCGAACGGCAACAAAGACGTTTCGGTTCTGGAGAACTTTGTCCCGCGTCTGGGCTCGCTGCTGGAACACCAGTGCAGCAAAGTCAGTAAACTGAGCTGGACGCTGAATGATCCGTCCGGGACGACGCTGGCGCAGGGGACAGCAGGCAAAGCGCAGGACTGGGCGCTGGTGGTAAAACAGCAGCAGACTGCGCCAGTGAGTACTCCGGCCAGCGGTGCGTTGCTGCCGCCGGACCAGAACGCGGAAACCCACACGGTTGCTGCCGATCGCACGCCGTGGCAGGAATTTACCCTTCAGGACGGCTGCCATCTGCGTACCTTCTGGGAAGGGGGCTCGTCTGCTCCGGCGCTCTTTATTCCGGATTCAGACACCACCCGCTGCGGAAACGGGAGCTGGCTGAGTGGTCACACGGTTATCTCCCAGTCCCGTAGTGGTGGACAAAAAGAGATACCGGTGACCTACATTCACGGCTTCCCGGTCATGGGACTGAATCAAAGTGCCGACCCGGAAAACGCGCTGATCACCTCCGTCAACAAAGAGCGCATGGTTTTCAGCACCTCCAACAGCGACCAGAGCTGGATGATCCTGCCTTACGACAGCAGCCTCAACGGCTGGAAAAGCAACGGCACGGTGGCCGTGGAGATTTCACGTGAGACCGCCAGCGACGATGCAAAACTGCAGGCGCGTATCGCCGCGGTGAAAAAAATCTGGGGCGCCTGGGTTACCCCTGGCACAACGCTCAATATCGTCCTGATTGACACCCTGCGCCCTCAGCTGCGCGATCCGGCAGTCGGCGCCTGGCGCGCGGCAAACTAAGGAATGGCTATGAATACGCTCTATCAACACCTGGCGGGTGAATCGCTGAGTGACGCGCTGGTGCGTCTTGAAGCTGAGATCAAAGCCCGTCCGGCCGATGCCGATCTCCGTGCCGCGTTTGTGCAGTTTTTGACCCTCAGTGGTAACTGGACGCGTGCCCTGACTCAGCTGAAAAGCTGGCTGGCACTTAAGCCCCAGGCTAAACCAACCGTTACCCTGCTGGAGCAGTCCATCCAGGGCGAGCTGCAGCGCGCGCAGGTGATGGCGGGGCAGGCTCGTCCTGCCATGCCTGAAACGCAGTGGCCATGGCTTACCACGCTTGCCGCCGCGCTTAATGACGCGGGAGAGCGTGCTCAGGCGCTGCGTCTGGAAGCCCTTGAGCAGGCGCAGGCAACGGCGGGTCAAATCACACTTGAGAATGACGAGACGCAGGCATTCGCATGGCTGATGGACGGCGATGCTCGTCTGGGGCCCGTGTGTGAAACCATCGTCAACGGCCGTTATTTCTGGCTGCCGTTTAACGCCATCGCCGAGATCCGTTTCCAGGCGCCTGCCAGCGTGACTGACCTGGTGTGGCGTCATGCGCTGGTGCGCCTGACGGACGGTACCGAACAGGTTTGCCAGATCCCGGCGCGCTATCCTTTCGCAGCGGATGCGTCTGACGCGGTTAAGCTCGCGCGCACCACCGAATGGCTGCCGCTCGACAATGACGGCACGCTGTATGAAGGTATGGGGCAGAAAGCCTGGCTTAGCGAGCAAAGCGAAAGCCCATTGCTGTCGTTGAACCTGGTGACGTTTGCTGCGGATGGAGCCCATGAGTAATCCCGCTGGCGAAGGCGATCTGCTGCGCAGCGGCTGGCAAGCCCGCAGCAAGCAGGAGAAGGTGGGGGCGCGCGATAAAATGCAGCCCTCGCTGCTGGATCGCCTCACCGATAACGATCCGGAAAAAAAACGCGAGTCCGCCAACAGTAATCTGATTACCCACGCCGCCCTGCGCCGTAACGTGCTGCGGGATCTGCAGTGGTTGTTTAACACCATCAACCATGACGCATCCGGTGACCTGAGCGCGTTGCCGCATGTGAACCGCTCGGTGGTTAATTTTGGCGTCGCGCCGCTGGCCGGGAAAAGAATGTCAGACATTGAATGGCACGACATTCAGCGCAAGCTTACCGAGGCCATCATTAACTTTGAACCGCGTATTTTGCCGCAGGGACTGCAGGTCCGCTGCGTGTCAGACACCTCGTCACTGGATCTGCACAACGTGTTGTCCATTGAGATAAAAGGGCGTCTGTGGTGTGTGCCGTACCCGCTGGAGTTTCTGTTTCGCACCGATGTCGATCTGGAAAACGGCCATTTTGAACTGAAAGATGCGGGGTGATCATGGAAAGTAAACTGCTCGAATATTACAACCGTGAACTGGCCTATCTGCGTGAAATGGGCGCTGAATTTGCCGAGCGCTATCCCAAAGTCGCGGGTCGACTGGGCATGCGCGGCATCGAAGTGGCGGATCCGTATACAGAACGCCTGATGGAGGGGTTCGCGTTCCTGACCTCCCGTGTGCAAATGAAAATGGATGCGGAGTTCCCGCGCTTCTCCCAGCGTTTGCTGGAAATGATTGCGCCAAACTATCTCGCGCCAACCCCCTCAATGGCGATTGCTGAAATCCAGCCCGACAGCACGCGTGGCGATCTGAGCAACGGTTTTAAGGTGCCGCGTGGCACCATGATGGACAGCCTGGCGCTGAAAAAGACCGGGGTCACCTGCAGCTACACCACGGCGCATGAAGTTAATCTGCTGCCGCTGAAAATCGATAAGGTCGAGCTGGGCGGTGTGCCTGCCGATCTGCCGCTGGCGCAGTTGGGCCTGAGCCAGCGGGGGATCAACAGCGCGTTACGGATCCGCATTGCCTGTGATGGCCCGCAGCATCTTGGGCATCTGGATTTTGACCGTCTGGAGTTTTTCCTTAGCGGCCCGGATATTGAAGCGCTCAAGCTGCTTGAGCTGGTCATGGAGCACCACGCCGGGATTGTCTGCCAGACCGTCAGCAAGCACCCGCAGCGACAGCTGCTCTCTGCGGATGCCTTACGACAGGAAGGGTTTGAGCCGGACCAGGCGCTGCTTCCGGATGACCTGCGCAACTTTGACGGCTATCGTCTGCTGCAGGAATACTTTGCGTTTCCGGCACGGTTCCGCTTTATCAGCCTCAGCGGTCTGGGCAAGCTTATCCAGCACTGTGAAAATGAAAAAGCGTTCGATATTTTCATCCTGCTGGATAAAAGCGATGAGCAGCTGGAGCGGGTGGTTGATGCCAGCCATCTTGCGATGCATTGCACGCCGGTGATCAACCTTTTCCCGAAAGTGGCGGCGCGGCAGAAGCTGAGCGAGAGCCAGCATGAATATCATCTGGTGGTGGATAACATCCGTCCCCTGGATTATGAAATTTATGCGGTAAACAAAATCTTCGGCAGTGCCGACGGCCAGCGTGATGACCAGACATTCCGACCTTTCTGGAGCACCTGGAGCGGTGATGCGGGCAACTACGGCGCCTATTTTTCCCTGCGCCGTGAGCAGCGAGTGCTCTCTGAACATGCCCTGCGCTACGGCACCCGCACCGGTTATATCGGCTCCGAAGTCTTTGTTTCGCTAGTGGATGAACAGCATGCACCCTGGCAGGAAAATCTGCGCTATATCTCCGCGGAAGTATTGTGCACCAGCCGCGACCTGCCGCTGATGCTTCAGCAGGAGCTCGGACAGTTCATCATGGCCGATTCCATGCCGGTGAAATCCCTGACCCTGCGAAAAGGCCCAACGCCGCCGCGTCCGGCTCTGGCCGAAGGGTTTAGCACCTGGCGATTGATCAGCCAGCTGCAGATGAACTATCTCAGCCTGATGGACAGCGAAAACGAAGAGGGCGCCGCCGCCCTGCGTCAGCTGTTAGGGCTGTATGCTAACCTGGCGGAGACGCCGGTTGCGCGTCAGGTTGAGGGCGTTCGCCACTGCGTGCTGGAGCCGGTTCACCGTCGCGTCCCGGAGCCGGGGCCTGTGGTCTTTGCGCGCGGGATCGGCATTACTCTGACGGTGGATGAGCGTGCGTTTTCCGGCGCCAGCCCCTGGCTTTTCGGCAGCGTGCTGGAACGCCTGTTTGCCCGCCTGGTGTCCATCAACAGCTTTACTGAATTCACGCTGAAGAGTCAGCAGCGCGGTGAGATTGGCTACTGGGCACCGCGTATGGGGAAAAGGGCACTACTATGAGCGAAGTCGCCTCCGCGCCGCTGCGTGTCCATCGCCTGACGCCGTTGCCGGACGCTTTCTGGCGCGGCGTTCGAGAGACGCCGTGGCGCTACGATCTGTTCCAGCTATTAAGACGCATTGATGCCCAGGGCGGTGAACGTTATCCGCTGGGGCGCGCGCCGCTGCCGAAATTTGAGCCGTTACGTATCGGTCAGCAGCCATCGATGAGCTTTGCGCCGTCAACCCTCGCGCAGGTGCGCCAGCGTGAAGAGAACGGGCTGCACGAGGTGTCTATCCTCAGCTTCGGTCTGTTTGGTCCAAATGGGCCGCTACCCGTCCATATGACAGAGTACGCCCGCGAGCGTATACATCATCATCAGGACACCAGCCTGAGCGCGTTTGCCGATCTGTTCCATCATCGCCTGACGCTGTTGTTTTACCGTGCCTGGGCTGATGCGCAGCCCGCCGTCTCTCTTGACCGCGCGGACAACAAACGCTTTGAGGGGTACCTGGCATCCTTGATCGGCATGGGCCAGCCGGGGCAGATGACCAAAGGCAGCCTGAGCGCACATGCCCGTTTTACTCACGCGGGGCACCTGACCCGTCACGCACGGGATCCGGAAGGGCTGGAGAAGATCCTGCGCAACTATTTTCACGCCCCGGTAAAACTGGTCACGAACGTGGCGCAGTGGATGCCGCTTTCGCCGCGGGAACAGGCGCAGTTGGGTGAAGGGCGTCGTCTGCCGCGGATGGGAGAATCCGCTTTTCTCGGCGTTGCGGTGCGCGACGTGCAGCACAAGTTTCGTATCGAAATCGGCCCACTGAGCGCGGAAGAATACAACCGCTTCCTGCCAGGCGAAGCGTGGGTCACTGAACTGCGCGACTGGGTACGCCAGTACGCAGGGGTAGAATTTGAATGGGAAACTCGGGTTATTCTGCGCGCCGACGCGGTGCAGGGTGCCTCGCTCGGTAGCGCCGGGCGGTTAGGTTACAACACCTGGCTGGGCCTTCAGCCTCAGCCTGTCCCACGTGGCGATCTGGTGTATCGCGCAGAGCGATAATTTTTCTAACGCATTGTTATCAACGGAACCGAACATGTCAGAAATCAGCCGTGCCGTGCTTTTCGGCAAACTGGATACGCTGTTATTTACCTCACTGGAAAGCGCCACCGCGTTCTGCAAGCTGCGCGGCAACCCCTATGTTGAGCTGGTGCACTGGCTGCATCAGCTGATGCAGCAGCAGGATGGCGATCTGCAACAGGTGATTCGTCATTTTGCCCTCGATGAACAGCAGCTGACGCGCGATATCGTGGCCGCACTGGATGCGCTGCCACGTGGCGCGAGTTCTGTTTCCGATCTGTCAGAACATATCGACAGCGCCGTGGAGCGCGCGTGGGTGTTTGGCTCGCTGAAGTATGGCGTCAGCCGTATTCGCGGCGGGCATTTGCTGATTGGCATCCTGAAAACCTGGAATCTGGCCAACGTGCTGAAAAGCATCTCGGCGCAGTTCAGCTGCCTTAACGTCGACGTGCTGATCGAGCAGTTTGATGCGATTTGCGCTCAGAGCAAAGAGACGCTACAGGCGGCCGCTGCCGCGGATACGCCAGCCGGTACGGTGCCTGCCGCACAGGGGACGTTGGCCCAGTATGGTCAGGACCTGACCGCGCGCGCCCGTGAAGGGAAGATTGACCCGGTTGTCGGGCGCGATGAAGAGATCCGCCAGATGGTCGATATTCTGATGCGCCGTCGCCAGAATAACCCGCTGCTGACCGGGGAAGCTGGCGTTGGAAAAACGGCGGTGGTGGAAGGGCTGGCGCTGCGTATCGCCGAAGGCGACGTGCCGGCACCGCTGCAGAATATTCAGCTTTGGCTGCTGGATATCGGCATGCTACAGGCCGGCGCAGGCATGAAAGGCGAGTTCGAAGCGCGTCTGCAGGCCCTGATTAATGAAGTGCAGTCCAGCGCTACGCCAGTCATTCTGTTTATCGATGAGATCCACACCCTGATTGGCGCAGGCGGTCAGCAGGGTACCGGTGATGCCGCTAACCTGCTCAAGCCGGCTCTGGCGCGCGGGCAACTGCGCACCATCGGCGCCACCACCTGGGCGGAATACAAAAAATACATTGAGAAAGACCCGGCGCTGACCCGTCGTTTCCAGACGGTACAGGTTCACGAGCCGGACGAAGCCAAAGCCATTCTGATGCTGCGCAGCACCGTGTCACCGCTGGAGACACATCACCAGGTACTGCTTCTCGACGAAGCGGTCAGCGCGGCGGTCAAGCTTTCACATCGTTATATTCCGGCACGCCAGTTGCCGGATAAAGCCGTTGCGCTGCTTGATACTGCCTGTGCCCGCGTGGCGGTCAGCCAGAGCGCGCCACCGGCACAGCTGGAAGATTGCCTGCGCCATCTCGCGGCCCTGGATGTGGAGATCGAGATTGCCGGACGCGAAGCGCGCGTGGGTGCCGGCGATCCGGAGCGCGTCGCAGCCTTGACCGCCGAGCGCGATACATACGAAACAAAGCGCGAAGCCCTGACCCAGCGCTGGGAAGAGGAACGTGCTCTTGTGACTGAAATCATCCGCCTGCGTGCCGCGCTGTTTGCCGCGGGTGATGACGAGACCGGCGAACTGCGCAGCGAGCTTAACGCGCAGCAGCAGGCGCTCAACGCTTTACAGGGCGACGAGCCGCTGCTGTTTGCGGCGGTGGATGAAAACGTGGTGGCGGCGGTGGTCTCTGACTGGACCGGTATCCCGCTGGGCCGGATGGTGAAAAACGAAATTGATGCGGTGCTCAACCTGGCTGATACCCTCAACCAGCGCGTCATCGGCCAGCGTCACGGCCTGGATCTCATTGCCCGTCGCGTGAAAACCTCGCGGGCAAAACTCGACGATCCGAACAAACCTGTTGGCGTATTTATGCTCTGTGGCCCGTCCGGTGTGGGGAAAACGGAAACCGCACTGGCGCTGGCGGAATCGCTTTATGGTGGTGAGCAGAACGTTATCACCATCAACATGAGTGAATTCCAGGAAGCCCACACCGTTTCCACCTTAAAAGGTGCGCCTCCAGGATACGTGGGTTATGGTGAAGGCGGGGTGTTAACCGAGGCCGTTCGCCGTCGCCCGTACAGCGTGGTCTTGCTGGACGAAATTGAAAAAGCGCACCCGGATGTACATGAAATCTTCTTCCAGGTCTTCGATAAAGGTTGGATGGAAGATGGCGAGGGCCGCCATATTGATTTCCGTAACACCATCATTATTCTGACGTCCAACGTCGGCACCGATCTGATCAGCGCCATGTGTGCCGATCCGGAACTGATGCCTGAGCCTGAGGCGTTAAGCGGCGCGTTGCGTCAGCCGCTGCTGGAGGTCTTCCCGCCGGCGCTGCTGGGCCGTCTGCTGGTGGTGCCGTATTATCCACTGAGCGACGAGATGCTGGGGCAGATTGTCCGCCTGCAGCTCAAACGCATTCAGCGTCGTCTGCAAGAGAATCACAATATTATTTCCGAGTTTGATGACAGCGTGGTGGAACAAATTGTTCAGCGCTGTACCGAGGTGGAGTCTGGTGGCCGCATGGTGGACGCTATTCTGACAAACACCTTGCTGCCTCAGATGAGCCAGATATTACTTACCGCCAGCCGCAGCGATGAGCAGTACCGACGTCTGCACGTCACCTGTGAGCAGGGCGAGTTTCACTGTCAGTTTGCCGCGTAATAATCATCAAGAGAACTGTAAAAGATGACGGATAATGATAACAATCGGACTGTCCCAAACGCGCTCCCGGTCGGGTATCGCTTCAACGAGTTTGAAATTAAAGAGGTGATCGGCGGCGGCGGGTTCGGCATCGTCTATCGCGCGTGGGATCATCAGCTCGAACGCACTATCGCTATCAAAGAATTTATGCCTGCCTCGCTCGCCGTGCGCGGCGACGATATGACGCTGGTACTGCGCAGCGAACGTTTTGGCAAAGCGTTTTCCGCCGGCCTGAACAGCTTCATTCAGGAAGCCCGCCTGCTGGCGCGCTTCAATCACCCGAACCTGCTTCACGTGCTGCGTTTCTGGGTGCAAAACGATACGGCCTATATGGGAACGCTGTTCTATAGCGGTACCACGCTCTCCCGTCTGCGCGAACAAAAGCCGGAGCTGATTAACGAAGCCTGGATCCGTCGTATGCTGCCCATGCTGTTCGGTGCCATTAAGACAATTCATGACGAAGGCTATCTGCACCGCGACATCTCTCTGGATAACATCCAGATTCAGGACAACGGCCTGCCGGTTCTGCTCGATTTCGGCTCTGCGCGCCGCACCATTGGTAATCTCTCTGATGAGACGGAAACCATGCTGCGCCCGGGCTTTGCGCCGATCGAGCAGTACACTGACGACAACGAAAGCGAGCAGGGCCCGTGGACGGATATTTATGCCCTCGGCGCCGTGCTGCGTACCCTGATTGTCGGCTCACCGCCGCCGGTCAGCGTGGTGCGCTCAATTCAGGACACCTGCAAACCGCTGGTGGAACTGCAGCCACAGGGCTATTCCCTCTCGCTGCTGCAGGCCATCGACCGGGCGCTGGCGTTGCACATGGAAGACCGACCGCAGTCCATCGATGAATTCGCGGCGCTGATTGAGATGCCGGTAGCGGGTATCGACGATGTATTGAGCGCGAAAAAACCGGGCACGATGCTGGTACCGGTAGAGGAAGAGGCACCGGCTTCTGCACTGGACTGGCACCGGTACAAAATCCCGGCAATGGTTGCTGCGGGCGTGCTGGTTGGCGTCGTCGCCGGAGCGATGCTGTTTAGCGGTGGCGACCATGATGCGCCAGAGCAGGCGGCGCAGACCCCCGCTGAGACGCGCCCCGTTGAAACCGCATCGAACGCGCCGGAAGTGAAACCGGAAACGGCGAAAGCCAGTGAACATGCTGCACCGACTGCGACAGCGCAACCGGCCACCCCGCCGGTGGATGCCAGCCCGGTTGCACTGGTCTATATCCGTATTCTTGACGGTGAGACCCTGAAAGTGAACGGTGAGCCAAAAACACTGCGTCCGGCAAATAACGGTTATGCATCGCTCAAGCTACCTGCGGGCGAGGCCAGAATTGAACTGCAGGGCAACGGGAAAACGCGTACCCAGACGCTGGATATCGCGAAGCCTGGCACCTGGCTGGTGAATCCGTAAGTAAGGTAAGCAGGGACTGGTAACAGGACGGAGCGAATGTATAACCTCAAGTTTGTCTATCTTTTCAGCGAGAATGTCTCGCCAGCGCTTTTCGCGAAAATTATCCGCCCGTCCGTAGCCGGGCAGTGGATAATGTCAGTTCCCGACAATTCGCTGCGCTCGCTGTTTACGCGTTACGATTTGCTGCATTCCATCACCGGGGCGAATCCCTATCAGTCAGGACGCGATACCCGTAAGCTGATCGTGCAGGATCTCGATATCGGCAGGATCGTTGCCATCGACGAGAGTTTCCGTAACTGGTCATCGGTAACGGAGATATTTTATATCAATGCCGATGGCCGACTGCAGGCGGCCTCGCTTACCGGTCTGGGCTGGTATCCGGTAAGCACAATCGTCGATCGCTACGAAACCATGGTGCGAACCTACGGTGCCCGTCCTGAGCCGACGGTACTGCCGAAGCAGGTGGTGAAATCCAAAGCGGCACAGGTGCCGGATGAGGCCACGCCGGGCAAAGACGGTAAAACCTATGCTTCTCAGCTACAGCAGATGACCAAGGCGGAACGCTGGCAGGCGCGTAAGGATCTGATCGCGAAGGGTAGTAATAGCCTTTACCCGGATGCGCAGATCGCCGCTAAACGACTGGCGGCGAATAATATTGCGGTGGAGAAAGCGAAGCTTGCTGAGAATGTTTATAAGACAGTGAATCCGCTGGAGACAACGCCGGGGGTGCCAGAGGGCTGGAAGGATATAAGCAACGATGCATCGGTGCTAAAGAAGTTAGGTCTTAAAAGTAAAACACTTTATGACAAGAGTGAGGATCCTGATTTTCTGGCACGCGTCTATCAGCCTGACCCTGACGTTTTTGGTGGCGATATGAACCCTACGCTGGTGTTCAGAGGGTCGAGGCAACCAGAGTTTTTCCCCATGAAGAACATGACTGACTGGAAAAATAACGGTGCGCAGGGGCTTGGGTTGGAGTCGGATTATTACCGAAGAGCCGTAAGTATGGGCGAGCAGCTCGCCAAATCAGGTCAAAAAATAGACATTGCGGGGCACTCTCTTGGGGGAGGTTTAGCATCAGCCACCTCTATGGCAAGTGGTATGGCGGGATGGACGTTTAATGCTTCTGGCCTAAATTCCGGTACCGTCGAGAAATATGGCGGAAGCATATTGGGCAGCACGGATAACATTCAGGCTTACCGCGTCGAGGGTGAACTGCTGACCAGGACTCAGGAAGTAAATGTTTGGGAAGATTTTAAAATGGTAAAAGGGCACGTGCCAGCACTTATAGCGAAAGAAGAGATTTCTGCCATTATGCCCAATGCTGCCGGAATAGCTCACGACCTTCCTGGTGGAATGGGGAGTGCATTTGACCGACATGGAATAGATCAAGCGATAAACTGTATTGAACAACAGAAGGATGAGGATATCTCTATTATCAGGAGCCGCGCGTGAAATCACTAATTTTTGGCTGGGTAGCGCTTTGTTTAATGTTTATGGTTCAGGGGTGCAAGCAAAATATGGATTTACAACCAGATAATTACTTTAATGGTGACCAGCTCACATTAGCGCGCGCAATTGAGAATGGTGACGGCGATGAGGTGAAAAAGTTAGCTTCGAAAACTGATTTAAACAAACCTGGTAAAGAGGACATGACCCTGTTGTTTTGGGCGGTGATGAATTCACTTAACGATAAAAAAACGCCTGAACATTTAAAAATTATCACTACTCTGATTAAGGCTGGCGCAGATCCGCTGCAGCCGAGGCCGCAGGGAAAAAGTTCGCCTGCAGAATTAGTATTAAAAGCGGACAGCGACGTGTGGATAAAGGCGATGCTGGACGGCGGATTATCTCCAGATGCAAAAGACAAAACGTTTGGTGAGCCTATAATATTCGAAAGTATCGAAGCGAAAAATACCGAGACACTCAAGGCGATGCTTGACGGCGGAGCGGATATTAATATTACCGACTCACTGGGTAGTACATTGTTAGTAGCCGCGCTGGATTACCACGCTTACGATCACGTGCTCCTTTTGCTGAAACGCGGTACTGACCCTGAAATTAGGACTATCAATGGCTGGACGATGGGTAATCAACTTCAACGTTATCTGAACAGAACAGAAGAAGGCAGTGAAGAATATAAAAAACTAACTGAAATCAAAGAGACGCTTATTCAACATGGTGGTAAATGGCCGCCAGCACCAGTCAAGTAAAGGTTAGGGCGAACATGACCGCGAAAAATAAAATTTTCTATTTCTGGGGTGTTATGGATGTCATCGGGATTGTGTTTTATTCGATTGGTCCATACCATTTACTTGAGTCATGGTGGGTTTCCACCGGAGGAAATCCGGGTGTAATTATCTTTATGCTGATAGCAGGTGGCGTAAACGGAATAGTGACAGGTGCTTTTTACCTTGTTTATCTCCTCATGCCAGTTTCCTTGCTTTTTTCTGCCTGGTTTTTTTTCACAAAACATCGATATGCGGTCGGTTTTGCTCTTATACAAGAAGTGCTGCGCGTTATCATCTTCAGTTGCTCAGTGACACTTTTCCCTATGGCGATCGCTGGTTTAGGATTGAGCGTTATTTCCATTAATATTGCTTTATTTATATTATCGGAAATATTAAAGATTGGCTCTCTCATATATATAATCAAAACAGTTCGCGCTAAATAACCAATCTGACACTGCATAGTATTACCATGACACATTTAGTGCCGTGAGTCTTTGCATCGCATAAGCCATATGGAATAAAGTTATGCTCAACCGAATTACCGTTCAGCTCCCGGTGGAGGGGCTTCTGTTCTGGAAACTCACAGGTCGCGAGGCGATGTCCGAGTCGTTCGCCCTGACGCTGACCCTGCTTGGCACGGATGCGCGCATTGACCGCAGCAAACTGCTGGGTCAGCCGGTCACGGTGACCATCCCGACGCAGAGCCTGCTGACGCCCCGCTATATCAATGGAAAAATCACCCGCGTGGCGGTGAGTGCCGTCGAGCTGACGGGCACCCGCTATGCGGTGTACCAGCTGACGGTGGAGCCGGACCTGTGGCCGATGAAGCGCGACCGTAACCTGCGTATCTTCCAGGGCCAGACGGTACCGCAGATTGTGAAAACCCTGCTGGGTGAACATCAGGTTAACGTGGAGGATAAGCTCACCGGGAGCTACCGGGTGTGGGACTACTGCGTGCAGTATCAGGAGTCGAGCCTGGACTTTATCAGCCGTCTGATGGAGCTGGAGGGGATTGCGTATCACTTCAGCCACGAGGCGGACAAGCACACGCTGGTGCTCACCGACGCCGCCACGCAGCATCAGCCGTTCAGCGGCTATGAGGTCATTCCTTACCACCAGACGCCGTCAGGCGGCAGTACGGATGAAGAAGGCATCAGCCAGTGGGCGCTGG
>NZ_CP080000.1:1896062-1896623 GCF_019378755.1 Enterobacter sp. BIDMC 29 | reverse complement strand
ACGACTGGCCGGGACGGTTTGTTGAGACCGGGCATGCGGAGTTCTACGCCCGTATCCGTCAGGAGCGCTGGCAGGTGGAGCACCAGCAGATTCAGGCGACGGCCACGGCCGCGGGTATTGTACCGGGACACACCTTCACCCTGACTAACGCCCCGTTCTTCAGTGATAACGGTGACTATCTGGTCACGGCGGCGGGTTACCATTTCGAGGAGAACCGCTACGCGAGCGGCGAGGGGGAAACCATCCATCGCACTGATTTCAGCGTCATCCCGGCGGCGGTGTCATACCGTCCGGCGCAGAGCACGGCGTGGCCGCGCACCTACGGCCCGCAGACGGCAAAGGTTGTGGGGCCAAATGGGGAGAGTATCTGGACGGACAAATATGGCCGCGTGAAGGTGAAATTCCACTGGGACCGTCTGGCGAAGGGGGATGACACCAGCTCCTGCTGGGTGCGTGTGTCGAGCGCCTGGGCGGGTCAGGGGTACGGCGGGGTGCAAATTCCGCGGGTCGGCGATGAGGTGGTGGTGGACTTTATCAACGGCGATCCGGACCGTCCGATTA
>NZ_CP080000.1:1895100-1896057 GCF_019378755.1 Enterobacter sp. BIDMC 29 | reverse complement strand
GGTCGCGTGTATAACGAAGCAAGCATGCCGCCGTGGGCGCTGCCGGCGGCGGCCACGCAGATGGGCTTTATGAGCCGCACGAAGGATGGCTCCGTGGATAATGCCAATGCCCTGCGCTTTGAGGACAAGGCGGGYGCAGAGCAGGTGTGGATCCAGGCTGAGCGGAATCTGGATATTAACGTCAAAAATGACGAGTCTCACTCTACCGAAAAAAATCGTACCCAGTTTGTTGGTGAAGATGAAACCTTACGGGTAGCGAAAAACCAGAAATCAGGGATTAAAGGCGATGTGGTATGCCTGACGGGGAACAGTCGAAACGATAAGGTAGTTAATAATTTTATACTTTCCGCAGGTAATACGCTGAGACTGGAATGTGGTGAAAGCGCCATCGAGCTATCAAAAGACGGTAGCGTTCATATCATTGGTAATAACTTTAACTTTACTGCAAAACAGAATGCTCAAATTAATACGCTTTCCGGGGAATTGCACTTAAACCCTGATGACGGACGTAATGTCATCGACCCACCAGGTGCATCCCATCAGGGTGAAATCCAGCAGGAAGTGGATGGTTTTTTTGTTTTTAATGCCAATAAATAAGAATAACCAGAATGGCCGAATATATCCTTCAGGAAGCAACACTCGCCTTGCCCGATGTATTTAAAGACAGAACCATGAATTTATTCACCATGAGTGATAACGGAGCTAGCGAGTTTACTTTTGTTGTTTCTTGTGCGACGGCAAAAAACGAAGATAAAGTCCATGATGCGGCTACCCGACTGACGCGTGAACTGGAAATTACGGTGCCCGACTTTCGTCTTGAATCCTCTCAGATGACTTCTGTTAATGGTCATCCGGCGGTAGAGCTTTTTTATCAGTTTAAAAATGATAACTCGGTCATTTTTCAGAAGCAGACGGTGATTTTACTCGCTGACCATCCTGGCGGGCAAAAGATGGTGT
>NZ_CP080000.1:1886772-1893469 GCF_019378755.1 Enterobacter sp. BIDMC 29 | reverse complement strand
TTGAAGTTTTTTCCGGCCGGAAAATTGACTTCCTTTCAGAATTCAATGCAACAGAGACTGAAGTGCTATTTAAGCCTAATACATCGTTTGAGGTTATCAGCAGGTCAGATGAACTTGGGATAACAAATATAGAATTAAGGGTAATACCATGATCGACCTTCATACTGAAGACTCTGTAATCAATCATTATGCCGATCGCTATCGTACATACATGCCAATTAATGTCCGTAAGGCAATAAAAAATAACGGTATTGATGGTTTGAGTTCTTCACAAGCCTGGGATGAAACATTACCTTTAATTACGACTGAAGATATTTCACGTGATAAAGCACTTGGGGCGCTGGTCGGTTTGGCTGTTGGGGACGCAGTCGGCACTACTCTTGAGTTTAAGAAAAGAGACAGTGAACATGTAGCGGATATGATTGGTGGCGGACCTTTTCATTTAAAACCCGGTGAATGGACGGATGATACGTCCATGGCATTATGTCTGGCGGAAACTTATCTTTCAGAAAACAGAATGCATACCGATATACTTAGAAAATATCTCGTTAAATGGTATCTTAACGGTGATAATAGCAGTAATGGTCGGTGTTTCGATATTGGCAATACGACGCGATTTGCGCTTGAACAGTATTTGCGTATCGGGCCTTCATGGTATGGTAATACCGAGAAACACACTGCTGGTAATGCTGCGGTTATTCGTCAAGCTCCGGTGTCTATCTTTCGTCGAAAATCGCTGCGCGCGATTTACTTCGAATCCCAGGCTCAGAGTCGCGCAACTCATGGCGCGGTAGAGTCAATTAATGCATGCCAATTTCTCGGATTGGTATTACACTATTTAATTAACGGTTATAAAAAAGAAGAAGCTTTTTCCCCTCATGTTTTCCCACTATGCGCGCGTGTAATGATCATAAATGCGGGTGAGTATAAGCAAAAAACTCGCGATCAGATTCGTTCAAGTGGTTATGTCATCGATACGCTTGAGGCCGCGATGTGGTCCGTATGGAATACTGACAATTTCCATGATGCGATTCTGCTGGCAGCCAATCTTGCCGATGATGCTGACAGCGTTGCGGCGACGGCAGGACAAATAGCGGGAGCATTATATGGTTATTCTGGTATTCCGTCGGAGTGGAAAAACAAACTTGTACAACACGCGCGTATCGCCAAAATGGCAGGTGAACTGTTCGATAGAGCTCCTGAGGATAATTTTTTATAATTGAATAATTCATATGGCACGGCTATTGTAGCGTGCCATTGAGTTGAAGGGAAAATGTTGGGTTAATGTGAAGTAACATGTGAGGAAAACAACTCACTTTGCCAGCATAGAAAATATACTGAATTATGCAAAAAAAGTAGAGTAGTTCGGTAATATTGCTTCCCGTACCTGGTATTTGGCTAGTTAAAAATATCTCTACCAGCCAAAAGGTAGGGGGTACAGAATTTATTCAGATAAAAATATGTCTAAGAGTGCTCATGAATAAAGAAAATTATAACGAGCTGAATTATATCAATGATGCCATTGATATAATCAATAAACGATTGGAAACAAAACCTGATTTTTCACTGTATGTTATGGTGAAGTGCCAGTTGGATTATATTAAATCTGTTTTGGTTGGCGCTGAAAAAGATAAAAGTAAATTACATTCATTGAATCTTGGAGTACTTGCATCTAAAGAATTTGATACAACAGATGCCGAACTTGCTGAGCATTTATCTAATGCTAATTATATAGCTTCGCAGATGGGGAAAGGATTGAAGATCATTCTTCCTCATGAACAAGATGTGGAATATTTGAAAAGACAAAAAAGATATCGTAAGTGATAGGCAGTTTTTTTGAATTCTGCTGGCCGCCAACCTTGCCTATGACGCTGACATCGTTGCGGCGACGGTGGGGCAAATAGCTGGAGCATTATATGGTGATTCCGGTATTCCCCAGGATTGGAAAAATAAACTCGAACAACACGAACGTATCGCCACTATGGCAGGTGAACTATTCGATAGAGCACTTGAGGATAATTTCTAGTAATTGTATAAATCATATGGCGCGGCTATTATAGCGTGCCATTAAGTTGAATAGAAAATGTTGTGTTGATGCGAAGTTGGATGTGAGACGAAACAACTTAATTTTCCAGTGTTGAAATATGTCGAAATATCAAGTGGACCATATTTGATGATAGTCACTCATTAATAAAGAGAGTGATTTTTTAATTTCCCCTCTTAATTCTATTATCTTCCTTTAATAAAATGTGGTGACTGATTTTATCAGGCAGAAGTGGTCGGGAATAATAGGCGCGCTCTCACTCTAATAATTTGACTCAATATAATGAATGAAATAACAGCCTTGGATTATGTTGAAAAAACATTAAGTTTATCTCAAAAGAGATATGCTGAAGTTAGAAAAAGTAATCCCCAATCCCCGCTTTTGCAAATGTACGACTCTACAGTACAACAATTATTATTTCTGCGGGACCTCATCGAAGGCAAGGAAAAGGATAAGGCGAAATTATGGAAAATGACGTTCGGTATGTATGCAGCGAAGGAGTTTGATAATTCGGATGAGTTGTTTTTTGAAAGGTTGTCGGATGCCTGGTTTATTGTTGATCAAATCCGCCGAGGATTAAAGGTTAGGCTCCCGCATGAGGTTGATGCCAATTATAGAATAAAACAACAAAATCTTAAAATGAAATATCCTGATGAATTTTAAGGTTGATATTAAATATATTTTATTATGGGTGAATGGTGATTAATTTACATGCTAATTTGAATGTATTGTTAAAATATGTAGATAGATATCGTAAGTACTTACCTGTTAGTAGTCTTTCAGTCCAGCAGAAAATGCAGTATAAATATAATGATAAACTATTAGAATCATCTTTTGATTGCGATGCACAAAAACAATGGTATTTAACACCATCGTGTAGTCTCTCACTAGCGGAATCAAGGGATCGCGCGATTGGTGCCCTTATTGGCCTCGCTGTTGGAGATGCCGTAGGCACTACGCTCGAATTTTTACCGCGTGACAGAGCATACGTCAAAGATATGACAGGAGGTGGGCCATTTCGACTTCGCGCAGGCGAATGGACGGATGACACATCCATGGCATTATGTCTTGCGGAAACGCTTCTTGAGAAGGGTGATGCTGATACTATATGCTTCAGGAATAAGCTTCTGGAATGGTATCAGCATGGTTATAACAGTTCAAATGGCATCTGTTTTGATATAGGTAATACAACTCGCTTTGCTTTAGAACAATATTTAACTGTTGGTCCTGGGTGGAGCGGTAATACTTCGCCAGAAACTGCAGGTAATGCTTCTATTATCAGACAAGCGCCTGTCTCAATTTTTTTTAGAAAGTCATTAAGCAAAGCGTTTTATGAAGCTAAAAAACAGAGCATCGCCACGCACGGTGCCGCGGAAGCAATAAATAGCACACAGTATTTAAGTTATTTACTTGTACATATGATTAATGGCAGCAATAAAGATTTTGTTTTTGCTCCACACGTCATGCCGCTTCAGCCACGTGTAATGATTATCAACGCGGGTGAATATAAGCAAAAAACTCGCGATCAGATTCGTTCAAGTGGTTATGTCATCGATACGCTTGAGGCCGCGATGTGGTCCGTATGGAATACGGATAATTTCAGAGATGCTATTCTGTTGGCCGCCAATCTTGCCGATGATGCTGACAGCGTTGCGGCGACGGCGGGGCAAATCGCGGGTGCGCTGTATGGTTATTCCGGTATCCCACAGGGGTGGAAAGACAAATTGGTACAACACGAACGTATCGCCAGAATGGCAGGTGAATTATTCGACAGGGCTCCTGAAGATACTTTCTTGTAATTGTTTTCATATTTGGATAGTGAGGGTTTGAGCTGGTCGTAATTTCCGCTCAGGCAGATGGCGGAATTAATGGTTATTGCTGAGTGTGTTGCCCTTTTGAAAAAAGATTAAAGAGGATAAATGGGAAATATTGTAATGCATTGGTTTTTCTTTATTTTCTTTATGATTTGGACACTAGCGCTTATCTGGAATGGAAAAGATTTTTTTAACAAGAAAAAGTGGCTCCTGGCGGGGATGATGTTGGTTCTGGTGTTAGTAGCCACAGTTGTCATTGGCTTTACGTTTAAATGGCTTTCTCAGTCGATGTCATTGTTTTCCATCGCAACGGCCAAACAATATTCGATCATTTTTTCTATGTCTTTTCTGTGCGTATGGGGTTTAAAGGTCACAGTTGTGCTCCTCTGTACTGTTTTCTCGGGGATTCTGAGGGGGCACAAAAGCTACAATGTGGAAAATTATGAAAAAATATCGTCTATATCACGCATCGTCGCACCTGGCTTACTTATCGTTGCTAAAAGCTTAATTTCCCTCGGAAGCTTCCTTATGTTTTCGGGTCTTTGGCTAAAGTAAGCACAATGATTAAGGTTGCATAACGGATACCCTGGTTTCTACTGTTACCGCAACCGCGTCTCCGCTTTGCGTCATGCCCTTGACCCGATMCGGATGCGTGCATCGACCACAGCAGGCAGCTCGGTTAACTGGTTACGGTGATCATCCTCACGCAACCCGGCATGCGCCAATTGTTAATACTGGGGGTGTGACTGTCATAGTCGGGCGAGCGAATAAGGAGCATCGGATTCAATGAAGTTTCTCGGGTTTATTATTTTTTCATTGGTCGCTCTTACCTATATCTGGAATGGCAAAGATAATTTTAACAAAAAAGAATGGGTGGTTTTTTTCGTAAAATTATCTTTTATATTAGTCGGCACTTTTATTCTGGTTGTCGTGTTGATCGGATTGCGGAAAATTTTCCCCTCGATGACAAAAGAAGATGGTGAGTTGGTACTAATCGTTATTCCGCCTTCGTTTTTTACACTGTTATTGGCTAAATTTTTCGTCATTATGCTTTGCACAATATTTGAAACTATAATGCGTTTTCATCAGCGATATAACACGGTGAAAAATTATTCGATTTTGTCATCGCTGGCAAATAGATATGGCCCCAGGTTGCTTTTGCTGGCGAAATGCCTGGCATCATTTGGATGCATTCTTATATTCTATGGTATCTGGCTAGCCTCCGCGGCCTAAGTGAAGAGACATTATAAACACTTAGAACAACTATCCGTTTCCCATAGCCTCCGCTACCAGTAACGAAGACCTTGAGGCGAACGATTGGAAATGGCTGTACACCTCAACTGACAAGGAAATACTTCATTACCAGGTGATATTGCCCATGCGTGTTAAGCCAGCAGTTTTGACTCCACCACACATTACTGAAGTCGGCTTGACGAATGAGAGGGGGTTATCCATCTCCGGAGTAACACTGTGGACGTGCTGGGGAAATTTCATCGCTGCGGAAGAAATGTGTGCTTTATACCAATGCTTTATTTTTAGCATGGGAAAAGTATGGTGCCATGCGGAGGGTGTATTTTTAATTAGTTAATTAAGTGTTCCATATTAAATGATAGGTTCCTCGACGATTTCCCCCAGGTGATTTTTCATCTGCCTGGTTACATGTAATAGTAAATGACTTTTTTCATTTATCCGTTTTTTTATTATCTTCTCCAGCATAAAACCATTACGGAATAAAGATTATGCTCAACCGAATTACCGTTCAGCTCCCGGTGGAGGGGCTTCTGTTCTGGAAACTGACGGGCCGCGAGGCGATGTCCGAGTCGTTCGCCCTGACGCTGACCCTGCTTGGCACGGATGCGCGCATTGACCGCAGCAAACTGCTGGGTCAGCCGGTCACGGTGACCATCCCGACGCAGAGCCTGCTGACGCCCCGCTATATCAATGGAAAAATCACCCGCGTGGCGGTGAGTGCCGTCGAGCTGACGGGCACCCGCTATGCGGTGTACCAGCTGACGGTGGAGCCGGACCTGTGGCCGATGAAGCGCGACCGTAACCTGCGTATCTTCCAGGGCCAGACGGTACCGCAGATTGTGAAAACCCTGCTGGGTGAACATCAGGTTAACGTGGAGGATAAGCTCACCGGGAGCTACCGGGTGTGGGACTACTGCGTGCAGTATCAGGAGTCAAGCCTGGACTTTATCAGCCGCCTGATGGAGCTGGAGGGGATTGCGTATCACTTCAGCCACGAGGCGGACAAGCACACGCTGGTGCTCACCGACGCCGCGACGCAGCATCAGCCGTTCAGCGGCTATGAGGTCATTCCTTACCACCAGACGCCGTCAGGCGGCAGTACGGATGAAGAGGGTATCAGCCAGTGGGCGCTGGAGGACAGCGTCACCCCGGGGATTTACAGCCTCGATGACTACGACTTCCGCAAGCCGAACGCGTGGCTGTTCCAGGCGCAGCAGAACCCGGCGTCACCAAAACCGGGCAGTATCGACGTGTACGACTGGCCGGGACGGTTTGTTGAGACCGGGCATGCGGAGTTCTACGCCCGTATCCGTCAGGAGCGCTGGCAGGTGGAGCACCAGCAGATTCAGGCGACGGCCACGGCCGCGGGTATTGTACCGGGACACACCTTCACCCTGACTAACGCCCCGTTCTTCAGTGATAACGGTGACTATCTGGTCACGGCGGCGGGTTACCATTTCGAGGAGAACCGCTACGCGAGCGGCGAGGGGGAAACCATCCATCGCACTGATTTCAGCGTCATCCCGGCGGCGGTGTCATACCGTCCGGCGCAGAGCACGGCGTGGCCGCGCACCTACGGCCCACAGAC
>NZ_CP080000.1:1873947-1886727 GCF_019378755.1 Enterobacter sp. BIDMC 29 | reverse complement strand
ATATGGCCGCGTGAAGGTGAAATTCCACTGGGACCGTCTGGCGAAGGGGGATGACACCAGCTCCTGCTGGGTGCGTGTGTCGAGCGCCTGGGCGGGTCAGGGGTACGGCGGGGTGCAAATTCCGCGGGTCGGCGATGAGGTGGTGGTGGACTTTATCAACGGTGACCCGGACCGTCCGATTATCACCGGGCGGGTGTATAACGAAGCAAGCATGCCGCCGTGGGCGCTGCCGGCGGCGGCCACGCAGATGGGCTTTATGAGCCGCACGAAGGATGGCTCCGTGGATAATGCCAATGCCCTGCGCTTTGAGGACAAGGCGGGTGCAGAGCAGGTGTGGATCCAGGCCGAGCGCAACATGGACACCAGCATTAAGAACGATGAAACGCACAGCGTCGGTGGCGAGCGCAGCCATTATGTGAAGAAAAATGAGCTGCATCGGGTGGAAGCGAATCAGATCCAGGCGGTGAAAGGCGGAACAGAGATCCTGACGGGCAAAGGCAAGCTGGATGCGGCGGTGGAGCAATATGTCATTGCTTCTGGTACGAAGCTACGGCTGGTCTCTGGTGAAAGCGCAATTGAGCTGAACGCTAACGGCAAGATTAACCTCATCGGCAAAGAGTTTAATTTCTTCGTTGAAGGGGATGGTCATATCACCACCGGCGGTAAGCTGCACCTGAATACGTCTGGCACACAACCGGGCACAACGGCGCCGGGTTCCGGGCATAAAGGGGATATTGATGCGGCAGTTCAGGAGAAATTTACGACTAAAGGTGAGTAAGGTCGTAGCAGTGCTTATTGCATTATTAACGACGGGAATGGCTGAGGGAAATTCAGAGAAAAAGGATCTCTGGGCGTTCATTTCACAAATGAGCGCCTCACTCAAAACGTTATCCGTTACGAGTCTAAATGACATGCCGTTGCATTTTAACTACATGAAAAATAATGCTTATATGAACTTCTACCATGCTGATGATTTCAAGCTTTTGGAGGGTACGAGCATTACTACCATTGATTTACGAGTAAGCAAAGAAAATGATGGCATGGCTCCCTTACTGAATTTTTCACCATCAGGCCAGTGCATCACACTTCAAACCGTTAAAAAGCATTACCCACAACTGACGTTAACTGATTATCCCCGAGGCCGCTCGGAGAATGAAGTGACCAGTTATACAGCACCAAAAGATATGAATGGACAAAAAGTGAGTTTCAGTTTCACCGTAAAAAAACCTGACTGTCTGAGCTCTGTTGTTATTAGCGCTGACTAAGAAAACAGCTTCCATGACTCGCGGTTTCCCACATCGGTGAGAAGCGTAATTTAGATTGAGAAAATGACGATTAACGTGAAAAAACAGACTCCGACATATCTTTTTTTTGTTCTGATGCTTACCTGTCTGTGCAGCAGTGCGGTATTGGCTCAAGTTATACCGCCCGTTCTGACAAATCACGATTTTTCTGTGCAGATAAAAAGCCAGCCTGTCGAATTGGGTGAAAGATGGACTCCTGACGTTGCGCGCAGAATTGACGTGCCAGTGGAAGGCAGTTTTACCGGTGAGGTTCCTTTTGACGGAGCTAACTATAAATTCTTCCAGCATCAAAAGTCTGGGTTAGACATTTTCAGTTCCAATCTCTGGTGGGATAAAGCGGAACGAAGCGTTGATGATTATATCGTGTCGCAGATCACGCTGACTGCTACAGATGCCGCAACGCCGCGTGGTGTCCATGTTGGTTCAACGAGAACGGACTTGAACACAGCATACGGTGACGGTCAGGTCGCAAAGGATGCCGGAGAACAATGGATTACCTATGAGTTGGGTAAAAAGGTCCTCTCTTTTGAGATCAAAGACAGTAAAATTGTTAAGATAACAATGAATTACGACAATGGAAATCCAGAGTAATTTATGAAAAGGAAATATCTGGCAGCCGTATTGCTCACCGCTTTCTTGGCAGATGCAGCTGAAACTGCAACTGCGCTACAGTTATCACAATACAATAAGCTCAATACGGTCAGTTGCATCGTTAACGATAGCGAAGTGACAGACCTCCTCAGAGAGGCCCTGGGAAGCGATTACCAGACGTTTATCAACAATTTTGATGTATTTGGTGAACCGCATCCCACGGCTGACGGAGGATTGTTGATTGAAGGCTGGCTAAAAGATCTTTATCTGGAAAACGCCTCTGCTTTGGTTATCGAACCAGATGGCAAAATCTACGCTGCCTGGGTCATACCCGAGTCTGACGTTATTCATTATCAGTCTTCTGAACATCGCCAGGATATTAACGGCGATATTAAAAAATGGGCTGCAAGATTTGGCACACTGCATTTTGAAACGATAAGCCAATCTGGTCCCGCATTTGGCGGAGTATGGTCAGGCGGGTACGCGAACGACTCGACGTTAACTCTGCGGTTAGCTGAATCAGGTGGCCGTATCTCCGGATCTTATTGCTATATTTCTCAAAGAGGAAACCGCATTGATTGCCCGGAAGATGATGAGCGTAATCTTAGCGGTACGATCGCGGGCAATCGTGCCAATGTTGAGTTCAACTCATCGTTTGGCGGTATAGGCGGACGGGCTGTTCTGGAAATTAAGGGGAGTGAAATTGAATGGCGTTTAGTTACTCCTCCTCAAAAAGGAAATTATTATGCTCCGCAGCGTTATACGTTACAGAAAGCTGCTTCGGCTCAGACTGTTGAAACCCGAAAACTCAATACTGAAAAGTTCGCTATTTCTCTGGTCAATAAATGCGGGCGTTTTACTAGTGAATGTGACCAGATGTATTATCTCGGCGTGCGCAAAAGTGATAATAGTACGATCTCCCTTAAGGGGAAAACGTTGCACGATCCTGCAGGTAAAATAATTGGCTCTACCTATAAGAATGGCGAGATCGCTTACACCGTGACTTACTCACCCGTGAAATTGGTCGTGAGCAAAGGCAGCCATGTGTTAGTTGAACAGTCAGGTCAGTGGCTTAAATAATGCATTCGCCAGCCCAAAGGCCAGCATGGATTGGCCCCTTTTATTTCTCACACTATTAATCATCCCGAGTTCACTTATGAAATACACCCTCCAGGAAGGTTCCTTCTCCCTTTTTCCTGCTGCCTGGCAGGATAACAGTATGAACATTATTCGCGACGACGAAAGCGGGTTGTCCGTGGTGGTCAGTCGCGGCGTTATTCCGGATGGCAGCGACTATGAGAAAGAGTTTCACCGCCAGTGGGAACTACTACGTCCGCAGATGGGCGAGATTGCCCAAAGCGCATTCCAGAGCATAAAGGTCGGGCCTGACGGAAAAATTAACGCGCTGGAAGTCGAGACGACCTTTGACAGTAACGGACAGCGCATTTGGCAAAAACAGCTGGCCGTACAAACGCCGGACAAGCCGGTGTTGATGATTTTTACCCTCTCGGCGCTCAGAGCATTCACCGCAGAGGATGAGGGGTGCTGGAGCGCGCTTAAGCAGAGTCTGACGCTAAACGACAACCGGAATGTGTAAGGCATGAGCGATAACAACGCGGCCCGTCAGGGCGACGAGATCATTCACTCCAGCATTTTTGCGGATATCACCAGTATTGTGGCGGAAGGTGCGGCCTATGCCGTTATCGGCGCTGCCGTGGGCGCGGCGGCAACCGTTGCTGCTCCGCTGCTGGGGGCGGGTGCTGCCGCCGCGGGCGTGGCGGCGATTGGATCCAGCTGTCTGTTAAGTGGGATCATTGGCGGCGTACTGGCAAACGTGGCAGGTATAACTGACGATATCAGCAACGCCGCCGAAGGCTTAGGCAACGCGCTGTTCCCGCCGTCACCAGCGGGCAAAATTACCACCGGGTCTGATAACGTTCTGACGAACGCGATTCCCGCTGCACGAGCGGCCGGGACGCTGACGCCCGCCGACACACCGTCACCTGAACCACAGTCTCCGGGCAGCTTTGCCGATTATGCCGGCATGCTGCTTTCCGCCGCTGGACAGTTTGGCAGCGAGATGTGGCAGCCGAGCGTGGCGTCCGCCGCCGCAGGCACGTCGCCCCTTGAAGAGGATAAAGTGGCGTGCGAAAAGCACTCCGGGCCGCAGTATCTGGCGGAAGGCTCTAAAAGCGTCTTCATTAACGGGCAGCCCGCGGTACGTGCAAAAGATCGCACCACCTGCGAAGGCACCGTTTCCGACGATGTCTCCCCGAATGTGATCATCGGCGGGGACACGCTCACGGTCCGCGATATCAAAAGCGGTAAAACGCCGGGTCTGGCGCTGGGGATGATTGCGCTCTCCCTGCTGCGCGGACGTCCGGGTAAAATCCTGAAAAATATGCCCTGTGCACTGGCGGCAGCCGGCGGTGGCATGCTGGCCGATATGGCCGTTAATGCTGTGTTTGGCTCCTCGCACCCGGTACATGCTGCAACCGGCGTGAAGGTGCTGAATGATGACGATGAACTCGATTTCTCGCTGCCGGGGCGCTTCCCGCTGCGCTGGCAGCGCAGCTACAACAGCCTGACCACCCGTGAAGGGCTGTTTGGTCTGGGTTGGGCGACAACCTTTGACAGCTATCTGACGCTCGAAGAGAACAACGCGACCTGGTTCGACGAAACCGGCCGTGAGCTAAGCTTTGAGCTGCCGCCCGTCGATCGCGCGTTTTACAGCATCAGCGAAGGCATCATCATCCGCCGCAATGAGAGCGGCGACGTGGCGATTGCCGACGATGACGGCGCGGTATGGCGTCTGTATAAACCGACCCGGGCGAATCCCACCATCCTGCGTCTGGCCTCCCTCAGCGACGAATACGGTAACGCGCTGCTGACGGAGTGGGATGAACACGGCAGGCTGGTCAATCTTCACGATGAGCCACGGGCGATTGATGTCACCCTGCGCTATGAAGATGAGCGTTTCCCACAGCGCGCCACCTCTGCCAGCCATTTTGACGGCAACCGTACCTGGCCGCTGATGCAGTGGGGTTACGATGCGCGTGGCCAGCTGGCGAATGTGACGGATGCCTCTGGCGTAGTAACGCGTGAATACCGCTATAACGACCACGGCCTGATGGTCTGGCACCGCCTGCCAGGCGGGCTGGAGAGCGAATACCGCTGGCAAAAATTTGACCACTGGCGCGTTGTGGAAAACCGCACCAGCACCGGCGACGGCTGCCGCTTCACCTACGATTTAGCCGCCGGGCTGACGACCGTCGAACACTACGATGGTCAGACGCGCCGCCACTACTGGAATGCCCAGAATCTGATTGTCCGCTACGTTGACGAGCGCGGTGAAAACTGGCGCTATGAGTGGGATGACAACGAACTTCTGACCCGTCGCATCGATCCGCTCGGTAACGCCGTCACCTTTGTCTACGACGAAATGGGCAACCGGGTGCAGGAAATCGACGCCGACGGCAATACCCGCACCACCACCTGGCTGGAACACCGCGCGCTGCCGTCAGCCATCATTGAAGCTGACGGCAGTGCGACCCGTTTCTGGTACGACGAGCATCACGGGCTGAAGCGTGTGGTAGACCCGATGGGGCAGACAACATTGCTGCGCCGGGACGAGTTTGGTCAGGTCGTTGAAGAAGTTGATGCCGCGGGAAACAGTCGCTACCAGGAGTACAACGAGGCCGGGCAGGTCATTCGTGCCACAGACTGTTCAGGACGTATAACCCGCTATACCTATCATCCGCTGGGCTGGTTAACGACTGAGATCGGCGCTGACGGCGAAGAGACGCGCTATCGCTACGATGCCGCAGGGCGTCCGGTGCAACTCGATCGACCGGAAGGCTGGACAGAGTTACTTGCATGGAACGAACGCGGCCTGCCGGTGACGCATGCGGGCGCTGATGGCAAAGAAAGTGAGTTTAAATACGACGAGGCAGGACGATTAACCGCTACGCGTAATACTCAGGGTGAAGAGGTCCGTCGCCGCTGGGACAGCCGCGGGCGACTGATTGCCCTGGAAAATGAAAACGGCGAAGCGTACCAGTTCCGCTGGGGCGCGGACTCGCTGCTGCTGGAAGAGGTGGGGCTCGATGGCGTTGCCTCGCAGTATCGCTATGATGCCTGCGGGCGAACGATAGCGCGCACGTTTGCCGCCGGTCATCCGGAAGCCATCACCCATGCCTTCGCCTGGAGCGCGAGTGGCCAGCTGGTTGCCCGCACCACGCCGGAAGGGCAGACCCGTTATCACTACACACCGTCAGGTTTGCTGAGTCGTATTGGACTTCATCCGGCACTTTCCGTTGACGCCTGGAGTGCAGAGGCAGAACAGGAACTTGCCTTTGAGTATGACGCCCTGGGGCGTGTCACGCGTGAAGTGGGCGAGCACGGTGAGCTGACATGGGAGTATGATGCTCTCGGCAACCGCACCTCCGTCACGCTGCCCGATGGCCGCGAGCTGAAGCAGTTTTACTACGGCATCGGGCATCTGCTCAGCATTGCTCTCGATAAGCTGTCGGTCTCCGATTTTACCCGCGATGAACTCCACCGGGAGACCAGCCGCACTCAGGGGCTGCTGACCACCCGYAGTGAGTACGACCGYCTYGGKCGACTGCATCGCCGGGAYGTMTTYACYGGCAATGCGCAGCGYCCGTCGCCGCGCYGCTGGTCCCGCCGCTGGGATTATGACTACCGYAATAACMTGGTRCGGGAAGAGCGGGACGATAACCCGTTCAGCTGGTACCGCTGGCAGTACGACAGCGCCGGGCGTCTGCTGATTCAGGACGGCACGCTGCCCGGCCAGGAGCAGTGGCGCTGGGATGCTGCCGGTAACCCGCTGGAAGGATCTGCTGAGAAGGTCACGCACAACCGCCTGACGCAGCTGAACGGCATTCGCTGGCGTTATGACATCCACGGCCGCACCGTGGAGAAAGATAACGGCCAGACCCGCTGGCACTACCGCTACGATGGTGAGCACCGTCTGACGGAAGTCATCAGCCAGCCGCGGGACCGCAACAAACCGCAGACGCAGGTCAGCTTCCGCTACGATCCACTCGGGCGACGCATCAGCAAAACRCGACGCCAGATGCTGGGCGGACAGCCAACCGGCAAGCCGGTCAGCACCCGGTTTGTCTGGGAAGGGTTCCGTCTGCTGCAGGAGGTGCACGGGGATGTGCCGCTCACCTACGTCTACAGCGATCAGGACAGCTAGGACCCGCTGGCGCGCATTGACGGCGTGGAAGCACCGGAGATCTTCTGKTTCCACTGTCAGCCGAACGGCACGCCGGAGCGGATGACGGATAKCGWAGGGCAGGTGCGCTGGGAAGGGGTGAACAGCGYCTGGGGCAAGCTGCTGCGGGAAAGCGAGAMGCAGGTATCAGGATATTCTCAGAACCTGCGGATGCAGGGGCAATACCTGGACCGTGAGACAGGGCTGCACTACAATCTGTTCCGGTATTATGACMCGGACTGCGGGCGGTTTACGCAGCAGGACCCGATAGGGCTGGCGGGGGGGATAAACCTTTACCAGTATGCGCCKAATGCGCTGGGRTGGGTGGATCCGTGGGGGTTATTTAATAGCGGTATATTAGTTAAAGATATGTCTGGCAAAGTTGGAGATCGACTCTCTGCTTACCATGTTATACCCGCTGAGGTGTGGAAAGAGAACCGATCATTCTTCAATAATATTGGCATCGGTAAAGACATGGACTCTGCATTTAATGGTATTTATTTGCCAGGCAGCGCAACAGCAATGAAACAAGATGCAGGGAAAGGAATGGGTGTTTTCCATAGCAGTAATCATCATAACTATAGTGGTATTGTCCGCCAGCGAATTGCTCGTGTTGAGCAACGATATAATTCTGGGATATTAGATGCTAAAAGGGCGAGGATAGCTATAAGGCGGACCCAGATTGATATGAAGAATAAAATTTGGATGGGTCATATTACCACAACAAAATGCAGGGGAATGAATTAATGTCCTATTATGTGATCATGAATGACTTTGAATCATCACTCATGCCAAGAAATTTACAGGGCATGGTTGATGAAAGATTACAGATCGATGAAAACTGGGAAATAGAAGGCTCTGCATTTTCCTTCCCTTATCGAATAACAGACGATGCATGTCCAGATCGTATTTATTTGTTGTGCAATAAAAATGTTGGGGCTTTGAAATTTGACTATTATAAAAAAGACTTTGGGCACTTGATGGACAAGTCTTTATTTTCAATTCTAGAAAATTATAAGCACAATGTTATTTTTGACCGAGATATAACACCAGTTTCGATTGGGAATGGACAAGTTCTTCGAGATGATTTTAAATATGTATATTTTCCCAGCGTGGATGTTATAGATGAAGAAAAATCTATTCTTGAAGATGATAAATTCGGAGATATCATACCTTTTAAAATTGAATTAAAGAATGATGCGATTGAATATGATATTTTTTCGTTTAGCGACACATTATTAGGAGGGTTTATCATTATTAAAAAAGAGGTTAAGGAAGTTATTGAAAGTAAAGGCTTCCGGGGTTTTAAACTTGTTCAACTGGAAAATGCTTTAGACGTTTTCTGTGAAGATTATTTCTACGAAATAAACTCAAATCGTAAGAGAAAGGGCAATAAACTACCTTAATATTGAATGGTGTCGTGCCATTACTGATTCTTTATTTTTCTTTTTTAATGGCGCGAAAAACTTCTTTGGATGATGAGTCCATTTTTCAACTATAGATCATAGTAGTTTTACGAGTAATCAATAATGTTAACTCTTAAAGAGGAATGATGTATATAAAAAATACTATTCAAGACTTTGTTATCAAATTCAAAACGAATGATTTAAATATGGGAGAGATAGACTTTACAGCAGAAGAAAATGAAAGTTCTCTCCCTGTGAATTTAAATGGCGAAATTCGATTTTTTATAGCCATTTGATTTTAAATGACCATCCAACATTTTATGGTACTTTCTTTATACAAATTGTTGAGTCTCAAGATCTCAATGAAATATTATCAGGTTGGCGAGTTCAAAATGATACGGCCTGGCACGATGAGTATATAATCTTTGCTGACAGAAATGGAGACGTTCTTTTTTGTGACACCCGAAATATAACATCCCCTGTTTATGGTAGTATTCAAAAACGAAACTTTATCATTTCCGGTTCCTTAGCTGACTTTTTGGATGTTTTTTGTTCTGCCATTGAGATAGAGCAAAGTAAATATGATGGTGATGGTACAGATGATGATTTTAATTTCAGAGAGGATTTTCTGGAAGATATCGATTTTATGCTTAAAAGCAAACTAAAGGATGCTGAGGCAAAAGGGTTTAAGCAATTCTTTTTTGGTTAAGTTTTTATTTTTTAATATTAAAAATCACATTTTTTAGAGAGCTTCTTTATTCAAAAAGTATTTATGGGTCATGTCAGCTTTTATATTGGTTAGGAGGTTTCTTTGCGATTCACCATCAATAAACACATGAAAATCGGTTACGATAAATTTGATGAAAAAAGAGTTACATCTTTTATAGAAAAAGGAAATGAGTTTCATGATGATAAAAAATATACTGAGGCGTTAGAGCAATACCACAAAGCCTGGCAAGCTCTTCCTGAGCCGAAGCTCGAATGGGAAATTGCCAACTGGATCTCTGCATGCATGTACAGCGCGTATTTTGATCTGGCGGATTATGCTGAGGCAAAGACATGGGGTGAGACGACATTACGGACATGTGGATCGGATATAGACACTGCACCCTTAATCGATCTCGGCATGGTCTGTTATGAGCTGAATCAATTTGAGGAAGCGTATAAATATTTTAACGATGCTTATAACTATGGCAAAGAGCGTGCGTTTCAGGATAGACCTATAAAATACATTGAATTTTATTTGCGCAAAGGAACATGAGTACATCGCTATTTACCTTTTTAAGATGGCTTGAATAAATATGTTCCATATAATTGCTTACGGAGTATGATTACTACTTTATAATCGCATGAATAACTTCAAAAAATGTGAAAAAAAGATTGGACTTGCAGATATCTATAAAACGGCAAGTAAATTATCTATTAGCCTTCCTGATGATTTCGTTTCACATTATCTGCAATTTAATGGTGGCACTCCTGAGAAAAGTTGGTGGGACGGTGATGAAGGTTTTGAGCCAGTAGAGGTGGCAGGGTTTAAACCGTTTGTTTATAATACTCAGATAAATGATGATCCTAGATCTTTAATTGACGGTTGCTATATTAGCATGTTGGATAGGGAAGTGATTCCCAGGAACCTGCTTCCTTTCGCAAATGATTGGGGAGGGAATTTCTTTTGTCTGAATTTAGATAATTATTCAATTGTATATTTTGCCACAGATTCTTTTGATAAAGATTTGACTATGCAAGAGAATCATATAAAACTTCAAAGATATCTGACAAATTCATTTTCCCACTTTGTTGAGGGGTTGGTAACCGAAGAGAGTCTTCCTTAAAGAATAATTAATAAGTTTGCGACTTATTTAATTCTGCTGCTGTGAAGTCTATTTTTATGAAATTCTGTAGCAAGCCATAAAGTTCTAGTTAAAAACTAAAAATGCAACGTATTTTTCCCTTTAATTAACAATTACCATCTTTGGTCATGAGTTTGTTATTTCTCAGAAATAGTAACTACCTTTTAGGACCAATTAGTATTCAAACGAAAAATAGGTTGAGAATGAAATAACCTCAAACCCTAAGCTTGAAATTAACAATCCTCCATATGGAATTCACTGGGATCATGAATGGGGAAGAATTGTTGTACAGTCTAATGAAAAAAGCTTCGACTGTAGAATTTATATCGAATGGAATGTTTGACTAAATGAAGTTTCAATTAATAACCCCCCCATTTGCTTATCACCTAACCTGTCTATTAATGGAGTTAAAGGTTTAGACAAAATGAAAATAACAAATCGACTGAAAAAGAAGTTATTAGCCCTAGATGGCATTGACAATGATTTCATAGAGTATGGAAAGGAACTAGCATGCCCTGAATGCGAAGGTGTAATAATATATTTCATAGTAAATTCATATGGTTTTGACTCGCTCACCGAAGAGGTAAAATGCTTTCTTGTTAAGAAAATGAGAGGTGTGAAGTATCTTAGTGAAGATAATAAATATAGCTATGATGAAAGCCAATTGTATGTTTCGAAAAACACATGTCAAAACTGTTTAAAATACTTTTCAACTGTTTTTACGTATAAAGAAGTTCAGTCAGCCCGGTACCGTCTATATCTTGTGGGGTTTTTTGAAGGTGACTTAAAACAGATCAAACATTGAAATTTTAGGTTTACCTATGATTGAAAATCTTAATTGTATTAAAGAAAATGATCTGCTTGAATGGACGTGTGGTGAAATTAACCAACTGATTACTATACCATTTTTAGACTATGCAATGATAGATTCAACACGCCAATTAGTCTTTGCGTTAAGCGAACCAAAGCCATTACCAACCGTTTTGACAATTTTCAATGCTCAGGGCGAAAAACTGTTGTCGTCTGCACCTCCTGAAGGCGCTATTTTCTATTACTTAACATTCGATCTATCAAAGGAAGTGGTTGTCGTCTGTAGTTATGCAGTACAAGAGAATGGCTGGTATGATTGGTTTTATTCCTTTGATATGAAGCGTAATGCGTTAACTCGAACTGGCCCAGCGTATTAAGATCAAATGCCCTTAAAAAAATGATAAGGCAAGCTGTTTCTGCGTGCTTTGAAAAGATGTTCGGCTCAGCTCCTGATCTAAGTAAGTAAAATGCTGATCATCTGTTAATTTAATTGTTGAAGATTCGCCCGTATAAAGAGTATAAATGCTGAATGAAACAATTAATAAAAGTGTCGGTAGTTCCTGGAAAATACAGGTAGAAAGGCGGGATTTCAGCTGGGGATGCCATCAGAGAAATAATATTTCAATAGGGGGTAAAATGAATAAATCCATTCATGTCCAGACGAATACTGCCACATTAGTTATTTATGATTTGATGTCATTAAAACATAGAATTGATAATGATGCAGATTGGTGGAGTCTTCCAGAAGATGAAATTGAAGAAATAAATAAAGGGAATGTATTATTTCTCAATCTTGGAGAGGATGGCACCTATAAAATTCATATAAAAAATAATGTTGACGAGTATGTTGGAGCACTATTTTTAAACGTACCTTCTGGAAAGGTTTTCATTGGGGCGGGGGAGGATGTCACGGGCGGAGATCTTGAGCCTGATGACTCAGATGCTATTTCTGGTGAGTTTATTATTTTAGAACCTGGTAGTTACAAAGTTAAATTTAAAAAGCAAGGTTCAGATGTTCTAATTTCCTTTACAAAAGCAACGTTTATTGAAAACTCATTAGAAGAGGGAGTTTATCTCTGAATGAAAATCCACGCCTTGGTGTGGATTTTTTGATTCAAAAAAAAAATGTTAAACAATTAGTTCATCACGTAGCCATTTTTGACAATATCATTTTTTTCCTTTTGCATGTATCTTGCTTGTTTTTTGCGCCTCGCTTACCCTTTCCCTCAATAAATTGTCAGTATACCCGCGACGAACGACTCCACCTTGAGAATCGCCGCCCCCGGGGTCTGCTTACAACCCGCAGCAAGTACGACCGTCTTGGTCGACTGCATCGCCGGGATGTATTCACTGGCAATGCGCAGCGTCCGTCGCCGCGCTGCTGGTCCCGCCGCTGGGATTATGACTACCGTAATAACCTGGTACGGGAAGAGCGTGACGATAACCCGTTTAGCTGGTACCGCTGGCAGTACGACAGCGCCCGGTGGTTTGCTTGTTCAGGACGGCACGCTGCCCGGACAGGAGCAGTGGCGCTGGGATGCTACCGGTAACCCGCTGGAAGGCTCTGCTGCGAAGGT
>NZ_CP080000.1:1873440-1873851 GCF_019378755.1 Enterobacter sp. BIDMC 29 | reverse complement strand
CTTCCGCTACGATCCRCTCGGWCGMCGCATCAGCAAAACGCRACGCCAGATGCTGGGCGGACAGCCAACCGGCAAGCCGGTCAGCAYCCGGTTTGTCTGGGAAGGGTTCCGYCTGCTGCAGGAAGTGCACGGGGACGTGCCGCTGACCTKTGTCTACAGCGRTCAGGACAGCTACGATCCGCTGGCGCGTATTGATGGCGTGGAAGCACCGGAGATCTTCTGGTTTCACTGTCAGCCGAACGGCACGCCGGAGCGGATGACGGATAGCGTAGGGCAGGTGCGCTGGGAAGGGGTGAACAGCGCCTGGGGCARGCTGCTGCGGGAAAGCGAGCAGCAGGTCCCGATAGGGCTGGCGGGGGGGATAAACCTTTACCAGTATGCGCCGAATGCGCTGGGGTGGGTGGATCCGTG
>NZ_CP080000.1:1865906-1872582 GCF_019378755.1 Enterobacter sp. BIDMC 29 | reverse complement strand
ATGGTTGTATGTGCTACACGATGGAAAGAATATTATCTATGTAGGACGTGGGGATGCACCAACGCGTTTGAATAGCCATGCGAATACACCGGGTAAATCTCATTTGGAACAGCTGACCATATTTGATAATAATTTGACCAAAGCTGAAGCTAAATACTTGGAACAAAGAATTATGGATCTTAATGGTGGAGCTAAGTCAACGAATTCCTTAACAAATCTCCTCAATAAAATCAGATCGTATAGTCCTAATAACCCAAATGCTAGCACATATGATATTGCGGGTCATAGCAGTGATTGGGGTGGAAAAGTATTGAATGATGCGTTATCAATTCTGAAAGGTAATGGCTTATGAAAGTAAAATACAAAGAGGGTGACATCTTTGTCATTCCATTGAGCAATGGGAAATATGCGATTTGTCATATTGTTTTTGCTCCAAGCAAAAAATTTCAGCAAGCCATAGGGTTCTGCATATTATCAATCCAGCAGGCTGAAGAACTTATTGATGGCGGTTCATTAACACCGCTAAGTTTTGAAAAGTTTGGCAAAGAGACGAAAATTATCTTTACCGGCAACCAAAATATCAGCACGGGCGTTTGGAAAATTATTGGTCACACTGATCTTACAGAAGAAAAAAAACAATTGAAAATATTTAATTATGCTGGTGGTTTATATAATGGAGAGGACGAAACCAGGCGGTTAACTGTTGCCGAATACCCTAATTACACAACAATGGGGGTATCAGGGTTTGAGCTTGTCGATAATATCCTGACCAATATTTGAGCATCAGGGGTAGGGTGCTTCCCCTGTCAGATTTCGTATTACCGCCACTCATTAACACCTTAAAAATATCACAGGTATTTTATTTTTGATGGCCTGACCTCACATTATTGGTAGAACGATAATAAAAATCGAGGTAGTGTAATGAATGATAAAAAAATACAAATAGTTGATCTACTGATTTCACATAGTCAAATAGTGTTACGATCCCGAGACTATGACGAAAAGCTGAGTCAGTGGGGAAAGGGTAATGTTTCTCAAGGTGCTGTTCTTCACAAGGATTATGTTATATTCGATCCATTACCAGAGGACGCGTTTGGAGCAAACGTCAATATCAAGATAGAGAATGCTTTCAAATTGGATGAAAATGCTCAGCGCTGTATTGTTGTACCATTTTTCATTACGGATAAACATAAGCTGCAAATCGCTTCTGCAACTGAGAAATTCGATTTAAATATAGATGTGAACGATAAAGTTTATTCACTTTTTTATGAGGTTTGTAAAAGCGATGAAATTTACTATAATTTCACTCTTGTACCGGCAAAAGAAGCTGTTGCTGCTAAGTTTTTACTAGATGACCCTTGGGGAGGAATAAAAGACCATCCTCTCAAAGAAGGTATTTTTTAAATTTAATACTATCTGGGAAATTTATATCGGAATAAAAATCCGCGCCTAAGCGTGGATTTTTTCATTCAAAACCAATCAAACGTTAAACAGGAAGTTCATCACATCGCCATCTTTAACGATGTAATCTTTCCCTTCCGCACGCATCTTGCCCGCTTCTTTCGCGCCTTGCTCACCTTTGTAGGTGATGAAGTCTTCAAACGCGATAGTCTGCGCACGAATGAAGCCTTTCTCGAAGTCGGTGTGGATCTTACCGGCTGCCTGAGGCGCAGTCGCACCGACAGGGATGGTCCACGCACGCACTTCTTTTACACCAGCGGTGAAGTAGGTTTGCAGGTTCAGCAGCTCATAGCCCGCGCGGATCATGCGGTTCAGGCCCGGCTCTTCCAGACCCTGCTCGGCCATGGACTTTTCACGGTCGGCGTCGTCCATTTCAGCGGTATCGGATTCCACCGCGGCGCAAACCGCTACCACTACAGAACCTTCACTGCTCGAAGGTTCTGCTGAGAAAGTCACGCATAACCGCCTGACGCAGCTTAACGGCATTCGCTGGCGTTATGACATCCACGGCCGCACCGTGGAGAAGGATAACGGCCAGACCCGCTGGCACTACCGCTACGACGGGGAACATCGCCTGACGGAGGTCATCAGCCAGCCGCGGGATCGCAACAAACCGCAGACGCAGGTCAGCTTCCGCTACGATCCGCTTGGGCGACGCATCAGCAAAACGCGACGCCAGATGCTGGGCGGACAGCCAACCGGCAAGCCGATCACCACCCGGTTTGTCTGGSAAGGGTTCCGTCTGCTGCAGGAAGTGCACGGGGACGTGCCGCTGACCTACGTCTACAGCGATCAGGACAGCTACGACCCGCTGGCGCGTATTGACGGCGTTGATGCCCCGGAGATCTTCTGGTTCCACTGTCAGCCGAACGGCACGCCGGAGCGGATGACGGATATCGAAGGGCAGGTGCGCTGGGAAGGGGTGAACAGCGCCTGGGGCAAGCTGCTGCGGGAAAGCGAGACGCAAGTATCAGGATATTCTCAGAACCTGCGGATGCAGGGGCAATACCAGGACCGTGAGACAGGGCTGCACTACAATCTGTTCCGGTATTACGACCCGGACTGCGGACGGTTTACGCAGCAGGACCCGATAGGGCTGGCGGGGGGAATAAACCTTTACCAGTATGGTGCCAATAGTTTAACCCGAATAGACCCTCTGGGATTAAAACAAGAGGAAGTTATACGCTATATGAGTAAAGATGAAGCGATTGCTTCAGCTTCTGAACTCGATGGTAAAGGTGGATTGGTTCCTAATAATCGTGGTGAAAAAGCCATATGGGTTAATCATGATAGCCGACCAGGGTTTAACCCTGGAAATGAACAGTATCGTGCCGTTATGACCGTAAATGACTCTGGGGTTGAGCTTCTTAATCAACATAGTGATATATCAAAAGTTGATTACAAAGAAACCGGGCTGAAAGATGGAGCTCTATCAAAGAGAAATGAACCTGGAGCAAGGGGCATCGGTAAAAATATCCTTTCTCGTTTTAATGATAAAATCACTTCATTCCAGATTGAAAAGAAAGATGCTAAAGGTAATTGGAAGAAATGTGGTAAGAGGATTACTTAATGATTTTTGAAATGTATCTACATAAAATTGAACACTTCACTAATGCGAGAGCAGAGATTGAAAGTTTTGGAAATTATGTCTATGTTCAAGATGAACCAGACCTTTTTCCCGTTTATTTTAAAAAAGAAAATGGGAAGTATGCAGAGTTGAGTCGTTGGCAAACTTGCTTTCCTAAACTTATGTTACAGCGTGCATTAAAGAAGCTAGGCCTAAGTGAAGAAGGGAAATATGCATTTGAAGTTTTTCTATCTCGATTAGGTTATCTGTTTCAAATAGATAATCGACAGCGTATAGATAAAGATATCTTTATATTATTTTATATACATCAACTTCTTTCTTTAAAAAACAACAAAGAAGATTACGCAATAAAAGCAAAAGGCTTTTTTTTAAGGTTTTTGTGTTTTGAAATGGGCATGGATGATGACTCTTATAATTTGCTATGCATTACAAATGCCGGGCTCTGTATAAATACTGTTCAGCATGGTAATGTAACTGTATTATCATTGCTTGAGCAATTTTATGCACAACTTGAAAAAAAGAAAAACTTTGAAGATATTAAGGCTATAAAATACTATCAATCATCGGTATTAAATTTTTTGTTTGTTGCGAATAACGAAGATAATCACCTGTTGTTTAATGATAAAAATTGCTATCTTATCGATCCTGGTAATTTTATTAATGCATATAAAAAATCTAAAAAAATAATATATAAAGCTTTGGATCAGTGTTTTGATAAGTATCAATCTACAAAAAATTTATTAATATCCAACTTCATTCTAATGAATTACGCTTATTATATTCTTAGAGATAATTTAGCAGATCTTAAAACATTGAGAAGACATGTTTCTTCAGATATATTTGGAAGGATAATTTCCGCTATAGTATACAGAGGTTTCTTTGTAGATGAAGAAAAAATACTGAGGTTAGTTGGTGATGAATATAAATTCGGACCTGAAGGTGAAGAACGGAAATTATTTAATTTAATATATTCGATTTAAAATGTTAATGTTCGACCACAATCGAGGGTGTTAGGATTTGAATAATGAATCCGATGCGGAACCCTCGATTCTAAAAATCCAGGTTATGGACTGTTAATAACTTTATGGCACGCATGTTGTCAATAGAACAATATGTATATCTAATACAGTGCATTAGTGTACGCTGCTATAAAGATTACGGATTATTTTCTTAACAAAAAGTATCATATGAATTTTATTGATGTTCGGTATTTAAGGTTATGCTAACAAACCACTGACGACTTTGCGGCATTCGCTGGCGCTATGACTCCATAAACTTACCGAATGTGTTGAAAGATAACGTCCAGATTTCCTCTCAACCTCATATTCATGGTAATGAATACTGGAATGTTTATCGCGAAGTTGATGGTGCTGATGTGGTAAGTGGCAAGGACCTCATAATAAAGATTATAAAGGTATTGATAGTTACTCGAACAGAACGCTTAAAAAAGAACGATCCTCTATGCATTGCATTCAAATGGCGATCAGTTACCTGCATATACCATAACTCATACTACAGTTAGGTAATCTAAAGGTGATTCATTAGGATATCATGAGGTGTCACAAGTGACACTTAACTCAGATTTCCCTATAGGAACCAAAGTTAGGGAATATTATGTATTAAGGATATATTTGTTTCTAATGGTTGTGCAACGGCGAATCCTCAATCCGGAAAGGGGGGGCAGTTTTACATACCTGAAGAAGCAAGAGGTAAATTAATTCCTGCTAAGATTATAGATATATGAAGAAGATGACATTTAATGTTAAAAATGGGAATGTTAAAATTGATGGTTATCCTGTTGAACTTAGCTCTTTTGAAACATTCACTTCATCTGAATTTTACAAAACCCATCCGCAATTCACTAAGATAGGTAAATTTTATTTTTCGAAAAATGATATTGAATGGGAAGGGCAGAACTTTATCGTAGAGTTCAGACCAGCAATTTTCTCATTTAATCCATCTCTTTTTCTTACAAATAAAGACGGAGATTTTTATCAATCACTCAAAGATTGGGATAAGAGGGCATCGTTAAAAAATCTAGAAGAGGAAGAAAGACGATTGACAGAATGGATTCAAAATAAATTTTCCAGAAACAATATGGGAAAGATAAATAAGCCTCCATATGGAACAAAATGGACTTATGAATGGGGAGAGATAACAGTGCAATCAAATGAAAGATCCTTTGATTGTGGGATATATATTGAATGGGATCTTAATCTCTGATGGTAATAAATCGTACATTACATATATGAGTTATCCATTCATGGAACGGAAGTCATATTGTCCAATAGTGATATTTGAATTTATTATAGATGACTGCCTTATTTGGTATACTAGATAAAAACTCGGATTAATCCCTTTTTTCTAAATGAAATAATAATCTTCTTTGTACATCTTTTATAAGTGAGTCTAAAAAAGAGAACTGTATAATGAAATGCATAAAGAATAGTTAGATAATAATTTTGTAAAAATTGGATTTATGGCGAGATGAATTATTCACTTTCAGGATTCACTATATACACCTTAGTTGATCTTTCAATAAAAAATCAAGATATGGCGTTGGTTATTAGTAAATGCCATAAGGTAAAGAGAGTCTCAAGACACAGCTGAAACTATTTAAACTTTACTCAGGAAGTTTAGTAGGTCGCAATCTTTAACAGTGCAATTTTTCCATTCTGCACGCAGGGGGCGCTGACCACCCGCAACGAGTACGACTATTTTGGTCGACTGCATCGCCGGAACGTCTTTACCGGCAATGCCCAGCGTCCGGCACCGCGATGCGAGTCCCGCCACTGGGATTACGACTACCGCACTAACCTGGTACGGGAAGATCGGGATGATAACCCGTTCAGCTGGTACCGCTAGCAATACGAAAGCGTCGGGCGTTTGCTTGTTCAGGACGGCACGCTACCCGGGCAGGAGCAGTGGCGCTGGGATGCTGCCGGTAAACCGCTTGAAGGTTCTGCTGAGAAGGTGACGCACAACCGCCTGACGCAGCTGAATGGTATTCGCTGGCATAATAATATCCATGCTCGCACCGTAGAGAAGGATAACGGGCAAACCCGAGGAACCGTAACAAACCGCAGACGCAGGTAAGCTTCCGCTACGATCTGCTCGGTCGCCGCATCAGCAAAATGCGACACCAGATGCTGGGCGGGGCCAACCGGTAAGCTTGTCACCACCCGGTTTGTCTGGGAAGGGTTCCGCCTGCTGCAGGAAGTGCACGGGGACGTGCCGCTGACCTGTGTCTACAGCGACCAGGACAGCTACGATCCGCTGGCGCGTATTGATGGCGTGGATGCACCGGAGATCTTCTGGTTCCACTGCCAGCCCAACGGTACGCCGGAGCGGATGACGGATAGCGAAGGGCAGGTGCGCTGGAGAGGGGTGAACAGCGCCTGGGGCAAGCTGTTGCGGGAAAGCGAGACGCAGTTATCAGGATATTCTCAGAACCTGCGTATGCGGGGCAATACCCGGATCGTGAGACAGGTCTGCACTACATTCTATTCCGGTATTACGACCCGGACTGTGGGCGGTTTACGCATCAGGACCCGATAGGGCTGGCGGGGGGATAAACCTTTACCAGTATGCGCCGAATGCGCTGGGATGGGTGGATCCGTGGGGGTT
>NZ_CP080000.1:1864644-1864811 GCF_019378755.1 Enterobacter sp. BIDMC 29 | reverse complement strand
ATCTTTAACGATGTAATCTTTTCCTTACGCAGCATCTTGCCTGCTTCTTCGCGCCTTGTTCATCCTGCTCTCAATAAGCTGTCGGTCTCAGATTTTAGCCGCGACGAACTTCACCGTGAGATCAGCTGCACCCAGGGGTTGCTGACCACCCGCAGCGAATATGACCG
>NZ_CP080000.1:1864442-1864575 GCF_019378755.1 Enterobacter sp. BIDMC 29 | reverse complement strand
CGCCGCTGGGATTACGACTACCGCAATAATCTGGTGCGGGAAGAGCATGACGATAACCCGTTCAGCTGGTACCGCTGGCAGTACGACAGCGCCGGGCGTTTGCTTGTTCAGGACGGCACGCTGCCTGGCCAGG
>NZ_CP080000.1:1864179-1864298 GCF_019378755.1 Enterobacter sp. BIDMC 29 | reverse complement strand
GTATTATGACCCGGACTGCGGTAGGTTTACGCAGCAGGACCCGATAGGGCTGGCGGGGGGGATAAACCTTTACCAGTATGCGCCGAATGCGCTGGGATGGGTGGATCTGTGGGGGTTGA
>NZ_CP080000.1:1851836-1863389 GCF_019378755.1 Enterobacter sp. BIDMC 29 | reverse complement strand
TATCCTGCTGGAGCATCTTTCGAAAGCCGAGCCTTGCCTTTGGATACGCTAGATAAAACATATAAAACCTACGAAGTGGTTGCTCCAGTACATGCATATGCAGGACCCGCGATACCTTGGTTTGAACAACCAGGAGGGGGAACTCAATATGCACTATCTAAATCAATAAAACAACTATTGGCTGATAAAAAAATTAGAGAGAAATAAATTTCATGAGTCTGGGAAGTTATAATTTCAAACCCAAGAGAACAATATATGATGGAAAGGATGATGATTTTTATGATTATTCAGAAAAAATATCCATACCAAAGTTAGATTGCGAGATTGTTTTCAAAAATGAAGATGCCAAACCTCTTTGGGGTATACATGATGATTTAAAAAAACAGATCTTGAAAAATATCTCTGGGATAAAGGTTAAAACATATAGCGATGATCTAAGTCCCTCCTATAAATATAACGATTTAGATATTTATGTTTATTCCGGTTTGTTTGCAGGCAATGTTTTGCATATAGTTTTAGCTGAGGGTGAAAGTCAGGCTGCCAGATATAAAATCATATTATTAGGGTTTGTATTAACTGACTGCAATTAACGCTATTTCAGCGAAATAGCATGGTGATGCAAGTTTATTCCCATCTTCTATTGTCGATAAATTACGAGGCCGGGAAGTAAAATCCTTTGATGATTTTAGCGAGAACTTCTGTATAGGGGGATATTTCAATTCGCATCTTTCAAAGCAATGTTGTTCATCAAATGTTACCAGAATGCGGGGCGGAAAGCTCCAATAGCGCATGCTATGCAATGGAACGTGAAAAATAGATATTTTGTACTACACCATAGAACCCCTGCCCACCATGGAGGCGGTGTATATGATATTGATAATCTGGTAATTATTACGCCAAGATATCACCTTGACACACTAGACCGTGCTTATCCTTTTTAAGGAGTAATATGCAAAGACAAGAGCTTATTGAACTGATAAAAAAAATCCAACGTAGTGAAGGTACAGAAGAGGAAGCTGATCACAACATTGACCTACTTTGTAGAAGTGTCGCAGACCCTCAGGCAGCCAATTACATTTATTATGAAGAACTTAGCGCAGAAGAAATTGCTGATAAAATTATAAACTACAAACCAATCCAACTATAAATATTATTCTGGTGGCGCCATGAGTCCCCCATATGAAAAAAATCCATGCCAAAGCGTGGATTTTTTCCATTCAAAACAGATCAAACGTTAACAAGATGTTCACCACGTCGCCATCTTTAACGATGTAATCTTTACCTTCAACAGGCATTCGGGCTTCCTCCTTACGCACCTTGCTGACCCTTACCCTCAATATTTTGCTTGTACAGGACAGCACGTTGCCTGGCCAGGAGCAGTGCCGCTGGGATGCTGCCGGTAACCCGCTGGAAGGTTCTGCTGAGAAGGTCACGGACAACCGCCTGACGCAGCTGAACGGCATTCGCTGGCGCTATGATATCCACGGCCGCACCGTGGAGAAGGATAACGGCCAGACCCGCTGGCACTACCGCTACGACGGTGAAGATCGCCTGACGGARGTGATYAGCCAGCCGCGGGACCGCAACAAACCGCAGACGCAGGTCAGCTTCCGCTACGATCCGCTACGATCCGCTCGGTCGCCGCATCAGCAAAACGCGACGCCAGATGATGGGCGGACAGCCAACCATCAAGCCGGTCACTACCCGGTTTGTCTGGGAAGGGGTCCGCCTGCTGCAGGAGGTGCACGGGGACGTGCCGCTGACCTGTGTCTAAAGCGATCAGGACAGCTACGACCCGCTGGCGCGCATTGATGGCGTGGATGCCCCGGAGATCTTCTGGTTCCACTATCAGCCGAACGGCACGCCGGAGCGGATGACGGATATTGAAGGGCAGGTGCGCTGGGAAGGGATGAACAGCGCCTGGGGCAAGCTGCTGCGGGAAAGTGAAACGCAGGTATCAGGATATTCCCAGAACCTGCGGATGCAGGGGCAATACCTGGATTGTGAGACAGGGCTGCACTACAAACTGTTCCGGTATTACGGCCCGGGCTGCGGACGGTTTACGCAGCAGGAYCYGATAGGGYTAWATGGCGGGTTAAATCTTTACAGCTATGCTCCTAATCCATTAGGTTGAATAGCTCCGCTGGGTCTATGCAAGAGAGGGGATCCCAATGCAACTGAATCTATATTTAGGGTTCAAGCGGGAATTCCACCAAATGCAAGTCGGGTCAGAATCAAATTAGATTCTGCTAATAACCCCAAAATTCAGCGTGGACCCTTAAATAGTGGAACCTTAAATATCAGTATTGGAGATAGCTCACATGCTCAGCATTTCCTTGATATTAGAGGTGGTAATGCAGAAATTGTCTCCTTTCAACTTCCTAAGTGGATGGCGGATTTCATAGAAGAAAGTGCAATACCTCAGGCCGTTTATCGTACTAATCCGTTAAATCAAGGTTGGTTAGCTCCTAAGCGTGTCGATCCGACAACGCCAGGTAGATCGTATGAATTACCATCAATGTGGGCAGAATGGCTTGAAGAAGTAGCGATTCCAGGCTCGGGGAATGTAAAATAGGTTACTATATGAATGTTAATAAAGATGATGAACTCCTTGTAATAGTGAAGAACGAAGGAAGATTTTACTGGTTCGTTGCCTTTAAAGAAATGTGGGTTTTGGACAGAGTTAGATGGGTAGACGATTTTGTGAAAAACGGGGTGGAAATTAACTTACAGGATATCCATAAAGAAAGATATGACATACCAGTAGTAAATGAAGAAAACGTACAAATATTCATTGATAACTTAATTAAAGAGGGTTATTTATACGATAAGGATGATATGTCTGTGGCGTTTTACAATAGGCTTTCAGAAAAAACAACATGGTGGGATATATATGATCTAATGCCGGATTTATTTATAGACTTTGAGAGTAAGCGACTATATTCTGAATATGTTGAGAATATGCATTATCACAAATATGTTCCTGATGGATGGTTAGGTGAACTTGTTGATTTCTGCAGTGATGGAACGTTACCTCAAGATGAAATATTCTGGATAAAAAATGAAACAGATTATAGAAGCATTGTGATCGTTAAACGGTAAAAATATACTTTCGGCATATCATTATTAGACTATGCAATGTTAGATTCAACACGTTAATTAGTCTTTGTATTAAATGAACAAAAGCCGTTACCAGCCGTTTTGACAAACTTCAATGCACTGTGTGACAAAGTATATTTGTCTGCACCTCCCCAAGGGACTTTTTTATTGCTTAACATTCACTCTTCCAAGGTAAGTCATCATTGTCTGTAGTTATGCGGTAAAAAAAACGGCTGGCATGATTGGTTATTTCATATGATGCATAACGTATTTTCCCAATCCGGACCCGCGTATTAAGATTAAAATACACATAAACGTTATAACAATACCGGGTGGCAAAAGAGGAGCTGCATAAACAGTTCCAACAATCGGCGTAAAAACCTAACTGAGAGGCAAAGGATGAGCACGGTTTACATAGTTATTTTRACCTWTATAAAACCACTCGAAGAGATTGACGCAGCGATACCTGCTCATGTTGAGTGGCTTAAAAARGGATACGYAGAAGGAATTTTCCTGACGTCCGGTAGACGGATCCCAAGAAACGRTGGTGTCATTCTYSCTAAGTGTGAGAGTCTTGCCTCTCWTGAAGAGCGCTTRYGCGARGATCCTTTTCAGAGGTTAAARCTTGCGACTGCYGAWMTCATTCCTTTTGAACCCAGYATGAARACAGAACTCCTGGAAAATGTRTTTTRACCCCGTAAGRAAATCAAACGTTAAACAAGAGTTCATCACATCGCCATCTTTAACRATGTAATYTTTSCCTTMCGCACGCATCTTGCCTGCTTCTTCGCKCCTTGTTCAYCYTGCTCTCAATAAGCTGTCGGTYTCAGATTTTAGCCGCGACGAACTTCACCRTGAGACCAGCYGCACCCAGGGGCTGCTGACYACCCGCAGYGAGTACGACCGTCTTGGTCRACTGCATCGCCGGRACGTCTTTACCGGCAATGCSCAGCGTCCGGCACCGCGATGCGGGTATCGCCGCTGGGATTATGACTACCGTAATAACCTGATACSKGAATAGCGGGACGATAACCCGTTYAGCTGGTACCGCTGGCAGTACGACAGCGCCGRGCGTTTGCTTGTTCAGGACGGCACGCTGCCCGGMMAGGAGCAGTGGCGCTGGGATGCTGCCGGTAACYCGCTGGAAGATTCTGCTGAGAAGGTCACGCACAACAGCCTGACGCAGGTCAGCTTCCGCTACGATCCRCTCGGTCGCCGCATCAGCAAAAYGCGMCGCCAGATGCTGGGCGGRCAGCYAACCGGCAAGCCAGTCAGCACCCGGTTCGTCTGGGAGGGGGTCCGCCTGCTGCAGGAGGTGAACGGGGACGTGCCGCTGACCTGTGTCTACATCGATGGGCAGGTGCGCTGGGAAGGGGTGAACAGCGCCTGGGGCAAGCTGCTGCGGGAAAGCGAGACGCAGGTATCAGGATATTCTCAGAACCTGCGGATGCAGGGGCAATACCTGGACCGTGAGACAGGGCTACACTACAATCTGTTCCGGTATTACGACCCGGACTGCGGGCGGTTTACGCAGCAGGACCCGATAGGGCTGGCGGGGGGGGGATAAACCTTTACCCGTAGGCGCCGAATGCGATTGGGTGGGGTTGACTTCTTACACATTGATTCATGATACAGCCGAAGAAGAGATGAAAGATATCACGAAGAGTGGTGTAATAAGACCTTCAACAGGAGATATACTTGTCCGCTTCGAGGATGGACAATACTTCATTAATATCATACCTGAAATGATTGGCGGACTAACACTTCAAAGATATTGATGCAATTGTGAAAATGTTACTAGGCCAATTAGAAGTTGATAGATATGGTAATGCAAGAAAATTAAAAGGAATAAGCCATTTTGCCGAAATAGCTGCTATTGGCTTAGATGGTAATTGAATCACGAGAAAATACACTTTTGATCTTGTATATAAAAGATTTTGATGATTCTAAAAGAATTGTTAAAAGAGGGAGGGATTGTAGTTGGAGAAAAAATATTTTAAAGGAAACGTTGATTTTATCTCTGGGCAAGGGTGCATTCTTAGTGAATTTATAGGAGATGTCGCGACACGTCAAATAAATATTGTTGATGGTGAGTATTATGCTTCTTCCTCTTTGTTAGATAAAAACGAACAAGTAGGTTTCCTGCTTTATGATGGTAAGAAAAGCGACTTAGACTTAAGTGACTCTGAAGAGATTTCAAATGAAGAATTTGAAAGTGTCTGGATGGATTCACTCGATTCATTTAAAGAAAAAAACCGAATAAAGTATTTATCCGGAGATGCTGTAAAGTGTTTGAACAAATCCACAGTTATTGCTCACATTGTAAATAACAAAGGCAAATGGGGGAAGGGATTTGTTTTGTCTCTTTCGAAAAAATATCCAGCTTCGAAGAAAAACTATCACAACAATTTTAAAGATAATGGCGTTCCAGAATTAGGTAAGGTAGATTTTGTTATGGTTGATGATCAAAAAAGGATATTTGTTGCTAATATGTTTGCACAGGATGGGATCAAGAAAAACAACAATGATAATAATCAATATGTATGCTATGAATTCTTAGATATTTGTCTCGCAAAATTGTCTGACTTTGCGTTGATGAATCGTCTTTCAGTACAAATGCCAAGAATAGGAGCTGGCCTTGGTGGTGGTGATTGGAGTATTATAGAGTCATTAATATTAAAAAATATTTGTTATAAGATGATTGATTGTACTGTATTGACTTTATAATTTTAAGTTAAATTTAGATACGGTTTTTTAGTAAGGCTTATTTGCTGCTCTAAAATAAATGCATTATTGACATAGGCAAGGACTTTAGTATGCAAATATCTATAATAAATACTATTGAAAAGGAAACGATTTACACGATAACAAGAACTATATCGAGGCTTTGAGCAATAACAACAAGTCCAGAAAGCGCTATCTTAGCTGAAGGGTGCATTGGAACTTGCCAACTGGATATTTGTATGCATGTACAGCCCTTACTTCGATCTCGCGGAGTATGATAAGGCGAAGAAATGGGGAGAGACCACATTACGCACACGTCGAACGAATATAGGCACTGCGCCATTGATCGACCTCGGTACGGTCCGTTACGAGTGGAATTATTCGAGGAAGCGAATAAATATTTTAACGATGCTATGTTTATGGAAAACAGCGTGCTTTTCAGGATCGGCCTAAAAATACCTTAAGTTCTCTATGCGCAAGAGGGTATAAGATAGTTAACTTATAGAATTTACAATTTAAACAATAGGTTAACACTATGCCATCTTTAACGATATAGTCTTTCCCTTCCGCACGAACCTCGTCTGCTTCTTTTGCACCTTGCTCTCGATTAGCGGTTAGTATACTCACGACGTACTCCACCGTGAGACCAGCCTTACGCAGGGCTGCTGACCATCCGTAGCGAGTAAGATTGGCTGACACAGCTGAATGGTATTCGCTGGCGTAAAGCTAACCGGTAAGCCCGTCACCACCCGGTTTGCTTGAGAGGGGTTCCGCCTGCTGCAGGAAGTGCGGGGAATGTGCCGTTGACCTATGTCTACAGCGATCAGGAGAGCTACGATCCGCTGGCGCGTATTGATGGCGTTGCTGACCTGAGATTTCCTGGTTCTACTGCCATCCTAACGGCATGCCGGAGCGAATGATGGATAGTGAAGGGCAGGTGCGCTGGAGAGGGGGAGACAACGCCTGGTGCAAGTTGCTGCGAAAAGGCGAGACGCAGATATCATGTTATTCCCAGGAGCTGAGTATGCAGGGGCAATACCTGTAACGTGAGACAGGACTGCACTACAATCTGTTCCGTTATTACGACCCGGACTGCGGGCGGTTTACTCAGTCGGACCCGATAGGGCTGGCGGGGGGGAAACCTTTACCAGTATGCACCGATGTGGATAGGTCATTATAGATTAAGTGTTTATGAAATTGGAAGCTATCCTTATTTGAGAGATATAGTTAATGATGGCCACACTGGACTTGATGCTCATTATTGGGTGCGAAATTATTTTGAAAAAAATATTTTTGAAGTTTATAATCTTAAACGCTGAAGAAACATATCGGCATTAATAAAAGTTTGGGAAGAGGTGTAGTTTGCATGGATTCTATAAAAAACAATTAACAACTAATTATCTGTAGGCAATTAACAACACTTTTCCGCATTGTTAATTTCTACTAATTCACTAACAAATGCTAGTCTCATTGCAATGACATTTGTTTTTAATATGGCTTGTTCTTATATCGGTAAACACATATGGTAAAGCAGGATTTAATCGATCAGTTGGATAAAATTGAACAACTAGTGCACAAATCTTTACCTGCTGAATATAAGCGATTTATGGTTGAGAATGTTAGAGACACTGACTCTTATGAGATTAAAAGAGCGAATGGTGAACATTTATATGTATTCAATTGTTTCGATTTACTTGAAAGAAATATTACATACACAATTCAAGAGGTTGAACCTGAATTTTTATTGATTGGTCAAGATGGCGATCTAGGGTATTTCCTTAATTTGTGTAGAGGTACTGATGAGGTTTATTCTTTAGAACTTGGTGCGTTAGGAAGCTTGGATATGATTAAAGAAAGTAATACTATATTTATGTTATAAGAGTTTCTGATTCAATTATGGACTACTTGTTTAATATCAATAAAAATCAACGCCAAAGCGTGCATTTCTTTTGTTCAAAACAAATTAAACGTTAAACAAGAAGTTCAGCACTTCACCATCTGAACGATATAATCCTACCCTTCGGCAAGAACCTTGTCTGCTTCTTTTGCGCCTTGCTCTCGATTAGCGGTGAGTATACTCGCGACGTACTCCACCGTGAGATCAGCCGTACGCAAGGCTTCTGACCACCCGCAGCGAGTACGATCGCATGGGCCAACTGTATAGCCGGGACGTCTTTGTCGGCAATGCCCGTCGCCAGCGCCGCTGTCATGCAGCAGATAACCCGCTCGAAGATTCTGCTAAGTAGTAGGTCGTTAATAATTGTAAGACGCAACTGAATGGCATTCGCTGGCGTAAACGCGATACCAGATGCTGGATGGCAACTGGCAAGCTAGTCACTTCCTGGTTTGCCTGGGAAGGGTTCCCCCTGCTGCAGGTGGTGCATGGGGATGTGCGGCTCACCTATGTCTATAGCGATCAGGACAGCAACGATCCGCTGGTACGAATTGACGGCGTAGATACCCCGGAGATCTTCTGGTTCCATTGCCAGCCTAACGGCATGCCCGAGCGGACGTCGGATAGCGAAGTGCAGGTGCGCTGGGAAGGGGTTAACAGCGCGTGGGGAAAGCAGTTGCGGGAAGCTGAGACGCAGGTATCACGATTTTCTCAGAACCTGCACATGCAGGGGCAATACCAGGACTGTGAGACCGGGCTGCATACAATCTGTTCCGGTATTACGATCCGGACAGCGGGCGGTTTACGCAAAAGGGGCCGATATGGCTGGTGGGGCGATAAACCTTTACCCGTATGCGCCGAATGCGCTGGGGTGGGTGGATCCTGTTGGTTTAACCGTTTGCAAAAACGGATGCCCTAAACGATCAATGAGAAACATGTCTTTTGCTGAGTGGATTAAAAGAAAAAAGTGGAAATAATACCCATGTGTATTTAAGATATAAAGATGTCAGACCTATCTATGTAGGGATCACTAAGGATGTAGATATCCGTGCTGTACAGCTTGGTGGCTTGGTGAAATGTTCGATAAAATAGTTAGAATTACTGAAGAACTGTTAAATTGCGGTCATGCGTGGATCAGAGAACCAGAAATTATTCACAATAATCCCCACTTTTAAAATTCTATCAATAGCATAAGTCCGACAAGAAAGTTATACTCGGATGCTATTATGTGTGGCGGAAATTGGCTTAAATAATAGGGTTAATGGAAAATGGTCGATAGACTTACTATAGTGCCAGCAAAAGAAAATCAAAAAAAATGGCCTAAAGAAGGCGATGTTTTTTACTTTCAGTTAAATGATGGTCGGTTAGGCTATGGCATGGTCTCTTTGGGTAAAATAGATGTCGGCCCGTTCAAGAATGCCATAGTTATATATATATATAACTATTTTACATCTTCGCTTCAAGAAGATGCTGTATTGGCAAAAGATAATTTGCTGCTGTCGCCAATTATTACTGATAATTCATGTTGGAAAAACGGTTATTTCGTAACGTTTAAAACTATCGACATGCGTGAAGTGGATGTCTTACCTCAACATTATTTTAAAAACCCTGTTAGAAATAAAATATATGATCATCATGGCGTGGAAGTAGACTCGCCGATTGAGAATATACTAATAGGTGAAGAGTCGATTCAATTCTATAAAAGCGTTGTAAAATCTATAGAAAGTATAATTAACTAATATGCAGGTCGGTGAGTAGTTTGTGTTTTTCGGTCTTTTATTTTTACCGCAGCATGTTATGATGATTAGCTTATAAAAAACATATTGTTATATTTTTGAGTGCCAGGTGGGCTTATACCTATTTTTAACCTAATCCCTTCATTTATTACTTGATAATTTATAACTATAGAAACCGATACTGCCGTATTGGTTATTTATGATTTGATGCTATTAAAGCATAGAATTAATGAGGATGTAGATTGGTGCAGTCTACCAAAAGATGAAGAAATAAAAATGCAATATGTTATCTCCAATCTTGGTGGTGACGGAACCTATAATGTCAATATTAGATACGATGTTGGTGAGTATACAGTTGCATAATTCTTAAGCGTATCTTCTGGGAAAGTTTTCATCGGGGAGGGGGAGAATGTTACGGGCGGCGCCCTTGATCCTGATGACTCCGAAGCTATGTCAGATGAGTTTATTACTTTAGAACCTGGTAATTATGAAGTTAAATATACAAAACAAGGCGCGGATGTTCTCATTTTCTTTACACCAGATGCTGGGCGGACAGCCAACCGGCAAGCCGATCACCACCCGGTTTGTCTGGCAAGGGTTCCGTCTGCTGCAGGAGGTGCACGGGGATGTGCCGCTGACCTGTGTCTACAGCGATCAGGACAGTTACGATCCGCTGGCGCGTGTCGATGGCGTTGATTCCCCGGAGATTTTCTGGTTCCACTGCCAGCCCAACGGCACGCCGGAGCGGATGACGGATATCGAAGGGCAGGTGCGCTGGGAAGGGGTGAACAGCGCCTGGGGCAAGCTGCTGCGGGAAAGCGAGACGCAGGTATCAGGATATTCTCAGAACCTGCGCATGCAGGGGCAATACCTGTACCGTGAGACAGGGCTGCACTACAATCTGTTCCGGTATTATGACCCGGACTGCGGAAGATTTACGCAGCAGGACCCGATAGGGCTGGCGGGGGGGGATAAACCTTTACCAGTATGCGCCKAATGCGCTGGGGTGGGTGGATCCGTGGGGGTTGAGTCGTAAATGTAAGGATCCATCTAAAGAAGCAACGAAGTGGCAAGGCCCTGGAAATGATGATTATCCCGGTATTGATGTTTATAAGAATAGGAAGCTGAAAAAAGGTACAATTCTTTATGCTCTTTACCCGAATGGGAATCAACAACCCTCATATACTGTGACATTCCCAACAGTCAATCAATATAGAGGCGATCCTTTGGGTTATCATCAAGCGTTACAGGTAAAATTAGATCCTCGATGGCCTGTACGTACGAAATTAAGGGCTTTCTATGTAAGCGAAGACATAGATGTTGCTTACGGTAGAGCTGCAGCCAATAAGTTGTATGGAGATGGGGGAGGACTTCAGTTCTTTATCCCAGAGGAATCGAGACATCTTTTAACCCCAGGAAAGATTATAGATATATGATAAACTTAAATTTTAATGCGAAAACGGGAAAGCTAATTTTCGATGGTCTAACTTTAGAGATTGATACTGAAGAAGGATTTTGCAACAGTAAACTTTATCACAAACTAAATACGTTTAATGCTGTAAAGAAATACATGCCTTATCACTATCTTATTGATCCAGTGTTTTTTTGCGATAAAGAATTTGAAATTAACATACGGCCAATATGTTTTGGTTTTCCTTTTATGGTTCATCTTGTCGATAAAGATAGTGAATATTATAAATCCCTAAAGGACTGGGATGCGAGAACTAATATTAACATGCTAAATAACTCAGTGAAAAGCTTGTCTGATTGGCTAAGCCTTTCTCTGAATTTAGGGGTTCCTGATATTACGAAAACAGAAATGATTAGATGGGATTATGAATGGGGCCGAATTTCTGTCTCGTATGAGACAAAGTCATTCAACCATGGTATATATATAGTTTGGAATTCAATATAATCAATAACCAAGGCTTGCCAAAATTAAATTATTGACTAATAACATCATCCATTTACTTTTAATCTTACTTGTTATTATTGGAATTAAAAGGTATAGAGGAAATGAAAATAACTAATCGACTTAAAAAGAAGTTATTAGTCCTCGATGGCATTGACAATGATTTCATAGAGTATGGAAAGGAAATA
>NZ_CP080000.1:1850960-1851063 GCF_019378755.1 Enterobacter sp. BIDMC 29 | reverse complement strand
AGAGGCAAAGGATGAGCACGGTTTACATAGTTATTTTGACCTTTATAAAACCACTCGAAGAAATTGACGCAGCGATACCTGCTCATGTTGAGTGGCTAAAAAA
>NZ_CP080000.1:1850086-1850933 GCF_019378755.1 Enterobacter sp. BIDMC 29 | reverse complement strand
GCCCGGTAGACGGATCCCAAGAAACGGTGGTGTCATTCTCGCTAAGTGCGAGAGTCTTGCCTCTCTTGAAGAGCGCTTACGCGAGGATCCTTTTCAGAAGTTAAAGCTTGCGACTGTTGAAATCATTCCCTTTGAACCCAGCATGAAAACAGAACTCCTGGAAAATGTGTTTTAACCCCGCAATAAAAAAATCCACGCCTAAGCGTGGATTTTTTTCATTCAAAATAAATCAAACGTTAAACAGGAAGTTCATCACGTCGCCATCTTTAACGATGTAATCTTTCCCTTCCGCACGCATCTTGCCTGCTTCTTTCGCGCCTTGCTCACCCTTGTAGGTGATAAAGTCTTCAAACGCGATAGTCTGCGCACGAATGAAGCCTTTCTCGAAGTCGGTGTGGATCTTACCGGCCGCCTGAGGCGCAGTCGCACCGACAGGAATCGTCCACGCACGCACTTCTTTCACGCCTGCGGTGAAGTAGGTCTGCAGGTTCAGCAGCTCATAGCCTGCGCGGATCACGCGGTTCAGGCCCGGCTCTTCCAGACCCAGCTCGGCCATGAATTCGTCACGGTCAGCGTCGTCCAGCTCTGCAATGTCGGATTCAACCGCGGCGCAAACCGCTACCACTACAGAACCTTCACTGCTCGAAGGTTCTGCTGAGAAAGTCACGCATAACCGCCTGACGCAGCTTAACGGCATTCGCTGGCGCTATGATATCCACGGCCGCACCGTGGAGAAGGATAACGGCCAGACCCGCTGGCACTACCGCTACGATGGTGAGCACCGTCTGACGGAAGTCATCAGCCAGCCGCGGGACCGCAACAAACCGCAGACGCAGGTCAGCTTCCG
>NZ_CP080000.1:1849964-1850055 GCF_019378755.1 Enterobacter sp. BIDMC 29 | reverse complement strand
ATGCAACACCAGATGCTGGGCGGGCAGCCAACCAGTAAGCTTGTCACCACCCGGTTTGTCTGGGAAGGGTTCCGTCTGCTGCAGGAAGTAC
>NZ_CP080000.1:1848413-1849955 GCF_019378755.1 Enterobacter sp. BIDMC 29 | reverse complement strand
TGCCGCTGACCTGTGTCTACATCGATCAGGAGAGCTACGACCCGCTGGCGCGCATTGATGGCGTGGATGCCACTGAGATTTTCTGGTTCCACTGYCAGCCGAACGGCACGCCGGAGCGGATGACGGATAGCGAAGGGCAGGTGCGCTGGGAAGGGGTGAACAGCGCCTGGGGCAAGCTACTGCGGGAGAGCGAAACGCAGATATCAGGATATTCTCAGAACCTGCGGATGCAGGGGCAATACCTGTACCGTGAGACAGGGCTGCACTACAATCTGTTCCGGTATTATGACCCGACTGCGGAAGATTTACGCAGCAGGACCCGATAGGGCTGGTGGGGGGGGATAAACCTTTACCAGTATGCGCCGAATGCGCTGGGGTGGGTGGATCCGTGGGGGTTGAAATGCAAGTCTACGGAAGATGGTCCGATTTTAGGTCCTCATGGAAGTTTAAAAAATGACTTACGCCCTGGACAATCACATCACTTAAATCAGGATGCTGCATTCCGTGACATTATTCCTACTAATAGTGGAGCAGCGATAAAATTAGAAGGTAATGCGTTCACTCAATCAGGTACTCCACATTATGAAGCTCATAAGTCTTTAGAACAGTTTTGGAATCAATTTAGGAAAGGCGGAGCTTCATACCGAGAAATGCCTTCCAATCTCCATTATACTCAGGCATTGAAGCATTCACTGGAGGCTGCTGGTTTACCAGCAAATCAGGTGAAAGAAGCAGTCAGATACAGTATTCAAAATCGAATGCAGCATGGTGCGCTTGGTGGTATGAACGTACCTGGGATCCCAGGAAGAATAAATCAGGTTAAATCATGAAAATATCCCCGTTAGCAATAGACAGGTTAACCAAAATTAATTGGTTTTTTAATCTTGGTGTGGCGACGACCCTCACTGGGGTTATCCAGGTTCAGTCTCTTAGCTTATTTATAAAAGGCTTGAATAGCGATGAATGGGAAAGTGCCACATTGGAAGCTGGCAATGAAATAACAGGTTATCTCGCAAAGAAACATACTTACAATTATCAATATTGGAACTCTTTGGTCAAAGAGGCTAAGAAAGTGGTGGAGAATGATATTATCCCAAAAATAATCTTCCCAGAGTCTGAGAAAAGCTCAATGATTGAGAACTTAAAATGGGATCTGGTGAATTACTTGCTTGAAGATGCGTATGGTTCTTTACTACGAGAGCCGTTCTTTTTTGACGGATTGATTAATGTTTATGAAGCTGGTCATATGCCTTGTGGATGGTCAGGAACTTGGCCTGCGGGAAAACTAGTTATCTATTGATAGATTCGCAATAAAAAAATCCACGCCTAAGCGTGGATTTTTTTCATTCAAAATAAATCAAACGTTAAACAGGAAGTTCATCACGTCGCCATCTTTAACGATGTAATCTTTCCCTTCCGCACGCATCTTGCCTGCTTCTTTCGCGCCTTGTTCACCCTTGTAGGTGATAAAGTCTTCAAATGCGATAGTCTGCGCACGAATGAAGCCTTTCTCGAAGTCGGTGTGGATCTTACCGGCCGCCT
>NZ_CP080000.1:1776531-1848368 GCF_019378755.1 Enterobacter sp. BIDMC 29 | reverse complement strand
TCACGCCTGCGGTGAAGTAGGTCTGTAGGTTCAGCAGCTCATAGCCTGCGCGGATCACGCGGTTCAGGCCCGGCTCTTCCAGACCCAGCTCGGCCATGAATTCGTCACGGTCAGCGTCGTCCAGCTCTGCAATGTCGGATTCAACGGCAGCGCAAACCGCTACAACCACTGAACCTTCAGCCGCCGCGATTTCACGCACTTTGTCCAGGTATGGGTTGTTCTCGAAACCGTCTTCGTTAACGTTGGCAATGTACATAGTTGGCTTCAGAGTCAGGAAGCTCAGGTATTTGATTGCCGCCTTGTCTTCTTCCGTCAGGTTTTTCAGCGCACGCAGCATGCCTGCGTTTTCCAGCTGTGGCAGACATTTTTCCAGCGCAGCCAGTTCTGCTTTCGCGTCTTTGTCGCCGCCTTTGGCTTTCTTCTGCACGCGGTGAATAGCGCGTTCACAGGTGTCGAGGTCAGACAGTGCAAGCTCGGTGTTGATCACCTCGATGTCGTCAGCCGGATCCACTTTGTTGTTAACGTGGATGATGTTGTCGTTCTCGAAGCAACGGACAACGTGACCAATTGCTTCCGTTTCACGGATGTTGGTCAGGAACTGGTTACCGAGGCCTTCGCCTTTGGATGCACCTTTCACCAGGCCCGCGATGTCCACGAACTCCATGGTGGTCGGCAGAATGCGCTGCGGCTTCACGATTTCCGCGAGCTGGTCCAGACGCGGATCGGGCATTGGCACAACGCCGGTGTTCGGTTCGATGGTACAGAACGGGAAGTTCGCCGCTTCAATACCTGCTTTGGTGAGCGCGTTGAACAGGGTGGATTTGCCCACGTTTGGCAGACCGACGATACCGCATTTGAATCCCATTTCTAAATCACCTTAATATCTTGATAATCAATCCGTTAACGATAACCGATTGATGAAAAGTAAATAACTACGCCTATTATACACGTAACCCGCACCACGCGCGGTAAAAAAGCCGTATCGGGCGGATTATTGCGCTTTGAAAGCGTGTAAGCGGTTTGTCGCTTTGGTTAGGCCATCCTGCAGCCAGATTTCGGTGCAGCGCACCGCTTCGTCAACCGCTTCGTCAATCAGTTTCTGCTCAGAAACCGGTGGCTTACCCAGTACGAAACCGACAACTTTGTTTTTATCGCCCGGATGGCCGATTCCCACGCGCAAACGGTGGAAATTGGGGTTATTGCCCAGCTTGCTGATAATGTCTTTCAGACCATTGTGACCGCCATGACCACCGCCCAGTTTGAATTTTGCCACACCGGGGGGCAGGTCCAGTTCATCGTGGGCCACCAGAATTTCATCCGGGTTAATGCGATAAAACGTCGCCATGGCTGCAACAGCTTTGCCGCTCAGGTTCATAAAGGTGGTAGGCACCAGCAGACGAACATCTGCGCCAGCAAGATTGATACGTGAGGTATACCCGTAGAATTTTGGTTCTTCACGCAGGGGAGCACGTAACCGTTCGGCCAGCAGATCAACGTACCAGGCGCCGGCATTGTGGCGGGTCGCCGCGTACTCTGCGCCTGGGTTCGCGAGGCCGACAATCAGTTTAATCGTCACGATTCAATTCCTAATGGGTTCCAGATCTGGCGCGTAGTTTACTGTCTGACGCGCCACTTGACAAAATTCTGCTGCCCGAACCGCGAGATATGAATAATTACTTATCTGAACAATTAGAATTTCAAGCTGTTCAATGTCTTATTTGTAAACTTTTGTCTGGGAGTTATCTGTAAATGTGATCATTCACGCAACTCATAAAAGAGCCGTTGTCTATACTTTACACACAAGGATCAGGGGCTTTTCCCCTTACAACCCAAATTTCCGGAGGTGACATATGAAACGCAAAAACGCTTCGATACTCGGTAATGTGCTGATGGGGTTGGGACTGTTTGTGATGGTCGCTGGCGTGGGTTATTCAATTTTAAACCAATTGCCGCAGCTTGACCTTCCGCAATACTTCGCGCATGGCGCGGTATTGAGTATCTTCCTTGGTGCAGTGCTATGGCTTGCCGGTGCACGCGTGAGTGGTCATGAAGAAGTCTGCGATAAATACTGGTGGGTGCGCCATTACGATAAGCGCTGCCGCAGGGACCAGCACAAACACAGCTAACGTGCTACGACGAAAGAACACCGAAACGGCTCCTCATGGAGTCGTTTTTTTTTGCATGAAAGGTTGACCCTCACGTAACGTAAGGCTTCAGAGTGGTGCCACTGGCAAAGTAAAAGGAGCAGTTATGTTGATTCAGGTGGGTGAACTCGCGAAACGTGCCGGGATCACCGTGCGAACATTGCATCACTATGAGCAAACAGGGTTGTTACTGCCTTCTGCCAGAAGTGCGGCAGGTTACCGGCTGTATAATCTGGCGGATGTGCAACGTCTGCATATGATTCAGGTGCTGGCAAAAGCCGGGCTGGAACTTGCTGAAATCAGGGATTTTCTGAAACAGGAGTCGCTGTCGTTAACCGAATTACTCGATGCGCAAATCAGTTTGCTGGATAAGCAACTTCGCAGCATGCTGACACTGCGCGAGAGGCTGGTGGAATTGCGTACCGGGCTTAACGACGATGCGGCACCCAATCTGGAATCCTGGCTACAGACTCTGGAGTTAATGAATATGTACGAACGCTGGTTTAGCAAAGAGGAGTTACAGCAGTTGCCGTTTGCCGTACAGAAGGAGGCACTTGCGGATATCTGGTCAGGTCTGGTTGCTGAGGCAAATAGCCTGCTGAAGCATAATATCGACGTTTCGGATCCCCGTGCCAGGGATCTGGCGACGCGCTGGATGTCGCGCCTGGAGCAGGATACAGCAGGTAAGCCGGAATTTCTCACCCGGCTGAACGAGATGCACAGCGTCGAGCCGCAGATGCGTGAGCAGACGGGTATTACGGCGGAAATGACTGACTATATTACGCGGGCGTTTGCCGAATCGAAGCTTGCCATCTGGGAAAAGTATCTCTCTGCAGAAGAGATGGCCTTTACCCGCGCACACTATTTTGATCGCATGATGGAGTGGCCGCCACTGGTAGCGAAATTGCATCAGGCGCAGCGGGAAAACCTTGACCCGTCTTCCGGTGAGGCGCAGATGCTCGCTGAACACTGGCGTGTATTGTTCCAGTCATACGCGGGAACGAATCCTGAAACCCAGCAAAAGTTTCGCGTTGCCATGCAGCAGGAGCCGCATCTGATGAAAGGAACATGGATGACGCCTGCCGTGCTTGCATGGCTCCAGCAGGCGATAGCCGTGATGATGCAGAGACGTTTCTCTGCATCAGGGCATTCACAGATCCGCTAACGCGGCTTCACGGTTGGGATAAAAGGCCAGGCGGCCAGGGATCGGCTGCACGCCAGCGCGCGCCATGGTGCGCAACGGCTGGAATTCGAGATTACTCACCCGCAGTTCGCAGCCTTCCGGCAGACGCGAAACGAAGCGCTGGAAGGCATCCAGACCACCCGCATCCAGCACCGGCACGGCATCCCATTTCAGCACCACAATGCGTTTGCCCACGATACGGGTTTCCAGTTCGCTGAACAGACCTTCCGCGGCAGCAAAGAACAACGGGCCAATCACACGCAGCACCAGCACATCGTCAGGTACCTCTACGTTAACCGGGGAAAGGCGCGTCATCTGCGCAATACGGCGCATAAACAGCAGGGAGGCCAGCACGATCCCGACGCTGATGGCGATAACCATATCGAACAGCACGGTCAGCGACATACACATCAGCATCACGATGATGTCGTCTTTCGGTGCGCGACGCAGCAGATTGACCACCTTATGTGCTTCGCTCATGTTCCACGCCACCATCAGCAGCAGGGCTGCCATGGCTGAAAGCGGCAGCCAGGAGAGCAGCGGGGCGAGGACCAGCAGGGCGAGGATCACCAGCACGGAGTGGATAACTGCCGATACCGGCGACGTCGCCCCGGCACGTACGTTTGCCGCAGAGCGGGCGATGGCCGCTGTTGCCGTAATACCGCCAAAGAACGGGGCGATGATGTTGCCCAGACCCTGCCCAACCAGTTCGCTGTTGGCTTTATGCTTGGTGCCGGTCATGCCGTCCAGCACGACGGCACAGAGCAGGGATTCAATGGCCCCCAGCATCGCCATTGAGAAGGCTGCGGGCAGAAGGGCGCGCAGGGAGTCCCAGCTTAAGGTGAAGCTGGAACCCGGCATATCCCATGGCAGTACCAGTTGCGGTAACAGTTGAGGAATACCGCTTCCCTGTGAACCGTCAGCGAGAACATAGTGGAACTGAGATCCAATGGTCGCGACGTGGCCACCAAAGAGATTAACGATGGCCATCACGGCACAGCCCAACAGCAGGGCGGGCAGGTGGCCAGGCAGACGAATGCCTAAACGAGGCCAGATAATCAGCGTGCCCAGGGTAACAATTCCGATGGCGGCATCGCCCGGGTTGGCGGTGGGGAGCGCCATAAACAGCGCCCCGACTTTTTGCAGGTAATGTTCAGGGACGTGGGCTATCTGCAGGCCGAGGAAGTCCTTGATCTGCATTGTCCCGATGGTAATGCCAATCCCGGAGGTGAACCCCAGCGTCACGGAAAGGGGAATGTATTCAATCAGTCGGCCAAAACGGGCCAGACCAAACAGGATCAAAAAGACGCCGGACATCAGGGTGGCGACCAGCAGGCCTGCCAGGCCAAACTGCTGAGAAACGGGATAGAGGATCACCACAAATGCGGCTGTCGGGCCGGAAACGCTGAAGCGAGACCCGCCCGTTAGCGCAATTACAATCCCGGCGACGGCCGCCGTGTAAAGCCCATACTGCGGTGCTACGCCGCTGCCAATTGCCAGTGCCATGGCGAGCGGAATGGCGATAATCCCGACGGTGATACCGGCAATAAGGTCACGCATAAAACGTGAAGCGGTGTATTTCTCTTTCCAGCAAGCGTCGATGAGGGCGCGAAAGGGAAGAACATGTGAGGAGGCTACGTGTTTCACAATTATCTCTCATCCGTGTGCGCATCATCTGTCATATGAATGGCAGGTGAAGGAGGCATTGATCATACAAATAAATATCAGAGACAAAAAAACCCGCCGCAGCGGGTTTTTCGGCCGTGTTCGATTAGTGTTCGAACATTGCTGAGATAGATTCTTCGTTGCTGATACGACGAATCGCTTCGGCCAGCATCCCGGACAGGGTCAAGGTGCGCACGTTTGGCAGCGCTTTGATCTCGTCACTCAGTGGGATGGTATCGCACACCACTACTTCGTCGATAACGGAGTTGCGGAGGTTGTTTACTGCATTGCCGGAGAAGATCGGGTGAGTCGCGTAGGCGAATACGCGCTTGGCACCACGCTCTTTCAGCGCTTCTGCTGCTTTACACAGCGTACCGCCGGTATCGATCATGTCGTCAACCAGCACGCAGTCACGGCCAGCAACGTCACCGATGATGTGCATCACCTGAGAAACGTTAGCGCGTGGACGACGTTTGTCGATGATTGCCATGTCGGTATCGTTCAGCAGCTTAGCGATAGCACGAGCACGTACCACGCCGCCGATGTCCGGAGAAACCACGATTGGGTTATCCAGATTCAGCTGCAGCATGTCTTCCAGCAGGATTGGGCTACCGAATACGTTATCAACCGGAACGTCGAAGAAGCCCTGGATCTGTTCTGCATGCAGGTCAACGGTCAGAACACGGTCAACGCCAACGCTGGAGAGGAAATCAGCGACAACTTTGGCAGTGATTGGCACACGCGCGGAACGGACACGACGGTCCTGACGAGCATAGCCGAAGTAAGGAATAACAGCAGTGATACGGCCTGCTGAAGCGCGACGCAGGGCGTCGACCATAACAACCAGTTCCATCAGGTTGTCATTTGTTGGAGCACAGGTGGACTGGATGATGAAAATATCACCACCGCGTACATTTTCATTGATTTGTACGCTGACTTCGCCGTCGCTAAAGCGACCTACAGCGGCGTCGCCGAGGGAAGTGTACAGGCGGTTGGCAATACGTTGTGCTAGTTCCGGGGTGGCGTTACCAGCAAAAAGCTTCATATCAGGCACGAGAAGAACCTCAGGCATGCGTCCAGTGGTGGATAGCGTTCGCCGCAAACTGTGCGGGCCAGGCGAAATGCTATCCAGGCGGTGTATTAAAGAGCGCGATGCAACGTCTGGAACAGGGTGACGTTGTCACCGAAACTCAGTCTGCGCCAGAATGGCTTGCTGTAGGGGGGAGGTGTTCATCCCACGTGCTACAAAACCATGCAGCCAAACCGGCGCTTGCTCAAGCACCTGACGAGCGGCGGATTCGGTGTCAAATTCAGCAAAGACACAGGCCCCTGTGCCAGTCAGGCGCGACGGCGCGTATTCTAACAGCCAGGAAAGCACCGCATCAACCTCGCGAAAACGTTTTCTTGCGATAACCTCGCAATCGTTGCTGAATTCACAATTTAATAACGTTTCTATTGACCGCACCGGGGTATTCCGTGGCAGGTCAGGATCGTTGAAGATGACCGGGGTCGGAATGCTGACGCCCGGGTGGGCCACCAGGTACCATTTTTCCGGCGGCTCGACCGGGGAAAGTATTTCGCCCACCCCTTCAGCAAACGCCGCATGACCGCGCACAAAGACCGGGACGTCCGCCCCCAGCGTTAAGCCTAACGCTGCCAGCTCATCCTGAGATAATCCGCAGCCCCAGAGGTGATTCAGGGCAACCAACACGGTGGCGGCATTTGATGAGCCACCGCCCAGTCCACCGCCCATCGGCAGACGCTTCTCAATACGGATATCCGCGCCGCTTCCTGCCGGCAGACGACCGGTGTCCGACGCCACTTTCATCAGCAGACGTGCAGCGCGCACAATCAGGTTGTCTTCATGCGCCACGCCGTCAACCGGCGTCAGCAGGCAAACCTCGCCGTCCTGACGCGGGCCAATCGCGATCGTGTCGCCGTAATCAAGGAACTGAAACAGCGTCTGCAGGGTATGGTACCCGTCAGCACGCTGTCCGGTGATGTATAAAAACAGGTTCAGTTTTGCCGGAGAAGGCCAGTGGGTCATCATTTAACGATCCAGTTGTCCATTTTTAGCTTGATCCGCTGGCTGCCCTGGGTCAGTTCCATGTTGGATGGCAGGGAAGGCCTGGTGTTGCTGTCATAGGCGCTGTACACCACTTTCCAGGTTTTGCCGTTCTGGGTGTAGTTCACCTGGCTCAGACGGTACTGGTCGTCAAGCTGGTAGTCGGTCGCGTCACCCGGCAGGCCCAGGATCCACTGGCGCAGGCTGTTCAGCGGAATAGGCATTCCGGTCAGCTTGCCGATCATCTCTTCGGCGTCGGTGGCGGTATAGTGCTGGCCTTTGTTGTCGGTGATCTGCGCATCACCCGGTTTGGCGATAAGCTCCAGTTCGGTGCTGCCCAGTGGGTTTAACAGCAGCAGGCGATAGTTGTCCTGCCCGGTTTGCTGCCAGAAGAAACGCGCATACACTTTTTGTTCATCAGAGAGATAAGCGAAGGCACCACGGGTCTGGTACTGGCTCAAATTGCGGACGTCCTGCTGGTGCTGACGCCACTGCGGTGAATCAGGGCTTTTGCCCGGGCCTTTAGGTTGGGTGACGGTACATGCGGTCAGAACCAGTGCCGCCAGGGGCAGCAGGCGAATCAGTCGGGTCATAATGAGGACAAATCCTTGAGATACGTTGCAGTTATAACTGTTAATGCTAGCGTCGAAGGGTGCCACCGTCTACGTTCAAATTATCTCAAAGCATTGTATAAGCTATTACTCCGAAAGGGGGCAGTCTCTTTTATTGATCTCGCGCATCCTGTATGATGCGTTCTGCTAACCTTATTAACGCTGGTACTACTCCCGCTCAACATGACCCTATTAGCACTCGGTATTAACCACAAAACAGCCCCGGTTTCGCTGCGAGAACGCGTAACGTTTTCGCCGGATACGCTTGACCTGGCGCTGGACAGCCTGCTTGCACAGCCGATGGTGCAGGGTGGCGTGGTGCTCTCGACGTGCAACCGTACTGAACTCTACCTAAGCGTTGAAGAGCAGGACAACCTGCATGAAGCGCTGATCCGCTGGTTATGTGATTACCACAACCTCAACGAAGAAGAGCTGCGTAATAGCCTCTACTGGCATCAGGATAACGATGCAGTCAGCCATCTGATGCGTGTGGCCAGCGGCCTGGACTCGCTGGTGCTCGGCGAGCCGCAAATTCTCGGTCAGGTGAAAAAGGCGTTTGCCGATTCGCAAAAAGGGCATCTGAAAGCCAGTGAACTGGAGCGTATGTTCCAGAAGTCATTCTCCGTGGCGAAGCGTGTGCGAACCGAAACCGACATTGGTGCCAGTGCGGTTTCTGTTGCTTTCGCGGCCTGTACCCTGGCCCGTCAAATCTTTGAATCCCTGTCGACCGTCACTGTGATGCTGGTCGGGGCGGGTGAAACCATCGAACTTGTGGCGCGCCATCTGCGCGAACACAAAGTTAAAAAGATGATTATCGCTAACCGTACCCGCGAACGTGCTCAGGTGCTGGCGGACGAGGTGGGTGCCGAGGTGGTTGCGCTGAGCGACATCGATGAGCGCCTGAAAGAGGCAGATATCATTATCAGCTCTACCGCCAGCCCGCTGCCGATTATCGGTAAAGGGATGGTCGAGCGAGCGCTGAAATCCCGCCGTAATCAACCGATGCTGCTGGTGGATATTGCCGTCCCGCGCGATGTCGAACCGGAAGTCGGTAAACTGGCGAACGCCTACCTTTACAGCGTGGACGACCTGCAAAGCATCATTTCGCATAACCTTGCCCAGCGTAAAGCGGCGGCGGTTCAGGCGGAAACCATTGTAGAGCAGGAAACAAGTGAGTTTATGGCCTGGCTGCGCGCGCAAAGCGTCAGCGAGACTATCCGCGAGTACCGCGGTCAGGCGGAGCAGGTGCGTGATGACCTGACCGCCAAAGCGCTGGCCGCCCTTCAGCAGGGCGGCGACGCAGAAGCCATTATGCAGGATCTGGCCTGGAAACTGACCAACCGCCTGATCCATGCACCAACCAAATCTCTTCAGCAGGCCGCCCGTGACGGGGATGATGAACGCCTGACTATTCTGCGCAACAGCCTCGGGCTGGAATAGCGCCCTATACCCATTTTCTATTACAAGGTGCATTTACGCCTATGAAGCCTTCTATCGTCGCTAAACTGGAAGCTCTGCACGAGCGCCATGAAGAAGTACAGGCGCTGCTCGGCGATGCCGGGACCATTGCTGACCAGGAACGTTTTCGCGCGCTCTCGCGTGAATACGCGCAGTTGAGTGATGTATCAAAATGCTTTACCGACTGGCGACAGGTCCAGGAAGATATTGAAACCGCGCAGATGATGCTCGACGACCCTGAAATGCGCGAGATGGCGCAGGAAGAGTTGCTGGATGCAAAAGCGCGTGCTGAAGAGATGGAGCAACAGTTGCAGGTGCTTCTGCTGCCAAAAGATCCGGACGATGAGCGTAACGCCTTTGTCGAAGTTCGCGCCGGGACCGGCGGTGACGAAGCGGCACTGTTTGCCGGCGATCTGTTCCGTATGTACAGCCGCTACGCCGAAGCGCGTCGCTGGCGCGTTGAGATCATGAGCGCCAACGACGGTGAACATGGCGGCTACAAAGAGGTTATCGCTAAAATCAGCGGTGACGGCGTGTACGGTCGTCTGAAGTTTGAATCCGGCGGTCATCGCGTGCAGCGCGTACCTGCCACCGAATCTCAGGGGCGAATTCACACTTCTGCCTGTACGGTTGCGGTGATGCCAGAGCTGCCTGAAGCAGAATTGCCGGACATCAACCCGGCGGACCTGCGTATCGATACCTTCCGCTCCTCCGGGGCAGGTGGTCAGCACGTTAACACCACCGATTCCGCTATTCGTATTACCCACCTGCCAACCGGCATCGTGGTGGAGTGCCAGGACGAACGTTCACAGCACAAGAACAAAGCCAAAGCCTTATCCGTGCTGGGCGCGCGTATCCACGCGGCTGAAATGGCAAAACGTCAACAGGCGGAAGCCTCCACGCGTCGTAACTTGCTGGGCAGCGGCGATCGCAGCGACCGTAACCGTACCTATAACTTCCCGCAGGGCCGTGTTACCGACCACCGAATCAACCTGACCCTGTACCGTCTGGACGAAGTGATGGAAGGAAAGCTGGATATGCTGATTGAGCCTATCGTGCAGGAATACCAGGCCGACCAGCTGGCAGCACTGTCCGAGCAGGAATAATGGAGTTTCAGCACTGGTTACGGCAGGCCGCCAGTGAGCTTTCCGCGAGCGAAAGCCCTAAACGTGACGCCGAAATTTTGCTTGAGTTTGTGACGGGGAAAGCCCGCACTTACCTGCTGGCTTTCGGCGAGACCCAGCTGAGCGCTGAGCAGGAAGCGCAGCTCGCTACGCTGCTTGCCCGACGCAAAACCGGTGAGCCGGTGGCGCATCTGGTCGGGGAGCGTGAGTTCTGGTCACTGCCGTTGTACGTCTCCCCAGCGACCCTGATCCCCCGTCCGGACACCGAGTGTCTGGTGGAGCAGGCGCTGTCGCGTTTACCCGCACAAGCCTGCCGAATTCTCGATCTTGGAACCGGCACTGGCGCAATTGCCCTGGCGCTGGCCAGCGAGCGTCCGGACTGCGAGGTGACGGCGGTTGACGTGATGCCCGATGCGGTAGCGCTGGCGCAGCGTAACGTGGCGCGTCTGGGCTTCCCGAACGTCACCGTTCTGCAAAGCAGCTGGTTTAGCGCGCTGGATAACCGCACGTTCGGGATGATTGTCAGCAACCCTCCCTATATCGACGAGCATGACCCGCACCTGACGCAGGGGGACGTGCGTTTCGAACCGCTGACGGCTCTGGTCGCTGCCAATGAAGGGCTGGCGGATATTGTGCATATTGTGACAACGTCACGACAGCATTTGCTCCCCGGCGGCTGGCTGCTGGTCGAGCACGGCTGGACGCAAGGGGACGCGGTGCGTGACGTGTTCATCGCTGCAGGTTATCGTGCGGTGGAAACCTGTTGCGACTATGGCGGCAATGACCGTCTGACGCTGGGACAATGGGCATGAGTCTCTTTACCGTGCTGATCACGGCCCACCTGATAGCCGTTGCCCTGACCATCAGCTTTTTCATCGTCCGTTACGGGTGGCGTTACAGCAATAATCCGCTGATTGACGCCCGCTGGGTGCGTATTGCGCCGCACTGTATTGACACGGTGCTGTTTCTCTCAGGGGCCGGATTAATGTGGAAGACCGGCTATCTGCCATTTACTGATAAAGGCGCATGGCTGACTGAAAAGCTGTTTGGCGTTATCATCTACATCGTTTTGGGTTTTATCGCGCTTGGGCGTCGTCGTCCGCGCAGCCAGCAGACCGGTTTTATCGCCTTTCTGCTGGGGCTGGTGGTGCTGTACATCATCATTAAACTCGCCACCACAAGAATACCGTTACTGGGGTAAGTCATGAGGTCCTTAGCCGATTTCGAATTTAATAAAGTGCCGCTTTGCGATGGCATGATCCTGATTTCGGAGATGATCCGCGACGATTTTACGTCGCAATACGTCTACGAAGAGCTGGAGAATCTGGTCAGCCTGGCGCGTGAAGAGATCAATCAGGCGCGCCCGCAGGACTGGCAATTAGAGAAGCTGCTTGAGCTTTTCTACGGCGAATGGGGTTTCTGCGACACGCGTGGCGTGTATCGTCTGTCTGACGCACTATGGCTGGATCAGGTCTTAAAAAATCGTCAGGGCAGCGCGGTTGCGCTGGGTTCCATTTTGCTGTGGGTCGCGCATCGTCTGGATATTCCACTGGTGCCGGTCATTTTCCCGACGCAGATGATCCTGCGAGCGGAGTGGCTGGACGGTGAGATGTGGCTCATCAATCCGTTTAACGGCGATACGCTGGATGAGCATACGCTGGACGTCTGGTTAAAAGGCAATATTAGCCCGGTTGCCGAGCTCTTTAATGAAGATCTCGACGAGGCGGATAACGCCGAGGTGATCCGTAAACTGCTGGATACGCTGAAATCTGCGCTGATGGAAGAGCGTCAGATGGAGCTGGCATTACGTGCCAGCGAAGTGCTTCTGCAGTTTAATCCGGAAGATCCGTACGAAATCCGCGATCGCGGGCTGATTTATGCCCAGCTTGATTGCGAGCATGTGGCGCTGAACGATCTGAATTATTTCGTTGAGCAATGCCCGGAAGACCCGATTAGCGAAATGATTCGTGCGCAGATCAACGCGATCTCGCACAAACAAATTACACTGCATTAATCTTAATTCCGATTCACACCTGAATAAGGCGATCCTATGAAACAAAAAGTGGTTAGCATTGGTGATATCAACGTGGCAAACGACCTGCCGTTCGTGCTGTTTGGCGGTATGAACGTGCTGGAATCCCGTGATCTCGCGATGCGTATCTGCGAGCACTACGTGACCGTGACCCAGAAACTGGGTATCTCGTACGTGTTTAAGGCCTCTTTTGACAAAGCCAACCGTTCCTCCATTCACTCTTACCGTGGCCCGGGCCTGGAAGAGGGGATGAAAATTTTCCAGGAACTGAAACAGACCTTTGGCGTGAAAGTGATCACCGACGTGCACGAAGCTTCTCAGGCGCAGCCTGTTGCGGACGTTGTCGACGTTATCCAGCTGCCAGCGTTCCTGGCCCGTCAGACGGACCTGGTGGAAGCGATGGCGAAAACCGGCGCGGTCATCAACGTGAAGAAACCTCAGTTCGTGAGCCCTGGCCAGATGGGTAACATCGTCGATAAATTTATCGAAGGCGGCAACGACAAAGTGATCCTGTGTGACCGTGGCGCAAACTTCGGTTACGACAACCTGGTCGTTGATATGCTCGGCTTCAGCGTGATGAAGAACGTGTCAAACCAGTCTCCGGTCATCTTCGATGTGACCCATGCGCTGCAGTGCCGCGACCCGTTTGGTGCAGCTTCTGGCGGCCGCCGTGCGCAGGTCACCGAGCTGGCGCGCGCCGGTATGGCGACTGGCCTGGCCGGTCTGTTCATTGAAGCACACCCGGACCCGGACAACGCGAAGTGCGACGGCCCGTCCGCATTGCCGCTGGCTAAACTTGAGCCGTTCCTGAAACAGATCAAGGCGATTGACGATCTGGTGAAGAGTTTCGACGAGCTGGATACCAGCCACTAATAAAAAAACCCGCTTCGGCGGGTTTATTTTGGTTATTCCTCTTCCGATAGAAGAGATGTCGGGTGTGGCCTCAGAGTCTCACCGAACAACGCTTAGGCAAATATTGTCATCAGATAGGCCACAAACAGTGCCATGTGCGCCGCGCCGTTCAGCACGTTGGTGCGCCCGGTCGAGAAGGATATCTGACACAGCAGCAGTGAAGCCACCATCACAATCATCTCTGGCGCACCCAGCGCAAACTGCAGCTCGTTACCGGTCATAAAGGCAATCAGCGTCACTACCGGCACGGTGAGTGAGATTGTCGCCAGGACCGAGCCAAAGAACAGATTCATTGCGCGTTGCACCTGATTGTTCAGCACCGCCCTCAACGCCCCCAGACCCTCAGGCGACAGGATAAGCAGCGCCACCAGGAAACCGGTAAACGCGACCGGGGCATTCAGCTCGGTTAACAGCGTCTCCAGCGGGTTGGCGTTCATTTTGGTCACGGCGATAACCGCAATCAGATGTACGATCAGCCAAACCGTATGCCACGCGCTGCTGTGAGCCGATGGCTTACCGTGATGCGGGTCGTCGCCGTCATCTTCATGTTCATAGACGAACAGGCTCTGGTGCGTTTTGGTCTGAATCAGCAGGAACACGCCGTACATCGCTGCGGAAATCAGCGCAACCAGCAGCGCCTGACCGGTTGAGAAATTGGCTCCCGGCAATGCCATCGGGAAGACCAGCACAATAATTGCCAGCGGGAAAAGGGCAATCAGATACTGTTTTATGCCGAACAGATTCATGTACTGGGTCGCAAATTTGCGGCCGCCCAGTAACAGTGAAAAGCCCACCAGACCACCTGTCACAATCATAATGATGGAGTAGAGGGTGTCACGCATCAGGGTCGGTGCGGCGTCACCGGTCGCCATCAGCGCGGAAATCAGACTGACTTCGAGGATAACCACCGAAAGGCTGAGAATTAGCGAGCCGTAAGGCTCACCCAGGCGATGGGCTAATACGTCCGCATGGCGAACAACGCTAAAGGCGCTGGTTAAGATACCCACCAGAGCAAGAATATTGATACCAACTACCACTGGCAGTGACTGACTGCTTCCCCAGAAGAGCAGCACAGCCAGTGCCAGGACCGGGAAAATGAGTGATGTCTCCTTGTGGCGGGTCTTCACCGCCTCGTGTGCTGCTGTCATGTGCTTCTCCATCAATGCAGGTGCTTGTAATTATAGATAGAATTTTCGGTCATTAAATTAACAGATCTCTGTTAAATACCCTTGATTTTTTACTCAATTTTACTGTTTGTAGTGTTTTTGGTTTGGGGTGTCGATAATGGCGCGTGTTCTGTAATTAATCCTTTAATAACATAATATTAAACTTATCATTTACGCATAATTCTTAATTGACTGGCACCATGCCGTATCGTCGTCCACACTTATCTTTTTAACCAAAAGAGGGGTTAGCGATGCCATATAAAACGAAACGCGAATTACCAGACAGCGTGCAACACGTATTGCCCGCGCACGCGCAGGATATCTACAAAGAGGCCTTTAACAGCGCCTGGGATCAGTACAAAGATAAAGAAGATCGACGTGATGATGCCAGCCGTGAAGAGACCGCGCATAAAGTCGCCTGGGCCGCAGTAAAACATGAATATGAGAAAGGAGACGACGATAAATGGCATAAAAAGAAATAGCCGTGAAATCATTCGCTGCCTTCGTTTTGACTTTTCAGGCGGTTGAACTTCCGTTGTATTGCAACTGGCCCGTGAATTGCTTATCGTTACTCAACTGCTGGCAAAATGACCAGCACACAATGCCGGGAAGGCGGATTACAGATGTCGCAAGGAAGCATGCAGTGGCGGAGGTGGAAAGTGTTAACGCGTGATTTCTTAATGAAGGCAGATTGTAAGACGGCATTTGGTGCTATTGAGGAATCGCTTCTCTGGTCAGCTGAACAACGTGCGGCGTCGCTTGCTGCCACGCTGGCGTGCCGCCCGGATGATGGCCCGGTATGGATTTTTGGCTACGGTTCGCTGATGTGGAACCCGGCTCTCGAATTTGTCGAATCGGCAACAGGCACACTTCCTGGCTGGCATCGCGCATTTTGTTTGCGCCTGACGGCCGGTCGAGGTAGCGCGTGTCAGCCTGGACGCATGCTTGCACTAAAAGAGGGCGGACGCACCACGGGGGTGGCTTACCGCCTGCCGGATGCAACGCTGGAAGACGAACTGACGCTGCTGTGGAAGCGCGAGATGATCACCGGCTGCTATATGCCGAGCTGGTGCAAGCTGGAACTCGATGACGGACGTACCGTTAACGCGCTGGTGTTTATTATGGATCCGCGCCATCCGCTGTATGAAGCGGATACCCGCACGCAGGTTATTGCCCCGTTGATCGCTGCCGCCAGTGGGCCGCTGGGCACCAACGCGCAGTATCTCTTTTCGCTCGACCAGGAGCTGACCCGCCTCGGCATGAAGGACGATTGTCTGAATGAGCTGGTGGTGAAGGTGAAAGCGCTGCTGGAAGGGAACCCGCTGAATAATACGCTGCGTCCCGGTTTTGCCTGAGAATGCGCCCGGCTGCGTGAGCAGACCGGGCGTTTGTCTCTTATGCAGCAACGTAGCTTACGGAATGCTCCAGTGACTGACTATGGCTGTCAATCAGAACATCCCACGTGCCGGTGTACGGCACGGTAAGCCATGCCTTGTCATCCTGCACGGTCAGGATATCCGCCTGCGAGTGTTGTTGTGCTTTCGAACTCATCAAATGAATGCGGCAGCGCTCAGAACACCGCACCACGACCGTATCCCCGCCAAACAATTTCAAACTTGTTTTTACCAGTGCCATTTTTTACCCCGTAGTCTTAAACAACGCTCTCCCTGCTGCCATATCCGAGCGTGATATTGTTCACAATTCACTCATGGCATAACACCAAAGGGGGAGGGTGAGGATGCTGACTTTGATCAAAAAATGGCGTAACGATTAAACAAAAATGACAAAATTCCTGAAAATTTATCCTGGCGCGCGTTTTGCCCGGTGAACGCGCGCCACCCTAACATTAAATGCGGAAATGCCCGGCAGTTTCAGCAAGGTCGCCCGCCTGGCTCTGCAGCGCGCCGGCTGCAGCCGCAGATTGCACCACCAGTTCGGCGTTCTGCTGAACCATTCTGTCCAGATGGGTCACCGCATGGTTAATCTCCTGGATGCCTTTCATCTGCTCGCTGGTGGCGATGGAGATTTCACGCATGATGCCCGACACGCTACCGATGCTGGAGCGGATTTCGTTCATGCTTTCCCCGGCCAGATGAACGTAGCGGGAGCCGGTGGCCACGCTGTTGGTGGTGGAATCGATAAGCGTTTTAATCTCTTTCGCCGCCTGCGCGCTGCGGCTGGCCAGATTACGCACCTCGCCGGCCACCACGGCAAACCCACGGCCTTGCTCTCCGGCGCGTGCGGCTTCCACCGAGGCATTCAGCGCCAGGATATTGGTCTGGAAGGCAATCCCGTCAATCACGCTGGTGATGTCGCCAATCTTCGCGGAAGCCACTTCAATGGACTGCATGGTGCTGATGGCCTGAGATACCACCTCGCCGCCGCGAGCCGCCGCCGCAGAGGCCTTACTCGCCTGGTCATTGGCTTCAGCCGCAGACTCGTTCGACTGGGTTACTGACGCGGTGATCTCTTCCACGGCGCTGGCCGTTTCGCGAAGGCTGGAGGCGGCCTGCTCGGTACGCCCTGAGAGGTCTTGGTTACCTGCCGCAATTTCCCGCGCGGCGTTTTTCACCGATGCGCTGGCATCCCGCAGTTGTACCATCACCACCGAGAGCTTGTCGCTGAAGGCGTTAAACGCCTGCGCTATCTGCGCCACTTCGTCATCGCCGCTGTCCGGCAGGCGTTGCGACAGATCGTTAGTGCCGTTCGCAATGTTATGCATCGCATCGCGAATGTCAGACAGGCGCTTCAGCAGACGCGCAATCAGGAAGTGAACAATGGCGCCGCTGAGTAAGGCCAGGATCACCAGCGAGATGGCCGAGGCTTTCAGCAGCGAGCGCATTCCGGAGGTGGCATCGCCTGTGTCCAGGGCAACAACCAGCATCCAGTTCGTACCCGGCACGGCGGTTGCCACGAAGGTTTTTTCGGCGCCATTGAAGGTCCCGTTTACCGGGTTTCCGCTTTTCAGCGCCGCAAAGTCGATGCCTTTGAGGGTTTCGGCGAACGGTTTAAGCGTCAGGGCAGGGTCGCTGGCGGCAATGACGGTGCCATCGCTATTCAGCAGCAGCCCGCTGCTTGCCGGGGTTGGGTGGATCCCGCGCACGTTAGCTACCACGCTGTCCATCGCCACATCGCCAGCCACCACGGCTTTCAGAGTACCGTTTTCTTTCACCGGCACGGCAAACGTCACCACCAGTTTTCCGCTACCGGCGTCAACGTAAGGCGCGGTCACGACCGGGCTATCCTGGCTTACGACCTGCTGATACCAGGGACGGATCGTGGGGTCATAATCCGCCGGTACGCCCGCTGGTTCAGAGAATTTCGCCGTTTTGCTGGCATAGCCAACGTATACGTTAGTGAACCCACCCGCCTGGGCAAGCTGTTTAAAGACCGGAACCGGATCGTCACTGAGCGCAACGGTTTGTGCGGAGGCGATAACCGTCATTTTGCTCTTCACCCAGTCGGCAATCGCCATGTTATGGCTGGCGCTGGTGCTGGTCAGGATGTCGCGCTGTGACTGCTGGTTATCCTGGCGTGTGACCTGAAAATTGATGACAGTATTAAGAAGAAGGGCGACGACCAGACAACCTGTCGTCGCGGCAATGATGCGTGCACGAATGGATCTGAACATAAGTGAAATACCTGCTGTGTTGTTTCCATGCCTATCGGCAACCCTGCAGGTAAACTTGATGCTGAAACCGCGTCCATAAGAAAATAATATTTTTACGGGTTTATTATTAAAAAGTTAATACTTTATCGGCGCGCAGAGTCCACTCGGCCAGTTCAACGAGCGTGCCGATTTCCACACCTTCAATCAGCGGTAATCCGGTGATGCCGCGCCCGTCGGCGCAGGTCTTGCACAGTTTGACCGGAACGTTTTGCGCGGTCAGGATCTCCAGCATCTGCTGGATGTTGTAACCTTCTGCCGGTTTTTGTCCCTTCAGCCCGGCGGTGACCGCATCCGACATTAAAAAGAGCCGTAACTCCAGTTCACTCTCTTTATCACGTAGCGCGATCGCCAGACGCAGGCTGTTAAAAAGGGATTCGCTGCCGTAAGCCGCACCGTTGGCGACGATAACAATCTTCTGCATGTTGACTCCTGTTCTTTTAAAGGCACGAATATTGCTTAGCTATCCAGGGTTTCGCTGTCCGGGAGAGTAAGCATGACATTAATGGCTGGCATTTCGCCAGGTGCGACCGAATGGCTCCAGCGTGCAAGGTCGATGCGCCGGGAGCAACTGAGCAGGCTGGCACAGCTTGGCGTGCTGGTTAATGCCATCAGCCTGCTGGTGCATATGCTGCAGTGCGAGCGTGGAGCCTCTAACGTCTGGCTCTGCTCACAGGGTAAGCTGTACGCTGCCGAATGCAAAGCGAGCCGGGCGCTGGTGAATGAGAACCTCACTGCGCTTTATGACGTTCTGGATAATCACTCCCCGTTCCAGGGCAGCGGCGTGTGCGAACGTATAGCCGCCGCGCTGCTCAGTCTGGATAACCTGTCAGCCCTTCGTGACGGCGTTATTCAGCAAACCATTACGGCCCCGCAGGCGATGGATCACTATTGTCGCATCCTGCGTCATCTGCTCAGTATCGTACCGCAGCTTAATGACAGCATTGACGATCCGCAAATCGCAGGTCGCTTTGTCGCACTTTATAGCCTGATGCAGGGTAAAGAGCTGGCGGGACAAGAGCGGGCGCTGGGCGCCATTGGCTTTACGCAGGGCTATTTTGACGATGGCATCCGTCAGCGGCTGGTGGACCGGATTGACGGACAGCAGGCCTGCTTCGAGATTTTCATGACCCACAGCACGGCGGATGTGCAAACCACCTTTTCCCAGAATTGCCAGCCTGACCGTGAGACGGAGCAACTGAGGCGCGTGGCCTGTACCCGCCAGCCAGCCGCTGACAATGGCCATACCGCACTGGCCTGGTTTGCTCTGCAAACGGCACGCCTTGAGCATCTGCGCACCCTGGAGGAGATGGTTATCGCCGATCTGATGATCGCGGTGGACGAACGTATCCATCGACAGGAGGACTACACGCTCCCGGCTGAGGAGCAGGACGATCCGCTGGCCTCTTATCCGGATAAGCCCTTGTTAACCCTGGTTCGCCAACAGGCGCGCGAGATAGAACAGCTTTCCCGTCAGCTTGCGTCACTGCGCGATACGCTCGAAGAGCGCAAAACCATCGATAAAGCGAAAAGTGTACTGATGACCCATCAAAAGATGAGTGAGGAACAGGCATGGACGGCGCTGCGTAAAATGGCGATGGACAAAAATCAGCGCATGGTGGATATCGCCCGCGCGCTGCTCACCGTGAAGAGCTTGTGGCAGGTAACCCCTAAGGAGTAGCTGCACAATCAGTGGGCATTTAGTGCCTGATTGAGGTGCGCAGTCGTGGGGAATTCCCGGTAAACGCCCGGAAAACAGGGCAGTAAAACCTGGCATTCCCTTTGCATTATCTGATTAACCATTTTTGACGGTGCGCCAACGGCGGTGCATCTGTCTTCGGGATAAAGGCGTCCAGCGGTGCTTCGGCACGGGTGGGCGCTTTTTTTTGTCTTTTTTTCAGGAGTGGTCATGGCGGATTTGTCGAGACGGCGGTTTTTACAGGCCAGCATGCTGGCGAGCGGCGCCATGTTGTTACCGGGCGTCATGCAGGCCGCGTGGGCGGCAGGCTCGGATAAACCGGAGCAGGAGACGGTGCGCATCGGGTTTATACCGTTAACCGACTGCGCGCCGGTGGTTATCGCGGCGCTGAAGGGGTTTGATAAAAAATATGGCATCACCATCGTGCCAACCAAAGAGGCAAGCTGGGCAGCCGTGCGCGATAAGCTGGTGGCCGGCGAACTGGACGCCGCCCACGTTCTTTACGGCCTGCTGTACGGGCTGGAGCTGGGGCTTGCCGGTAAGCCACAGCAGATGGCAAACCTGATGACCCTGAATCAGAACGGTCAGGCCATCACGCTCTCCAGCGATCTGGCAGAGAAGGGCGTTCGCGATCTCGACGGGCTGAAAACGCTGATTGGGCAGCAGGCACCCGGCACTTATACCTTCGCACATACCTTCCCGACCGGTACGCATGCGATGTGGTTGTACTACTGGCTGGCCAGCGCGGGCATTAATCCGTTCGATGACGTTCGGACCGTGGTTGTGCCGCCGCCGCAAATGGTGATGAACATGCGGATTGGCAACATGGTCGGCTTTTGCGTTGGTGAGCCGTGGAATGCGCGCGCCATTAACGACCGCATCGGGTTTACCGCCGCAACGTCCCAGTCGATCTGGGCCGATCATCCGGAAAAAATTCTTGGCACACGCCGCGACTGGGTGGAGAAAAACCCGAACACCGCGCGGGCGCTGGTGAGTGCGGTACTGGAAGCCGCACGCTGGATCGATGCATCACCAGACAACAAACGTGAGACCGCCCAAATCCTCTCTCGCCGGGCGTGGCTGAACACCAAAGAGCAGTATCTCACCGGACGGATGCTGGGAGAGTACGACAACGGGCTTGGCCAGCGCTGGCAGGATGCGCATCCGATCCGTTTCTTCAACGAGGGTGCCGTCAGCTATCCGTACCTCTCCGACGGGATGTGGTTTTTAACCCAGTTCCGCCGCTGGGGCTTGCTCAAATCGGCGCCGGATTATGCCGCCATCGCGCAGCGCATTAACCAGACCTCGGTCTGGCAGGATGCCGCCACGGCGGTGGGAGGCATATCCACCCCGTCATCACCGTATCGCAGCAGCACCCTGATGGACGGTACCGTCTGGAACGGTACCGATCCGGACGGTTACGCCAACCGCTTCGCTATTCACCGTAAAGGGGCCTGATTATGCAGCATCTGCACAGCACGAAATCGAAAGACGAGACGCCGGCGAGCGGGGAAGTGATTACCCTCCCTCCGGTACAGGTTCGCCGCCGCGCACCGACGTTCACGCGACGGATGAATGACCTTCTGCAGCGCGTGATCCCGGCGCTGCTGGGGCTCGGGTTACTGGTGTTGCTCTGGCAGCTGGCCGCGATCAACAGCAAAGGGTTCCCGACGCCGCTCAGCACGCTGGATTCCGCATTAACGCTCTTCGCTGACCCGTTTTACCGCGACGGGCCAAACGATATGGGTATCGGCTGGAACGTGCTCGCTTCGCTGCAGCGCGTGGCGGTGGGCTTTGGTCTGGCGGCGCTCGCGGGGATCCCGCTCGGTTTCCTGATCGGTCGCTTCACCTTTTGCTCGCGCATGTTCAGCCCGTTGATTGCACTGTTACGCCCGGTCAGTCCTTTAGCCTGGCTGCCTATCGGCCTGCTGCTGTTCCAGAAAGCGGAACCCGCCTCCAGCTGGACCATTTTTATCTGTTCAATATGGCCAATGGTGATTAACACCGCCGAAGGGGTACGTCGTATTCCGCAGGATTACCTCAACGTTGCCCGCGTGCTGCAGCTCTCCGAGTGGACCATCATGCGGCGGATCCTCTTCCCGGCCGTGCTGCCCGCGGTGCTGACCGGGGTTCGCCTCTCGATTGGCATCGCCTGGCTGGTCATTGTCGCCGCCGAGATGCTCACCGGTGGGCTGGGGATCGGCTTCTGGATCTGGAATGAGTGGAACAACCTCAACGTCGAAAACATTCTCATCGCCATCGTCATCATTGGCGTGGTCGGGTTGCTGCTGGAGCAGGGGCTGATGCTGATCGCCCGTCGCTTTAGCTGGCAGGAAAAATAAGGAGCGAAGATGAAACCATTAATTCAGGTCCAGGCTGTGAGCCAGCGTTTTTCTACCGCCAGCGGCGAGTTTCTGGCGCTACAGAACGTCTCTTTTGATATTCACGAAGGCGAAACCGTCAGCCTGATTGGCCACTCCGGGTGCGGCAAATCGACGTTGCTCAATCTGATTGCCGGGATCACCCTGCCGACCGAAGGTGGGCTGATTTGCGATAACCGCGAAATCGCCGGGCCAGGACCGGAGCGTGCGGTGGTGTTTCAGAACCATTCTCTGCTGCCGTGGCTCACCTGCTTCGACAACGTTGCGCTGGCGGTGGATCAGGTCTTTCGCCGCACCATGAGCAAGGCGGAGCGCAAGGAGTGGATTGAACACAACCTCGATCGCGTCCAGATGGGGCATGCCCTGCATAAACGGCCTTCGGAAATCTCCGGCGGCATGAAACAGCGCGTTGGCATTGCCCGTGCGCTGGCGATGAAGCCGAAGGTCCTGCTGATGGATGAACCGTTTGGCGCGCTGGATGCGCTCACACGCGCGCATCTGCAAGACTCGGTGATGCAAATCCAGCAGGCGCTGAACACCACCATCGTGCTTATCACCCACGATGTGGACGAGGCTGTGCTGCTTTCTGACCGGGTACTGATGATGACTAACGGCCCGGCGGCCACCGTCGGCGAGGTGCTGCACGTTGACCTGCCTCGCCCGCGCAATCGGGTTCAACTGGCGGACGATAGCCGCTATCACCATATGCGTCAGCAGATCCTCCATTTCCTCTATGAAAAACAGCCTAAAGCGGCGTAACGGAGGCGGTGATGCGACTGATCGTTATCGGTAATGGGATGGCCGCAACACGGCTGATTGCCTCGCTGACCGAGCGTGCGCCCGGTCGCTTCACGATCACCGTGTTTGGCGAGGAGTCGGAACACGCTTACAACCGCATCATGCTCTCGCCGGTACTGGGCGGGGAAAAACAGGCGCAGCAGATCCGCCTGCAGGACGACGCCTGGTATCACGCACGGGGTGTGACGGTACGACGGGGCGAAAAGGTGCTCTCCGTGGATGTTGAGAAACGCGAGGTTCGTACCACAGCAACCACGCTGGCCTGGGACGAACTGGTCTTTGCCACCGGGTCGACGCCTTTTGTACCCCCCATTCCGGGCGGTGACGCTCCGCATGTCTTCACCTTTCGTACGCTGGCCGATATCCGCGCGATTCAGGAGAACCCGGGGCCAGCTGTAGTGCTGGGCGGTGGGGTGCTCGGCGTCGAAGTCGCTGCGGCACTGGCCCGGTCTTGTGACAACGTCACGCTGGTGCATCGTGGTGCGTGGCTGATGGAACAGCAGCTTGATCGGCAGGCAGGCGTTTTGCTTGAAGAGGCGCTGGCGGAGCGCGGCGTTCGCTGCGAACTGTCATCGGGAATGACCGCCATTGCGGCGGATGCCGTGACGTTACACAACGGACGCAAGATTAACGCCTCTCGCGTGGTGCTGGCGACCGGCGTGCAGCCCAATGTCGCACTGGCAAAAGGCAGCGGCATTCACTGTGCCCGCGGCATTGTGGTTAACCACCAGATGCAGACCTCAGTCCCGGCGATCAGCGCCATTGGTGAGTGCTGTGAAATCGACGGCCAGACGTTCGGCCTGGTTGCACCTTGCCTGGCGCAGGCGGATATCCTCGCCGCCCGGCTGGCTGGGGAGGCTAGCACGCCATTTGCCCTGACCGACAGCGGCATGCGCCTCAAAGTGCCCGGTGTGGAGCTGTTCAGCGCCGGGCGAGCAGAGGTTCTGCCGGACGATGTGGTCTGGAGCGCCTGGGATCCGCTGACCCGTCACTATCGCCGTTTGTTACTGCATCGCGGTGCGCTTGCTGGCGTGCTGCTGATGGGGGATTGCCGCAACGCGGCAACATTCACCGATTTACTGGCAACGGCTGCGCCCGCCCACGCGGACTGGCTGTTCAATCGATTCACTACGCAACCGCAGGTTGCAGGACAAAACGCTATGACAAAACCTACGCTGGTGGTGGTTGGACACGGTATGGTCGGCCATCATTTTCTCGAAGACTGTGTGAAGCGCAATTTGCACCGGCAGTACCAGATTATCGTTTTTGGCGAAGAGCGCTATGCCGCCTACGATCGTGTGCATTTGTCAGAGTATTTTGGCGGACGAAGCGCAGAATCGCTCTCGCTGGTGGACGGTGATTTCTTTGCTGAACACGGCATTGAGCTTCGCCTCTCGCAGCAAATTGTGAGTATCGATCGCGACGCACACGTCGTGCGTACCGCCAGTGGGCATGAAACCCACTGGGACAAACTGGTGCTGGCGACCGGCTCGTACCCGTTTGTGCCTCCGGTACCGGGCAGCACGCTGCCGGGCTGCTTTGTTTACCGTACGCTGGACGACCTGGATAACATCGCCGCGCAGGCAAAGCAATCCCGTCGCGGGGTGGTCATTGGCGGTGGCCTGCTGGGACTGGAAGCCGCGAATGCCCTGAAACAGCTGGGCCTGGAAACGCACGTCGTGGAGTTTGCGCCACACCTGATGGCGGTACAACTCGACAACGACGGCGCGGCCATGCTGCGCAAAAAGATCGAAGCGCTTGGCGTGGGCGTTCACACCAGCAAAGCCACCACCGACATCGTCTCTGCGAACGGCGGGCTGGTGATGCGCTTTGCGGACGGTGAACAGCTGGAAACTGATATCGTGGTCTTCTCTGCAGGTATTCGCCCGCAGGATGCACTGGGGCGCAGCAGTGGCCTGGCGACCGGAGAGCGCGGCGGGATTTGCATTGATAACCAGTGCCAGACTTCCGATAAAGACGTGTTCGCTATCGGCGAATGTGCACTGTGGGAGGGTAAAATTTTTGGCCTGGTCGCCCCGGGTTATCAGATGGCGCGGGTGGCATCGGCCACGCTGGCGGGAGAGGCGAGCGCCTTTACCGGGGCTGACATGAGCACCAAACTGAAGCTGCTGGGGGTAGATGTGGCCTCGTTTGGCGATGCCCATGGAAGAACACCCGGCGCGCTAAGCTATCAATGGACGCATGGTCCGCAGCAAATCTATAAAAAGATCGTGGTCAGTGAGGACAATAAAACCCTGTTGGGCGGCGTACTGGTGGGGGATGCCAGCGAATATGCGACCCTGGTGCAGATGATGCTCAACGGCATAGCGCTACCCAAAGAGCCTGAAACGCTGATTTTACCTTCCTTCGCCGGGAGCGCGCCAAAAGCCCTCGGCGTGGCGGCACTGCCTGACAGTGCGCAGATCTGCTCCTGCCATAACGTCAGCAAAGGTGATATCTGTCAGGCGGTAAGTGCCGGTGCCGCGGATATTGGAGCCATAAAACAGTGCACCAAAGCCGCGACCGGTTGCGGAGGATGCAGCGCGCTGGTGAAACAGGTGATGGAGTACCAGCTTGCGGAGCAGGGCGTGGAGGTGAAAAAGGACATCTGCGAACACTTTCCGTGGTCGCGTCAGGAAATCTATCACCTGGTGCGCGTCAATCATATTCGTACCTTCGACCAGCTTATCAGCCGTTACGGGCAGGGGCACGGTTGCGAAATCTGTAAACCGCTGGTGGGGTCAGTGCTCGCCTCCTGCTGGAATGAGTACCTGCTGAAACCGGCACATCTGCCGCTGCAGGACACCAACGACCGTTACTTTGCCAATATTCAGAAAGACGGGACGTACTCCATTGTGCCCCGGATGCCTGCAGGGGAAGTGTCGGCCGACGGCTTGATAGCTATCGGCCAGATCGCCAAACGCTACCAGCTGTACAGCAAAATCACGGGTGGGCAGCGTATCGACCTCTTTGGCGCCACGCTCGACCAGCTGCCGGCGATCTGGCAGGCGCTGGTGGAGGCCGGATTTGAGACCGGTCACGCGTACGGTAAATCCCTGCGCACGGTGAAATCCTGCGTCGGGTCGACCTGGTGCCGCTATGGCGTGCAAGATTCCACGCGTCTCGCGGTCACGCTTGAGCACCGCTATAAAGGCTTACGCGCGCCGCACAAAATTAAAATGGCCGTGTCCGGTTGTACCCGTGAATGTGCGGAGGCTCAGAGCAAGGACGTGGGCGTCATTGCGACCGACAAAGGCTGGAACCTTTATCTCTGCGGTAACGGCGGCATGAAACCGCGCCATGCGGATCTCTTTGCCAGCGATCTGGATGACGAGACGCTGATCCGTACCGTCGACCGCTTCCTGATGTTCTACATCCGCACGGCGGATCGCCTGCAGCGTACCAGTACGTGGATGGACAATCTGGAAGGGGGGATCGACTACCTGCGCGAGGTGATTCTTCACGACAGCCTGGGCATTGCGCACGAGCTGGAACAGGAGATGGCCCGCGTGGTGGAAACCTACCAGTGTGAATGGCAGACCACGCTTAACGATCCGAGCCGTCTGGCGTTGTTCCGTACCGAAGTGAACCGTCAGCCGGTAGAAGAGAATAAACGCTGGCAAGCGGTCTGCGCTATCGATGAGATCCCTGAGCAGGCGGGGATCGGCGCCCGGCTGGGGCGAAAACCGATTGCGCTTTTCCGCTTTGGTCAATCTGTCTATGCCCTCGACGACCTCGAGCCGGGCAGCACAGCAAACGTGCTTTCACGCGGCATTCTCGGCGATGCTGCCGGCGAGCCGGTGGTCATCTCTCCGCTCTATAAGCAGCGTATCCGTCTGCGCGACGGCTGTCAGGCCGATAACGGGGAACCTGCGGTGCGCGCCTGGCCGGTGAAAATAGAAAACGGTCAGGTGTGGGTCGGGAACGACGCGCAGATCATGCGTGCGGAGGCGTCATGAATGAAACCCGAACGACGTGCCCCTACTGCGGGGTGGGCTGCGGCGTGATCGCAACGGTAGAGGGCGAGAAGGTCACCGTGCGCGGAGATGAACGCCATCCCGCCAGTTTTGGACGCCTGTGCGTTAAAGGCTCGGCATTAGGCGAAACGACCGGTCTGCAGGGGCGACTGCTGCACCCGGTGGTCGACGGGCAGGCGGTGGAATGGTCCCGGGCGCTGGCGGCGGCAGGTGAACGGCTGCAGACCATCATCGACACCTGGGGACCACAGGCGGTGGCGTTTTACGCCTCCGGCCAGCTGTTGACTGAGGACTATTACGCCGCCAATAAGCTGATGAAAGGGTTTATCGGTGCGGCAAACATAGATACCAACTCGCGGCTCTGTATGTCGTCCGCGGTGGCAGGCTACAAGCGCGCGTTTGGTGAAGATGTGGTGCCGTGCAGCTATGAGGATGTGGAAAACAGCGATCTGGTGGTGCTGGTCGGGTCGAATGCGGCATGGACCCATCCGGTGCTGTATCAGCGGCTGGTACAGGCGCGCCAGAACAACCCTGCGATGAAAGTTGTGGTTATCGACCCACGCAAAACGGCCACCTGCGATATTGCTGACCTGCATCTGGCGCTTACGCCCGGCAGTGACGCCGGGCTGTTTGTCGGTTTACTCAATCTGATTCAGGGAACCGACGCGTGGCCCATCGCCCGGGTGGCTGAGTTTTGTGGGCTCTCAACCGAGGACGTGGGGACCTTCTACGACTGGTTTGTGACTGCGCCGCGGGCCATCACGCTCTACACCATGGGCATTAATCAGTCCTCAAGCGGCAGCGACAAGTGTAATGCCATCATCAACGTTCATCTGGCCAGCGGAAAATTCGCCCGTCAGGGTTGCGGACCGTTTTCGCTGACCGGACAGCCTAACGCGATGGGGGGGCGGGAGGTGGGTGGGCTGGCGAACCAGCTTGCCGCTCACATGAATTTCGAGCCGGAGTCTCTTTCGCGGGTGGCGCGTTTTTGGGGTACAGAAAGACTGGCCCAGACGCCGGGCCTGATGGCGGTGGAGTTGTTTGATGCGATCGCCCGCGGCGAAGTGAAAGCGGTGTGGATCATGGGCACCAATCCTGCCGTCTCGCTGCCGGACAGCCACGCGGTGTGTCAGGCGCTGGAACATTGCCCGCTGGTGATTGTCTCCGAGGTGATGCAGGAGACCGACACCAGCCGCTATGCCCATATCCGTTTCCCGGTACAGGCGTGGGGGGAGAAAGACGGTACGGTAACCAATTCCGAGCGGCGTATTTCGCGCCAGCGCGCCTTTCTGCCGGCACCGGGCGAGACCAAACCGGACTGGTGGGTCATCGCCCGGGTGGCACAGGCGCTGGGCTATGGTGAAGCCTTCGCCTGGGAACATCCGCAGCAAATTTTTTGTGAGCATGCAGCGCTCTCGGCCTTTGAAAATGACGGCGCGCGGGCGTTTAACCTTCATGAACTGGCGTCACTTACCCGTGAGGAATGGAACCGGCTTAAGCCTTATCAGTGGCCAGCGGGGTCCTTTGCGCGCCGGGAAATTGTGCCGGTAGAGCCTCAGCCACACGGTGCGGCAATAAACGCGCTATACCCGCTGATTCTCAATACCGGGCGTATCCGCGATCAGTGGCACACCATGACCCGGACGGGGTACGTCCCGAAACTGATGCAGCATAGTGCTGAGCCGTGTGTTGAGATCGGCGCCGCAGATGCCATGCGCTTCTCACTGTGCGACGGACAGCTGGCGCGCATCAGTTCTCCGCGTGGGGTGATGCTGGCAAGAGTGCGTATCACTGACGGGCAGCGAGAAGGTGAGCTGTTTGTGCCAATGCACTGGAATGCCCAGTTTGCCCGCCAGGGGAAGGTGAATGCGCTGGTGGAGGGGCGTTGTGACCCGCTGTCCGGTCAGCCCGAGAGTAAACAGACGGCCGTCAGGATTATGCCCTGGCAGCCGGGCTGGCAGGGTGAGCTTTATGCCCGTGAACTGCCGGAGCTCCCACCCTCTGTCTGCTGGTGGCGTAAAGTCTCACGTCTGACGGTGGCGGGGGATAAGCCGTTGCTGGCGTGGGTTATGCAGTATGCCAGTGAACGGGGCTGGCAGCTGCAGGTCGCGCAGACCAGCGAGCGCAGCAGCGTGCTGGCCTGGCATGACGGACAACTGATGCTCGGGTTCTGGGAAGGCACTGCGTTACCGACACTGGCGCACGCGGTAATTGAAGCCGCGTTCCGTTCACCTCCCGTGACGCTTGCTGAGCGCCACGTATTGTTGAATGGACAGGGAACAGGGGACAGTGTCGATCCGGGCCGGATCATCTGCAGCTGTTTCAGCGTGGGGGAAAACGTCATACGCGAGGCGATTGGGGGAGGGTGTGGTTCCGTCGCGGCGCTGGGTGCCAGGCTGCGCTGCGGAACGAACTGCGGCTCCTGTGTGCCTGAACTAAAAACAATGTTTCAGGATATTCCGGAAAATTCCTCTTAAGGCTGCAAAACGTGAGGAATAACGGTAAGGTACCCGGTGTTCTCACGTAAGCATCGGGTATTTCTTACGACGTTAATGGCTGTTTCATCTCATCTTCGTTTGCTTGCTTTACTCCCCCTCATTCCGGTCGGAGCCGTTCACGGTGCGCCGAATTCCTTTGTGCAACAGGCACAGAACCCCTTTGATAACAACGGGGATAATCTGCCCGATCTCGGCATGGCGGCGCCCACGACCGAGGGCGAAAAACATCTGGCAGAAATGGCGAAAGCGTTTGGCGAAGCCAGTATGACCGATAACGGCCTGACGACAGGCGAGCAGGCGCGTCAGTTTGCCTTTGGCAAGGTGCGTGACGCGGTGAGCGGCGAAGTGAACCAGCATATTGAATCCTGGCTTTCGCCGTGGGGGAACGCCAGCGTGAACTTGCTGGTGGATGACGACGGCAAATTTAACGGCAGCAGCGGCAGCTGGTTTATTCCGTGGAACGATAACAACCGTTATCTGAGCTGGAGCCAGTTTGGCCTGACGCAGCAGACTGACGGTCTGGTGAGCAATGCCGGCATTGGGCAGCGCTGGGTTGCCGGAAAATGGTTGCTCGGCTACAACACCTTTTACGACAACCTGCTGGATGAAAACCTGCAGCGTGCCGGGTTAGGTGCGGAAGTATGGGGCGAGAACCTGCGTCTGTCTGCGAACTATTATCAGCCCTTTGCCGGCTGGCGCGATCGCTCTGACATTCAGGAGCAGCGCATGGCCCGGGGGTACGACGTGACCGCTAAAGCGTGGCTGCCGTGGTTCCATCACCTGAATACCAGCGTCAGTTTTGAGCAATATTTTGGTGATAACGTTGACCTGTTCAACAGCGGTACCGGTTATCACAACCCGGTGGCGGTCAATCTGGGGCTGAATTATACCCCCGTTCCGCTGGTAACCCTCACCGCCGGGCATAAGCAAGGGGAGAGTGGGGTGAGCCAGAATAATCTTGGCCTCAAGCTCAACTACCGCTTTGGCGTGCCGCTGGTGAAGCAACTTTCTGCCAGTGAAGTCGCCGCCACCCGTTCTCTGCGCGGCAGTCGCTATGATTCGCCAGAGCGGGATAACCTGCCGGTGATGGAGTTCCGCCAGAGCAAAACGTTGTCCGTCTACCTGGCGACACCGCCGTGGGATCTTAAAGGGGGCGAAACTGTGATGCTTAAGCTGCAGATCCGCAGTAAGCACGGGATTCGCCAGCTTCACTGGCAGGGAGATACGCAGGCGCTGAGTCTGACATCGCCGGCCAACAATACCAGTGAAGACGGCTGGAGCGTGATTATGCCTGCCTGGGATGACAGTGAAGGCGCGAGCAACCGCTGGCGGCTTTCGGTGGTGGTCGAAGATAATGATGGCAAGCGCGTCTCGTCCAATGAGATCACGCTGGCTGTGGCGCAACCGCTTGTGGCATTACCCACCGACGATCCGCGCTGGAAGCTGCTGCCGGATGAGTAATGCTTAAAAAATACGTTCCTGGTGTACCCATACCGCGGCTTCAACCCGCGATTTTAACTTCATTTTCTTCAGCATATGTTTCACATGCACTTTGACCGTGCTTTCGGTGATATCCAGGCGACGCGCAATCATTTTATTCGGCAGGCCCTGGGCAATCAGCTTCAGAATATCGCGCTCACGCGGCGTTAACTGGCTGACATCGCGATCCGAGGTCGCGCGGTTTGCCCGCAGGCTGGCGGCCAGCACCGGCGTTAAGGCTTCGCTCAGTACCATCTCACCTGCGGCGGCCTGTTGCAGGGCCTTGAGCAGATCTTCCGGCTCCATATCTTTCAGCAGGTAGCCGTCCGCGCCACGCTTGAGCGCCGTCACCACATCCTCTTCATGGTTCGAGACGCTAAAGACCACTACGCGTCCGGAGAGCGATTTTTCCCGCAGCTTGTCGAGCGTTTCCAGACCGTTCATGCCCGGCATGTTGAGATCGAGCAGGATCAGATCGGGATCAAGCGATTCGGCAAGCTCAATGCCCTGTTCGCCATTGCTGGCTTCGCCAACGACGGTGATATCGGGTGCCATGCTGACCAGCTGTTTAACGCCAGTACGCAGCATCGGATGGTCGTCGATCAACAGGATGGATGCCGGTTCCTGATTAGTCATGGGTTTCTCCTTGAGCAGTTGTGAGCGGTTTTTCGGGAATAAAGGTGACCACGACTTCCGTGCCACCTGTCTCTCGCCGGCGAACCTGGCAATCACCGCGCAGGCTTTGGGCGCGGTCTCGCATGATAATTAAACCATAATGGTTAGTTCTTTCGGCATTTTCCGGCACGCCGCAGCCGTTGTCATGAACCGTGAGCCTGACCTGATTATCGTGCTGGCTGACGGTAACGGTGACCGCCGTCGCGTCAGCATGTTTGAGCACGTTGCTCAGGGCTTCACGGGCGATCTGCAGTAAATGAATCGCCTGATGGGAGGGGACAAACCGCGGCGGCAGCTGATAATCAAGCTTCACCGGGAACCCCAGTCGGGCGCTAAATTCATGGCAGCTGGACTCCAGCGCGGGGCGCAGGCCAGGCTCGGTCAGCTGCAGGCGGAAGGTGGTTAATAGCTCGCGAAGCTGAATCCATGAGGTATTGAGTTCGTTGCGGATCTGGCTCAGCAGCTGTTTGTTGCTTTCCGGCATCTCCGCATCCTGCATCTGCAGACAGCTGACCTGCATTTTCATACAGGAGAGCGACTGGGCGATGGAGTCATGCAGTTCGCGCGCGATAGTCGCACGCTCTTCCATGACGATCAGCTGCTGTTGCTTTTCCTGATGGCGGTCGAGCGCCAGCGTAGCGGTCAGCTGCTCGACCAGCGTATCGACCAGCTGCTGCTGATCGTGGCTCAGATGCCGCCCGGCGGGCAGCGTGGCCAGCAGGATACCGTACTGGGTATGGCTGTCCGTCAGTCGCCACTTCAGCGTCGTACCGCCGGAGGTCAGGGGCGGCAAGCCTCGCGGGCAAAGATGACAGCCTTTGTCATCGCAGGACATGTCGGACTGACAGGTAAATTCCTGATGATTATCTTCATCTTCCACATCGTAGACCCGCAGCTCCAGGTCATGCAGCAAGGTCAGATTTTGCAGGCCATTCAGCACCGGCGAGAGGCGTTCACATAACGGCACCTGCATATGCAGACGACGATTGGCCTGCCACAGGAAGGAGAGGATTTCATTTTTCTGCTCCAGCCCTGCTGTTTTCTCCTGCACGCGTTTTTCCAGCACGGCGTAGCTTTCGGAGAGTTCTTCCGACATGGTATTGAGCGCCTGGCCCAGCATCGCCATTTCATTACGCCCGCTGATATGCGTGCGCTGAGTAAAATCGCGTGCGGTTACCGCGCGGGCCATCGCCAGCAGCTGTTTCCAGGGATTCAACAGCCGGGCGCGCAGCCAGAGGATGGTGAAAATCAGCAGCAGCCCCATAAACAACGCCATGGCGCGGTGAACCATCAGCACCCGGTCGATACGCAATTCGGTGGTCTGATCGAAAGAGGAGACCAGCGCGTCAATGCGCGACACAAAGCCCGCGACGTCCCGTGCCACGGTCTCAGTATTGCGCGCCTGTTTCAGACCAGGCTGAAGCTGGGTGTGCCAGTAGTTTTGCAGGGATTTAAGCTGTGATTCCTGCCCGTCACGGATGGCGGCACGTTCCAGCTCCGGGCTGAACGCGGTACGCTCCATTTCGTCGATCAAAGGCTGATCGTCTTCCGTCAGCGGTACCGACGCCAGCAGGCGATAACTCTGCATGCGTAGAGAGCCTGCCTCGTTGATGGCATGCGCATTACCCTGTACGCCCTGTACCAGCCAGCCAGAAATCGCCATACCGGTCACACCGAGGGCGGTGGACAGCATAACGATCAGTGCCAACTGGTTAACCAGTGTTAGCGGAGATAAACATCTTTTTAACATAGAGTTGCCGGGCTCCTGACGTGGCCTGCTTGCAGGAATGGCGCTATTCTGTTGCATACCCAGGAGTATACCCATACCAATAAAGGATTACCCCTAAATTGCCAACGGAGTAAGCGGCAGGAGGAGGCGGTATCGGGGACGCTTCAGTGCCGTGAAAAACCACGTCTTTTTTACTGAAATAGCCTACTCACTAAGGATAAGGGCTTTTTTCGCGCTGTAAAACCTCCCACTTTTCCTTTGATTTATATCAACTTACCGCCGCCCTAAAACCCTAATGTTTGCAGCATCATTCGAGAATCAGAGGTGTCTATGAGTCACTCATCCGCTCCCGAAAGGGAAAATGGTGCCGTTATTACTGAATGGCGTCCAGAGGATCCGGCGTTCTGGCAACAGCGCGGCCATCGTATAGCGAGCCGGAATCTGTGGATTTCCGTTCCGTGTTTGCTGTTAGCGTTTTGCGTATGGATGTTGTTTAGTGCAGTGGCAGTCAATCTGCCAAAAGTGGGTTTTACCTTTACGACCGATCAGCTGTTTATGCTGACCGCGTTGCCGTCGCTGTCCGGTGCGCTGCTGCGCGTCCCTTACGCGTTTATGGTGCCGGTGTTTGGTGGTCGTCGCTGGACGGCGTTCAGTACGGGCATCATGATCGTACCTTGCGTGTGGCTGGGTTTTGCGGTGCAGGATACCTCCACGCCTTTCAGCGTGTTCGTGATTATCTCCCTGCTGTGCGGTTTTGCTGGCGCTAACTTCGCCTCCAGTATGGCGAACATCAGCTTCTTCTTCCCGAAAGCGAAGCAGGGCGGTGCGCTGGGTATTAACGGCGGTCTGGGAAACATGGGCGTAAGCGTGATGCAGTTAATTGCACCGCTGGCAATCTCTGTCTCCATTTTTGCAGCCTTTGGTGGCGGTGGTGTCGAGCAGGCGGATGGTTCTTCCCTGTACCTGCAGAATGCGGCGTGGATTTGGGTTCCGTTCCTGGTGGTCTTCACCCTGGCGGCATGGTTCTTTATGAACGATCTGTCGGCATCTAAGGCTTCGCTGAGCGAGCAGTTGCCGGTGCTGAAACGCGGGCACCTGTGGGTCATGGCGCTGCTTTATCTGGCAACCTTCGGGTCGTTTATCGGTTTCTCCGCAGGCTTTGCCATGCTGTCCAAAACACAGTTCCCGGAAGTGCAGATCCTGCAGTTTGCCTTCTTTGGTCCGTTCATCGGTGCCCTGGCGCGTTCACTGGGCGGGATGGTGTCTGACCGTCTGGGCGGAACACGCGTGACGCTGGTGAACTTTGTGATCATGGCTGTTTTCTGTGCGCTGCTGTTCCTGACGCTGCCAGCCAATGGTCAGGGTGGGAACTTTACCGCCTTCTTCGGCGTGTTTATGGTGCTGTTCCTGACGGCCGGTCTGGGTAGCGCATCGACCTTCCAGATGATTTCCGTTATCTTCCGCAAACTGACGATGGATCGCGTTAAAGCGCAGGGCGGAAGCGAAGAGCAGGCCATGCGTGAAGCCGCGACGGATACGGCTGCTGCACTGGGCTTTATCTCTGCCATCGGCGCAATTGGCGGCTTCTTTATTCCGAAAGCGTTCGGTATCTCTCTGGACCTGACCGGCTCTCCGGCAGGGGCAATGAAAGTCTTCCTCGTTTTCTATATCGCCTGCGTAGTGATTACGTGGCTGGTATATGGCCGTAATACCAAAAAAAATAAGTAAGTGTGATTATCCGTTTGCGCGGCCTTCGGGCCGCGTTTTTTTATCACTACAGTAGTTACAACATACTGATGGCGTTTAAGGAACAATGCCTGCGGGTAACACTGTGATCGCCATCGCTTTACAGGGCGTTCTACCCCTTAATACCTGAGATGTTAAATTTAGCCCTGCTTTTTGTACGATAAATTATAAATATCATTATAAATTAATGGCTTATAAAAATTAAAAATCTACCGCTTTGGTGGTATCCGATCTAATACCCCACCTGAAACTCCCTCTCCGCCTTGATCGTTATCAATTCTCGCCATCTATCAGAGCGTTACCTTCGCTGCAAATCAGCAATGTCGATTTAGAGAGCCACAGGCTCCACACAGGAGATACCCGATGAGCAAATTTTTGGACCGGTTTCGCTACTTCAAACAGAAGGGTGAAACTTTTGCCGATGGGCACGGCCAGGTTCTGGAGACCAACCGGGACTGGGAAGACGGTTACCGTCAGCGCTGGCAGCATGACAAAGTCGTCCGTTCGACCCACGGCGTGAACTGCACTGGCTCATGTAGCTGGAAGATTTTCGTTAAAAACGGCCTGGTGACATGGGAAATGCAGCAGACCGACTATCCACGTACCCGTCCGGATATGCCAAACCACGAACCTCGTGGCTGCCCGCGTGGTGCAAGCTACTCCTGGTATCTGTACAGCGCCAACCGTCTGAAATACCCTCTGATGCGCAAACGCCTGATGAAAATGTGGCGTGAAGCGAAAGTGCTGCACAGCGATCCGGTTGATGCCTGGGCATCCATTATCGAAGATGCCGACAAAGCAAAAAGCTTTAAGCAGGCGCGTGGGCGCGGTGGTTTTGTTCGTTCTTCCTGGAAAGAGGTCAACGAACTGATTGCTGCCTCTAACGTTTATACCGTCAAAACCTACGGACCGGACCGCGTTGCAGGCTTCTCGCCTATCCCGGCGATGTCGATGGTCTCTTACGCCTCAGGTGCTCGTTATCTGTCGCTTATCGGCGGAACCTGTCTGAGCTTCTACGACTGGTACTGCGACCTGCCGCCAGCCTCTCCGCAGACTTGGGGCGAGCAGACCGACGTGCCGGAATCCGCTGACTGGTACAACTCCAGCTACATTATTGCCTGGGGCTCTAACGTTCCACAGACCCGTACGCCGGATGCCCACTTCTTCACGGAAGTACGTTACAAAGGCACCAAAACTGTTGCGGTAACCCCGGACTATGCGGAAATTGCCAAGCTGTGCGACCTGTGGCTGGCCCCTAAACAGGGTACCGACTCCGCGATGGCGCTGGCAATGGGCCACGTGATGCTGCGTGAGTTCCACCTCGATAAACCCAGCCAGTACTTTACTGACTATGTCCGTCGCTATACCGACATGCCGATGCTGGTCATGCTGGAAGAGCGTGATGGCTACTATGCAGCGGGCCGCACGCTGCGTGCCGCCGATCTGGTGGATGCGCTGGGTCAGGAAAACAATCCTGAGTGGAAAACGGTCGCCTATAACAATAACGGCGAGCTGGTGGCACCCAACGGCTCTATCGGTTTCCGCTGGGGCGAGAAGGGCAAGTGGAACCTCGAGCAGCGTAACGGTACCACCGGTGAAGAGACTGAACTGCGTCTGAGCATGTTGGGTAGCCAGGACGAAATTGCTGATGTGGGCTTCCCGTACTTCGGCGGCGAAGGGTCCGAGCATTTCAACAAAGTTGAGCTGCAGAACATCCTGATGCATAAGCTGCCGGTCAAACGTCTGCAGCTGGCGGATGGGTCGACGGCGCTGGTGACCACCGTATATGACCTGACGCTGGCCAACTACGGCCTGGAGCGCGGCCTGAATGATGAAAACTGCGCAACCAGCTACGACGACATCAAAGCGTATACTCCGGCCTGGGCAGAGCAGATCACCGGCGTGCCGCGTGGACACATCACCCGTATCGCCCGTGAATTCGCTGAAAATGCTGACAAGACGCATGGCCGTTCAATGATCATTGTTGGTGCCGGTCTGAACCACTGGTATCACCTTGATATGAACTATCGTGGCCTGATCAACATGCTTATCTTCTGCGGTTGTGTGGGTCAAAGCGGCGGTGGCTGGGCGCACTATGTCGGCCAGGAAAAACTGCGTCCGCAGACGGGCTGGCAGCCACTGGCGTTTGCCCTCGACTGGCAGCGTCCGGCGCGTCATATGAACAGTACGTCTTACTTCTACAACCACTCCAGCCAGTGGCGCTATGAGACGGTAACGGCCCAGGAATTGCTGTCGCCAATGGCGGATAAATCCCGCTACAGCGGCCATCTGATCGACTTCAACGTCCGCGCTGAACGCATGGGCTGGCTGCCGTCTGCACCTCAGTTAGGGACTAACCCGCTGCGCATTGCTGACGAGGCGAAGAAAGCGGGCATGACCCCGGCGGATTACACCGTCAAGGCACTGAAAGAAGGCACCATTCGCTTTGCGGCCGAGCAGCCTGAAAACGGCAAAAACCATCCGCGTAACCTGTTTATCTGGCGCTCTAACCTGCTGGGCTCCTCCGGTAAAGGCCACGAGTACATGCTGAAATATCTGCTGGGTACTGAAAACGGTATTCAGGGGAAAGATCTGGGCAAGCAGGGCGGCGTGAAACCAGAAGAAGTGGAGTGGAAAGACAACGGTCTGGACGGCAAGCTGGATCTGGTTGTGACGCTGGACTTCCGTCTGTCCAGTACCTGCCTGTATTCCGATATCGTGCTGCCAACCGCCACCTGGTATGAAAAAGACGACATGAATACCTCGGATATGCATCCGTTTATTCATCCGCTGTCTGCAGCCGTTGACCCGGCGTGGGAATCCAAAAGCGACTGGGATATCTACAAAGATATCGCGAAGAAATTCTCCGAAGTGTGCGTAGGACATCTGGGCAAAGAGACCGATGTGGTGACCCTGCCGATTCAGCACGACTCTGCAGCCGAACTGGCGCAGCCGCTGGACGTGAAGGACTGGAAAAAAGGCGAGTGTGACCTGATCCCGGGCGTGACAGCGCCGCACATTATTCCCGTTGAACGTGACTACCCGGCAACGTACGAACGCTTTACCTCTATCGGCCCGCTGATGGAAAAAATCGGTAACGGGGGTAAAGGGATTGCGTGGAATACCCAGAGCGAAATGGACCTGCTGCGTAAGCTCAATTACACCAAAGCGGACGGCCCGGCCAAAGGCCAGCCAATGCTGAACACGGCCATTGATGCTGCAGAAATGATCCTGACTCTGGCACCGGAAACCAACGGTCACGTGGCGGTGAAAGCATGGGCGGCACTGAGTGAGTTTACCGGTCGCGATCATACCCATCTGGCGACGAATAAAGAGGAAGAGAAGATCCGCTTCCGCGATATTCAGGCTCAACCGCGCAAAATTATCTCCAGCCCGACCTGGTCTGGCCTGGAAGATGAACACGTCTCCTACAATGCTGGCTACACCAACGTTCACGAACTGATCCCATGGCGTACCCTGTCCGGTCGTCAGTCCCTGTATCAGGATCACCAGTGGATGCGCGACTTCGGTGAGAGCCTGCTGGTTTATCGTCCGCCAATCGATACCCGCTCCGTGAAAGCGGTAATGGGTACGAAATCGAACGGTAACCCGGAGAAGGCGCTGAACTTCCTGACGCCGCACCAGAAGTGGGGCATTCACTCCACCTACAGCGACAACCTGCTGATGCTGACGTTGTCCCGCGGTGGCCCGATTGTGTGGATGAGCGAGACGGACGCCAAAGATCTGGGCATTGAAGATAACGACTGGATCGAAGTGTTCAACAGCAACGGTGCGCTGACGGCGCGTGCGGTTGTCAGCCAGCGTGTCCCGGCCGGGATGACCATGATGTACCACGCGCAGGAACGTATCGTTAACCTGCCGGGTTCTGAAATCACCGAGCAGCGCGGCGGCATTCACAACTCCGTGACCCGTATTACGCCAAAACCGACGCACATGATCGGCGGCTATGCGCAGCTGGCCTACGGCTTTAACTACTACGGCACGGTAGGTTCTAACCGCGATGAGTTCGTGGTGGTACGTAAGATGAAGAATATTAACTGGTTAGACGGCGAAGGTAATGACCAGGTACAGGAGAGCGTAAAATGAAAATTCGTTCACAAGTCGGCATGGTGCTGAATCTGGATAAATGCATCGGCTGTCATACCTGCTCAGTCACCTGTAAAAACGTCTGGACCAGCCGCGAAGGGATGGAGTACGCGTGGTTCAATAACGTGGAAAGTAAACCCGGCACAGGCTTCCCGACCGACTGGGAAAACCAGGAGAAATGGAAGGGCGGCTGGATCCGTAAAATCAACGGTAAACTGCAGCCGCGCATGGGTAACCGTGCGATGCTGCTCGGTAAAATCTTCGCCAACCCGCATCTGCCGGGCATCGATGATTACTACGAGCCGTTTGATTACGACTACCAGAACCTGCACAACGCGCCGGAAAGCAAACATCAGCCGATCGCACGTCCACGCTCGCTCATTACCGGACAGCGTATGGATAAGATCACCAGCGGTCCAAACTGGGAAGAGATTCTGGGCGGCGAGTTCGAAAAACGCGCCAAAGACCAGAACTTCGAGAACATGCAGAAGGCGATGTACGGCCAGTTCGAAAACACCTTCATGATGTATCTGCCGCGTCTGTGCGAGCACTGCCTTAACCCGGCGTGCGTGGCGACCTGTCCGAGCGGAGCCATCTATAAGCGTGAAGAAGATGGCATTGTGCTGATCGACCAGGACAAATGTCGCGGCTGGCGTATGTGTATTACCGGTTGCCCGTACAAAAAAATCTACTTCAACTGGAAGAGCGGCAAGTCTGAGAAGTGCATCTTCTGCTATCCGCGTATTGAAGCCGGTATGCCAACCGTCTGCTCTGAGAGCTGCGTGGGCCGTATTCGTTACCTCGGCGTGCTGCTGTACGACGCGGACGCGATTGAGAATGCAGCCAGCACCGAGAACGAGAAAGATCTCTATCAGCGTCAGCTGGACGTCTTCCTCGATCCTAACGATCCGAAAGTGATTGAGCAGGCGCTGAAAGACGGCGTTCCACAGAGCGTGATTGACGCGGCGCAGCAGTCTCCGGTGTACAAAATGGCGATGGACTGGAAGCTGGCGCTGCCGCTGCATCCGGAATACCGCACGCTGCCGATGGTCTGGTACGTGCCGCCGCTGTCTCCGATCCAGTCTGCTGCGGATGCGGGTGAGCTGGGCAGCAACGGCATTCTGCCAGACGTGGAAAGCCTGCGTATCCCGGTTCAGTATCTGGCAAACCTGTTAACCGCAGGGGATACCCAGCCGGTCCTGCTGGCGCTGAAACGTATGCTGGCGATGCGCCACTTCAAACGCGCTGAAACCGTTGACGGTGTTAACGATACCCGTGCACTGGAAGCGGTAGGTCTGACCGAAGCCCAGGCGCAGGAGATGTACCGTTACCTGGCGATTGCCAATTACGAAGACCGTTTCGTGGTGCCGAGCAGCCATCGTGAACTGGCTCGCGAAGCCTTCCCGGAGAAAAATGGCTGTGGCTTTACCTTTGGCGACGGTTGCCACGGTTCAGACACGAAATTCAATCTCTTCAACAGCCGCCGCATCGATGCCCTGGATGTGACGAGCAAAACGGAGCCGCACCAATGATTGAACTTGTCATTGTTTCGCGTCTGCTCGAGTACCCGGATGCTGCGCTTGCGCAGCATCAGCAGGAGCTCTTTGATGCACTCGCGTCATCTGAAAATCTTGAGAAAGAGGATGCCCAGACACTGGCCGTTTTCCTCCGGGACCTGTTAGCGCGCGATTTACTGGATGCGCAGGCGGATTACAGCCAGCTGTTTGACCGCGGACGCGCGACGTCGCTGCTGCTGTTCGAACATGTTCACGGTGAGTCACGTGACCGCGGTCAGGCGATGGTTGACCTGATGGGACAGTACGAGCAACACGGCCTGCAGCTCGACAGCCGCGAGCTGCCGGACCACCTGCCGCTCTATCTTGAGTATCTGGCGCAGTTGCCTAAAGAGGAGGCGCTGGGTGGTCTGCAGGACATCGCGCCGATCCTGGCGTTGCTCGGCGCACGACTTCAGCAGCGCGAGAGCCGTTACGCGGTGCTGTTCGACCTGCTGGTGAAACTGGCCAACGCATCGGTCGACAGTGAAAAAGTTGCGGAGAAGATCGCCGATGAAGCCCGCGATGATACGCCACAGGCGCTGGATGCGGTCTGGGAGGAGGAGCAGGTGAAATTCATGGCTGACCAGAACTGCGGTGAGTCTGAAATTTCCGCTCACCAACGTCGTTTTGCCGGAGCCGTTGCCCCGCAATATTTGAATATCTCTAACGGAGGACAGCAATAATGCACTTCCTGAATATGTTCTTCTTTGACATTTACCCGTATATCGCGGGCACCGTGTTCCTGGTGGGAAGCTGGCTGCGTTATGACTACGGCCAGTACACCTGGCGTGCTGCCTCCAGCCAGATGCTCGATCGCAAAGGGATGAACCTGGCTTCTAACCTGTTCCACATCGGGATCCTGGGGATTTTTGCGGGTCACTTCCTCGGAATGCTGACGCCGCACTGGATGTATGAGTCATTCCTGCCGATTGAGGTGAAGCAGAAAATGGCGATGATTGCCGGCGGTGCCTGCGGCGTGATGACGCTGGTGGGCGGTTTACTGCTGCTTAAACGCCGTCTGTTCAGCCCGCGCGTTCGCGCGACCACCACCGGCGCGGACATTCTGATTTTGTCCCTGCTGATGGTGCAGTGTGCGCTGGGTCTGCTGACCATTCCGTTCTCGGCTCAGCATATGGATGGCAGCGAAATGATGAAGCTGGTCGGCTGGGCGCAGTCTGTGGTGACTTTCCACGGTGGTGCGTCTGAGCACCTTGACGGTGTGGCGTTTATCTTCCGCGTGCACCTGGTGCTCGGGATGACGCTGTTTGTGCTGTTCCCGTTCTCTCGTCTGGTGCATATCTGGAGCGCACCGGTGGAGTATCTGACGCGCAAATATCAGATTGTTCGCGCCCGTCGCTAATGTGCTGATTTGATCCTAACCCCGCACTCGCGGGGTTTTTTCTCGCCCCAGCCCAGGTTATTACCTGCCGCCGCAAACAGTATCAATGCACCCCCTGCCAGTTGCGTGATATTCAGCGAGTGTCCGAACACCACGTTATCGACAATTATGGCCACCACGGGATAGATAAAAGACAGAGAACCGGTAACGGGCGTCGGGAGCTTCTGGATCGCGCTATACAGCAACTGATACATGATCCCGGTGTGGACGACACCTAACGTCAGTAAAATCGGCCATGGGAAATCAGCTGATAATGCCGGCTGGTGGGCGAAGGGCAACAGCATGACCACGCCAGTCAGTACCTGAATAAAGGCGATATGCTGGGGCGCAACTGATTTCAGTCTGCGGGCGATTATGGCTGTCAGTGCGTAGAAGAAAGCGGCCCCCATCGCCAGACCGATTCCTGCGAGCCAGCCTTCGCCCTGTGCGCCATTCAGCTCACTGGAGAGCAGGATGACCACGCCGCCAAAGGCGAGAACGAGCCAACCCCATTTCACCAGGCTCACGCGTTCACCTAAAAACATCCCCATCAATACCAGCATAAACGGCTGAGTGTTATAAACCACGGTAGAAAGGCCGATTGAAATACGTTCATAAGCCGCGAACAGCAGCAACCAGTTCACCACTAACGCAACACCGCCCAGAATTGCCAGCAGTAGCGTGAAACGGGTGAGTTGACTAAATGGTTTTCGACTTATTCGGATGAAAATAAAAAGGGCCATCGCCCCGATCAGGCATCGCCAGAAAACCACTTCCGTCACCGGCAGGCCGGAAAGCAGAACAAACGCGCCAATCGAGCCGGAAATTAACATCGCCAGGCTCATCTGCCAGACGCCTTTTTGTACATCACCCATTATTCACCTCCTGATTAATGACGATATTGTCGAATACCGCTGTCGGGAATAACATGGCTGATATAAGGTGAAAGACAGTGATGACTTTTTTAAATTAGGTAAAAACGATGGAAAACCTTCTCGATGACATCGATCGCCAAATCCTGGCCTGTCTGGTTGAGGATGCGCGCATGTCGCTAAAGGTACTCAGCGGACGTATTGGACTGACATCTCCCAGTACAGCAGAGCGTCTGAAAAGACTGGAAGAGCGTGGGGTGATTGAAGGGTATGGCGCGCGCGTCAATCTGACGGCGTTGGGGTATACGTTGCAGGCGCTGGTGCGGGTTCGTCCTTTACCGGGGTTGCTGCAAAAAGTAGATAAGTACATTCAGGCCATGCCGGAATGTATTGAGAGCGATAAAGTCACCGGTGAAGACTGTTTTGTCATCAGGCTGGTCGTGCGGTCGATTGAGCAACTGGATGCGTTGCTTGATGGTCTGGCGGAACATGCTCAGTGTAATACGTCGATCGTAAAAAGTTCACCGGTGAAGCGCCGGTTGCCACCAATGTGATCGTCTGTTGCTATGCATGACACATCGTTTGAAATACATCACTGGATTGGCTTTGAGATGATGGTGGTGGGGGAAGGATTCGAACCTTCGAAGTCGATGACGGCAGATTTACAGTCTGCTCCCTTTGGCCGCTCGGGAACCCCACCAGGGGTAATTCAAATTTTGAGGTAATGCTGAGAGATGGTGGTGGGGGAAGGATTCGAACCTTCGAAGTCGATGACGGCAGATTTACAGTCTGCTCCCTTTGGCCGCTCGGGAACCCCACCACGGGGTAATGCTATTTACTGGCCTGCTTCCTGCTGGAAGCGGGGCGCATCATATCAAATGAGACGCCCCTGTAAAGCGTTACCACAATAAAAATAAACTGGTTGCCTGAATTTTACGCGTTAAGCTGTAAAGCTAACCAGTTCATTTTCTTGTCGATTAAAGAATAATCGTTCTGTTACCGTAAACGAACACACGTTGCGCCAGCACCTGATAGAGCGCACGACTGAGTACGTTCTTCTCTACGTCACGCCCGGCGCGCATCATATCTTCTGCGGTATAGGTGTGATCCACGTGAATCACGTCCTGCATAATGATTGGGCCTTCGTCCAGGTTGTCATTCACGTAGTGCGCGGTGGCGCCGATGATTTTCACACCGCGTTCGTACGCCTGGTGATAAGGACGTGCACCGATAAAGGCTGGCAGGAATGAGTGATGGATGTTGATGATCTTGTTCGGGAAACGCGCCACGAAGGCTGGGGTCAGCACACGCATGTATTTCGCCAGTACCACGTAATCCGGGTTATGCGCTTCGATAGCATTGGCCATCAGGTTGTCATGTTCTTCACGGGTATGGCCTTCATGGCTGACCAGCTCAAACGGAATATCAAAACGTTCAACCAGCGTGCGCAGCGTCTCGTGGTTACCGATAACGGCAGCGATTTCAACATCAAGGCCACCGTAGTTTGCTTTCATCAACAGATCGCCAAGACAGTGGGCTTCTTTCGTCACAAGAATAACCACGCGACGACGGCCAGCGGGGGTCAGTTCACGCACGGAGCCTTCAGGCAGCGCGCTGTCGAGATCGGCAAGCAGGGTGGTGTCGTTGAAAATCCCTTCGAGTTCGGTACGCATAAAGAAGCGTCCGGTACGGTGGTCAACGAACTCGTTGTTCTGCACGATATTCAGTTCATGCTTGTAACAAATGTTGGTAATTCGTGCGATCAGCCCTTTTTGATCGGGACAGATGGTGCGCAGAACTTTACGTTGTAGTGATTGCATCGCCGGGAAATCCTGTTTGAGTATTTGCGAAGTCTGGGTTGTCAGGCATTACTGCCCGCAACACTTTTTAAATTTTTTACCTGAACCACAAGGGCAGGGATCGTTACGACCAAACTGTGGGCGCGTTCCGTCAATATAATACCATTGCCCGCTTTCCTTTAAGAACCGGGAACGTTCGATAATGACACCGGGCTTATTGCGTTCGATAAAGCGGGCAACGAAGCTGACATAACCTTCATCAGCATCACTTCCCGTTGACGATTCATAGACGGTAAGGCCGAGCCATTGGGTATTAGCAAACCCGGCTTCAATATCCTGTCTGAAATCGGCAGCGTGGCAGGACGGGTGCCAGGTTTTAATCAGGTAGTCTGCGTCTTTGATCACAAAAGCAGTATACCGTGAACGCATGAGGTGTGACGGGTCTGGTGCAACCTGATCGCCAGACAGATATCGCTGGCAACATAGGCTATACTCCAGAGCGCTACCACAAGGGCAGAGTTGAGACACGATTCTCTTCCTGGAACAAAAAATAAGGGCGTTAAACGCTTCGGGTAGCACCATGTTAACTGAGCAGTTGCGTTGATGCTATGTCAGGAATCCAGGGGACGTAAAACAGGGCTAATGAGAAAGGTTAAAATTGGACTGGCGCTGGGCTCAGGTGCAGCCCGGGGATGGTCGCACATCGGCGTGATAAATGCCTTAAAGCAGATGGGCATTGACGTTGATATTGTTGCAGGGTGTTCAATCGGATCGCTTGTGGGGTCCGCATACGCGTGCGGAAAGCTTCCGGAACTTGAAACCTGGGTACGCTCCTTCAGTTACTGGGACGTATTGCGCCTGATGGATCTCTCGTGGCAGCGCGGTGGGTTGCTGCGCGGTGAACGGGTCTTTAACCAGTTCCGTCAGATTATGCCTCTCGATGACTTCAGTCATTGTCAGTTACCCTTCGGTGCCGTTGCGACGAACCTCAGTACCGGCCGCGAACTCTGGCTTACCGAAGGGGATATCCATCTTGCCGTTCGCGCGTCCTGCAGCATGCCGGGCTTAATGGCCCCTGTTCCACACAACGGTTACTGGCTTGTCGACGGAGGCGTTGTTAACCCGGTCCCCATTTCCCTGACCCGCGCTATGGGTGCCGATATCGTTATTGCTGTGGATTTACAGCACGACGCTCATCTGATGCAACAAGACCTGATGCCAGTCAATCTTCAGAGTGAAGATGCCGAGGGCGAAAAACTGGCCTGGCATGAGCGTCTGCGCGGACGTCTCGGGCGGATGGCCGCCCGGCGTGCGGTAACGGCACCCACGGCGATTGAAATTATGACGACCTCAATCCAGGTCCTGGAGAACCGCCTCAAGCGCAACCGCATGGCTGGCGACCCGCCGGATATTCTGCTTCAGCCGTATTGTCCGCAAATTTCTACCCTTGATTTCCATCGGGCTGAGGCCGCCATCGCAGCGGGCTCGTTAGCCGTCGAAAAGAAAATAGATGAGTTGCTGCCTTTTGTGCGAACAGCACGTTAAGCACCTTTTTTTGACTACTTCAGCAAAATCTGACAGGCGACAGTGCCGATAGCATGCCACTATGTAGTTACTGTCAGCCAGGGGAGGAACCATGACGAAGCCATTGGCCGGAAAACACATTTTGATTGTTGAAGACGAGCCCGTTTTCCGATCGCTACTGGATTCGTGGTTATCATCACTGGGGGCAAACACTTCACTGGCTGACGATGGCATCGACGCGCTGGAAAAAATGGTCAATATCACGCCTGATCTGATGATTTGTGACCTTGAGATGCCACGGATGAATGGACTGAAGCTGGTCGAACATCTGCGCAATGAAGCCAACCAGATGCCGATACTGGTGATTTCCGCCACAGAGAACATGGCGGATATAGCCAAAGCCTTGCGTCTGGGGGTTCAGGATATTCTGCTTAAACCGGTTAAAGATCTTAACCGACTTCGTGAAACCGTCTTAGCCTGTCTTTATCCCAATATGTTTAATTCCCGGGTTGAGGAAGAGGAACGCCTTTTTCAGGACTGGGACGCCTTAGTGAGTAATCCCCCTGCGGCGGCGAAACTGTTGCAAGAACTTCAACCGCCGGTGCAACAAAATATTTCTCACTGTCGTGTGAATTATCGCCAGTTGGTGGCCGCTGACCAGCCAGGGCTGGTGCTCGATATTGCGCCATTATCGGATTCGGACCTTGCATTTTATTGTCTTGATGTCACCCGGGCAGGGGATAATGGTGTATTAGCCGCGTTATTACTTCGTGCGCTATTTAACGGGTTGCTGCAGGAACAACTCTCCCATCAGGGACAGCGGCTTCCCGAGTTAGGCAGTTTACTAAAACAGGTAAACCAGCTTTTCCGTCAGGCCAATTTACCCGGACAGTTTCCGCTGTTGGTAGGTTATTACCACAGCGGTTTGAAAAATCTTATCCTCGTTTCCGCGGGGCTTAATGCCTCGCTGAATACCGGGGAACATCATATTCAGGTCAGTAACGGTGTCCCGCTTGGAACATTGGGTACGGCTTATCTTAATCAAATTAGCCATCGCTGTTCCTCCTGGCAGTGCCAAATTTGGGGTGCCGGGGGACGGCTACGCTTAATGTTGTCCACGGAATAAGCAGTTGGATCTTAATTTTAAGATTGCTTTACCTGTGATTTACGGGGAGTGCTACTATCGCTGCCCGGAATCATGCGTATTTGTCCTAATTGATCGGCAACGCGTTCTTTTCAGACCCGGACTGCGGGATGAGGCTGATATACTTAACGCGTTATTTATTGCATAAAAGTTCAAAACTTGAACAGCTCAGGAGAATTTGAATGGCTGCCCTAAATTCGAAAGTCAGAAAGGCCGTCATCCCGGTAGCGGGATTGGGGACCAGGATGTTACCAGCAACTAAGGCGATTCCTAAAGAGATGCTGCCTCTGGTTGATAAGCCATTAATTCAGTATGTCGTTAACGAATGTATCGCGGCCGGCATTACTGAAATTGTGCTGGTTACACATTCATCAAAAAACTCTATCGAAAACCATTTCGATACAAGTTTTGAACTCGAAGCCATGCTGGAAAAACGTGTTAAGCGCCAGCTGCTGGAAGAAGTTCAGTCTATTTGCCCGCCACACGTCACCATTATGCAGGTGCGTCAGGGTCTGGCTAAAGGTCTGGGCCACGCAGTCATGTGTGCGCATCCCGTTGTAGGCGATGAGCCTGTTGCGGTGATCCTGCCTGACGTTATTCTGGACGAATATGAATCAGATCTTTCTCAGGACAATCTGGCTGAGATGATCAAACGCTTCGATGAAACAGGCAGCAGCCAGATCATGGTTGAACCTGTGGATGACGTTACCGCTTACGGTGTTGTTGACTGCAAAGGCGTTAACCTTGAACCGGGTGAGAGCGTGCCGATGATTGGCGTGGTTGAGAAGCCTAAAGCCGACGTAGCGCCTTCTAATCTGGCGGTTGTAGGTCGTTATGTCCTGAGTGCTGAAATCTGGCCTCTGCTGGCGAAAACGCCTCCAGGAGCGGGTGATGAAATCCAGCTTACCGATGCCATTGATATGCTGATCGAGAAAGAGACCGTTGAAGCTTACCATATGAAAGGTAAGAGCCATGACTGCGGTAATAAGCTCGGTTATATGCAGGCGTTTGTAGAATATGGCATTCGCCACAATACGCTCGGTGAAGAATTTAAAGCCTGGCTCAAAGAGAGCGCGGGTATTAAGAAATAACTCAGGCTTCATTTGATCTGAACCGGTGAGGCTCTGCCCACCGGTTTTTTTATGCCCATAACACACCGTCATCACGTCCGATTGTAAGGCAAGCTAAATAGCCAAATAACGCTTTATGACAGAGTGTAAGGGGATGTTTGCGGTAAATTGCGGGTAAAAAAATCCCGCATTACGCGGGATTTTTCTGGAAGCGAGATGATTAATCCTTGATCAGGAAGTCATCCAGCTGTTTACCTTGCTCGTCCATTGCTTTCTTGATAACAGCAGGAGTACGACCCTGGCCGGTCCAGGTTTTAGTTTCGCCGTTCTCGTCAACATAGCTATATTTAGCAGGACGAGCAGCGCGTTTTGCTTTGGTACCGGTTTTAGCTGCAGCCATGCTGTTCAGCAATTCATTTGGATCGATACCATCAGCAATCAGCATTTCACGATATTGCTGCAGTTTACGAGTACGCTCTTCGATTTCAGCAGCAGCAGCGCTTTCTTCTTCGCGACGTTCATTAACTACAACTTCTAATTTTTCCAGCATTTCTTCAAGCGTTTCGAGGGTACATTCTCTTGCCTGCGCACGAAGAGTACGGATGTTGTTCAGAATTTTAAGTGCTTCGCTCATTGTAGTAATCTCAAACTTATAATGGGGGGTGGTTTGTTGTCCTAATAATAGAGCGATAAATTCAGTTGTGCAATAGCTGGGAATGTAAGGAATTCAAAAAATAGTGAATATTGCCGCTATTATTAATTACGCTAACTTAAATTTCATAACCCGCCAGTCTCGCTTGTTATCACGTAAAGTGGCTTAACGCAGTCGATTGCATCTTTTTTTTGTGACATTTGCCTCAGGAATTATAGTTGCGGCGGATAAATATCAGCCTTTTGTATTAGTTTACACCGGGTATGCTAAGGCAGAAATAGTTAATAAATAGTGAATTTTAATGAACGATGATTCCACTATAAAATGAAGTGTTATGTTTGGCTGGCCCTATAACATATTGGCCGGGGTGGATGCGTTTACTTCATGTTTTAACGCAGTATTTTTGCAAAATGCCGGCGGTAAACCTCGCGCTGAACCGCATAGTCTGTGCGTCGTATCGCTGATAACCAGACAAAATATGGTACAATGAATCATCGGTAATATTACACATTGATTAGGGTTTTACGGCCAATGGCACAACTTTATTTCTACTATTCGGCAATGAATGCCGGGAAATCGACAGCGCTACTGCAATCCTCATACAATTACCAGGAACGTGGGATGCGTACCGTTGTTTATACGGCTGAAATTGACGACCGCTTTGGTGCAGGGAAGGTGAGTTCCAGAATAGGCCTCTCATCGCCTGCAAGGCTATTTAACCCGCAAACCGACCTGCTGGAGGATATCCGCGCAGCACATGCTTCACAGCCCATCCATTGTGTTCTGGTTGATGAAAGCCAGTTTCTGACGCGTGAGCAAGTTCATGCGCTTTCAGAGGTTGTCGATGAGCTTGATATTCCCGTTCTGTGCTATGGGTTGCGCACTGACTTTCGTGGTGAGCTATTTGCCGGCAGCCAGTATTTACTTGCGTGGTCGGATAAACTCGTTGAACTTAAAACCATCTGTTTTTGCGGCCGTAAAGCCAGCATGGTGCTTCGCCTCGACCAGGCCGGAAAACCCTATGCTGATGGCGAGCAGGTGGTGATAGGTGGCAATGAGCGCTACGTATCAGTGTGCCGTAAGCATTATAAGGAAGCGTTGATTGTCGGCTCACTGACGGCGCTTCAGCCTGACAACCGCAAATAATCCTTCACAGTAAAATGCAGACATAAAAAAACCCGCCAGAGGCGGGTTTTTTATCAGGCTGTCAGTTACGCGTTTTTCTTCGCTTTCTTGTCAGCTTTAATGACAGGTGCGTCGGCTTTCACAGAAACAGTGTCATTTTCTTTGAACTCGCGGCCGTAGAAGGTATCCAGCAGGATCTGTTTCAGCTCAGAGATCAGTGGGTAGCGCGGGTTAGCACCGGTACACTGGTCATCGAATGCATCTTCAGACAGCTTATCAACATGCGCGAGGAAGTCAGCTTCCTGAACGCCCGCTTCACGGATAGATTTAGGAATACCCAGCTCAGCTTTAAGACTTTCCAGCCATGCCAGCAGTTTCTCAATCTTCGCCGCAGTACGGTCGCCCGGTGCGCTCAGACCCAGGTGGTCTGCGATTTCAGCGTAACGACGACGTGCCTGTGGACGGTCGTACTGGCTGAAAGCAGTCTGCTTGGTTGGGTTGTCGTTCGCGTTATAACGGATAACGTTGCTGATCAACAGGGCGTTCGCCAGACCGTGAGGAATGTGGAACTGTGAACCCAGTTTGTGTGCCATTGAGTGGCAAACACCCAGGAAGGCGTTAGCAAACGCGATACCGGCGATGGTTGCTGCACTGTGAACACGTTCACGGGCAACCGGGTTTTTAGACCCTTCATTATAAGACGCTGGCAGATTTTCTTTCAGCAGTTTCAGAGCTTGCAGAGCCTGACCGTCAGAGAACTCAGAAGCCAGGACGGAAACGTAAGCTTCCAGGGCGTGAGTCACTGCATCCAGACCACCGAACGCACAGAGTGATTTCGGCATTTCCATGACCAGGTTGGCATCAACGATAGCCATATCTGGCGTCAGCGCGTAGTCAGCCAGTGGGTATTTCTGACCGGTTGCATCGTCGGTTACAACAGCAAACGGCGTGACTTCTGAACCTGTACCGGAAGTGGTGGTAACGGCGATCATTTTCGCTTTTACGCCCATTTTCGGGAACTTGTAGATACGTTTACGGATGTCCATAAAGCGCAGCGCCAGTTCTTCGAAGTGTGTTTCTGGGTGCTCGTACATAACCCACATGATTTTCGCGGCGTCCATTGGGGAACCACCACCCAGTGCGATGATCACATCGGGTTTGAAGGAGTTCGCCAGTTCAGCACCTTTACGTACTACGGTCAGGGTTGGGTCAGCTTCAACTTCAAAGAACACTTCAGTTTCAACGCCAGCCGCTTTCAGAACAGAAGTGATCTGGTCTGCGTAGCCGTTGTTGAACAGGAAACGGTCAGTCACGATGAGCGCACGTTTGTGGCCATCAGTAATCACTTCATCCAGCGCGATTGGCAGAGAGCCACGGCGGAAGTAGATAGATTTCGGAAGTTTGTGCCACAACATGTTTTCAGCTCGCTTAGCAACGGTTTTCTTGTTGATCAGGTGTTTTGGACCAACGTTTTCAGAGATGGAGTTACCACCCCAGGAACCACAACCCAGAGTCAGGGAAGGTGCGAGTTTGAAGTTGTACAGGTCACCGATACCACCCTGAGAAGCCGGGGTGTTAATCAGGATGCGCGCAGTTTTCATCATCTGACCGAAGTGAGCAACGCGCTCTGGCTGGTTATCCTGGTCGGTGTACAGGCAAGAGGTATGACCGATACCCCCCATTGCAACCAGTTTCTCCGCTTTTACTACCGCGTCTTCGAAATCTTTCGCACGGTACATAGCAAGCGTAGGCGAGAGTTTTTCGTGAGCGAACGGTTCGCTTTCGTCGACAACTTTAACTTCGCCGATCAGAATCTTGGTGGTTGCCGGAACGGTAAAGCCGGCGAGTTCAGCGATTTTATAGGCTGGCTGACCAACGATGGCGGCGTTCAGCGCGCCGTTTTTCAGAATGATATCCTGAACGGCTTTCAGCTCTTTGCCCTGCAGCATGTAGCCGCCGTGGCTGGCGAAACGTTCGCGAACTGCATCATAGACGGAATCAACAACAACAACGGACTGTTCAGACGCACAGATAACACCGTTGTCGAAGGTTTTAGACATCAGTACAGATGCAACAGCACGTTTAATATCGGCCGTTTCGTCGATAACAACAGGCGTGTTACCCGCACCTACACCGATAGCCGGTTTACCGGAGCTGTATGCTGCTTTAACCATGCCAGGACCACCGGTTGCCAGGATCAGGTTAATGTCCGGGTGGTGCATCAGGGCGTTAGACAGTTCAACAGACGGTTGGTCGATCCAGCCGATCAGATCTTTTGGCGCACCCGCAGCGATAGCAGCCTGCAGCACGATATCCGCTGCTTTGTTGGTGGCATCTTTAGCACGTGGGTGAGGGGAGAAGATGATTGCGTTACGGGTCTTCAGGCTGATCAGCGATTTGAAGATGGCAGTAGACGTTGGGTTAGTCGTTGGAACGATACCGCAAATAATACCGATAGGTTCAGCAATGGTGATGGTACCGAAGGTATGATCTTCAGCCAGGACGCCGCAAGTCTTCTCATCTTTATAGGCGTTATAGATATACTCTGAAGCAAAGTGGTTTTTGATCACTTTATCTTCAACGATACCCATGCCGGATTCAGCAACGGCCATTTTAGCGAGAGGGATTCGAGCATCTGCAGCAGCCAGAGCGGCCGCGCGGAAGATTTTATCAACCTGTTCTTGGGTGAAATTGGCGTATTCACGCTGGGCTTTTTTCACGCGCTCGACGAGTGCGTTCAGTTCAGCGATATTAGTAACAGCCATAATGCTCTCCTGATAATGTTTAAACTCTTTTAGTAAACCAGCGCTCGATACGTCTGACAGTATAGACAGAGCCACTACGACTTGCGTTAGATAAAGTAAAACAAAGAGTTACTTTATGCTCTGGCGCGCTAACTTACTAAAAGAGCCTTACCTTAACATCATCCCTTTGTGACAAGTGACCTTCCTGGGGGGCGTAATCAAGATTACTCACTTCTGAGTACGAAAATCATGATCTGCGTCAATTTTTCCCCAAGCTGATACCTTTCAGCAGGGTTATTTATTGTAGATATTTCCAGTGTTAAATAATTAAGTAACTATTGGAAGTGATGCTATCACTGATTCTACATCTGTTTAACATCCTGAAAGGATAACGTTTAGGCACAGATTTCTGGTGAAGTATGCTCATAAAAAGCGTATCTTCAGCGCGATTTTTCATGACAAAGTGTCAGTCCCGGGCATGTGCATAAGCGGAGCAAAACGTGATCCAAACGCTCTTTGATTTTCCAACGTATTTTAAATTTTTTATTGGTCTGTTTGCCCTGGTCAACCCGGTAGGGATCATCCCTGTCTTCATTAGTATGACCAGTTACCAGACGGCGGCGGCCAGGAACAAAACCAACCTCACCGCTAACCTGTCAGTGGCCATTATCTTGCTCACCTCGCTTTTCCTGGGTGATGCCATTCTTCAGCTGTTCGGCATTTCAATTGATTCTTTCCGCATCGCGGGTGGCATCCTGGTGGTGACCATTGCCATGTCGATGATCAGCGGTAAGCTGGGTGAGGATAAGCAGAACAAACAGGAGAAATCAGAAACCGCCATTCGCGAAAGTATCGGCGTGGTTCCGCTTGCGTTGCCTTTAATGGCAGGGCCTGGTGCGATCAGTTCCACCATTGTCTGGGGGACACGTTACCATAGCCTGATGCACCTGATTGGCTTTTCTGTCGCCATCGCTATCTTCGCACTGTGTTGTTGGGGTGTTTTCCGCATGGCACCCTGGCTGGTGCGCTGGCTGGGGCAAACGGGCATCAACGTCATTACGCGTATCATGGGGCTGTTGTTGATGGCGTTAGGCATCGAATTTATTGTCACCGGTATTAAAAGCATTTTCCCCGGCTTACTGCACTAATATTTCAAATGAAAGAACGGGGCCTGAGGCTCCGTTTTTTTACGTGATTATCAGCAAATCATATAACTAAAGTTGAAATGCTCACATATCATAATAAATTCTACTAATAATCCGCTTTTCTTATATTTCAATAAGTTATCAATTTGCCGCGTGCCTCTCTGCGCATAAAACCTTCAATCGATCTGTTATTTTACTCACATGATACTCTGGGGCTTGCTGAGTCATAACCGAAATGATATTAGTAATTTCAACGTTCCCCTAGAGGAATGTGCTAAATAATAATCAGTTGTTAAATTTTTGTACAAAACCACTCGATGATAGCGCAGCGACGCGCTTGTAGAGAATGTTTTCTCTATCATATTGAATAACAATGTTTTTATGCGGTATTTGATGTCAGGCAGGGCTGCCCCCCGAGATACGGTACTCACCGTAAAAGAGAATTGCTTAACAAATTTGCAAAATGTATTGGCGCGCGTTTACGCCATTTGATACTTTCCGGCCTAATATTTTGCAGCATAAAACAAGCAGATGAGAATTATTTTCATATAGTCCTCTTCTCAGATATCCAGCGCAGGCCTCAGACAGGGGAGACCTGTGAAGAATCGACGCAAGACGGCCATACGAGCGGTCAGTAATAAAAAAGTCGGTGATAGCAAGAAGTAAAAAGAAGAACCTGACAGCAGCAAAAAAAACTCCTGCGCTGTACAGGCCCCAACAGGGGATTACACAGCTGGCGAAGGCCAGTAATTATAATGAGTGGAGTACCAACACAATGTCCATCATCACAAAAAAAAATCTGGTAGCGGCGGGGATTTTAACTGCGCTAATCGCGGGCAACGCTGCAATGGCTGCGGACGTTCCTGCAGGCGTTCAACTGGCTGAGAAACAGACGCTGGTTCGTAACAACGGTGCGGAAGTGCAGTCTCTTGACCCGCACAAAATTGAAGGTGTTCCGGAGTCTAACGTCAACCGCGACCTGTTCGAAGGCTTGCTGGTGACCGACGTAGACGGCCACCCGGCACCGGGTGTGGCGGAAAAATGGGAAAATAAAGATTTCAAAGTCTGGACCTTCCATCTGCGTAAAGATGCGAAATGGTCCGACGGTACGCCGGTTACCGCCGAAGATTTCGTATATAGCTGGCAGCGTCTGGCGAATCCAACCACCGCCTCTCCGTATGCGAGCTACCTGCAATATGGCCACATCGCCAATATTGATGACATCATCGCCGGTAAAAAACCGGTCACCGACCTGGGTGTGAAAGCGATTGATGCCAATACCTTTGAAGTGACGTTGAGCGAGCCTGTTCCGTACTTCTACAAATTACTGGTTCACCCGTCCGTTTCCCCGGTACCAAAATCCGCGGTGGAAAAATTTGGTGAAAAATGGACCCAGCCTGCCAATATCGTGACCAACGGTGCTTATAAACTGAAAGACTGGGTGGTCAACGAACGTATGGTTCTGGAGCGTAACCCGCAGTACTGGGATAACGCGAAAACCGTCATTAATCAGGTAACCTACCTGCCAATCTCTTCTGAAGTCACTGACGTTAACCGTTACCGCAGCGGCGAAATCGACATGACCTATAACAACATGCCGATTGAACTGTTCCAGAAGCTGAAAAAAGAGATCCCGAAAGAAGTGCATGTTGATCCGTATCTCTGCACTTACTACTACGAAATCAACAACCAGAAAGCACCATTCACTGATGTGCGCGTGCGTACAGCGCTGAAGCTGGCACTGGATCGCGATATTATCGTGAACAAAGTGAAAAACCAGGGCGACCTGCCGGCATACAGCTATACCCCTCCTTATACCGACGGTATGAAACTGGTTGAGCCTGAGTGGTTCAAGTGGTCACAGGAAAAACGTAACGAAGAAGCGAAAAAACTGCTGGCTGAAGCCGGTTATACCGCTGACAAGCCGCTGACGTTTAACCTGCTGTACAACACGTCTGACCTGCATAAAAAACTGGCTATCGCCGTCGCGTCTATCTGGAAGAAAAACCTGGGCGTGAACGTGAAGCTGGAAAACCAGGAGTGGAAAACCTTCCTGGATACCCGTCATCAGGGGACGTTCGACGTGGCGCGTGCTGGCTGGTGTGCGGACTATAACGAACCAACATCCTTCCTGAACACCATGCTGAGTGACAGTTCGAATAACACCGCGCACTATAAGAGCCCGGCATTCGATAAGATCATTACTGATACGCTGAAAGTCACAGACGATGCGCAGCGCGCTGATCTGTACGCGAAATCAGAAGAGCAGCTCGATAAAGACTCTGCAATTGTACCGGTCTATTACTACGTTAACGCCCGCCTGGTGAAACCGTGGGTAGGGGGTTATACCGGTAAAGACCCGTTGGATAATATTTCCGTTAAGAATCTTTATATTATCAAGCATTAATGGCAATACGTGGGGCAGGCCTGGCTTGCCCCACTGTGTCTACTTTGTAACATTCATCAGGCACACGCCAGAAGGTACGGGCAATGTTGAAATTTATCCTGCGTCGCTGCTTAGAAGCGATACCAACGTTATTTATTCTAATTACGATTTCCTTCTTTATGATGCGTCTCGCGCCGGGAAGTCCATTTACCGGTGAACGTACGCTGCCACCGGAAGTGATGGCCAATATCGAAGCGAAGTATCATTTAAACGATCCTATCTCCACGCAGTACTTCAACTATCTGAAGCAACTGGCGCACGGTGATTTTGGGCCGTCATTCAAATACAAAGACTATTCCGTTAACGACCTGGTAGCGTCAAGCTTCCCTGTATCGGCGAAACTGGGTGCTGCGGCATTCATCCTTGCCGTCGTTCTCGGCGTCACCGCGGGCGTTATTGCCGCGCTCAAACAAAATACCAAATGGGATTATACCGTAATGGGGGTGGCGATGACCGGGGTGGTTATACCCAGCTTCGTTGTCGCGCCATTACTGGTGATGATATTTGCCATTACGCTGAAATGGCTGCCCGGAGGCGGCTGGAACGGTGGGGCGCTGAAGTTCATGATTTTGCCAATGGTGGCACTTTCCCTGGCCTATATCGCCAGTATCGCGCGTATCACCCGCGGTTCCATGATTGAAGTCCTGCACTCGAACTTCATCCGTACCGCGCGTGCGAAAGGGCTGCCGATGCGCCGGATTATATTCCGCCATGCACTCAAGCCTGCGCTCCTGCCCGTGCTCTCCTACCTGGGGCCGGCATTCGTTGGGATCATCACCGGCTCAATGGTTATCGAAACCATTTACGGTCTGCCGGGCATTGGTCAGCTGTTCGTTAATGGCGCGCTGAACCGCGACTATTCACTGGTACTGAGTCTGACAATCCTTGTCGGCGCACTGACCATTTTGTTTAACGCTATCGTCGATGTGCTGTATGCCGTTATCGACCCGAAAATCCGTTACTGATACTGGAGCACGCCATGATGTTGAGTAAGAAAAACAGCGAGGCGCTGGAAAACTTCAGTGAAAAACTGGAAGTAGAAGGTCGTAGCCTCTGGCAAGACGCCCGTCGTCGCTTTATGCATAACCGCGCCGCGGTCGCCAGTCTGGTTGTTCTGGTGCTCATCGCGCTGTTTGTCACCCTGGCGCCGATTCTGTCGCAATTTACCTATTTCGACACCGACTGGGGCATGATGTCCAGCGCACCCGATATGACGTCCGGGCACTATTTTGGTACGGATTCCTCAGGGCGCGACCTGCTGGTGCGTGTCGCTATCGGTGGCCGCATTTCGCTGATGGTCGGTATTGCGGCCGCCCTGGTGGCGGTGATCGTGGGTACGCTTTACGGCTCACTCTCAGGCTACCTTGGCGGTAAAGTGGACTCCGTCATGATGCGTATGCTGGAAATCTTAAACTCCTTCCCGTTCATGTTCTTCGTTATCCTGCTGGTGACCTTCTTTGGCCAGAATATCCTGTTGATCTTCGTGGCAATCGGGATGGTATCCTGGCTGGATATGGCGCGAATCGTTCGTGGTCAGACGCTGAGTCTTAAGCGTAAAGAGTTTATCGAAGCGGCGCAGGTGGGCGGTGTCTCCACCGGTAATATTGTGGTTCGCCATATCGTTCCTAACGTGCTCGGCGTGGTGGTGGTGTATGCCTCGCTGCTGGTACCAAGCATGATCCTGTTTGAATCTTTCCTGAGCTTCCTGGGTCTGGGTACACAAGAGCCACTGAGCAGCTGGGGCGCGCTTCTGAGTGATGGTGCAAACTCAATGGAAGTCTCACCGTGGTTGCTTCTGTACCCGGCGGGCTTCCTGGTCGTCACCCTGTTTTGTTTCAACTTTATCGGCGATGGCCTGCGTGATGCCCTCGACCCGAAAGACCGTTAAGGAGCGCCGTCATGACGATTATTGAAACGGCCACTGCGCCACAGGCGCAACAGCAGGGTAACCTTCTGCTGGACGTAAAAGACCTCCGCGTGACCTTTAAAACGCCGGATGGCGATGTGACCGCCGTGAACGATCTCAACTTCAACCTGCGTGCGGGTGAAACGCTGGGGATCGTGGGCGAGTCAGGTTCCGGAAAATCCCAAACCGCCTTTGCGTTGATGGGGCTGCTGGCGTCTAACGGTGTCATTGGCGGTTCCGCCAAATTCAACGGGCGTGAGATCCTCAACCTGCCGGAATACGAGCTGAACAAGCTGCGCGCTGAGCAGATTTCGATGATATTCCAGGACCCGATGACCTCGCTGAACCCGTATATGCGTGTCGGCGAGCAACTGATGGAAGTGCTGATGCTGCACAAAGGCCTGGGCAAAGCGGAAGCCTTTGAGGAGTCCGTCAAAATGCTCGACGCGGTGAAAATGCCGGAAGCGCGCAAGCGTATGCGCATGTTCCCGCATGAGTTCTCCGGCGGTATGCGTCAGCGTGTCATGATTGCGATGGCGCTGATGTGCCGGCCAAAACTGCTGATTGCCGATGAACCGACCACCGCGCTTGATGTGACCGTCCAGGCACAGATCATGACGCTGCTGAACGAGCTTAAGCGTGAGTTCAACACCGCGATTATCATGATCACTCACGATCTGGGCGTAGTGGCCGGTATCTGTGACAAGGTACTGGTGATGTATGCCGGTCGCACCATGGAATATGGTAAGGCGCGCGACGTGTTCTACCAGCCTGCACACCCTTACTCCATTGGTCTGCTGAATGCGGTGCCGCGCCTCGATGCAGAAGGGGAATCCCTGCTGACCATCCCTGGCAACCCGCCAAACCTGCTGCGTCTGCCGAAAGGCTGTCCGTTCCAGCCACGCTGCCCGCATGCGATGGAAATCTGCAATACCGCGCCGCCGCTGGAAGAGTTTGCACCAGGCCGTCTGCGCGCCTGCTTTAAGCCGCAGGAGGATCTGGTATGAACGCATTAGATGAAAAAAGAAATGTCCTGCTCGAAATTGCTGACCTTAAGGTGCATTTCGACATTAAAGACGGAAAACAGTGGTTCTGGCAGCCGCCGAAAACCCTGAAAGCGGTCGATGGCGTAACGCTTCGTCTGTATGAAGGGGAAACCCTGGGTGTGGTGGGTGAGTCCGGTTGCGGTAAATCCACGTTTGCGCGTGCCATCATTGGCCTCGTGAAAGCCACCGACGGCAAAGTTGCCTGGCTGGGTAAAGATCTGCTGGGCATGAAGCCAGACGAGTGGCGCGATGTGCGTAGCGACATCCAGATGATTTTCCAGGATCCGCTGGCCTCATTGAACCCGCGTATGACCATCGGGGAGATCATTGCTGAGCCACTGCGGACCTATCATCCAAAGATGCCGCGTCAGGAAGTACGCGACCGTGTGAAGGCAATGATGATGAAAGTGGGCTTGTTGCCTAACCTCGTCAACCGTTACCCGCACGAATTCTCCGGTGGTCAGTGCCAGCGTATCGGTATCGCCCGCGCCTTGATCCTTGAGCCGAAGCTGATTATCTGTGATGAGCCCGTCTCGGCGCTGGACGTCTCTATTCAGGCGCAGGTGGTTAACCTGCTGCAGAAACTGCAACGTGAAATGGGGCTGTCGCTGATCTTCATTGCGCATGACCTCGCGGTGGTGAAACACATTTCTGACCGCGTACTGGTGATGTATCTGGGTCATGCGGTGGAATTAGGGACTTACGATGAGGTGTACCATAACCCACTGCACCCCTATACCCGGGCACTGATGTCTGCGGTACCGATTCCCGATCCGGATCTGGAAAAAAATAAAACCATCCAGCTTCTGGAAGGAGAATTACCGTCCCCGATTAACCCGCCGTCCGGTTGTGTATTCCGCACGCGATGCCCAATGGCCGGGCCGGAATGTGCAAAAACACGTCCGGTTCTGGAGGGCAGTTTCCGACATGCGGTTTCCTGCCTGAAAGTAGACCCGTTATAATCGCAAGGGCTGACATGATGTCAGCCCTTATTATTTGCGAGGTTAATGTGTCGCGATTATTCACCTCCGTCCGTCGGCGGCTCTATCATCTTTTATTCGATCCTGAAACGGTAACCGGACGGCGTTTTGAAGCCCTCTGCGCCCTGTTTGCGCTGCTCAGCGTGGTGATCATTTTTATCGAATCGGGCGTCGGAACGCAGTATCACCTGACGCTGGAAGAATGGCATCTCTTTGTCTGGCTGGAGCTGGTCATTACGCTGGTCTTTACCGCTGAATATTTCCTGCGGGTATTCTGTTGGCCTGACCCGGCCAAATATGTCTTCAGCTTCTGGGGATTTATTGATTTAGCCACGATCCTGCCGCTCTATGTCATGTGGCTATGGCCGGAAATCAGTCTGAGTTATGTTTTTGCCTGGCGAGCGATGCGCGTTATTCGGGTGTTACGCATTCTTAAACTGCTGCGGTTTATGCCGTCATTGCGGATATTCTGGAGTGCCATCGTCAGCGCACGGCATCAACTGATCCTGTTCTACTCATTTATTGCCATCGTCATGGTGATATTCGGCGCGTTGATGTATTTGATAGAAGGGCCGAAGAATGGCTTCTCAACGCTGAATGCTTCTGTCTATTGGGCGATTGTGACCGTTACGACCGTTGGCTATGGTGATATAGCCCCTCATACTCCGCTGGGACGGATTGTCGCCTCGGTACTGATTCTGATTGGTTATTCGGTGATTACGGTCCCGACAGGGCTCATTACTACGCACATGAGCAGCGCCTTTCAGAACCGTAAGGCGCAACGAAAATGCCCGAAATGTCACCAGGGTGAACATGAACACAGCGCGCGGTTTTGTAATCAGTGCGGAAGTGAGTTACCGGATTAAATAAAAAAGGCTGCAATCGCAGCCTTTTTTATTATTCGCGCCAGAGAATATGACACAGCTTGTGGTCTTTCTCGCGACACAGCAGGACGCGGGCGAAGATGTCGTTAATTTCGCCGCCATCTTCATCGGCCAGGCCAATCACCACTTCGGCAAAGAAGTCAGGATTAAGGTCGAAATCCACATGTTCAGCCCAGTCTTCAGAAGGGTCGAACAACTCGGCGCCCCCGCGCTCTTCAAACTGGAGATTAAAGAGGATCACGTCTGCGGGATCGAGGTTATCAACCGCCAGTTCGAGAAAAATGTCATAGGCCTGTTCGAGCGTTTCGTCTTCGGTCAGGCGATTATTCAGATCCATTTCCATGATGACTACCTGTTTAACATCGTTGGGCACGTTTTACAGCAACGGACTAAAGAAGTAAAACAGTCGTTCGGTAATTCTCTGCCACAGCGGGCGTTTAACCCACAGTCTGGCATCCAGCAGTCGCGAGCGGGAGATATAATCATCCTGGACCGCTGCCAGATCGCCGCCAAAGCCGGCATCATCGATCACCAGTGTGATTTCAAAGTTCAGCCACAGACTGCGCATATCCAGGTTAACCGTACCCACCAGACTTAACTCGCCGTCGACAAGCACGCTCTTGGTGTGGAGTAATCCGCCTTCAAACTGGTAGATTTTCACCCCCGCAGCCAGCAGTTCACTGAAGAATGCCCGGCTGGCCCAGCCCACCAGAAGCGAGTCATTTTTGCGTGGCAAGATGATACTCACATCGACACCGCGCTGTGCCGCGGTACAGATGGCGTGCAGCAGGTCATCGCTGGGAACAAAGTAGGGGGTGGTCATGATCAAATATTCACGCGCTGCGTATGTGGCCGTTAGCAACGCCTGATGGATCAAGTCCTCCGGGAAGCCCGGTCCGGAAGCGATAGTATGGATGGTGTGCCCGCTGGCCTCTTCAAATGGCATGATATTGCCATCCGGTGGTGGCGGCAGGATACGTTTCCCGGTTTCTATCTCCCAGTCGCAGGAATAAACGATGCCCATCGAGGTGGCAATGGGCCCCTCCATTCTCGCCATCAGGTCTACCCATTGCCCGACACCCGAGTCCTGCTTGAAGAACCGCGGGTCAACCATGTTCATGCTGCCGGTATAGGCAATATAGTTGTCGATCATGATCATTTTACGGTGCTGGCGAAGGTCCATCCGGCGCAGAAACACACGCAAGAGATTGACCTTCAGCGCTTCAACCACTTCAATACCGGCATTACGCATCATGCCCGCCCAGGGGCTACGGAAGAAGGCGACGCTGCCAGCGGAGTCCAGCAACAGGCGGCAATGAATGCCCCGACGCGCAGCGGCCATCAGCGATTCAGCAACCTGATCGGCCATACCGCCAGGCTGCCAGATATAGAACACCATCTCGATATTATGGCGAGCCAGTTGAATATCGCGGATGAGGGCCTGCATGACGTCATCCGAGGAGGTCAGCAACTGGAGCTGGTTGCCCTTAACGCCGCCAATACCCTGACGGAGTTCGCACAGCTTAAACAGCGAGGAGGCAACACTGCTGTTCTCCTCGGCAAAGATATGTTTGCAGGCTTTGAGATCGTTGAGCCATTTGGCGGTTGAAGGCCACATGGCGCGGGCACGCTCGGCACGGCGTTTACCCAGATGAAGCTCACCGAAAGAGAGATAGGCAATAATTCCCACCAGCGGCAGGATGTAGATTATCAGCAGCCAGGCCATGGCAGAGGGTACGGCTCTGCGCTTCATCAGGATGCGCAAAGTCACACCCGCGATTAACAGCCAGTATCCCAGAATGACCAGCCAACTCACCACGGTGTAGAAGGTTGTCATAGGTAAAAAAATCCTTTTGAAAGCGTATTGTTATGAGTGTACGCATCAGGAATCATCTGGCAAATAAAAACGCCAGTTAAAAGCGCTGGTTTGCTGCGGGGTTGGGTTTATAATGGGGTTTCTGTTAGAGAAAGAGTTGTAAACATGAAGCGCAGTAGAACAGAAGTAGGGCGCTGGCGCATGTTGCGACAGGTGAGTCGTCGCAAGGCTCGTTGGCTGGAAGCACAATCCCGCCGCAATATGCGTATACACGCCATCAGAAAATGTGGAATGACCAGACACCGTAACGCGTTGCTGTTCGCTACACAGGTTATCTGAGAACCATCAGGGCACCGTTAAGGTGCCCACTGATTTTCAGGCTATCATTTTTCGCAGTCTCTCCCCCGATTCATTCCGCGATATACTCCGCCCTCTTAATCTTATGCATTTCAAAGATGAATCCTTATCTCTGGGTATTTATTGTGCTGCTTGCGCTGGATGCGATCAGGGAAAACGCAGGATTATCGTCATTATCCGCGTTGATTAATTTACTGCTCAGCGGGATATCGCACTGGATAAACTAAAAAGGAAAAGAGATGAACGGAAAAGTGGTTGCTGCCCTTCTTGGGATTGCCGTGTTGAGCGGTTGTGCCAGCAGTAAAACGTCACCGGAAAGGCATGCTTATTATTTCGTATCGCATAAAACCAATTTTACTGGCGGCAATTTTACGTCAAGTGTATCGCAAAATTATCGTCTGAATGTCCCTCAGTTCCGTGAGCTGTATGAGCAGGGGAAAACCGATCGCGCTGCAGGACGCACACTGTCTGAGGCAAACCAGTACGCCCAAAGCATTCGCGATCAACTGAAGAAACAGGCGAAAACGGAGCATGCTTTCGACGGTAATACCGCGGATAAATGGACGTCTCAAATGGAAGAGAAGGACGCCGTTTTATTTGGTAACGAACTGGCTGCGACTTATCTTGATGGCTATAACGGCGTACAATAGCGTCTGATTTTGGGGATATCGTATTTGCAGCGATATTCCCGTCGTTTTTTAGCAAAAGGAGGGAGAGGTGTTTGCGGAGTTTGGTGTACTTAATTTCTGGACCTATGTTGTAGGGGCATTTTTTATCGTGCTGGTGCCTGGACCGAACACATTGTTTGTACTGAAAACCGGTATTGGGCACGGTGTTAAAAAAGGGTATCTCGCCGCCACTGGCGTGTTTATCGGCGATGCAGTGCTGATGTTTCTGGCCTGGGCGGGCGTCGCAGCATTAATCCAGACGACCCCGGTTCTGTTTAATATTGTGCGCTACCTCGGTGCTTTCTATCTCCTGTGGCTCGGCGGCAAAATGCTCTGGTCAGTCATCACCCGTCAGAAGAATAGCCATGAGAGCGGAACCGAGCCTGCGAGCATGATCATGAAACGCTCGCTGGTGCTGAGCCTGACGAATCCAAAGGCTATTTTGTTCTATGTCTCGTTCTTTGTGCAGTTCATCGATGTGAATGCGAAAAACACGGGCACGTCTTTCCTGATCCTCGCGACCACGCTGGAGCTGATTAGCTTCATGTATATGAGCTTCCTGATCTTCTCTGGTGCGTTTGTCACGCGTTATCTGAAAACCAAAAAGAAACTGGCAAAGCTGGGGAACGGGCTGATTGGGCTGCTGTTTGTCGGATTTGCGGCGCGCTTAGCGTCACTGCACTGAAGAGATGAGTGGCTCCTTTCGGAGCCACTCTTGCATCAAAACACTTTCTTGTACGGGCGAACCGTCACCTTCGCATAGACACCTGCGGCAACGTACGGGTCTGCCTCAGCCCAGGCCTGAGCCGCTTCCAGGGATTCAAACTCGGCAATCACCGTGGAGCCCGCGAAACCGGCAGCGCCAGGGTCATTGCTGTCTACCGCAGGCATTGGACCCGCGGTCAGTAATCGACCTTCATCCTGGAGCAGTTGTAAACGCGCCAGATGGGCAGGGCGAACGGAGTGGCGTTTTTCGAGGGAATCAGCGACATCTTCAGAGTAAATCACGTAAAGCACGGTGAAGCTCCTTAACCATTAAAAGTGTCAGTAACGTTATGTGAAAGGGCAACTGACTGCAATGTAAAGATAAAAACAATGTTAAAACCCTGATCTGAATGCGCCTTTTTTGGCCTCTCTTGCGCTTAAATTGCGCCAGGACAAAGTGTCTTATTGAATATGATTGCTATTTGCATTTAAAATCAGTGTTCGGTTTTTTAACGTTGATGATTATGACTTCGATGACCCTTGATTTACCTCGCCGCTTTCCCTGGCCGACGCTGCTTTCTGTCGTTATTCACGGTGCTGTCGTGGCGGGTTTGCTTTATACCTCGGTTCATCAGGTTGTTGAAATGCCAGCGCCCGCACAGCCTATTTCTGTGACGATGGTATCGCCAGCGGATCTCGAACCGCCGCAGGTTGCGCCTCCGCCGCCACAGCCCGTCGCCGAACCGGAACCCGAACCTGAACCGGTGCCGGAACCGCCAAAAGAAGCTCCGGTGGTGATCCACAAACCCGAGCCGAAGCCGAAACCTAAGCCGAAGCCAAAACCGGTGAAGAAGGTAGAAGAACGTCCAAAACGCGAAACGCGTCCGGTTGAACCCCGCGCCACGCAGACGGTAGAAAACGCAGCACCTTCGCGTCCGGTGATGAATAACACCACGACGACAGCCAAACCGACAGTCACTGCACCCGCGGGACCGCGTGCGGTCAGCCGTAATCAGCCGCAGTATCCGGCTCGTGCTCAGGCATTACGTATTGAGGGCCGTGTACGGGTGAAATTCGATGTTACGCCGGAAGGGCGTGTTGAGAACGTGGAAATACTGTCCGCGCAGCCGTCTAATATGTTCGAGAGAGAAGTGAAAACGGCGATGCGCAGATGGCGTTATGAAGCCGGTAAACCGGGCAACGGACTGATCGTGAATATTGTCTTCCGCCTGAATGGCGGGGCACAGATGGAATAAAAAAAGCCTCCGCAAGGAGGCTTTTTTTAGCGGGCAATCAGGCCTGAGGAAGCGGTCGGGGTTTACCTTCGTTGTCCACGGCCACATAAATAAACAGCGCTTCTGTCGCTTTATAACGCTGTCCAATGGGTTCGGACGAGACCTTTTTCACCCACACTTCGATGTTAATGGAGATGGAGGTATTGCCACGTTTTACGCAACGCGCGTAACAGCAAACCACATCACCCACTGCAACCGGGCGCAGGAAGGTCATGCCATCCACTCTCACCGTCACTACCCGGCCATGTGCAATCTCTTTTGCCAGAATAGCGCCGCCCATATCCATTTGCGACATCAGCCAGCCGCCAAAAATATCGCCATTGGCATTGGTGTCAGCGGGCATTGCCAGTGTGCGTAAAACCAGTTCGCCCTGAGGGGCGTTATTTGTTGTCATTGTTTTAACTCGTAACTGAAGACTTCAGGCGGGATGCTACTATGATTTCAGGCTGGAGAGAATAGACCAGAACGCCTGCTGCACACGTTCTGGTCGGTGAACGATCAGTGCTGGTCGTCCTGTGGCATGTGGCGATAGATATAAACGCCACTTAACAGCGTGAAGATGAGCGTCAGAGCCGTCAGGCCAAAGACCTTGAAGTTGACCCAGATATTCTGCGGCAGCCAGAAAGCAATATAGATATTGGCAAGACCACAGAGAATAAAGAATATCGCCCAGGCGATATTCAGTCGGGACCACACTTCCTGAGGCAGCGTCAGCTCTTTGCCCAGCATGCGCTGGATCAGCGGCTTCTTCATCACCCACTGGCTAATCAGTAACGCACCCGCAAACAGAGCGTAAATCACCGTGACTTTCCATTTGATGAATTCATCGTTGTGGAAGAACAGAGTGAGTCCACCAAACACCGCGACCAGGACGAAGGTCACCAGCGCCATTTTTTCAACTTTACGGTAGCGAACCCAGCTATAGATCAGCACAACCGCTGTGGCCACGATCAGTGCAGTCGTGGCGGCATAAATGTCATACAGCTTGTAGAAAGCGAAAAAGACCACGAGCGGTAAAAAATCAAGAAACTGCTTCATTCTGTGATTCCATCTTCTGTGTAGGGCCGGGCTGACGTTCCCGGCCACAGGATTACTGACGAATTAACATATACAGGCGGAACAGATAGACCAGCAGTACCGCTGAAATGAGGTTGCTCAGCGTATTTGCCACCACCGCGCCAACATTTGGCGTGAGTACCGCAAAATTCGGGGCAAACAGCAGCAGGAGCGTTTTCGCCAACAGCCAGCCGATAACAGCTGGTGCCACCAGGCGTATATTTGCCCAGGCGAGCCGGATGCTGCTGCGCATCGCGGTAAAGATCCCCAGTTTATCCTGCACGACCATTACCGGCGCGAAAGAGAGCACGATAGCCAGTAATACACCCGGCACGACGACCAGCATAATTCCCATCTGCACCAGCATGGTGGTTAAAAAGATGAGGATAAACAGCTTCGGTAATACCGGCGCGCTGGCACCAATCGCCCGCAGGGCGCTGACGCGCTGACCGGCGGAAACCAGCTGAATCATCAGCAGAACGCCACCTGCCAGAATCGCATTGCCGATAAGACCAGAGAATGTCGAAGCAGCGGAAGCCCGCAGCAGGATTTGTTGCTGCTCCGGCGTCATGTTTTGTACCAGTTCAAACAACCCCACGCTATCTGCAAGGTTGTCGCCCTGGCTCAGGCTGGCAATCTGTTCGTCACTTGGCGAGAACGCATGACCAAGCACCACTGTAATGAAGGCGCATAGCAACGCGATCAGTAAAAAGGTTAAGAACTGATTGCGGAAAAAGTTTCCCGTGTCACGGTAGACAGACTTCGCCGTGATAGACATGCACTCTCCTTGAGTATTGCAGGTGTTAATTAGCCGGCAATTGTACACCGGATAACACTGTCGTGGCAGCATCAAGGCTTGTATGGAAAAGCATATCTTTGTAAAGCGGCGGTAATCCAAAGCGCGCACGGGCACGATTACAGGCTTCATTGACCTGCCCATCCTCACCTGACATGGAAAATTCCCGGCACGGGCTGGGGCGGTGCTCGTAGATAGAGCACCGGGTGGACACCCCAGGTTCACCTTGCAGCGCAGCGCATCGGCACGGTTTTTGGTTGGTGCCGCTCATGCAGCGCAGAAAAGGCGTTAACGGTTCAGTGAGATGAACCGGAACGGTACCGCCGCCATCGCTGGCTTCGGCCCAGTAGAAAGAGACTCGAAAATACGCACAACAGGCTCCGCACGTCATGCACGGGTTAAAATCACTCATGGCACACCTGCAAAAGAAGAACGCATCAAATCAACTTGTGAGAGCGCTAAATTATCCAGCCGCGAGAGGAAGAGCAAGAGGGTGAAAAGAGAAAATTTTGTAACGCCGAAATGCCAGAAATTGACCTGACGACAACTTATCGCTTTACGGTGTGTCACCAAAAATTAACCCAGATCAATGAATGTTAACTTACTGGTTTTAATGTGATCTGTAGCAGATCACTTATTACTCATTTGTGAGTATATTCTCCTCCGCGACTAAAACCACAACGATGGAGCGGATATGAAAAAATTAGCGGTGGCAGCCCTTGTATTAAGCAGTCTCTCTGGCGGCGCGTATGCGCATGAAGCAGGTGAATTCTTTATTCGTGCCGGTTCGGCAACGGTGCGTCCAACAGAAGGCTCTGATAGCGTACTGGGTATGGGCGGTTTTAACGTCAGCAACAATACCCAGCTCGGTTTGACCTTTACGTATATGGCGACGGAGAACATTGGTGTTGAGCTTCTGGCAGCAACGCCATTCCGTCATCGCGTCGGTTTAGGGCCAACCGGGGATATCGCGACGGTGCACCATTTACCGCCAACACTGATGGCGCAGTGGTACTTTGGTGATGCTAACAGTAAGGTGCGTCCGTATATTGGCGCAGGGGTGAACTACACCACCTTCTTCGACGAGAAATTTAACGATACCGGTAAAGAAGCCGGGCTTACCGATCTCAGCCTGAAAGACTCGTGGGGTGTTGCGGGGCAGGTGGGGCTGGACTATCTCATTAACCGTGACTGGTTAATTAACGCCTCGGTCTGGTACATGGACATTGATACCGACGTTCGCTTTAAAGCGGGCGGTGAACAGCAAAGTATCAGCACTCGCCTCGATCCGTGGGTGTTTATGTTCTCCGCGGGTTATCGTTTCTGATTTATCCCTTGAGACTGGCCTGGTTATGGCCAGTCTTGCTTCGGGGGGCGATTAAGGTTGCCCCTCCATATTCCAGCGTGCTGAACTCATCTCATCAAATACATGCTGAACCGTAAACGGCGGAAATACTGCCCGTTTAGCCCCGTCAGCCAACGCCTGAACATAACCTATTCACACCATTCCTAAAGTCGAGGTGCAGGTTGCACCGATTACCGCTTCATGCGTGAGGCTCGGTCAATGCGGCGTCCAGTGATTGCTCAATGGCGCAGGCCTGTAGCCCTGGATNNNNTAATAAGCCCCGATAGCACGGGGCTTATCTTTCCTCGCAGGCACGCTAACGCACCACCAGCACCGGGCATTTTGCGTGGCGCACGACGACCGCAGCGTTAGAGCCTAACAGATAGGTCGAAATATCAGGTCGATGAGACGCAATAATTATCAGGTCTGCATTGATACTCTCAGCCAGTTTCAGGATCTGATCTTTAGGCGTGCCAGAAATGGCGTGGGTCTGAATGCGGTCGGCCGGTAAATTGAACTGCTTAACGATCTCATTCAATTTCGCCAGCGCCTCCTGCTGCATTTCTTCCAGTTTTGGCATCTCAACGGAATAGGCCAGCCCAAGAGAGGAATAGTAAGGGAAAGAAGGAACGACAGTCAGAAAATGCACTTTGCCGTTACTGATTGCTGCGTTCGCCTGAACATAGGGAATCACCTGTTCGGTCAGGCGACGCTCTGAAATATCGACAGGAACGAGAATTGACGCAAACATGCCACACCTCCTGTTTGTTTTTTATCCACTTTAAGTGTAGTTCCGGGGGAGAACAGGGGGCTGCATTTACCGCCAAAGTGGGACGTAAGGCGGATTTTTGGGGCAGGAAAGACGCCCCGGTTAAGGAGCGTCTGTGGCGGGATTATTTCTGTATCAAATAACGAATGGTTGGCCCATCCTGTTGAATGTCCAGCACGGTGTAACCGTGGTTTTTAGCATCCAGAGGAATGTTGTTGATAGACTGCGGGCAGTCGCTCACCACCTCCAGAATTTCCCCTTTCCTGAGCTGAGGCAGGGCTTCCAGCGTAGCGACAGCGGGATAAGGGCAGGGTTCGCCCACCATATCCAGACGATAGTCAGGCACGATCTCTTTCATGCGGCATTCTCCTGCGTTTCATTTTTGACAGCGGCACGGCGGAAGAACCGTTTCTCCTGCGCAATCACCAGTAAAAAAGCGACCAGCAGCAGGGCGTACGTCACTAACAGGCCACCGAGCGGGCCGAACGTGCTGAGCAGGTTGACCTTATCCCAGTTTGTCGCGAGGACAGGAGAAAGGGAATCCCAGTAGTACGCAAGGAGAGTTGACCCGAGCACGTTCCCCAGGCCAACCCACCAGTAATGCACTTGACCTTCAACGGCGCGGTACATCCAACCGGTTTCACAACCGCCAGCCAGCACAATCCCGAAGCCAAACAGCAGGCCGCCAATCACCGCATTCGGGCCGGCCCACATGATTTTCGGTTCAACACCTAACTGAACATAGCTGAAGATGCCGATAGCACTCACCGCCATCCCGGCAATAATCGCTTTTGCCATCATTGTTCGCCCGGTGATCCACATATCGCGAAACGCTGAAGTAAAGCAGATCTGCGCGCGTTCAATAAGCAAACCAAAGCCCACGCCAAACAGCATTGCCAGACCCAGTTTAGGTTGATTGAGCGCTGTACACAGTGCCCATGCCACCATGGCGAAAAAGACCAGCATCCCCAGGCGGAAACGACGGTGTGCCTGAGCCGGTTTTTGCGTCAGCGGCGATGCGGCGCTGACTTTAACCATCCTGACGGGAATACGGAACAGCGGCAAAAGGGTAAATTTTGCGCCAAAGTAAGAACCGATGGCGGTAGCGACGGCAAAGAACCAGGCATGTAGCGAAAACTGTGGGATACCGGTAAAGAAGGCGGCAAGGTTACAGCCCATCGCCAGGCGCGCACCGAAACCGGCAATCATGCCGCCGATGACCGCCTGTACGATGCGGATCCGACTTTTTGGCATTCTCAGCTTAACGTTGTTTGCCCACAGCGCGGCGGCAAAACAGCCGCCGAACATGCCGATGATCATCATCCCGTCGATGCGGGTCAGCGGAGTGCCTTCCAGATGAATGAGCTTAAAGTAACCCCACTCTTCAGCATGCACACCGGCAAGCTGCAGCAGCTGTCCACCCCAGCGGGTAAACTCGCCGGTTACAGCCCAGAACGTACCGGTAATGCCGAAATAGTAAGTAGACAGGATCCCCGCTGCGATAACCGCGGGTACAGGTGACCAGAACTTAACCAGGTAAGTCTGTTTGAAGTATTGCCATGACATGAGTAAGCCTCTGAACTCAGAAGGTATATTTGGATTTAACGGGCTGGAATATATAACTTTTTTTCTTTCTCCAAAAC
>NZ_CP080000.1:1693068-1769118 GCF_019378755.1 Enterobacter sp. BIDMC 29 | reverse complement strand
ATTCACTCTTTTCGCGGCTCATCACGCAGAATACGCGAGCGGCAGACATCCAGAATTTCGTCAGCGAGTGCAGAATTATCCGGGCAGGCACGGGACAACACCAGAGTACCGACAAGATGTGCAAAGGTGTCTATCAGGTCAGCACGTGAGACATTTTCGTCGCTTAACATTGCCAGCTGACGTTCAACCCCGGCTGCAAATGTCTCTTTGATGGACTCAGACTGACGGGCGGTGTCGGTGCCCAGGGCAGACATCACACAACCCCTGGCCATATCATCGCGATGCTGTCGGGAGAGGTAATATTCAATGAATTTTTCTCGGTCCACACCCGCCAGGTTTTCCGCGGCGTGTACAAAACCACAATTCATGGCTTCTGACATCAGGTCGGCCTTTGAACCAAAGTGCTTATAAAACCCGCCGTGGGTTAAACCCGCCGCAGACATCAACTCCGCCACGCCCACGCCGTCATAGCCGCGCTCACGAAAAAGTTCTGATGCCGTTTCAACAATGCGCATCCGGTTTTCCCGAACCTGCTCTTTTGACACTTTCATGCTTTCCCGCCCCCTTACAAAACAAGGCTCAATTATACATTGATGATGATCATAATCAAACCAGTTGACTTTATAGATTATGATCATCATCATTAAATCCATGTCCCCGACGGCGCTTCGCAGAGGTATGCGCGCTCCGTCAGTTTGACTGAGATCAGCAAAGAGAGCCGGACATATCCCCGGATTTACCTGCATCGAACAGTGCAGATTCTGTTCAACATTTAATAAAGAAGATCACATATGACGAAAACTTCAGTTCTCATTACAGGTGCATCGACGGGTATTGGTGCTGTTTATGCGCAAAGATTTGCGAGCCGTGGACATGACCTGGTTCTGGTTGCCCGCGATAAAACAAAATTAGACGCACTCGCCGAGCGTCTGCGACAGGAGAAGGGCGTTTCTGTTGATGTTCTGCCAGCCGACCTCACTCAGGCAGCGGATTTAGCGACGGTGGAAGCTCGTCTTCGTGATGACGAAAAAATAGGGGTACTGATTAACAACGCGGGCATGGCACAGTCGGGCAATTTTGCCGGTCAGACGCCTGAGGCAATTGAGCGTCTTATCGCCCTGAACGTCACTGCGCTGACGAGGCTTGCTCGTGCCGCGGCGCCACGGTTTGTCAAAACCGGAGAAGGCGCAATCGTCAATATCAGCTCCGTCGTTGGGCTCGCTCCGGAATTTGCCATGACGGTTTACGGTGCCACCAAAGCCTTTGTGCTTTTCCTGTCGCAGGGATTGCATATTGAACTGTCCTCCGCGGGCGTTTACGTCCAGGCGGTACTACCGGCCGGCACTTACACCGAAATCTGGGAACGTGCAGGTATTGATATCAGTAAGGCGCCCGAGATGATGGAAGTGGGTCAGTTAGTTGACGCAGCCCTGGCCGGCTTTGATCGTCGCGAACTCGTCACCATCCCTCCTTTACAAAATGCTGCCCACTGGGATGACCTGGAGAAGGCGCGTCAGGCTCTGCTGGCGGATATCAATCAGGCTAAAGCGGCAGAACGGTACACAGTGTAGCCACGGGGATTCGGCATAACCCTATGCCGCGTTGTTTCCCTGCAGCGTGTTGTTGCGCTGCAGGGTGAGCAGGACTCCATCAAGAGAGCGTAGTGAGAATGACAAAAAAACGTGTAGCACTGGTGACCGGAGCTTCTTCGGGGATCGGTGAGGCGTCGGCTAAAAAACTGCTGGCCGCAGGGTATACGGTCTATGGCACCAGCCGGCGCGGTGCGCAGGCAGGCACGCATCCCTTTGCGTTATTAACGCTTGATGTGACGGACGATGCGTCCGTGAGCGCTGCCATTGAGGCGTTACTGCATCTGGAAGGGCGGATAGATTTGCTGGTGAATAATGCGGGCTTTGGGGTTGCTCCTGCGGCCGCGGAAGAAAGTTCGATTGATCAGGCCAGGCGTATTTTCGACACCAACTTTCTTGGCCTGGTCAGAATGACGCGGGCAGTGATCCCGCACATGCGCCGTCAGGGCAGTGGGCGCATCATCAACATTGGTTCGATATTAGGGATTGTCCCGCTACCTTACGTGGCACTGTATGCAGCCAGTAAGCATGCGGTTGAAGGGTATACGGGCGCGCTGGACCATGAACTGCGCACACAGGGTATCAGGGTTTCCGTGATCGAGCCGGCCTATATAAAGACACAGTTCGACGCAAACAATTTAGAACCTGACGCGAAGCTAGAAGAATATGAACCGCTCCGGGCTAAGCTGAACAACGTCGTCAGCAAGGCAATGGACGAGGCGGAACGTCCGGAAGTGGTGGCTGATGTGGTGGTAAAGGCTGCCCAGTCTTTACGGCCTAAGGTGCGTTATACGGCGGGCACGCTGGCGGGGAAACTGAATTTCATTCGCCGCTTTGCGCCTGCTTCACTTCTGGACAAGGTAGTACGCAACAGTCTTCAGCTCGACGCGAAAGAATAAGAATATGAAATTTTCTCAACTGGCTATTCTGACTGCCGGGTTGTTTTTCATCCTGGCGGCGATATGGATGTTCTGCCCGCAACTGCTGTTAACGCAGTGGGGAATCACGCCAACACCGGGAACTGATGTGCTCGGCCATCGCTCTGCCGCCCTGTACGCGGGCCTGGGGGTGATGTGTTTATTCGCCAGGCATGCAGAGCCCACGCTGGCACGCTATGCCCTGGCAGCAGGGATCGGTACGTTATGTTTGATTTTAGCCGTGTCCGGCGTTGTTGAGTGGTATGCAGGACACGTTAATGGGCAGATCGTTATTGCAGTATTTATCGAGCTATTCCTGGGTATCGCTTTTTTACTCAGCAACAGCGTTGGTAAGAAACACGCCACCGGCAAACCCGGCAGAGTAAAAGACAAATGAATAAGAAGACGATGAAAGCATTTACGTTCAAACGCTATGGTAAATCCCCTGAACTGGGATTCGACGACGTCGATTTTCCCTCCCCTGGTGATGATGAAATTCTGGTCAAAGTGTATGCAGTAGGTCTGAACCCGATCGATAACATGATCCCGACCGGCATGTTCAAACGTGTTCTGCATTTCAGTCTCCCCGCGACGTTGGGCAGTGACGTGTCCGGCGTTGTCGTTGCCACAGGACGTCGCGTGACGCGTTTCAAAGCAGGCGATGAGGTGTTTGCCAGTATTTTTGACAGGGGAACGGGTTCGCTTGCTGAATTTGTGCGGGTGCCAGAAAACCTTGCAGCGTTAAAACCCGCCACTCTGGATTTCGTACAGGCAGCGTCGCTTCCGATGGTCAGTCTCACCTCCTTGCAAGCGCTGACGGAACGCGCGAAGCTGCGAGCGGGGCAGAAAGTATTTATCCCGGCCGGCTCCGGTGGAATTGGCAGTTTTGCTATCCAACTGGCAAAACACCTTGGCGCAACGGTAGGGACGACAACCAGCACCGCCAACATTGACTGGGTGAGCCGCCTTGGTGCAGATGAGGTGGTTGACTATAAAAAGCAGGAATTCGAGAAAGTGCTGAGCGGCTACGATATTGTCCTCGGGACTATCAGAGGTGACGCGATTGAGAAATCCACCCAAATCCTTAAACCGGGAGGGAAGATAGTTTCCCTGATCGGGCCGTTAGATACGGCTTTCGCACGGGAAAGACACCTCAATGTTTTCCTGCGTTTCGTATTAGGGCTAATGAGCCGCAAAATCATGCGACTGTCAAAAAAACGAGGATTAACCTATTCGTTTCTCTTTGTCCGCCCTGATGGCAGCCAGCTTAGCCAAATCGCTGAACTCATGGACGCTCAACGCATCAAGCCCGTTATCGACAACGTTTTCCCCTTTGCCGAAACTGGCGACGCCTTCGCCTATCTGGCTCGCGGGCATGCAAAGGGGAAAGTGGTGGTTAAAATTCATGAGTGATAGCAACGAAGGCTTGCCTCTGCGCTAAGCATAAATGACCAGGGTTATCGCCTCAGGGAAGAGGTATAGTCACTATCACCGTTCGTATCAGTTATAGCCTTCCGTCTTCATCGCATAACGCGGCCAGATATCAGGATCGTGCCCGGGAATAATTTCCGCATTATGCTTCTGGGTAACCACTCTTAGTTTTGCCACCGATCGTGCCACCTGACTGGCCGATGTCATCAAGCCAGGCAGGGCTTTATCCTGAAAATGGTCAAGCGTATAGGCAGCATCTATCGCCAGGGTGAACGATTTTCCACTCGGCAGGGAGACGACGAAAGATTGATGACCCGGGGAGTGGCCTGGCGTGTAAATGATTTTCAGAACGCCGTCGCCATACAGATCAAAACCGTCATCAGCATCTCCTGCCAGAAACTGCCATTTGAGACCTTCGCGATGAAAATCTTTCCGACAGTAGGCCCCGGCGGTAAACCAGTCCGGTGAAAAGGCATAGTCGTACTCAGCGCGCTGCACAAGATGAGTGGCTTCAGGAAAGCGGCCAATCGCGCCGGTATGGTCAGAGTGGAGGTGGGAGAGTAAAACATAACGCACCGATTCTGGCCTTATTCCGAGTTTCGCCAGTTGTCTTCTACAGCCCTGGTTTGTATCCATGATGGGTTGATACTGGTCAACAGTCGGTCCCCAGTAGGCGCGGGGATCCTTCAGCCCTTCCACCGCAAGACCACCGTCAATAACAACATTCCCCTGCGGATGCGTCAGTAAAAACCAGGGGACAGGTATAATGTAGTCGGCGCCTTCACCCTGATTCATCCTGATATCGTGATATTTACAACGCTGATAGCCCGACTGGAACATATAAAGCCTGATATCTGACATGCTTCTTTTCCCGTAAAAAATGAAATGTTCTGTGCGCCATAGCTACACCAGCCGTGGACGCACAGATTTTCATTAATCGAAGGGCCTGCCAGTAGAGGGGCGGGACCACTTTCATTTATCGGTTTTACCAATATAATCGGTGAATGGATTTACTTACGGCAATGCGTATTTTCATTCGGGTGGTTGAGCGCGGAAGCATGTCTGCCGCTGCGCGCGATCTCGGCATCGGACAGCCGGCGGTCAGTGAAAGGATAGAGCGTCTGGAAGCTCATCTTAATACCCGCCTGCTGCGACGTCACACGCGCCGAATGTCTCTCACCAATAGCGGGACGCTGTTCTATGAACGGAGCAAAAGCGCCGTTGCAGCGGCTGACCATGCGCTGGCAATCGCGGATAATGGTGAGGCAATTAGTGGAACCCTGCGCATTGCCGCACCCTATGGAGCCGGGGAAGAGTTACTTATGCCCGCCCTGCTTAAACTGCAATTGGCCTATCCGGGCATAAACATAGATCTGGTGCTCAGTGACAGAGTGACGGACCCGGTCACCGAAGGTGTGGATATCTCGCTACGTCTTGGTGAAGCGGGGGAAGGATATTATGTTGCCCGCCCGTTGGGGAAAATTGAGCGGTTGCTGGTGGCCTCTCCCGAATATTTGCAGCGTTATGATATGCCCCGTACACCGGGTGAGCTCGCCCGACATGCGTTTGCTCGTGTTTCGGGCCTGTTTATGAATAACCATGTGACGCTGATCGCGCCTGACAACGCATTACTCACCGTCCCTGTGAGAATAACATTCACTTCCAGTCACTGGCGGCCGTTACGTACTGTGCTTCTGGCAGGAAAGGCAATCGGGGTATTGCAGTCTCCGGTTTGCCGACAGGAGATTGCCGACGGGCATCTCGTACCTGTGTTACCCGACTACATTGTTCCTTCATTCCCTGCATATCTACTTTATCCCCCGGCTAATATCATCTCCGCTGAAACACGAGCATGTGTCGCTTTCCTTGAAAACGAACTTCGCACAAGCCTTACGCGCTCGGTAACAAAAGGGCAGCCATAGTTCTCAAGCTGGAATACGAGGTTGTTAAATGAACGGTTGAAAAAAATTTCTTGCCTGCCTGAGGTACACCCCGGTTAATGGCTTGCCCAGTCGAGCATGCGTCATTCGCTGCTACGGCGCGGCAACTCTCCGGAAGCTAAATATTCTGCGCGGGTTTGAAACTACTGCAGTGACGTCTTCCCCCACTGCCTGACGTGTTCAATCAGAGCCCGCAGCTTGGGGGCCATATTTCGACGTTGCGGGAAGTACAGATAAAACCCAGGAAAAGGCGGAAGAAAATCATCCAGTAATGAAACAAGCTGTCCTTTTTCAATAAATGGCCTGAATGTTTCATAGGTTGCAAAGGTAATTCCTCCCCCCGCAAGCGCGAGCCTGAGCATGAGACGGAGATCGTTGGTGGTGATATGCGGTTCAACCGCCACGTCGAAAGGTATTCCCGCTTCCTCAAATTCCCAGCGATAGGGCGCGACGTCTGGCGATGGGCGCCAGCCGATACAGCGATGGCGGATAAGCTCTCGCGGATGGCGCGGTGCGCTGTGGGCCGCCAGATACGTTGGTGATGCCACCACCACTTCCCGTTGCTGTCCCGTTAGAGGGACAGCAATCATGTCTTTTTCGATCACGTCACCGAGCCTTACGCCGGCATCATAGCCCGCTGCCACGATATCAAATTCGTCATCCGACACGACAATATCGATGGTGACGGCAGGGTTAGCGGTTGTAAAGGACGCGAGCAGAGGGCCTGAAAGAAATTCTTCTGCAATTGAGGTGACAGCAATTTTCAGATGCCCTCGCGGCCCGTTGTCAGAGAGAACGTCTTCGCACGCCGCGTCAATCGTTGATAGCGGTACGGACAACGATTTTCGCAGCCGTTCTCCCGCTTCAGTCAGGTTTACCGAACGCGTGGTGCGCATGACAAGCAGGGTCCCGAACGTATCCTCCAGGCGTCTGATCCCCTGGCTGACCGCCGATCGCGTCACGCCAAGACGTTCGGCGGCAGCGCTGAAGCTATGTTCCTCTGCGACAGCCAGAAACAGAGGTAAAAGATTAAGGTCAATTTTCATTGTTTAGGTTTGCTAACCAGTGTGTACACCAGGGGCAGGATACACGAAACAATCCCCTCGTTCTATTATCCCTCTGAACTCAACTGAAGGAGTAAATCATGGATAAAGTCATCTTGATCACCGGTGCATCCAGCGGTATCGGAGAGGGTATTGCACGAGAGCTTGGCAATGCAGGCGCGAAGTTGTTACTTGGGGCACGCAGGAAAGATCGTATTGAAGCTATCGCTGCAGAAATCCGCAGTACAGGCGGGCAAGCGGAAGCCTGCGAGCTGGATGTCACAAATCGCCAGTCGATGTCTGATTTCGTGCAGGCGGCACTGACTACGTGGGGGCGTATTGACGTTCTGATCAACAACGCGGGAATAATGCCCCTTTCTCCGCTGGCAGCGGGTAAATATGATGAATGGGAACGTACCATTGATGTGAATATCAAGGGCGTACTATGGGGGATTGGCGCCGTGCTTCCCACCATGGAAGCGCAGGGTTCCGGTCAGATAATCAACATTGGCTCTATCGGTGCTCTTTCTGTGGTGCCGACAGCCGCCGTCTATTGCGCCACAAAGTTCGCCGTTCGGGCGATTTCAGATGGCTTGCGACAGGAAAGTGCCAGCATCCGTGTCACCTGCGTCAACCCTGGTGTGGTGGAAAGCGAACTTGCCTCAACCATTACTCATCCGGAAACGCAGGCGGCAATGGAGGTATACCGTTCTATTGCACTCCAGCCGGCTGATATTGCCCGCGCTGTTCGGCAAGTGATTGAAGCACCTGAAAATGTTGATACAACAGAAATCACGATTCGACCTACCGCGTCTGCGAACTGAACTGGCTAACGCATATTCACCACGAAAGCTGCCTGTAAGGCAGCTTTTTTTGTCGCGTCACAGAGTGCAGGGTGAAAATTGTATGTGTATTGAAAAGGTTATAACGCGGGCCAGACAAACGGTTTGGCCCGCATGACAAACTTACCACTGCTGCTCTGTGGGCATGATGAACAATTCTGCCACGTCGACATGGTCCGGCGCGCGCAGCACATAAAGGATGGAATCAGCAATATCCTCTGACTTCAGGAACGTCATGTGTTCCTTCAGGTTTTCCATCTGTGCACGGTAGTTTTCGTCAGTAATGTGCTCGAATAATTCACTTTCAACCGCGCCTGGCTGAAGTGAGGTTACGCGAATATTGTATTGAGACGAAAGCTCCATGCGTAATACATCTGAAAATGCGGCTACCGCATGTTTCGTCGCACAATATACCCCGAGTCCAGCGAACGTTTTTCTGCCCGCAATTGAGGAAGTATTGATGATATGCCCTGATTTTTGCGCTTGCATCACAGGGAGTACCGCGGCAACCGTGTTCATTAAGCCCTTAATATTGACATCAACCATACGATGCCACTCCTCCAGTTTGAGACTGGCGATGTCTGAAATGGGCATGAGTCCGGCATTGTTGAAGGCGATATCAATGTGGCCATAGGCGTCGTGCAGTTTCTTCACGCCGTCGAAGACTGACGCCTGGTCAGTCACATCCATTTCCAGCGCAATGGCTTCTCCGCCGAAGGCCTTGATTTCTGACACCAGCGCCTGGAGACGATCCCGGCGGCGGGCCGCGAGTCCCACTTTGACCCCCTCTCTGGCCAATTTAATGGCGGTGGCTGCGCCGATACCGCTTGATGCACCGGTCACGATGGCTGATTTACCGTTGAGTTCCATGATTGATCCTCTTATGCGTTTGTTTCAGCGCTTCAGCAAAGAACATCTGAAGTTCGGGTCAATCATGTCTGCAAAAGGCACTCTCTTCGCGCGGTGGTTTGCTCACACTGTCGGTGTTTTGCTACGCATATTTTCGTGGCGATATTGGGAGGGCGAAATACCGGTGTGCTTGCGGAATATGGCAGCAAAATGGCTGGGGCTGTTGTAGCCCACGGTCAGGGCAATGCTGATCATCGAATCCTCTGTCTCGGACAACAGGCGGCGCGCCTCTTCCATTCGTAAACGGATAAAATAATGGGAAGGCGAAAGCCCGGTAGACTGTTTAAAGACCCGGCTGAAATGGAATTCACTAAGCTCGGCAAGGCCAGCCAGACGTGCTAAGTCAAAGGTGTGAGCCAGCTCTTCATGCATCGCCTTAAATACCCGGTGTAACTTATATGCCTGCAACCCGCCGTGGTGTCGCTTTGCCGATGTCCGGTAAGCACGGGAGAGATGTACGGCAAGGGCTTGAGCGATACCCTGGATGTAAGGTCCACTGGGTGGATGCTGAAAATAAAGCTCTGCGCGCATAAGTTCCAGCAGGGCTGACAGTGTTTCATCGCGTTCGCCCGACACTTCCCGCAGCTCAATGTCCTGCATCATGGACACACCAATATAGACGTGCATAACGATGAAAGGGCAGTCTGGCTCGGCTTGCCATCTCATCTCTGTCGGAGAGGTGTCGGTTGTGAGAAAAAAATCACCTGCGCTAACGTGGTTTTCTGACCACTCTCCGCCCAGAGGCCGTTCTGCAACGACGGCCCGCCCAGAGAGTATCCAGACAATAAAAGGCTCTGGCACGGCCGGGATAATAACGTTGTCCTGCCTCTGCCGACGCGCCAGAATTTGAATGAAGACATCCCGGGAAGATTGTGCCCGATGTTCCTTGAGCAATTCGCCCGGAATGTACGCTTCGAATGATTCAGCGGAAGTACGTTGAGCCATATTCGTCAATAACGTCTCTTAAGCCAGTTTCACAAGGTTTAGCGCGGGAAGGGGGCCACCCGGGAATTGTTGCAGATATCCCCCAATCTCAAGACTCCCTAAGTCTATACTGGCGAAGCCCATTCGGGTGGCTAATTCCTCAACGTCTGCTTTTGCATCAGCGTGGTCGCCGGACATAAAGACCACGCGGCGCCCGCCAGATTGGGAAGGGTCTTGCGCAAGAACGTTTGCCAGAAGCGTGTTGAAGGCTTTGACGACCCGGGCTCCCGCTGCCCATTCTGAAACGCGCTGGGATGAATTTTTACCCCCCAGATCTGCAAGGGTGTAGCCCAGCAAAAGTACCGGGTTAGTCGCGTCAATCAGAATACGACCCTCCCAGTTCACCCCACTTAATGCGGCCTCGGTTCTGTTCCAGTTGGTACTTATAAAAACGATTTCGGCTTCGGCAGCCTGTTGTACCGTTCCGGCGCGAGCTTTGTCGCCCAATGCCTCAATCACTTCAGCCAGGCTGTCCGGGCCACGACTGTTACTGAGGATGACATTCACGCCTGCGTTGACCAACTGGTGGGCAAAGGCTTGTCCGATGGCGCCTGCACCAATAATGCCGACAGTATTTGTTTTCATAGTTTGTTTCCTTAAATGAACAGATGCGTTGATGTGTTTGGCTACGTTGCTTAAAAACATGAAAGAAGAATAGTGCTCACCGATCTATCTGTGTAGCCTATATAATTAGATGGTATACATCTAAAGGGGCGATACATGCTGGATGGTATGTCGATTGATCAACTGCGTACTTTCATTGCTGCGGTTGATGAAGGCAGTTTCTCAGCCGCGGGTCGCAAACTTCGCCGGGCGCAGTCCGTCGTTAGCGCTACGCTGGCAAATCTGGAATCTCAGGTAGGCTTTCCTTTATTTGAGCGAACGGGACGTTACCCGAAACTGACGGAGGCGGGGGCGGCCTTACTGGAGGCCGCACGCCATACGCTTGCCGGAATGGACGCGTTTAAGGCTAAGGCGCGTATCCTGGCAGAAGGCCTGGAACCCGAACTCGCCGTGTCTGTGGATGTGATGTTTCCGATAGAGGTCCTGACCGCAGTCGTGAAGGAATTTCATCTGGCCTTTCCCGGCACACCGTTGCGTCTTTATGTTGAGGCGCTGGGGGCGGTACTTCAGCCGTTGCTGGCCGGCAACTGTCGGGTCGCGATTATCGGCTCGCTACCGGATGTTCCGACCGGGTGTGCCTCTGAGTTCCTGCTCAGTGTTCCTGCCGTGGCTGTGGTCTCACCCGATCATCCTTTGGCTAAAATGGCTGGCCCAATTCTTCGACCGGTTATGGAGAACGCTGTGCAGCTTGTATTGGCTGACCGCTCATCACTCACGGCGGGTCGCAACTTTGGCGTGATGTCGGCTAAGACGTGGCGTTTGGGTGACATGGGGGCAAAACATGCATTCTTGCGTGCGGGCCTCGGTTGGGGTTATATGCCTTTGCCTATGGTTGAGGACGATCTTGCTAATGGCAGACTGGTTATCCTGAACCTGGAGATGCAGCCCGATGTTGGCCCTGGTTTTTCCATGCATGCGGTACATATGACGCAATATCCTCCAGGGCCAGCCGGACGCTGGTTTATTAATAAGCTTAAAACGCACTAAACCAGGTTATCTGGCGGTCAGAGCACCAGATAACCGATATCCTGCATCAGAATGTATAAAATGCCCCGACGGTAAAGAGAAGATATTCATCCTTTTGCACAATAGGGCTGCTGCTTACACGATCTGCAAGCGTGATATACCCTAAATCCGCATAGCCGGACCAGTTATGATTAAATGTGTGTTGCCAGTTAATATCGTAATTCACACTGTTTAATCCGCTACCCGCGTTGAAAGGCCTATATCCGGAATGGGTACTCTGATTCTTATTCACCCCAAACCAGGTATTATTATACCGTGCGTCGCCGTATTTTCTTTCGGTGCTGATTAGCAGAGTATCTGTGTCGTTAGCAAAAAGAACGACATTAAGTTTAATTTTATATTGCATTCCCTGGCTTTCCGTCAGCGGTGCCGTAATATTCCCCTCAAAGCCTATCCAGGGTGCCATCCACCATCCTGCCGTGGTGGTGGTATTCATTACGGTATTAATCTTACCCATACCTTTAAGCTTATCAGAGCCTTCCTGAAGCCAGGCGTTTCCGCTATCCGTGCGGCCAAGGGAATACCCCAGAGCTTGCCCCAGGTAAACGCCATTACTGAACTGATGGGAATAGACGATACCTTTGTCGGTATTGACGGACCAGTCATCGTAAGTCCATCCGAAATACGGCAGCGTATTGACATCATATTTATTCGAGCCGGTATATTCAGGCGCATATTGTGAACCCACGCCAATCGTGACATAAGATGCTTTTTTATCTGATGATGCCTGTGAAGCGAACGATGCTGCGATGAGTGTTACTAAGGCGATTTTTATTTCCTTCATAAAACTTCCTGAATGAATTATGCTTATATCTATGAATTGCGGAGTATGCGGGCGGTCAATCAATATTCCTGCAAGATTTAATCAAGATTCCATCAAGGTGCGAATGTGAAACGTGTTTTAATTATTGAAGACGATTTGGATGCCGCGAATGTGCTTGAGGCTTACCTTAAGCGCGATCAGTTTCAGACCTCTTCGGCCAGCAGCGGTAACCGGGGGCTCGAACTGGCATTCAGCTGGAAGCCCGACATTATTTTACTGGATGTGATGTTGCCCGGCATGAGCGGGAACGATGTTCTGCTGGCCCTGCGCCGGCGCAGTGATATTCCCGTGATTATGATCACCGCCATCCGCGACGGCAGCGACAAAATCAGTGCCCTGCGATTTGGCGCGGATGACTATGTGGTGAAGCCCTATAACCCGGGTGAGGTGGTCGCCAGAGTCCATGCTGTACTCCGTCGTTATTCCGGCGAGCGCAGCAGCACGCTTATTGAGTACCGGGGACTGCAGGCAGATACAGAGTCCATGACGGTAAGCGTTGAGAGCGAGAACGGGCAACGGACAGCGCTGGATTTAACGCCGACGGAACTGCTGCTACTGATGACATTTCTTAAGTCGCCTAATAAGGCTTTCACCCGTCAGGCGCTTCTTGAAGCGTGTCTCCCAGAAAGTGAAGCCCTGGAGCGCGTTGTGGACACGCATATCTATAACTTGCGAAAAAAACTCGAGTCAGCGGGGCAGACTGAATTGCTGATAAACGTACGAGGGATCGGCTACCGATTTGCAAATGCATGAAAAAGTTTACGTTATCTCCACGAGGCGAACCGAGTACGCTGTGGAACTGGATATGCAAGCGGCTGATATCCCTGGCAGTCGGAAGTATTATTCTTATCGCCTTTTTTATGTGGGTGCGATTTTTTGTTGAAAACAAATGGCACGCCTACCGGATGCCAGAGGCCGTCAGGGCTGAACTCTCAGTTCTGAGCAAGCACCCTGAACAGAACATCAACCGCTATCATGAAATTATCGACACCTGGTATGGGCTTTCCTACTCAGATCCGACGATGGGGATTAAGGACTGGGTGATTCTTGGCATCCTGGTTCTGATATTCATACCGATTATTTTTATGCTTACGCTGAAAACAGCGCGCCCCATATCCCATCATATTAGCCGGCTTGCCGGTGCGGCACGGTCTGTTGCTGAAGGCGGGTTTGGGACCCGTGTGCCCGTCCCGGACAATCTGCCGCTTGAATTGCGTAGCCTCAGCGAGAACTTTAACGGGATGTCGATGCAGCTGGAACGCTACGAGAAAGATTTGAAAAAATCGCATGTGATCATGGCACATGAATTGCGCTCGCCGCTGACGGCTGCCATCGGTCGTCTGCAGGGCATTATGGACGGCGTATTTGAACCCAGTCAGGCCCAGTTGAACATGATCATGCAGCAGATGAATGATTTAAACAGACTGGTTGACGATCTGCATCTGTTAAAACTGGCTGATGCCAACCAGCTGAATTTGAGCCTGGTATCAACCAGCCTGGACCAGATAATCCGTGAGAAAGTGGCATGGACGATGCCTTCAGCCCAAAGGGTGGGAGTGAACATTATCTACCATGAGGGGGAATCTGTGACCTGTCGGGTTGATCCGTACCGGATAGGCCAGGTCTTTTTGATCCTGATGGACAATGCTCTGCGTTACGCTGCGGAAGGGGGCATCCTGGATATTCGTTATTATGTCAGCGATAAAAAGGTATCCGTTATTTTCCGCGACAACGGTCCGGCAGTCCCGGACGCACTGCTTGAAACCATATTTTCACCGTTTGTGCGTGAGGAGCAGTCCCGTTCACGACATACCGGTGGATCCGGCCTTGGGCTCTCTATTGCCCGAGCGATATGCGAGGCGCATCGCGGTACTATCTTTGCAGAACGGAATGCCAGCGGAGGGCTATCGTTCACGATGACGATACCGCTAAGCGAAAAGGAACAGCATTGACGGTTCCTTAACAAAGGGTGAACTGAATCTTGTAAAAATTGAGTTTAAATACATGGTAAACGGGGGTTTACCATGTCACCTGAATTACTTCTCTCACTGCTTTCTGCCTTTCGTAAAATGGTACGATGTGGATGTTTTTTACTGTACATCGCACCGGTGATTGTCATATTTCAGGTTATCATTATTGTTTTATTGGATGCGCCGAAAAGAGATAAATAATTGTTGAGGGCAGGGCGGCGAATACAGTTCAAAGAACCAGTGATTTACCTGTAGGCCGGGTTTCGGCCCAAAGCAGTTTATAGTCCCATTTTTTATCATACAATCCGATTGAAAATTGCATTGCCTTATTTTCATTGCGACACACTTCTCGTGCATCAACAATATTTTTCCACATGAGCAGACTTCCTGGGCTGAATGCGGTGATCGACGGATCAATCCCTCCGTTAGGAACATCAAAATACAGGCTTTTTTCACTACGGGCACACAGTACGAGATCTATCGCAACGGGAGCACCTTCAAAGAAAAGTACATTGCCGGTGACCATGTGTGGCAGGGCGGTTAACAGTTCAGTGATGTTTTTCCTGTTATAGCATCTGACGCTGTCAGCAAAACGCAGCCTGAAAAGATGCACGTAAATATCAGCAATATCCGCCGGTGACATCTCTCTGAGCGGTATGCATTCTCCGCCCGCAGCCAGCATTTTTTTTAGCTCGCCATTTCTTTTTTTCACCGTTTTACCTGAGAAATACGTTTTAATCAGGCAAACCTTACGTTTTTCACGAAAAGCATAGGTGGCATTTATTATATTCCCACGCAGCGATGAAGACAGCCGGTTTGTTTTTACTGGCAGAACGATTTTTTGATCGGCAGCCATGGGGATAATAATTTCATCATAAGATACCGGGTAATCGCGCCAGACATTCAGGCCGAAGGTATTTTCATCACTGGTAAAGTACGCTGCGGTGACCTCGCCATCGCGTCGGTAATGCCAGAATGCGAAATCTTTTTCCTTCTTCTGCATAAAGAAATTGATAATGTCGGGGTGAGTATTAACACTGCCGCCGTACTTATAATAAGCCGCCTGGTAATGCGTGAAGTTTGAACGTTCCCATCCAAAAAGCGAATGTCTGAAGCCCATTATTGTTTCTCCTTGCAATCTCATCAGAGGGCGCTGTCAGCGCCGGGCAGTTCTGTCTGAACAGGCTGATTATCCCGACCGTTAATCAATAAACGGTCAAGGCAAAATCAAGATTGCTGCAATCTTCGTTGGCGGAGTTAATTTTGCCTGTCTCAGGAAATATCTGCTTACATTCCAGCTAACGCTATGCTCTTTACATTGACACTAGTGTCAATGTTGTAGAGTGCATCTATGACGAGGAGAAAGGTATGCGACCATCTGAACTGGCGGCGCTCACTGGCGTCAGCACCCGAGTGCTCAGACATTATGAAGCTAAAGGACTGATTGTTTCTCAGCGGTTGGACAACGGTTATCGGAATTACGACGCGAAAGACGTCGAGAAAGTGAGATGGATAATCTCGCTTTTAAAATGTGGGTTCAGTACCCGACAGATTGCAGAGCTGGAAAAGTTTTCTCAGGTAAGCGACATGGATGATGCGCGTTTTATCCAGTGTCTGGCCCAGCACAGAGAAAAACTTCGGGCACTGGACACGCTTATCGAATTACTTAATGAACGCAGAAATACACTTGCCACGCGTATTCACGCCTACGAGTGATCGCGCTGTCTGAGCAGTAATAACAGGAAATATCATCATGAAACGGTTAGACAATAAAGTCGCGTTAATTACCGGAGGCAGTAGCGGTATCGGACTGGCCACGGCCAAACGGTTTATTGAAGAAGGTGCAAAGGTGATTATCACTGGCAGGAATGCAGAAACCCTGCAGCAGGCGATGAATGAACTCGGTGACGATAATGCACTGTCAATACAACACGATAACAGTGACATACGAAGCCATGAAAACCTCTTTCGCATTATTAACGAAAAATACGGCAAGCTGGATGTGATGTTTGCAAATGCCGGTGTTATTGTGCTTTCCGATTTCCCGGCTTCCTCCGAAGATGATTTTAATACTCAGTTTGATATCAACGTAAAAGGGACGTTTTTCGCCGTGCAACAGGCCCTCCCGTTAATGTCCGACGGTGGCTCGATAATATTAACGTCCTCCATTGCGCATTATAAAGGGTTCGATGGACACAATATCTATGCCGCCTCAAAAGCCGCGCTGCGATCTTTTGCCCGCAGCTGGACGACCGACCTTAAAGGCCGTGGGATCCGCGTGAATTGCCTGAGCCCAGGACCCGTCGCCACACCGATTATCAGTAAAATGGGCGTTTCCCTGAGCGATCGCGAGATTTTTGACGCCAGCATCGCAAGTCGTATTCCGTTAGGTCGTTTAGGCAAACCTGACGAGGTGGCCGCGGCAGCGCTGTTTCTTGCATCGGATGAAAGCAGTTTTATTTCGGGTATCGACCTGTCTGTCGATGGCGGGATGGGGCAAATTTAGCGGCGCGCGCAGCGCTGATAAAAAAACATCAAATTTGATTAAAGCACATCAATTTTGCTAGAGCAGGCAGGTTTGACTTTCACTACTCTTGGTGCGGTAACGACATTTTCATCATCCGCTGTTAACAGGTATCGCTATGAAAAAACGTATTATTATTGCCGGTTCGGGTTTTGCAGGTATGTGGGCCGCCATTTCAGCAGCAAGGCTGGTACATATGGAAAAGGCAAATGATCGGATTGAGATTTTTTTGGTTTCTCCGGAACCCGCATTAACCATTCGTCCAAGATTGTATGAAGCCGTACTTGAAAATATGGCACCCTCTATTCTGCATGTTCTTAAGGCTGCGGGTGTGCACTATATTGCCGGTTATGTCACCGATATTGACGCAGAAAATAAAACTATCTCGGTAAAAACAGAGAGTGGCGAAACCTCGGTTAATTTTGACAGTTTTGTACTGGCCACCGGAAGCCAGGCATTTCACCCAGAACTGCCGGGGATCACGGAATACAGTTTTGATGTGAACTCATTGAATGCTGCTCATGAACTGGAGCAACACCTCATGTCGTTAGCTTCAGAGCCTTATTCTCCCGCACGAAATACTGTTGTTGTCGCCGGTGGGGGCCTGACCGGGCTTGAGACCGCCACTGAAATGCCGGAACGCCTCAGAGACCTCTTGGGTTCGGAGCACCATTTGCAGGTTATTATTGTGGACAGTTCGAACAAAATTGGTCAGGCGATGGGCGAGGATGCCTGTGAGATCATCAATCAGGCGCTGGCCAGTAATGGCGTGACTGTACGAACGGGCGTCAGAGTGCGCGCAATCAACGCTGAGGGGGTGATGCTTTCGGACGATGAATTTATCCCCAGTAAAACGGTGATATGGACGGCGGGAATGCGGGCCAGCGCGTTAGCCGGGCTCATCCCGGGCGACCACGATAATCTGGGCCGTGTTATTGGGGATGCGCATCTGCGGGCACCTGCCGCCAGGGGTATCTTCGTTACCGGCGATACCGTAAAAGTCCCTACGGATGATGAAGGTAATTATAACGTCATGTCCTGCCAGCATGCGATGAGCCTGGGGCGCGTCGCCGGTCATAACGCGGCAGCAGAAATACTGGGATTACCGCTGCATCCTTACAGCCAGCCAAAATATGTTACCTGTCTTGATCTGGGCAAATGGGGGGCGATCTACACGGAAGGCTGGGATCATCAGGTTATGTACCAGGGCATGGAAGCGAAAAAAATAAAGCAGGAAATTAATACGCAGTGGATTTATCCGCCAGAACCCGACAGAGAGAAAATGTTTTCTGTTGCTAACCCTGATTATATTATTGTTCCGTAACAGGGCATCTCTATTGATGCTGCCTGGCGGCTGGCAGCATCAACGTGTGTTCTTTTTTTCACGCCATTGACCAGGGGTCAAGCCTGTTATTTTTCTGAAGGCCTGGGTAAATGCATTTTGCGAGCCATAGCCGCTTTCAATGGCAATTTCTGTAATCAGTTTATCGGAGTGTTGTAACTCGTGGAAAGCGCGTTCCATTACGCGCTGCTTAAGCCACCCGTACGGGGTTAAGCCGGTACTGTTTTTAAAGGCACGGCAGAAATGAGCTGAGGAAACTCCCAGCTCAAAAGCCAGTGATTTAATTGTGACATCCCCTATGGGGCTGTTATCCAGTTTTTCCAGCGCCATTTTTAATGCGCGCGAAGACAATACTCCTTGCGACTGACCTGCGGCTGTCAGCGTGTTGGAGTGGTTTTTTATTAACTGTAATATTAATGACAGCGTTAAGTGCTCGCAGAGCAGTTGGTTAATTTTGTTATTGTCCGAAATGATTTCCGCAACGGCCAGCGTAATTTTTGATGCCGTTTCATCAAAATGCGCTGTGCGTAAGAGTAACTCTGCAGTGGGTATCTCCATTTGATTCAGAAGATCTGCGAAAATATTATCAGGAATATATAAATGCATAACATCTACAAGACCAGCAATATCCCAGCGAGATGTACTTCCCTGAGGAATTGTCGTGATGGCGCCTTTCCGGATCGTGTTTTTAACGATTTTATTTTCTGTTTTTCGCTCAACACGCTGCATATGTCCAACGTGAGCAATAATCACATGTTGATCGAGTGGCGGGATAGTTTCATGCAATGGCCCATGCGGCCAGTGATAACAGCGAATTTGCAGCGCATCTCCACTGTCTATGCCTAATTCAGGTCGGTTCTTTAATACCTGAGCCATTTTATGAACGGCATCGTCAAGAGGAATGTCATGATTTTTCATGAGTATACCTGTTAATAACAGTGGGCATCATAAGAGTATAGCGATGTTTTAACCCTGTTTCATTGTGTCTGTCTGCATGTTTATTTTTGATGATGGGAAATAACAGAGGGGAAAAGTCATTTCTACGGTGTGTATACCCTTAAATCGATTAATTATGTTGTCTGGAGGAAATATGGCGATATCTAAGAATGATGCAGCGTCGTTAGCACCTGTTAATGGTACCTCGCATGTGGAAGCCGTTTATGAAAAGGTGCCATCACGTTATGCACTACAGGTCGGTAAGATTGATGTTCTGGTGATCAGTGACGGCGTGTTGTCATTACCTGGACCCATGTTGGGTCATAACGCGGAGGCCTCCGAACGTACCCACTGGTTTGAAGATAAGTTTCTGCCTGCCGATTTTCTCGACTGGGCATTAAATGTGGTTCTCGTGCATAGCGGTGACCGGACGATCCTGGTTGATGCAGGGATGGGGGAGGCTTTCCCTGATTTACCCCGCGCCGGGCGAACGGTTAACCGCCTGGCGTCAGCGGGGATAGATCTTGCCAGCGTCACGGATGTGATTATCACACATCTGCATATGGATCACGTTGGTGGGCTGCTTATTGAGGGTGTGAAAGCGCGCATGCGGTCAGACCTTCGCATTCATGTCGCTGCTGCTGAGGTGGAATTTTGGCGTGAGCCCGATTTTTCACAGGTTTCCATGCCGCCTGGTTTCCCGGAAGCACTGCGCCAAACCGCTACCCAATTTTTGCAAGCGTACCAGACTCAACTGCATACATTCGAAGAGGAATACGAGGTTGCACCCGGCGTGCGTGTCGTTCGTACAGGCGGGCATACTCCCGGACACAGCGTGGTAAGGCTGGCCTCTGAGGGGGAACGACTCACCTTTGCCGGCGATGCCATTTTCCAGGTTGGGTTTGAACATCCTGACTGGTTCAATGGTTTCGACCATTATCCCGAAGAAGCGGCACAGATTCGCATTCGTCTGCTGCAGGAACTGGCAGATAACAGGGAGTCATTGATCGCTACTCATCTCTCATTCCCGTCTGTCTGCCATGTTGCTGTCGACGGCGATACGTTCCGTTGCATCCCGGGTCCCTGGGATTATTAAGAATACCGCTGACGTCATTTTTACGGATACCGGCAGGAACATAAGAGGCATTACTTATACGGCCATCCCTCAGGCGAGGGATGGCGTTCAGGGGGGAGAGCGATGTTTACTTCGCCGCTTCCTCAATAAGTGTGGCAACGTCCTGCGGATGAGAAACCATCACGACATGGGATGCGCCCTTGATCACCACGGTATGTTTTGATCCCGCGCGTTCAGCCATGAATCGCAAACCCTGGGCGGGGATATTCTTGTCGCCGTCACCGTAAATAAAGTAAGAGGGCAGTTTTTTCCAGGCAGGTGCCCCTGACTTTTCAGTTAAAGCCGCTTCGGTAATCGGTCTTTGCCCTGCGGCCATCAGCGCTGCCTCTTTAGCTGAAACGTCATGTGCGAATTGCTGGTGGAACTTCGCCTGGTCGATGGAGAGATCGACGCTACCATCAGCCAGCTTCACCGGTGCGGCGAGCGCCTGGCCAAGCGTGCCGCCAGGGAATTTTCCGGCCAGGTCGGCCGCCGCTTCACCGGCATCCGGAGCAAATGCGGCGACATACACCAGCGATTTCACATTGTTTGTATCACGGGCCGCGTTCGTAATGACCTGGCCACCATAGGAATGGCCGACAAGGACGACCGGTCCCTTAATATTGTTCACCACGGAAGAGACGTAAGCCGCATCAGTCGAAACACTGCGCAGCGGATTCGCCGCAGCGACGACGTTATACCCGTCCTTTTGCAGGATTTGGGTAACGCCATTCCAGCTAGAAGAGTCGGCAAAGGCACCATGAACCAGGACAACAGTCGGCTTAGCGGTTTCTGCGATAGCACTGGCAGACAGCAAAACGGTGGCAACGGCAAGGGAGGCAGCAAATTTGGACATGATCGTTCCTCTTTTCAATTCAGTTTAAAGGCTATGCATATGATGGTTGCGGCCTGTCTGGAACAGGCCACCTTGTTAGCTGCGAATAAAGGCCAGTACGTCAGCGTTAAAGCGATCGGCTTCTGTCTCCGCCAGTCCATGTGAACCGCCGGCATATATCGTCAGCGTCGCATTCGCGACGATCTCAGCGGCGCGGTGTGCGGATGCCTTAATGGGGACAATCTGGTCGTCGTCGCCATGAATAATCAGGGTAGGGCGATCAATCTGCTGCAGGTCGTGTGTGTAATCGACTTCAGAGAACTCATGGATGCAGTCATATTGCCCTTTAATACCGCCCTGCAGGCCGATTCTGCGGAAGTTTTCACGTAACCCGTCATTGGTGGGGACATGGTCACGGTTGAAGCCATAGAACGGAACCGTCAGGTCGAAGAAAAACTGTGAGCGGTTTTTGGCCGTGCCTTCGCGGATGGCATCAAACACCTCCATCGGGGTGCCGTGAGGATTGGCATCCGTCCGGAGCATCAGAGGAGGGACAGCGCCGACCAGAACGACTTTAGCCACACGTGAGGTACCATGACGACCGATATAATGAGCAACTTCGCCGCCCCCTGTTGAGTGACCCACTAAAATCAGATCCTTCAGATCCAGCGCCTCAATCAGCTCAGCGAGATCGTCCGCATACTGATCCATATTGTTGCCGTGGAAAGTCTGGTCCGAACGCCCGTGGCTGCGACGGTCGTGTGCGATGACCCGGAAACCCTTCTGGCTGAAAAACAGCATCTGCTGATCCCAGGCATCAGACGATAACGGCCATCCATGAGCGAAGAGGATAGGCTGACCTGAACCCCAGTCTTTGTAGAAAATGCCTGTTCCGTCTGTGGTGGTGAAAGTTGTCATTTCGTTCTCCTGTCATGTGTTGTGCTATTAGTTTGTGTGCGACTTATTTGCGTGCAAATGAATATGGCAGCCCTTTTTGCCTTTGTCAATCGCTTGCAATTAAATCGTATGCAAATTATTTTAGAGGGACTGGAGGACATATGACTAAACACACTACTTCCGAGGATTCCCTGCCCGATGTGCACGGCATGCTCTGTTTCTCTCTTTACTCAGCGGGACATGCTTTTACCCAGCTCTATCGTCCCATGCTCGATAAGCTTGGCCTGACCTATCCCCAGTATCTGGTGATGGTCACCTTGTGGAATCAGGATGGGCGAACAGTGAAGGAACTGAGTGGAATTCTTTTTCTTGAGTCCAGCACGCTGACCCCTTTACTGAAGCGGCTGGAGACTGCGGGGTTGATCACCCGGACACGCAATCCGAAGGATGAGCGCGAAGTGCTTATCCACCTAACGGAGAAGGGTGAGGCGCTGAAACGCGAGACCAGCACTATCACGCGCTGTATCGTGGATACCCTTGGGATGGATGCCGACATCATTGCTGACATCAAAGCATCAGTTGATAAGATCCGTGACAAGATCCACCGTGCGCAGAAACCGGACGCCGATGACCTATCCTGATTGAGGCGGATTCGGGTTCCTGATAAGTGTACGTCTGGTGACTGACAAGACAGGTACCGGGGAGTTACTTTGCTTTAAGTGCCGGGGTGGGCGGGTGCAATGTCCGCTGCGCCCCGAAGCGACTCTTCAACAGCGTTCATGCACTGCTGTAAAGAATATTGACTTACCCATTGTTGTTTATTTACTGGCGGTTCAGTTTTGGCAATAACACAAAAAGCAAAAATGACAGTAAGAACATGGCGGTGACTGACATGGCAAGAGGGGTGAGCCCACCCGTAATAAAATGTCCAGTTATGAGTGACCCCAGCGCAGTCGTTATGAAGGTGAGGAAAATCATAAGCGCAGATCCTCTGGCATCATTACTGCCTGCAGAAACGATACCCCTGTAGAAGGCGACGGGGCCCCTTAACCCCAGCGCAAAACCCATTGGCGTAAAGAGTATGGTCATAACAAAAGCCCGGCTTCCGTTCAGGAAACCATATCCCGATAGCGCGAAGGCGCTGAGCAATGCCATAAGCGTGCCGGCAAGAATTACTTTTTCGTGGCTAAAACGTTCAGCCAACCCCGGAGAAATGTTGGCGGCGATGATGTAACCTCCTACGTTCAACATTTGCATAAGGATGAAGTCATTCAGGTTCCCGCCCATGGAAAGGATAATGACGCTTGGTGCTCCGAATACGAACGTTATCAGACCGCCAACGGCCAAAGCCTGGCTCAATGCATAGCGAAGATAAACAGCATTTTTCAATAATTGTACGTACGTTCCAGGCGTGTGCTGGCCTGGGTTTCGTTCTGGTCCCTTTGCAAACCTTATCATTACAGCTAAAGCCATCGTCAGTACGCCCAGAGAGATAAACGTGATTCTCCAGTTAAAGAACTGCAGGATAAGTGTACCTACTACAGGGGCTATCGCCGGAACTAATGCCTGTATGCTCCCTAACAATCCAATTGCCCGGGCTGCCTTCCGATGAGGAAACAAACCTCTAATAAATCCAGGGATGAAAACTGATGCTGCAGCAGAAGCCATCCCTTGTATAAATCGTAATATTAAAAGAAGTGTTATTTCTGGAGCATACGCGCAACCAAAAGAAGTTAGTGAAAATAAAAGTAGCGCTAAGAAGAGCATCCTGATTTTGCTGAAGCGATCGGCCAGGTTACCAAATAGTAATAAACCACAGGCATTACCTGCTACATATATGGAGAGTATCCTTTGTGATATCTCCGATGAGGTATTAAAGACTGTAGAAAAAAGTGGAATAGCAGGCAAAACCATATCGGTGCCGGCGGCGGTAGACATCGCACAGAGTATTAGATACAAAAATGTGGTCATGTTATTTCATATTCGATGTAATGAGCGCTCATGCCTGTTGTTTAAATGTATGTCTGGGATTTTCACCCCGTAAGATTGGCTTTGAGTTGTTTCTTCAGCGGTAGCGAGGCAAAACATGCGTCAATAGCATTGATATTGCAAACCAGAAATTCTTCTGTGTCCCATCCAAAAACATGATGTAATAGTTTATATTCTTTATCCAGTGAGGTGTTGGCAACGGTTCTGGCATCAGTATTAATGCTTAATGAAATGCCTTCACGAAAAAGCGCATTAACAGGGTGCTCTTCAATGGAAGGATAAATATTACAGACAATGTTACAACCCGGGCAAATCTCCAGATGGATATGCTCTGCAAGCAACCGATCTAGTGTCGCTCTGTCAGCAATGCTTCTGACGCCATGTCCGATGCGAGAAACTTTCAGTTTATTAAGCGTTTCATTTACGCTGACGAAATCCTTAGCCTCTCCTGCATGTGCGATACAGTTGCCTCCATGCTGGCGTACATAATTAAACGCCTCAACATGGTTATCCAGCGGATAGCGGGCTTCATCAGCTGCAAGGTCAAGCGCGACAACCCCATAATGCAGGTATTTTGTCACCAGTCTTGCCGTCTCAAGGCTCTGTTCTGCCGTAAAATGACGCAGTGTACATAATATTAAATTGGCTTTGATATCAAAAATATGGCTATTTATCTGCATGGCATCCAGGACGGTTTCAATGACCTCTTCAGCCGTAAGATATTGATTAAGATGTAAGAGTGGCGCAAAGCGTAACTCAGCATAAATTACCCCATCAGCATGGAGTTGATCAAACATGTCTTCGACGGCCTGACGTAATGCAGTGTGGGTTTGTAATAAGCTCAGCTGCGGAGAAATTCTTCTTAAAAAATCTCCCAGGTCAGTACATTGACTCGGTGCGATAAAATTCGACTGAAATACTTTAAGATTCAGTGCAGGCATCAGCATTTTGCGCAATGATAGCTAATACAAGTATCCAAATGAACGTGAAGCTCAATTTTCGGAATCCTTCGGGAATTAAAATGCATCTAAAGTTCCTCTATACATCATTGCGGAGTCTGCGAGTAACGAGAATAATTTCTCTTTGAACATACCACTTTTTATTTTAAGTATAATTCTGGCATTAGGTGCTTTCCCTGTAAGGTTTGTCGCATCGATAACATAATGTCCATACGATGACTCACATTTGTACTCCACCCAGGAATAACGGGAAAACGCCTCCTCAACAATATCAGGAAAAAGCGCTACTGCCATGGTGGTGGGGTCTGGCAAATCAAAACCCTTGCGTACCGTTCGGCCTGCATTAAACTCCATCAAGGATTTGTTGCATCTTACGGCGAACTGACCCAAGGGGCTCAGTTGATTGAGGTATGCTATATCATCTTCATTAATGAAAGCTTCTCCCATGCCTATTTCCCACCCAACGACTGTCATAGGGAGCCCTGATTGCATCACTATATTAGCGGCTTCCGCATCAACAAAAAAATTGAACTCAGCCAGAGGCGTGATATTTCCCGAAGTAAGGCCGGCACCGCCCATGATATAAACATGTTTAATTTTTTTCGCAAGCGTTGGTTCCTTCAGTACTGCCATTGCCAGATTAGTCAGAGGTCCCAGGGTAACGATCTCAAGTTCACCTTTGAATTTTTCTGCATAAAGAAGAATCGCATCTACCGCATGAAGTGATTCCGACTTTAGGGTGGTGGGGGGATTTTCCATATTACCCATACCATCTTTGCCATGAATATGGTGAGAAGTGAAGTGGGTTTTAAAAAGCGGCTTTGTCATTCCGGAAAATACAGGAGGAGCATATGTTCCGGCTTTTTCAATACTCACTAATGCGTTTTGAACACACTGTTCGATCTCACAGTTACCAACGACTACTGTTATTGCTTCAACCCTAACGGTACGCTCTCTGAGTGCCATCACAATAGCGACTGCGTCATCAGAAGCGGTATCAGTATCAATAAGTAATTTTCTCATAGTATTTCTCTCAGTAAGGAAGCTTGTCACGAGATAAGATGACGAACAATGCATCCAAAAAAAAGGACATCTATCTCTTTTTAGTGGACATGCCAGTCGGTCTCGCTTCAATAACGATTAGTATTCTGAGCGCTAACTTCGCTAAGATATTTGTGAAAAAATCGTGTGCCATAGTTTTTATATATGGTTAGTGCTTTTATAAAATAAAAAACTTGTGATTAAAAAAGGCTTCATATAAATGAACCATCTTCCGATGGCGTTGAAAGCGGCTGTGGTAGAATGTGGTGCGAAGGTTATTTGCAGATTACTCTGGCTTTAATAATTCACTGTCTTTCACTATAATCGTTTTATTCTTGAGTTCTATGATTTGATTTTCTTGTAACTCTGCTAAAACTCGATTGAGATGTCTCACCGAAATGGAAAGAAATGATGCGACCAATTCTCTTCGCTCAAGCCTGATAACGGAACCATGTTTATTATATTCATTCATGAGGTAATTTGACACTCTCTGTAATGAACTTAAACACATAGTGGTTTTTAATTGAGAAGAGATGAATAATTTATTTGCAAGTTGTTGGCAAAGAAAACGAAGAAAAACTGGCTCATTTAATCCAATAGTATTTATATAGTTAAGTGAAAAATAAACTATCGTTGACGTCTTAAGGATCTTTACTGTACTCAGATTTCTGCTGGTGCTATCATGTTGGAAAATTTCAATGGCACCAATCACAGAAAGAGGTTCTTCTATACAAAAAGTAATATCTTTACCATCTTTAGATAAATGCTCTATTTGTACCTTACCTTTAATTAAACAGTAAACTCCCGATGGGGAATCTCCTTGGTGGAGTAAAATCTCTCCCTTATTAAAAATCAGTAATTTAGCTCTGCTGAGTATGTCATCTGGTAAAATGAATTTAAGTTTAGAGTTCAGAATGTCAGAATGTGATAAATCTATTTGTAATGATTTCATAAAGGTGACTCAACGCTTTGTTTGTGAATTATTATAGATTGCGCATGAAATAATCTCAAGCCATATGCCTGGCATCCCCAGGTTAGCCTGTCAGCGATGATATTTCTGGCGCATCTATACCATTTTCTCAAATCGTCATCAACTCTTATAATAAAACTCCTTTCGAAAAAAGGACATACGTCCTTTTTTTTCGATAAAGCGTTTTTTATACTCCAGGTAAATGGTCTGAGAGTTATTTTATTTGGGGCGGGTTTATGCATTCAGCAACCACTATCGTTACTTTTAGCGGCAAGAAAATTGATTTTCTTAATCTCAGTATAAATGATATAGATATAATTGATATCGCTAAGGGCTTGTCAAATGAATGCCGTTTTGGTGGGCAATGCGAAAGTTTCTATTCAGTGGCTCAGCATTCCGTTCTGGTAAGTTATTTAACGCCAGTGCATTTGGCTCTGGAAGGGCTTCTTCATGATGCCACCGAGGCTTACATAAAAGATTTCCCTTCTCCTTTAAAAAAATGTATGCCGCAGTATATAAACCTTGAGAAAGAAATTGAGTCATTGATCAGAGTGAAATTTAATATTTCCTCCTGTAAAGCCTCAGAAGTTAAGCATGCTGATCGGATCATGCTCGCTACTGAAGCGAGGGATCTGGGTATGGAAAAGGTATTAGACTATCCTTCCCTGCGAGATATATCACCATCGGTTATAATTAAAGTCGTTCCGATGCTACCGAAAGCTGCATTTAGTGCATTTCTTGAGAGATTCGCCGAATTAATAGAGCGTTAAGATGTTAGTTTGCGAATTCACATATAATCACGTGAATTTTTGCTGCGAGGGAGATTGACTTCACCATTAAAAATCTGAAGAAGAGATTTTTGATGTTGTTTTTTTATCTTCATCTGTTCAACGACTATTGATTCTTTTTCACTTTATAAGGGCATTACCTGAACACGGAGCACGCGGATGGCGTTAAGAGAGATGTAACGTATTATATTGGGCGCTACAACGTTTGCTTTTGAGAATAGAAGTCCGCTCTCCCTGTGGCGTTCAACTCATCGTCACAGGAAGATTGGCGTGTTTATCGTGCTCTCTAAATACCAGAATCATTTCTGGCGGGGGAGCGACCGGAAAGAGCAGTAGTACCCTACAGATGCTATAAGGCAGAGCATATACCCGAATGACTCGCTGCCTTCCTCCACGACATTTTTGACCACCCTGACGTAGCTTTGATCAAGTATCGCGTACCATAACCCGTGCATTCCAAACAGCCGGGAGAAGACCAGGACTGCCAACAGACCACTGAGCATTACGCCGTACCACGGGGTACGGGTATAGTGTGCGAGTTGTGTAAGGGTAAGACGATAATGGATAACGGGGTAAAGCAAAGCACAAACGGCGGAAAGCAGTGCAAACCATACCCAACTTCCGTGAGCCAGAAGATCGAAAAATGCATCCAGTTCTCGAATCAGCATGGAGAGGAAGAAGCCGCCAATCAGGATGTTGCAATAGCGCATGAATGCCCATTTCTTCGCCAGCAGGAAGTGTATAAATACAATGCCCCCTAAAACTGATTCCTGCACAATTTCGGTCAGCGATATCTCCGGTATATCCAGGTTAAATAAATAGATATCCGCCCACAGGCAAAGCACGGGCACAGTGCAGGCTGCTGACGCGAAAAGGAAGAAGAAAAAGCTTTTGAGCACAGACATTAACACCACCACTTTCATTCAAAACACCTATGATAAGTGGCTTCGAACGAAAATCTATTTCACTTTGTGCGCTATAGGCATGAATTTTAAGCATTTTGAGCTACTTAGCGAGGGCGCATTAGCTTTCCACCTCAGACTTCAGCCTTGCATCAGAAATCCAGGTGGAAAGTCGCCTGCGCGATGTAATCCCATGCCACACGAGTTCAGCCTCTGGTTGAGCAGTCACGCGCATACGATGACCCATCGTCAGACGGGTATCCACCCTCAAAAGGGGAAGTATGCTTTAGCTAAACAGGGCGTGAATACGCTGCTCCAGCGCCTTAATTTCCATAGCCATTCAGCCGTCCGGGTGTTTAAGTGGTTATAATAAAAAATAAAAACTTTGCTTAAAAAATTTTTCTGTGCCTAAATAGCGTCATCGGTTTGGAATACAGACCTTATTAAAGCAGTTTAGTAAAGCAGTCCTCAGTTCAGGTGTTATCAATAGATACTCTTCTTCGTGAGCCTCCTCCTAAGTGCCAAATAAGTTACTCTCTAAATACAGGCCATCATCGCCGCGCTTAGTGGCTCAAAAAATAAGGAATTATCTATGTCTAATAAAATGACTGGTTTAGTAAAATGGTTTAACTCTGATAAAGGTTTTGGCTTTATCACTCCTGACGACGGCAGCAAAGATGTATTCGTACACTTCTCTGCTATTCAGAGCGACAGCTACAAATCTCTTGATGAAGGCCAGAAAGTGTCCTTCACCATTGAAAATGGCGCTAAAGGCCCAGCAGCGGGTAACGTTTCTCCGCTGTAAGTCGCGCACATTGTCGGTGAGCCTTACGATAGCGATGAAGACGCGAGTCTGAGCAGTTAAGCTTCACCGATAATAAAAAAACCCGCCGAGTGCGGGTTTTTTTATGGCTTCAGGATGGTGATAGGCTGTCTATTATTCCGTTTGACCGGCCTGTTTTCAAAAAAGCTTAACCTTCACCCGGAGGTGGGGTGCGGTCCCGAAGGCTGTGTTCCTGTGATAAACGCCAGAAATCATGTCCTGCCGGATACTGATATAAGCGGAGCGAGAACTGACCAGCGACAGCGGTGATGTATTCAAATATCGCTGACTGAGTATTTTCATACTCCATCCACAGTACGGAAGAGGTAAAGCAATAAATTTCCAGGGGAATACCCGACGGCGTAGGCTTCAGCGTTCTCACCACAATATACATATCTTTGATAATATCAGGCCGATCGGCGAGCCAGGCCATCAGGTAGTGCCGAAAGAGCGTTAAATTTGTCAGGCCATTATCCATAAACCAACTGTCCGGTACGCCCATGGGATCACGTCCGTCGATGAGTTTTGCCAGTGGTTCATTCGTGCCGCGCAGGGCCAGCATCGGGGCCAGCGTTTCCTGCGTGAGAAATGTAACGGAGTGCTGATCGATCGTGGTGCTGCGCATTATCCGGCGTGCGCCTGACGAAAACATGGCCTGCCAGTTGGTATACGTTTCGGTCAGAAAGTTTTTGGTCGGGATACGCGAGATCGTGTTATCCCAGTTACGGATAGTAATGGTGTGCAGCGCAATGTCGGTCACTTCGCCACTCAGGTTCTTATCGGGCATTTCAATCCAGTCCCCCAGCTGCAGGACGTCATTTGATGAAAGCTGGATATTGGCAACGAGCGAAAGCAGGGTATGCTGAAAGACTAACATCAGCACGGCCGCCACGGCCCCGAGGCTGGAAATAATAATCGCGGGGGATTTATTCGACATGACGGCAAGGATCATGATCGCGGCGATGACGTGAATAAATATTTTCCCTATCTGGATATAGCCTTTGATAGAGTGATTTTTGCGCTTCGTCTTGCGTAAATATGAGCTGTTGACAATATCCAGCATCTCATTGAAGAAAACCGACAGAAAAATAAAGAATAGAATCCCACAAATGGTATTTATTGCCGTCACCAGCGATGCTGGCATATTGGGCATAAACTGCAGGACGTAATAAACAATAATAACCGGAATGAAATTCGACAGCTTTTCGGCTATGCGGCGATCTTTTTCCAGCGGGACATCCTGTTTATGGCTGGCAAAGAAGACCTTACGAACGATTTTTATGAGCAGGAATTTGCACATCAGGTGCGCAAAAAAACCTGAAATGACCAACAGAATAAGATTAAATCCAATGGCCAGAGCCGGATTGCTTTCTATAAATGTTAATAAATAATCCAAGTACACCATCGCTTATCGCCTGAATAAGTATGCCATTTTGTATTAACCTTATTCAAAAGATAAATACAAAGATTTAACCAAATCATATAATGGCATATCCGGTACAGACAAGTCCACGACCTGAATCCTAAGTCGCACAGACCTATTTTGTTTCGGTCGGTAACTTTATTTCCAGAACCGTTCCAGGCAATAAAAGCAGACGATGTCCACCTTCAGCATTTGGATCGCTAAAACATATATCCTCTCCCTGTTCGGTACCGAAGCAGGGAGAAAGGCGTTACATTCTCTGCAGAAGTGGAAGAGGGTGGCACGCCGCGTCGCGCTTAGTCGTGGATTTTTACACCCAGACACCCGCGAACAAACTCAGGGTTAAAGTGTTTAACCGCATCGCCAACATAGCCTAAGTCGAGCGAACTGATTTGCGCCATTTCGGCATCGCTCAGGGAGAAGTCCCAGATAGCCAGGTTCTCTTCAATCCGGTTCTGGTGCGTGGATTTAGGAATGACGGTAACGCCACGTTGCACATTCCAGCGCAGAATGATCTGAGCGATGGTTTTTTGATGCGCTTCGGCAATCCCCTTGAGCATTTCATTTTCGTACGGTTTGTGCCTTCCGCCGCCAAGTGGTGCCCAGGCTTCTGGCTGAACGTTGTAATATTTCATGGTCTCGAGTGCGTCAGATTGCGCAAAGTAAGGGTGTAATTCCACCTGATTTACCATGGGCTTAATTCTGACCGTTTCACAGAAGTTGGTGAGCACGTGGGCGTAGAAATTAGACACGCCAATCGCTTTTAGCTTTCCGGCATCATACGCATCTTCCAAAGCCCGCCACGCGCTGAAATAATCGCACATTGCCTGATGCAATAAGTAGAGATCGAAATAGTCTAATCCCGATTTTTTTAACGATGCCTCAATACCGGCTTTGGCGGTCTCGTAGCTTGCCATGTCCTGCACCCACAGCTTAGAGGTAATAAATAACTCCTCGCGGGTACACAGACCTTCAGCGATGGCTTCACGAACGGCATCGCCCACGGCGTCTTCATTGCCGTACACTGCTGCGGTATCAATGAGGCGATAGCCTGTACGAATGGCGCTCAGCACTGACTGTTTACATTCTTCTTTATCGGTGACCTGAAAAACACCAAAACCCGCCATCGGCATTCTGAGGTTGTTGCTTAATACTGTATATTCCACTGAAGAGTTCCTCCACCCTGTTTAGACACCATTCAAAAGTATAAACAGAACCACGACGAACCCGTGGTAATCGTCTTTATTCTTTCAAATCGCTGAATACGCTGGTCTACACCCTGTCGGGAATAAACCAGAATGACATCTGATTACTGAACCGTATAACCGCCATCAATTGCCAGAGCCTGTCCGGTGACGAAGCTGGCATCGGAACTGCACAACCACAAGACGGCGCGCGCGATCTCTTCGGGCTCGCCCAGGCGACCAATTGGTTGCAGCTTCATGAGCTCGGCCATTGCGTCAGGCTCGCTGTTCAGCATATTTTCGACCATTGGCGTGCGGATAATGCCGGGACAAACGGCGTTGATCTGTATTCCACGCGCGGCATATTCCAGTGCTGCGCTTTTGGTCAGCCCGAGGACGCCGTGCTTTGTCGCATGATAAACGCCGCGCCCGGCAATGCCGACCAGCCCGCCCAGAGACGAACAGTTAACGATAGCGCCACTTTTCTGACGGCGCATTTGTTGCAGCTCATATTTCATGCAGTTCCAGATACCCCGCAGGTTAATCGCGTTGACGCGATCAAACTCTTCGCCGCTGGCATCTGCGGTTTCTGCAATGGGGCTCTGAATACCGGCGTTGTTATAGGCGGCGTCGAGCTGACCAAACGCCTGTACTGCGTTCTCAATCATGCGTCTGACCTGCTCTTCGTCAGTCACGTCGCAGACGACGGGTTTAACAGTATACCCTTCGGCCAGTAGCGCATCCGCTTCGCGAGATAACGCATCCTCGCGAATATCCGCCATCACCACCGTTGCGCCAGATTCGCAAAATGCCCTGACGGTCGCGAGCCCCATACCGGAAGCCGCGCCGGTGACCAGCGCCACCTTGCCACTAAAATCATACTTAACCATTTGATACCTCTTACCGTGGAATCACGTGCAATGCAGACGTCTCACGTTGTGTAAAAGTATTCTGCGGGAAATGTGATGTTGTTAAAACTGACTAAATCAAAATGCAGTAATGAGGAATTTTCATAAATTAGATAGACTGCTTCTCATACAGCGCAGGCGGCCGTCATTTATAATGAACACCATACCGCCAGAACGCTTTTCGTCTGAAGAGACAGTGTATTGGGATGAATCAGCCCCCCCTTTTCCGGATATCAGAGGCCCAGATTGGCACGAGAAAATCTTAATGACCTAATGGCTTTTATTGCCGTTGCGCGCGAAAAAAGCTTCACCAAAGCTGCGGCCCAATTAGGCGTATCGCAGTCAGCCCTGAGCCATACTATGCGTACCCTCGAATCTCGGCTGGGGATGAAACTGCTGACTCGCACCACGCGCAGTATTGCGTTAACCGATATTGGTCAGTCCATGCTGGATGACCTGGGGCCTTACATCGATGGTATTCAGGGGCGTTTGCAGTCCCTGAAAGATCTCAACAGCAAACCCGCGGGTACGGTGCGTATATCAACGTCAGATTACGCTATCGGGTCTGTTATCTGGCCGAAGCTGGAACCGCTGCTTAAAGAATATCCTGACATTAGTCTGGAGCTGATTGATGACTATGCCTTGACGGATATTGTTTCCGGGCGGTTTGATGCAGGGACCCGTCTGGGGGAACAGATCTCCAACGGCATGATTTCCGTGCGTATTGGCCCGGATGTCCGTTTTGCCGTGGTCGGCTCACCTGATTATTTTTCCCGCAATCCTCAGCCGCAGCACCCTAACGATCTGATTGATTACAACTGCATCAACCTGCGGTTTCCTACGCATGGCAATTTATACGTCTGGGAATTTGAAAAAGAGGGTAAAAGCCTGAACGTGAAAGTCACTGGTCAGCTGGTCTTTAGCCGGATCTATCAGTGCCTTCAGGCTGCAGTGGAAGGGTACGGCCTGGCGCATGTTCCGCGTGATATCGCAGAAAAGCATATTGCCCGTGGGGAGCTTATTAGCGTGCTCGACGACTGGTGCCCCTACTGGGATGGCTATTATATTTACTATCCCGAGAACCGAAATCTATCGAAAGCATTCCAGCTGGTGGTCGACGCGCTACGCCATTACAAACATCCCTGAAGAGAGACGTTTGTCAGCAACGCAAAGCCAGGCCCCTCATCCGGTGCCTGGCGTTTACAGTTGCGTGGCTAAATGTCAGGCATTATCCCTGCCGGCAAACACCTCTTTAAAGACCGGCATCGCCGAGAAAACATTGGGCCAGCCCGCAACAAAGGCCAGTTGCGTCAGGACTTCGGACGCCTGGGGCCGGGTTAAACCATTGTCCATGGCGCGGTTGAGATGGTAAGGAACCTGGGCCACCTGGCCGGCAGTGACCAACGCGCTGACGGTGATCAGACTTCTGTCCCGAGGCGCCAGTCCGGGCCTGAGCCACAGGTTCTGGAATAGCGCGTCGGTCGTGTATTTCACTACGCCCGGCGAGACCTTGCCAAAGTTTGATTCAACCAGCGTGGCACGCTTGTTTTCCGACTCTTCATCCAGCGGCAGGAAATCCACCTTTCCGCCTGGCAAGGAAGCGGTATCGATATGGCGTTGAGCAAACAGCTGACGCGTGATCAGCGCCGCAGAGGTGGCGTTCGGCCAGCCGGCGTAAAAAGCCAGGTGGGTGATTGTCTCTGAGATTTCCGCAGGTTTTACGCCGCTGTCCAGCGCCACGTTGAGGTAGTGGGGAAGTTCCGCCGTATCATTGCGGCTGATCAGCGCTGCAACCGTCACCAGGCTTCGATCGCGTCGCGACAGTTCCGGGCGATTCCAGAGATCTTTTTCAATAAACTGTTCTGAATAGGCAGCCATTGCTGGCGCGACCTGGGTTACAGCGTCCCGTGAGTCTTCCGGTTTCATTGTCGAACTCCTGTTTTGAGTAGTCTGGGAGACACATCCGTTAATCAATAAGAGTGAAACGATAAGCAGGGCGGTTCTGTTCAGCATTAATGCCCTCCCGCCTGCAGGTACTGCGCATCGCTGACTTTTTCAAGCCAGTTCACGTTTTGCCCCTGTTCATTCGATTCCTGAATGGCCATATGCACCATCGTGGTTTTATCCGTTGCGCCGTGCCAGTGTTTAACCCCTGGCGGGCATTGAATGACATCCCCGGCGTGCACGGTTTTTCGCTCCTGCCCCCACTCCTGCACCCAGCCCGTCCCGGACGTGACCACCAGTGTTTGCCCAAGCGGATGGGTATGCCAGTCGGAACGTGCGCCGGGCACGAAGGTGACATACGCGGCGCCTGTTCTTTGCGGGGCGACAGGTGAGAAGAGGGGGTCAATGTAAGCACGTCCGGTAAAGTGGTCAGCGGGTTCGGCAATCGTCGCGCGACTGCCCGTTTCAGACACGGTCATTTGAGCTGAAGGGGTGGTTTCGCTGTGTGCGGACATACCTGCAAATACCAATAGTGATGCTGCTACAGAGGTGAAACGGATCATCATACTCTCCTGTTGTGAATGAAACGGCAAACCCGGTACCGGGAAAAGAGAAGGGGATAAATGTGTTGTGATGAGATTCGCCGGCTGTGCCGGAAATACATATTCGGGCGGCTACTTATCCGTCAGTAGCTCAAATCGGGCAGTATATTCAGCAGGTGATACGGGCAAGGCATCCGGTTCGTCTAATTGCCCCAGCGTAATTAATCCCGACGCATATCCGTGTGCTTTATAGAAAATCGCCAGATTTCCCCATGGGGCATATAGCGTGATATCACCCTTAGCGGCCGCGGTACCCGCGGGTGCGCCGGCCGTGGACAGGCGGCGAGGAAGATCGCCGATTTTCTCTTCCCCGGCATAATCTTTCAGCTGCAGCGTAAGGGGCAACAGTGCGATAAAGTCACGACTGGTTTGGCTGCTATTCAACGTTGCGGTTAGCGTCTTGTCGTTCAGTATAATTTTTATCTTCATCGGGTTTTCCTGTATGAGTTCGTTGCGCCAGCCGGCATTCGTCTGCAGTCATTGGCAACTATTCTTAACAGAAATAAACCGCGTGTTAATAGGCGTTATCAGAATAGAAAAATGAATAAATTTCATTAATCCGGTCCGGGAAGCAAAATGTTTGTTATCGGCAGATACAGGCCTCAGGGTCTGGCAACGTGGCGTAACCAGTGCCCAACGCCTTCAGCAGCAGCGTCAATTGCGCCGGCCAGATAACCCGAAAATTGCGGTGACCATTCGCTGGCAATCCCGGTTAATTTATCAGCCCATTCTTCCTGCGCCGGAATCTGTTGCGGCTGTGCGTGCCCGACGTCCTGCTGCAGGTCAAATTCTGTCGTCGTAAACGGATCGGCGGCCCAGTCTTTTATCCACTCGGCTTCAGGCTCTGCCGCGTCTTCTCCGAAGAGTCGCACCAGTTGCTCCCGGCACAGTCGCTTGAGTTCGGCCTCGCTCACCGTCCATCGCGATTTTGCCGGTACGCCAATAAAACCAAAGATAGCCGTTTTGCCGGTATCGGGCTCTGACACATCGTGAATTTCAACCATCGGACCCACACGGCTGCTTACGTCGCCGGAGAGATGCTGTGACTGCAAAAAGTCGGCATGGTACAGGGCGACATATTTTGCGTGAGGCGCCATCCAGGTTGGCGTTTTACGCCAGTGTGAAAGTACCTGCTCCGGCAATGCCGGCTCGAACGTCATTTTTGCTGCCAGCGCGGGAGGCAGGGCGAGGAAAACGTGTTCACCGGAGAAAAGTGAGCCTTCGCCCGTTTCGGATTGCGTCGCGACCTGCACACCCTCGCCGAGACGGGAAATAGAAACCACCTGATGGTCTGACTTAATCTTCTGCGCCGGGATCTGGCGTGTTAATGCGCTCGTCAGCGTCTGCATTCCACCCTGAAGCCTGAACGACTCCGGTGATGTCACATAGGCAGGATAACGTTGCGCGGGGGACGTCGTCTGGCGTTCATAAAGCATATCCCCCGGTCGCCCCTGAGGGAGAGGCGTTAATCCAAGTTGATGAACCAGGTGTGCGAAGTCAGGCTGAATTTCCGGCCAGAACCAGGTCGCGCCCATGTCCACATGAACCCCATCAGGCGTGTTTGCTAACGCCTGACCTGAAAGTACGCGACCGCCGGTTCTTTTCCTCGCTTCCAGTATCACGTAATCCACTCCCGCTTTTTCAAGCAGTGTGCCCGCATACAGGCCGCTGACACCCGCACCAATGATAATAACGCTGCCTTTCATGGTATCGCTCCGGTCAGTGTGGTCGGGCTGAGATGTCCCGTTTTAAGATAAAAAAGTGCCCCAGAGGCGGCGGCCGTCAGCGCCGGCAAATCGCCTTCAGGAAATCTGAGCCAGCTTCCTTTCAGGTAACGACCTTCCGGTGCGCTGATTTCCCCTTCGAGAAGCAGGAGCTCGGCTCCTCCGGCGAGCGGAGCGCAGAAGAGTCGTTCACCCGGTGCGATCCGCTGAAGCTGGGTGGTTTCCGCTACGCTTGCGAACAGGGGACAAAGGAGTCTGTGCGGCTGGCCGTGCCAGCGACTCGCCTCGTTGGTATTGATCCTGACCGGTTCCTGTTCTTCGGCGGCGAACTGGCGCAGCTTAACGAACAGGGTGGTGCCGTCACGACTGGACGGTCGATGCGACGAGCCGTCCGGGCTGCGCAGATACCAGCCAGCCGGATAATCGGTTCCGTTTTCCGTAAAGGTACCGCTCAGCACCAGAATCTCTTCTCCGCCGGGGTGGGTGTGCTCAGGAAACACAGAATCAGGGGCATACCTGACAAGGCTGGTTGCGCGGGCCTGCTCGCGGCCAATGCGATCAAGCATGACGCGCTCCACACCAGGTTGCGGGGAAGGCACCCAGCGGTAGTCATCAGGAGTAATGATGGCTCGCTGTGAAAAATCAGAATTCAGTAACATCATAGTCAGTCATTAAACGGCACCGCAGGCGGTGCCGTATACAGGTTTATTTTGTTGGCAGGTTGTCAAAAACATCCAGAGCCCGGGCGGTGTAGGTTAACGCAGCACCGGCGTTCAGACTGATGGCAACGGAAAGCGCTTCAGCTATCTCTTCACGCGTTGCGCCTTTCTTAACCGCAGCTTCCACATGTACCGCCAGGCAACCATCACAGCGAGTGGTAACGGCAACAGCCAGCGCAATCAGTTCGTGGGTCTTGGGATCAAGGTGCTGATTTTCAGAAGCCCCTTTATCCATCTGCTGTAAGCCTTTCATAAATTCAGGCTGCAGTCTGGCAAATTTCCCGACGGTGGCCAGCAGGCTGGTGCGATATTCATTCCAGTTTAAAAACATTCATAGCTCCGGTACGTGTAGGTTTCAGAAAATGCCCGTTACAGGACGTCGTAAATGCGGATTTCAGGCGCGCTGTTCAGATACGGTTTCAGTGCTTCAACGACATCCTGGGTGAAAAGCGGACTGCTGAGATACGCCTGTGCCTGGGACACGGTTTTAAATCCGTGCAGGACCTGTACGTCCTCGTCACGAACAAGCAGTTCTTTAGAGGTGGCACCGTCGATGGTGGTCAGGAACGGGGTTTTGTATTGCTGGTAGACCCCGGCGGCTGCCGCACGGTTTTCATTACTGATATCAAGGCTGATTTGCAGATAAGCCATCGTTCTCTCCTTCGCTCAGGGTTAAGGCAAGGCGGCCGGATAAGGTACCGGTCTGCTTTACCGTTCGTTGAGGGCGATTATGAGAAAGCCGGTTATCTTCAACAAATCAGTTAATCTTGCGTTGCAGAAAAGAAAAACTATGTCGGGCGTCTTAAGAGAGAAGCATCATGCCGGTACGCGATGACCCTTGCTGCATGATGCTTAAAAAAGGGGGAGTTAAGGATTGTCAGAGACCACGTCATGCAGAAGCCAGTCGTGAAATATTTTTACTTCTTCACGCATGGCGGTGTGCTGCGGGGTCACCAGGTAGTAAGACCATGTTAACGGCCAGCGATGGTCTGGGTGCAATTGAACCAGTTGCCCGGTTTCAATCAGCTGTTTCACCAGCGCGTGACGCACAATCGCCACCCCCCGGCCGCTCAGGGCCGAGAGAATCACGGCGGAGGTGGAGTTAATATGCAGCCTGCTTTCCAGCGCGCCAGGGGCATTGACGGTACGGAGAACGTCATCCCATGAGGGAAAATTCGCGCCCGGGTGCGGCGTGTCATCGTGGATCAGCTTCTGCGTGGCGAGCCAGTCACCACAGGCAATTTTCTCCGGAGGCACCAGGCGGGGGCTACAGACCAGCACCGCCTCTTCATCCATCAGCCAGGTTTTATTCACGCCGGGCCAGTCTCCCTGTCCGCAGCGAATGCCGATATCCGCCTCGCCGTGCGATACGTCCATCAGCTTTTCCGTGACGTTAAGCCGCAGATCGATTGTGTCATGCGTTTCTGAGAACCGGTTAAGACGCTCCATCAGCCAGTTCATCATCAGTACCTGAGAGGCGGTGACGACCACGACAGAACGTGCGCGACGTCCGCGCAGTTTGTTTAACCCGCTTTCCAGCTTGTCCAGGCCCTGCGTAATGTCCTGCAGCGCATCCTGAGCCTCATCCACCAGCGTCAGGCGCTCCTTACCCGACCGCGTACGGCGAAGCAGCGGGTGGCCAACCCAGTCTTCGAGCGAACGAACAAGCTGGCCCACTGCGGCAGGCGTCACGCCAAGCTCTTGTGCCGCACCGGTAAAGCTACCGTGACGGGCGGTCGCTTCAAAAGCATGTAGCCATTTAAGTCTGTTCAGGGAACGCATTGCAGGTACTCCGATTTATTCTTTCTTTCAGTATACCTGAGCGAAGAAGATTTTCTTTCCTGTGTCGCAATTTCTTCTCAGTCGTCAACCCTGGTGCAGGGTGGCATTCTGGATGCACACGATGAGGAGCGAGGCTTTTCATCAATGACAACCAAATGTTTTAAAAGAGGTTAGCAATGAACGCATCTTTTGCCGGTAAAAAGCTGTTAGTGGTCGGTGGTACAAGCGGTATGGGCTTCGAAACGGCGAAGCGGGTTCTGAAACACGGTGGCAGCGTGGTGCTGGTGGGGAACCGCAAGGACAAAGCGGAGCAGGCTCGTCAGGCGCTGGCGGTCGACGGACCGGTATCCATCATCGTGGCTGACCTGATGAAAGAAGAGGGTATGCAGCACGTGATGAATACCATCAATGCTGAACACAAAGACATCAGCCTGCTGGTCAATGCCGCTGGCGTGTTCTTCCCGAAACCATTTACTGAACATGAAGCGTCAGATTACGACATGTACATGAGCATCAACCGCGCGACCTTCTTCATCACCCGTGATGTGGTGCGCAATATGATTGATGCCGGTATTAAAGGCTCCATCGTCAATATCGGCTCTATGTGGGCACAGCAGGCCATCGGGGCCACGCCGTCTTCCGCATATTCCATGGCGAAAGCCGGCCTGCATGCGTGGACCAAAAACCTGGCTATTGAGCTGGGCGGGAAAGGCATTCGCGTCAATGCCGTGTCTCCGGCCGTTGTTCACACGCCAATTTATGAAGGCTTCATCCCGAAAGACGATGTAAAAGAGGTGATGAACAGCTTCGACAGCTTCCATCCGATTGGCCGCGTGGGTACGCCGGGCGATGTGGCTGAAACGGTAGCCTTCCTGCTTTCTGACAAGACAGGCTGGGTCACCGGCGCGATCTGGGACATTGACGGCGGTGTCATGGCTGGCCGTAACGCATAATACACCGCTCATCACAGGTGATACCGTGAATAAAACTTTTCGTGCTATGCAGGTTTCCTCGCCGGGCGTGCTTGAAATGGTCGTCAGACCGTTGCCCGAGCCGGGACCCGAGGACGTACTGATCAAAATTGAGGTATGCGGGGTTTGTGGTGCCGATCTTCAGGACGCGGAGAAGGTACCGGAAGCGGGGCAGCCCGGTCGCATTCCGGGCCATGAAATTGTGGGCCACATTACCCGGAAAGGAGATGCAGTTCCCGGGATCTGGCACACCGGTCAGCGCGTGGGCGTCGGGCGTCTTGGGGGATATTGCCAGCATTGCCCGCCTTGCCGTAACGGGCTTTTTCACCTGTGTGAAAATCAGCTAACGCCGGGGCTGAGCTGTGACGGAGGTTACGCCGAGTATGTTGTTATCCGACATACCGCGCTGATTGCCATTCCTTCAGCGCTCACTTCCGTTCACGCGGCCCCGATCTTGTGCGCCGGTACGGCAACCTTTAACGCGTTGCGTCAATCCGGTGCCAGCGCGGGAGACAGGGTGGTTATTCTCGGTATTGGTGGCTTAGGCCATATGGCGATTCAGTACGCCCGTAGGATGGGGTTTGAGGTTATCGTGATTGCGCGCGGCAGTGAAAAGGCGCATGACGCTTTACAGCTGGGCGCTCATCACTATATCGATGCGCAGACGGAAAACGCGGCGGAACGGCTGAGAGCGGAAGGCGGTGTCGAGATTATTGTGGCCACTGCCCCGGATGCAGACGCGGTTGCAGCGTTATTGCCAGCCCTGGCCCCCAGAGGAAAAGCGATCCTGTTGGGTGCCGGACGCACACCGTTGCAGGTCATGCCGGGTATGATGATTGGCGCGGAACGCACCCTGACAGGTTCATTTGTCAGCACCCCGTCGCAAACCGAATGCGCACTGCGTTTCAGCCACCTCTTTCAGACGCTGCCAGTCACAGAGCTGATGCCCTTTGAACAGGCAAATGAGGCGCTCGACAGGTTACGGCAGGGAAAGGCGCGCTACCGGATAGTGCTTACGATGAACCCGGATAACTGATCGGCAGAAACACCGTCTGGCGGGGAGCCAGACGGTGGAGAGGTTACGCTTTACGCGTTGCCGCTTTCATTGCACTCACAAACGTTTTCAGCTCAGCCAGCATTTGCTCTGGCTTGTCCACGTTCTTCTCAATGATTTTAACGATAGCGGAGCCTGAGATTGCACCGGCTGCGTTAGCGTCAATTGCCGCCGTGACCTGATCGGGAGATGAAATCCCAAAGCCCTGCAGCGGAGGGGCCGCGTGGTATTCAGCCAGCTTCTCGACCAGATGATGCAGAGGCAGCGCCGCTTTGTTCTCCGCGCCGGTTACACCCGCCCGGGAGAGCAGGTAGGTATACCCGCGACCATAAGAGGCAATCTGGCGCAGCAGTTCATCATCGGCGTTTGGCGGGCAGATGAAGATAGGTGCCACGTTATGGCGCATCGCCGCCTGGCGGAACGGCGCAGATTCTTCAACCGGTACGTCTGCCACCAGCACCGAGTCAACGCCCACGCGCGCGCATTCTGCATAAAAGGTATCAATACCGCGACTGAAGACCAGGTTGGCATACATCAACAGGCCAATCGGAATGGTCGGGTGCTTCTGGCGGATAGCGGCCAGCATCTCGAAACATTGCCCCGGGGTGACACCGGCCGCGAATGCCCGCAGCGTTGCGTTCTGGATAGTCGGGCCATCGGCCAGAGGATCGGAAAACGGAATACCCAGCTCCAGCGCGTCGGCACCGGCTTCAATCAGGGTGTCGATAATTTTCAGCGACTGCTCAGGACCCGGATCACCCAGCGTCACGAAGGGAACGAACGCGCCTTCCTGGCGAGATTTCAGTGCTGCAAATGCGTTATCGTAGCGTTCCATCAGATTTCYCCTCGTGCTTTCARAATATCGTGWACGGTGAARATGTCTTTRTCRCCGCGMCCGGAAAGGTTRACCACCAGCARTTGCTCTTTWTCCGGGTTCTCTTTCATCATTTTCAGCGCATGCGCCAGGGCGTGAGAGGACTCCAGGGCAGGAATGATCCCTTCGTGGCGACAGAGCGTTTTAAACGCCTCCAGGGCTTCGTCATCGGTAATGGAAACGTAGTCCGCACGACCAGTGCTGTTCAGGAAGGCGTGCTGAGGCCCAACGGAAGGGAAATCCAGGCCTGCTGAGATAGAGTATGACTCTTCAATCTGGCCGTCATCGGTCTGCATCATYGGYGMTTTCATRCCRAAGTAGATCCCCACGCGACCRTGTTTCARCGGKGCRCCGTGCTCRCCGGTTTCAATYCCGTGRCCTGCMGGTTCRACGCCAATCAGCCCGACGCTGGTTTCGTCGATGAAATCAGCGAACATGCCGATAGCGTTAGAKCCWCCRCCMACGCAGGCGATCACTGCATCCGGCAGGCGWCCYTCTTTTTCCAGRATCTGYGCTTTKGTCTCYTCRCCRATCATGCGCTGRAAWTCACGCACRATAGTCGGGAACGGGTGCGGGCCGGCAGCGGTGCCGAGCATATAGTGTGCGGTTTCATAGCTGCCAGACCAGTCGCGCAGCGCTTCGTTACACGCATCCTTCAGCGTCGCGGAGCCACTGTGCACCGGGATCACTTCTGCGCCCATCAGACGCATACGGAATACGTTAGGCGACTGGCGCTCCACGTCTTTTGCGCCCATGTAAATGCGGCATTTCAGACCGAGAAGGGCGCTGGCAAGGGCTGATGCCACCCCGTGCTGGCCTGCGCCAGTTTCAGCGATGATTTCGGTTTTACCCATCCGTTTTGCAAGCAGCGCCTGACCCAACACCTGGTTGGTTTTATGCGCGCCGCCGTGCAGCAAATCTTCACGCTTAAGATACAGCGTGGTTTTGGTGCCTTCGGTCAGGTTACGGCATTTCGTCAGGGCCGTTGGACGGCCAGCGTAGTTTTTCAGCAGGTCGGTAAACTCAGCCTGAAACGCCGGATCTTTCTGCGCGCTCACGAACGCTTCTTCCAGCTGGCGCAGGGCGGGCATCAGGATTTGCGGGACGTACATCCCGCCGAACTCACCAAAATAGGGGTTTAGTAATGTCGTCATCTTCTCTTCCTTAATATGCACGCAGAGTTTTAAAAACCGAGGCCAGCTTACTGGCATCTTTGATGCCCGGTTGCGACTCTACGCCTGAATTGAAATCGAGGCCCGCGCAGCCCGCTTTGGCGGCTTCCACGCAGTTATCCGGGCTAAGTCCACCCGCCAGCAAAACATTGTCCAGCACTTCGCCGTGCAACAGGGACCAGTCAAAACGCTCTCCCGTGCCGCCCTGGCCATTATCGAGTACGTATTTATCAACATGATTCAGGTTACGCTCAGGCAACCTGTCGCCCACGCTCTGCGCTTTCCAGATTTGCACCTGAGGTGCCAGCGCGCTGCGCAGGGCATCGATATAGGCCTGATCTTCGTTGCCATGAAGCTGTACCGCATGCAGAGATAACGCTTCGGCTTTTGCTACCACGTCGGCGATTTCCGCGTTGCGAAAGACCCCTACATAGCTGAGTGGCGCTGCCGTCATCACCTGACGCGCCTGCGCTTCGGTCACCACGCGCGGGGAGGAGGCGACAAAAATCAGCCCGCCGTAAATCGCACCGGCTTCATACGCAGCCAGGGCATCCTCTTCACGGGTTAAGCCGCACACTTTGTTTTCACCCAACAGTACGCGGCGCACCGCGGCATTGAGATCGTCATGTTCCATCATTGCAGAACCAATCAGGAAACCGTTGGCGAAATGGCTCAGCTCGCGGACCTGAGCGTAGCTGTTAATACCGGATTCACTGATCACGGTGACGCCAGAGCCCAGACGCGGCGCCAGCTGGCGCGTGCGGTTCAGGTCAATCGACAGGTCACGCAGATCGCGGTTGTTGATGCCGACCACTTTGGCTTTCAGCGCAATGGCGCGTTCCAGCTCCTCTTCGTTGCTCACTTCGGTCAGCACGCCCATGTTCAGACTGTGCGCGACCGCAGCGAGCTGGCGATACTGTTCGTCATCCAGCACTGAGAGCATCAGCAGGCAGGCATCGGCCTGGTAAAAGCGTGCCAGCCAGATCTGATACGGGTCGATAATAAAGTCTTTGCACAGGATCGGTTGTGGCGCGATCCCGCTGACAACGGGCAGGAAATCGAAGCTGCCCTGGAAATACTTCTCATCCGTCAGCACGGAGATGGCTGACGCATGATGTTTGTAGATACCGGCAATTCGCGCCGGATCGAAATCGTCACGGATAACGCCTTTCGACGGGGACGCTTTTTTGCACTCAAGAATAAACGCGGTGCGTGCGCCCTGCAGAGCATCATAGAAACGACGGCTGCTCGGGACAACGTCATTCTGGAAGCTGGCCAGCGGCTGCTGTGCTTTACGTGCTTCCACCCAGATGGCCTTATCGGCAACGATTTTCGCTAAAACGGTCTGCATTCTTTACCCTCTTGCCGCAAGTGCGGTAACGCGATCGTAAGCTGCACCTGAGCGCAGTACGTTCAGAACTTTTTGTGCGTTGGCTTTGAGATCTTCCTCGCCGTGCAAACGCATCAGCATCGCGACGTTGGCAGCCACGGCGGCCTCGTGGGCGACCTCACCTTTACCTTGTAATAAGCGCGTCAGAATGTCACGGTTTTCTTCAGGCGTGCCGCCCGCCAGCGCTTCCTGATGGTAAGGCGTTAAACCAAAGTCGCTCGCCTCCAGCTGATAGCTCAGGATTTCACCGTCGCGAAGTTCGGCCACCAGCGTTGGCGCATGCAGCGACACTTCATCCATTCCCCCACTGTGAACCACCGCGGCACGTTGATAACCCAGCACGCGCAGGGTCTCTGCAATCGGCAGAACCAGCTCCGGGCTGTAGACGCCAATCAGCGCCAGCGGTGGATGGGCCGGGTTGATCAGCGGGCCGAGCACGTTAAACAGCGTGCGGGTTTTAAGCTGCTGGCGAACCGGCATCGCATGGCGGAAACCGGTGTGATATTTCGGCGCAAACAGGAAGCAGACGCCCAGGTCGTCCAGGGCTTCACGCGAACGTTCGGCGTTCATCTCGAGATTGATGCCGAATGCGGCCAGCAGGTCCGACGATCCCGACCGGCTTGAGACGCTGCGGTTACCGTGCTTCGCCACTTTCAAACCACAGGCAGCCGCCACGAAGGCGCTGGCGGTGGAGATATTGATGCTGTTGCTGCCGTCACCACCGGTACCGACGATATCCGCAAACATGTAGTCCGGGCGCGGGAACGGGGCGGCATTTTCCAGTAGCGCCGTTGCCGCACCGGCAATTTCCTGCGGGCTTTCACCGCGAACTTTCATGCTCACCAGCGCGGCCGCCAGTTGTTCAGGCTTCAGTTCACCGCGAACCACGGCGGAGAAGAGCTGGTGGCTCTCCTGCTGGCTCAGAGTCTGTGCCTGATACAATTTTTCCAGAACAGGTTGCAGGGTGTTGGTCTGTTCCAGTTTCTGCAGCGCCCAGTCCAGGGTCTGTTCCAGCAGACGCGCGCCGTGAGAGGTGAGGATTGACTCCGGATGGAACTGCATTCCACAGACACGATCGGTATCGTGACGTACGGCCATCACCATGCCTTCGAACGAGGCGTTAATGGTCAGGCCAGCCGGGATGTTGCTGCCGACCAGCGAGTGGTAGCGCGCCACCGGCAGCGGATTCGGCAGCCCGGCAAACATCGCCTGACCGTCATGTTCAATGCTGGAGGCTTTACCGTGCAGGATTTCACCCGCCTGACCGACGTATCCGCCATAGGCTTCAACAATCGCCTGATGCCCCAGGCAGATGCCGATAATAGGCAACTTGCCGCGCATACGGGTCAGCAGTTCAGGCATACAGCCCGCCTCACTGGGGGCGCCGGGGCCAGGAGAGAGCATCAGCACCGGGTTTTGCATGGTTGCCAGACGCTCAATCAGGGTTTGCGCCGGCACGTGGTTACGATAGATAACGACGTTGTGACCATTCGCACGTAGCTGATCTGCCAGGTTATAGGTAAAGGAGTCGATATTATCGAGCAGCAGAATGTCAGCCATCAGAAAATCTCCTGTGCATGGTGTGCGGTAGCGATGGCACGCAATACCGCGCGAGCTTTATTGCGCGTTTCGTCAGCTTCAGACTGCGGAACAGAATCAAGAACCACCCCGGCGCCCGCCTGGACGGTGGCGATGCCGTCTTCAACATAGGCAGAGCGGATAACGATGCAGGTATCAAGGTCACCGTGCGCGGTGAAATAACCCACCGCACCGCCATAGCTGCCGCGACGACGCCCTTCGGCGGCGGCGATAAGCTGCATCGCACGGACTTTCGGCGCACCGCTCAGGGTGCCCATGTTCATGCAGGCGCGATAGGCGTGCAGCACGTCGAGGTCGTTGCGCAGTTCACCCACCACGCGGGAGACCAGGTGCATCACGAAGGAGTAACGGTCGACTTTCGTTAAGTCAGCCACATAGCGGCTGCCGGGAGTACAAATACGGGCCAGATCGTTACGCGCCAGGTCAACCAGCATCAGGTGCTCGGAGAGCTCTTTGTGGTCGGTGCGCATTTCCAGTTCGATACGGCTGTCGAGATCGCGATCCAGAGAGCCATCGGCGCGACGCCCGCGCGGACGTGTACCGGCAATCGGGTAGATCTCGATCTGGCGGCTGGTGGCGTCGTATTTCAGGGAGCTTTCCGGTGACGCACCAAACAGGGTGAACTCGTTGTCCTGCATAAAGAACATATACGGGCTTGGGTTGCTCTTTTTGAGCACGTCATAGGCCGCCAGCGGCGACGGGCAGGGCAGTGAGAAACGACGGGACGGGACGACCTGGAAAATTTCCCCGGCGCGAATCGCCTTTTGCATCTGACGCACCACGGCACCGTACTGATCGTCGGTCTGGTTAACCTCACAGGTCATCTTCTCTACATGCTGAACCGGCAGTGCGGGTGGCGCTTCGGTCATTTGCTGTTGCAGCTGAGCAATGCGCTGCTCAAGACGTGTTTTCTCGGTCACGGATGGGGTGAACAGGCTCGCCTGAATACGGGTGTATTTTTTCTGATGGTCGATCACCAGCAGGGTTTCGGCCAGGTAGAAGCAGTAGTCAGGGCAGCGGTTGCCCTGTTCGGTTTCCGGCAGGTCTTCGAAACCGGCGACCAGATCGTAAGCAAACAGCCCGCCAAAGAACATCGCTTCGCGTTCATCTTCTGGTACCGAGACCAGGTTTTGCAGCAGGCGGAAGGCATCGAAGACTGACAAAGAACAGAGGCGTGCATCTTCGTCCAGCAGTTGGCTGACCGGCGGGAAATGCAGTACCCGCACTTCCGGGTGACGTTCATTCTCGATGCCCGCTGGGAGGGAGGCGTCCAGCAGTGGCAGCAGCGCGGCACCGTTCTCAGAGAGCGCCTTAATCGTGACAGTGTCACCCAGCGCGGTAATGCGCAATGCGCTGTCGACCAGCAGCAGGCTCTTAAGATCGTCTTTACTGTCAATATCTGCGGATTCCAGCAGCAACGTCGCCGGACGCGCACCGCAGACCTGATGAAACAGCGCGGTTGGGTTGTGGCGATAGACCGCCTCGCAGGTCAGCAATTCGAGGTGTGGTTTGGCTGTTTGCATTATGTTGTTCTCATTTATTCTGTTCAAAAAAAAGCCCGCTTAGTCGCGGGCTGGGTATCTGTTTGCATTTTGCAGACGTGTGACACTGCCCGATAATCAGGATGTGCGCCACCAACCGTGCAGAGTGAAATGTGCTGTCATTTTCAGATACCTTTCTCGTGTGAACTTGCGTACTAGTTAACTAGTTCGATGGCAAGTTGTCAACCCTTGATTTCAGAATTTCGCGCCAAGCCGTTATCATAGGGGTTTCGGATGTCTTTAACCTGCTATGGGAAGTGCTTTGAGCGATACCACCTACGCCGTAATTTATGATTTACACAGCCATACTCAGGCCTCTGATGGCCTGCTGACACCCGAAACCCTGGTTCATCGCGCCGTTGAAATGCGTGTCGGCACGCTGGCGATAACCGATCACGATACGACAGATGCTATTCCCGCGGCGCGCGCCGAAATTGCCCGCAGCGGACTGGCGCTGAATCTGGTGCCCGGCGTCGAAATTTCGACAGTCTGGGAAAATCACGAAATTCACATTGTTGGCCTCAATATCGATATTGAACATCCGGCAATGCGTTCGTTTTTGCAAGAACAAAAATCGCGCCGCAACGAACGCGCCGAAATGATTGGTGAGCGACTGGAAAAAGCGCATATTCCCGGAGCGCTGGAAGGTGCACAGAAACTGGCAAACGGTGGGGCGGTGACGCGCGGCCATTTTGCCCGTTTTCTGGTTGAGGCGGGCAAAGCCACGACGATGGCGGACGTGTTTAAAAAATATCTGGCACGCGGGAAAACCGGTTACGTTCCGCCACAGTGGTGTACAATAGAACAAGCTATTGATGTCATTCATCATTCTGGCGGTAAGGCCGTGCTCGCCCATCCGGGGCGGTATAATCTTTCTGCTAAGTGGCTGAAAAGACTGCTGGCACACTTTGCCGAATGTGGCGGTGAGGCGATGGAAGTCGCCCAGTGTCAGCAGGCGCCCAATGAGCGTGCGCAGCTCGCAACCTACGCGCGTCAGTTCGGTCTGCTGGGTTCGCAAGGGTCGGATTTCCATCAGCCCTGTGCGTGGATCGAGCTGGGACGCAAGCTCTGGTTGCCCGCAGGCGTTGAGCCCGTCTGGCAGCTCTGGGAAAAGCCGCAGAAAATTGAAGAGAGGGAAGTATGAGTCAGTTTTTCTATATTCATCCGGATAACCCGCAGCCACGCTTAATTAATCAGGCCGTGGAGATCGTTCGCAAAGGCGGCGTGATTGTCTACCCGACCGATTCTGGCTACGCGCTGGGCTGTAAAATTGAAGACAAAGGGGCGATGGAGCGCATTTGCCGCATTCGTCAGCTGCCGGACGGCCATAACTTTACCCTGATGTGCCGCGATCTTTCTGAACTGTCGACCTACGCGTATGTCGATAACGTGGCGTTTCGTCTGATCAAAAATAACACGCCGGGTAACTACACCTTTATTCTTAAAGGAACCAAGGAAGTGCCGCGTCGTCTGTTACAGGAAAAGCGTAAAACCATCGGGATGCGCGTACCGTCCAACCCGATTGCGCAGGCGCTGCTGGAAACCCTCGGCGAGCCGATGCTTTCGACCTCTTTAATGTTGCCTGGCAGCGAGTTCACCGAATCCGATCCCGAAGAGATTAAAGACCGTCTGGAAAAGGTGGTCGAGTTGATTATTCATGGCGGCTACCTTGGTCAGCAGCCAACCACCGTAGTTGACTTAACCGAAGATGCGCCAGAAGTGATTCGTGAAGGCGTGGGTGATGTTAAGCCTTTCTTGTAAGGGTGTAAGCAGATATACTACGCGGCCATCAAAGCAGGGCTGAGCCCTCTTTTGACCTGATTCGACGCCTGTGAAGGCGACACCTGAGGAAGCTCAATGAGCGAGAAGTTACAGAAAGTGCTGGCGCGTGCCGGCCACGGTTCACGCCGTGAAATCGAAGCCATTATTGAAGCGGGTCGCGTGAGTGTGGACGGTAAAATCGCCACGCTGGGTGACCGCGTAGAAATCGTACCGGGATTGAAGATCCGCATCGACGGTCATCTTATTTCCGTGAAAGAGTCCGCTGAGCAGATTTGCCGCGTGCTGGCGTATTACAAGCCAGAAGGCGAGCTGTGTACGCGCAACGACCCTGAAGGTCGCCCGACGGTGTTTGACCGTCTGCCTAAACTGCGCGGCGCTCGCTGGATTGCCGTGGGGCGTCTGGACGTGAATACCTGCGGCCTGCTGCTGTTTACCACTGATGGTGAACTGGCAAACCGTCTGATGCACCCTAGCCGTGAAGTGGAACGCGAATACGCCGTGCGTGTCTTCGGCCAGGTTGATGAGAATAAACTGCGCGATCTGTCACGCGGCGTTCAGCTGGAAGACGGTCCTGCGGCATTTAAAACCATCAAATTTACCGGTGGCGAAGGCATTAACCAGTGGTACAACGTTACCCTGACTGAAGGCCGTAACCGCGAAGTGCGTCGTCTTTGGGAAGCGGTAGGTGTGCAGGTGAGCCGTCTGATCCGTGTCCGTTATGGCGACATCCTGCTGCCAAAAGGTCTGCCACGGGGTGGTTATACCGAGCTGGATCTGACACAGACTAACTACCTGCGTGAACTGGTCGGCCTGACGCCAGAAACCACCTCTAAAGTGGCGGTGGAAAAAGATCGTCGTCGTATGAAGGCGAATCAGATCCGTCGTGCGGTGAAACGCCATAGCCAGGTGAGCAGCAACCGCCGCTCTGGCAGCCGTAACAACAACGGTTAACATAAAAGCCCGGTGAAGATCGCCGGGCTTTTTTCTTAGTAATCAATACCGATTTGCGCTTTGATTCCCGCGTCAAACGCGTGTTTGACCGGACGCAGTTCGCTGACGGTATCAGCAAGCTCCAGTATTTCCCGATGACAGCCACGCCCCGTGACGATAACCGTCTGGTGCGCCGGGCGTTGTTGTAACGCCTCCAGTACCGCATCCAGCGGGAGATAGTCGTAGGCCACCATATAGGTTATCTCATCCAGCAGAACCATATTCAGGGCGGGGTCTGCCAGCATTCTTTTGGCGTGCTCCCAGACTGCAAGACAAGCTGCAGTATCGGTTTCCCGGTTCTGCGTATCCCATGTAAAACCTGTCGCCATCACCTGAAATTCAACGCCATGCGGTTCAAGCAGATTACGTTCGCCGTTGGGCCATTCGCCTTTGATGAACTGAATGACGCCCACTTTCTGCCCGTGACCGACAGCACGCGTGGCGGTGCCAAATGCCGCGGTAGTTTTACCTTTGCCGTTACCGGTAAAGACGATAAGTATCCCGCGCTCGTCCTGTGCGGCCGCAACGCGCGCATCGACCTGTTCCTTCAGACGCTGCTGGCGTTGTTGATGGCGTTCTTCACTCATTGCGAAATCCCTGGTTTACGGCCCGGCTGGGCATCGAAGGTCATCCCCGTTTTACGACGGCTGTCGTCGCCCATCAGCCAGAGATAGAGCGGCATAATGTCTGCGGGTGTTTTCAGTTTCTGCGGGTCTTCCGACGGGAAGGCGCTGGCGCGCATTTTGGTGCGCGTTCCTCCCGGGTTAATGCAATTTACGCGCAGATGGCGGCTTTGATACTCTTCCGCCAGCACCTGCATCATCCCTTCAGTCGCGAATTTCGAGACGGCATATGCCCCCCAGTTGGCTCGACCTTCGCGGCCTACGCTGGAGGAGGTAAAGACCAGCGAGCCGGACTCGGATTTAAGTAATAAAGGAAGCAATGCCTGCGTCAGGAAAAACGTGCCGTTGACGTTGACCTGCATCACCTGCTGCCAGATATCGGGATCCTGTTCATCCATAGGACGGACTTCTCCCAGCAAACCCGCATTGTGCAGGACACCGTCCAGCCGCGGATAGTGGGCGCTAATACGGTGAGCAAGCTCCTGGCACACCGCTGGCGTGCAGGTGAGTAAATCGAGGGTATACCACGGGGCCGGAATGCCGCCTGCCGCCTCTATTTCCTGCGCGACGCTTTTCAGTTTCTCTTCATTACGACCAATAAGAATAACGCTCGCGCCATAGTCAGCGTAGGTCAGGGCCGCCTCGCGACCAATTCCGTCACTGGCACCGGTGACCAGAATGATGCGATTTTGCAGCAGATTTTTTTGCGGTTGATAATGCACGGGGACTCCTCTGGCGCGCAGTGACGCAATGACGCCTTCTTTATGACTTTTCGGCTTTATGCCCGAATTAGCATGAGAATTCAATCAGTCTACAGGAGGCATTACTGTAAAATTAACAATTTGCAAATATTTAAACCCCCATGAGGGGATTCCTGAAGCAGGCTCGCAGAGGTAATGTCACGAGCGAGACGCATGGGCAGGGCTGTTGTACACTGCCGTGAAAGAATCGTGGTTAAACAAGGTGGAACGCGTGGAATTACTTTCTCAGTATGGGTTGTTTTTGGCCAAAATCGCAACGGTGGTGATTGCCATTGCGGTGATTGCCGTTCTGATTGTAAACCTGACGCAGCGTAAGCGTCAGCGTGGGGAGTTACGCATTACCCGCCTGAGTGAGCAGTATAAAGAGATGCAGGAAGATATGTCTCTGTCGCTGCTCGATAGCCATCAACAGAAGCAGTGGCTTAAAGCGCAGAAGAAAAAGCATAAACAGGAAGCCAAAGCGGCAAAAGCGAAAGCAAAGCTCAATGCACCGCAGGATGAGGCAAAGCCACGCGTCTATGTGCTCGACTTTAAAGGCAGCATGGATGCGCATGAAGTTTCTTCTTTGCGCGAAGAGGTCACTGCCGTTCTTGCCGTGGCAAAACCGCAGGATCAGGTGGTGGTGCGTCTTGAAAGCCCGGGCGGTGTGGTACACGGTTACGGACTGGCTGCGTCACAGCTGCAGCGCCTGCGTGAAAAACAGATCCCGCTGACCGTTGCGGTGGATAAAGTCGCGGCGAGCGGTGGCTACATGATGGCCTGCGTCGCGGATAAAATTGTGGCGGCACCGTTTTCTATTATTGGTTCAATCGGTGTGGTTGCGCAAATCCCTAACTTTAACCGCTTCCTCAAAAACAAAGAGATCGACATTGAACTGCACACGGCCGGGCAGTACAAACGCACTCTGACGCTGCTGGGGGAAAACACGGAAGAGGGGCGTCAGAAATTCCGTGAAGATCTCAATGAAACGCACCACCTCTTTAAAGACTTTGTGCACCGCATGCGCCCATCGCTCGATATTGAGCAGGTCGCGACGGGGGAGCACTGGTACGGGATCCAGGCCCAGGAGAAAGGACTGGTAGATGAAGTGGGCACCAGCGATGACCTGCTGCTGAACCTGATGGATGGCCGTGAGCTGGTGGGCGTGCGCTTTACGCAGCGCAAGCGTCTGCTCGATCGCTTTACCAACAGTGCGGCAGAAAGTGCCGATCGGCTGTTGCTCCGCTGGCTACAGCGCGGACAAAAACCGTTGCTGTAAACAAAAACGCGAGGCTCAGGCCTCGCGTTTTGCATTAATCAACCAGGTGATATTTCTCTGAAAGCGTATGCGCCAGGTATTTAAACATGTTAAACACGGCGGTGCTTTTCGGGGTAGGTAGCCCCTGTTCGTCAAGGAAGTATTCGCCGCTGAAAACCAGCACGCCATTACGCTGTTCTACGCCGGTGGCTTCAATGCCCGCCAGAGTGTCTTCATGATCACGGATAAGCTTGTTTGCTTCGATAAGCAGAGAGACTCGGTCAATTGGTTGGGTCGTATTGTGCATAATCCACTCCTTAAACAGTGACAATAGTCTACGCCGAGGGCGCTTTGGGGGCAAATTTTCCCTGTAATCTGAGGGGATAAGGTGCAGGAGCCTGGCTGGCGTGATTTGCTTTTGCATGCTAATAAAGTTGCGTAACGGATTTTATCAGGTAGAGTGTGCGCTTTCGTCATTCTGGCAACAGAATTGCTTGACATTCGACCGGTAATTCGTCACGAATCATACGAGGCGTGAGAAAAATACCCGAAAACTCAATCACCTGGGCGTCATTTCTATGACGTTCGGTAAGACAAAGGGGTTGATATCCCCTGACGCAGTCGCAATATCAATGACGCGTCGTCAGTGGAAGGGAAATCAACGTGCGGCGTATTCCTGGAAGAATTAAATTAGGTAAAGGTGAATATGGGTAAAGCTCTCGTCATCGTTGAGTCCCCGGCAAAAGCCAAAACGATCAATAAGTATCTGGGTAATGACTACGTGGTTAAGTCCAGCGTGGGTCATATCCGCGATTTGCCGACCAGTGGCTCAGCCAGCAAAAAGAGCGCAGACTCTACCTCCACCAAAGGGGCTAAAAAGCCTAAAAAGGATGAACGTAGCGCGCTTGTCAACCGCATGGGTGTTAACCCATGGCATAACTGGGATGCACAATACGAAGTGCTGCCCGGGAAAGAAAAAGTTGTTAATGAGCTGAAACAGCTTGCTGAAAAAGCAGACCACATCTATCTCGCAACCGACCTTGACCGCGAAGGGGAAGCCATTGCGTGGCACCTGCGGGAAGTGATCGGTGGTGATGACAAACGCTACAGCCGTGTAGTGTTTAACGAAATTACGAAGAATGCGATTCGCCAGGCGTTTGAAAAGCCGGGCGAACTGAACATTGACCGTGTAAACGCACAGCAGGCACGTCGCTTTATGGACCGTGTTGTGGGCTACATGGTGTCTCCACTGCTGTGGAAAAAGATTGCCCGTGGTCTGTCCGCAGGCCGTGTGCAATCCGTTGCCGTGCGTCTTGTCGTTGAACGTGAACGCGAAATTAAAGCGTTTGTGCCAGAAGAGTTCTGGGAAGTCGACGCGAATGTCACCACGCCGGGCGGGGATGCTCTGCCGCTGCAGGTGAGCCATCAGAACGACAAGCCTTTCCGTCCTGAAAACCGTGACCAGACCATGGCCGCGGTGGCGTTGCTGGAAAAAGCACGCTATCAGGTTCTGGAGCGTGAAGACAAACCGACCAGCAGTAAGCCTGGCGCACCGTTTATTACCTCTACGCTGCAACAGGCCGCAAGCACGCGTCTGGGTTATGGCGTGAAGAAAACCATGATGATGGCCCAGCGCTTGTATGAAGCGGGTTACATCACCTACATGCGTACCGACTCGACTAACCTGAGTCAGGATGCGGTTAACATGGTGCGCGGCTATATCGGTGACAATTTCGGTAAGAAATACCTGCCGGAAAGCGCTAACCAGTACGCCAGCAAAGAGAACTCACAGGAAGCGCACGAAGCCATTCGTCCTTCTGACGTCTCTGTGTTAGCGGAATCGCTGAAGGATATGGAAGCCGACGCCCAGAAGCTGTACCAGCTTATCTGGCGCCAGTTCGTCGCGTGTCAAATGACACCCGCGCAGTATGATTCCACTACGCTTACCGTTGGTGCGGGTGATTTCCGTCTGAAAGCGCGTGGCCGTATCCTGCGTTTCGACGGCTGGACGAAAGTCATGCCTGCACTGCGTAAAGGCGACGAAGACCGAACGCTGCCGGCGGTGAACAAAGGGGATGAACTCTCTCTGGTTGACCTCGTGCCAGCTCAGCACTTTACCAAGCCGCCTGCGCGCTTTAGCGAAGCATCGCTGGTAAAAGAGCTGGAAAAACGCGGTATTGGTCGTCCGTCAACCTATGCGTCAATCATTTCGACCATTCAGGATCGTGGCTATGTGCGTGTTGAAAACCGCCGTTTCTACGCTGAAAAAATGGGTGAGATCGTAACCGACCGTCTGGAAGCTAACTTCCGCGAGTTGATGAACTACGACTTTACCGCACAGATGGAAGACAGCCTTGACCAGGTTGCCAGCCATCAGGCGGAATGGAAGAAAGTGCTCGACAGCTTCTTCAGCGACTTTACCAACCAGCTTGAAAAAGCGGAGAAAGATCCTGAAGAGGGCGGCATGCTGCCTAACCAGATGGTACTGACCAGCATCGATTGCCCAACCTGTGGCCGTAAGATGGGGATCCGTACTGCGACAACAGGCGTCTTCCTCGGTTGCTCCGGCTATGCGTTATCGCCGAAAGAGCGCTGCAAAACCACCATCAACCTGGTACCTGAGAACGAAGTTCTTAACGTGCTGGAAGGTGACGATGCAGAAACCAATGCCCTGCGTGCCAAACGTCGTTGTAAGAAATGTGGCACGGCGATGGACAGCTACCTAATCGATCCGAAACGTAAATTGCACGTCTGCGGGAATAACCCAACGTGTGATGGTTATGAGATCGAAGAGGGTGAGTTCCGCATCAAAGGCTATGACGGCCCTATCGTTGAGTGCGAGAAGTGTGGCTCGGAAATGCACCTGAAAATGGGGCGTTTCGGGAAATACATGGCGTGCACCAACGACGAGTGTAAGAACACCCGTAAGATTCTGCGTAACGGTGAAGTCGCGCCGCCGAAGGAAGATCCGGTTCCGCTGCCAGAATTGCCGTGTGAGAAGTCTGACGCCTATTTCGTGTTACGTGACGGTGCTGCCGGGGTCTTCCTCGCGGCCAACACCTTCCCGAAATCGCGTGAAACCCGCGCGCCGCTGGTGGAAGAGCTGCATCGTTTCCGCGACCGTCTGCCTGAGAAACTGCGTTATCTGGCCGATGCGCCACAGCAGGATCCTGAAGGGAATAAAACGGTGGTACGTTTTAGCCGTAAAACAAAACAGCAGTACGTTGCGGCTGAGAAAGAGGGGAAAGCGACCGGCTGGTCCGCCTTCTTTGTCGACGGAAAATGGGTTGAAGGCAAGAAATAATCTTCCCTTACCGTAACTTACCTGTAAAAGGGCCGGACTTCCGGCCCTTTTTTATTACCTTGTTATTATTTTTTGTTCCGTACTATACAGTCAGGCTATAAATGATATAGTGGTTATAGTTAACCCTTTTCTTATTATCAAATCGTCTTAAGCGATTGACCGCGTGCGCTAAATCGGATGGTCTGGCATGAAATTACAGCAGCTTCGTTATATCGTTGAGGTGGTGAATCACAACCTCAACGTCTCTTCTACCGCTGAGGGGTTATATACCTCGCAACCGGGCATCAGCAAACAGGTTCGTATGCTGGAGGACGAATTAGGTATCCAGATTTTCGCTCGCAGCGGTAAGCACCTTACGCAGGTGACACCCGCCGGGCAGGAAATCATTCGTATTGCCCGGGAAGTCCTCTCCAAAGTTGACGCTATTAAGTCCGTGGCGGGTGAACATACCTGGCCGGATAAAGGCTCGCTTTATATTGCCACAACGCATACTCAGGCGCGTTATGCGCTGCCAGGTGTTATTAAGGGCTTTATAGAACGTTATCCGCGCGTCTCTTTGCATATGCATCAGGGCTCGCCCACGCAAATCGCTGAAGCGGTTTCAAAGGGCAACGCGGACTTTGCCATCGCGACAGAAGCGCTTCACCTGTATGACGATCTGGTTATGCTACCGTGCTACCACTGGAATCGTTCTATCGTAGTGACCCCGGATCATCCGCTCGCGGGGAAAGGGTCGGTGACTATTGAAGAGCTGGCGCAATATCCTTTAGTGACATACACCTTCGGCTTCACCGGACGCTCTGAGCTTGATACGGCCTTTAACCGGGCGGGATTAACGCCGCGCATTGTCTTTACCGCCACGGATGCTGATGTCATTAAAACCTATGTGCGGCTTGGCCTGGGCGTTGGCGTGATTGCCAGCATGGCCGTCGACCCGGTTTCAGACCCGGATTTGGTTCGTCTTGATGCGCACGATATTTTCAGCCACAGCACGACCAAAATTGGTTTCCGTCGCAGCACCTTCCTGCGCAGCTATATGTATGATTTTATTCAACGCTTTGCCCCGCATTTAACGCGTGACGTGGTCGATACGGCGGTTGCATTACGTTCAAATGAAGATATTGAAGAGATGTTTAAAGACATCAAACTTCCGGCAAAATAATCACTCCCGGTATCTTTCCCTCACGGAAAGATACCGAATTAACTCCTCAAAGCTAAATCATAATTATCATCATCTACATTTTCCCTGCCATATAATGTCATTACCCATTTAATCTGTATGGTTTTAATGTCGTGAATTGGCGACAAAAGTAGAAAGTAATTTACGGCTACGCAAATATTTCTTTTCAATTATTTATTTCTGGTCAAAAGAATGAATATTTCCCACCAATTGATGCGTAAATTCACTGGCTTTTCGGCTAAAGTTTCTTTAGGATTTATCTCAACAGATGATTAATTGTACCAATTGTTTGGTCCTAAATGATAAGCGATATCGATTGTATGAGGTTAGCAATGCCTTCAGGAAGTGAAGAACCGCAAAGGGATCCTGCGCTCAAGCGTAAAGCCTGGCTGGCGGTCTTTCTCGTCTCCGCCCTGTTTTGGGTAGTGGTTGCTCTCCTTGCCTGGAAATATTGGGGTTGAATATGGCAGTGACGGTACGTACAGAAACGGTAAAACAGATGTGTCAGCATCGTGACAGTGGTCACAAAGGACGCAAAGCACCTGCGACCGTTGTCCCCGCGTCCTGGAAACTGACGCCACAGCAGCAAGCCTTTATTGATGTGTTCGCAGAAGACGAACCCAAAAAACAATAATTTAGTTAATTGCGTAATGATGCAAATAGTCTGAATAAAGACTCTGCACCTTTGTACTCTTTAATAAATACACATCAGCAATATAGAACTGAGGGCAAACCTCGGAGCCTTTTTAAAAATAATGCCTGGTGTACCCTATGATGAATAACATGATGTCTCACAAATACTGGTCATGGCTCGGCGTTTTTTCTGTGTCGATCCTGTTCTGGTCTCAGCTCATCTGGCTGGCCTTCCTGTAAATCCAAAACCTCGCTGCGGCGGGGTTTTTTGTTTTCGCACTTCACTGGACCATTCCTAAATTTATCAATTCGGGTTGTTATCAAAACGTTACGACATCTTTGTGTTATCTTTAATTACAGCCCTGATGATTGTCAGGACATCTCTGTAATTAAGGAGGAGCTTATGTCGTTAACCCTACGCGAAGCCAGTAAGGACACATTACAGGCAGAAAACAAAACCTGGCATTACTATAGCCTGCCACTGGCTGCCAGAACGCTTGGGGACATTTCGCGTTTACCCAAGTCCTTGAAAGTTTTGCTGGAAAACCTCTTACGCTGGCAGGATGGCGATTCCGTCACCCTTGAGGATATCCAGGCGCTGGCGGGGTGGCTGAAGAGTGCCCATGCCGACAGAGAAATAGCCTATCGCCCGGCGAGGGTCCTGATGCAGGACTTTACCGGTGTTCCTGCCGTGGTTGATTTAGCCGCCATGCGCGAAGCCGTTAAGCGCCTCGGGGGCGATACGGCAAAAGTGAATCCGCTTTCTCCCGTTGACCTCGTGATTGACCACTCCGTGACCGTTGACCACTTTGGTAATGATGACGCTTTTGGTGAAAACGTACGTCTGGAGATGGAACGTAACCACGAGCGCTATGTCTTCCTGAAATGGGGGCAACAGGCGTTCAGCCGCTTTAGCGTGGTTCCGCCTGGAACCGGTATTTGCCATCAGGTTAACCTCGAATATCTGGGCAAAGCCGTCTGGAGTGAATTGCAGGATAAAGAGTGGGTGGCTTATCCGGATACGCTGGTCGGGACGGATTCACATACCACCATGATTAACGGCCTCGGTGTGCTGGGGTGGGGCGTCGGGGGTATTGAAGCGGAAGCGGCTATGCTTGGTCAGCCGGTGTCGATGCTCATTCCTGATGTGGTGGGCTTCAAGCTCACCGGTAAGCTGTCGGAAGGCATTACCGCGACCGACCTGGTGTTAACCGTCACCCAGATGCTGCGTAAGCATGGGGTGGTGGGTAAATTTGTTGAATTCTACGGTGACGGACTGGATTCGCTGCCGCTGGCCGATCGCGCCACGATCGCCAATATGGCGCCGGAATATGGCGCGACCTGTGGCTTCTTCCCCATCGATGACGTCACGCTGGAATATATGCGCCTGAGTGGTCGCAGTGAAGAGCAGGTCGCGCTGGTCGAGGCCTACACTAAAGCGCAGGGGATGTGGCGAAACCCGGGTGATGAGCCGGTATTTACCAGCACGCTTGAGCTGGATATGGGAAGCGTCGAGGCGAGCCTTGCCGGGCCAAAACGCCCGCAGGATCGGGTCGCGTTACCGGACGTTCCAAAAGCTTTTGCCGCCAGCAATGAACTGGAAGTCAATGTCGCGAAAAAAGATCACCGTCCAATAGACTATGTCCTGAACGGACATCAGTATCAACTTCCGGATGGCGCGGTGGTTATTGCCGCTATCACCTCCTGCACCAACACCTCGAACCCAAGCGTTTTGATGGCCGCGGGGCTGTTGGCCAAAAAAGCCGTTGAGCTTGGTCTGAAACCACAGCCGTGGGTTAAGGCTTCGCTGGCCCCGGGCTCTAAAGTGGTTTCAGATTACCTGGCGCAGGCAAAACTCACCCCGTACCTTGACGAGCTGGGCTTTAATCTCGTGGGTTACGGATGTACTACCTGTATCGGTAACTCCGGTCCGCTGCCTGAGCCGATTGAAACGGCGATCAAGCAGGGCGATCTTACCGTGGGTGCGGTTCTTTCCGGTAACCGCAACTTTGAAGGGCGTATTCATCCGCTGGTGAAAACCAACTGGCTGGCCTCGCCGCCGCTGGTTGTGGCTTACGCTCTGGCGGGAAACATGAACATCAATCTCACGACAGACCCGATTGGTCACGATCGCAAGAACGAGCCTGTTTATCTGAAAGATATCTGGCCGTCTTCACGCGACATCGCGCGAGCCGTTGAAAAGGTCTCAACCGAAATGTTCCGCAAAGAGTATGCGGAAGTGTTTGAAGGCACACCGGAATGGAAAACAATTAACGTCGTGGGCTCGGATACCTATGACTGGCAGGATGATTCGACCTATATTCGTCTGTCACCGTTCTTTGATGACATGCTGGCTGAACCTGCTCCGCTTAAGGATATCCACGGGGCGCGTATTCTGGCGATGCTGGGCGATTCCGTTACCACGGACCACATCTCGCCGGCGGGCAGTATCAAAGCCGACAGTCCGGCTGGCCGCTATCTGCAAAGCCGGGGGGTGGAACGCCGGGACTTCAACTCCTACGGATCGCGTCGTGGTAACCACGAAGTGATGATGCGCGGGACGTTTGCCAACATCCGCATCCGCAACGAAATGGTTCCGGGCGTGGAAGGGGGCATGACGCGTCATTTACCTGGCACGGAAGTGGTTTCGATTTATGATGCCGCCGTCAAATACCAGCAGGAAGGCACGCCGCTGGCGGTGATTGCCGGTAAAGAGTATGGCTCCGGCTCCAGTCGAGACTGGGCAGCGAAAGGTCCGCGCCTGCTTGGGGTTCGCGTGGTCATTGCCGAATCTTTCGAGCGTATTCACCGTTCGAATCTTATCGGGATGGGGATCCTGCCGCTAGAGTTCCCGCAGGGCGTCACCCGTAAAACGCTGGGACTGACCGGGGAAGAGCAGATTGATATTAGTGGTCTGCAAAACCTGCAGCCGGGTAAAACGGTTCCGGTGACGTTAACGCGAGCAGACGGTAAAACGGAAGTGCTTGAATGCCGGTGTCGCATTGATACGGCAACCGAGCTGACCTACTACCAGAACGACGGCATATTACATTACGTGATTCGTAAAATGCTGGATTGACGCAGTCAGCCCGGCTCGCGATGGCGATGCCGGGCATCTCGCGATCACTCGCTCAGGAGGTGACCCATTTTGGCGGCTTTGGTATCAAGATAGTGGGCATTTTTCGGGTTGCGGCCGACAATCAGCGGAACACGTTCGACGATATTGATCCCCGCTTCGGTCAGGATTTCCACCTTTTTCGGGTTATTGGTCAGCAGACGGACCTCATCTACCCCCAGAAGCTTGAACATATCGGCGCACAGGGTAAAGTCGCGTTCATCGGCGGCGAACCCGAGCTGGTGGTTCGCTTCAACCGTATCGTATCCCTGATCCTGCAGCGCGTAGGCGCGGATTTTATTCAGCAGGCCAATATTACGACCTTCCTGACGGTGATAAAGCAGCACCCCACGACCTTCTTCAGCGATGTGAGAAAGGGCTGCTTCAAGCTGGAAACCGCAATCACAGCGCAGGCTGAACAAGGCATCGCCAGTCAGACACTCCGAATGTACGCGAGAGAGTACCGGCGTCTGTCCTGAAATGTCACCGAACACCAGCGCGACATGATCCTGTCCGGTTGCCAGTTCTTCAAATCCCACCATCAGGAAATCGCCCCATGGGGTTGGCAGTTTGGCTTCTGCCACACGTTTAAGCTGCATGTGATTCTCCAGAGTAGGCTGACACGTTTCGTGCCTTTCGCCTGTTTGGCTTTCTGTATCTGTTCATTTTGCCACAAGCTCAGCACGTTCGCCTAATGGGCGCCATGCTATATGGACGTTAAACGCACGATCCGACATATCCACCCAACAGATGAATTTCAGTTATGATTGTGGTGCTTAGCGAAAAAGGAGAAGACATGCTTTCAATCGCCAGACGTACGGCAGCAGGTGCGGCCATTCTACTTATTATGCCGCTGGCCGTATGGGTCTCAGGCTGGATGTGGCAGCCGGGGCAGAACGCCACATGGCTGAAAACATTATACTGGATAACGGAGACGGTCACCCAGCCGTGGGGAATTATCACGCATGTGATCCTTTGCGCCTGGTTTCTGTGGTGTTTGCGCTTTCGTCTGCGTGCGGCGCTGATGCTCTTTGCGATACTGGGTGGGGCGATCCTCATCGGTCAGGGCGTGAAGTCCTGGGTTAAAGATCATGTCCAGGAGCCGCGTCCTTTTGTCGTCTGGCTGGAAAAAGCGCACCATGTTCCGGTGGATGAGTTCTACAATTTAAAACGTAAAGATCGTGGTGCGCTGGTCAAAGAACAGCTTGCGGAACAGCAGGATATCCCGAAGTTCTTACGTAAACACTGGCAAAAAGAGACCGGGTTTGCTTTTCCTTCCGGCCATACCATGTTTGCTGCCAGCTGGGCGTTACTGGGAGTAGGGCTGCTTTGGCCACGGCGACGTACGGTCACGATCGCGATTTTACTGGTCTGGGCCACAGGGGTGATGGGCAGTCGTTTGCTGCTGGGGATGCACTGGCCGCGGGATTTGGTGGTGGCTACGCTGATCTCATGGCTGCTTGTGACGCTGGCAACATGGCTTGCTGAACGCATCTGCGGTCCGTTAACGCCACCGCCTGTCGAGGAAGAAGAGATCGCCGAAAGGGACCAAAGCGACGCCTGACGGTTGATATTCCGTGTTTTGCCCATAAATCCATGACTGGCGCGTCACTTTTTCCGTTTCGCGCCCGTCACTAAAATGGTAGTTTATAAGGCTGATTGCGGTGAGTTGAACACACTTTATTCGCTTGAACCACATAACGGGAAGTAATGTGAAATATTTACTCATTTTCTTACTGGTATTGGCGATTTTTGTCATTTCAGTCACATTGGGTGCACAAAACGATCAACAGGTGACGTTTAACTATCTGCTGGCGCAGGGCGAGTATCGTGTATCGAGCCTTCTGGCGGTTTTATTCGCCGCGGGCTTTGCGATTGGCTGGCTGGTATGCGGTCTTTTCTGGTTGAAAGTTCGTGTTTCACTTGCGCGCGCTGAACGTAAAATTAAACGACTCGAACATCAAATTGCGCCTGCGTCCGACATTCCGGAAAGCTCTGGTGTGCCGGTCGTCAAGGAATAATCGACTATGCTGGAGTTGTTGTTTCTGCTTTTGCCTGTAGCCGCAGCCTATGGCTGGTATATGGGCCGCAGAAGTGCGCAACAAACAAAACAGGATGAGGCTAACCGACTCTCCCGCGACTACGTTGCTGGGGTGAACTTCCTGCTGAGCAATCAACAGGACAAAGCAGTAGACCTGTTCCTCGATATGCTCAAAGAGGATACGGGCACCGTTGAAGCGCATCTCACCCTGGGAAACCTGTTCCGCTCGCGCGGCGAGGTTGATCGCGCCATTCGTATTCACCAGACCCTTATGGAAAGCGCCTCGTTGACCTACGATCAACGCCTGCTGGCGGTACAACAGCTGGGCCGTGATTACATGGCGGCGGGGCTGTACGACCGTGCAGAAGACATGTTCTCGCAGCTGGTGGATGAAACGGATTTCCGCGTCAGCGCCTTGCAGCAGCTGCTGCAGATTTATCAGGCCACCAGTGACTGGCAGAAAGCCATTGATACGGCCGAGCGTCTGGTGAAGCTGGGCAAAGATAAGCAGCGAGTTGAGATAGCCCACTTCTACTGTGAACTGGCCCTTCAGCAAATGGGCAACGACGACATGGACAAAGCCATGGCGTTGCTTAAAAAGGGTGCCGCCGCTGACCGTAACAGTGCGCGTATCTCCATCATGATGGGGCGCGTCTTTATGGCGAACGGCGACTATGCCAAAGCTGTAGAGAGCCTGTTGCGGGTTATTGACCAGGATAAAGAGCTGGTCAGTGAAACCCTCGACATGCTGCAAACCTGCTATCAACAACTGGATAAGCAGGATGAATGGGTGGCGTTCCTGCGACGTTGCGTGGAAGAGAACACCGGCGCGACTGCCGAACTGATGCTCTCGGACGTGGTTGAGCAGTATGAGGGCAGTGATACCGCGCAGGTCTATATTACGCGTCAGCTGCAACGTCATCCGACCATGCGGGTTTTCCATAAGCTGATGGACTACCACCTCAACGATGCAGAGGAAGGGCGCGCCAAAGAGAGCCTGATGGTACTGCGCGACATGGTAGGCGAGCAGGTACGAAGCAAACCGCGCTATCGTTGCCAGAAATGTGGGTTTACGGCGTATACGCTGTACTGGCACTGTCCTTCATGCCGGGCATGGTCGACCATCAAGCCAATCCGAGGCCTTGATGGGCAGTAATTTTTAAAAACGATCTATTTTAGTTACAACATACTGATGGGTTTTCAGAACCCATCGAGTCCGTGCGGTTTGCCGGCCAGGCAGGAGAGTAAATCGATCCTGTCAATTTTCAGCGCTGGCAGGTAGAATGCTCGCCGTTTATCTGTTCCGCGCCGCTGCGCGCCCATAGACGAAAAGGGCTGGTCATGACGTCTGTTACTTCCTCCGCTTCCCGCGTAATTACTGATTCTCCTGTTGTTGTTGCGCTTGATTACAATAAACGTGACGCGGCACTGGCCTTTGTCGACGGTATAGACCCTCGCGACTGCCGTCTGAAAGTTGGCAAAGAGATGTTCACGCTGTTTGGACCGCAGATCGTACGCGACCTGCAACAGCGCGGTTTTGACGTTTTCCTCGACCTTAAATTCCACGATATCCCGAATACTACCGCGCACGCCGTGGCTGCTGCTGCCGAACTGGGGGTATGGATGGTCAATGTGCATGCATCGGGTGGGGCAAGAATGATGACCGCGGCCCGTGAAGCGCTCCTGCCGTTCGGCAGCGACGCACCGTTGCTGATTGCGGTTACCGTGCTGACCAGTATGGATGAGAGTGATTTACGCGATCTCGGTGTGACGTTGTCACCTGCTGAGCATGCAGAGCGTCTCGCGCGCCTGACGCAAAATTGCGGGCTTGATGGTGTCGTTTGTTCCGCGCAGGAAGCCGTGCGTTTCAAATCAGAACTGGGCCAGGCTTTCAAACTTGTTACCCCAGGTATCCGCCCGGCCGGCAGCGAGGCCGGCGATCAGCGTCGCATTATGACGCCTGAACAGGCGCTGGCGGCAGGGGTAGACTATATGGTCATCGGGCGTCCTGTGACGCAATCGGCTAACCCGTCAGAGACGCTCAAGGCGATCAATGCATCACTGAAAAAGGGGGCATAATGACTGATTCAAACAGTCGTCTGGTCTACTCAACAGAAAGTGGGCGTATAGACGAACCAAAAGCGAAAGCCGAGCGCCCGAAGGGGGACGGTATTGTTCGTATCCAGCGTCAAACCAGTGGACGCAAAGGTAAGGGCGTATGCCTTATCTCCGGCATTGATCTTGACGACGCGGAACTGGTTAAGCTGGCCGCCGATCTGAAAAAGAAATGTGGCTGCGGTGGTGCCGTGAAAGACGGCATTATCGAAATCCAGGGCGATAAACGTGATTTAATTAAATCCCTGCTCGAAGCCAAAGGCATGAAAGTGAAACTGGCGGGCGGCTAAAATAGATGAGCCACGGCATTTGCCGTGGCTCTTTTTTTTACGTGCGTAAGTCAGACCTGAAATGCGTTCTAATATCGCAGTACCGGTGAAGGCTTATTTAATAATTATTTGCCGACCTGGTGACCGATAATACCACCGACAGCAGCGCCACCTAATGTACCCAGCGTACTGCCATCTGTTAATACCGCACCGCCCAGAGCACCAGCACCGGCACCAATTGCGGTGTTGCGGTCACGTTTAGACCAGTTAGAGCAAGCGCTCAGGGACATTGCTACAGTGATTGCCAGAACAGCGGCGGCTAATTTTTTGCTGGTTAAGGTCATAATACTTTCTCCTGAATTATCGATTCACGGAAAGAGCTACGCTTTAAGTATAGACGAATTGAATACTTAAAAACTGTTTTCCGTGAAAGCTGGTCGCGCAGGCGTTACGTAATCACGCAGGTGATAGTCACTTCCTGTTATATCGCTAACATTAATTTTACGACTTTAAGGCGGGTTAAACAGGTAAAAACTCTTAAAGGAGGGTTAGGAATCATCTCAGACAGTAGGGACATAGGCGCCCGACATTCGGGCGCTTAAAGGACTCAGGACGACTTTTTAATAATATTGACGATAAGACCGTCATCTTCCAGTTTAATACGATGCTCATCGCTCAAACGTTCGTCGGTAATTACGCGGCTAAAGCGAGAGACTGGCCCCATGGTATAAGGGTGAACGGCGCCAAATTTTGAGCTGTCAGTCAGCACAATGGCTTCACACTCTTTTTCCAGCACCGCATTCACCACATCAGAACGCATCATATCGCGGCCGGTGAAGCCCGTTTCTGGCTGCCAGCCATCAATACCAATAAAGGCCTTGCTGAAATGGACCTGCTGAACATACTGGCGGGTCAGGGGGCCAACCATGCTTTCGCTTTTTTTCTGGTAAATGCCGCCCAGCAGGATCACCTCGCAGCGGGTCTCTTTGAGCAGGTGCGCGATATAGCTACTGACCGTGATGATAGTAACGTCTTTCTGTTCGGCAAGCGTGCGCGCCAGTAAGGCATTGCTACTGCCGTTTTCGATAAACACCGTCTCACCATTGTTGACTAAAGACGCGGCAAACTCCGCCAGTTCACGCTTCAGGGCGTAGTTGTTCATCATGCGCGTCTCAACATCCTCGCTATCGAGCGGGACCGCATACCCATGCGCACGACGCAGGTAGCTCTGTTTCTCCAGGAGGTTAAGATCCTGGCGGATGGTGACTTCTGAAACGCCGGTGGTTTTAGCGAGATCGACTACGCTGACGCGTCCCTGGTCAATGACCATCTGCAAAATGATTTGTTGTCGGGAATTCATAGCATCCAATTAATAAAGCGAAACAGGTTCGAAAACAGCAGGATCAAACTTCCCACGGCGCTTTTGGCTGTCCGTTCTCAGGCGCGTTTTCAGCACCCTTCTGAGCAAGAAGTTCAGACTTCAGGATCTCCAGATTACGGATCGCCGAGTGATAATCGCCTGCCACCAGGATATCCAGCACGGTATCAATACGTTGTGCTACAGCTTGTGCATCAATAGTAGACATAATCTCACCCCAGGTGCGAAAAGGTAATATTTTCAATGATGCAGAAAATGGGATCAAAAGAGAAGGGAAAAAATGCAATAACTAAATTACATAAATGAAAGTGATAAATTTATTCCCCCACATGCTGCGGGCTTAATGAGTGGATTAGTCTAAAACTGCGCGCAAGGCGCTTTTTCTGTGAGGAATTAGACTATGACAGTTATCAACCAGCCTACCTGCACCCTGTTTACCGATACTGAACGTTTCACACAGTTGTCAGCCTACTACGAGGAAGAGCGGCACACCATCTGGATGATGCTGCGGGCGCAACCTCGTCCTTGTTTTAATCATGCGTTAATTGAGGAGATCATGAACCTCTCCTGGCTGGTTCGCCAGTCCGGGTATCTTGTCGATTTTTGGGTAACCGGGTCACTGGTTCCTGAAATGTATAATGCGGGAGGCGATTTACAGTTCTTCGTAGAGTGCATTCAAAATGGACGGCGTGAAGCGTTACGCGCGTATGCACGTGCCTGCGTCGACTGTGTCCACGCAGCGTCGCGGGGGTTTGATACGGGCGCGGTCTCTCTGGCAATGGTTGAAGGCAGCGCGCTAGGCGGTGGGTTTGAGGCTGCGCTGGCACACCATTTTGTTCTCTCTCAGCGCGATGCCCGTCTGGGCTTCCCGGAAATTGCCTTCAACCTGTTCCCGGGCATGGGGGCATATTCGCTGGTCGCACGTCGGGCAGGGATGAAACTGGCGGAAGAACTCATCTACAAGGGGGAGTCGCATACGGCAGAATGGTACGAACAGCATGGATTGGTCGATGTGCTGTTTGAGCCCGGGCAGAGCTACGTCTCCGTCAGAACCTTCATCGACACGCTGCGGCCGAAGCTGAACGGGGTAAGGGCGATGTTGCGCGCCCGAACCCGGGTACTGCAACTGCCGCGCAGTGAACTGATGGATATCACGGAAGACTGGGTTGATGCGGCGTTTTGCCTCGAGCCAAAAGATATCGCCTATATGGAGCGTCTGGTGATGCTGCAAAACCGCCATCATGGGGCATTACGCAAAGCCAGTTAACGCTGTTTTCGCGACTGATATCGCTTTAGCCATCGCTCGAATGCGGCAGCGGGCATTGGCTTAGCGAAGAGAAAGCCCTGCCGTTCGTTGACGCCGTTCTTGGTCAGAAAGGCGTCTTCTTTCGCGCTCTCGACCCCTTCAGCAATGACCTGCAGGTTTAATGCCTGTGCCACCGCGACGATGGCCCGCACCAGAGACTGGGAGATCGATTGTTTATGTATATCCCTGACGAAGGATTGATCAAGTTTAATGGCGTCGATAGGGAACCGCGCCAGCTGCGACAGAGACGAGTAGCCGGTGCCGAAATCATCAAGATGAATTTGCGCGCCAAGTTTGCTGAACTGCTGGATCACAGAGAGCGCCAGCTCTTCGTTTTCGATAAGGCAGCTTTCCGTGAGTTCAACGTCGATAGGGCAGTATTCAAAATCCAGATCCTTCAGCGCCTGCTTTAAATCGCTGAAAATGGTCTGGTCGGCCAGCTGACGTGCGGAGACGTTGACCGCCACGCGCAGGTTAATCCCCTTATCGCGCCATTTAGCCACCTGGCGCACCACATCAAGCATCACCCAGCGGCCCAGCGGGACAATCAATCCCGACTCCTCGGCATAAGAAATAAACTCCAGCGGAGGGATTAAACCGCGTTCCGGCGACTGCCAGCGCACCAGCGCTTCAAGACTTCGGATTTCACCCCGCCAGGTAATTTTAGGCTGGTAGTGAATCAGAAGTTGATCGTTATCCAGCGCTTTACGCAGGTTGGTATCCAGCCAGAGATATTCAAATACGCGCTGGTTCATCTCGGGTGAGAAGACGCAGAACTTGCCCCGGCCATTCTCTTTCGCCGTGTACATGGCGGTATCGGCATTACGGATGACGCTTTCCCTGTCGTTACCGTGCTGCGGGGCGAGGGCGATACCGAGCGAGCAACCGGTGTAAATTTCTATCAGGCCGATTCTGAACGGCTGGCGCAGACGGGTTAAGATCCGCGACGCCATGGCTTCCAGAGCGCCCTGAGAGGTATCTGTGGCCATGACAATAAACTCATCGCCGCCAAGTCGCGCCAGCACCTGACCGTCATCCAGACAGCTCAGAATGGCCAGAGCGACAGCCTGCAACAGCTGGTCGCCAAACATATGCCCGTAGGCATCGTTGACCTTTTTAAAGTTATCCAGGTCGAGATACACCACGCCGACCTGCGTTTCACCGCGGCTGGCGATGGCATCAGAAATCAGTTCGTGGATCGCATTACGGTTTGGTAAACCGGTGATGGTGTCGGTATTGGCCAGCACGCGCAGACGCTCCTGGGCGCGGCGCTCCTCGGTAATGTCGGTGCCGGAACAGATAAGGAAAATTTCATTTTTGCCGCTGCCACTATGAACAAACTTGTTTCTGAACAAAAACAACCGTTGCCCTTTACGCGTTTTGATCCAGCGTTCGACCTCGTAGGAGCTGCCGTTGCGAAAAAAACCGGTGATATTGCGCTTCGAAGCTGCCGCTTCGCTGCGGCTCATAAACAGCTTGAAGACGTTCTGGCCAATAACTTCTTGTTCTTTCAGACCGGTATATTCTTCACTCAGCCGGTTAAAACGCTGAATATTGCCGTTATGATCGAGAATAACGATGACGGAGTTGGCTTCAGAGACAACCTGTTCAGCAAAAGAGAGGCCCTGAGCCAGGTCACGAGCCACGGAGGGCGTATCGTTCCACGCTGACGCGGTGCCGGCCCATTCATTTCGGGTTATTTTGCGCCCCACAAGATGAACCGGGACATCTTCGCCGTACAACGAGAGCGTCATGGAGATGCTGGAGGTAATGACGGTTAACTGGCGGATGAGTTCGGCTTGTTCATCATCCAGCGCCACCACCTCAGTCACATCGGAATTTTCGCTGGCGGCAAGGTGCAGAGCGTTGCTGTCAGCTGTCATTCGCCACCAGGGGCTATGCGTACCCATGTAACGAAACAGCAAATTCTGCTCCAGATCGTCCATCATGTTTTCTCCCGCAGCTGCTCATTAGCGCACAAATCATTCATTTGCCGTCGACTTTTCCGTTGTGAAACAGCGGCAACCCAAAAATGAACGTCGTGTTTTTTCCCGGTTTTCTTATAAAAAACGCGTCTGGCGAAAAAGGCTATTTATTGTATAAAAATTCACGTAATCGAATATAACGGCACTCTTTTACTGTAGATAATTATGGCAATTTTGGGCGGGAAGACGCTGAAAATAGTACGAAAAAATAATGATTTTGCGGCGGGGGTTCAAAAGAAAAATTGTCGGCGCTTCCCGAAGGGAAACGGCCGACAATTTAAGCGGTTATCAGGCGACCGGGCGCGCGATAACGCTGCGGGTTTCCATGCGAACTTCAGCGATGTTTACGTCAATCACGTCTGTGACTTTGTAAACTGTTTCGCCTTTGATTTGCACAGTACCATTTTCCTGGCTGCAGACCAGTTCGTCACGGACGGCATGCAGGAACGGGGCAGGGATAAAGGCGACGGCACCGTTATCCACCAGGCGAACGCGCATACCGCCCCGGCTGATATCAATGATTTCTGCGGCAAAGCGAGTATCTGTACCCGCTTTATCCTGCAGGTAGCGTGCGTACAGCCAGTCTCCCACGTCACGTTCCGCCATACGGTTCAGGCGACGTCGTTCGGCCATCTGCAGGGTGGTGTCATTTTGCGGACGCGCAATGGACTCACCCTTAATGATCGCCTTCAGCAGACGGTGGTTGACCATGTCACCATACTTACGAATAGGTGACGTCCAGGTCGCGTAGGCTTCCAGGCCGAGGCCAAAGTGTGGACCCGGCTCGGTGCTGATTTCAGCAAAGGACTGGAAGCGACGGATACGGCTGTCGAGGAAACCGGATGGCTGTGCATCCAGCTCGCGGCGCAGCTTACAGAAGCCCTGCAGCGTCAGCACTTCTTCAGGGTCAACGTGCACATCGTGGTTCTTCAGCAGGGCCGCCAGCGCTTCGGTATTGGCCGGATCAAAACCGGTGTGGACGTTGTAAATACCAAAGCCCAGCTTGTCACGCAGGACGCGAGCGGCACAAATGTTGGCAGAAATCATCGCTTCTTCAACAATGCGGTTCGCAATGCGACGCGGTTCGGCCACGATATTCAACACCTCGCCTTTCTCACCCAGCACAAAGCGATAGTCCGGACGCTCCTTAAAGACCAGCGCATGGGTTTTACGCCACTCGCCGCGGTTCAGACAAATGCGGTGCAGCAGGCGGATCTGTGCGGCAATCGCGTCTGATTCCGGTTTCCAGGTGCCGGTATTCTCAAGCCAGTCGGAAACATTGTCGTAGGCCAGCTTGGCTTTCGATTCGATGGTTGCGGCAAAAAATTCAATATCGTCTTCGATCGCGCCATCGGCGGCGATGGTCATGCGGCAGGCAAGGACCGGACGCACTTCATTTGGACGCAGTGAGCAGAGGTCATCTGACAGTTCGCGCGGCAACATGGGGATGTTGAAGCCCGGCAGGTAGTTAGTGAACGATCGGACTTTTGCCATATCGTCCAGCTTGCTGCCTTCAACGATCCATGCGGTGGGATCGGCAATGGCGACGGTCAAATGCACTTTGCCATCAGCGCTCTCTTCCGCATACAGCGCATCATCCATATCTTCTGTGCTGGCGCTGTCGATAGTGACAAACTCCAGGGCAGTGAGGTCGCGACGCGTCAGGCCTTCGTCCTGCATTTCAGTCGCTACGCCGTCTGGCGCTTCTTTCTCAAGATTATGGCGTGCAAGCGTCACCCACCATGGCACGAAATGGTCGTCGCCAAAGGTGATGAACTGGGTCAGTTCAGCATAAAAGCCACGATCGCCTTTCAGAGGATGACGGCGCATTTCTGCTACGGCCCAGTCACCTTCTTTGAAATCATGCTCAACACCACGGGCGGCGCGGCAAGGAATGGCATCTTTCAGCAGGGGATGATCCGGCACGATAGAAAGACGATCGTCTTTTCGCTGGACCTTACCCACGAAGCGGGTCAGGAACGGTTCGATCAGTTCTTCCGGCTCGGCGGACTCACGTTCCTTTTCGGTATGAATGACGGCCGTAATGCGGTCGCCATGCATCACTTTCTTCATCTGCGGTGGCGGAATGAAGTAGCTTTTCTGCGCATCAACTTCAAGGAAGCCAAAGCCCTTTTCCGTGGCTTTTACGACCCCTTCTGCACGCGGCGTCTGGGAATGCAGTTGCTGTTTAAGCTGCGCTAGCAGCGGGTTGTCCTGAAACATAATGTTCTATTTTCGTAGCCATTGAGCGGCTGACAGTTTTACGCGATTCTCACTGTCACAGCAAGCGGTCTTTGGGTAATTAGTATGGTTATTCCCCTTTGCCAAACGCGACTTTCAGGCGTTCAAGCCAGCCATCCATCGCGCTCCGGGTGAGCAGTTTTATCGCCCGTACCGCAGGCAGTCCTTGTTCAGTGAGCGGGGTGAACTGTGCGGCACTGAAGCGGTCCGGAGAACGCGTCAACAAGTCGATTGCCGCCGAAAGCGCCGGCGAATCAAGAGAAATATCATCATGGCTGTTTACCAGGATCTCACCCGTCAGGTCGAGCAGGATGGGCTCATGGCTGAGTACCGGCGTCAGCGCTTCAAGGGCGGGTTCGGCCTGCCAGCGGGAAAGCGATTCAAGCTGATGCGCGCTGGCATAACGCAGTTCAACGACAGGTAAAAGCGCCACCCAGGACTCAGGAGCTGCTGGCAGCGTGTGCGGCTGAATATGGTGGCCGGGTAGCCAGCGTACAGGATGCCCCAGCAGGGCCTGAAAGACGGCCACCACGCGTGCCTGAAAACCAATAAAGCCGATAATCTGATTAATAAGCACCATGTCGTAGGTTGTCAGGCCCACCTCATCAAGCTGCTGCTGTGCTTTATCATCGATGACATCAGGTGAGCTGGCGAGCTGACGGGCGTACTGGGTGATTTGTGCCAGGCGGCGGTTACTTTCGCGTGAGGAGTCAGGGCCGGGAAGCGGGGCGAGGAGGGCGGCATAGTGGTTACACAACCGTTGGACGCCACAGGCCTGCGCGACCGTTAATGCAGTACTCAATCTGTCGTAGGCGCTGAGCGTATGCAGCCGGTTAACGGAGATTGAGAGCGGAAACAACAGGTGGCATAAGGTTCTGGCAGGGGTGAGCCAGCCAGTACAGGCGGCGACAATCTCGTCAGGCAGGGCTAAATCGAGCAAAAAACGATCGTCGACGTTAGCGGCTTCGGGCACCAGAGGCAGAACATCCGTCTGCGCGTGGTTTGACTGGGTTTCGTGGTACCAGTGGCCTTTGCCGGAAAAACGGCGTTGTTCCATGGGCGTTCCTTGATCTCAAAATGGCGATCAATATCCTGGCGTAAGGCAGATGTGGGGAAAAATATTGTTAGGTGATAACAAATAGCTGAACGGAATAACGAAGGGGTCGGGCGGAGGAAGGAAAACTCTCTTCCCGTGAGGGAAGAGAGTCACAGCTTATTTAATTTCCAGCTCGTTCATTGCAGCGATGTTGAAGCCGCCGTCAACGTGAACCACTTCGCCGGAGATACCCGCGGAAAGGTCAGAGCACAGGAACGCTGCAGAGTTACCCACATCTTCAATGGTAACGGTACGACGAATCGGAGTAACCGCTTCGCAGTGCGCCAGCATTTTACGGAAATCTTTGATACCGGAAGCTGCCAGGGTACGGATTGGACCCGCAGAGATAGCGTTCACACGCACACCTTCTGGACCCATCGCGTTCGCCATGTAGCGGACGTTTGCTTCCAGAGACGCTTTAGCCAGACCCATAACGTTGTAGTTAGGGATAGCACGTTCTGCGCCCAGATAGGACAGGGTCAGCAGAGCTGCGCCGGGGTTCAGCATCGCACGGCAAGATTTAGCCATTGCCACGAAGCTGTAGGAGCTGATGTCGTGAGCGATTTTGAAGCCATCACGGGTTACCGCGTTCACGTAGTCGCCGTCCAGCTGATCGCCAGGAGCGAAGCCGATGGAGTGAACGAAACCGTCGAATTTCGGCCATGCTTTTGCCAGTTCAGCAAACATGCCATCGATGCTTTCGTCTTGTGCAACGTCGCATTCCAGAACAAGGCTGGAACCCAGCTGCGCGGCAAACTCTTCTACACGGCCTTTCAGCTTGTCGTTCTGGTAGGTGAACGCCAGCTCAGCGCCTTCGCGATGCATAGCCTGTGCGATGCCGTATGCGATGGACAGTTTGCTGGCAACGCCAGTTACCAGAATGCGCTTACCGGAAAGAAAACCCATAGATTTAATCCTTATATTCATTGCTTATTTTTTGCCTTGTAAATCATAGCATTACAGGCAACATTTCAAAGTCATTCGAAATTAGCTCGAAATTATATCCCACTCAGTGCCCCTTGTGTCACGCTATTTCTCGCTCAAAGCCCGTGACGTATGTCATGGAAGGGGGTGAGCGAACGCGTTATCACGCTGTTTCACAGGCATCCGTCCATTATATCACTGCGCGGCCGGTTCGCCTCATCCAACCAGAGGCGGGCGTTTTTGCGCAAAATGATCCGTTCAGTGGATTTTACGTATTACAATCCAGTTAGAGTCAAAACATGAAAGAAATCATTAACAAACACGTTATAGACTGGGTTGAAGATAATATTTTATCTCTGGAGCATATCGATCGGCTGGTCGTAAAAACGGGTTACAGCAGAAGGACGCTCGAAATCTGGTTTAAACACCAATTCCACCAGTCGCTGGGTGAGTATATGCTCAGGAGACGAATGAGCTATGCCGCGTCTTTATTAAGGATGACGTCGCTGCCGGTCACCGAAATCGCTCACATTTTTCAGTATCATAGTGGACAGGGTTTTGCCCGCGCGTTTAAGAAATTGACCGGGAAAACACCGTCTCAATATCGAAGCGATGAAATATGGGACTTCCAGCGTTACCATCCTTCACTGTTATTAGAAGGGCTCCGTAAACCTGACGTGAAGATATGTCGGCTGGCGCGGACGTTTTCCTATAACGATACCCTGACGGAATATGATCATATTTTTAATCCTGCGATACAGGATGTGACCAAAAGACTGAGAAAACTTTTGCTTGATCATCGTGGGAGGGTAAAAGAAATCGCCATCAGGGGACGGCGTCCAGAAGGCCTAGATAAAAGCCGGGAAAACATGGCTGAAGTCATAATTGATTATCTGTCACCGGATAATACGTCGCACCAAAAACAGGAATATCATTTTTCCGGTAAATATGCCGTTATGCGGTAA
>NZ_CP080000.1:1540911-1692766 GCF_019378755.1 Enterobacter sp. BIDMC 29 | reverse complement strand
GCCGGTAAGAGTGATCTCACTGGTGAGTAAAGCGCAGTAGGGAATATCCCGGTTCGGTACGACATCGACCGGGATAATCCACTTCAACAGACTGAGGTCGGTTAACTGAAGCATCTGAAAAGAGGGTGGCAAGCCTGACCGGTTTGCCCCTCGATGTTAAGCAGAGAATGGTGTAAATCGCTCTGCCGTTTCACGTCTTTTATTTATGCGGTATTAATGAACATGAATAACATTACGTTGGCTGAGAAAATGATCGTGCTGTCCGGTGCGCTGCTGTTTGCACTGATGATCGCGGTGAACTCCTTTTTTGTTAATGATAATCCAGGTTTCAGGGTACCCATGACAACCTATTTGATCGTCATGATTGCGCTATTTTTTCTGGATACCATTATCTCTATTTTTATCCAGATGCAGTATGCGTCTGACCGATCTCATTTATCCCTGTTAATCCTGAGCATGGCGTTTCTGAGCGGTCTCATCTATTTCATAGAAACGATTATCGTCATTCAGCTTCCTGAAGACGCAGGGTTAACCCATACGCTAAAAACTAACGATACGGCGGTATTTTATTTTTTCCGCCAGTTAAGTTTTATTTTTTTGCTGGGGCTTGCTGTATGGGTGGAGAAACACACGGCACGGCGACGGTTCACATTACGGAATAAGGTCTGGCTGGCGCTAATATCGTTAATCCCCCTGGTTATGTTCCCGGTGCTGGCCCATGCGTTGAGCAGCTACAATCCAACCTGGACATTAACGATAGCCGCGTATCGCCCCGATCAGTATCATCCTGTCTGGGATGTCCGCTACGTTAACGCTCTGATAGTTCTCTGGTCGGCCCTGGCCTGCTACATGACTTACGTGACACGCTTTTCATCTGGCGTCTGGAACAGCATCATCGTGGTGTGCCTTTCTGCGATCACCTATAACTTTTTCCTGCTCTTACTCGATACGTATAACCTGTCGCTCTGGTATATCAGCCGGGCGGTAGAAGTGTTCAGTAAACTATTTGTTATCTGTACCTTACTGTTACATGTCTTCAGCTTGCTGAGATTTTTTGGCGATCGGGTTAACCGCGATCCCCTTACGCAGATCTTCAACCGCAAGTATTTTTTTGAGGCACTTCAGCGGCTCCGCATGCTCAGAACAGAAAAGGGCACCAGCATTATGATGCTGGATATCGATAACTTTAAGACCATTAATGACACCTGGGGACATCCTGTGGGGGACCGCGTCATTCTGGCGGTCGTGGATATTATTAAAGACAGTATTCGTGATAATGACGTCTTTGCCAGACTGGGAGGTGAAGAGTTTGGCCTGCTGTTGCCCGACACGGACAGGAGTATGGCCGTAGTCGTCGCAGAACGTATTCGCAAGAATGTTGAGCAACGCACCGGGCAGGGTAACCTGTACGCGGTGCCCCTGACGGTAACGTTAAGTATTGGCGTGTGCTCAGCCATTCAGGAAAACGTCAACAGTAGCGATATCATTCGTGATGTGGATGAAGCACTGTATGAGGCCAAGCACGGTGGTAAAAACAGAACCGTGTGCAGACAGGCCGCAGGGTCGGTCTGAACCGGCGTTGCGCGCCTCCCGCGGTGTGATTTACGCGCAAGAAAAAACGGGGTTATAACACAGGGATGTAAATATCAAAGTTAACGCGCTCATCGCTGCAGGCGTTAAAACGCATTAAATGAATGCCATCGCGCAACGTCAGGCGGTTCGTCACCATTGCCTTAACAAACGCAATTTTGTTATAGGCGCTATAACATTCCCAGCTGCCTTCAAAGGACATTTTTGCATATTTTCCGGTAAGTAAAAGTGTGTCTTTCTTTGTTGTTTTAGTGCTGTCTAAACAATATGAAATTAAGACTTCTACCAGATAGGAACGGCTTTTACCCAGACGTTCTGGTCGGCGCGGCACTATGGCAAGCTGTTGGATCCGATCGCGATTCTCAAGCAGGAGTTTTTTGATTTTTTTAGTGACATCGTGCACCGCAGTATCAAAAAGATGATCGTGCTCTATAATCTCATGGGTATACGGAAAAATCTCATTGAGTTCACAGAGTGTTATTTCGGGTGTTTTAAGATCGTCTAATAAAAATGAGGGCTGAAGGATATCAAAATCCCACTCTTTTGCATTTCTGTATTCAGAAGGGGTGAGTCCCGACATCTTTTTAAAGGCTCTTGAAAACCCCTGGCTGCTTTGGTAGTGAAATAAATAAGCAATGTCCGTAACGGGAAGCGACGTCATTCTGAGCATGATGGCTGCAAGGCTCAGCCTTCTCCTTAGGATGTACTCACCTAAAGAGAGGTGATATTTCTCTTTAAACCATGTTTCCATGGTTCTTCTGCTATACCCGGTATCTTTAACCAGTTGATCAATATGTAAAATAGAAAAGTTATTTTCCTCTACCCAGGTGAGAATATATTTACTAATACTTTCTTTCATTCGATATCTACAGCGTGTGGCGTCATGACGTAATTAATAAATTGCCGGTGGGGGTTATGCCGAATACTCGCTTTATTGCGGTGGGATTCTGGCAATGACCTTAATTTCAAAATCAAAGCCCGCAAGCCAGTTTACCCCCACGGCCGTCCAGTTCGGATAAGGGGGGCGGGGGAACGCTAATTTTTTGGCTTCCATGATGGTTGAAAACTGATTTTCAGGATCGGTATGAAACGTCGTCACGTCGATCACATCATCAAACGTACATCCCGCGGCAGAAAGCGTAGCCTGGAGATTATCAAAAGCCAGTTGTACCTGAGCGCCGAAATCCGTTTCAGGTGTGCCGTCGCTGCGGCTTCCAACCTGGCCTGAGACAAATAACAGATCACCAGAGCGAATGGCAGCAGAATAGCCATGTTCTTCATAGAGGGCATGACGATTAGCGGGAAATACAGGTTCACGTGGGTGCATGGCATTTCCTTTTCGATTGGGGGTATTGTTGAGATCACGCGGTCGTATTAACATACGCGGCGTATGTCAAAATCTAAACCACATACGCCACGTATGTCAAACGGAAAAACACAACGTAACCAAGGACGTCTTATGGCTGCAAAAAGCCGTGCCGAAACGGCCCAGGAAAATCGCGAAAAAATGATACAGGCAGGGCGCAAAGCTTTTGCCGAGAAAGGCTATGCCGCAGCCTCCATGGATGAGTTGACCGCAAGCGTGGGGTTAACACGTGGAGCGCTATACCATAATTTCACTGACAAGAAAGGCTTGCTGGCTGCGGTGGTCGCCCAGATAGACAGCGAAATGGCACGAAAGGCGAAGGAAATTGCCGCCAGCGCCGAGAATGACTGGGAACGACTGCTGGCGGAAGGCGTCGCTTACATCAAAATGGCGCTCGATCCGGAAGTGCAGCGTATTGTACTGCGTGATGGTCCGGCTGTTCTGGGTGACCCGGCCCACTGGCCCAGCCAGAATAGCTGCCTGGAATCTACCCGTCAGACCATAGAAAAAATGATTGAACGCAAGGTCCTGAAAGACATGGATGCAAACGTCGCTGCACAGCTGTTAAATGGCGCTGCGCTCAATGCTGCACTGTTGATAGCCGCCAGTGACGATCCACAGAAGACGTTGCCACATGCGATTGAGGTGTTTGTCCTGCTTGCAAGCGGGTTACGCCATCAGTGAAAGGAAAGGGTTAACGCGCGCGAGCTGCCATTTAACCCTTAAAGGAACGGGTGTGCCGGGGGCATTTTTGTCGGATAAGGGGCGTTAAAACGCCGCGAGGATTTCGCGCGTGGTGAGCGTTGTTAATCCGCCCCTTGCACCAACGCGCTAGCGATCTTTTCTCCACGCATCCGCGGTTAATGCTTCACCGAAATGGCCGGCAATCAATCGCTTAGTCAGTTCATGAAGCGGAGAGGCCATAACATCCGCGGTACTGCCACGTTCAACAACTTCACCCTGATGCATGACCATCACCTGGTCGCTGATGTGTTTCATCATCCCCAGATGTTGGGTCACGTAGATATACGAGATACCCTGTTTTTCCTGTAATTCGAGCATCAGGTTAATTAACTGCGACCGCATCGACATATCCAGCGAGGCGAGCGCTTCGTCGGCGATAATCACTTTCGGGCGCAATATCAGCGCACGCGCGAGCCCAAGACGCTGTTTCTGGCCGGGGGCGAGCATGTGCGGGTAATAGCTCTCGTGATCGGGCAGCAGCCCAACCATCCGCAGGGTTTCAAAAACGCGTTTGCGTCGCGCTTCTGGCTCGAGATCGGTATTCAGACGCAGCGGAAAATCGAGGATTTGCGAAATACGCTGACGCGGGTTGAGCGATGTCGACGGATCCTGGAAGATCATGCGGATACGCTGGCTGCGGAAAGAGTAATCACCGAATTCCAGCGGATGGTCATCTATCAGCACTTCGCCGCCGGAGGGTTCAACCATGCCTGCCAGCATCTTCGCCAGCGTGGATTTACCGGAACCGTTCTCACCGATGATCGCCAGCGTCTGTTTTTCGCGCAGGGTAAAGCTGAGCGGCTTCACGGCTTCAACGGTCTGACGATGGAACAGCCCGGTACGGTAGCGAAAGGTCTTACTCAGGTTACGGACTTCCAGTAAGGTTTCGACCATTTCACTCTCTCTCCATGTTCAGCGGGAAATGACAGGCATATAGATGATTTTTGGCCCCTGTCAGGCGTGGCGTCTCAATACATTTACGCTGCGCATACGGGCACCGCGGCCCCAGACGACAGCCAATCGGCAAGGACTCCAGTAGCGGGATAGCCCCGGGCAGGGTATTCAGGCGACTCTTGTGCGGCATGGCGCTGCCAAAATCTGGAATGGCGCGGATCAGCGCCTGCGTGTACGGATGATGCGGCGCGGTGATGAGGTCTTCACTCGGGGCGGTTTCGACCGTCTGCCCGCAGTACATCACATCAATCTTATCAGCCCATTTGCTGAGCATTTGCAGGTCGTGACTGATTAACAAAATGGTGGTGTTGTTGTTCTGGTTCAGACGCGTCAGCAGGCGGAAAATCTGCGCCTGCGTGGTCGGTTCCATCGCGTTGGTCGGTTCATCCGCAATCAGCAGACGCGGCTGATTGGCCAGCGCGATGGCAATCATCACTTTCTGACACTCACCGTCGGTCAGTTCGTACGGAAAACTGCGCATGGCATCTTTATGATCTTTGATCCCGACGCGGTGCAACAGCTCAATAGCACGACGCTTACGCCAGCCAAACCGTTGCCACCAGCGGCCTTTATAGGTCCACCCGGGAATGTTCTGCATCAGCTGTTTGCCCACGCGCTCGGACGGGTCAAGACAGGATTGCGGCTCCTGGAAAATCATCGATACGTTATGGCCGACCAGCTTGCGACGCTCGCGAGGAGAGAGGCGTTGCAGGTCGATATCATCAAAACGCATACGGTCAGCGGTAACGCGCCAGTTATCCTTCGCCACACCACAGATGGCTTTGGCGATCAGGCTTTTCCCTGAACCGGATTCACCCACCAGCCCGCGAATTTCACCCTCAGCAAGGGTGATACTGATGCGATCGACGGCTTTCACCCAGCCTTCACCGGTTTTGAACTCGATGGTCAGGTTGCGAATATCAAGAAGCGGCATTATTGCACCCCCGCATTAATTGCACGGCGTATACCATCGCCCAGCAGGTTGACAAGCAGCACACTCACCATAATGGCTGCACCCGGTAACATGACCGTCCACGGCGCAACGTAGATAAGCTCAAGCGCGTCACCGAGCATCGCGCCCCATTCAGGCGACGGCAGCTGCGCGCCGAGATCGAGAAAACCAAGCGCCGCGATGTCCAGAATCGCCATCGACAGGGCGCGGGTGATCTCCGTGACCAGCCCGGCAGCGATGTTCGGCAGTACGGCAAACCAAAGGATGTTTAAGGTTGTTGCACCGTCCAGGCGAGCTGCGACGACATACTCTTTTTCCAGTTCGTCATGCACCATGCTGTATACCGAACGCACGATGCGAGGGAGGATCGCCAGCCAGACCGCGAACATGGCATGCGACAGGTGTGGCCCGACAAACGCCACCACAATGATGGCCAGCAGCAGGGACGGAATAGAGAGCAGGGTGTCGAGAATGTGGTTCAGTGCCGCCGAGCGCAGGCCATGCGTCGACCCGGCAAAGATGCCGAGCGCCAGACCGCAGATGGTGGCAGCAAACGTCACCACAAATGCACCGCCGACCGTCGGCGCCGCGCCGCTCAACAGGCGGCTCAATACGTCACGCCCGAGGTCGTCCGTACCGAGGAAGAAAGAGACCTCACCGTAGCGCGACCAGGATGGGGGCAGCAGCTGATAGCCAAGGAACTGCTGATCAATACCATAGGGCGCAAACCAGGAGCCAAAAACGCAGAGCAACACCAGCCCGGCGAAGCCATAAAGGCCAATCATTGCCGTGGTGTCACCATAGAATTTACGCCACACGGTACGCAGCGCACCGGGCGTGCGCTTTTCACTGTATACGTTATCGTAGGGCATACCATTCCTTATGCTTCAACGGGTTGGCCATAGCACCCAAAATATCGGAAATCACGTTAACAATAATCACCAGAGAGCCAATCACCATGACGCCCGCCGAAATGGCGGCGTAGTCCTGCTGGCGGATAGCGTTGATCAACCATCGTCCCAGCCCCGGCCAGCTGAAGACCATTTCGGTAATCATCGCCAGGGTGAGCATGGTGGAAAACTGAAGCCCCAGTCGCGGGATAACAGGCGGCAGGGCGTTATGCAGCACATTACGGCGCAAGATAGTCAGGCGCGATAAGCCGCGCGTGGCGGCCGCTTTGACATAGTTCTGATCAAACACCTCGATGGTGCTCAGGCGCATCAGGCGGATCACTTCGGTTGTCGGTGCCACCGCCAGCGTCAGTACCGGCAGGACCATATGGCGTACGGCGCTGACGATCATCTCATGTCGCCAGGCTGAATCAGACAGCCAGGCGTCAACGATAGCAAACCCGGTCACCGTTTTTACCGTATACAACAGGTCAAAACGGCCAGAAACCGGCAGCCAGCCCAGGTTGAGGGAGAAGAAAAGCGTCAGCAGCAGCGCCAGCCAGAAGATCGGGATCGAGAAGCCGAGCAGGGCGAGGGCGCTGATAAATTTATCCTGCCATTTGTTGCGATAAATCCCTGCCAGCATCCCTACCGGAATACCAACCATTAAGGCAAAACCGAATGCCAGAATGCACAGCTCCATTGTCGCCGGGAAAACCTCTTTCAGCTGCTCGGAGATGAGCTGTCCGTTGATGCTTGAAACACCGAAATCCCAGTGCAGCAGACCGTTAAACCAGAAGAGCCACGCATCCCACAGCGACGACCCCTGAAGCGGGGCGTGCGGGGTGAAATAGCTCAGACTGAAACCAACAAAGGTCAGGAAAAAGAGCGTCACCAACAGCAGCAGAAGGCGGCGCAAGGTAAAAATGATCATGGTTTTTTCACCTCTTGTTCTTTTTCGCGAGACACGCCAGCGAAGGAGGCGTTGCCGAACGGACTCAACACCAGGCCTTTAATATCATAGCGATAGGCCTGCAGGCGCAGGGACGAGGCCAGCGGTAGCACGGGCAGCTCTTCGGCAAGGATCTTCTGCGCTTCATCATAGGCGTCTATGCGTGACGCCAGCTGTTGGGACGCCAGCGCTTTTTGCAGCACGCCGTCAAATTCCCGGTTGCACCAGTGGGCGTAGTTGGTCTGGGAGTTAATCGCCGCACAGCTCAGCAACGGACGGAAGAAGCTGTCCGGGTCATTACTGTCGGTCGCCCAGCCAGTCAGGGTTAAATCATGGTTCATGTCCATCAGGCGCGCCTCCTGGAAACGACCCTCAACCGGCACGATGATCACTTTCACCCCCACCTGCGCCATATCTGCCTGCAACAGCTCGGCGGTCTTCAGCGGGCTTGGGTTCCAGGCCTGAGAGCTGGTCGGTACCCAGAGTTGCAGTGTCAGGTTTTCCGCCCCCAGCGCTTTCAGCTGTTCACGCGCTTTTGCCGGGTTGTATTCCGTAATTTTAGCTTCACTGTCATAGGCCCACGAGGCTCGCGGCAAAATAGAGGCGGCGGTTTCTGCCGTACCGTAATAGATCGACTGCATCAGACGCTGGTTGTTAATGGCCAGCGCCAGCGCGTGGCGTACGGCAGGGTTGTTCAGTGGCGGCTTATCGGTATTAAACGCCAGATAGGCGATGTTCATGCCGGGGCGTAACGTCAGGCGCAAACGCGGATCGTCGCGCAAAATGGTGAGCTGGCTGGCAGCAGGCCACGCCAGCACGTCGCACTCCCCGGTCAGCAGTTTTGATAAACGCCCCGTCCCGCCAGAGCCAAGATCGACCACTACCTGTGGCATCAGCGGCGTGCCGCGCCAGAAATGCGCATGGCGCTGCAGGCGGATATATTGTCCGGAGCGATATTCGGCCAGTTGGAACGGACCGGTACCGACTGGCTGACGGTCGATTAACTCCTGCCGATCGATTTTGCTCAGGTTCGCGGCGTACTCAGCAGACATAACGGACGCATAGTGGGTGGCCAGGTGCCAGAGGAAAGAGGCATCCGGGCGCTTCAGCGAAAACTCCACCGTGCGGTTATCCAGCTTGCGAACGCTTTTAACGGTATCGGCAAACTGCAGGCTGTCGAAGTAGGGGAAGTTGCTGCCGTTAACGTTATGCCACGGGTGATTACGGTTAAAGATACGCTGGAACGTAAAGACCACATCATCTGCGTTCAGTTTGCGCGTTGGGGTAAACCATGGCGTGTGCTGAAATGCGACATCATCGCGCAGGTGGAAACGGTAGGTCGCGCCGTTATCCAGGACTTCCCAGCTTTCGGCAAGCTCTGGCACCAGACGGTAGGTGTAGGGATCCACATCAAGCAGACGGTCATAGAGTTGCGCGGCAAGGGTATCCACAATCAGGCCGCTGCCCGCTTTTTGCGGGTTAAATGTATCAACCTGACCGCTTACGCAATAGACGAAGCCGCTGTCGCGAATATCAGGTTGCGTAGCGGGTTCGGGCGCAGCAAACGCCAGGCTGCTGAACAGACCAAGTGCAAAGAAGGACGATAAAACCAGACGCATAATTTTTAAGGTTTTTAGGTTCGATCTGCAAAGTGTATCGCACTTACGCCTGCTTCGTAAAAATGTCTGCGGGTAAGTGCTGATATTGTCAGCGCATTTGATGCTTTTTGAGCAATGCCCTTAATTGATGGTAGGTCAGACCCAGGAGTTCAGCCGCCCGTTTCTGGTTATATTTCGCCACCTTCAGGCTCTGCTCAAGCAGCTGTTGTTCCTGTTCATGCTGGAACTGCCGCAAATCCAGGGGAAGTGCAGGGGAAGCCCCGGACACGGGCGGGGCGGAAGCTGGCTGCGGGCTACGCTGAAAAGGATCGAGAATAATGTTATCCAGCTCGGTCTCACTGCTGCCGTGGCGATAGACAGAACGCTCCACGACGTTTTTTAACTCACGGATATTTCCCGGCCAGTGGTAAGCGAGGAGTGTCTCCTTTGCATACTCGCTGAACCCCGGAAAAAGCGGCAGGCCGAGTTCGCGACACATCTGAATCGCAAACTGCTCTGCCAGCAGCATGATGTCACTTCTTCGCTCGCGCAGCGGCGGGAGCTGAACGACGTCAAAGGCCAGCCGGTCGAGCAGGTCGGCACGGAATTTTTCCTCTGCCACCATTTGCGGGAGGTTGGCATTGGTGGCGCACACCAGACGCACGTTGACCTGCAGCGGCTGGCTACCGCCGACGCGCTCCAGCTCGCCATACTCAATCACGCGCAGCAGCTTTTCCTGTACCAGCATGGGCGCGGTGGCCAGTTCATCAAGAAACAGCGTGCCGCCGTCGGCGCGTTCAAAACGACCCGGATGGCGTTTTTGGGCACCGGTAAAAGCACCGGCTTCATGACCGAAAAGCTCCGTGTCGAGCAGATTTTCATTCAACGCCGCGCAGTTAAGCGAAATGAAGGGGCCATCCCAGCGTCCGGATAAATAATGTAGACGGTTAGCAATCAGTTCCTTACCCGTGCCGCGCTCACCGATAATAAGCACTGGCTTGTTGAGCGGCGCGAGACGGGAGACCTGTTCGAGGACTTCCAGAAAACTGTTGGCTTCGCCGAGTAAATTGTCTTTGTATCCAGCCATGATGAAATTAACCACTCCTTAGTGATATTCACCAGGTGAGCATAGTGTGCCGATGCCTGGAAATCAACCACATCAAGTAAAATCAACAAGATAAAAACTTGGCACGGTATTTGTATTAGTTATGTAGCAGGGCATCGCCCGATAACAGAACTATGAGGATCACATTATGGGTATTTTTTCTCGTTTCGCCGACATCGTGAACGCCAATATCAACTCACTGCTTGAGAAAGCGGAAGATCCGCAGAAGCTGGTGCGCCTGATGATTCAGGAAATGGAAGATACGCTGGTTGAAGTGCGTTCTACCTCCGCCCGTGCGCTGGCTGAGAAAAAACAGTTAACGCGCCGCATTGAGCAGGCGACCGCTCAGCTTAACGAATGGCAGGAAAAAGCAGAACTTGCGCTGCGTAAAGATAAAGAAGACCTGGCCCGCGCCGCGCTGATTGAAAAACAGAAGCTGGCAGACATGGTCGCGACGCTCGAGCATGAAGTCACACTGGTCGATGATACCCTTTCGCGTATGAAGAAAGAGATTGGTGAGCTTGAGAATAAACTGAACGAAACGCGTGCGCGTCAGCAGGCGCTGGCATTGCGCCACCAGGCGGCAAGCTCATCCCGCGATGTACGTCGCCAGTTGGATAGCGGTAAGCTGGATGAAGCAATGGCACGTTTTGAGTCGTTTGAACGCCGTATCGACCATATGGAAGCGGAAGCGGAAAGTCACAGCATTGGTAAACAAAAGTCACTGGATCAGCAGTTCGCTGACCTGAAAGCGGACGATGAAATCAGCGAGCAACTTGCTGCGCTGAAAGCCAAAATGAAGCAAGACAACCAATAATAATTTGTGCGGCACCTGAGCGTGCCGCCACGCATCGTAAGACAAGGAGTACACATGAGCGCGCTTTTTCTGGCTATTCCCCTGACCATTTTCGTGCTGTTTGTTCTGCCGATTTGGTTATGGCTGCACTACAGCAACCGTTCTTCACGTGGTGAACTTTCCCAGAGTGAACAACAGCGTCTCGTACAGCTGACCGAACAGGCGAATAATATGCGCGAACGCATTCAGGCGCTGGAAGATATCCTCGATGCAGAACATCCAAACTGGAGGGACCGTTAATGGCTGGACTGAACCTGAACAAAAAATTGTGGCGTATTCCGCAGCAGGGAATGGTACGCGGCGTCTGTGCCGGACTGGCCCATTATCTTGATGTCCCGGTCAAACTGGTTCGCGTGGTAACGGTGCTGTCGATCTTCTTCGGTCTGGCGTTTATCACCCTGGTGGCGTACATCGTGCTGTCGTTTGTACTCGACCCGATGCCGGAAGGTGAACTGGCCGCAGAAGGCGCACCGACCAGCAACGATCTTCTCAACGCGGTTGACGATCAACTCGCCGCTGGGGAGAAGCGGTTACGTGAGATGGAGCGCTATGTCACGTCTGACACCTTCACGCTGAGAAGCCGTTTTCGTCAGCTTTAAGAGAGAATATACATGAAGCAAAACTGGCAACAGGCCGGTCAGAAGGTAAAACCCGGCCTGAAAATCGCAGGTAAACTGGTCCTGCTGACGGCATTACGTTTCGGCCCGGCAGGTGTGGCGGGTTGGGCGATAAAATCTGTTGCCCGCAAGCCGGTAAGAATGTTGCTGGCTGTGGCGCTCGAACCTCTGCTGCAAAAAGTGGCAAAACGGCTTTCACGCCGCTACTTTCCCCAATAATTCCTGCGTACGTTAGCCTTTCTCGTTTTCGGGGCAGGCTAGCGATACTTCTTCGCTTTCCCTTTCTTTCTTTGCGGCAGCTCACAATACTGCGTTGAGCTGCTTTGCAATTGCGTTTTTCTGCGTCCCGGTCCGTTGACAGATATTTTTCATGGGAGTAGATTGCGTTCCGTGGGACCGCTACCATGGAAAATAAAATGCAGGCTAAAATTAAAGAAATCATTAATCTTGTTTACGGGGAATCATTTTCCGATACCCATTTTTCGGTGTTGCTGGAAAAGATTGATAACGCGATTTCTGTTATTACAGATAAGCGTAAGGTGGGGTGGGATGAAAAAGATGTTGTCCTGATTACGTATGCCGATCAGTTTTCGGCAGAAGGGGAGAAAGCCCTGCCGGTTTTCACACGGTTTTATAATAAGTGGCTCTCTCACTCCTTTTCACATGTTCATCTTTTACCTTTTTATCCGTGGTCTTCTGACGACGGTTTTTCTGTTATTGATTACCACGACGTCGCACCAGAAACAGGAACGTGGCAGGACATTGCCGAATTAAAACAATCAGCCAGTTTGATGTTTGATTTCGTCTGCAATCACATGTCGGCGCAAAGTCAATGGTTCGCGAATTACCTTAAGCAAATGCCGGGGTATAACGATTTCTTCATTTCTGTTGACCCTGAAACGGATCTGTCGGCCGTCACGCGACCGCGTGCTTTGCCCCTCCTCACGCCGTTTACGCTTCACGATGGCAGCGTACGCCACCTGTGGACCACCTTCAGCAGCGACCAGGTCGATCTCAATTTTGCCTCTCCTCGGGTTCTGATTGCGATGGTAGACGTGCTGCTGCACTACCTGACTGAAGGGGCGCGCTACATTCGTCTGGATGCCGTTGGGTTTATGTGGAAGATACCCGGAACGAGCTGTATCCATCTGGAACAAACCCATCAGCTTATCCAGCTTTTCCGTGCCATCACCGAGGCTGTCGCGCCGGGTACGGTGATAATCACTGAGACCAATGTCCCGCATAAAGACAACGTTGCCTACTTTGGTGACGGCAACAATGAAGCGCAGATGGTGTATCAGTTCTCCTTGCCGCCGCTTGTGCTGCATGCGGTACACCGTCAGGATGTCCGGGCGCTGTGTCAGTGGGCGTCGTCGTTGACGCTTCCTTCCACGAAAACCACCTGGTTTAACTTTTTGGCCTCGCATGACGGGATTGGCCTCAATCCGTTACGCGGAATTTTACCCGAGTCTGAGATCCTCTCGCTGGTAGAGAAACTTCAGGCCGAGGGGGCGCTGGTCAACTGGAAAAACAATCCGGATGGAACGCGAAGCCCGTATGAAATCAATGTCACTTATCTTGATGCGTTAAGCACAAGGGACTGCGATGACAATCACCGTATTGCCCGGTTTATTCTGGCTCATGCTGTACTCCTGAGTTTCCCCGGTGTGCCTGCCGTCTATATTCAAAGTATTCTTGGCTCGCGTAATGATTATGAGGGCGTGGAGCGCATGGGATATAACCGTGCGATTAACCGCAAAAAATACCTCGCCGGTGCAATCGACAGTGAGCTTGAGAACGAAAATAGCCTGCGGCAGAAAGTCTATTATAGATTGCGTGAATTAATCGCCCTGAGGCGTGCAGAAAAAGCATTCCACCCTGACAGTCAGGCTTGTTTTAGTACGGCAGGCGAGCATGTATTAAAAATAATGCGTATTGCGCAAAGTGGCGAAAAAGTTACCGCGTTATTTAATTTCAGCGATCGCGTTCAAACGCTTGAGTCGAATATTCCATCCGGCAGGGAATTGATCGCCGGGAAAGATATTACTGGTACGACTCTGACCCTTAATCCATGGCAGGTGTTGTGGATTAAAGAAAACTAAAAAAGGACCTTAAACATGAATATGCCCAAAATTGTGCTGATATCAGCACTGGTTTCGTGCGCCTTGTTGTCAGGCTGTAAGGATGACAAACCCTCTGCTGTCACCATTGAGTTTATGCACTCCTCAGTTGAACAGGAGCGTCAGGCGGTAATTACAAAACTGATTGAAAAATTCGAGAAAGAAAACCCGACGATTACGGTGAAACAGGTACCGGTAGAAGAGGATGCCTACAACACCAAAGTGATTACGTTGGCCCGCACCGGTGCGCTGCCCGAGGTCATTGAGGTCAGCCATGACTACGCAAAAGTCATGGATAAAGAGCAGCTGCTGGACCGGGATGCGATCAACGCCGCCATCAACGCGGTGGGCGAAAACACCTTCTATGACGGAATTTTACGTGTCGTTCGCACGGAAGACGGCTCAGCCTGGACGGGGGTGCCAATCAGCGCCTGGCTGTCTGGCGTCTGGTATCACAAAGATGTGCTTGCTGCGGCGGGTATTGAGGAGCCGCATAACTGGGAACAGCTGCTGAAAGCCAGCCAACGCCTCAACGATCCGGCTAAAAAACGCTATGGCATTGCGCTACCCACGGCGGAAAGCGTGATGACCGAGCAGGCGTTTTCTCAGTTTGCGCTTTCCGGTGGCGCGAACGTTTTTGACGCCAACGGGAAAATCAACATTGATACCCCGGAAATGGTGAACGCGCTGGCGTTCTATAAAGCACTGGCCGCGACCACCATGCCGGGCTCGAACGATGTCATGGAGATTAAAGATGCCTTTATGAATGGTTCGGCACCGATGGCAGTGTATTCCACCTATATCCTGCCGGCGGTCTATAAAGACGGCAACCCAGCCAACCTGGGCTTTGTCGTTCCGACTGAAACGTCTTCAGCGGTCTACGGCATGGTCACATCGCTGACGATCACCTCCGGTCAAACAGAAGATGAAACCCAGGCTGCACAGAAGTTTGTCACCTGGATGGAGCAGGCACAGAACGCGTCTGACTGGGTGATGATGTCCCCGGGTGCCGCGCTGCCGGTGAACAAACTGGTCGTCGGCACGGACTCCTGGAAAGACAACGAGGTCATTAAAGCGTTTGGTCAACTTCCCTACGAGCTTATCGCCCAGTTCCCGAATGTGCAGGTATTTGGCGCCGTGGGCGACAAAAACTTTACCCGCATGGGTGATGTAACGGGGTCCGGCATCATCAGTTCCATGGTGCATAACGTCACAGTAGGTCAACAGGATCTCACTGCAACGTTAAGCAACAGCCAAAAGCGACTGACTGACCTGATTTCACAACGATAGGAGCGCTCTGCGGAAGGAAATTATGAAGACGTTGTTTTCTGGTCGTTCAGATATGCCTTTCGCCATGCTGCTGTTGGCCCCCAGCCTGATTTTGCTGGGGGGCCTGGTGGCCTGGCCGATGATTTCCAATATTGAAATCAGCTTTTTACGTTTGCCGCTTAACCCGCGCATTAGCGCCGTGTTTGTCGGGCTGGATAACTATGTTCGTATCCTCAGCGATGGCGCATTCTGGCACTCCCTGTGGATGACGTTCTGGTACACCGCCCTGGTGGTGATGGGCAGCACGGCGCTGGGGCTGGCCGTTGCCCTCTTTTTTAACCGGGAATTTCGTCTGCGGAAAACGGCACGTTCACTGGTGATTTTGTCCTACGTCACACCATCCATCTCGCTGGTGTTTGCATGGAAATACATGTTCAACAACGGCTACGGCATTGTGAACTATCTGGGTGTCGATCTGTTGCACCTGTATGACCAGGCGCCGCTGTGGTTCGACAACCCGGGCAGCAGTTTTGTACTGGTGGTGCTGTTCGCCATCTGGCGTTACTTCCCCTACGCGTTTATCTCGTTCCTCGCGATATTGCAGACCATTGATAAATCGCTGTACGAAGCCGCGGAAATGGATGGGGCAAATGCCTGGCAGCGTTTTCGTATCGTCACACTGCCCGCCATTATGCCGGTGCTGGCCACGGTGATTACACTGCGAACCATCTGGATGTTCTATATGTTCGCTGATGTTTATCTCCTGACCACCAAGGTCGATATTTTGGGCGTCTATCTCTACAAGACCGCATTTGCCTTCAATGACCTCGGGAAAGCCGCTGCCATCTCCGTGGTGCTGTTCGTGATCATCTTCGCCGTCATTCTGCTGACCAGAAAAAGGGTAAACCTCAATGGCAACAAATAAACGCGTACTGAGCCGTCTCGGTTTTTATCTGGGGCTGGCGGTGTTTCTGATCATCACGCTGTTCCCGTTCTTTGTGATGTTAATGACCTCGCTTAAGAGCGCGAAAGAGGCGATATCGCTCCATCCGACCATCCTGCCGCAGGCGTGGACGCTGCAGCATTACATCGACATCTTTAATCCGCTGATCTTCCCGTTTGTGGACTACTTCAGAAACAGCATGGTGGTCTCGCTGACCTCGTCGGTGATTGCCGTTTTTCTCGGCACGCTGGGGGCTTACGCGTTATCCAAACTGCGTTTTAAAGGACGCACGACGATCAATGCGAGTTTTTACACCGTCTATATGTTCTCGGGGATTTTGCTGGTGGTGCCGCTGTTCAAAATCATCACCGCGCTGGGGATCTATGACACAGAGCTGGCGCTGATTATCACCATGGTGACCCAGACGCTGCCGACAGCCGTCTTTATGCTGCGCAGCTATTTCGACACCATTCCGGATGAAATAGAAGAAGCTGCGATGATGGACGGGCTTAACCGCCTGCAAATTATCTTCCGCATTACCGTTCCGCTGGCGATTTCCGGCCTCGTGTCGGTGTTCGTCTACTGCTTCATGGTGGCATGGAACGACTACCTGTTTGCATCCATTTTCCTGTCCAGCGCCAGCAATTTCACCTTGCCGGTTGGGCTAAACACCCTCTTTAGCACGCCAGATTATATCTGGGGTCGCATGATGGCGGCATCGCTGGTAACGGCGCTTCCGGTGGTCATCATGTACGCACTGTCTGAACGTTTTATCAAAAGTGGTTTGACCGCCGGTGGCGTTAAAGGCTGAGGCGGCCAGTTTTAACTAGGAGTCAGTCATGAAAAAGTTAGTTGCGACAGCGCCTCGTGTAGCGGCGCTGGTGGAATATGAAGATCGTCCTGTTGCCGTCCATGAAGTGAAAATTCGTGCGCGCTTCGGCGCGCCAAAACACGGCACCGAAGTGGTAGATTTCCGGGCGGCAAGTCCCTTCATTGATGAGGAGTTTAACGCGGAGTGGCAGATGTTTACCCCGCGTGAAGAGGGCGCGGCGCGGGGCATTGAGTTTGGTAAGTTCCAGCTGGGCAACATGATCGTTGGCGACATTATCGAATGCGGCGATGACGTGACGGAGTACCAGACGGGCGACCGTGTCTGCTGCTATGGGCCGCTGCAGGAGACGGTCATCGTGAATGCCGTTAATAACTACAAGCTGCGCAAAATGCCGCAAGGGTCTTCCTGGAAAAATGCCGTCTGTTACGACCCTGCGCAGTTCGCCATGAGCGGCGTGCGTGATGCTAACGTGCGGGTAGGGGATTTTGTCGTTGTAGTCGGACTGGGTGCCATTGGGCAGATTGCGATTCAGCTGGCGAAAAAAGCCGGTGCATCCATCGTCATCGGTGTCGATCCTATCGCGCATCGCTGCGAAATTGCCCGCCGTCACGGGGCTGATTACTGCCTCAATCCGTTTGGCACCGATGTCGGTCTGGAGATTAAAAAACTGACCGGAAAGCAGGGCGCTGACGTGATTATCGAAACCAGCGGTTTTGCCGATGCATTGCAGTCTGCGCTGCGCGGGCTCGCCTACGGTGGAACGATCTCCTACGTGGCTTTCGCGAAACCGTTCGCAGAAGGGTTCAATCTGGGGCGTGAAGCCCACTTCAATAACGCGAAAATCGTTTTCTCGCGCGCCTGCAGCGAACCCAACCCGGATTACCCGCGCTGGAGCCGCAAGCGTATTGAAGAGACCTGCTGGGAACTGCTGATGAACGGTTATCTGAACTGCGAAGATCTGATTGACCCGGTTGTCACCTTTACCACCAGCGCTGAGAGCTACATGAAGTATGTCGATCAGCATCCGGAACTGAGCATCAAGATGGGCGTCACTTTTTAAGCTAAGGAGAGCATCAATGAAAATCGCAACGCAAAACCAGGCCTTTTTCCCGACTTCTATTCTGGAGAAATTCCAGTACATCAAAGCGATGGGTTTTGATGGCTTTGAAATTGACGGCAAACTGCTGGTGGACAATCTCGATGAAGTGAAAGCCGCAATCACCGCCACGGGCCTGCCGGTGACCACCGCCTGCGGGGGATATGACGGCTGGATTGGTGACTTCATTGAAGAACGTCGTCTGAACGGATTAAAACAGATCGAACGCATCCTGGAAGCGCTGGCTGAAGTGGGTGGAAAGGGAATTATTGTGCCTGCCGCCTGGGGAATGTTTACCTTCCGTTTGCCGCCGATGACCTCTCCACGCAGCCTGGCGGGTGACCGCGAAGTGGTGAGTGCTTCGCTGCGTTATCTGGATGAGGTGGCGGCGCGTACCGGGACCACCGTTTACCTTGAGCCGCTCAACCGCTACCAGGATCACATGATCAACACGCTCGCGGATGCGCGTCGCTATATCGAAGAGAACGCGCTCAGGCATGTGCAGATCATCGGCGACTTTTACCACATGAATATCGAAGAAGATTCGCTAACAGAGGCGCTGCATCGCAACCGGGATCTGCTGGGTCATGTGCATATCGCCGATAACCATCGCTATCAGCCTGGCAGCGGGACGCTGGATTTTGCCACGTTGTTCGGGCAGCTTCGTGCGGACAACTATCAGGGCTACGTGGTGTATGAGTGCCGTGTCCGCGCCGACGATCCGGCCCAGGCTTACCAGGATTCACTCACGTATCTGCGTGAATGCTAAGGATGACGAGCGTGATGAGTGCTTCAACACCTTCGCTTCTGCGCGTCGCCATTATTGGCGCCGGGCAGGTCGCGGACAAAGTGCATGCCTCGTATTACGCCACACGCAGTGATGTTCAAATGGTCGCTGTCATGGACAGCGGCCTTGAACAGGCACAGGCGTTTGCGGAACGTCATGCAATTCCTTCGGTCTGGCAGAATGCATCTGAAATGCTGCAGGCGGTAAAACCTGATGTGGTCAGCGTCTGCTCGCCAAACCGATTCCATTTTGAACATGTCATGGCGGCACTGGAGGCCGGATGTCATGTGATGTGCGAAAAACCGCCTGCCATGACGCCGCAACAGGCTGACCAGATGCGCAGGGCGGCCCGTAAAGCGGGAAAAGTGCTGGCGTATGATTTTCACCATCGGTTTGCGCTCGACACGCAGCTGCTACGTGACGCTGTCACAAACGGGGCGTTAGGTGAGATCTACTTTACGTCGGCGCAGGCGCTGCGTCGTTGCGGCGTGCCGGGCTGGGGCGTCTTTACGAACAAATCGCTACAGGGTGGCGGACCGCTGATCGATATCGGTATTCATATGCTGGATGCCGCGATGTATGTGCTGGGTTTCCCGGCGGTAAAAAGGGTGACCGCCCACAGCTTCCAGAAGCTGGGGAACCGTAAAAACAGTGGACAGTTTGGCGAGTGGGATCCCGCCCGGTTTACCGTTGAAGATGCTCTGTTTGGCACAATTGAATTCTGCAATGGCGGCGTTCTGCGCCTGGATACGTCGTTTGCGCTGAATATCCGTGAGCAGTCGATCATGAATGTTTCATTCTGTGGCGAAAAGGCGGGGGCCACGCTCTTCCCGGCTCACATTTACCACGATGAGGCGGGCGTTTTACAGACCCTCATGCAGCGTGATGAGGCAGACGACCAGCGTCACCTGCGCAGCATGGAGGCGTTTGTACGCCATGTGCTGGGAGAGCCGGTTATGATCGCAGATGCGGAACAGGGGCTGGTTATCCAGCAACTTGTTGCCGCGCTTTATGAATCGGCGGATACAGGGGAAAGCGTGACGTTATGCTGAATGTGTCTGTTTTAACCGAACCGGGCTTCTCTCCCCACAGTCTGAATAAATACGCCTCCATCATGGCTTGCGGCAATGGCTACATGGGCATTCGCGCGGCACACGAAGAGGATTACACCCAGCAAACCAGGGGCATGTATCTCGCCGGGCTTTATCATCGCGCAGGTCGCAATGAGACCACGGAGTTAATCAACCTGCCGGATATTACCGGTATTGAGGTTGAACTGGATGGTGTGAATTTTACCCTGCTTTCCGGGGCGCTTCTTGAGTGGCAGCGCGCGCTGGCGTTTGCCAATGGTGAACTGCGTCGCAGCGTGCTCTGGCGCTCGCCCGACGGGAAACGCTATCGCCTGGAGAGCCGTCGTTTCGTTTCTCTCGCTCAGCTGCCGTTAGTGGCAATGCAACTCGCCATCACTCCCCTTGATGGGCCCTCGCAGGTGGTGTTGAAAACCGGAATCGATGCGACGCAAACCAACAGCGGCAGGCAGCATCTGGATGAGATTTCAGTCCGGGTGTTCGACCAGAACTGTATGCAGGGCGTGTATGAAACGCAGGACCGGGTTTCTGATGTCGTTATATCCGCGTTCTGCCGGCTTTCAGCGGGTAGCGAAAGCTGCTTTACCGCTAAAAATCGTCGCATCAGTGCGCATTACGCCCTGAACGTTTCGCAGGGTGACACTGTCACGCTTGAAAAGATCGTCTGGGTCGCCCACCGCAGTGACAAAGCCCTTTCGCAGGCGTCGTTTGCGCGTAACGCACTGGCCGAACTCAAGGTGTGCGCAGCGCGAGGCTACGCATCGTTGCTGGAGAGCTCTGCCTGCGCCTGGGAAGACGTCTGGCGAGATGCGCGGGTAGCGGTAACGTCTGCGGAACCGCAGGATCAGCTCGCGCTGGATTATACCGTCTGGCATCTGACCGCCATGACGCCTGCCGACAATGAGCGCTGCAGTATCGCCGCGAAAGGATTGACCGGCGAAGGGTATAAAGGCCACGTCTTCTGGGATACCGAAATTTTCCTGCTGCCTTTCCATCTCTTTACGCGTCCGCAGGTCGCCCGCAGTCTGCTGCGTTATCGCTGGCTCAACCTGGCCGGGGCTCGTGAAAAAGCGCGTCGCAACGGCTGGCCTGGCGCACTTTTCCCCTGGGAGAGTGCCGCGAGCGGTCAGGAGGAGACGCCGGAATATGCAGCAATCAACATCCGCACGGGCACGCGCCAGAAAGTGGCCTCTGCGCTGGCAGAACATCACATTGTGGCGGACATTGCCTGGGCTGTCGTGGCCTACTGGCAGGCGACACATGATGACGCTTTTATGCGTAACGAAGGGCTGACGCTACTGATAGAGACGGCAACGTTCTGGATGGGGCGGGCGACGGAAGTCAATGGTCGCCTGGAAATCCACGATGTGATCGGGCCGGATGAGTACACGGAGCACGTCAATAACAATGCCTACACCAACTATCTGGCCTGGCACAATGTCGCCTGTGCGCGCCAGTTTATGGCGATGTTCAATCGTGAAGATGCCGGCTTCATGGAGAATGCCAGCCGGTTTATGTCCCGTTTGTGGTTACCGCAAGCCAACGCAGAAGGGGTCCTTCCTCAGGATGACACCTTCATGGCGAAACCGGCAATCGATCTGAGCCGCTATAAGGCGAAAGCGGGTAAACAGACCATTCTGCTCGATTACTCCCGCGCGGAAGTGAACGAGATGCAGATCCTTAAACAGGCCGACGTGGTGATGCTCAACTACCTGCTGCCGGAACGGTTTACCCCACAGCAGTGTGCTGCCAATCTGGCGTACTACGAGCCGCGTACCATACACGACTCTTCGCTGAGCAAAGCGATTCATGGAATTGTTGCTGCCCGGTGTGGCGATACGGAAAGGGCCTACGCCTTCTGGCGTGAGGGTATCGCCATCGATCTGGGCGACGATCCGCACAGCTGCGATGACGGGATTCATGCTGCCGCCACCGGGGCTATCTGGTCCGGCGTTATTCAGGGATTTGCCGGCATGCAGATCGTCCAGGGGGAATTGCATCTTGCCCCGAAGCTGCCTGCCCACTGGCGAAAACTGGCTTTCCCGCTGCGATGGAGAAACGCGCGCATGCACTTCACGTTTGAAAATGATGTTTTAACGATTGAAACCACTGCACCGGTGACCTTAACGCTGTGGGGTAAAACCCTGTGCATAACGGATCGGCAGGTCTGCTCTTTCAGGGATTTTTTTACATCTCTTGGTGGGACCGCTACCACAGGAGCAAATCATGAAGCCTGAGGCCGTTGTCTTCGATCTTGATGGTGTGATCACCGATACCGCGCATCTGCATTTTCTGGCCTGGCGTGCCGTGGCGCAGGAAATTGGCATCTCGTTCGACGTGGTGTTCAACGACGAGCTGAAAGGGATAAGCCGTATGGAATCGCTGCAGCGGATCCTGCGTCATGGCGGAAAAGAGGGGGAGTTTAACGACCAGCAGCGGCAGGCGCTCGCGGATAAAAAGAACGCGCGCTACGTTGGGTCTCTGGCGTCGTTGACGCAGGATTCTCTGCTTCCGGGCATCCGCGAGGTGCTGGCGGAAATTCGTGCGGCGAACGTCAAAATCGGGCTGGCCTCTGTGTCCCTTAACGCCCCCGGTATTTTGCGGGCGCTGGGCATTGAGAAGGCCTTTGATTTCTGCGCCGATGCCTCGCGCATTGCCCGCTCAAAACCGGACCCGGAGATCTTTCTTGCGGCCTGCGCCGGGCTGAACGTGCGCCCCGAGCAGGCTATCGGAATCGAAGATGCTGCAGCCGGCGTTGAGGCAATCAACGCGGCGGGAATGCTCTCGGTCGGGATTGGGCCAGGCCTGAACCATGCGGGATTACAACTTCATTCAACGCAGGAACTGACCTGGAAATGCCTGACGGATTTCTGGGCATCCCGAACGGTAATGATAAGGAATTAAAAATGGCTCAACTGTCTCTGAAACATATTCAGAAAATCTACGATAACCAGGTCCATGTGGTTAAGGATTTTAACCTCGAAATTGAGGACAAGGAGTTTATCGTCTTTGTGGGTCCCTCGGGGTGCGGTAAATCGACGACGCTTCGCATGATTGCCGGGCTGGAGGAGATCTCCGCCGGTGAGCTGGTGATTGACGGTGTCTGCATGAACGATGTGCCCGCCAAGTCCCGCGACATTGCGATGGTTTTCCAGAACTATGCGCTTTATCCGCATATGACGGTTTACGACAACATGGCGTTTGGCCTGAAGATGCAGAAAATTCCCCCCGCGGTCATTGAAGAGCGCGTGAACTGGGCGGCACAAATCCTGGGCTTGCGTGATTACCTCACGCGTAAACCTGGCGCATTGTCGGGTGGCCAACGTCAGCGCGTGGCGTTAGGACGGGCGATTGTGCGCGAAGCCGGCGTCTTTCTGATGGATGAACCGCTTTCTAACCTGGACGCCAAGCTGCGTGTGCAAATGCGCGCTGAAATCAGCAAGCTGCACCAGAAGCTCAACACCACAATGATTTACGTGACCCACGATCAGACGGAAGCGATGACGATGGCGACCCGCATTGTGATCCTCAAGGATGGCGTTATTCAGCAGGTGGGGGCACCTAAGCAGGTCTACAACGAACCGGCGAATATGTTTGTGGCGGGCTTCATCGGATCACCGGCAATGAATTTTATTCGGGGCGCGATAGACGATCGCTATTTCGTGACGGAAACGCTGCGTCTGGAGATACCTGAAGACACGCTGGCGGCGGTGAATGCCGCCGGATATCAGCGTAAAGCCGTGGTCTTTGGGATCCGGCCGGAAGATATTCTGACGCTGCAAAGCCGTAGCGATGATATTGCGGCAAAAGTCAGCGTGGCCGAACTGACCGGGGCTGAGTTCATGCTCTATGCCACCGTGGGCGGGCATGAGCTGGTCGTTCGTGCAGGAGCGGTAAATGATTATGCGGCGGGGGATAATATCGGCATCCAGTTCGATATGAATAAATGTCATTTCTTCGACGCTGATACTGAAGTGGCTATTAGATAAGAAAGGCGTTCACCGGAAATGCAAATTTCCGGTTTTTTTTGAGTTAATTATAAAGGGAACATTTAAATGAGTACTCTACTAAGACGTGCTGCGCTCGTTCTGTGCGCAGGGGTTAGCTGCGCGCACGCAACGGAATCAGCAAAACACTGGGAATTTAATATCGGTGCCATGTATGAAATTGAAAACGTCGAAGGTCAGGGCGACGATAAAGATGGATTATATGAACCCTCTGTATGGTTTAATGCCACATGGGATGCCTGGACCCTTTCGCTGGCAATGTATCAGGAAGGACCGGTTGATTACAGCAGCATGACCCGTGGGTCCTATTTTGACCGCCCGGAATTTGAATTACGCTATCGCTTTATTGGCACCGATGATTTTACACTCGGGTTGACCGGCGGTTTCCGTAATTACGGTTATCACTTTAAAGATGAACACGGTGCCAAAGACGGTAGCGCAAATATGCAGCGTTACAAAATTCAACCGGACTGGAATATTAAATTGTCCGACGACTGGCGTTTTGGTGGCTGGTTTGCCATGTATCAGTTTGCGAATGACCTGGAAAAAACCGGTTATGCCGACAGCCGTGTAGAAACGGAAACGGGTTTTACCTGGACCATTAATGAAACCTTCTCTGCTAAAGTGAACTATTATCTTGAGCGCGGTTTCAATATGGACAGTTCACGTAATAACGGCGAATTTTCAACGCAGGAAATTCGCGCGTATCTGCCTGTTTCATTAGGCCAGACGACGCTCACGCCATATACCCGTCTGGGGCTGGATCGCTGGTCGAACTGGGACTGGCAGGACGATCCCGATCGTGAAGGACACGATTTCAACCGACTGGGTCTTCTGTACGCGTATGACTTCAACAATGGATTATCCATGACGCTGGAATACGCCTACGAATGGGAAAACCATGACGAAGGCGACAGCGACCGTTTCCACTACGCGGGTGTTGGCGTTAATTACGCGTTCTGACAGACCGGATGCCAGGGGCTTTCAGCCCCTGGTTTTAACGAAGAGAGGGCGCTAACGTAAAATGGGTATCGACAAGCACTTTTTGTGGCGCAGGCTGACCGGCGATACGCCTGAAAAGAAGATTGCAGCTCTCTTCACCCAGCTTGCGGGTTGGGATATCAAAGCCCCCGGGTGCTGGTGTTAAAATGAGAGAGAGCATCGGGTCACTGTATCCTGCAATCACCACCTGCTCGGGGATCCTCAGTTCCAGAGTATCCGCCGCGCGATAAAGGCTGAGTAACTTCATGCTGTCGGTGGCAAATACCGCATCAGGTGGCGTGGCCGAGGAAAGCAATTCTGTGGCCGCGGCAAGCGCGCTTTCATGGGTATATCCGCCGTCGATGATCCACGCCGGGTTAATGGCGATGCCGTGCTTTTCCAGGCTGGATTTATAACCGGCAAGACGATCAATCGAAACATGATAATTGAGCGGCGCGTGCAGACAGGCAATGTTACGTCGGCCATTTTTAATAAAGGTTTCTGTTAGCGTGGCGCTGTCCTGGAAATTATCCGTGTCGACCGAGTAAATATTCTTAAAATCACCTTCGACTTTCCCGATGACGACCACCGGTACGCCATAAGCATCCAGCGTTGTGAAAAAGGATTCATTTGCCGGTGAGCTCAGCATGATGATCCCTTTAATCATTTTTTGTTTTATTTTACTTTCGCATTTCAGCAGATCGTCTTCACTGCTTTTCGAGGTTTGCAAAATAACGTCAAAACCTTCCTCTTCAGCTTTGGCTGTAATGGCATGCAGAACATCAGAGAAAAAAGGGTTGCCGGCGGTGGTTTTCGTCGAGCGTGTCGAAATAACCATAATGGCGTCGAAGCCAGAAGAGGTCAGGGCGCGGGCGAGTTTATTGGGTTGATAATTTAATTCGTCAATCGCCTTCAACACTTTTTCACGCGCTTCAGGAGAAATATTCGTTTGTTTATTCAGAACGCGGGAGACGGTTGATTTCGAAACGCCGGCAACCCGTGCGATATCATAGATGGTGGGTGACATACACCTTACTCACTCCTGACTAACAGCAATGTCGTTCATCTTACTGGAGAGAAAACGGCAATAGCAATAAATAAGAATTGATAATCAACGATCTGCCCCCATTTATTGTATTCTGAAGCAATGTATTTGAGGCTTCCGGGCAATGAAGGACGGCGATGAAGCGACTTAAGAACGAACTCAATTCACTGGTGAACCGTGGCGTTGACCGTCATCTGCGTCTGGCGGTGACGGGGCTGAGCCGCAGCGGCAAGACGGCGTTTATCACCGCGATGGTGAACCAGCTGCTTAACCTGCACAGTGGGGCGCGGCTGCCGCTGCTGAGCGCCGTGCGGGAAGAGCGCCTGCTGGGGGTTAAACGTGTGCCTCAGCGCGATTTTGGCATTCCCCGCTTTACCTATGATGAAGGGCTGGCTCAGCTTTATGGTGAACCGCCCACCTGGCCGACGCCGACGCGCGGGGTGAGTGAAATTCGCCTTGCGCTGCGTTTTCGCTCTAATGAATCCCTGATGCGCCACTTCAAAGATACCTCCACCCTGTATCTGGAAATTGTGGATTATCCCGGTGAGTGGTTGCTCGATTTACCTATGCTGGCACAGGATTATCTCAGCTGGTCACGGCAGATGACGGGGCTGTTGCAGGGCAACCGCGCCGAGTGGTCGACGAAATGGCGAAAACTGTGCGAAGGCCTGGATCCGCTGGCGCCTGCCGATGAAAACCGGCTGGCGGCGATTGCCGAGGCCTGGACGGAGTATCTGCATCAGTGTAAGCAGGAAGGGCTGCATTTCATCCAGCCGGGCCGTTTTGTTCTGCCGGGAGATTTGGCGGGCGCACCTGCGCTGCAGTTTTTCCCGTGGCCGGACGTGGATGGCATCGGGGAGTCAAAACTGGCCCAGGCGGACAAACACACTAACGCCGGAATGCTGCGCGAGCGTTACAATTACTACTGTGAAAAAGTGGTGAAAGGTTTTTATAAAAACCACTTTTTACGTTTTGATCGCCAGATTGTGCTGGTGGATTGTCTGCAACCGCTGAACAGCGGGCCGCAGGCCTTCAACGATATGCGCCTGGCGCTGACACAGTTAATGCAAAGTTTTCACTACGGGCAGCGCACGCTGTTTCGCCGTCTCTTCTCACCCGTTATCGACAAGCTGCTGTTTGCGGCCACAAAAGCCGATCACGTGACGGTCGATCAGCATGCCAATATGGTGTCGCTGCTGCAGCAACTGGTGCAGGACGCCTGGCAGAATGCCGCGTTCGAAGGGATCAGCATGGATTGCCTTGGACTGGCTTCCGTACAGGCGACACAGAGTGGGTTGATTGACCTTAATGGCGAGAAAATACCGGCATTGCGCGGGAACCGTCTCAGCGACGGCGAACCGCTTACTGTCTATCCGGGCGAAGTGCCCGCACGCCTTCCGGGGCCGGCCTTCTGGCAGAACCAGGGCTTCCAGTTTGAAGCCTTCCGCCCGCAGGTCATGACGGTCGATCAGCCGTTACCGCATATCCGTCTGGATGCGGCGCTGGAGTTTTTGATTGGAGATAAATTGCGATGACGGAACCGTTAAAACCGCGCATTGATTTTACCGGAACGCTTGAGCAAGAGCATCCGGAGGCGTTTAAAACCGCGCAGACGTTTAATGGCCCGCAGGCAGATAACTTTGCCCCGGCGCTGACCGAAGAGCTGCTTGTTGAAGAGGGGCCGGCTGAAGCGGTCGTGGAAGCCGCGCTTCGCCCAAAACGCAGCCTGTGGCGAAAGATGGTGACTGCCGGGCTGGCATTGTTTGGCGTTAGCGTGGTTGGGCAAGGCGTCCAGTGGGCGGTCAACGCCTGGCAAACCCAGGACTGGGTCGCGTTGGGCGGCTGCGCTGCCGGTGCTCTGATTGTGGGGGCGGGTGTCGGGTCTGTTGCGACCGAGTGGCGTCGCCTGTGGCGCCTGCGACAGCGCGCCCATGAGCGTGATGAAGCGCGGGATCTGCTCCACAGTCACGGAACCGGCAAAGGCCGCGCGTTTTGTGAAAAGCTGGCCAGTCAGGCGGGTATTGACCAGTCACACCCGGCGCTTCAGCGCTGGTATGCCGCTATCCATGAAACCCAGAACGATCGTGAAGTGGTGACGCTGTATTCCCACATGGTGCAGCCGGTGCTGGATGCCCAGGCGCGGCGCGAAATCAGCCGCTCTGCTGCGGAATCAACCCTGATGATTGCCGTCAGCCCGCTGGCGCTGGTGGATATGGCGTTTATCGCCTGGCGTAACCTGCGTCTGATTAACCGGATTGCTGCTTTATACGGCATTGAGTTGGGGTACTACAGCCGCCTTCGCTTGTTCCGTCTGGTATTGCTCAACATCGCCTTTGCCGGAGCAAGTGAGCTGGTGCGGGAAGTGGGGATGGACTGGATGTCGCAGGATCTGGCGGCGCGTCTCTCTGCCCGTGCCGCGCAGGGTATTGGCGCCGGTTTGTTGACCGCCCGTCTGGGCATCAAAGCGATGGAAGTGTGCCGTCCACTGCCGTGGATTGATGGCGATAAGCCGCGATTGGGGGATTTCCGACGTGAGTTAATCGGTCAGCTCAAAGAGACGCTCAATAAAAAACCGGTTCAGTAGCCGGTTTGGTCATTAATCGTGCTGGCTGTCAATATTTGTTGACAGCCATCTTCCCGATCACCGTGTTCTGACATATCATTTTAATGTTATTGGCTTAAAACGGTGAATTTCCCATGCGTCTTGAAGTCTTCTGTGAAGACCGTCTCGGTCTGACCCGCGAATTACTCGATCTTCTTGTTTTACGTAGCATTGATTTACGTGGCATTGAGATCGATCCTGTCGGGCGAATTTACCTCAATTTTGCCGAAATTGAATTTAATACGTTCAGTAGCCTGATGGCAGAAATACGCCGTATCGCTGGCGTTACGGATGTACGCACCATCCCCTGGATGCCGTCGGAGCGTGAGCATCTGGCATTGAGCGCATTGCTTGAAGCCATGCCAGAGCCTTTCCTCTCCCTGGATTTAAAAAGTAAGGTTGAGCGTGTTAACCATGCCAGCTGCCAGCTGTTCGCGCAGAGTCAGGAAAAACTCAGCAACCACAACGCAGCACAGTTGATTCCCGGCTTTAACTTCCAGCGCTGGCTGGACAGCAATCCGCAGAACACCCACAGCGAGCATGTGGTTATCCACGGACAGAATTTCTTAATGGAGATAACGCCGGTCTATCTGAAAGGCGAGGCCGACACGCGCGTTCTGACCGGTGCCGTGATCATGCTGCGTTCCACCGTGCGCATGGGCCGTCAGCTGCAAAATATCTCCAGTCAGGATGTGGGGGCATTCAGCCAGATTATTGCCGTCAGCCCGAAAATGCGGCATGTGGTGGATCAGGCGCGCAAACTCGCGAGTCTGACCGCGCCACTGCTGATTACCGGCGATACCGGTACCGGGAAGGACCTGCTGGCGCACGCTGTGCACCTGGCCAGCCCGCGAGCGGCAAAACCGTATCTGGCCCTGAACTGCGCCTCGATTCCGGAAGATGCCGTCGAAAGCGAATTATTTGGTCACGCGCCGGAAGGTAAAAAAGGGTTCTTCGAGCAGGCTAACGGCGGTTCCGTGCTGCTGGACGAGATTGGTGAAATGTCGCCACGCATGCAGGCCAAGCTGCTGCGCTTCCTCAATGATGGCACGTTCCGCCGCGTAGGCGAGGATCACGAAGTTCATGTGGATGTGCGTGTGATTTGTGCGACGCAGAAAAACCTGGTCGAACTGGTGCAAAAAGGGGTATTCCGCGAGGATCTCTACTACCGCCTGAATGTCCTGACCCTGAATATCCCACCGCTGCGCGATTGCCCGCAGGATATCATGCCGCTGACCGAACTCTTTGTGGCGCGCTTTGCCGACGAGCAGGGGGTACCGCGTCCGAAGCTTTCAGCCGATCTCGGCACGGTGCTCATGCGCTACGGCTGGCCGGGTAACATTCGCCAGCTCAAGAACGCCGTTTACCGCGCACTGACGCAGCTGGAAGGTTATGAACTGCGCCCGCAGGATATTCTGTTACCGGATTACGATGCCGGGACGGTGTCAGTAGGTGAAGAGGCGATGGAAGGTTCGCTGGATGACATTACCAGCCGTTTTGAGCGCTCCGTGCTGACGCAACTGTACCGTAGCTATCCAAGCACCCGTAAGCTGGCAAAACGCCTTGGCGTTTCACACACGGCGATTGCCAATAAGTTGCGAGAGTATGGTTTAAATCAAAAGAAGGGTGACGAATAACGGTAAAAAGCCTCTGTAAAGAGGCTTTTTTTTACTCATTCTTTTGCGATAGGGGTGCTATTAATGTCGACCTTTGTCTCTCCCTGAATCGATGCAATTCGGTTCTCCACGTCTTTCACCTGTTGCGGGTTATGGAGCAGGGTATAGGTCAGATCAAACTGTGTGCTGGCTCCCGGTTGCAATTGCTTAACGCGTTTTTGTTCGCGCTCAATGGTGACCGGATAGGCGTAGCTGGTACCCGGCTCAATACCGGTCACATAACCTTGCTTCAGGGTGTCGGTATTTTTCCATAAGGTCAGCACCGGCAACTGGCGGGTATCAAACTGAATGGACGCCCCTTTATCACCGGCTTTATTCACCACGGCCGCGAGGGTTTCGTGGTTGTTATCCGCAAGGGGTTTGAGGTTAAACACCATCTCATCAAAGCCTTTCGTTGGCCCGGCATAGGTCTGCCAGTCGTTGACACCGGCTTTCGCGTAGTCATTGAATGGACTGACGCTCGCGACCGGGGCAAGGAAGCGTGCACCTTCTTCGAGGATCGGGGTACCAAAGTTGCTGTGGTAGATGATTTGATAATCATGCGGGTAATCGGCATGGTTTGTCAGAACATCATGCAAACTGAACTGGTTGGTTCCTGGGACGTAACGCAGTTCGGTCATGGTCTGCAAATCTGCTTTTTTGAACGTGCTCTCTTTGATCAAACCGCGAATTCGAATTTCATGGGGGGCAGCGTCAGCCACCTCAACTTCAACCTGCGATACAGGCGTATTGCCCGCCTTGCCGTGAAGCGTGTAGATTTGGCCGTCAGCCGTGACCGGATGCCCCGTCCACTCATAGCCACAGCGCACCATCATCTCGTTGAAACCTTCCAGCCAGCCAAGCCCGTTGCGACTTTCCAGATTAATATATGCCGGGTTCACGACCTCTTTTACCGGGGAATCCCAGCCCATTCTGGTGCCGAAGCCTTCCACATGGAGCAGGTTCATGCCGCGAGAGGGGCTTAAGGTAATGGTCAGGCCACTTTTACTGCTGATAACAAGGATTTTGCTGCCTTCCTGTTTGCCACCGTGCAACACTTTTTGTTCAATGCTGAACGCCTGATCTTTTAACTTCAGCTCATCGCTCGTTATTTTCCAGTTTCCTTTCTCCACGCCGCTTTCAGCGCTTGTCAGCACCCAGGTTTTCGCCGCAGCATGACCCGAAATCAAAGCTGCAAGGAGCGTAATAGCCAGTTTAATTTTCATATCCCTTCCTTTTTGCTGAAACGATTATTTTCTTTCGTCAGCAAATCTAATGTTTTGACCTGAAGGGAAATGTGATGTGCTTCACTGGGGAAGAAAATATGAATATTTAAGGTCTAATATGAGAATAAGATCGCAATTAAGTTAACTTCAATACAATTATTTGCACAGTAAATGTGAACGGTGAAGGGTTTAGCTTTAACGATTCAGCTTGAAGGGAATAAAAAACCCCGCCAGTGCGAGGTTTGTCATGTGTCGTCTTCCAGAGCCTGCAAAGAGAAATAAACCCTGTTATTTCATTAGATTGCTAAGCTATATAGAATGCTAAGCATTCATTATGCTTTCAACACGTCCAGCGCGGCAGTGTAATCCGGCTCGGTGGTGATTTCGTTAACCAGTTCGCTGAACACGACGTTGTCATTTTCATCGATAACCAGTACAGCGCGCGCTGCCAGGCCTTTCAGTGGGCCTTCCGCGATGCTCACGCCGTAGTTTTCCAGGAAATCCGGGCTGCGCAGGGTGGAGAGGGTAATGACGTTGCTCAGACCTTCAGCACCGCAGAAACGGGACTGGGCGAACGGCAGATCGGCAGAAATACACAGCACAACGGTGTTGTCCATTTCCGTCGCCAGCTGGTTGAATTTGCGCACGGATGCAGCACAGACGCCGGTGTCGATGCTTGGGAAAATGTTCAGGACTTTGCGTTTGCCAGCAAACTGAGACAGTGTGACGTCAGACAGATCTTTAGCCACCAGAGTAAAAGCCTGTGCTTTGCTGCCAGCCTGTGGAATGGAACCTGCAACAGTAACCGGGTTGCCCTGGAAATGAACGAGTTGTGACATAGATATCTTCCTGTTTACATATAGTTAACGTCGGGGCTAGTGTATGCCATCAGCGGATAACACGGCAAACCAATTTTTTCGCCTTTCCGGGCCGCAAGGAGTCAGTGATGAGAAGCGTTAAGGTCTATGAAGAAGCCTGGCCATTGCATACCCCGTTTGTGATCTCCCGCGGCAGTCGAAGCGAAGCCAGTGTGGTCGTGGTGGAGATAGAAGATGACGGCATTAAGGGCGTCGGCGAATGCACGCCGTACCCGCGCTATGGCGAAAGTCTGGCGTCGGTAATGGCACTTATCATGACGCTCGTTCCCGATCTGGAAAAAGGGCTCACCCGCGAGGCGTTACAGCAGCGTATACCCGCCGGCGCGGCGCGTAATGCGATTGACTGCGCACTCTGGAGCCTGGCGGCTGCCAAACAGCAAACCTCGCTGACGACGCTGCTAGGCGTCACGTTGCCGACATCGGTTGTCACGGCGCAAACGGTAGTGATTGGCGAGCCTGAACACATGGCCGCCAGCGCAAAAGCACTCTTTGATGCGGGGGCGACGCTGTTAAAGGTGAAGCTTGACGATCGTCTGATCAGCGAGCGTATGGTCGCTATCCGCTCGGCAGTCCCGACAGCCACGTTAATTGTGGACGCGAATGAGTCATGGCATCCCGAAGGCCTTGCCGCACGATGTCAGCTGCTGGCCGACCTGGGCGTGGCCATGCTGGAACAGCCTCTGCCGGCACAGGATGATGCGGCGCTGAAGAATTTTATCCACCCGCTGCCCATCTGCGCGGATGAAAGCTGCCATACGCGCGATAGCCTGGTTGAACTGCAGGGCCGTTACGAGATGGTCAATATCAAGCTCGACAAGACCGGCGGGCTGACAGAGGCGCTGGCGCTGGCAGAACAGGCGCAGGCTCAGGGGTTTTCAATCATGCTGGGATGTATGCTGTGTACATCCCGGGCGATCAACGCGGCGCTGCCGCTGGTAAATCATGTCAGTTTTGCCGATCTTGATGGCCCGACATGGCTGGCGGTTGACGTTTCACCGGCACTCACGTTTACCAGCGGCGTCCTTCATTTTTGAGGCTGCCAGCGCAGAAGCTCCACCATGGCCTTTAAATATTTTTCGCTGGCTTCGTCTGACGATATCGGCGGGAATTCCGCGGTGATGCAAGGTAATCCCAGGTCGGCACACCAGCTGCCGAATGAGCCAGGGGTTTCATAGCCCACGCTGGAGACAAGCGGCAGGGCGAAAGCATTCGCCAGCCATTCGCCCAGCTCGGTGTGCCGCGGATCTTCGATGCAGGCCAGCGGATCGTGAAAGGTGACAACCCAGGCCGGGTGGATCTTATGGATTAACTGGCACAGCGCCTGTGTTTCCGGCTCCGAGCCCGGCGTGTCGCCGGTCAGTAAGACAACGTCACGCTCTTCAGCGGAGCTGTTCCAGCGATAAACCGTTTCACCGGCGCGCCAGTTTGCTGCAGGGAAATTACGGTTTAAATCGATTCCCCGCGCATTGGCGCGTAACCCAAGCTGACACCCATCCGGGTTGACGGCCAGAATCACGTGATGACGTCGTAAGCTGGGCGTCAACGTGCGCAGCGCGCACGAGAGCGTGACGACAGAAGAGTTCTCGTCGCCGTGCGTGCCGGCAATGATCAAACCGCTGTTGCGATCGGCATCGGGGGCCGGAAACCAAATCAGCGATGCGCCTAAAAATGAACGGCCATACTGCTCTGCACCTGGCGGGAAGGCGCCGCGTTCCGCTCTGGGTCGGGTGATTGCCATAGGAAATCCTGATAAAGAAGTCTCTACTGGCAGTGTTGTGCAAAACTCGCGGTTAATCAAATAGTTTCCGTATGGCGGGAAAATTGCCGGATATCAACTTTCCGGAGGAAGGTATTTGCAATTCTCATTGTCGAAACAAATAATTACGCATCTGCTTATTACCTGAATTCATAAAAGGGGATCTTATGAAGCATCCTGTTTCGCGTCTCTGTGCTGCACTGTTGCTGTGCGGACTCTCTTCACTTTCGTACGCCGCTGATGTGCCACAGGGCACGGTACTGGCGCAAAAACAGGAGCTGGTCAGACACATTAAAGATGAGCCGGCTTCCCTTGATCCGGCAAAAGCCGTGGGATTACCCGAGATACAGGTCATTCGCGACCTTTTTGAAGGGCTGGTTAATCAGAATGAGAAAGGTGAACTGACCCCAGGCGTGGCGACGCGCTGGCAGAGTAACGATAACCGTATCTGGACCTTCTCCTTACGTGATAACGCGAAATGGTCTGACGGTTCGCCGGTTACCGCTCAGGATTTTGTCTACAGCTGGCAGCGTCTGGTTGATCCGAAAACCACGTCTCCGTTTGCGTGGTTTGCGGCGCTGGCGGGTATCCATAACGCACAGGCGATAATTGATGGTAAAGCCGCGCCAGATACGCTGGGCGTGACGGCCGTAGATGCAAAAACCTTACGTGTGCAGCTGGATAAACCGCTGCCGTGGTTTAGCAATCTGACGGCAAACTTTGCCTTCTATCCGGTGCAAAAGGCCAATGTGGAGAGCGGCAAAGAGTGGACGCGTCCGGGGGCTCTGGTCGGAAATGGCGCCTACGTTCTGAAAGATCGCGTGGTGAATGAAAAACTGGTTGTGGTGCCGAATACACACTACTGGGATAACGCCAAAACCGTCCTGCAAAAAGTGACGTTCGTACCGATTAACCAGGAATCCTCGGCCACTAAACGCTATCTGGCGGATGATATTGATATCACCGAATCGTTCCCGAAAAACATGTATCAGAAGCTGCTCAAGGACATTCCGGGACAAGTGTATACACCGCCTCAGCTGGGCACCTATTACTATGCGTTTAATACGCAAAAAGGACCCACGGCTGATGCCCGTGTACGTCTTGCCCTGAGCATGACCATCGATCGCCGCATCATGGCGGACAAAGTGTTAGGAACCGGTGAGAAGCCCGCCTGGCATTTCACGCCAGACGTGACGGCAGGGTTTACGCCAGAAACCTCGCCGTTTGAACAGATGTCACAGCAGGAACTTAATGCCCAGGCGAAAACGCTGCTTCAGGCCGCGGGCTATGGCCCTCAGCGCCCGCTGAAGCTGAACCTGTTGTACAACACGTCAGAAAACCATCAGAAAATCGCGATTGCGGTGGCCTCGATGTGGAAGAAAAACCTCGGCGTTGACGTCAAACTGCAAAACCAGGAGTGGAAAACCTACATCGACAGCCGTAATACCGGTAATTTCGATGTGATCCGCGCGTCATGGGTCGGGGATTACAATGAGCCATCGACCTTCCTGTCGTTATTGACCTCAACCCACAGCGGCAATATCTCGCGTTTCAACGATCCGGCGTACGATAAAATTATCCATCAGGCGACGCTCGAAAACACGGCGAAAGCGCGTAACGCAGACTACAACATGGCGGAGAAAATCCTCACGGAAAAAGCGCCAATCGCACCTATTTACCAGTACACCAACGGCCGCCTGATCAAACCATGGGTGAAAGGTTACCCCATTAATAACCCGGAAGACGTGGCTTATAGCCGGACGATGTATATTGAGAAACACTGACGAGCCGGTAACCGACGGGCTTCGTTGTGAACGTTAAATTAAGAGCTGGCGCATTTGCGCCAGTTTTTCTTTATTGAACGAGGGATGTTTGTTCCGTGAGTCAAAGGGGAGGTAAATGATGACGGATGAAAAGAAAGAGAAAGCGTCTTTCCCGGCAGGGTTAGGGATTATGGATAAAATCTGGGAATGGCAATGGATTATCCGCTTCATCTATATTGTCCTTTTCGCCGATCTGGCGCTGCTGGTATACAGCGGGCAAGGAATATTGACCTGGCCTGTTCAGACACTTAACTGGACCGAACATCTGGGTTTTTTCTGCGTGGCGCTCGCCGCCTTAGGTTTGATTGCCACTACCCTGATGCCTTTTATAGCCAATATCGTCAGGCTATTACTCAATGAGCTCATCTACAGCAGTATCTTCCCGGATTTCTTGCGCGCGCAGAGTGATTATCAGAAGAGGTCGGGTGAAGTTCCTTCAGGCGAAGTACTTGATTTAGCGTTGAAGGAAAACAACCAGTTCCTGCTGAATTATTATGAAAAACATAATGCAAACTGGCGCACGAAATTTCATGAACGATTTAAAGTCGGGGATTTACTCTTTGGGATCCTGTTTTTCATGATGCTTGATGACCATCCGCAGTGGTTTAGCGACGCGCAGCATTCGCTGGTCATCGATCTGTTCAGCCACGGCGGTGAAAGCGGAACCGTTCTGTTTTATACCGTACTTATACTCATCTTTAGTACGCTGATGAGTCTCTGGTTCGGTAAATGGGACTGGGGGAACATCTACTATCCGCCACTGTATCGTGAAAAAGAGGAAGCCCGCAGAAAAGCGCGTGAGCGGGAAGCGCAGTGGGAGCAGCAGGATCGCTAAATCGCCGGGCGACACATTATTCCCAGCAGATTGCTCCCGCCAGGCGCTGCTGGCGGGAGCAGGGCAACGTTATTCTAGCAATGCACTGAATTTCGCCAGCCATTGCGGATGCGCAGGCCAGGCGGGGGCAGTGACCAGATTACCGTCTACGTGCGCCTGATCGATACCGATATTGGCATAGTGCCCGCCGCCGAGGCGGACTTCAGGCGCACAGGCGGGATAGGCGCTACAGGTTCGTCCTTTTAATATGCCGGCAGCAGCGAGCAGTTGCGGTCCGTGGCAAACCGCAGCAATCGGTTTGCGCGCGGCGTCGAAGGCCTGCACCAGTTTCAGCACGTCATCATTTAGCCGGAGATATTCAGGGGCTCGTCCGCCCGGGATTAGCAGCGCGTCATAATCCTGCTCTTTTACGGCGGAAAAATCGGCATTGAGGATAAAACGGTGGCCCGGCTTTTCACTGTAGGTCTGGGCACCGTCGAAATCATGGATCGCCGTCATGATGTAGTCGCCACGGGATTTGTCCGGGCAGACGGCGTCCACCTGATGGCCAATCATTTGTAAAGCCTGAAAGGGCACCATTGTTTCATAATCTTCGGCGTAATCGCCGACCAACATCAGGATTTTCTTGCTCATCATTTCTCACCTTTAGGTTTAACGATGTTTAAGATATAGCCTGGCACAGCTGAATTGCCGGAAATAAAAAAAGCCCGTCAGAGAACGGGCGAAATAAGCAAATGATTTAATGATTCGTTATCAACTTGTTGGAGGATAACGTTGCGTATTTTACGCACCTCTTACCGGTGCTGATACCTGACAAATTCGGTAGGTGAAACAAGGAATTAAACATGCGTCATAGCGCATCGAAGGTGGGGTAGATACTGTTCTCAAGGTATTCCACCAGAAACCAGATCTCACCGCTGAAAATAAACCAGAAGCCAAATATAATAACGAATAAAATAATTATGGTGAGTATTATTTCTGTTTTTCCCATTGCACATCTACCCACCTGTGGTCCATTTATTCGAGAGGGGCATTGTAACGGGGCTGACGAAGATACACCAGTTTCATGCCGCCAGGACTTTATTGCGCCCATCACTTTTGGCGCGATAAAGCGCATCGTCCACACGTTTAAACAGCTCATCCATACTCTCGCCCGGATTATGTCGCGCCACGCCAATGCTGACGGTGAAGCGAGGTAAACCCGGGATCGTAATGCGGGCGACCGCATCGCGCACAGTTTCGGCGATTTGCAGGGCGGTGTCGAGCGGGGTGCGCGGCAGCAGGATGACGAACTCCTCACCGCCCCAGCGGAAGACCAGGTCCTCTTTGCGGCTACAGGCTTCCAGCGTGCGCGAGAGCGAGATCAGCACCTCATCACCTTTCAGGTGGCCGAAGAGGTCGTTGATATTTTTGAAGTGATCGGTATCCACCAGCAGCAGGCTAAATTGCTGCTGCGCGGGAAGATGATGGGTGTTGGCCTGGTCGGTGATGATATAGAACTGACGCCGGTTGAGCAGGCCCGTCATGGAATCACGCAGTGCTGCGTGTTCCAGCTCCTGCTCCAGCCTTTTTTGCTCGGTGATATCGTGGATAATGCACAACATCAATTTGTCACCGTAAATTTCAATCGGCCCGGCATAGGTCTGAACATGGCGAGTGGAGCCATCGGCCAGACGGTGGATAAAGTTGAGGGGCTTATGGCCGCCCGGCAACGCGGCAATCTCCGTCATCACGGGGATCACATCCCGCCCCAGAGTATTGATTTCCCAGGTATGTTTTCTGCACATTTCATCATGCGCATAACCGTAAAAAGTCAGCGCCGCCAGATTGGCATCCACAATCTGGCCATCCCGGGACGGATCGATAAGCAGCATTGGCGCGCTGTTGGTCAGGAAAAAGCGCGCGTAAAATCCCTGTTTTTTGCGCTGGTAGGTCGCGGAGCGGCTGGCCTTAAGCCCGGAGAGAACCTGCTGCGTCAGCCCTTCAAAAACAATAACATTCCCCTGGGGCACGAAATGGGCAAGTGAAAGACGGCAGCTCAACGCGGTTTCATGTCCATCGCGGGAGATGGTCCAGATTTCGACGATCTCCTGCTCACTCTTCAGTTCAGGCACATACATCGACAGCACGTGATGCGCGTTGGCGGAATAGGTACCTTTGCGTAGGTCATCCAGGGTTTTATCGCCCATGATCTGAGCGGCGGCCACATTTGCAAAAATGATCTGTTCTGAAGCAGGTGAAATGAGCCACACGGGGGTTTTAATTAAATTCAGCGCATCAAAACAATTTTGCGACATAGCGTATTCCTGTACATCGGCACCATGTGCCTGAGGATCATGACAGAATTAACGGGAGTGGACTCCTTTGAAACATACTCTACTTAACCCGGTCAGGCATGATTTTTTTGTGAAATATATACGGGTTCCGCGTGAATTTTACCAATGGGTATAATTTGTTTGTCTGAGTTTTTTTGCAGCAGCAGCCAGGGAACCTGTTCGGCAGGTAAAGGACGGGAGAAAAGGAACCCCTGCAGGTAATCACAGCCGAGGTCCGTCAGCACCACCTGTTGTTCTTCCGTCTCGATCCCTTCCGCAACCACATTCATTTCCATGGTCCGGGCGATATTGATAATGGTTTCCACCAGCTTGCGGCTTTTTTCATTTACCAGCATCGAGTGCACAAAGCTTTTGTCGATTTTTAGCTCTTTAGCGGGCAGAACGCTCAACATCAATAGGTTGGAATAGCCGGTGCCAAAATCATCAATCGAGACGGTAATCCCGGCTTGATTGAACGCATTGAGTAATTCAATACTGCGGTCGAGATTTTTCAGTGCGGTACTTTCTGTCACCTCAAGGATAAGCCGGGAGGGCGACAGATTATATTTATGCAACATCGACGAAATGATGTGGAAGATATCCGGCTGTTCGAACTGGACGGGGGAGAGGTTAAAGGACAATGTCCACTGGCTGAAACCTTGTTCTGTCCAGAAATGAAGCTGACGGCATGCCGCTTCAATTGCCCAGTTCCCCACCGGGATGATCAGCCCCGTTTGTTCCAGCGACGGTAAAAACAGATTAGGTAGCAACACCCCTTGCTCAGGGTGCCGCCAGCGCAGAAGGGCTTCAAAACCGTGAATAGTGGTGTCTTTTGCATGCCAGGTCGGCTGATACCACAGTTCAAACTGATCGCGTTCCAGCGCCTGAGTTAACTCCTGCAGGAAGCCGGGGTTGGCCGGAATGGCCGTTGACATCTCGTTCCGGTAGACGGCCCAGCCGTTTCGTCCATCCTCTTTGACGCGATTCAGGGCCGCATCGGCTTTTAGCTTCAGCTCATGCAGCGTCTCGCCATCCTGCGGGTAGAGGCTGACACCCGCGCTGATTGTTGTGCTCAGCGTGTGCCCACAAAGTGAAAACGGGCGGCGCATATCCTCCAGCAATGTCGTGAGCAGCGGGTTGAGTTTATCGTCGTCACACTCGGGAACCAGCAGGATAAAGGCGTCGCCGCCAAGCCTGGCGAGTGTCATCTCGCGGGTAAGGCGGGCGGTAATGCGCTGCGCGAGAGAGATTAACAACTCATCCCCGGTGTTGTGGCCCCAGGTATCGTTGATGCGTTTGAAATGATCGACGTTGAGGAAAATCACGGCGAATGGCTTCTTGCTGAGCAATGCGCTGCGCAGGCAATCCTGCATCCGAATGTCCATCTGGTGGCGATTAGCGAGACCGGTGAGCGCATCAAACCGCGCCTGCAGTTCAAGCTGACGATTAAGCTGGCGTAGGTTGTCGGTCAGTCGGTTCGTCCGCCGGTGCGAGTCGATGAGCGAAATCATTAACATACCGCCGAGCAGGCACAGTGTGGTGACAGAAACCCAGACCGATAACCCCAGCTCGCTGATACCACCGGGCAGGGTATGCGTCATTTCCTGAAAATGGGCGGCATGCATGCCGGTGTAGTGCATCGCGCAGATTGCGACACCCAGCACGCAGGCCGCGAGAATACGATTGATAAACACCCCTTTGCGCATATCCCGCAGGCGGAATGCCAGCCACAGCGCCGCGCCGGAGGCCATAACGGCAATCAACACGGACACGGCAACAATGCGTCGATCCCAGAGAATATGGCTGTCCAGCATCAGTGCGGCCATACCGATAAAGTGCATACAGACCACGCCAGCACTCAGGAGCACCGTGGCAACGATCAATCGAAAAGGGGAAAGGGTTTTACCCGTTACGGCAATATTGATGGCGACCGTGGATGCTACCACCGCCACGCCCAGTGAGGCGAGGGTTAACCAGAGGTTATAGCTCATTATCATCGGCATTTGCATCGACAGCATGCCGATGAAGTGCATTGACCAGATCCCTATCCCAAGCGTGACGCCTCCGGCGATACGCCAGAACATCGCCGTTTTACGGCTGGAAAGCGGGATTTTTCCGGCGCTGTCCAGGGCCACAAATGAGGCGATAAAGGCCACCAGATACGAGAGGGCTATTAACACAGGGTCCCACGATATATTGAGCATTATGCAATCCCACGCCAAAGAGGGTTACCGATTTCGCCTGCCGGGCACGTCTTTAACTGGCAACGTACATGCGCATTCAAATAATATGAGTTATGTATCGTGCAAAACGACCGGTCATATTAAAACGTTAAGGCTGGCGGTGAATATAAAATATATTCTTTCCGGCACCTATTAAGCATTGCTAAACAAAGGCGAATAATTGCAGCAAAGCTCCTTAAATATGAGCGCGGCCATATTGTCTCATCGCAGGCGATGGTATCGCTTAAAGTGGCAGGAAACCAGTATCACAGGATGCTGCATATAACATTTTCACTAATACCCTGTTTTTATCTGACTTAAGTTAAATCTCAGGTGGCTAACGGCGAAAGGTGAAACCAGCGTTGTTCGTCAGGACAAACAACAACACGAATGCTATAAATCTTAATGCCGACCTAAATATAAAATCGTGGATATAATCATGCTAAGAAATATTAGTGTCAGAACCTTCATTGCCGGGTTCCTTTTATGTCTTTTCCTGGTTGATGCAGGTGTCGTTGTTCTATTTTCCAGCAAATCCTCTCTCTTTATTTCACTCAATATCATTAATTTCGTTGCGCTATTTTTGCTCTGGGGCTACATGACAAAGTATCTTGTGACGCCGATCAATACGGTGAAAAAAAGTATTGAAGAAGTGACTGCAGGCAATCTTGGTGTGACTATCCCTGAATTTGGCAATAACTGTGCAGGGCGTTTAATCCCCGGGATTAACAGCCTCTCCAGCAACATCGCGACCCTGGTACGCGAGATCAGAGCCTCGTCGCAAACCGCCATGACCTTGTCCGATCAACTCTCCGCGCGTAGCGCGCAGCTTTCGGTGAAAACAGAGCAGCAGTCTGCATCGCTGGTGCAAACGGCTGCCAGCATGGAGCAGATGGCAGCAAGTACCCGAAATAATGCCGATAACACCCGACTGGCCAGCGAGCAGGCAAACAGGGCGACACTGCAGGCGCGTAAAGGTGGCGAGTTGATGGGGCAGGTGGCCACCAATATGCAATCCATTACCGAATGTGCACAGCAAATGACGGAGATTATCTCAATGATCGACGGCATTGCCTTCCAGACGAATATCCTGGCGCTAAACGCGGCCGTTGAGGCGGCCAGAGCCGGCGACCACGGAAAAGGGTTTTCGGTGGTGGCAGAAGAGGTGCGAAACCTGGCCCACCGCAGTGCGGATGCCGCCAAAAACATCAAAACGCTGATTGAAGTGACCAGCAATAACGTCACTCAGGGCGTGACCGTTGTGTCCGAGGCTGAAAAGAATATGCAAGAAATTGTGACCGGCTCCGGCAATGTCAGCCAGTTGATGGATGACATTTTCACCTCGACGTCAGAGCAGGAGAAAGGCATTTCCCAGATTACGCTGGCCTTATCTGAGCTGGAACGGGTCACGCAAAGTAACGTTACGATGGCAGAAGAACTCAACGGATCCTCTGATGTACTGCGTAATCAGGTAAGTGAACTGCAGGCGCGGACGCGTAACTTCCGGCTCGAAAAGGGGGATCAGGCTGAATCCACGCCTTCTCATGCTGGCCCGCTGTCATTCCACTCGCGTCCCGGTCACTCCCTCTGATGCACGAAAAGAGCCTGGTCAACCGGGCTCTTTTATCCGGACTTCTCGCCACTGAATTACCCTCCCGTGCGGTCTGAAAAGGCGCCTGGCGGAATACGGTTATTTCCTGAGCGAATTCAGCGCGATGCGAAACATAGTTGTTGCTTAACCCCTGATGAAAGCTAGACTGACAACGAAAGAGCTGAAAAGGGGGAGGCGCGGTGGAGAGTATAAAAGGATCAGAACTAAACGTTCCTGATGCAGTTTTTGCCTGGGTGCTGGATGGTCGTGGCGGTGCCCGACCGCTGGAAGACAACGATGTTATTGATAATGAGCATCCCTGCTGGCTACACCTTAACTATACCCATCCGGACAGTGCCGACTGGCTGGCCTCGACGCCGCTCCTGCCGAACAACGTGCGTGATGCGCTGGCGGGTGAAAGCCTGCGGCCACGCGTGAGCAGAATGGGGGACGGCACGCTCATCACTTTGCGTTGCATTAACGGCAGCACCGATGAACGTCCTGACCAGCTGGTCGCGATGCGTGTTTATATGGACGATGGTCTGATTGTCTCCACCCGTCAGCGTAAAGTTCTGGCGCTGGATGACATTGTGAACGATCTGAAAGAGGGCACCGGACCGACCGATTGCGGAAGCTGGCTGGTGGACGTCTGCGACGCGCTGACTGACCATGCGAGTGAGTTTATCGAAGAGCTGCACGATAAAATCATCGACCTCGAAGATAACCTGCTCGATCAGCAGATCCCGCCGCGCGGTTTTCTGGCGCTTCTGCGTAAGCAGTTAATTGTCATGCGCCGTTATATGACGCCACAGCGGGACGTATACGCGCGTTTGTCCAGCGAAAGGCTCAACTGGATGAATGACGATCAGCGACGCCGAATGCAGGATATTGCCGACAGGCTGGGCCGCGGACTTGATGAAATCGATTCCTGTATTGCCCGCACGGGCGTCATGGCGGATGAAATCGCGCAGGTGATGCAGGAGTCACTGGCAAGAAGAACCTATACGATGTCGCTGATGGCAATGGTCTTTCTGCCGAGCACATTCCTGACGGGATTGTTTGGCGTGAACCTGGGCGGAATTCCCGGCGGAGCGGCCCATTATGGCTTTACCGCATTTTGCGTCATGTTAGTTGTTTTGATCGGTGGTGTTGCATGGTGGTTGCATCGTAGTAAATGGCTGTAAATTTACGCTTTTTTCAGCTTTTACGGAGATCAAAACGCTCTTTTAATTGAGCGAAGTCAATAAACAATGACCCCGTAAGGTGCAATATTACTCCCGCAGGTGAATGCAACGTCAAGCGATGGGCGTTGCGCTCCATATTGTCTTACTTCCTTTTTTGAATTACTGCATAGCACAATTGATTCGTACGACGCCGACTTAACTAGTCGGCTTTTTTTTGCCTCCTGTTCCCCAGCGTCTACCCTAAAAGGGACGTCAGTAAAACCTGGAGGGAATGATGAGCATCTTACTCGCTCTGCAACTGCAGTATTCACGTCAGTCCGATCCGATCCCCACCGATCCGACGCCGATGCCCGATCCTGTTCCGCGTCCGCAACCCATGCCTGACCCGCCGCCCGATGAAGAACCGATTAAATTGTCGCATCGAACCCCGAGATCTGCGAGGATACGCGCCATCTGACCGCAAAGATGACCACGAGAGACTATTGTGACCGCTTTTTCAACCCTGAATGTACTGCCCGCCGCCCAACTCGATAACCTCAACGAGTTGGGATACCTCACCATGACGCCTGTTCAGGCGGCCGCATTGCCCGCCATTCTTGAGGGGCGTGATGTACGCGTTCAGGCTAAAACAGGGAGCGGAAAAACGGCGGCTTTCGGTCTGGGTCTGCTACAGCATATTGATGCTGCGCTGTTTCAGACGCAGTCTCTGGTGCTGTGCCCAACCCGCGAACTGGCGGACCAGGTCGCGGGCGAGCTGCGTCGTCTGGCGCGATTCCTGCCTAACACCAAGATTTTAACCCTCTGTGGCGGACAACCGTTTGGCGCGCAGCGTGATTCGCTTCAGCATCCACCACACATCATTGTGGCGACGCCTGGCCGACTGCTCGACCACCTGCAAAAAGGTACGGTCTCGCTGGATGCATTACACACGCTGGTCATGGATGAGGCAGACCGGATGCTGGATATGGGCTTCAGCGATGCTATCGATGAAGTGATCCGTTTCGCGCCTGCAGACCGTCAGACGCTGTTATTTTCGGCGACCTGGCCTGAAGCGATCGCCGCAATCAGTGGCCGCGTGCAGAAAAATCCGCTCACCATCGAAATTGACAGTGTTGATGCGCTGCCTGCTATCGAGCAGCAGTTTTATGAAACGTCCCAGCACGGAAAAATCGCGCTCCTGCAGAAGGTGCTCAGTCAGCATCAGCCCGCTTCCTGCGTGGTGTTCTGTAACACCAAAAAAGATTGTCAGGCGGTCTGTGACGCCCTGAACGCTGCAGGGCAGAGCGCGTTATCGTTGCATGGCGATCTGGAACAGCGCGATCGCGATCAGACGCTGGTCCGTTTCGCTAACGGCAGCGCCCGCGTGCTGGTTGCCACCGACGTGGCGGCGCGCGGTCTGGATATTAAATCGCTTGAGCTGGTCGTGAACTACGAGCTGGCATGGGATCCTGAAGTACACGTTCACCGTATCGGCCGTACTGCGCGTGCCGGAAACAGCGGTCTGGCCATCAGCTTCTGCGCACCGGAAGAGGCGCAGCGCGCCAATATTCTGTCTGAAATGCTGCAGATTAAGCTTAACTGGGTGAATGCACCGGGCAATGTCAGTCTCGTTCCGCTGGAAGCAGAAATGGCAACGCTGTGTATTGATGGCGGTAAAAAAGCCAAGATGCGTCCGGGTGATGTGCTCGGTGCGCTGACCGGAGACGTGGGGCTGGATGGGGCTGATATCGGCAAGATTGCGGTACATCCTGCACATGTTTATGTTGCTGTTCGCCAGTCGGTTGCCCATAAGGCCTGGAAACAGCTGCAGAACGGGAAAATCAAGGGTAAAACCTGTCGCGTTCGTCTGCTGAAATAAGATTTAAACGCGTCTCAGACCGTGGTCTGAGACGCGTTTGCATTATTTCACTATTTYACTTCCACGACATTCAGGCGCAGTTCTTCAAACTGATTGTCATCTTCTTCTGGCTGCCAGCCAGCAGGTTTCACGGGGATCTCTTCCCGGTCAAACGCCAGATCGCCGCCATTCACCACTTCCGACTCATGGTTGATACCTTTGAAATCGAAAAGCTCAACATCCGCGAGGTGAGAAGGCACCACGTTCTGCATCGCGCTGAACATGGTTTCGATACGGCCCGGGTAGCGTTTGTCCCAGTCACGCAGCATGTCACCAATCACCTGACGCTGCAGGTTCGGCTGAGAGCCGCACAGGTTACATGGAATGATCGGGAATCCTTTGGCCTGAGAGAAACGTTCGATATCTTTCTCGCGGCAGTAGGCAAGCGGTCGGATCACAATGTGTTTGCCGTCATCGCTCATCAGTTTTGGCGGCATGCCTTTCATCTTGCCGCCGTAGAACATGTTCAGGAACAGCGTCTGCAGGATATCGTCGCGGTGATGGCCGAGTGCGATTTTGGTTGCACCCAGTTCTGTCGCGGTACGGTACAGGATGCCGCGGCGAAGACGAGAGCAGAGCGAGCAGGTGGTTTTGCCTTCCGGGATCTTCTCTTTCACAATCCCGTAGGTATTTTCTTCTACGATTTTATACTCAACGCCCAGTTTTTCGAGGTATTCCGGCAGAATGTGTTCCGGGAAACCAGGCTGCTTTTGATCGAGGTTAACCGCCACCAGGGAAAACTTCACCGGCGCGCTTTGCTGAAGATTACGCAGGATCTCCAGCATGGTGTAACTGTCTTTACCACCTGACAGGCAGACCATAATGCGGTCGCCTTCTTCAATCATATTGAAGTCTGCAATGGCTTCACCAACGTTACGGCGCAGACGCTTTTGCAGTTTGTTCAGGTTGTATTGCTCTTTCTTATTAATATCTTGATTTTGTTGCATTTAATCTGTACTCAAATTTCAAATGGGGCACCAGTGGGGCAAACGGTTTAGAGGGGCAGCTTCTTTCCGCATTGCCCTCTCTTTGCTGTTCATCTCTTCACTCTATGAAGCTTAGATTTCAAACACCCTCTGCGCATTTTAGTGCCCCATCTGACTGGCAATAAAAGACGGGTCAGCGCCTGCGGTTAACCACCAGCATGCGAAAGTGTGCCGTGTATGGTACGGATTGTTGCGCCGAATGCCAGCACGTTTTACAGGATTTTGAATTGTGGACGGCAGCAACCTTGCTTTGTGATATCGCGTATAATGCGGCTTCGACATACTCTGAACATTCCAGTGGCTTGTGCTATGACCCTCAATCGCTTTTGTTATTTGCTTCTGTTGATCGCCGCAATCGGAAGTCTATTCACCTCGCATCCGTTTATCCTGTGGCTCCTGCTTATCAACGTACTGACGTTAGCGATGTATGGCGCCGACAAAATGGCGGCGCGAAGGGCCATGCGCAGAGTGCCGGAAGCCACACTGCTGGTATTTGGCCTTATCGGCGGATGGCCCGGGGCGATTATAGGTCAGCAACTGTTTCGCCATAAAACGCAAAAGCAGCCCTTCAAAACCTACTTCATTGTCAGTGTCATCGTCAGTATTTCAGCGATGGTGGCGGTGTACCAACTCTTTCCTGTTTTAACGTACTGAGCGTGTACAAACGGAATGCAATAATGCGATGACCACGGTAGATAACTAAAAACGACTGCCAATAGTAGTAGGAATATTCTTAAGGTGTTGCTGTTTTTTTCACGATCTGAATAATGTGTGCAACGACACGGATGACAACATCTCATGAAAATTCAAACTATTACACTGGCAATGCTGGTGGTCGTTTCTGCGCCTTCGAGGTCAGCTTTTCAGGAACGGGAATATAATACCTGGTATATAAAAAATGCTGTTCTTTACGATATGACCCAGACTTCAGACGGTTTCCCGGTCATGTTGAGCATCTCTCAGCCTGAGCGGAAATCAGCAAATTTGCTGGTCTCCTATATCACCGAAGGGCGCTGTGGCGGGACCCGACAAGAACTTAACGTGAATGGCAAAGTGCTTGCGGCCACGTATTATTGTGTTCAGGTTGGGCAGAACCGGATAGAGCATTTTTCGGTGAAAGATGCGCAGAGCGTTAACGGCATGGTTAACCATCTGAAATCGGATTTTACCTTACTTCTTCAAAACGACATCAAGGTCTGGGCCGCGAACATTAATGCGCCCAAATACGGCCTCGCGCCGCGATTCTGACACGTACACCTCGACCTCATCGTCTGTTAACGGAGGGGTTACGCCCTGTATCACAGCATAAATAGCATCCGTGACAACGCCACGTTTTACCACAATCCTGCTACGCTTTTTGTGTTGTACAAGGGAGCACAAACATGAAGAACAAAGATGAACAAACGGGATTAGTGGGACTGGCAATTGGTGCCGCCGTTATCGGTCTTGTTTCAGCACAGCAACCCATCCATCGCGACAGTATTGTGAGTGAACTGGTCAGACTCGGCAGACAGAAAGGCGATGGCGTTGAAGATGAGGTTTTCGTTAAGGCTGCCGAGCTCGTGAGAAAGGGGGTGTAACCGATGGCTGATATTCGTCATGCACAGTGCCATTGTGGCGCGGTGGCGTTTACCGTTGAACTTTCAGACGGATTAAATACCGCCCGGCGCTGCAGCTGCTCTTTTTGCCGGATGCGGGGCGCCGTGGTGGTCTCGGCACCGCTGTCAGGCATTACCGTAACAAAAGGGGCGGATAAGCTCACGGAATATCGTTTTAACACAGGAACAGCCCGCCATTTCTTCTGCTCGGTCTGCGGGATTTATACCTTCCATCAGCGGCGTTCAAATCCCAACGAATACGGCGTGAATGTGGCCTGTTTTGAGAATGTGACCCCCTTTGATTTTGCCGAAGTGGCGGTGATGGACGGCGTTAATCATCCCGCGGATGGCGACAGCGGGGTTTTCGGCTACCTCTCTTTTCGTCAAAAAGAAGCGTAACTGCCGCCTGGCCAGATTTTAACAATGCGGCCTATAGTGGGGAGTGGGTATCCGAAACAGGAGAGAAATATGCTGTATGTTGAGAAAGACGATCCGCGTGAGGCGCCTGAGTCAGGTGATAAAAAGCCTCAGCCGGTCAAAAAATAGTCCGTTGATACGTTTCCCGCCACCGGCCCTGCTGGTGGCGTATTGTTTGGGGGAAACCTTAGCTGCCATCCAGATGATTCAACAGTGCGCCGAGATGCCCAACGACACCACCAAAATCAAAAATTAACGCCATCCATATAATCGCCAGAAGGGTAAGTACGGCAACTGATACACGACCAAACAATGCAGTTATCCTTAATGAAGCAAAGTCTATAAGGCTAGTCTACATGGGTTTCTTTAAACTTACCCTTAACGACACCGTCATAAATTTTCCTTTTGAGATGATTCACACATTCACTGAGCCGAGAGGCGCGAAGAGAGGGAAATATGATGGGAGAGAAGAGGAGGGCTGGCGTCAGGCGTCGCAACGAAAATAACGAGCCCGCATCACGATGCGGGCTCCTGGGATCAGAACTGGTAAACCAGACCTAATGCAACGACATCATCCGTGCTAATGCCGTTATTTTTGTAGAAACTGTCATCTTCATCCAACAGGTTGATTTTATAATCAACGTAGGTGGACATGTTTTTGTTAAAGTAGTAGGTTGCGCCTACGTCAGCATATTTAACCAGATCCTGATCGCCCTGACCGTTGGCCAGGTCTTTACCTTTAGACTGCAGATAAGAAATTGCCGGGCGCAGGCCGAAGTCGAACTGATATTGCGCGGTCACTTCAATGTTTTGTGTTTTATTGGCCACGGCATCCGTATTATCGCCATAAGGGGTCATATTGCGGGTTTCAGAATACATTGCCGCCAGATAAATATTGTTGGCGTCATATTTCAGGCCTGCAGTCCAGGCATCCGCTTTATCGCCACCGGCAGTGGTATTCATCACCTGTTCGTTGGTACGGTCAGAAGAGGTATAGGCAGCACCCGCGCTGATACCCATGCCAAAGTCATAGGTGGTGGAGATACCGAAGCCGTCACCGTTCTCATGGCGCGTGTCGCGACCATTGTTGGTGCCTTCCTGGTTGTTGCTGGCATCTTCGTTCTTACCCTGATATTGCAGGGCAAAGTTCAGACCCTGTACCAGACCATAGAAGTCAGTGTTACGGTAGGTTGCAACCCCGTTGGCACGGCCAGTCATAAAGTTGTCTGCATTGGTGTAAGAGTCACCACCGAATTCAGGCAACATATCGGTCCAGCCTTCCACGTCGTACAGAACGCCGTAGTTACGACCGTAATCGAAGGAGCCATAGTCACCGACTTTAACACCGGCGAAGGCCAGACGCGTCCATGATTGGTTATCAGACCCTTCAGTGTTATTGGCCTGGATGTTGTATTCCCACTGGGCGTAACCGGTCATCATGTTGTTGATCTGGGTTTCACCCTTGAAGCCCAGACGCATATAAGTTTGATCGCCATCTTTAGAGGCATCGTCGGAGAAGTAATGCAGACCATCTACTTTTCCGTACAGATCTAATTTATTGCCGTCTTTATTATAAATTTCTGCAGCATGCGCAGCGCCAGCCATTAACAGCGCTGGAATCATCAGGGCCAGTACTTTTCTTTGCATTTTGGAATTCCTTTGCAGTTGTTTTTATTTAATTACGTATTGAACTTTCCACACGAGAAAGCTGTCTCATGCTAAATCACTCCTGACCAAGAATAATAAAATATAATTGTTACGAGTTAAGTTAATTCTTAACCGGATTATGCGACGGAAATAGTCATTGGTTTTATGAATGATTTAAAGCTAATCATATTAAATGAAAATTATTAATTGCCCATTAAATCAGATAACCTCAGCGGCGTTATATGCCTTTAAGATTTTTCATCCATAATTTATGTGAATGTCATTTAGTGAATTAACGTGATATTCATTAATTATCTGGACTCGCCCGGTGTGAATACATCGGGCTTTTTTTATGGCAAAAAAATGCCCGGACAAGCCGGGCAGAGGGAGAGTCAGTCGCGGGTGGGTTTTTCCGCTTTTCCGGCCATTTGCGCCAGGAAATCATACCGTTTTTGCAGATCGGCGGCGGCATCTTTCCACAACTGCTCGGCCACCTCTGGTTGTTGCGCGTTGAGGCGACGGAAGCGCTGTTCCTGCATTAACGTTTCGGCCAACGCATCGGAAGGCGGGCGTGAATCCAGCGCCAGAGGCAATTTACCTTCATCGGCGCGGCGTGGGTCGAACCGGTAGAGCGGCCAGAAGCCGGTTGCGGTCAGCTGGCGCATCTGATCGTGGCTGAGTGCCAGGTCGTAGCCATGCTCTTCACACGGGCTGTAGGCAATGATCAGCGACGGACCCGGGTAGGCTTCCGCTTCCTGAATGGCTTTCACCGTCTGGTTCAGCTGCGCGCCCAGCGAGATTTGCGCGACATACACATGGCCGTACATCATCATGCTGACGCCGAGATCTTTACGCGCCTTGCGCTTGCCGTGTTCACCAAACTTAGTTACTGCGCCAAGCGGAGTAGCTTTTGACGCCTGGCCACCGGTGTTGGAATAGCACTGCGTATCCAGAACCAGAATGTTGACGTTTTCGGTAAGGCTTAACACGTGATCCAGCCCGCCAAAGCCGATGTCATACGCCCAGCCGTCACCGCCAATCAGCCAGATTGATTTTTCCACCAGCGCGTCAGCGTCGGTCAACAGCTGCCCGGCACCTTCTACGCCCTGCAGAGCGTTGCGCAGTTCCGCAACCTGCTCACGACGACGTTCTGGCGTTGCATCGGCGTGCAACGCCTCATTCAGCTCCGCCGGGATGTGGCCAGCAAACTGTTCCAGTAACCGCATCACGCGTGCGCGGTGCTGGTCAACGGTCAGACGGAAGCCCAGACCAAACTCGGCGTTATCCTCAAACAATGAGTTCGCCCATGCCGGACCGCGGCCATGGGCGTCGGTGGTGTACGGCGTGGAAGGCAGATTACCGCCATAGATTGATGAACAGCCCGTGGCGTTAGCGATCAACATTCTGTCGCCGTACAGTTGCGTGAGCAGCTTGATATACGGCGTTTCACCGCAGCCGGAGCAGGCGCCTGAATATTCGAACAGCGGAGTAATGAGCTGCGAGGTACGAATATCAATACGCTCCAGCGTGCTACGGTCGATCTCCGGCAGGTTCAGGAAGAAGTCATAATTTACCTTCTCTTCTTCGACATGCTCGAGGCGCGACATCATATTGATGGCTTTGATGTCCGGATCCTGACGATCTTTCGCCGGACAGACCTCAACGCACAGATTACATCCGGTGCAGTCTTCCGGAGCGACCTGCAGAACATACTTCTGTCCGCGCATATCACGGGATTTCACATCAAGTGAATGCAGGCTGGTCGGGGCGTCTTCCATCGCTTCCGGGGAGACCACTTTGGCACGAATGGCCGAGTGCGGGCAGGCTGCTACGCAGTGGTTGCACTGGGTACACAGCTCCTCTTTCCAGATGGGGATTTCTTCGGCGATGTTGCGTTTTTCCCAGCGCGTGGTGCCCATCGGCCAGGTGCCATCCGGCGGCAGCGCGGAGACGGGAAGGGCATCACCCAGCCCGGCCAGCATGGCTGCCGTCACGGTTTTCACGAAATCCGGTGCCGCGTCAGAAACCACCGGTGGACGGTTCGGGCTGGATGGATCAACCGCTTGCAGCGGTACTTCAAATAAAGACTCGCGCGCCAGCGCCAGCGCCTGCCAGTTACGCTCGACCAGCTCCTGACCTTTACTGCTGTAGCTTTTGGCAATCGCTCCCTGCAGTTCCATCAGCGCGCTGTCTCCCGGCAGGATCTGCGTCAGGTGGAAGAAGGCCATTTGCATCACGGTGTTGATTCGCGCGGCAAGGCCACACTCGCGGGCAATTTTTGCAGCGTTAATGACGTAGAAGCGGGCTTTTTTCTGGTTCAGCACCGCCTGCACTTCCTGCGGCAGCCGCGACCAGACTTCATCCACGCTGTATGGCGTATTGAGCAGGAAAATACCGCCCGGTTTCAGGCGCTCTGCCATCTGGTACTTATCGATGAACTGCAGCTGGTGACAGCCCACAAAATCAGCCTGCGAGATAAGGTACGCCGAGCGGATAGGGTGCTCGCTGACACGCAGGTGGGAAACGGTCAGCCCGCCTGCTTTTTTGGAGTCGTAGACAAAATACCCCTGGGCATACCACGACGTGGAGTTCCCGATAATCTTAATGTTGTTCTTGGTCGCGGAGACGCTACCGTCGCTGCCCAGTCCATAAAACAGCGCCTCAAGTTTTGCGGTGGAAGGCAGCGTGTTTTCCGGCAGGGGCAGAGAGAGGTTGGTCACGTCATCATAAATACCGACGGTAAAGCGCGGTTTTGGTTTAGCCTCGCTCAGCTCATTAAACACCGCCAGCACACAGTCCGGGCCAAACTCTTTGGAGGACAACCCATAGCGACCCCCGATCACGCGGGGCAGTGTTTCGCGCTCACCGCAATTAAACGCTTCAGCCAGCGCGGACATGACGTCCAGATACAGAGGTTCTGCGTGGGCGCCAGGCTCTTTAGTGCGATCGAGCACCGCCACGGTGCGCGCGCTTTCCGGCAGGGCGGAGAGCAAATGTCGCGCGGAAAACGGTCGGTAGAGCCGCACTTTGAGCACGCCGATTTTTTCACCACGGGTCAGCAGTTCATCCACCACCTCTTCACAGGTGCCAATGGCTGACCCCATGAGCACAATGACCCGTTCCGCCTGCGGATGGCCGTAGTATTCAAACGGTTTGTATTGCCGTCCGGTTGCCGCGGCAAAATCATCCATCGCCTTCTCAACGTGATCATAAACGGCGTTGTACCACGGGTTCGTTGCTTCCCGGGACTGGAAATAGGTATCCGGGTTGGCCGATGTCCCGCGGATCACGGGGTGTTCCGGGTTCAGCGCACGGGCGCGATGTGCGTCGATTTCCGCCTGCGGCAGAAGATTGAGGAGGGTGTCGTCAGTCAGCGGAACAATTTTATTGATTTCGTGAGAGGTACGAAAACCATCAAAGAAATGAATAAAGGGCACGCGACTCTTCAGCGTCGCCATGTGCGAAATTAACGCGAAGTCCTGTGCTTCCTGAACGCTGCTGGCGCACAGCATGGCGCAACCGGTCTGGCGGACGGCCATTACGTCTGAGTGATCGCCAAAGATGGAGAGGGCGTGTGTCGCAACGGTTCGTGCGGCAACGTGAAGCACAAACGGGGTAAGTTGTCCTGCCAGTTTATAGAGCGTCGGGATCATCAACAATAATCCCTGCGACGAGGTGAATGACGTCGACAAAGCACCGGTCTGCAGCGCCCCGTGTACGGTCGCGATAGCGCCAGCCTCAGACTGCATTTCCACGACTCGTGGGACGTCGCCCCAGACGTTTTTCAGTCCGTTGCCCGCCCAGGCATCGGCCTGTTCGGCCATCGTAGAACTTGGCGTAATTGGGTAGATGGCGATAACTTCACTGGTGCGAAACGCGACGGACGCGACTGCACCATTACCGTCAATAGTTTGCATAGGACAACACCCTTACATTGCGCAAAAAAAGGAGCCCGAAAAAAACACAACGGGCTTTGAATATTATTCCCTTAGTTTAGCAAAGGTCGGATTTTACGATTTTCGCTTTTGTGTCCTCGGTATTCTCGACATCAATGAGTAGATCAATCTTTTGGCGAAAAAATTGCGAGAAATTGTTTCAGAAGCGCATAAATACGCACTTTCACTCTCGACGACACGGCATGGGATGCCTATTATGCATAGGTTTCGCATTATTAATGGGGGAGAGAGAGCATGCGTTCAGCATTTTGGGTCGGGTGTGCCGCGTTATTATTATCGGCATGCAGCAGTGAACCTGTTCAGCAGGCAACGGCGGCACACGTAACGCCGGGAATGAAAGCGGCGATGTCCAGCTCCGGACAAGCCAACTGCGCGATGATTGGCGGCTCGCTGTCTGTTGCCCGCCAGCTTGACGGCTCAGCTATCGGGATGTGCGCATTGCCAAACGGCAAACGCTGCAGTGAACAGTCGCTTGCCGTAGGATCCTGCGGAAACTACTGATTACTCCGCACGCTTAAACATTAGCGTTTTATCGGCTGTCGCCAGCGTTAACTGGTCTTCAGTCAGGTCGACCTGCGCCCCTTTGCGCAGCATGTCGCCAATGGCCTGATCCAGTTCGTTCAACTGTGGTTCGGTACAGAGCTTGCGCGTCATGGCGAGCGTTTTGACCTTGAGCTCACCTTCGGACAATTTCCCCTGTCCGTTAAACGTGTTACACATCACGCCGGAAACGCTAATGTTATTAACCAGACTGATATCAGACAGGGCTTTGAAGCTGATCTCTGGTTGCGTTGTCGTGGCCTTAACGGCTTTCCCGTCCACATTCTCCAGCACAAAACGGTGGCTCTTAAGTTGGTCCGGCTGAACGGAGGCTTTACCAGGATTAACGCACCCGGTGAGGACAAGACTGATAACACTTAACGCAATGAGCTTTTTCATTTTTCTTCTCAGACGATAGATACTGTGAATCTTTTTTTCAGTGTAACGATACTCTGCCGTGCGTTAATGGGGTTTATCTGAAAGTGCGGGCGGGTACCGGGCAACGTTGTCGTTGCCCGCAATACGATCAGTGCGATTTAAACCCTGCGGCCGTCATTAACATGCGAAAGAGCATACTGACCGCCGCCAGTGCCAGTACGCTGCCGCCCCAGATAATGGCCAGCCACATGACTCTTTTCCAGAAAGGTTGTTGCATCAGTGATAACCCTCTCCATGCTGTACTTTTCCGCGAAACACGTAGTAACTCCAGAAGGTGTAGACCAGAATCACGGGAATGATCAACAACGCGCCCACCAGCATAAAGCCCTGGCTTTGTGTCGGAGCCGCCGCCTGCCAGAGCGTGATTGACGGGGGAATAATGTGCGGCCAGATGCTGATCCCAAGTCCGCTAAAGCCGAGAAAAATCAGCCCTAACGTCAGGATAAACGGCAGATGATGGCTCTCTGGGTTATTCAGGCAACGCCACTGACACAGGCTCAGGATCACCACCAGCACCGGCACGGGCAGCAGGAAGAAGAGATTCGGCAGGGTAAACCAGCGCGCGGCGATGGCCGGCTGCGCCAGTGGGGTCCAGAGGCTGATTGCTGCAATGAATACCAGAAGCAGGATCAGGAGCGTTCTGGATACCCGTCGCATTCGCTGTTGCAGCGCGTTTTCGCTTTTCATCACCAGCCATGTCGAGCCTAACAGCGCGTAGGCCACCACCAGACCTGCGCCGCAGAACAGGTTAAAAACGGTCAGCCAGTCGAACGGTCCGCCACTGTATGTGCGCCCGGTGACGCTAAAGCCGTTGATCACTGCGCCCACCGTCATGCCCTGGGTAAAGGTCGCCAGGATCGAACCGCCGATAAACGCTTTGTCCCAGAAAGGGCGGTGTGCCGGCGTGGCTTTAAAACGAAACTCAAATGCCACGCCCCGGAAAATAAGTCCGATCAGCATTAACGTCAGCGGAATAGTGAGGGCATCAATAATGACCGCATAGGCCAGCGGAAACGCGCCAAACAGCGCCGCACCGCCGAGCACCAGCCAGGTTTCATTGCCGTCCCAGACCGGCGCAACGCTGTTCACCATCACATCGCGATCGTCGGCATCAGGCGTAGCCGGGAACAGGATACCTATCCCCAGATCAAAACCATCCATCACGATATACATCAGCGTGGCAAAGACGATGATAACAAACCAGATAATGGAAAGATCGATACCCATTATGGTTGCTCCTTATGTTCAGTAGTAACGGCAGAAAGCGGGCGTGCGGGACGTCCATCGGACTCGGTGGCAAACGATTCATGAGGCTGAGGTCCTTTTTTAATCAGGCGGACCATATAGCTGTAACCCACGCCAAATACGGAGGTGTAGACGACGAAGAAGGCCAGCAGACTCACGCTCATATGCAAGTCACCATGGGCAGAAACCGCATCCTTCGTTCGCTGAAGCCCGTAGACGACCCACGGCTGGCGGCCCACTTCGGTAGTGACCCATCCGGCCAGGATGGCAATCAGCCCGGTGGGTCCCATCAGGAGGGCAAACCACAGGAAGGGACGCGAAGCGTACACGCGCTTTTTATAACGTAACCAGAGCGCCGTTACCCCAAGCAGCAGCATCAGCATGCCTAAGCCCGCCATAATGCGGAATGACCAGAAGACGATGGTGGAATTTGGCCGGTCTTCCTTTGGAAATTCTTTCAGTGCCGGAACCTGTTTGTCGAGGCTGTGCGTCAGAATAAGGCTGCCAAGCGCCGGGATCTCCAGCCCAAAGCGGGTGCGCTCCTGTTCCATATCCGGCCAGCCAAACAGCAGCAGCGGGGTGGGTTCACCCGTTGGGTTCTCCCAGTGGCCTTCAATGGCTGCTATTTTAGCGGGCTGATGCTTCAGGGTGTTCAACCCGTGCATATCACCCACCATCGCCTGAAGGGGAGCCACAATCAGGGTCATCCACAGCGCCATGGAAAACATCGCGCGGATGGCGGGGGTGTTGTTTCCGCGCAGCAAATGCCAGGCTGCGGATGCGCCGACAAACAGGGCGCTACTCAGGAAGGCCGCTATCGACATATGCAGCAGGCGATACGGGAAGGAGGGGTTAAACACCACGGCAAACCAGTCTACCGGCACCACCTGTCCGTTGACGATTTCAAAGCCCTGTGGTGTCTGCATCCAGCTGTTTGATGAGAGGATCCAGAAGGTTGAGATAACGGTCCCCAGCGCCACCATGCAGGTTGCAAAGAAATGCAGACCCGGCCCGACTTTATTCCAGCCGAACAGCATAACGCCGAGGAATCCTGCCTCGAGGAAGAAGGCAGTAAGCACTTCGTAGGTCAGGAGCGGGCCGGTAATACTGCCGGCAAATTGTGAAAACCCACTCCAGTTGGTCCCAAACTGGTAGGCCATGACCAGCCCGGAGACCACGCCCATACCGAAGTTAACGGCAAAAATCTTCGACCAGAAATGGTACAGCGAACGCCAGACCGGGTTTTTGGTTTTCAGCCACAGGCCTTCTAGCACAGCGAGATAACTCGCCAGACCGATGGTGATTGCCGGGAAAATAATGTGGAAGGATACGGTAAAGGCAAACTGTATCCGTGCAAGATGAAAAGCATCTAAACCAAACATGCACAACCTCAATGTCAAACGGTGTGCTGTTATGGTATAGGGGCGAAATAACGAGTATCAGACGCAGAAAAGCGAAATTTACCTATAACAGTTCATGAAAACATCACGCTTTGCACATCTGATATAGCTTGCGTGAAAGAATAAAAAAATTATTTTTATGAAATTTATGCATTAAACAGCTTGCCTTGTTATCAACATCATGCGTTAATGGCCCTCTGGGTTTGAGTCCAAATAAACATCTGACGTAGTTTTATAAAGCAGTTCTCATCACGTTGTGCCTCTCCGCAGCCTCTCTTGGGTCTTTTTCTACACTCCGATTAGTTTTTGTTTCAAACCACTATCGCCTGAAGGGCCCATTAAGCAATTAACGTTTTTACGTTTACAGGAGAATCCTATGACTTCTTATATCCATTTCCGCTGCCCATGCTGCCATGGTTCGCAGTACCGTACCTCAGCTTTTGATGTGTCTGAGAAAAACCCGTTCGGTGCAAAATGCATTTTTTGCAAATCGTCGATGATTACCCTCGATCATCTGGCCGCTGCCCGCCACGCTCAGCGTAACGTCACCGAACTGCGTAAGTAATGCATCTGGCTAACTATAACAGTTAGCAAAATCTTCTCTTTTTCTCCTGCTGATATACACTGTCGGTCATAAGGAGAATCTGATGAAAAAATACCAGCGTCTGGCGCAACAAATTATCTCGCAGATCGAGCTTGGCGTATGGTTGCCGGGCGATAAGCTGCCTTCTCTGCGAGAGCAGGTCGCGAGCAGCGGCATGAGTTTTATGACCGTGGGCCACGCGTATCAGATGCTGGAAAGCCAGGGGCGTATCGTCGCCAGGCCGCAGTCGGGCTATTACGTTGCCTCGCGCCCGACCGCACACCAACCTGCACCGCCTGCCCAGGTGATGCGGGACGAAGTGGTAGATATCAACACCTATATCTTCGACGTATTACAGGCCAGCCGCGACCCGTCGGTGGTTCCTTTCGCTTCTGCCTTCCCCGACCCCCGGCTTTTCCCGCTGCAGCAACTTAACCGTTCGCTGGCCAATGTCAGTAAAACCGCCACAGCAATGAGCGTAATTGAAAACCTGCCTCCGGGTAACGTTGACCTTCGCCACGCCATTGCCCGCCGCTATGCGCAGCAGGGAATGAATATCTCACCGGATGAGATTGTCATTACCGCAGGGGCACTCGAAGCCCTGAATCTTAGCCTGCAGGCCGTTACCGAGCCTGGTGACTGGGTGATTGTCGAAAACCCCTGTTTCTATGGTGCACTGCAGGCGCTTGAACGCCTGAAACTTAAAGCGCTGTCGGTGGCGACGGACGTCCGCGAAGGGATCGATCTGAATGCGCTTGAGCAGGCGCTCAATGAGTATCCGGTCAAAGCCTGCTGGCTCATGACCAACAGTCAAAATCCCCTCGGCTTCACGCTCAGCGCAGAGAAAAAAGCGCACCTGGTCGCGCTTCTCGCCAGGCACAACGTCACCCTGATCGAAGATGATGTCTACAGCGAACTCTATTTTGGCCGGGAGAAACCCCTGCCAGCGAAAGCCTGGGATCGTGACGATATGACGCTCCACTGCTCGTCCTTCTCGAAATGTCTGGTGGCGGGGTTTCGCATCGGCTGGGTGGCGGCAGGTAAACATGCGCGACGCATTCAGCAGCTACAGCTGATGAGCACCTTATCGACCAGTTCACCCATGCAGCTGGCGCTGGTGGATTACCTTGCGACAAAACGCTATGACGCCCATCTTCGCCGCCTGCGACGCACGCTGGCCGAACGCAAACAGCAGGCGTGGCAGTCGCTTTTGCGCCATATGCCGGCAGGCGTCAAAATTCATCACAACGACAGCGGCTATTTTTTGTGGCTGGAACTCCCGGCGCAGCTGGATGCCGGGCTGCTGAGTGAGAAAGCGCTAATGCACCACATCAGTATTGCCCCCGGTAAGATGTTTTCGACCTCTGACGCCTGGACACCATTCTTCCGGTTTAATACCTCCTGGGCGTGGGGGGAGCGGGAAGAACAGGCTGTGATTCAGTTAGGGAAATTAATTAGCAGCATGCTCGAATAATAATCTCCGCACCTTTCTAAAATAATCATTCCTTATCCTGATGGCGGTACGGCGAATATTCCGCAGTACCGCATCATAGGAAATCTGCATACCGCCTCTCAACGCTAACTCCTTGTCTATAATCCAGTTAACGGGGAATGCGCCCTCGGTCACACCTTGATGAAATTTCTTTAAGCCGCACGGTGCGGCGCATTTGCGCGGTCTACGTTTAATAAGGGAGATATTTTTACGGCACGGCTGCCGCTAAATTTCATTGCGACAGGAGTAATTCTTATGAGCAAAAAATTTGCCCGCAGCAGCCTGTGCGCGCTCGGCATGACCCTCATGACAGCGCACGCCGCAGAGCCACCGAAGGCTATCGGCGACGGGGAAGGACGACTGGATATTATTGCCTGGCCCGGGTACATCGAACGGGGACAAACCGATAAAAATTATGACTGGGTCACCCAGTTCGAAAAAGAGACTGGCTGCGCGGTGAACGTAAAAACCGCGGCCACCTCGGATGAAATGGTTAGCCTGATGGCGAAAGGAGGATACGATCTGGTCACTGCCTCGGGCGATGCCTCACTGCGCCTGATCATGGGGAAACGCGTTCAGCCGATTAACCCCGACCTTATCCCAAACTGGAAAACCCTCGACCCGCGGATCGTCAAAGGTGAATGGTTTAACGTCGGCGGCAACGTCTACGGCACGCCGTATCAGTGGGGGCCAAACCTGCTGATGTACAACAGCAAAACGTTCCCGACGCCGCCGGACAGCTGGAGCGTCGTCTTTACGAAACAGAATTTACCTGACGGTAAAACCAATCAGGGCCGCGTGCAGGCCTATGATGGCCCGATTTACATCGCCGATGCGGCGCTGTTTGTCAAAGCCACGCAGCCGCAACTGGGTATCACCGACCCGTACCAGCTAACAGAAAAACAGTATGCCGCCGTACTGAAGGTATTGCGTGACCAGCATGCGCTGATCCACCGCTACTGGCATGACACCACCGTTCAGATGAGCGACTTTAAAAATGAAGGCGTAGTGGCCTCCAGCGCCTGGCCCTATCAGGCCAATGCCCTGAAAGCGGAGAACCAGCCTGTCGCCACTGTTTTCCCGAAAGAAGGGGTAACCGGCTGGGCGGACACCACCATGCTGCACGCGCAGGCCAAGCACCCGATGTGCGCCTACAAATGGATGAACTGGTCGCTGACGCCTAAAGTGCAGGGCGATCTGGCGGCCTGGTTTGGCTCGCTGCCCGTGGTACCGGAAGGGTGTAAAGCCAGCACATTGCTCGGCGATAAAGGCTGCGAAACGAACGGCTACAACTATTTCGACAAAATCATGTTCTGGAAAACCCCGATTGCAGAAGGCGGCAAATTCGTTCCTTACAGCCGCTGGACACAGGATTACATCGCCATCATGGGCGGCCGTTAATCGCAGGAGCAGAACATGACGTACGCAGTAGAGTTTAATGACGTTTCCCGTCTGTACGGTGACGTGCGGGCGGTGGATGGGGTCACCATTGCTATTCATGACGGAGAGTTTTTCTCCATGCTGGGGCCTTCGGGCTCCGGTAAAACCACCTGCCTGCGTTTGATAGCCGGTTTTGAGCAGCTGTCAGGCGGCGCAATCAAAATCTTCGGTAAAGAGGCGAGCGCACTTCCCCCATGGGAACGCGATGTGAATACCGTGTTCCAGGATTATGCGTTGTTCCCGCATATGTCGATCCTCGACAACGTCGCGTACGGGCTCATGGTCAAAGGTATCGACAAGAAAACGCGCCATGCGCAGGCGCGTCAAGCGCTTGAAAAAGTGGGGCTAAGCTTTGCTGTCACGCGTAAGCCTTCGCAGCTTTCCGGCGGGCAACGTCAACGTGTCGCCATCGCGCGGGCGCTGGTCAATGAACCCCGGGTATTGCTGCTGGATGAACCGCTCGGCGCGCTCGATCTTAAACTGCGTGAGCAGATGCAGTTCGAGCTGAAAAAGCTGCAGCAGGAGCTCGGCATCACCTTTATTTTCGTCACTCACGATCAGGGGGAAGCCCTGTCGATGTCTGACCGGGTCGCGGTTTTCAATAATGGCCGCATTGAGCAAGTCGACACCCCGCGCGATCTCTATATGCGTCCAGGAACGCCATTCGTGGCGAGCTTTGTCGGGACCTCGAACGTGTTTGACGCCGGTATGGCACACAACGTGTGCGGGATGGAAGGCATCTATTCTTTACGACCGGAACATATTCGCCTCAATGAGAGCGGTGAGGTTCAGGTTGAGGGCGTGGTGCAGGCAGTACAGTATCAGGGGGCGGCAACGCGTCTTGAGCTAAAACTCGCTGACGGTACAAAACTGCTGGTCAGCCAGGCCAATTTTAGCGATGCCGCAACGCTGAACGGCGTGACGCCGGGACAGGCGGTGATGGCGTCGTGGTCACGTGATGCCATGGTTCGCCTGCAAGAGGAGAGGTGACATGAACACGCGTGTCGCGCCGCCTCCCGCCCACCGTAGCCGCATGAGCCGCCTTACCGCACTGTTCTGGCGTAAGCCATCGCTTGGGCTGTTCCTGCTGCTGCTCGCGCCGCTAATGTGGTTTGGCATCGTTTATCTGGGATCGCTTCTCACGCTTTTATGGCAAGGGTTTTATACCTTTGACGATTTCACCATGGCGGTCGCGCCGGACCTGACGTTTGCCAATATCCTGGCGCTTTTTAATCCGGCAAACTATGACATCATCCTGCGTACGCTGATGATGGCCATTGCGGTGACCATCGCCAGCGCTATCCTCGCGTTTCCGATGGCCTGGTACATGGCACGTTACACCCACGGCAAGTGGAAGGCGTTCTTCTATATCGCCGTGATGCTGCCAATGTGGGCCAGCTATATTGTTAAAGCCTATGCCTGGACGCTGCTGCTGGCGAAAGACGGGGTAGCGCAGTGGTTTCTGAGCCACCTGGGGCTGGAGCCGATCCTGACCGCGATCCTTACGCTACCGGCCATTGGCGGAAACACGCTTTCCACCTCCGGGCTGGGGCGTTTTCTGGTGTTCGTCTATATCTGGCTGCCGTTTATGATCCTGCCGGTACAGGCGGCGCTGGAGCGGCTGCCCGCGTCGTTACTGCAGGCTTCAGCCGATCTCGGCGCGCGACCACGCCAGACTTTTCGTTACGTCGTTTTGCCGCTGGCAATCCCGGGCATTGCCGCAGGGTCAATCTTCACTTTTTCCCTGACGCTGGGCGATTTCATTGTTCCACAGCTGGTGGGGCCGCCGGGGTACTTTATTGGCAATATGGTCTATTCCCAGCAGGGCGCTATCGGCAATATGCCCATGGCCGCGGCCTTCACCCTGGTACCAATTGTCCTCATCTCGCTTTATCTGGCGTTCGTGAAACGTCTGGGAGCATTCGATGCACTCTGAACGCGCACCGTTGTTCCTGAAAGTGGCAGCCTGGGGAGGCGTTATCTTCCTTCATTTTCCGCTGCTGATTATTGCGACCTACGCCTTTAACACCGAAGACGCCGCGTTCAGTTTTCCGCCACAGGGGTTGACCTTGAAGTGGTTCACCGTGGCAGCAGGGCGTGGCGATATCATTGAATCAGTGACGTTGTCACTTCAAATCGCTGCGCTGTCGACGGCTATCGCGCTGGTGCTTGGCACGCTTGCTGCAGCGGCGCTGTGGCGAAGCGCGTTTTTTGGCAAAAATGCGATCTCGCTGTTGCTGCTGTTGCCGATTGCGTTACCGGGGATTATCACCGGTCTGGCGCTGTTGACGGCGTTTAAAACCATTGACCTTGAGCCGGGTTTTTTCACCATCGTGGTCGGTCACGCCACGTTCTGCGTGGTGGTGGTGTTTAACAACGTGATTGCCCGTTTCAGACGCACCTCCTGGAGTCTGGTCGAGGCGTCAATGGATTTGGGAGCCGACGGCTGGCAAACCTTCCGTTACGTGGTCCTGCCGAATCTCGGTTCGGCGTTGCTGGCCGGGGGGATGCTGGCGTTTGCACTCTCGTTTGACGAAATCATCGTCACAACATTTACCGCGGGACACGAGCGCACGTTACCGCTGTGGTTGCTTAATCAGCTCGGGCGTCCGCGCGACGTGCCGGTCACCAACGTCGTTGCACTGCTGGTGATGCTGGTCACAACCCTACCCATTCTGGGAGCCTGGTGGCTAACCCGCGACGGCGAAAACAGTGCCGGAAGCGGGAAATAACATTGATTTCAACAGGACAATGCTATGCAAACACAACTGCTGATAAATGGTGAACTGGTCGCCGGGGACGGGGAAAAACAGCCGGTCTATAACCCTGCCACCGGAGAGGTACTTTTGGAGATTGCTGAAGCGTCAGCAGCGCAGGTCGACGCGGCGGTCCAGGCCGCCGATCGCGCATTCATTGAATGGGGACAAACCACGCCTAAAACGCGTGCCGAGTGTCTGCTGAAGCTGGCTGACGTGATTGAAGCCCACGGCGAAGAATTTGCCCGTCTCGAATCGCTCAATTGCGGTAAGCCACTGCACTGTGCGTTGGGAGATGAAATTCCGGCTGTGGTCGACGTTTTCCGCTTCTTTGCCGGCGCCGCCCGCTGCCTGAACGGGCTGGCCGCCGGCGAATATCTTGACGGTCACACATCGATGATACGCCGCGATCCGGTGGGCGTGGTCGCCTCCATTGCGCCATGGAACTATCCGCTGATGATGGCGGCATGGAAGCTGGCACCCGCGCTGGCCGCGGGTAACTGTGTGGTGATCAAACCTTCGGAGATTACCCCACTGACGGCCCTCAAGCTGGCGGAACTGGCGAAAGACATCTTCCCGGCAGGCGTTCTGAACGTTCTGTTTGGCCGCGGAAAAACGGTCGGCGATCCGCTGACCGGCCACGAAAAGGTGCGTATGGTGTCGCTCACCGGTTCTATTGCCACCGGCGAACATATTATTGGACACACGGCGTCCTCGATTAAACGCACCCATATGGAGCTGGGCGGCAAAGCCCCGGTTATCGTTTTCGACGACGCCGATCTTGATGCGGTTGTTGAAGGGGTACGTACTTTCGGTTTCTACAATGCGGGGCAGGATTGTACGGCAGCCTGTCGTATTTATGCGCAGAAAGGCGTTTATGCCGCGCTGGTGGAAAAACTGGGTGCCGCGGTGGCGAGCCTGAAGATGGGTGCACCGGAGGAGGAAACCACCGAGCTGGGCCCGCTCAGTTCCGAAGCCCATCTTTCACGCGTCTGTAAGGCGGTTGATGAGGCTAAAGCCCTGAGCCATATTCGCGTGGTGACCGGCGGCAGCAAAAAAGAGGGGGCAGGCTACTATTTCCAGCCAACCCTTCTGGCAGGGGCAAAACAGGACGATGCTATCGTTCAGCGTGAAGTGTTTGGCCCGGTTGTAAGTGTCACCGAGTTTGATGACGAAGCGCAGGTGCTGGCATGGGCGAACGATTCGCAGTACGGCCTGGCGTCATCGGTCTGGACCCGCGATGTAGGGCGTGCCCACCGGATGAGCGCGCGTCTGCAGTACGGCTGCACCTGGGTTAATACCCATTTTATGCTGGTGAGCGAAATGCCGCACGGCGGGATGAAGTTATCCGGCTACGGCAAAGATATGTCGGTGTACGGCCTTGAAGATTATACCGTTGTTCGCCACGTGATGATAAAGCACTAAGCCCCCATGCCCGGTCGCATTCAGCGCCGGGCATTCTCTGCCTGCAGTACATATCCCATATTATTCAGATGGTTATTATGTAATGAAAAAACTTGATCTGTATCAACATATGACGCATATTGCGTGCGGTTATTTTTTCGGCTCTGGTAAACAGAATGACGTTGTATCAAAAGATGTTGGTTTTTTACGCAATCATGGCTTCTGTCTGTGCATTAATTACCTGGTTCCTCTCTAAAGACCGCAAACGTATCCGACTGCTCAGTGCTTTTCTGGTGGGGTCAACCTGGCCAATGAGCTTTCCCGTTGCGCTGTTGATCTCGCTTTTCTGAAGCACGCTTCCCGTTTTAAAAGATGAACATAGCATTCCAGACACGAAGACTGTATAAATACACAGTGAATCGTTAAAGGAGTGCTTATGAACAGTTTTTACTCGCAGCAGGCCGGCTGCGTTGTGCGCTGGCACGATCTTCCCGGCTCTGGCGATCCTGTGGTGTTTATTCACGGGTTAGGCTGCGCCTCTTCTTATGAATATCCTCGTATCGTCTCTGACGCCCGGTTTGGTGCGCGCAGAGCCATTCTTATCGATCTCCCCGGCAGCGGTTACAGCGACAAACCCGTGCAGTATCGTTATCGCACCAGCGAGCAGGCGCGAGTGGTGGCTGAACTTTTGGACCATCTCAAACTCGATAGCTTCTGGCTATATGGTCATAGTATGGGTGGCAGCATTGCTATCGAGGCAGCAGGACTGCTGGCGCCACGCGTAAAAGGGTTGATGGTGTCGGAACCCAATTTTCACGCCGGGGGTGGCATGTTCAGCCGCTCTATTGCTGCACAGACGGAACAACAGTTCCTGGCGCAGGGGTATGATGCGCTGCTCAGTGCAGAAACCTCACCCTGGGCGGGCAGTCTGCAAAGCAATGCGCCGTATGCCGTGTGGCGTGGCGCGTCCAGCCTGGTGGAAGGGGTAGAGCCGGAATGGGAGGTTCAGTTTTTGTCTCTGCGCTGTCCGGTGACGTTGATTTTCGGCGAGTGGTCTCTACCTGATGATGATGTGGACTCTCTGCAAAAGCGGGGCGTTGAGGTGAAAATCATCCCAGCGGCCGGACACTCCATGTCATGGGAAAATCCGTCGGCACTGGCGCAGACGTTAGCAGAGTGTATGACCACGACCTGAAAGGATAGCCCGCATCTCTGCGGGCCAGGAGCGCTAACGTAACAGGGCTTGTAAGGCCTGGCGTGCGGCAGGCTGTACATCGTGCGGGTGGTGGAAATCGATGTTCTCTATTGCCCGGCTATAGAGGGCGACCAGCCAGTCATAGACATACACCGTTGCCGCATGTACGGGTTGTTCTCCCAGACGCGTCAGGCGCGGCGCGGTACTGTTGACCACCGGTGTGACAAAGATTGCCTGGCCTTTACGGATGCGGCTCGCCGGGCGTGCCTCTGCGGGTGTCCGATCGTAGCCCAGCCAGCCAATGAAGTTGCCCATTACGGCATGCAGTTGAGCAGCGCTGCTCTTGTCGGTTTCAACGATGTTCTGCAACTGCTGCGGCAGGTTCAGTCGGTAGCTGGCCACCACCAGAACGTCGGCAATTTGCTGCAAAACAGCGGGTTCCAGCCCAAGGCGCGCGGCAGTGGCATCGTTGCGGCTCCACTGGCGCAGATGGTTTATCCAGACTTTATGCGCCAGGCGAGCTTTGTCTTTGGTCTGGAATGGACTGGCGTTCTCCTGGGCATGCTCGGCAAACAGGTCAATGGTATCCGTAAACAGTCCGTTCACCTGCTCCTCGCGGGGCTGCTGAACGGCCAGCAGGGTTTCAAAGGCTTTAAGCGGCGGCAGAAGACCTTCAAGCAGTTCACCGTGGCGGGCGGCGGAGCTTTGCAGAACGCGCACCATGTTTTCGGCCTGAGTTCGTCTGGCGCCGGGTTCCTCAACCAGCGGTGCCAGATACCCCTTCATCAGGGCCGAGAGTTCCTGGCGCAGCATTGCTTTCAGCGTGCTAAGACGCTTCTGTCGCTGAGCGGATAACGTGGCCTGAGACAACCACTCGATCACGCGCTGCATGCTGTGGCTGTCCAGCGCCTGCAGTGTCCCCCAGCGCACACCCGGTTTGCCCAACAGGTGCTGTACCGTTTCATCAAGGTTCTGACGGGTGGTAAAACGTGCGTCGTGAGGCGTAATCGCCCACACCAGCCCCGGCAGGGCGGATTCTTCAACCGGCTGAGTCTCTTTGACCCAGTTCATCAGCACCCGGGCTTTTTTAGCCGTTTGCTCGTGCTGGGCTGTCGCATTGCAGATAACAAGCACGTCCGGCTGCAGCTGCTGGCGATAATGCTCCAGCAGCCACTGGCATTTAGCCTGATTCAGTGTATCGGCGCTGTTATCTGAAAAGACCGGAATATCAATAATATCGACATTATCCAGGGCGCTGCTTTCGACCGGCAAGACCAGCTCACGCGTCAGGAAGGCGAGCGTATCGACAGGGATACTGATGGCGTTAAGCATCTCGCCGTTGTTCAGCGGATGAAGCAGCGTCTCCTGGGCCTCCGGAAGGGAAAAGGTGCCGTGAGTCAGGAACCCTTCGCCCGGCAGCCCGAAGTTATCGACCAGCAGGCTGAGCGGGGCGGCGAGTTCTCCGGCATGGCTGGTCTGATGCAGGACATGAGCGAGCTTTAACCACTGCTGGGTCAACTCCTGTTGCTCACCCCACAGCAGCGACCAGACGCTGGCTCGCGTGCTGAGATCGAGCGAAGGGACCAGCTGTGCAAACTGATGCCACAGGGCATCATCAATTTGCTGTTTCGCGGCAGGTACTGAGCTTTGCCAGAAGCGGGCGATGGCACCCACGTCCTGAGCCGTAATACCAGGAACGCCCTGCGGCTGGCGCAGGCCACGCCACTTCTCCAGGCGCGTCTCAATGACCGCTTTATCCACGGCGCGGATGTCCGGCTGCAGCGTGGTGCGGGCGATAAACAGCTGAACCAGCTCTGCCTCTGTCACCAGGCTCAGGCGCAGCGGGAACGCCTCATCCACCACTTCTGCATTTCCGCGAGTGAACCGCACGGCCATGTTGGTCAGGGCATGTCCCGGATTAATGTGCGAAAAATAGTCAAATGTACGCTGGCCTGGCGTAACGTTCAGGCGGCCATTACCGCTGCCGCACAGCGATAAAAGCAGATGCGCTTTTGCACTCTGAGAATGACCGTAAAGTCCAATACTGCCCGGGCGGGACAGAGCGCGGTCAATGGCCTGCTCCCGTGCCTGCGTCGCGTTGATGCGCGCAAGAAGGGCATCGGCCTCGTTATCCAGCACAGGGGCGTTCAGGCGCGTCTCATTTATCCACCCGATTAAGGCCTGAGTGGTGGTCATCGTCGCAGTCATTTCAGGTATACGCTCCCGCTGTCGATCCAGTAGTGGCTGCCGCTATGACGGCGATCGGCCAGAGTATTCAGTTTGAAGGTTAAAGCATCAGGCGGAACCGGCGTCCCGTCCTGCAACCAGGCATCGCTCAGCGCGAAGGATTCAGGCCCTTCATGCTTATTGCCGCCGCAAAGTTTGAGCCGCACGTTCAGCACGCCGTCACCCGCAATCGCTTTGGCCAGTTCGGCCGAGTTGATGCTAAGCGTATAGAGCGGCGTTGCCGGCCAGCGCGCGTTCGCCAGCTGGCGGAAACCGAGCGTCACATTTCCGCGCAGGGGGAAGTGCAGACGAGCGTCGAGTTTCGCACCCGGTTTATCCAGGTCGATATCCTGATACCAGACGTTTTCTTCACGCAGGGTGTTCACGGTGTTATCCAGGACGCCCAGATAGCGAACCGTCGAATATGCACCGATATCCGCGGCTTTAAAGTTAAAGCGCGGCAGTCGCAGGTCTAGCGCCAGGCTGCAAAGCATCGCGCCGACGGCGGCGGTCGATTTTGGATTACCAATGCGTCCTTGCTGGCTGAACGGGTACCATTCATGAACCTGGTATTTATCCAGCCAGACGATGCGATTAACCGGCACCGGCTGCAGATGGCGAATAAGCGCCTGAACGCCAGGCAGGCAGCCCGGACGCCCCGTGATCAGCAGAATATCGCAGCTGTAATGTGAAATGGCCTCGCACACCGCATGCAGGGGTGACGCCAGCGTGAACTGGCCTGCCAGCATCGCATCCTGCATTTCACGGAAATTCACGTGCAGCGGAACGGCAAACAGATCGAAGGCTTCTGAACCTGCCGGCAAGGCATGATCGACGGCCTGTTGCAGATAATTCATCACGTTGCGGGTCGGTTTCTGCGACAGCAGATCGCCAAAGGTGGCATGCAAGCCTGCCAGCGGATCGTCGATGTCGCTGGATTCCCACGCGGCAAGGATGGCGTGACCAATCGGCATAAAGAGCTGAAGCGCCGTTTGCTGGCGCAATACCGCCTGAGTATCGATACGTCCTGAGTCACCAAACAGCGAGGCCATCAGCAGAGAGGCATCGGCGATACCGGACTTCTGCAGCTGGGTTTGCAGGGCGGGTAACACATAGCGCTGGATGACGTCCAGCAGGGTGTCGTCACCGGCCACTTTAAACCCTTCACGGAACAGCAGCTGCGGCGTGATTTTGACGTTGTTACCGGAGCCGTCATCCAGCTGATAATGGGTGATCGCCATGTCGGTTGTGCCACCGCCAATGTCGATAGAGGCGACACGCAGCGAGCGCCCCGGCTGCACGCCCGGTTCAGGTTCACGATCCGGGCGGGCGAGGGAGGCGAAGAACGCTTCCGTCTGACCACCAAAATGCGAGATCGCTTCGTTGTACAGCCACACCAGTTGACCACAGCTGGCCTCGTCCCACTCCATCTGGATTGCAGGTACCGGCACCACGCTTTTTTCCTGGTGCTTACGGGTGGCAAAATCGTCGTCCTGCGGGTGCCAGCCCATCGCTTTCCAGACGATAGCGATCGCTTCGAACATGCGGCGACGGAAGATCTCGCGTTCCTGCTTCGGCATCGCCGAGGGCAGGGTCAGGATCAGCGTACGCAACTGGCGTGGTGAGGCCGGAAAGCCCAGACGCAGGCGCGTGGCAACGCTGTTGATCTGCCCCAGCGCCTGTGCCAGCAGTTCGCACAGCATATGCGTCATCAGCGTGCTGCGGCTGTACTGCGGGGAGAAAACCGGCAGTCGCTCGTCCTGCGGCAGCGTAAAGAGCGGTTCACCGTCATCGTTCATCAGGTTCATCAGCGGGAACGCGGTCGCCAGCGGTTCGCGCTGGGTCTTGCTGTTCATCTGGCTAAAGCGCCAGTCCTGGACCACCGGGGTTTCATCCCACAGGTAGCGACGCGGGCTGGAGATACCGCTATTACCTTCCGTGCCCAGACGGTGCGTAGCCAGTTTGCGGGCTTCATCGCCCACGCGGACAATAGACGGCCAGACAAAGGCATCTTCACGCCCACTTTCCACCGAGAAGTGCTGCTTGCCAAAACGCGCTTCTGAAAACTCCAGACGACTGGTAAACAGCGGCTCATTGAGGAACTGTGGTTCGCTTAACGAGCGCACCTGCAGTTCGGCCGTCTGGCGCAGACCGTCGTTCGCATCACCGTGATCTTCAATAATAACGCCGCAGGTATGGGTATTCCCGACGTCGAGGATCAGGTCGACCGGAATAGCCGGCGTACTGAGGGTATGGGTGACAAATTTCACTTCCGGCACGGTAAGCTGTTCACCGAGCATGGACAGCAGGTTGAGCCAGTGTGCCTGGTACTCAAAGCTGCGCATTGCCTGCTGCAGGTCGCGTTCCGCGCGGTTTTCAACGTCGGTCGCATAGTGGGTAAACGCCTCGCGCAGCCAGCCGTCAATCCAGGTCTGGTCGAGGAAGCTTTCCACCTCATCATCTCGCCACGCCAGTCCGAAACGGGTGCCGTTGAGAATGTCATTTTCAACCGGGGACAGCGCGGCAGTAGCATGCTCTGCAATCTGGCTGTCGAGAGCGAGCGTGACGCGGTGTGTATTACCTGCCGCATCAGGCGTTTCAAGTTTACGCACCTGGACACGCGCCCAGTTATCCGGCCCGTCAACAAAGGTACGTGGCGGATTGAAGCGCAGGAAGGGAATGGGGAGCCAGACACCATCCAGCACCGTCAGGGACTGATGCAGTGGGATCGTGGTTTCCGGTTTCACCACTTCAGGCTGTCCGCCGTTCAATCCCGGCAGCGTGTAACGCCCGTTGACGAGATCGAAATCGAGACGCAGAAGCGGACCGTTGGCGGTTTTACGTACGAAGCGCCCGTTGCTGGCGGTGTCCTGCGGAGTCAGGCCAAAATCGAGGAATTGCACGCCGCTGTTGGCAATAAGCGTGACGCTCTGTTTATAGTCGCAAAGATTTACCAGCATAGGGTCAGGCACCTGCTTTCTTGAACGTCAGTGGAACGACGGTTTTGGCATCATAACGGGCATTACATTCAGCGACATCGCTGGTGCCTGCTTTACAGGCAACTTCCGGCATCGGGTAGCGTGAACCGTCTGTGCAGCGGGCATTACCGCGACTCTTAATCATCAGTTCGCCATTGCTGTGCAGCCCGGAGAAAACCTCCACGCGGCAGACAACATTGTCACCGTGAACAACACGAGCGAAGCCTTTATTGTTCTGGATCTGATAGCGCAGCGACGGTGGTTTGCCGGTAATCGGATCTTTCACGTCGAGGATCGCACGCCATGTTCCGTTCAGAAAACGCGTCGACCCCGCTTTCACCTGGTTTGCTTCCATGACCATGGCGTCTTTCGGGATCGCCGCAATCACAACCGGCGCAGGCGCTGGGGCGGCAACGGGAGCCGGCTCTTTTTCTTTGCTCGCGACCACCTCTGCCTGATGCAGCGGTAATTTCATCGGCAGTGGCTCAACGGCTTTAATCGGCTTTGGCGCAATGGCGACAGGTTCAGGGGCAACGACAGCCACTGGCTCGGCAGAAGGGGCCTGTTTTGGCCACAGCAACGGGGTGGCAATCGCGGCAACGATCACGGCGGCAACCGGAAGCGTCCACAGGGGAACGCGGCGTTTTTTGGCTACGATCGCAGGCTCTGGCTCGGGTTCTTCCACAGGCGGCACAATGACCGGCGCAGGCTCAGGCGTATACAGTTCGTCCGGCGTGATGCGCACCACCGTGGCTGGGGCGATCAGCGGCTCATCGGCCTGTTCAAAGGTCAGGACTGGGGTCGGTTCCGGCTCGGGTTCAGGGTCTTCAATGACAATCGGGGCTGGCTCAGGGATCAGCGATTCACGTAAACAGTCGAGTACGTCGTCACGTGCATTCTCATTGAGGTTTACAAACCCCCAGAAGCTTATGACCGGCTTTCCATCAACCAGGAAAAGGAAATTTTCGCCGGGAAACTGAAATGCTTTCGACAGCAGGGAGCCGAAAAGCTGTTGCGCTGTTTTTGGCGACTGCAGGCACTTCTTACTGAGCGATTCAACGCTGGCCAGAGTATTTTCCAGATAGCGCAGGGCGCGATAACGATCGTCTTCGTTCGCCGCTTTCCAGCTGGTTACACAACCGTCGACCGGCGAATACCAGTCGACACGGTCGCCACCATCATTGACCTGCGGAATAGCCAGACAGTCGACAATCGCCTGTTGTTTGCGTAACCGGAGCGCTTCCCGGATTTGTAACGCTGATTCAAAAACGGCTTGTCCGCCGCCGCCAACGGCCTGAAAGTCATCCAGATTACCGCTGCGTAAAAGAGTTTTTGCCACGATTTGATCCCATATACTTCTTCACACCGTTACTTTAACGAAATCGGGAAGCAACCAAACGGAGGAAGAGACGCCAAAAGGGACGATTTCTTGTGGCATAGAAAGGTGCGGTTGTGCTTGACGAATAATGGCACTTAAGGCAAATCAACCTCTGGCACACTGGCTGTAAAACCAGCGGAAAACGTTGCTTTAGAATAACCTGATAGTGATTCGTTATTTGCCAGGTTATAGCGGCTGTGCTGTTATTACAGTCCAATATAATAAAACTGCCAGGGTTATAACCATGTCTACAGGGAAAACGCTGCTCGCCCTCGCGCTGAGCACTCTCTTACCAGCAGGTGCCGCATGGGCGGCGAATAATGACACCATCATTTATTGCTCTGAAGCATCACCGGAGTCTTTCAACCCGCAGATCGCCAGCTCAGGCCCGTCATTCGTGGCCAGCTCTCAGGTCCTGTATAACCGCCTGATCAATTTCGACCCGGTGAAAAACACCCCGGTACCGTCGCTGGCAGAGTCCTGGACAATTTCCCCGGACGGTAAGACTTATACCTTTACGCTGCGTAAAGGAGTCAAGTTCAACAGCAATAAATACTTCAAGCCGACCCGTGATTTTAATGCGGATGACGTTATTTTTTCCGTCATGCGTCAGAAAGACCCTAAGCATCCTTATCACAATGTCTCCCAGGGTAATTACGAATACTTTAATGATGTAGGCCTGGACAAGCTGATTCAGGACGTCAAAAAGGTTGATGATTATCACGTGCAGTTTACGCTGAGCGAACCAAACGCCGCATTCCTTGCTGACTGGGGGATGGATTTCGCCTCTATTCTTTCCGCTGAATACGCTGACGCGATGCTGAAAAAAGGGACGCCTGAGAATGTCGATACCTGGCCGATTGGTACCGGGCCGTACGTTCTGCAACAGTACAAAGTGGATTCGCTGATCCGCTACGTCGCTAACCCGAACTACTGGGAAGGTGCGGTTCCGACGAAACATCTTATTTTCTCCATCACGCCAAACGTAGAAACGCGTCTGGCGAAGCTGCAGACCAACGAATGCCAGATCATTCCGGCACCGTCACCGGTTCAGTTTGATGTTATTAACAAAAATAAAGACCTGAAGCTGCACGCCGTGGAGGCGTTGAACGTGGGGTATCTGGCGTTCAATACCGAGAAAAAACCGTTTGATAACGTGCTGGTGCGTCAGGCCCTGAACTATGCGACGGACAAAAAAGCCATCGTGAATGCGGTCTTTATGGGTTCCGGTACGGTGGCGAAATCACCCATTCCGCCGAATATGCTGGGCTTTAATAACGATCTGAAGGACTACAGCTACGATCCTGAAAAAGCGAAAGCTTTATTGAAACAGGCCGGTCTGGAGAAGGGCGCGGACGTGACGCTGTGGTCAATGCCTGTGCAGCGTCCGTATAACCCTAACTCGAAGCGTATTGCGGAGATGATCCAGAGCGACTGGGCAAAAGTCGGCGTGAAGGCCAAAATTGTCTCTTACGAGTGGGGCGAGTATCTCTCCGGTATGCGTAAAGGGGAGCATGATTCCGCGTTGTTTGGCTGGATGTCCGATAACGGCGACCCGGATAACTTTGCTGATGTACTGCTGGGATGCGACAGCATCAAAACCGGATCGAACGCCGCGCGCTGGTGCGATAAGGGGTATGATGATCTGGTCAAGAAAGCCAAGCTGACCAGCAACCCGGGTGAGCGTGCGAAACTCTACAGCCAGGCGCAGGAGATCTTCTATGCCCAGGCACCGTGGATTGCGCTGGCGAACGGCAAAACGTTCTACGCCACCCGCAGCAACGTAACGGGGTACAGCGTGAGCCTGATGGGCAGCGATTTCTCCAAAGCGAAACTGAACTGACATTTTTCCCGGCAGGCACCGCGCCTGCCGGGCAGCTGACAAGGAGTGACAATGTCACATTTAAATGAAGTTATCGCCCGTGTCGATACCGCCATCGAAGAGGGAGTGATTAGCCGAATGAATGAACTGCTGATCGAACTGAGCGACGACGCAGCGTTAAGCCGTGAAGATCGCTACAGTCAGCAGCAGCGTCTGCGTACCGCGATTGTACATCACGGTAAGCAACATAAAGAAGAGATGGACGCCCGTCAGGAATTGCTGACCAAAGGCGGTACGATTCTGTAGCGGTAAGCCGGGGGTCAGAACTGGCGTCTCGCGACCAGCCACGCCCCGACCACCAGCATTACGGCACCGCACACCGGGCCAATCAGCGCGCGCAAGGGGATGCCACTGCTTCTGAGTACATCCATCACCAGCCCGCCAATCAACTGGCTTGCCACCAGCACGGCGATGGTTGTCGCTGCGCCAACATTTTGATAGCCGCTGATACTGGCAAAAACAAAAAACGACCCTAACAGCCCCGGGATCAACGTCCACCAGCGGATCGTTGAGGCCAGCTCGCTAAATCCGGCGAAGCCCTGTTTTAGCAGCAGAATGCTGACAAACAGCACAATGCCAACCAGCGAATTCAGCAGCATCGCGATAAGAATGGTCGAGGAGGACTGAGTGATGCGCACCATTAAGGTGTTTTGCACCACCAGGCCAATTCCCGCCGCCACCAGAAAAGCCAGCGTCAGAGACTGATTCATGAGATAGCGTCCGGATCGCTGCGCTCATCAAGCTGCAACTGCATAAAGGTCAGATCCAGCCAGCGGCCAAACTTGGTGCCCACCTGCGGCATCTGGCCGGTGGTCACAAAACCGAGCGTCTCATGAAGATGAATAGAGGCCTGGTTTTGCGCCTCAATGCCCGCCACCATGACGTGTTTGCCGAGGGTCCGCGCTTCAATAATCAGCGCGTTCATCAGCGTGCGGCCAATACCTTTCCCCTGATGATCCGGATGAACGTAGACAGAATGCTCTACCGTATGCCGGAAACCGTCAAAGGCGCGCCAGTCGCCAAACGAGGCGTAGCCGGTGATAACGCCATTCTCTTCACTCACCAGCACCGGGTAGCCTGCGAGGGCACGCGCCTCAAACCAGGCAATGCGGTTATCCGTATCGACGGTTTTATCATTCCAGATCGCGGCAGTATGCAGCACCGCGTGGTTGTAAATCTCCCCAATAGCGGCGCAGTCTTCTTTGCAGGCATGACGAACGATCATGTTTGAACCTCTGAGTATGTTGTTCACTATAGTATTACGTTATGAGTACGATATTACACAACTGTACAGACGGATGGCTATGACATAAGCCAGATTTTTTTGTTATCAAAACCGCGTTGAAATGCCGTTCATACACTATAGTATGACGTCATGAATACTATGACAGACACAATGAATCAAAGGATTAGCGCGCGAATTCGCCTTGAACGCGAGTCGCGAGGATGGTCATTAAGCGAGCTTGCTGACCGGGCCGGCGTCTCGCGCGCCATGATCCACAAGATAGAGCGCGGGGACAGCAGCCCGACGGCGACCTTGCTCGCGCGGTTATCCGGCGCGTTTGGCATCAGCATGTCAACGCTGATCGCCAGGGCCGAAATGCAGGAAGGAAAGCTGCTGCGTCTGGAAAACCAGCCCGTCTGGCGTGACCCTCAGACACACTACCTCCGCCGCCACGTTTCACCCCGCACCGATCTGCCCATCGATCTTGTTCAGGTTGAGCTGCCGGCGGGAAGCGATGTCCCTATGCCCGCCTCGTCGTATGCGCTGGCGCGCCAGCTTATCTGGCTGCAGTCTGGCGAACTGGTTTTCCAGGAGGGCGATACCCGTCATGAAATGCACGCCGGTGATTGCCTGGAACTGGGGCCGCCCAACGACTGCCGGTTCATTAATGAGACGAATGAAACCTGTATCTATCTGGTTGTGCGGCTTAACCAGTCTGGCTCGTAAAGTTAAAGCGTTTACGCCGATCATGAGCCAGGCTCTAATGACATTTGTACCAGAAGGAGTTCCTGATGAATCAATCTGTTTCGCAAAATCGCCGCTGGGTTCTGGCTTCTCGTCCGCACGGTGCGCCGGTCGCGGAGAATTTTCGTCTGGAAGAGCAGCCTGTTCCTGAACCTCAGGCAGGACAGCTTTTGCTGCGCACGGTCTGGCTGTCGCTTGATCCTTACATGCGTGGCCGCATGAGTGATGCACCGTCCTATTCACCGCCAGTGGAAATTGGGGCGGTCATGGTGGGGGGAACGGTCAGCCGCGTGGAGCAGTCAAACCATCCGGACTATACGCCGGGTGAGTGGGTGCTGGGCTACAGCGGCTGGCAGGAGTATGAAATTTCAGACGGCAGCGGCCTGGTGAAACTGGGCGATAATATTTCTCACCCCTCGTGGGCGCTGGGCATTCTGGGTATGCCAGGGTTTACCGCCTATATGGGGCTACTGGACATCGGCCAGCCTAAAGCCGGTGAAACGCTGGTGGTTGCGGCGGCGACGGGGCCGGTTGGTGCGACAGTCGGGCAGATCGGTAAAATCAAAGGTTGCCGGGTGATCGGCGTTGCCGGTGGTGCAGAAAAATGCCGCCATGCCGTCGAGGTGCTCGGGTTTGACCAGTGCCTGGATCACCATGCCGATGACTTCGCGGCCCAGCTTGAAAAGGCCTGCCCGAAAGGGATTGATGTCTATTATGAAAACGTCGGCGGGAAAGTTTTTGACGCCGTGTTGCCCTTACTGAACACCTCGGCGCGCGTACCGGTATGTGGTCTGGTGAGCGGTTACAATGCGACGGGTCTGCCGGAAGGGCCGGATCGTTTGCCGTTATTGATGGCGACGATTCTGAAGAAACGGATTCGTATGCAGGGGTTTATCATCGCTCAGGATTACGGCCATCGCATCAAGGAGTTCCAGGATGAGATGGGGCGCTGGGTGCAGGAAGGCAAAATTCACTACCGTGAGCAGGTTACAGACGGCCTGGAGAATGCGCCTGATGCGCTGATTGGCCTTCTTGAAGGAAAAAACTTCGGCAAAGTCGTGATTCGCGTCGCGGGTGACAATAAATAATCTAAAATATGGCGGGGTTTCCCGCCATATTTATTTGTGAAGATACGATATATTGTCTTTAATTAACTGGACATGGCTTTTCGCGCCTTCCGTTCAGATGAGCACGAAAACGAAAAAAAATAAATTTTGCATTTCTTGACATTTTTACAGACTTCCCATCACCAGGCATGACGATACAGGATATATCGGAACAGCGTCGTTTATAAAAAACGGCGTTTAAAAATAGCATTAAGTATTAGCTACAGGAATTGAACATGCTTGATTTGGACCATTTAGAAAAAGCGCAAAGGATCAGTCTTACCATGCAAGTCGAACTCAGTTTGAAAGGCGCGTTAATTACAGGCTCACTGAAACCTGGCGCTCGACTGATTACCAAAGAAATTGCTGATAAATTAGGAACCAGTATTACCCCGGTCCGCGAGGCGCTTTTGCGTCTGGTGTCGTCTGGGGCATTACACGCCACGCCGGCCCAGGCGTTTCTGGTTCCTGAGGTCACGCTTGAGCGTTATAACGAGATTAACGCCATCAGAAAACAGCTTGAGCCTATGGCGGTAGCTGCCGCCTGTCAGCATATGACGGAAAATAAGCTGGAGGTGTTGCGCAAGCTATCAGAGACATTCCATGAAGCCATGCGCAACGGGCACGTTCAGCAGGCGCTGCATGCTAACCGCATCTTTCGGTTTACGCTTTATCAGTACGCGGAAATGCCGACACTCAGCGCCTTAATTGAGCAGCTATGGGTGCGTATTGGACCTTGCATGAACTATCTGCATCAGGAGCTTAACGACATCAAGGTGTCGACTTATCACTACGCCGAGCTCCTGTCCGCGCTTGAGCGAAGAGATGTTGATGGCAGTCAGAAGGCGATAGAGACGTTGATTGATGAAGCGAACACGCTTTTACAGCGACAATATTTTAACTGAGAGATTATTTAGCAGAGCGACTATATCCTGCCGCGAATTATATTCCTGGTTAAATACTCCTGATGGCTTATTGCCATCAGGAGCGTTATTCCATTTATAAAAATAATATTCAGCAAAAAAGAATGCTTTTTGCTTACTCGAAGCGATAAGAGACTGACAGACCTACGCCGTAGTTACGGCCCGGTGCAGGTTCGTAATAACGCCCGTTGGATTCATTCACGATAACCGATCCGACATACTCTTTATCGAACAGGTTATCGACGCGACCAAAGACGTCCATTCCCCAGTTACCGTAGTTGAATTTATACCCGGTATTCAGCCCAACCACCGTGTAGGACGGGGCTTTCGCCGTGTTCTCGTCATCCGCCATGATATCGCTCATGTAGCGCACATCCGATCCCGCATACCAGCCTTCTTCCGGCTGCCAGCCAAACGAGGCATAACCCATATTGCGGGCAATGCCCGGCATACGGTTGCCGTTACAGTCGCCGGTGCTGCACACGTTGGTACGATAGGTGGCGTCCAGATAGGTCCACGCCATTTTCAGCTTCCAGTTCTCAGCAAACTGCTGATCCAGGGAAACTTCAACCCCCTGACGACGGGTTTTACCGGCGTTTTTATAGCTGGTACGACCGCCAGCGCTGGCATCGACGACAATCTCGTCATCCGTATCGGTGCGGAACAGCGCTGCCGTCAGCAGACCATTACCGATACGGGTTTTACTGCCCACTTCATAGGTATTGTTCGTGGAAGGTTTCAGGCCAATGTTGAGGCCGCCCTGGTTATCCGCACGATAAGAGAGCTCATTGATGGTTGGCGTTTCAAACCCGCGACCTGCCGCAGCATAGAGATTCCACGCATCGGTCACGGCATATTTCACCGAACCGGCCGGGAGCCACTTATGATAGCTTGCGTCACCGCTGTCGTCTCCGTTGCCCGGGGTCACGTAATGGTCGTTGGAGTCAAACCAGACCGAGCTGTAACGGACGCCGGCATCCACGGAGAGTTTCTGCGTTAACTGCCAGCTGGTTTGCAGGTACGGGTCGACGTTCCACATCAGGTTACGTTCATTACGACGTTTGTCGCCCTTGACGCCGTACTCCGGCACGCCGTTGTTCATGACGAAGTTCTCGTATCCGCGACGATCTTCGCTCATGTTTTCGTAGTTCAGACCGGTGGTAAAGGTGACCGGAACCAGCAGTTCGCCACGGTGCGTCCAGCGGGTATCAATCCCCTGGTAATGGCGCTGCATATCAATCACGCCGCCGGAGTGGGAAGGTCTCAACTGAGGCTGATAAGGAATTGACTGGTACTGCGTCATTTCACGTTCGCCGGCGTACATCATGACGCTGAGATCGTCCTGGGTGCTGAGCTGACGATCGTAGCGCAGGCCAGCCTGGGTCTGCTTGATGGTCTTGCGCGTATTATATTGATCGCCACGCGGAGACTGGCGAGGGTTGTCATGCCACTCCTGGGCACTCAGTCCACCCGGATCGTTAGCTTTCATGTCCACGCTGTTGAAAATCAGCGTCAGCTTGCTCACGTCATCAATACGAACACCCAGTTTAGCGTTGGCGAGATTCTTCCGCGCGCCGCTGTGGTCGCGATAACCTTTGGTCGTGAAACGGGTAGTGGACACGGTGTAATCCACATCCCCGGCATGCGTCCCATCACCCATCGCGCCGGCGGCTTTCATTCCATAGCGCCAGGTACCGTAACTGCCGTAATAGCTGCTGGCCTCGATGGTCGGCGGCTGCTGCCCGGTCTGGGTCGTCATGTTGATCACACCGCCAGAGGCGTTGCCATAAAGGGCAGAGAAGGGGCCGCGCAGCACTTCTACGCTGTCCACGCTGGAGAGGTCGATATTGGAGGTTTGTCCCTGTCCATCCGGCATGGTTGCCGGAATACCGTCGACATACATACGGATACCGCGCACGCCGAAGGTTGAGCGGGCACCAAATCCACGCATCGAAAGCTGGAGATCCTGAGCATAGTTCTGGCGGTTCTGGATCTGCAGTCCCGGCACGCTGCCAAGAGATTCAGACAGGTTAATGCGTGGCGCAGCATGACGCATATCCTCGCCATTCACGACGCTGACCGCCGCCGGGGTATCGAGCTCCGAGACGGTTTGCGGCGTGGCGCTGACGATCATGGTCTGTTCATCGGCACTCATCGCAGTGAGAGGCGCAGAGATAACAGGAACCAGCAGCAGTGGAAGCGTTGCCTTACGGGCAGAAATGATTTTCATGAAATAGACCGGTTATGGAAAAAAACGTACCAAATGGAACATGTCCATATATGTTAAATCTTTTGTAAATCTTTTGAAAACTATAACCGCACATTGCGTTAATGAAAGGCCGGGAAGGAAAGAAAAACTCCACATTTAACTCATAAATGATTACTATTCTCATTATCAAAACGGCAATGCCATGACGTTGCCTGCCGGAAGTGATGTCAGCAGTAAACCCTGTGTTCAAAAAAGGAATTGTTATGTCTTTACGTCATCTGTGCTCGCCGCGCCTGAGTATGTCTCTGCTGTCAGGGGCGTTACTGTTTGCCGGAACCTTCCAGGTTCATGCTGCCGAAGAGATGTTGCGCAAAGCGGTAGGGAAAGGCGCATATGAAATGGCCGTGAGCCAGCAGGAGAATGCGCTGTGGGTCGCGACATCGCAGAGCCGCAAAACGGACAAAGGCGGGATTGTCTATCGCCTTGACCCGGTCACGCTGGACGTGACGCAGGTCATTCATAACGATCTCAAACCGTTCGGTGCCACCCTTGATAATGCCACCCAGACGCTGTGGTTTGGTAACACCATCAACGGCGCGGTAACCGCGATTGATGCCAAAACGGGTGAGGTGAAAGGGCGACTGGTGCTGGATAACCGTCAGCGCAGTGAAACCGTCAAACCGCTGCAGCCGCGCCAGCTGGTGGCCGATGACAGCACAAACACGGTTTACATCACCGGCGTAGGCCAGGAGAGCGCGATTTGGGTGGTGGATGGTGCAACGCTGAAGCTGAAAGAGACCATCGGCAGCACCGGTAAATTCAGCACTGGCCTGGCGCTGGATGCGAAGGCAAAACGTCTTTACACCACCAACGCTGATGGCGAACTGGTGACGATTGATACGGCAACCCACAAAATCCTCAGCCGTAAAAAAGTGCAGGACGACGGTAAGGAGCACTTCTACTTGAATCTGAGCCTGGACACCGCCGGACAGCGTGCGTTCTTAACCGACTCAAAGCAGCCGGAAGTGCTGGTGGTGAATCTGAAGGACGGCAGCGTCATCAAGAAAATTGCCGTGCCTGAATCGCTGGCCGTTCTGTTTAACCCGGCGCGTAACGAAGCGTATGTGACGCACCGTGAAGCGGGTAAGGTGAGCGTAATCGACGCGAAAACCTACAACGTTACCAAAACCTTCGACACCCCGGTCTACCCGAACAGTCTGGCGCTCTCAGCGGATGGCAAAACCCTGTATGTGACGGTAAAACAAAAATCGACCCGTCAGCAGGAAGCCACCCAGCCTGATGACGTGATTCGTATCACACTCTAAGTTTCGCTCCTCAACACAAAGAAAAAGGGAAGGCGCAATGCCTTCCCTTTGTATAACCAGCAGGTCGATATTAACGCGACGTCTCTTCAACCAGCGGGGCGTCGTGTTTGGCATCATCAGGATGAACCGGCGCCGTACTGTGAATTTCTTGTACGCGTTTACGCACGCCAAACCAGCCGGCAATCAGCAATACGGCCAGCAGAGGAATGGTGGCAATCGTGTAGGTACCGTTCGGGTAATCAAACGCCATCAGCACCAGCACGCTGAACAGGAACAGCAGGGTGAGCCAGGAGGTCACCGGTGCGCCCGGCAGCTTAAAGCTGACTTCAGCGGTTTTGCCTTCTTTGATCGCTTTGCGCAGACGCATCTGGCAGACCACGATAAAGGCCCAGGAGGCGATGATGCCGAGCGCGGCAACGTTCAGCACGATTTCGAATACCTGAGACGGTACCAGGTAGTTCAGGAACACGCCGAAGACATACACCACTAGCGTCGCCAGAATGCCCGCGTAAGGCACATGCTGACGGCTCATCTTCGACATGAATTTCGGCGCCGAGCCGCCCATCGACATGGAGCGCAGGATACGACCGGTGGAGTAAAGACCCGAGTTCAGACTGGAGAGCGCAGCCGTCAGCACCACGATATTCATGATGCTGCCAACATAAGGCACGCCCAGTTTAGAGAAGAAGGTCACAAACGGGCTTTGACCCGCCTGATAGGCGTTCCACGGCAGCAGCAGAACCAGCAGCACCACGGAACCAACATAAAAGAGACCGATACGCCAGATAACGCTGTTAATGGCTTTAGGGACCATGGTCTGTGGGTCTTTACATTCACCCGCCGCGGTGCCGACCAGCTCAATGGACGCGAAGGCGAACACCACACCCTGAACCAGCACCAGCGCAGGCAGCAGGCCATGCGGGAAGAAACCGCCGTTATCAGTGATCAGGTGGAAACCGGTGGCATTGCCATCAAGCGGTTTACCGCTACCGAGGAACACCGTACCCACGACCAGGAACACCACGATGGCCAGCACTTTTACCAGCGCGAACCAGAACTCCATCTCCGCGAACCACTTCACGCCGATCATGTTCATGGTGCCGACAATGGCCAGTGCGCCCAGCGCAAACACCCATTGTGGCACATCCCCAAACGCGCCCCAGTAGTGCATGTAAAGCGCGACGGCGGTGATATCGACAATACCGGTCATTGCCCAGTTGACGAAGTACATCCATCCAGCAACGTAAGCCGCTTTTTCACCGAGGAATTCACGGGCGTAAGAGACAAAACTGCCGCTGGAAGGGCGATGCAGTACCAGTTCGCCCAATGCACGAAGAATGAAGAAAGAGAAGATCCCGCACACCAGATAGACCAGGGCGAGAGCCGGGCCAGCCATCTGCAGACGAGCGCCAGCACCTAAAAACAGACCCGTTCCGATAGCGCCGCCGATGGCGATCATTTGAACCTGACGGTTGCCCATCGCTTTGTGGTAGCCCTCTTCATGGGAGTTTAACCAGCGACGTTTAGCAGCGTGATGATCGGCTGCGCTTTTATTGCTTGTTTTCATTGAGTTACCTGTTTGCCTGTCTGAACCATTATCGTGATAGTCCTGCCTGGCAGAGTGCAATACAAACGATTGCTTCTGCGCAAACACATGTTGCCTTCCCAGTCATTCTGCGTATGGATAAGGCGAAACATGGCGAGGCATCCTACCTGCAATTCATAAGCGACGCAAAATATAACCGTGCCGAAAGTGATGCACGTCGAAGGAAATCGTGTGGTCAGAGCAGACGGGGATCACAACACGCTGAATAGCGGTGAGTTTTTAGACAAATCCATTAATGAAGTGGTGCTTTAATCATCAGTTTCGCTTAATGATTGCGCAAAGCAACCAGCTCATAACGGCGCCTTTGCTCAACCGCCAAAAACGGCAATCGCCTGTTGCAGGCGGGTCGTGCGCTGCGTCAGATGGTGTGCGGCGTCCGTCACGTTATCCACCATACCGGTATTGTTTTGGGTCATTGTACCGATGCGGGAGATGGACGCGTTAATCAGGGTCAGCGCCTGCGTTTGCTCCTGCGTGGCGTGGCCTATCTCCTTAATCAGAGAAGACATCTCCATGACATTGCCAATCATCACCGTGAGCTGCGATTCAGTTTGCTCGACCTTCTCCACGCCGGCGTTCACGCTGGAAACGTTTTTCTCTATAAGCGTTTTGATCTCTTTGGCCGCGGTGGCAGAGTGCTGGGCAAGGTTGCGCACTTCGGCCGCCACGACCGCAAAACCGCGGCCGGCATCACCCGCACGCGCCGCTTCAACGGCCGCGTTCAGCGCCAGAATATTGGTCTGGAAAGCGATACGATCGATGACGCTGATGATATCGACGATCTGGCTATTATCCTGCGACACGGACTGCATCATGCCGATAGTCTCTTTCATCATTGCTTCACCGCGGTGAGCGCTGGTGCGGGTGCGATCTGCCATCAGGATCGCGTCTTTCGCCGTTTCAGCCGTCTGCTGAACCGCGCTGGCAATTTCTTCCACGGCTGAGGCCGTTTGCTGCAGAAAGTCTGCGGTTTCTTCGGTACGTGTCTGTAACGCCATACCTTCTTTCGCCACCTGCTGGCTGATTGTACTTATACCGCTGATTTGCGCACCGACATCGTCCACCAGCGAATGGAGGTTCAGACCCGACTGATTCACCATGCGCATCATCAGGCCGATTTCATCGACGCGGTCAAAATGGTAATAGTCCGCTTTACGTCCTGAAACCACCCGCTGCATTTGCTGGACAATGGATTTTACCGGCTTTGCAATTTGCGCATGAAGATAAACGGCCAGGGCAATAAATAGCAGAGCCAGACCGACAGTCTCAACAATACGATCGGCAAATATAAACAGCTGCAAACAAGCGAGCAGGGCGGTTATCGCAATACCAAGATGGATCCTTTTACTGGTGCTGAGGCGTTTAAACAGCGACGTAAAAGAGAACAGACCGTGGCGAACAAACAGGCCTTTATAAAAGCGGTGATGTTTTAATTCATTATTGCGCACTTTCTCATACCGTTTTTCACTGACAGCAATCTCTTCACGCGAAGGAATATTCCGCACAGAAATATAGCCGGTTAACGTTTCATTCTGATAAACCGGGGTGACGTTTGCGCGCACCCAGTAGTGATCGCCGTTCTGGCGGCGGTTCTTGACCAGCCCCGTCCAGGTCTCACCCTGTTGCAGGGTAAACCACATGTCGCCAAACGCCTCTGCAGGCATGTCGGGATGGCGAATAAGATTATGCGGCTCACCGAGAAGACTCTCTTCTTTATAGCCGCTGGCGTCAATAAAGGCAGAGTTCGCATAGGTAATATGGCTGTGCGTATTGGTGGTCGACATGAGCGTCGAACCTTCGTTAAGTAAATACTCGTTTTGTGTAACGGGAGTGTTATTCCGCATCAGTAACCCCATGGTCATATATCAATAAAAAAGAGCCCGTTAAACATTCAGGCAAGTTTGAAAGGTTTGTTTTTATTTTTACTGTCGGCATATTCTCTACGAAAGTTATGCGTTCCGGAATACCCTGTATTTAGTATTTTTTATTTTTAAAATGCATCCGATGTAATAAAAATGAAAACATTTATCGGTGCGTTTTTGTAGCACCCTGCAAATAAACGCCATAAGGAAAATTAAAAGCGGGAGATCACGCTTCGACGTAAACTGACCCGCCGAAATAGCGTTTCGTTAACAAGATGAAAACGCTATGCTTTAAGGGTTTTTCTTCAACAGGGGGCAACAGGGTGAAAGTGAATGTGATTGGTACCAGCGGGAGTGGAAAAAGCACCCTGGCGAAGCGTATCGCCGCAGAACTGGATATTCCTTACATTGAAATGGACCGACTTTACTGGTGTCCGGACTGGCGGGGCACCCCGGACGCTATCTTGCTGGAAAAACTGGAGACGACGCTAAAGGCGTCAGCGGAGTGGGTGCTTGATGGCAACTATAACCGTACGCGTCCTGTGAAATGGCGAGACGTGGATCGGGTGGTGTGGGTGGATTATGGGTTCGCCCGAACCCTGTATCAGGCTGTCACCCGAGCGTTCAGGCGCGCCTGGCACAAACAGGAACTGTGGCCCGGTACGGGAAACTGTGAGAGTTTTCGTCGCTCATTCTTGAGCCGTGAGTCCATTATTATCTGGACAATCAAAACCTGGCGCAGCAACCGCGCACGTTATGCACGCGATATGGTAGACCCGCAATACGCCCATATTCATTTTGTCCGCATTACCCGCCGCAGTGAGGTGGAAAACCTCATTTCATCGCTTAAGTCACACGCGTAGCATGGATTTATATATCTGATTTCCGGCAAACCAAATGTAAATTAATTGTTTCTCAGAGGTGAAATACGCCTTTAATAATGACGACATGTTAAGTCAAACGAGAACGCAACATGTCCTGGCGAATCAGTATTCTGGATAAAAGCCCCATCGCTGAAAACGAAACGGCTGCCGATGCACTGGCGCGAACCCTGGCGCTGGCACAGCAGGCAGAAAATCTGGGCTATCACCGTTTCTGGATTGCCGAACACCACAACACGCCCCAGCTGGCCAGCCCTTCACCCGAACTGTTAATCGCCTGGATCCTCGGGCAAACACGGCGTATCCGCGTGGGCTCTGGTGGCGTCATGCTCCAGCACTACAGCCCTTACAAAGTCGCAGAAAATTTCAACCTCCTGGCCGCGCTTGCTCCCGGGCGCGTGGATCTGGGCGTCGGGAAAGCCCCAGGCGGCCTGCCGCTCTCCACCCGGGCGCTGCAGCAGGGCCTCGATCAACAGCAAAAAGGCAGTTTTGCCGAACAGCTGACACAGCTTCACCACTGGATCCAGCCGGAAAATCAGTCGGTGGACGAGGCCGTTCGCGCGACGCCGCTGCCGCCGGTTCCGGCGCAGGGGTTCCTGCTGGGGGCCAGTACCGAAAGCGCGCTGCTGGCCGCGAAACTTGACTGGCATTTTGTCTTTGCTGCTCACCTGAATGGGGATCCGGCGCTGCTGCGTGAAGTCATTACCACCTGGCGTAACCACAGCGCCCGGGATGCGATTGTGGCGGTGCAGGTCATCGTCGCCCAGTCGCAGGCTGAGGCGGAGGCACTGGCACAACAGGTTGAAGTCTGGGGCGTCGAACTGGCAAATGGGCAGCGCGTCACCGTGGCCAGCGAAGAGCAGGCCTATGCCTTTGCCCGACAGGCGGGCAGCGAGCCGGTGCGCATTGCCCGTCGGGCACAGTCGCTGCTGGCGGGAACAGCTGAATCGGTGCTGGAACAGTTGAACGCCCTGCACGAAAAATGGGGCATTGATGAATTCATTATTGATACCCCCGTTGCGGATGGCGTAACGCGACTACAGTCTCTGCGTCTGCTGGCGCAGGCGAAGCTTAACAAGGAGGTCGCCGTATGCGTTTTGACGAACAACTGATTGCCTGGCGCCGGGAGCTGCACCAGAACCCGGAGCTGTCCGGCCAGGAGGTCGAAACGACCGCTCGCCTGCGTCAGTGGCTGACGACGGCTGGTATTACGCCGCTGCCTTATGCGCTTCAGACCGGCGTGGTGGCCGAAATTGGCACGGGAAAAAAGCTGATTGCGCTGCGAGCCGATATTGACGCCTTGCCCATTGAAGAGCGCAGCGGCGTGCCGTTTAGCTCACAGCGTGCGGGGGTGATGCATGCCTGCGGACACGATATTCATACCAGTGTGATCCTCGGGGCGGCGCTAAAGCTTAAAGAGCGTGAAGCGTCTTTAAACGGGCGTGTGCGGATCCTCTTTCAGCCGGCTGAAGAGAACTTTGGCGGCGCGAAAAGTATGGTGCGGGCCGGTGCCTTACGTGATGTCAGTGCCATCTTCGGGATGCATAACGAGCCGGGGCTGCCGGTCGGGGAATTTGCCACCCGCGGTGGGCCGTTCTACGCCAACGTCGACCGTTTTGTTATCCGAATTACCGGTAAAGGCGCGCATGCTGCACGTCCGCATGAAGGTAACGACGCCATCGTGTTGGCGAGCCAGCTGGTAACGGCGTTGCAGAGCGTTGCCAGCCGCAACGTCAACACGCTTGATTCCGTGGTGCTGAGCGTCACGCGCATTACCGGGGGCAATACCTGGAACGTCCTGCCGGAAAGCGTTGAGCTGGAAGGCACGCTTCGCACCCACCGCGTGGAAGTGCAGCAGAATGTGAAAGCACGCGTCGGCGAAATTGCCGCCGGGTTTGCCAGCGCGTTTAGCGCGCAGATCGACATTACCTGGTACGCCGGGCCTACCGCGCTGGTCAATGACGTGCACTGGGCCGAATTTGCCACCGCCGTTGCCAGAGAATCTGGGTATGAAACGCAGCACGCCGAGCTGCATATGGGTGGGGAAGATTTCGCGGTGTATCTGCAGCAGATCCCCGGGGCGTTTGTCAGCATCGGTAGCGCCAGTCCGTTCGGTTTACATCACCCGGCCTTCAACCCGGATGAAGCATTAATTGAGCCCGCTGCCCGCTATTTTGCACAGCTTGCGGAAAAAGCCCTGCAACACGTTTAATTCTGAAGAGGTGAATATGTCTGCAACCCGACAATTGCGGCTGGGAACCATTTTGCATGGTGCTTCCGGGAACATGTCTGCCTGGCGTCATCCGGCGGCGGTCGCCGATGCCAGCATTAATTTTGATTTTGTAAAAGCCACGGCGTTAAAAGCCGAAGAGGGGAAGCTTGATTTTTTATTCGTCGCCGACGGCCTCTATATTAACGAGAAATCCATCCCGCATTTCTTAAACCGGTTTGAGCCGTTAACGGTCTTGTCCGCACTGGCAAGTCTGACCTCGCGCCTCGGTCTGGTCGGTACCTTATCGACCTCCTATAGCGAACCGTTTACCGTGGCGCGCCAGTTTGCCAGCCTGGATCATTTGAGCAACGGACGCGCAGGCTGGAACGTGGTGACCTCACCGCTCGAGGGATCGGCGAAAAACTTCTCGCGCGAGAAACACCCTGAACATGCGCTGCGCTACCGGATAGCGGATGAATACCTCGACGTGGTGAAAGGACTCTGGGATTCCTGGGAGGGGGATGCCTTTGTGCGCAACAAAGAGAGCGGCCAGTTCTTTGACCCGGCAAAACTGCATACGCTTGATCACCACGGCGATTTCTTCCAGGTGGCCGGTCCGCTCAATATTGGCCGCACGCCGCAGGGACGCCCGATTGTCTTTCAGGCGGGTGCATCGGATGACGGAAAAAAACTGGCTGCGAAACATGCTGACGCCATTTTTACCCATCATGAAACGTTAGAGGAAGCCAAAGCGTTTTATCGCGACGTGAAACACCAGCTTGAATCCAATGGCCGCAGGGCATCGGACTTACATATTTTTCAGGGTGTCAGCGTGATTGTTGGCAAGGACGCGGAGGACGTGGAGAACCAGTATCAGACAACCGCGGCTCTGGTGTCTATTAACGATGCCCTGAATTACCTCGGCCGTTATTTTGAACATCACGATTTCAGCCAGTACCCGCTCGACGAGCCGTTCCCGGACATCGGTGAACTGGGTAAAAACAGTTTTCGCAGCACGACCGATGAAATTAAGCGTAATGCTCGCGAACGCAACTTAACCCTGCGTCAGGTTGCACTCGAAGCGGCATCCCCGCGCCCGCGCTTTTCCGGTACGCCGGAGCAGGTGGCAGACGGTCTGCAGGGCTGGTTTGAGGCATTCGCCGCGGACGGCTTCATTATTCAGGGTGGAACGCCGGACACGTTCCCGCGTTTTGTTGACCAGGTTGTCCCGGTGTTACAGGCCCGCGGTTTATTCCGCACCGACTATCCCGGCACTACGCTGCGCGACAGTCTGGGGTTAGACGAACCGCAAAACCAGTTCACACAACAATAATAGAGAACCTCGTTATGCAGAAATCATCGCTTATTCTGGCGCTTGCGCTGGCCTTTTCCCCTGCCGTCTGGGCAGAGAATGTGAACATTAATGGCACTGGCGTGAGCCTGGAAGCCAACAAAACGCCGGTCAACACCGCCAAAAACAGCGACGCCATCGCGCAACTGCCGAAAGATTATCGCTTCGCCGTGCCGGGCAAATTCACCGTGGCGGTTGCCGCGCTTAACTCACCGCCGCTGACCGTTTTTTCCGACGACAATAAAACGCTGCTCGGAAGCGAGGTGGACGTTGCCCGTCTGGTGGCCGACAGCCTTGGGCTGGAGCTGAACGTGGTGCCAACCTCCTGGGAGGACTGGCCTCTCGGCGTCGCCTCCGGGAAATACGATGCGGCGATCAGCAACATCACCGTAACCAGAGAGCGCAAAGAGAAGTTTGATTTTGCCACTTACCGTAAAGATTCCCTCGGCTTCTATGTGAAATCGACCAGTCCGATTACCTCGCTGCAGAAGGCGGAGGACATCGCCGGGCTGCGCATCATCGTAGGTTCCGGGACCAACCAGGAGGCTATCCTGCTGGCGTGGAATGCGCAGAACGTGAAGAAAGGCCTGAAGCCGTTTACCCCGATCTACACCAAAGACGATGCATCACAAACCCTGTCTCTCCAGTCAGGGCGCGCAGATGCGTTCTTTGGCCCGAACGTGACTGGCGCATGGAAAGCGGCGCTGACCGGGAAAACCAAACGGGTTGGGATTGTCGACGGCGGCTGGCCGAAGGCGGCGCACATTGCGGTGACGCTGAAAAAAGGCAGCGGCCTGGTCGAGCCGGTACAGACCGCACTTAACGGGGTCATCAAAAACGGCGATTACGACAAAGTGCTGAACCGCTGGGGGGAAGGGGTAGAACGTATCCCTCAATCAGAAGTGAACCCGGCAGGACTGGGTGACTAAGGAGGCGCTATGCGCGAGCATTTTCGGGACGTGTCACCGGAAGACGCCGATCTTCAGCCCATTATCGACGGATTATTCGGTGAATATGCCGCCCGCTATGGCGACTACTTCTCTAAAGACGCGGAAGTGGAGCTCACGGAGTGGTACCTGGCCCCGCAGGGGCTGTTTATTGTCCTTGAGCGTGACGGCGACATCATCGCCACCGGCGCGTATAAACCGTTTGATGAACGCACCGCTGAAATCAAACGAATCTGGACGCACAAGGCGCTGCGTCAACAGGGGCTGGCGGCCCGCGTCGTCCAGGAGCTGGAGCGTCGGGCGGTACAGGCCGGTTACAGCCAGATCTACCTCACCACCGGTTTTCGTCAGCCGGAAGCGGTCAGGCTCTATATCAGCCAGGGCTATCAGCCGCAGTTCGATCTGAACCGCGATCCGGAAGAGTACAGCCAGCCGCCGTTTGATGGCCGGCTGCGTTTCACCAAAACGCTGGTCAGTGAAGCGTTCAGTAAAACAGCATGAGGAATGACAATGAGCAACGTTGAAACCATTAAGGTGGTCCCGGCGCGTTATCCGCTGCGGACTGTCGGTGCCGCGGTGGCGCTGTTTGTGCTTGCGGTGGTCATTCAGTCCGTGGCCTTTAACCCGCGCTGGGAGTGGTCTGTTTTTGCCCGCTGGTTCTTTGATCCGGTTATCCTTGAAGGCGTAGGGCAGACATTGCTGTTGACCCTGATCGGCACTGCGCTGAGCGTGGTCATTGGCGGCCTGCTGGCGCTGGCGAGGCTCTCTTCATCCTGGCTGCTGAGCAGCCTGGCCTGGGGGTATATCTGGCTGTTTCGTTCGTTGCCGCTGATTGTGGTTCTGATCATTCTCTATAACTTTTCCTATCTCTACGACACGCTCTCGCTCGGCGTACCCTTCACCGCCATTACCTGGGGTCGCTTTGAAACCATCAACGTGCTGGGACAGTTTTCCACCGCCGTGGTGGGGCTGACGCTGGTTCAGAGCGCGTATACCGCCGAGATCATTCGCGGCGGTTTTCTGGGGGTGGATCATGGTCAGTATGAAGCGGCGGCGGCACTCGGTCTGCCAGCCTGGCGTCGCACGGTGCGTATCATTTTGCCGCAGGCGCTGCGCACGATTCTGCCGTCCGGATTTAATGAAATTATCAGTCTCGCGAAAGGCACGGCGATGGTGTATGTCCTGGCGATGCCGGAACTCTTCTATACCATTCAGATGATCTATAACCGCACGCAGGAGGTGATCCCGCTGCTGATGGTCGGTGCGGTCTGGTATCTGGTGATTACCACCGTGTTGTCTGCCATTCAGCATGTTGTGGAGCGCGGGCTTGCCCGCAGCGAACGCCGTTCAGCCGTTAATCAAAACCGGGTAGCCAGTCGCGTCCGTTCTGTATCCACCGCATCAGTACAGGAGCCCGTCCATGCAAACCTCTCCTGAAGGGCATATTTCGATTACCGGCGTCAGTAAGTTTTTTGGTCGCCATAAAGCGCTTGATAACGTCTCGCTGGAGATCCCGCCCGGATCGGTAACGGTGATCCTCGGGCCTTCCGGATCGGGTAAATCGACGCTTCTGCGTACCATTAACCATCTGGAACGCGTCGACGAAGGGTTTATCCAGATTGACGGTGACTACATCGGTTACCGCCGTCAGGGTGACAAACTCTACGAGCTGAAAGAGAAAGAGATCCTCAAGCAGCGCGTCAATGTGGGCTATGTCTTCCAGAACTTTAATCTCTTTCCGCATCTCACAGTGCTGGAAAACCTGATTGAAGCGCCCATCGCCCATAAAAAACTGAGTAAGAAAGAAGCCGTTGAAAGGGCATACAGCCTGCTGGATGTGGTCGGGCTGCGCGATAAAGCCGACGCCTGGTCGCGCCATCTCTCCGGGGGCCAACAGCAGCGTATTGCTATTGCCCGCGCGCTGGCGTTACGTCCCCGGGTAATGCTGTTTGATGAGCCCACTTCAGCGCTCGACCCGGAACTGGTTGGCGAAGTGCTGGATGTGATTAAAAAGCTCGCCCGCTCGGGTACCACGCTGGTGGTGGTCACCCACGAGATCGGCTTTGCCCGGGAAGTGGCGGATCAGGTGGTCTTTATGGTCGACGGCAAAATTGTGGAGCAGGGCAGCAGTGACGACGTATTAACCCGTCCGTCGCACCCGCGAACGCGCCAGTTCCTGTCAAAAGTGCTGTAAGGAGCGCAGATGAAATATGCTTTTCTGGCCGGTCTGGCTTTTACGACCGCGAGCCATGCGGGTATCGATTTACACGCCAACGAGCAGCCGCTGCCGGTGACGGTAGATCGGCAGGCCGTCGCGAAGATCCCCGCGAACTATAAATTTGTTGAGCCGGGCACGCTCACGGTAGCGATCTCAGCGCTCAACTCTCCACCGCTGGCGCTGCTTGCCAGCGATAACCGGACGCGGATTGGCAGCGATCCGGATATTGCCCGCTTGCTGGCGGGCAGTCTGGGGTTAAAGCTGAAGCTGGTTCCCACGGCCTGGGAAGACTGGCCGCTGGGGATCAGCTCCGGACGCTATGACGTGGCGCTGGTGAATATTGCGGTGACCGAACAGCGAAAAGAGAAATTTGATTTTGCGACCTATCGCGTCGACTCGCTGGCGTTTTCCGTGAAATCCACCAGCGCGGTCCAGGCGATTAACAGCGCAAAAGATCTGGCAGGCAAAAAGGTGATTGTGGGTTCCGGGACCAATCAGGAGCGCATTCTGCTGGGCTGGAATGAAGAGAACAAAAAAGCCGGTCGTGCGCCTGCGCTGCCGGTCTATCTGACCGATGATGCTTCCGGCAACCTCTATATTCAGTCCGGCAGGGCGGATGTGTTCTTCGGACCTCAATCCGTATCCGCCTATAAAGCGGCGTTGACCGGCAAAACGCGCGTAGTGGGTCTCGGGCCGAAGAGAGCCTATGTCGCCACGACGACCAAAAAGGGCAATGGGCTGGTTTATGCTTTGCAGGCTGCGCTGGAGGGCGCTATTACGCGTGGAGAGTACCAGCGGGTGCTGGCACGCTGGGGGGAAGAGGGCGAAGCGGTGACACAATCCGACGTGAACCCGCCTGGGATAACCTATTAGTCATGTCTACACTTAGGGTTTTCATCCCGGAGGGGGCAACATGATGAAACTCTATGGCGTACCCGGCTGGGGATCGGCAATCAGTGAAGTGATGCTGACTCTGGCAGACATCCCTTATCAATTTATCAACGTGGACGGGTTTGACCAGCCCGGTCCGCAGCGTGAGTTGCTGAAAGCACGCAATCCGCTGTGTCAGGTACCCACGCTGGAACTGGAGAACGGGGCGATCATGACCGAAACGGCGGCGATTGCCCTGATGGTGCTGGACAGATGTCCCGATCTTGCGCCTGCCGTCGGCCAGGCTGAGCGGCAGCAGTTTCAGCGGTTGCTCATCTGGTTTGTTGCGAACGTTTATCCCACCTTTACCTATGCCGACTACCCCGAACGCTGGGTGCCGGATGCGCCGGAGCAGTTGAAAAACAGCTGTATTGAATACCGAAAATCACTCTATCTGTGGTTTGACAGCCAGCTCAGTGCCACCCCTTTTGCACTCGGGGAACGGCTGACGCTGCTTGACGTCTACATCACGGTTGCACGCACCTGGGGGCCTCGCCATGCATGGTTTGCGGCGAATACGCCGAAGATAACGGCGATTGCGGATACCGTGTGCCAGCTGGCGGAACTGCACAAGGTGTTAAAGGCAAACGAGATAATCTGATAACGTGGAACTCACATTCATAACTGGAAGCCTGCATATGCCACACGTAGATATCAAATGTTTTCCCCGTGATTTGAACGACGACCAAAAAACCGCGCTGGCGGCGGATATTGCCGAGGTGATTACCCGTCATCTGAACAGTAAAGATCGCTCTATTTCGGTCGCCCTGAATGAAGTGCAGGAAGCCGACTGGAAAGCGCAGGTCTGGGATACCGAAATTGAACCCAACCTGGATCACTTAATTAAGAAACCCGGCTATTCAATGTGAGAGAGGGGCGGGCGGCGCGGAGTCGCCCGACACGACACACGCGTTACTTCGTCTGCAGCAATATTGCCATCAGCCCCGGAAAGCGGGCATCAAGATCGTCCCTGCGCAGTGAAATCATATTTTCTCGTCCCTGCGGGCGCTGCCAAATCACGCCGCTGTCGCGCAAGACGCGCCAGTGATGGGTCATCGTCGATTTCACCACCTCGTCCGGGCGCAGCGCGTTACAGCTCAGTTCGCTGCCATCGGCCAACCTGCGGATAATCGACAGCCGTAGCGGGTTACCGAGGGCAAAAAGCACATTTTCCAGCAGTATTTGTTCAGTTTCAGGGTGGTTCGGGATCATCGTTTTCCTGCGTCTGGTGTCAGATTGAGCTATATCAACAATAGGTCAACCGTAAAAAAATAGTTCGATAATACTCGTACAATAGGACTATTATAGCAAACGAACGAACACGCGACCATCCCGGTCGTCACAACGCCGTCTTAATGACTAAGGAAATATTATGCCCCGACCCATCCCTCTCGAACGTTATCGCAACATCGGTATCTCCGCGCATATCGATGCCGGTAAAACGACCACCACCGAGCGCATCCTGTTTTATACCGGTATGAGCCACAAACTGGGTGAAGTACACGATGGCGCGGCAACTACCGACTGGATGGCACAGGAGCAAGAGCGCGGGATAACCATTACCTCTGCGGCAGTCAGCTGTTTCTGGCCAGGTATGGACCGGGGCTTTGAACCGCACCGGATCAACATTATCGACACCCCAGGCCACGTGGATTTCACCATTGAGGTGGAGCGTTCCATGCGTGTACTCGACGGCGCTGTCATGGTGTATGACTCCGTCGGTGGCGTGCAGCCGCAGTCGGAAACCGTCTGGCGTCAGGCGAATAAATATCATGTCCCGCGGCTGGCCTTCGTCAACAAAATGGACCGCCCGGGGGCGGACTTCTTCCGCGTCGTGCGAATGATGCAGGAGCGTCTGAAAGCGAATCCGGTCCCGATTGTTATTCCGGTGGGGGCAGAAGAACACTTCACCGGCGTGGTGGATCTCATCAAAATGCGTACCATTTTGTGGGACGATGCCACCCAGGGCATGGTGTTTACCTATGCTCCTGTGCCGGATGACGTAGTGAGTACTGCGCAGGAATGGCGGGAAAAAATGGTCTCTGCGGCGGCGGAAGCCAGCGATGAGCTGATGGATAAATACCTGGAAACGGGTGATTTAGAGGAAGCGGAAATCATCAGGGGGCTGCGTATGCGGACCATCTCCGGTGAAATCCAGCCGATGCTGTGCGGCAGCGCGTTTAAAAATAAAGGCGTGCAACGCATGCTCGATGCGGTCATTGAACTAATGCCGTCGCCTCTGGACGTGCCCGCCATTGATGGTGTGGATGAGAATGGGCAGCATGCCGAGCGTCATCCAGACGACAACGAGCCGTTCTCTGCGCTGGCCTTTAAACTGATGAGCGACCCGTACGTCGGACAGCTGACCTTTATCCGCGTTTACTCTGGCGTGCTGCGCAAAGGCGACGCGGTGTTCAACCCGGTGAAAGGGAAGAAAGAGCGCATTGGGCGCATTGTGCTGATGCATGCTAACGATCGCCACGAAGTGGATGAACTGCGCGCGGGCGATATCGCGGCCTGCGTTGGGTTGAAAGATGTGACAACCGGTGACACGCTCACCGACCCGAATGCCGTCATCACGCTGGAACGGATGGAGTTTCCGGACCCGGTTATCTCGCTTGCGATCGAGCCGAAAACCAAAGGCGATCAGGAGAAAATGGGCATTGCATTGCAGCGCCTGGCAGCGGAAGACCCTTCGTTTCGTCTGCACACCGATGAAGAGTCCGGCCAGACAATTATCTCCGGGATGGGTGAGTTACATCTTGAGATTATCGTTGACCGCATGCGGCGTGAGTTCGGCGTTGAGGCGAACATTGGTCGCCCACAGGTCACGTACCGTGAAACCCTGCGTAAAGCGGTGAAGGATATCGAAGGGAAATTTGTCCGACAGTCCGGCGGTAAAGGGCAGTACGGCCATGTGGTGCTCAGTCTGGCGCCGTTAGAGCCCGGCAGTGGTTTTGTGTTTGAAGATGCCACCAAGGGCGGCGTTGTCCCGCGCGAGTATATTCCGTCTGTGGAGAAAGGCCTGCGCGAAGCCATGAACAGCGGTGTCCTGGCGGGGTATCCGGTTGTCGATGTGAAAGCGACCCTGACGTTTGGCTCCTATCACGAGGTCGACTCCTCGGAAATGGCGTTCCGCATGGCGGCGATCCTCGGCTTTAAAGAGGGCGCTCGCAAAGCGGACCCGGTGATTCTTGAACCGGTCATGCATGTCGAGGTGGAAACACCGGAAGAGTACGCCGGCAACATCATGGGCGATCTCTCTTCCCGCCGCGGCATGGTGCAGGGAATGGAAGAGCAGTACGGTAGCCAGATTATTCGCGCGGATGTGCCGCTGGCGGAGATGTTTGGCTATGCCACGACGCTGCGTTCGATGTCGCAAGGCCGCGCGACCTACACGATGGAATTCCATCATTTCGCGGAAGCACCGCGTAATGTTGCGGATGAAATTATTGCACGGCGCGCGAAGTAATTTAAAAGCCCTTTCCCTCGCGGAGAGGGCTTTTTTTATAGGCTATTTTTCCAGCGCCTTTATCATTTTCCCACTGGTCACAAACGTCCCGGCCCCCAGATGATGCAGGGTGTTCAGCTTATCGCCGTCAAACTGCCAGCGTCCGGCGACAAACGCGCGTTCATCTGCGGCTGCCGAAACAACCTCACCAAACAGCGTATCGTATTTTTCTGCGGCTGCGGTAACCGGGAGTAAACGACACTCCATCCACGCCAGGCATTTCTCTTCAATCACCGGCAGGCCGAGTACCGGACCTTGCACAACCGGGATCCCGTAGCAGTTGAACTTGTCTTCGTCGCGCCCGCTCACGCTGCCGACGGCATAAGCCCAGTTAGCCGCTGCCACGCCAGGGATGACAATGCCGAACTTCCCGCTGCGCTCAATCAGTTCACGCGACCAGGTGCTTTTGTCCACCACAATTGCGATACGCGGTGGCTCAAACTCTACCGGCATCGACCAGGCCGCAGCCATGACGTTACGACGGTCGATAGACTCATCGCGGCTGGTAATCAGTACCGTAGGGCCATGGTTCAGCAGACGGCTGGCATGCTTTAATTCAACGGGACGAAACGCGCTCATGAACATTCCTCTCAGCAGGTATGCTGGCATTAAACGTCTGATGGGTAGCCGAAATCAAGATGCACCCGCAAAAAGCACTTTTGCGCATATGGAGGCCGGAAAATAGTTTATAAACAGGGAACATCACATCATGGAAGCGAATCATGTCCCCATTTCTGAGTGCTTATTTTGCCCGTACGGGCTGGCAACAGCCTGTTCAGGTTGACATCGACACCCTGCGGGCGCTGCATCTACACCACAACTGCGCGATCCCCTTCGAGAATATTGACGTCGTGATGCCGCGCGAAATCCATCTGGAAGATCAGTGCCTGGTCGACAAACTGGTGACGGCGCGTCGTGGAGGCTATTGCTTTGAGCAGAACGGCCTCTTTGAACGTGTTTTGCGTGAAGTGGGCTTTACGGTTCGCAGCGTGCTGGGCCGCGTGGTCTTAGCCAGTCCGCCACAGATGCCGCCGCGTACGCATCGTCTGCTGCTGGTTGAACTCAACGGCGAGCGCTGGATTGCCGACGTCGGTTTTGGCGGACAGACGCTGACGGCGCCGATTCGTTTGCTCGCCAACGAGGAGCAGGAGACACCCCACGGGCTGTACCGTTTGCTGAGCGAGGGCAACGACTGGATCCTGCAGTTCAGCCACCACGATCACTGGCAGTCGATGTACCATTTTGATCTGACAACGCAGTATTTCAGCGATTACGTGATGGGCAACTTCTGGTCGGCGCACTGGCCGCAATCCCATTTTCGCCACCATCTGTTGATGTGTCGCCATCTGCCTGACGGCGGAAAGCTGACCCTGACCAACTTTAACTTTACCCACTGGCAGAAGGGGCATGCGGAAGAGCAGGTCCATCTTCCCGACGCGAACGCGCTGTATCAGGTGATGCAGTCACGGTTTGGACTGGGCGTTGACGATCCAAAACACGGGTTTTCGCTGGACGCGCTGACGGCGGTGATGGCCGGGTTTGATACACATCCTCAGGCCGGGAAATAGACCGGTGGCGCTGCGCTCAGGCGTAGCGCCACCCGGCAACACTCAGCGGCGCGATCTCACCACCTGATATCTACGCGTTAAATACTCCACCGGCGCGCTCCAGACGTGCACCAGTCGGGTGAAGGGGAAGATCAGGAAAATGGTCATGCCCAGCACCAGATGAACACGGAAGATAAACGCCACGCCCGCCAGATGTTCGGACGAGCCACCGCGGAAGGTCACTACCGACTGCGCCCAGTCCACCAGCTTGAGCATCTCGCTGCCGTCGGGATATTTCGCGGAGAACGGAATGGTGGTGAGCCCAAGAATACACTGCACCAGCAAAATGCAGAGGATCAGGATATCTGCCGTGGAGGAGGTCGCCCGGATACGCGGGTTCGTCAGCCGGCGAATCAATAATCCCGCACCGCCCACCAGCGTGAGCACGCCGCAAACGCCACCCAGAATCATCGCCATCAGCTGTTTCTGCGACATCGGCAGAAACCACGAATAAACCCAGTGCGGCGTCAGCATCCCGAAAAGATGTCCGAAGAAGATCCCCAGGATCCCGATATGGAACAGATTCGACCACAGCACCATGCCGCGCTTATCCAGCATCTGGCTGGAGGAGGCGCGCCAGGTATACTGCCCGTAATCGTAACGCAGCCAGCTTCCCACCAGAAAAACCGTGCCGCACAGGTAGGGGTAAATATCGTAGAAAAAGACGTTCAGAAACTGGATCATTTTGGGCCTCCCGCACTGACGTCGACATACTGCGGGGCAACGTCCTGGCTAAAGCGTCGTTGATATTGCTGCATCGGTGAGGTATCACACGATGTGGCGTTGTCCTCGATAAACTTGACCTGTTCCTCTTCCCAGACGGCGTCCAGCGCCTGGCGGGTATCATCCCGTTTCTCGGTGGAAACCTGTTTCGCCACGCTGTCGCTGGTCAGACGCGTGCCTGCGAGCGTCAGGAGCGCATCGAACAGCTGATAATGCGCCACGCCGCGCTGCTTCAGGCGACCGCCAATCAGCGCCAGGATCGGCGCAACGTTGTGTAGCCCTTCGCGGGCCTCGTCGTCGGTGACGAGGCTGAGATACTCCAGGTAGAGCGGCAGATAGTCCGGCAGCTCGCGACAGTCCAGCTGCAGGCCGGCTTTTTCGTACTGGCTCATCAGGTCGACCATCGCCTGGCCGCGATCGCGGGATTCAGCATGAACGTGCTCAAACAGCAGCAGCGAGGTCGCACGACCCCGCTCAAACACCTCGCACCATTCGGCCTGCTTATCCAGCAGCGCGGCATCCAGATGCTGGCGGGCAAAGGGCAGTAACGCAGGGAGATCCTGTTCTATCAGGGAAAGTGCTTCCTCGCGATTTTCCCATAATGTTTCATCGGGATACTCAATCAGCAGGGCGATGATTTTGAGGATCTGCATCACTCTCCCTCCCCGTGGTCGCGCACTTCGGTGATGTTGATGGCATCAATGCGGCTGCTGTTAAAGAGGTTGAATTTGGTGTCGGAACCGTGGCACCCGTCGCCAAAGGAGAAGCCGCAGCCGTTGCGTTCCGGGAAGGCGTCGCGCGCCATTTCGCGGTGGCTGGTGGGGATCACGAAACGATCTTCGTAGTTGGCAATCGCCAGATAGCGGTACATCTCTTCGACCTGCTCGACGCTAAGGCCCACTTCTTCGATGGCGCGGGTATCGGTCACGCCTTCAACGGTCTGAGAGCGTTTGTAATGACGCATGGCCATCATGCGTTTGAGGGCGCGCAGCACCGGAGCAGGATCGCCCGCGCTGAGCATGTTGGCCAGATACTGCACCGGTATGCGCAGGCTTTCGACCGCCGGTAACACGCCGTCGTTGAGCGGCAGGCCGCCCGCGTCTGCGTAAGACTGGATCGGTGACAGCGGCGGAACGTACCAGACCATCGGCAGGGTGCGGTATTCCGGATGCAGCGGCAGGGCCAGCTTCCAGTCCATCGCCATCTTGTAAACCGGGGAACGCTGGGCGGCGTCAATCACGTTCTGCGGAATACCTTGCTTGAAGGCTTCTTCAATGACCGCCGGGTCGTGCGGATCAAGGAACACGTCACACTGGCGTTCATAGAGGTCGGTTTCATGTTCGGTGCTGGCCGCTTCTTCAATGCGATCCGCGTCATACAGCAGCACGCCCAGATAGCGAATACGCCCGACGCAGGTCTCCGAACAGACGGTTGGCTGGCCAGACTCAATGCGCGGGTAGCAGAAGATGCATTTCTCCGACTTTCCGCTTTTCCAGTTGAAGTAGATTTTCTTGTACGGGCAACCGCTGATGCACATGCGCCAGCCACGGCATTTGTCCTGGTCAATCAGCACAATGCCGTCTTCTTCACGCTTGTAGATGGCACCGCTCGGGCAGGTGGCCACGCAGCTCGGGTTCAGGCAGTGTTCACACAGGCGCGGCAGGTACATCATGAAGGTGTTTTCAAACTGGCCGTACATCTCCTTCTGGATCTTGTCGAAGTTGCGGTCGCGGGCGCGTTTTTCGAACTCGCCGCCAAGCAGTTCTTCCCAGTTCGGGCCGCCAACAATTTTGTCCATCCGTTTGCCGCTAATCAGCGAGCGCGGGCGGGCCGTCGGGAGGTGATCGCCTTGTGGAGCACGGTGCAGATCCTGGTAATCAAACGTGAAGGGTTCGTAGTAATCATCAATGCCGGGCAGGGACGGGTTGGCAAAGATTTTCGACAGCACGCCCACGCGCCCGCCGAGACGCGGCGTCAGCTTGCCGGTGATCCCGCGTACCCAACCGCCTTGCCACTCCTCCTGATCTTCCCAGTTTTTCGGGTAGCCAATCCCCGGTTTGGTTTCGACGTTGTTGAACCACGCATATTCCATACCTTCACGCCCGGTCCAGACGTTTTTACAGGTGACCGAGCAGGTGTGACAGCCAATGCATTTGTCGAGATTCAGCACCATTCCAACCTGTGAGCGTATTTTCATTTTTTCGCCTCCTGTACCTGATCCCGACCTTCGCCATCCAGCCAGTTAATGTTTTTCATTTTGCGGATCATGATGAACTCGTCGCGGTTAGAGCCGACGGTGCCGTAATAGTTGAAGCTGTACGCCAGCTGGGCGTAGCCGCCAATCATGTGTGTCGGTTTGGGACAGACGCGCGTCACCGAGTTATGGATCCCGCCGCGACGACCGGTGACTTCTGAACCCGGAATATTCAGGATACGTTCCTGCGCGTGGTACATCATGGTCATGCCCGGCGGGACGCGCTGGCTCACCACTGCCCGGGCGGTCAGGGCCCCGTTGGCGTTGAAGGCTTCGATCCAGTCGTTATCCTCAATGCCTAACTCTCTGGCATCGGTTTCGCTGATCCAGACGATAGGCCCCCCGCGTGACAGCGTCTGCATCAGCAGGTTTTCACTGTAGGTCGAGTGAATGCCCCATTTCTGGTGTGGCGTCAGGAAGTTCAGCGCCTTCTCAGGAAAGCCGTTCGGCGGGATTTCGCGCATATGGCTAACGCTTCGGGTATCAATCGGTGGGCGATAGGCCACCAGACTCTCCCCGAACGCGCGCATCCACGGATGGTCCTGATACAGCTGCTGACGACCGGAAAGGGTGCGCCAGGGAATAAGCTCGTGAACGTTGGTATAACCGGCGTTATAGGAGACATGCTCGCTCTCAAGGCCCGACCAGGTGGGGCTGGAGATAATTTTCCGCGGCTGGGCCTGAATATCGCGGAAGCGGATTTTCTCATCTTCTTTGTTCAGCGCCAGATGGGTGTGATCGCGACCGGTCAGTTCGCCCAGCGCTTGCCAGGCTCGCACTGCCACCTGGCCATTCGTTTCAGGGGCGAGGGCGAGGATCACTTCAGAGGCGTCAATCGCCGTTTCAATACGCGGGCGTCCTTTTGCCGGGCCATCGAGCTTCACGTAGTTCAGCTTGCCAAGGAAATCGACCTCGCTCTGGGTATTCCATGAAATGCCTTTCCCGCCGTTGCCGAGTTTGTCCATCAGCGGGCCGAGTGATGTAAAGCGCTCGTAGGTTTCCGGATAATGCCGTTCGACCACGGCAATCGTCGGCGCCGTTTTACCCGGAATGAGATCGCATTCGCCTTTGCGCCAGTCCTGAATATCAAACGGCTGTGATAGTTCCCCCGGGGAGTCGTGCTGCAGTGGCTGCAGTACCACGTCCGTTTCGGTGCCAAGATGACCGACGCACACCTCTGAGAAAACGCTGGCAATACCTTTGTAAATCTCCCAGTCGCTGCGGGATTCCCAGGCCGGGTCGACGGCAGCTGAAAGCGGATGAATAAACGGATGCATATCCGACGTATTCATGTCGTCTTTTTCATACCATGTCGCGGTGGGCAGCACGATATCGGAGAACAGGCAGGTGCTGGACATGCGGAAATCGAGCGTCACCAGCAGGTCAAGCTTGCCCTCGATGGCCTGAGTTTGCCACTCCACCTCTTCGGGCTTCACGTCATCCGTCGACCCTAAATCCTCGCCCTGGATGCCGCTTTCGGTACCAAGCAGGTATTTGAGCATGTACTCGTGACCTTTCCCCGAAGAGCCGAGCAGGTTAGACCGCCAGACAAACAGATTGCGCGGGTGGTTTTTACCGTTGTCAGGCTGTTCGCAGGCGAAACGTATATCGCCCGATTTTAATGCCTGCACGGTGTACTCCTGCGGGGTCATGCCGGCAGCGTCGGCCCGGGCTTTAATGTGCAACGGGTTGAGGTTTAGCTGCGGTGCCGAGGGCAGCCAGCCCATACGCTCTGCCCGGACGTTAAAATCGATCAAGTGACCGGTGAATTTTGTCGCGTCCGCCAGCGGAGAGAGTAACTCCTGTGCGGTCAGTTTCTCATAACGCCACTGGCAGGCGTGGTTATAGAAGTACGACGTACTGTTCATCTGGCGCGGGGGACGGTTCCAGTCCAGCGCAAACGCCAGCGGCAGCCAGCCGGTTTGCGGACGCAACTTCTCCTGACCCACATAGTGTGACCAGCCGCCGCCGCTTTGACCCACGCAGCCGCAGAACACCAGCATGTTGATCATCCCGCGGTAGTTCATGTCCATGTGGTACCAGTGGTTCACCCCGGCACCGAGGATAATCATCGACCGGCCGTGCGTTTTGTGCGCCGTGTCGGCAAACTCACGGGCAATTTTCTCTATCAGGTAAGCAGGGACGCCGGTGATCTGCTCGCCCCAGGCGGGAGTATAAGCTTTGATCTGGTCATAGCTGCCCGCCGCGTTGCTGTCTTCCAGACCACGATCGAGGCCGTAGTTAGCGAGAATCAGATCGTAGACGCTGACCACCCGTTTCTGGTTGCCATCGGCCAGCGTCAGGGTTTTACTCGGTACACGGCGCGTCAGGACCGGCTCCTGTTTGACGCTACGGAAGTGTGGATTTTCATTGCCGCCAAAATAGGGGAATGCCACCTCTGCCACGCTGTCGTGGGTAATCAGCAGCGAGAGGGTGAGCTCCGTTTCATGATCTGCCGCCAGCGGCGCCAGGTTCCATTTGCCTTTTTCGCCCCAGCGGAAACCAATGGACCCGTTCGGCACCACCAGATCGCCGGCGATATCAAAGGCGACGGTTTTCCACTCAGCATTATTGGCTTCTCCCAGCCCGTCCGTGAGATCAGAAGCCCGCAGCATCCGCCCCGGCACCACGCGGCCATCGGCCTGTTCATCCAGCAGCACCAGCATCGGCATGTCGGTGTAGCGGCGGCAGTAGTTGAGGAAGTACTCGCTGGGGTTGTCGAGATGGAACTCTTTGAGGATCACGTGGCCCATTGCCATCGCCAGCGCGCTGTCGGTGCCTTGCTTGGGTGCCAGCCACTGATCGCTCAGTTTGGCGACCTCGGAGAAGTCCGGGGTGATGGCCACGGTTTTGGTGCCTTTGTAGCGGACCTCGGTAAAGAAGTGGGCATCTGGCGTACGCGTCTGCGGAACGTTAGACCCCCAGGCAATGATATAGCTGGAGTTATACCAGTCTGCGGATTCCGGCACGTCGGTCTGCTCGCCCCACGTCATGGGCGAGGCGGGCGGCAAATCACAATACCAGTCATAAAAGCTGAGACAGGTGCCGCCCAGCAGAGAGAGATAACGCGTCCCGGCGGCATACGAGACCATCGACATCGCCGGAATCGGTGAAAAACCGGCCACGCGATCGGGGCCGTAATGTTTAATGGTCCAGACGTTGGCGGCAGCAATCAGCTGGTTCAGCTCTTTCCAGCTGGAGCGGATAAATCCGCCGTGTCCGCGTGCCTGCTTGTAGCTCCGGCTCTTCTGCGGATCGTTCTGAATGGCATCCCAGGCCAGCACCGGATCGCTGTGTTGCGCCAGCGCGTCACGCCACAGTTCGATTAGCGTGCGGCGCACCAGCGGGTATTTCAGCCGGTTGGCGCTGTAAAGGTACCAGGAATAACTTGCACCGCGCGGGCAGCCGCGCGGCTCGTGGTTAGGCAGGTCGGGGCGGGTACGCGGGTAGTCGGTCTGCTGGGTTTCCCAGGTAACCAGGCCGTTTTTGACGTAGATTTTCCAGCTACAGGAGCCCGTGCAGTTCACGCCATGGGTGGACCGCACAATCTTGTCGAACTGCCATCGCTGTCGGTAGCTGTCCTCCCAGTCACGGTTGGTGTTGTACACCTGCCCGTGTCCATTGGCGAAGCTGTCGCCTTTTTGTTTGAAATAGCGAAAGCGATCCAACAGTTTACTCATGACATTTCTCCTGCTTCGATAGCCTTTTCGGAGAGGGCTGCCCACTCTCAGGCGAATGTGTAATTGTTATTGTTGTGAAGATTTGCGGCCATAAACCAGCCAGGTCACCAGGACGCAGACGATGTAAAACACGAGGAAAACTTTCATGGCACCCACAGGCGAGCCGGTCATGGCCAGCGACGTGCCGAAGGCTTTCGGAATGAAGAACCCGCCGACGGCACCGATGGCGGAGATAAAGCCCAGCGCTGCTGCGGTTTCGGTGACTGCTTCATGCTGCGCCTGCTCGTCACTTCCCCCTTGTTGCTTCACGCGGGTGAGGGTGATTTGGCGGAAAATGATGGCAATCATCTGAAACGTTGACCCGCTGCCCAGTCCGGCGGTGAGGAACAGACCCATAAAGACCAGATAGAAGGCGAGAAAACTGCCCGACCCGGAACCGGGAAGCGTCAGGAAAAGCAGGGCGCTGAAAAGCGCCATAAAGACGAAGTTAATCAGGGTGACGCGTACGCCGCCGAGTTTGTCTGAGATCATCCCGCCCGCAGAACGGGCCAGCGCGCCAATCAGTGGGCCAAAAAAAGCCAGATGGAGGATATTGACGTCAGGAAACTGGGTTTTCGACAGCATGGCGAAGCCTGCTGAAAAACCGATAAACGAACCGAAGGTTGCCAGGTAGAGGAGGCTCAGGAGCCACAGGTGAAAACGTTTTAATACCGGTAGCTGGCTGGCAATCGTGGCCTTAGAGCTCGCGATGTCATTCATGCCGAAAAACGCCGCAATCGTGGCCAGCAAAAGAAGGGGCGCCCAAATCCACGCGGCATTGGCCAGCCACATCGTTGAGCCGTCATCCTGCGGCACGCCGTTTACGCCGAGAAAGGTGAACATGGGCAGGAAGATCACCAGCGGCGCGACCAGCTGCATTACGCTCACGCCCAGGTTCCCCAGCCCGCCGTTAATCCCCAGGGCGCTACCCTGTTTCGTTTTCGGGAAGAAGAAGCTGATATTGCCCATGCTGGAGGCGAAGTTAGCGCCGGCAAAACCACACAGCAGCGCGATGACGATAAAGATCCAGTAGGGAGTGGCAGTGTCCTGAATCGCGATCCCTAACCAGACGCAGGGAACAATCAGGATCACCGTGCTTAACACCGTCCAGTAGCGTCCACCAAAGAGAGGAACCATAAACGAATAGGGGACGCGCAATATCGCACCGGACAGGGAGGGTAAGGCTGTTAGCATAAAAAGCTGGTCGGTGGAAAAATTAAATCCAACTTTATTCAGATTGACCGCAATGGCACTAAATAACATCCATACGCAAAACGCTAATAACAGACAAGCCACAGAAATTAAAAGATTTCTTCGGGCAATATGTTTTCCTTTATTCTCCCAGAATTGCGCGTTTTCGGGTTTCCAGTTGCTCAGCAGATAAGGATTATGCTTCTCACTTTGTTGTGACATGTCGCCCTCTTGCTTAACCATAAAAAGAAAAAATGGAGTAAAAACAGGTGGATGTCTGGCAGTGTGTTTCTGGAATTATTGGATGGTTTGGGATACATCTGAAAGGATAGATAAAAAAGCGAATCCCTGAGCCGGGAGGGGAAATAAGGGTTCGCTTAATGTGTTACGAATTGTAAGTGAGGGTTGTTAATACTCATAAGTGAGTATTAACACAATTCCAGAGAGATTAATTTATCAAGATGGTTATTAAAGGCAGCGTCGTCCATCTCTGGGATATCTAATATATAAATGCCGTCCAGGCCACACACCAGACCAATTAAACGCCAGGCAATATTTTCTGGCCGATCGCCCGGGGTAAAATCTCCCGCGTCAGTGCCTGCTTTGATAAGGGCGACGGTCTCCTGGTGCCACATCTCCATGGTCAGTACATATGCGCCCCTGATGTCCGTATCCCGGCTTGCCAGGATCTGCGCCTCACGCCACAGGCGAATATAGGGCTCAAACCGGCCATCATCGCTGCCGAGCATGGCATGTAGCTGCTGTCGCCAGCTGGCCTGCTTGCCGACCACATCCGCATCCAGCAGTTCACGGATCAACCGCACAAAAGCCAGCGATTTTAGCTCCCCGCCAGAGGTGAAATGGTGGTGGACCTGTCCGGTGGCGACGCCGGCTTCGGCGGCAATTCGCCGTACCGTCATTGCGGAAAGTCCGTCATAGAGCGCCACGCGCATAGCGGCCTGTAAAATCTCTTCCCGCCTTTCATCCTTGCTCAGATATCGCATTTTCACTCACTCTTAATGGGACTGAAACAAGTGTAACAAAAAGCTGGACACTCGTTCAACTTTACGTAGGATCGCAAGCTGGACATGTGTCCATGATTTAAAAGAAAAGGAAATTTATGTTTCGTCAGTGGTTAGCGTTAGTCATTATCGTGCTGGTGTATATCCCGGTGGCGATCGACGCGACGGTACTGCACGTAGCGGCGCCGACGTTGAGTATGACGCTGGGTGCCAGCGGTAACGAATTATTGTGGATCATCGATATATACTCGCTGGTGATGGCGGGGATGGTGCTGCCGATGGGCGCACTGGGTGACCGCATTGGTTTTAAACGGTTGTTGATAATTGGCAGTACGCTGTTTGGCTTGTCATCGCTGGCAGCTGCATTTGCGCCTTCAGCAGGATGGCTGATTGCTGCCCGCGCCTCGCTGGCGATTGGGGCGGCGATGATCATCCCGGCCACGCTTGCGGGGATCCGCACGTTGTTCGTTAATGCGCGCGATCGCAACATCGCGCTTGGGGTCTGGGCCGCCGTCGGTTCAGGCGGTGCGGCGTTTGGTCCGCTGATTGGCGGTATGTTGCTGGAGCATTTTTACTGGGGATCGGTCTTTTTGATCAACGTGCCGATCGTGGTCATCGTTGTTTCTCTTGCCGCGCGTCTGGTGCCTCGTCAACAGGGACGCCCGGAACAGCCGCTGAATATTGCCCATGCAATCATGCTGATTGTGGCGATATTGCTGCTGGTCTACAGCGCGAAAACCGCGCTCAAAGGGGTGCTTTCTCCGTGGCTGGTGGCAATGACGCTGCTCACCGGAGCGGTGATGCTGATGATCTTTGTGCGGATCCAGCTTCGCGCCCGCGTGCCGATGATCGACATGCGCCTGTTCTGTCATCGCATTATTTTAAGCGGTGTCGTGATGGCGATGACCGCCATGATCGCGCTGGTGGGGTTTGAGCTGTTGATGGCCCAGGAGCTGCAGTTTGTGCATGGCTTTACGCCGTTTGAAGCGGGGATGTTTATGCTGCCGCTGATGGTCGCCAGCGGGTTTAGCGGGCCGATTGCCGGTGTGCTGGTCGGTCGTCTGGGGCTGCGGCTGGTGGCGGCAGGCGGAATGGGGCTGAGTGCCGTCAGCTTTATCGGTCTGTCACTGCTCGACTTCAGCACGCAGCACTGGCAGGCATGGAGTCTGATGGTGCTGCTGGGCTTCAGTGCCGCCAGTGCGCTGCTGGCCTCAACCTCGGCAATTATGGCGGCCGCGCCAAAAGAGAAAGCGGCTGCTGCAGGGGCGATTGAAACCATGTCCTATGAGCTGGGCGCAGGGTTAGGCATTGCCATTTTTGGTCTGCTGTTAACCCGCAGCTTCTCGGCGTCAATTGTTCTGCCGCAGGGACTGAGCGCGACGCTGGCCGATAAGGCCTCGTCATCGATTGGCGAAGCGGTGAACGTGGCGCAGAGCCTGACTCCAGGGCTGGCGGAGTCGTTAATTGCGGCGGCAAAAACGGCCTTTATCACGTCACACAGCGTGGCGTTAGGCAGTGCCGGCGCAATGTTACTGGTGCTGGCGGTCGGGATTTGGTTTAGCCTGGCAAACGTACCGAAACAGTAAAAAACAGGCCCGGTGGTGCAATGCTTACCGGGCAACCCTCAGTGTGCGTCATGGGGAGTCAGCAGGCAGCGCTTGTCGTGTGCTTCAATTTCGGTGCCGCTAAAGCGCGCGTATTGCCCGGTCAGGCCGAAGAATGCGGGTTGCGTTTCTGTATAGATTTCAGCGGCAAGTATCAGACGGCGACGTTCGTCTTCGCTCATCTCAAGCTGTGTCCAGGGAATGAAATAGCGCGTCGTTGAGCGTGCGGTCAATGTGAACCACAGCGGGCAACCGCATCCGGGACAAAACCAGCGTTCGCCGCGCGCAGATGACGTGAAATGAGAAGGGGCTATCGACTCTTCTTCCACAAGCGGTTGACCCTGCGCTTCCAGATACATGGCCATTCCCCCCGACCATTTCTGGCACTGGGTACAGTGGCAGGCATAGACGTCGAAATTGTTGAGGGAAACGCTGAATTGGCTCATCCCACACAGGCAGCGTCCTTTGAAAATATGCATGGCGTGCTCCTTTATTACGCCAGTCAAACCGAATAAAAAAAGCCAGCCACGAAGGCTGGCTTTTTTATACTAACAAATCTTAGAACTGGTAGGTCAGACCAACAGCAACGATGTTGTCGGTAGAAACGCCAGCTGCTTTAGTGAAGCTGCTGTCGTCAACCAGGTTGATTTTGTAATCAACGTAGGTAGACATGTTTTTGTTGAAGTAGTAGCTCGCGCCAACGTCAACGTATTCAACCAGATCCTGGTCGCCGTAAGTACCAATGTCTTTACCTTTGGATTTCAGGTAAGCAATGGATGGACGCAGACCGAAGTCGAACTGGTACTGAGCAACCACTTCGAAGTTCTGCGCTTTGTTAGCGATGAAACCGCTACCGAAGTTGGTCATGTTACGGGTTTCAGAGTAGGTGGTTGCCAGGTAGATGTTGTTGGCATCGTACTTCAGACCCGCAGCCCATACTTCCGCGTTTTCGCCGCCTGCATTCAGATTGCTTGCAGCAGCAACCTGACGGTCAGTACGGTCAGATTTCGCGTAGGTAGCACCTACACCGAAGCCTTCGAATTCATAAGTAGAAGACAGACCCCAGCCGTCACCGTTCGCTTCGGTGATGTCGTTACGGTCGTTTTTACCCTGGTACTGAGCAGCCACGTTCAGGCCGTCAACCAGACCGAAGAAGTCGGTGTTACGGTAAGTTGCAACGCCAGTCGTACGGCCAGTCATAAAGCCATCAGTCTGAGTCCAGGTATCACCACCGAATTCTGGCAGAACGTCAGTCCATGCGCCGATGTCGTAAGCAACACCGTAGTTACGACCGTAGTCGAAAGAACCGAATTCGTTGAATTTCAGGCCCGCGAATGCCAGACGGGTTTTGTTGCCGTCAGAACCCTGAGATTCAGAGCGGTTGCCTTTGAACTCGTATTCCCACTGGCCGTAACCGGTCATCTGGTCGTTGATCTGAGTTTCACCTTTGAAGCCCAGACGAACATAGGTTTTGTCGCCGTCGTTGCCAGCGTCATCAGAGAAATAGTGCAGACCTGTTACTTTGCCGTACAGATCCAGTTTGTTACCGTCTTTGTTAAAAACTTCAGCCGCGTTTACAACGCCTGCTGCCAACATGGAAGTCACTGCCACTGCAACTAATTTAAGTTTCATCTTAAATATTCCTTATAATTTTCTTCAGTATTTCCTGAGCCACTTTGAACGATTTCTAAACGAGGCTAATCATCAATGGCATGCTATTTTTAAGAATCTTGTAGTAGGGTTTCAATAATAAGTTTCAAAATATTAGCAATAATTTCAATTAGTGTGATCCGGATCGGATAAATTGCGGCTGTAACGAATGAGATGGTGGGGATTTGTGCATTTTTTGATGAATTATTCAACAAAACCATTGGCCGCAATATAGTTTTCAGCCGTTTTAGTTTCTTTTGTTAATTGTCGGTATTTTCTGTCTGTTTACGCGTTCGATATAAATGTCATTTGTTTAAAATCAGTTGGTTAACCATTTCATTATACGGAATAATCGTTGTTGGACATGAAACACACAGAAACACACTATTGCACTTTGTGCTATATACATTGTTAATATTCGCAAGGGATTAATAACGTAACGGTGTCAAGTTATGTCAATAAAAGACGACGGAGATTTACGAAAGGGCGGTAATATAAACAGAATCTAAACGGCTTTTCTAACGCGCCGATCATTATTTTGACGCGCGATCACATATTAAATTTATGTTAATTCCCGCCGGGCGATTATGGACCCGGCAGAAGATAGCGATATTATTTTCGCGTGGCGTACCAGCACAACAATGACCCGGCACAAACCATTAATGCGCCTTGCCAGAAAGAAAACGAGAGGGGGGAATTCAGCAATACGGCAGCGAGTGCTGCTGAGAGTACAGGCGTGAAATAGGATACCGCTGCGAGGACCGTGACGTTGCCATGAAGAATACCGATATTCCATGCCGCATAGCCAAACCCCAGTGCGACGCTGCACATGATGAGCTTTACGACCACCGGGAGAGTAAACACCATTTGCGGCTGTTCGCTGAACGCATATTTCACCCACAGACTGAGCGCGGTGAGCAGCACGAAAAGCGTTATCCCGTTTTGCCCGTTGGCAAACTTACTGGTGACGGTGCAGTATGCCGCCCAGATAAAAGCCCCGGCGAACGCCAGCGCGTAGCTGAGCGGGCTTGAGATGACATTACGCATGATGTCATCAAGATGTAGCCCTTGCTCTCCGCCTAATACCCAACAGACGCCCAACAATGAGACGGCTAAGCCCGGGATCACCCACAGGGTGGACCGTTGGCCGTTAAATAAAATGGCAAACACTATCGTCAGGCTTGGCCAGAGATAATTGACCATTCCCACTTCGATAGCCTGGGAGCGCGTTGCGGCATAGCCTAACGACAGGGCGAGGCAAATTTCATAGCTGACAAACAGCACGCTGCCGGCAATAAGATACCGGGGTGAAAACCGTCTGATATCAGGAAATCCTACCGTCACCAGGCACAGTAATCCGCTGAGGGTGTATATCATTGCGGCGCCTCCCACCGGTCCCAGCCCCTCACTGACGCTACGAATGAGGCCAACCATGGTGCTCCACAACAGTATCGCCACCAGTCCCGTGAGCGTTGCTCTCTTTCTGTCCATAACCCTGCCACCGCTATAAAAATCAAAGGAAAAATTTATAGCATTAATCCTCCTGCCATCGCGAATTATTCTCTTAAGTCTTTAATCAAAAAGAGGTATTTAAACTCCGTGGGGGTGACTATTAAGGGGGTGAAGACAAGTGACCTTGATTTGACGCAAAAAAAACAGGGGCTTTACTGCTAGTTTGCGGCGCGAAGTCTTAAATGAAAACGAGGACAACAATGGACGTCAGCCGCAGACAATTTTTTAAAATCTGCGCGGGCGGTATGGCCGGAACAACAGCCGCAATGCTGGGATTTGCACCCAAAATGGCGCTGGCTCAGGCACGCAACTATAAACTGCTGCGCGCTAAAGAGATCCGTAACACCTGCACATACTGTTCCGTAGGTTGTGGGCTTTTAATGTATAGCCTGGGCGATGGCGCGAAGAACGCCAAAGAAGCGATTTATCATATTGAAGGGGACCCGGATCATCCGGTGAGCCGTGGCGCACTTTGTCCGAAAGGGGCGGGTCTGCTGGATTATGTCCACAGCGAAAACCGTCTGCGCTATCCGGAATACCGTGCGCCAGGATCTGACAAATGGCAGCGTATCTCCTGGGATGAGGCGTTTTCCCGAATCGCAAAACTGATGAAAGCTGACCGCGACGCAAACTTTATCGAAAAGAACGCGCAGGGCGTTACGGTGAACCGCTGGCTGTCGACCGGCATGCTGTGCGCATCCGCGGCAAGTAATGAAACCGGCATGCTGACGCAAAAATTTGTGCGCTCACTCGGCATGCTGGCGGTAGATAACCAGGCGCGCGTCTGACACGGACCAACGGTAGCAAGTCTTGCTCCAACATTTGGTCGCGGTGCGATGACCAACCACTGGGTTGATATCAAAAACGCCAACGTCGTGATGGTGATGGGCGGTAATGCCGCTGAAGCCCATCCGGTGGGTTTCCGCTGGGCGATGGAAGCGAAAAACAATAACGATGCGACGCTGATCGTTGTCGATCCGCGCTTTACGCGTACGGCATCGGTGGCGGATATCTATGCGCCTATTCGCTCCGGTACGGACATTACGTTCCTCTCGGGCGTTCTGCTGTACCTGATTGAAAACAATAAAATTAACGCTGAATACGTTAAGCATTACACCAATGCCAGCCTCCTGGTACGGGATGATTTTGCCTTTGAAGAGGGGTTGTTCAGCGGTTATGACGCGGAAAAACGGCAGTACGATAAATCGTCCTGGAACTACCAGTTCGATGAAAACGGCTACGCCAGACGCGATGAGACCCTGAGCCATCCGCGCTGCGTATGGAATTTGCTGAAACAGCATGTTTCCCGCTATACGCCGGACGTCGTGGAGAATATCTGCGGTACGCCAAAAGCAGATTTCCTCAAGGTGTGTGATGTACTGGCCTCTACCAGCGCCGCCGACAGAACCACGACGTTCCTGTATGCACTCGGCTGGACGCAGCATACCGTCGGTGCGCAAAACATCCGCACCATGGCAATGATCCAGCTGTTGCTCGGAAACATGGGCATGGCCGGCGGCGGCGTGAACGCCCTGCGCGGACACTCCAACATTCAGGGCTTGACCGATCTGGGCCTGCTGTCGACCAGCCTGTCAGGCTATCTGACGCTGCCGTCTGAAAAGCAGACTGATTTGCACAGCTATCTGGCGGCCAACACGCCAAAAGCGACGCGTGCCGATCAGGTGAACTACTGGAGTAACTATCCGAAGTTCTTCGTCAGCCTGATGAAGTCGTTCTATGGCGATGCCGCGCAGAAGGAAAACGACTGGGGCTTCGAGTGGTTGCCGAAATGGGACCAGGCCTACGACGTCATTAAGTATTTCAACATGATGGATAAGGGCAACGTTACGGGCTACATCTGCCAGGGCTTTAACCCGGTGGCGTCTTTCCCGGACAAAAACAAGGTCGTTCGCAGCCTGAGCAAACTGAAATACATGGTGGTTATCGATCCGCTGGTGACCGAGACCTCCAACTTCTGGCAGAACCACGGCGAGATGAACGACGTCGATCCCGCATCGATTCAGACCGAAGTATTCCGCCTGCCGTCCACCTGTTTTGCAGAAGAAGACGGGTCGATTGCCAACTCCGGCCGCTGGCTGCAGTGGCACTGGAAAGGCCAGGATGCACCGGGTGAAGCGCGTAACGACGGCGAAATCCTGGCCGGGATTTACCATCGTCTGCGTGAAATGTATCGCACCGAAGGGGGGAAAGGCGCTGAACCGCTGCTGAGGATGAGCTGGAATTACAAACAGCCGGACCATCCTGAATCCGAAGAGGTCGCCAAAGAGAATAACGGCGTTGCGCTGGCGGATCTGTATGACGCGAACGGCACGCTGCTGGCGAAGAAAGGCCAGTTGCTCAACAGCTTCGCGCTGCTGCGGGATGATGGCACGACCGCGTCGTCATGCTGGATCTACACCGGCTCCTGGACGGAACAGGGTAACCAGATGGCGAACCGCGATAACGCTGACCCGTCAGGGCTGGGCAATACGCTGGGCTGGGCATGGGCATGGCCACTGAACCGTCGCGTGCTGTACAACCGTGCTTCTGCGGATATCAACGGCAAACCGTGGGATCCGAAACGGATGCTGATCGAATGGAACGGCAGCAAATGGACGGGTAACGATATTCCGGACTTCAGCACCGCCGCACCGGGGACTGAGACCGGGCCGTTTATCATGCAGCCGGAAGGGCTGGGACGCCTGTTTGCCCTCGATAAGCTGGCGGAGGGTCCGTTCCCGGAACACTACGAGCCAATGGAAACGCCGCTCGGTACCAACCCGCTGCACCCGAACGTCATATCCAGTCCGGTGGTGCGTATCTATGAAGAGGACGTCCTGCGTTTAGGCAAGAAGGACAGGTTCCCGTATGTCGGGACAACCTACCGCCTGACCGAGCATTTCCATACCTGGACCAAGCATGCACGGCTTAACGCCATTGCCCAGCCTGAACAGTTTGTGGAGATCAGCGAAACGCTGGCGAAAGCGAAGGGTATTGCCAACGGTGACCGCGTGAAGGTGAGCAGCAAGCGCGGCTTTATTCGCGCGGTTGCGGTGGTTACGCGTCGTCTGCAGGCACTGAACGTGCATGGTCAGCAGGTGGAAACCGTCGGTATTCCGCTGCACTGGGGCTTTGAAGGGGTGGCGCAAAAAGGCTACCTCGCCAATACCCTGACGCCAAACGTCGGCGATTCCAACTCGCAAACGCCGGAGTACAAAGCGTTTCTGGTCAACATCGAGAAAGCGTAAGGAGCGAATACATGGCAATGGAAACACAGGACATTATTAAACGCTCCGCGACCAACTCTATCACCCCCGCGCCTCGTGCGCGGGATGATAAGGCAGAAGTCGCCAAGCTTATCGATGTCACTTCCTGCGTGGGATGTAAAGCCTGCCAGGTGGCCTGCTCGGAGTGGAACGATATCCGCGATGAAGTGGGACACTGCGTCGGGGTTTACGATAATCCGGCGGACCTGAGTGCCAAATCCTGGACGGTGATGCGTTTTAGCGATACCGATCAGAACGGCAAGCTGGAGTGGCTGATCCGTAAAGACGGTTGTATGCACTGCGAAGATCCGGGATGCCTGAAGGCCTGTCCGTCAGCCGGGGCCATCGTCCAGTACGCCAACGGAATTGTCGATTTCCAGCAGGATAACTGCATCGGTTGTGGCTACTGCATTGCGGGCTGTCCGTTTAATATTCCGCGCCTCAGTAAAGAGGATAACCGGGTCTACAAATGCACCCTGTGTGTCGATCGCGTGAGCGTCGGGCAGGAGCCTGCCTGCGTGAAAACCTGCCCGACCGGGGCTATCCACTTCGGGACAAAAAGAGAGATGCTGGAGGTAGCCCAGCAGCGCGTGGACAAACTGAAAGCGCGCGGTTACGCCAGTGCGGGCATTTATAACCCGCAGGGGGTGGGGGGAACGCACGTGATGTATGTTCTGCACCATAACGACCAGCCGGAGTTGTACCACAATCTGCCGAAAGATCCTGCGATCGATACCTCGATCAACCTGTGGAAAGGGGCGCTCAAACCGCTCTCTGCGGCGGGCTTTATCGCTACTTTCGCCGGGTTGATTTATCACTACATCGGTATCGGACCCAACAAAGAGGTGGATGACGATGAGGAGGAACCTCATGAGTAAGTCATGGATTGTGCGCACGAAGTTTGTCGACCGCGCCTGTCACTGGACGGTAGTGATCTGCTTCTTCCTGGTGGCGGTCTCGGGGATCTCCTTCTTCTTCCCGACGCTGCAGTGGCTGACGGAAACCTTCGGGACGCCACAGATGGGGCGTATCTTGCATCCGTTCTTCGGCGTGCTGATTTTCGTGGTGCTGATGTTTATGTTGGCGCGCTTCGTACATCACAATATTCCGGACAAGCATGACATTCCATGGCTGAAGGGGATTATTGAGGTTCTGAAGGGCAATGAGCATAAGGTTGCGAAGGTCGGCAAATACAACGCCGGGCAGAAGATGATGTTCTGGACCATCATGAGCATGATTTTTGTGCTGCTGGTCACCGGCGTCATTATCTGGCGGCCGTACTTTGCGCACTACTTCCCCATACAGGTGATTCGCTACGCGCTGCTTATTCACGCGACGTCAGCCATCATTCTGATCCACGCCATCCTGATCCACATGTATATGGCCTTCTGGGTCAAAGGGTCGATTAAAGGCATGATTGAAGGGAAAGTGAGCCGCCGCTGGGCGCAGAAACACCACCCGCGCTGGTACCGTGACGTTGAGCGGCTGGAAGCGAAACAGGACAGTACGAAAGGGATGCCGTAAGTCCCGCGCTCGCGGGTCAGCGAATGACCCGCGAACGCTTCAGTCAAAAACGCTCTTCAACATACCGGAACGGGTATTGGGTCGGCTTCACTTTACCAATCTTACGCTTCGGCAAACTCACCGCTTCGATGTGAATGGCTTTGTACGGGATTTGCGCCAGCAGGTGCGAAATAATGTTCAGGCGCACGCGTTTTTTATCTTCCGAACGGGCGACAAACCACGGCGCCCAGGCGGTGTCGGTGGCAGCAAACATCGCATCTCGCGCCACGGTATATTCATCCCACAAATTAAAAGACTTAATGTCCATTGGCGATAATTTCCAGGTCTTTCGCCCGTCGTTAATACGATCGCGCAGACGACGCTCCTGTTCTTTCGGCGTGACCTCCAGCCAGTATTTGAGCAGGATGATCCCGGCATCCACCATTGCTTTTTCCATCACCGGCGTGCCATCAAGAAACTTCTCGACCTGCTCCTGTGTGCAGAATCCCATCACCCGTTCAACGCCCGCGCGGTTGTACCAGCTGCGGTCAAAAATGACGATTTCGCCAGCGGCTGGCAGGTGGGGGACATAACGCTGGAAATAGAGCTGGGTCTTCTCTTTTTCCGTCGGCGCGGGGAGCGCAACAACCCGGAAGACGCGTGGGCTAACGCGTTCAGTGATGGCTTTAATGGTTCCGCCTTTACCGGCACCGTCGCGCCCTTCAAAGACAATACAGACCTTTAAACCCTTTGCGACGACCCACTGCTGGAGCTTAACCAATTCAACGTGGAGGCGACGAAGCTCTTTTTCATACTCTTTCGTTTTTAACGGCTCATGCTTTATGACATCAACTGCGACACTGGTTTTCTTCTTGCTTCCCATGATTGTCATCCTCAGGTTGTCCGGCGCGGGAAAAAGCGGGGCCGCACTATCAAGTGTAATCCACCTGAATTAATGGATTAACGTGTCAGCCAGCTGATTTGAACTGGCTCACCATACAAGATTGTTCAATAATGCCCGTCGCGCGTTGTTAACCAGTGGTTGTGGTATGAAAAAGACAATTTTTTCGTTGGCACTTGGCACGTTTGGCCTGGGAATGGCTGAATTTGGCATTATGGGCGTATTAACTGAACTGGCCCATGACACCGGAATTTCAATTCCCGCCGCCGGGAATATGATTTCGTTTTACGCCTTTGGTGTGGTGATTGGTGCCCCGATTGTGGCGTTGTTCTCAGGCAAGTTCTCGTTAAAATCCACGCTGTTGTTTCTGGTGGTGCTGTGTGCCGTCGGTAATGCAATTTTTACCTTTTCTACGTCGTATGCCTGGCTGGCGATAGGGCGGCTAATTTCCGGTTTTCCGCACGGCGCCATTTTTGGCGTCGGGGCGATTATTCTCTCGAGAATTGCGCCTCCGGGGAAGGTGACGGTCGCCGTGGCGGGCATGATAGCCGGCATGACGGTTGCCAATCTGGTGGGCGTACCGCTGGGCACCTGGCTGGGTCATGAATTCAGCTGGCGCTACACCTTTTTCCTGATTGCCCTGTTTGATGCTCTGGTGATCATCTCGGTACTGGTCTGGGTGCCGCACATCCATGATCGCTCCGAAATCAAATTGACCGCGCAATTTTCCTTTCTGAAAAAACCGGAGCCGTGGCTGATTTTTGCCGCCACCATGTTTGGCAATGCTGGTGTGTTTGCGTGGTTCAGCTTCGTCAAACCGTTTATGGTCAACGTCTCTGGCTTCTCCGAAGGCGTCATGACGGTCATCATGATGCTGATGGGGCTGGGTATGGTGTTAGGTAATCTCCTGAGCGGGAAATTATCGGGTCGCTTCAGTCCGCTGCGTATTGCCGCCACCACCGACATGGTCATTGTCGCGTCACTGCTGTTGCTATTCGCCTTTGGGGAACATAAAACGGCGTCGCTGGTGATGGGCTTTATCTGCTGTGTCGGGCTGTTTGCACTCTCTGCGCCGCTGCAAATTCTTCTCCTGCAAAATGCGAAGGGCGGTGAGATGCTGGGTGCCGCAGGCGGGCAGATGGCATTTAACCTCGGCAGTGCGATAGGGGCGTATTTTGGCGGGATGATGATCACGCTTGGCTTTAGCTGGAGCTATGTCACGCTGCCAGCGGCTGTGCTCTCTTTCTCAGCCATGAGTTCACTGCTGATCTACGCGCACCTTCGGGCCAGAAAGGCAGACGCCGGTTCGCTCGCTTCCGCACGTTGAACCGCGCCGGTAAGGCGCGGTAGAAGGGCATTAGACAAATTTCGCCAACGGATCGGCAGCGGCAAACGCCACGGCTTTGTCCGCTGCTGGCGGGTAGATAAGTTCATTGGTGATGGCGATTTTGATTTTCTTTGCGTCATCACGCACCGATTTGACGGCCTGGTCCCACCCTTCAGTGTAAACGGCACCCCAGGCACCCAGGTCCAGACAGGTCACGTAGTTAACCTGGCGGTAAGGATAAGGCGTGCGATTCAACAGGCTGGCTGCCGCGTTGTGGCCGGCAAATTTACCCAACTGGATCGCGTGCTGGCAGGTCATTAGCGCCGTGTTCCCCATCTCGTCCGTTCTGGCGTAGGCCATATCTCCCGTCGCGTACACGTCCGGATGAGCCGGAACCTGCAGCGTTTCTGTCACTTTCAGACGCCCCTGGTTATCGCGTTCGCCGTTAATCTGTTGTCCAAGCGGGTTTGCTTCAACGCCTGCCGTCCAGACTACGGTTGCAGCGGGGATACGTTCGCCGTTTTTCAGCGTTACGCCGTTCGCATCGATGGCCTCAATTTCACTGTTCAGACGCCACTCAATCCCCAGTTCCTGGCTCGCGTCTTCAATGGTGTTACGCAATGCTTCACTGTATCGTCCGCCAATGACATGACCCCTTTCAACTACGATAACTCTTGTCGCTGTATCATCACCGAAGCGAGCGCGCAGTCGGGCAGGAAGCTCGGTTGCCAGTTCAATGCCGGTAAAACCGCCGCCACAGACAACCACGGTATTGCGCGCAGCGGTGGAAGGGCGCGAGACCAGGGAGTCAAGATGCTGCTCAAAGGTCTGTGCGGATTCAAGCTGATCGATATCAAAGGCGTACTCAGCCAGCCCGGCAATCGGTGGACGCTTGCTCTGACTGCCGGTGGCCAGCACTAACCGCTCGTAACTCACTGCGGCAGTTACGCCATTCGCATCACGATAGGAAACACTTTTCCCTTTTATATCAATGAATTCTGCTTTGCCGGCGATAAAATCAATACCCAGTTCAGCGAACAGTCCGGTCAGCGGCGAGACCAGCGACGTCACGTTCTCTTCATAGAAGCGCGGGCGAACACGCAACTCGGGGGCGGGTGCCAGCACGGCGATCTTCAGGCTGTTATTGCCCTCCAGCGCATTCAGACGCGCGGCACTGACTGCAGCCCACATGCCGGAAAAACCACTGCCCACAATTAAAATCTGCTTCTTCATCTTCGATCCTTTTGATCATCACGCTGTATACCTGACATAACTACAACTATACTTGTCGCAGTTAACTGCGACAACTTCTTTCTGAGTTAAATTTTAATGCTGCATAAAATCAGCATGTTAATGAAAAAGGGGAGGGTAGTTGTGATTGTGGGCAATAACGCCGTTATAATGACCCAGATAAATAACTTCGGAGTTAACCATGGCGTTTTACAGTTCCGGTGTGGAATACGGCATTCACAGCCTGATGTGCATGGTGGATGCAAAAGGCAATGAGCGTGAGATGAGCGTCCGGGAAATGGCCGCCCTGCAGGGTGTGCCGTATGATTACCTGGGAAAAATCTTCACCCGTTTGTCACGTGCCGGGCTGGTGAGCAGCACGGAAGGTAAGGGCGGCGGGTTTAAACTGGCGCGCCCGGCGGAGTTGATCACCGTACTGGATGTGGCGCACGCCATTGACGGTGAGAAGAACATGTTTGAGTGTCGCGAGGTGCGTCAGCGGCTGGCGGTGTTTAATGAAACGCCTCCTGCCTGGGTGTGCAATGGCCCGTGTGGCGTACGTTCGGTCATGGATAGCGCACAGCAACGCATGGAAGAGGAGTTAGCGCGACATACCATTCTCGATCTGGCGCGCAAGATGTACCGCAAAGCGCCGGATACCTTTCAGATTGAGGTTCAGGAGTGGATTTCTGACCGGCGATCGTCGTAGTGAAATGCCGGGTAAGGCAAAACCGCCCCCCGGCAACCGGCGATTAAGAGCGTAAATCAATCACCATACGACCGCGGATTTGACCCTGCTCCATCTCTTTAAAGATGGCATTGATATCTTCCAGCGGACGCATTGTCACTTTTGGCACCACTTTGCCCTCTGCTGCAAACTGGAATGCCTCCATCAGGTCCTGACGGGTTCCCACCAGCGATCCGACGACCTGAATGCCGTCCAGGACCAGGCGCGGAATATCCAGGCTCATCGCTTCCGGCGGCAGGCCAACGGCGACCACGCGGCCACCGGCACGCACGGCATCCACCGCTGAGTTGAAGGCTGCTTTTGCCACGGCAGTTACCACCGCAGCATGTGCGCCTCCGGTTTTCTCCTGAACAATTTTCGCTGCATCTTCGCTGCGAGAGTTAATGGTTAAATCTGCCCCCATGCTGGCGGCCAGTTTCAGCTGTTCATCGTTCACATCAATGGCGATGACCTTGGCGTTGAACACGTTTTTAGCGTACTGCAACGCAAGGTTACCCAGACCACCAAGGCCGTAAATCGCAATCCACTGGCCCGGCTTAATGTGGGACACTTTTACCGCTTTGTAGGTGGTGACCCCCGCGCAGGTGATGCTGCTCGCCGCTGCGGAATCCAGACCGTCCGGCACTTTTACCGCATAATCGGCGGTCACGATGCACTCTTCAGCCATCCCACCGTCAACGGAATAACCCGCGTTTTTCACATCCCGGCACAGGGTTTCGTTGCCGGTATTACAGTATTCGCAGTGTCCACAGCCTTCAAAAAACCATGCCACGCTCGCACGGTCGCCAATTTTCAGCGAGTTGACGCCTGGGCCAATCTCTTTAACGATCCCTATTCCTTCGTGACCCAGGATCACCCCGGTCTTATCGCCGAAATCACCGTTCTTCACGTGAAGATCGGTATGACATACGCCGCAGCATTCCATCTTCAGCAGGGCTTCACCATGCTTAAGCGGACGTAATGATTTTTCGGTGACATTGACCTGATGATCCTGAGTGACAACAGCAGCCTTCATATGTTTCTCCTTGTTCATGATGAGATTCTGCATAGCAGGTGTACTACTTCTTAAGGATTAATACTTAGGCGCGTTAATGCAAGGTGGCAGCAACATAATGTCATCATTTGATTCGATTTTGGATTAAGAATACAGCGATCCTCTAATAATCAGGGGGGCGTTCAGGGGCAGAGCGGCCCGGCGAGACGCTCGCCGGGCGCGGACTTACAGTTTTGCTTCTATCGCCTCAATCTCCTGGCGCCATTGCGCCTGCAACTGCGGCTTCTGGTGCTTCGGTTTGCGGGCCAGGTCTTCCTCCAGCAATGTCTCCAGCGCGATCAGCCGTTCAAGCAGGTCGTCAAACTGCGAAGGGCGATCGTGCTGTTGTTTCGGTGAACACGGCGATGTTATCAGGCCTGCACTTTCACGCAGCCGTTCAAAGACCGCTTCGGCGTCATGCCATTCACTCAACCTGCCGTCCTCAATCAGCCAGAAACGGTTGCAGCTTTGGCTGATTAATTGACGGTCATGGCTGACCAGCAGCACGCCACCTTCAAATTGCTGCAGGGTTTCTGTCAGCGCCTCTTTGCCTTCCATGTCCAGATGGTTGGTCGGTTCATCCAGCATCAGCAGGCTATAGCGCGCTAACGTCAGGCCAACAAACAGCAGGCGAGAGCGTTCTCCACCGCTGAGCGTACTGACTTTCTGACCGTGACGTGGCCACGCAAAGCCGGCACCGATCAGGGCCATCTTGCGATTCTGCGGATCGGGGGCAAACGGCTCCAGTGCGTCAAACAGCGATGCATCGTCCGGGAGCTGGTTCAGCGTCTGGTCATAATAGCCAGGCGATACGCGTGGATGGAGTTTCAGCCCATCGTCAGCCTGCTCGCCGCGAAAATGCCGCCAGATCAGCTTCATCAGGGATGATTTACCGCAGCCGTTACGTCCAACGATGGCCACGCGGTCGCCGCTTTTGATACGCGCGATGTCAATATTAAACAGCGCAGGCAGTCCGGGCGCCGGCGGCACCGCGAGGTTTTCAAGCTCCAGCAGACGGTCGGCCCGCAGCGCGTCGCCGCGCAGGGTTAATGTCCACTGACTTCCCGCCGTGACCTCCGTCTGACTCTCTTTCAGCCGTTCAACCTGCTTTTCCATCTGTTTCGCTTTGCGGGCCAGGTCTTCGTTGTCGTAGACTTTGCCCCAGGTCGCCAGTCTTTTTGCGCTGGCCGCGACGCGGTCGATCTCCTTTTGTTCTGCCTTGTGGCGCTGCGCATCACTTTCGTCTTTCGCATCCAGCGCTTTGCGTGCGGCGGTGCAGGGAAGGGCAAAGTAATGCAGCATCTTATCGCGCAGGATCCAACTGCCGTTGGTCACGGCATCCAGCAGCTGCCTGTCATGTGAAACCAGCACAAAGCTGCCTGACCAGGCCTGTAAAAATTGCTCCAGCCAGAGCATGGTGGGTAAATCGAGGTGGTTACTCGGTTCATCCAGCAGCAGCAGGTCCGGCGCATTAATCAAAGCCCGCGCCAGCAGCAGACGCGTATGTTGCCCGCCGCTCAACGTTGCCGAGGTTAATGTCCAGTCCTGCGGCGTAAAGCCCATACTCGCCAGCAGCGTTTCCGCTTTCCAGCGCAGGCTCTCGCGTTCAGCCGCAGGCAGTTGTGCCAGCACGGCATCCAGCATGCTCAGGGGATAAATCCCGTCCGGGAGATGTTGTTCTACGCGCGCCATGATGCAGTGTCCGGCCAGCGCGACCGTTCCGGCGGCAGGCGTGTCCGTACCGTCCAGCACCTTCAGCAGCGTACTTTTACCGCAGCCGTTGTCGCCCAGCAGACCGATGCGATCGCCTTTTTTCAGCGTAAAGGAGAGAGAGTCGAAGAGCGTACCAAACGCCGTATCAACACGTAGAGATTGTGCAGTGAGTAAAGTGCTCATTGTTGCTTACCCAAGAGTTACAGGCATGTTTATGCCTCGTCAAACATCGCTGACGATAACTCAGTAAGCCCGAGAGAAGGGATTTCAGGGGTTGGTGTCTTCGCTCAAGCAGAAGTTATCGCAGCACGATACCGATAACGCTTGAGCTGGTGCGATCACCAAATGTATGTGAAACATTGAAAATTTCACAGTACAGCATAATTGGCCTCCTTATATATTCAGTAGGTTAATGGATGAAGGCAGTGTAGCGGGGATTTTACGGCCCGGCAAGCGCGGGCAGAATGGCAGGCCGGGAGGCATGATTGCCTGACCCGGCCTGTTCTTTAGATAGACGTTCTGCGATAGCTGCGGTATTCCGGCATCCAGAAGTTGTCGTCAATGGCCTGCTGCAGCGCATCGGCGGAGGTTTTCACCGCCACACCTTGCTGCTGTGCCATTTTTCCTACTGCGAAAGCGATCGCGCGGGACACCTTATGAATGTCTTTCAGCTCTGGTAACACCAGGCCTTCACCGTTATTCACCAGCGGTGAGTGTTTCGCCAGGGTTTCGCTGGCGGACATCAGCATTTCGTCGGTAATGCGCGAAGCACCGGACGCGATAACCCCCAGACCAATCCCCGGGAAGATGTAGGAGTTGTTGCACTGCGCGATCGGATAGGTTTTATCCTTCCACACCACCGGGTCGAACGGACTGCCGGTTGCCACCAGTGCGTTACCTTCGGTCCAGGCGATGATGTCCTGCGGCGTTGCTTCTACACGGGAAGTCGGGTTAGAGAGCGGCATCACGATAGGGCGTTCACAGTGCTTGTGCATTTCGCGAATAATCTCTTCGGTGAAGAGGCCGGTTTGCCCGGAAACGCCGATAAGAATGTCCGGCTTCACGTTGCGCACCACGTCCAGCAGGGAGAGCACCTCGTTGTCGGTATCCCAGTTTTTCAGGTTCTCGCGTTTCTGAACCAGTCGGGTCTGGAACGGCAGCAGGTTAGGCATACCGTCGGTCAGCAGGCCGAAACGGTCAACCATATAGACGCGGGAACGGGCCAGTTCTTCACTCAAGCCCTCGCGCTGCGTCTGAGCAATAATCTGCTCGGCAATACCGCAGCCCGCAGAGCCTGCGCCCAGGAAGACGATTTTCTGGTAGCTCAACTGGCTGCCTGCCGCACGGCTGGCGGCGATCAGCGTCCCAACGGTCACGGCGGCGGTGCCCTGAATGTCGTCGTTGAATGAACAGATGTCATCGCGGTAGCGGTTCAGCAGCGGCATGGCGTTTTTCTGCGCAAAGTCTTCAAACTGCAGCAGCACGTTCGGCCAGCGTGCCTTAACGGCCTGGATAAAATCATCAACAAACTGATAATACTCATCGTCGGTAATGCGCGGATGACGCCAGCCCATGTACAGCGGATCGTTGAGCAGCTGCTGGTTGTTGGTACCCACATCCAGCACTACCGGCAGGGTGTACGCCGGGCTGATACCCCCACAGGCGGTGTACAGCGAGAGCTTACCAATTGGGATCCCCATTCCGCCAATGCCCTGATCCCCGAGGCCGAGAATACGTTCCCCGTCAGTCACAACAATGACCTTGATGTTGTGGTTCGGCACGTTCTGCAGAATATCGTCCATATTGTGACGGTTCTGATAAGAGATGAATACGCCGCGGGAGCGACGGTAGATCTCAGAGAAACGTTCACAGGCCGCACCCACCGTTGGGGTGTAGATCACCGGCATCATCTCTTCGAGGTGGTTCTGAACCAGGCGATAGAAGAGGGTTTCATTGGTGTCCTGAATGTTACGCAGGTAGATGTGCTTATCGATTTCAGTCTTGAAACCCTGATACTGGATCCACGCACGTTCAGCCTGTTCTTCAATGGTTTCCACCACTTCGGGCAGCAGACCAAGCAGGTTGAAGCTGCTGCGCTCTTCCATGCTGAAGGCGCTACCTTTGTTGAGCAGGGGGAATTCCAGTAAAACCGGACCGGCATAAGGGATATATAAGGAACGATGTTTTTTCAGTTTGTTGTCCATGTCACTCACTCTTTTTTTGAAGATCCGTCCCTGACACTGCTGTTTGTCATCTTTCTGGCCTGTGCGGTGGGGTGCGGTCAGGCGGTATTATAAAGGAGCTAAATGTTAATTACCGCAACACATAAACAAAAACACCATCGGTTTTGCCGATGGTGTTCAGGATCTCTTACTGGAACTTACTTGCCAGCGTGGCGTTTTCTGCCGGTGGCATGGGTGACTTGCGTTTCACTGTCGCCCTCAATCACCACTTTACGTTGGTTAGAAAGCTTGTAGTTCAGTCCCAGAATATGGCGTGCCTGACGGTTCGATTTCATCTTTACTCCTCAATCCTGTTGATAGTTTTAAGGACAAGTTTGCTTACGCAAACGAAATGTAACCCCTTAGGTTGCAGATCCAGCTTAGCAGGTTTTTACAAAGAGGCATTCTGTCCACTGACCACGTAGTTAATGGTCTGTTGGTAGATGTCACTGAGGATGTCATTGTCTGTGGATTCCACCCATTTGGTCAGTTCCATCAAAATGTCATCTTCAGTCACAGCACCGTGTTCGGCGTGAAGACCCTGTGCGATCGCGTTAACGAGTTCAGGTTGTGCTGCTGCAGTATTTGCCGGGTAATAAGTAAACATGCTGCCTCCGTGTCGTTGTCTGTGTAATGGTACGGCTCGCAAAAAATGTAATTCACAAACAGAATGGCAAATATTTTCCTTGCTGTGTCTAAGATTCATCTTAGAAATAAAAATGACATAAGTGCATGCTTTTAGACACTTTTAGAAATGGAGAAATAATGACAGGGGACGAGGGGGGATATTTTGATGCCGCTCCTGCTATCCGAGAAAATAGCAGGAGCAGAGATTAATTTACCATTTCATTTCGCCGGTATTCACTTTCGCACTTAATTCCAGCGAGCTCTCTTCGGCCAGGCCCGGATACGCTTTTTTCATGGCGCTAATTACGCCAGCAGAATCTTTGTGATTAGCCAGCGTCTGCTCGAACCGCTGCAGATATTCACGGGTAAAATCGATAGCGCCGGTACCTGACGGTGGCGTCCCCAGATAGTGACCCGGGATCACGCGCTCCGGTTTGTGCGCCGCCATGTTTTCCAGCGTGTCCTGCCACTGCTGGCGACGTGCGCGGGTCTGGGTATCGGCCGTCCACAGATGGATGCCCCATGAAACGCCCGTGCCGCCAAGAATCGTCTTCGCTGATGGGATCCAGACATAGGCCGCGTAGCTGTCTGGCTGTTCAATATCGATTTTCTCACCATCAACCATAAACGTGGTGGAGGTCAGCACCTGGGGAACGATCAGCGTAGTTGGCGCGCCGTCTTTCATCTGTGGGCCCCAGAAGGCCAGCTTGGCATCTTTGGTGGCCTTGATATGGTCAACCACCTGCTGAGTCGCCACGACTTTCGCATTCGGGAACGCTTTAACCAGCGGCTGCAGACCAAAGTAGAAGTCCGGATCGCCGGAGGTGATCACAATCTTGTTCAGGGTTTTACCGCTGCGGCGAATTTTCTCCACCAGTGCTTCACCGTCTTTCACGCTGAACTGCGCGTCAAACAGGACGGCCTCTTTCGGGCCGGACACCAGCGTCGACGAGACCGCAAAAATGCCTTTCTCCTGCGGGTTCCAGGTATCAATGGTCAACGGTGCGGCAAAGACCGCCGGCGTGAAGAGGGTGCATAGCAGTGCAAGGCGAGTGAGCTTCATCATCATGTCTCTTTTTATCAGGAAAGACCCTATTGTACCGAACTCTACATTTGCCAGAATTCCTGAAACAAGACATGCTTAGTTTCATAAATCGAGCAAATGGAGCGTTATATGGATCGCGTTATTGCCGCACAGGTCTATAACCGGATTTGCGAGCTGGGAAGTTTGAGTGCCGCAGCCCGTGCGCTGGGCATTTCCCGGCCCATGGTAAGCCGTTATCTTGAGCAGATGGAGAAGTGGGCGGGGACCCGGCTGGTGAACCGCTCAACGCGCAAGCTGACGCTGACCGCAGCAGGGGAAAAGGTACTGCAGAAAACGCGTACCCTTTCGCAACTGTCGCAGGAGATTGAAGGCCAGTCGGAGAAAGATTTACCTTCCGGCACCTTACGGGTAGCCTGCGCGCACTTTACCGCCATGCACATGATTGCGCCGGTACTGCCCGGGCTGCTGGCGCGTTATCCGCAGCTCAGAATTGAACTGGATGTGAATAACCATCCCGTGAGTCTGGTGGGCGAGCGTATTGACGTAGCCGTGCGAATTACCGATAACCCGGAGCCGGGGATGATTGCCCGCAGGCTGGGCGAGTGCCGTTCGGTGCTTTGCGCCTCGCCGGACTATCTTGCGCAGCACGGCACGCCCGTGACGCCTGAGGATTTGGCGCAGCACAATTGTCTGCATTACAGCTTCTTTGCGGGTCAGTCGTGGCATTTTGTGACGCTGGAAGGCGAAAGCGTGAGCGTCGCGGTGAGCGGCAATCTTAGCGCCAGCATCTCGTCGTTGTTGATGGACGCGGCGGTTAAACATTGCGGTATTGCAATGCTGCCCGAGCACGAAGCGCAAGGGGCGCTCGAGCAAGGGCTGCTGGTCCCGGTGCTCACAGACTTAGTGCCTAAGCCGCTCGCCATTCACGGGATTTACCAGTCGCGGGAATATCAGCCTGCGGCCCTGCGCGTCTTTCTTGATGAAATTGCAGGGCATCTGAACTGATGCCCGCGCAGTGAGCCTGTGGCTTATTTCGTCGTCAGCCAGGGCGACGTCGTGCTCCAGAAAATAATATCTGCGCCGAGATACGCTTCTGCGAACTGAACAAATTCATCTTTGGTGAAGGGCTTGCCGGTAGCCGGGTTTCGGTAGGTGAGCGTGGGCTCCTGAACGGCCATGGCGACCAGCGGCAGTTTGTTTTTATACTGGTTAAAGAACGGATAGGCGTTTTTCATTTGCGCCTTGCGGTTGGGAACAATATCCGGTCCGCCAAGCCCGATATTATGGGCACTGGCGTATTCAAACAGCCGCCCCATGTAATTATGGTCATTGTTCCATTCACACGGCCAGAAGTTCACATATTGTACGACATGGGATTGCGTGAAAACCTTTCGCGCAAAGGCGAGGTTTTCCATTTCTCCGGCAAAATAGTTGTCGCACGAAAATCCTGTCGGCGGCTTTTTCTCATCAAGGTCAATGGCGGTTTCCGGTAAGTTCACACCGTAAACCTGGCCATCAAAACGCTTCGCCAGGGCTGCCAGTAAGGCCTGATACCGTTCACGCACGGCAGGATCCCACTGCCGGGCTACCCAGCCTGAACCTGTTGGTTTCCCTTCACCAGGATTGTCAAACTGCGGAGAAATACCGCCGCTGTACTTTGTGTCTGCCATCAGATAATCAGGGACATACCGGGCATCTTTTTCGAAGAAGCGATCCTGAATTTGAACAAACAGCTTTTTATCGCTGGCCTTCAGGCGCGCCAGGTCTCGTTCTATGGATGAGAAGTCATATCTGTTTTTCTCAGGCTCCAGTGCACGCCAGTTATAAACGATCTGCGCGCCACCGATATCACGACGGGCGATAAGCGCGGCGGCGGCATCAAGGTCGCCCGAGCTGGTATAGATAAAATTCTCCGGCGTGCTGGCAAAGAGGGGGAGCGTCACGGCGAGCGTGGTCAGTGCCACGACAAGCCTGGTGTTTAGCATCATAGGCCTTTCCCTTTTGATGGTTCGAAGTGATGTATCGCATCAACGCCAACCAGAATACTCTGTGTTCCAGGACGCGTCAGATCTCTGGTCTATACTTAACCCTTTGTAAGCCAAAAGGAGAGCAAGAATGACAATTCATAAGCACGGTTCAGCACACTGGTCTGGCGATATTAAACGCGGAAAAGGAACTGTTTCTACCGAGAGCGGCGTTCTCAATCAACAGCCTTACGGCTTCAACACCCGTTTTGAAGGCGAAAAAGGGACCAACCCGGAAGAACTGATTGGTGCCGCACACGCAGCCTGTTTTTCGATGGCACTGTCGCTGATGCTGGGTGAAGCAGGCTACACCGCCGATTCCATTGATACCACCGCCGACGTGTCACTGGATAAAAAAGAGGGCGGTTTCGCCATTACGAAGGTCGCACTGCAGAGCAAGGTTACTGTCCCTGGCATTGACCCTCAGCAGTTCGATGGCGTTATTCAAAAAGCGAAAGCCGGCTGCCCGGTTTCCCAGCTGTTGAACGCGGAAATCACGCTGGATTACACGCTCAATTAAACCTCAGCCGGGTTAACACCCGGCTATCCCTTCAGCGCGGCAGGAAACACTTCTGCCAGCCAGGCGATAAACACTCTCAGTCGATGTGTCAGATGCCGGTTCTGCGGATAAACCACATGAAACGGATAAGCGTCAGGTCGCCAGTTGCTAAGAATTTCAGTTAACGTCCCCGCCTGTAAATGCCTTTTTGCCGAATACTGAAACGTCTGAATAATGCCTAAACCTGCCACCGCCGCCGCCAGATGAGCGTTGCTTTCATTGACCCCAAGGAAGTGCGGAATACTTATCTCCAGCTTTTCTCCCTTTTCCCTGAAGCGAAACGGAAAGGCCCGACCGGTGACGGGAGAAAGGTAGCTAATCAGCTTATGGCCATTGCACAGTTCCCGCGGATAGGCCGGTACGCCATGATGTTTTAAATAATCGGACGTCGCGCAGGTGACCATTTCGGCGTTGCCCAGATGGCGGGCAATAAGGGAGGAGTCGTCCAGAGGGCCGCCGCGGATCACGCAGTCAACGTTACCGCTGATCAAATCCACGGGCCGGTCTGCCACGCCAAGGTCGATGCGTATTTCCGGGTAACGTTGCATAAAATCCGGGAGCAGGGGGATCAGCACGTCGCGCGCGGTTGAACCGCCCACATCCACGCGCAGATGGCCTTTCGGCGTCGCGCGAGAAACGCGAAACGAGGTATCGATATCTTCAATATCAATCAGCACCCTGAGCGCTTTTTCATAGTACCCGGCACCCTCCGGTGTGGTGACTACCCGTCGTGTCGTGCGATGTAAAAGCCGGATCTCCAGGTGTGCTTCGAGCGATTTCACCAGCTTGCTCAGGGTGGCGATAGGCATATTCAGAGAATCAGCCGCACGGGTAAAACTTCCGGTTTCCACCACCCGCGTAAATGCGCGCATTGCCATGAGCTGGTCCATTCGTACTCCGGATTATTTCCACCTGTGAATAGTGATTTTCATTTTTGCCCGTTTTTCATTAATCCTGCAACCGATAGAGTTTATTCAACGCAAGCGAAAACCTCTTCAACCGTTTTTGCGGGCATCCTGAAAATATGATTAAAGGTGAATAACATGAATACATCTCTCGCAGGTAAAATTGCCCTGGTTACGGGCGGTAGCACAGGTATCGGTCTCGCCACCGCGCAGGAACTGGCGGCCCAGGGCGCGAAGGTTTATATCACCGGACGTCGTCAGGCGGAGCTGGACGCTGCCGTTGCACAAATTGCCACCGCGGCGGTCGGCATCCGTGCGGACGTCTCTCAACTTTCCGACCTCGATAAAGTCTATGCGCAGATTGCAAAAGACGAAGGGCGTCTGGATATTCTGTTCGCCAATGCGGGTGGTGGCGACATGCTGCCGTTAGGCGCTATCACTGAAGAGCAGTTTGACCGCATCTTTGCAACCAACGTTCGCGGTGTACTGTTCACCGTGCAAAAAGCGTTACCGCTGTTATCTGCCGGATCGTCGATCATTCTGACCGGATCCACGGTGTCCATTAAAGGAACCGCAAACTTTAGCGTATACAGCGCCAGTAAAGCCGCCGTGCGCAACTTTGCCCGTTCGTGGGCGCTGGATTTGCAGGGGCGCGGTATTCGCGTCAACGTGGTGAGCCCGGGGCCCATCAAAACCCCAGGGCTGGGTGACCTGGTGCCGGAAGAACATCGTCAGGGGCTGTATGATGCGCTGGCCGCCCAGGTGCCGCTGGGACGCTTAGGCGCGCCGGGAGAAGTGGGTAAAGCGGTGGCGTTTCTGGCCTCAGATGCAGCAAGTTTTATCAACGCCACCGAACTGTTTGTCGACGGTGGAATGGCGCAAATTTAAACGTGAAACAGCGCCACCCTGCGTGGCTACTCGCTCAGATTGCGCCAGCAACGCACGCTACAGCCCTCAACTGAAGGCTGTAGCGACTGCGGATGCTCGCACCCTTGCGCTGCCTGCGGACAACGGTCCCGGAAATAACAGCCGGTGGGAAGGTGACGATTGCCAGGAAGCTCTGTTTTACGCAGCGCCAGGTTTTCATCCAGCGGTTCACCGGTTCTGGGGACGGAATCAAGCAGCAGCCGGGTGTAGGGATGGCGTGGCCTGACAAGGACCTGATCGGTGGTTCCCAGTTCCACGATCTGGCCCAGATACATCACCGCCACACGATCGCTCATGTGTCTGACCACCGAGACGTTATGTGAGATCAACACATAGGTGAGGTTCCGTTCCTGCTGCAGTTTTACCAGCAGGTTGAGGATTTGCGCCTGCACGGAAATATCCAGCGCGCTGGTGGGTTCGTCGAGTACGATGATGTCTGGATTGGACGACAGCGCCCGGGCGATAGCAATGCGCTGGCGCTGCCCGCCTGAAAAGGCATGCGGTAACCGGTCAAGGTATTCCGCACGAATACCCACCTGCATCGCCAGCGTCTCTGCAAGCTGGCGCCGTTCGCGTTCACTGCTGCGTTTTTGCACCCACACCGGCTCGGTGATGATGCGCCACACCGGTAAACGCGGGTCGAGGGACGAGAGCGGGTCCTGAAAAACCATCTGCATGCCGCCCGCGTGATGCGTCCGCTGATAGTCGCCGGTGCTGGGCCTGAGCATGCCCATCAATAGCTGTGCCAGCGTGCTTTTCCCGCAGCCGGATTCCCCAACAATGCCCAGCGTTTCGCCGCGACGGATCTGCAGGTCCAGCCCATTGAGGGCATGCACCTGTTCCGTGACGCGGCCCAGCCAGTTTTTGCGCGCGGGAAAGTTGACATGCACGCTATCCAGTTCAAGCAAAATGTCAGACATGGTGTTTCTCCCGTTGCGGGTACCAGCAGGCAGCCATCTGGCCCTCTGCACCATTGGGAAGCAAGCGCGGTGCCTCACCGCATTTCGTCCCGGCGGTAAAGCAGCGCTCGCGGAACGCGCAGCCTTGTGGAAGCTGGCTGAGATTAGGCACCGTGCCGGGAATGGCCGGAAGCAGCTCGCGCGGCGCACCGTTTTCAGGTGCACATTGCAACAGGCCGATGGAGTAGGGATGAACGGGATGGTGGATCAGCGTTTGCGTGGCACCGCTCTCAATTACGCTTCCCGCGTACATCACATACATCCGGTCACAGAGCTGGGAAACCACGGCCATATCGTGGCTGATAAACAGCACCGAGGTTCCGCTGGCCCGCGCCTTGTGCTTCAGCAGACGCAGGACCTGCAGCTGCACGGTCACATCCAGCGCCGTGGTCGGCTCGTCGGCGATGATAAGTTCAGGCTCGCAGGAGAAGGCAAGGGCGATCATCACTCGCTGACGCATGCCGCCGGACAGTTCAAACGGATAACGCGCCATCACCGCTTTCGCGTCCGGGATTTGCATCTCCTCCAGCAGGGCAATCGCTTTTTGCTGCGCCGCGCGACGGTCGAGCGGCTGATGCTGGCGGATCACCTCCACCATTTGCTTGCCAATCCGTCGCGTTGGGTTCAGGGCGGTCATGGGCTCCTGAAAAATCATCGCCACTTTTGCCCCGCGCCACTGGCGTAACTGTTTTTCCGATGCGGTCAGAACATCTTCTCCCAGCAATGTCACCTGACCGTGATGAATTCGGTAGCTGCCTTCCGGCAACAGGCGCATGGCGAGCATGGCGGTAACCGACTTCCCCGACCCCGACTCGCCCACTACGCCGACAATCTCACCCCGTTTAATCTCCAGCGAGACGTGGTTCAGCGCATGAACCTCACCGCGGTATATCGGGAAACTCAGATGTAAATCCTCGATGGTTAAAACAGAGTCGGTCATGACTGTTTCCCTCCTGATTTCGGATCCAGCAGGTCGCGGATGCCGTCACCAAAAAGATTAAAGCCCACGGCGGTAATCAAAATGGCCGCGCCAGGAAAAGCGCAATACCACCACTGGTCAAGTACATAGTTGCGCCCTACGGCAACCATCGCGCCCCATTCGGCGGTGGGTTGCTGTGCGCCCAGACCGATAAAGCCCAGCGTGGCGGCCATCAGAATGGCGCTGCCAATATCCAGCGAAGCCTGCACAATCAGCGGCGGCAGGGCGTTGCGCAGAATATGCCAGCTGATTAAATGCCAGCGTGATGCGCCGAAGGTGCGGGCCGCCTGAACATAGGTAAACTGGCGCACGACAAGGGTTTGCCCGCGTGCCAGACGCACGTAAAACGGAATACGTACAATCGCGATGGCGAGCATTGCGTTAAACAGGCTCGGCCCCAGCGCCGCCGCCAGCGCCATGGTCAGCACCAGCGAGGGAATGGAGAGCATCACGTCCATAATGCGCATAATAATGGCGTCGCCGCGCCCGCCCAGCACGCCAGACAAACAGCCCAGCAGCGAGCCAATACCACCCGCAATCACCACGACGGCCAGCCCCGCGCTGATCGACTGCTGGCTGCCGGCGAGCACCCGGCTGAACAGATCGCGGCCAACCTCATCGGTGCCAAACCAGTGTTCGGCAGACGGAGCCTGCAGACGCGCGGTCAAATCCAGCGCATTGGGGTCATGCGGCACAATCCACGGTGATGTCACCATCAGCAGGAGCATCAGGATCATGATCGCGGCGCCAATCAGCGTGAGGGGACTTTTACGCAGCATCCAGAACAGTTTTGCCCAGTTGATGCCTGCTTTCGCTGTTTTAACCGGGACGGGCGTTTCCTGAGTCAACATCATTCGGCACCTCCGCGCCCGATTCGCGGGTCAACCCACAGATAGAGCAGATCGACCACCAGATTAACCAGCACATAGGCCAGTGAGACCACTACCGCGAAGCCCATAACAGCAGGGAAATCGAGTGCCTGAATAGAGGTGACGACCCAGGCGCCCATTCCCGGCCAGGCAAAGACGGTTTCAGTGAGGACTGCGCCATACAGCAGATCGCCCAGTGCCAGTCCAAGCACGGTAATCGACGGGATCATCGCATTGGGCAGGGCATAGCGCAGCACGATGTACCAGCCGGGCAATCCGCTGGCGCGTGCGGTTCGTATGTAATCTTCACTGAGCTGCTCCAGCATGGCCGAGCGGACCTGACGCGCTACAATGCCAAGATGAACAAATGCCAGCGTCATTGAAGGTAAAATCAGATGCTGCAGGGCATTGAAAAAGACCTCCCCGTTGCCTTCCAGCAGCGCATCCACCAGATAAAAGCCAGTAACGCGCGTCGGTGGATCGAGCCAGTCGTCAAGCCTTCCGCCGCCCGGCAGAAGTTGCAGATGCCCGTAGAAGAGGACAATCACCCCCAACCCAAGCCAGAATGCGGGCGTTGAAATGCCCGTCATCGCCATTAACCGCACCAGATGATCCAGCCAGCGGTCACGGTAGACCGCCGATAAAATCCCCAGCGGCACGCCGATAACCAGCGCCAGCAGCAGGGAACAAAAAGCCAGCTCCAGGGTGGCCGGGAAAAAGGCTTTCAAATCTTCCGCGACCGGACGTCCGGTGCGGATAGAGGTGCCTAAATCGCCATGGGCCAGCGCATCCACATAGCGACCAAACTGGATATACAGCGGTTGATCCAGCCCCAGCTGCTGGCGGATGCCTTGCACAATGTCGTCGCTGGCGCGGTCTCCGGCCAGCAGGCGGGCCGGATCGCCGGGGATCAGGTGTGAAATAATAAAGGTGATGATACAGACACCGGCCACCACCAGGATTAACCCCCAGCAGCGCTGGCGCACAATGCTCCAGAACGTCATACACTTTCCCCCGGCGAGAACCGTTATTTACTCATGGTGGCGATGTTAAAGACCTGCTCCAGCATTGGATTAAAGGTGAAGCCTTTCACCTCTTTGTTCATCGCCAGCTGGTAGTTCTTCTGGAACAGATACACGTAGGCCGCCTCGTCGATCACCACCTTCTGCGCCTGCTGGTAATCGTGGGTACGCTCCGCCTGATCGGTGGTTTTCAGGGCCGCCTTCAGCAGGGCGTCGACCTCTTTGTTCTCGTAAAACGAGCGGTTACCCGGCAACCCTTTTTTGTCCGACTCAAACCAGTAGTTCATGAACATGTACGGGTCGGCAAAGTCCGGGCTCCAGTTGCCAATAGCGATGTCATAGTCACCTTTCCCGACACGATCGCGCATGGTGGCGTTAGCCAGTTTTTCCAGCTTCACGTTGATGCCGATCTTGCCGAGGCTCGCCTGCGTGGACAGGGCGATCGGCTCCCAGTTGGGGTCGTTGTCTGAATAGAGGAATGTCAGGCTTGTCGGCTTGTCTTTGACTTTCTCCAGCGCGGCTTTGGCTTTGGCTTCGTCAAAGCTGTACTGCATTGCCGTGGCGTCAAACCCCCACATGCCGTCCGGTATCGGGCCGCGCATCTGTTTGCCATTGCCACTCAGGATGCCTTTCACCATTCCCTGATAATCCGTTGCCCAGGAGACGGCCCGACGTAAATCCACCTGATTGAGCGGGGCTTTGCTGTTATTCAGATAAAGATAGGTCACGCGCAGGGACGGATATTCCGCCACCGCCACTTTGCCTTCTTGCTTAAGGGCTGAAATCTGATCGACGGGCAGTGAATCGGCGATATCCAGATCGCCACGGGAAAGCTGCAGGCGGCGTGAAGCGCTTTCACCAATAATTTTCACCGAAACACGCTTGAAGTGTGGTTTTTCACCCGCCCAGTGTGGGTTCGGAACGAGCACCAGCTGCTGACCTTTCTGCCAGCTTTTCAGCATGAAAGGCCCGGACCCAGCAGTGTTTTGCGCTAAATAACCGCGTGCATCATCGGCAGCGTTCGCCTTTAACACCGCCGGGTTAACGATCGACGCACCGTCGTTGGCCAGGGTATAGAGGAATGGGGCAAACGGCTGGCTGAGGGTGAATTTTACCGTGTGCGGATCGACCGCATCAATTTTGAGATCTTTCGGGAACGCTTCAGACGGCCCCTGGCTAAGCTTCAGCAGACGTTCAAAGGAGAGTTTTACCGCCTCGGCAGTAACCGGCGTGCCATCGGCGAATTTCGCGTTATCGGTAAGGGTAAAGGTCCACTCTTTCTGATCCTCTGACGCTTTCCAGCCCGTTGACAGGTCGCCCTCCACCTCGGTGGAGCCTGGCTTGTACTTCACCAGACGCTGATAGGCGGGGTAGGTCACCGTCCAGTCGTTGTTATCAATGGTCACCGCCGGGTCGAGCGTTTGCGGGTCGGCCGCTTTTCCGATCACCAGCATATCTTTCGGGACGGCAGCCAGCGCAACCGGTGCGCTGAGTGCCAGCGAGGCGGCGATCAGGGTGGTAAGAAGCGTTGTTTTCATGGCAGTGCTCCAGTTTTAAAGAGGGGTGTGCGTCAACGGGAAACAGGCAAAACGATCGTCAAGCAGGGGATAGCTGGCCGCGTTCGGCAGCTCGAAGTGCCACCATTCGCTGCTGATCCCCACAAAGCCGCCACCGGACATGATGGCGTTAAGCAGCAGGCGATTGCGCTGCGCGTGCGGCGGCACGGACGGGTGCCAGGCATGCGAGCGGTCGTGCATTTCGTCAAAACCGGCCCCCATATCCAGCACGGTGTTCTGTTCGTCCATCAGCGTAACGTCGATGGCCGTCCCGCGGCTGTGGTTGGAACCAATCGCCACATCAACCACGTATTCCGGGTTCGGGCAGGCATCCCACAACTGAGCCTGCGCTTCCTGCGGGCGATAAGCGTCGTAGACCACCAGCTTCAGCCCGGCCAGTGCGGCGATGCTGATGGCTTTCGCCAGCGCGGTGGCCGCATCGGTATGCAGCAGGCACAGCGCCTCCTGATAAATCGGACGGCCCGTGATGTTGTCGGCTGTGGCGTATTTCAGATCGATATGCAGCGCAGGGAAGGTCTTCGCCACATCAATCAGTTCACTCTCTGGGGGCATAGCTCCGCTCCTTTAACGTTCGAATTGACCAAACTCTTGTTGTAATTGCCGGTTTACCGCCAGCCGCGGTGGAAGGGCATCACCCAGCGCTTCCACGACACCTGACAGCAGCAGGTTGAACAGACAGCTCACAGGTGCCAGCGAATCCCAGAAATGGCCGGTTTCGGTTTTCACCTGCAGTAAATCAAGCGGGTAATCCCGCGCCCACGGGCACCAGATATCGGTGATCAGGGCCAGCGAAATACCTTTTTCGCTCGCGACCCGACAGTACTGCCGCGCAATGGTGGAATAGGTGCGGGTATCGGTCAGCACCACGTAGGGGTGGGCGAAACCGGAGTTCAGGGATTCAACCCAGCTGCCGGACACGCCTTCGGCGTAACTGACGCGCGGACGAAGGTACTCAAGATGACTGAAGAAGGCATTGGCTATCCCACGTGTCGACTGGATCCCCAGCACAAAAACCGCATCCGCGTGGGCAAGCTGATGAACCACATGGCGAAATGCGTCGGTGTGCGCCAGCTGATAAACTTGGGTGATGGCATCCACCTCCAGCGACAGAGAGTGTTGAAGGCGGTTGGGCAGAGGGGACTGCTGCTGCCAGGAGTCCAGCCGCTCGTTCATACCCCAGGGCTGATGCGGGTCGCGCAGGCTCTTTTTGGCATCTTCCAGATTGCGGTAGCCGAGTTTTCGCAGAAAGCGTCCCACGGTAATGCCGCTGGTGCCGGTCGCCAGACCCACGCTTTCAGCTGTTTCAAACGGGATCTGTGCGGCATGCGCCAGCAGCCAGCTCGCCACCCGCTTCTCGCTGGGGGTCAGCTGGCTGAACGTGGCTTCAATACGGCTCAACACCTCGGGTTTCGTCGTCATACCGCCTCGCTGTTAACAGGCTGTCAGTCATCAGGTTTGTGTTATTTGATTAACAATGCATGACGCGTGCCATGTCCACAGAGAGACGGGACGCCGCTGTGCTGCAAACTTCATGCAATATTTAGTTAACCAATGATCAACATTTGTGCAGCGTAGTTCACTTTTGGTGCACTGGCTGAGTGGGGAGGTATGAATTTCGTGAATACGTCAGCGTCTTCACATTTTTGATAAGATAGAGACAACGTAAATATGAAAGGGATCCCGGCATGGCGAACTTGCCCTGGCGTATCAGCGTGCGCCTGATGGCGCTCGCAAAGAAAATGGCGACGATCGCAGGAGTGGTACTGATCGTCCTGCTCGCGGTTCGGGTTTATCTCTCGCAGCAGGGGCCGGAATTGCATCTCTGGCATACCTGGCGGGCAGATGAGATGTCCGTACGCGAGATCGATAAGGCGAATTTTGCCCAGTATGTCGCCCGGGAAAACGCCATTTTCACCGATCTGGATAACGCGGTAACGCGCAAAACCCAGGGTGAGGAGCGCACGCCGTTAAACCGCTACTACCGTCAGAGCCTGGTTTGGCCCGGTAAATTTTCACCCGATGCCAACCGCTCCTTTGTGCTGATGCCCGCCGGAACGCCACGCGGCGCGGTGGTGTTGCTGCACGGGCTAACAGATTCGCCTTACAGTGTCCGGCATCTTGCCCGTGATTATCAGCAGCACGGTTTTGTGGCGGTGGTTCCACGCCTGCCCGGTCACGGCACCGCGCCCGGCGCGCTGACCGACGTTGACTGGGAGAGGTGGCTGGCGGCGACGCGCCTTGCCGTGCGCGAAGCCACGCGGCTGGCGGGAGACAATGTTCCCCTGCATCTGGTGGGTTACTCCAACGGTGGGGCGCTGGCGATGAAATATGCCCTTGATGCGCTGGACACGCCTGCGCTTCGCAAACCGCAACAGCTCATCCTGCTCTCGCCAATGATTGGCGTCACGGCGTTCGCCCGGTTTGCAGGATTGGCCGGATTGCCGGCGATGTTACCGCCGTTTGCCAAAGCGGCATGGTTAAACATCTCGCCGGAATATAACCCGTATAAATACAACTCCTTCCCGGTCAATGCGGCGCGCCAGTCATGGCTCTTGACCCAGGCCCTGCAGGAGCAAATGGGGCGGGATGCCCGGGAGCACAGGCTGGACCAGCTGCCGCCGGTACTCGCATTCCAGTCGGTGATGGATTCAACGGTCAGCACCCGCGCCGTGGTCACCGGGTTATTTGACCAGCTTCCGGCGAACGGCAGCGAGCTGGTTGTATTTGATATCAATCAGGCCGCCAGCTTCCGTCCTCTCTTTAAACCGTCGTCGTGGGCGGCGACCTCTGAGTTACTGCCTGTGGCGAAAAGGCGTTACGGTGTCACGATTATTACCAATGCCAGCGCGGACAGTTTTGCTGCGGTGGCGAAAATAACCCCGGCGGGAGGCACCGATGAGACCGCGGTACCGCTGGCGATGTCCTGGCCGCAGGAGGTCTATTCACTGTCGCATGTCGCCGTGCCGTTCCCGCCTGATGACGATCTCTATGGCCGACATCCTGCGGAGAAAAACCGGTATGGCATTAGCCTCGGCACGATTGCGCTGTGGGGGGAAACCTCCGTGCTGAGTGTAGGCAAAGACGCGTTAATGCGGGTGACCTCGAACCCGTTTTATGCCTACATGCAGGAGAGAATTGACAGACGCATCGGGGATGAGAAAAAGTAGCCTCTCCCGCAAGGGGTTAATCTGTTAGGTCGCGCAGATGAAGTATGTTAAACAGTAATGTCCAACGCATACCTCTTATCGGAACACGTTTTTGTGCTGACTACTCTTATTTACCGCAGCCAGTTGAATTTATCCTGCCGATCCGCCGAACTCCAGGCGCTGGTTGAACAGGCCAGGACGCGCAATGCCGGGTTGAATATTACCGGCGTTCTTCTTTCAAAAGGGGATGATGTCCTGCAACTCCTCGAAGGCTCGGAAGAGAGTGTGGTTAGGCTGTTTCAGAAGATCCGTGAGGATAAGCGGCACAGCGGCGTGGTTGAGCTTATGCGGGATTACGGCCCCCGCAGACGTTTTGAGAATGTCGGTATGCTGCTGTTTGACCTGCAGAACCAGTCGCCGAAAGACGTTCTGCAGTCGGTGCTGCATTACAGCAAACTGGACAGTTATCTGACATCTGATGATCGGGTGTTCAAATTTATTCAGACGTTTATTACCGGCAAACGACCGGCCCCGTCGGGGGCGCGTTTTGCCCCGGAGAAATGGACGCTCTCGCGTGAGAAATCGCCGTTTGGCGAGAGTCTGGGTCTGCTGGACAAACAAACCTGCCAGTTCGCCCTCCAGCCCATCGTCGAACCGCTGGAAGGGAAAATCAGTTCGCTTGAGGCCCTTATCCGCGGTAATGACGGGAGAAGCCCGGAGCATTTTTTCAGCCGCCTCGATCAGGACAAAATCTATGAAGTCGATCTCCAGACCAAGGCCTGGGCTTTTGCGCTGGCCGACAAACTGGGGATCGGGAGCCATAAAATCGCGGTGAATCTTCTCCCGATGTCGCTGGTGAAAGTGCCTGGCGCCGTGGAGTTTCTGGTTGAACAGATTAAACAACATGGGCTTCAGCCGGAGCAGGTGGTCATTGAAGTGACCGAAAACGAGATGATTTCCGGGTTCAACAAGTTCAATAGCGCCATTAAACACCTGCGCGCTGAAGGTATTGGCCTGGCGATCGATGATTTCGGTTCCGGATACGCCGGGCTTTCACTGCTGACCCGATTCCAGCCGGATAAAATTAAAATTGACCGCGAAATTGTCAGCAATATCCATCTCAGTGGGCCAAAACAGGCGATTGTGCGCTCGATAGTCAGCTGCTGCACCGACCTTGAAATCACCCTGGTGGCGGAAGGCATCGAGAAGCTGGAAGAGTGGTGCTGGCTTGAATCTGCCGGGATCCGACGTTTTCAGGGCTTTCTGTTTGCCCGTCCAGCGCTGAATGGCGTAGGCGATATTAGCTGGCCACACCTGGTGCGTTAAGCCAATTTTCCTTCCGTATTATTTCCCCTTCGTCCTGCCTGTGCTTAAATAGCTAAAACGGTTTAACATTGTTTAGCTGAGAGGATCACATGCAAAAAATCTGGGTACTTGGCGATGCGGTAGTGGATTTATTACCGGAGGGAGAAGGCCGGTTGCTGCAATGCCCCGGCGGCGCGCCGGCTAACGTGGCGGTCGGTATTGCCCGTCTGGGCGGGAAAAGCGCCTTTATCGGCAGGGTCGGCGACGATCCTTTCGGTCGCTTTATGCATAAAACGCTGGCTGACGAGCAGGTTGACGTAAAGTGGATGCGCCTCGACCCGGCACACCGCACGTCAACTGTGGTCGTGGATCTGGACGAACAGGGCGAACGCTCTTTCACCTTTATGGTTCGCCCGAGCGCCGATCTGTTTCTGGCATCAGCCGACCTGCCGCCCTTTAGCGCAGGAGAGTGGCTGCATGTCTGTTCCATTGCCCTGAGCGCTGAACCGAGCCGTTCTGCAACGTTTCAGGCCATGAACACGGTCAGGGAAGCGGGGGGTTATGTCAGTTTCGACCCCAATATCCGCCCGGATCTCTGGCCGGATGAGGACGACCTGCGCCGCTGCCTCGAACAGGCGCTGCAATGCGCTGACGTCGTCAAACTCTCCGTCGAAGAACTGGCTTTTTTAACCGCCGGCCTTGAGATCACGGAAGGGCTGGCCGCGCTGATGCGCCGCTGTCCGGCCCGGCTGGTGCTGGTCACTCAGGGCAAAGACGGGGTCATCGCCTGGCATGACGGAACGATGAAACATTATCCGGCAACCCCCGTTGAATGCGTGGACACCACGGGCGCAGGTGATGCCTTCGTGGCGGGACTGCTTTATGGACTGGCTTGCGCTGGGAGCATTGACAGCCACGATCTTCCACGCGTGATCGCATTAGCTCAGCGCTGCGGCGCGTTAGCCACCACGGCTAAAGGGGCGATGACCGCGCTACCTTATCACCCGCAACTGTAATTCCTCCCGCAACGGGCCGTCTGTCGGCGGCCTGAATTGTCGCCTCGATCACACTTACTAAATCGGTTTAGCAAAAAAGATTGCCGATCCAAAATTGGCAGGTTTAGTATCATCAACCTAAACCGGTTTAGCAATTTAGCACTTTCAATGACTTCTTTTAGGGATGCGACAAAATGTATAAAAAACGCAGACTTGCCGTGATGATAGGCATGCTGGCCGGGAGTACCTCTGTTTTTGCCCAAACGGATATGACGAGTATCGAAGCGCGTCTTGCTGCCCTGGAGCAGCGTCTTCAGGCTGCGGAAACCCGCGCGCAGGTTGCGGAGAAACGCGCCACCGACGCAGAACAAAAAACGCAGCAGTTGGTGACTGCCCAGCAGCAGGCGCAAACAACAACCCAGCAAGTGGCGCAGCGTACCGCCGCCCTGGAGAAGAAAGCCGATCAGAGCAGTGGGTTTGAGTTTCATGGCTATGCCCGTTCTGGCCTGCTGATGAACGATGCGGCGTCGAGCAGTAAAAGCGGCCCTTATCTGACGCCAGCCGGGGAAACCGGTGGTGCGGTCGGGCGTCTGGGGAATGAAGCCGATACCTACGTTGAGCTGAACGTGGAACACAAACAGACCCTGGATAACGGGGCAACCACGCGCTTCAAGGCCATGCTGGCGGATGGTCAGAAAACCTATAACGACTGGTCCGCTGACACCAGCGATCTCAATATTCGTCAGGCGTTTGCTGAACTGGGCAATCTGCCTGATTTTACCGGCGCGCTGAAGGGCAGTACCTTCTGGGCCGGTAAACGCTTCGACCGCGATAACTTTGATATTCACTGGCTGGACTCCGATGTGGTGTTCCTGGCCGGTACCGGTGGTGGCGTGTATGACGTGAAATGGAATGAATCGCTGCGCAGCAACTTCTCTCTTTACGGGCGTAACTTCGGCAGCGAAGAGCAAATCGACAATAACGTTCAAAACTACATCCTGAGCATGAACCACTTCGCCGGGCCGTTCCAGCTGATGGTGAGCGGCCTGCGGGCAAAAGACAACGACGACCGCAAAGACAGCAATGGCGATCTGATAAAAACCGACGCCGCCAACAATGGCGTCCATGCCCTGGTCGGATTGCACAATGAAAGTTTCTACGGCCTGCGTGAAGGTTCAGCCAAAACGGCGCTGCTGTACGGCCACGGGCTGGGGGCAGAGGTGAAGAGCATCGGTTCCGATGGCGCATTGCTCTCTGAAGCCGATACCTGGCGATTTGCAAGTTACGGTGTCACGCCTCTAGGTGGCGGCTGGCATATCGCGCCTGCCGTTCTGGCCCAGAGCAGTAAAGACCGCTATGTCAAAGGCGACAGCTATGAGTGGGTCACGCTCAATACCCGCCTGATTAAAGAAGTCACGCAGAATTTCGCCCTGGCGTTTGAGGGCAGCTATCAGTACATGGATTTAAATCCGGAAGGGTATAAAGACCGAAACGCCGTCAACGGAAGTTTCTACAAGCTGACCTTTGCCCCAACGTTAAAAGCGGGCAAGATCGGCGATTTCTTCAGCCGTCCTGAGTTGCGTCTGTTCGCCACCTGGATGGACTGGAGCAGCAAACTGGATAATTACGCCAGCGATGATGCCTTTGGCAGCAGCGGTTTCAACGCCGGCGGGGAATGGAACTTTGGGGTACAGATGGAAACCTGGTTTTAACCTTTTACGCTCCCGCAGTGCGGGAGCGTTTTTCACATCATAAAAATACAGTCAGGCAGAGGTATCTATGGATTTTGATAATATCGCCCGCGCGCTCATTCCGCTGCTCGGTGGCAAAGAGAACATCGCCAGTGCGGCGCACTGCGCAACGCGTCTTCGACTGGTGCTGGTCGACGACACGCTTGCCGATCAACAAGCCATCGGCAAGGTTGACGGCGTTAAAGGCTGTTTTCGCAACGCCGGGCAGATGCAGGTGATTTTTGGCACGGGGGTGGTTAACAAGGTCTACGCCGCGTTTATCCAGGCGGCAGGGATTAGCGAATCCAGCAAGTCCGAAGCGGCTGACCTGGCGGCACGCAAGCTGAACCCGTTCCAGCGCATTGCCCGACTGCTCTCAAACATCTTTGTGCCGATCATTCCAGCGATTGTGGCCTCCGGTTTACTGATGGGCCTGCTCGGGATGGTCAAAACCTACGGCTGGGTCAATGCCGATAACGCGCTCTATATCATGCTGGATATGTGCAGCTCAGCGGCGTTTATCATTCTGCCGATCCTGATTGGCTTCACGGCCGCGCGTGAATTTGGCGGTAACCCATATCTGGGGGCGACCCTCGGCGGCATTCTGACGCACCCGGCGCTGACAAACGCCTGGGGCGTGGCGTCTGGCTTCCACACCATGAACTTCTTCGGCCTTGAGATTGCCATGATTGGCTATCAGGGAACGGTATTCCCGGTGCTGCTGGCCGTCTGGTTTATGAGTATCGTGGAGAAAAACCTGCGCCGTATTATTCCGGATGCGTTAGATCTGATCCTGACGCCGTTCCTCACCGTTATTCTCTCCGGCTTTATTGCCTTGCTGATCATTGGCCCGGCCGGGCGTGCGTTAGGGGATGGTATCTCCTTTGTTCTGAGCACCCTGATCGCCCATGCGGGCTGGCTGGCCGGGCTGTTATTTGGCGGGCTTTACTCGGTTATCGTTATCACCGGTATTCACCACAGTTTCCATGCCATTGAAGCCGGGTTACTGGGGAATCCGTCGATTGGCGTTAACTTCCTGCTGCCTATCTGGGCGATGGCCAACGTGGCGCAGGGGGGAGCCTGTCTGGCGGTCTGGTTTAAAACCAAAGACGCAAAAATTAAAGCCATTACGTTACCGTCTGCGTTTTCGGCCATGCTGGGCATTACCGAAGCGGCAATATTTGGTATCAACCTGCGTTTCGTGAAACCGTTTATCGCCGCGCTGATTGGCGGTGCGGCAGGCGGGGCGTGGGTGGTCTCGGTGCATGTTTATATGACCGCCGTCGGGCTGACTGCCATCCCGGGCATGGCGATCGTGCAGGCAAGCTCGCTGCTCAACTATATTATCGGCATGGTGATTGCCTTCGGCGTGGCGTTTACCGTCTCGCTGCTGCTGAAATATAAAACGGATTCTGAATAATGACGTTACCTTCCCGCTGGCCTGCAATCCTGCAGGCCGTCATGAAAGGCCAGCCGCGTGCGTACGCCGACAGCCATTATCCGCAATGGCATCCGGCACCGGTGACGGGGCTAATGAACGATCCTAACGGGTTTATCTGGTTTGCCGGGCGTTACCACCTGTTCTATCAGTGGAACCCGCTGGATTGCGACCATCGCTATAAGTGCTGGGGACACTGGAGTTCCGCAGACCTGGTGCACTGGCAGCACGAACCGATGGCGCTGATGCCCGATGAGGAGTATGACCGCAACGGCTGCTATTCCGGCAGCGCCGTCGATAACAACGGTGTCCTGACGTTGTGTTATACCGGCAACGTGAAATTTGATGATGGCAGCCGCACCGCCTGGCAGTGCCTTGCCACGCAACAGCCCGACGGTACATTCAAAAAACTCGGTCCGGTTCTTGCGCTGCCGGAAGGCTACACCGGGCACGTGCGTGACCCGAAAGTGTGGCAGCACGACGGGGTGTGGTACATGGTACTGGGGGCGCAGGATCTGCAAAAACGCGGCAAGGTACTGCTGTTCACATCTGCCGATTTGCACCACTGGGCGTCTTGCGGAGAGATTGCCGGTCATGGTGTGAACGGCCTGACCGAGGCAGGATACATGTGGGAGTGCCCGGACCTGTTTGACCTCGACGGGACACACGTACTGATCTGCTGCCCGCAGGGGCTGGCGCGCGAACCGCATCGCTATCTCAATACTTATCCGGCCACGTGGACGAGCGGGGCGTTCGACCATACCCGCGCTACGTTTGAACATGGCGAGTTGCACGAGCTGGACGCCGGTTTCGAGTTCTACGCTCCCCAAACCACGGTGGCGGAAGACGGACGGCGGATCCTGATCGGCTGGATGGGCGTGCCGGACGGTGAAGAGATGCTTCAGCCCACACGGGCGCAGGGGTGGATCCATCAGATGACCTGCCCGCGAGAATTACACTTCCGTGACGGCAAACTGTGGCAGACGCCGGTGCGCGAGCTGCACGCACTGCGTGAAGAGGAGTGTTGCTGGCAGGGTAACGCCAGCGATGCCCCGGCTCTTGATGCGACGCGCCTTGAGTTCGAGCTCACCTCATCTTCAGTAACCGTGGATTTCGCCGGTGCGTTGCGCCTTATCGTCGAGGACAGCGGGTTGCGTCTGGAACGCGCCAGCCTGAAAACCGGGGAGACATTGACCCGTTACTGGCGGGGCGACGTTCATCATTTACGCGTTCTGTGTGACAGCTCCAGCGTTGAAATTTTCATCAATCATGGCGAAGGGGTGATGAGCAGCCGCTATTTTCCTGACCATCCGGCACGGGTGCGATTCGAAGGTGGGTCCGACATCACATTACGCTACTGGTCGCTGCGCGGCTGCATGGTAGAATAAGGGTTTTGGCAGCCGGATCTAAGTCGTTGTGAGAAAAACAAAACGCGTCACAATTAAAGACATCGCGGAACTGGCGGGGGTTTCAAAAGCCACCGCCAGCCTGGTACTGAACGGGCGCAGCAAAGAGCTTCGCGTGGCGGAAGAGACGCGTGAGCGCGTGCTGACGATTGCGAAAGAGCATCATTACCAGCCCAGCATTCACGCGCGCTCGCTGCGTGATAACCGTAGCCACACCATCGGTCTGGTGGTGCCGGAGATCACTAACTACGGCTTTGCGGTGTTTTCTCACGAACTGGAGACGCTGTGCCGTGAGGCGGGCGTTCAACTGCTCATCTCCTGCAGTGATGAAAACCCGGGGCAGGAGACGGTGGTGGTTAATAACATGGTGGCGCGTCAGGTGGACGGGCTGATCGTGGCCTCCAGTATGCTCAATGATGCCGACTACCAGAAGCTGAGCGAACAGCTGCCGGTCGTCCTTTTTGACCGCCATATGAACGACAGCACATTGCCGCTGGTGATCACCGATTCCATTACCCCGACGGCGGAACTGGTGGCCGACATTGCGCGCCAGCATCCTGATGAAATTTACTTCCTTGGCGGGCAGCCGCGGCTTTCCCCGACGCGCGATCGTCTGGAAGGGTTTAAGCAAGGACTGCAAGAGGCCAATGTGGCGCTGCGCCCGGAGTGGATCATTCACGGAAACTATCACCCGAGCTCCGGCTACGAGATGTTCGCCGAGCTGTGCGCCCGCCTGGGACGCCCGCCAAAAGCCTTGTTCACTGCCGCCTGTGGTCTGCTGGAAGGGGTATTGCGCTATATGGGTCAGCATAACCTGATGCAAAGTGATATCCGGTTAGCCAGCTTTGACGATCACTACCTCTACGACTCGCTCACCATTCCGGTTGATACCATTCGCCAGGATAACCGCCAGCTGGCGTGGCACTGCTTTGATCTGATTGGCAAACTGATCGACGGCGAAACGCCACAACCGTTACAGCGAAAACTGGATGCCACCCTGCAGCGGCGCTATAAAGCGAAAGCATAGCCCTGGCTGTTGAAGGGAAACGTTAATAACTTTAATTAATTTAAGTTTTGGATCGGCCGATAACGATAGGGAATGTTTATTCTTGAGGTATCGGTCCATGTCGTTAAAAAAATCATCCCTGATTGTCCTTTTTGCTCTGCTTTTCTTCTTTGTCGTCAGCACCATTACCAGCGTTGGCCTCATCATTAAAAGTAATAATTCCCTGGATAATGTGAACAAAGAAATCCAGGTTGTGCTGTCGATCATTGACCCCATTAACCACAGCCGTACCTTGCGTGTCAGGGTGATGGAGTACGTGAAGATGGTGGAAGCGGGGAACTCGGCTGACGAGTCAGCGAAACTTTCCGCGGTTAAAGAGGCCCTCACAAAAGCGGATCATGCCTTTGCGGCGTTTATGGCGTCTCCGCGCCTGTCGGATGAAGCGCCGCTGGTGAGCGCGTATCAGGATGCCTGGCAAAACTACCGTAACCAGGGGCTGGCACCGTTGATTGATGCCGCCGCTGCGCACGATGTCGCGAAGTTTAATGCGCTTATCCCGGAGGTGTCCCGCCTCGACCGTCAGTATGAAATCGTTCTCGACCAGGTCCTTGCCGTTCACCAGAAATATGCCAAAACCCTGAACGAGGATGCGAGCAGTAATTTCATCTCCGGTCTGGCGATCATTGCGGCGATTGCTTTCCTGTTTGTAATCGTGATTGTTGCCGTCAGCCTGCTGATGAAGCGCTTTGTTTTCGCGCCGGTCAACCTGGCACGCGAGCACTGCAGCCAGATTGCCGCCGGTAAACTGGACATTCCAGTGCCGGTAAAAGGCACCTCCGGCAATGAAATCGATCACCTGATGGGCTCAATGGAGCAGATGCGCCAGGCGCTTCTGTCGACTATCGCCCAGGTGCGTGACGCGAGCCAAACCGTCACCCACGCCGCGCAGGAAATTGCTTCCGGGAATATCGATCTGGCTTCACGCACCGAGCAGCAGGCCTCCGCGTTAACCCAGACGGCGGCCAGCATGGAAGAGCTGAGCGCGACCGTGGCGAATAACACCGATAACGTTCATCAGGCAGGAAAACTGGTGCAGGACGCGGTGAACAATGCGCACACCGGTGAGGCCGTGACCCGCGAAGTGATCGAAACAATGAATACCATCGCGGCGAACTCTAAGCGCATCGAGGACATCACCAGCGTCATCAACAGCATTGCTTTCCAGACCAATATTCTGGCGCTCAACGCCGCGGTTGAAGCAGCACGTGCCGGCACACAAGGACGCGGCTTCGCCGTGGTGGCCAGTGAAGTGCGCACCCTTGCACAGAAAAGCGCGGTTGCCGCGAAAGACATTGAAAGCCTGATTGCTCAGTCGGTTTCCAGCGTCAAAAACGGTGCTGAACTGGTGAACCGCTCAGGCGAAGTTATTGATTCAATTATCAGTTCCGTGAATAAAGTGAATACGTTGATGGAGCAAATCTCCGTGGCCTCTGAAGAGCAGAGCCGCGGGATCAGCCAGGTTGGTCAGGCGGTGACAGAGATGGATGGCGTGACCCAGCAGAACGCCGCGCTGGTTCAGCAGTCCGCCGCCGCCGCCGCTTCACTGGAAGAGCAGGCGCAGCAGCTCTCAAGGAGTATTTCGAGCTTTAGTTTGCCGGCGCAGGCGTGATTGATAATGAGAGGCTCCTGAGGGAGCCTTTTTAATGTCTGGTGTAGCTGAAAAG
>NZ_CP080000.1:1534123-1536019 GCF_019378755.1 Enterobacter sp. BIDMC 29 | reverse complement strand
AGCCGAATGGTGTATCGTTCCAAAGCTTTTGGTCTTTGAGCCTTTGACTTTAAAAAGCGGCATGGCCGCGCCTCGGAGTCCTGTCAATAACTGTGGAAAGCCCATAGTCGGTGGCGAGCCAGTTATGACACCCACACCGTCTGAGCAAGCAGCAGCGGTTTTAAATCTGATTGAGCGCGGGGTTATCGGCTGGAATGAGCCAGACGTCGTGAAAGTGCTTAACGGCGCGCGAAAGACTGGCGCACCGCGAAAAAATCGCCAGCAAAGAAACAATGTGCCGCTGAAAACCAGCGAAGAAGCGCCATTAGCCAGGATGACGAAGGCCGAAAGGGATCGAATCGCAAAAATTCATTTCGAGTTAGTTCTGGAAAGTATTGTCCCTGAACGATAGGAGGTTGAAGCTCTGGCGAGAGGAGCAACGGTAATTTATGGGGATAAAAGGTTTTGTTTTGCTGTACAGGAAAACTGGATGATGTTTCCCTTAAACTGGTGAGAAAATGTAAATTAGCAAACTCGAAGGAAAACGCTGTGACTTAAGGTAACACTCAAATTTAATGGGATGATCATTGATGGTTAAATTAAGGGATGATGTTTCAATGAAGATTGCTTTCGCGAGAGGTATGATAAACAGATTATGCAGGTGTTTTTTTTATAGGAATGATAAAGAGATACCTTGTATTCAAGTAGGTAAACCACTTCAAAATATAATTTTTTGGCTCAAATACAATGATGAGGAAGTGGCAAAATGCGCTAGCGCTCTGTTAAGGAATTATGGGCAAAAGTTAGGGGTAAGTGACCTTCATAGCGCTAAACAGTTTTTGTTACGCTTTTGCTCTGAAGCCTTCAACTGTATAGATGCCGATTTCTTATCGCTTAACCCAGAGCATAGATCCGTTGATAAAATAATTTCAAAGGTGCACAGGGCAAATCTCTGTGAAATGTTTGAGTGTTATATAACCTCACACATGCAACTTTACCCTTATATATACAATCTTGGGTGTGTTAGGTTTGATGGGCAATTAAAATTACAGGATAATCTTTATCTCTATGGCCCAGGGCAGGGTACGGCTTTATTGTCTAATATTAAATCTAAAGCTGGCATTGACGTTTATAAATCCTTCTTTGATGAGAAAGATATACGAGATGAACCGATTGGGAGATATTTCAATCATTCACGCTCGACAGCTATACTTATCTATGCAACATCCCAACAGGATGCAGTTGAGATGTTGAATCTGCTATTCGGTGGGTTATGTGTTACTGTGAATAATCCATTCGCTATTAACTCCTGTGATGTTAATAATAAAATTGAGAGTTTCTCTGAGGGGAAGTATCATATTTCTAATTTTCGTGTAAACATTCCATCATTGTTAGTTTTAAATATTGATGGTTTGGTTTGCGAACGGTTAGTAAAAATATTATCTAGATCTGATAAGCGTATTTTATCTGCTCTTTCGTTCATTGCTCATGGTTGGAGGAATGATCGTCGCGAGAGGTTTTTAAATCAATTTATAGCTCTTGATGCAATGTATGGTAATAATGCAGGTAACAAAACATCGATTATTGGTGGCGTCTGTCGTGATGCGATAAATATTTTTGATGTGAGGTCTAAAATAGAAATAATCTACGAACTTAGATGCAAGTTTGTTCATGGCGATATTTCCACATTATCGGCGCATGTCAAATATCTAAAATTTGTAGATTGCCACGGGAGCGATCCTGTTGAGTCTCTTTTTGAAATACTTAAAGAGTGCGTTCTTAATTATCAAGGTGTGTATGAAGCTCCAAAAGAAAATAGTAACTCTAGGATAATGGATGTACCCGTTGAGCTTGCTGAGGATGTAAAAAAGATGATTGAGAGCTTCAAAAGTGGCAAGTGAAGTGATAGCGAAGCTT
>NZ_CP080000.1:1525265-1526489 GCF_019378755.1 Enterobacter sp. BIDMC 29 | reverse complement strand
CGCTCTTTCGAACGGGCAAACAAGGTCGCCATCGAACAAAAAACCGTGATCGGAATGCTGAAAAATCAGCTTTCCGTGTCGCAGCGCATCGCCAGGCGAAATGAAACCGCGCAGGTCAGTTTACGCGGGGAACTGCTGGCCGCCGGTGCGATGGCCGTGCGGCGTGAAGAAACCATTACGAGGCTGATAAATGAGAATGAAACGTTACGCCGTTGGTATAGCGACAAGCTGCCTGATGTTGTGCGCAGGCTGCACACCCGCGCTGGTTGCGCCTCCGCCGGTCATTGTTTACAGCGCCTGCCCGAAAGTGAGTTATTGCCCGATGCCGGAAAGCGAACCGCTCACTAATGGCGACCTGAGCGCCGATATTCGCAGGCTTGAGCACGCGCTCGCCGCCTGCGCGCTGCAGGTTGAAACCGTCAAAGACTGTCAGGATAAACTCGATGAAGAAAGCACGCAGCCTGCGCGAAGCGCTGATTAAAGCCGTTCCGCAACTGGAAACAAACCCCGAAATGATGCGTATCTTTGCCGATGAGGGCAATATCGATGCGCGGCTCGCGGCCACGCTGTCACACGAAAAGATTTACACACTGAATGTGATCGTGTGTGACTTTGTGGGCGACCCCGATTTGATATTCGTGCCGGTGGCCGCATGGCTGCGTGAGAATCAGCCGGATATCTGCACGCTCGATGACGGACGCAAAAAGGGCTACCGTTTCCAGATGGATTTAAACGACGGGGACAGTGTTGATATCAGCATCAGCCTGCAGCTCACCGAGCGCACCATCATCAAAGAGGAAAACGGCGCGCTGCACGTGAACTATGCCCCTGAGCCTCCGCCGCCTGAGCCCGTTACCCGGCCAAAAGAGCTATACATCAACGGCGAACTGGTGAGTAAGTGGGATGAGTGACTTTAAGCCTTTTGACGACAAGCTCGCCGGGCTGCTTGCTTCCCTGTCACCGGCAGGACGTTGGAAGCTGGCCGGAGAGATTGCAAAGGAGCTGCGCAAGTCGCAACAGCAACGCATCAAACAGCAAAAAGCCCCGGACGGCTCACCGTATCAGGCGCGAAAGCGTCAGCCGCTCAGGGCTAAGACCGGCCGGGTTAAACGGGCGATGTTCCAGAAGCTACGCACAAGCCGATACATGAAAGCCACTGGCCGTGAAAACAGCGCGGTGGTGGATTTCACCGGCAAAGTGCAGCGTATTGCGCGGGTACATCAG
>NZ_CP080000.1:1522323-1523681 GCF_019378755.1 Enterobacter sp. BIDMC 29 | reverse complement strand
GGCGGCAAACTTTCCATATGAATAATTTAAATTCCCTGCAGGAAATCGCTCGCGCGATCCGCAACCTTATCCGCACCGGTATCGTAACCGACATCGACCATGACGAGGGGCTGTGTCGTGTCCAGACCGGTGGCATGGAAACCACCTGGCTGAACTGGCTTACCTGTCGCGCCGGTCGCTCTCGCGTATGGTGGGCTCCATCCGTTGGTGAACAGGTGCTTTTACTGGCTGTCGGCGGCGAGCTCGATACGGCATTTGTGCTGCCCGGCATTTTCTCTGACGACCATCCCGCGCCGTCAGTTTCTCCTGATGCGCTTCATGTGTCATTTCCTGATGGCGCTGTCATCGAGTACGAACCCCAAAACATTGCGCTCACCGTGTCAGGCATCAAAACCGCCGACGTCACCGCGTCAGACTCCATTACGGCGACCGTGCCGGTGGTACTGGTGAAAGCCTCGACCCGCATCACGCTCGATACACCCGAGGTGGTGTGCACCAACAAGCTGACCACCGGCACGCTGGAAGTGCAGAAAGGCGGGAAGATGACCGGGAACATTGAGCACACCGGCGGGAAATTGAAATCAAACGGCGTGCAGGTGGATGACCACGCGCACGGCAACGTACAGGGCGGCGGGAGCTGGACTAAGGGGACACAATGACGGTGCGTTATCTCGGTATGAACAGCCAGACCGGGCTCAGTGTTTTTGAGGCCGAACATATCAGGCAGAGCGTGCGCGACATTCTGGTCACGCCGGTTGGCTCGCGTGTCATGCGTCGTGAATACGGATCCCTTCTGTCGCGCATGATTGACCAGCCTCAGAGCCCGGCGCTACGGCTGCAGATTATGGCCGCGTGTTATTCCGCGATCCAGAAGTGGGAGCCGCGCATCAGCCTGACGACCATCACCTTTGAGCGGTCGGAAACCGACGGCGGGCTGTATGTCGATATCACCGGCACGCGCTCGACCGGCGGTCAGTCTTTTTCCCTCACCATTCCACTGAGTTAAACGCTATGGCAATTGTTGACCTGAACCAGCTCGCCGCGCCCGATGTCGTGGAACTGCTGGACTATGAAACCATCCTGAGCGAACGAAAGGCGACGCTGGTCTCGTTATACCCCGAGGAACAGCAGGAGGCCGTCGCGCGCACGCTGATACTTGAATCAGAGCCGATTGTTAAGTTGCTGGAGGAAAACGCCTATCGGGAAGTTATCTGGCGACAGCGCGTCAACGAGGCCGCGCGTGCCGTCATGCTGGCTTACGCTGCTGACAGCGACCTCGACCAGATTGGCGGAAATTACAACGTTGAGCGCCTTGTCATCACCCCTGCAGACGACACGACGTTACCGCCCACGCCTGC
>NZ_CP080000.1:1521246-1521466 GCF_019378755.1 Enterobacter sp. BIDMC 29 | reverse complement strand
GAGTGGTGGGAAACCAACGATCCCCCAGGCACATTTCGCCTTGATATCGGTGTATTAGAGTCTGGTATCACCGAGGAAATGTATTACGAAATGGAGCGGCTCATTGCCGATGCCAAGCCCGCCAGCCGCCATCTTATCGGGCTAAATATTATCCAGGACATACCCGGCAACCTCTACACCGGTGCCCTGACCTATGACGGCGACATCATCACGGTTTACC
>NZ_CP080000.1:1520383-1520979 GCF_019378755.1 Enterobacter sp. BIDMC 29 | reverse complement strand
ACTGGCGGTTTCTGGATGCGTGAAATGGGGCTTTATGATGACGCCGGCACGCTGATCGCGGTCGGCAATATGGCCGAAAGCTACAAGCCAGCGCTTGCGGAGGGCTCTGGGCGCGCGCAGACGGTGCGCATGGTCATCATGGTAAGCGACATCGCGTCAGTCGAGCTGACCATCGATACCTCAATGGTGATGGCTACGCAGGACTACGTCGATGATAAGCTCGCGGAGCATGAGCAGTCCCGCCGCCATCCTGACGCCACACTTAATGCGAAGGGTTTCACTCAGCTAAGCAGTGCGACCGACAGCRCRTCKGAGRSSSTCGCAGCGACGCCGAAAGCGGTYAARRCGGCGTATGACCTTGCCARTGGGAAATACACSGCKCAGGACGCCACCACRGYGCGAAAGGGTATCGTCCAGCTCAGTAGCTCGACCGACAGCACATCTGAGGCGCTCGCAGCGACGCCGAAAGCGGTTAAGGCGGCGTATGACCTTGCCAGTGGGAAATACACGGCTCAGGACGCCACCACGGYGCGAAAGGGTATCGTCCAGCTCAGTAGCGCCACCGACAGCACGTCTGAGACGCTGGCGGCCACGCC
>NZ_CP080000.1:1468222-1508503 GCF_019378755.1 Enterobacter sp. BIDMC 29 | reverse complement strand
CATTAGTTAAACGAATGTTTCGTACGAGATGATGTGTCGGGAGGCGACGCATAGCGCCCACCCGTCGTGAGCGATATGCGTTAAAATCCGTAAGCACAAAAAATTTTATATTCTCCCCAGCAATATTTCCCTACCTCATCCGTCTACCTCATCACAAGCCATACTCAATCACTGTAAATGAGGTAAACACCATGAGAGATTTCGATATGCACGGAAGAGGGCACGGACGCGGGTTTGGCCGCCACCGTATGGGTAAAGGGCTGGTGATAGGCGCGGTAATCGTCCTTGTGCTTGGACTGGTGGTCATGACCCTGTGGAATGCCTTACTCCCGGCCATTCTTGGCGTGAAAGCCATCGGTTTCTGGCAGGCGCTGGGAATTCTGGTATTAAGCCGGATCCTGTTCGGCGGGCTGGGTTTCCGCCCGGGGATGTTCGGCGCGCACCGTCGTATGCACGAACGCTGGATGAACATGACCCCCGAACAGCGTGAGGCGTTTATTCAGCAGCGTCGCGAAGGCTTTGGTCGCCATGGTCGCGGGCATTGCGGCTGGCACGGTCATCGCGAAGATAAACGCGACGACAGCGCGCCAAAAACGCCGGAAGCAGAGTGAGCGAGATGAAAGCCGGGCTGGCGGGAGAGTCATTGCTGATGTCGGCGCTTAATGCCTGCCGCGCCCGACTGAAAGCCTTTATCCGAGGACGAACGTCCGTGCGCGATGATGCCGACGATATTTTGCAGGAAGTCACCTATCAGCTGATGAAAGTGGAGCAGCCGGTCGAAAACGTCGCCGCCTGGCTGTTTCGCGCGGCGCGTAATGAAATGACCGACCGGGCGCGAAAAAAACGTGAGGTCTCTCTTTCAGGATATTTTACCGGGGATGATGAGGACTTCCCCGAAGATGAACTGGCGGAAACCCTGTTCGGTGTCCCGCATACGCCGGAGGAGGAGTACCTTAAAACGCTGCTGTGGGAAGAACTGGGTCAGGCGCTGTCTGAACTTCCGCCGCCTCAGCGCGAGGTTTTTGAAAAAACGGAGCTCCAGGGCTACAGCATTAAAATGCTGGCAGAGGAAACCGGGGCCAGCGAGCAGGCGCTGTTATCGCGTAAGCACAAGGCGGTGCTTTTCCTGCGCACGCGACTGCGGGACGTCTATGATGCGCTGACCGGTGACTAACGCCGACAGACAAAACCTTACATTGTCAGGACTTGTAGATTCATCACTATCGTTTATGATCGGGGCGTCTGGTAAATTTGGAACGTTATGCGCAACCGTCAGCTTCTGGGAAAATGGCTTTTGATAATCACATGTCTGGCGATGGCTATTTGCCTGGTGCAGCGTGCGGTTTATCTCAACCATTTTTTGCAGGGACTGGATCCGCAAACGACCCTGATTGCTGATGCCCCGGCTCAAACCAGCGACGCTGAGCCGTCCGGGCCATCGCCGTGTCAGTTAGGCGCACACTCGCTGCTTTGTGCTCAGCCGCTGTTCTTTGATGGTGCGCTACCGGCGATTATCATCTTCTTCGCGCTACTTCAGTTGTTTACGCAAGGGCGGGCATGCGTTCCGAGAGAACAGCCCGTTCAGGCACCGCCTCCCCGAATACACCTCAAAAACTGCGTTTTCCGTGAATGAAAAGCATCGTCACCACACGATAATTTTCACTATTCACGGAGTAAAACATGTTTAACCTCTTCAGGGGATTCGTCTTCCTGTGGCTGTCCTGCATTGGCATTGTCCATGCGGCGGATACAGGCTGGCTGGTTTCCCCGCAAAACGATCATGCCCGGATCCGCGTTCAGGCGGAAAGGGAGCAAAACCGCATCCTCGCGCTGCTCACCGTTGAGCTGCAGCCAGGCTGGAAAACCTACTGGCGTTCACCCGGTGAGGGCGGCGTAGCCCCGAAAATCACCTGGCCGGCTGGCGTAAAGGATGACTGGCACTGGCCGGTGCCTTCGCGCTTTGATATCTCCGGGATGACCACCCAGGGCTATCACGATAAGGTCATCATCCCCATCACCCTCGACGGTGCGGCGGGGGACGCGCTCGACGGGACGCTTACCCTTTCCACGTGCAGTAATGTCTGTCTGCTGACGGACTATAAGCTGCACCTTGATTTTAACCAGCCGGCGGATGAGGGATTCAGCCACGCGTTTGAACGCGCGATGCAGGCCATTCCCGCGACATCTGGCGTGTCCGCAGACCTGTCAGCCTGGTTATCAGACGACAAGCTGATCATTACGGGAACCACACAAGGGCAATGGGACAAGCCAGGGATCTATTTTGACCCGCTGGAGGGCGACATTCTTCCCGGTGAACCGACCCTCAAAGCCGACGGCAATCAGCTTCGGGTAACGGTGCCCGTGACCGATGAGTGGGGAGATAAACCCACTTCACTGCAGGGAAAAGCGCTGTCGTTTGTGCTCACCAATGGCGATAAAGCGCAGCAAACCGTGATGACCGTCGGGGCAACGCCCGCGGAACTGTCAGCGGCGGGCGTGTCTGAGGGAACCGGCAAAATGGTGCTCTTTGCGCTACTGGGCGGCTTGATCCTGAACCTGATGCCTTGCGTGCTGCCGGTGATGGGCATGAAGCTCAACAGCGTGCTCCATGCGGGCTCAGACAAGCGGATGATCAGGCTCCGTTTTCTGGCAACCAGTGCCGGGATCCTGGTCTCCTTTATGCTGCTGGCCGCAATGGTAACCGCGCTTAAGCTGACCGGTGCCTCGCTGGGCTGGGGTATTCAGTTCCAGAATCCGTGGTTTATTGGCCTGATGGTCGCGGTAACTTTCCTCTTTGCACTCAATCTGTTCGGCGCGTTTGAGATGCTGCTGCCTTCTGCCGCCGCAGGACGGCTGGCAACGGCAGGGGGAACGGGGCTTGCCGGCAGTTTCTGCGAGGGGATATTTGCCACGCTGCTGGCCACACCATGTTCTGCGCCGTTCCTCGGCACGGCGGTGGCCTTTGCCCTTGGCGCACCGCTGCATTCCCTGTGGCTTATCTTCCTGATGCTTGGCGTGGGGATGAGTTTGCCGTGGTTGTTCGTTGCGCTGGTTCCAAAAACCGCCATGCTGCTGCCAAAACCCGGTCGCTGGATGAACGGCCTGAAGATTATTCTTGGCCTGATGATGCTGGCTTCCAGCCTGTGGCTGGTGACGTTGCTTAGCCCGCATCTGGGTGAGGCGGTGAGCCAGAGCGTGATGTTAGTGCTTATCGTCGTCGCTATCGCACTGCTTGCGATGACCGGGCAGAAAACCTCGCCGCTGTTCTGGTGCGTGGTGATCGCGCTGTCAGCCTTTGGCGGGTACCAGCTGCGCGGGTTGCTTACCTCACCGCCTGTAACAAACACCGCAAGCGTCGCTCAGGCAATCCCGTGGCAACCGCTAAGTGAAGACGCTATTCAGGGTGCCCTTGCGCAGGGCAAACGGGTCTTCGTGGATATCTCCGCGGACTGGTGTGTTACCTGCAAGGTAAATGAGCATCGGGTATTGAATCAGCCTGACGTTATTGCCGCGCTTAGCCAGCCGGACGTGGTGGCTCTGCGTGGCGACTGGAGTAAGCCGTCAGCGTTTATCGCCGAATTCCTTGAAAAGCGCAACCGTTACGCCATCCCGTTTAATGAGGTGTACGGCCCGGGATTCCCTGAGGGGGAGATGCTTTCGCCGCTGCTGGATAAAGACACGCTTATTGCCACCCTGAACAACGCTAAAGGCTAAATGTATTATGAAAAGAATCCTTATTACGCTTCTGCTACTGTTGACCTCAGCGCAGGTGATGGCGGCGCAGACCATGACGCCGGAACAGGAGCAGCGTGCGCAGAAGATGGTTTATGACTTTCTGTTTAACGACCCGGACTCGCCGCGCATTGGCGCTAAGGATCCGAAGCTCACCCTGGTGGTCTTTACGGATTACAACTGCCCGTACTGCAAGAAATTCGATCCTTACCTGGAAAAGATCGTCGAAAAACACCCGGATGTGGCGGTGGTATTTAAGTTCTTGCCTTTCCGGTCGGAAAGTTCACTGACCTCAGCACGCGATGCCTTAACCGTCTGGCGCGCGCATCCTGAGCAATTTATGAAATTTAACCATACCCTGATGGCCAAAAAGGGATATCACGATGACGCCAGCATTCAGGAGGCGCAAAAACGGGCCGGGGTGAACGTCACAACGCCTGATGATGAGAGCCTGGTGACGATCAAACGCAGCCTGATCATCGCCGAAAAGATGGGTATCCAGGGAACACCGGCCACGCTGATTGGCGAAGGGTTACTCCCGGGCTGGGTTCCTTTTGAACAGTTCGATGAAATGGTCAGTGACGCACTGAAAAATCGTTAACGTGAAGGGGGCGGTTCGCCCCCAATAATCCCGGAGCGGAAAATGAAAAAATTACTGTTACTGTCGGTGCTGGCAACGTCAGGGCTGGCGCAGGCCGCTGAAGCGATACCGGATGTGGTGAAGCTCTTCAGCGAGCAGCAGAATATCAAAATCATTAAGAAAATTGATGCGCCAGGGGGCGCGCCGGCCTGGCTGGGGCAGTATCAGGATATGGGCGTTACGCTGTTTTTAACCCCTGACGGCAAGCACGTAATTTCTGGCTATCTGTACGATGAAAAAGGAAAAAACCTGAGCGAAGGCTATTTCCAGAAAGAGATCTACGCCCCGATGGGACGCGAAATGTGGAAGCAACTGAACGCGGCGCATCCCCTGAAAGAGGGGGCGGATAACGCTCCGCGCAAAGTCTTCGTCTTCGCCGATCCGTTCTGCCCGTACTGCAAGCAATTCTGGTCCGAGGCGCAGCCGTGGGTGAAGGCGGGCAAGGTGCAGCTTAATACGCTGCTGGTAGCGTTTCTCAACCCCAACAGTGGGCGTAATGCCTCCGCTATCCTGAATGCGAAAGATCCCGTTTCGGCATGGCGTGATTACGAGCTTTCTGGCGGGAAAAAATTGCCAAAACCGCAGGGCACTGCATCCCGTGAAACCGTCGACATACTGCAAAAACACCAGACGTTAATGGACAACCTGGGCGCAAACGCTACGCCCGCCATTTATTATCTGAATGCCGATAATGAGCTTCAGCAGGTGGTCGGCATGCCGGATGAGAAACAGCTTGAGGCGATGTTTGGGCCGAAGCCGTAGTAAAWAACAGGCAGAAACAGGGGGTTTCTGCCTGATATTGACCGGTCAGCTACCCCAGCGTCCGCGCAGGTAGCTGACGGCTTCCTGCGTCTGCGGCTGGTTAAGATAATCTTCGCGGAACAGGATCGTGCCATTCACGTTGGGCAGTGAATCGTTGAGATCGAGCTGTTTTTTCAGCTCCGGCACGCCGCCCTGAACCGTCCAGTCCGGCTCATTTTTCGACGGTTCACCTACCTTGTAGAACGCAATGCCGATATACAGGCGGGTATGCGTCGGTTTCACCACCTCTGCCCACCATTTCGTCAGCACGTCATAGCGCGCCGCATCCCGGGAGAAAGGCCAGTAAATTTGTGGCGCGATATAGTCCAGCAGGCCCTGCTGCACCCACTGACGCGTGTCGGCATAGGATTCATCGTAGGCTGCGGCACCGCGCGTGTCTGAGCCTGCCGGGTCGAATGAGCGGTTACGCCATACGCCAGCCGGGCTGACACCAAACTCCACGCCAGGTTTAGTCTGCTTAATGGCCCGGGAAACCTGCACAATCAGCTGCTGCGTATTGTGGCGGCGCCAGTCGGCTTTAGAGGCAAATCCCTGACCGTATTGTCTGAAAGTCTGCGCGTCATTGAGCGCAGATCCCGGTGATTCGGTATAGAAATAGTCGTCAAACTGCACGCCATCAATGGGATAGTGCGCAACCACTTCGGTGACCACCTGCGTTATCCAGTCACGCACTTGCGGAATGCCGGGGTCGAGCACAAAACGATCGCCGGCAATACGAATCCATTCCGGGTGCTGGACATAAACGCTGGAAGGGTGCAATGACGACGTGCGGTTCAGCGCGGCAATGGTCGACGGTTTGGTATTGGTTGAAACGCGGTAAGGGTTGAACCAGGCATGGACTTTCATACCGCGCTTATGCGCTTCATCGAGCATAAACTGCAGCGGATCGTAGCCCGGGTACTCGCCGATATTGCCGGTGAGCATATCTGACCACGGCAGAATTTTAGACGACCAGAGCGCCGTGCTGTCCGGTTTGACCTGGAAAAATACGGTATTGATACCGAGGTGCTTAAGCTTGTCGAGCTTGTTCGTCAGGGCCTGTTTTTGCATCGCGATACGGTCTTGCGCATCGCGACCATTCACTGAGGCCACCGGGGGCCAGTCCAGGCGTGAGACGGTTGCCAGCCAGATCCCACGCATCGGCTCGTTAGCCTGCTGGGTCGGTTTGCTCGCGGTCGGGAGAGGCGTTACCAGTGATTTTGGTGGTTTTGAGGAGCAACTAACAAGTAAAAGTGCACAGGCAGTCAGCACACCAATCCGTTTTACATGTCGCGTCATTTGCGTTTTAGCTCTTGGTTATCCGACTGTTAGCCCAGGGGTTAAAGGCGGGTTCGTCCGGTTCTGCGATCCCCTCATCATTCAGGGAATCAAGATACAGGGCTTCAACTTCTGCGCGAGCCCAGGGCGTGCGGCGCAGAAATTTCAGGCTCGATTTAACGCTTGGGTCTTTTCTGAAACAGTTAATTTTGATTCGATCGCCCAACTCACTCCAGCCATATCGTGCAACCAGGGCATTGACCTGCATCTCCAGCGTTACGCCATGTAAAGGGTCTTTAGAAAGGTGTGCAGTCATAAGCGTCCGGATGTCTCAGTTCTTGTGGGGTTGGGGTTAACGACGAAAGGGTACAAGAAAGCAGGGGAAGCGGCAATTTCCCTTTTTGCCTGCGATGAAAAACAGAAGAGCGTATGACCCGAAAGCCATACGCTCTTCTGTATCGCGGAAGTGCTAGTCGTGTTTTGCGTCAAACAAATCTGGTGCCCACGGACGTGGGTCAACCTCCATAAACGGCGCGCGTTCGAAGCGGTCCTTCAGCGCCCACGGTACCGTGCAGTCGAAGATGGTCTTACAGGAAATGCCGTTTCCGCGAATCGACGTGCTGTAATCCGGCGACTGCGACGGATCGAGCTGGTGGCCGCGGATCCCTGGAATAGTGGTGATGCTGACATCTCCCTGCATGCGGGTGGTCATCGCCCACAGGATGTCGTCGCTGTCGAAAATATCCACGTCTTCGTCGACAAGAATGATGTTTTTCAGTTCGGAATAGGTCGCGAGTGCGATAAGCGCCGCCTGTCCCTGACGTCCTTCATCGGATGGCTGGCGTTTTTTCACCTGCAGAATGCCGAGGAACTTACCGCCGCCCGCGGTATGCGCATAGACATTTTGCAGGAAGCCCGGAATGGCCTCTTCAACGGCATTGCGGATGCTGGCCTCCGTTGGCAGGCCAGCGAGCGTGGTGTGCTCTTCACCTGGCCCCACCAGCGTTTGCAGGATTGCCTGGTGACGGAGGGTGACGGCTTTCACTTTGATGACGGGCAAAGAAGAGTTTGCCTCGCCGCAGTAGCCCGGAAATTCCGGCATCGCATGGCCACTGTTGGTGTGCTGATCTTCTCTAACGCGCACCCCTGGCAGCAGTTCGCCTTCGATAATGATTTCAGCCCGCGCGATCGCTTTCTCTTTTACCGCCACGCCCTGCACCAGTTCGACCGGTTTCTGACGCAGCGCCCCGGCAACGCCCAGTTCGTTATAACCAAACGGTGTCGTGGGCGCTTCAAAGCAGGCGCCGATATAAATCGCCGGGTCGAGCCCCATGTTGATCGTCACCGGCAGCGGTTTTCCGGCTGCTTCAGCCTTTTTACGAAAGACCTCAATGTGGCGCCCCGCGGCCAGGAACATGGAAAGCTCATCGCGCTCCTGAATGCAGAGACGGTGAATCGTGACGTCAGTCAGCGAACTGTCTTCCGGATCGCTTGCCAGTACCAGACCCAGACAGAAGAACGGGCCAGCATCAATCGGCGTATTTGTCGGGGCCGGAAGCAGTTTACGCAGATCAAAATCAGGATCGTCAGCGTAGAATACCTGCTCCTGGCAAGGGGCCTGCGATGCCGGGACAACAACCGGCGCGATCGGGTTTTTCACGGCCTGACCGACCTGCTGCGCGAGCGTCGAGGGTTCACATCCCAGAAGGAGTGCCGCTCTTTCCCGGCTGGCGTGCATGCCCACCAGGATACGCGAATCCGGATAACCTTTAACGTTATTGAACATCATGGCCGGGCCCGTTCGGGTAGGGCGTTTCACCGTGCCGCCCGCACCAATGTGTCGATAAACACCCGCCAGCTCCGCGTTGGGATCGACCGGATGATCCGTTTCAATATACTGTCCTTCGTGGCGTTGCAGTAACGCGATGGCACTTCTGAGATCGTTGACTGGGCTTTCCATTTTTTTCCTCCCGTGTTTGCATGCCACCATTTTTATGGCAATAGCCCATAGCATCAATTGCATCATTACTGCTATTTTGATAATAAATTTGTTATCAAAAATCCGGGGAAGCGTTATGCAATTTCGTCAGATGCGTAATTTCATTGTCGTTGCGGAAGAGCTTCACATGCACCGGGCTGCGGAGCGCCTGAACATGGCACAACCCGCGCTGAGTCAGCAGATTAAAACGTTAGAGGAACGGTTAGGCGTTACGCTCTTTAGCCGGGCGAACCGCCGTTTAACCCTGACGCCGGCCGGTGAAGCTTTCCTGGAGAAAGCCAGGCTGGCCATCGCCCTGACGGAACAGGCGGTGCTGGACGCCAGGCAAACGGCGAGGGGGGAGCAAGGGGTATTGAATCTCGGGTGCGTATCGAGCGCCATGTTTGACACCAGGCTGCCTGCCGCGCTGCGCCAGATGCACAGTCGGTGGCCTGCCATAACCATGTCGCTAATGACGGGGAATGTGCAGACGCTCTATACCGCCGTGCAAACCAACCAGCTGGATGTGGCCATCATCCGGGCGCCGCTGCCGTCTCTGCCTGACGACCTGCAAAGCCGCCCGTTTACGTCCGAGAAAACGGTGCTGGCGCTCTCTTCACAGCACCCTCTGGCGAAATCGTCCGCGGTTACGCTCGCCTCGGTGAAAGATGAAAAATGGATCTCCCTGCGCGACCCGGAGGGAATGGGCCTCGAACAGTACTTCTATGACGTTTGTTACGGCGCAGGTTTCCAGCCTGAGGTGGTACAAAACGCCACCGACGTACCTACTGTCATCAGCCTGGTCTCTGCGGGGTTTGGCATGGCGCTATTGCCGGCCTCGGCCAGGGCAGTCAGCGTGGAGAATGTCGTGTACGTCGACATCATTGACAGGCTCAGGGAAAGCGAGCTGAAGCTGGTGTGCCACCGGATCATTCGCTCAGAGGTGTTAAAGAAATTTCTGCACACCCTCGATCACATCTGACGTCCCGCGGCCAGCAGCAGTTGCTCGCGCAGCCAGAGGCTTGCCGGATCCTGACTGTTTTTCGGGTGCCAGTACATGCTGATGGTAATCGGCTGCAGCGGCAGCGGCGGGGGAAAGATATCCAGCGTCGAGGCAAAGCGTTGCAGCATACGTTCCGGTAAGGTGCAGAGCAGGTCCGTGCTGGCGACAAGTGGAGGTGCCATGGCGTAGCTCTGCGTGGACATCACCACGTTGCGCTGATACCCCAGTCCGCCCAGGGTTTGATCCACAAAGCCGGTAAACGGGTCACCCTCTGAAGAGACCACCAGATGAGAGAGCGCGCAATAGTGCTCCAGATCCAGTGGCCCGACACCGCGGGGGTGGCCTTTTCGCTGGGCTGTTGCAAACTGGTCATCGAAAAGTTTGCGTCTGACCCAGCCGTCGTGCGCGCCGGCGCTCACACCGATATAGGCATCCACATCACCCTTTTCCAGCTGCTGTGGCAGGGTTGCCATTTCTGGCAGCGCGAATCGCAAGCGGATCCCCGGGGCATGGGCCCGGAACTGATTAAGCAGTTCGGCACCCAGCATCAGGGCCGGATTTTCATGCAGGGCAATCACAAATGTCCGCTGGCTGGTTTGCGCATCAAAGGTGGTGGGAGCAAACATCGCGTTAATGCCCCGCAATACGGTCATGACCTGCGGTCGCAGCGCTTCCGCTCTGGGCGTGGGCAACACCCCACGTCCATGTGGGGAAGGGATAAACAACGGTTCGCCAAAGAGCGAACGCAGGCGCGCCAGACGGGCGGACATCGCGGGCTGGCTGATGCCGAGCCGCGCGGCCGCATGGGTGATGTTCTGATCCTGGAGCAATGCATCCAGCGTCAGGATCAGGTCGATATCCATCTCAGCAACGGGCGTCATCGTGTTATCCGTTTTACTTTGCGCTGTGGCTGTCGCGATTGGTGTAGGTGACGGGCACCCAGGCGTAACCGCCGTGCTCGCCTTTCGTGACGTAACCGATACCCGGGAACGGCAGGTGGGGGGCTGCGACAAGGTCTCTGTTTTTCACAAAATCAGCAAAAGCATCCTGGCGGACACGTGCCGCACCGTCCTGATCCTGGTCGTAGGCGATGGTCACGGCGGGCTGCGGGAACTGTACCGCCGCGACGTGGATAATATCGCCGACAAAGGTGATTTTCTCGCCTTTACTTTCCAGCGTATAGAAGGCTGATCCAGGCGTATGGCCCGGGTGAACCGTGCCGGTTATCCCGGGCAGAAGCTGCGAGGTTCCGGAAAAAGGAACCACCTTGCCGGCATCACGATACGGTTTTAAGGTTTTCTGCGCGACATCGAAGTAGTTCTGGTCGTAGCCGGTTTTTTTCTGATTATCGTTGTTAAAGAAAAAGTCGATGTCAGGTTTGCCGACAAAAACGCGCGCATTGGTAAACACCGCCTTGCCATCTTTAACCAGGCCACCGGCATGGTCGGAATGTGCATGGGTCAGTAAAATCTCGGTGATGTCCTGCGGCGCGATCCCCTGCGTTGCCAGACTCTCAATCAGCCGCCCGCCGTTACCGGGGCCAAAAAGCTGGCCTGAGCCGGTATCCACCAGAATCTTGTGGCCGGGCAGAGCAATCAGAAAAGCGTTAATGGACACCTCTACCGGGTTGGTCTGGAAATTTTGTGCGAGCAACGCATCGGTATTCTGCGGGGTCGTCCGACGAAGTAATTTGTGCAGGTCTTGCGCCACGGTACCGTCGGTAAACGAGGTCACCATAATATCGCCAACCTGCACACTGTACCCCCCGGCAGGCTGTTTAACCACGTGCTGGGGCGTTTCTGCCGAAGCCTGAAGCGCAGGGTAGAACAATAACGAACTGGAAATCAGCGTTGTCAGGGCAAGTTTTTTTACGGTCAGCATAAGGGTCTCCTTCAGAAAGAGCTCATCTTACTTCTCCGTAAAATTATATGAACCCGCCTGATAATGATAGGACCTATAAACGGGATGGATAGGTCGGGTCAAATGTCGGGTGGCAGCAATGTGCCACCCGGCAGGCCAGACGTTATTGCTTCAGCGGGGCTTTCCAGCCTTCAAGCGTGGCTTTTGACCACGAGCCATACGCGGCATTGGGCAGCACAATCCAGTCACTGCCAAAGCGATCGGCGCTGGCCTCAACGAGTTCACGCTGCGCTTCGCTCGGCTTTTTGTTTTTAAATTGCGCGGCGAAATCAGGCAGGCTGTCACCGAAGAGCATGATTATCTGCTGTTTCTTCAGGATGCTCTGGCGGCGGGCTTCTTTACTGACCGTATCGAGCAGAACGCTATCCTCTGAAACCTGCGGTAAGCCAAGGGATTTTAACGTATTGAGCGTATCTGCTTTGTTTTCCTGCATCCGGTCAGATACATAATAAATACGGACCTTGCTGTGATTCACGCGATCAAGAAACGCCTTCGCGCCAGGAATCAATCCCGGTTTTCCCTGCTTTTCCCAGTCACTCCAGGTGTCCCATTTCGTGTAGTCGTGGCACTGTTCGGCATCACGCGCCAGTAACGGGGTGTTATCCAGCACCGTTTCATCAAGATCCATCACAACGGCATAGTTCTCTGGCGTAGTCAGCCCTTTTATTTTTTCGTTAAAACGCTCGGTGGCGAAACGGTAGGTCTGCAGCTGAAGTGCCATGATTTCTGCCGATTTCTGTTGATAGCGCAGCGCCATCTCATACGCTTTCGGCTCACAGATTTCGTGGTCGGCTGCCGTGGCGGTCGCGCTCAAAACAGGTAATGCCAGCAGTAATGCCTTAGCCATTGAATTCACTCTTCTTTCCTTAACGTCATTGTCAAAATCATGTAAGCGTATTGAAAGTAAGTGACAGAAAAATGAAGGGAGGCAGGTGAGTCATATTCTGACGCACATTCCCTTGCGCGCCGGGTGGATAATTTTCAGACTAATCGCTTTCGTCCGCCAATATCCGTTAGAGCCAGGGTCAGATCAGCATGTAATACCAGAACAGGGCGATTTCGTCTTTTTCCGGTAATGCGTTGTAGAGGAAACGATCGTATCCGCCTAACGTAAAGCCATAATGACGGTAGAACAGGCAGGCAGAAACATTCACATTCTGGGTTTCAAGCCTTAATCCAGCCGCGTTGACGCTACGCGCCCACACGTGTGCGGCCGCCATCAATTTTTGCGCCGCGCCAGCTCTGCGTTTCGTGCGCTCAACGGCAATATAGTCAACGGCGATAAATTTATTCCAGCTCATTGACGCGGTGATAAAACCGGCAATTTCTCCCTCATCTGTTTCGGCCACAAGAAATATGGCATCCGGATTAACGCAATGATTTTCAAGGGTCTGCATATCGAGCTCATACGTTTTACGATAAGGCACGGCGACAGCGTCGATATGCAAATCACAATGTATAAAAGGCTCCCGCGCAACGTGACTGACAGTGAATGAAAAGTCACAGCATTCAAGACGTGCGAGGTCGGTATTTAATCCTTTTCGAATCTGCATGGTATTCCTTGTGGCGAATATTTTTATAAATAATAGATGAAGCCATTAAAACCGCTGGCGTAACACTCTTTTGATCCTGAACTAAGCTTGTACTTCATTCCGCGTAAAATGTGGGTCATTCGAGGACAATGAATGGAATTCAGGACATTTCAAAAACACTGGGGTGCTGAGTTTATTTCCAATGACGTTGTACGTTTTCGCGTCTGGGCAGAAGGACAGAAAGAACTTACGCTACGTCTGGCAGAAAACGACTTGCCAATGACGGCGGTCGGCAGCGGCTGGTTCCAGATTGACGTCCCCGGCGTCACGCACGGCACAGAGTATCAGTATGTTTTGCAGGACGGCATGGCCATTCCCGATCCGGCGTCGCGCGCCCAGGCTGGGGATGTTAACGGTCCCTCGGTTGTTATCGATGCCAGACGGTATCCGCCCGGCAACCGGGAGTGGGCAGGGCGTCCGTGGGAAGACACGGTGATTTACGAGCTGCACATCGGCACCTTTACCCCGGAGGGCACCTTCCGGGCCGCCATTGAAAAACTGCCTTACCTGGCTGAACTTGGCATTACCCAGATTGAAGTCATGCCCGTCTCACAGTTTGGCGGATCGCGCGGCTGGGGATATGACGGGGTATTGCTGTATGCACCGCACTCTGCCTATGGCACGCCAGAAGACTTCCACGCCTTTATCGATGCTGCGCATGGGCTTGGGCTTTCTGTCGTGCTGGATATTGTGCTTAACCACTTCGGCCCGGAAGGGAATTATCTGCCTGTGCTGTCACCCGCGTTTTTCGACGCGGAACGGATGACGCCCTGGGGCAACGGGATTGCTTACGAGACTGGCCCGGTCAGGCAATACATTACCGAAGCCCCGCTGTTCTGGCTGACGGAATACCATCTTGATGGATTACGGTTTGATGCCATCGACCAGATTGAAGACGCATCGGATAAACATATCCTGCAGGAGATTGCCGAACGCATTCGCGAGGCTATCCCCGGGCGGCAGATCCATCTCACCACCGAAGACAGCCGTAACGTTATCTTCCTGCATCCGCGTGACGCACACGGTGCGACCCCGCTTTTTACCGCGGAGTGGAACGATGACTTTCACAATGCCGCGCATGTCTTTGCCACCGGCGAAACGCATGCGTACTACCAGGATTTTGCCTTTGAACCGGAGAAAAAACTCGCCCGTGCGCTGACGGAAGGTTTTGTCTATCAGGGCGAGGTTTCTCTCCAGACCGGCAAATCGCGCGGCGTGGAATGTCACACGCAGCCGCCACAGTTTTTTGTCGATTTTATTCAAAACCACGATCAAACCGGCAACCGCGCTCAGGGAGAGAGACTGATCGCCCTTGCGGGGGCCGATAAAACACGGGTGTTGCTTGCTGCACTGCTGCTTTCGCCCCATATTCCGCTGCTGTTTATGGGGGAAGAGTTTGGTGAAACCAATCCGTTTTTGTTCTTTACCGATTTTCACGGTGAGCTTGCCAAAGCAGTGAGAGAAGGGCGCGCAAAAGAGTTTACCGGCCATGCCGGGCACGATGCGTCCGTCCCCGACCCCAATGACGTGCAGACCTTTGTTCGCTCTAAAATTGACTGGAATAAGGTCGCCACCGATGACGGTAAAACGTGGCTTCGCTTCACGCGAACGCTGCTGACGTTGCGCCATCGTCATATCGTTCCGTTACTGCGAAAGGGCGTCACGGTGGAAGGCAAGGTCATCAGGACGGCGCCCGGCATGATTGCAGTGAGCTGGCGATTCCCGACCGGAACGTTGTCTCTGGCGTTCAATACCGGCAATAAGGCTGTTGATGTGCCTGCACTGGCAGGAGAAACGCTCTTTAGCTGGCCGGAGGTGAACGAGGTGTTACCGCCGAACAGTATTGTTGTTCGCTTTGCTGATGGAGAAGCATCGTTATGATCCCTTCCGCGACCTACCGTATTCAGTTCCGTAACGGCATGACGTTTGACCGTGTCGTGGAACTGGTGCCGTATATGAAAGATCTCGGCATCAGCCATCTTTACGCCTCACCTGTGTTCACCGCCACGACCGGCTCTACGCACGGCTATGACGTGACCGACCCGAATGAAATTGACCCCGCCATTGGCGGACGAGAAGGATTCGACCGTATGGCGGCCGCGCTCAGGCAGGCGGGAATGGGCTTGATACTGGATATTGTGCCTAACCACATGTCGACCTCGCTGGAGAATCACTGGTGGCGAGACGTGATTGAGCATGGCAAACAGAGCCGCTACGCACGCTATTTCGATATTGACTGGTCACGGCCGCTTACGCTGCCGTTTCTGGGCGACACCTTTGAGGCGGAGCTTGAGAAGGGCGCCATCACTGTAAAACGTGACCCTGTCACGGACAAAGCCGCGCTGGTCTACTACGACACCGCCTATCCTCTTAACCCGGGTACCTTTGTGGAGGGTAAAAGCATTGCGGCGCTGCACGAGGCCCAGAGCTGGAGGCTGATGTCCTGGCGTGAAGCCCCGAAACAGCTCTCGTGGCGGCGTTTCTTCGAAATCACCGGCCTGGTGGGCGTGCGGGTTGAAGACGCGTCGGTATTTAGTGATACACACCGATTGATCCTTGAACTGGTTCATTCTGGCGTCGTTGACGGTCTGCGAATTGACCATATCGACGGTCTGGCCGATCCGCTGGGCTATCTGCAGCGTCTGCGCCAGGCAACCGGACCGGCCTGTTACATCACAGTTGAAAAAATTCTCGCCAAAGGGGAACAGCTGCCCGTCGAATGGCCAGTCTCCGGCACCACGGGGTACGAGTTTATTGCCTCGCTGGCGGAAGTTCTGGTGGACGACAGCCGCCTTGACCGCCTGGAGAAAATCCATGACGACACGCTCGGGGAAACCGTTGATCGGTTTGCAGCGTTACGGGATGCCAAAGGGCTGATGACCGATCGCAATTTTGAGGGCGAATTCACTACCCTGTTAACTATCGCCATCGATCTTGCCCGACGCAATGCGGTTGAACTGCAACCCGACGAGATCCACCATGCGTTGCGCGAGTTGCTGATCGCGTTTCCGGTGTATCGGACCTACGGCACCCGTGAAGGATTAACCGCCTCTGACGTGGCGCTGCTCAATCGCGTTGTCGCAAGCGTTAACACTTCTGAAGCGGCCCTGAGCCTGATCGTGTGCATTCTCACCGGCGATCTTCCAGAAAATTGCCACGACGACGCGGCACGTTTCAGAACCCGCTTCCAGCAACTCACCGGGCCACTGATGGCGAAATCCGTGGAAGATACGCTGTTCTTTCGCCATAACCTGGAGCTGGCGCTTAACGAAGTGGGGGCAGACCCGACGCCGCGCGCCTTTTCGCTATCGCGTTTTCATCAGGAAATGCGCATCCGTCTTGCCCGTCAGCCTGACGCCTTACTCGGGACATCCACCCATGACACGAAGCGCGGTGAAGATGCCCGGGCACGCCTCTATACCCTGACGGAAGCGCCGGAACAATGGGGCGAAAATCTGGCCCGCTGGCGGCAGATGAATCAAACCCACGTGCGTTTTCTGAGCGACGGTACCGCGCCGAACGCTGCCGATACCTGGATGATTTATCAGGCTCTGGCCGGCGTCTGGCCCGCCACGCTGTCACCTGACGATGTCGACGGGCTGAAATCACTCGAAGAGCGCTTCCTCGGCTTCCTGGAGAAAGCGCTGCGCGAAGCCAAACAACGCACAGACTGGATAGACAGCAACGAAAGCTATGAGAGCGTGGTGCTGAGCTACGCCCGGCATCTGCTTTCACCGGACAACACGCTGTTCCTGAAAGATTTCAGTGAGGCGATGCAGCCCTTTATCCGTGCCGGGCTGATGAACAGCCTCAGCCAGACGGTGATCAAACTCACTGCTCCTGGGGTACCGGACATCTATCAGGGCTGCGAAGCGCTTAACTTTAGCCTTGTCGACCCGGATAACCGACGGGAACCGGATTTCCCCGCGCTGGTGCACCACCTCAGCACGGCGGATGCCGGGGTATTTGCCCGCCCGGAATGCTGGCGAGACGGAAGTGTTAAGCAATATGTCACCGCCACGCTGTTACGGCTTCGTCCGCATTATGCCGCGCTATTCCATTACGGTGACTGGCTGCCGCTGAAGGTGAGCGGCGAGCGGGCGGAGAACCTGATTGTTTACGCACGCGTGAAAGACGAGGTGGCGCTGATTGTTGCCGTGCCGCGGCTGGTCTTCGACGTGACAACCCATGAAGCACTGTGGGCCAATACCACTATTGCTATACCCGATGCGCTGGCAGGAAAACGCTACCGGGATCTGTTCACCGGTGAAAGCCGGGTTCTGCAAGAGACGCTGGATGTAACGTCTGAAACGGGATGCTTAATGGTTCTGCTTACCTGCGAATGATCGTGGAGAACAAAAAATGCCAAAGGATAATACGTTTGAAATTCGGGCCGGTCATGGCCAGCAGCAAGGCGCAAATTATGACGGGAAGGGGGTCAACTTTGCGCTGTTTTCAGCACATGCGGAGCGAGTTGAGCTCTGTCTGTTTGACCCTTCAGGAAAAACCGAAATCGCCCGGCTGGAGCTGCCGGAATATACCCATGAAGTGTGGCACGGCTATGTGCCGGACCTGAAGCCTGGCGCGCTGTACGGCTATCGTGTTTACGGCCCCTATGACCCGGAAAACGGGCATCGCTTCAACCCCAATAAACTGCTTATCGATCCGTATGCCCGTGAACTGGTGGGCGATATCGACTGGAACGACGCCCATTTCGGCTATGAGCTGGGTCATGACGATCTCGACCTCAGTTTTGATACCCGCGACAGCGCGCCGTTCACGCCAAAATGCAAGGTCATCGACCCCAATGCTTTTGACTGGCAGGATGATAACCGGCCAACCATTCCGTGGCCGAATACCGTTGTGTATGAGAGCCACGTGAAGGGCTTTACCCAGCTTAACCCGGCGATCCCGCCTGAACTGCGCGGTACGTTTGAAGGGATGGGACACAAAGCCTCGGTCGATTACATCAAAAGCCTTGGCATCACCTCGGTTGAACTGCTTCCGGTTCACTGGTTCCCGGACGATCAACACCTGCTCGACAGGGGGCTGAAAAACTTCTGGGGCTACAACACGCTCGGCTTCTTTGCACCGGCGTCACGCTATTACGGTCCGGCGGGGATCCAGGGTTTTCGCGATATGGTGCGCGCCTACCATGACGCAGGCATCGAGGTGATCCTCGATGTTGTCTATAACCACACGGCAGAAGGCAATGAGCTCGGCCCAACGCTGTCGTTTAAGGGCATCGACAACTTCAGCTATTACCGCACCTTACCCGATCAACACCGGTATTACATTAACGACACCGGCACGGGGAATACGGTGAATACCTCCCACCCGAGAGTGCTGCAGATGGTGATGGATTCGCTGCGCTACTGGGCCGAATCGATGCATATTGACGGTTTCCGTTTCGACCTCGGGACAATTCTGGGCCGTGAGCCCGAAGGCTTTGATCCGCGCGGTGGCTTTTTCGATGCCGTCACGCAGGATCCGGTGTTATCCCGTCTGAAGCTGATTGGTGAGCCCTGGGATATCGGCCCCGGTGGTTATCAGGTCGGCGGCTTCCCGCCAGGCTGGGGGGAGTGGAACGACAAATACCGCGATACCGTACGTGAGTACTGGAAGGGCGATAACGTGTCTAACGACTTCGCCGCGCGCCTGCTCGGTTCCGGTGACTTGTACGACCTGCGCGGACGCCGTCCGTGGGCCAGCATCAACTTTATCACCGCCCACGACGGCTTTACGTTGAATGACCTGGTGTCTTACAACGAAAAGCATAATGCCGACAATGGTGAAGACAATAACGACGGGCATAACGATAACCGGTCGTATAACTACGGAGAGGAAGGGCCGACAGAGAATCCGGATATTATCGCTACCCGGGAGCGGCAGAAGCGTAATTTCCTCACCACGCTGTTGTTCTCTCACGGCACGCCAATGCTGCTGGCCGGGGACGAGTTTGGCCGTACGCAAAAGGGGAACAATAACGGGTATTGCCAGGACAGCGAGATCTCCTGGATCGACTGGAAGGGGTTATCGGAAAACGACACCGCCTTGCGCGACTTTACCCGCCATCTGATTGCCCTTCGCGCGAAACAGCCGTTGCTGCGGCGTGAAAGCTGGCGCGACGGGCTTGAGATCCGCTGGTTTAACGCCGGCGGCGGCCCGCAGCAGGATGAGCAGTGGGATGAAGGTTCCACCCTCGGCGTATCCATCAGCAGACCGGACCTCAGACAGGAGCCGGGCCTCTGGCACGATGTGCTGATGCTGTTTAACCCGTTTGAAGGCACCGTACCGTTCCAGATCCCCCAGTTTGGCGAAGGAGGCTGGGTACTGGAACTCTCCACGGCGGATGACGTTGTCCCCGGGACGGTCATCACCAAAGCCGTGGAATATAATCTGGCCGGACGAAGTATTTCGCTTTTCAGACGCCCTTAACTACAGTGATGCCGCCGCCCGCGCGGCGGTGTCATACAGGGAAGATATGGTCCGGAGCAGCTGCGCGGTGTCACCTATAGACGCTCCGGAAATCCCGCTCTCCGCATGGATATTGATCAGGCACGCTTCCCGCACGTCGCGGTATTTCATGCATAGCGCTTTCCCTTCCTCCGTCGTTGAGAAATAGAGCTCTTTTCCGGCTTTTTCACTCGTCACGTAGCCCGCCTTGACCAGCTTCTTCAGTGCATACGTCACCACATGGGTATCTTCCACGTTCAGGACAAAACAGATGTCGGCCAGCTTTTTCTTGCGATCGCGGTGGTTCACGTGATGCAGAAGCGAGACATCAAAAGCGCCCATATCTGGCTCACCGGCGGCGGTCATGCAGCGCACCATCCATTTGTTAAACGCGTTGCTGGTCATGATCAACGCGTACTCCAGCTCTGATAATTCCGCGCAACGTTCCGATACCAGATGGCGAGAGGACACGATACGGCCATCGGTTATATCGTCGTGATTTGATGATCCAGCACTCTTCTTTGCAGTCATAACGTTCCTTACGGGGGGGTGACGTTGGCCCGGAAATGTAAACTCATCGATAAAATAAGAACATTTTATTGATAAATTGTTTACATGTTTTTGTGGTTCAGATATAGCTTTTTAGTGCAGGTTCTGCAGAGCCTGACGCAAAACACAACATCGCGCGCCGCACTGCATCCCGCTTCGCCATGATGCGAAGTATTAAAAAAATAGCCGCCGGCGCGCAACGCTCACTTTGGATAGGGTAAACGTTTATGGACGGTTCGACACTGTTGCCGCTCATCGGTATACCGGTGGTGGTTATTGGTTTTGCTCTGCGTTTCAACCCGCTACTGGTGGTTGTGGTGGCGGGGCTGGCTACCGGACTGCTGGTTGGCATGGATTTTGGGATGTTGCTTGAGACCTTTGGCGAGAAGTTCGTCAACAGTCGTTCCCTGGCAACCTTTATTCTGATCCTGCCGGTTATTGGCCTGCTGGAATATTACGGGTTGAAAGAGCGGGCACAGGCGTGGGTGGCAAAGATTGCCAGCGCCACCTCGGCACGTATTCTGATGCTCTATTTTGTGGCGCGTGAAGGGACGGCCGCGCTGGGATTGATGTCGCTGGGTGGGCATGCTCAGACCGTTCGTCCGCTGCTGGCACCGATGGCCGAAGGCGCAGCGCTCAATGAGTATGGCGAACTGCCGCAACATATCCGGGACAAGATCAAAGCGCATGCCGCGGCGTGCGACAACATCGCGGTTTTCTTTGGCGAAGATATTTTTATCGCGTTTGGCGCGGTGCTGCTGATCGACGCTTTCCTGAAAGAGAATGGGATACAGGGCATTGAACCGTTGCATATCGGTCTGTGGGCCATTCCGACCGCCATCGCGGCATTGATTATTCATATGACGCGCCTGTTGCGTCTGGATGCCAGCATCCGTCGTGACGTTATGTCCTGGCGCGCTGAGCAGGGTACACAGGAGATCGCGCCATGATGACCCTGATCACCATTAACCGCGTGTATTACCTGATCGGCTTTGTCGTGATGATGCTGGTCGTGATGACCCTGCGCGATCGCGCGAATCCTAAACGTTTTACCACCGCGCTATTCTGGTTCCTGTTCGGCGGGATCTTCCTGTTTGGCGACCTGATGGTGCAGGAGCTGGGCAAATCCCTTGCTTATCGAATTATCGGCGGCGGCGTCATTGTGATTGCTCTGCTGGCGGGCTTTGGTCTTGTCGGCAAAGGGCACTATAAAATGGCTACCGATGCCGAGCGCGAAGCCTCGTCAACGCGGCTGAAAAACTGGCTGTTCCTGCCTGCGCTGATGATCCCGGTGGTTACGGTGATCGGGACATTATTCCTGAAAGGGGTGTCGATAGGGGGCGTATTCCTTCTTGACCAGAAACAGCTCACGCTGGCGGCACTGTGCGTCGCCTGTGTGGCGGCGATCCTGACTGGCTGGTGGCTGACAAAAGGCACACCCTTGCAGGCTATTCGCCAGTCCCGGCGCCTGGTCGACACCATTGGCTGGGCGGTGATTTTGCCACAGATGCTGGCCATGCTGGGCGGGGTATTTGTGGTGGCGAACACCGGCGAGTCAGTCCAGAAGGTCGTAAGCCTGTTTGTGAACCCCGACAGCCGGTTCATGCTGGTGGTGATTTACTGCGTGGGCATGGCGCTTTTCACCATGATCATGGGCAACGCCTTCGCGGCATTCCCGGTGCTCAGCGCCGGTATCGCCTTGCCGTTCCTGATTAACGTTCATCATGGTAACCCGGCACCGCTGCTGGCGATTGGCATGTACGCGGGCTACTGCGGCACGCTGATGACGCCGATGGCGGCCAACTTTAATATCGTTCCGGCCGCGCTGCTGGAGCTTAAAGATAAGTACCAGGTGATCAAGATCCAGATCCCAACGGCGTTAACCCTGCTGGTGGTCAACGTGTTCTTAATGTATTTCCTCGTTTTTCGCTAAGCGCGGCAACGATCTAAGGAGCTGATATGGAATTAACGCAACACCAGGCCGACGCGTTTGCCCGCATGCCTTTGACCTATTTACGCCAGGAATATCCGAACCACATTATGCACCTGCTTAATGATGATGGTGATGTCCTGCCACCCCGCGAACTGCACCCCATTTTTTATGGCTGCTTCGACTGGCACTCGGCGGTGCACGGCTACTGGCTGCTGCTGCGCTGCGTGCGGCTTTACCCTGAACTGTCGTGCCGGGATGAAATTGTCGCCCTGTTTGATGAACACATCACGCAGGAGAAGGTGGCGAAAGAGCTGGCCTATTTCAAGGCACCGTTTCGCGCCTCGTTCGAGCGCCCTTATGGCTACGGCTGGCTTCTGGCGCTGGCGCAGGAGCTGAAGCAATCCGCGTTACCTCAGGCCGCCAGCTGGCATCAGACACTGCAGCCGTTAACGCAGGACATTCGCGACAGGCTGGTGGATTACCTCAGCAAGCTCACCTATCCGATCCGTGTCGGTACGCATTACAACACCGCTTTTGCGCTGGCGCTGGGGATTGATTACGCCCGTGCAGTGCAGGATAACGCCCTTGAACAGGCTATTCTGACCGCGGCGACGCGCTTTTATCTGGCTGACACGCATTACCCGGCTCACTATGAACCGGGTGGTGATGAGTACATTTCCGGCGCGCTGACGGAAGCGCTGTTGATGAGTAAGGTGGCGGAGCATTTCCCGACGTGGTTTGACGCCTTTCTTCCTGATGTGGGGTCTGTTTCGGCCCTGATGCACCCGGCAGAGGTGAGCGATCGTACCGACCCGAAAATTGCCCATCTGGATGGGTTAAACCTCAGCCGCGCCTGGTGCATGAAGCATATTGCCCGCGCGTTGCCGGATAACCATCCGGGACAACAGGCGCTGCGCGAGGCAGTCAACCGACATCTGGCGGCAAGCGTCGAGCATGTGGTGGGAAGCCACTACAGCGGCGGACACTGGCTGGCGAGTTTTGCGCTGCTGGCGCTGGAGTAAATCACAGGTGCAGCGCGTAGTGCGCTGCACCGTGTTTATGCCGTAGCCTGACGCGTGGCGCGCAGCCGGCTCACGCTAAACACGACGGAAACCGCCGAAGCAAAGACCGCAATCCACAGTGAATAATGAACGGCCCGATCGTCAAAAGTCGGCTGATTCTGCGTTGTGGCCAGCAGAACGCCGACCACGGCAGCCCCCAGGCATTGTCCAAACGTCCGCACGATAGCCAGTACACCGGATGCGTAGCTGGCATACTCCCGCACCACGTTAGAGAGCATTTCCCGGTTATTGGGACTCTGGAAACAGCCAAAACCAATCCCGCACACCAGGCTTCGCAGGCAGATATTCCATGCGGAAGGGCTGGCGGGCAGTGTCGCGAGCAGGATCAACCCCACCACAAACACGAATAGCCCGAGGGTAGATATCAGCGGGGCTGAAATTGTGTCTGCCCAGCGGCCCGCATGCGGCGCAATCAGTACGATACCTATCGGCCAGGGCGTGAACAGCAGCGCGGAGACCACCGGACTGTAGCCATATACGCTCTGAAACAGGAACGGCAGGGCGATAAAGGTGATGCCCTGGCTCACAAACGAGGCCAGCGACGTGAGCGCGGCGAGCGTAAAGCGTCCGTTGTGGAAAATAACGGGAGGCAGTATGGGGCTTCGGGCGCGGCGAATATGCCAGACAAAGGTGATGGCGCTAATCGTGGCGAGCAGCGCCCAGCTGATGGCCTCGTGGCTGATGTGGTGCGAAGCACGCTGGAAACTGTTGGCCGTCATGATCATCGCCCCCAACAGGACCGCGGAGAGCAGTGCCCCCGGGGCATCGAACGGAAAAGGATCTGAAGCCGGTTGTCGTGGTAAGGCCTTCCAGGCCAACAGCAGGGCAATCGTTCCGGGAACAAGGTTAATGGCGAATAACCACTGCCAGCGCAGTACGTCCAGGATCGTCCCGCCCAGTACGGGTGCAATGGCCGTGCTGGAGGCGATCAGCAGAGCGTGCAGTCCCAGAATGCGGCCAAGCAGTCGACCGGGAAAGACGGCGCGCAGTATCGCTGGGGCAATACTCAGTGTGGCCGCCCCGCCAATCCCCTGCAAAATCCGCATCCCGATCAGCATGTCCGGGGTGCGGGCCAGCGCGCAGCCGAGCGAGGTGAGTGTAAAGACGGCAAGTCCGGTCAGAAACACCGGGCGGTAGCCAACCCGGGCCGCCAGGGCAGCGAAGATGGCCAGAGTCATGGCCGCGGACAACAGATACCCATTGGCGAACCAGACGGCCACATTCGCGGGCACCTGCATCGCGCTTGCCATCGAAGGCAAGGCGATGTTGATCATGGTGCCATCAAAAACGCCCATCAGCGTGGTGGTCATTACCGCGGCCATCACCCGGGCGCGTTCATGGCCGGGCAATCCTTCGTCGCCGGGCTGGTTTGAAAATAGCGTCATCGTCGTAACTCCGGAAAGAATGTTGATGACGAAACTATAATCATGGGATATACAAGGCGGAAGACGCAGCAGTTGCACTGTTCAGTTGCATACAACGCCTTATCTGAGGATGCATCATGTCCGATCCGGATTTTAATTTGCTTGTCGCCCTCGACGTCCTGCTGGCCGAAGCCAGCGTGGCGGGCGCGGCGCGGCGTTTAAACCTGAGTACGTCAGCCATGAGCCGTACTCTGAGCCGGCTGCGAGAGGTGACCGGCGACCCGATCCTGGTGCGGGCAGGGCGTAATATGGTGCTGACGCCCTGGGCCGAGGCCACCAGGGAGCGAGCCAGAGGGGCCGTGTATGAGGCAAGAGCCGTACTGCAGCCCTCCACTGAAACGCTGAAGGTGGAAAACCTCGAGCGGCTGTTCACCATCAGAGCCAATGATGGTTTTGTGGTTGCATTTGGCCCATTGCTGATTGCCGCTGTGGCCGAAGCTGCGCCCGATGTGTGTATTCGGTTCTCGCCGAAGCCCGAGAAAACGTCACGTTATCTGCGGGAAGGGCTGGTTGACCTGGAAATTGGCGTGCAGAGCAACATGGGACCTGAAATACGCCTGCAGCGATTATTTCAGGATCGGTTCATTGCCGCGGTGCGTAAGGGACATCCGCTGGCGGCACACCCCACGGTCAGCCTTCACGATTATGTTTCCTGGGGCCACGTGGTTGCCGCACCCGACGGATCGCTACACGGCTTTGTCGACGATGCGCTGGCAGAAGTGGGGATGAAGCGCAAAATTGCCAGCGTCGTGCCCGGTTTCCCGACGGCGTTATCCGTGGCGCTGGCGTCCGATCTGATCGCCATGGTTCCGGCATTGTATCTGTTGAACCAGCCGATGGCGCAGAGTGTGCATGTCTTTGAACTGCCGTTTAAAACCCGAACCATTACGGTATCGCAGATGTGGCACCCGCGAATGGAAAGGGATCCGGGGCACCGCTGGCTGAGAGAGAAAGTGCTGGACGTGTGTCGGGCTGTGCAGCAACCACTCAGTGCTGAGTAACCCGCTTAGGCACGGACAAGATAAAGCGCGTCGACTGAGCATCCGATTCGACGCGGACTTTACCATGATGCGCGGTGACAATTGACTTCACAATGGCAAGACCAATCCCGCTGCCTTCGCCTTTTCGCTGCCTTGAAGGATCCACCCGGTAAAAACGGTCAAACAGCCTGGGTAGATGTTCTTGCGGGACAGGTTTCCCGGGGTTGGCAATCATCAGCTCAAAATCGTTTTCCCGTTCGGCGATTGAGACGGTCACCGTCTTGCCTTCCGGCGTATAGCGCAGGGCATTGGATAACAGGTTGTTGATTGCGCGTCTGAACATCTGCGGATCGCCTTCGATCAGGCAGGGCATCCCGTGAAACGTCAGCGTGATATGACGTTCTTCCGCCCAGGCCTCGAAGAAATCAAAGACTTTAATGACCTCCGCGCTTAAATCAAACATCACCCTGTCCGGGATCAGCTGATTGTTATCCGCCTGCGCCAGGAACAGCATATCGCTGACCATCCGGGTCATCCGGTTATACTCTTCAAGGCTGGAGTAGAGGATATCTTCCAGCTCTTTCGGCGTCCGGTTCTGGCTGAGTGCGATTTCAGTCTGGGTCACCAGATTGGTGATGGGGGTTCTGATTTCGTGGGCGATATCGGCAGAAAAATTCGCCTGGCGGGTGAACACATCTTCAATCTTTTCAATCATATGGTTGAACGAAATCACCAGTTGCTCCAGTTCAACCGGAACGCGCGACGGTTCCAGCCTCGCATCGAGATTTTCAGAGGTGATATTTTTAATGGCATTGCTGACGTTACGCAGCGGCAGGTGTCCCTGACGGACCGCGATTCGAATGATAAGAATAATCAGCAGGCTGATCACCACGGCAATCGCAATCAGGTTCTTTTTCAGCGCATCGAGGTAATGGAGATGGAAATTAATTGAAAGCCCGATCAGCATAACGTAATTCTGCGCTTTTCCCTGCAGCGTTGCCGTGCCTGACGAGGCGATAATCCGGTACGTGTCACTTTTCATCTCAGCACCGGAATGACGCTGCAGGGTGGGGGCATCCACCGTCCAGAGAAACACATCCCGTGCCCGGCTGTGCGTGCTGAACGCCGCCGTGTTCACGGCAGGGCGTAACGCTGCCCCCTGCGCCGTACTGAACAACACCTCCCCACGCGCGTCGAGAAGCAGAACCGCAACGTTACGATAGCTGGCAATTGACTCTTTGATTTTACTGATTTTCTTCTCGTCCGGATCTGCCGGGGACTGCAGGATACGGTGCATCGCGGTACTGATTTGCTGCAGATCGTTGATATCCTGCTCGGCAAAATGCTTTTCAACGGAGTGCAGCATAAACCAGGTGAAGGCGAAAAATGCCAGTATCGTGGAGAGGCTGATAAAAAACGTTAGCCTGAGGGCTAATGAAAAAGGGCGTCCGGGTAATTTAACGCGCATCCGGTGCCTCCAGCATGTACCCCACGCCGCGGACCGTCTGGATCAGCTTCGGCTCATAATCATTGTCTATTTTCGCGCGAAGCCGTTTGACGGCGACATCAATCGCGTTGGTGTCGCTGTCAAAATTCATGTCCCAGACCTGGGATGCGATCAGGGAGCGGGGCAGCACTTCCCCCTGGTGTCGCATAAAAAACTCCAGCAGGCTGAACTCTTTACTGGTCAGCAGGATACGGTTCCCCGCGCGGATCACCTTTCTGGACACGAGATCAATCATCAGATCAGCCACCTGAAACTGGCTTTCCGTGATCACCGTATTGCCCCGTCGCAGAAGCGTCCTGACGCGGGCGAGCAGCTCCGCAAAGGCAAAGGGTTTGATCAGGTAATCATCCGCGCCCAGTTCAAGACCCTTCACCCGGTGTTCAATAGTGCCAAGGGCTGAGAGTAACAGAACCGGCATTCCCTTCCCGGCAGAACGTAACATGCGGATGATATCCCAGCCGTTCACGTCGGGAAGCATGATATCCAGAATCAGGAGGTCATACTCGGCGGTCATGGCGAGATGATATCCGGTCAGGCCATTGTCAGCGTGGTCCACCACAAACCCCGCCTCAGTCAGCCCCTTGCTGAGGTACTCCCCGGTTTTTATCTCGTCTTCAACGATCAGTATTTTCATCTTGCTCCCCTGACTGGCTGCTCTGGACATTCTAGAGAGCCTCAAACCGTTATCAATGACTTACGTTAAGAATGACAACATTGTCATTATCCTGTCACCAGGCAAACAGGAAGCACGCTGTAGAGTAACCCTGGTAATACTCTGGACTTCATTTGAAACATTTACCAGGCCTGCCTGGACGAGAAGCGTGATGTGCACATTAAAACGACTTAGCATTAGCACAATATTTTTCCTGGCAGGCTGCGTCTCGCTGGCACCAGAATATGCGCGTCCGCCAGCACCGGTTCCGCAGCAGTTCTCGTTATCCCGAAATAGCCTCACACCGGTGGTGGCGGGGTATCACGACAGCGGATGGCGTAGCTTTTTTACCGATCCTCAGGTCGCAGCACTGATCGCCGAAGCCCTGAATAACAACCGTGATTTAAAAATGGCCGCCCTCAAGGTTGAAGAGGCGCGCGCGCAGTTCAACGTGACGGATGCCGACCGGTATCCGCAGCTGAATGCCTCGTCAGGTGTAACCTACAGCGGTGGGCTGAAAACGGACAAGCCGACCACACAGCAGTACGACGCAGGGTTGAACCTCAGTTACGAACTCGATTTCTTCGGCAAGCTCAGGAATATGAGTGATGCTGACAGACAGAACTATTTTGCCAGCGAGGAGGCCCGCCGTGCCGTGCATATCCTGCTTGTCTCCAGCGTGTCGCAGAGCTATTTCAGCCAGCAACTGGCCTACAAACAACGTCGTATTGCCCGCGATACGCTAAAAAACTATCAACAATCCTGGGCTTTTGTTGAACAACAGCTGGTAACGGGCAGCACCAACGTTCTGGCACTTGAACAGGCCCGGGGGCAGATTGAAAGTACCCGTGCAGAAATAGCGAAAAGAGAAGGCGAGCTGGCTCAGGCCAATAATGCCCTGCAGCAGGTTCTGGGAACCTATCGCGCGCTGCCGGCAGAGAAAGGAGGCAGCGTCGATGAGATTTCACCCGTCAAACTGCCGCCTCGTCTGCCGTCAGAAATATTGCTTCAGCGCCCGGACATTATGGAAGCGGAGTATCAACTGAAAGCGGCTGATGCCAATATTGGCGCGGCGCGCGCCGCCTTTTTCCCGTCCATTACGCTAACCAGCGGGCTTTCAGCAAGCAGTACGGAATTATCCAGCCTCTTCACCGCAGGAAACGGGATGTGGAATTTTATTCCGAAAATTGACATTCCTGTTTTTAATGCCGGAAGGAATAAAGCCAATCTCAAACTGGCTGAAATTCGCCAGCAGCAGTCAATCGTCAATTACGAACAAAAAATTCAGGCGGCTTTTAAACAGGTCGCCGACGCGCTCGCATTGCGGGACAGCATCAGTCAGCAACTTGACGCCCAGCAGCGTTATCTTGATTCGCTACATATCACCCTGCAGCGAGCCAGAGGTTTATATTCCAGTGGCGCGGTCAGTTACATTGAAGTGCTCGATGCTGAACGTTCTCTTTTTGCAACACAACAAACCATTCTCGACCTTATCTATTCCCGACAGGTGAATGAAATTAACTTATTCACCGCGCTGGGTGGCGGTTGGGTTGAGTAATTCCTTTTAATTACTCCATCAGGAAATCAAAAAATGAACAGTTTATTTAACGCGGTCGTACTGGGTGCACTCTCCGTTATATTTTCTGCAGGCCTGCATGCTGAAACACATCAGCACGGGGAGATGAGCACAGCCGCACAAGCCACGCCAGAGCAGGTTATCGCGGGAACCGGCGTGGTGAAAGCGGTTGATCTGAGCACTAAAAAAATCACTATCGCGCACGATGCTATTCCAGCGATTGGCTGGCCCGCCATGACCATGCGTTTCACCTTTGTCCAGGCAGACGAAACTATTCTCGCCTTAAAAGCCGGCAGCCACGTTAATTTTACGTTTGTTCAGCAGGGCAATATCTCTTTACTCAAGAGCATTAAATAGCGAGAAAAAGCATGGCCTCTTTAAGAATAAAGTTTGCTGCCGTCACCCTCGGCAGCCTTATTGCAGGAGGGCTGATTTCAGTTATCGCCTGGCAGTCTGTGCATTCCGCAGAAAAAACAGAACAGACCACGACGGAGAGAAAGGTACTTTTCTGGTATGACCCGATGAAGCCGGATACCCGGTTTGATAAACCCGGCAAGTCTCCGTTTATGGATATGGATCTGGTGCCGAAATATGCCGATGAAAATGACGAAAAAAGCAGTGAGGGTATTCGTATTGACCCGACGCAGGTTCAGAACCTGGGACTCAAAACGCAGAAAGTGACGCGGGGAGCGCTGAATTACGCCCAGACCATACCGGCCAACGTCAGTTATAACGAATATCAGTTTGTCATTGTGCAGGCGCGTTCTGAGGGTTTCGTCGAGAGAGTGTACCCACTGACCGTGGGCGATCATGTCAAAAAAGGGACGCCGCTTATCGATATCACCATTCCGGAATGGGTGGAAGCGCAAAGCGAGTTCCTGTTGTTATCGGGTACCGGCGGAACCCCTACCCAGATAAAAGGTGTTCTGGAGCGACTACGTCTTGCCGGCATGCCGGAAGAGGATGTTCAACGACTGCGTGCGACCCGGAGTATCCAGACCCGTTTTACTATCAAGGCCCCCATAGATGGCGTGATTACGGCGTTTAACCTGCGCACGGGCATGAACATTACCAAAGATAACGTGGTGGCACAGATACAGGGGATGGATCCGGTCTGGATCAGTGCGGCCGTGCCGGAATCCATTGCGTATCTTCTCAAAGACAGCTCACAGTTTGAAATTTCAGTGCCCGCGTATCCGGATAAATCGTTTGCCATTGAAAAATGGAACATTCTCCCCAGCGTGGATCAAACTACCCGCACGCTGCAGGTCCGTCTGCAGGTCTCCAACCAAGACGAAAGCCTGAAACCCGGCATGAACGCCTACCTGAAACTGAACGCCAGGAGCCAGGAGATGCTGCTGATCCCATCCCAGGCCGTGATTGATACGGGCAAAGAACAGCGGGTGATTGTGGTCGATGCGGAAGGGCGTTTTGTGCCGAAAAGCATTCATGTTCTGCATGAATCTCAGCAGCAGTCCGCGATTGGCAGCGGACTGAGCGAAGGCGATGCTGTCGTGGTCAGCGGTCTGTTCCTGATTGACTCCGAAGCCAATATTAGCGGTGCATTAGAGCGCATGCGTCATCCTGAAAAAACTGACGACGCGCATTCGGGCCATTAAGGAGACGATGATGATTGAATGGATTATCCGGCGCTCCGTCGCCAACCGTTTCCTGGTGATGATGGGCGCTTTGTTTCTCAGCGTCTGGGGAACATGGACTATCATCAATACCCCTGTCGATGCATTGCCCGATCTCTCTGATGTGCAGGTGATCATTAAAACCAGCTATCCCGGTCAGGCTCCGCAGATTGTTGAAAATCAGGTCACGTATCCGCTCACGACAACCATGCTGTCGGTACCCGGCGCAAAGACCGTGCGTGGTTTTTCCCAGTTTGGCGACTCCTATGTGTACGTCATTTTTGAAGACGGTACTGACCTGTACTGGGCCCGCTCGCGCGTTCTGGAATACCTGAACCAGGTTCAGGGCAAATTGCCTGCCGGTGTAAGCTCAGAAATAGGACCAGATGCCACCGGTGTAGGCTGGATATTTGAATATGCCCTGGTGGATCACAGTGGAAAACACGATCTTGCAGAACTGCGTTCCCTTCAGGACTGGTTCCTGAAATTCGAACTGAAAACCATCCCTAACGTCGCGGAGGTTGCGTCAGTAGGCGGCGTGGTTAAGCAGTATCAGATTCAGGTTAACCCGTTGAAGCTAGCGCAGTACGGTGTCACGCTGCCCGACGTTAAACAGGCTCTCGAATCATCTAACCAGGAAGCAGGGGGATCATCCATTGAAATGGCGGAAGCGGAGTACATGGTCCGCGCCAGCGGTTACCTTCAGTCCATTGATGATTTCAATAATATCGTCCTGAAAACGGGCGAGAACGGCGTGCCGGTTTATCTGCGCGATGTGGCCCGCGTGCAAACGGGCCCGGAGATGCGGCGCGGCATTGCAGAGCTTAACGGCCAGGGCGAAGTTGCTGGTGGCGTCGTGATCCTGCGCTCGGGGAAAAACGCACGTGAAGTCATTACCGCAGTAAAAGACAAGCTGGAGACGCTGAAAGCCAGCCTGCCAGAGGGTGTCGAGGTGGTGACTACCTATGATCGCAGCCAGTTAATTGACCGCGCCATTGATAACCTGAGTAACAAACTCCTTGAAGAGTTTATCGTGGTGGCCATCGTCTGTGCGCTGTTCCTCTGGCATATCCGCTCTGCGCTGGTGGCGATCGTTTCTCTGCCGCTTGGCCTGTGCATTGCCTTTATCGTCATGCATTTCCAGGGGCTAAACGCCAATATTATGTCTCTGGGCGGGATTGCCATTGCCGTGGGGGCGATGGTGGATGCCGCCATTGTGATGATTGAAAATGCGCATAAACGACTGGAAGAGTGGGATCATCAACACCCTGGGGAGCAGATAGACAACGCAACCCGCTGGAAGGTCATTACCGATGCGTCCGTTGAAGTGGGCCCGGCGCTCTTTATCAGCCTGCTGATCATCACCTTGTCGTTCATCCCCATTTTCACGCTTGAGGGACAGGAAGGGCGCCTGTTTGGGCCGCTGGCCTTCACGAAGACGTATGCCATGGCGGGCGCGGCCGCGCTGGCAATCATCGTCATTCCTATACTGATGGGGTTCTGGATCAGAGGGAAAATCCCCGCGGAGACCAGCAACCCGCTGAACCGACTGCTGATTAATGCCTATCACCCGTTATTGCTTCGCGTGCTCCACTGGCCGAAAACGACCTTGCTGGTTGCGGCGTTAACAATTTTTACGGTCATATGGCCGCTGAGTCAGGTCGGGGGGGAGTTTCTGCCAAAGATCAATGAGGGCGACCTGCTGTACATGCCTTCAACGTTACCTGGCGTATCGCCGGCGGAGGCTGCCGCGCTCTTGCAGACGACAGACAAATTAATCAAAACCGTCCCTGAAGTGGCGTCCGTATTTGGTAAGACCGGTAAGGCCGAAACGGCGACCGACTCCGCGCCACTGGAAATGGTCGAAACCACCCTTCAGCTCAAACCTGAAGATCATTGGCGACCAGGAATGACGATTGACAAGATCGTTGATGAGCTGGATAAGACCGTGCGTTTGCCCGGCCTGGCTAACCTCTGGGTACCGCCGATCCGTAACCGTATAGATATGCTCTCCACCGGCATTAAAAGCCCAATCGGTATCAAGGTGTCTGGCACCGTTTTGTCTGATATTGATGCCACTGCGCAACGTATCGAAGCGGTGGCCAAAACCGTGCCGGGCGTGGTTTCAGCCCTGGCAGAACGTCTGGAAGGCGGACGCTACATCGACGTGGATATCAACCGGGAGAAAGCATCCCGATACGGAATGACGGTGGGTGATGTGCAGCTGTTTGTCTCATCAGCCATCGGTGGCGCAACAACCGGCGAGACGGTTGAGGGCGTAGCCCGTTACCCGATCAATATCCGCTACCCTCAGGATTACCGAAACAGCCCACAGGCACTGAAACAGATGCCCATTCTGACGCCCATGAAACAGCAAATTACCCTGGGCGATGTCGCTGATATTCGTGTCGTTTCCGGACCTACCATGCTGAAAACGGAAAATGCCCGCCCTGCCAGCTGGATTTATATTGATGCTCGTGGCAGGGATATGGTGTCGGTTGTAAACGACATTAAAACCGCTATCAGCCAGCACGTAAAATTAAGACCGGGCACCAGTGTCTCTTTCTCCGGACAGTTTGAATTGCTGGAGCACGCCAATAAAAAACTGAAACTGATGGTGCCGATGACGGTAATGATCATATTCATTTTGTTATACCTGGCATTCCGTCGTGTTGATGAGGCACTGCTTATTCTGATGAGTCTGCCATTCGCCCTGGTCGGCGGAATTTGGTTCCTGTACTGGCAGGGCTTCCATATGTCCGTGGCGACCGGAACCGGCTTTATTGCCCTGGCCGGGGTGGCAGCAGAGTTTGGCGTGGTGATGCTGATGTATTTGCGTCATGCCATTGAAGCCCATCCGGCGCTTGCCCAGCGGGAAACCTTTACCGCGGAAGGTCTCGATGAAGCCCTTTATCAGGGGGCGGTACTCCGCGTGAGACCGAAAGCAATGACCGTAGCGGTTATCATTGCCGGTCTGTTGCCCATCCTCTGGGGAACCGGTGCGGGCTCAGAAGTCATGAGCCGGATAGCCGCGCCGATGATTGGAGGAATGATTACGGCTCCGCTGTTATCCCTGTTCATTATTCCGGCCGCCTACAAATTAATCTGGCTGCGAAGACATAAATAAACGCGCGACGATATTAAAAGGACACGCTGGAGTGTCCTTTTTTATGCGTATGGGGCAGGGGGTTATTCCCCGTATGGCCCAGTGACAGAAATGTCATCAGCCCGTCACGGGATAAACAGAGGTCGGTTTTTATAATCAATGATAATTCAGACGCCGATGCATTTATCTCTGACTTTTCATTCAGCGATATTGCAGAGTATGTAAACTTAGGAGATTCGACCATGAAAAAGATCCTGTTATCCATTGTCACCATTATGGCTGTCACCTCATCTGGCTGGGCAGCAGAAACGATCAACATGCACGACCAGGTTAATAACGCTCAGGCAACTGCGCATCAAACCATGGCTGAGATGCACAAGAAAATGCTCAAAGCTGGCCCCTGTAATACTCCCGAATCGGCAAAGTCTTTCTCCGCGATGAATGAGCATGAGAAGGCCGCCGTTGTGCATGAAACGGTGAACAATGGGCCGTCTTCTGTTATTCATCAGCAACAGGCAGAGAAACATCGCCGTATGAATCAGGCGAATTAACTGGCGCGTGGTGGATGTCACGGCTATACGCCCCTCGAGTGAGGGGCGTTTTCAGCATCTTTTAGAAGGTCTTCTAAGAATGCAGCCACCGCTGAGCAGTATCATGCCGATACGGAGAAGCGCTGCTGTTGGTTTGCAGACATGACCAGGCGAGGTTACAGCGCGCGAGAATGTTCTTCTCTCTGGCTATCGTTTTTCGCCATATCCATTAATAGTGCGATACCAATATAGTTACTCCAGTTAAACGCATTTTGAAGCACGACTACCGCATTGCCTTTTTGTTTATCGAAACCGATAAAGCTTGAGTAGCCGCCAATATAGCCTACCTGATAAGTAATTTTTTCCAGACCGATAAAGTCGGTGGTCCAGGCAATACCCTGTACACCATCGGGGCGTTGAATATCGGTATTACTGACTTCAGCAAAGACGCTATCCAATAAGCGATTGTCGGTTGTCGCCACGTGATAGCGGGCATACGCGGCCAGATCTTCGGCGTTACTGTATAAACTCGCTGCCGCTACCATGTTGTTGGAAAAATGCCAGTCGGGCGTCAGCTGCCCGCGCGGGATGAATTTGGGCTGATCGCCAGCATGGCCAAGCGCACGCTGCGGGTATCCCTTTAACGTCTGGGGAGTAAAACTACTGTTAGCCATTTGCAGCGGTTGAAAAATATAGTGCGAGGCTAAACTCTGAATATCTTCGCCGGTTTTGTGTTTCAGGATATAGCCAATCAGGGCATAGCCGGTATTAGAGTATTGCGGCATTTTATGCTGCGGTGCATGCCAGTTGGCTAAATAGCGCAATACGTTATCGCTATCCAGTTCGCCATAAAAGTTATCGCCACTGCTTAAATAGCTGATGAATTTTCCCAGCATCGGAACATCCATATTCTGACGGGGCAGGCCAGAGGTGTGGGTCACCAGTTCCAGTAGAGTAATTTTTTGTGCATCTGCGCTTAAGGGCGTACCCGGTGGCAGCAATGTCGCCAGGTTATCGTTCCAACTCAGCCTTCCTTCGTTCACCAGACAAGCCACCACTTCCGCCGTAATCCCTTTGCTGAGCGAACCGAGGGCAAACAAGGTATTGGACCCGATCGGGTAGCGATTGGCCGCATCGGTTACGCCCCAACTGTAAAACTGCGGAGAACCGTAATTATGGATCACCGCAACCGTCATCCCAGGAACGGATTTTTGCGCCATATAGTGACGGACCACGCTATCAACGTCGCCGTCCAGCGATTTATGGGTGAGGAGTTCCTGTGTTCCTGCCGGGGAGGACATTTGCGAGAGGGTGCCACAACCGCTCAGTGACGGGATAACAAGCAGAAGCCAGCGAAATTGTTGAGTTATGTTCTGCATACCTGTCATGTGTGGTGGTCATTAGAGCGCCCGGAATGTATCACACCAGGCCTGCGTAAACGCCATTTTTCTACGCTTTAGCCGCCAGGGGCGATTTCTGCGGTTATCCCGCCTTTATTACGCAGAAATAATGGTTTGACAGGAATAGACGTTTTACGGGTACTCATGTGCGCCGTTTGCTTTAGATAATCCCTAAAGTGCGGCGTCTGTCTGTGGAGTTGATAATCTTCCTCACTGGCGTAAATCTCATAGAAATACCAGCGGTGGGGATCATCTACGTCTGTCGCGGCATACATGGCAAGCACGCCTTTTTCTATGTTGAGCGACTGAGCCATTTCAGGAAGGACAATGTTTTTGAATTCGGTCTGATATTCCGGCTTCACCTCGACTACCACCAGATTATTGATGGTCCGCTCATCGGGTATGATGTGTTTGTCCCCTGTAAATTGCGGCACCAGTGTGATTTTCAGCTTCCGATCAATCATATCAGGAGCTTGAGCATCAAACGCTTTGTATGGAGCGGCATCCAGATGTTTGCGGTAGGCCAACTCGCTTGCATAAAGCTCAACCATATATGCCTGACGCGCATTGTCACTGCGTTTCAGCGCGTACATCGCCAGCGTGCCCACTTCATGATCAACCGAAGCGGTGATTGTTTGCCTGGCAACCTCATCAAAATGCCTGTCCCGATCGGGTGTGATGCTTATCTCAACGATATTCATCACGGGCGTATCCTGTATGCCCTGACTTTTTGCAAAGGCAGGGCTGCTTATTAGCAGGTAAGCTAAAAACATGAGACTCTTTTTCATGATGATCCTTTTTCTAAACCAGAAACAGGCTACCGCGTCCAGACCTGCTTAACGTCTTTGGTATGCGGCGTATTTTGCGCCATAACCCCCGTCAGAAAGTGGGGCTGATAGCATTCTTCCAGATAGCGGATCGCCTCCGGGCTCAGCTGCAGACTCACGGCATTTACCGCACCTTCGACATGACGTTTTTGCGTGGCACCAGCAATGGGTGAGGTGACCCTGGTCAGTAGCCAGGCGAGTGATATTTCCGTCATGGATACCTGATACTGTTCGGCAAGCTCGGCAACACGTTCGATAATGATCCGATCTTGTTCTGCCGTACGGTCATACTTCCCGCGGGCGTAGTCATCCTCGACGGCTCGCCGCGTGTGGCCTTCTTTACGGGAGAGGCGGCCGCTTGCCAGCGCGCTATAGGGCGTCAACGCAATCCCATCCTCAGCGCATAAACCGAAGAGTTCACGTTCATCTTCACGCATAATCAGGTTGTAGTGACTCTGCATGGAAACAAAGGGCGTCAGTCCTTCGCGTTCTGCAAGCGCGTTCGCCTTAGCCAGCTGCCAGGCGTAGCAGTTTGAGATCCCTATAGCGCGCACCTTGCCGGCAGTAACGGCGGCATGCAGCGCTTCAAGCACCTCAAGAACGGGCGTGTTGTAATCCCAGATGTGGTAAATGTAGAGGTCTATGTAGTCCATACCCAGATTTTGCAGACTCAGATCCAGCGAGCGGGCTATTGCCTGTTTTCCGCTGATCCCCTCGGCAATTTGCGCGGGCGTCCGCGGCAGAAACTTTGTAGCCAGCACCACATCATCGCGCTTCGCCATGTCACGCAATGCCCGGCCAACAAACCGTTCACTCGAACCGTTCTGGTAGGCGATGGCGGTATCGTAAAAATTGATGCCCTGTTCAAGGCCGTAGCGAATGATGTGCCGGCTTTCCGTTTCGTCCAGCGTCCAGCGATGCTGGCCTGTCAACGGATCGCCAAACCCCATGCATCCCATGCAGATGCGAGAGACAAGTAAGTCACTTTTACCGAGCCGGGTATACTGCATCGTTATTCTCCTTCCGAATTATTCACCAATAGCGTTAAGCAGGTCGACAAGCCTTGACGCGTGCTCCCGGGCAAGCGTTTTTTGCTGGGCGATTTTCTCGGCATCCCTGTCGGCGTAGCTGATACCGCAGGTATAAACCGGTGCCAGCATCTCAAGATTGCACAGCCTTGCCGTCGTCTCGAACGCAATGAGATACTCCTCAATGGTATGGCCAAAGAAACCGTCAGCGGTGTAAAGCGCTTGCGGTGCCCCCGTTGTGAAGGAGAGAACCAGCTTTTTACCACCCAGTTTCGCCGTTGAACCATGCGCGAAACCGTGAACAAAAACTTCATCCAGCCACTGTTTCATGAGTCCCGGGAGTCCGTACCAGGAAAAAGGGAACTGCCAGACAATCACATCGGCCCTGAGCAGGCTTTCCTGCTCCGCTCCGATATTGAATTTGCCGTCCGGATAGAGCCAGTCCAGACGACGAATTTCAGCGTCGGGCAGGGCTGTCGCCACCTCGTCAAGGATGGTGGCGTTGGCGACAGAATGGTTAAGTTCTGGATGTCCGGAAACGATAAGGATATTTTTCATTTCAATCAGTTATGCAGAATTGATGGATGTTTAACTCAGGCGTGTTTTCAGATGCAGCGTCTTAAAAAGACAGGACGTCAGCCACGCCGTGCTTTTAGTTTTTAAATTCTTCTGAGAAGAGATTTTCCCAGTTAATAAAGGAGCCAAGAGGAATGCACTCGAAGCTTAATAAGCCTGCTTTCGCCAGAGGGAATTCGGCCATTACGTTCATCGCTTCCTCGACAGCGTCACATTCAAGGAAAATAGCGACGCCGGGTCTGTCCTGACGAAAGTAGATGTCGCGGATGACGCCGGATTTATACAGCCCCCAGGCGTGCAATGCTTCAGCAGTAAGGTGCGGTGCATATTTTTCCGGCGATGCACCCGCGGCGGGAATATCCAGACATAAAATTCGCATCAGTCGCTCCAGTAATCAGTTTTCAGTGAGAAGAGCAGAAAGTATAAGAACCTCAATGTATGAAGATAAGGCGAGCATTGACTTAAGCATCTTTAGTCTGTACTTAATAATCAGGCGGTAATTGCTTAAGGAAAATGCTATGAATAACGCTCTTTATAATCAGATCCGCATCTTTCAGAGCATTGCGCGTGAAGGAAATATCTCGGCAGCCGCGAGGAAACTTGAAATCACGCCGCCCTCCGTCAGCAATGCGCTTAAGTTGCTGGAAGAGCATATTGGACATCCGCTTTTTGTGCGCACGACCCGGCGTATTGAGCTGACCGAAACCGGGCAACAGTTGCTGGAACAAACTGCCGCCGCGGTGGATTCGCTGGAAAAATCGCTGGAAAGCCTTCGCGATCGGAATCAGGAACCCTCTGGTGTGGTAAGAATTACGCTCTCGCGTTTCGCCTATCTGTTAATTCTCAAGCCTGCAATGGTTGCGTTCTGTCAGCAATACCCAAGGATTCAACTGGAAATTTCGGTCTTCGACGGTACCGTGAATATTATCGAGGAGCGTTTTGACCTGGGGATTCGTTTTGGCGATATTCTGGAGGGTGGGGTGGTAGCACGGCCGTTAATGAAACCGTTTCGTGAAGGGTTATACGCATCCTCTGCCTATCTCGCTGAACAGGGTATGCCTGAGGTGCCGGCAGATCTCAGTCATCACCGATTGATTGGTTACCGTTTTATCACTAACAACCGCATCCTTCCGTTGATCCTGAACGATCGCGGAGAACAGTTAACCGTTGAAATGCCCGGACAGTTAATCAGCAACGATATTGATGTTATGGCAGACGGAATTCGTAACGGACTGGGAATTGGGCGCTTGTTCGAACCCATCTGGCGGTTACAGCCAGATCGGGAACAATTTGTACCTGTGATGGAGAGCTTCTGGAAAACCTATCCGCCAGTGTATCTCTATTACCCGAAAAATGCGGGGAAAACAAAAAGGGTGAAAGCTCTGATTGATTTTTTGATCTCCACGACCGAGCGATAAGGTTGCGCAGTCACAGAGCGAAGTCCCGCCAGTAGTGGCGGGAATGTGTTTAACGCTGCATGTTATTGCGTGTCTGGCGGATTTGCTGGCGCCAGGCGCGATTATGAAGGGTAAATAGCAGCATCTTATAGAAGGAAGGAGGTCGTATACAGAAACCGCTGAGCAGCAACATGACAACACTCACCAGTGCGGCTGTTAAATTGACGCCTGGCCAGATGGTGCCGCTCAGAGCTGCAAGCAGATAAACGACCGTCAGCAGAAGGCTTATGAATGCCAGAGAAAGATGTACCCGCACGGCGCGAATGCTGCCTTTACCCATCATAAACATCGTCAGACCGTTGATGCCGGCGAAAAGAAGGGCAATCAACACTACCCACACAAATACCTTTTCTGCCGGCTGATTGAGTGCGGCGAATACGCCGTAGCCCAACCATAGCTGCGGAATAGCAAAACTGACAATCACCCCGAGGGTGCTGATTGTCGCAGGGATGCCCATAGTATGTAGTCCCACGGGCTTACTCATCTGCTGGGCCAACTGCGTTTTCAGTTCTTGCAGCTGTGAATCGTTGGCATTGTTTATACGTACCGCTATGTCGTTACAGTGTTGTAGACGATGGGATAACTCTTTAAGCATTTGAATACTCTAGGCTTAATTT
>NZ_CP080000.1:1386399-1467189 GCF_019378755.1 Enterobacter sp. BIDMC 29 | reverse complement strand
TAATTTTATGATTTCGATGATAGCAGTGTTAAAACGTTGAGCCAATATCCTGTGGTCAGCCAGAATGGACTGGAATTAGAAAAGGGTAGGATTGCGTAATTAGCATTGCTCAGGAATGGATCATAATAATCAATTTAACATAATATACATTATGCGCACCAACATAGATTAAGGCAGAATCTGGCTTTTTGTGGTCATCCTTGTTCTGGTGTTTGACAGCCTCTAATGCACCTTACCTGCTCCGAATCCTCTAAACCTGCATAGCCATCTTCACTCACGCTGTTTATTCTCTGGCTTCTCTGCCGGCGCTGCATACCAGTTATCTTCCGTCACGACGACCGCACCTTCTGGTTGCATCACAAAGTTTGGCGACATGATTTGTACATTAAACTCGTTAAAGACATCCTGAATATTGCTGTGCAGTTCATTGCGGGCCTCCGCCAGTGATTGCCCGGCACGCAGCTTCACCTGAAGTTCATAAGCAATATACCAGTCCATCAAACTCAATTGTCTTACCAGCGGCTGTTGTGACTGATCGATACATTTCGCCCGTCTGGCGGCTATCTCCAGCATGGCATGAACTTGCCGCCATGGCGTGTCGTATCCGATAGTGATACCTGTCGTCAGGTTCACGCCACCATCTGGATTTTGCGCGCTGAGATTAGTGATTTTGCCGCTAACTACGACAGCATTCGGTACGGTTACAACATAATTCTCCCGCGTAATGATTTTCGTCGCGAGCATACCTATCTCTGTGACCAACCCTTCGTTATCCGCGACCCGAATGATGTCGCCTTTTCTCAAGGCTCGCGAGTAAATCAGTACCAGGCCACTCATGGCATGATTCATCACCCCGGCAGATCCCAGAGTCAACATCAGCCCAAAGAATACACTGATACCTTTAAAGGCCAGTGAATTGGCCCCCGGTAAAAACGGGTATGCTGCAGACAGAGCAAATAACCATACCACCACAGAAATTAACTTCCTCGTCGCGCCGACGGTTTCAGGATGGATCCCGGGAAGGTGTAAACGCCCTGCTTCTACCTGATTTAACAAGACTTTAAGGAGTTTTAGAATGAAGGCTGTGATAAGAAAAATAATCAGGACGATCAAAATGCCCGGCATAGCCGAGACAATGGACAGTGCAATATCCCGCAGAACACGCATGGTCCAGTCACCCAGCGATGCTCCCCAAACGCGCGTCCAGGGAAACAGACTGAATGACCAACTTAGCCAGATATAAAGCCCGAGAATACCCAGAATAATCATCAGCAAAGCATACAAACGAGTCTCAATCGCGCCGACAAACCTGCGCCAGCGTTGTGGAATGATACTGCGGTTCTCAAGAATGCGGCCTCGGTAAAAACGCCTTACTCCACGCCATGACCGCCAGGCACCGTACCAGAAAACAAACAGTGCCAGCAGCCCTGCGGCCGTTTTGCCGGCCGATAATGCCAGCCACCCGGTGTCATATTGATCGCGAAGTGCCGTACGTTGTGCCTCCATTCGGGTCAGCACACGTTGAGCAGCTTCATCAAGCGTCAGGTCGTCACCCTCATCGAGATCGGCTTGTGCCAGTAACATCACCGGCTTGCCGTTCATCACAATCAATCTTCCCGGTTGGTTGTAACGGGTAACCGGAATAATTTTCAGGGGCTCCCGAACATCCTGTTGAGAGAAATTGCGCAGCGTATTTCGAATGCGCAAAACTCGCTCTTCAGGCGTGGTCAGACCGAATTTTGCCTGCAGCATAACTATCGGCTGATGGAAAATATAAACCGTTCTGGCGCGCTCCCGATCTGTCGGCTCCTGGCGCGGCTCTGCGGCTATGCTGAGAAAGGAGATTACCGAGAGCAAGCATGACACTGTAACGAGCAGAATCCTCTTCATTCCCCCCCCCTGAAACGCAAGATTATTGTTATTTTTCAATACGCCCAGAGAATGGCTGATCTCTGCTTTTTGAGCATAGACCAGCTCGACTCTTCTGCAACTGTCTTAAAAAAACCATAATGCACAATATTGCTTGAAATTGCACGAAATTGGCGACTAATATGAAGCCAGAAACAAAAGACGCACAAACGTGCAAACTCATGCATTTTTACTTACTGAGGTTGATATGACACAACAGTTGATTTTAATCGCCGGCCCCTATCGTAGCGGCACCGATGGCGTACAGGCGCGCATTGATGAAAACCTTGCTCGTCTTGAAAATGCGGCGTTAGCCGTCTATCAACGTGGCCACGTTCCGGTTATTGGCGAATGGCTGGCCTTACCGTTGGCAAAAGCGGCTGGCTCGAAATCGATGGGTGATGAAATCAGTGAAGCAATGCTGTATCCCGTCGCGCACCGACTCATTGCGAAATGTGATGCTATCTACCGGATTGCCGGCGCGTCCAAAGGGGCCGATATGGACATTGAGGTGGCGCAAACGCTGGGGCTTAAGATTTACACTGCGCTTGAGGATATCCCTCAGGTTTGATGTTGCCTGCCAGCCTGTCGGCTTACCGACAGGCCGAATCATAAAGGCTTTTCGCGTGGGTTATGCCTTTTCCGGTTCAGAGGTCATCACCACGGAAACCCCCTTTTCTTTTACCGCGTTAATCCAGGCGCTATCGGTATCGTCTTCAACGACAATCGTGTTCACCAGCGACAGATCGCCAATCACAAAAGATGACGCGGTATTGATTTTTTCGGGGGAAGCCAGCACAACCGTTTCGGCGGCTCTGCCGGAAAATGCACGTTTGATACTCGCCTCTTCAAAATCACCGGTCGTCAGGCCCGCATCAGGATGGATGCCAGTCACACCCATAAAGAACAGGTCCGCATGGATTTTTTCGATGCCTTCGATAGCAGCCGCGCCGACCGCAACAATAGAGTGTTTATACAGACGGCCACCGATCAGGATAACCTCAATGGAGGGATGTTCGACAAGTCCCAGCGCAATGCCTGGGCTGTGCGTGACCACGGTTATCTTCAAATCAGGAGGCAGAAACGTAATCAGCTCTGACGTGGTCGTGCCGCCGTCAATGATCACCACCTGGCCGTCAGAAATCAGCTGCGCACCTTTACGGGCGACATTTTTCTTGGCATCCATCTTTACCGATTTACGCTCAGCAAACGGGGCAATGGCCGAGGATGACGGCAGCGCCCCGCCGTGAACACGCTGTAAACGCCCTTCTGCCGCCAGCTCGCGTAAATCACGCCGAATGGTGTCTTCAGACACCGCGAAAAGCGTGCTGAGCGCTTTCGACTGGACCTGACCTTCAGCCTCGAGCTTTTCAAGGATCAATTGTTTTCGCTGCGTTGTGAGCATAAGGAATTCCTGATATTGCACGTTTAATCTTGAAACTGCACGACCATGCTGTTTATGATAATTACTCTACGTAAGGAGGAACAAACGTGCAATCAAAACGTGCAGATGTACGCATCATAGAAAGTGAAACACTGTCTGATAACTGGTACATCCTGAAAAAATATACCTTTGATCTGCAGCGACGCGATGGCGAATGGCAGCGGCAAAATCGCGAAGTTTACGACCGGGGAAACGGAGCCACCATCCTGCTTTATAACCGGGATAAAAAGACGGTGATCCTGACCCGCCAGTTCCGTTTCCCTGTCTTTATTAACGGGCACGAAGATGACCTTATTGAAGCTGCTGCGGGCTTGCTCGATAACATGGATCCGGAAAGCCGGATTAAAGCAGAAGCGGAAGAAGAGACCGGCTATAGCGTTTCCCGCGTTGAGAAAATTTTTGAAGCTTACATGAGCCCGGGCTCCGTCACTGAAAAACTCTATTTTTATCTCGCCGAATACCAGCCGAAAGACAGAACCAGTGAAGGCGGTGGACTCAAAGCGGAGGGTGAGGATATCGACGTACTGGAAATGACGCTGGAAGAGGCACTGTGCGACATTGAAACGGGCAGGATTGTCGACGGGAAAACCATCATGCTGCTTTATCATGTTGCCCTGAAAGGCATTCTGTAATTGCCGCAGGACAGACACCTGCCTCAGTGCAGGTGTCTGCGTGTGCTATTCTTGCTGAAGCATGCACAACGGAGATGCAAAGATGGCCGACTGGAACCCTTCCCTGTACCTGCGATACGGAGCCGAACGTACGCGCCCCGCCGCTGAATTGCTCGCCAGAATTCCCCTGGATGACGTGTCATCCATCGTCGATCTGGGCTGCGGGCCTGGAAACAGTACGGCGCTGTTAAAACATCGCTGGCCTTCAGCGCACGTCACAGGGGTCGATAACTCACCTGCGATGCTCGACGAAGCCCGCAGCGCCTTACCGGATTGCCACTTTGTTGAGGCCGATATCCGCCAGTTTAAGCCCGGCCAGCCGCTGAGCCTGATTTACGCCAATGCCTCGTTGCAGTGGGTGCCCGACCACTACGATCTCCTGCCGCACCTGGTCTCTCTGCTCACGTTAAATGGCGTACTGTCCATTCAGATGCCTGACAACTGGCTTGAGCCCACTCATGTGGCGATGCGCGAAGTTGCCTGGGAGCAAGGCTATCCCGACCGGGGTCGTGAAGCCTTACCCGGCGTGCATGCCTATTACGACATTCTGACAGACGCCGGTTGTGATGTGGATATCTGGCGGACAACCTATTTCCATAAAATGAGCTCACACCAGGCCATCATTGACTGGGTAAGCGCGACCGGTTTACGTCCGTGGCTGCAGGAGCTTAATGAGAGCGAGCAGAAACGTTTTCTCAAGCGCTACCATGAAATGCTGGAAGAGCAGTATCCGCTCCAGGAAAACGGGCAGATACTGCTGGCTTTTCCACGGTTGTTTATCATTGCTCAACGTCAGCCCTGAGCAACGTTATGAGCGGGCCTCTTTAAGCAGCTGCTGGATAACTTTTTCCTGTTCTTCATAGTTACCTTCACCAAAAGAGGTATAACGTAACTGCCCTTTGGCATCGAAATAGTAATGTGCCGGCCAGTACTGGTTCCCGAAGGCGTTCCAGATCTGGTAGTTATTATCCGTCACGACCCGATACGGCAGTTGCCATTTGTTCACCGCGTTTTTCACCGACGAGAGCGGTTTTTCCCACGGATATTCAGGCGTATGCACACCGATGACCACCAGACCCTGGGACTGATATCGCGTGGCCCAGTCGCGGACATGCGGGAGCGTATGCTGGCAGTTGATGCAGTCCCAGGTCCAGAAATCAATCAGGACGACTTTACCCCGCAAAGATTCAGACGTGACAGGGTCACCATTAACCCATCCGGTTCCGCCACTTAACGAAGGCAACTGACTGCTGGGTTCGGTCATTACGACCGGCTGCAGTTTTACTGGCGCAGTGGCGGGCTTCGCCAGGGTCAACAGCGTCGTTTCAAGACGGTCTGCCACCCCATTTGCACCTTTCAGCACCGAGTTCATCCCCGTGGCGTTGAACGCCACAGCCGCTAACATCACCACGCCCGCCCCCTTGCGCAACCTTTCCATCAGCGCTGATTTGGCCCGCAGCGGTGTCATCAGTTTCCGACCGCCGGCCATAAGCAGGCCCAACATAAGCGCACATCCGCTGCCATACGCCGCCAACAGCGCGCCGGTGGTGATGGCCGAATGATCCGCAATATTGATACTGAAAATAGCCCCAAGGATCGGTCCGGCACAAGGAGACCAGAGCAGACCGACGGCAAGTCCGGCCAGGAAAGCGGAAAACATTCCGCGCGTTTGTCCGCTGCGGGTATTGAGGATATTGCCCGCGCTGACCGCAGGCCCGGCTATACGCTGGGCGAAGGACGGGAAAATCAAGGCCAGCGCGGCTGTAGCCAGAATAATGAGTGCCAGCCAGCGCCCTATTATCGTGGCATCCGTGATCCATTCGCTGGCAACCGTGACAACCATCGCCACCACGGTAAACATCACGATCATCCCTGCCAGCAGAGCCAGGATATGTCTTCGCTGCCCCTGAAAACCGGCAAACAGAAGAGGTATCACCGGGAGCGTACATGGACTGAGCAGGCTTATCATCCCGCCCAGAAACGCGATTATCAAAAACATAAAAACCTCACATTACAGATGGCCTGCGACGCTGCAGTGAGGGTATTTCATCGTACGGATGTGTTTGGGATGTGTGCAAAACGGGACGATTTGTCTGCTCTCGTATCGGTCACGCAACCGGATACAAAACCGTACAATTAGCGACGCGGCAGCGTTACCGTGACCTTCAGCCCGCCTTCAGGAAGATTTGCCAGCCGCAGTTTCCCGTCAAGCTGCGCGGTCAGCTGCGCGGCAATCGCCAGCCCCAGGCCGGTTCCGCCGGTATCACGGTTACGCGATGTTTCTACCCGATAAAAAGGCTGTAATACCGCGTCGAGTTCAGCCTCGGGTATCCCCGGCCCGCTGTCCAGAATATGGATAGCAATGTGTCCGGCTGAAGAATCATCAATCTCAATAACGGCATAACCACCAAACTTAAGCGCGTTATCCAGGAGGTTGGTCATCACCCGGCGAAGCGCCTGCGGCCGAGTCACTATCGGCAGGCGGGCGTCGTTTGCCTGAAACTGCACGTTTTTACCAATGTCCTGATAATCACAGGCAATGCTGTTTACCCAGGCATTGAGCTCCAGCTTTAGTGAGGTCTCTTCCAGGGATTCTGATGACCGGGCATAGGCAATCCCCTCCCGCACCAGGCGGGTCATGTTATCGAGGTCGTTCAATAACTTGTCGCGTAACTCGGGTTGATCGGCCATCTCGACGCGCAATTTCATGCGCGTGATGGGCGTCTGCAGGTCGTGAGAAATGGATGCCAGGATCTGCGCGCGTTCGCGGAGATAGGATTGAATGCGCGCCTGCATCGCGTTAAAGGCATGCGCGGCTCTTTGCACTTCTACCGGCCCCTTCTCCGTCATTGGTGTGTTTGCCGCCGGATCCAGCGCGTCAACCGCACGGGTAAACTGTGAGAAAGGCCGAATCACCTGACGCACGGCGATCCAGGCACAGGCCGCAAGCAGCAGCAGCTGCAATACCAGCACGACAGGTAACCAGCTGGCGACCGGCGGCATGCGTGGTGTCAGATCGATGGTCAACGGTGCCCCATCACGTAAGGTGAGATGTGCCTGAATATGGGAAATGGGACCGGGAACGGCGGTAAACGTGAGCGGGTAGTCAGCCGTAAGGGTCTCTTTTAGCGTTCGAATGGCATCGCGTGAACGCTTATCCTCAGGCAGCGCGCCCGGTTCTCCAGGCCCGAGAATATAGCGATAGTTACCGCGCTCCAGCCGCGGCAGCCAGGCCGCCCGCTCCTGAGCGGGAAGTCGGTCAAGAATGGCCACGCTAGTGGCTACATCGTTTTCCAGATTACCCAGCATTACGGTGCGGGCGCTGTGCATGCGTTCAACCATCACCAGCGTCAGGCTGAGAGTATTGGCCAGTAAGAGTCCAGCCAGCACGATGACCAACAGCCGGGACAGCAACGAGCGTGGCCAAAGCGTCATTCATTGGCCTCTTTTATGGTCACCGGCATTGTAAAGACATAGCCTTCACTGCGCACGGTCTTGATATAGGCCGGCGTGCGGGCGTCTTCATTCAGACGCTGACGCACCCGGCTCACCAGCAGATCAATCGATCGTTCAAAGAGCTCGGCATCGCGCCCCTGGGTCAGATTTAGCAGTTGATCCCGGGTCAGGACACGCTGAGGGTGATCGAGGAACACGCGCAGCAGACGATATTCCGCTCCGCTGAGCGCCACTACCATCCCTTCACTGTCGATTAAATGACGGGCCACGGTGTCCAGTTGCCATTCTCCGAACGTGACCAGTCGCCCGGCTTCCGTCACCTGTAAATTGGGGGGCATTGTGCGGAAACGACGTAAAATGGCTTTGATCCGCGCGAGTAACTCGCGTGCAACAAAAGGCTTCACGACATAATCGTCTGCCCCCATCTCCAGCCCCAGGATCCGGTCTGTTTCCTCGTTACGCGCCGTGAGCATCAGAATGGGCAAGTCTTTATGTTTACCGCTTCGGAGCTGACGACACAGCGTTAATCCGTCATCGCCGGGCATCATGACATCCAGCACCACAAGATCGATATGCTGTTTATCAAGCACAACTCGCATCTCTTTGCCATTTGCCGCGCCAGAGGCGCGATATCCGGACTTAACGAGGTAATCGACAATCAGCTCACGAATATCCCTGTCGTCATCGACGACAAGGATATGATCAATATGCTCCACAGAAATCTCCAGACTGAAGGGTAACGTATTGAAAATAGCACATTTCAGAGTTTATCTGCGTCCACAACTGCGTTGACGAAATCCTGCGGATCTTCCTGCGGAGGATTGTGACCTACGGTTTTGCCAAAGGTACGGTGTTCATACTTACCGGTGAATTTCCCGGCGTAGGCCTGTGGAGCAGGATGTGGCGCCCCGTTGTTTCCGCCTTCAATGGTGATCGTCGGGACGGTAATATTCGGAAGCGTTGCCAGTTTTTGCTCATAACTGTCGTATTTGCGCTCCCCTTTTTCCAGCCCTAAACGCCAGCGATAGTTACTGAGCGTCACCGCGACATGGTCCGGGTTATCAAGGGATTTTGCACTGGCGTTAAACGTTGCATCGCTAAATTTCCAGTCAGGTGATGCCTGCGACCAGATCAAACGGGCGAAGTCATGGGTGTTTTTGGCGTAGCCTTCAGCACCACGTTCGGTGGCGAAATAGAACTGATACCACCACTGAACTTCTGCTTTCGGCGGTAAGGGTTGTTTGCCAATCTGCTGGCTGCTGATCAGGTATCCACTGACGGAGACCAGCGATTTAACGCGTTCTGGCCACAGCGCCGCGACGATGTCCGCCGTACGGGCACCCCAGTCGTATCCGGCAAAAACGGCCTGCTTGATGTTCAGGGCATCCATCAGGTTCACAACGTCTTTCGCCATGGCCGAAGGCTGGCCGTTACGCGGCGTTTTGTCTGAGAGGAAACGGGTAGTTCCGTAGCCACGCAGAGAAGGCACAATCACCCGATATCCTTTGGCAGCCAGCGCGGGAGCAACTTGCGCATAACTATGAATATCGTAAGGCCAGCCGTGTAATAAAATGATCGGTTGGCCATCTTTCGGGCCGATGTCGACATAACCGACGTTAAGGTCGCCGGCGTTAATCTGCTGAGGATGATCAAACGCCGTCGTGAAATCAGTACCGGTTGCTTCGGCCTGACAGGACATGACGGTACCAAGAGAAACGGTTAATGCGAGAGTTGAGTATGCGAGTTTGCTGAACATGTTGTTATCTCCGATTGAGTACGATTCACGGGTATATAACAACATCGGTTTGTATAGCGGATATGTGCGAATGGGCCTTTATTGCAAGCCTGTGTATGCATCAGAGGCGTTGATACAATGTGATACAAACACAGGTCATTGCGTCTTAAAGCGAGACGCGATAACGAACGTAATCGTCGGCTTCGCCATATTGGTCGTAGAGTTTACGTGCCGGGTTGTTCTGCCGCGTGACCCAGTAAAGTTTCGACCACCCTTCGCGCTTGCCTTCGTCCATCAGGGCGTCAATGAGCGCTTTTCCGGTCCCTGCTCCCCGTTGGCTGGCAGCAACAAACAGGTCTTCCAGATAACAAACGGGCGCTGTCGACCAGGTTCCTTCGTGCAAAATACATATGGCGAAGCCGATGACGTTGCCGTCGCTTTCCGCAACCCGGCAAAATATCGATGATCGCTCGTCGAGCGCCCTTTGCCATGTCGCGGCGGTCACGGACTCATCGAGGACACAGTCATAAAAATGGGTGTAGCCGTCCCACAGCGGACGCCACTGGGAATAATCTTCTGCGCGTAAAGCTCTTACCGTAACAGCCATATATTCCTCATATTACAAATCGAAAGCCTTTTAAAAGCAGTTATTGGTAGTAAAGAATTCCAGCACACCGAAAAAGAATGTGATAGAGATGAAAATACCAGAAGGTGAACAAAAACATAACGCTTAAACAGGGAGAACCACGGATGACAATACCGACGCTAACGACAGACCGCCTGTTACTCATTCCCCTGGTCGCGGAAGATGCCGTCCAGATACAGCGGCTTTATCCACGCTGGGAAATCGTTCGCTATATGGTCTCCTCAGTGCCCTGGCCCTACCCGGATAATGGCGCGGAGTATTATGTTAATAACGTTGCGCTGCCGGATATGGAAAAAGGCATTGCCTGGTTCTGGAGTATTCGACGTCGCGAGGCGCCGGATGAGCTGATGGGGATTATCTGCCTGTACGATGTTGAAGATAATAACCGTGGGTTCTGGCTGGCGCCGGAGTTTCAGGGTAAGGGATACATGCGTGAGGCCAGTATTGCGGCGACGGATTATTGGTTTAACACCCTGAACAAGCCGGTGTTGCGTGCGCCAAAAGCGGCTGCTAACAGCCGCTCCCGTCGTATTTCAGACAGTAGCGGCATGCGGCTTATCAGGACAGAAAAGAAAGCGTACGTCAGTGGCATGCTGGATTCCGAACTGTGGGAAATCACCCGTGACGAATGGAATGCCCGTCAGGTCAGTTGATAATATTTATCCGGTAACAGTCTTTCGGGGATCTCTTCTTCATCGTTCATCTGCAACAGGTCACGTTCCATCATGTTGCAGATGGCGTCCAGCGGCAGGTCGTTATCTTCGGTACCAAACGGGTCTTCCAGCTCTTCCGCCAGCGTATCCAGCGAGATAAAGGTGTAAGAAATCAGCGCCGACACAAAAGGCGTCATGTAGTGCAGATCGACGACCAGCGCGAACGGCAGCATGATGCAGAACAGATACACCGTACGATGAAGGATCAGCGTGTAAGCAAACGGTACGGGTGTCGTCAAAATACGCTCGCAACCCGACAGGACGATGGACATGTCGTTCAGCCGGTTGTTGAGACTGTGGAACAGGATATCTGAGAGCTCGCCATTGCGGCGCCTGACGGCAAGCCACTCCCCCATGATCAGTAAAATACGGTTCGCCGGCGAGTTGGCGTTCATCACCTTGCGTAAATCATCTTCCGGAAGATAACGGGAAAGTTGTTCGGCGTTCGTTTCCCGGCGAAGGGTCATGCGCAAACAGTTGGCAAAGGCAATCTGCAGTCGAACAAACTCGCCGAGATGTTTATCGTCCGGCAGGGTGTTTTTTACCTCGCGAAACAGAGAGCGTGCCGCTATCATCAGTTGCCCCCAAAGCTGGCGCGCCTCAACGTAGCGGGAATAGCAGGCGTTGTTTCGGAAACCGAGAAAGATAGCGATCGCCACACCGAGAATGCTAAATGGCGCAACGGTAAATTTGATGCCAAGGGACGTGTACCACGGCAGCATCAGGATCACGGCGATAGAAAGCAGGAAGTTGAGTAGCAAGCGGGTATAGATTTTTGGCAGTACCGAGCCATGCCAGACAAAGATGAGTTGTAACCAGTGCTGTTTAGGACGAACAATCATAGTGAGTTTCAGGAAAGAAAAAGAGCGTGGCTATTAAACGTGATCCCCCTCACGGTTGCAAGCATGTTAATAAAACATTGAATTTTCTGACCTGGCTAGCCTAAACCGCACGGTGCCAGAGGTGTTTTTTAAAAACAGAGCAAATAGTATGTTGTAACTAATAAGATCCCCATTAAAACCCGGCCGAAGCCGGGCAACGGTGTTAGCAGAGCGGTTTAACGGCCGCACGTATTCCTTGAAGCAGAATAGCATCCAGATCCCGCGTAACCTGCTCGACCAGGCCGTTAACCTGCGTAAGATCTTGCTCCCAGTGTTCACTCACGCTCAGTACCGATTTTACCAGTTGGCGGGTAGTGATCTGGCGATCGTGATGCTGTGTCCACAGCTGCTGGAAACGCGCCAGCCAGTGCGCGTCGTCCTGTACCGGGTAACTTTCCCCGTTACGCTCCCCGCGATAAAACGCAATCAGTGCCGCTAAAGCAAACGTCAGTCGCGCAGGCAATGACCCGGTTGCTTTCTGCCCTGCCAGCAGCTGCGGCAGAATGCGGGTGCGGAACTTGGTCATCCCGTTGAGGGCAATCGACAGCAGCTGATGCCGGATGTAAGGGTTACGGAAACGGCCCGTTACCGCACTGGCGAACGATTCCAGCTCATCACGCGGCAAATCCAGTACCGGAATAATTTCCTCATAGATAGCTTTTTCGACAAAAGCACACACGTCAGCATCGTTCATCGCCTCACCTACCGTGTCCAGCCCGGCCTGGAAGGCTACCGGTACCAGCGCCGTGTGCGCACCGTTCAGAATGGCGACTTTACGCTCTTTGTAGGGCCGGATGTCATCTACGATCAATACGTTGAGCGGGAACTTATCAAGACGCAGTTCGCTGGCAAGGGAGTCAGGGCCCTGAATCACAAACAGATAGAAGTGTTCGGCGGTATCCAGGAACCCGTCCTGATAACCCAGTTCAGTCTGCAGAGCGGCCACTTCGTCACGCGGGTAACCCGTTACAATGCGGTCAACCAGGGTCGAGCAGAAACAGTTGGCATCGTTCAACCATTCAGTAAAGGCCGTCGGCAGCGCCCACTCCTGCGCGTAGCGCAGCACCAGTTCCCGCAGCGCATCCCCGTTGTAGTCAATCAGTTCACACGGAATGATGACCCAGCCTTTGTCTGGCGCACCGTTAAAATGACTGAAACGTTCGAAGAGCAATCGCGTCAGTTTCGCCGGGTAGCTGACGGCAGGCGCATCTTCAAAGGTGTCGCCCGCGTGATAACCGATCCCCGCTTCCGTGGTATTCGAGAACACAAAGCGCATCTCCGGGTTATGAGCCAGCCTGAGGAACGCATCGTATTCGTTATAAACGTTGATTTCGCGGTTAACGGAACGGATAAGGCGCGCATCGCTCACCGCATCGCCCTTCTCGTTCAGGCCGCGAATGATCGTGGTATACAGTCCATCCTGCGTATTCAGCGACGGCGGAAAATCACTTTGAATGGGACGAACGACCACCACACCGGCGTTGAGATCGGTATGTTCGTTTAACAGGTCGATTTGCCAGTCGATAAACGCCCGCAGGAAATTGCCTTCACCAAACTGAATGATACGTTCCGGATAGTGTGGACCGGGAAAATCATGACGGTTAAGTGTGTTCACAATGGGTTCCTTTTATAATTAGTCATACAGCCTGATAAGATTGGTACGATAACTTATCAAAACTTTACGACCGGGAACCCTGTTTTGATCAATTCATGATGGAGTTGTGAAAAATAATTATAAGAACTTATAGAACACGGAGGTGGCGGTCATCGCGCCATCCGGCATCAATGCATAGCGCGGGATCTCCCCCACTTTTTGCCAGCCAGCACGCTGGTAGAACGTCTCGGCACCGCTGCCGGTGGACGTATCCAGTACCAGGACCGAAATGCCTCTGGCTCTGGCCTGAACTTCAAGTTCTTCCATCAGGGCCATTGCCGCCCCTTTACGGCGCGCTTTTTCATGGACCAGCAGTTTTGCCACATCCGCGCGATGCGGCTGATTCTCCGGCTGTTCGGTGATCAACTGTACCGTGCCGATAACGCCGTCCTGCGGATCGATACTGGCCAGCACAAGACGTTCATTCCGTCCCACGCTCTCAGCAATACCGCGCCAGAAAGCACGTGCTTTTTCCGGGCTAAAGGGCAACATAAAACTGACGGATGCGCCGCCGTTAACGCAGTTTTCGAGGATCGCGGACAACGCATCGAGGTGGGTGAGGATCTCTTCCCGGGTGAGTTTTTTGATGTGCAGTGAGGTATTCATTGTTTTTCCTTACGTTGAATACCGTCACTGTGCAATTAACATCTTATTAACGCAAACGGATCGATCATAGGCTTTTGTTATGTCATCTTTCGCGGTGGCGTTGCTGCTTCATGGCATACATCTTTTCATCGGCCTCTTTTAGCCACTGTTGGAGGTCATGACCATTGTGGTCGAATTCACTGAGGCCCCACGAGAACAGAAGCGACCACGGATGCAGTTTGCGGGCATTATAATTTTCGACCTGCTCGGCCAGATACTGCATCGCAATCCAGGCCCCCTGCTCATCCGTATCGGCGAACAGCACGGCAAACTCATCCCCACCAAAGCGAACCAGCAGATCCGCCTCACGGAAGGAGGAACGCATCAGTTGCGCCATCACGTTCAGCGCCTTATCGCCTTCCTCGTGGCCGTAGCGATCGTTTATCTCCTTAAAACGATCCAGATCCAGCCAGCCGAGGGTTAACGGCTCTGCACGGCGTCGGGCGACGGACAGGGTAAACCGGACGAGCTGATTAAAGCCCCGACGGTTGAATAAACCCGTCAGTTCATCGGTAGTCGCCGCACTGACGGCGGCAAATTCATCTTCTGCCAGCGCGCCCAGGTCTCCCAGCACGGCAAGATCGGCCGCCGTAAACTCGCGCGGAGAATAATCAATCAGGCAAAGCGATCCGACGCTCGCGCCGTCGCGCAGACGCAGCGGGAAACCAGCGTAGAAACGAACGCCGGGCTCACCGGCCACCAGCGGATTATCGGCAAAGCGGTCATCCTGACGCATGTCCCCCACCACCAGCGGCGCTTCGCTGAGGATCGTATGGCCACAAAATGAGATATTGCGCGGGACAGAGTCCGGTGCCTGGCCATCCGCTGACTTCACGATCAGCGAATGCTCATCGATAAGATTGACCATCGCCAGCGGCACCTGGAAAAAGCGTTTTGCCAGACGCGTCAGGCGGTCAAAGGCCGGCGAACTGTCGATTTCAAGCAGGCCTGATTCGCGCAGCGAGTTCAGACGTTCCGTTTCGTTTTCAGGGGTTTCAGGTGTTTTCATAACGTCTCCTGACGCAAGCTTTACTAAAAGCGTAGCTTAAACAGAGACATTGTCAGTGTACGAATATCCTGTTCAGACGCTATTTATTAACGTCACTGGCTCATGACGACTAATGCAGTGATGTTTCGCTGCCGGACGTTGCAGTAACCTGCTCATCCGACAGCCGGGCGCTGGTCCGATTTCGCCCCGCTTTCTTTGAACGATAGAGATGATCGTCCGCTTCAGCCATCAGCTTATTAAAGACCTCCGTCAACTGCCATGACTCAGATTTACCGCTGCCCAGGCCAATGCTGACGGTCAGATACAGCGTCTGCTGGCGCCAGGTAAACGGATGATGTGCGACGGTGGTTCGGATGCGTTCAGCCAGTTCAAAACCGTGCTGCGCATCCCCGGAGTTCACGACCACCGCGAACTCTTCTCCGCCCATTCGCGCCACCATACCGTCCTCACCGACAACCTGCTGAACCTGCCGGGCAAAGGCCGCCAGTATGCGATCACCGCACTCGTGACCGTAGTTATCATTGATGCTTTTGAAGTAATCGATATCCAGCAGCATGACGGTTAAAAAACGCGAATGCCGGTGCGCCTCTTCTTGCTTTAACGCTTCATAAAGCCCGGAGCGGGAATAGACATGCGTCAGAAAATCATAATCTGCCCGCAGTGACACCTGACGAATCAGTGAATTAATGGCCGCCACGCTGACGGAGACCATCACCGGACAAATAGCCATGGTGGCAATGCCCAGCCGGGCTGAGAACATCATCGGGGTCGAAAGCGGTGTCGCGACGGCAATATTGATAATGGAGTTGGCAACCAGAATGATCTCAACGGCGCCCGTGAGAAACGTCAGTAAACAGGTGACGGGCAGCGGGTAGCGTACCGCACACCAGATAAGCGCCGGCAGCGGGAAACAGAGGCTCCCCGCGCCGCCAATTACCACCGACGCGACCACCGAGACAATCAGCGCCATAACCGGGAACAGCTGCTCCAGGCGTAACTGAATATCACGTACGGGCAGGCTAATCGTCAGCATACACGGCACAATCAGCACCCCCGTTGAAAACTGCTCGCTAAACCAGTCGGCAAACAGCGGCCAGAAGGTGTGACTGTCGATACCGACCGACCCCACCGCGCCAAGCAAGGCACACAGCAGCGCAGCAATCAGGCAGTAGTTAAACAGACGCAGCGCATTAAGCGGATCGGGGGTTTTCATCAGCCGTTTATCACGCAGAACCAGTATGGCGACCACGACGATAAAAATCATATTCGACAGGTTAATCACCAGCGAGGCCATTCCCCAGCTGGTGGTGACCGCGTCGTACATCAGCATGGCAACATACGCGACCGCGTAGTTATGCAGACGATTCAGATAAGCATAACGGGCGAATACTCCCGCCATAACGCCATTCAGTGGCCAGAACAGCGACAACGCTTCAACCAGACGCAATTCAGCACCCACAAAATAGAATAAGGTGGTGAGAATAAAGATCCACGACGCATTACGCAGCGGAGTATCGGGTTGAAAAAACCTGAAGGCAGAGAGAGCAGAACGCATTAAATATCATTCCGTATAATAACGTATGGCGATTATGTCGATCGTCAGCAGGATCTGAACTAACTTAACCTGCATCTATAACACAAATACAACAGGATCATAACTCGTCAAATTTAGGCGTTCATCTGCAGCACCAGCCAGTGGTGGATCACGCTGACGATATAATGCTGTTGCTGCGCGCTGAGCTGAACACCCTGCGGAATGTTATGCCACTTTGCCAGACAGCCACGACAACAGGTGGCGGTGGCATGCTGAGCGATAAACACCGGATGACCGCGCATGGGCGTCTGTTTCCCGTCATTGGTGGGATGGGCCGGTGCAAGGCGCCGGGCAATAAAATCGGCGGCGTGCTGGTCAATGGTTTCGGCACCTTTGTCCCAGCAGTACTGCCGTTCCTTCGTGCCCAGGCGAAAGCGCGAACGAAAAGGCGATCGCGCCAGGTGGGCAAAAAGCGGATCCAGGGTCGACATCAGTATACGGAACGTCCCAGACGTTGGGTCAGTTTCTCCAGAACTGCCACACCGGCAAGTGAATTTCCCGTTTCATCCAGCTCCGGGCTCCAGACGGCAATCGCCATTTCGTGAGGCACGATTGCCACCACCCCGCCGCCGACACCCGATTTAGCCGGAAGACCGACGCGCCAGGCAAACTCTCCGGCGTTCTGATACATCCCGCTGGTCGCCATCAGGGCATTCACCTGACGCGCCTGCATGGGCGAGACAACATCTTGTGCGAGGTGCGGCGCATGCCCCTGATGGGCGAGGAACAAGAATGTCTGTGCCAGTTCAACACAGCTCATTTCCAGCGCGCAGTAATGGAAATAGTTTTGCAGCACGGTGGCGACATCGTTATGGAAGTTACCAAACGATTTCATGAGCCAGGCGATAGCCGCGTTACGGGCGGAGTGTTCAAACTCCGAGCGCGCCACCACCGCATTGTAGGCAATATCCGCGACGCCCGAGAGCTGGCGGACAATTTCAAGCATACGCTGGCGAGGGGCGCTAAGACGGCTTTGCAGCATATCGCAAACCACCAGCGCACCGGCATTGATAAACGGGTTACGCGGTTTACCCTGTTCAATTTCGAGCTGAAGCAGTGAGTTGAAAGGCTGCCCGGACGGATCTTTCCCCACGCGATGCCAGATTTCGTCTTCCTCATACTGGCGCATGGCCGCAACCAGACTGAGTACTTTTGAAATGGACTGAATTGAAAAACGCTCGGTGGCGTCACCGGCCTGGTAACGCTGCCCGTCTACCGTACAAATGGCAATACCCAGCTTATTCCCGCTGACCGTGGCAAGGGCCGGAATATAGTCGGCAACCTTCCCTTTTCCAATTAACGGACGAACCTGCGACAGAATCTCGTCCAACATCTCATTATGGATGACCGCAGCCACACTTTGCTCCTTGCCCTCAGGCTAAAACGGGCTGCGAGTATAACAGAGGCTTATATGTTGCGTCAGGCGCTAAGACGAAAACGCGAAACCGCCTGCAATAAAAGATCGGATTGCTTATGCAGCCGTTCAGAGGCATCCGACGCGTCAGACACCAGCATGTCGGTCTGACGGGAAACCTGATTCAGCGCCTGAAGCTGCCGCGTCATTTGATGAATGCTCTCCCCCTGGCTCAGGGTTGCTACCGAGATCTCATTCAGCAGACTGCTTAAATTAGCCACCAGCCCGATCACCTGCTGCAGATTATCTTCCAGCAGGTTAACGGCCCGGGAACCGTCTTCGATGCCCTGCAAAGAGTGATTGATCAGTGCCTGAATAGTCTGCGTCGAGTGGCTGCTCTTTCTGGCCAGCAGCCCCACTTCCCGGGCGACAACGGCGAAACCGCGCCCGTGGTTCCCCGCATGGGCGGCCTCGATGGCCGCATTCAGTGCCAGAATGTTGGTCTGAAACGCCACGCTGTCGATCATCGCCACGATCCCGCGCATTTCTGACGATCGGTCAACGATCGCCTGCATGGAGGCATTGACGGTTGTCATCATCCGATCGCCACCCGCGGCTACCTGGCGCGCCTCGTCCGCTCTGGAACTGGCGAGTTTTGCATAACCTGTATTCCCTTCTACGTGGTTTTCCAGCGCGGCAATGTGTGTCGTCACATCCTCAAGCTCTTTCGCCTGACGAGCCGACTGCAGATACAGCTTCTGGTTGCCCTGCGCCAGCGAGCCTATATTTTCGACCATTGCGTGGGTGGCATTGCTGACCTGGGTCACCAGTTCCTGCAGTCCGTGCTGCAGGGTGGAAACACTGTCGCTCAACTGTCCGATCTCCTTGTTAAAGCGCAGCACGCCTGGCGGTGTACCGGACAGGTCTCCTGCCGCCAGCTGGTTAATGTGAGCAATCAACCGACGCAGCGGCGTAATGACCCAGCGGGACATGCCGAACCACACCAGAATGGCGATGGCAAGTAGCAGAACCGGTGCAGCCAGGAAGAGCGTTTGCAGGCCAGAGAGTTGCGCCATCAGGCTCTGGCGGCCCTGCATCGCCTGCTTCTCGCTGGCTTGCTGATAGCGGGCATAGTTTTCGTTGAAGTCAGTCTGAAAAGCCTGGGCAGGTACGGCAAAAAAGGCATCGATCGTGTTGGTCTTGATGAGCCCTTCCGCCTGCTCCTTGATGGCACCGTAGAAAAGCTGGTAGCTGGTGATCAGGGCGTCATCTTTTGGCGGATTAAGCGCCAGCCAGGCGTTCCAGGCCTGCTGAGAAACCGTCAGCGACGCCTGAGCTTCGTCCATCAGGCTGTGCCAGCTTCCTTCAGAGCCGGTCTCTTTATCCTGCATAAAACAGACGCCGGAGCGGTTAAGCAGATCGCTTGCTGCCAGCAGAGACACGCGGGCCAGATCCAGTTTGCTCTGTTGCTGGTATGCCAGCAGATTTTGCTGCTCGTTGCGCTGAGCATCTTTCAGGGAAGCATTGAGCAAAAATGAAGAGGAGAGTTGCAGTGCGGAGAAAAGACCAATAATACAGAAAATACCGGTCAGCAGGCCAAACTGACGAGGGATGAGGCGCTGCGCAATACGGCGAAAAATTTGCGTTAGGTTCATAATTTTCTTCAGTAACAAGACGTTAGATGCGTGCGAGTCTACGAAACGAAAATGACAGAACCATTGCAGGAAAATGACAACGGCCTTCGTGCTGAAGGCCGTTATCGGAGAGCGAACTAGACTCTGTTCTTCCATACCGTCTGCACGTTACAGAACTCGTGCAGACCGAAGTGGGAAAGCTCACGACCAAAACCGCTCTTCTTCACGCCGCCAAAGGCCACGCGCGCATCGCTGGCGCTGAAACCATTGATGAACACCCCACCGCACTCCAGCTCACGGGAGAATTTCTCCGCCAGCGTATCGTTCGCGGTAAAGACGGTTGCGGACAGACCAAAGTCGCTGTCGTTAGCCAGCTGCAGGGCGTGCTCCGCGTCTTTCGCAACGCTAACCGCCGCAACCGGACCAAACAGCTCCTGACGAAATGCCGTCATGCTGGCAGTGACATTCCCCAGCACGGTCGGTGCATAGTAGTTACCTTCACCGGCGACTTTCTCCCCGCCAAGCAGCAGCGTGGCGCCTTCGGCCAGCGTGGCCTGCACCTGCTGATGCAGTTCATCACGCAGGTCAAATCGCGCCATCGGGCCAATAAAGTTTTCTTCGCTATCCGGCGTCCCCATCTTCAGGGCTGCCGTCGCCTCGACAAAACGCTGGGTGAAAGCATCAGCGATGCCCTCTTCCACAATAAAGCGCTTAGCGGCGGCGCAAACCTGTCCGGTATTCTGATAACGTCCGGCCACGGCTGCTTTCACCGCCAGATCCAAATCAGCATCATTGAGCACAATAAACGGATCTGAACCGCCCAGCTCCAGAACGCATTTCTTCAGTGCTGCCCCTGCCTGCGCACCAATCGCCGCACCCGCGCGCACGCTGCCGGTTACGGTTACGGCGGCAATACGACGGTCGTTGATCGCCTGGCTCACGCCCTCATTCGTGGCATTCACCCAGCCAAAGACACCCTGCGGAAAACCGGCGTCAGCAAATACCTGCGCAATAAGGTCAGCCGAGCCGAGTACGTTTGGCGCATGCTTGAGCAGATAGCTGTTCCCGGCCAGCAGGATGGGTACCGCGCCACGCAGTACCTGCCAGAGCGGGAAGTTCCACGGCATGACGGCAAGAACAGGTCCCAGCGGTCGGTATTCAATCACCGCGTTCTGGTTTTCTACCAGGGTCGGTTCAGGCTGCAGCATTGCCGGACCGTGTTCCGCATACCAGTCGCAGAGGCTGGCGGATTTTGCCACTTCAGCACGCGCCTGCAAAATGGGTTTGCCCATCTCACGGGAGATCTTTCGGGCCATCTCGTCTGCACGGTTTCGCAGCGCGCTGGCGAGATCGCGCAGCTTTTGCGTCCGGTCGGAAACGCTTACGCGTCTCCACTGACGAAAACCGGCATCAGCCTGCGCAATTGCGCGTTCAACGTCGTCGGTGCTCGCCCACGGATACGCCGCGAGCGTCTCGCCGGTGGCTGGGTTAACAGAGAGGGCATGTGTAGCAGATGAATAAGTCATGATGGTCTCCACGTAATAACGGTTGATTCATTGTGGCGCACTCTGCTATTTCTTAAAAATGAATAATACTAACCACCTTGTTCACGAATCGAGAATGGTATGGACTTAACTCAGCTTGAAATGTTTAACGCCGTGGCGCTCACCGGCAGCATCACCCAGGCAGCGCAAAAGGTACATCGCGTTCCGTCGAACCTGACCACCCGCATCCGCCAGCTGGAGGCCGATCTTGGCGTTGAGCTGTTTATTCGTGAGAACCAGCGTTTACGTTTATCTCCCGCCGGGCATAATTTCCTGCGCTACAGCAAGCAGATCCTGGCGCTGGTCGATGAAGCACGAATGGTCGTCGCCGGTGATGAACCGCAGGGATTATTTGCGCTTGGCGCGCTGGAGAGTACCGCCGCCGTGCGTATTCCGGAAAGCCTGGCGCAGTTTAACCAGCGGTATCCACGTATCCAGTTTGCCCTCTCTACCGGGCCGTCCGGCACAATGATTGACGGCGTACTGGAGGGAACCTTAAGCGCCGCGTTTGTCGACGGCCCCCTTTCGCATCCGGAACTGGAAGGCATGCCGGTTTACCGGGAAGAGATGATGCTGGTCACGCCCGCCGGGCATGCAGAAGTGGCACGCGCCACGCAGGTAAGCGGCAGTGACGTCTACGCCTTTCGCGCAAACTGTTCGTATCGCCGACACCTGGAAAGCTGGTTTCACGCCGACAGAGCCACGCCCGGGCGTATTCATGAGATGGAGTCTTATCACGGCATGCTCGCCTGCGTCATCGCGGGCGCCGGTATCGCGCTGATGCCTCGTTCGATGCTGGAAAGTATGCCAGGCCACCATCAGGTAGAAGCCTGGCCGCTGGCAGAAAACTGGCGCTGGCTCACCACCTGGCTGGTCTGGCGCCGCGGGGCTATGACCCGCCCGCTGGAGGCTTTTATAGCGCTGCTAAACGAACGTCAACCACCAGTGCCTTCTCCATAAACAGGCTCAGCGGGTCATCAACATACGGCGGAAACGCCGGACGTTGCTCATAGCCGCACTGCTCATACAGACGGACGGCGGCATGTTGCCGGATGCCCGTCTCCAGGCGAAGCGTGTGGCAGTGACGGCTCAGGGCTTCATCTTCCAGCGCCGCCAGCAGCATCTCGCCGAGATGTTGCCCGCGATGAGCCGGATCGATATACACCCGTTTCATTTCACCGGTCCCGTCGCCGTTGAGCACCACGGCACCACACCCGACGGCATGAAGCTGCCGGTCCCGAATAATCATCAGGATCAGCGAGGCTGTCGGCAGTTCGGTCAGATCGAGCAGGTGGTTACTTTCAGCGGGATAGAGTTCGCTCTGATAGCGGTCAAGCGCGGCAATCAGATGCAAAATATCAGGGTGATGTGCAGATTCAGCGGTAATGGAATACATGGCGGGCTCCTTGTTGTTTTTATTTCAACATAGCGCAGCCCTGCACACGTGCTTCATACCGTTAACTTATATCAGCATTGCCGTTCAGGCTGACGAGGGTATTCCTTAACCAGCGGTGTCCGGCGTGGTTATGGCTGCGTTCATGCCAGATAAGACTGACGTCAAACGTCTCTTTCAGCCAGGGGAGTTCCACCACGGTGAGCGGGTTAACGGTTCCCATAATCAATCGTCGGGGCACCAGTGCTACCAGATGGCTCATCTGCACCATGCCGGGAACAAACAGAAATGATGCCGCAGACACCGCAACCTTACGTTGCAACCCTGACTCCGCCAGCATGACATCGAGCGGCGTGGTAAAACCGCCTCCCGAGGGGGACACGATAATATGCTCAAGTTTTGCGAACGCTTCCATTGTCAGTTGGTCGTTCAGTTCAGGATGCTGAGGGCGCCCGATAAGCACGTACGATTCGTCATAAAGATGTTGCGTTCTGAGCTGCGCCTGCGCAGGGTCTGGCGTAGCAATGGCAGCATCAACATCGCCTGAGCTCAGTTGATGGGCTAGCTGATGCGGATCGTAATTCCTGACAGCAATACGCACGCCGGGGGCAATCTCTTGCAGGGTCACAATCAGCGGCATAATGACCGCGGCCTGCACGTAATCAGTACAGGCCAGAGAGACCGTTAGCGAATCGTGCAGCGGATCAAAGTCCTCATGTGATTGCAGCGTATCCCGTATTTTTGCCAGCGCCCCGCCAAGCGTCGCCATCAGATCTAGAGCTTTGGGGGTTGGCGTCATCCCCCTGCGCCCCGGGATCAATAACGGATCGTTAAACATCCCCCTCAGCCGGTTAAGCTGCGCGCTGACGGCAGGCTGGCTAAGACAAAGCCGGCTGGCGGCCCTGGTGACATTTTGCTCCGCGACCAGCGCTTCCAGAGTCAGCAGCAGGTTTACGTCAGGCTTTTTGGTATTCATAGGATGGATATCATGTAAGAAATAAATCGATTTCACGCTCGCCGTCCGCATTCCGATAATGCACTACCGCAACAACACAGAGCGAGAATGAAATGTCGTATGATAAAAAACCACTCATAACAGTTTTTGGTGCCACCAGTAAACAAGGACGTAGCGTAACCACAACCCTGCTGCAAAGTGGGCGCTATCGGGTGCGCGCCTTAACGCAAAACACGGACTCTCCTGCGGCGAAACAGCTGGCGGAACGGGGTGCTGAACTGAGACAAATCACCCTTCAGACGGGCAATGATGCGCATCTGATCGGGGCGTTTGCCGAGTCAGACGGGGCGTTCCTGATGACACCGGGTTTCATCCCCGTATCGACGCAGATGCCAACGGGTGAAACGGCGCTGGGCTACAGGCTTGCAGATGCCGCCGTCAACGCCGGGGTAAAACACCTTGTCTTCAGCAGTCTGGAAAACGTCGAGAGAATAACGGGCGGAACTCTATGGGCTCCTCATTTCAGCGATAAGGGCCGAATTGAGGAGTACATCCGCACACTCCCCGTCAGCGCGTCGTTTATTCAACTGGCGTTCTTTTACACCAATCTGGCCGAATATTATCCGCCGCGTAAAGAAGGCGACGAGCTGATCTTTCCCCTCTATCTCCCGGAAGACGTTCGGGCGCCCTTTGTCGATCCGCTCACGGCAACCGGCCCTGCGGTGCTTGAGATGTTCGATAACCCCGAACACTACAACGGCATGACGTTACCCGTTGTCGGTGAGTGTCTTTCGCCGAGTGAGATGGTGGAAACCTTCACGGAGGTCACCGGCATAAAAGCCCGGTATCGCTCAGCCTACACGCGAGAAGCACTCCTTAACCACTTCCCCGATTTCGCAGACAACGCGGCACTGGTCAGTGAAATTACCGGCATGACGGAATATGCCGTGAACTACGGCTATTACGGAAAAGACCGGGATCTCACCTGGAGCAGAACCATAAACCCTGCCACCTTAACGTGGCGTGAATTTCTGATTACGTCTGGCTGGCAGGGGGAAAAACGAACGTTTGATTAACGCAAGCCACCGTCATTCCCGATGATGAAATGACGGTGGCCCATTCCTGGCTTACATCGCCTGGCGTAGATAGATATGCCCTTTCAGATACAGGGTGGCCTGACCGCCGATTAACACCCGGTCCCCCGCCAGTTCACAGCGTAAATCCCCGCCCCGTCGCGAGACCTGGCGCGCGTTCAGCACGGTTTTGCCCAGCTTTTCGCTCCAGTAGGGAATCAACATGCTGTGAGTGGACCCCGTAACCGGATCTTCCGGTACCCCTTCTCCCGGACAGAAGAAGCGGCTGACGAAGTCATATTCATCGCCCGGTGCCGTGACGCAGACCATCTTATCCAGCGGAATCATTGCCGAGATATCCGGCGTAAGGGCCTCTATCTGCTGCTGGTTCTCCAGCACCACCATGTAGTCGCGCCCGACACGCACCTCTTTTGCCCGCTCAATGCCCAGCGCGCTCAACAGCAGCGCTGGCGGATTGTCGACGACCGCCGTCGGCCAGGCCGGGAAGTTGAGCGTCAGCCAGTCACCGCTGCGTTTTACCGTCAGCTCGCCGACGAAACGGGTGGTGAAGGTGATTTCCGTGTGTGGATAATCAAGGTATTCGAAAATGACATGCGATGCCGCCAGTGTGGCATGTCCACACAGGTTAATTTCGTCAAGGGTAGTGAACCAGCGCAGCTCGAATCCGCCGTCAGTGCGTACGAAAAAGGCCGTCTCAGACTGATTGTGCTGTTGCGCCATGTTGAGCAGCGTCTCGTCCGGCAGCCACTCTTCCAGGGGGCAAACCGCCGCTGCGTTGCCGCCAAACGCCCTGTCGCTGAAGGCATCGACCAAATAGAAATCAATTTCCTGCATTGTCTCTTCCTCTTTTGTTATGGTTATTTAGCGCAGAAAGACGGTGCCTTTCAGATAAAGCGAGGCCTGCCCGCTCATCAGCACGCGTGAACCTTTCAGTTCGCAGCGCAGATCACCGCCACGAGCCGACACCTGGCGGGCAAACATCGCTGTTTTACCCAGTTTTTCACTCCAGTAGGGAATAAGCATTGTATGCGCGGATCCGGTGACCGGATCTTCCCAGACGGCAACTCCCGGTGAGAAAAAGCGGCTCACAAAATCATAATCCCCCTCTCCCCGCGCCGTCACGCTGACCTTATGTTCGCCAGGCGTCATTGCCGAGATATTCGGCGAGAGCGCCTCAACCTGCTGGCGGTTTTCCAGAACCACCACCCAGGCTCGCCCCTTACGGGCTTCTACGTAATGGCCGATCCCCAGCGCTGCAAGCATCGCCGGCGGGGGCGTCTCTTCCTGCGTCGGGCATGCCGGGAAGTCCAGCGTCATCCAGTCCCCTTCCCGGCTAACCGTCAGCTGGCCAGAGGCGGTATCAAAGTGGATACGCGGGTCAGGATAGTTGAGTTCATTAAACAGGACGTACGCGGCTGCCAGTGTGGCATGTCCGCAAAGGTTGACTTCGGTAAGGGTGGTAAACCAGCGTAACTCAATTCCCGCTTTACTGCAGACGAAAAACGCCGTTTCCGACTGATTATGCTGCTGTGCCATTCTGAGCAGTGTCTCATCAGGCAACCATGCGTCTAACGGGCACACGGCCGCCGGGTTTCCACCAAACGAGGCATTGCTGAACGCATCTACCAGATAAAAATCAATCTCCTGCATTGTCTTACCGCCTGTTTTTGTTGTGATGTTCTTTTATATTCAATGAAAACCATTCCCCCGGCTACCGCTTTTACCAGGTGAATTTTGAGATCTACATCACATAATGGTTGAGTTTTCGCCGGTTGACGTTTTAAGATCGTCTCCTCTTCTTTTCAGCAACGAATCTCCGACATCGCTATGACAACGAACACAGTTACCCGCAGAGTCGCGTGGCTACGCGTGGTCACGCTGGCAATTGCCGCGTTTATTTTTAATACCACAGAATTTGTTCCGGTTGGGCTGTTGTCTGACATCGCTGAAAGTTTCCAGATGGAAACCGCGCAGGTGGGCATTATGTTGACCATCTATGCCTGGGTGGTGGCACTGATGTCACTGCCGTTTATGCTGCTGACCAGCCAGATGGAACGGCGAAAGCTGCTGATCGGGCTGTTTGCCCTGTTTATCGTCAGCCACGTCCTGTCGTTTCTGGCGTGGAACTTTACGGTGCTGGTCATCAGCCGAGTCGGTATCGCCTTTGCCCATGCCGTATTCTGGTCGATCACCGCGTCACTGGCCATCCGCCTGGCACCTGCGGGAAAACGCGCGCAGGCGCTGAGCCTGATAGCCACCGGCACGGCACTGGCTATGGTCCTGGGCCTGCCGATTGGCCGTATCGTTGGGCAATACTTTGGCTGGCGAACCACGTTCTTCGCTATCGGCATGGGGGCAATGATCACCCTGGTCTGCCTGATTAAACTGCTGCCGAAGCTGCCAAGCGAACACTCCGGCTCGCTGAAAAGCCTGCCGCTGTTAATGCGTCGTCCGGCATTGCTGAGTATCTATCTGCTGACGGTCATTGTGGTCACGGCACATTACACCGCCTACAGCTATATCGAGCCGTTCGTTCAGGTCGTGGCCGGCTTTAGCGCCAACTTTGCCACCGTTCTGCTGTTGATCCTGGGGGGCGCGGGCATTATTGGCAGTATTCTGTTTGGTAAGCTCGGCAATCAGCACGCGTCGGCGCTGGTCAGCAGCGCCATTGGTTTACTGCTGGCGTGCCTGGTGTTACTCATGCCAGCAGCGGGCAGCGAGGGTCATCTGGCCGTCCTGAGCCTGTTCTGGGGAGTGGCGATCATGATTATCGGTCTGGGTATGCAGGTGAAGGTGCTGGCCCTCGCGCCGGACGCAACGGATGTGGCGATGTCACTGTTCTCGGGGATTTTCAATCTCGGTATTGGCGCGGGCGCGCTGCTGGGAAATCAGATTAGCCTTCACGTGTCGATGTCGGCGATTGGCTATCTGGGTGCCATTCCGGCACTGGTGGCGCTCATCTGGTCCCTGCTCATCTTCCGTAAATGGCCGGTCGCACTGGAAGAACAGGCCCATCACGGGTAGACCGCAGTCAACGTAAAACGGCAACCGAGGTTGCCGTTTTGCATTACCGGGCGGGTGATTAATGGTACGTCTTAATAATCTCCAGCACGCCGTTGATAATAAACTGCACGCCCATACACACCAGTAAGAAGCCCATCAGGCGGGAAATCGCCTCAATACCGCCCTTACCGACCCAGCGCATGATCGCGCCTGAACTGCGCAAGGATGCCCATACGATGATACCAATCAGTGCAAAAATCAGCGGGGGCGCAACCGTGATGACCCAGTCCGGGAAGGTCGAACCATCCCGCACCGTTGACGCGGAGCTGATGATCATCGCAATCGTTCCTGGCCCCGCCGTACTGGGCATCGCCAGCGGGACAAAAGCAATATTCGCGCTGGGCTCGGTTTCCAGCTCTTCGGATTTGCTTTTGGCCTCAGGTGACTCATGCGCTTTCTGCGCAGGGAACAGCATACGGAACCCGATGAAGGCAACAATCAGTCCGCCAGCAATACGCAGACCCGGGATGGAGATTCCGAAGGTGTTCATCACCAGCTGTCCGGCGTAGTAAGCCACCATCATGATGGCAAACACATAGACTGAAGCCATCATCGACTGATGGTTACGCTCGGCGCTGTTCATGTTCCCTGCCAGCCCCAGAAAGAGCGCAACCGTCGTTAGCGGGTTAGCCAACGGCAGCAATACCACCAGCCCCAGACTAATTGCTTTAATCAAATCCAACATAGTGCGTCGTTGTCCTTATCCATGTTTATCACCGCAATTATAGGGTGAAAGTGTGACGTTCAGCCATTCGCTCAACGTAACGATTATTTACGGTCATTAACGATAACCCTTCGTTATCTATTTGAATTGAAAGCATGCAAAAAAAGTTCATGAAACGTTTTAGCAATTCGTGGCATCCGCTGATCCATTCAGTTGACTTATACTTGCCTGAGCAATAATATCTGCCGTGACTAAACTACTTGCCAGGGCAACCATTGTGAAAAGCACCAGTGATCTCTTTAACGACATTATTCCGCTGGGTCGTCTTATTCATATGGTTAACCAGAAAAAAGATCGCCTGCTCAATGACTATCTGTCACCGCTGGATATCACCGCCACGCAGTTCAAAGTGCTGTGCTCCATTCGCTGCGAAGTGTGTATCACGCCGGTTGAGCTGAAAAAGGTGCTCTCTGTCGATCTGGGTGCGCTAACCCGCATGCTCGATCGTCTCGTTTGCAAAGGATGGATAGAACGAAGCCCTAACCCGAATGACAAACGCGGCGTCCTGGTGAAACTCACCAGCGATGGCGCGGCTATGTGCGAGCAATGTCATCAACTAGTAGGACAAACACTGCATCAGGAACTAACAAAAAACTTAACGGCAGATGAAGTGGCAACGCTTGAGCTTTTGCTTAAGAAAATACTGCCGTAAACAGAAAAAGAGGTATGACGATGTCCAGACGCAATACTGACGCTATTACTATTCATAGCATTTTGGACTGGATCGAAGATAACCTGGAATCGCCGCTCTCCCTTGAAAAAGTGTCAGAGCGTTCAGGTTACTCCAAATGGCACCTGCAACGGATGTTCAAAAAAGAGACCGGCCATTCATTAGGTCAATATATTCGCAGCCGCAAGCTGACGGAAATTGCCCAGAAGCTTAAAGAAAGCAATGAGCCGATCCTTTATCTGGCGGAACGTTACGGTTTTGAATCACAGCAAACCCTGACGCGTACGTTTAAGAACTACTTCGACGTGCCGCCTCACAAATACCGTATTACCAGCGTGCCGGGTGAATCCCGATACCTGTATCCACTAAAACATTGTAGTTAATCATCGCCTGTAAAGACGTAACCGAGGAAATCATGAAAGTTACAGCCTCCGCCGCCCTCGCCTTGCTGGTGCTGTTTTCCAGCCAGACCTTCGCGGAGCAAACCCCTCGTGCAACGCAGCAAAATAATCGTGACACGATGATTTTGCCGTCAGCACATGACCAGTCACCTTATGACTTCAACCACATGGGTGCTGGTAGTGACAAATCCGACGAGTTAGGCGTGCCTTATTATAATCAGCACAGCTTCTGATTCGTTTTTGCCCCGCGGATGCGGGGTTTTTTTATGCCTATCCTCTTGCCCGCGTTACCCGACGCACGCGCAAACCAAACACGTTGATGTACAGCCCGGCCATGATCAGCACGGCCCCCAGCAGCTGCAGCGCACTCAGCTTTTCATCGAGCAACAGCGCGGCGCTGGCCAACCCTACCACCGGAACCAGCAGGGATAACGGCGCCACGCGCCAGGTTTCGTAGCGACCCAGCAGCGATCCCCAGATCCCGTAACCAATAATGGTGGCCACAAACGCCAGGTAGATCAGCGATAAAATGGTGGTGAGATCGATTTCCACCAGGCTTTTCAGCATCACGTCCGGCCCATCAAAAATGAGCGCCGCAACCATAAACGGAACAATGGGGATCAAGGCGCTCCAGACCACCAGCGACATCACCTTCGGGCGCGCCTCATGCTGCATAATCAGCTTGTTGAAGATATTCCCGCAGGCCCAGCTCAGCCCCGCCGCCAGCGTTAACATAAAGCCCAGTAACGCCACGTGCTGCCCGTTCAGGCTGGCTTCTATCAGCACCAGCACGCCGAACACCGCAAGGGTGATCCCCGCCAGCTGTTTACCCTGCAGACGCTCGCCAAAGACAAACGCCCCGAGAATAATGGTAAAGAACGCCTGAGCCTGTAACACCAGAGAAGCCAGACCGGCGGGCATCCCGAACTTAATGGCGCAGAACAGAAACGCGAACTGGCCAAAGCTGATGGTCAGGCCGTATCCCAGTAAGAGTCTGAACGGAATTTTCGGGCGCGCGACAAAGAAGAGCGCCGGGAAGGCCACCAGCAGAAAACGCAAACCGGCCAGCATGAGTGGGGGCATGTTATGCAACCCAAGCTTGATGACCACAAAATTCAGACCCCATACGATGACCACCAGCAACGCCAGCAGCCCGTCTTTTCGCGTCATACTCTGCCCCTGAATGATTAAATTTTTGTAAACACTTCAAGGTAACGAAAAAAACATGCCACGAGAAGATCATTATTTCTGGCAGTCAACTGAAGCACTTACGGATAAATTAGGTGCTATACAAGCCCCTTATGTCGTGATACTCCTGATATATACCTAAAATAATACACGTTGCAGGATGGCGGCGAGCAAGCGCGGCCAGAATCTCTGCGGCTCAAAAAAACAAACGCAATTGTCAGGCAGGAATATGAAACCATCACTCAGGCGCTCAACCGCAGCGCTGCTGGCGTCGTCGTTATTATTAACCATTGGTCGTGGGGCAACGCTGCCGTTTATGACCATCTATCTCACGCGCGTATTTAATATGAGCGTTGAGAATATTGGTTATGCCCTGACCATTGCGCTTACCGTCGGTGTGGTATTCAGTATGGGGTTTGGCATCCTCGCCGATAAGTTTGATAAAAAGCGCTACATGCTGATTTCAATCGTCGCCTTTATTGCCGGGTTTGTTGCCATCCCGCTGGTGGATAACGTCACGCTGGTGGTGCTCTTCTTTTCCCTGATTAACTGCGCCTATTCGGTATTTTCAACGGTGCTGAAGGCCTGGTTTGCCGATGTGCTGACCTCGAGCCAAAAAGCGCGCGTTTTCTCACTAAACTATAGCTTCCTGAACATTGGCTGGACGATCGGGCCGCCGGTGGGCACCTTACTGGTGATGTACAGCCTGCAGCTGCCGTTCTGGCTGGCCGCTTTTTGTGCCGCACTGCCGCTCGGTTTTATCCATTTCTTCGTGCAAAAAAGCGTTGCGCTCGATGCCACCGAAGAGAAAATGCCGTGGCAACCGTCAGTACTGCTTAAAGACCGCGCGCTCTTCTGGTACACCCTTTCCGGCCTGCTGGCGTCGTATGTGGGCGGGTCATTCGCCAGCTGTATTTCGCAGTACGTGCTGGCTGCGAATGCCGACAGCAACTTTGCGCAAAACGTGGTCGCTGTGGTGCTGCCGGTGAATGCTGCGGTGGTCGTCACCCTGCAATACGTTATCGGTCGCAAGATCTCCGCCAGCAATATACGTCCGCTGATGACGGCGGGAACACTCTTCTTCGTCCTGGGTCTGGGCGGTTTTATGCTCTCCGGGGAAAACCTGGTCTACTGGGGCATTGCGGCAGCGGTGTTTACGCTGGGTGAGATTATCTATGCACCGGGCGAATATATGCTGATCGACAATATTGCCCCGCCGGGTATGAAAGCGAGTTACTTCTCTGCCCAGGCGCTGGGCTGGCTTGGGGCGGCGGCAAACCCGATGATCACCGGTATTATCCTTACCAACCTGCCGCACTGGTCATTGTTTGCGATCATGATGGTTGCCATCGTGATTGCCTGGCTGATGATTTTGCGTGGGATGAGCGTGAAGGCGTGGTGCGAAATGCCGAAAGTGGCTTAAGTCCTCAACGCCGGGCGGCATGACGCCCACCCGGCATCGGGCAGGCCATTAATGGTGCAGCATCTCGTCGACCACCTGCTGTTTGTACATTTCGTTCGGGTAGTACGTCGGCCAGTTATCCATCTCTTTTAGCAGCGCCTCGTGGGAGGTGTTGCCCATAAAGATATGAAAATGGGAAGAGGCTTTTGGGGCGATGGTATGGTCGCTGAACTGGACAAACTTCGGCGCCTTGCTGTCCGGATCTTTACACTCGAACAGATAGCGAACCCCTTTCTTACCTGATGCATAAGTCAGGATCTTATAGCCGCTGTAATCATACTGGCAGCGACCGATGGCCTTACCTTTGTGGAATTCCATCACGTTGTTTTCGATGCCGATAGCCTCAACGTCCGTCGCATACCCTGTGCGATAGTAAGCTTTCACCTCGTCGAAGGATTTTTTATCCTTCTGCGCTTTTTGTTTAAAAACCGGATCCAGCGCGCCATCGAGCAAAAACGGATAGACGGATTGCCATGTCCCATCCCAGTCAGACAGCTTTCTGTCTTTGACGTCTTTATCCTCAAAGACGCCGTTCGCCGCCTTCTGTTCCGCTTCCGTCATCTGATGACCATGCGAATGGGCAAACAGCTGACCGCTTACCAGCAGCGCCCCCAGAGTCATTGCAAATTTGCCAATATGTGCAGCCAAAACAAACTCCTCACTCCGTTTTATAAGAATGAGGATGTTATAATATAACATTTCAAATCGCAACCAGTCCGCGAACGCCCTCTTGTTCCATTGTATCGCCCCGTCCACGCTGAATGATGGTCCCGCGCGACATCAGCAGATAGCTGTCGGCAAGCTCAGCGGCGAAATCGTAAAACTGCTCTACGAGCAGGATTGCCATATCCCCTCTGTCCGCCAGCTTGCGGATAACCAGGCCTATCTCTTTGATCACCGACGGCTGAATACCTTCCGTGGGTTCATCGAGGATTAACAGCTGTGGCCGGCTCGCCAGGGCGCGACCAATCGCCAGCTGTTGCTGCTGACCGCCGGAGAGATCGCCTCCACGACGATGCTTCATCTCTTTAAGCACCGGGAACAACTGCCAGATATCCTCCGGGACGCGCTTTGCGTCGCGGGCGGGGAAGCGTGACAGCCCGAGCAACAGATTCTCCTCGACCGTTAAGCGTGGAAAAATCTCACGCCCCTGCGGAACATAGGCCACACCCGACTGCACGCGCTGGTGCGGTTTGCTGTGGGTGATTTTTTTTCCCTGCCAGATAATGTCTCCTGTTTTTACCGGGATCAGGCCCATCAGACACTTGAGCAGCGTGGTTTTCCCCACCCCGTTGCGGCCCAGCAGGCAGGTCACTTCACCGGCCGCCGCTTCAAAACTGACCCCGCGCAGAATATGACTGCCGCCGTAATACTGATTCAGTTCGTTCACCTGTAACATGACGGCTCCTTAGCGTCCCAGATAGACTTCTATGACCTGCTCATTGGCCTGCACCTGGCGAAGTGACCCCTCCGCCAGCACGCGTCCCTGGTGCAGCACCGTCACGTGATCGGCAATGGTTTCGACAAAGCCCATATCGTGCTCGACTACCATCAGGGAGTGTTTGCCCGCAAGGGTTCTGAACAGCTCAGCCGTATAGTCGGTCTCCGCGTCGGTCATTCCGGCCGCCGGTTCATCCAGCAACAGCAGATGCGGGTCCTGCACCAGCAGCATGCCAATCTCCAGAAACTGCTTTTGCCCGTGCGAAAGCAGCCCGGCGCGGCGATTGCGCTCACCGCCAAGCCGCAGCAAGAGCAGCATCTCGTCAATACGGTCCCGCTGCTCGCCGTTGAGTCTGGCCCGCAGGCTCGCCCAGACGGACTTGTCAGTTTTCATCGCAATCTCAAGATTTTCCCACACCGTGAGCGCTTCAAAGACCGTGGGCTTCTGGAACTTACGTCCGATGCCCTGGCGGGCAATCTCGGCGGGTTCGAGCGCCGTCAGGTCGATGGACTGATCGTACAGCGCTCTGCCGCTTTTAGGCCGCGTTTTGCCGGTAATCACGTCCATTAATGTCGTTTTTCCCGCACCGTTGGGGCCAATCACGCAACGCAATTCACCCACGCCAATGTTCAGTGAGAGGTCCGTCAGCGCCTGAAAACCATCGAAATTCACGTTGATGGCTTCAAGCTGCAGTACCGGATCGGTCTGGTCGCGATAGCGATCCCCGGGTAACTGGCGGGTAAATAATCCTTCGGCTGGCTGCATTAGTGTTCTCCCTTACGAAACAGACCGTAGACACCGCGCGGTAAAAACAGCGTCACGGCGATGAAAATCAGCCCCAGAAACAGCTGCCAGTATTCCGGCAGGGCGACGGTAAAGATGCTCTTCGCACCGTTCACCAGCGCCGCGCCTATTACCGGGCCGACCAGCGTGCCGCGCCCCCCCAGCGCAACCCAGATGGCCGCTTCAATTGAGTTGGTTGGCGACATTTCACCCGGGTTGATAATGCCCACCTGCGGCACATACAGTGCACCGGCCAGACCGCAGAGTACGGCTGAAAGTGTCCACACCAGCAGCTTGAAACCACGGGGATCGTACCCGCAAAACGTCAGGCGGTTTTCGGCGTCACGCACTGCGGTCAGAATGCGACCGAACTTACTTTTCGCCAGCGCGAAGCCTGTGCCCAGCGCTACCAACAACAGCATCACGGTAGCCAGAAACAGCGCAATACGGGTGGTGGTCGCGGTAACGGAAAACCCGAGCAGCGTGGTAAAACCGGTAAAGCCGTTATTCCCGCCAAAGCCGGTTTCATTGCGAAAGAACAGCAACATCCCCGCGTACGTCAGCGCCTGGGTCATGATCGAAAAATAGACCCCTTTGATTTTTGAGCGAAAGGCAAACCAGCCAAACACCAGCGCCAGCAGTCCTGGTACCATCACAATTAATACCAGAGCCCAGACAAAGTGCTGCGTCCCCCACCAGAACCATGGCAGTTCGCTCCAGGAGAGAAACGACATAAACGCGGGCAGCCCGTCACCCGCCGCCTGGCGCATCAGGTACATGCCCATCGCATAGCCGCCCAGCGCGAAGAAGATACCGTGCCCCAGGGAGAGCATTCCGGCATAGCCCCACACCAGATCGAGCGCCACGGCGACAATGGCATAGCAGAGGATCTTACCCGTGAGCGTGAGCATCCAGGTCGAGATCGCCAGCGGATGCGTTGCGGGCAGTAAGGCGAAAAACGGTAAAACCAGCAGGCAGGCCACGATCAGGCTACCGGCTATCTGCGTCGTGCGTGGCGCTTTGCGCGCCAGCGTTAAGGTAAGCGGCTGGCTCATCAGTCAGTAACCCTCCCTTTCAGTGCGAATAACCCCTGCGGACGTTTCTGAATAAACAGAATAATCGCCACCAGGATCAGGATCTTGCCCAATACCGCCCCCATTTGCGGTTCGAGAATTTTATTAAAGATCCCCAGCCCAAACGCCGCGGCCACGCTACCTGCCAGTTGACCCACCCCGCCAAGCACCACCACGAGGAACGAGTCGATGATGTAACCCTGGCCCAGTTCTGGCCCAACGTTGCCTAACTGCGATAACGCCACGCCCCCCAGACCCGCAATCCCCGAGCCAAGCCCAAAGGCCAGCATATCGACGCGACCTGTCGGTACCCCGCAGCAGGCTGCCATGCTGCGATTTTGCGTCACTGCGCGCACGTTCAGTCCAAGACGGGTTTTGTTCAGAATGAGCCACGTGAAGAACAGCACCAGCAGCACAAAACCCAGTACCACAATGCGGTTCCACGGCAGCGTCAGATTGGCAAACACCTGCACGCCACCGGACAGCCATGCCGGGTTTGCCACCTCCAGGTTCTGGGCGCCAAACGTCATGCGTACCAGCTGAATAATCATCAGGCTGATACCCCATGTCGCCAGCAGCGTTTCCAGCGGTCGGCCATACAAATGACGAATAACGGTACGCTCGAGCACCATCCCGATGCTGGCGGTCACAATAAACGCCACCGGCAGCGCAACGATCGGGTAGAGCGCCAGCCACTGTGGGGCGAGCCCGGCCATCACCTGCTGAACCATCCAGGTGGCGTACGCGCCCAGCATCAGCATCTCCCCGTGGGCCATGTTAATCACCCCCAGCAGGCCGTAGGTAATTGCCAGCCCCAGCGCGGCGAGCAACAGTACCGACCCCAGCGAGAGTCCCATAAACGCCTGCCCAAGCAGATCGCCCCACATCAGGCGATGCTCAATCAGTTTCAGACTTTCGGCAGCGGCAGCACGCACGCCGGCATCCGGCTCCGATCCTGCCTGCGTATACGGCATCAGCCGGGACTGAACGTCCGGATCGTCTGATTGCCCTAACAGCGCCACAGCGTTCAGGCGTACCGCAGCCTGCGGACTTGCCAGCTGGAGGTTCGCCAGCGCCAGCTTCAGCGACTGACGGGCCACATCATCCGTTTCGCTGCTCACCCGTTTTTGCAGGAAATCGAGCATTTCAGGCTGCGCATCCCGCTGGAGTTGACGAGCTGCCGCACGCCTTGCCGTGACACTGTCACTCACAAGTTGATGGGTTGCCATTGCCGTCGCCACCAGATTGCGCAGCCGGTTGGTCAGACGCACGGCTTTGGTTTGGCCTGCTGCGGCTTTTGTTTCACCCAGGGGAACCATTGCCCCCTGGCGTTGTGCAAACGCATGTTTCTGGCTGTCGGTGTAGAGATTTTCACTCTGCAGCGCCTGGAGCAGCGGCAACCGTGCCGCCTCCGGCGCGGTTGCCCACTGCGTCAACAGTTCTGCCTGCTGGCTGCGACTGGCGGCCACGAATTGGTCGGCATCCGATGCCTGCACCATCCCTGGCAGCAGTCCGGTAAGCCACACAATAGCGATGATCGTGCGTATGGCGTTCATGACTTTTCTCCCTGCGGTGATAACTTAGTTGCTGGCGGTTTTCATCGGCTGATCGGGCTTTTTGTCATTACCGGCAATGAAGGGACTCCACGGCTGAGCACGCACCGGCTGTTCCGTCTGCCAGACCACATTAAACTGGCCGTTACCTTCAATTTCGCCAATCATGACCGGCTTATGCAGATGGTGGTTGGTGGCATCCATGGTGAGCGTAAAGCCTGAAGGGGCCTTGAAGGACTGACCGGCCATTGCCGCCCGAACTTTATCGACGTCGGTGGTACCTGCTTTTTCAACCGCCTGCGCCCACATGTGGATCCCGACGTAGGTGGCTTCCATCGGGTCGTTGGTGACCACGGTGTCGGCGTTCGGCAATTTGTGTGCCCTGGCATACGCTTTGTAATCCGCCACAAACGCCTGGTTGGTCGGGTTATCAACGGACTCAAAGTAGTTCCACGCCGCCAGGTTGCCCACCAGCGGTTTGGTGTCGATCCCGCGCAGCTCCTCTTCTCCCACGGAGAAGGCCACAACCGGAACATCGGTAGCTTTCAGGCCCTGGTTAGCCAGCTCTTTATAGAACGGAACGTTGGAGTCGCCGTTGATGGTGGAAACCACCGCGGTTTTCCCTCCGGCAGAGAATTTTTTGATACTGGAAACGATTGTCTGGTAATCGCTGTGACCAAACGGGGTGTATACCTCTTCAATGTCTTTGTCTTCCACCCCTTTCGAATGCAGGAAAGCACGCAAGATTTTGTTCGTGGTGCGGGGATAAACGTAGTCGGTGCCTAACAGGAAGAAGCGTTTCGCGCTGCCTCCGTCTTCACTCATCAGGTACTCCACCGCCGGGATAGCCTGCTGGTTTGGCGCGGCACCGGTATAGAAGACGTTAGGTGACATCTCTTCACCCTCATACTGCACCGGGTAGAACAGCAGTCCGTTCAGCTCCTCAAACACCGGCAGCACCGATTTACGCGACACCGACGTCCAGCAACCAAATACCACCGCCACTTTGTCCTGGCTCAGCAGCTGGCGCGCTTTTTCGGCAAACAGCGGCCAGTTCGAGGCCGGGTCAACCACTACCGGTTCCAGCTTCTTACCCAGCACGCCCCCTTTGGCGTTGATCTCATCGATGGTCATCAGCGCAACATCTTTAAGCGGGGTTTCGGAAATCGCCATCGTGCCGGAAAGGGAATGCATGATCCCCACCTTGATGGTATCGGCCGCCTGAGCGCCAAAACTCATCCCCATAGCTACGACAGACGCGGACAATGCGAAGGCTTTTAATAAGGTACGACGGTGCATATTTTCACTCCTGAAAAAGAAAGCTGTGCAAAGGCGTCCGTTACGGCGTGGACGCAGAAAATAAAAACGTCAGCTTAGAGAGAGCAAAAAGGATGCCAGGATGGATAAAGCGCTATAACAGGAGAGGTAACGAAGGATGTAAAAAGAACGACTCAGAATGGTACAGCGCTGCACTTTTATAATGCAGCGCTGTGGCGGAAGGTTTACCAGACTTCGCTGGCGATCTGCGTCACCAGGCGGACTTTGTCCCACTGCTGGGTTTCACTCAGGCTGTTGCCCTCTTCGGTAGAGGCAAATCCGCACTGCGGGCTCAGGCAAATCTGCTCTTTAGCCACGTATTTCGCCGCCTCCTCCAGACGCGCCTTCACCCCTTCCGGGTTCTCCAGCTCGCCATTTTTAGTGGTGATAAGACCGAGCACCACCTGCTGCTTGCCCGGGCGAACAAAACGCAGTGGCGCAAAATCACCGCTCCGGTCATTGTCGTACTCAAGGAAAAAGGCATCCACGTTAACCGTCCCGAACAGCACTTCAGCCACCGGCTCATAGCCCCCTTCGGAAATCCAGGTTGAACGGAAGTTGCCGCGACAGACATGCAGCCCGATGGTGAGATCGTCCGGCTTGCCCTCCAGTGCCTTATTCAGAACGCGGGCATATATACGCGCCAGCTCGTCGGCATCGTCACCACGCTCGCGGATCTGACGACGTTGATCGTCCGAACAGAGATAGGCCCAGACGGTGTCATCCAGCTGCAGGTAACGGCAGCCCGCGTCGTAAAACGCCCGGATCGCGTCCCGCCAGGTGGTCGCCAGATCGTCAAAATAGTCCTTCAGATCCGGGTAGACCGTTGCATCAATGTCTTTGCGCCCACCGCGGAAATGCAGCACGCTCGGGCTGGGAATGGTCATCTTCGGCTGAGCATTGCCGCTAATGCTTTTCAGGTAGCGGAAATCCGCCAGCATCGGGTGATCGCCAAAGCCCAGCTTGCCGGTCACGCGCACGCCGTGGGCTTTAGTCTGAACACCGTTGAACTGAATACCCTGCTGAGAATCGTAACGCTCAACACCCTGCAGACCGTCGAAGAAATCAAAGTGCCACCAGGCACGACGAAATTCACCGTCAGTCACCACATGCAACCCACAGGCGCACTGCTGCTCGACAACATGGCGGATCGCCTCATCCTCAACCGCACGTAGCTGCCCGGCATCAATTTCGCCGCTGGCGAATTTCAGGCGAGCCTGTTTGATGGCATCCGGACGTAAAAAGCTGCCGACTACATCGGCGCGGTATGGGGCATGGTGTCGTTGCATGGAAATCTCCTTTATCTGCCGACAATAATTGCCTGCAGTGATAATTCATTATTTGAATCTTTAGACTTCTGGATGTCTAAATGTCCAAAAAAGATGTCATACCTGCCGCCAGCCGGCAAACGAGAAAATTTCACGGGTGTTGAAAAAAATTCATCTTCACAGTGCGGAGAGCGATTCCTGGCTCGCAAACTCAAACTTTTCATCTTCCCAGCCGGTGATCCCGCCGAGCATAATTTTCACCGGCAGCCCCAGACGCGCCAGCTTCAGCGCGGCTCTGTCCGCACCGTTGCAGTGAGGCCCGGCGCAATAGACCACAAACAGCGTGCCGTCAGGCCACTGGGCCATGCGTTCGGCGGTGATCTGACGCCACGGCATATGTAGCGCACCGGGAACGTGACGGCGGGCGAACTGCTGCGGGCTCCCGACGACGTGCAGCAGAACGAAATCCTGTTCGTGATTCGTGATGGCATGATGCACATCGGCGCAATCGGTCTCGACGCTCAGGCGGCGCAGAAAATGGGTAACGGCTTCCTGGGGTTCAGCAGCCGGAAATTCAGTAACATAACTCATGATCCTTCCTCATCTTTGGCGTTTGTGTTAACACTACTCTATCCACAAATTCAGCCCGTGAATGCGCTCGCTTATGCCAGAAAACAGCAAAAAGATGACAAACTTAAGACAGATTTCCCGCCCTCAGGTCATTGTGCTGGCGTATGACGGTTTGTGTACCTTTGAGTTTGGCGTGGCAGTGGAAATCTTTGGTCTGCCGCGTCCGGAGCTGGGAGACGAATGGTATCGTTTTGCCGTGGCGGGCGTAGACAGCGGTGAACTTCGGGCGACCGGCGGGATTCGCCTCATCACCGACGGCGATTTAACCCTGCTTGAGACGGCCGACCTGATCGTTGTGCCTGGCTGGCGAGGACTGGATTCACCGGTTCCGCCCGCGCTCTGCGCGGCATTACGTAAGGCCAATGCGCGGGGATGCCAGCTTTTGTCGATCTGTTCCGGCGTGTTTGTTCTTGCCGCTGCCGGGCTGCTGGATGGGCGTAAAGCCACAACGCACTGGCGCTATATTGAGGCGCTTAAGGCCCGTTACCCGGCCATTGAAGTAGTTGAAGATGTACTTTATCAGGACGACGGCGACATTCTCACCTCGGCGGGCAGCGCGGCAGGCATCGATTTATGTCTGCACGTAGTCCGGCGGGATTATGGGATGGAAATCGCCAACACCGTAGCGCGTCGTCTGGTCATTCCCCCGCACCGGGATGGCTCACAGCCGCAGCAGCTAAGCCGCCCGGTGGCGCAACTGCGCGAAAGTCAGCGTCTCGGTCAGCTGTTTGATTTTCTGCATACCCATCTTGCCGTATCGCACAGCGTTGATTCACTGGCGCGTCGGGTCGGCATGAGTCAACGCACCTTTCTGCGCCGCTTTCAGGATGCGACCGGCACCACGCCCGCGCGCTGGTTGCTCAATGAGCGCCTGCTGAGGGCAAAAGATTATCTGGAAAGCAGTCGCTTAAGTATCGACAGCATCGCGGAGCAGACCGGATTCGGTCAGGCATCGACCCTGCGTCACCATTTTCGGCAGCAGTTCGCCCTTTCACCGGCCCAGTATCGCAAACACTATTCGCGGCCTGCCCGCTAGTGGCCGGATTGCAGACAAAAAAAACCGCCATAATATGGCGGTAAATGCTTGCATGGATAGATTTGTATTTTGGTCTCTACGTCCCGACACTTCATGGCCGGGCAGCGGATCTCTTACAAACTAACATCCATAGTCTCAATGAAAGGTAAACAGCCTGATTAACCCGCTTTGGTATTGATTTGCAAATAACGCATCAGACCCTGCTCCGCGCTCTGTTTTGCATCATCATTGATGGCTTCCAGATAAAACGAACGCGACACACCATACGGTGCTTTTTCAGAGGGATAAACCGCGAACTCGAATGTTTTACCTCTTGCCTGATTGGTGCAGCCTAATTGCCAGCGCTGGTCATCAATTTTGGTGCTATTACAGGCCACGCGTCCGTAATCGCTGGTTAAATATGACCCAACACGCGCTTTCGCGGACTGAATATATTCTGGTTCGTCATTACTAATAGAGTAAATACCTGCACCCGCCCCAACAGCAACCACCAGCAGCGCAAGCGCTATCATTTTTTTCATTTAACAAGACCCATTCCTTAGCCAGAGTTTAACCATTATATAGGATTTATCCTTAAAGCTAGTGGCTAATTACGTACCAGAATTGGCGGTTAACAAACTTGATGCTAATTTTAGGAAAAGTCTCATCACAGCTGTCGCCGCACAGAATTTGACACTCTCTTTGCGCTAATTTTAATTTTTGAATAATTTCCCGACGAAATTATTGGCATGATAGTCCCGCGATGGCATTCAACGGTGAAATAATGATGAGAAAAGGGTTAACGCTGATATTGCTGGTGTGTGGATTATTTTCAGGTCAGCTGATGGCAGGACATAAAGGCCATGAATATGTGTGGGTAAAGAATGTGGAACATCAGCTCCGCCATGAAGCGGATAGCGATGAATTACGCAGCGTTGCCGAAGAGTCTGCGGAAGGTTTGCGCGAACACCACCTGTGGCAGAAATCGCGCAAACCGGACAAGTACTTTCGGTAATTAATTACCCTTACGCTTCGGCAGGGTTTTCATTAAATCGTCCGGGCTCACGGAGGCCACAACGCTACCCGGTGACGGCATTTTGAAAATATGATTTTTCATCTTGCCAATCACATGCATTTCGCACGGACGGCAGTCAAATTTCAGGGTCAGCACTTCGTCGCCATTCACCAGCTGCATCGGTGTTGCCTTCCAGCTTTTAATATTCCCTTTCGCCTGTTTCGGGCAGAGGTTGAAGGCGAAGCGCAGACAGTGCTTGGTGATCATCACCGGCACGTCACCCTTCTCTTCATGCGCTTCATAGGCTGCGTCAATCAGCTGTACGCCGTGACGGTGATAGAATTCACGCGCTTTGTGGTTATAGACGTTCGCCAGGAAGGACAAGTGCGTGTCAGGGTAAACCGGCGCAGGAACGGTTTCGGCCTTGCGGCTGCCGCGTGGATAGTTAGCCAGGCGGGCGGCATCCAGCATTTCTGCCGTCTCGCGGCGGAACTGGTTCAGCAGGCTGTTCGGAACAAACAGGGCATCCGGCAGGTTAACGTCGATATGACGCGCGTAGTAAATGGTCTGCCCCAGCTTCGCCACGCCATCCTTCAGGTTGTTAAGGGCTTTTTCCGCGTTGTTTGCCACCTCGAACAGACCATCAAGCGTGTGCGTTACGCTGATACCGTCTTCACAGGTCATGGTCAGGATCAGCTGCTCTTCCCAGCCGCCCAGTTCAATGTCCACCGCGATACGGCGTTCGCTCGAGGTTTTCAGTAGCGCCTGCTGCCAGTTGTGGTCAAGATTACGGTTCAGTGCCGCGTTAGGGCGCGCTTTGTAGAGATCCGCAGGCATCTCGTTTGGCCATACGCGATAGCGATTTTCACCGGTTTTTTCCACCGTATTCGCACGGAAGCCCACCACTTCACGCTTGATCATCACGTTCAGGCCATCGCCGTTGGCCAGCGGCTCGGTCACTTCCACGTCGAGGTGATCTTTTGCCACTTTCAGCACTTCACCCACCGGTAAACCTATAAACTTCGGTGAATCAAACGCACCGATATCCCCTTTACGGGCATTCACAAAGTAGTCAGTGCTGCCGCGGTGGAAAGTTTTGTCCGTTGACGGAATAAAGAAATGCTCGGTACGACCGGCCGACGCACGCGCCAGGTCACCGCGATCTTCAATGATGGCATCCAGCATCTGACGATAGTGAGCGGTGATGTTCTTCACGTAGCTCATGTCTTTATAACGCCCTTCAATCTTGAAGGAGCGCACGCCGGCGTCAATCAGCGCACCCAGGTTGGCGGTCTGATCGTTATCTTTCATCGAGAGCAGGTGTTTTTCGAACGCCACAACGCGGCCCTGATCGTCTTTCAGGGTATACGGCAGACGACAGGCCTGAGAGCAGTCGCCGCGGTTGGCGCTGCGCCCCGTCTGGGCGTGGGAAATATTGCACTGACCAGAATAGGCGACGCACAGCGCGCCGTGGATAAAGAATTCAATGGTTGCGTCGGTCGCCTGGTGAATATCGCGGATCTGGTTCAGGTTCAGCTCACGCGCCAGCACGATCTGGGAAAAACCCACGTCAGAAAGAAACTTCGCCTTCTCTACCGTGCGGATATCGCACTGGGTACTGGCATGCAGTTCAATGGGGGGAATATCCAGCTCCAGCACGCCCATATCCTGCACAATCAGGGCATCGACGCCGGTCTGGTAGAGATCGGTAATTAAACGTTGCGCAGGCTCCAGCTCATCATCATGCAGAATGGTGTTCAGGGTCACGAACACTTTCGCCCCAAAGCGATGGGCGAACGGCACCAGTTCAGCAATATCGCTCAGGCTGTTGCTGGCGTTATGGCGGGCACCAAAGCCAGGTCCACCAATGTAGACGGCATCAGCACCATGAAGGATCGCTTCACGGGCGATGGTGGCGTCGCGGGCCGGGCTTAAAAGTTCGAGATGATGGGATTGCAGGCGCATACTTCGTCGTTATCCGTTATGGTCAAAATGGCGGCTATTGTAGTCAGAAGTATGCGGCAGCGAAACAGTTTTGCGTCGCTTCAGCGGGGATAATGGATCAGGGAGTGAAAATGCACCGGCCGGTCGCTGCTGTTGCGGTAGGCGTGCGGTTTATCCCCGGCAAAACGCACCCCCGAATCGGCAGTAATGGTCTGCCACTCGCCATCGATGTTCATCTCCAGTTCGCCGCTGATCACCACCACGTGTTCAATCACGCCCGCCTCGTGGGGCGTGGATTCGCTCAGGGCGCCGGCAGCGAGGGTTATCGAAAAGTGGTCAAACTTTAGCGTCTCATCCCACGGGAATAACGGTTTCACCACCATCGCCTGCTGCTCCGGGTCGAATACCGCCTGCCTGTCAGCTGCCGGCGTGATGAAGGCAGAAAAAGGGATGTTCAGCCCCGTGGCGATTTTCCACAACGTGGATACCGTCGGGCTGGATTCATTGCGCTCGATTTGCCCGAGCATGGCCTTTGAAACGCCGGTCTCTTCCGCCAGTCTGGCGAGGCTCCAGCCACGCGCCTGACGCTCGGTTTTCAGTGTGTAAGCAAGATGTTGTGTGATGTCCATGTTCCCTCCTGATGCGACCGATCATACCACTTGTACGCTATAACGCACAGTGTTACCTTAGGGCGGACGTTATAACGCACAACGGAGTTTTTATGCGCCCTTCATCCTCACTCTTTCCTGCCGTTCTCGCCGGTTTTGTCGCCGTTCTGGTGGGATATGCCAGTTCCGCCGCCATTATCTGGCAAGCCGCTGCTGCCGCAGGCGCAAACGCGCAGCAGATCGCCGGCTGGATGACGGCCCTGGGGATAGGTATGGGGGTCAGCACGCTGGCGCTTTCCTGGTGGTATAAAGCCCCGGTGCTTACCGCCTGGTCTACACCCGGCGCGGCGCTGTTAGCCACCAGCCTGCACGGGGTAACGCTTGCCGAGACCATCGGGATTTTTATCTTTGCCAACGCGCTCATTCTGCTGTGCGGCGTAACCGGGTTGTTTGCTCGCCTGATGAAGCTTATCCCGCATTCCCTTGCCGCTGCTATGCTCGCCGGGGTGCTGCTCAGGTTTGGACTGCAGGCGTTCAGCAATCTTGAGGGGCATTTTTTGCTGTGCGGCAGCATGCTGGCGGCATGGCTGTTCGCCAAAGCGCTGGCCCCCCGCTACGCCATTGTCGCCACGTTGCTGGTGGGCAGTATGGTGGCCTGGGCGGGAGGTGACGTTGTCACAAAAGAGTTAACCCTTTCCGTGGTGATGCCCACGTTTATCGCGCCAACCTTTACGTTAACCAGTCTGATAAGCATTGGCGTGCCCTTCTTCCTGGTCACCATGGCGTCCCAGAATGCGCCGGGCTTCGCCACGATGCAGGCTTCCGGCTATCCTCTGGCCGTATCACCGCTGATGATCGTCACCGGAGGGCTGGCACTGGTGTTATCCCCGCTCGGCGTCTTTTCCATCTGTATCGCCGCGATCACCGCTGCGATTTGCCAGAGCCCGGATGCGCACCCGGATGCCAGCAAACGCTGGCTTGCCGCCGTGGCCGCAGGCGGGTTTTATCTGCTGGCGGGCATTTTTGGCGGATCCATTTCCGGGCTGATGGCCTCCCTTCCCCTGAGCTGGATCCAGATGCTCGCCGGCCTGGCGCTGCTGGGCACCATCAGCGGGAGCTTGTATCAGGCATTGAACAATGAAACGGAGCGCGACGCGGCAATTGTCACCTTTCTGATGACCGCCAGCGGCGTCACGATCCTGGGTATTGGCTCTGCGTTCTGGGGGCTGGTGTTGGGCGGCGTATGTTATACGGTCTTTTCACACCTTCGCCGCGCGTAGCTGCGAGGGCGTTATGCCCATCATGCTGCGAAAGCGGTTACTGAAATGGCTGGCGGAGTTAAACCCGCAGGCCAGCGCGATATCCGTGAGCGGTGTGGTTGTGTGCTGCACCAGCGCTTTGGCTTTCTCCATCCGACGCTGCATCACGTACTGATGTGGCGCCAGCCCCATGGACTGACGGAACATTCTGGCGAAATGATACTCGCTCAGCGCGGCCTGTTCGGCCAGTTCCGCCAGCGTCAGCGGCTGGGAAAGGTTCTCTTCGATAAACGCCAGCACGTTACGCAGCACAAACGGCGACAACCCGCCGGTCACCACCGGCAGCTTCCACTGCACGCTGGAGTAATTCTGTAACAGGTGGGTCATCAACAGCGTAGACGCGGTACTCAGGGTGAGCTGGTTAGCTTTTTGCTGCCAGTCGCAGCCGAGCAAAAACTGACGGTAAAGCGCGGTAATTTTCGGGTCGCTGCCGAAGATCTTTTCATCCAGCGTCAGGGACAGCGGGCGCTTGTCCCAGATTTTTTCCCCGACATCACGCAGATGCTCATCGGTGCAGTAGAGATGGACAAACGACAGGTCATCGCGAATATCCCACGTCGATTCACTCTCTTTTGGCATCAGACAGAAACGGTCCGGGCCGCCGCCGTTTTTCCAGCCGCCCGGCGTTTTTTGATAGCTCTCATAACCGTCCGCCACGTACAGGCTGAGGGTATGGTGATTACTTTTCACGGTTATCGTGTCGTGCTTGTTGTACCAGGCTGCCAGTTGAATACCGGAATTCAGCGCAACGGTTTCCCGCAGCACGGCGTTCTGCTGGCGTAGCGTTTCAAAGGTATCGTAAGCGCGAGACATAGCTATTAACGGGTGAGTAATCAGACTCTCAGTCTATGAAGTGTTGCGCCACGATGCCAGATCTGCAGCCACAAAAAAGCGCAAGAATATGCAAGTCCACCGCAAATCGGTGAAAGCAATGTCATGCCACTCGCGCCAGACTGCACTTTTCGCTGTGTGAGAAGAGAGCAACAATGAACGCATTACTCTATGGACTGGTGGTGGTGATATGGGGAACAACCTGGATTGCCATTTTCCTGCAACAGGGGCCAGTCGCAGCCCCGGTGTCAATTTTCTGGCGTTTTGCCGTGGCCTGCGCCACGATCATGATCGTCTTAATTGCCCTGCGTCGGCTTCGTAAGCTGGCCTTGCGGGATCATCTCTTTTGCATGCTGCAGGGATGCTGCGTTTTTTGCTTCAACTTCTGGTGTTTTTATACCGCCGCCGCGCACATTAATACCGGGCTGGAGTCGGTGATTTTCTCGATGGCCGTAATGTATAACGCCATCAACAGCTTTATTTTCTTCGGTCAACGCCCACCCGCACGCTTCTGGACGGCGGCGGCCCTGGGGCTTATCGGGATCATCACCCTCTTCTGGGACGACCTGCTGGCGAGCGGCTGGAGTGCCTCCCTGCTGACGGGGATTGGCCTTTCAGCACTGGGGACCTACGGGTTCTCGCTGGGCAATATGATCAGCATGCGCCACCAGCGAAAAGGGCTGGAGACCATGACCACCAACGCCTGGGCGATGTTTTACGGTACGGTCATTATGGGCTGCATTGCCCTGTTCCGGGGTGACAGTTTCATCCCCGAATGGACGGTGAGTTACATTGGCGCGCTGCTTTATCTCGCCATTTTTGGTTCGGTCATCGCTTTTGGTGCCTACTTCACGCTGGTGGGACGCATTGGCCCGGGCAAAGCGGCATACAGTACGCTGCTCTTCCCGCTGGTGGCGCTGTCTATCTCCACGGTATATGAAGGTTACGTGTGGAATCTCAATGGCATCATTGGATTACTGCTGATTCTGGGCGGGAATATGGTGATGTTTACGAAACCGGAAACCTGGTTCAGACGTTTGCGTATGGCATAAAAAAAAGGCCTGCAGCRMTGCAGGCCGTTTTGATTATTTCGCAGTTTTCTTAACATCAAACATGGTGGCATCCGTCGCCATGTCATCCACAACCTGTTTTAACGTTGCGAAGCCCATTGGCGTGTTTTCGTTCGCCAGCTCTTTACCTTCGCCTTTACGCACGACCTTCATGACCGGCTTATTCGTCGCCGAATCAATCAGCTCGCCTTCGAAGAAGAGATGGGTATCCATAGTGCGGTGCCCCGTTGCCATCTGCGTACCTGCAACCACTAACGCGACGGGCACTACTTCATAGAACTGCAGACCTTCTTTCTGTGAACTCACACCGGTAATCGCACCGCGGAAAATCAGGCTGTGTTTACCTGGTGTCGTAACAACAGGTTTACGCTGGCTGATTGCCGCTTTCATTTTGGTGTTGGTATAAGCCAGAAGCTCATCAAGCGTTTTTTGACCAATTTGGGTCGTTGGTTTTGGCGCTGGATAATAGGTGATTGGCGTCCATAAAATACTGTCGTAATTTGCCTCGTTATACGACGGGTCGACCCAACGCAGCGTCGGTTTACCCGTTGCGGACGTTGTTTGCTGCAATCCAGAATAATCTTTTAAAAAGCCTGAATATTGTTCGGGGGCGGCGACTTTAGACGAACAGCCCGCTAACGCCAACAGACCAGAAAGCACTGCAACTTTAAAAAAAGTGTGAGTACGCATGATGGTATTCCATGTTATCTGCAAGTATGCATTTGAAGTTATAGCAAAAGTCTGGCGGGTTTGTTGTGACAAAAAATGATGTAAGCAGCACAAATTGCGAAAAGATTGCCCGACTGCACACCGGGCAGAGAAAAACTACTGATTAATATCAACCTGCCAGAACAAATGCTTGCCAAACGGATCGATTTCATAGCCCGTGACTTCCTTGCGCACCGGTTCAAAAATCGTCGAATGGGCAATCATTACTGCCGGTATCTGGTCATGCATCATCTGCTGGGCCTCTTTATACAGCGCCACGCGTTTATCATGATCGGTTATCGATTTCGCTTCAGCGGTAATTTTATCAAATGGTTTGTAGCACCATTTGGCGGAATTAGATCCACCGTTAGCCGAAGTACAGGTAAATAACGGACCAAAGAAGTTATCCGGGTCGCCGGTTGCGGTGGTCCAGCCCATCAGCGCGGCCTGATGTTCACCGCCCTTCACCCGCTTAAGATACTCGCCCCATTCATAGGTGACGATTTTGGTCTGGACGCCAACCTTCGCCCAGTCGGCCTGAATCATCTCCGCCATCCGTTTTGCGTTCGGATTGTAGGGACGCTGAACCGGCATCGCCCATAAATCGATGCTGATGCCGTTTGCAAAACCAGCCTCCTTCAACAACGCTTTCGCTTTTTCAGGATCGTAGTCGTAATCCTTCAGTTCGCTGTCGGCGCTCCAGACGCCGGGTGGCAGCAGGTTTTTCGCCGCCGTGCCGGTGCCGTGGAATACCGCGTCAATGATGGCCGGCTTATTGATGGCCATTGCCAGCGCCTGGCGGACCTTCACGTTATCCAGCGGAGGTTTTTGCGTATTGAAGGCCAGAAAACCGGTATTCAGCCCGGCTTTACTCATCAGATTAATGTCTTTGTTAGCCTTCATGCGCGGCAGGTCCGCCGGGTTTGGAAACGGCATCACCTGACATTCGTTCTTCTCGATTTTGGCAAAACGCACCGAGGCATCGGGCGTGATGCTAAACACCAGTCGATCCAGCTTCGATTTGCCCTGCCAGTACTCCGGAAACGCAGTGAACAGGATGCGCGAATCTTTCTGGTACTGCGCCAGCTTAAACGGCCCGGTGCCAATCGGGTCCATATCCACCTTTTCCGGCGTGCCGGCTTTCAGCATCGCGTCGGCATACTCCGCCGACAGGATCGAGGCGAAATACCACGCCAGATCGGCGACAAACGGCGCTTCCGGATGGGCGAGCGTAAAGCGCACGGTGTGGTCATCGACTTTATCAATGGCCGTGATCAGGCTACCGAACTCAAGGCTCTCGAAGTTGGAATAGCTGCCGTTAGAGACGTTGTGATAGGGATGGTTAACATCCTTCTGGCGCATAAACGAGAAAATCACGTCGTCGGCGTTAAAGTCGCGCGTCGGCCTGAACGATTTATTACTCTGGAATTTCACCCCTTTACGCAGATGGAAGGTATAAACCTTGCCGTCATCGCTCACCTCCCAGCGTTCCGCGAGGCTCGGGACCAGTTCCGTTGTACCCGCCCTGAAATCGACCAGCCGGTTATAGACCGGCACGGCACTGGCATCCACGCTGGTTCCCGACGTGTATAACTGAGGATTAAAGTTTTCCGGCGATCCTTCAGAGCAATACACCAGCGTTTTTGCCGCGACGGTGGAACTGACCGTGAGCGCAGCAAGTGCCAGAGTTAACATTGTGAGTTTGCTTTTCATCATTTATTCCTGTCTTTTTAATTCGACGGCTAATTAATTCTTTTGCCATTTCATAAATATCATTAAAGTGATGTAGCAAACACCTGAAAAATAAATACAGAAGGAATCACTATGGGCTCGGCACTCTCCAGACAATTAACGCACCGCTTCTTCCGCTATCTCGCCATCACCAGCCAGAGCGATCCCAGAGTGAACACCCTTCCCTCTACGCCGGGCCAGCACGACATGGCGCGTGAGTTGGCCCAGGAACTGGCGCAGCTGGGTTTAGACGATATTGTGATTGATGAATACGCGACGGTTACTGCGGTTAAAAAAGGTAATGTAGCCGGGGCGCCACGCATCGGTTTTATTACCCATATTGATACCGTCGATGTCGGTTTATCACCGGATATTCATCCACAAATATTAAAATTTACGGGTGAAGACCTCTGTTTGAATAAAGAGAAATCAATCTGGTTACGCGTAAAAGAGCATCCGGAAATTCTGGCTTACCCGGGTGAAGAGATTATTTTCAGCGACGGGACCAGCGTATTAGGCGCAGATAATAAAGCCGCCGTCACCGTGGTCATGACGCTGCTGGAAAATCTGACGCCAGAACATCAGCATGGCGACATTGTGGTCGCGTTTGTGCCGGATGAGGAGATCGGCCTGTGTGGCGCGAAGGCGCTGGATCTAAACCGTTTTGACGTTGATTTTGCCTGGACCATCGACTGCTGTGAGCTGGGTGAGATTGTTTACGAGAACTTCAACGCCGCGGCGGCAGAAATTCGCTTTACCGGCGTAACGGCTCACCCCATGTCCGCCAAAGGCGTGCTGGTTAACCCACTGCTGATGGCGACAGACTTCATCAGCCATTTTGACCGCCAGCAAACCCCGGAATGCACCGAGGGGCGTGAAGGCTATATCTGGTTTAACGGCATTCAGGCGGGGCAAAACGAGGCCGTCTTAAAAGCGAATATCCGTGATTTCGATAAAGCACAGTTTGCCGCCCGCAAGCAGCAGATTGCCGATGTCGCGGCGTTGATTGCCGGGCAGCATCCTACGGCAAAGGTGGAGTATCGCATTGAAGATACCTACAGCAATATCAGCAATGCGATTGGTGAGGATCGTCGCGCTATCGACCTGATGTTTGAGGCCATGGAATCCCTTGGGATCACGCCCAAACCGACGCCAATGCGCGGCGGTACTGACGGCGCAGCGCTCTCGGCAAAAGGCCTGCTCACGCCAAACTTCTTCACCGGCGCGCATAACTTCCACTCGAAGTTTGAGTTTTTGCCGCTGTCGTCGTTCGAGGCCTCATACAACACGGCCCTGCAGCTCTGCCTGCTGGCCGCCCGTTAAGCGGGCTTGCGCGCCAGCAGCGTGGCAAAACGCAGTTTGATGCGGTTACCGTTCTCGTCTGTGCGGTGCAGTTCGCCCACCTCTTCGTTGTACTTGAGCAACGCCCAGCCCTCGTAGTAGTTGCTCAGTTCACCGCTTTTGAACGCAAACGGGAAGCCGACGGTGCACGGGTAATCCGCCGTGTCCATCGCGGCAACAATCAGGTTATAACCGCCGGGTCTGGTGCAGCGCTGCATATTGCCGATCAGGCCCGGAATGGTTTTCGCTTCCAGGAACATCAGCACCACGGTAGAGAGAATAAAATCGTATTCGCCCTCAAAGCTCAGGTTGTTCAGATCTTTGATTGCCGTCTGCAGGTTTACGATGCCTTCTTCCGCTTTGATACGCTCAATATTCTCGATACTCAGGGGATTTTTATCCCACGCGGTCACGTCGTAACCGTTGGCTGCCAGATAGAGGCTGTTACGCCCGTTACCACAGCCCAGATCCAGCGTTTTACCCGGTTTCACAATGCCCACGCTGTACAGCACTTCTGAGTGCGTACGGGTTAAGCCATATTTCTCTGTGAAGTAATTTTCATCAACAGCCATTATTTTTCCTCAGATTGCATAAGCAGCGCTTTATCAGTGCGCACCAGAAGTTTGCCCTGTATCAGCAAGATAAACGTTCGTACCAGCAGCATCCCGATGATGACATTGGTAAAGATAAACAGTGGGACGGCAATGGCGTGGAAAAAGCCCGACGGACTGCTCTGCCCAAGATGAAGCCCCGTGGTGGCCAGGGCCGACACGCCAAACGAGAAGCTCCAGAACGAGGCGTTAAACGGCTGGGACAAATACCATGGCATCAGCCGTAACATAAACAGCAGTTGCAACAGGCCGTAGCCGAACAGCATTTTGGCGAATGTATCCGCCTCGCCGCCATTGACGCTAAACCAGGCGCTGCAGGCCACCAGCGCGGGAGCCAGCTGAATACCCAGCGAGGTTCGCAGCGCGGAAGGCAACTCCCCGGCGCTACGAAGTCGTTGCAAAATCACAGGCTCAAGGCTGAGCCAGGAAAAAACGCCCGCCCCGAGAAACACCAGCCCGGCATCGTTAAACCCCAGCGCGCCGCACGCCATGGCGCTGATAAAGTTGTTTGCCACCGTGGGCAGGTATAACCCCGGCGTGGTGGCCTCTTGCGGATGGTTACCGCGCCATAATCCGGCGCTTTGCCAGGCAGCATAAGCCAGCTGTATCACCACCCCGACGCCAAATAACACCAGTGACACCGGACGCAGCCAGGGCACAAAACCGATGGCGACCAGCATCGTTGTGGCGGGAAAAAGGCTGACAAAACTGCTCATCACCGGGTGGCGCATCTCGGCCAGCACACTTCGCGGGAAACGGATCGCCCGGGTGATAAACGCCACCGTCAGCAAAAACCAAATCACAATCGCAAGGGCCACCAGGCTCTCACCAGGCCAGCGCGTCACGGGCCAGAGCGTGCTGGCGTATCGCCAGGCGAACCCCATCCCAATGATGCCAAGCACCATACCGAAGTAACCCGCGGGCAGGTTAAGCACTTGTTGAGCGTTGTTATTTTTATTCATTAATTTGAATTTTTAAAATGTATTTTAAATGCCATTTTAAGGGGTTTCCGCGACGGATGCCAGCACTACGAAACGCCGAAAGTTTGCTACGTTTAGTGGAGACGCTTACCCGAGACTCCATGATGAAAAAGTACAGGCTCAGCGAGGACACCCGCCTCTGGCAATGGAAAAACGGCGAGACAACGCACACGACGTCGTTACGACAGATTATTGCCACGGCGAATTTTAACGACATCGTGAGCGGCACGAAAGGCGGCTGGGTTGAAGATGAGAGCGCCCTCGCGCACGAAGGCGACTGCTGGATCTACGATGAAAACAGCGTCGTCTTTGCCGGTGCGACGGTGTCCGGCAACGCGCGCCTTACCCTGCCTTGCATCGTCAGTCATGACGCGCAGATTGGCGACAACTGCTGGCTGGACGGCGCAGAGGTCAGTCACGGTGCGCGCATAAGTGACAACGTCACGATACAACAATCCTGCGTGCGCGGCGAATGCCATATTTTCGGCGAGGCGCGGGTGCTTCATAACAGCGTGGTGATTGCTGCCAAAGGGCTTACGCCGGACCATGAGCAGATCCTGAAAATTTATGACAAGGCGACGGTGAGCCAGTCACGCATTGTGCATCAGGCGCAAATCTACGGCGAAGCAATGGTTAATTATGCCTTCGTTGAACACCGGGCGGAAGTTTTCGACAGCGCCATCCTCGAAGGCAACGATCTCAATAACGTCTGGGTATGTGACTGCGCAAAAGTGTACGGTAACGCCCGCGTCATTGCCGGTTTTGACGACGATGCCATCCCTACCGTCCGCTACAGCTCTCAGGTGGCAGAGAACGCGGTGGTGGAAGGAAATTGTGTCATTAAACACCACGTCCTGATTGGCGGTCAGGCCTGGCTGCGCGGCGGCCCTATCCTGCTTGACGATAAGGTCGTGATCCAGGGACGGGCGCGCATCAGCGGCGATGTGCTTATTGAGCATCGGGTTGAAATCACCGACGATGCGGTGATTGAGGCTTTTGCCGGTGAGAACATCCATCTGCGCGGAGAAAAGGTGATTAACGGCGACCAGCGCATCACCCGTACGCCTCTGTTGGGGGCGTTATAGCGGGTAAATTTTGCCGTAGAGATTCACATCGTCAAAACGGCCATTCAGAAACTCCGCTTCCCGCAGGCACCCCTCCAGCGTAAAACCGTTGCGCAGGGCAACGTTGTTGCTGGGTTTATTCGCTACCCGACACTTAATGACAAAACGGCGGATCTCGCCTCGCTCGACGTAATAGCGCATAAATGCCTGCAGCGCCTGCGACAGAATGCCCTGTCCCTGATGCGCCTCGTCCAGCCAGTAACCGATGTATCCGGCTTTGTTGGCGGGTTCAATCGCATTAAACGACAGCACGCCGACCAGGTCCTCATCCTTGAAAATCAGAAACATTTTGGCGTAGCCGCGCTGGTGCAGCATCTGATTACTCAGCACATTACGACGGGTGTCATCTTCGGTGCCCACATGCTGCGCCCAGTCAAAGGCGGTTTGCAGCCAGGCTTTGTTTCTGATGACCATGTTGTGCAAATCGGCAGTATAGCGCTCTTCGACGGCGCGAAGCTCGAGATGGTCAGTCACCGGGATAATTTCAGATTCAGTGGCGGTCATGGTCCCTTCCCGTCACCCTCTCCCCGCCGGGGAGAGGGAATAAATGGTCAACGCATGATGCGATCGTCAACGTAGTTACGTTTGTCCGGCGCAGGCGGGAAATACTGATACAGCCAGGTCTCACTGATCGCATCCCCCTGACAGCGCAGGAACAGGCGCATATCCACCGGTTCGGTCGAATCCGAGGTAGGATACCAGTCGAACAGAATGCGATAGCCGTCAAACGGCTCAACGTAGAGGATCTCAACCTGCTTCGCTTCGCCGCTGGAGAGGGTAATGACCGGCTCAATGCCTTTTGGCGCGGCAGCTTTCAGATCGCCCCCGACGAAGTCGATAGCAAAGCGACGGGCCCACACTTTCGGGTAGTTTTCGCCCGGCGCCCAGCCTTCCGGGAACCCACCCATACCGGTGCGGGTCGCGAAGACATTCGCCAGTGGGGAACGGACCGGCGGCATGGCGCTCCAGTAAAGACGGTATTTAAAGTCCAGCTCATCGCCCGCTTTCACCGGTTTTTCTGGCTGCCAGAAGCAGACCACGTTATCCAGTGTTTCACCCGTTGTCGGGATCTCCATCAGGCCAACCGCACCTTTACCCCAGTCGTTACGCGGCTCCACCCAGAGGCCTGGGCGTTTGTTATACCAGCCCATGACATCCTGATAATGCGAGAAATCGCGATCGAGCTGAAGCAAGCCGAACCCTTTCGGGTTTTTGTCCACAAACGCATTGAACTGCAGCTTCTGCGGGTTGTTCAGCGGACGGCAAATCCACTCCCCGTTACCGCGCCACATGGCGAGACGGTCGGAGTCATGAATTTGCGGGTGGATGGTATCGCACATGCGGCGTTCGTTTGTACCGCAGCTGAACATACTGGTCATCGGCGCAATGCCGAGCTGTTTAATGTCTTTACGCGCATAGAGATGGTTTTCCACCTCCATGATCACCTGGCTCTTCTCGCAGTGGATCACGAACTTATATGCACCGGTGATGCTTGGGCTGTCCAGCAGCGTATAGACGGTAAAGGTAGTGTCGCCCGGTTTGACGGTTTCAAACCAGAACGCGGTGAAGTCAGGGAACTCTTCCGGCGTGTCGGTAAAGGTATCCACCGCCAGACCCCGCGCGGAAAGACCATACTGATAGGTATCATCAACCGCACGGAAATAGCTCGCCCCCAGGAATGAGACGATATCACGACGCGCCAGTTCCGGTGCCTTGAAGGCGCGGAAACCGGCAAACCCAAGATCGCTTTGCCCTTCCAGCTGCTTCGTATCAACACCGGTTTCACCGTAACTGAACAGCTCAGGACGGAAGTGGATTTCGCGCGCCTGTGACGTTGACTGATCCAGCGAGAACATGCGCACGCGGCGACGGAAACCCATGCCCATATGGAAGAACTGCACGTCCAGCTGACGGCCTTCAATGTTATTCCACAGTGACTGTTTTTCATCGTAACGGATGGCGTTATAGGCCTGCGGCGTCATGGTCGCCAGCGTGTCCGGTAACGGTCGCGGTGCTCCGCCCCACGGGGTTTTCGCCAGGTCATGGGCCATGGATTGCAGTACGGAGAAGTCAAAACGACGGCTCTGACCGTCAGCAATGTCAGAGTCAGCAGCGTAAGCCGCTTTGGAAAACAGGGAAGCAAGGCCAGTTGTGCCGCTCAGGGCTGCCATTGCCAGCGAGCCTTTTAGAAAACGTCTGCGATTCATGCCTGGAAAAACGTCCTTATGGTCGTGTGAATGTGTTTCGCACTCGGCGAAATGACGGCAAGAAAGAACGCACAGCCTAAACAAAAATGGTTAAGAATCCAATTGTTGGGCGGCGATTATCTGTACAAAGTGCGAAATATTTTCTGTCGACCAGAACGACCCGAAAAAGGTGTAAAGAAAGGTATAAAGACGTGTATAAAAATGCCCCGGCTGGACATCGTCAGTCGGGGCAAATGAGGCGGTTATTTTACGCTGACATCGATACCTGGGAAGTACTTATCAGCGAGTTTAGCGATCGTGCCATCGGCACGCACTTTATCAATTGCGGCATCAAGTTGCTTTTTGGTGGCCTCGTCCCCTTTACGCAACCCAAAGCCGATCCCACTGCCGAGGATAGTGTCGTCCGACACCGGTTTGCCGATAAAGCCAAACCCTTTCCCCTGCGGCTTGCTGAGGAAACCTGCCTGCCCGGCCGCGGACATGACCAGCGAGGCGTCGATACGGCCATTCAGCAGATCGCCCCAGGCCATATTCTGATCTTTATAAGACACCACGGTGACACCCTGCTTTTCCCAGTGCTCTTTCGCGTAGGTTTCCTGAATAGAGCCCTGCAGGACACCGATGGTTTTGCCCTTAAGCCCCGCGGGCGTTGCCTCTACCGCGGTACCGGCCTTGCCAACGAGCTGCGATGGGATGCGGTAAATCGGCTGGGTAAAATCAATACTTTTACGTCGCTGTTCGGTGATGTTCATCGCCGAGTTAATCGCATCAAATTTCTTCGCCACCAGGCCCGGTATTAACGCATCAAAAGAGGTTTCAACCCAGGTGCATTTCAGCGCTGCGGCTTTGCAGATGGCATTGCCCAGCTCAACGTCAAACCCTTCCAGTTCGCCGGCAGCATTTCGGCTTTCAAACGGCGGATATTCCGCCTCCAGCCCGTACCGCAGTTCGGTAGCCGCGAATGACGAAAACGTACACAGCAATCCCATGCCGACAACTAACGCGCGTAATTTCATCTCCAACTCCTTAGCGTGGTTTAACCCGACACAGGGCCTGGGCACCTGCCCGTAACGTCGCCTCATCTTTCGCAAAAGAGAGACGAATCAATTTATTATCCGTACCATCCGCATAAAACGCCGACAGCGGAATGGTGGCCACTCCATACTCAACGATCAGCCGTTTCACCAGTTCACTGTCGCGCTCATCGCTAAACTGGCTGTAGTCGGCCAGCAGGAAAAACGAACCGGCGCTCGGCAAGAGTCTGAACGGTGATGCTTCCAGCAAACTTTGCAGCAGATCGCGTTTGCGCTGATAAAACGCCGCCAGCGACAGCCAGGTTTGCGGGTCAATCATGTGCTCTGCAAACGCATGCTGCATTGGCGTATCGGCAGAAAACATCAGAAATTGATGGACTTTACAAATCTCATCCATCAGTACCGCCGGAGCAACACAGTAACCCACGCGCCAGCCGGTCACGTGATAGGTTTTTCCGAAGGAAGAGATAATGACGCTACGCTCCGCCAGCTGCGGATGTGTCGCCATACCGTGGTGCGGTTCACCATCAAAGACGACGTGTTCGTACACTTCGTCAGACAAAATAATGATATCGGTATTGCGGGTCACCGCCACCAGCTGCTGCAGGTCCTCTGCTGAGAAGACCTGCCCGCTCGGGTTGTGCGGGGTATTGATGATAATCATGCGCGTGCGCGGAGTGATCGCCGCACGGACTTCATCCCAGTTGACGGCAAAATCCGGCACCGTCAGTTTAATGGCAACCGGCGTGGCCCCCTGCAGGCGAACAATCGGGGCATAACTGTCAAACGACGGTTCAAAGTAGATCACTTCGTCGCCCGGGTGCACCAGCCCGCTGATCGCCGAATAGAGTCCTTCACTGGCACTGGCGGTGACCAGCACTTCGCTGGCCGGGTCATAGCGCGTGCCGTAGAGGGTGGCAATTTTATCCGCAATACGCTCTTTAAGCGGCTGCAGGCCGGTCATTGCCGCGTACTGGTTGTGCCCTGCCTCCATCGCCCGGGTCACCCCGGCGACCAGTTTGGGATCGCAGGAAAAATTGGGTGCACCCTGAGAAAGATTGATGGCGTTATGCCGGGCGGAGAGCTGGCCGATAACGGTAAAAATCGTGGTTCCCACATCGGGTAATTTGGAACGGGTGTGCACCGGAGTGTGTAACGTCATCCTCTTTCCTTTCTCATGATGAATGCATAACTATTCAAACAACAAGTCAGTTGTCGGGACAATCGAATTGTTGTCATAATAGCCATGAGAAAAACGCATACCTGAGGTGGTTAATGTCGCGCCGTTCGCTCCCGCTTAATGCCATCGATGCCTTTTTAGTCACCGCGCGTCATCTGAATCTGACCCATGCCGCAACAGAACTCTGTCTGACGCAGGGAGCCGTAAGTCGCAAAATCGCCACCCTTGAAGCGTGGTTCGGCTTTCCGCTGTTCGAGCGCCATGCGCGCGGCCTGCGCCTCTCCCCACAGGGCAGCGCCCTGCTTCCGGAATTGCAATCCACTTTTGAAACGCTGCTGACCCTGGCCGATCGGGCCCGTACCCAGCAAACCGTGATCCGACTCAAAGCACCCACCTGCGCCATGCGCTGGCTGGTGCCTCGTCTGCTGGAGGTGGAGCGCGAGCAGCCGGATATGCAGATCGCATTGACCACCACTACCGACCATAACGTCAATTTCAAAACGGAATCTTACGACGCGGCCATTGTATTTGGCACCCATATGAGCGCGGGCGATCTGCTGTTTGAAGAGGCGTTAACCCCGGTAATGAGCCCCCTGCGAGCAGGTTGCGAACTGGGTGCGTTAACCTTCCTTCACCCGACACGGGATAAGACAGACTGGTCATTGTGGCTGGCGAAGCAGGAAGGCCCGGGGGTTGTTATGCACAAAAATCAACACTTCGACACGATGGACCTTGCCATCACGGCCGCCATTCAGGGGCTGGGGGTTGCCATTGCCGACGAAACGCTGGTGGAAGAAGATGTCCGCGCCGGAAGGCTGGCGCGGCCTTTTGAGAGCAGCATTAAAACGGGTGCGAGCTACAGACTGGTTCTGCGCGAATCGCCTGGCCAGGAAAATGGGCTGGCGGCGTTTCGCGCCTGCCTGCTCAGTCGAGGCTCACATGGTGTTTCATGACGCGCTTAAAGAGGCTCATGCGCGCGCGCATAAAGCGGTTTTCAAGCCTGAAACCTGCATGTTTATTCACGCCGATACGTAGCAGCACGTCCCTTCCTTTTCGACAGGCCGGCCAGTGCGTCGGGCCAGGAAGACTTTCCCGGTGACCGGCGTCACGCGCAAAACTCACCCAATAATCTGCAACCTGCGCTGCGAATTGCCGGTCTCGCGCGTTAACGTAGTGGCAGGAAGGCTCAATCTCACCAAGGGTGTCAAACACGTACGGCACCTCATTACCGTGCCAGGCACCGTTGATATAGGTTGCGTGTTCTGCTTCCGCCACATAGTCGAACCAGTAACGCCAGCACAAGCCGCCCACGCGCTGCTGGGCCTGCATCACCACATATCCCATGGTGGTAAAAGCCATATCCCGGCACACCTGCCTGCCAAGCTCCACATCCCCTTTCACACCCGGATAGAGCAGTTTGATCAGCCCCAGTCCAAAGCGACGTTCACGGCGAAGCTTCTGGATCTGACCGGCGAGATCGATACCAAATACCGCCATCACGCTGGCTTCGTCACTGTTCGACCCAATCATTACCGGAACAGGATGCTGACGCGCGGCAAAGAACACATCGAGCATTGATTCCGGCAGAACACAGTCTCCGACGATGGGTGCCGGGGCGATGTTCAGCGGCGCGGCCAGCGGCCAGAACGCTTCGGGGGGAATGGCACGTAACTGTTCTGCTGACGCCTTCTCAAGGCCAAAATGCGCCGCCAGCGCTTCCCCTTTTTGCAAGGCCTGTTCCCGCGGCGTATCCGGCAGGGTGTATCCGCTTTGCACAATCGCCTTGTGGAAGAGTCCCTTCGCCAGCGGAGACGCCAGCAGCGACAGCACGCTGCGCGCGCCGGCGGATTCGCCAAACAGGGTGACGTTGTCAGGATCGCCACCGAAAGCGGCAATATTCTCCCGAACCCATTCAAGGGCGGCAATCTGATCCAGCAGCGCAAAGTTATGCACCACCCGGTCTTCTTCTCCTTCCAGCGCGGGATGGGCAAAGAAGCCAAGGTGACCAAGACGGTAATTGATCGTCACAACCACCACGCCGCGCGTTGCCAGCGCCTTACCGTTATAGGGCGGCAGGCCACCCGCGCCAATGGTAAACCCCCCGCCGTGCAGCCAGACCATGACGGGAAGCGGCGCCGGCCGCTCGACGGGTGACCAGACGTTAAGATACAGACAATCTTCTGAGAACCGGCCGGGATCGCCGCCGCCTAACGCCTGGCAATACTCACTGTTCTGCCAGCTTGAGGGCGAAAAAGCGGTGGCCAGACGCAGCCCCTCCCAGCGTTCAGGCGGCCGTGGCGAACGCCAGCGCCAGTTGCCAACGGGAGGCGCCGCATAGGGAATACCACACCAGAGATGAACGTTTTCATCCGTTAAACCAGACAGTGCGCCCTGGCGCGTTTCAATCACAGGGGCGGAGGGATTTTGCATAACAACCTTCTGTTTCCATCACACCCCAGAAGAGTAACGATTTCAGAGCAAACCGCAACGCTGTTTGCTGCGGATTTCAGCCTCCTGATAGAGCATGAACTCATCGTACACCGGGCAACCCAGCGCCGCTTCGAACGCGTCGCGACTGGCGTTACCGTGGCTACGCGCCTGGGTTTCATTGCCCAGATTCGACTGGAAAATCCCTGCGGCACTGACCGGGAGGAAATCTTCATAGGTAATCGGCTGAGCGACAACCCACCCGCGCTCAATTAACGGCTGTGGATCGTCTCCCGGACGAAACGCATGTCGATGCGCTTCCCCGGATGGCGTCAGGCGATAGCGGAAATAGGCCAGCTCCTGACGGCGCATCAACAATTCACTGTCCGGGAAGGCGCTGAAGATCTCGCGCAAATGGAGCTGGTGCGTCATGTTATCTTTACCGGTACCGGCCTCTGCAAGCAGGCTGTCATAAAGCGCACGACCTTTTGGCGTCAGCGCCACGCCGCGCTGTTCAATTTCGCCAAAGCGCGCGGTATGCGTTCCTGTATGCTCCCCGGCAAACAGCACCGGCTCTTCCAGCGCTTTAAAGCTGGTCTGGCGCAGTAATACGGGAACCTCGCGGCGCGGTGGTCCTTCAATCAGAATTTTAGGTTCAATCCCGTACTTCGGCATCAGCTCCTGCACCCGGTCAATATCCAGCGTACGTGGCGTGAGGTGGTTGATATGGCACCCCGGGAAACAGACCACATCCGCAATCAGTCGGTGCTCGTTATGCAATGCCAGATAGGTCTCCTGGTCGACCGTCGCATGACGATGCCAGCGGAAGGTTTCTAACGCCTCCTGTACAAATGCCTGCGCCTGCGCATCCGTAAAGTGCCCTTCTGCCTCATGCAGCGCGATAAGTTCCAGACAACGCGGGGTAAAGATATTGCGGTGAGACAGGATCTCCGCGGCACGCTCACGCAGGACGACGTTGTCAATCAATTCGAGGCGCAGCAGCGAGGTAAAGATACGAAACGGATTTCGGCACAGCGCCGCATCATCGACCGGGCGGAACGCCGTGGAATGGACGGGCACGCCCGCCTGAGAGAGGTCATAATAGCTGACCGGGTACATCCCCATAATGGCAAACATACGACGCAAGGTCGAAAGCTCTTGCGCGGTACCCACGCGGATCGCCCCGTGACGCTCCACATTCAGGCGCGCCAGTTCATCCGCGTTCGCCAGTTGTTCATGTAATAGTGGGTTATTTTCCAGAACCGCCAGGTTTACGTCCGCAACCAGGTCGAGCAAGGTGCCGTACTGCGGAACTTCCTGCTGGTACATCGCCGACATAGCCTGCGAAAAGTGTTCCCGAATATCATCAGCCGTGATGGTGTTCGCCATGATGTCATGCCTCCAGTGAATATTACCTGGAGTGTAGAGAAACCCGTTCTCTCTGGGGGGAAGAATTTCCGATTTGTGATCTTAAGACAGGAGTGGTTAAAGCGTGTGCTGGCCTGCCCTGACACCCATATGACCTGGCAGATTCACCTTCTCTAAATGTAGATTCACCTTCTCTAAATAAAGCGCTTTCTGATCAAACTGTATTATTAATAACCTCATCGCTTAACCATTAAGAGGTAATAAATAGCATTATCTTAAGAGGTAATATCTCATTAAAAGCAAATATCAGTGGCATATATCTTATTTCGTTAACGCAACAAGCGGATTTTCAATATTTCTCCTTAAGATTAATCTGTAATTTTTAGACTGCCGCACGCGCTTCAGGCATAAACAATGCAAGAAAAACAGTTATCCCCTGCGGCTGGCGGATTAACTCCATGAAGACAGGCAGTTAACCGCAAGCCATCCAGGATATATTCATATTAAACGAAGCGTTAACCATCAGAAATATCTCAGCAACGAAGCGATGGTTTACAAAACATATTTGACGAATATGAAACACCGACTAAAGTTATTATTCGAACGACGAGTGATACGGAATATTTTCGTATCTTAACTGACATAACCAATATATGAGGTTTAATATGGCAGAGCATCGTGGTGGTTCCGGTAATTTCGCACAAGACCGTGAAAAAGCATCAGAAGCTGGACGTAAAGGTGGCCAGCACAGCGGCGGTAATTTTAAAAACGATCCGCAACGCGCATCTGAAGCAGGTAAGAAAGGAGGAGAAAACAGCCACGGTGGTGGCCGTAAAAACTCCTGATCTGATGTAAATCTCTTTTATTTAAAACAGAGAGCATGCTGCGGGCCTCCAGGCTCGCAGTACCCCTTCTTTATTTTACCGGAGCGTAATGATGAATATGAAAAGTGTCGAAGATGTGTTTATTCACCTCCTGTCTGATACCTACAGCGCTGAGAAGCAGCTGACCCGCGCGCTCGGCAAACTGGCTCGTGCTGCCTCCAGTGAAAAACTGAGCGCAGCCTTTAGTGCACACCTTGAAGAGACGCAGGGACAGATTGAGCGTATCGACCAGATTATCGAGCAAGAATCTGGCCTTAAGCTCAAACGTATGAAGTGCGTAGCAATGGAAGGCCTGATTGAAGAGGCCAATGAGGTCATCGAGAGCACCGAGAAAAATGAGGTGCGTGACGCCGCATTAATTGCCGCAGCACAAAAAGTGGAGCATTACGAAATTGCCAGTTACGGTACCCTCGCCACATTAGCAGAACAACTGGGCTATAAAAAAGCCGTTAAACTTCTGGCAGAAACGCTGGAAGAAGAGAAAGAAACCGATCTTAAACTTACCGACCTGGCCGTAGGCAATATTAACCAAAAAGCGCAAAAATGACGCTATAGCAAAGGTTAAATAAAATGAGCATCAGTCCCAGGACTATTAAACGGTGCCATTTAACGGCAGCAATAATATGGTTCATACTCGCTATCCCTTCCGTTTTATGGTGGAAGAGCAGCGTGCTATGGGTCATTATCATCAGTATCTACGCCAATATTGTCGGCCATTTATCTGGCTACAGTGCTGCGCGTGCCGATCAGGCTGCTGAGAGTGAGACCAAATAAGCGACACCATAATGAGGACATTATAATGAATCACGTAGAACACTACCATGACTGGCTACGCGATGCCCATGCGATGGAAAAGCAAGCCGAATCTATGCTGGAATCCATGGCCAGCCGTATCGATAATTATCCCGATGTTCGCGCCAGAATTGAGCAGCATATTAGTGAAACGAAGCGACAAATTACCTTACTGGAAGAGATCCTCGACCGTAATGATATTTCGCGTTCGGTTTTAAAAGATTCGATGAGTAAAATGGCGGCGCTCGGACAGTCCATTGGCGGGATGTTCCCCTCTGATGAGATCGTCAAAGGGTCTATCAGCGGCTATGTTTTCGAACAGTTTGAAATAGCCTGCTACACCTCCCTGCTGGCCGCGGCCAAAAAAGCGGGCGACATGGCTTCCGTGCCCGCCATCGAAAGTATCCTGGCGGAAGAGCGCGAGATGGCCGACTGGCTGATTCGCCACATTCCACAGACCACCGAACAGTTCCTGCTGCGTTCAGACGCATCCGGTGTCGAAGCAAAAAAATAACCTCAGGAGAGAAGACATGTTTCGACACGTCAAACAATTACAATATACGGTTCGGGTTGCCGAACCGAATCCCGGCCTTGCCAATTTATTACTGGAACAATTCGGCGGCCCTCAGGGCGAGCTGGCCGCCGCCTGCCGTTACTTTACTCAGGGGTTGAGTGATGACGACCCGGGTCGTAAAGATATGCTAATGGATATCGCGACCGAAGAGTTAAGCCACCTTGAAATTATCGGTACCCTGGTGGGTATGCTTAATAAAGGGGCTAAAGGCGCACTGGCGGAGGGCGTGGAAAATGAAGCCGAGCTGTATCGGTCCATGACCGAAAACGGTAATGACAGCCATATCACCTCCCTGCTTTACGGTGGCGGTACTCCGTTGACCAACTCCGCCGGGGTGCCGTGGACGGCGGCTTATGTCGACACCATTGGCGAGCCGACCGCCGATCTGCGCTCAAATGTGGCAGCCGAGGCCCGAGCGAAGATCATCTATGAACGGCTGATTAACGTCACGGACGATCCAGGCGTGAAGGATGCGCTGGCGTTTCTGATGACGCGTGAGGCAGCGCATCAGCTCTCCTTTGAGAAGGCGCTTCAGTCCATTCGTAATAATTTCCCTCCGGGAAAACTGCCGCCAATCGAGGAATACACCAACAAGTACTACAATATGTCTGAAGGTGGAGAGGTTCGCGGAAGCTGGAACAGCGATAAACATTTCGACTACGTTGAATCCCCCCAACCTGCCGTTGACGGCGGTGACGGGAGTGCAAGCGTGACGCTGACGACCGAACAGGCCACGCTGGTCAAAGCGATGTCGGCCCGCACGAAGTCCGATCCACATTCCGACCCGCTGACCGGCGCCGAACTGGGTGCCGGGAAGAAAAAACCGTAACCGATTTTGCCAGGCAGCCCCGGACTGCCTGGCAATCCTCGTGCGCAACAGTTCCAGAGGTACGGACCATGTTCGAACTCGACGCATTTCACCTCGCCAGAATCCAGTTCGCTTTTACCGTCTCGTTCCATATTCTCTTCCCGGCGATCACCATCGGTCTTGCCAGCTATCTGGTGGTGCTCGAAGGGATGTGGCTTCGCACCAAAAATGAGGTGTGGCGCTCGCTGTATCATTTCTGGCTAAAGATATTTGCCGTTAACTTCGGCATGGGGGTCGTTTCCGGTCTGGTCATGGCCTATCAGTTCGGCACTAACTGGAGCGGATTCTCACAGTTTGCCGGCAGTATCACCGGCCCTCTCCTGACCTATGAAGTCTTAACCGCCTTCTTCCTCGAAGCCGGATTTCTTGGCGTGATGCTGTTCGGCTGGAACAAGGTCGGCCCGGGCCTGCACTTCTTCTCGACCTGTATGGTCGCGCTGGGTACGCTGATGTCCACCTTCTGGATCCTCGCCTCCAACAGCTGGATGCACACGCCCCAGGGGTTCAGTATTCAGAACGGTCAGGTTATTCCGGAGGACTGGCTGGCCATCATTTTTAACCCCTCCTTCCCTTACCGTCTCATTCACATGGCTATCGCCGCGTTCCTGAGCAGCGCGCTGTTTGTGGGGGCGTCGGGCGCATGGCATCTGCTGCGCGGCAACGACACGCCCGCGATACGCACCATGTTTTCCATGGCAATGTGGATGGCCCTGCTGGTCGCGCCCATTCAGGCCATCGTCGGTGATATGCATGGCCTGAATACCCTCGAACATCAGCCAGCCAAAATTGCCGCCATCGAAGGTCACTGGGAGAACCCGCCAGGCGAAGCGACACCGCTGCTGCTGTTTGGCCTGCCGGATATGGAGCAGGAGCGCACCCGCTACGCGCTGGAAATTCCTGCCCTTGGCAGTCTGATTCTGACCCACAGCCTGGATAAACAGGTCCCGGCACTGAAAGACTTCCCGAAAGAAGATCGTCCGAACTCACCGATTGTTTTCTGGTCATTCCGCATTATGGTCGGCATGGGTCTACTGATGATCACGCTGGGTCTGGTCAGCGTCTGGCTACGCTATCGCCATCGACTCTACCAGTCGCGGCCCTTCCACTGGTTCGCGCTGTGCATGGGACCGGCGGGCCTACTGGCGCTGCTGGCTGGCTGGGTCACCACCGAAGTGGGTCGTCAGCCGTGGGTGGTGTATGGCTATCTGCGCACAATCGACGCGGTCTCGCTGCACAGCACGCTGCAGATGAGCATCAGCCTGCTGGCCTTCTTTGTGGTCTATTCGTCGGTGTTTGGCGTGGGCTACGTCTACCTGATTCGGCTTATCAAGAAAGGTCCGCAGCCCGTTGATACCTTGACGTCAAATACCTCGGGCACCCCTGCCCGTCCGCTGTCTGCCGCTGAGTCTGTTCCGGAACAGGAGAGAAACTGATGGGCGTCGATATCTCAGTTATCTGGTTTGCCATCATCGTGTTCGCCACGCTGATGTATATCATCATGGATGGCTTTGATTTGGGCATCGGGCTGCTCTTTAACTTCGTGGGCGATGCCAGAGAGCGTGACGTAATGGTCAACAGCGTGGCGCCGGTGTGGGACGGCAACGAGACCTGGCTGGTGCTCGGCGGTGCGGGGTTGTTCGGCGCGTTTCCGCTGGCCTATGCGGTGATTATCGATGCGCTGACCATCCCTCTTACCGCCATGTTAATTGGCCTTATCTTTCGCGGCGTGGCCTTTGAGTTCCGCTTTAAGGCAACGCCTTCGCACCGCAAATTCTGGGACTACGCCTTCGCCGGCGGCTCTTTGCTTGCCACCTTCAGCCAGGGGGTGGTGGTGGGAGCAGTGATTAACGGCTTTGACGTTGAGGGCCGGCGCTTTGTCGGCTCCGCCCTTGACTGGTTAACGCCCTTCAATCTTTTCTGCGGCATCGGGCTGGTAGTGGCCTACACCCTGCTCGGTACCACGTGGCTTATCATGAAAAGTGAAGGCGCGTTGCAAAACCGCATGCGTGAACTGACCCGGCACGTGCTGCTGGCGCTGGTGGTGGTGATCGCGGTGGTGAGTATCTGGACGCCGCTCGGCTGGCAGTACGTTGCCGACCGCTGGTTTACCTTCCCCAACTTCATCTGGTTCCTTCCGGTTCCCCTGCTGGTAGGCGTGTTTAGCCTGTGGATCTGGCGACTGACGCACAACCCGGCCAGCCACTCGCGTCCCTTCCTGTTGACCCTTGGGCTGATCTTCCTCGGATTTAGCGGTCTGGGCATTAGCCTGTGGCCTAACATTATTCCGCCGCGCATTACCCTGTGGGAGGCTGCGGCACCACCGGCCAGCCAGCTGTTTATGCTGGTCGGAACGTTACTGATTATTCCGGTGATTCTGGTGTACACCGCCTGGAGCTACTACGTTTTCCGGGGCAAAGTTTCCGACACGGAAGGTTATCACTGAGGTGAACTATGGCAGACTGGCATACCCGAGCCATTATTTATTAGATTGATACTGCACTCTTTTATGATTTAAACGGCGATGGCTGCGGGGACATCGCCGGGATTGGCGCAAAGCTGCGCTACATTCGCCGCATGGGGGCGACGGTTATCTGGATCACCCCTTTCTACCTCACCCCGTTTCTGGATGAAGGCTACGACGTCAGCGACCATCTGCAGGTTGATCCTCGCTTCGGAAAGCTGGCCGACATTATCGCCTTTATTGAACAGGCCCGGGAGCTGGGTATGCAGGTCATTATTGAGCTGTTGATTCAGCACACCTCGGACGCCCATCCCTGGTTTCAGCAGGCTCGCCGCAACCCAACTTCACCTTTTCGTGACTACTACATCTGGTCGGATAATAACGAGGACGATACCTCCCCGATGTTTCCCGGCGTGGAAGAGAGCGTCTGGACATGGGATGACGAGGCCGGGCAATACTACCGACATATGTTCTATCACCACGAGCCCGACCTGAATCTGACCTGCCCCGCGCTGCTCAACGAGATCGAAAATATTATCCTCTTCTGGCTCAAGCTCGGGGTGTCGGGATTTCGCCTCGATGCCGCAACGCACCTGACCGCGCAGGCAGGCGGCGGTGACGAGAAAAAGGGGTTATGGATCCTGGAGCATATGCGCCGCCTTATTGAAGCACGTAATCCGGAAGCGATCCTGCTCGGTGAGGTGGACGTCGACGTGGAGGCGTATAAAGACTATTTCGGCGAAAATAACCGTCTGAATCTGGTGCTAAATTTCTGGCTCAATAAGTATTTCTACGTCAGCCTTGCCAGGAAAAGCGCCCGACCGCTGCGCAATGCCATAAAGAAGATGATTGTCCCGCCTGACTCGTGCTGCTTTGCCAACTGGCTGCGCAACCACGATGAGTTGGATCTGGAAGGGATCGGTAAAAAAGAGAAACAGATTGTGGTCGACACCTTCGCCCCTGACGAAGAGATGAACGTCTACCAGCGCGGGATACGACGCCGTCTGGCACCGATGTTAAAGGGCGATCAAAAACGGCTGGCGTTCTGCCACGCGGTGCTCTTCTCACTCCCGGGCGTGCCGGTCATGCGCTACGGCGATGAGATTGGCATGGGTGACGATCTGACGCTGGAAGAGCGCTATGCCGTGCGAACGCCAATGCAGTGGGCGGGGTCAGAAGGCGGTGGCTTTTCAGCAGCGGATCCTGAGCGGTTTATCGCCCCGATCATCGATCGCGGTCCCTGGCGTTATCAGAAAATCAACGTGGCCGATTCCCTGCTGCACCGCAATTCCCTGCTGCACCGGATCATCGACATGGCCAATACGCGCTCTGAATTTCCGGAGATTGCTGTCGCACCGTTTCGTCTCATCAATATTGATGATGACGCGGTACTGGGCATTTATTACGAGGCCGAAGCGCGCAGTATCCTGACCTTCGTTAACTTTAGCGACAAGCCGGTCCAGTTTATCGCCCGCGGGATCCGTCACGCCACCTGGACCGCCTGCCTGGCGGATAAACGCTATGACGACGCGCTGATCTGTGGCAAAACCGTCCAGCTTACCCTCAGCGGCTACGGCTATCGCTGGTTCTGGACTAACCGTAGCGCGCTGCGCTGATTACCTTTTACGCCGGGTCATCAGCCGCGTCAGCACAACGCCCGCCACCGCGAGGGAGCCTAACAGGACTTTCCCGGGCACACCTGACGTGATCGCCGTGGCGCGGTTTTTCGCTTCCGGGGTAAAACGCCCATGGATTTTGTGCAGGTCGTTGACCGGCTGGTCGAGATAATCCTGGCGATCCCGGTCATTCAGATCGTCAGTCATCTGACCTTCCCAGGCCTTCTTCACCATTAGTCGGTCCAGGAAACCCGGGAAGAGGAATTGTCCGACGATCGACTGAATGGTACTGCTGCCCACCCACAGTTCGCGCACCGGTTTTTGCGCGACCTTAAAAATCGCACTCGCGGCGACTTCAGGCTCAAACACCGGCGGAACCGGACGCATAGCCCAGGCGAATTTGTTTCTTGCCCAGTCAAACTGCGGTGTATTCAGCCCCGGCATCTGCACCATTGAAAGCTGCACCCGGCTGTTCTCATGCATCAGTTCCGTGCGCACCGCATCGGTGAATCCCCGAATCGCCGCTTTGGCGCCGCAGTAGGCCGATTGCAACGGGATCGAGCGGTAGGCCAGCGCGGACCCGACCTGAATAATCACGCCGCGATCGCGTGGCACCATCAATTCCAGCGCGGCGCGGGTTCCGTTTACGAAGCCAAGATAGGTCACGTCAGTGACGCGGCGAAATTCATCCGGCGTCAGGGTACGAAACGGTGCCAGCACCGCACCCATCGCATTGTTAACCCACACATCAATCGCGCCGAGGCGATATTCAATCTCGTTTGCCGCGTCCACCACCGCCTGGCTGTCGGCGACATCCGCCTGTACCGCACAGGCTTTGACGCCAAAACGCGTTAACTCCTCCTGGGTCGAGTGCAGGCTTGTCTCATCGCGGGCAATAATGCCCACATCGTAGCCTGCCTTTGCGAAGTGCAGCGCCGTTGCCTTTCCCACACCCGCCGTACCGCCGGTAATGACAATCACAGCCATAGAACCTCCGCGTTAATTTACTCGTTATCCCAGCCGGATAATCTGGTCACTAATTCAGACAATGAATACTGCACCGCCTTCTCTACCACATCCTGGCAGTCGCCGGAAAACAGGACGGTACGGGTTTCCGTGTGTCCGCGAAGGTTCCAGGCGAAGCAAACGGTCCCTGCCGCCGTGCCATCGTCACCCCCTTCTGGCCCGGCATAACCGCTGATGGCAATACTGACATCCGCCTGGGCAATCTCCAGGATCCGGGCGGCCATTTCGGTCACCGTCTGTTCACTCACGGCCGTATACCGTTCAAGGGTCTCAGGACGCACGCCCAGAATGCGCTCTTTTGCGCCGTCACTGAACACGACCAGGCCGACATCATAAAATTCGGCCGTGTTCTCTTCAGCACAAAGGGCGACGGAGAGTTTTCCGCCGGTGCAGGATTCTGCCGTGGTTAAGCGAAGCCCTAAGTCTGTCAATTTGCTCGCCACTTTTTTGGTCAGTTCGGCGACGGTATAATTGTTATCATGGTGAAGGTTGCTCATTTCGTGGCCTCTTACTTCTCAAAAGGAATGATTGAAATATGACCATTGCGCTCAAGAATGGCATATTTAATTTCACTCAGCTGCGTAACGCCATTATTCTGGCGTGCTGATACCAAAATATCATCACAGGAAACGTCGACTTTTTTGAGTTTATCTGCTAGCAGCACGCCGTTCTCAACCAATATCACCGGAGTGCCATCAAGAATATTTTCTACCGGTGAGAAATATTTTTTCATTATCCCAAAGATAATATCCACTACCACCAGCGTGGTAATGGTAATCATTGCGCCGGTGACCGAAAAATCTTCCCCGAGCAGCGCCTGTTGCGTCGCCTCACTGATAATTAACAGGAGAATCAGATCAAAGCTGGTCATCTGCAGCAAAGCGCGCCGTCCGGCAACTTTAAATACCACGACGAGGAACAGGTAAATAGCCAGCGCACGAAAGACCATATCCATATCAGCCTCCTACGGGTAAATAAATTGCCAGAAAGGGATTTCCGGCTCGTCGTTTATGCGAACGACATTGTCCCATTTACCTGCGCGTGCAGGGGTCGTGAAAAGTAAGACAGAGAAGTTGTCGGACATTTTCAGGTTGTTATAAACAAAAAAGAGCGTATTCCCGCGACTGAACATGCTGTCCGGTTGCGGCCAAACGCTTCCTGGCTCGTAAACATCGTTGCTCTCGCTGGTCACACTCAGGGTGTATTTCCCTTCTGTTCTGACCGGGAATGAAAGGTGGATCTTCGACTCAGTCTGGCGTCGGCCAAAGCGCTCGTAGTTGATGGTCAGCGACTTTGCCAAGTTTGTTCTTTGCGTATCACTCACCACTCCGCTTGAAAAGAAGCCCGCTATCGCCGCAACGATAATGGCCAGCAGGACAATAAAACCCACCTGACGAAATCCATATTCAAACGTCAGCAATCGGTAATTCTCATCTATCCCAGGTAACTTATCACTTTGATGCTTCATGGCGGCTATCACCGTTTCGCTTATTAACCGATATTTTTGATTTCAAAAGCGAATGTTTTTAAGACTTATCACATTTGCCACATAAAGGAATAGCAACAATACTTAATAAGTCAAGACACACAAAATGAAGGATATCAGATGAAATTATCGCTTATTTCCGCTTTTTTGATATTTCTGGTACCGGCCGCATGGGCAGATAATAACGGCGGGTTACAAAAAGGTGAAGCACCGCCACCGCCGCACGCACTGGATAGCGGTTATCGTGGAACCGATGACGCACGAATTATGACCATCGATCATGCAAAAGAAATGCATGATGGTGCGACTATTTCATTACGCGGAAACCTTATTGACGGTAGCGGCGATAAGTTTGTATTCCAGGATAAAACCGGAAAAATAGACGTTATTATTCCCCAGGCAGTATTCGACGGCAGAACAGTAAAACCCGATCAGATGATCAGTATCAACGGATCGCTTGATAAGAAATCATCGCCGCCTGTCGTGCGCGTCGATCATTTGCAGAAATAATTCAGCGAAGCGTTAACGCTGCAACTATCCATCAAATCTCACCCCTTGGCTTAAGGAGTCAGCTATGAGTGATACTACACAACGTCAGAACGCTTACCCGCAACCCCCTTTCCCGGAGCAACCGCAAACGCCGCCGGGACTGGCATCAGAAATGCAACCCGTACCCGACCACGGGGAAACGAGCTATAAAGGGCATGGCCGCCTTGCCGGCAAGAAAGCATTGATCACCGGAGGTGACTCCGGTATTGGTCGCGCAGTCGCGATCGCTTACGCCCGTGAAGGGGCTGACGTCGCAATTAACTATCTGCCTGAAGAAGAGAAAGACGCGGTTGACGTCATTGAGCTTATCAAAGCGGAAGGACGCATTGCCGTCGCGCTGCCGGGTGACATACGTGACGAGACGTTCTGCCAGAATCTGGTAGAAGAGGCGGTGGCCAAACTGGGGGGACTGGACATTCTGGTGAATAACGCTGGTCGTCAGCAATACCGTGAATCCCTTGAAGAGCTTACCACGGAAGATTTTGACGCGACCTTCAAAACCAATGTCTATGCGCCTTTCTGGATAACCAAAGCGGCGCTGCGCCATCTGAAACCGTCGGCCTCTATCATTAATACTTCCTCGGTCCAGGCGGTTAAGCCCAGCCCTGTGCTGCTGGATTATGCCCAGACAAAAGCCTGTCTGGCGGTATTCACCAAATCCTTAGCGAAACAGCTTGGGCCAAAAGGAATACGCGTCAACGCGGTTGCCCCGGGTCCTTACTGGACGGTGCTGCAGTCCAGCGGCGGCCAGCCGATGGAAAAAGTGAAAGAGTTTGGCGGTGATACCCCGCTGGGGCGTCCGGGTCAACCTGTTGAGATCGCACCGCTCTATGTCACGCTGGCCTCGGATGAATGTTCATTTACCTCCGGTCAGGTATGGTGCTCTGACGGCGGTGATGGCGTGATTTAACCCGGCTATACACTGACGTAACGCTCTCAATGTGCACGAAAAGAACAAGGACGTTCTTCCTCTCCCCCCTGCCAAAAAACATGTTGTAACTCAAACAGATCAAATGTTAAAAATATTTTGCTATCAAGTTATCAAAATTAAACAACTTAGCTTGTCACCCGCATCGCTCTGTTTTTAACATCGCCTATGGAAAAAAATGGTCTGTTCAGTCAGCGCATACGCTTGCGCCATTTGCATACATTTGTGGCCGTCGCTCAACAGGGAACGCTGGGGCGAGCGGCTGAAACTCTCAACCTAAGCCAGCCTGCGCTCTCCAAAACGCTGAACGAGCTGGAACAACTCACCGGAACCCGTCTCTTCGACCGCGGTCGGCTGGGGGCACAACTCACCCTCGTGGGTGAACAATTTCTTACGCACGCCGTCAAGGTTCTCGATGCGCTGAATACTGCCGGACAGTCGCTCAACCGCAAAGAGGAGCACGCCACGGAGATTGTGCGCGTGGGTGCCCTGCCAACGGCGGCACTCGGCATTCTGCCTCCGGTCATTGGGCAGTTCCACAAACATCAGCGGCATACCACTATTCAGGTTGCCACCATGAATAACACCATGCTGCTCGCCGGGCTAAAATCCGGCGAACTGGATCTCGGTATCGGGCGCATGTCCGACCCCGAGCTTATGGGCGGGCTTAACTACGAGCTGTTGTTCCTGGAATCCCTGAAGCTGGTCGTGCGTCCCGGTCACCCTCTGCTGCAGGATACGGTGACGTTAAGCCGCGTGATGGAGTGGCCGGTGGTAGTATCCCCAAAAGGCACCGTTCCGCGTCAGAACGCTGAGACACTGCTGCAGATGCAGGGCTGCTCACTGCCTTCAGGTTGCATCGAAACGCTGTCGGCCTCGCTTTCGCGCCAGCTTACGGTGGATTATGACTACGTCTGGTTCGTTCCCTCCGGCGCGGTGAAAGATGATCTCCGCCAGGGCACGCTTACCGCACTGCCGGTGACGTCGCCAGGTGCGGGCGAACCTATCGGTATATTAACCCGCGTGGATACCCCGCTCTCCCCGGGTGCGCAGACGCTGCTCAGCGCCATCCGCAAATCCATGCCTGCCTGAGACGCCTTTACAACCTCAACCACTAACCCGTCCTGTCGACGGGTTTTTTGTTTCTGTGGTCAAAAAATGCGAAATCATCCATTAACAATTGCGTAAAACAATTTAACAGTTTTATCATAGCCGCGAATTCACCAAATGGTTCGCATGCTATTTGTTAAACAGGAATTCAACCGCAAATGATGCGGGTAAACCGTATAAAACCTCATCCCCTTCCGCGATTATTACCCAATTGGTACATATTCGGCACCGTTCCGCAACGCGGGGGATTTAAAGGAGACAGAAATGGCATTTGGCAGCGCGCCACGTGGGATACCCCGTATCCTGCAGTGGCTCCTTGCCGGACTGATGACGCTCATCGGTCTGGCTGTTGGCGGCTTAGGTTTAAAGCTTGTTACCGTAGGCGGAAGTGGGTACTTCCTGATCATGGGCGTGGCGATGGTGATTGCCGCCGTCCTGATTTTCATCAACCGCGCCAGCGGGATCGTCCTCTATGGCATCGCGTTTATCGCCTCGCTGTTCTGGGCCGTCAGCGATGCCGGATGGGATTTCTGGCCGCTCTTCTCGCGCCTCTTTACGTTTGCCGTGCTGGCCTTCCTCTGTGCCATCGTCTGGCCGTTTATGCGCGCAGCAAACCACAACGCCCCGAACAAAGCACCGGCGTTTGGCGTCGCGGCCGTTCTGGCGGTCGTGATGCTGGTGAGCCTTGGCTGGATGTTCAAGCCGCAAACGCTGGTGGCGGCGAATGAGCCGGTACCGGTAAAACCGGTCGCACCGGGTCAGGAGCAGAAAAACTGGGCGCACTGGGGCAATACCACCCACGGTGACCGCTTCGCCGCCCTCGATCAAATTAACAAACAAAACGTGAACGAGCTGAAGGTGGCCTGGGTTGCCCACACGGGGGATATTCCTCAGAGCAACGGCTCCGGTGCGGAAGATCAGAACACCCCATTGCAAATTGGCGACACGCTGTATGTCTGTACGCCGTACAGTAAAGTCCTGGCGCTGGACGTCGACTCCGGTAAAGAAAAATGGCGTTACGACGCGAAAGCCTCAGCACCGAACTGGCAGCGTTGTCGCGGTCTGGGCTACTTTGAAGACCATAGCAGCGTGACAACGTCACAGGCAGATGCACAGCCTGCGGCATGCCCTCGTCGTCTGTTCCTGCCGACCACCGATGCGCGACTGATTGCTATCAATGCAGATAACGGCAAGGTCTGTGAAGACTTTGGCGATCGTGGCACCGTTGACCTGAGCATCGGGATGGGGGAAATCAAGCCGGGTTACTATCAGCAGACCTCCACGCCGCTGGTCGCGGGGAATGTGGTGGTGGTTGGCGGTCGTATCGCGGATAACTTCTCCACCGGCGAACCGCCGGGCGTCGTGCGTGCGTATGACGTTCATACCGGCAAGCTGGCATGGGCATGGGATCCAGGTAATCCGCAGCTGACCGGCCTTCCACCGGAAGGACAGACCTATACACGCGGCACGCCGAACGTCTGGTCTGCCATGTCTTACGATGCAAAACTGAACCTGATCTATCTGCCAACCGGCAACGCCACGCCAGATTTCTGGGCGGGTGAGCGTACGGCGCTGGATGACAAGTACAGCTCTTCCATCGTGGCGGTGGACGCCGCCACCGGTCAGGTGCGCTGGCATTTCCAGACCACCCACCACGACCTGTGGGACTTTGATCTCCCTTCCCAGCCGCTGCTGTACGATTTACCCGACGGTAAAGGTGGCACCACGCCGGTGCTGGTGCAGACCAGCAAACAGGGCATGATCTTTATGCTCAACCGCGAAACCGGCAAGCCCGTGGCGAAAGTGGAAGAGCGCCCGGTACCGGCCGGTAACGTTGAAGGTGAACGTTACTCCCCGACCCAACCGTACTCTGTTGGCATGCCGATGATTGGCAACCAGACGCTGACCGAATCGGATATGTGGGGGGCGACGCCAGTAGACCTGCTGCTGTGCCGCATTCAGTTTAAAGAGATGCGTCACCAGGGCGTCTTCACCCCACCGGGTCTCGACCGTTCCCTGCAGTTCCCGGGCTCCCTTGGCGGGATGAACTGGGGCAGCGTCTCAATCGACCCGAACAACAGCCTGATGTTCGTTAACGATATGCGCCTGGGCCTGGCAAACTACATGGTACCGCGTGCCAACGTGGCGAAAAACGCAAGCGGCATCGAGATGGGTATTGTGCCAATGGACGGTACGCCGTTCGGGGCTATGCGTGAACGCTTCCTGTCGCCGTTGGGCATTCCGTGTCAGAAGCCACCGTTTGGCACCATGTCAGCCGTTGACCTGAAATCAGGCAAGCTGGTGTGGCAGGTTCCGGTCGGTACGGTGGAAGATACCGGCCCGCTTGGCATTCGCATGCATATGCCGATCCCAATCGGTATGCCGACCCTGGGCGCGTCCCTCGCAACCCAGTCCGGTCTGCTGTTCTTTGCCGGCACCCAGGATTTCTACCTGCGCGCGTTTGATACCGCCACCGGGAAAGAGATCTGGAAAGACCGTCTGCCGGTCGGTAGCCAGTCCGGACCGATGACCTATGTTTCACCGAAAACCGGTAAACAGTACATCATCATCAACGCGGGGGGTGCCCGTCAGTCGCCGGATCGCGGTGATTACGTGATTGCCTACGCGCTGCCGGATAAGCAGTAACGCAATAAAAAAGGGACCTGACGGTCCCTTTTTTTTCACCCGTTTACCCCGGACGACTCAGAACGTTTCCCAGTTATCACCCGACACCGCAGGCGCAGGACGTAAAGGTGCGTTTTTCGCCGCTGGCGCAGACGAGACTGAACGGCCAGGCTTTGCGCCACTCAGACGAAATGCCCCGACTGCCTCGGTCAGACGCGCGCCCTGTTCTTCCAGGGAAGCCGCCGCCGCAGAGGCTTCTTCCACCAGCGAGGCGTTCTGCTGCGTCACTTTGTCCATCTCCGAAATCGCCTGGCTGACCTGCTCGATACCGCGGCTCTGTTCGTCGGAGGCGGCGGCAATTTCCAGCATAATATCGGTGACGCGTTTCACCGCATCGACGATGTCGTTCATGGTGTTGCCCGCGGCGACCACTTCACCGGAACCCTGATCGATCAGGGAAACCGACTCGTTGATCAGGCTTTCAATCTCTTTCGCGGCATTTGCACTTCGGCTCGCCAGGGTGCGCACTTCGCTCGCCACCACCGCAAAGCCGCGTCCTTGTTCACCCGCACGCGCTGCCTCTACTGCCGCATTGAGCGCCAGGATATTGGTCTGGAACGCAATGCTGTTAATTACCGCAGTAATCTCAGAGATCTTCTTCGAACTGGTGGAGATATTGCTCATCGTTTTCACCACGCCGGAGACCATCTGGCCGCCACGACTGGCTTTACCGGAGGCATCTTCCGCCAGCTTGCTGGCATGGTGCGCGTTATCGGCATTCTGTTTCACCGTCGCGGTCAGCTGTTCCATACTTGCGGCAGTCTGCTCAATGGCGGCCGCCTGCTGTTCGGTACGGGATGAGAGATCGGTGTTGCCAGCCGAGATTTCACTGGTTCCGCGATAGATCTCTTCCGCCCCCTGGCGTACGGTGCCGACCGTGGTCTCCAGCGAGTGCTGCATGGTTTGCAGGTCGCGCGTCAGTCGGCCAATTTCGCTGCGCCCGGCGACATCATCCGGCATCGTCAGGTCGCCTTTCGCAATGTTCTCGATTCGGGTGGCAGCACGCTGAAGCGGATTGATGACCGTGCGGCGCAGCACGATAAAGGTCAGCGCGGTCAACACCAGGGCCAGGGCAAACGCCCCGACCATAAACATCAGGCCCAGCTGCGTGCGGCTGTGCGCCTGCGCCGTCAGGGCATTGGCCCGGTCGGTACGGATCTTAATCGCCTTCAGCAGGACGGCGTTATAGGCGTCATCCAGCGGGCGCGCGGATTCGTTTTCATGGTTAATGATCGCTTCAAACATGCCGTTTTTGGCAAATTTAACCATCGGCTGAAGACCCGCGATATAGGCGTCAAAGCGTGTTTTCAGTTCGGCATCCAGCGCTTCATCCTCCGCCGTACGAACGGGGCGGTTCATGTACGCATTAAAGCCATCCTGAGACTGCTTAATACGTTTTTCCGCCTCGCTGATGTTCTGCTTCATTGCATCCATCTCGGCGATACGGCTGGCCGCGCCAGCGTGGATCATATTGATACGCGCGGTGCGAAGATGGTTAGAACTGTTCGACAGCCCCATACGCACCTGAATTTCTGATGTGACATCCTGCTGATCGGCGTCTGCCTGCAGCAGGAAATAGCCCGCCAGACCTGAGCTCAAGGCGAACAGCAAAATAATGCCACCGAGAATGGAGGAAAACAGCGGAACCAGCCTGATATGATGCAAAAAGCTCAGCGTGCGCTGCGCCTGCATCGTTGTTGTGTTGTCCATGACCGTCGACTCTCTTGTAGGTAAGATGCGTAAAAACACGCCTGTAAAATAGTCATCGGCACGGCTGGAGATTAGCTTACGGCTAAAAGCGCAAGGCAGGTCACACTTTAGAGAAGATTATGCAGGAAACGCCAGCGGCAAAAAAACCGCTGGCAGAAGAGTTACTTGTCGCCGAAGTGAATCACGGTACGGATGGACTTACCTTCGTGCATCAAATCGAACGCGTCGTTGATTTGCTCCAGCGGCAGGCGATGGGTAATGAACGGGTCGAGCTGAATTTTCCCGACCATTGCATCTTCCACCATGCCCGGAAGCTGGGTGCGCCCTTTCACGCCGCCAAACGCTGAACCACGCCACACACGGCCGGTCACCAGCTGGAATGGACGGGTTTTGATCTCCTGGCCCGCACCGGCAACGCCAATGATGATGCTCTCACCCCAGCCTTTGTGGCAGCATTCAAGCGCGGAGCGCATCACGTTAACGTTACCGATACATTCGAAGCTGAAGTCAACGCCGCCATCGGTCATCTCAACGATCACATCCTGAACCGGCTTATCGTAGTCTTTCGGGTTCACGAAATCAGTGGCACCCATTTCGCCTGCCAGGGTGAATTTCTCCGGGTTAGTATCGACAGCGATAATACGACCCGCCTTCGCCTGCACCGCCCCCTGGATTACCGCCAGACCGATACCGCCCAGACCGAACACCGCAACGGTGTCGCCCTCTTTCACTTTTGCGGTGTTATGCACCGCGCCAATCCCGGTGGTTACGCCGCAGCCCAGCAGGCAAACCTTATCCAGCGGCGCCTGTGGGTTCACTTTCGCCAGCGAAATTTCCGCGCACACGGTGTATTCGCTGAAGGTACTGGTGCCCATGTAGTGATAGATCGGCTCACCGTTATAGGAGAAGCGAGTGGTACCGTCTGGCATCAGACCTTTACCCTGAGTAGCGCGAACCGCCTGGCAGAGGTTAGTTTTGCCGGATTTACAGAACTTACACTCACCACATTCTGCCGTGTACAGCGGAATCACATGGTCACCCGGTTTCAGGCTGGTCACGCCCTCGCCGACTTCCACCACAATCCCGCCGCCTTCGTGGCCGAGTACCGCCGGGAACACGCCTTCAGGATCGTCACCCGAAAGGGTAAACGCATCGGTATGACACACGCCGGTATGGGTAATTTTGATCAGGACTTCGCCTTTCTTCGGCGGAGCCACGTCGATTTCAACGATTTTGAGCGGCTGGCCGGGGCCAAATGCGACAGCAGCGCGAGATTTCATAATGTCTCTTCCCTTATTGTGAGGTCTGTGGGTTTATTTTAGATAAGAGCGCAGCAAATGGCCGACTTCTGCCATGCGAACGGCCCGCTGGTCCGGCGTTGTCTCCCCGGTCACCAGCTCATCTTTGAGGTGAATTTCAACCATTTCGCCCATCAGCCCATTCGCAGCACCGCGCACGGCGGCAATTTGCTGCAGGATGGCCAGACAGGGGTCGCCCGATTCCAGTGCACGCTCAAGAGCATCAACCTGCCCTCGAATGCGGCGGACGCGCGTCAGAATACGTTTTTTATCTGCGGGTGAATGCGGCATACGCCCTCCTGATACTATAGGGGGGTATTGTATATTTTAAAACAGCTTTATGTAAACATTAGGTTTGACGTGGTTATCGTGTAGTTAGCTGAGGGG
>NZ_CP080000.1:1385706-1386233 GCF_019378755.1 Enterobacter sp. BIDMC 29 | reverse complement strand
AGCCATCACATCCCGCTCATTCATCACAATAAAAAAGGCCACCGAATTGCAGCCCTGGTCGTTAGGTATTTATCAATATCGTTTCATGGTGCCGACTGGCGTCCTTTCTGACCAATCAGGCCTCTCACCAGCCATGATCGCACGCTGTTGGGATGGTGTCACAGACTGGGTTATCTCTGGCATAGCCTTGTATTCAGGTTTTTGAGGTGGGCTGAGAACCAGATCGGAACTACAACCTGTCAGCAAAAAAATCGCAAGAAGAGAGGAATTAAACTTGTGCACTCTATACCCTTCCAATGGGATAAAAAATTAAAGAAAGAATCGTGGTGTCGGGTGCATCCCAGTGACTCTCCCCTGGTAAGCAAAGATGCGTACATACCTGCGGACAGCAGTAGTATGGAACGCCCTCTCGTCAGAGAGGATTCACCGCGGAAATAAATTATGTCGAATTTATTCCTTCGGTCAATGCATGATTGCTGTGAGTTGTTGCAGGATCAGGGGAATACGAGGTGACTTGATGGAGCCTT
>NZ_CP080000.1:1369664-1384110 GCF_019378755.1 Enterobacter sp. BIDMC 29 | reverse complement strand
TGGGGTTTGCCCTGAACGTTCACTTTCTTCGGTTACGGGACTACAATTCAATAAATTTCATTCACATAGAGTTGATACGATGAGTACAACCCCCTTTATCCGCCCTCAACTTACCCTGCCAGACGGTGCCGACAAACTGCTGCTGCACTCCTGCTGCGCCCCCTGCTCGGGAGAAGTGATGGAGGCCATCCAGGCCTCGGGAATTGATTACACCATATTTTTCTATAACCCCAATATTCATCCACAAAAGGAATACCTCATCCGTAAGGAGGAGAATATTCGCTTTGCGGAAAAACACGGCGTGCCGTTTGTCGATGCCGATTACGACACCGATAACTGGTTTGAACGCGCTAAGGGCATGGAATGGGAACCCGAGCGCGGCATCCGCTGCACCATGTGCTTCGATATGCGTTTCGAACGCACGGCGTTGTATGCGGCAGAAAATGGTTTTCGCGTCATCAGTAGTTCATTAGGGATCTCCCGCTGGAAGAATATGCAGCAGATAAATGACTGCGGCCAGCGTGCGGCAGCGCGCTATCCGGGGATGGTCTACTGGGACTATAACTGGCGCAAACAGGGCGGTTCCTCGCGCATGATTGAGATAAGCAAGCGGGAACAGTTTTACCAGCAGGAATATTGCGGGTGCGTGTATTCGCTCAGGGACAGTAACCTGCACCGCAAGTCTCAGGGCCGCCCGCTTATCCGGATTGGGAAACTGTATTACGGTCAGGATGAGAATGAGAAATAAAGGGTTTATGGCATAGAGATATATCCGAAAACAGGAGGATTTTGTGCCAATTTCCGCCCTGCGTCCCTTAAAACGCAAAAGAGAGGCTATCCTTATACTATCAACACAAGGAGGCAAAAATGACTGATTTCAATACTGATAAAAATACACAGTTTGCAGAAGACAAAGCGAAAAATAAACTCGATGAACTGGCAGGCTCAGCCCAGCAGCAGTTTGGCGATTTCGTTGACTCCCCTAAGCATCAGGTTAAAGGTGCTGCCAAGAAATATGCCGCACAGGCCAGCGACGCCGTTTCCGATGTCACTGAAGCGGTGAGAAACAATCCCCTGACGGGTTTAATTGCTGCGGGGGCGGTAGGTATTGTTCTCGGCCTGTTACTGGGTCGAAAATAAATAAAGGCCCTTCGGGGCTTTATTTTTTCGCTTTAGCTAAACAGTCTGACCATGCGATCTAATTCGTCTTCTTTCACCGCCCGCGACAGATAATAGCCCTGAAAACTTTTAACCCCAAGGGCGACTAACTTCTCAAACTTCTCTTCGCTATCCACCCCTTCAGCAATACAATCCGTGCCGGTCATATCGCTGTATATCTGTATCGCTTTAATAAGATTATAATCGTTGTCATTCGCCACAAAATGCTCGACGATATCCCGGTCAAGCTTTAATCCATCAAAATGCACCTGCCTTACCGGGAACATGGTTTGATGGTTGGAAAAGCAGTCATCGAGAAACAGCCGGCACCCGGTATTGCGTAAACGCCGCATGGTTTCTGGGATCGTCCTATCCTTGGTCACATCAATATCTTCCGCAAATTCAAAGACCAGTTTGTCGGCCCACTGCGGATTGAGCAGCATCGCCACAGCCTTTTTGGCCATGTCGGGAAGTGCATTACCCGAGGCAAGTCGCGGGGGGATATTGACGGAAAAATAATATTTACCGTTATATTTATTAATACCTGACACCGCAGCATGAATCACTAGCGCAGTAATTTTTAGCCATATTTCCTGGCTTGAAATATCAGTAAGAAAATTAACTGGCTTGATAATTTTACCATTATTATTCCAGCGAATGAGTATCTCAAACCCCACCCCTTTCTTATAACGATCGGTTATGATCTGATATGCAGGGAATATTTCTCTTTTTAGCAATGCATTATAAACCGACGTCTCTTTGGCAGAGAGACTTTCTTTTTGCGTTAACCGTTCCGTGCTTCCTTCCATTCTTAAGGCATGCGGATCTTTCAGCCAGCGTCGGATCTGGTGTAATTTTTTCACCCCTTCCTTACGATGGGTATAAACCGTTTTATTAGACAGCCCCATTTTTTCACACTGCTCTTTTACTGACATTCCGCGATAAAAATTTAATAAAACACTTACCTCTCTTTCGGTTAAACCTTTTACGTTTTCCTGATAAGACACCCCCCAGTATTGGTCACGCAATGAACGTGAGTTATCCTTAAATACGTCATTATGCATACGAAAACAGGTCATAACATCAGACACGCTGGCTATACGAATCAATGAAAGCTGGAAAGTATTATTTAACAGATTCCCCAGCGTTCGATACAGCCAGCCATCCGGCATTTCCCCGTACAGGGTTACCTTTCGAATAACAGGAAGTTTATTTAGCACGCAAGCGAGTCGCTTCAGGCTCTCCAGCAGAGAGACCACACCTTTGCCGAGAAACACCGAGATTTGAGCGTTTTGACTGCTAAGGATATTTTCCAGATCCTGCCGGGAAGGTTCATCCCCCTCAAAACGAACGTGCGAAGCGTCTATACCGTACTGTTTGAGTAACAGACTGTACCCCTGAAATGTGAAATGGCAGGTTGAGATGACAAATTTTTGCTCATAAAAAGCAGCATTTCTGAAAGAAATATTTTGGGTCATAACCTGCTCCTGGGCACAAAAACACATATCCCATTTGTGAATGTAACAAAATATAAAAAAACCCTGTTGTTGATAATAATTTTACAGTACACCATCAGGTTAAGAAACCGTTATCAACGTGACTCACGAGAACATCTTTGTGTTAATCACCGCCTGTATCCATATGCAGTATAAATATAAAATTCGCATCAAATAATAACGGTAAATATGTCAATCTCAAGGTATAATGAAAAATCCGAAAGAAGACTGGATACTTCATCTATCGGCTCATTCATATAAGAGACAAACGCTATGGATAATCATATCTCATCCAGGGCCTTGCTACATCGAAGGGATGTCATTAAAAACAATCCGCGATTCAGTGAGGCAATAACAGAGCACTACACCATTAATGACGCCATCTACAAAAAACAACCTTTGTTCTACAAAACGATGCTTCAGGAATCACGGTTCAACATTATTCTTTCCATGTGTTGTTTTATCTTTGGAAATCAGGCTGAGTCAGTATCAGAAATTAAAGAATTATGCTCCCGTTATAAAATTGCCAGCCCCAACAGTGTGATTGCGATCATCACCTTGCTCAGAACCACCGGGCGCATCAAGACCTGGCGCTGCAGTGAAGACAGACGCAAAACGAGAATCGCACCGACTGAAAAGGGACTTAATGAACTTAAACGCTACATGTCCGGCGCATTTTTGCCGGTAAGTATTCTTTTCCCAAAGTTTAATATCAACGTTAATCTGCTGGATAACGACATCCTGCGAAATAACTTTTTCCGTCGCGCAGCGGAATACCTTTTCAGGGGATTAACGTTCAGGAAGGTTTTGCCTGAAGTGGGATTGTTTATTGATAAAGACGGAGGGCGGATGATAATGTTATATCTTTACCTGCAGGCCATAAAAAATAAAACCGCACATGGCGCAGTAATACCCTATTCAGCCAACTTACTGGCTAAAGAATTTTTTGTTTCACGGATCCACGTCAACCGTATTATCAAATCGGCGCAAGAGGCGGGTTATCTTAAAGATCAGGGTGATGGCCAGATGTCGATTTACCCGGCGTTTATAGAACTGGTCGAAAACTATGCCGGATTATACTTCGCCTATGTGACTCACTATATCAACGTTGTTCCTAAAGAACGACGCCACGTTGTTAACATAACGTCGACGGTATAATGTTTCTGGCGTTCGGTTTCCCGAACGCCCTTTGTTTACCGTTCCCGCAGTGCTTCTTTCGCCTTATTAAGCGGTTTCAACAGATAATCCAGAATCGTTTTACTGCCTGTTTTAATATCAACGGTCGCAATCATCCCCGGAAACACCGGGAAGGTTTTGCCTTGTTTATTGGTCAGATGGTTACTGTCAGTGCGGATATAGACCCGATAGTAATACACATCCCTTTTCACCTCATCCTGAAGCGTATCCGGCGAAATCATGGTCACCTCGCCCTCCAGCCCACCGTAAATGGAGTAGTCATAGGCGGTCACTTTCACCAGCGCTTTTTGTCCCGGATGAATAAAGGCGACATCGCGCGGCGAGATTTTCGCTTCAATCACCATCTGGTCATCAAGCGGAACCAGGCTCATCAGCTTGCCGTTTGGCGGAATCACCCCTCCCACGGTTGTCACGTCGATATCCTTAACGATCCCGCGCACCGGCGCATTGAAGGTCAGTCTCGTCAGCGAATCTTCACGCCCTTTCATCACCGAACGTTGCGCTTCAATCTCCGCGTTCGCTTTCGCCAGCTCTTCACGGGCGCGAACGTAATACTGGTTTTTCATCTCGGTGATTTTGTTCTCAAGCTCATTTTTTTGACGCTCAAGACGTAACACCTCCACCTTACTGGCTGCCCCCTGCGTCACCAGCGGACGGGTCAGCGACAGCTCACGCTGCACCAGTTCGGCCCCCTGCCGTAACCCTGCCAGCCCTTTCTCAAGACTTTCGCGACGAGACTGATACAGCGCCGTTTCCTGTTTGACCAGTTCAACGTCATCATCCAACTCTGCCGGAAAAGCCAGTGCCGTGTCGTTCACTTCGGCCTTCAGACGCGAGGCGGTTGCCAGCGCGGCATTCAGGCGCGATTCACTCTCCAGCACGCTTGATTCGGTTTTCGTCCGGTCAAGCTGTGCCAGCTGCTGACCACGCTCAACGATGTCGCCTTCACGCACCAGCAAACTGTGAATAATGCCCCCCTCAAGGGACTGGATCACCTGCTCGTGCGAAGAGGGGATCACCTTGCCGCTACCGGTGGTGACCTCATCAAGGCTGAACAGGCTTGCCCAGGTGATAAATACCGCCAGCAGGGCGAACAGCGACCAGGCGACCCAGGTTGACCGCGGCAAGCATGGCTCCTTCAGGCGGCTGTTGACGCGAGAGAAATCAGTCATGCTACGCCCTCCTCTGCTACTGGTGTCGGTTTCATGGTCACGGTACGCTGTGAGGCTTTTTGCGGCGCCATACCGTGCTGGCGAAGAATGGCGTCGCGCGGGCCATCCATGATCACCTTACCGTTTTCCAGCACGATGATACGGTCAACCAGTTCCAGAATAGGCAGACGATGGGTCGCGACCACCAGCGTCCGGCGCTTGCCCAACCACGGTTTAAGGTGCTGGATAAACTGCTTCTCACTCATCTCGTCAAGCCAGGCGGTAGGTTCATCCAGCAACAAAATGTTCGGAGAGGTGATCAGGGCGCGAGCCAGTAATAACGCCTGACGCTGCCCGCCGGACAGGCCCGCGCCGCCTTCGTTGATAATGTAGTTGAGCCCCATTTTCTGTTTGCGGACAAACTCCAGCGCACCACTGTTCACCAGCGCCTGATGGATCTCATCGTCGGTGGCCAGCGGGTTGCCCATCAGAATGTTGTCCCGCACGGAGCCAAAGAACAGCCGCGCCTGCTGGCTCAGCAGCTGCATGTCACGGCGCACGTCAGCCGGGTCCAGATGGTTCAACGCGATATCATCCAGCAGAATGCTGCCCTGCTGAGGCTCCTGCATCCCTGCCAGCAGCTGCAGCAGCGTGCTTTTGCCGGAGCCATTGCGTCCGAGCACCGCCACCCGCTCACCGGCGCGAATCTGCAGTTTGCTGATGTTCAGAACGGTGAGTTTTTCTTCATCGTCGTACCAGAACCCCACCTCTTCCAGCGCATAATCCCCCCGCAGATGGGCTTTGTGCACCTTCTTGCCCTGCTGAGGATCGTCAATCGGGCGCTGCATCAGATCGTCGAGTCCTTTACGCGCCACTTTCGCCGACTGCCAGCGGGAGAGCACGCCTGAAATTTGCGACAGCGGCGCGATGGTCCGGGACGCGAGAATAGAGGTCCCCACCAGCGCACCGGTGGTCATGTCCCCGCTGATAACCAGATAACACCCCACCAGCAGCACCACGGCATACACAATCGACTGCACCTCCTGCGTCCAGGTCAGCAACAGCCCGGTCAGCCAGCGCTGCTTCATGCCGACGTTAGCGGCAACATCATTGGTGTTATTCCACTGATTCTGGAAGCGCTGTTCAGCGCGCATCAGCTTGATGTCTTCAATGCCCTGAACCGCTTCCACCAGCGTGGCGTTACGAATGGCGGACTCGCGCATCCCTTCGCTGGACAGTTTGCCCAGCGGGCGCTGGACCAGCAGGCCCGGGATAAGCAGCAGCGGCACGGCAAGCAGGACAACCAGTACCAGCGGTCCGCCAATCATCCACAAAATGAACACAAACAGCAGGAAGAACGGCAGATCGGAGATGGCCGCAATGGTGGTGGACGTGATCAGTTCACGAACCGACTCCAGCTCGCGGATCTGGGCAATAAACGACCCGGTTGACTTAGAGCGGGCCCCGTTTTTAATCCGCAGCGCGTGTGCAAAAACGCGTTCAGAAATACGCAGGTCGGCGCGTTTACCCACCACATCCGAAATGTGCACGCGCAGCATGCGCATGATGAATTCGAAAACAATGGCGATCATCACGCCGCCAAACAGGACCCACAGCGTGGCTTCCGATTGCGAGGGCACCACCCTGTCATACACCTGCATGGAAAAGACCATGCCGGAAAGGGCCAGGACGTTAGCGACCAGCGCCACCAGCATAATATCGCTGTAGCGTCGCCAGTCCTTCAGGGCCAGCTGCCAGAACCAGTTTTTCTCATACGGTTTGATGTAATCATCCACCCGGGCATCCGGCGTGGACTCGAGCGGGCGCAGCACCAACAGTCCTGTCAACCGTGAGCACAGCGCATCACGCGTCAGCGTCGTCTCCAGGCCGCCGTCACCGCTGAACTGCAGGCTCACGTTGCCCTCGCTGTCCATGCGGTTAATGACCGCGATTTGCCCGCCGGTAAATTCCGCAAGCAGAGGTAAACGCCACGGGTCGAGGGAGACCGCGTCGGCCGCCACCATACGCATCCCTAACCCAAGCTGGCGTGCCATCTCTTCCAGCACCAGCTGGCGTGGAGACTGGCTTTCATGGTTAATCGTGACCCGAACATGCTCTGCCGAGAAGTCCAGCCGATAGTGCTTCGCGATGATGAGCATGCCCTGCAACCAGGGTTCGTACTGTGGATGTGTCTTCATAATGTTGTGAAATCTTTTATCGCTCTTCGTTGTAGCCACGCAAAAGGCCGCGAGGATCGCTCCTCGCGGCATAGTTTTACGCAATTAACAGTTGATGATTTGCCAGCAGCGTAGCCAGATCGGTCTGCACGCCGTTCAGCGTGACCAGCGTTGTGGGTGAGAACTGGCCGCCGCTACCGTCCAGGTCAACCTGGATTTCGGTATTGCTGCCGTTTTGCACCACGCGGATGTAATCGGTGATATTCCCCGCACTGCCGTCCAGCGTGGCGACCCCGTTCACATAGCTCGCTGAGCCCGTACCGGTGTAGCCGCTGCCTGAAAGCAGGTCGCGCAGGTCAATACGGTCCGTATCCGCCGTGCCTTCCCAGGTGCCTACCGTAAAGCCGTTCACCACATCACTGCCGTTACCGCCTGTGGCATTGGAGGCGTTGATCAACGTGTAGAGCAGCGTATCGTGACCGCCGCTGCCAATATTGAACGTGTCGTTACCGCCACGGCCTTCGAACTGGTTGTTACCGCTGTTGCCGGTAATGACATCGTCAAAGTCCGAGCCGTTAATGCCCTCAATGTTCAGCAGGCGTGAGGTACCAAACCCGGTGTCCTGCGCGGTAGAAAGACGCAGGTCGACGGTCACGCCGGACGTCGCATTGCGGTAGTCCACCACGTCCATCCCCCCGGTGTTGCTCCAGGTGTCGTGATCCGAGTGGGTCGTCCAGCCGCCGGAACCGTTATAGGTATACGTGCCGTCCTCGGCGATAAAGGTGTCGTTATACCCGGTACCGGTAAGCGTCCCGCTGTGCCCCCCGGTTGCTGCTTCGGCAGTGAGGACGTAGCCCTCTTTACCGTTGCCAGCTTCCAGACCGCTCCAGGTGACGTTATCCGACACGCCATTGGTGATTTTCAGGATCTCGGCCGAGTAAGTTTCATTCGGATCCAGACCGTAGAAACTCACCAGTGCAGAGGTATCGTTCGAACCGATACCGGACTGGGCGTTGATGATCTGCGAGGCCACCAGTACGCCCGCCGCGTTATACAGATTGACCGTATTACCGTAGTAGGCGTTGATACCCTCACTGTCGACAATGTGCAGATGCATCGCCGTGCCGTCGGCAACGGTTTTGCTGTTTTGCACCAGCACCACTTTGCCGTTCTGCTGCGACACCAGCAGATCCTGCGCGCCGTCCCAGTTGTAATCCACGGCGGCCACACCGGTGACGTTCGCCAGTCCGGAAGCCAGCTGACTTGCTGTCCAGCTTGAACCGTAACCGTTGTTGGTAAACAGGGTTGCGGTCTGTGATCCGCTGTAGGTACTGAGCTTGATGATGTCCATCTGGCCGTCAGCGTTCCAGTCCACCGCCACCGACAGATACCCTGCTGACGCGTTAGACGCCTCAACCGCGCTCTTGGTGGTGGACAGTTTCCCGGTACCGTCGTTGTAGTAGATCACCCCGCCGTTGTTGTTGTAGCTGCTGCCCAGGTACAGATCCATGTAGCCATCGCCGTTGAAATCCGCCCACGTCATCGACGCCGCTGTGGTGGTATTCGCCACGTTTGCCACAAACACGTTAGTCAGGTTCTGACCGAGGGATAACGTCCCGTTACCGTTGTTGTTAATCACGGTAAGCGAGTACGCGCCGCTGCGGTTGGTGTGCTGAACCACATCCACGGTGCCGTCGTTATTCAGGTCGACGCCGGAGATTTCACGCATGGTGGTGAATTGTCCCCAGAATCCGGCGCCGCCATAGCTCCCATCCGGCGTGAGTACCCCCTTGTTGTTAATAAGGTAGGTAATGGAGTCCGCACCGGCATCGCCATACGCAAGGTCCAGATACCCGTCACCGGTTTTATCGTAGGCAATGACACCGCCGTACCAGATAGTGGTTCCCATACCCAGTTGGCTGGCGTTGTAAGTGCTGCCATCGTAGGTCCACATCACCTGTGTAGACCCGCCGTAGGTGGTTTCAGTCGCAAAGATGTCCTGCGTGCCGTTACGGTCGAAATCGGCGGCGGTCTGGCTTACGGCAGGGAAGCCACGCGTATTGGTCAGCGCGTTCGCCGCGTAGGTTGAATCATCACTGCTGGAATAGGACTGTCCGTTAGCAATGATATTCCACAGGCCGCTGCTGTTCATGCCGACGGTCATGGTCGAGTTTTCGCTGTTACCCGCCGTGGTGGCCCAACTGGTATTCACCGTGGTGGTGTCAATCACCAGGCTGCCGCTCGCCGTCCCGGTGGTATTGCCGTTACCCGCGCTGCTCTTCACCTGTGCCGTTACGTTATAGCTGGCAACGCTCAGTGCATCGCTGTCCGGGATCTGCAGATACCAGGTGTTGTGATCCGGGTCGACCACCACCGCGCCGCCCGTCTGCGAGGTGTAGGTTTTACCGTTCACATTCACCACCAGGTACTCGCCGTTCACCAGATCCGCGGAGACCGTTCCGCTGACAATCGGCGTGGTATCCGATGTTGTCTGCGCGGTAATTGCCGCCGTGGTGGTCGGGATACTGGTATCGACGTTCAGTACAAACCCGTCCGATTCCGTATAGTTACCGGCTTTATCGGTTACCCGCAGGATATACGTATGATTGCCATCGCTCAGGCCGTTATCCTGGAAGGACCAGCTTGCGCTACCGTTCATCGTGACCTGGCCCAGCAGGATCCCGTCACGATAAAGCTGCACAATCTCACCGTCATCCGGCGCGCGGTTCAGCGTTCCGTTGATCAGCGGCGAGCTGTCATCCGTCGCCATCGCGCTGCCAAAGGAGCCCAGACGCTCACCTTCGTCATCGGTATAGCTCACCACGGTGCCCACGGTGGTTGGCGGCGTGGTATCCACCGTCACCACCTGCGATGAGGTTGAGCCCACGTTGCCCGCCTGGTCGATAATCCGCACCTGATAGGTGTAATCACCGTCAGCCAGATCGCGGGTATCGGTGTAGCTCCAGCGCTGGTTGGTTACCGTTGCATCTGTCCAGGTATTCCCGCCGTCCAGGCTAATCTGCACGCGTTCATCATTGGCCAGCGCGCTGCCAAGCGAGCCGTTGAGCGTAAGCGTGGTGTCCATGGTGATGAAATCAGTGCCGGACTGCCCGGTATCTTCACTGATGCTGTCAATGGTGATGCCGTACTGAGGCGCGTGGGTATCAACCGTGACCGTCTGCGACGTGGTTGCCCCGACGTTTCCGGCCAGATCGACCACCCGCACCTGATAGTTATAGCTACCGTCGGCCAGGGTACGCGTGTCGTTATAGCTCCACTGTGTGCCATTCACCGTCGCGTTAACCCAGGTGGTGCCGCCATCCATACTGACCTGAACATACTCGCCCGCACCGGGTTGCGCCCCCAGCGTCCCGTTCAGGGTGTATGACGTTGAACTGGTCAGGAAGTCGTTGTTGTCGAAGCCGGTATCCACGGTGATGTTATCCACGGTCACCGTAATCGCCGCATCCGGGGCGACCGTATCGACAGTCACCTGCTGATGGGCACTGGATCCCACGTTACCTGCGGCATCCACCACGCGCACATAATAGTCATAGGTGGCATTACCCAACGTACGGCCGTCCACGTAGTACCAGCTGTTGCCGGTGACAATCACGTTCTGCCAGGTCACGCCACCGTCGATGCTGATTTGCGCATATTCGCCGTCAGCCAGCGTCGCGCCGAGCGAGCCATGCAGCGTCAGCGAGGTATCATGGGTGATAAAGTCGCTGCTGCTCAGGCCGGTGTCATCGCTGATGCTGTCAATGGCGATGGTTTTACTGGCATCGGGTGCCACGGTATCAATGGTAACCACCTGGCTGGTGGTGGCGCTGATATTGCCCGCATCGTCAATCACGCGAAGCTGATAGTTATAATCGCCGTCCGCCAGCGTGCGGGTATCAACCCAGGTCCAGCTCAGTCCGCTGACGCTGACATCCGTCCAGGTTACGCCGCCATCGAGGCTGATCTGCGCGTGATCGCCACTCCCCAGCGCCGCACCGAGCGTCCCTTTCAGGCTGATCTGGTTATCGCTGGTGATAAAGTCGCTGCCAGACAAACCGGTATCCTGACTGACGGAATCGACCGTAATGGTCGTCGCCGCAGGTGCGGTGAGATCCACCACCACGTTCTGGCTGTCCGTTGCCCCTACGTTACCCGCGTTATCAATCACGCGGACCTGGTACTGATACGTACCGTCCGTCAGGGTGCGGCCATCGGTGTAGCGCCAGGTGGTGCCCGTGACGGCCAGGTCAATCCAGCTCGCCCCGCCGTCCACGCTGATCTGCGCTTTCTCGTTATTGCCGAGCTGCGCGGTCAATGAACCGTTAACAATAATCTGGCTGTCGTTGGTGATGAAATCACTCGCGCTCAGCCCGGTATCGTTTTGCAGGGCGTCGATACTGATCCCCATTGACGGCGCGGTCAGATCCACGGTCACGGTGTGATCGTCGCTGGCAGTGTTACCGATGGTATTACTCACCTGGGCATGGATCACATACGATCCTCCGTCTGCCAGCGCGGTCACGTCTGCACTGCCTACGGTGTAGTTCCAGCTACCGTCAGCCTGCACGGTTGTGGTGTAGGTTTTGCCGTTCAGGGTGATGGTCACCGTCTGGCCCGCAGGTGCGTCGGTGGTACCACTGACCACCAGAGGGATACCATGTTCAGCGGCGCTGACGATATCGTCCTGCGCAAAGGTGTGGATAGTTATGGTCGGGACATCACCGTTCAGCGTCACGTCGTGCGTCGCGCTGCCCGGGTTACCGGCCTTATCGTTCACCGTCGCCGTTAGGGTGTAATTCCCGTCGCTCAGGCCGAGGAAATCATGCCCTGGCACAAAGACCGACCACGAGCCGTCCGCCCCCACGGTCGCCTGATAGTTGTGATCGTTGAAGGAAACCGTCACCGTCTGGCCCTGTTCCGCCGTGGTGGTGCCGCTGATGGTCTGGCCTGCCAGCTGCTCAGCGTTATTGACAATATCGTCATCCGCCACAGTGCCGATGGTTACGGTTGGCGCTACGGTATCCACCGTCAGGGTGTGAGTGGTCTGTCCGCTGTTACCCGCTTTATCGTTGACTGAAGCGGTCAGCGTCAGCGCCCCTTGATTCAGGGCCGCCAGATCGGCGGCCGGCACATCCAGCGTCCACGTACCATCGTTCGCCACCGTTGCGCTGTAGGTTTTCCCCCCCAGCGTTACGGTAACGGTCTGCCCGGCTTCCGCGCTGGTAGAACCGTGCACGGTCAGCGGCTGCTGTGCTTCTGCTGCATTTAACACGTCGTCGCCAGAGAGCGTATTCACGCCGATCACCGGCGCGGTGGTATCCACGCTGATGCTGTGCGTTGCCGACGCGCTGTTGCCCGCGCTGTCCTGGGCAGCAACGGAGACAGGATAATGTCCGCCATCGGTCAGTGCGCCCACATCAGCAGCCGGCACGGTAGTCGTCCAGGAGCCGTCGCTCTGAATGGTGGCGGTGTAGCTTTTACCGTTCAGAGTTACCGTGACCTGCGTCCCGCTGGCAAACTGCGCGCTCGAGCCGTTAATCACCAGCGAGGAGCCTGCTTCTGCCGCGTTGATCACGTCGTCGCCGGCAATGGTATTCACGGTCAGCGCCACCGAGGCCGTGTTGACTACCACATCATGGGTCTTCGTGCTGCTGTTGCCCGCACTGTCGGTAATGGTTGCGCTGAGGGTCGCGGTGCCGTCAGCCAGCGAGGAAATGACGCTGGCCGGTACGCCCACACTCCAGTTGCCGCTCGCATCCACGGTTGTCGTGTACTGATGAGACCCGACGGTAATCACCAGCCTGTCGCCGACGTTTGCACCGGTTGCACTACCGCCGACGATCTGCGCCTGCGCATGCTCCACGCTGTTGATCACATCATCAACGGCGACCGCGTTAAAGCTGATAACCGGTGGCGTGGTGTCAAGGGTAATGGCTTTATCCGCGCTGCCTGGGTTACCGGCCGCATCGCTCACGCTAACCTGTACGGTGTAGCCGTTGTCGGCCATCGCGGTCAGGTCGGCCCCGGGCACATTCACACTCCACGTGCCGCCTGCCTGAACCTGCGCAGTGTACTGCTTATTGCCGAGCGTTACGGTGACCGTCTGACCCGCTTCTGCCGTGGTGGTGCCGGTGATGGCCACACCTGCAGATGCTTCGCTGGCGTTGATCACGTTGTCGCCGGCAACCGTATCAATCGTCACGGCAGGCGCGGTCGCATCGACGCTGTATTCGCGCCCTGCTGAGGCGCTGTTGCCGTTCACGTTGGTGACGCTCACCTGTACGCTGGCATCGCCGTCTTTCAGACCGGCCAGGTCAGCAGACGGTACCGTCGCCGTCCAGTTACCGCTGGCATCAACGGTGGCCGTGTAGTGCTTGCCGCCAAAGGTGATGCTGACGGTCTGGTTGGCTTCCACGTTGCTGGTGGTGCCGGAAAGCAGCAGATCTGCCCCTTTCTCCGCCGCGTTAATCACATCGTCAACGGCAATGGTATCAATGCTGATGGCGACGGTCGCCAGATCAACAGTGACGTCATGGCTGATGGTCACCGGATTGCCCGTGGTGCTTTGGCCTGCAACGGTAACGGTTACCGTTCCTGCCGGCAGCGCGCTTACATCCGCCGCCGGAATAGCCGCGTTCCAGGTCCCGTCCGCCAGTACGGACGCCGCATAGGTTTTGCCGTTCACCGTTACCGTAAGCATGGTCCCCGCTGCCAGCCCATCGCTGGAGCCGCTGACAATCAGGTTCTGACCATGCTCRATGCTGTTRATCACATCGTCRCCTGCCACGGTATCRACACGCAGGCCCGGCAGGCTKGCRTCRATGGWGATATCRCGYTCGCCGGAACCGGTATTGCCGTGYCCGTTGGTGACGGTGGCCGTCACGCTCAGTCCGCCGTTACCCAGCGCTGTCAGCACCTCTGAAGGCACGTTGACGGACCAGGTCAGGTCATCCTGCACCGTCGCCGTCCAGCTGTTACCGCCCATCGTAACGGTGACGGTATTGCCCGCTTCCGCGTTCACCACTTTCCCGCCGATCGTCTGGCCTGCCGCCACTTCCGCTGCATTGATGACGTTGTCACCGGCCACGGTGTTGATGRTGACGGTYGGCAGCGCGGTGTCGACCTGCAGGTTCGCCGTATTGCTGACGCTGTTCCCCACGGTGTTCGTCGCGGTTGCGCTCAGGGTGTAGTTCGCCTCACCCAGCGCGGCCAGATCCGCTGCCGGTACCGTCAGGCTCCAGCCGCCGTCCGCCGCGGTTGTTGC
>NZ_CP080000.1:1299439-1369172 GCF_019378755.1 Enterobacter sp. BIDMC 29 | reverse complement strand
CCCGCTTCGGCGGTGCTGGTACCGGACACCGTCAGGTCAGCTTTCGCTTCGGTCGCATTCAGGATGTCGTCAGCCGCCAGGGTGTTAATCGTTACGGACGGYGCGGTGGTRTCCACGCTGTACTCGCGGCCCGCAGACGCGCTGTTGCCGTTGACGTTGGTGACGCTCACCTGCACGCTGGCATCGCCCTCTTTCAGRCCGGYCAGGTCKGCAGACGGCACCGTCGCCGTCCATTTGCCGTCGGCATCCACCGACGCCGTATAGGTTTTACCGCCGAAGAGGATACTGACGGTCTGATTCTCCTCCACGCTGGAGGTGGTGCCAGAGAGCACCAGGTCCGCGCCCTTCTCAGCCGCGTTAATCACATCATCCGTGGCAATGGCGTCAATCCCGATGGCGACCGCCGCAAGGTCCACCGTCACATTGTGGGTAATGGACACCGGCGTACCGGCGCTGTTCTGCCCCTCAACGGTGACAGCTACCGTGCCTGCCGCCAGCGCGCCAATATCGGCCGCCGGAATAGCCGCACTCCAGGTGCCGTCAGCCAGCACGGTGGCCGGATAGGTTTTATTATTTACCGTTACGGTCAGTGCGGTCCCTGCCGCCAGTCCTTCGCTGGTGCCGGTCACGATCAGGTTCTGACCATGCTCGATGCTGTTGATCACATCGTCACCCGCCACGGTATCCACGCGCAGTCCCGGCAGGCTGGCGTCGATGGTGATATCGCGCTCGCCGGTGCCGCTGTTGCCCACGCCGTTAGTCACGCTGGCGGTGACGGTCAGTTCGCCGTTACCCAGTGCGGTTAACACGGACTGCGGTACGTTGACGGACCAGGTCAGGTCATCCTGCACCGTGGCGGTCAGGGTGTTACCGCCGAGGATCACGGTGACGGTGTTGCCTGCTTCGGCATTCACCACGGTACCGCTGAGAGTCTGGCCGGTCGCCAGCTCCATGGTATTGATAGTATCGTCGCCAGCCACGGTGTTGATGGTGACACCCGGCAAGACAGACTCCACGTTCACGGTGTGAGTCACGCTGGTACTGTTGCCAACAGCATCGGTTGCAGACGCGGTGAGGGTGTAGATCGCTTCACCCAGTGCGCCGACCTGATCCGCCGGAACGGTAGCCGTCCACAGCCCGTTATCATCCACCGTCGCGCTGTAGGCTTTGCCGTTCAGCATCACGGTGACGATCGCGCCCGCCGCCAGACCTGACGCGGAGCCGGTGAGGGTGAGATCCTGCGTTTTGTCGGTGCTATTGATGACATCGTCGTCTGAAACGGTGTCAATGGTCAGCACCGGAGCGGTAAGGTTGACGGCCACGTCGTGCGTCGCACTGTTGCTGTTGCCCGCTTTATCGGTCAGGGTCGCGGTGATGGTGTGATCCCCGGCGGCCAGAGCATTGACGTCGGCCGCAGGCACTCCCACGCTCCAGTTGCCCGCAGCATCCAGCGTGGCGGTGTAAGATTTATTATTGATGCTGACGGTGACCACATCACCCGCTGCCGCGCCGGTGACAGACCCGGTGACAATCAACGCCTGCGCGTGCTCAACGCTGTTGATGACGTCGTCATCCGAAACGGTGTGAATGGTCAACTGCGGCACCGTGGTATCCACCAGCACGTCACGATCCACCGAGGCCGGGTTACCCGCTTTGTCGGATACCGCCGCGGTGATGGTGTAGTTTCCGTCGATAATGCCGCTCAGGTCGGTTGACGGTACGCTCAGGCTCCAGCTGCCATCCGCCTGCACGGTGGTGGTGTAATCCTTGCCGTTCAGCGTAACGGTCACGGTCTGACCCGCTTCCGCGTTCGTGATGCCGTTAACCACCAAATCCTGCTGCGCTTCAGACGCATTAATGATGTTGTTGTCGCTGACAATGTCGATAATGACCGTCGGCGCGGTCGTATCCACGCTGTATTCACGGCCCGCTGACGCGCTGTTGCCGTTCACGTTGGTGACGCTCACCTGCACGCTGGCATCGCCCTCCTTCAGGCTGCCTAAATCAGCAGAAGGCACGGTAGCGGTCCAGTTACCGCTGGCATCCACGGTCGCGGTGTAAGACTTGCCGCCGAAGGTGATATACACGGTCTGGTTAGCTTCGACATGGGTGGTGGTACCCGACAGGACCAGATCAGTGCCTTTTTCCGCCGCGTTGATCACGTCGTCGGTGGCAATCGCGTTGACGCTGATCGCCACCGCGGCCAGATCGACCGTGACGTCATGCGCGATCGTCACCGGGTTTCCTGCGGTGCTCTGACCCTCAACGGTTACCGTCACCTTGCCTGCGTTCAGCGCGCTGACGTCGGCGGCCGGGATCGCTGCCGTCCAGGTCCCGTCTGCCAGAACCGTCGCCGCATAGGTTTTACCATTGACGGTCACCGTCAACGCAGTACCTGTTTTCAGCCCATCACTGGAGCCGCTAATAATCAGGTTTTGGCCATGCTCGATGCTGTTAATCACATCGTCGCCCGCCACGGTATCGACCCGCAGACCCGGCAGGTTGGCATCAATGGTGATGTCGCGGCTGCCGGAGCCGGTATTGCCGTGACCGTTAGTGACGCTTGCCGTCACGGTCAAATCGCCGTTGCCAATGGCCTTTAAGACTTCAGACGGCACATTGACCGACCAGCTCAGATCATCCTGAACAGTGGCGGTCCAGGTGTTGCCCCCCATTGAAATCGTGACAGTGTCACCACTTGCGGCACCGCTGACTTTTCCGCTCAGGGTCTGTCCCGCAGTCACTTCCGCCGCATTGATGACATCATCAATGGCGACAGCGTTAATGGTCACCACCGGTAGCGCACTGTCGACAAGTGCCTGATGGCTGGTGCTCGCGCTGTTGCCTGCGGTATCGGTCACGCTCGCGGTGACGGTGTAGTTCGCTTCGCCCAGCGCCGAGACGTTTGCTGCCGGTACCGTCACGCTCCAGTTGCCGCTGGCGTCAGTCGTGGCAGTGTAGTTAATGCCATTCAGGGTCACGACGATCGTGGTGCCGTCCGGCTGGTTGCTGGTGCCGGAGAGTTGCAGATCTTCGCCTTTCTCGATGGCATTGATCACATCATCGCCCGCAACGGTATTGATAGCGATAACCGGAGCGGTCAGGGAAACCGCAATCTCATGCGTCTGCGTGGTGCTGTTGCCCGCTTTGTCGGTGAGGGTCGCAGACATCGTATGGTCGCCATTGCCCAGCGCGCCCGCGTCAGCCGCCGGAATACCCATACTCCAGTTGCCGGACGCGTCCAGCATTGCGCTGTAATTTTTACCGTTCAGCGTCACGGTGATCACGTCGCCTGCCTGTGCCCCGGTGACTGTGCCAGAAACGATCAGCGCCTGACCGTGTTCAGCAATATTCAAAATGTCATCACCGGCAACGGTGTTGAAGGTGATCTGCGGCACGGTGGTGTCCACCAGCACAGACGCATCCGTGCTGGCCGGGTTACCGGCTTTATCCGACACGGTCGCCGTAACGACGGCTGTGCCGTCGGTGATACCGGCCAGATCGGCTGCCGGCACGTCAAGCGTCCAGCTGCCGTCAGCCTGTACCTGTGCGGTGTATTGATTGCCATTAAAGGTCACCGTGACCGTCTGCCCCGCTTCGGCAGTCGAGGTGCCGCTCAGGGTGAGATCCTGTGCCGCCTCTGCCGCATTGAGCATGTTGTCGTGACTGACCGTATTGATGGTGACCGCCGGCGCAGTGGTATCGACGCTGAATTCGTGTGACGAAGAGGCCGGGTTGCCATTCACGTTGCTCACGCTCACCTGAACGCGGGCATCGCCCTCTTTCAGGCCGCTTACATCCGCAGCCGGAACGGTGTAAGCCCAGTTGCCATTCGCATCCACGGTGGTGGTGTAGCTTTTGCCGCCAAAGGTGACCGTCACCGTCTGACCGGCTTCGACCCCAGACGTGGTGCCGGAGAGCGCCAGATCGTGTCCCTTCTCCGCCGCATTCAGCACGTTATCAGGGGTCACGCTGTTAACGCTTATCGCGACCGGGGCGAGATCGACATCCACCACGGTCCCGATATTCACCAGGTTGGCGGAAGCATCCTGTGCGCGGGCTGTAATGTCGAGAGGACCGTCCGGCCACTTGCTGACATCTGCCGCAGGCACCGCCGCTTTCCAGGTTCCGTCGGCCAGGACCGTGGCGACGTACTCAATGTTGTTAATGGTCACGGTAACGCTGCTGCCCGCTGCAAGATCGGTGCTGGTACCGGAAACAATGAGATTCTGCCCATGCTCGATGATATTGATAACATCGTCGCCCGCCACGGTATCAATACGCAGACCAGGCAACTGGGCGTCGATGGTGAAGTCCAGCGCGGCAGAACCGGTGTTTCCGTGCGCATTCGTCACGCTGGCCGTAACCGTCAGCTCACCGTTACCGAGCGCGGTTAACTGGCTCTGGGTTAACGGCAGGCTCCAGGTAAGATCGTCCTGCACCGCAACGGTATACGTCTGGCCGCCCAGGGTAAGGGTGACAATGTCGCCTGCCGCCGCGTTGGCGACTTTCCCCGTCAGGGTCTGGCCTGCCGCCAGTTCCGCCGCGTTGATGATGTTATCGCCCGCCAGCGTGTTGAGCGTGACCACCGGCAGCGAGCTGTCTACCAGCACATCGTGCGTGGCCGACGCGCTGTTACCCACACTGTCCGTGACGCTCGCCGTCACCGTATAGTGCGCCTCGCCCAGCGCGCTTACTGCGGAGGCCGGTACGGTAACACGCCAGTTACCGCTGGCATCCGTAATGGCGGTGTAGTGAATGCCATTCAGGGCCACGGTGATCGGGGTGCCTTCTGGCTGGTTGCTGGTTCCGGAAAGCAGCAGGTTTTCGCCTTTTTCCGTGGCGTTAATCACGTCGTCCGCCGCCAGAGTGTGAATACCTATCTCCGGCGTCACGGTATTAACCACCACCTCCAACGTGCTGCTGCCGGTGTTGCCAGATTGATCGGTCACAGAGACCGTAATCGTCCAGGTTCCGTCCGCCAGGCCCTGTACCACAGACGCAGGCAGGCCGAGGCTCCAGTTGCCCGCCGCATCCACCACGGTGGTGTAATCCACGTTATTGATGGTCACCGTGACCCAATCACCCGCTGCCGCTCCGGTCACGGAGCCGCTGAGGACCTGCGCCTGGGTATGGGCAAGCTGGTTTATGGTATTGGTATCGGTGACAAAATCGTTAATGGTCACCTGCGGTACGGTGGCATCCACCAGCCCGACGCGATCCGTGCTGCTGCTGTTACCTGCCACATCGCTCACGGTTGCCGTTATCGTGACGGTGCCATCGACCAGTGCGCCGACGTCCGCGGCAGGTACTGTCAGTTGCCAGCTACCGTCATGTTGAACGGTGGTCTGGTAGGTTTTACCGTTCAGCGCGACGGTGACCGTCTGGCCCGCTTCCGCCGTGCTGCTACCGCTTAACACGATATCCTGCTGCGCTTCGGCGGCACTGATGATGTTGTCATCGGTCAGATTATTGATCGTGATGTCCGGAGGCAGCGTATCGACCGTCACCACGCGCGACGCATCGGCGCTGTTGCCGTTAACGTTCGTCACGCTGACGCTCACCTGCGCGCGGCCGTCAATCAACGTTTCCATGGCGCTGGCCGGTACGGTCAGGCTCCAGGAGCCGTCCTGCTGCACCTGCGCGGTATAGGTCCGATCGGCGAATTTCACCACCACAGTCTGCCCGGCTTCCACGCCCTGCGTCTGGCCAGAGAGCGTGAGATCGCTGCCTTTTTCCGCCGCGTTCAGCCGGTCATCACCGGAGATGACATCAACAGTAACCGCCACGGCGTTCAGGTCGAGTTCGATCGGATGTTCAGCGGCAACGGCATTGCCCCACGCATCTTCTGCACTGACGTGCACCGCGATATGGCCCGGCGTCCAGGACTGGAGGTCGCTCGCCGGGACACCAATCTGCCAGCCACCGGTGGCGTTGACCACGGTGACATAGTCGACGTTATTGATGGTGACGGTGATCTGCGTGCCTGCGGCCAGATGGCTGCTGGAGCCGGTCACGGTAAGATCCTGATGCTGCTCAATGGCATTGATCACGTCATCACCGGAAAGGGTGTTAACGCGCAGACCCGGCAGCGCCGCGTTGATATTGATATCGCGCTCGCCGCTGCCCGTATTGCCGTGGCTGTTGGTGACTGACGCGGTAATGGTCAGGTCGCCGTCGCCGAATGCCTTGAGATCCGCAGACGGGATAGTGAGGTTCCAGGTCAGATCGCTACCCACGGTGGCGCTGTAATGCTTGCCGCCAACGGAAACAGACACCGTATCCCCTGCCGCTGCACCCGTGACACGACCGCTGATCGTTTGATCGGCGGCCACTTCGGCGTTATTCACCCGGTTGTCGCCGGCAAAGGTATTGATGACCACCTGTGGCAACACGGTATCAACCAGCAGTGTGGCCTCTGCTGAGCCGCTGTTGCCCACGCTGTCGGTACCGCTGACGCTGACGGTGTACAGCGTGTTCGCCAGTTGCAGGACGTCGGAAACCGGTACCTGAACTGACCAGCTCCCGTTCTCGACAACGGTTTGATAATTGACGTTGTTCAGCGTCACGGTGATGGCGCTGCCGTCTGGCAGCGTGCTGGTGCCGGTCAGGCTCAGCGGCTGCATAGCCTCCTGAGCATTGAGAACGTTATCCTGGCTGATGGCATGAACGGTAAATTCCGGTGGGTTACCGCTTAGCGTAATGCCGTGTGTGGCACTGCCGGTATTGCCCGCGGCATCGGTAACGGAAACCGTAATGTTGTGGTTGCCTTCTCCCAGCAAGCCCACCACGGACGCAGGCACACCCACGCTCCAGCTGCCGTCCGGCTGCACCACACCGGTGAAGGTCTGACCGCCAACGGTTACGCTCACGACATCCCCTGCTGCGGCGCCGCTCGCCGTACCAGAAATAATCTGCGCCTGGCCCTGCTCGCTGGTATTGAGGATATTGTCGTCAGCAACGGTGTTAATCGTCACGACCGGGGCGGCGGTATCCACGGTGAAATCGACGGTCGTGGAAGATCCGTTCCCCGCTTTATCGCTGACGTTCACCGTTAGCGTATGGTCGCCATTCGCCAGCGATTGCACCTCGCTGGCGGGCAGCGTAACGGACCACGTGCCGTTGCTCCCCACCGTGGCGGTATGATTTTTCCCGTTGAGCGTTACCGTCACAATCTGGCCGGCTTCCGCATCGGTTTTACCGGTGAGCGTCAGCGCCTGGTTGTGCTCAGCCGCGTTGATGACGTTGCCCTGCGCAATCGTATCAACAGAAAGCGCTGGCGCGTTGGTATCCACACCTATCGTCTGGCTGCCGCTCACGGTATTGCCCGCGGCGTCTTTACCGCTGACGTTCACCGTCCAGGTGCCGTCACCCAGCGCCTGTGCATCCGCGGCAGGCACGTTTACGCTCCATGCGCCGCCGGCCCCCACTTCCGCCGTGTAGGTTTTGCCGTTCAGCGTGACGGTAAGCCCGGTTCCCTGCGCCAGATTTTTGCTGGTGCCGGACAGCGTAAAGCCAGCGGAGTGTTCGCTGGCATTGATCACGTTGTCACCGGCCGTTGTCCCCAGCGTGATGCTGGCGTCAGCGGTAGAGATTGTGACGGTAATGCTGCCCGCCTGCGTCGTTTTGCTCCCGTCGATTTGCACGACAGACCAGGTATGTTCGCCGTCAGCCTGAGTCGGGAGTTTTACGGTCCAGGTACCCTCTTTCCCGACCATGGTGCTGGCAATGGTGCTTCCGTTGCTGTCTTTAACCTGAATGGTCGCGCCCGGTTGCCCGGTACCGCTGAAGGTTGGGGTGTTGTCGTCCGTGATCGCTTTTCCACTCAGCACACCCTGCTTATCACCCGCGTTGTCCGTCAGCAAAAAGGTCGGCGTCGCGCTTTCAAAATCTTTGGTGTTGTCGATGACTTTGGTTTTGGTTTCGCCGTCACCCCCGTGCGCCAGCAGTGCGCCAATGGCACCGCCGCCCAACGCAGCGCCTGCAATCCATCCCCATGGCGCGTCATTGAGAACGCTTCCCTGCTCAAGGAAAGGCTCAATGCTGGCAACCGGCGTAGCCTGCGCGGTTAACTCGGTAACAGCAACGCCAGACGCTTCCCCGGCATCGGCAAAAGAAATATGCGTCAGTTCCTGCTGATCGTTGAAGACCAGTTCTGATTGATTATGGGTCTGTGGATCTTCAACAAAATAGTTATTGCAGCGAATAACGCTGCCGTCTTTCATATAAATAAGCAGGTCTTTACCCTGGCGAACATAACGCACAACATCCTGAGCAGAACCCTGAATTTCAATCACACTCGGCGAAGAAATAGAAACCGACAAATTACCCTCTCCGGTTAATTTCGTTTTCTCGGCCGTTTTGCGAATGATGACATCAACAATTTTTACGTTACTCATTTTCCTCTCCTTGCAGGTGTCCGGATTCCTGTGGATATGTCCACCAAATGGATGTAGCTATCCCTGGGAAAAAACACCCATTATTTTCTTACTTATTTCGCACAAAAAGACGCGTGTTTTTTAACTCAAATCAGGTAATTTTGCGGCAGCGTTTTTCTCTATGCCGATCAGCGGCATCAAATTATCAACGGCAGATGCGTAATTAATCGCCGAACTCCAGCCATCATATTCAGCCATTATTTTGGCTGAGGTGGCTTGCCAGACATCCTGTTCAACGCTGAGCAAATCGTTAATGCTCCGCTTGCTCAGGGTATATTCATTTCTGTAAACATCCCGGGCGCGTAACGCGCTTTCCAGCTGCAGCTTCCCCGCCTGCATTCTCCCCTGCGCGCCGGTCCAGTCAGCCTGCGCGACAGAGGCTTTTTGCAGGACATCGAACCGCGCCTGGTCAACCTGAGACGATGCCATGGCCCTTGCCCCTTCGGCCTGGCGAACACGGGCTGAAACGGCGCCCCCCTGGTATAGCGGTGCGTCAATATTGAGCTGAATCTGGTCATCCCAGTAAGAACGGTTGTCGGACTCGTAGCGGGTGCGGCCTCCTTTCAGGCTTAACGTCGGCCAGTGCTGAGACTTTGCCGTTGCCACGCCATACTGAGCTGAACGCTCCATATTCTGCGCGGCCATGACCGCCGGTATGGCCGAGTAATCAATGCGATTAAGCGAATCTTGCTCAACGGCAAGCTTCGCCGGTACAGGTGAATAGCGCTCGGCCTCCATGCCAGTCAACACCGCAAGCCGTGCGCGGGCGCTGTTTAACGCCGCGTTATACTGCTCGACCGTGGCCTGCATACCGGCAATGCGCGTGCGCGTCTGAAGCTCGTCAGAGGTTGAGCTGACGCCTGCGTTGGCGCGGAGCTTGGCCAGTTGTTCAACGTTTTTGAGCGCCTGAACGTTCTCTTTGGCGGCCTGTAACAGGTCGGAATAGCGTTTAACTTCTACGTAGCTGAGCGCCGTTTTTTCCGCCACCGCAGACAAAGTGCTCATCAACTGGTAACGATAGCTATCGCGCTGCGCCGTGGACTGGTCGATGCTGTTGTTGGTCTTGCCAAAATCGTATACCAGCTGCGTCAGACTCAATCCCCAGGCCGCAGAATTGCGCAGCGAGCCGCTGGAATCGGTGGTCTGGCTATGGCCGGTGCTACCGTTTAACGATATTTGTGGCATCCAGCCGCTGCGTGCTTCATCTATTTGTGCCTGACCTATTCCCAGTTGCGCGGCCTGCTGGCTAATCGACGGATCGCGATCGATGGCAAAAAGAATACTCTCTTTTAATGTTGTCGCGGCAATCGGAGCAATCCCCACCTGGCGGCTATTCGCAGAGGCCGTATTAAAGGCCAACGAAATTAATGCCAGGGCGACTGGAAATCTCAGCAACATATTATTTCGCATGATAGTCATTTTTATCTCCCTGACTCTGAATGACGCTTAAATATTTACCCCTAAAGGGGTATAAATAATTCGACAAATATCTTACCTGGGTCCGAATAAATATTGGACAAACGCTCCCCAACCCCATTTCCATTGGAGATGAGAGCCGACCATATTCTTATGACAATAAGAATTTACTTATTTCTTTAACTGGTTTGCAGCATAACAAAATGCGCTATAGGCAACTACACCCACAATGTTAATGTGGTGTTACAGATAAGAAAAAAGATGGGGTTTCTGGACAAAACCTTAAAAAGGGGCTTTCAAATGAAACAAATAAAGTCTTTGTTATTTAAGTAAAATTTTAGAATCGCCGGATGCACATTTTTGCGTTAATTTCAGCATGCGTCAGACACAAAGATTTTCAAAGAAATGTCAGTTTAAGTAACCATAATGCCATATACAACATTAATATCTGTGTATATAAATATACACAGAATTTATTGCTATTTATTAATTTCATTAAAGCATTAATGGTTGCATATTGGTATCACAATGGTTATATCCGCCAGTGTGTTTAATAAAACACAACAATAACATTGCTGTTAACATTTGGAATGAATCACTCACACCGTATTAATAACATTTTAATAATAACCAATGTGAACAATACCGGACATTGATACTTACTGGCGATCAACACCCTTCCCTCTGCGGCAAAATGCTGTAATATGCAACTTATTGCGACATTTTGCGGGATTCATCCATGCACAAAACGGCCAGACAAAAATATGTGCTTGATATCATTAGTGAGCACGGGCAGGCCAGCATTACGGAACTGGCGGACAAACTCCAGGTCTCAGCGGACACCATCCGCCGGGATCTGACCGATCTCGAGAAACAGGGGCTGGCGCAAAAGAACCACGGCGGGGCAATTGCCCTGAATCTGTCGGCCATGAATCGTCAGGGGCGCAATACACTGCTGCCGGAAACCAAACAACGTCTTGGTAAACAGGTGGCGCAGGCTGTTCCGCCAGGTTCGACGCTGTTTCTGGATGCGGGGAGCACGGTAATGGCTGTCGCCTCGTTCCTGAAGGGACCGCTGACAATCATCACCACCTCGCTGGATATCGCGTGGCACTTCAGCGACCGTGACGATATCGAACTGATCCTGCTCGGCGGAAAATGGGATCACAAGCAGCGACTGTTTGCCGGCAGCGCCACCCTCTCCCTGCTGTCACGCTACCGCGCGGATATCGCCATTCTGGGAGCCTGTGCTATCCATGCTGAACTCGGTCTGAGCGCCGGAAAAGAGGCCGATGCCGAGGTCAAACGGGCGATGCTCGCGGCCAGCCATGAGCGCTGGATTGTCGCCGACCATCTGAAACTAAACCGCTGTGAACCGTATCTGATCAGCGGATTATCCAACATCCAGCACCTCTTTTTAGATCGTCCCTGGCCTGAGCTTGGGGACCCTGGCGCAATGCACATTACGGTTTGCGCGAAATAACGTGGAGAAGGTCATGAGTAAAGAGAAGACAATCAACATTGCGCTGATCGGGTATGGATTTGTAGGCAAGACCTTCCATGCCCCGCTGATCCAGTCCGTGGACGGCCTTAAGCTGGCGGTGGTTTCGTCTCGTGATGAAGAGAAGGTTAAACGCGATCTTCCTGATGTTCAGGTGGTGGCAACCCCGGAAGAGGCAATTCAGCATCCCGATGTCGATCTGGTGGTGATTGCCTCCCCTAACGCCACCCACGCGCCGCTGGCAACGCTTGCCCTGAATTCAGGCAAACATGTGGTCGTGGATAAACCGTTCACGCTCGACATGCAGGAAGCACGCGACCTGATTGCCCTGGCGCAAGAGAAGCAACGGCTGCTCTCCGTCTTCCATAACCGCCGCTGGGACAGCGACTTCCTCGGCATTAAGCAGATTATTGAGCAAGGAACCCTTGGCAAGGTCAAACACCTTGAGTCGCACATTGACCGTTTCCGCCCGGAAGTGCGCGTGCGCTGGAGAGAGCAAAACGTGCCCGGTAGCGGTCTGTGGTTTGATCTGGGGCCGCACCTGATTGACCAGACGCTGCAGCTCTTTGGACTGCCACAGTCGGTACAGGGCAATATCGCCACGCTGCGTGACGGCGCGGAAATTAACGACTGGGCACACGTGGTCTTAGATTATCCGCAACATAAAGTGATTTTGCACTGCAGCATGCTGGTGGCTGGCGGAACGGCACGTTTTACCGTTCACGGCGATAAAGGCAGCGTGGTGAAAGCCCGAATCGACCAACAGGAAGCGCAGCTGCTGGCGGGCGTGATCCCCGGCAGTGAGGCCTGGGGCGAGGACAGTGACAGCATGGTGTTCTTTGGTGCAAACGGTGAGCCGCAGACCGTTACCACGCCGAAAGGCGATCAGCGTCAGTACTACATCAACGTGCGTGATGCGCTACTCGGAAAAATCACCAATCCGGTTCATCCGGTCGAGGCGCTGGCGGTGATGGCGGTACTGGAAGCGGCCGTGAAATCCTCAGAGACGGGCACCACTCAGGCGCTGGAGTTAACCCCGGAAGAGCGCGCTCAACTGCAATAAAACGCTAAAAAAAAGCCCTGCAGACTGCTGCAGGGCTCGTTGTTATGAGTTACTTGCGTTTTTTTGGCATCATGCGCAGGAGGGTGTTGTCTTTCCAGAAATAGTGATGCATCAGCGCCGCCATCGCGTGCAGACCAATCACAACGTACCCCACGTTGGCCAGCGTCTCGTGCCACTCTTTCAGAACGTCGACCAGATCAAAATTCGATTCTGCCGCGTGCGGCATCACCAGACCAAAGGCTAACCAGTCAGTACCGCGGTTATACATCATGACAATACCAATCAGCGGCAACGCGATGAACAGTAGATACACCACCAGATGGCCAAGATGGGACAGTCCGGTCACCATCGGTTTTGGTTTCGGTTCAATCGGCGGTGCGCGGAATTTAAGGCGAACCACTAAACGCGTCACCATTAACACCAGTACAGAGATGCCGCACGAAACGTGGATCATGTTGATTACCGGCCGTGCGGTGCGTGGGAAGAAGCCTTTGAACTCCATCGCGCAGTAGGCGACGATGATTAACAAAAACACCAGCCAGTGGATAGCAATTTGCAGGCTTGTATATTTAGTACGCATGAGATTTCCTGATAAATAACCGATATCGCGCCAACATAATCCCCTTTCCTTAAAAATTCATTAATTTTTCTGTATGGTTTTTCAAATACTTCCCCTCGCATGAAGCTTCTTCAATTGCCGCCCTGTCCGTGATGGTCTAAGCCTGGATGAGTTCAAACTGTCGCAAAGACGCGTTCACAGGAGTACACCATGAGTAAAATTGGCATTAACGGATTTGGACGCATAGGACGCCTTGTCCTGCGTCGCCTTCTTGAAACCCAGGACAGCAACACCGTCGTCGCCATCAACGATCTCACCTCTCCCAAAGTGCTGGCCTACCTGCTCAGGCATGATTCCAACTACGGTGGCTTCCCGTGGAGCGTAGATTTCACCGAAGACGCCCTGATTGTTGACGGAAAAACTATCGCCGTGTACGCCGAAAAAGAGGCAAAACATATCCCGTGGAAAGCCGCGGGCGTGGATATCGTCGTGGAATGCACCGGCTTCTACACGTCGGCAGAAAAATCACAGGCACACCTCGAGGCCGGTGCCAAAAAAGTGCTGATCTCTGCCCCTGCCGGTGAGATGAAAACCATCGTGTATAACGTGAATGACGATACCATTGACGCCAGTGATACGATTATTTCCGTTGCTTCCTGTACCACCAACTGCCTCGCCCCACTGGCAAAAGCCCTGCACGATGCGTTTGAAATAAAAGTGGGCACCATGACAACCATTCACGCCTATACCGGCACGCAGGCGCTGGTGGATGGCCCGCGCGGGAAAGACCTTCGCGCCTCACGCGCCGCGGCGGAGAATATCATTCCGCACACCACCGGGGCGGCCAAAGCCATCGGTCTGGTGATTCCGGCCCTCAGCGGCAAGCTGAAAGGCCACGCCCAGCGCGTACCGGTGAAAACCGGTTCAGTGACCGAGCTGGTCTCGATTCTGGGTAAAAAGGTCACCGTTGAGGAGATCAACGCCGCGCTGAAAAAAGCGACACAGGGGAATAAATCTTTTGGTTATACCGATGAAGAGATTGTTTCGTCTGATGTGATCGGCTCCCACTTTGGATCTGTCTTTGACGCCACACAGACCGAAGTTTCAGAGGCTGGCGATCTGCAACTGGTGAAAACCGTCGCCTGGTATGACAACGAATACGGTTTCGTCACCCAGCTGATGCGCACGCTGGACAAATTCGCCTCGCTGTAATGCCTGTCCCCTCTCCGCGGAGAGGGGAAAACCGCAAACGGCCTCTGCTCAGAGAAGCGACCGGTGATTCAGGGCATCCGTAAGCACAGGATCCTGCTTTAACCGTGCCCACGCTGCAGTCACCTCGTCGGGGAATTCAACGTGTGCAATAAAATCACGCCCGGCCGGGCCATAGCCGTTCATGTCATCACAGAGTCGCGGAAGCTCGCCTAAAATGAGCGAGAGATAACGCTCTACCGGCCAGAGGCCAGCGCTCTCCCCGCTGAACACCAGCCCGTTTTCGCCATTTTTCAGCACCGGTGTATAGCCCGGGTGGCTGACCCACTGCGGCGAAGCAGACTCGTCACGGCACACGCGGGCAAAGGTTGCCATCGTGCGGCGTTGCATGGTCGGATCCTGCACGACCAGCACGCGCCCGGACGTCTGATGATGCTGTTTGAGCATGTTCCAGCTAAAACGCGCGTTTTCTCCGCAGTTGGTTGATTGATCGTCAACCCACACGTGCGCATCAGGGATCTGCCAGAACTGGCGGGCAATATCGGCCAGAATGCTTGCTTCCGCTCGCCCCGTTACCGGGACAGTGTGATAACGCGGATGCTGAGCGATGGCCGCATACAAAAACGCGGTCGAATGGCCAATCCCTCCGCTAATCAGTAACGGAACGTCGTGTTCAGCGGCAATACGGCAGGCAGCGTCGATGGTCGGCATCACCGCGTTTCCGGCCAGAATAACCCTGTCAACCGCCGCCACGTCGCGGGTATCGCCCAAATCATCCTGTGCCAGCCACTGGCCGACCGTGTTGATTGCCGCCAGGGTTGACTCCGGCAGAAGGGGAAAATGCGTCTGAACCATGGTGATGTCCTCAGTTGCTCAGGTTCAGATTAACGACTTCAGATCGACAAAACAACGGCCTTCCGGGCCGCTCTTTTTCCTTAACCTGTTCTTCAACATTTGATTAACCTGCGAAAATCATATTCACTTGAATTATCATTTGCGGCAAACGTAGAATCGTTAGCCCACTCATTATTCAATTTTTTCTAAGGTAAAAGACGTTATGCGCCTGCCCGAACGCGACCCTTATGCTCCTCGCGAGTGGCAGCCTCATGAGAAACCCGCCCTCTTGGGTTCGCCCTCCACGCCAGAACACAGCACGCCAAAACGGATTGCCTACGGGGTTGTCGGTCTGCTGGTGTGCCTGACGGGGGCGCTGGGTAATGCGGTGGTCACCGCCAATCTGCAAAATCTGCAGGGAACCTTCGGGGCCTGGTCGACAGAAATCGCCTGGCTCCCGGCGGTGTATGTGATGACCAACATCTCCATCAACCTGCTGCTGGTGAAATTCCGCCAGCAGTATGGTTTGCGCGCCTTCACGGAAGGTTTTCTGGTGCTGTATGTGCTGGTCACCTTTTTCCACCTGTTTGTAAACGATCTCAGCTCCGCGCTGATGGTGCGTGCCGCACACGGGATGGTGGCCGCCGCGCTCAGCTCCCTCGGTATTTACTACCAGATACAGGCCTGGCCCGCGAAACACCGTCTGAAGGCGCTGACCATCGGGATTACCGGGTCATCGCTCGCCATCCCCCTCGCCCGCCTCTTTTCGACCGAGCTGCTGCAGCTTGACGAGTGGCGCGGGCTTTACTTCTTTGAGCTCGGGCTGGCGCTCATTTCACTGGCCTGCGTGATAGCGTTGAAACTGCCTCCTGGCGACCGGCGCAAGGTCTTCGAGAAAAAAGACTTCATCACCTTCTTTTTACTGGCCCCGGGGATGGCGCTGCTCTGCGCGGTGCTCTCCTTAGGCCGTCTTTACTGGTGGTTTGAAGCGCCGTGGATCGGCTGGTCGCTGGCATTAGCGCTGGTATTAATCGTGTCTGCGATCGTGTTTGAACATAACCGTTCTAACCCGTTGCTGAATACCCGCTGGTTGTCGAGCGGCAGCATCGTGCGTCTCGGGCTCATTATGCTGCTGATCCGCATCGTGCTGGCGGAGCAAAACACAGGCGTTATCGGCTGGCTGCAGTATGTCGGCCTGCAGAATGAGCAGATGACCCACCTGGCGTGGTCTATTTTTGCCGGTATTGTCTGCGGGATTGTGACCAGCTGTTTGACCATCAAGCCCACAAAACTGGCGTGGCCGATCATTACCTCGCTGGCGCTCATGATTGTTGCCTCCCTGCTGGACAGCCAGTCGAACAACCTGACCCGCCCGGACCAGCTGATGCTCAGCCAGTTCCTGCTGGGCTTCGGCAGCGCCTTCTTCCTCGCGCCCGCCATGCTGGCCGCCATTGGCGGGGTTATCGCCGATCCGCGCAACCTGGTAAGCTTCTCGGTGATGTTTGGCATGAGCCAGAACCTCGGCGGCCTGCTCGGCTCTGCCATCCTGGGGACCTTCCAGACCTGGCGCGAGAAATACCACTCCAGCATGCTGGCCGATCAGCTCACAACCCTGAACCCGCTGGTGAATGACCGTATTCAGGCTTACACCGGGTTGTACCGGAGCCTGATTGGCGACAGCTCGCTGCTGGGCACCCAGGCCATCACCCAGCTGCAAACGGTTTCATCGCTTGAGGCAAATATTCTGGCTTATAACGATACTTATTTACTGACGGCGAGCATTGCCGCCGCCACCCTGGTCTGGATTTTATGGCGCTTGCTGCGCCTGCGCCTGACTGCCCGTATGGCCCTGAAGAAGGCAACAGGCAACAAGTAATGAATATGAAAATGATTTCTCTGGAGATGTTATGAGTCAGCAGGATGCCGCTAAAGAGCAGGCCAACACCCGTAAAAATGTCCGTATCGTTTCGGTTTTCACCGCGGCGGCAATCGGTATTGTCGGCGTACTGGTGATCCTCTACGCCTGGCAGCTACCCCCGTTTACCCGCCACTCGCAGTTTACTGATAATGCCTACGTGCGCGGACAGACGACCTTTATCAGCCCGCAGGTTAACGGCTATATCACTGAGGTGAAGGTGCAGGATTTCGACCGGGTCAAAAAGGGCGAGCTGCTGCTGCAGATTGATGACCGTATCTACCGCCAGCGGGTGCATCAGGCTGAGGCACAGCTGGCGATGAAGATTGCCGCCCTGAACAACAATCTGCAACAGCGCAAAAGCGCCGAAGCGGTGATCGCCAAAAACGAAGCGGCTCTGAAAAATGCCCGCGCCCAGAGTCTGAAATCCCAGGCGGATTTGAAACGCGTAAAGGACCTGACGGCGGATGGTTCACTGTCTATCCGTGAGCGCGACGCCGCGCTGGCAAGCGCAGCCCAGGGCAGCGCCGACATTGATCAGGCGAAAGCCACGCTGGAAATGTCGCGCCAGGATCTGCAAACGGTGATCGTCAATCGCGGCGCGCTGGAGGCGGATGTGGAAAACGCCAAAGCGGCGCTGGAGCTGGCGCAAATTGACCTGCAAAACACGCGCATTGTAGCGCCACGCGACGGCCAGCTTGGTCAGATCGCCGTTCGTCTGGGAGCTTATGTTACCGCCGGAACCCACCTCACCACCCTCGTGCCGCCTCAGCACTGGGTGATCGCCAATATTAAAGAGACGCAGCTGGCGGAGCTTCGGGTGGGTCAGCCGGTGAAATTCACCGTCGATGCATTAAATGATAAAGCCTATCAGGGCCGCGTGGAGAGCATCTCTCCTGCAACCGGCGTTGAGTTCAGCGCCATCACGCCGGATAACGCCACGGGTAACTTTGTCAAAATTGCCCAGCGTATTCCGGTGCGAATTGAAGTATTGGGTGACCAGGAAGCCTATCAGCTTCTGCGTCCGGGCATGTCGGTGCAGGTGACCATTGATACGCGGGAGGCGAAGCAATGACCCTTCGCCCGATAGCCGTTCTGATGATCATGACCGTGCTGGCCGGTTGCCAGTCGGTTGACGTGAAACCGGCGCAGCCGTCGCTGCACATCCCCACGCAATGGCGAGCAACAGCAGGCCCGGCAAGCCCTGCAGAACAGCTCTGGTGGCGTAATTTCCACGACAATAATCTGAACCGCTATGTGGACCAGGCGCTTAAGAACAACAGCGACGTGCTGATTGCCCGCGAACGGATTAACGAGTATCAGGCGCGGGTCTACGCGGCCGACGGCAGCCTGTTTCCGTCGCTGAATGCTGGCGTCACGGGCACCCGCGCGCGGACACAATCTGCTGCCACCGGTCTGCCGATCTACAGCAGCCTGTATAAAGGCAGCCTCACCGCCAGCTATGATGTCGATATCTGGGGCGTAAACCGCAGCACCGCGAATGCGGCTGAAGCCTCGCTGGACGCGCAGAAAGCCGCGGCGGCGGCAGCAGATCTTACCGTGGCGTCCTCGGTCGCCTCCGGCTATATCACCCTGCTGTCCCTCGATGAACAGCTTCGCGTCACCCGCTCCACGCTGAAGTCCCGGGAAGAGGCATTCACTCTCGCTAAACGCCAGTTTGAAACGGGCTACAGTTCACGCCTGGAACTGATGCAGTCCGACTCCGAACTGCGCTCCACGCGGGCGCAGGTTCCCCTGCTGCAGCATCAGATTGCACAGCAGGAGAACGCCCTGAGCCTGCTGCTGGGGAGCAACCCGGGCGAGGTCGCGCGCAGTGAAAGCTTTGCGGCCCTGACGCCCCTGACATTGCCCTCGCAACTGCCCTCCTCGCTGCTTAATCGCCGTCCGGATATTGTGCAGGCTGAAAAGCAACTGGTTGCGGCTGATGCCTCGCTGGCTGCCTCTCGTGCCAGCCTGCTGCCGTCGATCAACCTGACCGCAACCGGATCAATACAGGATCGCACGCTCTCCGGCTTACTCGACAACCCGCTGCAGCTCTGGAGCGTCGGCGGCAGCATTCTTGCTCCGCTGCTCAACCGCCAGGCGCTGAACGCACAGGTGGATATTTCGCAGTCCCAGCGCAACCAGGCGCTTTACAGTTATGAAAAAACCGTCCGTAACGCCTTTGCCGAGGTCAATAACAGTCTTGATGCCATCACGCGCTATCAGGAACAACTGACGGAGCTGCTTGCCCAACAAGATGTGGCGCAAGAGACGCTGCGCATAGCGCAAAACCGCTATCGCAACGGCTATTCGTCGTACCTGGATGTGCTGGATGCCCAGCGCACGCTGTTCTCGGTACAAACCAGCGTCGTGCAGGTCAAAAATAACCTGCTGCTGGCGCAGGTTGATTTGTACAGAGCACTGGGCGGAGGCTGGAGCAACGCGTGACCTGATACCCCACAAGCCCTCTCCGGCATGGAGAGGGCGAAAACCGGATCGCAGCGCAACCCGGTGTTTGCCACTCAGGAGTCAATCTATGCAACAACAGTGGTCTGCAGTCGATAATTACATGATCTCTTCACTCATTCCCGAGGATGATATCCTCCAGCGGGTGCTGGAAAACAACCAGCGAGCTGGTTTACCCGAACACGATGTCGCAGCCAATCAGGGGCAGCTGCTGGCGCTTTTTGTCCGCATGACGCAGGCACGGCGGATCCTTGAAATCGGCACGCTGGGCGCCTACAGCACTATCTGGATGGCGCGTGCGCTGCCACCTGACGGGAAGTTGATCACCCTCGAAGCGGACCCCATCCATGCCCGCGTTGCACGGCAGAATATCCAGCTGGCGGGGCTCAGCGATCGGATTGAGCTCATTGAAGGCCCGGCGCTGCACTCTCTTGAACACATCGGTGATATTCCGCCGTTCGACCTAATTTTTATCGATGCCGATAAACCAAACAATCCGGGGTATCTGGAGTGGGCACTGTACTACTCACGCCCGGGAACGCTGATCGTCGGAGATAATGTGGTTCGGGACGGCGAAGTGATTAACGCGCAAAGCGACGATGCCCGCGTACAGGGCGTCAAACGATTTATTGAGATGATCGGGGATAACCCGCGCCTGACGGCGACCGCGCTACAAACGGTGGGCAGTAAAGGATGGGATGGCTTTACCCTGGCCGTGGTGAATCGCTAAACGCAGATGCCCTCTCTCACAGAGAGAGGGCGAACACCCGACGTTACGCCGAAATCTGCTCCATTGCCTGCAAAATACGCTTATCCGAAATGGGATACGGCGTACCGAGCTGCTGGGCAAAGAAGCTGACGCGCAGCTCTTCGATCATCCAGCGGATCGCCTGCACGTCTTCATCGTCACGGCGCGCTGGCGGCAATTTGTTGAGCCACTGCTGCCATGCCTTCTGCACGCTTTCCACTTTCAGCATCTGCGCGCGGTCACGATGCGGATCGATAGCCATTTTCTCCAGACGTTTTTCGATCGCCTGCAGATAACGCAACGTATCGCCAAGGCGTTTGAAGCCGTTGCCGGTAACGAATCCACGGTACACTAACCCGGCCATCTGCGCTTTCACGTCCGACAGCCCCAGCGCCATGGTCATATCCACGCGCCCTTTCAGGCGTTTGTTGATATTGAACACGGTGGTGAGGATCTGCTCGACCTGTTTCGCAATGTCGACCACGGTGTCGTTCAGTTCTGCCCTGACTTTCTCATGCAGTACCGCAAACTCCGCTTCTGACCAGACCGGACCGCCCGCCTCGTGAATAAGCTTGTCCACGCCACAGGAGATGCAGTCGTCAATCAGATCCAGCACTTTACCGTACGGGTTAAAGTAGAGGCCAAGCTTGGCTTTGTTCGGTAACTTCTCGTGCAGATATTTAATCGGTGACGGAATATTAAGCAGCAGCAAACGACGCAGACCACGCCACATCATCTGCTGTTGTTCCTGTGGATTATCAAAGAGTTTGATGGCCACGCTGTCACGCTCATCCACCAGTGCAGGCCAGGCCTTCACCCTGTAGTTGCCGCGTTTTTGCTCGTAGCTTTCCGGAAGCGCGCCAAAGCTCCAGATGTGCAATCCGCTCTGCTCGATACCATCATCAGCCACCGCAGAAAGCGTCTCCTGGACTTTGCCTTTCAGCGCCTCTTTCAGTTCGGTCAGCGATCGGCCTTCCTGCAGCTTTTTGTTTTTGTCGTCCACCACGCGGAAGCTGATTTTCAGGTGATCGGGCACCTGATCCCAGTGCCAGTCGTCGCGGTCGACGGTTACGCCCGTCATGCGCCTGAGCTCACGCTCCAGCGAATCCAGCAGCGGCAACTCCAGCGGCGTTACGCGGCCTAAAAACGCTTCGGCATAGTTTGGCGCAGGCACAAAGTTACGACGCACCGGTTTTGGCAGCGATTTGATCAGCGCAATCACCAGCTCGCGACGCAGCCCCGGAATTTGCCACTCGAATCCGCTCTCTTCGACCTGGTTTAACAGCGGTAGCGGAATGTGTACGGTGACGCCATCCGCATCCGCGCCCGGCTCAAACTGATAGGTCAGACGCAGCTTGAGAGAGCCCTGATGCCAGAAGTTCGGGTAATCGAGTTTGCTGACCGACTCCGCTCCCTCTTTGATCAACATGCTCTTTTCAAAGTTGAGCAGGTCCGGGGTCTCTTTGCTGGCCTTCTTCCACCAGCTGTCGAAGTGGCGGGCAGAAATCACATCGTGGCTGATACGCTGGTCGTAAAACTCAAACAGCGCCTCGTCGTCGACCAGAATGTCGCGGCGACGGGATTTATGCTCAAGCTCTTCCACTTCGGCACGCAGTTTGAGGTTTTCACGGAAGAACGCATGACGCGTCTGCCAGTCGCCCTCCACCAGCGCGTGACGAATAAACAACTCGCGGCACAACGCGGGGTCTATCTGGCTGTAGTTAACCTTGCGCGCGCCAACCACCGGCAAACCGTAAACGGTCACTTTTTCGGTCGCCATCACCGCGCCCTGCGCGCGCTCCCAGTGCGGTTCACTGTATGAGCGCTTCAGCAGGTGCTGGGCAACAGGTTCAACCCATTCGGGATCAATGCGCGCCGCAATGCGGCCCCACAGGCGGCTGGTTTCCACCAGTTCGGCCACCATGGTCCATTTAGGCGGTTTCTTGAATAAACCGGACCCCGGGAAGATGGAGAAACGGGCGTTACGCGCCCCAGTATACTCCTGCTTGTCGGCATCCTTCATCCCGATATGGGAGAGCAGACCGGTCAGCAACGCAATGTGAATTTCGCGGTACTCCGCCGGTTCACTGTTAACCGGAATGCCCAGCTCTTTCACCACCTGACGCAGCTGCGTGTAGATATCCTGCCACTCGCGCACGCGCAGATAATTGAGGAAATCGACGCGGCACTGGCGGCGGAACTGGTTCGACGACAGCGCTTTCTGCTGCTCGCCGAGGTAGTTCCACAGGTTCACAAAGGCGAGGAAGTCGGACTCTTTATCGTGGAACCGACGGTGTTTTTCATCAGACGCCTGCTGCTTGTCCATCGGACGCTCGCGCGGATCCTGAATCGAGAGCGCGGAGGTAATGATCATCGCTTCACGCACACAGCCGTGTTTCTGTGCTTCCAGCACCATGCGCGCCAGCCGCGGGTCAACCGGCAGCTGGCTGAGCTGACGGCCCAGCGGCGTCAGTTTGTAGGCGCTAGCCTGCTCGTCGGTGGTGATGGCACCCAGCTCTTCCAGCAGGCGCACGCCGTCCTGAATATTGCGCTTGTCCGGCGCTTCGACAAACGGGAACGCGGCGATGTCGCCAAGCCCTAGCGCAGTCATCTGCAGGATGACCGACGCCAGGTTGGTGCGCAGAATTTCCGGGTCAGTAAACTCCGGTCGCGACAGGAAATCGTCCTCGGAATAGAGGCGAATACAGATCCCTTCCGACACACGGCCGCAGCGGCCTTTACGCTGATTAGCGGAAGCCTGAGAAACCGGCTCAATTGGCAGGCGCTGCACTTTGGTGCGGTAGCTGTAGCGGCTGATACGCGCCGTACCCGGGTCAATCACATATTTGATGCCCGGCACGGTAAGCGAGGTTTCCGCCACGTTGGTGGCCAGCACAATACGACGTCCGCTGTGCGGCTGGAACACGCGGTTTTGTTCGCTGTTTGACAGGCGCGCATACAGCGGAAGAATTTCGGTATGGCGAAGATCGCGCTTGCTGAGGGCGTCAGCGGTATCGCGAATTTCTCGTTCGCCGCTCAGGAAAATCAGAATGTCGCCCGCGCTTTCATTTCCCAGCTCGTCGACGGCATCAAAGATGGCCTGCAGCTGGTCGCGCTCGGTATCGTCCGCGTCTTCCACTATCGGGCGATAGCGCACCTCCACCGGATACGTTCGGCCAGAGACCTCGATAATCGGCGCATTGTTGAAATGCTTTGAGAAACGCTCCGGATCGATGGTGGCGGAGGTGATGATAATTTTCAGGTCCGGGCGACGCGGTAACAGTTCTTTCAGATACCCGAGCAGGAAGTCGATATTCAGGCTGCGTTCGTGCGCTTCATCGATAATGATCGTGTCGTACTGCATCAGCAGACGATCCTGCTGGATTTCCGCCAGCAGAATACCGTCAGTCATCAGCTTAACCATGGTGTTATCGCTAACGTGGTCGCTGAATCGCACCTTATACCCAATGCAGCCGCCGGGCTGCGTTTGCAGCTCTTCGGCAATACGGTTCGCCACGGTACGCGCCGCCAGACGACGCGGCTGGGTGTGACCAATCAGCCCTTTCACCCCACGCCCCAGCTCCATACAAATTTTCGGCAGCTGAGTGGTTTTCCCTGAACCGGTTTCCCCTGCAACAATCACCACCTGGTGGTCGCGCACGGCGTCAAGAATGTCCTGTTTTTTCTGACTGACCGGCAGGTTTTCCGGGTAGGTAATCTCCGGACGTGCAGCTTCGCGCAGCACGACTTTCCCTGCCGCCTGTTCAATCTCTTTCGCCATCTCCTGATAAATGGCCTGTTGTGCATCAGGATTTTTAACCTTCTTCACCCCGTGCAGACGGCGGGCAAACCGCTGTTTATCACGCAGCATCAGTGAATCAAGCTGTTGCAGGAGCATCGGGAAGGTTAATTTTTGTTGTTCTGTCATAGCGTTAACGGGCAGTGCACTGCCGGGTAAAATCTCTTTTTAATGATTGCTATAGAGTATCACATTGGCGCTTTAAGTGCCTTATTCAAAAAATTCGAACATAGACTTCGATATATTGCGCTATCCCTGCGACAGGATTGTGAATAGAGTGTCAACAAGCAACGGGGCAACCCCCTTCAATCAAATGCAAAAACAGGAATCACCCATGAGCAAAGTATTAGTATTGAAATCCAGTATTCTGGCAGGGTACTCACAGTCTGGTCAGCTCTCTGACTACTTCGTTGAACAGTGGCGTGAACAGCATTCTGCTGATGAAATAACCGTGCGTGACCTGGCTGCAAACCCGATTCCTGTGCTGGATGGCGAACTGGTTGGCGCGCTGCGTCCAGGCGACGCTCCCCTGACGCCACGTCAGCAGGAAGCCCTGGCCCTCTCTGACGAGCTGATTGCTGAACTGCAGGCGCACGACGTTATCGTGATCAACGCGCCAATGTACAACTTCAACATCCCTACTCAGCTGAAGAACTATTTCGACCTGGTTGCCCGTGCCGGCGTAACCTTCCGTTACACTGAAAACGGTCCTGAAGGTCTGGTGAAAGGTAAGCGTGCGATTGTACTGACCAGCCGTGGTGGTATTCACAAAGACACCCCAACTGACCTGGTTGCACCGTACCTGACTCTGTTCCTGGGCTTCATCGGTATCACCGACGTGAATTTCGTGTTTGCTGAAGGTATTGCCTACGGCCCGGAAGTTGCGACCAAAGCGCAGACTGACGCGAAAGCCGCTATCGACAGCCTCGTAGCCGCTTAATCATCCCCCTCTCACCGCCTGGTGGGAGGGTTTCTTACTGTCCCCACCGCTAAAAATTCGCTATCATCCGCACCCACTCTTCTGTCGGGCCGTCTGATGTCTGCGATTATAGATTCTTTTATTGCCCCACCGTGTCACGACGAGATCGAGATCCTCTGGCAGGACGAACATCTGGTCCTGATTAATAAGCCTTCCGGTCTGCTCAGCCTTTCAGGCAAAAATCCGCAAAACCGCGATTCCGTGCATTATCGACTGGTACAGACGTTTCCCGGCTGCACGCTGGTGCATCGTCTGGATTTCGGTACATCCGGGCTGATGGTGATTGCGCGCAATAAAGCGATTAACGCCGCCCTCTGTCACCAGTTTAGCCAGCGCGCCGTGCGAAAGGTATACAGCGCCCTGCTTTGCGGGCATGTGGAACACGACGAGGGCGTGATTGATGCCCCGATTGCTAAAGATCCGGCGCTGTTTCCGCTGATGTCGATTTGTGCAATTACCGGCAAACCCGCACGCTCACGCTATCAGGTGATGGACCGGTTTTATGATGCGGCACTGCCGTTAACGCGGGTCAGACTGACCCCGGAGACCGGGCGAACCCACCAGCTGCGTATTCACTGCCAGCAGTTGGGCTACCCTATTTTAGGCTGCGATCTGTATGGTGGTCTTGCACTGCCGGGCACCGAACAGATACCGCGGCTGATGCTGCACGCCAGCGAGCTGGATTTTGTGCATCCGGTGAGCGCAGAGGCAATTAACGCCCGTCACGCCGCACCGTTTTAAGCGCGACTTACCACATCAAATCGTCAGGAATTTTGAAATCTGCGTACGGATCGTCTTCATCCTGCTCTTCCTGACTCAGGGCGCTGTTTAACACGATACTCTCGGCATCGCGCTGGGCGATTTTATCGGCCACCACTGCCGGGATAATCGCATAGTCGCAGTCGCCATTGGCATTAATCACCAGACGCGCAATCGCCAGGCGGCCATTGATCAGCTGGGCCTGCGTCTGCTTGTCGACCTCGATTTTTTTGATGAGATTGCCGTCGGTAAAGTTAAAGGCGATGGTGCCTCTGGTCACGGTGATGCGGTTCATTTCGATCAGCTGCTTGACCTGCGCTTTAAACTCTTTCGCCAGCGTCGCCTGCTTCTGCTGCTCGCTCAGCTGCTTGTCACGCTCGAGCTGCGCTTTTTTATTCTCTTCTACTGCTTCCCTTGCTTCACGGGCCTGAACGCGCGATTTCTTGGCCGTGCGCTGAACTTTAGCCATCTTCTTACTGCTGACTAAGCCTGCTTTCAGCATCTGCTCTTGTAGGGTGAGTTTTGTCATGATCGTTTCTAAACCGTATTGAAATTTTGGGGATTATACCTGGAAAGGCGCTGTTCATGAAGATAGCTCATGTTGCAGTGAAATTAAGTCACTTCCCCTCCGTCACGGGCTCAGGCATAAATTATGCATTGGTAACTTCTTAGCAACAAGAACTTAGGATGTATAACGACGATGAGTAATGCTTTTACATTTAGCCTTAAGCGTAGTTGCTTTGATGAAAATTATAACCCTTCAGAAAATACGCGTACCACCACCAACTTCGCCAACCTGGCCCGTGGCGAAAAACGCCAGCAAAACCTGCGAAATACGCTGGTGATGATGAATAACCGTTTTAACGCGTTAGCGCGCTGGGATAACCCAAAAGCCGATCGCTATGCGCTCGAACTGGACATTATTTCTGTGGATTTGCATATCGGCGCTGAGAAGCCCTTCCCGGCTATCGAAATATTGCAGACAACGATCGTTGATAAAAAGACCCATGAGCGCATCGACGGTATCGTTGGAAATAATTTCTCGTCCTATGTCCGCGATTATGATTTCAGCGTCTTGCTGCCGGAGCACAATAAAAATCAGTCCCGCTTCGCGATCCCGGATAATTTTGGTGAGCTGCACGGCACTATTTTCCGGCATTTCGTTAACTCACCTGAATACAAAGAGAACTTCAAAAAGGCACCGGTGATCTGCCTGAGCGTCTCCAGCAAAGACACCTACCGCCGCACAGGCAACCAGCACCCGGTGCTGGGCATCGAGTATCGTCCGGACGGTACATCCTTAACCGAGCAGTACTTCGGGAAAATGGGTCTGCAGGTTCGTTACTTTATGCCTGAGAATAGCGCAGCGCCGTTTGCGTTTTATTTCACTGGCGATTTATTACGGGATTACACCAACCTGGAGTTGATTAGCACCATCAGCACCATGGAGACTTTCCAGAAAATTTATCGCCCTGAAATTTACAATGCGAACTCGACCGCCGGAGAATGCTACCAGCCCGATCTGAATCATGAGGATCATTCATTAACAAAAATTGTTTATGACCGCGAAGAACGCAGCCGGCTGGCAATTGAACAGGGCAAATTTACGGAAGCGTATTTCATCAAGCCCTATAAACCTCTTCTTGAGCAGTGGTCAGGTCACAACACGCTTTAATTAATCGATAATAAAGGTCTTCTACTATGAAAACATTGCTCCCGACTTCAACGGCTGGCAGTTTGCCTAAGCCAACCTGGCTTGCGCAACCCGAAACGCTCTGGTCGCCATGGAAATTGCAGGATCAGGAATTACTTGCCGGTAAACAGGATGCGCTGCGTTTATCTCTGGATGAGCAGATCCGTGCGGGCATTGATATTGTCAGCGACGGCGAACAGACTCGTCAGCACTTCGTCACCACCTTTATTGAACACCTCAGCGGCGTTGATTTTGAGAACCGCCAGACCGTGCGAATTCGTAACCGCTATGACGCGAGCGTGCCGACCGTGGTGGATGCCGTCGCGCGTCAAAAACCGGTGTTCGTTGATGACGCAAAGTATTTACGCCAGCTCACGGATAAACCGATCAAGTGGGCTCTGCCCGGCCCGATGACCATGATCGACACCCTCTATGACGCTCACTATAAAAGCCGCGAAAAGCTGGCCTGGGAATTTGCCAAAATTCTCAACCAGGAAGCGAGGGAGTTAGAAGCGGCAGGCGTTGATATCATCCAGTTTGATGAACCGGCCTTTAACGTGTTTTTTGATGAGGTGAACGACTGGGGTATTGCCGCGCTGGAACGTGCCATCGAAGGTTTGCGCTGCCAGACCGCGGTCCATATCTGCTACGGGTATGGCATCAAAGCCAATACCGACTGGAAAAAAACGCTCGGTTCAGAATGGCGGCAGTATGAAGAAGCCTTCCCTAAACTGCAGACGTCCAATATCGACATCATCTCGCTGGAGTGCCACAACTCCCGCGTACCGATGGACCTGCTGGAACTGATCCGCGGCAAAAAGGTGATGGTGGGTGCCATTGACGTGGCGACCAATACCATTGAGACGCCAGAGGAAGTGGCCGATACGCTGCGTAAAGCGCTGCAGTTTGTCGATGCCGACAAGCTGTGGCCATCAACAAACTGCGGGATGGCCCCGCTCTCACGTCAGGTAGCCAACGGAAAGCTCAACGCCCTGAGCGCCGGCGCCGACATTATCCGTAAAGAACTCGGCGCGTAATCGCTACGTCTGCCAGTAAGGCGGGGTGCCGAAAAGCGCCACGTAATGATCAATCACCGCCCTGACGTTCAGGGGCGGATGACGGGCGTGAGGATAGATCGCCGCAATGTTCAGCGGCTCGGTGTTTATGGCGCACTCCCGTTCCGCGAGGAGTGCGACCAGTTCCCCCTTCTGCAGTCTGTCGCCAATCAGCCAGTCCGGAAACAGCACGATCCCCATCCCGCCCAGCGCGGCAATGAGCAGCGACTCCGCATTATTGGAGGTCATCAGCGGCACCACGGGGTAATGCACCCAGGCTTCCCCCTGACCTCGCACCAGCCAGCGATTGGGACCTGACGACCCGCGGTAGACCAGGCACTGGTGGCGACTGAGGTCATCCGGCCCGTCTGGCACACCGTGTTTTCGCAAATAGTCCGGCGACGCGGCCAGATGGTAACGCTGCTGGCCAAAAACCCGCGCGTGAAAGGTTGAATCCGTCAGCATGCCGATGCGAAAGATAACGTCGGCGGCATCTTTGTGCGGGTCGATAAAGTCATCGGTCAGCGTCAGCTCTATATTCAGCCGGGGATACCGCGCCGCCAGTGCAGGCAGACCAGGGGCAACGTGTCGCTGCCCAAAGTACACCGGGCCATTTATGCGCAGCGTGCCGGAAGGCTCCGTCGAACGCTCATCCAGCTCACGACGCGCCTCCTCCAGGCTTTCCACCATCGCTCTGGCGTAGCGGATAAAAAGGTGGCCGCTTTCCGTTGGGATCACCGCCCGGGTATTACGATAGAAAAGTTGCTGGCCGAGCGCGTCCTCAAGCTGATGGATAACGCGTGAAACCTGCGAGGCAGACATCCCCTCCCGCCGGGCGACCACAGAAAAGTTTTGCGCTTCGTAAACCGCAATAAAAACCCGCAGCGAGCGGATATTCATATTTCCGGCATCAACCATTAGTGCATTTCCTGCAAAGGTGTTTCCTGCATTATGGCATTTTTCTCATCGATGTTCAGGGCTAGTCTGTTTCGCCTTCAGAACGTAGAGATAATGAATATGCAATGGATGTTAATTTTACTGGTTATTCTCGGCGGCATGGGCCTCTCCGTAGAGGCTGGCTTGCTGGGGCCACTGGGTGGGGAAGTCGGCGATTTATGGGCCACGTTCAGTATTTTCGGTACAGGTGCCGCGCTGACGTTTCTGCTGATGCTGTTTTTCAGCCCGCGTAACAGTCCGTCGTTTTTCGCACAGCCCGCATGGCAACTGCTCGGCGGCGTACTCGGGCCCGTTTACGTCGTCATTTTGACCCTCGCCACGCCGGCCATCGGCATTGCCCTGACGATGATTGGCATTCTGGCAGGTCAGGTCTTTAAGAGTCTTATCATTGACCACTATGGGTTGCTGGGCACCACGCCCAGAAAGATTAACGGTAAACGCATCATCGCGCTGCTTTTCATCATTGCCGCGCTGGTTCTGGTTGCACAGGGGTAACAAAATGACACTGATTATGATTATGTTGGCAGTGTGTGGCGGTGCGACGCTGAGCATCCAGGCCGCCATCAACGGACAGCTGGGAAGCAGCGTGGGCGTCTTTAAAAGCGCGTTTCTGACGTTTTCCGTTGGTGCGCTGGTCACCGCCCTGCTGATCTTCTTCTTTGAACCCAAACAGGCCGTTACCCTGATGGACGTGCCCAAATGGCAGCTGCTCGGTGCCCTGTTCGGCGTGCCCTACATTGTGATAATGGTACTGGCGGTACAACGCATCGGTACCGCCGTTGCCACGGTCGCGGTGATCTTCGGCCAGCTCACCATGAGCATGTTGATTGACAGCTTTGGCTGGCTGGGTAACGCCGTCATTCCGTTTTCGCTGAGCCGTCTCGGGGCCATCGTCTGCCTGGCCATTGCGCTGATCTTCATCTACCTCAGCAGCAAAACCCCCGCCGAACCGGCACCCAGGAGCGAGTAACGTCACGCCTTGCGGGTAAAGAACAGCGTCACCGTGGCGACGGTGACGCCCAGTTTCTTCAGCTCTGTTTTATTGAACAGATGGGTTTCATCCTGCAGGTACATCCAGTCGTCAAAGTGCAGCAGCCAGGTGCTGCCATTGGCTTTCACCTGCATGCTGTAATGCCAGTTGAAGGCGTTTCCCGCCGCCTGCCCGGTCGCCACCCCTTCGATATCCCCTGCCGTGCCTTCGTAGCGATCGCCCCCCATCCGTCGGATATGCCATACCCGCTGCTGCTTTTCGCCGTCGTCATAGACGAAATGTTCATTGAGCGTCAGCGTATCGCCGATAACGTCCCCGGCAATCTCAACGTGAAACCGGCGCAACTGTTTACCGCTGCGATCCTGCACCATGCCCCACGCTTCGGTTTTCCCCTGAAAATAGTGGAAGATATCCAGCTTCGGCTGCTGCTGACGGTATTCCGTCACCTCTGTACTGCAGCCGGCCAGCAGCATCGTTACCGCCAGCGCGATGACCAGAATACGTTTCATTGTTGCCCTCCTGTCAGCTGCTGACGCAGCGCGGGATATTGCGTGCGGGGACTGAGCCAGATTGCCAGAAAGCGCGTGCTGAACGCGGCGGACTGACGTGGTCCCAGTGGAATAAAGTTTTTCTGCGCCGCCGAAGCGCGGTACCAGAACTGCCCCTGCCTGTCGGTGACCACAAACGCCAGCTGGCTGCCCGGCCCAACATCGGGCCAGAGCGACTGGAGCATATGTAGCCAGGCTTCGCTTTGGGGCTCCTGCTCGAGGATCCCCTGCGCCTGCCACTGATCGCGAGTTGCCTCAACCAGGTCGTCACGGTCGATTTCACGCGCGTAAGTGATGATCAGCGCCCGATCTCCGTTCTCCCCGCTGTAAAGCCCCTCCGGCGTGCGAAGCTGTGAGGTATAGACGGTGAACGGCCCCCAGGTCAGCGTGGCGTCACCGACCTTGCGCCAGGTCAGCCAGTCGGCAGCCTGAGCCACGGGGGACAGGATTATCAGGCAGAGAAGCAGTGCCGCAGCTCTCATTTTTGTCTCCCCACCAGCAGATGGAAAAACAGCATCAATACCAGCCAGCCCGGTGCCATCCAGCTGATGACAATAAAAGTCGGCTCCAGAAAAGTAATGGCGCCAAGCCGTTCGCCAATCAGATAGGCGACAGGCCCGCCCACGGTTGCCAGCAGGGTCAGCAGCCAGCCGGGTAATGTTGTTGTGCGCGTCAGCTGAGTCCAGACGGTGGCGAACATCAGCCACAGTGCCACCATCCACAGCGGCAGTAGTGACTCACCCGTAAACGCAATCAGGCCCGTCAACGCCCAGAGCGCATCCAGCAGGCTCCCTGCCGCGGCCAGCGCAATGGCGTAAAGTCGGTACGCGGACGGCAACAGCAGGCAGGCCACAACCGCCAGCACGATCCAGATAATCAGGCCCTGCTCGCGAAAGAGCACCACCAGCGCCCAGTAAAAATCGAACGCGATAGCCAGCAGAAAGACCTGCAAATAATGTTTCATACGCGCTCGGCGGTCAGCTGCACCACGCTGATGGTGCGGGCGTTAAACCCGGCTTCGCAGTAACCGAGGTAGTACAGCCACATCCGACGAAACCGCTCATCGAACCCAAGCTTTTCAATCTCCTGCCATGCATGCACGAAGCGCTGGCGCCAGAGAGCCAGCGTGCGGGCATAGTCGGGCCCCATATCAAAGAGATTGCGCATCACGAAATCGGTGTGGCGCGTCATAAGCTCATTCATGGCGGTGATGCTTGGTAAAAAACCGCCGGGAAAAATGTAGCGCTGGATAAAGTCGACGCTTTTGCTGTAGTCGCGATAGCGCTGGTCCTGAATGGTGATGGCCTGTATTGCCATACGACCTCCCGGTCGCAGCCTGGCCTGACAGGTGCGGAAGAAGGTTGGCAGATAGCGCTGCCCCACGGCCTCAATCATCTCTATCGAGACCAGCTTGTCGTACTCTCCGGTGAGGTCGCGGTAATCGCACAGCAGTACCTCAACGCGATCCTGCAACCCGGCGCGGACAATCCGTTCTTTCGCCCAGAGATACTGCTCCTGCGACAGCGTCGTGGTGGTCACCCGACAGCCATAATGACGGGCGGCATATTCCGCCATCGCGCCCCAGCCGGTGCCAATTTCCAGCAGGTGATCATTGGCGTTCAGCGCCAGCTGATCGCACAGGCGAGCCATTTTGGCCTGTTGAGCCGCCGTGAGATCCTGCTCATCTGCGGTGAACAGCGCACTGGAGTAAAGCAACTCGTTGTCCAGAAAATGGGCATAGAAGGTGTTACCCAGATCGTAATGCGCGGCAATATTTTCGCGGGCCTGGGCGCGTGAGTTTCGCCGCGTCCAGTGACGAAGCCGTTCAAGTGGCCTGCTGAACAGACGAAATCCCTTTTCCAGCCGGCCAAGCACCTGCCCGTTAAGCGCCAGGATCTCAAGCAATGGTGTGAGCTGTGTGGTTTCCCATTCGCCATCCATCCAGGCCTCAGCGGCGGCGAGGCTGCCCCCCGTTAAGACACGCCAGTACACGCCCGGGCTCAGGATCTGAACGTCCGCATGCAGCGCAGCGGATGTCTCGCCGAAATGGAACGTCTGAGCACCCTCACGCAGGGTCAGCGAGCCGCCGCGGATACCGCTTAACAGACGAAACAGCAGCCAGCGCGCGATGCGGACGTTGCGCGGGATATCGGGTTCAAGCGCAAAGACGGGATCGGTCATGAGCGTTCACTCCTGCTGACGGGATGGTTATACAGCGGCACGCGCTTGAGCCACAGCCGCAGCGCCTGCCAGTAAATAGCGAAAACGGTTTTGAGGGTCATCAGTGGAATGCGCAGCAGCAGCGACCGCAGTGCCGCCCGGGTAAGCGGCTCCCGGCGTAGCGCCAGCGTGGCGTCAAACACCTTCGCTTCCTGATGGTTTTCAATGTGCATATGCAACGAGTCGTCAGGCGGGTTAAAGCGCCAGTGGTAGACCATGTCCATCGGGTTAAAAGGGGAAACATGAAACGCTTTTTCTGTGGGACGCGCATCCTGCCCATTCACCGCGTAGTAATGACGCTCATTCCACGGGGTATTGCGAACTTCCGCCAGCACCCAGCGCAGCGTCTCCGCCCGGTCATAGCAGTAGTAAAAGTTGACCGGATTAAAATGGAATCCGAAGTAGCGCAGCTGCGTCAGGAGCATAACCCGCCCCTGCGGCCGTTCTCCGGTCAGGCTTTCAAGCCTGGTGAGGACGTTCTCTTTAAGTGGCGTGCCCAGCGGATAATCCGCATCATGGAACGAAGCGGCGGCAACGCGATTGCGACGTACCCCGACCGCGGGCAACGTCTCCAGCTCATCGAGATCGAGCCAGGCCATAAAGACGCTGTAGCGGAACTGGTGCGCTTTCGGCCGGAAGCGACGATGGCGTAAGACACCGTGATAGAGGCAGCTGTTCATTTCAGTTCCCCTCCCCGGCGGCTATCGCATTCACCACGTCCAGCGCACTGCGCACGCCATCTTCATGAAAGCCGTTGTACCAGTAAGCGCCGCAGAACCAGCTACGCTGGTGGCCGTTAATCTCACCGCGACGCGCCTGTGCACGCCAGCTTTTGGGGTTAAACAGCGGGTGTTCATAGACAAAGCGTTTCAGAACGAAGCGTTCATCCACGGGGATGTCCGGATTAAGGGTGACGCAGAACAGCGGGCTACCCGCAGGCAACCCCTGCAAAATATTCATGTTGTAGGTGACGCAGGCGCTGGCCTGATCCTGCTGGCTCAGACGGTAGTTCCAGCTCGCCCAGGCACGCTGACGTACCGGTAGCCAGCGCGGATCGCTGTGAAGCACCACCTCATTACGCTGCCAGCCGATATCGCCCAGCACGTCCTGCTCAGCCGCGCTCGGCGCGTCAAGCATCGCCAGCGCCTGCCCGGAGTGACAGGCAAAAATCACCTGATCAACGCTGTGGCTCGCGTTGTCGAGCTGGATCGTTACCCCATTCTGCTGACGAATCACCCGCTGCACCGGGGCGTTGAGGTGCAGCGTCAGGCGGTCACCGAGTTTATCCATCATGGCGCGGATGTATTCCCGCGAACCTCCGGGCACGACGTACCACTGCGGACGATGCGTCACATCCAGCAGGCCGTGATTGTCAAAGAAACGCAAAAAGAGCGGCAACGGAAAACGTTTCATCTCCTGCAACGACGATGACCAGATGGCCGCCCCCATCGGCAGAATGTAGTGACGCGCGAAAAACGGCGTAAAGCGGTGTCTCTCCAGAAACGTCTGCAGCGTCGCGTGCGGGTCTGGCTCGCTCTCCAGCGCCTGTTTCGCCAGGCGATTAAAGCGGACAATCTCCCCGAGCAGCCGCCAGAACGACGGGTTCACCAGGTTTCGACGCTGGGCAAATAACGAGGTCAGGGTGTGTCCGTTGTACTCCAGCCCGGTTTGCGGGTTATGCACCGAAAAGCTCATCTGCGTCTTTTGCCCGCTGATACCCAGCTCGCTCAGCAGGCCCATAAATCGCGGGTAGGTACGGTCGTTGTAGACGATAAAACCGGTATCGATGGCGAAAGTGCCCTGTGGCGTCGGCACGTCAACCGTCGCGGTATGCCCGCCGGGAGTGGCCCCCGCTTCGAACAGCGTCACCTCATGATGACCGGCAAGACGCCAGGCACAGGTCAACCCGGCGATGCCGCTGCCGATAATGGCAATCTTCATGAACGCACCATCCTGCGCAGCAGTGTGCGCTGAAGAAACGCGGGAAGCCCTGAGAGCAACCGCAAGATAAGGCCAAACCCCACCGGAAACGCAATTTGCATTTTCCCTTTGGCCAGCCCGGTCCGAATGGCCTGCACGGCCTCCTCAACGCTCACCCTGCCCGGCATGGCAAAGTCATTTTTTCGCGTCAGCGGCGTATCAACGAAGCCCGGAAATACCACCGTCACGGCGATCCCTTTCGGCTCCCAGTCGAGCCGCAGACTGTCGGCAAACCAGCTCAGCGCCGCTTTGGACGCGCCGTAAGCCTCTGCGCGCGGGAACGTCAGCCAGTGCGCCATGGAGCTGACCAGCACCACGCGGTTGCCTGAAACCAGCTGCGGCTGTAACGCGGCGAGACAGTTCACCGGCCCGAGGAAATTGGTGGTCATCACCCGCTCTACCAGCGCTGCATCCACCACGCCCTGCTCAAGGTATTCGCAGGTACCGGCGCAGAGAATAACCAGGTCGGCATAGCAGCCCGTCAGCGCCTGGCGACAGGCGTCCCTGTCTGTCATATCGAACAGGCGAACCGTGATAGTGGGGCTGTGCTGATGCAGGGCGTCCAGACGCGCCGGATCGCGCCCGCAGGCGATAACCGTGTGGCCGTCAGCAGCGAAGGATTTCGCCAGCCCGGCGCCGATGCCCGAACTTGCTCCGGTAATCAAAACCGTGCTCATGCGTTCACCCTCCGCTTCACGCCGCGCACTGCCCAACCGAGCAGCGGAAGGTGTTCGTAGATCATCTCTCCGGCGTCGTAATAGTCACGCTGGCGAGTAATCAACCCATGCTCGGTCTCCACCACCGAACATCCCGGCAGGTCGAGCGGCTCGCCTCCGGCAATGCGCGGATGCGACCAGTGCATAATCCACGTGACAACGAAACGGCGGTCACCGAACAGCGGAGGATCAATGGTAAAACGGCAATTTTCTACATTGGCCAGCAGATGGGTGAAATAGCGCTGGAGCGCGAAAATCCCGTCATGCTCGCCGAACGGATCGATAAGCGTGGCATCCGAATGATAAAGCCCGACCAGCGCTGAGGGCGGCTGGCTATCCAGTGCGGTGTAGTACTCAACAAACCGACTCACGACAGAGGGCAAAGTGCTCATGGGTCACATCCTGGCGGTAAACAACGTGGCGTAATCGCATAATTAAAACTTACACAATTAACGTTATTTGTCCAAGTTTGTGTAAAACTATTTTTTATTTATATTATTTTTCAAAAAGTTACACCTTTCTTGTCGATGGTTTTTTCAGAACATTTTCTGACGCACATGTTTCCCGTTTTGCTTTTCAGTTTTACCTTAAGGCGAATTTCCCCTTCTTCTTCCAGACTTATCCTTTTTAATCATAAGGATGAGGAAACCCCGCGATGAAACGTTTCTTTCTGTCACTTTTCTCCAGTCCGGAATCATTGCTCCAGGTGATGAGCCAGCAGGAAATTATCGAAGCCGTGGAGGATGGCGATCGCATCATCATCGACCAGGACGGGAACGCCTCGGTAAACTACAAGAGCAACGAGGTACGACAGGATTTCCTGCGTCATGTTAACGCGCTGAAGAGGGCCTGATATGGGAACGGCTATCTTTATGGTGCTGATGGTCTGTGGGTACTGGTACACCAGCCGTGACCTGTCGACCCGTTTTAAAATCAAGCGATCTTTCGGCTGGGATGTCTATTTTCTCGTTGCCCTGTATGGCTGTATCTTCGTTCTGCAAGGGGTGATCGCCACGGGGCTGCTCTGGCTGTTGCTCTATGCACTTTCTGCCGCCGACAACACCTTCCACTTCACGGCGCAGACCTATGCCGACTGGCAAATAGATTTTATGAACTGGAGCTTTTTAGGTATTCAGGCACCGGTTGTCGTCATGCTGGCCTTCGCCATCCTGTTTTGTCTTTATCGTTCTAACTGGGCAGGCAGCGCCAGGCTGGACGGAGAAGGCAGGAAGAAGCTCTACAAACGTCTCGCGCAGTCGAGCGGTATCGAACAACTGCTGTATCAGTGTATGGAGCAAGGGGAGCTGGCGCAGGTGACGCTGCGCTCGAGACGGATTTATGTCGGCATGATCCACACCGCAACGCTCGAGTATGAAAAAACCGCCAATATCGTGCTGATCCCTATGCTAAGCGGCTATCGCGATGAAAAGACAATGCGGATCTGCATCGAAAATAATTACAGCAAATGGTATGCCCGCCACGACATTACTCTGGATTCAGAACCCGGAAGTGCGATGGACTTCAGAAAGGTGATCATGCTGAATCAGATTGAGAGTATTTCCCTGTTTGATCCGGCCAGTGCCAGCTCGCTGGCGCTGGCTGAACGGGCAGAAAATGATGACTAAAGGCAGGAGCCTGGCATTCACTGCCAGGCTCAGCGCCAGCCCCTCCATGCTAAGCGTATTTCGTCGACGGCCGATCGTGCCCCGGGTCAGGCGGCGTTTTCTGTCAGCCGTTCTACTCCCTTTTTCAATGAGCTTATGACCTCATCCGCTGCGATCCCCATTTGCGCATGAATAATCGCGCCGTCGATCAGCATCATGATTTCATTAACGGTTTTCTCATCGGTTATGCCGGTCAGGGACGCTATTTTTGCCTTTGTTTCGGCTTTATGATTGCGGCAAATATCTTTTATTTCGCGTTCATTTTCTTCAGATTTTGCTTCTGCGCTGGCATTAATAAAGGCGCACCCATGGAATAACGGCGAAACAAACCATTCATACAGCGTGTCTGATAATGCACTGGCCGGGGTTTTGCCCGCAGCAAGATGTCGACGCAGCGTGCTTTCAAACCAGTCAATCCATATTTCGTGTCGATAGTGGAGATAGGCAACAATCAGTAAACTTTTTCCCGGAAAATGGCGATAAAACGTCACTTTAGTGACTTTAGCCTGCTTGATAATGGTATCCACGCCCGTTGCTTTAAATCCGCTGGAATAAAACAGATCGTGCGCGGTCAGCAAGATTTTTTCCCTCACACTGAATGTTTTATCGTTATTCAAGTTGACTCTATTCACAGATCGACGGCCTCAATTGACAGGTTGACAGCGTTATTTTACAGGCCTAGATTAACACCAGTAGACAGACCTGTCTACCTAATACCAACCAGAGGTAGCCGAAATGAACACACGCCCCCCTTTACCGCCTTTTACGCGTGAAAGTGCCATCGAAAAAGTCAGACTGGCAGAAGATGGCTGGAACAGTCGCGACCCGGCCAAAATCGCACTTGCCTATTCGCTGGATACCCAGTGGCGAAACCGCGCGGAGTTTGCCACTAACCGTCAGGAAGCACAGGCATTCCTGGAGCGCAAATGGAAAAAAGAGCTGGATTATCGTCTGATCAAAGAGCTGTGGGCATTTACGGAAAACCGTATCGCCGTGCGCTATGCCTATGAATGGCATGATGATTCTGGCAGCTGGTATCGCTCTTACGGTAATGAAAACTGGGAATTCGAGCCGGATGGTCTGATGAAGCGCCGCTTCGCCTGCATCAACGATATGCCGATAAAAGCGTCTGAGCGCCTGTTTCACTGGCCGCTGGGCAGACGTCCTGATGACCACCCTTCACTGAGCGACCTGGGGCTGTAGGTTTCGTCAGGATCATGCTTCGCCATTACGGGGGGTCATACGCTCCGGGTAACCTTTCGGTTACCCGGGCGGGCTTATCTTTTACACCATGAAAAAGAGGCAGACTATTATTTAAATCACACCCAACTGTTTCATCAGCGTCAGGTTATCTTCAATATGCCAGTTGGAAACTATTTTACCGTTGCCGATCTCATAGATATCCGTCGCGATAAAATCAACGTTCTGACCCTGCCCTTTTATTTTGCCAAATGTCCCGCTGAAATGGCCGTGGAAATGCAAATGGGAGACGACACGATTACCCGTAACGATCATTTGTTCCACCTCGCAGCGTAAATCCGGCACCGCGGTACGAAATACCCTTGAGGCCATAATGGCGCCCTCCGGCCCCTGTTTACGGCCTTCCGGTGGGGTTTTATCCACAAAATTAACCGCCAGCGCTTCCCGCGCCAGAGACTCTTTGCCGGTATCCCAGAACGTGGCATACGTAACGGCCGCATGTTCGCTCGCCGTTAATTGCGTTTGCGACAGCGTGTTATCCACGATAAGAAGATTCGGTTTCACCCGGTCGCTCTGGGCCGAATAAGCCACACCGGATACGCCAGCCAGAATTAACGCCAGCACAGCTGGACGTGCATATGTTGAATATTGCATAAACGCTTACAACCTGAGATTACGTTTTCCGCCAGCATGTTCACTGCCGGAATCAATTCGGATCAACACGGGGTCAGTTAAGTAATGCCCCGCCCTCAATATCAATCACCGAGCCCGTAACAAAGGCATTATCGATGGCAAAGAGATAGCCCTGAGCAACATCTTCCGCTCGTCCCCACGCTTTAGCGGGCAACGTTTGTGCTGCAACAGTCAGCATTTTTTCCCGCGCAGCCGCATCCATCCCGGCGTGGGCTTCGGTATCGGTCAGACCCGGGCTGATGACGTTTACGCGACGCGGTGAAAGTTCTTTTGCCAGCACTTTTGTTGCCGCCTCGATGGCGGCGTTCATGGTGGTTTTGACTATGGCACCGGCTACCACGCGGCGCGCGACAAATCCGCTGGTCAGCGTCAGCGTACCGCGGAGCGAAATATTCCCGCTCAAATACCTGGCGACATGCATGCTGCCCCAAAATTTGGTATCAAAAGCCAGTTTCGCCGCGCCAGAGTCGAGGCTGGAAAGCGGCCCTCCCGGTGCCTGAGAGCCGGCCGTGACAATAATATTGTCGACCTCACCCAGCGTTTCGCTTAACGCGATCACCTCTGCTTCATTGCTAATATCGAGGACGAGGGTCTCAACAGAGGCGGGAGATGGACTCAGCCGCGCGCGGGCAGCGTTCAGTTTCTCTTTATTGCGTCCCGCGAGAATAATGGCGTCGCCGCGTGCTGCCAGGGCACGGGCTACAGCAAAACCAATACCGGACGCGCCGCCAATAATTAACGTTTTACGGGTCATCATTTTTCCTCACACAGGTTGTAGGTGGGGTAATCGGTATACCCCACCGCTGTACCACCAAAGAGCGTGGCGGGATCGCTGACGTCATTCAGCGGCCAGTGATGCGCCAGCCGCTGTGGTAAATCGGGGTTGGCAATAAACGGGCGTCCAAACGCAATCAAATCGGCATACCCTGCTGCGAGGATTTTTTCCGCCTTTTCGGGGGTATAATTTCCTGCCACGATCAGGGTGCCACGGAATGTTTCGCGCAGTTTTTTGCGGAAACTCTCCGGAACCTGTGGCGCATCATCCCAGTCGGCTTCCGCCAGGTGAATAAACGCAATGCCTCGTTGCTGGCACCAGGCCGCGAGGGCGAGAATGGCTTCGATGACCTGCGGATCGTTCATTCCCCGCTGTGTAATAAACGGCGAAAGCCGGATACCGGTGCGCTCAGCGCCAATGGCCTCTGCAATGGCATCGAGCACCTCCTGCGCGAAGCGGATCCGGTTCACGAGACTGCCGCCATACTCATCCGTACGGATGTTTGACGTGGATCTCAGGAACTGATCAATCAGATAGCCGTTTCCGCCGTGCACCTCCACGCCATCAAACCCGGCCTGAACGGCATTAAGCGCCGCCTGTCGGTACTGATCGACGACGCGCACGATCTCTTTTCGCGACAGCACGCGTGGCGTCGGGCAGTCAACCATTTGACCTTCGCCATGTTCATTCACCACCCATACTTTCGCATCGGGTGCCAGCGCGGAGGGCGCGACGGGCAGTCCGTCTTCGTGAAAACGGGCATGAGACATCCGCCCCACGTGCCAGAGCTGGGAAAAAATCACCCCTCCCGCCTGATGGACCGCACCGGTAGTGAGTTGCCATCCCGCAACCTGCTCTGGCGTATGGATCCCCGGAGTCCATGAATAGCCCTGGCCCTGAGGCGAAATCTGCGTGGCTTCGGTGATGATTAAGCCCGCACTGGCCCGCTGTCGGTAATATTCAGCCATCAGCGTCGAGGGAATATTTCCCGGCTGATGAGCGCGGGCACGGGTCATGGGTGCCATGACGATGCGATTTTTCAGGTTGAGATCCTCTAACCTGTAGCGTTCAAAAAGTGAGGTCTGGTTCATCTGGACGTCCCTTGTGGTTACGATGAAATCACTTTACAGGCGGCATCTGATTTTGATAATTACACTAAAATCAGATGCACTTTTCGGTAAATATGAATAATGGGTAAACTCGAAGATATGGCGCTGCTGGTTGAAGTGGCCGAGGCTGGCGGGCTTTCCGCCGCTGGCCGCCGCCTGTCACTTTCCCCGGCCACCATGACCGCCCGCCTCAAGGCGATTGAAGAACGCTACCAGACGCGCCTGTTTCACCGTTCCACGCGGGCTATATCCCTCACCCGGGCGGGCGAAGAGTTTTACCATGCGGCACTGCGCGTGCTGGAAGAGATGCATCATGCCGAGTCGTTACTGGCACAAAAAGAGGGCGTGCTCAGCGGCAACATTCGTCTTTCCGCCCCCTCTGACTTTGGCAGGCAGTATCTCAGCCCCGCCGTCATGGCATTTTCCCGCCTGCATCCGGAAATCAAATTTTTCATTTACTTAAGAGAACACGTAGAGGATCTGGTCGCTAACCGGCTGGATATGAGCATTCGCTTCGGCAACCTGCCAGACAGCAGCCTGGTGGTCAGAAATATCCGTCCCAATCACCGGGTGCTGGTCGCGTCAGCAGCGTATCTTAACGACCAGGGTATCCCTGCCTCCTGTGACGCGCTGACGGACCACCGCTGTCTGGCGCTGGAGTCGCAAGGGGTGGTGATGAATGAATGGCGGTTTGAGGTTGAGGGGAAAGAGCGCGTCGTTCGCGTAGAGCCTGCCATGGTCTGTGATGACGGGGCGCTGCTTCGTCAGTGGGCCCTCGACGGGGCTGGCATTGCGGGCAAATCGTGGTGGGACGTGAAGGACGATGTCGAGAAAGGTAGGCTGAAAGTGTTGCTTGCCGGGAGCTTCACCGGCTTTAGCCGGTTTGATCGCAAAGATGTCGGGCTACAGTTTGTCTACCCGCAACGGAAACTCCAGCCGCTTCAGGTCACCGCATTTAGCCAGTTTTTTATCGACTGGCTTAAAAAGACTGAACGCGGTGAGCTGATGACGTCGTGAAGCCGCCGGTTGCGTTAAACGGCCCCCGTCGGCCGGTTAAAATACATCAACACACGGCTGACCGACTTTATGAAGGGCATCGGTCAAGCGGGTCCGAAGTTCATTCAGCGCCGCTTCTTTCTCCGCCAGTTGCGCCAGTTTGCGCCGCAAAGCGGCCTGTTTTTCCTCCGCGGTAAAGCGGTCATCAACCCAGACCGCCAGAACATCGGCGATTTCAGCCAGGGTAAACCCCAGCATTTTGGCATGCCCGATCAGCTTCAGCCGTTGTAAATCCACAGCCGAGTAGACTTTGTAGTTATTACTGCCGTTTGGCTGCGGAATTTTTTCCAGCAAGCCCGCCCTTTCATAATAACGCACCGTCTCTTTCGATAACCCAGTTCTGGCACACAGCTCGCCGATCCTCATCGCGTCGTTCTCACCTTGTAAAAATCACGCTTGACCGTGTACCTGAGTACACGGTTTATCCTGTGCCGCACAGACAGGGAAAACGGGATTTATGTTATGAATTCTTTTGATTATACAGGAAAAACAGCACTGGTTACCGGTGCATCCTCGGGCATCGGACGGGAGTTCGCCCGCCAGCTCGCGGCCCGTGGCGTGGGGTTGATCCTGGTTGCCCGCTCCGAGGCAACGCTGCAGGCGCTTGCGGCTGAGCTTCAGAAAACGCACAGCGTATCACTCACCGTTATCGTGCAGGACTTAACGCTGCCTGAGGCCATTACCCACATTGTGGAACGGCTGGAAGCGTTACGGCTTTATCCCGATATTTTGATTAATAGCGCGGGGTTTGCCACCTACGGGCGATTTGAAAAGCTATCTCTGGCGCGCCAGCGTGAAGAGATCAACGTCAACTGCGTCGCTCCCGTGGCGCTCGCGCACGCCCTGCTGCCCGCGATGCTGCGTAAAGGTTCAGGCGTGATGATTAACGTGGCCTCAACCGCTGCCATGCAACCGGATCCGTATATGGCAATTTATGGGGCAACAAAGGCATTTTTACTCTCCTTTTCGAACGCGCTGTGGGGAGAATACCGCGCTCACGGCATCCGCGTGCTGGCGCTTTGCCCCGGCGCAACGGATACCGCCTTTTTTGAGGTGGTGAACGCCGAGGAAGCGTCAGTGGGCAAAAGAATGCCAGCGCAGAACGTGGTCGCGCAGGCGTTACGGGCCGTGGATACGCAACGCAATACGCTGATCCCCGGCTGCGGCAACTGGCTGCTGGGCCAGTTACACCGGTTTGTCACCCGCCGACGTCTGGCGATCATTGCTGAAAAAGTATTACGACCTAAGCCCGCCGGTCAGGGGACGCGCTCAGACGCATAATCCCGTTCGGGCCAAAGCGTGACGTTTCAGTGCCGCGCAATTGCACTGAAACGCGCGCAACCTCTCGCAAAGACTGACAATATCCCGCGAAAAACAGTGATACACTTAGCCGACCTGGTTGATGATGCAGTCTTTACGGCTCAGGGCTAACGAGTATTATCCCTCGGGTTCCACAGACGACTGTGCATGTGCCATCTGCCCACTCAACCATGTGACCTAATTACCAAATGGTCACACGTTGTCAATCGGAGCCTGTCACGCTAAGCTGAAATAATGACTAAAGACATGAACACCCCATCCACACGTGGTCCACTCGATCACACGGTCCGAGAGCAAATCGTCGAAGCTGCGTATGAGCACTTCGGCCATTACGGCTATGAAAAAACCACCGTCGCTGAACTTGCCAAAGCCATCGGTTTTTCAAAAGCCTATATCTATAAATTTTTTGATTCCAAGCAGGCAATCGGCGAGGTCATCTGCGCGAACCGTCTTGATATGATCATGGCGGCGGTCAATGCAGCCATCGCTGATGCGCCATCCGCAAGCGAAAAGCTGCGTCGTCTGTTCAGGGCGCTCACCGAGGCGGGAAGTGAACTGTTTTTCCATGAGCGTAAACTCTACGACATCGCCGCCGTTGCCGCGCGGGACAAGTGGCCTTCAACCGAAAGGTATTCCGAACGTCTGCTGAAGCTGATTGAGAGCATTGTTGTCGAGGGCAGAAAAGCCGGTGAGTTCGAGAGAAAAACCCCTCTGGACGAAGCTACACTGGCCATCTATATGGTCATGTGCCCTTTCATTAACCCTGTTCAGCTGCAGTACAACCTCGAAGCCGCCCCGACCGCGGCGGTTGTCCTCTCCTCTCTGATTTTGAGAAGCCTCGCCCCCTGATTAGTGACCATTGACTTTATTGGTCACTAGAATGAGAATGCGGATACCGTCCTGTTAATGTAATAAGGGTTCCCATGCTCAGGCTTCATTCAGCCCGCCTCGCCGTATGCCTCCTGCCGTTTGCCCTGGTGGCATGCGGCGATAACCACGCCAGTGACGATCCGCGCACACAGCCACCGCTTGTCAGGTCTGCGTCCGTGATCCCTGCGAACGAGACGTCACGCGCCTTTACCGGCGTGGTGGTGGCAAGAACGCAAAGTGATTTAGGCTTCAGGGTGCAGGGCAAAATTCTCGAACGTCTTGTCGATACGGGTCAGACCGTTAAGCAGGGCCAGCCTTTAATGCGTCTGGATCCTGTTGATCTGAAATTACAGGCGCAGGCCCAGCAGCGAGCGGTGGATGCTGCCCAGGCGCGCGCACGTAAAGCGTCCAGCGATGAGGCGCGTTATCGCGGCCTTGTGGCATCCGGTGCAGTGTCGGCGTCAGAGTACGACCAGATTAAAGCCGCAGCCGACAGCGCCAGAGCGGAGCTCAGCGCTGCCCGGGCACAGGCAGGCGTGGCGCAAAACGCCACCGGTTATGCCGTGCTACTTGCCGATTCAGACGGCGTGGTGATGGAGACGCTTGCCGAGCCTGGACAGGTGGTCAGCGCCGGGCAGGCAGTGATCCGTCTGGCCCGCGCGGGGCAGCGCGAGGCGCTGGTCCAGTTGCCGGAAACCCTGCGCCCTGCCGTGGGAAGTACAGCCCTGGCAACGCTCTACGGTAACGAAAAGCAGCCCGTTAGCGCGAAGCTGCGCCTGCTGTCTGATTCAGCCGATGCGACCACCCGTACCTTTGAGGCCCGATACGTGCTGGATGGCGCGCTGGCGAACGCGCCGCTGGGGGCGACCGTGACGCTGAGCATCGAACACGGCAAAGGCGACAGCCGGGTAATGCAGGTTCCTCTGGCGTCTCTCTACGATGCGGGGAAAGGGCCTGGCGTCTGGCGTATTTCCGCTCAGCCGACAAAAGTCGTCTGGCAGCCTGTCAGGGTGCTTAGCGTAGGGGATGATATCGCCAGAGTAACCGGCGGCGTGCAGCCCGGAGAAAAGATTGTTGCGTTAGGCGTCCATCTTCTGCACGAAGGCGAAGCGGTCCGGCTGGCGGAACAGCGCGATGCCACTCAGGCGGGGATGACACCATGAGTGGAGGTCGTTTCAACCTGTCAGCGCTTGCGGTACGCGAGCGCTCGGTCACGCTGTTCTTGATTATTCTGGTTACCCTTGCCGGTATTTTCTCGTTTTTTGGCCTTGGCCGCGCGGAAGATCCCCCCTTCACGGTTAAGCAAATGACGGTTATCACCGTCTGGCCCGGGGCAACCGCACAGGAAATTCAGGATCAGGTCGCCGAGCCGCTGGAAAAACGTCTGCAGGAACTCAAATGGTATGACCGCACGGAAACGTATACTCGCCCCGGTATGGCGTTTATCACGTTGTCATTGCAGGACAAAACCCCGCCTTCTCAGGTTCAGGAAGAGTTTTACCAGGCGCGAAAGAAACTGGGGGATGAAACCAAAAACCTTCCGGCGGGCGTCATGGGGCCGATGATCAATGACGAGTTTTCCGATGTCACCTTTGCCCTTTTTGCACTGAAAGCGAAAGGCGAACCACAGCGTCTGTTAGTGCGTGACGCCGAAGCCCTGCGCCAGCAGCTTTTGCACGTTCCAGGTGTAAAGAAAGTGAACATCATCGGGGAACAGGCCGAGCGGATTTACATCTCCTTCTCGCATGACCGTCTGGCAACACTGGGGCTCTCCCCGCAGGATATTTTCACTACGCTCAACAGCCAGAACGCATTAACCGCGGCGGGCTCGATTGAAACGCGCGGGGCGCAAATCTTTATCCGCCTCGACGGCGCTTTCGATAAATTGCAGAAGATCCGCGATACGCCCCTGATCGCGCAGGGCAAAACGCTCCGGCTGTCCGACGTGGCAACGGTTGAACGGGGGTATGAAGATCCACCGACCCTGCAGATCCGTAACCAGCAAGAACCCACCCTCCTGCTCGGTATTGTCATGCGTGAAGGCTGGAACGGCCTGGCGCTGGGTAAAGCGCTGGATGCTGAAACGGCAAACATCAATGCGAATATGCCTCTGGGGATGACCTTAACGAAAGTCACCGATCAGTCGGTGAATATCCGCTCGTCGGTCGATGAGTTCATGATCAAGTTCTTCGTCGCCCTGCTGGTGGTGATGGTGGTATGTTTTGTCAGTATGGGGTGGCGCGTGGGCATCGTTGTCGCGGCGGCAGTGCCGCTGACGCTGGCGGTCGTTTTTGTCGTGATGGAAGCCTCCGGTATAAACTTCGACCGCGTTACCCTGGGCTCCCTTATTCTCGCCCTCGGCTTACTGGTTGATGATGCCATTATCGCCATCGAAATGATGGTGGTAAAAATGGAGGAAGGCTACGACAGAATCAAAGCCTCCGCCTACGCCTGGAGCCATACCGCCGCGCCAATGCTGGCCGGAACCCTGGTGACAGCCATCGGGTTTATGCCGAATGGTTTTGCGCAGTCAACCGCCGGGGAGTACACCAGCAATATGTTCTGGGTAGTCGGCCTCGCCCTGATAGCTTCGTGGTTTGTGGCGGTGGTGTTCACCCCTTATCTGGGCGTCAAAATCCTGCCGGACATCGCAAAAGTCGAAGGCGGTCATGCCGCCATCTATGACACCCCGCGCTATAACCGTTTTCGTCATACGCTGAGCCGCGTGATCGCCCGAAAATGGATCGTCGCCGCGTCCGTCGTGGCCATCTTCACCCTCGCAGTACTGGGGATGGGGCTGGTTAAAAAACAGTTTTTCCCGACGTCCGACCGCCCCGAGGTGCTGGTGGAAGTGCAGATGCCGTATGGCACATCGATTGAGCAAACCAGCGCCGCCACCGCGAAAATCGAAGCGTGGCTGCGCAAACAGCCTGAAGCCAGCATCGTCACCGCCTACATTGGCCAAGGTTCGCCGCGCTTTTATCTGGCGATGGCCCCTGAGTTGCCCGATCCCTCTTTCGCGAAGGTTGTCGTCATGACGGACAGCGAGAAGTCACGCGAGGCGCTTAAGTTCCGCCTTCGCGAAGCGGTAGCCCGCGGGCTGGCTCCGGAGGCACGCGTGCGGGTCACGCAGCTGGTGTTCGGGCCTTATTCTCCCTTCCCGGTCGCCTGGCGAGTAATGGGACCGGATGTCGATAAACTGCGTGATATTGCAGATAACGTTAAAGGTGTGCTGCAGGCCAGTCCGATGATGAGAACCGTCAATACCGACTGGGGTTCACGCGTACCGACCCTGCATTTCACCCTCGATCAGAACCGCCTGCAGGCTACCGGTTTAACGTCGAACGCCGTTGCCCAGCAACTTCAGTTCCTGCTGTCGGGCGTTCCCATCACCTCCGTGCGGGAAGATATTCGCTCGGTACAGGTTACGGGCCGCGCCGCGGGTGATATCCGCCTTGATCCGGCGAAGATAGAGGGCTTTACCCTGGTGGGTAACGCCGGGCAACGCGTTCCGCTGTCACAAATCGGGGAGATTGAGATCCGAATGGAAGATCCGCTGTTGCGCCGTCGCGATCGTACGCCCACGATTACCGTGCGGGGAGACATTGCCGAAAACCTTCAGCCCCCGGATGTGTCAACCGCCATCATGAAACAGCTGCAACCCATTATTGATTCGCTTCCACCTGGCTATCGCATCGAAATGGCGGGATCGATTGAGGAATCCGGCAAAGCCACCCAGGCCATGGCCCCGCTGTTCCCCATCATGATTGCCCTGACGCTGCTGATAATCATTCTGCAGGTGCGTTCACTCTCGGCCATGGTCATGGTATTCCTGACCGCACCGCTGGGGCTTATTGGTGTGGTTCCTACACTGCTGCTTTTCAATCAGCCGTTTGGCATCAATGCCCTCGTCGGCCTGATCGCGCTTTCGGGGATCCTGATGCGAAACACGCTGATTCTCATTGGTCAAATCGATCACAACCAGAAGGACGGTCTCGATCCGTTCCATGCCGTGGTTGAGGCGACCGTACAGCGCGCGAGGCCGGTCTTACTGACGGCCATGGCCGCCGTGCTGGCGTTCATTCCCCTGACACACTCCGTGTTCTGGGGAACGCTGGCCTACACGCTGATTGGCGGAACGCTAGGGGGAACCATTATTACCCTCGTCTTCCTGCCTGCGATGTATGCGATCTGGTTTCGGATCAAGCCCGCCGCCTGACGGTGCCGGGCTGGCGTCCGGGATAAGCCCGGCAATCCAGTCTGCAAAGGCACGCACTGCGGGAGAGAGAAAACGCTGATGGGGATAAAGCAACGTGACGGGCACCGAAGGCGGTTGCCAGTCAGCCAGAACCTCAACCAGCCTTCCCTCCCGCAGATGCGCTGAGACAATACTCTCAGCCAGCTGCGCCAGCCCGAAACCCTCAAGGCACATGTTGATATAAAGCCCGGTGGCATTTACGGCCGCTTCGCCGCGGACAGGGATGGAGACCGTCTCTGTCCCGCGGACAAAGCGTAACGCATCCGCCCGTCGGGTCTGATCGGAAAAATAGTGTATCGCCCGATGCTGTGATAAGTCGTCTGGCGAGCGGGGAGTACCGAACTTCCTGAGATAGTCCGGTGAGGCACAGGTCACCCAGCGAAACCGGCCCAGAGGACGGGCAACAAGAGTCGAGTTATTCAGATCCCCCGTTCGGATCACACAGTCCACCCCCTCCTGCACCAGATCAACCTGCCGATCGTTGACGCCCAGCATCAGGTAGATATCCGGATAAAGCCGGTAAAAATCTTTCAGGTGAGGCATCACGATGAAATCCGCGATCCCGCCCGGCATATCCACCCGCAAGCGTCCCTGCGGGCGCCGGACTGACGCCGTCAGGCTCGTTTCCGCATGCTCGATTAACGCCAGTATTTCCTGGCATTGCGCCAGATACTGCACACCTTCAGCGGTGAGGCTCACCCGCCTTGTCGTTCTGTTAAGCAGGCGCACCTGGAGGTAATTCTCCAGATTTTTTATGCTGCTGGTGACCGTTGACGAAGGCAGAGAAAGCGTTTCGGCTGCGCGGACAAAGCTTCCAGCCTGCGCTACCCGCATGAAGATCTGCATTGCCTGAATACGATCCATTTTTTCTCCCCCGACCGTCGCTCACATTATTCTTCGTAGATTATGAATAATGAAAACACGTTAAGCATCTTTTTCGCCGTAATCGGGTGGCGTAATTTCTCACCCATGAAGAGACAAAGGACAAGAAGATGAGCGATTACCTGAGAAATATGATTAACAATCAAAGCATAACTCCACCCGCCACGTTGATTAAGGGCGCAACCCTGCTCAGCATGGATGACAGGGTGGGTAATTTTGAACGCGGCGATATCCTTATCGAAGGCGCAAAGATCGTCGCCATTGGTGAAAATCTGGCAGCAGAAGGCGCCCGCATAATAGATGCCACACATATGATTGCCATGCCGGGACTGGTGGATACCCATCGCCATGCCTGGGAGGGACAACTGCGCCGCATTAACCCCGACGCCAAAACGCTTGAAGATTACTGCAACGCCACGCACTTCTCATTCGCCAGGTATTATCGCCCTGCCGATATTTATATCGGCAACCTGCTCACCGCCCTGGGGTGTATTGATGCCGGTATCACCACGGTGATTGATAATTCCCATAACAGCCGCACCGCTGCGCATTCGGACGCGGCCGTTGAGGCCCTGCTGGATGCGGGGATCCGCGCCGTACACGCTTCCGGTGCACCGGTGTCCGGAGAATGGGACCGCGCGCACTGGCCCGGTAACTGGCAGCGCCTGCAAGAAAAGTATTTCCAGAATAACCCTGAAAGTCTTGTTTCGCTGGCAGTCATGGTCCAGCTGGAACCGGAGAGATGGCTGGAGGCCCGCAGGCTGGGGTTGCCAATCGTGACCGAATTCTTTGGGGGTGAAATGGCGTCGCAGCTTGAGGCGCTGCATCAGCAGGGGCTTCTGGGACCGGACAATATTTTTAATCACTGCACCGCACTGCCGGACGACGGATGGAAAATCCTGCGGGATGCGGGCGTACGCGTGAACGTCTGCCCCCGTTCCGATGCGCACTATGGGATTGAAGACGGCATGTTTGCCCTTCAGTCCGCGCTGCGCCACGGCATCAGCCCCGGCCTCAGCGTTGACAATGAAACGTCGTACAGCGGCGACATGTTTATGGAAATGCGCGTGGCTTTTTACCTCCAGCGCGTCATGGGCATGCATCAGCAGCACTGCTGTGGTTCAGCGCACACCGTAAATACGCTTCATACCCAACAGCTCCTGAAAGCAGCCACCGTCGATGGTGCGGCCTGTGCAGGGTTACAGGAGAGCATCGGCAGCCTGACGCCGGGTAAACAGGCCGACCTGGTGCTTATTAGCGCCGGCGATCTCAACCTCTATCCGTCCGGCAATGCATTTGGCACGGTGGTCCATGCGGCAGAGCGCAGCAACATCCATACCGTCATGATTGCCGGACGAATCGTGAAGCAAGACGGCAACGTGCTGGGGGTCGACATCACCCGCCTTCGCGAGGCCATTGATGAATCACGTCATCATCTCTTTACCTCAGCCGGGTATGAGCCGGACATATTTGCTGACGCCTTCCTGCCGCTGGCGCAGGATTAAGCCCCTTCAACCACAACAAATGTCCCGCTTGCCGCCCCCGCGCGCAGCTTTCTGGCGGCCACGTACCCGGGACTGTTATAAAAACGTTTGGCCTCAGCATACGAATCAAACTCTAAAACGACATGGCGTTCATGCGCCTCCCCTTCGAGATTTTCATATTCCCCGGACCAGACGATGACCCGGGGGTTGAACCCCTGCAGCGCTTCCCCGGCAGCGTTCGCATATTCTGCATAGGCAGCAGGATCTGTGACGGTCACGTGGGCGATTAAATAACCTTTATTCATCTTCTTTATCCTTCCTGAGGACTGTTGCCGGTGGTGTAAAGCGCATCAACCTGTTTGACAGCGTTACGCGGTATGAAGACACTCTATTAGTCATCAATAAGGGAATAAATCACCCAAAAAATAACGCACTGTTACCCGGAAGGTGAACAATGAAAAACCTGCATGCACTGACTATTTTTGCGCGCGTCGCAGAAATGCAGAGCTTTACTCAGGCGGCAGAGAGCCTGGGCATTAAGAAAGGCCGCGTTTCAACGGTCGTACGTGAGCTTGAGCATGACCTCGGGACGACGTTGTTGCACCGGACTACCCGCGCGGTACAGCTGACCGAAGACGGTCGGGCTTTTTATTCGCGCGCCCGGGATTTGTTATCAGATGCTGAAGATCTGCAGTCCATGTTCGCGCCTGGCGGCATGTCACTGCGGGGACGTTTACGCGTCGATATGCCAGCAGTGTTGGCCCAAAGCGTAGTGATTCCCGCCCTGCCACAACTGCTGGACGCGCATCCTGAACTTGAAATAGAACTTTCAAGCACAGACCGGCGAGTCGATCTGGTTCAGGAAGGCTTTGACTGCGTCATTCGTTTTGGGCCCATTGTTGATGAGACCCTCATTGCCCGACCGCTGGGTCAGTTACGGATGATTAACGCCGCCAGCCCACGCTACCTGGAGCGCGTCGGGGTGCCCGAGACGATCGACGACCTGCTTCGTCAGGGACACCGAATGGTGCATTACATGCGAAATTTTGGTGCCCGGCCTGATGGCTGGCAGTACCCGGACGGTGATGGCTACCGGTCCGTCATGTTACCCGGCGCCGCGCGGGTCAACAGCGTACCGGCCTATCATGAAGCCGGGCTGGCGGGTCTGGGCTTAATTCAGGGCGGGTATTCCGCGCTGGCGCCCCATATCCAGCGCGGCGCGCTGGTTGAAGTGCTTCCCCATTTGCCTCCTGAACCGCTTAATGCCGCTTTTGTGGTCGCCCATCGGCGCAATTTATCGCAGCGTGTCAGAGCTTTTATGCACTGGACGGAAGTCATTTTAAAACCGTACTTTGATTAATATCCTGCTAAAGATATTCACGCTAATTGTCGGAGGCCGGACGGCAATATTATCTCGTTCAGGGACGTTTCTTGTGAAAGGAATATACAGCGCAAATGCGAATAATGACTAAAACTGGCAGTTGATTGTTATTTGTGTGGCTTTTAAAATTTAATTGCAAGGTATTTATTAAATTTTAATTAGGGAAATAAAAATGACAAGAAATACGCTTTTACTGACGATGATGGCCGCCTTTTCAGGCACAGTATACGCAGGGGAAACGCAATTTACGCCGAATTTCTCACCTGACAGCGTCACCGTTTCAGCCTCGGGCGGGATGCTCAGCGGGAAATCCCATGAAATGGTGTATGACGACGTCACAGGCAGAAAAATCAGCCAGCTGGACTGGAAAATTAAAAACGTCGCCATCCTGAAAGGCGATATTTCCTGGGATGCATACCCTTTCCTGACCCTGAACGCACGCGGCTGGACCTCGCTGGCATCCGGGTCGGGTCATATGGATGACTATGACTGGATGAACGAAAGACAATCCAGCTGGACAGATCATTCGACGCATCCGGCAACTAACGTCAATTATGCCAATGAATACGATCTCAATGTAAAAGGCTGGATATTGCAGGGCGAAAGCTATAAAGCGGGCGTGACTGCTGGTTATCAGGAAACCCGTTTTAGCTGGACGGCGACCGGTGGCTCTTATAATTATGATAACGGTACCAACACGGGGAATTTCCCGGCGGGTGAACGCGGCATTGGTTATAGCCAGCGCTTCTCAATGCCTTATATTGGGCTTGTGGGGCAGTATCGTATTAATAATTTCGAATTTAATGGCCTGTTTAAATTCAGCGACTGGGTGCGCGCTCATGATAACGACGAGCACTATATGCGCGACCTGACCTTCCGCGAGAAAACCTCAGACTCTCGCTATTATGGTGCGTCAGTGGATGCAGGATATTACGTCACGCCACACGCCAAAGTTTTTGCCGAGTTCGCGTATAGCCGTTACAAAGAGGGCAAAGGCGGCACGCAGATTATTGATACAAACACGGGCGAATCCGGGTCAATTGGCGGTGATGCGGCGGGCATTTCCAACAAAAACTATACCGTTACCGCCGGTCTGCAATACCGGTTCTGATTTCGCGCAACGCATCAGGCCAGCGTAAACATGCACAGGCCCCTGACGGGGCCTTTTTCGATGCGCTGCTTTGACATTAGCAGGTGCGCGCCCCTTCATGACGCCGATTTTGGTCGCAGATCCTCGTCAAACTCCAGACGTTTTCGACCGGGCTCTACTTCGCGCAGGGGTTCGACCTGATGCAGGGTCAGCTTGCAGCGATCCACCAGCACCTGATACTCACGCGTGCCCTGCTTCTTCCAGGCAATTTCCTGCTCGCTCAGCACACGTATCGCTTTTGCCGGACTGCCAATGATCAAATGGTTGGCGGGCATCTCCGCTTTCGCTTTCACAAAGGCCGCCGCGCCGACAATGCTGTTTTCGCCAATCACCGCGCCGTCCATGACCACTGCGTTCATCCCTACCAGGGCGTTACGGCGGATAATACAGCCGTGCAGAATCGCGCTGTGGCCGATATGTCCGTCCTCTTCCACCACCGTGTCCTGCTCCGGGAAACCGTGCATGACGCAGTTATCCTGAATGTTCGCGCCGTCTTTCACCACAATCCGGCCAAAATCGCCGCGCAGGCTGGCATTCGGGCCAACATACACGCCTTTGCCCAGGATCACGTCGCCGATGAGCACCGCCGTCGGGTGAACGTAGCTCTCATCAGGCACCACCGGCGTCAGACCGTCAATTTGATAAACGGGCATCTCCACTCCTTATACGATAGTAAGACCACCAAAGCGTTGATAGTAGAGCGTGCCGGGCACAGGCAGTTCGCCGACGGAGGTTTCACCTTTCTCGCTGACAAACGCCAGCGCCCCCGGTGCCACACGCTGATAAATATTAATGCACAGCTGTCGCGCACTTTGTCCGGCCCAGTGTGCGGGCAATAACTCCTCCGGCAACAGCGGGTCTTTCAGCACCACGCGCCGGTAAAAATGGATCAGCAACAGCTGGATCTGGAAGCAGCGTTCCGGCGTTAATTCGTCCGGCGCGGCCTCTTTCAGCAGCGGCAGAAGAGGACGGAACGAGTGGATAAACGTCTCGTACATCGCGTTCTGTTCGGTCAACTGCCAGCACTCCTCGACCCGGGCACGCAGCGCCGCGCGGGACAGCGCCAGCGGCGAATGGGCCTCGAAGAAGATGACGTTTTCCGCCACGCCTGCGTCGTGTAAAAGCGACTGCACATCCGCCAGATGCTGCGACGGGGAGGCCATCAGGCTGGGAGCCAGGGTGCCAAAACCCTGCCAGATCAGCTGCTTCTTGACGTCAGCAAGGGTGGTTTTATCCAGACCTTCCGAGAGCAGCAACAGCCACTTGCCGTCCCATGCGGGGAGTTCAGCACGGTAGATTTTACTCTCCGCGCGGCGGGTCAAACGCAGCCCTTTGTCGCTCAGCCGGTAAAAGCTGCGTCGTCCGATGCGCGACACATCCAGCCAGCCCTCTTTGTTAAGACGAAACAGCGCAGTGCGCACAAAGCGCTCGCCAAACCCCATGCCTTCCAGTAAGGCGGCGAGGCTGCCAAGCCAAATCTCGCCACCGCGATGTGAAAGCGCGTCACCGTATAATGAGGAGATAAGCGACGTTCCGCTAACGGGAACCGAGCTAACCGCGTGCTGGATAAAGGCATCGAGTTTATTCATGTGATTCATTCTGTTGTTATTTTTGGTCTGGATGAATCATAGCATATTCCCCTCACCCCGGCCCTCTCCCAAAGTGAGAGGGGGACAACGTCCCTTCTCCCCTCCGGGGAGAAGGTTAGGATGAGGGGGTGAGGGAAACTCAACCGTTAGCCGCAACTTTACGCAAATCAAACACCCGACAGGCTTTGCCCTCTGAGCGCGGGATACTGCCGCAGTTGACAATCATCACGTCGGTGGAGATCCCGACCATCGATTTAATCCGATGGCGCAGCTGATGGCACACCTGGCAGCGCTGCTCGTGGGTCAGGGTCAGACTGCTCTCTTTGAGCTCCACCTTCACGGAAAGTGAATCAAGATGGCCGCGGCGGTTGACCTCCAGCTGATAGTGCGGGGAGAGGTGTTCGAACTTCACGATCTCCTCTTCCAGCTGGGACGGGAAGACGTTGACGCCGCGGATGATGAGCATATCGTCACTGCGACCGCTGATCCTGTCCATACGACGCATGGTGCGGGCGGTCCCAGGAAGCAGGCGCGTCAGGTCGCGGGTGCGATAACGAATCACCGGCAGCGCCTCCTTGGTCAGCGTGGTGAACAGCAGTTCGCCCTGCTCGCCATCATTAAGCGGCGTGCCATCGTTCGGGTTGACGATCTCCGGATAGAAATGATCTTCCCAGATGGTCGGACCGTCGGCGGTTTCGATACACTCCATCGCCACGCCTGGCCCCATGACCTCGGAAAGCCCATAGATATCCAGCGCGGTGATCCCCAGACGTTTCTCGATTTCGCGGCGCATGGCCTGCGTCCACGGCTCTGCGCCAAATACCCCCACACGCAGGGAGCAGGCGCTGGCATCGCCTCCCATCTGACGTTCCAGCTCTTCGATCAGATTGAGGCAGTAGGATGGTGTTACCATGATCATGTCCGGCTGGAAATCGCGGATCAGTTGCGCCTGTTTCTCCGTCTGGCCGCCGGACATCGGGATAACGGTCGCCCCTAAACGCTCTGCGCCATAGTGCGCGCCCAGCCCACCGGTAAACAGGCCATACCCATAGGCCACATGAATTTTGTCTTTCGCACTGCCGCCCGCGGCGCGCAGAGAACGGGCCACCAGGTTGGCCCAGTTGTCGATGTCATGTTGGGTATAACCGACGACGGTTGGCTTTCCGGTGGTGCCGGAAGAGGCGTGAATACGCACCACCTGCTCCATCGGTACGGCAAAGGTATCGAACGGATAGTTATCACGCAGGTCCTGCTTGGTGGTACACGGAAACTTACGGATGTCTTCCAGCGTTTTAAAATCGTCAGGGTGAACGCCCGCAGCGTCAAACTTGCGTTTGTACATCGGAACGTTGTTATAGGCGTGATGCAGCGTCCATTTCAGACGCTCGGTTTGCAGCGCCTGTAATTCGTCAATGGAGGCCGTTTCGATCGGATCAAGCTTTGTTGTATTTGTCATTGTAGGGTACTCACACTGTTATTCGCTCAAACACGCTCAAGGATCATGGCAATGCCCTGACCCACACCGATGCACATCGTACACAGCGCATAGCGCCCGTTGCGTCGATGCAATTCATTGCTCGCGGCCAACGCCAGTCTGGCACCGCTCATGCCCAGCGGGTGGCCCAACGCAATGGCCCCTCCGTTCGGGTTGACGTGTTCAGCGTCATCCGGCAATCCCAGCTGACGTAACACGCCCAGCGCCTGAGAAGCGAAAGCTTCGTTAAGCTCAATCACGTCCATATCGTTGATGCTGAGCCCGGCACGTTCCAGCACTTTGAGGGTGGCTGGCACCGGTCCTAAGCCCATCAGACGTGGCTCCACGCCAGCGGTAGCCATCGCCACGATCCGCGTGCGCGGGACAAGCCCTTGCGCGTGCGCCATCGACTCGCTGGCGATAATCAGCGCCGCAGCGCCATCGTTTACACCGGAGGCGTTACCCGCCGTCACGACACCGTTCTTGCGAAACGGTGTTTTCAGCGCGGCAAGTTGTTCAAGCGTGGTATCAGCACGGGGATGCTCATCTACCGAAACTTCCGTAACCGTTCCTTTTTTGCCGGGCACCTGCACCGGCACAATCTCCTGCGCCAGAATGCCGTTCTGCTGTGCCTGAGCAGTACGCTGCTGGCTGCGCAGCGCGAAAGCATCCTGATCGGCCCGGCTGATATTTAACAATTCAGCTACATTCTCTGCCGTTTCCGGCATGCTGTCAGTTCCGAATTGCTGATGCATGAGCGGATTCACAAATCGCCAGCCGAGGGTGGTGTCGAAAATCTCCGCCTGACGCTGGAACGCCGCCGTGGCTTTACCCATCACAAACGGCGCCCGGGACATTGACTCGACGCCGCCTGCAAGCAGCATGTCGCCATCGCCCGCCCTGATCGCCCGTGCGGCAAAGCCAATCGCGTCCAGACCCGAACCGCACAGGCGGTTCAGCGTGGTGCCCGAGACCGTCTGAGGCAGTCCGGCCAGCAGCAGCGACATACGCGCCACGTTGCGGTTATCTTCCCCCGCCTGGTTGGCGCAGCCGAAGATCACATCATCAATCCGCTCGAGGTCGAGCTGCGGATAACGGGCCAGCAGCGCACGCAGCGGCACCGCGCCGAGATCGTCGGCGCGAACGCTGGCCAGCGCCCCGCCATAGCGCCCCACCGGGGTTCGAACGCCATCACAAATAAAAGCGTCACGCATCAGGCTTCTCCTGTCACACTGCCGCCGATGCGGTGAGATTTTCCGCGAAACAGGGCAACGGTTTTCTGTTGTTGGTTCTGAATTTCAATGTCATACACGCCGGTCAGTTTGCCCTGATGCTTAACCCGCGCGGTGGCGGTCAGCGTGTCGCCGGCAAACCCCGGGCGCAGAAAATCGATTGAACAGCCTGACGCCACTGCCGCCAGCCCCTGGCTGTTGCAGGCGTAGGCAAAAGCGGTATCGGCCAGTGAAAACAGCTGTCCTCCGTGGCAGGTTTTGTGGCCGTTGAGCATCTGCGGGGTGATGGTCATCGTCACTACCGCGTAGCCATCGTCCATGTCGATGATGTCGATCCCCAGCGCCTGGGCGCAGGCGTCCTGTTCATACATAGTGCGGGCGTTATGCCAGGCGTTATGACTCATAGCTACTCTCCAGAAGCGCACGCTGGCGCAGCAGTGAACAAGGGCGATAGCGTTCTTCGCCGTAATGGCGTTGCAAATTCTCCAGCAGCGTTAACAGCCGTTGCCAGCCCAGACGCTCACCCCAGGCAATGGGCCCGTTCGGGTAATTCACGCCGAGGCGCATGGCGGTGTCGATATCCTTCTCGCTGGCCACCCCTTTTTGCAGCGCATCCAGCGCTTCGTTGGCGATCATCGCCACCGTCCGCCAGACCAGCAGGCCGGGGTAATCGGCAATGTGCAGTACCCGGTGTCCCTGCTGCTGCAGGTACCAGACGGCTTTTTGCGTGGCGGTATGCGGGTTATCCGATGCGGCTGCGATCACCGCCACGTCGCGTTCAATGCGGTCAATCACCACGACCGGACAGTGAAAACGCCGGGCCAGCGCCTGAGCGGTCTCCCCCTGGGTTTCAATCAACAGGAGCTCATCAATTTCCGTGACGCCGTCACCTCTTCGCTGCACGCGCATGGGTGTAACGCTGGCGTTTACTGCATCAAGCCACGGCACAGCCGGTTTCTCACCGTGCCAGTCGTAAACGCCCTTCCCGCTTTTTTTGCCCAGTCGCCCCGCCAGCACCAGTTCCTGCTGCACCAGCGACGGCAGGAAACGACGTTCCTGCCAGAAAGCATTGAACACGGAACAGGTCACCGCAAAGTTGACGTCCTGACCAATCATGTCGGTCAACTCCAGCGGTCCCATCGGGAAACCGCCGCCGTCGCGCAGGGCGGCATCAATCACTTCTGGCGCGGCGACCTGCTCTTCCAGGGCGCGCCAGGCTTCAGAATAGAACGGACGCGCAACGCGGTTGACGATGAACCCTGGCGTTGACTGACAGCGAACGGGCTGTTTCCCCCAGTTCAGCGCCAGCTCGCACAGCGCATCGGCCACTTCGGGCGATGTCGCCAGCCCGCTCACCACCTCGACCAGCTTCATGACCGGTGCAGGATTAAAGAAATGCAGCCCCGCGACGCGCTCCGGATGGTGAACATCCGCCGCAATCGCCGTAACAGAAATGGAGGAGGTATTGCTGGTCAGCAAGGTCTGCGGCGGGCAAATCTGAGCCAGTTGCGCAAACAGCGCTTTTTTGACGTCGATACGCTCAGACGCGGCTTCAATCACCAGATCTGCCGCGGCGAGCGCTTCGATATCCGTTACCGGCAGCAGCCTGGCAAGAATCTGGCTGCCAGCATCGGCGGAAAGTTTTCCGCGAGTCACCCGGGAGGCGAGACGCTGGCGGATCCCGTCAATCGCGCGTGAAATCGCGTCCGAAGCAATGTCATACATCAGAACCTGATGCCCATGACTCGCCGCGACTTCCGCAATTCCCGCGCCCATCGTGCCGCTTCCAATGACGGCGACAGTACGAACCGTGATCGCCATCTTATTTCCCCGTGAATGTCGGTGCGCGTTTGGCAAGGAAGGCGCTGACCCCTTCCCGGTAGTCGTCGCTGCGACCGGCCAGACGTTGATAATCGCGCTCCAGGTCAAGCTGGGCGTCGAGGGTGTTGGTCTCTGCCGCGTTAATCGCCTGCTTAATCAGCCCCAGACCAAAGGTGGGCTGAGAAGCAAAGTGCAGCGCCATCTGCTGGGCCGTGGCGGAGAGGTGTTCGTCATCCACCACCTGCCAGATCATCCCCCAGGCGTGAGCCTGTTCGGCGCTGAGTTTGTCTCCGAGTAACGCCAGCCCCATTGCGCGGGCGCGCCCGGCGACGCGCGGCAGGAACCATGTTCCCCCGCAGTCCGGCACTAATCCGAGCTTGCTGAAGGCCATCACAAAGGTGGCAGAACGGGCGGCAATGACCATGTCACACCCCAGTGCCAGGGTGGCCCCGGCCCCGGCGGCCACGCCGTTGACCGCGCAAATCACCGGTTTCGGCAACGTCGCAAGACGGCGAACCAGCGGGTTGTAGAACGTCTCCACGGACATTCCCAGATCCGGCGCCGGACCGTTAGGGTCGACGTTGCGGTCATTAAGATCCTGACCCGCGCAGAAGCCGCGCCCCGCCCCGGTAATAAGCAGACAGCGGATGGTGTCATCGCGCTCGGCCTGCTTCAGGCACTCAGCGAGTTGCTGATGCATCACGTCGTTAAAGCTGTTCAGACGCTCCGGACGGTTCAGCGTCAGGGTCATCACGCCTTGTTCTACATGACTGAGAATAAATTCCACGATTAGCGTCCTTTAAAGTCGGGGGTACGTTTCTGTAAGAATGCGTCGATGCCTTCTCGCCGGTCTTCGGTCGCTGAAAGCAGCGTAAACAGCTGTCGCTCCTGGACCAGTCCGGCCTGCAGGGAAACCTCCTGAGACTGGCGCAGCGCCTGCTTTGCCGCCTGGAGCGCCAGCGGTGAGTGTCGAGCCATCAGCGCCGCCTGTTTCAGGGCATATTCCAGCGTCAATGAAGCCGGGAACACATCGCTGACCAGCCCGGCGCGCTGCGCCTGCTGCGCGGTAATGCTCTCCCCGGTCAGCACCATTTTGCTGGCCAGCGATTTGCCCACGCTACGAATCAGGCGCTGCGTACCGCCCGCCCCGGGCATGATCCCGAGCGTAATTTCCGGCAGACCAAAACGGGCGTTATCCCCGGCAATCACCATGTCGCACAGCAGCGCAAGCTCGCAGCCCGCGCCCAGCGCGAAGCCGTTGACGGCGGCAATCAGGGGTTTGTTGAAGGCGTTGATCCGGGCCCACAGCTGGGGACGGATATCGTTCAGGGTGGCAGGCAGGTCTTTCTCCGCCATTTCGTTGAGATCTGCGCCGGCAGCAAAGCAGCGTGCGTTGCCGTAAATCACGCAAACGGAGAGATCGCGATCGGCCGCAGCGGCGTCGAGCGCATCAGCAATCTGCTCTAACAGGGCGTTATTCAGCGCGTTACGTGCCGCCGGACGGTTAAGCGTCAGCTGCAGGACACGACCATGACGGGTGACCATCAGTTCGCTCATGCCATCCCCCTGGAGTCGAAATCAACGATCACGTCAGCGGTTAACGGCAGCGACTGACAGCTCAGCACATACCCGGCCGCCAGTTCGTCTGGCTCAAGGCTGTAGTTCGTCGCCATATCAACTTTGCCACGCAGCACTTTGCATTTGCAGGTCGCGCATACGCCGCCCTTGCAGGCATACGGCAGGTCGGCGCCCTGACGCAGGGCGGCATCAAGAATGCTTTCATCGTTTGCCGTGAGGGTAATTTCCCGGTCACGACCGTCCTGACGCACGGTGACTTTCTGCCCTTCAGCCTGCACGCTGACCGTGCGTTTGCCGGTCGAGCCTGGCGTATTAAAACGCTCAAGGTGAATCGATTTCTCTGGCATCCCCAGCGCTTTCAGCGCCGCTTCCGCGTCGTCCATCATGGCGGACGGGCCACAAATAAAGGCTTCGTCGTACTGGCGGAAGTTGATCAGGGTTTTCGCCAGCGCCTGCAGCTTCTCACCGTCGATACGTCCATGCAGCAGATCGCTGTCGAGCACCTCCTGGCTGAAGATGGCGACCAGCTGCAGACGCTGCGGGTATTTGTCTTTCAGATCGGCAAGCGCCTCGCGAAACATCATGCTCTGGCTGCTGCGGTTGCCGTAGATCAGGGTGAAATGACTGTTCGGCTCGGTGGCGAGCGTGGCGGACAAGATGGCCAGCATTGGGGTAATGCCTGAACCCGCGGCAATGGCCAGATAGTGCCCTTCCCGGTCGGCGCGAGGCTGGTAACCAAACTGGCCCTGCGGCACCATGACCTCCAGCGCCATGCCCTGTTTGATCTCATCCCGGGCATAGCGGGAAAAACGTCCGCCCTCGATGGCTTTCACCGCTACGCTGATCTCACCCGGCGCGGTACTGCGGCAGATAGAGTAGCAGCGACGCAGCTCATCCTCACCCAGCTTCGCTTTCAGGGTCAGGTGTTGTCCGGGACGAAAGCGATAGGCGTCCTGCAACTCCTGCGGTACCGCGAAAGTGATGGTCACCGCGTCGCGGGTTTCGGGTTCCACTTTTGCCACTGTTAATGAATGAAACGTTGTCATGGCAACCTCAAATACATTTGAAATAGTCGAAAGGCTCACGGCAGTCGTTGCAGCGATAAAGCGCTTTGCAGGCCGTCGAACCAAATTCACTGATAAGCGAGGTATGTGTGCTGGCACAGCGTGGGCAACTCACCTCGACCGGGGCATGCGCGTGGCAGCTGTGGCCCACCGGTGGGCTGATGCCATATGCGCGCAGGCGTTCACGCGCATCCGCCGTCATCCAGTCGGTGGTCCAGGCCGGTTCGAGCTGAAGCACAATATGCACTGGCGTAAAGCCGTGTGCGGTCATCGCCTCGCGAATCGCGCCAAGCAAATGTTCCGTCGCCGGGCAGCCTGAATAGGTTGGCGTAAAACCAATGACCCAGCCTTCGCCCTGCGGCGATACGCTACGCACCATGCCTAAATCGGTGATGGTTAACACCGGCACTTCCGGGTCCGGGATCTGGCTTAACAGCGACCAGATTTGAGGGATCTCCGCGGGTGCAATCCCGGCAAAACGCTGCATCTTCACCTCCGTACTTACCACTGCTGACCCGGATGGGCACGCTGGAGATACTGCATTTCTGCCAGCATTGGGCCGAGATGTTCGGTATGCAGCCCGCGCTTGCCCCCCGTGCGATACGCCACTTCCGACGGCACGCTCAGGGTGGCCTCCTGCAAACCGGAAAACACTTCCTGCTCCCACGGCTGACGAAGCTCGCGCGGATCAACCGCGACGCCGGAGGCAATCAACGCCAGCTCGACGTCATCGGCTTCAAACAGCTCGGCCGTAAACCGCCACAGGGTGTCGACCGCCTGCTGCATACGCTGTGAAGATATTTCCGTTCCGTCGCCCAGACGCACCAGCCAGCCACGACTGAAGCGCAGGTGGTAGCGCGCCTCTTTAATGGCTTTCGCGGCGATGGCGGCAAGCTGGCTGTCGCTGCTGTGGGTCAGGCGTTCATACAGCGCTACGTTCCAGGCATCCATAAAGTACTGGCGCGCGAGCGTGTCGGCGAAACTGCCGTTAGGCTGTTCCACCAGCAACACGTTGTGAAACTGGCGCTCATCACGCCCAAACGCCAGGGTGTCTTCATCGCCCTTACCTTCCAGCTCTGCGGCATAGGTCAGGAAATTGCGCGCCTGCCCCAGCAAGTCGAGGCCGATGTTGGCGAGCGCGAGATCGATTTCCAGCTCCGGCGCGTGACCACACCAGGCGCCCAGACGCTGGGAGAGCACCAGACCGTTGTCGCCCAGACGCAGGGCATATGCGGATAATGTTTTCATCACTGACCTCACATGTGCTCGATGCCATCAGGGATGGTGTAAAACGTAGGATGGCGGTAAACCTTACTTTCCGCCGGGTCGAAGAACTCGCCGCTCTCTTCCGGTTGAGAGGCGACAATCTCGCTCGCCTTCACCACCCAGATAGAGCAGCCTTCACTGCGACGGGTATAGGCATCACGCGCATTTTCCAGCGCCATGCGATCGTCGGCGGCATGAAGACTTCCCACATGACGGTGGGACAACCCTTGTTTGCTGCGTACGAACACTTCGTACAGCGGCCAGTAGACATTGCTCATCGTGTTTCCTCTTAAGCCACTTTGCGGGCGTGTTGTTTTTCCGCGTGCGCCAGTGCGGCTTCACGCACCCACGCCCCGTCTTCCCAGGCTTTACGTTTGGCAGCCAGACGTTCGTGGTTACAGATACCGCGCCCGTTAATGACCTCATCAAACTCGTGCCAGTCGATCTCGCCAAAGCGGTAGTGACCGCTCTCTTCGTCAAAACACAGGTCAGGATCCGGAACCGTCATGCCCAGCATTTCTACCTGCGGAACCGTGTTGTCGACAAAGCGCTGGCGAAGTTCATCATTGCCGAAGCGTTTGATTTTCCAGGCGAGGCTGCGGGCGCTGTTCGGCGAGTTGTCATCGTTTGGGCCGAACATCATCAGAGCGGGCCACCAGAAGCGGTTAATGGCGTCCTGCAGCATCTCGCGCTGGGCGTCACTCCCCTGCGCAAGCGCCATACAGGCTTCAAAGCCCTGACGCTGGTGGAAACTCTCTTCTTTACAGATTTTCACCATTGCGCGGGCATAGGGGCCATATGAGGTACGGCACAGCGCCACCTGGTTGACGATGGCCGCACCGTCCACCAGCCAGCCGATCACCCCGATATCCGCCCAGCTCAGGGTCGGGTAGTTGAAGATGGAGGAGTATTTCATCTTGCCGTCGAGCATCTTCTGGTAGATGTCTTCCCGCGCGCAGCCCAGCGTCTCGGCCGCGCTGTAGAGGTACAAACCGTGCCCGGCTTCGTCCTGCACTTTCGCCAGCAGGATCGCTTTGCGGCGCAGCGTCGGCGCGCGGGTGATCCAGTTTCCTTCCGGCAACATGCCGACAATTTCGGAGTGCGCGTGCTGACCAATCTGGCGGATCAACGTCTTACGATAGGCATCAGGCATCCAGTCCTGAGGCTCAATCGCCGTCTCCTGCGCTATGCGCTGCTCAAAGCGTTGTTCTTGCGTCACGTCATCACCTTTATGATTCGATTATTTACCACCTAAAGTGAAATACTGAATCACTTCATTTTTTAAAAGTTACACAAAGGTTAAATATAACCCCAAGAAATGTTTCCCCATTTTGTGATGGTGCTCGCAAGGCTTTTTGCAAAAGGCCTGCGCAACGGGGCTTCCGGCCTTCCACTTCATTACGCTGGATCACAATGTTAACAATTCATTAAAACTCAGCTTGCTTTTTATGATTCATGATTAAACTATTGATAGTGAAATTACGTAACACTTGGAGATAAGCGATGCAGCAGTTAGCCAGCTTCTTGTCCGGCACCTGGCAGTCTGGCCGGGGCCGCGAACGTACTATCCATCACGCCATCAGTGGCGAAGCGCTGTGGTCCGTGACCAGCGAAGGTCTGGACATGGCGGATGCACGTCGCTATGCGATCGCGCGTGGCGGCGAAGCCCTGCGCGCCATGACCTTTATCGACCGTGCCGCCATGCTGAAGGCGGTGGCGAAACATCTGCTTAGTGAGAAAGAGACGTTCTATGCCCTGTCTGCCCAGACCGGGGCGACCCGAGCAGACAGCTGGGTGGATATTGAGGGTGGGATCGGGACGCTGTTCACCTATGCCAGCCTGGGGAGCCGCGAGCTGCCTGATGACACACTCTGGCCGGAAGATGAGCTGATCCCGTTGTCGAAGGAAGGCGGCTTTGCTGCGCGTCACGTACTGACGTCAAAATCGGGCGTGGCGGTCCATATCAACGCCTTTAATTTCCCGTGCTGGGGAATGCTGGAAAAACTGGCGCCCACCTGGCTTGCGGGGATGCCTGCCATTATCAAACCCGCCACCGCCACCGCGCAGGTCGCGCAGGCGATGGTGAAAGCGATTGTGGAGAGCGGTCTGGTGCCGGACGGTGCTATCAGCCTTGTCTGCGGCGGCGCGGGCGATCTGCTGAATCATCTCGACAGCCAGGATGTGGTGACCTTTACCGGCTCCGCCAGCACCGGCCAGAGCCTGCGCATTCACCCGAATATCGTGGCTAACTCCATTCCCTTTACCATGGAAGCCGACTCCCTCAACTGCTGCGTTCTGGGTGAGGATGTGACGCCGGAACAGCCAGAATTCGCGCTGTTTATTCGCGAAGTGGTACGCGAAATGACCGCCAAGGCAGGGCAAAAATGTACCGCCATCCGCCGCATAATTGTGCCTCAGGATCGGATGGATGCCGTCAGCCAGGCGCTGATCGCGCGGCTGCAAAACGTGGTCGTCGGCGACCCGGCAGAGGACGGGGTGAAGATGGGCGCGCTGGTGAACGGCGAGCAACGCGCGGACGTGCAGGAGAAAGTCGATCTGTTGATTGCGGCGGGTTGCCAGGTCAGACTCGGCGGAAAAGCCGATCTGCAGGCTGCGGGGGCATTCTTCCCGCCGACGCTGCTTTTCTGCCCACAGCCAGATGAAACCCCCGCCGTGCATTGCACCGAAGCCTTCGGGCCGGTCGCCACGCTGATGCCCTCCCGCAATTCAGACCACGCGATGCAGCTGGCACGGGCGGGTGGCGGGAGTCTGGCCGGTACGCTGGTCACCGCCGACCCGGCTATCGCCCGCCAGTTTATTGCCGGCGCGGCGCGGGCGCACGGACGAATTCAGATCCTTAACGCCGAATCCGCCAGGGAGTCCACCGGACACGGCTCTCCGCTGCCGCAGCTGGTGCACGGCGGTCCTGGCCGCGCAGGTGGCGGTGAAGAGCTGGGAGGACTGCGTGCGGTGAAGCACTATCTGCAGCGCACCGCCATTCAGGGCAGCCCGACCATGCTTGCCACCATCGGCAAACAGTGGGTACGGGGTGCTGCGGTTCAGGAAGATCGCGTTCATCCGTTCCGGAAATACTTTGAAGAACTGCAGCCGGGCGACAGCCTGCTGACCCCGCGCCGCACCCTGACGGAAGCCGATATCGTTAACTTTGCCTGCCTGAGCGGCGATCACTTCTACGCCCATATGGACAAAATCGGCGCGGCAGAATCCATCTTTGGCGAACGGGTGGTACACGGTTACTTCCTGATCTCTGCCGCGGCGGGTCTGTTTGTTGATGCCGGCGTTGGGCCGGTGATTGCCAACTACGGCATGGAAAACCTGCGCTTTATCGAACCGGTTAAGCCGGGCGATACCATTCAGGTGCGCCTCACCTGTAAACGTAAAACGCTGAAGAAACAACGGACCGCCGATGAGAAGCCAACCGGCGTGGTCGAATGGGCCGTTGAGATCTTTAACCAGCACCAGCAGGCGGTCGCGCTCTACTCCATCCTGACGCTGGTGGCGCGCCAGCACGGCGACTTCTGACACGTTCCTCTCTCGCACGTTGACCGGGGTGTGATATCGCCCCGGTCTTTTTTTAACCTGGCAAGACCAACAAATAACCTGGCAGATGCAGGCAAACGCTTTTCTCAAGCGCCTGTCAGGATAAGGCTGTCACAACACAATAAACACAACAAGATGAGGTCTACGATGGGAAGCAATTCTTCTTTTTCTGCCCGTAGAACGGCACTGGCTATGGCCGTTGCGCTGTGTTGCGCCTGGCAATCACCTGTTTTCGCACACGGCAGTGAGGCGCATATGGTCCCGATGGACAAAACGCTGCAGGCGTTTGGCGCCGATGTGCAGTGGGATGATTACGCACAGATGTTCACCATTGCGAAGGACGGGGCATATGTGAAGGTCAAGCCCGGCGCGAAAACCGCTATTGTGAACGGCAAAACCCTCACGCTGCAGGTGCCGGTGGTCATGAAAGGCAAAAAAGCGTTCATCTCCGAGACCTTCATCAACGACGTTTTCCAGTCTGGTCTCGACCAGACCTTCCAGGTTGAAAAACGCCCTCACCCGTTAAACGCGCTAACGGCTGACGAAATTAAGCAAGCCGTGGAGATTGTGAAAGGCTCTGCGGATTTTAAACCGAACACCCGCTTCACCCAGATAGCCCTGGCCGAACCCGAGAAAGCCAAAGTGTGGGACTTTGTGCTCAACGGCACGGCGGTGGACTCTCCCCGCCAGGCGAACATCACCATGCTGGACGGGAAACACGTTATTGAAAGTCTGGTGGACCTGAAGGATAAAAAGATCCTGCGCTGGGACGCCATTAAAGATGCCCACGGCATGGTGCTGCTGGATGATTTTGCGACCGTTCAGCAGATCATCAACGAGAGTGCAGAGTTTGCCGAGGTTCTGAAAAAGCGCGGCATTACCGATACGAAGAAAGTGATCACCACGCCACTGACCGTCGGCTATTTCGACGGCAAAGATGGCCTGAAACAGGAAGACCGGTTGCTGAAAGTGGTGAGCTATCTGGACGTGGGCGACGGCAACTACTGGGCGCACCCGATTGAGAACCTGGTGGCAGTGGTCGACCTTGAGCAGAAGAAGATTCAGAAGATTGAAGAAGGTGCCGTTGTGCCGGTGCCGATGACGCCGCGTCCGTATGATGGACGTGACCGCATCAACACGCCGAAAAAGCCGCTCGACATCATTGAGCCGGAAGGCAAAAACTACACCATCACCGGCGATATGATTCACTGGCAGAACTGGGATTTCCATCTGAGTCTGGATTCCCGCGTGGGCCCAATGATTTCTACCGTCACCTACAATGACAACGGCAAAAAACGCCAGATTATGTATCAGGGCTCCCTGGGCGGGATGATCGTCCCTTACGGTGACCCTGACGTGGGCTGGTACTTCAAAGCCTATCTGGATTCCGGCGATTACGGCATGGGCACCCTGACCTCTCCGCTGGTGCGCGGCAAAGACGTGCCGTCCAACGCCGTGATGCTCAATGAAACCATTGCCGATTATACCGGTGCGCCGATGGAGATCCCCCGCGCCATCGCCATTTTTGAACGCTACGCAGGACCGGAATATAAACACCAGGAGATGGGTCAGCCTAACGTCAGTACCGAGCGGCGCGAGCTGGTGGTTCGCTGGGTGAGCACCGTTGGCAACTACGACTACATTTTCGACTGGGTATTCCACGAAAATGGCACCATCGGGATTGATGCTGGTGCAACGGGGATTGAGGCGGTGAAAGGCGTACAGGCGAAAACGATGCATGACCCTACTGCCAAAGACGATACCCGATACGGCACATTAATTGATCACAACATCGTCGGGACCACCCACCAGCACATCTATAACTTCCGTCTCGATATGGATGTGGATGGCATCAACAACACGCTGGTGGCAATGGATCCACAGGTGAAACCGAACACCGCCGGCGGCCCGCGAACCAGCACCATGCAGATCAATCAGTACGCTATTGATACCGAGCAGCAGGCGGCGCAGAAATTTGACCCGGGCACCATTCGTCTGCTGAGCAACACCAGTAAAGAGAACCGCATGGGGAACCCAATTTCGTATCAGATAATCCCTTACGCCGGGGGGACGCACCCGGTGGCGACCGGCGCGAAGTTCGCCCCGGACGAGTGGATCTATCACCGCCTGAGCTTTATGGATAAACAGCTGTGGGTCACGCGTTACCATCCGGATGAGATGTACCCGGAGGGCAAATTCCCAAACCGCTCAACCCACGATACGGGGCTTGGCAAATACAGCAAAGATAACGAGTCGCTAAACGATCAGGATGACGTCGTCTGGATGACCACCGGCACAACCCACGTCGCGCGCGCCGAAGAGTGGCCAATCATGCCAACGGAATGGGTGCATACCCTGCTCAAACCGTGGAACTTCTTCGACGAAACGCCGACACTCGGCAGGAAAAAAGACGAGCAGAAATAAAAACAGACCGGGCGTAATGCCCGGTTTTTTATT
>NZ_CP080000.1:1290194-1297354 GCF_019378755.1 Enterobacter sp. BIDMC 29 | reverse complement strand
GGTTTAATATTGTGACACCGTAACGGTGCAAAACAGACGGACGGTYCCTCCGCCCGTTCCTGTCTCACTTGCTCCCAGAAAAGGATAAAGAGCATTTATGGAAAAAAGAAAAAAAACGACGCCAGAGCGGGCTGCCTGGCCGACGCGTCAGGCGATGGTTATGCACGGGCTGGCGATGAACCTGCCGTGGCTGGCATTCGTCAACATCAGCTTCGCCGTGATGATCCTGCTGCGCCACGTCTCGCTTAAACCCGACGACCCCCTTTACCTCCGGTCGCTGCCTCTGCTGAAGTTTATCGATGCCTCGATGTTCGGCATTATTATTCTGTCAGCTGCGTTAATCATCATGGCCTGGCGACGTATTGCCGGCATCAGCGTGGTACTCTTTTTCTGTAGCGTCATCTGGTCGATATCCTGTTTCTGGTTTATCACCGATCTGTTGCTGCCTCACGTCTGGCCCCTGTGCGCGATTCTGTTACTCGCCGGGTTGACGGCGCTCTACTTTTACCCCCGTGGGTTACTCGCCTTCGTGATCCCGCTCTGGGTCACGCTACCGGTCGCAAGCTGGGTACTCAATGATGGTGTCAACCTTCACTTTGCCGCCGTCTGGACCGTCTTTACGCTGATTTTGCTCTGCGGGCGTTTCATCCTGATAAGCTGGTTTGATGAGGCCTGGCGACGTAACCAGCAAAACCAGCTGTTGATTTCGCGGCTGGAAGCGCTGGCGCATCAGGATCCGTTAACCCAGACCGCCAACCGTCGCAAGATGGAAGTGGTGCTGGAGAATGCCGTTGAGCAGAAAAAAGCCTTCTCGCTGATTATGCTGGATATAGATTATTTCAAACTTTACAACGACACCTATGGTCATCAGGCCGGTGACGAATGTTTGACCCGCGTGGCGCAGGTGCTCCGGCAGTCGGTGCGAACACCTGACGATGTCGTGTCTCGCTACGGCGGTGAAGAGTTTGTGGTGATCCTCTTTGATTGCCCGGAAAACACAGCCGAAAAAGTTGCCATGCGTATTCAGGACGGCCTGCGCGCGGAAGCGATAGCGCACGATGCCTCAAAAGTCAGCGATCACGTCACCGTAAGCATGGGCATTGCAGGAATGGCAGAGGGTCTGGCGGGGACGGAGATTATCGCCCGCGCCGATGAGGCGCTGTACCGGGCGAAAGCGGCCGGACGGGACCGCTGGTCACGATAGCCGTGTCGGGTGGCCGTTGCGCCAGCCCGACACGCTTTGTTTTAATACCGTACACATACCGATTTGGTTTCACACCAGCCATCCAGCCAGTCCGGGCCGAAATCGCGCCCAGTGCCGGACTGCTTCATGCCACCAAACGGCAGGTTGGCGTCGATCAGGGTATGGCTGTTCACCCAGACGGTCCCCGCCTGCAGCCGGTCGGTGTATTCCAGCGCCTTGCTGATATTTTGTGTCCAGACGCTGGCCGTCAGCCCATATTCGGTGTCGTTGGCCAGCGCCAGCGCTTCTTCGCCATCCGCGACGCGCACCAGGTTGACCACCGGGCCGAACACTTCTTCGCGGGTGAGTCGCAGCGCGGCATCCGGGTTCACCACCAGCGTCGGCGACACGTAATAACCTTTGCCATCCGGCCCCCGGTTACCGGTGATCAACTCCGCATTGCGCGATTTTGCCTCGTCGAGGAAGGTCTGCACTTTATCGCAGTGCGCGCGGGAGACCAGCGGGTTGATGAAGGCCTCCGGCGACATGCCCGGCCCGACGCTCAGGGATTTCACCGCCTGCTCAAACCCGCTAACCAGCGTGTCAAACAGCGGCGCTTCAATATAGATACGGGAGCTCGCCGCACAAACCTGCCCCTGGTTCAGGAAGCTGCCGGTCATCAGGCCTTCAATTACCCAGGCCGGGTCAGCATCTTTCAGCACGATAGCCGGGTTTTTACCCCCCAGCTCCAGCGTCACCCCCGTGAGCGTATCCGCCGCCGCGCGGGCAATTTGCTTGCCTGTCGCCGTTGAGCCAGTAAAGCTCACTTTGGCAATATGCGGATGTGAGGTCAGCGCGGCACCGCACACCGCACCGCTTCCCGTGACCACATTAAACACCCCGTCGGGGATGCCCGCTTCACTTGCCAGTTCCGCCACGCGCAGCATGGTGAGCGGCGTGGTTTCTGAAGGCTTAATGACAATGGAACACCCCGCCGCCAGCGCAGGCATGACTTTCCACATCCCGATCATCAGCGGGAAGTTCCACGGCACAATCCCGGCCACCACGCCAACCGGCTCTTTGCGCGTCCACGCCTGATAGCGGGCCCCCTGCGGTAAGGGGATGGAGAGGTCGAGGGTTTTACCGGCAATTTTCGTGGTAAGCCCTGCGGTATAGCGCATCCAGTTCAGGGTGCAGCCCACTTCAAAGGCGCGGGAGATATGAATGGATTTCCCCTGCTCCAGCGTCTCAAGCTGGGCCAGCTCTTCGCTGTGCTGCTCAACCAGATCGGCGAAATGCAGCAGGATACGCTCACGCTCTGCCGGTAATTTTCCGGCCCAGCTACGGGCAACAAACGCACGCCAGCCGGACATCACGGCGCGGTCGACATCATCAACGCTGGCATCGGCGGTGGAGGCGATGACGTCGCCCGTAGCCGGATTATAGACATTGAGCCGCTTTTCACTGTCCGACGCGGCCTGACGCCCTTCAATCCACAGGCCATGATGTCGGTCTAAAAACTGCTGTACGGCAGGCTGAACGGCTACCTGAGATTCAGACATAGGGTACTCCTTCGTTTTTATTCGCAGGGTGTTAATGCAGTCTAAGAGGGGTTTTGGATTCTCGCTTTTGTCTCTGTGACATTCGCTTTGCCACCTGTGACAGGCTCCGCAAATCGTGATAATTCCGTCTTATAACGCTGTTACCGGTGAGTGTTCTTTCCTATAGTCAGCCTCATAGCTCTGACAAAATGCAACACAAATGCAACAATGCAAAAACATTGACGGTGCAGCGAGATAAGCGATGGCGTGTGCAAGCGAAGAGGAACAGTATCAACAGTGGCTGGCACAAATTAACCAGGTCTGCGGGCGTTTTAATGCGCGTCCGCTGGAGGGGGAATTCGTCGGCGAGCTGGAAACCAGCTATGCCCGTAGCCTGAAGTTAAGCACCGTAACCGCAGGTGGCGTTAACCTGTTCCGATCCCGCCATGAGATTAACGACAGTAACGATGCCTGGTTCTACACCGTATTTCAGCTGGAAGGCAGCGCGGAGATTGAACAGGACGACCGCCGCGCGGTGCTGAAGACCGGCGATATCACGCTGCTTGATGCTTCCCGCCCGTGCTCCATTGCCTGGCATGAAAAATCCCGCCAGATTTCGCTGCTGGTTCCGCGCCAGATTATTGAGCAACAGTGTCGTTTTCAGGAGGTAAGCTGCGCGCTCACCCTTTCGCGCACGCTGCCCACCGTTCAGTTAAGCCACCACCTGCTGATGGAAAGTATGGGGAATGCCGATCTGAGTGACCGGGAGAGTGAAGCGGCGCTGGAAGCGATGATCTGTCTGCTTCGCCCCGCGTTCCAGCAGCGCGACGTGGCTCAGCCACGTAAAGAACGCCTGTTCCGCAATGTGCTGTCATTGATTGACGATCATATTCAGTCTGAATCACTACGACCGGAATGGATTGCTGCACAGAGCGGGATGTCGGTGCGAAGCCTCTACCGCATGTTTGCTGATAAGGGGCTGGTGGTCGCCCAGTACATTAAAAACCGCCGTCTCGACCTGTGCGCACAAGTGTTGCGCTCCGCCAGCGATGATGAAAAGCTGGCGGGCATTGGCTACAGCTGGGGCTTTTCCGACCACAGCCATTTTTCAACCGCCTTTAAGCAGCGTTTTGGCGTCTCGCCTGGCGAATATCGTAAGCGCTTTCGCTAACTACTTCTTCAGCCATTTCCCGTTGATGCCTTTCACGTACTCGCCCGGCTGGGCGCGGGCAACCAGCTTTTGCCCTGCCATTTTCGCCACTTCATCCACCGGCAGATTGTTGCTGTCAGCCAGCTTCTGATAGCTTTCCGTGCGCGCGGCGTTAATGCGATTGACCAGCGCCAGGGTTTCCGCATCCTGTTTGATTGGCGCAAGATAACCGCTCAGGGTTTCCCCCACGCGCCCCTGCGTCCGGGCGTCATTTAAGGTCAGCGTTGCCGCCTGCACGTTCATGCCGAGCGCCAGTAACATCAGAGCTAATCGTTTCATGGCATCCTCAGAAGAGATCGCTGCGTGATTTCAGCAGGGTTTCAACGTCTTTATCGACCTTGATGTGGATCTCATGTTCGATTTTGACATTCATATTGATGGTAATCGGCTCCTTCGGCGCGGCGACTTCAATGCGCGGCGTACAGCCGGTCAGTAGCGCGGCAACGGCAACGGTGAGCACACCAGCCATCTTTTTCATTGTTGTTCCTCACTTTCCTTGCCAGTCGAACTGCGGATACCAGGTATTGCCGCGTGTTGCTCAAACCAGGTTTGCAGGTTGTCTCCAAAACGCAGGCTGCGCCAGAGGGTAAAGACATTCTCTTCATGGGTATAGTTCAGATTAACGTAGCTGCTTTTACCCTCTACCCGGCTGGTTCCCTTAAGGGTCGCCTGCATGGTTAATTCACCCAGATTATCTAAATTGATTCTTGTCCACGAGCGAGAAATTTCCATATAGCGCAGCCAGTTAATTGCGGCGCCCGCCACCATATTATCTTTTACGATGGCGTCCGCCGTGTCTTTATCGATACGCAGCGTCATCGGGCCGGGGTTGGTCAGCCAGCCATCTTTGATGATCCATTTTTCATTGTCCAGCCAGAACGGCAGCGCCCCGCTCACCGGGCCAGACATCGCAAACTGCTTCGGATTAACGGCACTGATCAGCTCGCTGGAGGAGATATTGTCTACCCGCAGCAGCGCCGGATCGTGTTGCGGCATCCTCAACTGCTGCATGGTGATTTTTCCGCCAAGGGCTTCCACCTTCACATTGGTGAGCAGAAGCGGGTTCGCCTCACTCCAGGGGTAGTCACCCTGCAGGTCCGCCGTGATATTCCGCGCGGTCACCAGGTTTACCACCTCGCCAATCCGTAAGGTTACCGGGCCGCGCGTTCCCAGCGACCAGGTGCCCTCACTAAACCGGAACGGCAGGACAAAGTCGACGCCGTTGATCTGGTTGTCTGGCATCCAGGCGCTACCGGCTTTCAGCACGCCGTGACCGCCCGCCTCAAAGCCCTGACCCGCGGCGGCCGAGAAGGCCACCTGCGCATACAGTTCGCCGTCACGCAGCGTCATTTTCCAGTCTGGCGGGATCAACGGCTGGAACACGGTGAGCGATTGTTTCGGCCACCAGGCCTGCCCGCGAAGGCGTTCCCCGTCCCAGCGTCCGTTCACCTGTACCGGTCCGATAGCATCGGCATGCAGATCGCCCTTGAACTGGAACAGTGTCGGGTCTGTTCCGTCTACGCTGAAGGTCAGCACCGACGGCGGCAATACGCTGCCGCCGCTGAAACGGGTTTGCCCGGCATTCAGCGACAGCGCTCCGCTGAACGTCGGCTTGTCAGGATCGCGATACCAGCGCACCGGGTTATCCAGCACCAGTCGGGGTTTACTGACCTCCATGGCACCGTACTTGAGCTGGTCGAAACCGGTTGAAAGCGCGGTCAGCTCAATAAGTTTGTCGCGCCATTCGCCTTTTCCGGCAACATCCCAGCGCGCATTCATTGGGGTGAAGCCCCCTTTGCCCCAGTAGCGCCACTGCCACAAGCCGTTGTCGGGTAAAAAGTCACTGGCCTGGCCATCCAGATGCAGTTCAAAATCACCCATCTCGTTCTCGTGCGCCCGCAAAATGGCCTGCAGGCGTCCATCGACACCCTTTTGGGTCAGCCTGACGCCCGCCAGCGGCCAGCGAATTTCATCAATATCCAGTGAATCGATAATGCGACCACGTGAGCGCAGCAGCGCGCCCGGCTCAAAGGAGAGCTGCGGTTCATACAGGCTTCCGGTCAGTTTTGCCGGCAGTCTGGCATAGAGCACCAGGTCGTTATGTTTCGCCTCGCCGCTCAGATGAAGCGGCATGTCGCTTTGTTCCATTCTGAGCCTGCCCGGTCCGATATTCAGCACCGCGTTGCCCTTCCCCGCATCCCCTTGAGTGAGCACATTCAGACGCCCGGTCAGGGTCGCTTTCTCAAGCCCCGCCTGCCAGTTATCGACACGAAGGCCAACGCGCCCGCTCAGCGGCATGCCGGAAAGGTTCCAGTTCCAGCGTCCGTCACTGATATTCAGCTGTTCCGCGGTTATTTGCCACGGCAGATCGAGCAGCGGATCGGGGTTATCCCGCGCCATGACCACCAGTTGCCCCTGATTGGCTTCCCAGTCGAGATCGGCATCGACCAGCGAGGCTAACTGTGGCACGTTAAAGGTCGCAACCGCATGGCCTTTAACCGGCACGCCGTCCGGCACCAGCGGCAGGGTGAATTGTCCCACCAGTTTTATCGGCTGTGGCTGGTCGGGAAGTTGTACATCGAACTGGGTGACAGAGAGGGTCTGACCGCGGAGCATCCCTTTAATGCTGACCTGCTCACCTTTGTAGGCAATCTCCTGACGCGCGGGCGTCAGCGACGCCTGAAGTTCTCCCTGCCACTGCTGCCAGGGCGAGAGCGTCAGACGATGGACAGTAAGCCAGGTATTCGGTAACACCGCCTGCCACTGCGCCAGCGTTTTGGGCGCGACCGTGGACGGTGCGGACTGGGGAATTTTATTGAGGCAAACGGAGTTCAGTTCGAGCGCGCCGACATCCAGTTTCCAGCGGCTGGGGTGCGATAGGGTCGCGTTATCGACTCGGGCAATTTCGCAGTCATCCACAAGATAGCGAAGATCGGGGATAATCAGGGCATGACGCGTGAGTCTGGGACTTTGTTCAAAGGCGATGCGCGTCCCGACAGGAAGCCAGATCCCGGCAAGGGTTGGTACCCACTGGGCAAGGGTCATCAGCAGCGTCAGCGGCACCAGAATGAACAGCAGTAAGAGCGCGATTGCGGCTTTGTATGTACCCCTCATGGGCAGTTAATATCCTGATTTAGCGAAAGAATTAAGCCGACAGTGCCGATCATTGTCGCATGTTTAGCCAGTCAGTTGAAGAGAATGCCAAATTTAAGGATAGATGCTCTGA
>NZ_CP080000.1:1280752-1289624 GCF_019378755.1 Enterobacter sp. BIDMC 29 | reverse complement strand
AAAGATGCTCTAAAATAATTGATAGAACTTATTGAATTCAATAATATTTCAGAAATTGTAAGATAATTTTAATCATGCTAACGTGAATGCAAAATCACTGGAGAAAGTCTTATGAAACTCGCGGTATATAGCACAAAGCAGTACGACAAAAAGTATCTGCAACATGTTAACGAGGCTTACGGGTTTGAGCTTGAATTTTTCGACTTTCTGCTGTCCGAAAAAACCGCCAAAACGGCGCACGGCTGTGAAGGCGTTTGCATTTTTGTGAATGATGATGGCAGCCGTCCGGTGCTGGAAGAGTTGAAAAAACAGGGCGTGAAATATATCGCCCTGCGCTGCGCTGGCTTCAACAACGTGGATCTTGATGCCGCAAAAGAGCTGGGGCTGAAGGTGGTCCGCGTCCCGGCATATTCTCCGGAAGCGGTCGCGGAACATGCCATCGGTATGATGATGTCGCTGAACCGTCGTATTCACCGTGCTTATCAACGTACCCGTGACGCCAACTTCTCTCTGGAAGGGCTGACCGGCTTTACCATGTACGGTAAAACCGCGGGCGTTATCGGTACCGGTAAGATTGGCGTCGCCGCCCTGCGCATTCTGAAAGGGTTTGGTATGCGTCTGCTGGCGTTTGATCCGTACCCAAGCGCTGCCGCGCTGGATCTGGGCGTGGAATATGTCGACCTGCCGACGCTGTTTTCACAGTCTGACGTTATCTCCCTGCACTGTCCGCTGACGCCGGAAAACTACCACCTGCTCAACCAGGCGGCGTTTGACCAGATGAAAGATGGCGTGATGATCATCAACACCAGCCGCGGCGGGTTGATTGATTCCCAGGCCGCTATTGAAGCGCTGAAGACCCAGAAGATTGGCGCGCTGGGGATGGACGTGTATGAGAATGAGCGCGATCTGTTCTTTGAAGACAAATCTAATGACGTGATCCAGGACGACGTATTCCGCCGTCTGTCTGCCTGCCATAACGTCCTGTTCACCGGACACCAGGCGTTTCTGACTGCCGAAGCGCTGATCAGCATTTCAGAAACCACGCTGGGGAACTTGCAGCAGCTGGAAAAGGGTGAAGAGTGCCCTAACGCTATCGTGTAAACCCGTGTGCCGGGTGCGGCTCTGCCCTGCCCGGCCAGCTACGCCCGGTCTGGTGTCCAGCTCCGGTGAGCAAAGCGCCACCAGAGCAGGACAGCCAGCAGCGCAATGGCGCTGAGCACACTAAAGGCCGTCGCAAAAGAGTAATGACCGGCAATGGTGCCGGTTAACGCCGGGCTCATTGCTGCCCCGACACCCTGCATCAGCATTACCACGCTCTGCCCGGCATTCACGTGCCCACTCCCGCGCAACAGCACCACGATAAACGACGGCACGACAACGCCCAGGATCCCCGCGGCCAGACCATCAAGAATTTGTACCGGGATCATCATCAACGGGGCGTCTGTGGAGGCTGCCAGTGCCGCCCGAACGGGCATGATCAGCAGGGCCAGCATGATTAAACGCCAGTAACCGTAGCGCTCAATTCGACCTGCCACCCCAATGGCGACGGGGATCATCACCGCCTGAGAAATGATGACGGTGGCCGCCGCAAATAATCCGGGATTGATGGTTGCCGGTGCCGCAGCAACCCTCATGCTCAGCATCGGCAGCAGTGCGGCATTGGCCAGATGGAACAGCAGCAGCGTCAGCCCGGTTATCAACAGCGCCCGGTTTTTAATCAGCACCGCGACGCCGGGGACTGGTTGACGGGCTGAAGAGGTCAGCCCCCGCGCCGCATCGTTGTCGATATCTGTATGACGAATGGCAAGCAGCGCGCACAACGTCAGAAGCGTCGTACAGGTCATCAGCAGGAAAATGCCCCCGACGCCCCAGAACCAGGCAATGCCGCCTGCAATCACCGCCGTCAGGAAATTGCCGGCGTGGTTGAACGCCTCGTTCTTCCCCATCTGCGTGCTAAACCCGCTCGGGCCCGTCAGACCCAGCGTAATACCCGCAATCAATGGCCCCACAAACGCCGCGCAGATACCGGTGATAATTTGCGAGACGGCGACGACGCCGCTCTGCTGACTAAACCAGAGCAGCAGCGTACTCAGCGTAATGGCGATACAAAGCAGTGCCAGAACCGAACGCTTATTGCGGGAGGTATCCGTAATAAATCCCGCCGGCAGCGTTGCCAGTAATCCCGCCAGCCCCCCGGCGGTCATCAGGATGCCGATATCATCCGGGGTCCAGTGACGTTCCGTCAGGAAGATGCCGAGAAAGGGCCCGAGGCCATCGCGAACATCAGCAATGAAAAAACTTGTCAGGCACAACGCCCGCAGTGAACGAAGAGACATACTTCCTGCCTTTTGCATATTGGCTGGCTCTGTTAGCGACGGCCTTTACGTTCGACGCCCTGTTAAAATCACGATGCAGTATACCGGAGCGTGTTGAAGCTAAAATGACCTCTCCACTCTTCTGCCGCGGCAAACTCTTTTTATAGAACTTCACGCTTTCCAGATACGCCCATTTATGGGAGTATTTAGGAATCGATTGTTTCCTAAATGATGAGCACAATGTCTGAGAAGCTACAGAACGCACGCGAGCGCGGACGTCCGCGGCAATTTGATCTCGATGCGGCCCTGGATCTGGCGATGCCGGTATTCAGAGAAAAGGGTTACCACAGCGCGTCGATTAGTGACCTGAGCGACGCGATGCAGCTCACTGCGGGCAGTATTTATAAAGCCTTTCACGATAAACGTGGCCTTTTCCTGCAGGTATTCGCACGTTATACCTCCCTGCGTAATCAATCGTTGCGCGAGCGTCTGGCGCGACAACCTGATGGCCGGGCCAAAATAGCCGAGCTGCTGAACTTTTATCTTGAATCGGCCAGCGCTGTCGAAGGGCGCCGCGGCTGCCTGGTGGTCGGCAGCACCCTTGAACTCAGCCAGTTTGACGGCGAAATTGCCGGGCTGGTGCAGAGCGCGCTTGCGCGAAATCAGCACGCGATCCTCCAGCTGATCGAACAGGGTATGCAGGACGGTTCAGTTAATTCACGTCACGACGCACAGGCGTTGAGCGGCATTCTGCTGTGCCTGGTCCTGGGCATGCGTGTGGCGGGCAAAGCCGGAGAATTACCGGCACGCGAACGGCTGGTAGAGACGGTGATGGCGCTACTCGCCTAAAAAATTTACCCATAAAGGAAATGATCATTTCCTAAATAGCTGGAGGTAGTAATGTCTGAGAATTCAATCCCCCTTCCGTGGTCGCAGCCTGTCGCGGGCTTGCCCGGTTTTGCGCACTATTACTCAACGGTCGATGGGGTTCGTCTGCACTATGTCAGAGGCGGACAGACGCAAGGTGAAACAATCGTGCTGCTTGCAGGCTTCCCGCAAAGCGGGTTTGCCTGGCATAAGGTGATGGCTCTTTTAGCCGATCGTTACGATATCATCGCACTCGACCTCCCGGGCCAGGGCGACTCCGATAAGCCACAGTCTGGCTACGATACCCTCACGCTTGCCAGTTCGGTTTTTGGGCTGGTGCAGACACTTGGGATCACAAGACATTACCTGGCCGCCCACGATGTAGGTGCATGGGTTGCCTGGCCGTATGCCCTGCGTTATGAACAGCAGGTAATCAAGCTGGCTCTGCTTGATGCCGGTATCCCGGGTATTACTTTGCCGGACGCCCTGCCCGCGACGCCAGAAAAAGCCTGGAAAACCTGGCACTTCGCGTTTCATCTTCTCCCCGACCTGCCGGAAGCCTTAATTAGCGGGCGTGAAGAGATTTACCTCGAATGGTTCCTGCGGCGAAAAACCGCCAGTCCGATGGCCTTTAGCGATGCGGATATCGCCCGATATGTCCGCCTGATGCAGCAAAACGGAGCGCTGCGTGCCGGGCTGGCCCCTTACAGAGAAGCGGCGGTCTCCGCTGCTCAGAACCGGACGCGGGCTGAAACGCAAAAACTTCAGGTGCCGCTGCTGGCCGTCAGTGCCGATCAGGGTTCGATTGCCGATATGGCTGCCCCGCTTCGCCAGTTTGCAGAGACGGTGAGTGGCATTACGCTTGCTCATTGCGGTCATTTCATTCCGGATGAACAACCTCAGGCCCTGAGTGAGGCCCTGGCAGACTTCTTCCGTTAACAGGAAGCGCACGGTGTTGATCACTGCTGGCACCGTGCCCTGCTTCATCAACAAAGACAATTGCTGTCGCCATAAAATAAACCTCGCTCAAAATTTATTAAGGAGTTAATCTCGCAAAGAAAATAAGGGGGCATTATGAAAAACTTGATACTCAGTGTTATCGCAAAAATTTCCAAAATGGACGCTGAAGCTAAAGAGCTGGCGGCCAAAGTAGAAGCACAGTCTTTGTTGATAGGCGCGTTGTTACTGACCATTGGTAAAAATGGCGGTATGAACGAAATGCTCGAGAATGTCAGAAAAGCGATCAACGCGGCGCTTGAAGCAGCAGATACGCCGCTCAAATCCGACGCTGAAATGTTACTGAACGAATTCAATAACCTGATTTTATTAACCCAGCTACTCGAAACTAATGACTCAGAGATAAGTATCGAATCGTTAAAGGAAGCCCCAGGCGAAACGGCCTCAGATTGAAACCCATTCCTAGAGGCTGGAGTTCAGTCTCCAGCTTCTCGTTAAACCCACGCCTTACGCGCAGCGCGCCATGACCGTGTGAGCGTGATTAGACTTTACCAAGCAGAATATTCAACATCCGTCGCAAGGGTTCCGCAGCGCCCCACAACAGCTGATCGCCGACCGTCAAAACCGAGTATATAGGGTCATTGTTAAGCGACATTTTCTTGTAACGGCCAATACCCACCTGCAGCGAACCGCTAATGTTAGCGGGAGTCAATTTACTGACACTGTCATCCTTATTATTGGGCACATAGTTAACCCATGGATGGGAATGCGTCACAAGCTCTGCAAATTCTTCTTCGCTGACTTCACGCTTGAGCTTCAGGGTTATTGCAGCACTATGGCAACGGATCACACCGACCCGAATACACAAGCCATTTACTGCAATCGTACCCGGAGAGAGACCAAGAATTTTGTTCGTTTCTGCCTCACCCTTCCATTCTTCTCTGCTATTACCATCCCCTAAATCGCTGTCAATCCATGGAATAATACTGCCCATTAAAGGCGCGCCGAAATTCTGGATGGGCATGTTAGCACTGTTAACTAATTCACTCACTTTATTGACTAAAGGAAGCACTGAACCTGAGGATTCCAGCTCATCAGAAGATAAATGTTTACTGATATAAGCGCTTTGAGCAATTAATTCCCGGACATATTTAGCACCCGCTCCGGATGCAGACTGATAGGTCATCACACTCATCCATTCTATCAGGTCAGCTTTAATTAACCCTGACAGTCCCATAAGACTCAGCGTAATGGAACAGTTTCCCCCAACAAAAAGTTTAATTCCCTCTTTGATGGCACGATCGATATTTGTGCGGTTGACCGGGTCGAGAATAATGCAGGCTTTTTCATCCATCCGTAGCGCTGAGGCCGCATCAATCCAGTAGCCTTGCCAGCCATAGCTAATCAACGCAGGATAAATTGCTTTGGTATAATCCCCGCCCTGACAGGTTATGATGATATCCATTTCGGCCAGGGCGCTAATAGAATTAGCATCTTTGAGTGTGTGGTTGACGCCACCAATGACGGGACCAGCGGCACCTGCACTGGAAGTACTGTAAAAATGCGCGGAAATATTGTCGAAGTCGTTCTCATCGACCATTCTTTGTAACAAAACAGAGCCCACCATTCCTCGCCAACCAACAATACCAACCTGCTTCATTTGCTTAACCTTAATGACGTTATGAGAATGTTAATTTTTCAAAACATGTTATATCTCATCCCACATTAATGGTCATTACGAATTGCATCACATTCGGTCATTATTAAAATGTTTCATACGGCATCAGAAATTTTTATACCTTTTACACGGCATAAATAATTAAAGTTGTGGATAAGACATAATCAAACAAAAACCGGGCCTCACGCCCGGTTTTGTTTCTGACCTGAATAAGCGCTACGCACTCAACCCGCGATTCTCCAGCGTCGGTTCAATCCTCGGATCGTGGCCGCGCCAGTTCCGGTAAAGTTCAGCTCAATCACTACTATTGCCGCGCGACAGAATCACCTCGCGGAATGTCTGTCCGTTTTCGCGGGTCAAACCACCCTGCTCGACAAGCCACTGATAGCCATCGTCTGCCAGCATTTGCGTCTACAGGTAATCCAGATTCAGTGTTTGATAATACAGATCAACCTTTTTTATCTGTGGTAAACCTTGCTATTACTTCTTTTTCATCTGCTAGTTTACCAAGATTTTCTGGCGCTATTATTCTGCCAACGGGTGTGTATCCGTAGTTTGTCTGAAAGGTCTCATAAAAAAGCACCAGGGTACGATGGCCATATAACATGAGATCGCCCTGATTAATGGTTCCAGGTTTGACCTGGTGGGTCGGTAAGGGACGGGGCAGATCAGCAAATTTCTCGTTCCCGTTAAGTTCCTCCATCGTTAAAGTCAGGGGAAGCTGTTCAATAAATGCCTTAGCGGCTGGATTATTCTTAAGTTCAACGTAAAAAGTTTGCTGTTTGATAGTCATTTTAATGGTCACGGCTTCTTCCTTGTCTGTCTGTAAAGAATTACTGGCACGAGCCGGGAATAAAAAGCTAGTGATGATAATAAATAACAGGAATAATATTTTTTTCATCCAGATTCTCTCCCGCAAATGCGCTGCACCTTTCAGGTGCAGCATCAATGATTATTTTAGATAAGCGTTTAAAAAGAAGTCAATTTATCAAATGGGTTCAGATCCGTATGCTTATCTCCGGACTCCTCTCTTACTGGAAATTCTACACGATAGATGTATGCTGACTAGCTAATGATTGCTTAATGGGCTTATAAGCTATAGTTATGTTTTGTGAGTATCTCACCGATGAAACGTAATCTGAATGACCTCCTTTATTTCATTACCGTCGCCCGCGGAGGGAGTATACCCCGTGCGGAGGCTCTACCAGGGGGCGCAACCGGCTCTCAGCCAGACAATATCGGCGCGGGAATAACGGCTGCAGATCCTCCTGCTCACACGAACTACCCGTAACCTAACTCCAATTAATGAGCTGTACTCATAATCAATATAAATTTATTCGCATTATCGAATTAATGCTCTACTGCTAAGATTATCCCTGTTCAGGAATGTGTCACTGAAGTCTGAAGAGATCGAACCTGATCTCAGTCTGATAGTGGTGACAACAGCCCATCTCCTATTCAGGAAGAGTAAAAATGACAGATAACATCATAGGCAAAGTAATTGTAATCACGGGCGCATCAAGCGGTATGGGTGAAGCGGCTGCGCGTTATCTTGCTGAAAAAGGAGCAAAGGTTGTGATGGCTGCGCGGAGAATAGACCGCATTGAGGCCATTGCGAGTGAGCTCCAAAAGCAGAATAAAGAAGCCATCGCCGTCGCAACCGATGTGACGAAACTTGATGACGTAAACAACCTCATTGAGACTGCGGTCAACACATTCGGTCGTGTAGATGTTCTTATCAATAATGCCGGCCTGATGCCACTTTCCCGCCTTGAGCAGGGAAATGTCGATGAATGGAATCAGATGATTGATGTCAATCTGCGCGGGGTTCTACACGGGATTGCTGCGGTGCTGCCTTATATGAAATCACAAAAAACAGGTCATATCATTAACACCGCATCTGTTGCTGCACACCTTGTCTTCCAGAGTTCTGCTGTCTATTCGGCGACAAAATTTGCTGTTCGAGCATTAACCGACGGTTTGCGCCAGGAAATGGCGGCACATAACATTCGCGTCACGTTAGTCTCCCCCGGTGCTGTTAAAACAGAACTGCTGGAGCATATAACGGATAAAGATGTTAAGGCTGCAAACCAGGATTACGTTGAAAATATTGGCGTGCCAGCAGAAACCTTTGCACGCATGGTAGCCTTCGCAATTAATGAACCAGAAGATGTTGGTGTGAGTGAAATTATTTTCAGACCAACGGCTCAGGAATTGTAATTAGTTTAGTGGCGGCAACTGGAGAAAAACTATCAGGATTTAGGCTTTTAGATTCGGCATACCCATATGCCTTTTCCTAAGCCTAAAAACACGATTTTTCCTGCACCTAACAGCGAGAAATGTCCGCTTCTGGCACAGGCCTGCTGTTGCAGCCCTGACAACCTTAGACTTCAATCGATTCAGAGATCTCTAACGCATCATCTACTTCAATGCCCAGATAGCGGACTGTGCTTTCCAGTTTCTTATGGCCCAACAGAAGTTGGATCACCCGAAGATTCTTGGTTTTCTTGTAGATCAGGTAAGGTTTTGTTCTTCTCATGGAATGTGTGCTGTAAAGCGAATCTGCGAGACCACGCTTTTCTACCCACCCATGAAAGATTCGGTTGTATTGTCGGGTTGATATGTGCTGATTAGTTCCGACCCGAGACCGGAACAAGAAGTCTTTACTGTGCAAATTGCCAAGTTTTATCAATGCAGCAACAGCTTCTCTTGTTCCTTTGGTTATCTCAAATTGCACAGGACTACCGGTTTTCTGTTGCAACACCGTTGCTCTGCTTGAAACCAAGCTACCATATGCCACTTCAGATACTTTGAGTTTGACCAGATCACAGCCTCGAAGCTTACTGTCCAGGGCCATATTGAACAGAGCTAAATCGCGCGTTTTACCTTCCAGTTTAAGCCGGATTCGGATCCCCCAGATACGAGATATCTGAAGTGGTCTTTTTTGGCCGATGATACGGTCTTTGTTCCACGGTGACGTGTTCATACTCAAATCTCCTGCAATGTGGGAGATTTGAGTATGGTTGTCCCTTATGAGCGAGGAGTGGACCTTAGT
>NZ_CP080000.1:1278970-1279073 GCF_019378755.1 Enterobacter sp. BIDMC 29 | reverse complement strand
AAGGTCAGCTATGAGCGAGTAGCGTAAGCTCGCAATTGTTATTACCGCGTAGGATGCATTACTAACGTTGCTATGTGTTAACGAACGGGGAGCGGGTCAAGCG
>NZ_CP080000.1:1114526-1276866 GCF_019378755.1 Enterobacter sp. BIDMC 29 | reverse complement strand
AGTCCGCTTCTGGCACATAACGGCCCTGGAAATTGGGAAAATCACCGGACCCTTAGCAGATCTGAATATCTGGTCGTATATCTCGGCGACAGCATTTCACGTTTCATCTGCCAATACTGCTGTATGCCCTGTCCTGCAAAGTAAAGCCTGCCTTTCCCGTCTTTCGCATTCAGGTGATCGAGCACCTCAATCAACTTTTCGCTGCCAGCATACGGTGCGTTCTCATCGAAAAGGTTGAGCTGGCTCCCCCCTGGCTGAAGAAGTCACCCGACATTATTCCGGCTTTCTGGTAACGATGGCCATCCTTCCAGATTTTATCCAGGCACTTTATGTGGCGTTAATGATTTTGGGGAAGAAAAATCGGTCAAAAAACCGGGCATCGCGCCCGGTTCTGTTCCCACACTAAAAAAGCCCTTAAGCACTCAATCCACGATTTTCCAGCATCGGTTCAATCCTAGGATCGTGCCCACGCCACTGGCGGTAAAGTTCAGCTAAATCAGTACTATTCCCGCGCGACAAAATGGCCTCGCGGAATTTCTGTCCGTTTTCGCGAGTCAAACCACCCTGCTCGACAAACCACTGGTAGCCATCGTCTGCCAGCATCTGCGTCCACAGGTAGGCGTAATACCCCGCTGCGTAGCCGCCGCCGAAGATATGGGCGAAGTAGCTGCTGCGATAGCGCGGTGGAACGGCGGGCAGATCCAGTTCCTCTTTGTGCAGTGCTGCCGCTTCAAAGGTGTCAACATCGTCCACGGGTTCGCTGATGCCGTGCCAGTTCATATCCAGCAGCGCAGCGCTAAGCAACTCGGTCATGTCATAACCTTTATTAAACTGCGTCGCGTTAAGCATTTTATCGCGCAGCGCCTCCGGCATCGGCTCTCCGGTCTGATAGTGGCGGGCATAGTGGGCAAACACCTGCGGATGGCTCGCCCAGTGCTCGTTGATTTGCGATGGGAACTCGACAAAATCACGCGGCGTATTGGTGCCGGAGAGGGAGGCGTAGCGCTGGCTGGCAAACAGACCGTGCAGCGTATGACCAAACTCGTGGAACAGGGTGACCACATCGTCCCAGGAGATCAGCGCCGTCTGACCGTTAGCCGGTTTTTGATAGTTGCAGACATTGTAGATAACCGGGCGCGAGGCAAACTCATACGATTGCTCGACGAAATTCCCCATCCACGCCCCACCGGCTTTCGATTCGCGGGCAAAGAAATCACCGTAGAACAGCGCCATCCCTTCGCCGGTATGGTCGAAAATTTCCCACACGCGGACATCAGGATGGTAAACCGGAATATCGAAACGCTCGACAAAGCGGAGGCCAAACAGCTGGCTTGCAGCCCAGAATACGCCATCCTGCAACACGGTGTTGAGCGCAAAGTACGGCTTGATTTGCGACTCGTCGAGGGCATATTTCGCCTGGCGCACGCGCTCGGCATAAAAGGCCCAGTCCCACGCCTGCACGGTGAACCCGCCCTGCTCGTCATCAATCACTTTTTGGATATCGGCCTGCTCAAGCGTCGCTCGGGTGCGTGCGGCGGGCACAATTCCGCGCATAAAAGCCAACGCGGCGGCAGGTGTTTTCGCCATTTGATCGGCGATACTCCAGCTTGCGTAGTCCTCAAACCCCAACAATTTTGCCTGACGCGCCCGCAACGCGGTGAGACGCAGGATCAGTGCCCGGGTATCGTTTTCATCCCCTTTCTGGGTACGCGTCCAGCCCGCGTTAAATAAATTTTCCCGCGTCTGACGGTCACGCAGCGCGGAAAGTGCGGGTTGTTGAGTGGTATTCAGCAGCGGAATCAACCACCGATCGTTCAGCCCTTTCTCCGCGGCGGCATGGGCAGCCGTCGCAATCTCGTCAGGACTGAGTCCATCAAGCTGATGTGCATAATCCACGACCAGCCCACCGGCTTTGGTGGCGGCCAGCAGACGCTGATTAAACTGGCTGGTGAGGGTCGCCGCCTCGGTATTCAGCGCTTTCAGCTCCGCTTTTTCTGCATCATTCAGCCGCGCACCGGCCAGCACAAAGTGCTGGTACGTCTCTTCTGCCAGCCGACGGGATTCGGCGTCCAGCGCAGCACAATCCTGCCAGACGCTCTCCACGCGAGAGAACAGCGTGTCGTTAAGCCAGATATCGTTCGCCAGCGCAGCAAGCTCGGTAGAGATCTGCTCCTCAAGCGCCTGTAAGTCATCATTGGTGTGCGCAGAGGTCATGGCGAAGAAAACGCTGCTGACACGCGAGAGCATGGCACCGCTTTTTTCGAGTGCCAGCACGGTATTGTTGAAATCGGGGGCGGCCGTTTGCGCGACAATCGCGTCAATTTCGGCTCGCTTCTGGCGTATCGCTTCATCGAATGCCGGGCGGTAGTGGCCGTCGTTGATTTCGTCGAATCGGGGTGCCTGATAAGGCAACAGGCTGCTTTCAAAAAAGGGATTAGTGGCCGACATCTTTCACTCCTGAGTACGGTTATCTTCCCAGAGTAGGCCAGGCCGCCACTGCCTGCAATGCCGTCATACAAATGTTGCCTTAACGCATCCTTCGCGGCCGTGCTATGTTAGTACAACACAAAAAGCGTTGAGGAACAGTGAGATGATTATTTTAGTTACCGGGGCAACGGCAGGTTTTGGTGAAAGCATCACGCGTCGCTTCGTCGCCAACGGACATAAGGTGATTGCGACGGGTCGTCGTCAGGAGCGTCTGCAGGAGCTGAAAGATGAGCTGGGTGACAGCATCCTGACCGCGCAGCTTGATGTCCGTAACCGTGCCGCCATCGAAGAGATGATTGCTAACCTGCCGGCCGAATGGCGTGCCATTGACCTGCTGGTCAACAATGCCGGTCTGGCGCTCGGTATGGAGCCTGCCCACAAAGCCAGAGTCGAAGACTGGGAAAACATGATCGACACGAACAACAAAGGGCTGGTGTACATGACCCGCGCCGTGCTGCCAGGCATGGTTGAGCGCAATCGCGGCCACATTATTAACATCGGTTCGACCGCAGGAAGCTGGCCTTATGCGGGCGGTAATGTTTATGGCGCGACCAAAGCCTTCGTGCGTCAGTTCAGCCTTAACCTGCGTACCGATCTGCACGGCACCGCCATTCGCGTGACCGATATTGAGCCGGGCCTGGTAGGCGGAACCGAATTTTCCAACGTTCGGTTTAAAGGTGATGACGCGAAAGCAGACAAAACCTACGAGAATGCGAACGCCCTGACGCCGGAAGATGTCACCGAAGCGGTCTGGTGGGTGGCAACGCTGCCAAAACACGTCAACATTAACACGGTAGAAATGATGCCAGTCAGCCAGAGTTTTGGCGGACTTAGCGTCCATCGTGGCTAACATTGCCCTTCCCGGCCTGCGGGCCGGGTCTGTTTCAGGCCATAAAAGAATGGTAGTATGTTCAGGCTAACTATCTGAGAAATGACAACTCATGGCCGCTGAATCGCAACTCAATCCTACCCAGCCCGTAAACCAGCAAATCTATCGCATTTTGCGACGTGATATTGTCCATTGCCTGATCCCACCCGGAACGCCGCTCTCTGAAAAAGAGGTGTCCGTGCGGTTTGACGTGTCCCGCCAGCCCGTGCGTGAGGCGTTTATCAAGCTTGCAGAAAACGGTCTGATTCAGATCCGCCCGCAGCGTGGCAGCTATGTGAACAAAATCTCGCTCTCCCAGGTGCGTAACGGGTGTTTTGTCCGTCAGGCCATTGAGTGCGCGGTGGCGCGCCGTGCCGCATCCTTGATTGATGACAACCAGTGCTACCTGCTGGAGCAAAACCTGCATCAGCAGCGTATTGCGATTGACCGCAAACAGCTCAACGACTTCTTCCAGCTTGATGACGAGTTTCACCAGAAGCTGGCGCAAATTGCGGACTGTCAGCTGGCCTGGGACACGATTGAAAACATCAAAGCCACCATCGACCGCGTGCGCTATATGAGCCTCGACCACGTCTCACCACCGGAAATGTTGCTCCGACAGCATCATGATATTTTCAGTGCGCTGGAAAAACGCGATCAGGACGGTGTAGAAAAAGCGATGACGCTGCACCTGCAGGAAATCAGCGAATCAGTACAGTTAATTCGTCAGGAAAACAGCGACTGGTTTAGCGAAGAGTAAAATACGCCGCCCCCGTTTCGGTTGCGGCGAAGAGATTAGCGAACCACCAGCACCGGAATACTCGCATAGCGCAGGATAGATTCCGCATTTGAACCGAGCAGATGGGTGCTGATGCTCGGGTTTTTCGACCCGATGACGATCACGTCATATTCCCCTTCTTTGCTCAGTTTGATAATTTCATCACGCACGTTGCCAAAGCAGACCAGGCTGTGGATATTCTCCCCGGGGAGATCAAACAGCCTTTTCAGCTCGTTCATTTTCTTCCCGGATTCAGCGGTCATAAACGCTTCAAACTTTTTGATATCGGCGTTGAATCCGCGTAGCAACGAGCGGCTGCTGTTGGGGAGAATGTTCACCAGCGTAATCGACGCACCTTCCGCCTTTGCAAGGTTGGCCGCGTGGCGAACCGCTTTGTCGCTCAATTCCATTTCAAATACATCAACAGGCATTAAAATCTTCTTATACATAAGCCTGACTCCTTATTCCTGTGAAAGGGGTATTCCCTGCTTCAAGAATGACAGCCGCAATATAAACAAACCCTAAACGCTTGCCTGCAGAAACTATCAACAAAGGAAAATAAATGTGGGCTTTGTAAATTGCTGTCGTGAACCGTCAGCACGCACCAATATTGAGAAAAAAGTGTGAGTTTGATCAAAAACAAAAAAATGAGATGCAGACAGGCGTATTTATAGTGTCCCGTGAACGGTGAAACCTGAAATAGCGCCGTAACGGATAAGTGAGAGAGGAGAAAATACCATGATGACATACGACCGTAACCGTAACGCAATTACCACCGGCAGCCGTGTAATGATCAATGGCACAGGACACACCGGCGTGATTAAAGCGATCCACAGCGAAGGGCTGGATGCCGCGCAGGTGCGTCGCAGCAAAACGGTAGAAGTGGAAGGTTGCGAAGGTAAGTTCGAACCGATTGAACTGATTCGCCTGGGTATGCACTGATTCATGCGACATCATGCCGCCGCACGCGGCGGCATGTGATGACTTAGCCGTTAGCCGCGTACTCTGCGACCGTGGCTTTTGCACCTTTTTGCACTAACGTCTGGTAAGCACGCATTACCGCATCCACAAAGACGGTTTCATGCGGGAGTTCTTTGCCAAAAATGGCCTCAATGCCCAGCAGCGCCTTCACCCGGTCTTCGCCCTCAGCACTTCCCTTCACCGCCGCCTGAATGACCGCCTGCTGCGGGTCGCTCACGTCGATAGCGTTGCCCTGCTCATCGACACCACCGACATACCGCATCCAGCCTGCAATGCCTAATGCCAGCAGCGGGAAGCTTTTTTGATGCACCAGATGCCAGCGCACGGAATCGAGCATACGCTGCGGGAGCTTCTGGCTGCCGTCCATCGCGATTTGCCAGGTACGGTGACGTAACGCCGGGTTGCTGTAGCGGGCAATCAACAGGTCAGCATAGTGGCCTAAATCAACGCCTTTCACTTTTAAGGTCGGCGCCTGCTCGTTCAGCATCAGCGCATGGGCGGCAGTACGGTAGTGCGCGTCTTCCATGCAGTCGTTGATATGCGGGTACCCCGCCAGATAGCCAAGATACGCGAGGAAAGAGTGACTGCCGTTAAGCATGCGCAGCTTCATCTCTTCAAACGGAATGACGTCTGAAACCAGCTCCGCCCCGGCCTTTTCCCACTGCGGACGGCCTGCAACAAAGTTGTCCTCAATCACCCACTGACGGAACGGTTCGCACGCCACGCCTGCCGAGTCACGAACGCCAGTCAGCTGTTCAATTTTATCCAGCGTCTCCGGTGTAACCGCGGGAACAATACGATCCACCATGGTGGACGGGAAAGTGACGCTGGATTCAATCCAGTCTGCCAGCTCGCCGTCAACCGCACGGGCATAAGCGCAGGTCACATTACGCATGACGTGACCGTTCTCCGGCATATTGTCACAGGACATGACGCTAAACGCGGGCAGCCCGGCAGCTTTGCGTCGCGCGAGTGCTTCCACCACCACACCCGGCGCAGATTTCGGCTGATGCGGATTTTGCAGGTCGGCGGCAATTAACGGGTGATCGAGCATCAGTTTCCCGGTCGCCGGCGAGTGGCAATATCCCTTTTCAGTAATGGTGAGCGAGACAATCGCCACCTGCGGCTCACACAGTGCGGCCAGCACGCGTTCCAGCCCGTCAACCTGTGCATGCAGTGCGTTCCTGACCACGCCCACCACCCGCGATGTCCACGCATCGGCAGACATTTCCGCCACGGTGTAGAGATGATCCTGTGCGTTCAGATCGGCAATCTGCTGTTCACCGCCAATCAGGTTTACCTCACAGTAACCCCAGTCGCTGTTGTGTTCCGCGGCGAGAATGTCGGCGTACACCGCCTGGTGCGCACGGTGAAATGCGCCAAACCCTAAATGAACAATGCGTGCCTTGAGGCGATCGCGATCGTACTGAGGAAGCGTCGCTTTCGCCTGTAATAACCGGTTTTCCATGATTAAGACTCGTTAAGTTATGTACGCTGGGATTCGCTGCCGCTCTATATGAGCAGCAGCGCCTGCTGACTACACCAACTAGAATGGCAGTCGGGGTAAAAAAGAACTGCCATTAACCATACTGATCCTGCAGTTTGAGATTTTGATTTATATTAACTTTTACGCATGTGGTGTGACATGAATATAAAGTTGTGTGACAGGTCACTCAAGATATAAACCATTACCGCCGCGATGAAACCGCTCCATAGCCAACGGAATCACGTGCCGGCCCCTCCGCCGCATCTTCCGCCACGCTCAAATCACGATCGCAGACCTCTGGCATGCAGATGGCGGCGATCAGCCCAATCACGGAGTAGGCGATCATCATGGCGACAATTGGCCACCAGGAACCGGTCATATTGCAGAAGATCCCGGCGAGCACTGGCCCAAAGCCTACCGCCACCAGCCCGCCCGCCTCTTTTGAGATAGCCATCCGGGTAAAGCGGTTACGCGAGCCAAACATCTCCGCCATCGTGATGTTTTCCAGGGCAAACAGTCCCAGTACGGCGAAATTATGGATAACGATGATGGAAAGCATGATCACACCCGGCGCATAGCTCTTATCAACGATAATCGACAGCATCGGGTACGCCAGAATAATGGCGGAGATATTGAGCAGAATGTACGGCAGACGACGCCCTACTTTATCGGAGAGCCAGCCCAACAGCGGGATAGAGATAAACCCGAGAATTGAGCTTATCATCAGCGCATCGGTGGGGATCGCTTTATCGAACAGCAGCGTCTGAACCAGATACCCGGCAAGAAACGTCTGGATCAGTCCCGAATTCCCCGCCTGACCAAAACGCAGCCCGGTTGCCAGCCAGAAGGACTTACTCTTCACCATCGCTGCAAATGATAAATCATGTTTTGTCACCGGTGCGGTTGTCTCAGCCTCGTTCACTTTTTCAAATACCGGGCTCTCCTTGAGGTTCATTCGCAGCCAGATGGCGAAGATCATTACCACCACGCTTGCAAGAAACGGTACACGCCAGCCCCAGGCAACCAACTGTTCGCGGTCGAGGGCGAAGAACATAACTGCCCAGATAGCCGTTGCACTTAGCGTCCCGCAGTTGGTGCCCATCGCCACCAGCGAGGAGATAATGCCCCGTTTCCCTTTAGGGGCGTACTCCGCCAGCATGGTCCCGGCGCCGGAGATTTCAGCCCCTGCTCCCAGCCCCTGGATGATACGCAGCGTCACTAACAGGACGGGCGCGAAAATCCCAATCTGCGCGTAGGTCGGCAAGACCCCGATCAGGGTTGTGCAGATCCCCATCATAGTAATGGTGATAAACAGCACCTTTTTTCGGCCAATGCTGTCGCCCATTCGCCCGAAGATAAAGGCGCCGACAATGCGCGCGATATAGCCTGCGCCGTACGTCCCCATCGCCAGAATCAGCGCCATTGCGGCCGATTGTTCCGGGAAGAAGATCTCATGGAATACCAGTGCGGCCCCCAGCGAATAGAGCTGGAAATCCATAAACTCCAGTGCGGTGCCCAGCCAGCCGGAAACGGCGGCTTTCACCAGATCTGAAGTCGTTCTTTGTGGTTGTGTTTGCGTCATAATGGCTATCTCTGCAAGGTAAGATGCGTACCACTCAGAGCCTGTCTGCGCAGGCTCTTAACCGCGTGAATTATTATTGCCCGAACGTGAGTAAGACTTTGCAGCACTGCCGCTGATCTTTTTCAAACCGTTCGATGGCGTCTGTTACGTGGTGATAGTCAAAAGTGTGGGTAATCAGTTTGTCCGGGTCGATCAGCCCCTTTTCCAGCCAGTCGATGACGACGGGGAATTTGTTGGCATTCAGCCGTGATGAGAATATCGCCAGCTCTTTTCCGGTGATCCCCTGCTGAACAATCTGGCTTGGGTCGCTGGAAAACCCCATCAGCACGATGCGTGCCGCCGGAGAGGCAATGGTGATGGCTTCCTGTAAAATTGTCGGATGACAGGCTGCGTCAATAATAAGCGTCGGTTTAATCCCTTTTTCTTCCAGCGCCGCCTGTAACGACAGCTCTGCGTTGTTGAACACCCAGTCCGCGCCGCTGCGTTGCGCCATTGCCAGCCGTTCATTGATCCGATCCACAACGATAACCTGCTTCACCTTATAGACACCTTTCAGCGCCTGGACGGTGACAAGCCCCATGGGACCTGCGCCGTAGATCAGGGCGATATCCTGCCCGGTGGGTTGTGCGTGGCCCGTCACGTTAGCGGCAATCGTGAACGGCTCGATCATTACCGCGTGTTTATCTGGAATAGCGTCCGGAACAACCCAGGCATTTTTTGCCGGTACGACGGCATACTCACTAAAGCCTCCGTCGCGATGAACGCCCAGCACCACCAGAGAGGTACAGACATTGGGTTTGCCCACGGAGCACGGATAGCAGTGTCCGCAGCTGATCACCGGGTCAACCGAGACGCGCTCGCCCACGCGGGCCGGGTCAACTCCCTCACCAACGGCATCAATCTCACCAAAAAATTCATGCCCAATCACGCGCGGGTATCGGGCAAACGGATTATGCCCGCGGTAAATATGGCTGTCTGAACCGCAAATACCGGCCAGTTTGACGTTGACGCGCACTTCACCTGCCGCGGGTTTCGGAAGTGGACGATCTTCAATCACCAGTGCATTGGGTTGTTGAATCACTACGCTTTTCATCGTTCGCTCCTCGTTTACCAGTTCCACAATGTGCCATCTTCGAGACGGGCAACCGGAAGATAGGCAGGATCGTACGGGTATTTCGCCGCCAGTTTTTCGTCAAATTCAATGCCCAGCCCGGGTTTGTCGCCCGGATGCATATAGCCATTATCAAAGCGCCAGCTGTGCGGGAAGACCTCCAGCATTTGTTCGGAGTAACCCATATATTCCTGTACACCAAAGTTTGGCACCCACAGGTCAAAATGCAGCGCGGCGGCGTGGCAAACAGGCGACAGATCCGACGGTCCATGTGAGCCGGTACGCACCTGATAAAGCGAGGCGAAGTCCGCGATGCGCCGCATGCCGGTGATGCCGCCCGCGTGGGTAATGGTGGTGCGGATATAGTCGATAAGCTGCTCTTCAATAAGCTGCTTACAGTCCCAGATGCTGTTAAACACTTCTCCAACCGCAATCGGCGTGACCGTGTGCTGACGGATCAGACGGAAGCAGGCCTGGTTTTCCGCAGGCGTAGGATCTTCCATCCAGAACATACGGAATGCTTCAATGCTCTTACCGAATCGCGCCGCCTCAATCGGGGTCAAACGGTGGTGCATGTCGTGCAAAAGATGCTCATTAAAGCCAAACTTATTGCGCACCGCATCGAACAGCTTCGGTGTGAAATCGAGGTATTTTTCGGTGGACCAGAGCTGCTCTTCCGGCCAGTCACCTTTAGTGGCGGGCTCGTAGGCCAGCCCTTTTCCTTTCGACATGCCATAGGTGGTTTTCATACCCGGCACGCCGCACTGAACGCGGATCGCCTTAAAGCCCATCTCTTTATGCCGGGCGTAATCTTCCAGCACGTCATCAATGGAGTGTCCGGTGGTATGACAATAGACCATCACCCCTTCCCGGGATGCGCCGCCCAGCAGCTGGTAGAGCGGCATATTGGCCGCTTTGGCTTTGATATCCCACAGTGCCATATCCACGGCGGAAATGGCCGACATGGTGACCGGACCACGACGCCAGTAGGCGCCTTTATAGAAGAACTGCCAGATATCCTCAATGCGGTGCGCATCACGGCCGATCAACTGCGGGCAGAGGTGATCTTTCAGATAAGAGGCCACCGAAAGTTCACGTCCGTTGAGGGTGGCATCACCCAGGCCGACGATGCCCTCGTCGGTGGTAATTTTAAGGGTGACAAAGTTACGCCCCGGGCAGGTAACAAAGACTTCAGCCGCGACAATCTTCATAATCCATTTCCTTACATCGCTCATTGTGATGCTGGAAACTTACTCTTCTGCACTACTACCATACAAGTATAATGATCATAAAATCAGCGAACGGTCACAAAAAAATCGGGCGCTCAGGCGCGCCCCCATCCGGCAACAATAATCAACATGCCGCACAGCGCAACCAGCGCCCCGGCCCAGTCATACGCGCTGAGCTTCACACCATCCACCACGCGTAACCACAGCAGCGCGGTACAGACATAAACGCCCCCATAAGCGGCGTAGACGCGCCCGCTGGCCGCCGGGTGCAGCGTCAACAGCCAGACAAACAGGGCCAGCGCAATGCCCGCCGGGATCAGCAGGAAGATGGTTGCCCCCTTCTTTAGCCAGAGCCACGGAAGGAAGCAGCCGATGATTTCACACAGCGCGGTGGCAAAAAAAAGCAGAGTGGTTTTGAGCATATTTACGGTCATGTGATGATTTATTTAGACATCATACCTGATGATATCGTTTACTTTTCCATACCCGTGCCGCGGGTATGCCGTTATTTCTCTTTGGTGTAGAATCTGAACGGGATAACTTAATTATCTGCGCCCATTTAAAAGGAAACGCTATGACTACATTAAGCAAACGCCTTTGTCTGACAGCCCTGCTGGCGCTGTCATCGTTCGCCTTTGCCGCCTCTGCCACCGCCGAAACCAGCAAACTCATTATTGAGTCTGGTGACAGCGCGCAAAGCCGTCAGAACGCCGCGATGGACAAAGAACAATGGAATGACACCCGTAGCCTTCGCCAGAAGGTGAACAAACGTGTTGAAAAAGAGTGGGACAAAGAAGATGTCGCTTTCGACGCGCGCGATAAGTGTCAGCAAAGTGCCAACGTTAACGCCTACTGGGAGCCAAATACCCTGCGCTGCCTGGATCGTCGTACTGGCCGCACGGTCGCGCCATAATGTCAGTGCAGTGTGACGTTAAGCTCCGCCCGCTGGAGCGTGAAGACCTGCGCTTCGTCCACCAGCTCGACAATAACGCCAGCGTGATGCGCTACTGGTTCGAAGAGCCTTACGAGGCGTTTGTTGAGCTGTCGGATCTCTACGACAAGCACATTCACGATCAAAGCGAACGCCGTTTTGTCGTGGAGTGTGAAGGTGAAAAAGCCGGTCTGGTGGAACTGGTTGAGATCAACCACGTTCATCGTCGGGCAGAATTCCAGATTATCATTTCACCTGAGCATCAGGGGAAAGGTCTTGCCACGCGGGCGGCGAAGCTGGCGATGGATTACGGATTCAACGTCCTGAATCTCTACAAGCTTTATCTCATCGTGGATAAAGAGAACGAGAAAGCAATCCATATCTACCGCAAGCTGGGCTTTATGGTGGAAGGCGAGCTGGTTCACGAGTTCTTTATCAACGGTGAATACCGCAACACCATTCGCATGTGCATCTTCCAGCATCAGCACCTGGCCGGACACAAACCGTCAGGCGCCAGCCTGCTGAAACCCACCGCGCAGTAACCTGCGCGGCTTTTTCTCAGTAGTATTCAATACTGTTCTTAATGGTGTACTTGCGCTCAACGGCGGGCTTCACGCTGTTGTCGGTGATCGTCAGATCGCAACTCACCGGATTATTGTGTCGATCGTAATCACAGCTCTGATTGACGTTGCCCAGCGGTTTGTCATTCAGCATGCTCACGGCGGAGTAATCCATTCTTTTGCGAAGATCTTTAGACGGCGTCGACTGGACGGATAAATGCTGGTCCCCGGAGACGGTGGTTTTCCCCAGCGGATAGCCATCCGCATCATAGCGGTACTTCACTTCCATCTCTTTGCCGTGCGCCGCCACCACAAACCCGTTATCGTCGGTATCCCACGTTACGCCCGCCGACGGTAATTCGGCCAGCTGGCATTTCCCCTGCAGTTTCACTTTTCGCTGCTGGGTTTCCGCATCAAGGTAGTAATTAGCATCCAGTACCAGCGCCACGCCGGTATTGGCCTCGAGGTCGTGCAGTTCGAGGGTATCGAAACACCCTTCCGTCGACATCGTACCGGTTACCCGTTTGGAGACTTCACCTTTGTCGTTGAACAGTGTCTGGGTAAAGTCTTTTACCGGGCCGCGCAGAGGGTCAAAATCAAATTCATTGGAGAAGCTCGCCATCTCGGGCGTAAACGACAGCGGCGCGGAAGGGTTGTCGCACCCCACCAGTGTTGCTGCCAGTAGCGTTATCGCTGCGTAGTTCTTCACATCATTTACCGAATCAGGGAGAGTATTCCCGATCATATTAGCAAATACCGTTGTTCACACGATAGCAAAATGTCAGGCGAAAAGAGACGTACAATCAATGCATTAATCTCTCTTGCCCTCTGCAAAACCTCGCCAGAACGAGAAGGCGCTGTGCCCTCTGTTGAACAGGAAACACACCTGCTTTGAGCGCATGACGGATATTCTGTGACATATTAACAACATGAAAACGCCGGCAGATTGCGCCATCTAACTTTTTTCTTTGATATATTAAATGTTTAACATCCCCTTTCTTCCTCTATAAGGATGCGCTACCCTCACAAATGCGTTCGCGTCCAAAACCGCCTGGAATCTCTATGCTTTCTTTATTCATGAAAAAACGTAGGCAAAACGCTGATTTTTGATTGCTCATCAAAGGTTAAAAAATGAAAAAAACAATCCCTGCATATACACCTGTTGACTTATCACGTTGGGCCAGAAAAGAACATTTCGAGGTATTTCAGTCCTTTGCTCAATCTACATTTAATCAAACTGTTCAAATAGACATCACCGCATTGCTCAAGGATATAAAAGAACTGGGCTGGAAATTTTATCCGACGATGATTTCCCTCCTTTCTAAAATCGTCAACAACCATTCGGAATTCCGTATGGCCATGAAGAACAATGAACTTGTCATATGGAATGAAATTCATCCAAGCTATACCATTTTCCATAATGAAACGGAGACCTTTTCTTCATTATGGAGTCACTTCGATGGCAATATTGATCATTTCCAGAACGTTTATTCGGAAGATGTTGCTCGCTATGGTAATAGCCTTTCTTATTGGCCGAAGGAAGAGTCACGGGAAAATCTATTTTTCGTGTCGGCGATCCCCTGGTCAAGTTTTACCAGTTTTAATATCAACGTAGCCAATATGCAGAACTTTTTTGCCCCCATGTTCACTATGGGGAAATACGTCAACCAGGGTGGAAAAGTATTGTTGCCCCTCGCCGTGCAGGTCCATCATTCCGTGTGCGATGGTTTCCATGTAGCAAGATTATTCAATGAGTTACAGGCGATGTGTGATGACTTACGGCATCACTCCGGCGAACGACAGGTGCAGAGCAAAACGCACCGCGCTTAGCGTCGCGATGCCGGGCGGTTATAACCGCCCGCAGGACGTGTTGATGGAAATTGGGGAAAATGAGCGCAGGAAGCCTGTATAAGATTGTTCAGAAAGTTATCTCCAATAACAAAAGCTTACACGAACCCTGCTAAGCTTAACCGACACACAGAGAAAAGGAGCTACAGATGAAACGGTTACCCTGGATTACCGCCCTGCTGTTAATGAGCGCTTCTACAGCGGCTCTGGCTGCCCCGGATTCCTGCGAGCGCGTAAAAAGCGACATTCAGCAGAAAATCATCAATAACGGCGTGCCCGAGTCCGGCTTTACGTTGAATATTGTGCCAAACGATCAGGCTGACCAGCCGGATGCACAGGTTGTCGGTCATTGTGCGAACGATACCTTTAAAATTCTCTATACCCGCACCGGTAGCGGTGCCGCATCAGGGATGCAGGATAATGGTCAGGGCGAACCTCAGTGATTTTAATCACTTTCTCGCGGCCAATTCCCTTTGACTTGATGAGGATTAATATTTAATACCTCCAAATAAGTAACATTCACCCCATCATTAGCCCGGTTGTAATCACGGGCGAAAATAATACGCAATTAAAATGATGGGGTGAGTTATGTCCGATGTCGATAATCACGGCGGGATCAGCCGTCGAACGTTGGTTAAATCCACTGCAATAGGCTCTCTGGCACTTGCCGCCGGGGGGATTTCACTGCCTTTTGGCCTCAAAAGCGCCGCTGCCGCGGTACAAAACGCCGTAAAGCCCGCTGAAGACAAAGTGGTCTGGGGTGCCTGCTCGGTCAACTGCGGGAGCCGTTGTGCGCTGCGCCTTCACGTCCGTGATGAAGAAGTTTACTGGGTCGAAACGGATAACACCGGTGAGGATATTTATGGCAATCATCAGGTTCGCGCCTGCCTGCGCGGGCGTTCTATTCGCCGTCGGATCAATCACCCCGATCGTCTGAACTACCCCATGAAGCGCGTAGGGAAACGCGGTGAAGGAAAATTTGAGCGTATCTCATGGGATGAAGCCCTGGACACCCTTACCCGCAGCCTGAAAGATGTCGTCGAAAAATACGGCAACGAAGCGGTCTACATTAACTACTCCTCCGGCATTGTGGGCGGCAATATCACCCGCTCCTCCCCTTATGCTTCGCTGGTCGCGCGTCTGATGAACTGCTACGGCGGCTTTTTAAGCCACTATGGCACTTATAGCACCGCGCAAATAGCCTGTGCAATGCCCTACACCTACGGAAGCAACGACGGCAACAGCACCTCAGATATTGAAAACACGAAGCTGGTGGTGATGTTCGGCAATAACCCGGCAGAGACGCGAATGAGCGGCGGCGGGATAACCTATTATCTCGAGCAGGCCCGCGAGCGCTCTCACGCGCGCATGATCGTCATCGATCCGCGGTATACCGACACCGCCGCCGGGCGCGAAGACGAGTGGATCCCGATTCGCCCGGGGACGGACGCCGCGCTGGTCGCGGGTATCGCCTGGGTACTGATCGACGAAAACCTTGTCGATCAGCCGTTCCTCGACACGTACTGCGTCGGCTATGACGAAAAAACGCTGCCGGAAGGTGCGCCTGCTAACGGACATTACAAAGCGTATATTCTCGGTCAGGGTGATGATGCCACCGCCAAAACGCCGGAATGGGCCTCGCGCATCACAGGCATACCGGCCGATCGCATCATCAAGCTTGCACGAGAAATTGGCAGTACCAAACCGGCTTACATCTGTCAGGGCTGGGGCCCCCAGCGCCAGGCCAACGGCGAGCTGACCTCCCGCGCCATTGCCATGTTGCCGATTTTGACCGGAAACGTCGGTATCAACGGCGGGAACAGCGGCGCACGTGAATCGACCTACACGATCACCATTGAGCGTATGCCACTGCCGGATAACCCGGTGAAAACGCAAATCTCATGCTTTAGCTGGACCGACGCCATCGCGCGCGGCCCCGAAATGACCGCCCTGCGCGACGGCGTGCGGGGAAAAGAGAAGCTGGATGTGCCGATCAAATTCATCTGGAACTACGCCGGCAACACCATCATCAACCAGCATTCCGACATCAACAAAACCCACGATATTCTGCAGGACGAGAGTAAATGCGAAACCATCGTGGTGATCGACAACTTTATGACCTCGTCGGCGAAATATGCTGACATCCTGCTGCCCGATTTAATGACCGTTGAGCAGGAAGACATTATTCCTAACGATTATGCAGGCAACATGGGCTACCTGATTTTCCTTCAGCCCGTGACCGCACCGAAGTTTGAGCGCAAACCGATCTACTGGATCATGAGTGAAGTGGCGAAACGCCTCGGCCCGGATATTCATCAGCGATTTACCGAAGGACGTACCCAGGCGCAGTGGCTGCAGTATCTGTATGCCAAAATGCTCGAAAAAGATCCGCAGTTGCCGTCCTATGACGAACTGAAAGAGAGGGGTATTTATAAGCGTAAAGATCCGGCCGGGCACTTCGTAGCCTATAAAAAATTCCGCGATGATCCGCAGGCTCATCCCCTCAACACCCCCTCGGGCAAGATTGAAATTTACTCCAGCAAGCTGGCAGAGATTGCGGCTACCTGGGAGCTCGCCGACGACGAAACCATCAGCCCGCTGCCGGTCTACGCCTCGACCTTCGACGGCTGGGACGCCCCGGAACGTCATAAATTCCCGCTGCAGCTCTTCGGCTTCCACTTCAAAGCTCGCACCCACTCCAGCTACGGCAATGTCGACGTGCTGAAAGCCGCCTGCCGTCAGGAGGTCTGGCTTAACCCCGTGGACGCGGCGCAACGCGGCATCAAAAATGGCGATACGGTGCGCGTGTTTAACGATCGCGGCGAGGTGCGCATCGAAGCGAAAGTCACACCACGCATCATGCCCGGCGTGAGCGCGATGGGCCAGGGAGCCTGGCATGACGCCAATATGAACGGCGATCGTGTCGACCACGGTTCATGCATCAACACCCTGACCACGCACCGCCCGTCACCGCTGGCCAAAGGTAACCCGCAGCACACCAATCTGGTGCAGATCGAGAAGGCGTAAGGAGTAACCGATGACAACCCAGTATGGATTTTTTATTGATTCCAGCCGCTGCACCGGGTGCAAAACCTGCGAGCTCGCCTGCAAGGATTACAAAGATTTAACCCCGGACGTCAGCTTCCGCCGTATTTACGAATACGCGGGCGGTGACTGGCAGGAAGACAACGGTGTCTGGCACCAGAACGTGTTTGCCTACTACCTGTCGATTGCCTGCAACCACTGCGAAGACCCGGCCTGCACCAAGGTCTGCCCRAGCGGRGCGATGCACAAGCGTGACGACGGGTTCGTGGTGGTGGATGAAGATGTCTGCATCGGCTGTCGCTACTGCCACATGGCCTGTCCGTACGGTGCCCCGCAGTACAATGCCGCCAAAGGGCATATGACTAAGTGCGACGGCTGCCACACCCGCGTGGCAGACGGCAAAAAGCCGATCTGCGTGGAGTCCTGYCCGCTGCGTGCGCTGGACTTCGGTCCTATCGACGAGCTGCGTAAAAAACATGGTCAGCTGGCGGCCGTCGCGCCGCTGCCGTCCGCGCACTTCACGAAGCCGAGCATCGTGATTAAACCTAACGCCAACAGCCGCCCGACAGGGGATACCACCGGCTACCTGGCAAACCCGAAGGAGGTGTGAGATGGGAAGTGGATGGCATGAATGGCCGCTGGTGATCTTCACCGTCTTCGGACAGTGCGTCGCCGGGGCATTGATCGTTATGGGGCTCGTCTGGCTTACTGAAAAAGACGACGCGGTGAAAACACGCCTTGTCCGCAGTATGTTCTTTCTGTGGCTGGTAATGGGCATCGGATTTTTGGCGTCCGTGCTGCACCTTGGCTCCCCACTCCGGGCCTTTAACTCGCTCAACCGCGTGGGTGCTTCGGCGCTCAGTAACGAAATTGCCGCGGGATCCATTTTCTTTGCCGTTGGCGGTTTCTGGTGGCTGGTATCCGTTATCGGTAAAATGCCCCCGGCACTGGGTAAAATCTGGCTGGTCGTTAGCCAGATCCTGGGCGTTGTCTTTGTCTGGGCGATGACCCGGGTTTATCAAATTGATACCGTACCGACCTGGTACACGGGTTACACCACGGTGGGCTTTTTCCTGACGCTGGTATTGGGGGGGCCGCTGTTTGCAGCCCTGTTGCTGCGCGTGGCAAACACGACATATAAAAGCACATTCGCGGCCTCTGTCAGCGTGCTGGCACTCCTGGCCTGCGTGGCGGTCATCGTGCTGCAGAGTAATGACCTGGCGACAATCCACAGTTCCGTTCAACAGGTGAGTGCCCTGCTGCCTGACTATGGCGCACTGCAAATCTGGCGTATCGTACTGCTTGCCGCCGGACTCGGCTGCTGGTTGTGCCCGCTGATGCGTCGGCAGGAGCCTAAAGCCCTCGCTCTTTTTGCAGGCGTGATACTGGTCGTCGTGGGTGAACTGATTGGCCGTGGTCTTTTCTATGGTCTGCACATGACCGCAGGTATGGCGATTGCGGGTTAACACAGTCGCGCGGGCGACTCCGCGCGAGCAAGGAAGGTAGTCATGAAAGAAGTCTCACAGCGTGATTCGTTCGCGTTCAGCGCCCGGGTACTGGGCGCGCTGTTTTATTTTGCTCCGGATAGCGAGCAGACTGCGCCACTGGTGCAGGCACTCACCGCAGGCGACTGGATTCAGGACTGGCCGCTGGCGCCGGAAACGCTGCAACCCGTTGCAGATGCGTTCAAAACGCCATCCGATGCAGCGTTGAAAGATGCCTGGCAACGTCTGTTTATTGGCCCTTACGCCCTGCCGTCACCGCCATGGGGTTCCGTCTGGCTGGATCGGGAATCCGTGCTCTTCGGCGACTCCACTCTCGCGCTGCGCCAGTGGATGCGTGAAAACAACATTGCCTTCGAGATGAAGCAGAACGAACCGGAAGATCACATCGGTACCCTGCTGTTACTGGCCGCGTGGCTGGCAGAAAATGGCCGCGACGCTGAACGCGACCAACTTCTGGCGTGGCACCTGCTGCCGTGGAGTACCCGCTTCCTGTCCGTGTTTGTTGAAAACGCCGGGCATCCGTTCTACACCGCACTTGGCAAACTCGCACAGCTGACGCTCGCGGACTGGCAGGACACGTTAATTATTCCGGTCGCGGAAAAAACGCTCTACCGCTAACGCCAGCACCCTGGCTTGCTCACCGTTTCCGGGCAAGCCAGGCTCTCCAGCCACCAAATTCGGTGATATCCCGTGCCCCCTCCAGGCCATACGCCTCGCAGATAAACCCGGTCAACCACCGTCCGTCCTGCAGCTCGATTTTTCCCAGCCCCAGAGGTGCGGGGATCCCGGCGAGAAACGACCCCACTTCGCTGTGCGGTAGCTCCCAGACTTCGACCGCAATCCCGACCCCCTGGTCTGCCACCCGAACCATTCCGGGACGTTTACCGTCCGCCAGCGCATACAGACGGTAATAAGGTGCGCTGGTGGTCGCGTCTACAAGACGTGCTCCGCGCTCTCGTAACTGAACATTGAGCGCCAGACCGTCCATATGCGCACCGCAGACCACTATCCGCAGGCGGTCATGGGTTGCGGTGCAGGTCGGCGCATCGTCCAGCATGGCACGATTGCCCGGTAACGTTAATTTTGTGTGACGTTGTAACGCATCGGCCAGACTGAGCAGATACTGATCGGTAAACGCGCGGCCAAATAGCGTGACGCCGGATGGCAGCCCATTGTTCATTTCACCGACCGGGACCGCTACGGCGGCATAGTCGAGCAGGTTCATAAAGTTGGTATAGATGCCCAGCGCCGAGTTGCTTTTAACCGGTTCATCGGCCAGCTCAGCCAGACTCACCGGGCGGGGATACGTCGGGATTAATACGCAATCCAGGTCGGCCATCATGGCATCGCACTCGGCTTTATACCGCTGGAGTTTGTACTGCGCGTCAAACGTCGCCACCGCAGTGGCTGCAGGCGCGTTTTGCAGGACATCACGGATAACCGGCAACACCGCGTCGGGCTGGCGTTCAATCAGCGCACCCGCGAGGTGATAACGCTCGGCGACCCACGGGCCGTCATAGAGCAGTTTCGCGGCCGCCAGAAACGGTGCAAAGTTGAGAGTCACGGGCACGCCCCCCAGCGCGATAAGCCCCGTCTTCGCGCGGTGATACAGCGCCTCGCTTTCTGCACAGCCGAGAAACTCGAGCGTCTCCGGCACGCCAAAGCGAAAGCCCGCAGCAGGGGCACCAAAAGCCTGAGGGCCGTTCCACGTCGGGTTGGACCGGCTGTATTCGTCACGCGGATCCTGTCGCGCCGTGAGTGCCAGCAGCTGGCTGGCCTCTGCTGCCGTCGCGGTGAAAAACGTGACGCAGTCCAGCGTGCGGCAGGCAGGCACAACCCCTGCCGTGGAGATGAGTCCTTTGGTTGCTTTGAGGCCGACCAGATTATTCAGCGAGGCCGGTACGCGCCCGCTGCCGGCCGTGTCCGTTCCCAGTGCGAAGCTCGCCAGACCCAGGGCGACCGCCAGCGACGACCCCGCGCTGGATCCACCGGACGGGTAATCCGGATGAACGCTGTTACGACATGGGCCATACGGCGAACGCGTACCGTTTAAGCCGGTAGCGAACTGATCGAGGTTAGTTTTCCCCAGAGGAATCGCCCCCAGCGCAATCAGCTGCGAAACTATCGTTGCATCCTGTTCTGCCCGATACGCAAATGCCGGACAGGCGGCGGTGGTGTCGATACCCGCCAGATCGATATTGTCTTTGATGGCAAAGGGCACGCCGAACAGCGGCAGCGCGTCCGGCGCTACGCCCTCCAGCGCGGCGAGGTACGGCTCCAGCTCTTCAGGGGTGAGCAGATAAATAAAAGCGTTAAATGACGGGTTCAGCGCCAGCGCGCGCTCGCGTAATGCCGTTATCACCTCACGCGGGGCGATCTGGCCTTCACGGTATGCCTCTGCCAGCACAGAGAGACGTAAATCATAAAGAGGCTTCATGCTGTTTTCTCCAGAACGACCACGCACTGGCCCGCCCGCACCGACGACCCCGGCTGGACACGGACCTGACTGACCACACCGTCCTGAGTGGCAACTAACGGGATTTCCATTTTCATCGACTCCAGCACCACCAGCACATCGCCTTCGCGCACGGTGTTGCCGACCTCAACGTTCACCTGCCACAGGTTGCCGGCAACCGGGCTTTCAACACCGGATTCTCCCGACCGTAACGGCACGTCGTCACCGTCATCCGTTGTTTCGTCGCTGCTGTCAAAATGCGCCTGCCCGCCCGCTATCCAGCGCTCACGCTCGGCATTAAACGCCGCCTGCTGATGCGCACGGAATGCCTCAATCTCAGGTGCTTCGTCAGCCAGAAACTGCTGATACTCCGCCAGTTTCAGCGTGGTGTGTTCAATACGCAGCGGATAACGCCCCAGCGGGAAATCCCGGCGGATGGTTTGCAACTCCCCGGCAGAGACCGGATAAAAGCGAATTTGATCGAAGAAACGCAGCAGCCAGGGCTTGCCGCCGAAATCCTCTACCGTGCGATAGCGATTCCACATCTGTAGGGTTCGCCCCACAAACTGATACCCGCCCGGCCCTTCCATACCGTAGATGCAGAGGTATGCCCCGCCAATGCCCACCGAGTTCTCCGCCGTCCAGGTACGCGCCGGGTTGTATTTGGTGGTCACCAGACGGTGTCGCGGGTCGAGCGGCGTGGCCACCGGCGCGCCGAGGTAGACATCCCCCAGCCCCATCACCAGATAACGGGCGTCGAACACCGTTTTATACACTTCATCAATGTTAGCCAGATCGTTTATGCGACGGATAAACTCCAGGTTGCTCGGGCACCACGGCGCATCGCGGCGCACGGTGGTCATGTATTTGTCGATGGCTTTCTGACACGCCGGATCGTCCCAGGAGAGCGGCAGCCAGACGATGCGCGACGGCACGTCCAGCGAGTCCTGGTCACAAACGCCCTGCCACAGGCCGGCGATCACCTCCAGCAGGCTATCCAGGCGCAGCGTTTCCGGCTGATAATGAATTTGCAGGGAGCGGATCCCCGGCGTGAGATCGATAACGCCTTTCAGCGCCCGGCCCTCCAGCGCCTGCATCAGCGCGTGGCCGCGAAAACGCAGCACCAGATCCAGCTCAGGCTCGCCAATCTCCAGCAGCAGATGGGTATCACCCGACACTCTCGCCACCAGACGTTTATCGTCCGTCCCCTGCGTCAGCACAATCGGTGAGTCCAGACCGGCAGGTTGCCATGTGACAGGTTGCGGGGTCAGGCTGGCGATTTGGCGCTCCTGCGCCTGCGCCAGCCGTCGCGCGGTGGCAATATCCACCGGCACAAAGCGAACGTAATCTCCCGCCTTCAGTTGTCCTACCGCGTGCAGATCGGCCTCGATGATGGTGACCGGACAGACAAACCCGCCCAGGCTTGGGCCATCCGGGCCGAGGATCACCGGCATATCGCCGGTAAAATCCACCGCGCCGATGGCATACGGATTGTCATGAATGTTCGACGGATGCAGGCCCGCCTCGCCGCCGCTGTCGCGAACCCATTCCGGTTTCGGGCCAATCAGGCGTACCCCCGTCCGGCTGGAGTTGAAATGCACCTCCCATTCGGTGGCGAAAAACGTCGCGATGTAATCCGGCGTGAAATACTCCGGCGCACCGTGCGGGCCGTAAATCACCCGCAGTTCGCGCACCGCGTCCAGCCTCGTGTGCAGCGCCTGCGGCAGCGGCGCGTCCGCAACCGGCTCGATTAACGGCGCCAGGTGCAAAATGTCACCGGTACGGAGCGCCCGTCCGGCGTGCCCCCCGAACTGCCCCAGCGTGAAGGTGCTTTTACTGCCCAGATATTCCGGCACGTTAAACCCGCCGCGCAGGCAAAGATAGCTGCGCACGCCCTCACCGCGGATCTCTCCCATACGCAGCGTCATGCCCGCACGGACGCGAAAAACGTGATTATTGGCCAGCGGTTCACCGTCCAGCGTGAGCGCAATTTCAGCGCCCGTCACCACCAGCTGCGCATCGCAGTTGAATTTCAGCGTCGGGCCGCTGAGGGTGATCTCAAGCGCGGCGGCATCGTCTTTATTGCCCAGCAGACGGTTACCCAGACGCAGCGCCAGGCTGTCCATTGGCCCGGATGGCGGAACGCCAACCGCCCAGTAGCCTGTGCGTCCCGGGTAATCCTGCACCGTGGTCTGCGTACCGGCGCTGAGCACCTCCAGCGTGGACGCCTGGTACATCAGGTGCTCAAGACAGCGGGTCCAGGGCTCACCTGCGGCAAACGGCGCGAAGGTCAGGATCTGCTGCAGATAATTGCGGTTGGTTTCAACGCCATAAATACGGGTCTCCCCCAGCGCGGTATGCAGCACGCGGATGGCGGCTTCGCGTGTCGGCTGCCAGGCGATCATTTTGGCTAACATGGGGTCAAAAAACGGCGGGACTTCGCATCCGGCCTCAACCCAGCTGTCGATGCGCAGCGTAACGCGGTCATCGGGCGGGAAAGCCACGTCCGTGAGCAGTCCCGGTGAAGGCTGGAACTGACGGCCCGGATTCTCGGCATAGATCCTGGCCTGAATGGCATGCCCCTTCGGTTTCAGGGTGTCGCGCAGTGTCGTCAATGGCGGCAACGTTCCGGCGGCAAGTTCGATCATCCAGCGCACCAGATCCACGCCCCACACCTGTTCGGTCACGCCGTGCTCCACCTGCAAACGGGTATTCACCTCAAGGAAGTAAAAGCGGGCGGCGTCGCTGTCATAGACGAATTCAACGGTGCCCGCGCTGCGGTAGTTGACCGCTTTACCCAGCGTTATCGCCGCCTCGCACAGTGCCTGCGCCATGCCCGCCGGCAGGTTTGGTGCGGGCGTCTCCTCCAGCACTTTCTGGTTACGCCGCTGCACAGAGCAGTCGCGCACGCCGAGGGCAATCACCTCGCCCTTGCCGTCGCCAAACAGCTGTACTTCCAGATGACGCGCCCGCTCGATGTACTTTTCGATAAACACACCCGCGTCGCTGAAGTTATTTTTCCCCAGACGCACTACTGCATCGAACGCGTCGCGCAGCGCTTCTGCGTCATAGCAGACGCGCATACCGATACCGCCGCCTCCCGCCGTGCTTTTCAGCATCACCGGATATCCCACCCCGGCGGCAGCGTTGACGGCCTGGTTAACATCGGCCAGCAGTTCGGTGCCCTCCAGCATCGGAACCCCGTGCGTTTTCGCCAGCGCGCGAGCGGTATGTTTTAGCCCAAACAGACGCAGCTGTTCCGGCGTGGGGCCCACAAAGGCAATCCCCGCGGCGTCACACGCTTCGGCGAACGCGGCGTTTTCCGAGAGAAAACCGTAGCCCGGATGAATGGCCTGTGCGCCGCTGGCTTTCGCGGCGGCGATGATCTTCGTGCTATCCAGATAGGTGTTCGCCGCCGGGCCATCGCCCAGACTCAGCGCTTCATCGGCCTCGCGAATATGCAGGCTGCTGATATCTGCCTCGGAATAGACTGCCACACCACGAATTTTCATGGTGCGCAGGGTGCGTAAAATGCGGCAGGCTATCGCCCCGCGGTTCGCAATCAGGAGTGTCGTCAACATAGGTCAGACTCAATCGTGGCGGGTCGTCCCGCCGAAAATCGGCTCACCCATGGTCGTCCATGGGGGAAAAAGCGGTTACGGCAGAATGCGTCCGGCACGGACTTCAAACAGGCGGTACAGCGCCTGGCGCAGTCGCTGCCAGCGGGTGGGCGTCAGTTCCATACCAGCACCTCAGCAGGCGTTGGGTTCCAGCCGTTGCAGGGGTTATTCAGCTGTGGACAGTTGGAGATCAAGACAATGACGTTACACTCGGCGCGCAGGTCGACGTATTTCCCCGGCGCGGAGATACCATCTTCAAACGTCAGCCCGCCCTCTGGCGTCACCGGCACGTTCATAAAGAAATTGATGTTGGCCGTGATGTCGCGTTTTTGCAGACGGCCATCGTGCAGACAGGCGCAGAGAAAGTTATCGCGACAGCTGTGCATATGGCGTGTATCGAGGGCGTATCGCACGGTGTTGCTCTCCTGGGCGCAGGCCCCGCCGAGGGTATCGTGACGCCCGCAGGTATCGTCGATAATGGTCAGCAGGGGGTTACCGAGGCTGGAGTACAGGACGCTGCCACGCGTGAGATAGGCGTTGTTCTGACGGCGCAATGTGCGCTGCGCATCGTAACGTTCACGCGGGTTATCCGCATTGTAGAACAGCGTGTCGACCGCCTGGTTACCTTCCAGGTCGAGCAGGCGCAACGTCTGCCCTTGTTTCACCTCGAACAGGTACGGTTCACCTGCCGGTATCACGTGGCGAAATACCGCGTCTTGCACATGCTTTTCAGAGATCATGGTCATTTTACTGCTCCTTACAGGGCGAAAAGCCGGGTATTGATCATGGCGCGTTCGTTTTCCGGGCGCGTCAGAAGCGCGTTAACGGCCCCCTCTTCATCCTCAGCCTGTCGCCAGCTCAGCGCGACCGGTCGTGGGGCATATTCCCGGGACGGATCCATCGGATGCTGCAGCGCGGTCATCACCACAAGCGTGTCCATGGGGGCGTACAGCTCCACGTAACTGCCCGGCTGCGAATAGCCGCCGTGGAAGGTGAACTGACCGCGGTCATCGACGGTGACTTTACTGAAGAAGTTGACCACCATCAGCAGATCTTCGAGGTTGAGATCCCACTTACCCATCTCCACCAGCAGGTTGTCCGTTCCGTTTCGGTAAAACCCGTTACGCAGTTCCTGATAGCGTCCCTGGCCATACTTTTCAGTCACCTCGGCGGCGTTCAGTACGCCGCCAAACGGGTCATGCCAGCCGCAGGTATCTGCGGTGATGCCTGCCAGCACGCGTCCCATGTCGGAGTAAAAGCAGTGTCCGGCGGTCAGACGCGCGGTGTGCTGGCCTTTCAGGGTGTCGGGCAGGTTAAGACGTTCACTTTTCTCGTGCGGATTCAGCATCAGCAGGCTGACGTTTGCTCCACCTTCAATGTCGGTCATACGCAGGATCTGCCCGCGCTTAAGCACAAACGAGAGGTGACCGCCGCCGGGCAGGATATCTTCGCGTAACATGGTCATGGTATTCACGGTGTTAACCCCTTAATGCATAAACGTTATCGGGAGCCGTTCCACTCAGCGCGGAGAGCCGCGTCTCGTTGAGCGGAATGTCGTAGGTAATACGGGCGCCAAAGGCGTTGGGCGCCTGCGGGTCGAGGCGCACTTTGTCGAACACCAGTAAGCGGGTGCCGAGGTTAAAGCCTTCCGAAAGATCGTGGGTGACCATAAAGACGGTCATGCGGGTCTCCCCCCACAGCTGAAGCAACAAGGCGTGCATATCTTTACGAATACCCGGGTCCAGGGCGCCAAACGGCTCATCCAGCAGCAACACGCGCGGCTGCATGATGAAGGCCTGCGCAATGGCTAAACGTTGCTGCATACCGCCGGAAAGCTGGGCCGGGTATTTGTGCATCGCATGCCCGAGACCGACTTTTTCCAGCATCCCGGTGGCCCGCTCACGCGCCGCGCGTTTCTTTGCCCCAAACAGGCGCCCGAACAGCGGCGCTTGCGGCAGTTCGAGCCCTATGGTGACGTTATCCAGCACGCTGAGATGCGGGAAAACGGAGTAGCGCTGAAACACCACGCCCCGGCTGCTGTCCGGCTCGGCGCGCAGCGGTTTACCATCCAGCGTAATGGACCCTCGGCTGGGCGCTTCCTGACCGAGCAGCAGGCGCAAAAACGTGGATTTTCCGCAGCCAGAGGCCCCCACCATTGAGCAGAACTCGCCCTCTTTCACCTGCAGATTGAGGCGCTCCAGCACCACGTGATCGCCGTACTCCTGCCAGATATTGTTGATGGTGATAAAGCTCATGCCTTCCCTCCTTCCGCCCAGGGAAACCAGGTTTTATGTAACTGGCGCAGGGCCAGATCCATCAGCCAGGCCAGCAGCGTGATCCACAGGACGTACGAAATGATCACATCCATCGCCATATAGCGGCGCACGAGGAAAATGCGATAGCCCAGCCCGGCGGTTGAGGAGATGGCCTCTGCCGAAATGAGAAACAACCATGCCGACCCCAGCAGCAGACGCAGCGAGGTCAGCAGCCGCGATAACAGCTGCGGAAGCACCACGCGCAACACCAGCGTCCAGCTGCTGGCACCCAGCGTCTGGGCTTTGATCAGAATCTCCGGTGGGATTTCGCACGCGCGATGCTCCAGATCGCGCGCCAGCATCGGAGTGATGCCGATGACAATCAGCATCACTTTCGACAGTTCATCCAGCCCGAAAACGATAAATAGCACCGGCAGGATCGCCAGCGGCGGGATCATCGACAGTACCGTCATCAGCGGCGAGAGCGACGCGCGCCACAGCGGGAAAACACCGGCGGTGACGCCAACACAGAGGCCGATGATTGAGGCGATGACCAGCCCCGTCAGCAGACGGGCAAGGCTCACCAGCGTGTCCACCCAGAACAGATAGTCACCACTGCGTTTATCCGGGGTAAACGCCATGCGTGATAGCGCGTCCAGCATCTGCTGCAGGCCAGGCAGCAGCTTGTCCTGCGGGTTAGCCTCCAGCCTGACCGCGGAACCGAAAAAGTATGCGGCCAGCAGCAGGACGAAAGGCAGCATCACGAGCATCAGCCGCATGCCGGGCGTGGGATGGCGATTAATTTGTCGCATGGATGTTCCGTCCGTTATTACAGCGTGCCGGCAGCGGCCATTTTCACGAAGCTGTCGTCAAAGCGCAGCTTCACGTTGCTGGCATCGCCCTGGGTGACATTGCCCGGGAAGCGCATGCCGATGAAATCCGCGCTTTGCGCCCCATCGCCCAGCAGCCCTTTATCGAACGAAAACGTGGCCACGCGCTGCATGGTTTTCGCCAGTTCCGGCGACGTTAAAAAGGCAATATTGTCCTGCGGGGTATAGAACAGATGGGTTGTTTTCAGCTGCGCCTGATAACCGGCCAGATCGGTACCGGAGGCGGCGGCCATTGCGTTGAGCACGGTGGCATCCTGCGCTTTCATCAGCCCCATCATCTCGTACCATGCGCCGGTCAATGCTTTGCCAAGCGCCGGGTTGTCTTTCAGGGTTTCGCTGTTGACCACCATCATGTCGATAAGCTCACCCGGTACCTGAGAGGAGCTGAACACTTCAGTCGTTTTTGGCGTGCCTTTGATGACCGACAGCTGCGGGTTCCAGGCTACCGCCGCCTGCACATTTGCCGTGCCAAAGGCAGAGACGATATCCGCGTCAGACGTGTTTACCACGGTGACGTCTTTTTCGGCCAGGCCGGCTTTTTCCAGGCCGCGCACCAGCAGATAGTGGGAAACAGAGAGCTCAGGCAGGTAGACTTTCATCCCTTTCAGGTCGTTGAGCGTTTTGCCCTCGCCCTTCATCACCACGCCGTCGTTGCCTTCTGAATAGCTGCCGAGGATCAGCGCCGTGGTATCAACGCCGCCCGCGGCCGGTATGGTCAGCGCATCCATATTGGTCATGGTGCAGCCGTCAAACTGGCCCGCAGTGTACTGGTTGATGGATTCGATATAGTCGTTGAGCTGAACAACGTTGATTTTGATGCCGTATTTATCGGCCCATTTATCGATGATTTTGCTACTGCTAAGGGTGCCCCAGGGCATCCAGCCGGCGTAGATGGTCCAGCAGACGTTGAACTCTTTCTTCACCGCAGCAAAGGTGGGGAGACTGACCAGCATCGCCAGGGAGAGTACCAGGGTGCGGAATAATGGCGTTTTCTTCATGCTTGACCTCTGAGTGGCACAAAATTAGGGGGCAGCGCGACACCTTCAGGTGCTGCTGTCTCCCGGGCTTTTGTCCCGCCGTGTAACCTCTCAGAGGTCGCCAGCTCTTGGACCAGCCATTCACCGCAGTGAACCGGAACCCTAGCCAGCTATTTTTCAAATTGTGGTGTGCTGCCCTTCAGTGTTAAGCGTTGCAAGGGATATGCCAGAATTTTTTATGTTAATTATTAAACTGTTAAGTCTGCCTGTGCAGGCTCTTTCACCGTTTTGGTGAGACAAGGCGAGTTGAGTGCACCGTGCTGGTGCTCTTTGGGATGACGCGTGGTGCTGACGGCGTTGCCCACAGAACGTGTCTGCGACAGCAGGAAAGGCTCAAAATGATGTGCTGGTTTTTGCCAGGTCTTTCATCATCGTCGTCGTCAGGCTGAGCTGCTCGCTTCCCATTTTACGTGACAATTCCTCTCTTGCGGACTGCCATACGGGGATCACGGATGTCAGAAGCGCCCACCCCTGCGAGGTCAGGCTAAGTTGTTTTCCACGGCGCCCGCGCCCCCCCGTTGATTCAATAACCCCACGGGACTCCATAATCCGTATGTTTCGGCTCAGTGTGGTTGCATCCACCCCGGCCTTTGATGCAAGCCCTGCCACCGTTTCATTTACGCCACCGCCGATCCCCACCAGCAGGCTGAACTGTTCTGCCGTCAATTCATAAGGTCTGAAGCAGGCGTTGTAATAACGCGTAATAGCCCGTGCTGTTGCACGTGCCTGATACGCCGGACAGGTCTCGGGGATGGTTTTTAGTAACGCCAGATCAACAGTGTTCATACTTTACGCTCGACAGATACGGTGAGATAAAATAGTGTATATACACTATTAATGCTATTCAAGGTATCATGATGCCCGCATTTATCCATATCAATTTACGTGTTATAGACCCTGCACGGCAGGCCAATCTTGCCCCTCACTTCAGACTGGCACTTGAAGAGGCCGGCGGCAAAATTCTGCATTTTGGTCCTGTTGTTGAACTCCTTGAAGGCGATGAAGAACCGCTACCCTTTGCTGGCATTTTTGAGTTCCCTTCACTGCAGCAGGCGCTGGCGTTTTACCATTCGGAAAAATATGCCCCGATCAAAGCTGAACGCCAGCTGGCACAGCAGGCAAAAATGTTCGTTGTCACCACTGACTAAGCGTTTCGTTTCCTTGCCTGCGATATCGTTTCCAGATTTCTCCATCCGTTCGCCAGAACCGGTGTAGAGTTTTTAAACACTGCATCTCTAAAAGGACACCGGCATCATGTTAAGCATCCTGGGCAAGACAACCTCGATCAACGTACGTAAAGTGCTCTGGACCTGCGAAGAAGCGGGTATCGAGTATCACCAGGAAGACTACGGCAGCGGTTTTGCCTCCACGCAAACCGCTGCCTTCCGCGCCCTGAATCCCAACGCCATGGTTCCCGTGCTGCTCGATGACGAGTTCGTCCTCTGGGAATCTAACGCAATCTGCCGTTATCTGGCACGTAAAGCCGGCCGTGAGGATCTCCTGCCAACGGAACCGCAGGCCTGCGCCAACGTCGAACGCTGGATGGACTGGCAGGCAAGCGAATTTAACAATGCCTGGCGGTATGTCTTTCCGGCACTGGGACGCAATAACCCGGACTATAACGACCCGGAGCGTATTGCCGCCGGAATTAAAGCGTGGAACCACTGCATCGCTATTCTGGAGGAGCAGTTGCAACGCACTGCAGCCTATACGGCGGGCGAGGTGTTTACCCTTGCAGACGTGGTACTTGGTCTTTCGGTGAACCGCTGGAAAATGACGCCATTTGATAAGCCTGATGTGCCGGCAATTAACGCCTGGTTCGAACGACTTAATCAGCGACCGGCATTTTTACGTCACGGGAATAACGGTATGGTGTAAGTTTTTCAGCCCTCACACATTCAGCAAGGATATTTTATTTAATTACAAAACCCTGAATGCCGTTATCAGGAATAATAATTAAGCAATATCCTGGACAGCCCCTTGCACCGCTTTGCTAGCCTGAATAGTCAGGCAAAGCTCAACCCGGAGGTATTCTTGCTGATTAAACTCAAAAAAGAACGAACGCATCAGGAGGATCGCCTGCTCGCACTCTGGCTGGCGACCTCTGCAGGCTTGCTCAACGCCATCGCCCTCGGGGCATTTGGCTTTTTTCCCTCCCATATGACCGGCAATACCTCCCAATTATCCAGCGAAGTTTCCTCTACCGATCTGAATGATATTTTGTTCTTTGGCGCCATTATTCTGTCTTTTGTTGCCGGCGCAATCATGGCCCGTATCATCGTGTTATGGGGGATTATCCATAATATCAGGCTGGTTTTTTGCCAGATACTGTTGGTCGAGGGATTATTACTGACCGGCGTTTCCTGTTACGAGATGTATTTCCATGCCCTCACGACTAACCGTGAAATTATTATCTTTCTTTGTGGTCTGATGGGGATTCATAATTCAACGTCGACCCAGCTTTCCGGCGGCCGGGTAAGATCAACCCATATTACCGGCACGCTGACGGACGCGGGAATATCCCTGGCCTCGGTCCTGGTGGCGATGCTCCGCCGGGATTATTCCAAAGATACGGCAGCGCAAAAAAGTCAGCTCAAAACCCACTTAACCACCATTTTCTCGTTTATTACCGGCGGTATCGCCGGGCTGATCCTGTTCAGGTGGATTGGGTTTAACGCCATGCTGGCGCTTGGGGTGATGCTCGTCGTTGTCGCCGCCTTTTCCATCATCAGCACCTCAGTGCGCGTTCGCCGGGTGCGCGCCGCCTTCAGCCGATAATGAGGGTCGCAGGCGTGAGGAGACGCTCACGCCATGTGACACTGTCACATTTTAAATTACGCTTTAGGACAATTCTGTCTGCCCCACAGCCAGCCCTTGCTCCATAAGGCTTAACCTAAGGTTGTCACTAATTTCATAGGGTTACTGATTTTCCCCCTTCGCTGGAACCCATCCCAAACGCTTGCTATAGGTCATCTACCCCTGCCGAAACATGGCATAACAACAGGCAACCCGTGGTTGCTATAACGCATGCGCACAGGGAGACACATCGCAATGCACCCATTACTCAAACGTTCGCTGCTTTTTGTCGGCGCCATTATTGTGGTCGTTGCCCTCCTCACCTGGGGAATTGGGCTGGATACAATTAAGGCGCGTCAGGTTGACCTGATTTACCTCGGGCAACAGCATTTAATCCTGGTATTCTCATCCATGTTCTTTGCCCTGCTGATGGGTATTCCCAGCGGCATTTTGTTGAGCCGCCCGTCAGCACGCGGTATCGCTGAATACGTGATGCAGATCTTTAACGTCGGTAATACCCTGCCGCCGCTGGCCGTTCTGGCGCTGGCAATGGTGGTGATTGGTATCGGTGATACGCCTGCGATTATCGCCCTGTTCCTCGCCTCGCTGCTGCCGATAGTGCGAAACACCTATGCCGGACTGTGCTCGGTTCCGGCGTCGTTACTGGAAGCGGCTAATGGCATTGGGATGACGAAATGGCAGCGTCTGCGCCAGGTCGAACTTCCCAACGCCTGGCCGGTAATGCTCTCCGGGATCCGCATTGCCACCGCCATCAACGTGGGTACCGCCCCGCTGGCCTTCCTGATTGGTGCCAGCAGCTACGGCGAACTGATTTTTCCCGGTATCTACCTCAACGACTTCCCGACACTGATCCTCGGCGCGGCGGCCACCGCCCTGTTTGCTCTGATCCTCGACACCCTGCTGGCTGCGCTGGGTCGCGTGATGAGTCCACATCTCGCTCGATAACAATAACAAGGAGCTTTTATGAGACTGATATCCAGCCTGACGGCGCTGTGTGCCGCGGCACTGTTCACCAGCCAGGCGATAGCGGCCCCGCTGATCCTGGCGACCAAGAGCTTTACCGAGCAGCACATTCTCTCGGCCATGACCGTCCAGTATCTGCAAAAGAAGGGGTTTCAGGTCCAGCCACAGACCAATATTGCTACGGTCATTTCCCGCAACGCGATGATCAACAAACAGATTGATATGACCTGGGAGTACACCGGCACGTCGTTAATCATTTTTAACCACATCGACAAGCGCATGTCGCCACAGGAGTCTTACGAGACGGTGAAACGCCTGGACGCGAAGCACGGTCTGGTATGGCTCAACCCCGCCGATATGAACAATACCTACGCCTTCGCCATGCAGCGTAAACGCGCCGAAGCGGAACACATCAACACCATGTCTGAAATGGTCACAAAGATTGAGCAGATCCGTAAAACCGATCCGGATAAAAACTGGCTGCTGGGTCTGGACCTCGAATTTGCCGGACGCAGCGACGGGATGAAACCGCTGCAGGCGGCATACAACATGGAACTGGATCGCCCGCAGATCCGCCAGATGGACCCGGGCCTGGTCTATAACGCGGTGCGGGACGGTTTCGTCGATGCCGGGCTTATCTATACCACCGACGGGCGGGTAAAAGGTTTCGACCTGAAGGTGCTGGAAGATGATAAAGGCTTCTTCCCGAGCTATGCGGTCACTCCCGTGGTGCGTAAAGACACCCTTGACGCCAATCCGGGTCTGAAAGAGGCGCTGAATACTCTCTCCGCCCAGCTCAATAACGACGTTATCACCGAACTGAATAAGAAGGTGGATATCGACCATCAGTCACCGCAGCAGGTCGCCCGTGATTTCCTGCGTAGCAAACAGTTGCTGTAGGAGGCGCTATGGAGACGATTCACTACATTCTGGATAACTGGGACTATCTGTTAACCCTGACGCTGCAACACCTGTGGCTGGTGGCGCTGGCGGTTGGGCTAGCCATACTCATCGGCGTCCCTCTGGGGATTTTGATTGTCCGCCACAAATGGCTGGCGACGCCGGTGCTGGGGATTGCCACCATTGTGCTGACGATACCGTCCATTGCGCTGTTTGGCCTGATGATCCCGCTCTTTTCGCTGATCGGTCAGGGCATTGGTGCCCTGCCCGCTATCACGGCGGTGTTTCTCTACTCGTTGCTACCAATTGTGCGTAACACCCATACCGCGCTGGACAGCCTGCCGCCGGGCCTGCGTGAAGCCGGACGTGGTATCGGGATGACCTTCTGGCAGCGTTTGCGCTGGGTTGAAATCCCGATGGCACTGCCGGTGATTTTTGGCGGTATCCGCACCGCCGTCGTGATGAACATCGGCGTGATGGCCATTGCCGCAGTGATTGGCGCTGGCGGCCTTGGCCTGCTGCTGCTTAACGGCATCGGCGGTAGCGATATTCGAATGTTAATTGCGGGTGCGCTGATGATCTGTCTTTTAGCGATTGTGCTCGACTGGCTGCTGCATCGTCTGCAGGTAGTCCTGACTCCAAAGGGGATACGATAATGATAAAACTGGAAAACCTCACCAAACAATTTTCACAGAAACACGGCCAGAGCGTTAAGGCCGTCGACAACGTCAACCTCAACGTGCCTGAAGGGGAAATGTGCGTCCTCCTCGGCCCGTCAGGCTGTGGGAAAACCACCACCCTGAAGATGATTAACCGTCTGATCGCGCCAAGCAGCGGCACGATCCTGATTAACGGTGAAGACACCAGCGGGATGGATACCGTGACCCTGCGCCGCAATATTGGCTACGTTATTCAGCAGATTGGTCTGTTCCCGAACATGACCATTGAGGAGAACATCACCGTGGTGCCGCGCATGCTGGGCTGGGATAAAGCCCGATGTAAAACCCGCGCTGAAGAGCTGATGGATATGGTGGCCATGGACCCGCATAAATTTCTCAACCGCTATCCGCGTGAAATGTCCGGCGGTCAGCAGCAGCGTATCGGCGTGATCCGCGCCCTGGCGGCGGATCCTCCGGTACTGCTGATGGATGAACCGTTCGGTGCGGTGGACCCGATAAACCGCGAGGTGATCCAGAACCAGTTCCTGGAGATGCAGCGCAAACTGAAAAAGACCGTGATGCTGGTCAGCCATGACATCGACGAGGCCCTGAAGCTTGGGGATCGTATCGCCGTCTTCCGCCAGGGGCGTATTGTCCAGTGCGCCAGCCCGGACGAACTGCTGGCAAAACCGGCGAATGAGTTCGTCGGCTCGTTTGTCGGCCAGGACCGTACGCTCAAGCGTTTGCTGCTGGTATCGGCAGGCGATGTCACCGACCAGCAACCGACCCTCACCGTGCGGGGCTCTACCCTGCTTTCTGACGCCTTTGCGATCATGGATGACAACGATATTCGCGCCATTACCGTCGTGGACGATCGGGGTAAACCGCTGGGCTTTGTGAAGCGTCGGGAAGCGCGTAATGCCAGCGGCACCTGTGCCGATATCCTGCATCCGTTCCGTATGACCGGCAAAGCGGAGGATAACCTGCGCGTGGTGCTTTCACGGTTGTATGAGAGCAACACCAGCTGGATGCCGATTGTCGACGAAGAGGGCCGCTATAACGGCGAGATCTCACAGGATTATATTGCCGAGTATCTCAGCTCCGGCCGTACGCGCCGGGCGCTGAATATTCACAGCGAGAGTTAAGCGAAAACACTCCGCCGGGCGGGCCAGACGTATGGCGCTGACCTGCCCGGCGGCACGCTCCCCCACAGCGCATTTGCTCAGGCCGACACGGTTCATCGCACGCATACCTTTTGCTAACCCCGCGATTTCCCCTCACAATATTGTATCTCCCACGTTTAATTGCGGCCCATGCAACGTCTTCACGCTTATCCCGACATCCGCGCGATGTTTCGCAGACTTCTGATTGCCACCCTCACCGGCATACTGGCCGCGCTGGCCGTCGCGGTGTTCCGCCACAGCATGTATCTGCTGGAGTGGCTGTTTCTCAGTAACAACAGCGGCAGTCTGGTGAATGCCGCGGCTGCGTTATCCCCGTGGCGTCGCGCGCTCACGCCCGCGCTGGGAGGGCTGGCGGCGGGGTTATTGTTGTGGGGATGGCAGCGGCTTACGGCGCAACGACCTCATGCGCCGACAGATTATATGGAAGCACTGGAGACGGGCGACGGCCAGTTTGATTATGGCTCGAGCCTCGTAAAATCCCTTGCGTCACTGCTGGTTGTCTCCAGCGGGAGCGCCATCGGCCGCGAAGGTGCCATGATCCTGCTTGCGGCACTGGCCGCCTCCTTTTTCGCCCAACGCTTTACGCCGAAATCCGAATGGAAATTATGGATTGCCTGCGGAGCCGCGGCCGGGATGGCCAGCGCCTATCACGCGCCCCTGGCCGGCAGCCTGTTTATTGCCGAAATTCTGTTTGGCACGCTGATGCTGGCCTCGCTCGGGCCGGTGGTGATTGCGGCGGTGGTAGCCCTGCTTACCACGCGACTCTTAGCGCCCGGTGCCGGTACGCTCTATGACGTCCATCTGAGTGGCCTACTCAGTGCGGCAGATTATGGCCTGCTTGTCGTGACAGGCCTGCTGGCGGGACTGTGCGGACCGCTGCTGATGTGGCTTATGGCGTTCAGCCATTCGTTATTTCTGCGTCTCAGGCTTTCGCCGCCCTGGCAACTGGCGCTCGGCGGAGCGATCGTCGGGCTGCTGTCGCTCCTGACGCCTGACGTGTGGGGGAATGGCTACAGCGTGGTTCAGGCTTTTCTGCTCGCCCCACCGCTGCTGTCCGTGATAGCAGGTGTATTTATCTGTAAATTGCTGGCGGTACTGGCAAGCAGCGGTTCTGGCGCGCCGGGCGGGGTTTTCACACCGACGTTGTTTGTCGGCATGGCCACAGGAATGCTGTTTGCACAACTCTTCGGGCTGTGGTTTCCGGGGTCTGAAACGGTGATTTTGCTGGGGCTGGCAGGCATGGCGACGTTACTCGCCGCGACGACCCATGCGCCCATTATGTCTGCGTTGATGGTCTGTGAAATGACCGGGCAGTATTTTTTGCTGCCCGGTTTGCTGATTGCCTGCGTGATCGCGTCCGTCTTGTCGCGGACGTTACGCCACGACTCGATCTACGGACAACATGCGACCGAGGGAAGAGAGATCGATGTACTGCGCTAATTCACGCTGTTCGGCACGCGGCAAATAAGGCAGCTCGCCCACCAACGGTCCCGGCAGTTTTTTGCTCAGCACGTCGATGATTTCCGCGTAGTGCGCCAGGCCCGGGTTGATACGGTTTGCGACCCAGCCAATCAACGGCAATCCATCATTGGCAATCGCCTGCGCCGTCAGAAGCGCATGGTTGATGCACCCTTCCTGAATACCGACCACCATGATCACCGGCAGTTGCTCCTGCACCACCCACTCAGAAAGCGGGCGCAGATCGTTCATCAGGCTGCGCCATCCGCCGGTACCTTCCACCACGACATGGTCGGCCATCTCGCTCAGGTTCGCCAGACCGTCGGACAACAGGGTGTAATTAATCAGACCGCTGTGCGCCACGCTGCTTTCATCTTCGCTTAAGGCAATGGGATTGATCGCGTGATATGGCAGTTCCAGTGACGAGACGCTTTGTAACACCAGGGCGTCTTTATTCCGCAATCCTTCGGGCGTCTCTTTACTGCCTTTTGCGACCGGTTTGTACCCTGCAACGCGTTTACCGCTTGCTGCCAGAGCCTGTAGCAACGCGCGGGATACAACGGTCTTGCCGACAGAGGTATCTGTACCCGTAACAAAGAAACGCTTAAGCATGACTCATTCCACCTCTTGGGTATGCTTCGAAAATATAAACCAGAGAAATAATTCAGTGGGGGAAGTCTACGGGATGCGTGCGCTACCCAGCTTGAGATAGCGCAATTTTTCGTACATCTGCGGAAAAGAGTTAACCCTGTAACAGGCGGATCAGCAGCGAGCCGTTGTACATGGCGTCCTTGACCAGGGCTGCACCAGCCATGGTGCCCTGATTGGAAAACTGGGTGCTTTCCACGGCAATATTTTTGCTGTAGGCCGGGAGCGCCTGTTGATGAATACAGGCCGAGATCGCCGGGAAGAGGATTTCCGCCGCCTGACTCAGCGGTGAGCCAATCAGGATTTTTTGCGGGTTGAAGAGATTCACCATAATGGCCAGAATGCGGCCAACGTTATTCCCCACTCCGGTAATAATATCCTTTGCCAGCAGATCCCCCTGACGCGCTGCGGCGCACAGTGAATCGACGGTCAACGGTTGTCCGTGCAGCGAAGAGCTCATGGACTGGCTGAGCCTGACCTGCGCCAGCTCCAGCACGCTTTCCACGCTGGCGATGGTTTCCAGACAGCCATGGTTGCCGCAGTAACAGCGCTTGCCGTAGGGATCGACCTGCGTGTGGCCGATTTCGACCAGGCTACTGCTTCCGGCATGCAGAAGGCGTCCGTCGGTGATGACGCCCGCCCCGACGTTATGGTCAATCACCACCTGAATCACGTCCCTTGCGCCGCGGGATGCGCCAAACAGCGCCTCCGCCATCGTCCAGGCGCTGATGTCATGCTGAATATAGACCGGCACGCCGGTGTGATTTTTCAGCACCTCGCCCAGCGGCATCTCTTTGACATCGTCGTAGAACGGCATGCGGTGCACGATTCCATTTTCGGTATCAATAATACCCGGCATGGTGATCGCAATGGCCGTTAAGCGTTCAAGGCGTTGCTGATGGCGAATAAAGAAGTGATCGATATGGGTGACAATGGCATCGAGGAGCGATTGTTCAGCCTTGAGCGGCAGTTCCAGCCGGTCTTCTACCACCAGCTTGCTGCTTAGATCGCGCAGGGCAAGGAAGATCTCTCCCCGGCTAATGCGCAGTGACAGGTAGTGCCACGCTTCGGTCTCCACCACCAGTCCGACCGCCGGACGGCCGCGGCTGCCCGGCTCCTGAATTTCCGTCTCCTGGACCAGGTGGGCTTCCAGCATTTCACGAACAATCTTGGTAATACTGGCAGGTGCCAGTTGTGCCAGGCGCGAAAGATCGATACGCGAAACCGGGCCAAGCTGATCAATCAGGCGATAAACCGCGCCAGCGTTGGTCTGCTTAATCTGATCAATGTGCCCTGGCTGACTATCAGCAACCACCTCGTACTCCCTTATTTTCGAGCATCGAAATAAACTGTGGGCTATGGTGAAGCACTTCAATGGCCGTCGTCAAATATTTACTTAGCCATGTGATTTACTGCACATTTTTACCCACTTTTCCCTCTAAATATCGGCCTGCAGAGGCGCTTAACAGCTGTGCTTTAAACCGCTGCGCTGCGTGGCTCTGCTCATGATGTTTCGACCATACCAGCCACATTTCCGAAACAGCATCGTCTTCGGCGATAGCAACCCAGCGCATTTCACGCAATTGTACCCGTTTAAACGAGGCCGGAAGAATAGAGACGCCCAGCCCCGCCGCGACCAGCCCAATAATGGTCATCGCTTCCCCAACTTCCTGCGTAATGATCGGGGCAAGATCGTAGCGTCGTAACAGGCCCAGAATATCGTCGTACAGACCGGTACCTACCTGCGGGTCGAAAAAAACAAACGGCTCTTTTGCCAGCTCTGCCAGCGTGACCGCCGAACGCGAGGCGAGCGGATGATCGTGCGGAATCATTGCCATCAACGGTTCGCGCAGAATAACCTGCCACGCCAGCGTATCCGGGAGTTGGGTGTTACGCATCAGACCTAAATCAAGAGAACCTTCATTCAGCGGAGCGATTTGCTCGCGGGTATTAATTTCGCGCGTCTGAATATGCACATCCGGAAAATGCCGGCGAAACGACGACAGGGTCTGCGAAACAGCGCTGATAAACGGTGCAGACGAGGTAAACCCAATCCGCAACTCTCCGGTTTCCCCGAGATAAAGCCGCTCTGCCCGGGCTGCCGCCTCATCCACCATACTGAGAATTTGTCGGCTGTCGGCCAGAAATTGCTTCCCGGCCGCCGTCAGGCTCACGCTGCGGTTGGTCCGTGCCAGAAGGCGCGCCCCGACCTGTTGCTCAAGGATCTGAATCTGCTGGCTTAGCGGGGGTTGTGAGATATTCAGTCTTGCCGCCGCGCGGCCAAAATGAAGCTCTTCAGCGACGGCGACAAAGTAGCGCAGATGACGCAGTTCGATATTCATATTTTTAAAGTATCATTTGAGATTATTAATATATTAGACAGATTATTTACATTTTCCTACTCTGATCGTGTGGTCATACCCGTCACCCGAAACCACGGGGATGTTTAAGCAAGGACATTGTGTGAGTCGTACATCTACCATTGATATCGATCCGGCCAGAGATATTGATGATTTACCCGCAGCATCGCAGCCGGTTCAGTTCATTAAACGTGGTACCCCCCAGTTCATGCGCGTCACGCTGGCGCTTTTCTCAGCGGGTCTGGCAACCTTCGCCCTGCTCTATTGCGTTCAGCCGATCCTGCCCGTTCTTTCCCATGAATTTGGCGTATCGCCTGCCAGCAGCAGTATTTCGCTCTCCATCTCTACCGGCATGCTGGCGATTGGTCTGCTTTTCACCGGGCCACTTTCCGACGCCATTGGCCGTAAACAGGTGATGGTTACCGCCCTGATGCTGGCTTCGATTTGTACGTTACTCTCCACGATGATGACCAGCTGGCACGGTATCCTGGTGATGCGTGCGTTAATTGGGTTATCCCTGAGCGGCGTGGCGGCGGTCGGGATGACCTATCTCAGCGAAGAGATCCACCCGAGCTTTGTCGCCTTCTCTATGGGGCTGTACATCAGCGGGAACTCGATTGGCGGAATGAGTGGACGTCTGCTGAGCGGGGTGTTTACGGACTTCTTTAACTGGCGTATTGCGCTGGCGGTGATCGGCTGCTTTGCCCTTGCGTCTGCGCTGATGTTCTGGAGAATCCTTCCGGAATCACGTCATTTTCGTTCCACCTCCCTGCGCCCGAAAACGCTGTTCATCAACTTCCGTCTGCACTGGCGTGACAAAGGGTTGCCGCTGCTGTTCCTGACCGGCTTTCTGCTGATGGGCTCTTTCGTTACGTTGTTTAACTATATCGGCTATCGCCTGATGCTCTCCCCGTGGCATCTGAGTCAGGCGGTGGTGGGTCTGCTCTCTGTGGCGTATCTCACCGGTACGTGGAGTTCACCTAAAGCCGGAGCGATGACGGCCCGCTTTGGACGCGGTCCGGTTATGCTGGTCTCTACGGCCGTCATGCTGCTCGGCCTGTTGATGACCCTTTTCGCCTCCCTGTGGCTTATCTTCGCCGGGATGCTGCTTTTCTCTGCCGGTTTCTTCGCCGCTCACTCGGTGGCCAGCAGCTGGATTGGCCCACGCGCTCGCCGGGCTAAAGGCCAGGCGTCATCTTTGTATCTGTTCAGCTATTACCTCGGTTCCAGCTTTGCGGGGACGCTGGGTGGGGTGTTCTGGCATAACTATGGCTGGAACGGCGTAGGCGGTTTTATTGCGCTGATGCTCTGCGGGGCGCTGCTGGCAGGGACCCGTTTACACCAGCGTCTGCACTGATTCAGGGTTTGAAATCGAGCGTGTAGTTTTCCCCGATACGCTCATCAGGTACCACTGGGAGCACATGATCGTCACTGGCAGACTGTAAGGCCGCAATGGCGGCCTTACACAGTTCAGGATCGCTGCCTTTTACCACCTGAATGTGGGTCACATAGGTCGCGCCTTTGGGCTGGTGAATCTTTAACGAGCAGAGCTTCCCTTCATACTGCTCTGTGGTCGTCATCCTTTGTTTCACTGTTTCCACATACGCAAACGCCCATGCGTGCGCAGAGTCTTCTTCGGTGTTGAACGGAATCACCTCATGATGATGTGTCTGGCATCCCGTCAGCAACACTGCAATCCCTACACTCACAACCTTGTTCATTTTCCATCCGGCAGTCGTTTTTTTTTAGGGTTATAACACAGCGTTACTGAACGAAATAGCACCAAACTCTAAGGGGTAATGGCTTGGATTCAGGCGGGAATTTTGATACTACTCACTCTTCATGCCTGAAACATCGCCTTGCAAAGAGAAAACGAAATGAGCGAAAACAGCCACTACCAACAACTCACCCGCACCTTCCAGCGCCTCTCCCGTTTCTCCCACCTCTCCTCCATCGCCAGCTGGGATATGTTTACCATGATGCCGCCGGGAGGCAGTGCCGCGCGCGGTGAAGCGCTGGCCGAAATGAGCGTTCTGCAACACCAGATCCTGACCGATAAAAAGGTGGGTGAATGGCTGTCCGCCGCGACCGGTGAGGACCTGAATGATATTGAACAAGCCAACCTGCGTGAAATGACGCGTCATTACCAGCAGGCGTCGCTGTTGCCGGAAGCGCTGGTGGAAGCCAAATCGCTGGCAGGCAGCAAATGTGAGCACGCCTGGCGTACTCAGCGCCCGGCCAATGACTGGCAGGGGTTTGCCGCCAACCTGAAAGAGGTCGTCAAACTGAGCCGCGAGGAGGCTCGCCTGCGTGCTGAAGCCAAAGGCTGCAGCCCTTACGACGCGCTGCTGGATATTTTCGAGCCGGACATGACCAGCGCGCGTCTGGACGTACTGTTCGCGGATATGAAATCCTGGCTGCCGGACCTGCTGGCAAACGTTGTGGAAAAACAGGCTCAGCAGTCGTTCGTTCCGCCGCAGGGCCCCTTCCCGACGGCAACGCAGCGTGAACTCGGGCTTGAAGCCATGAAGATGCTCGGCTTTGACTTTAACGGCGGTCGCCTGGACGTCAGTGCACACCCGTTCTGCGGTGGCGTGCCGGAAGATGTGCGCATCACCACGCGTTATGATGAGGACGAGCTGCTCAGCGCGCTGTTTGGCGTGATCCACGAAACCGGACACGCGCGCTACGAGCAAAACCTGCCGCGAACGTGGGCCGGTCAACCTGTCGCGCTGGCCCGTTCAACGGCGATCCACGAATCCCAGAGCCTGTTCTTTGAGATGCAGCTGGGGCGCAGCGACGCTTTTCTTAAACATCTCCTCCCTGCGGTTCACGCCCGTTTTGGCAGTCAGGCGGCGTTCAGTGAAGAGAACTTTATTGCCTGGAACCAGCGCGTGAAACCGGGCTATATACGCGTCGATGCCGACGAAGTCAGCTACCCGGCACATGTGGTGCTGCGCTATGAAATTGAACGTGCGCTGATCAATGGCGATATCGAGGTGGATGACATTCCGGCGCTGTGGGATGAGAAAATGCAGGCCTGGCTCGGGTTATCAACCAAACATAACTACCGCAACGGCTGTATGCAGGACATTCACTGGACCGACGGCGGTTTTGGCTACTTCCCGTCCTACACGCTCGGCGCGATGTACGCCGCGCAATTGTTCCATGCGGCCAAAACGGCGCTGCCGGGTCTGCAGTCCTCCATCGCTGAGGGCGATTTCTCCGCCCTGTTTGACTGGCTGCGTCAGAACATCTGGCAACACGGTAGCCGCTTCACCACTTCGCAACTGATTACCCAGGCGACGGGTGAAGACCTGAATATCCGTTACTTCCGCGAGCATTTGACGTCCCGTTATCTGTAATCCAGCGGCCGGAGTGCGCTCCGGCCGTTTTCCCTTTGCGCATCCTTTACCGCCCTTTGTACATTCCGTTACACGCCGATACCAATCACTCACGGAAACCCCGAATTTACAGGGATATAGTTCTTTCAACGGCCCCGCAGTGGGGTTAAATGAAAAACCAAATTCGAGGGTATGAACATGAAAAAAGTATTAGCTCTGGTTGTTGCCGCTGCTATGGGTCTGTCTTCTGCTGCGTTTGCTGCTGAAACCACTGCTGCACCGGCTGCTGCTGCTCCAGCTGCAACAACGACTGCTGCTCCGGCAAAAACCGTACACCACAAGAAACACCATAAAGCCGCTAAACCTGCTGCAGAGCAAAAAGCCCAGGCTGCTAAAAAACACCACAAAAAAGCCGTTAAACAAGATGCCGCTAAACCGGCTGTAGAGCAGAAAGCGCAGGCCGCTAAAAAGCACCACAAAAAAGCGACCAAACCTGCTGTAGAACAGAAAGCCCAGGCGGCTAAAAAGCATCACAAAAAAGCAGTAAAACACGAAGCTGCTAAACCAGCTGCACAGCCAGCTGCGTAAGAGTACAAGCTTAACCGTGCCTTTCGGGGCACGTTGGTAAACCGGCGCTGAACCGGAAAGGTCCAGCGCCGTTTTTTTTATCCGGAGGGCGTATGCTGCGGCGCTATCGGTTTGAGCTGATTCTTATCCTGCTTATTTTATGCGCGCTCATCGCAAGCCATTTTTATCTTTCCTGATCGTAGCACGCTGATTTTACTCCCACTTTAGCGCTGTCCCGTCTATAGTATTTTCATAGGGTTCACTTTTAATAATCATAATTGCCCCCACCAGAGTGTGATATGCGTAAATCTGTTGTGTTGTTACTGGGAACGTTTGGTCTTTTTTCTGGATTCTCACATGCGGATGATGGCGGTGATGAAACCATTAGCGCGAAAGAGCTTAAAACGCTGTTTTTCGGTCATGACGATCGTACGCGCGTCGCCGATCCTACCCAAGCACCCTGGGACGCTATCGGGCAACTGGAAACCGCCAGCGGTAATTTATGTACCGCTACGCTGATTACCCCGCAACTAGCCCTGACGGCTGGCCACTGCCTGCTGACACCGCCAGACGGCAAGCCAGACAAAGCCGTTGCCCTGCGATTTGTGTCGCAAAAAGGGATGTGGCGTTATGAAATTCACGGTATTGAGGGACGGGTTGATGCTTCTCTCGGCAAACGTCTGAAGCCCGACGGTGACGGCTGGATAGTGCCTCCGTCAGCGGCATCCTGGGATTTTGGCCTGATCATTTTGCGCTACCCGCCTTCTGGCATTACCCCGCTTCCGTTATTTGACGGAGACAAAGCCGCGCTCACTGCCGCACTGAAAGCCGCCGACCGTAAGGTGACGCAATCAGGCTACCCTGTCGATCATCTGGACGCGCTTTACACCCACACGGACTGTATTGTCACAGGATGGGCGCAAAACAGCGTGCTCTCACATCAGTGCGATACGTTACCCGGTGACAGCGGCTCGCCGCTGATGTTAAAAACGGATAACGGCTGGCAGCTGATTGGGGTTCAAAGCTCTGCGCCAGCGGCAAAAGACAGATGGCGTGCAGATAACCGGGCCTTAGCCGTGACCGGTTTTCGTGACAAGCTGGAAGCACTGGCGCAGCAGTAGCTCAGCACTGTCTGACCTGACGTAACGCCCTGATTGATTCAATCGGCATCGGCTGGCTGAACCAGAATCCCTGCAGCTGATCGCAGCCAGCCAGCCGTAACAATTTCATCTGCTTTTCGTTTTCCACCCCTTCAGCGACCACCGCCATGCCCAGGGCATTGGCGATCCTCACCGTGCCGCTCACCAGCGCCGCTGCCTGCTCATCGTTGTCCACCAGCCCGGCCAGTGATTTATCAATCTTAATGGTGTCGAAATTAAAACGCCGCAAATAGCCAATACTCGAATAGCCCGTGCCAAAATCATCCAGCGCCACCGCGGTGCCCAGCGCTTTAAGGTTGGCAATCGCCGTGCGGGCACGCTCGGGGTTTTCCAGCACATAGGTCTCCGTGACTTCGAGCTGGAGTCGCCTGGCCGGGAAACGGGTGCTTTCCAGAACCCAGGCCACTTTTTCTTCGAATTCAGGGTCGCGAAACTGCGCCGGGGAGATATTAACGGAGAGCTTCAATTCGCTGTACGGCTCCAGATCCTGGCAGGCACGCTGCAAAACAAACTGGCCCAGTTTGTAAATCAGCCCGCTCGTTTCCGCAATGGAAATGAAGGTATCCGGACCGAGTTCACCTTCCGGACGACGCGGCCAGCGAACCAGCGCTTCCACACTGCTCATTTTCTGACTGCGGGCGTCAATAATCGGCTGGTACCAGACCTCAAACTCGTCTCGCTCCAGTCCGTTACGGATCTGGTTTTCAATCGCAAGCTTGCGTTCCCGGGCGTTATTCAGCGCCGCGTCATAGTGGGTGACACGCCCTTTCCCGCTAATTTTGGAATGGTACATGGCGATATCGGCGCGACGAAACAGCTCGGAACTGGTGCATTCAATCAGGGTTCCGCTGGCAATCCCGATGCTGGCGCCGATATGAATGGTGCGCTCCCCCAGACGAATGGGGGTATTGAGAAAATCCAGTACCGATTCGGCAAAGGTGGTCGCCAGCGCTTCTGCCCCTTCACCGCCGATGGTCATGGCAAACTCATCGCCTCCCATGCGCGCCAGCATCCCGCCCGGTGGAACGCATTCATTCAGCGTTTTGGCAATGGTCACAATGAGATCGTCACCGACGCTGTGGCCGTAGATATCGTTGACGTCCTTGAAGCCATCCAGATCGATAAACACCACGCTTTTGACGTCAATATCGCCACGCAAACTCACGCGGTCCAGCGCTTCAATGAGTGCGCGGCGGTTCGGCAGATGGCTTAGCCAGTCCGTTCTGGCGACCAGACGCGCCTGGCTTTCTCCGCGGGCCAGTTTGTACAGGCCCACGCAGCTCACCATAATGAACAGCAGGATCAGCACCGATGCCAGCACCACTATCTGCGTGATATCAGATGATGCGGCCCGGGCCGCCTGCGCGCCAGGAAGGCGTGCCTGCCAGTTGAGGTAACCCAGTAACTCCCCAGCAGAACTGCGCAGCGGCATACTCAGACTGTTGATTTTATCCGGGGTAAAGTTGAGGTTATCAATCTGAAAGGTCTGCCCCAGATCGGATAATATGCCGCTATTCAAATGGCGGGTAATCACCAGATAGCGGCGTGTACCGTCGTTAACCTGCAATCGCCCGATCATCGGTCGGATCAGCCCTATTCCGACAAACGCGACGCCGTGACGCGTTCGGGTGATCCCGGCATAAATATTCTTCTGGCTGGGTAATTCACGTCCGTGCTGCTGAATAAGCGCTTGCAGTCCTTTGCCAAAAAAATCGAGATTCGTCTCCGCAAAAGGCTGGCTTTGAAACGATCCCCAGATAACGTTGAAATGCTCATCCAGCACGAAAGTGCCGTCATAGAGGTTATTGACTTTAAAGCCCGCTCCCCAGGTGTTGTATAACCATTCGGTATCGAGCTTTGGGCGGTAGACCTCGCGTACCGCATCGTCCCAGACGGCATTATCAATCACCAGGGTCGAGACACGGTTAACCGACGTTTGTATCGCACCCTGCACGGAAAGCGTGGTGCGGTGCTCGTCAATTTCATTGGTTTTGGTGCTGATCAGGTGCAGAGATAAATAGAGCAGCGCGACAATGGAGATGATTAAGCCGATCCCCGCCATGAAGATCATGGCAAACAATGTTCTCGCGGTGGGAATATTGCGCCAGCTTAATGTGCGATACATTAGCCATCCTCTTCAATGTTTTGCTTTTTTTAAGAGTAATACAGGCAGCGAATTTCGCTGCCTGTAAATAATGGCTTAACGTGTATCAGGCGAGTTTTATCATGATCATGCCGGCAAGCAGCAATATCAGTCCAATCCAACCTTTGTTATTTAAACGCTGACCGAACAGCACCCAGCCGGCTGCCAGGGTGGCGGCAATACCAAACCCGCCCCACAGCGCATAGGCCACGGACAGATCGATACCCTTCACCGCCTGTGACAGGGCGCTGAACGCCCCCAGTACGGCGGCAATCGACAACAGTCCGTAAATTTTACGACGAAAACCGTCAGAGAATTTTAGCAGGACGTTCGCTAAAATCTCCAGCACGATGGCAAACCCCAACCAGGCCGCGTGGATCCATTCAAACTGCTGCATGGGTCTGCTCCTTCGGCTGCTTAGTCGGTTTGCGTGTACCCGATTTAATCAGCACGATACCTGCTACCAGCGTCGTTAACCCGGCAATCTTCATTGTTGATAATGTTTCGTCAAATAATAAGACGCTGAACAGGGTGATCAACAAAATACCGATCCCTTCCCACAGCGCATAGGCCACACCCAGCGCAATTTTCTTCACTGCAAACGACAGGAAAATATAGGAAAGTGAAATCATCACCAGCATTAAAATAAAGCCGGTATTGCCATCGCTGACGCTTGCCCATTTCATAGACAGCGTGCCGGTAATTTCAGCGACAATAGCAAGGGCTAATAAAATCCAGTAAAACATGTTTTTCTCCTGCTTGAGAATATAATCCATCGTGGCCTGCTGCGTGCAGCAAACCCAAAAATATGAAATTAAATCAGACAGCTAAGCGCGTAGCGCCAGCTCAGGCAGAAGATGTGACTATAGCGCGTTGCGCCAGTGTTGCTCACCAGAAAGAAGGCAGAAGGAAGTGAAAAATACAGCGGTGTTGTTTGAAGAATACGTCCTGAACAAATTGTCCATAAAATTACAATTATCCGCGTTGTTGCTTCTCGTCTTTGCGGATGAAAATTGTCCTCGGTAGTTGAACACGCCAAATTTGTACCATAAGTAAGGCTTTTACTCAAAGTCTTTTCAATTCTTTACCCATCCCGTTTGATTTTGGTTAGTTTATTGAAACGGCTTTCGCCTTTATTATAAATAAAAATATTATTCAGGAACCCCCATGGCTAAACCCATCATTACCCTGAACGGGCTAAAAATTGTCATCATGCTGGGCATGCTGGTGATCATACTGACGGGCGTCCGTTTTGCCGCCGACATCATCGTGCCGTTTATTCTGGCCCTGTTTATTGCGGTGATCCTTAACCCGCTCATACAGCGCATGACGCGGTTCCGCATCCCGCGCGTGCTGGCAATCACGATGCTTATCAGCATCATTATTATTGCCATGGTGCTGCTGGTCGCTTATCTCGGCACCTCCCTGAATGAACTGACGCGAACGTTACCGAAATACCGCTCGTCGCTGGCGATACCGCTGTTGCAGCTTGAACCCTGGCTGCAGCGTGCGGGAATCGAAGTGTCCGTTGAGGAGTTGCTGAAGTACATTGATCCAAATGCCGCCATGACCCTCGTCACCGGCCTGCTGGCGCAGCTCTCTAACGCCATGACCTCGATTTTCCTGCTGTTTTTAACGGTGGTGTTCATGCTGCTGGAAGTGCCGCAACTGCCCGCAAAACTGCAGCAAATAATGGTCCGTCCGGTTGAAGGCATGGGGGCGATTCAACGCGCGCTGGATAGCGTCTCCCGCTATCTGGTCCTGAAAACCGCCATTAGCCTGGTCACCGGGGCCGTGGTCTGGGGAATGCTGATGGCGCTGGATGTCCGGTTTGCGTTCGTCTGGGGATTACTGGCCTTTGCGCTCAACTATATCCCCAACATCGGCTCGGTGCTGGCCGCTATTCCCCCTATTCTGCAGGTGCTGGTGTTCAGTGGGTTCTATGATGCGCTGATTCTGCTGGCCGGGTATCTGGTGATTAACCTGGTGTTCGGGAATATTCTTGAGCCACGCATGATGGGGCGCGGTCTGGGATTGTCCACGCTGGTGGTATTTCTGTCTCTTATATTTTGGGGATGGCTGCTCGGCCCGATCGGCATGTTGCTCTCCGTTCCGCTGACCATCATTGTGAAGATTGGCCTCGAACAGACGGCGGGCGGGCAAAGTATCGCCGTGCTGCTGAGCGATATGAGCCATAAGCCAGTCGAATAACCTCCGCAGATGCCTGCCTCGTCCCCCTTACCGGGGGTGACGAGACAGGCAGGCGTTACGGCCTTCGCGCTCGGCGCTCGGCGCACAACAAAATGGCTACTCGCGCCATCCCATTGCCGGTGCAACATGCTTCAGAATGGATTCGATAACATGCGCGTTGTAATCCACTCCGAGCTGGTTCGGCACGGTGAGCAATAAGGTGTCCGCTTCGGCAATCGCTTCGTCCTGTTTCAACTGCTCAATCAGCTTTTCAGGCTCAGCGGCATAGCTGCGTCCGAAAATGGCGCGCGTTTTCTCATCAAGGTAACCCACGCTATCGCTGTCATTCCGGCTTGCGCCGAAGTACATACGGTCACGATCGTCCATCAGCGCGAAAATACTGCGGCTGACCGAGACGCGCGGCTGACGAGTATGCCCGGCTTCCGCCCAGGCCTGTCGGTAAGCGCGGATCTGTTTTGCCTGCTGAATATGGAATGGCTCACCGGTTTCATCATCTTTCAGGGTTGAGCTTTGCAGGTTCATCCCCAGTTTTGCAGCCCATACCGCTGTCGCGTTCGACCCTGCGCCCCACCAGATGCGCTCACGTAAACCTTCGGAATGTGGCTCCAGGCGCAGCAGTCCCGGTGGATTTGGGAACATGGGTTGTGGGTTCGGTTTTGCAAACCCTTCTCCGCGCAGCACCTCAAGCAGTACCTCGGTGTGTCGGCGTGCCATATCTGATTCATTTTCCCCTTCCTGCGGGACATAACCAAAATGACGCCAGCCATCAATGACCTGCTCCGGAGAGCCCCGGCTGATCCCCAGCTGCAAACGTCCGCCGGAGATTAAATCCGCCGCGCCCGCATCTTCCGCCATGTACATCGGATTTTCATAGCGCATATCAATCACACCAGTACCGATTTCGATGCTTTTCGTTTTGGCACCGATCGCCGCCAGTAAGGGGAACGGAGAGCTGAGTTGACGGGCAAAATGATGCACACGGAAATAGGCACCGTCTGCGCCCAGCTCTTCAGCGGCGACGGCCAGGTCGATGGATTGCAACAGGGTGTCCGCCGCGGAACGCGTGCCGGACTGAGGTGACGGTGTCCAGTGACCAAATGACAAAAAGCCGATCTTTTTCATAACGAGATATCCTGATGATGCTTTGCGTTATCTCTACTTTACGCATTACCCGGGGAGAATAAATGCCCTTTATTTAACGGAATAATTCAAATAAATTGACAGAATTGAGCGGATCGCAATGACGCCCCATAATGAGATATAGTGCGTCTTTCTTTTTCCCTGGCAGGTAAAACCGGCAATGGCTCTGATCCCTAAAAACTACGCGCGACTGGAAAGTGGCTACCGTGAAAAGGCATTAAAAATCTATCCCTGGGTCTGTGGACGCTGCTCACGCGAGTTCGTCTATTCAAACCTGCGCGAGCTCACGGTTCACCATATCGATCACGATCATACTAATAACCCGGAAGATGGCAGCAACTGGGAGCTGTTGTGCCTGTTTTGCCACGACCATGAACACTCGAAATACACCGAAGCAGATCAGTACGGTACTACCGTTGTGGCGGGTGAAGACGCGCAAAAAGACATGGGCGTGGCCACTTTCAACCCGTTTGCCGATCTAAAAGCGATGATGAATAAGAAAAAATAATTCCCTAATATTGCCCCTCTTCGTCATATGGGCCGCACAGTTACAGGTAAAAGGATATGGATACACTCCGTTGCTACTGGGACGTTTTTTTCAATGCTTATGGCTCACTGCTCACGAAAACCGTGCTGGTATTACTGCTGGTGTGGTGGTGTCATCAAACCCTGCAGCGCTTCAGAAAAGAAGCCCCTGACGCTACCGGCCCCATTGCCGAGGCCAATGCCAGAGAACGCTACCAGTGGCGTTACTTGCGGTGGGCTTTAAGTAGCATCCAGGGCATCCTTTCCCTGTATATTATAGGGTTGATTATTACGACGCTTTTTACGTAGCGGATACGGTTTCTGCCCTGAAGACGTCTCAGGTAGCCTCTGTATTTAACAGTCCGCATTGTCGATGATAAGCCGGGGACGCATGCGCAGACTCGATACAGTCCAGCGTCCCCCTGCGGATCACTCAACCGTCAGCGCAAAACAATTTTTCAGTACAGAGGCAATATCATCTTCTGCCAGCTGTTGCGTTTCCACGCCCTGCGCGGTGATCGTTTTCAGCACGTTACCCAGCAAAATCTGGCGTCCTTCAGGGCGATGCTGTACGACGAGCAGCTTCTGCACAAAAATGGCGTCCGGGTGCGTGGAGTTAAGGTAGTTGGCAGGCACGAAATCAATCCACTCCTGAGGAGAGAGGTCAAAGCCGTACTGACTGGCCCATTTGCCCTCCACCCATGCCTGAAGCAGATACTCACCCTCAGCGTTACGGGTCAGCCGGAACGTGTCGAAATCCTGCCGGATATCCGTATCAAGCATGTCTAACGCCATCGGCGCACGGATGCCGTAGCTACCGAACCCGAGGTCACAAAGCCACTGACGACCGTCAATCTCAGCAATGAGTGCCATATGGGTTTTAGGCCGACGCACCGGGTAGAACATCGGGCGCGCCGCGACAAAACGCCAGCGAATGCCCAATGCCTCCAGCGCCATCGCAAATAGCCCATTCACCTCATAGCAGTAACCGCCGCGCTTCTGCCTCAACAGCTTATCGGCAATGTCTTCGGGGACCAGCGAAACGACTTTACCCGCCTGTACATCCCCATTTTCAAAGGGTATCGAAAAGAGCTGATGGCGCATCAGCGCATGCAGGGTTGCAGTATCGGCAGCCGCCGGGCCGGTATAGTTTATGCGCCTGAAATAGGCAGAAATATCGAAATTGTCGCTGTGCATAGTGCCTCCTTGTCTGGAACATGCCGGACACTATAGATGGGGCACTTCATTGGCTGTATAGTCAGTTTTATCGAAAATTTGACTGCACAGATCCCCATGGCCGCCCCGTCCCCCCATTACCGTCGGATTGCTGAGATGCTGCGTCTTACGCTGGCTTCAGGCGCGTTGCAAATCGGCGACCGGATGATCTCTGCACGTAAACTGGCCGAGCGCGAACAGGTCAGTCTCCCGACAGCACTGGAAGCACTCCGCTGTCTTGAGGCCGAAGGCCTGATCGTTGCGCGTCCGCGTTCGGGCTACTACGTCCGTCAGACCCGCCAGTCCCGATGCGTGCAGCCCACGCGTTCCCTGTCCGGCCCCGTGCCTGTGACAATGTCAGCCGTCGCGCGATCGTTATTCAGTAGTGCAGAAGCCCGGCTGGTACCGCTGGGGGCTGCCTTGCCCGACCCCGCGTGGCTACCAGGCGATACCCTGCAACGTGCGCTGCAGTCTGCAGGTCGACGTCTGGAAGCGCGTGGGCAAAGCTATAGCCTGCCTCCGGGACGGGTTGATTTGCGCAGTAAGATTGCCGCCCGGGCAGCGCAATGGGGTGGCCGTTTTGGTGCAGAGGATCTCATCATCACCGCTGGCGCGACACAGGCGCTGCGTCTGGCGTTGCGGGCTGTGTGCCAGCCTGGCGACGTGGTAGCGATAGAACAACCCGCCTATTTCGGTACGCTGTTGCTGCTGGAAGATTTGGGCCTGAAGGCGCTGGAGATCCCAACCGATCCTGAGGATGGGTTGCTGCTGGCGCCGCTCGCCGATGCTATTCGGTGCCATCATCCAGCGGCCGTTCTGGCCTCGCCCACCGTGCAAAATCCGCTGGGCGCCAGTATGTCCGTCCCCCGCAAGCAGGAACTGGTTGCCCTGCTGGAAGATGCAGGCATCCCGTTAATTGAGGACGATGTTTATGGCGACCTGGTCGGCGAAGGGCAACGTCCTCCGGCCTGTAAGGCGTTCGACCAGAGCGGGAATGTCATTTACTGCAGTTCATTGTCTAAAACGCTTGCGCCCGGATGGCGCATCGGCTGGATTGCGGCCGGACGTTACCACGCCCAGGTCCTGCAGGCGCGTATGGCCGGAGACTGGGCAGGCGCGCCGCTGTTTGAGGCCGCAACGAGCGAAATCCTGGCCAGTGGCGACTACGATCGTCATCTGCGGCGGCTAAAGCGGCGCATCGCAGAAGGGATTGGTGCCGTCATTGCGCGCGTCAAGGCAAGCTTCCCTCCCGGCACACGCGTTAACGTGCCAGCTGCCGGTTTCCTGTTGTGGGTTGAACTTCCACACCAGGTGAATGCACTGGAGGTGCACCGCCGCGCGCTGACACTGAATATTGGCGTTAGCCCCGGGCCGCTGTTTTCCCCCCGCGCACACTTAACGAATTACCTGCGATTAAATTGTGCCAACGAACCCACGCCCCTCCTGCTGAATGCGGTTGATCGGATTGGCGCGCTTTGTCATGAACTGGCCGGTTCCTCTGGCCTTATTCCAGAAAGTGAACATTGAGCGTTCTTTACTCCCTGCATCCGGGTTCGCGTTTTTTACTGCCGTCAGAAACGCACTCCCCTTTTTTTACGGAATAATACGTGCCGCTCTTAGCTGCGAGAACAGGCTGAAAAACATCTCATCGGTTGCCTGCATTCGCGTGAACCCTGACCGGCGGAGCTTACTGCCGTCGCCAAACATGTCGTAATTCCAGCTAAAGACAAAATCGGCAAAATGCCCGTCGTTCAGCTGCAAAATATCCGCTTCCACCAACCGCTCCCCGGCAATGTCGCGCCATAACGCACGATAGTCCTTAAACAGCTGATGGAATGACAATCTGACCGGCGGCGCAGAGTCCAGTTCAAACCAGCGAGCGATGCGCGGCCATAGCTCGCTCCAGCGCCAGATGTCCCCATTATTCACGTTGAAAGCCTGGTTATTAGCCCTACGTGATGTGGCTGCCCACAGCGTTGCCTCCGCCAGCAATCCGGCGTCAGTATGATCAACAATGCTGTGCCAGGTCTGTTCCGAACCGGGAAAACGCAGAGGTAAACCCAGAGCCTTACACAGGGACGCATACAGTGCGATGCTCAGCGCAAGGTTCATGGTATTGCCTGGCACCGAACTGCCCACCACGCCTGGCCTGATGGCATTCCAGTGCCAGCGTTTTCCCCGCTGAAAATCACGGAGCCACGCGAGCTGAGCGGCGTTAAATTCTGCCCCGGGTACGCCCGGATCGCTTTCGCGTGCCGGGGTTTTGAACGGTCCCAGGTGCGCGCCATACACTTTGTATCCCTGCATCAGGCTTACCGTCTGCAAAGGCGCCGTTTTTTCAATATTGCTGACCAGGTTGCGCAACATCGTGACGTTCGGTTCAACCATTTCCGTCCAGCTCCCGGCATTCATCCAGGCACTGTAAAAAATATGGGTGATCTCGCCAGCGGCTTGCAAAGCCCTGGCGCTATCCTCCGCATCCAGTAAATCAACGTTGATCAGCGAAATAGCATCAGGATGGGATAAGGCATGGCGGCTCAGGCCAATCACCTGCCATTTGTTGTCCAGGAGTGTTTTGACGAGCTGTCTGCCTACGATCCCGCTGGCGCCAGCGACCAGCGCGACGTTTTGTGGCTGCATCTTATTCACGGTGTTTCTCCAGTTAGGGTGACAGACACAGTGTGATATATTATTTTTTCCCTACATATCCCCTGAATTCGATGGCACTTATAAGAAAAAACATTAAATGAACAATAAGCTCAACGCCATTTCCACCTTTCTGCGCGTCGCAGAAGCGGGTTCCTTTTCGGCAGCCGCTCGCCAGAGCGGAATGAAGCAGTCTGCCGTCAGCCAGCAGATTGCCGGCCTGGAACAGGAGCTCGGGGTGGTATTACTGCATCGGACAACGCGAATGATGAAGCTCACCGAGCAGGGTGAACGTTATCGCCGTGATATGCAGCTTTTGCTGGATGCCATGCAGGAAGCGGAGAGACGGTTGAATCCTGCCGATCATCAGTTTCAGGGCAGCGTCCATGTTCAGTTGCCAAGCGGTCTGGGGCAGATCGTTTTGCCCCCTCTGCTGGCGCTTCAGCGCCTGCATCCGGCATTGCACCTGACGTTGTCCCTGGATGACCGCATCGCCGACCTGGTGAGCGAAGGGGTGGATGTCGCGCTACGCCTTAGCGCTGAACCTCCACAATCGCATGCGGCACGTCTGCTGATGCGGATTGAAACCGCGCTGTTCGCTGCTCCCGGCTTTCAGGCGGTACACTCCGTCAGCGAACTGGCGGCACATCCCCATGTGCGATTTAGCGGCATCCCGCGGGATGCGCCTCTACGGTTGATCGCCGGTGAGGAAACAATTGACGTGAAAGTGCATACCGTTTTTCGTGCCAACACCAGTGACGCCCTGTTACAGGCGCTGGAGTCAGGCATCGGGATTGGCGGCATGCAGCTGCCGCTTGCGGCAAAGGCGTTGCAAGCCGGCACGCTGGTGCCGGTATTACCAGCCTGGCGGTTACCTGACCGGTATCTCTATGCCGTCTACCCCGACGCCCGCTTTATCCCACAACGCGTCAGAAGCGTGATACAGGTGATCGAACAAATCCTGCCGACGCTTGCCAAATAACCGGCGTCTACTTCGCTACCGGCAAATCCGCGTACCGCGTCGTATAAGCCGGTGACAACATCTCGCGCTTCATCGCCCAGGATTTCTCAATCCCCTGCCCGGCAAACCATATCTTCCCTTTCCCGGAATGATTCACGCTGTCGATCAGCGCCATCAGCGCCGCGCTGTTGGCGCGCAAACGGTTATCGTCAAATAAATTCAGCTGGGCGACGCCGCTACTGAAAAAGTCCGCCAGCATCACCCCCGCTTTCATGTAGCGATAGCCGTCAAGCCATATGCGCCCCAGCGCATCGGTGGCGGCACGGATGATATCGCGCGAGTCATTGGTGGGCGTCATCAGGGTGACAGACGCCTGATTGCCGTAATAAACCTCGTTGTCCGCATGCGGGCTGGTACGCAAAAAAACGCTGATAAAGCGACAATATTGATGCTCGCTGCGCAGCTTTTCCGCAGCCCGTTCAGCGTAGGCGCAAATGGCCTGGTGCATCTCCTCGTATTGCGTAATACGGTGTCCAAACGAGCGGCTACAGATAATCTGCTGCTTCGTGGGCGTGAACTCTTCCAGATCAAGACAAGGCTCGCCGCGCAGCTCGCGTGCCGTGCGCTCCAGGACAACGTTAAAATGTTTGCGGATGACCCACGAGGAAGTTTGTGCCAGATCCAGCGCCGTGGTGACGCCCATCGCATTAAGTTTTTTGGTAATGCGCCGCCCGACGCCCCACACCTCCTCTACCGGTACGCGCGCCAGCAATTTACGCTGCCGCTCGCGATCCGATAAATCCACTACGCCTCCCGTGCTGCTCCACCGCTTTGCCGCATAGTTGGCCAGCTTCGCCAGCGTTTTCGTGGGGGCAATGCCTACGCCAACGGTTAATCCCGTATTTTTAAACACCTGCGTGCGCATATGATGACCAAATGCCTCCAGCGCCATGCAGTTGCTGACGCCAGCAACGTTCACAAACGCCTCATCAATGGAGTAAATCTCTATGGCCGGGGCGAAGTCGGTCAGCGTCTGCATCACCCGGCTACTGAGATCGGCATAAAGCGCATAGTTCGAGCTAAAGACGTAAACCCGCGCGGGAAAGCGCTTCTCTTTGAATTTGAAATACGGCTCGCCCATTTTTATATCGAACTGCTTTGCCTCCCGCGACAGCGAAATAATGCAGCCGTCGTTATTGGAGACCACCACCACGGGTTTGCCCCGCAGATCGGGCCGAAACACCGTCTCGCAGGAGGCATAAAAGCTGTTCACATCAACCAGCGCGAACATGTTTATGCGTTTTGAGTGTGTGGGTGACAACACCGAAGATCTGCAGTTCCTCTTCGGACTGAAACGTGATCGGCTGATAGAGAACGTTATGCGGCACTAACCTCAGGATCGGACGGGTCTGCAGCTCTTTGACCGTAAACTCACCCGCGACGGATGCCACCACAATATCCCCGTGCACGGCGTTTAACGAACGATCGACGACCAGCAGATCGCCATCGCCGATCCCAACGCCGATCATCGAGTCTCCGCTCACCTTCACAAAGTAGGTCGCGCTGGGATGCCTGACGGCCAGGCGGTTAAGATCGAGACGATCTTCCACATAATCCTGTGCCGGGCTTGGAAAACCACACGCTACGCGTTCTACAAATAACGGTAATTCAAGAGGTTGCTTTGGATAATAAGAAAAGAGAGTGTCCATAAATGCCTTTCTCGCCAGATACTGTATATAAATACAGTATTACGGATTATGGACAAGGATCAAGGTCCTTTACGGGGGTCACCCCAAACGCATTGAAGTGTGAGCGGATTTAATTCAGCCGTATCCTGTGCATCGGCGAAAGAATAGCCAGATAACGCCTGCGGCAGCAACATTCGGGTTTCAAGAGGGACAAAAAAGCCCAAAGTACTGCTTTGGGCTTATGCCTGTCTGGCTTAATCCGCCAGCGAATCGAGCGTTTCCAGCGCGTCAGCCGGGAGCACCAGCTCCGCCGCCGCAAGATTTTGTCGCAGATGCGCCACGGAGGAGGTGCCGGGGATCAGCAGGATGTTCGGCGAGCGTTGCAGCAACCACGCCAGCGCGACCTGCATTGCCGTTACGCCCAGCGAATCAGCGACCGCCTGCAGCCCGGATGATTGCAGGGGTGTAAAACCGCCCAGCGGGAAGAACGGCACATACGCAATCCCCTGCTGCGCCAGCGAATCCACCAGCGCATCATCGCCACGGTTCACGATGTTGTACATGTTCTGCACACACACCACCTGCACCATCTTCTGCGCTTCCGCAACCTGGGTGGCCGTGACGTTGCTCAGGCCAATATGGCGCACCAAACCTTGCTGTTGTAACTCGGCCAGCGTGGCGAGAGGTTCAGCAATTGAGCCTTCTGCTGGCCCGTGTGCGCTGAACATGATGCGCAGATTAACCACGTCCAGCACATCCAGCTGCAGATTACGCAGGTTGTCATGTACCGCCTGCGTCAGTTCCTGCGCGGAGAAGGCCGGCAGCCAGGAGGCATCACTGCCGCGACGAGCACCGATCTTGGTGACGAGCGTCAGATCGTCGCGATACGGATGAAGCGCCTCGCGGATCAGCTGGTTGGTGATATGCGGCCCGTAAAAATCGCTGGTATCAATGTGATTCACCCCAGCAGCCACCGCTTCGCGGAGCACATCCAGCGCGGCATTTTTGTCCTTTGGAGGACCAAACACGCCCGGCCCGGCAAGCTGCATCGCGCCATAGCCAAGCCGTTTAACCGTCCGCGACCCAAGTGCGTACGTCCCGCTTTTATCAATGCTGCTCATGTCGACCTTCCTCATAAAAATGATCCGGATTTACAACGAGTTCCTTAACAGACCCCGTAGTTAAGCGCGAGTTAAATTAAAGTTTAATTTCTCTACGACGATAGTATTTGTGTAACCCTGCATCTTCTCTAACGGACGACCGCTATGCTGAAAAATCTGCACGTGATTACCGGTATTATCTTTGCTCTCACCATATTCTGTCTGTTGCAAGTTGTCACGGGAGGGTTGTTCTACTCTGCCGTCAGCAACGACCGCCATAACTTCCAGAACTCCGGGGTGCTCAATGCCCAGCAGGAGAGCCTGAGCGACAGCGTGAACACGCTGATCAAAACGCGCGTCACCGTCACCCGCGTGGCGATCCGCTACCTGAAAAACCAGCGCGACCCGGCGTCCCTTGCGGCGATCAACAAACTGCTTGGCACCGCGGCAGATTCTCTGGCTAAAGCTGAAGCCTATAACAAAGAGTGGCAGAAAATGCCGCAGGTTAACGGCCAGAACGCGGCATTAACCGACGAAATGCAGAAATCATGGAGCCAGATGCATGAAGTGATGCGTCTCTCCATTGCGTATCTGCGTGCCGACAACTACCAGGCCTATGGCGATCTGGATGCCCAACAGGCCCAGGACGATATGGAAGGGGTTTATAACCGCTGGCGCGCCGAAAACAACACTCTGCTGAAAGCCGCAACCGAAGAGAACCAGAGCAGCTTTACCCAGATGCAATGGACGCTGGCAGCGATCTTCCTGGCCGTTATCGCGGTGCTGGTGGTGATCTGGCAGGGTTTACAACACCTGCTGTTAAAACCGCTCCACATGATTATGAACCATATTCGCGCCATTGCGGGCGGCGATCTGACGCAGGATATCGCCCTGTCTGGCCGCAATGAGATGGGCCAGCTGGCGGCGGGTCTGCATGAGATGCAGCAGTCGCTGGTGACCACCGTCAGCGCCGTGCGTGGTAGCACCGATTCCATTTACACAGGCGCAGGTGAAATTGCCGCCGGAAGCAACGATCTGTCTGCCCGCACCGAGCAACAGGCGGCTTCGCTGGAGGAGACGGCTGCCAGCATGGAAGAGCTGACCGCAACGGTTAAACAGAACTCCGACAACGCCCGTCAGGCTACGCTACTGGCGAAGAACGCTTCAGAAACGGCGGCCCGTGGCGGTCACGTGGTGGATAACGTTGTCCGTACCATGACCGAAATCGCCGACAGCTCGCAGCAAATTGCGCACATTACCGGCGTGATTGACAGCATTGCCTTCCAGACAAACATTCTGGCGCTTAACGCGGCGGTGGAAGCCGCGCGTGCCGGGGAGCAAGGTCGTGGCTTTGCGGTCGTCGCAGGTGAAGTCCGCACGCTGGCCAGCCGCAGTGCGCAGGCGGCGAAAGAGATCAAAGGGCTGATTGAGAACTCCGTCAGCCGGGTGAATACCGGTTCAGAGCAGGTCAGCGAAGCGGGCGCAACCATGAAGGAGATTGTCGCTGCCGTGACCCGCGTGACCGATATCATGGGCGAGATTTCGTCGGCGTCCGATGAACAGAGCCGCGGCATTGAGCAGGTGAGCCTGGCCGTTTCGCAGATGGACAGCGTCACACAGCAAAACGCCGCGCTGGTACAGCAATCCGCCACGGCGGCGGCGGCCCTGGAAGATCAGTCGGAACAACTGCGCCAGGCTGTGGCAGCGTTTCGCCTGAACGGAAAGGAAAAAGCCACCGCGCCCCGCCCGGCCACGGTGAAAACCCCACAGCTGTTACGCCCGGCAACGGCCAACACCGCCACCGACAGCAACTGGGAAACCTTCTGAGTGACAGGCGGGCGAACGTCTCGCCCGCCAGAAGCGCTTAACGGCTGCGCTTAGCGTGCCGTTCCCAGTTCTCCTGTTTCGCTTCGTCAGACTTTCGTAGCGAAACATAGCATGCTCCGCTGCCGCCGTGATGCGGCAGCGCCACGTAAAAGGCCTGCACTTCCTCGAACTCGGTTAACCAGCGCGCCAGATAGCTGCGTACCACGTTGGGATGAGCGTTCTGCTCCCGCCCTTTTCCATGAATGATCACCAGGTTACGTAATCCATCGCGCCCAGCCTGGCGGATAAAGGAAAACAGCATCTGCCGGCAACGCTCGGCGGGCTGGCGTAACAGATTTAAGCTGGCCTGGCGGGAATATTTACCCGAGCGGAGCTTATCAATAACGCCCTGTTGCACCCCTTCCCGTCTGAACGCCAGCGGCTCCTCCAGGGGCAGAAGTTCCAGGAAGCCCAGGGTCAGGAAGTTATCCAGTTGCTCGGTATCAATCTCCTGACGCGTTCGCGTGTTGCGGCTCGGCTGCCAGTGAATATCCGTGCAGCGCTTCAGGGGCTGGATACCCTCCATGGCGTCAAGAAAAAGTGATTTGTCGTCAGGGTTCATGGACATCCTCCCGCTACATCTGAGCCTGTACTATACCTGCGCCAGGCATGGGCCTCAATAACCGCTACCCCAGGATAAGGACATAAATATTAACCTGATGAATATAAAAATTATTTCTTCGCAAAAGTTAAACGCGACTTAACTTAAATTTCAGCACACATAAAACAGAAAGTTTAGGTTAAAAAAATGTGGAATCAATGATGCTAAAACATATCTTTTTGAGGGTGGGCTGTTATAATTAAATAAACCTGCTTCACGGATATAACATTCAGGATCTGCGAAGGGAAGCACTGCTGTGTGTTGTAGGGTCTGTCTGATGTCGGACAGGCTCTGTTTTTTTATTTTCCTCTCCGCTTCACTCCGATACTATTTTCCGCGCCTCTCTTCTGAATTGCGTAATTAACGATTCGGTCAGGGGTGTCTGACGAGAATCACGGCGCTGAATTAAATAATAGGCCGCTTTAGGTAGCGATTCGACAACGGGCAGCATAACCAGACGGTGCGCCAGCAGCGGGTCACAGCCCAGTTCCTTTGGCAGGATACTTAAAAAATCACTTTGTGCAACAAGACTAATGCAGGAAGAAAACGTTTCGCAGACAACGTCAATGCGCGGTATTTGCGAGCGATGAGTAAAAACATCTTCTAATTGCTTATAATAACTCCCGCGTGGCGTCGGCATTGTCCAGTTATAATTCAGCAATTCGGTAATGGATGTCGCGCCCGTCGCCGGATGCCCTTCCCGACAAAATACGGCGAAAGGCTTTTCGAACAATTTCTCAAACGTAAACTCATGATCGTACGGCCCCTGATAATAGGTATTGATGGTGAAATCCAGCTCGCCCTGGCGTAATTCATTGATCATCGACACCAGTTGCCCTTCCATAATCCGGACTTTTACCTGCGGATGTCGTGCATGAAAGCGGGTGATCACCGCGGGCATAAGGCTTCGCGAAATACTGGCTCCCATTCCAATGTTAATCTGCCCGGCCAGTTCCCCCTGGCGCTGGCGGATATCATCCTGCGCCGCGCGTAACTCTTCCAGAATCAGCCTGGCGCGCGAGTAAAACCCTTCCCCACATTCGGTCAATGCGACGCCTTTACTCCTGCGCACAAAAAGCTGAGCCGCCATCCCCTCTTCCAGCTCTTTGATCGATTTAGTCAGCGCCGGTTGCGAAAGATTAAGCGTCCTGCTGGCACCGCGGATACTGCCCTGACGCGCGACTTCAACAAACGCCCGGATTTGATGAAATTTAATCTGAAATGACATAGCCCGACCGATAACCGTTGTTTATCAGAGTAAAGAAACTGTCATCTACTTTAATGGAAATGGATGTGCGAGGGTAATTCCTGAACGGTTAAAACTGTGAAAAAACGGTTAGTGATAAGTAAAAACTATCACAGCGTGAAGCAGTTCACATATTTTAATGATGACAGGAACAGATATGGAATCACTGGCGCAGTACATCCAGACATTAGCCCCACAACTGAGCGCATGGCGTCGCGATTTTCACCATTTCGCGGAGTCCGGATGGCTCGAATTTCGCACGGCGGCGAAAGTCGCGGAAATCTTAGACCAGCTGGGTTATTCGCTGGCGATGGGCCGCGACGTGGTGGACGCCGAAAGCCGTATGGGATTACCCGATGACGCCACGCTGGCGCGAGAGTTTGCCCGTGCCCGGGCGCAAGGCGCACCAGAGAAATGGCTGGCCCCGTTTGAAGGGGGATTTACCGGCATTGTGGCGACCCTGAATACCGGCCGCCCAGGACCGACGCTGGCGTTTCGCGTGGATATGGACGCGCTGGATTTAAGCGAAGCACTCGATGACAGCCATCGCCCGTTCCGCGACGGATTTGCCTCCTGCAACCCGGGGATGATGCACGCCTGCGGTCACGATGGCCACACCACCATTGGTCTGGGGCTGGCGCACGTGCTTAAGCAGAATGAATCGCAACTCAATGGCACCATCAAACTGATCTTCCAGCCTGCCGAGGAAGGCACCCGAGGCGCTCGCGCCATGGTGGCCGCCGGGGCGCTCGACGATGTGGACTACTTCACCGCGATTCACATTGGCACCGGTGTGCCCGCCGGTGTGGTGATTTGCGGCAGCGATAACTTTATGGCCACCACCAAGTTCGATGTGCATTTTACCGGGGTTGCCGCACACGCCGGTGGTAAACCGGAGGACGGCCGTAATGCCCTGCTCGCCGCGGCTCAGGCCGCTATCGCGCTTCACAGCATTGCCCCACACAGCGAAGGTGCATCGCGGGTGAATGTCGGCGTGATGCAGGCCGGCAGCGGACGCAACGTCGTGCCGGCTAACGCCCTGCTCAAGGTTGAAACCCGCGGCGTAAGCGAAGCCATTAACCAGTACGTCTTTGAACGCGCGCAGGCCGTGATTACCGGTGCGGCGGCACTCTACGGCGTGAGCGTCGAGATGCGTCTGATGGGCGCCGCCACCGCCAGTGCCCCTACACCGGCCTGGGTAGATTATCTGCGCCAGCAGGCAAGCCTGGTGACCGGCGTGGTGCAGGCCATTGACAGAGTCAACGCCCCCGCAGGTTCCGAAGACGCGACGCTGATGATGGCCCGCGTGCAACAGAACGGCGGAATGGCGTCGTATATGGTGTTCGGTACCGAGTTAAGCGCAGGTCATCACAATGAAAAATTTGATTTTGATGAGCAGGTCATGAACCTCGCTATCGAAACGCTGGCGCGCACTGCGCTTAATTTCCCGTGGACGCGAGGTGTGTAATGCAGGAGAACTACGCTTTTATTGCCGATGCCATCGACACGCGATGTCAGCTGTTAACCGACATTGCCGACGACATCTGGGATCACCCTGAAACGCGTTTTGAAGAGTTCTGGTCCGCGGAACGGATTGCCGGCGCGCTGGAAGCGGAAGGTTTCACCCTGACCCGTGAAGCCGGCGGGATTCCGAATGCCTTTATCGCCTGCTTCGGCAGCGGTAAACCCGTTATCGCCCTGCTGGGGGAATATGATGCTCTGGCCGGATTGAGCCAGCAGGCACATTGCGCGACGGCACAGTCCGCCACGCCGGGTGCCAACGGCCACGGCTGTGGCCACAATTTGCTGGGAACGGCAGCGCTGGCGGGTGCCATTGCGGTGAAAAGCTGGCTGGAGCAGCACGGGGGGAGCGGCACCGTGCGTTTCTACGGCTGTCCTGGTGAAGAAGGCGGTTCAGGGAAAACCTTTATGGTGCGCGAAGGTTTGTTTGATGACGTTGATGCCGCCGTCACCTGGCACCCTGAAGCATTTGCCGGCATGTTTAACGTCAGCACGCTGGCCAATATTCAGGCCGCCTGGCGGTTTCACGGCGTGGCGGCACATGCTGCTAACTCGCCACATCTGGGGCGTAGCGCGCTGGATGCCGTAACGCTGATGACCACCGGCACCAATTTCCTCAACGAACACATCATTGAGAAAGCGCGCGTTCATTACGCTATCACCGATACCGGTGGAATCTCACCCAACGTGGTGCAGGCGCAGGCTGAAGTGCTGTATCTGATCCGCGCGCCGGAAATGGCCGATGCGCAGCAGATCTACGAACGTATCGAGAAAATCGCTCAGGGCGCGGCAATGATGACCGAAACCACCGTTGCGTGTCGCTTTGATAAAGCCTGCTCCAGCTACCTGCCCAACCGCACGCTCGAAGCGGCGATGTATCGCGCCCTGCAACATTACGGCACACCGGAGTGGACGGAAGAGGAGCGCCAGTTTGCGCAGGATATTCGTGCCACGCTAACGCCAAATGACCTGCAAAACAGCCTGAAGAACATTGCCGCGACGGGGGGAGAAGCCGGTAACGCTTTTGCGCGCCGTCAGCAGGAGATGTTACTGACAGATGAGGTCGCACCTTACGCCATTACCGATAACGTACTGGCCGGGTCAACCGATGTGGGCGATGTCAGCTGGAAAATGCCGGTGGCACAGTGTTTCAGCCCCTGCTTTACCATCGGAACGCCTTTGCATACCTGGCAACTCGTGGCTCAGGGGCGAACCTCCATTGCTCATAAAGGCATGCTGCTGGCCGGAAAAGTGATGGGCGCAACCGCGCTAAATCTGCTCCAGGATGCAACGCTGCTGCAACAATGCCGGGAAGAGTTCGAACAACAAATCACCGAAAAGCCGTACGTGTGTCCGATTCCGGCAGGCGTGACACCGTCACCTTTAAAATAACAAAACACAACACAACAACACAACAACAGTCCCGAGGAACGCCCATGAGTATGTCTTCCATACCTTCGCATTCCCCATCCGGTAAGCTCTATGGCTGGGTTGAAAGGATCGGCAATAAAGTGCCGCACCCTTTCCTGCTTTTTATCTGGTTGATCGTGGTTTTGATGGTGGCGACAGCGGTGCTGTCCGCCTTTGATGTCAGCGTGCGCAGTCCGGCCGATGGCAGTATGGTGGCGGTCAAGAACCTGTTAAGTGTCGAAGGGTTGCACTGGTTCTTACCGAATGTGGTTAAAAACTTCAGCGGCTTCGCCCCGCTGGGGGCCATTCTGGCGCTGGTACTGGGCGCCGGGCTTGCCGAGCGTGTCGGTCTGTTACCGGCGCTGATGGTGAAAATGGCCTCCCACGTCAGCGCACGTTACGCCAGCTACATGGTGCTGTTTATCGCCTTCTTTAGCCACATCTCCTCTGATGCCGCGCTGGTGATCATGCCGCCCATGGGCGCTCTGATTTTCCTCGCCGTCGGACGCCATCCCGTGGCGGGTCTGCTGTCGGCAATTGCGGGCGTAGGCTGCGGCTTTACCGCCAACCTGCTGATCGTGACCACCGATGTCCTGCTCTCAGGCATCAGCACGGAGGCGGCCAAAACCATCGACACCGCGATGCACGTCAGCGTCATCGACAACTGGTACTTTATGGCCAGCTCGGTGGTCCTGCTGACCCTGGTGGGCGGACTGATTACCGATAAGCTCATTGAGCCGCGTTTAGGGAAATGGGAAGGCCGAAGCGATGAGAAGCTGGAGACGCTGAGTAAAGAGCAACGCGTTGGCCTGCGCGTGGCAGGCGTGGTCTCGCTGGCGTTTATTGCCGCGGTCGCGCTGATGGTGGTACCGGAAAACGGCATCCTGCGCGATCCGGTTAAACATACCGTTCTCCCCTCGCCGTTTATTCAGGGCATTGTGCCGCTGATTATTCTGTTTTTCTTTGTCGTTTCGCTCGCCTATGGGATCGCCACCGGCAAAATTCGCCGTCAGGGCGATCTGCCGCAGCTGATGATCGAACCCATGAAAGAGATGGCGGGCTTTATTGTGATGGTGTTCCCGCTGGCGCAGTTCGTGGCGATGTTTAACTGGAGCAACATGGGCAAATTTATGGCCGTGGGGCTGACCGATGCGCTGGAAGCGGCGGGGTTAAGCGGCGTCCCGGCATTTGTCGGCCTTGCGCTGCTGTCGTCACTGCTGTGCATGTTTATCGCCAGCGGCTCGGCTATCTGGTCGATTCTGGCCCCCATCTTTGTGCCGATGTTTATGATGCTGGGGTTCCACCCGGCGTTTGCCCAGATCCTGTTCCGTATCGCAGACTCCTCCGTCATCCCGCTGGCACCGGTCTCACCGTTTGTTCCGCTGTTTTTAGGCTTCCTGCAGCGCTATAAACCAGAGGCAAAACTGGGTACCTACTATTCGCTGGTTTTACCCTATCCGCTTATCTTTTTAGGGGTATGGCTGGTGATGCTGGTGGCATGGTATCTTGTCGGTCTGCCGATTGGGCCGGGGATTTACCCAAGGCTGCACTAAAGGATTAACGATGCTGAGATTACTCGAAGATAAAATTGCCACGCCGCTTGGTCCACTGTGGGTGATTGCAGACGAGCAGTTCTGTCTGCGCGCCGTTGAGTGGGAAGAACACAGCGACAGGATGGACACGTTGCTCAACGTGCACTATCGCGCGCAGGGTTATGAACGTATCAGCGCCACCAACCCCGGCGGCCTGAGCGACAAACTGACGGCGTACTTCGAGGGCGATCTCAGCATCATTGACACCCTGCCGACCGCCACGGCAGGCACACCTTTCCAGCGCGAAGTGTGGCAGGCGCTGCGCAGTATTCCGTGCGGACAGGTCATGCATTACGGCCAGCTCGCCGGGCAGCTCGGCCGTGCCGGCGCGGCCCGCGCGGTCGGCGCGGCAAATGGCGCTAACCCCGTCAGTATTGTGGTCCCCTGCCACCGCGTGATTGGCCGCAACGGCACCCTGACCGGCTATGCCGGTGGCGTGCAGCGCAAGGAGTGGTTACTGCGTCACGAGGGGTATCTCCTGCTCTAGTTTCCAGGCTTTTAGTGCTTAATTTTCTTCCGGTTAGGCTAAAAATCCATAATCAAGCTGTGGAATTTCAAGAAGATGGCAACAGGTTGCCGTCTCTTGTCCTTATTGATGGTTTGGCAGGCTTACGTACTTACCAAAAAGATGTTAAAATTGACCAATATCAATTAAGGCTTGAGCAAACCTATGATCCCGGAAAAGCGAATTATACGACGCATTCAGTCTGGCGGTTGTGCTATCCATTGCCAGGATTGCAGCATCAGCCAGCTCTGTATCCCGTTTACCCTGAATGAGCATGAACTCGATCAGCTTGATAATATCATCGAGCGCAAAAAGCCTATTCAGAAAGGGCAGACGCTGTTTAAAGCGGGAGACGAACTGAAATCGCTCTATGCTATCCGTTCTGGCACCATCAAAAGCTACACCATCACTGAACAGGGTGATGAGCAGATCACCGGCTTCCATCTGGCGGGTGACCTGGTTGGCTTTGATGCCATCGGTACTGGCCATCACCCGAGCTTTGCTCAGGCGCTGGAAACCTCAATGGTTTGCGAAATCCCGTTTGAAACGCTGGACGATCTCTCAGGCAAAATGCCCAATCTGCGTCAGCAGATGATGCGTCTGATGAGCGGTGAGATCAAAGGCGATCAGGACATGATTCTGCTGCTTTCCAAAAAGAATGCAGAAGAACGCCTGGCCGCGTTTATCTATAACCTCTCACGCCGCTTCGCGGAGCGCGGTTTCTCCCCGCGTGAATTCCGTCTGACCATGACGCGTGGCGATATCGGTAACTACCTGGGCCTGACCGTGGAAACCATCAGCCGTCTGCTGGGTCGTTTCCAGAAAAGCGGAATGCTGGCCGTTAAGGGTAAATACATTACCATCGAAAACGGTGAAGCTCTGGCCGTTCTTGCCGGTCACTCCCGCAACGTGGCATAACGCCCCCGCATGATTGATGCCAGGCCGATAAATTTTTATGATTTATTGGTCTGGTACGTCACCACTTCCGTTTCACCACGTTTCCCTGGCACCGCCCCACTCAGTCCCTGAAAGGTTCTTGTTGAGGTTATGAATTGAGAGAAAGTTTATTTTTCGTTTCAGTCGTTATCGCCTCAGTGACCTTCATATTCATCTGGATCATGCTTGTCGGGCCAATGAAGGGTGAAGAAAAAACCTATGTACAGGATTCAACGACGTTTGCGATTGCGGTGATGGTACTGCTGTTGATTGCCTTTATCGCGGTAACGACAACGGTTCTTTTTCTGTGACAGATTTTCATGATTTATTGATCTGACAAAAACTTCCCCCCTGTTTCATTCAAGATATATAGGTTACTCTTTTAATTACAGACTGTGGTGACAGTAGTAAGGAGACCTGTATGGCAAAGTATCAAAACATGCTGGTGGCTATCGATCCTAACCAGGACGATCAGCCGGCATTACGACGTGCTGTGTATCTACATCAACGGATTGGTGGCAAAATCAAAGCGTTTTTGCCGATCTATGACTTCTCTTATGAGATGACCACCCTTCTGTCGCCTGACGAACGCACCGCAATGCGTCAGGGAGTGATCAGCCAGCGTACCGCGTGGATCCGTGAACAGGCCAAATATTACCTGGAAGCGGGTGTTCCTATCGATATTAAAGTGGTCTGGCATAACCGACCTTTCGAAGCCATTATCCAGGAAGTGGTCGCCGGTGGGCACGACCTGTTGCTGAAAATGGCGCACCAGCACGACAAGCTGGAATCCGTGATCTTTACCCCTACCGACTGGCACCTGCTGCGTAAATGCCCTTGCCCGGTGTGGATGGTAAAAGACCAGCCGTGGCCAGAAGGCGGCAAGGCCGTCGTGGCTGTCAACCTGGCGAGCGAGGAGGATTACCACAATTCGCTCAATGAAAAGCTGGTCAAGGAGACGATCCAGCTTGCCGAGCAGGTTAACCACACTGAAGTCCATCTGGTGGGCGCTTACCCGGTAACACCGATTAATATTGCCATCGAGCTGCCTGAATTTGACCCGAGCGTGTATAACGATGCGATCCGGGGGCAGCACCTGCTGGCCATGAAGGCGTTACGCCAGAAATTCAGCATCGATGAGAAAATGACACATGTGGAAAAAGGGTTACCTGAAGAGGTGATCCCGGATTTAGCAGAACATCTGCAGGCGGGGATTGTGGTACTGGGTACCATTGGCCGGACCGGTATTTCTGCCGCGTTCCTGGGCAATACCGCCGAACAGGTGATCGACCATCTGCGCTGTGACCTGCTGGTCATCAAGCCGGATGAGTATCAGACACCGGTTGAACTGGACGACCCGGAAGACGACTAAGTTCAGACATAAAAAAACCGCCGTTTCCGGCGGTTTTTTTGTCGCTGATTTACAGCGATTTCAGAATCGCATCGACACTGGCTTTTGCATCGCCAAACAGCATGTGCGTGTTCTCTTTGAAGAACAGCGGGTTCTGAACCCCTGCATAACCGGTGTTCATGGAACGTTTGAAGACAATCACGTTCTGCGCCTTCCACACTTCCAGAACCGGCATACCGGCGATTGGGCTACGCGGATCGTCCTGCGCCGCCGGGTTAACGGTGTCGTTGGCACCAATAACCAGGACGGTGTCGGTATCGGTGAAATCATCGTTGATCTCATCCATCTCCAGCACGATGTCGTAAGGCACTTTCGCTTCCGCCAGCAGCACGTTCATGTGGCCTGGCAGACGCCCCGCTACCGGGTGAATGCCAAAGCGAACCTTGATACCACGCGCACGCAGCTTCTCGGTGATCTCCGCAACCGGATACTGAGCCTGCGCCACCGCCATGCCGTAGCCTGGGGTAATGATGACCGAGTGTGAGTTTTTCAGCATCTCTGCGGTATCTTCCGCGGTGATCTCACGGTGCTCACCCACTTCTTCGTCAGAACCGGTTGAGGAGCCGTCAGAACCAAAGCCACCCGCGATAACGCTGATAAACGAACGGTTCATCGCCTTACACATGATGTAAGACAGGATCGCACCAGAAGAACCGACCAGCGCACCGGTGACGATCAACAGGTCGTTGCTCAGCATGAAGCCTGCTGCTGCCGCGGCCCAACCGGAGTAGGAGTTCAGCATGGAGACAACCACTGGCATATCGGCACCACCAATGGAGGCCACCAGGTGCCAGCCAAAGGCCAGAGCAATCAGGGTCATCACCAGTAACGCCAGCACCTGCAGGCCCACGCTTTCAGTGCGCACGAAGACCACCAGCAGCACAAAGGACACGACCAGCGCCGCCAGGTTCAGCTTGTGACGGTTTGGCAGCATCAGCGGTTTAGAAGAGATCTTACCGCGCAGTTTGCCGAACGCGACAATTGAGCCGGTGAAGGTCACCGCACCAATGAAGATGCCGAGGAACACTTCCGTCAGATGGATATTGACCAGAATCGGTTCCAGACCGGGTGTGTGGTACAGGTAGCTGTTGAAGCCCACCAGCACCGCCGCCAGCCCCACAAAGCTGTGCAGAATGGCCACCAGCTCCGGCATCTCGGTCATTTCAACGCGTTTCGCCAGGCGAATACCAATCGCGCCACCGATGATCATCGCCACCAGGATCCATGCAACGTTGCCGGTGTCCGGCCCGAAGATGGTGGCAATCAGCGCAATCGCCATCCCGGCGATACCAAAGTTATTTCCCTGCTGAGACGTTTCGTGTTTGGAAAGTCCCGCCAGACTGAAAATAAACAGGATTGCAGCAACAATGTATGCGGCTGTGACTAATCCTCCAGACATATGCTACCCCTTAGCCTTTACGAAACATTTTCAGCATGCGCTGAGTCACGGTGAACCCACCGAAAATATTGATACTGGCGATCAGCACCGCGATAAAGCTCAGGAAGCTTACCCAGCCGCCGTGGCCAATCTGCAGCAGCGCCCCGACCACGATAATCCCGGAGATGGCGTTAGTGACCGACATCAGTGGCGTATGCAGCGCATGGGAGACATTCCACACGACGTAGTACCCCACCACACACGAGAGCGCGAAGACGGTAAAGTGGCCGAGGAATTCTTTCGGCGCGACATCTGCCAGCCAGCCAAACAGAATAATGACCAGCGCCATGATCGCGTACTTACGCCACGGAGAAGCCGGTTTAGCAGGCTCTTTAGGCTCAGGTGCCGCTTTCGGTGCCGCCTGAGGCTGCGCGGACACCTGAATCGGTGGCGCAGGCCAGGTGATTTCGCCTTCACGCACCACCGTTACGCCACGCACAACAACATCGTCAAAATCAACGGTGATGTTGCCGTCTTTCTCTTTGCAGAGCAGTTTCAGCAGGTTAACAAGGTTGGTACCGTACAGCTGAGAAGACTGGGTTGGCAGACGGCCCGGCAAATCGGTATACCCGATCACCTTCACGCCGTTAGCGGTTGTGGTCACCTGATTTGGCACGGTGTATTCACAGTTGCCACCGTTCTGCGACGCCAGGTCGACGATCACACTGCCCGACTTCATTGAGTCAACCATCTCACGGGTAATCAGCTTCGGCGCGGGTTTACCGGGGATAAGCGCGGTAGTGACAATGATGTCGACATCTTTGGCCTGCGCGGCGAAGAGTTCCATTTCCGCTTTGATAAAGGCTTCGGACATGACCTTCGCGTAACCGTCACCGCTGCCCGCTTCTTCCTTGAAGTCCAGCTCAAGGAATTCGGCACCCATACTTTGGACTTGTTCTTTTACTTCAGGGCGGGTGTCAAAAGCGCGTACGATAGCGCCCAGGCTGTTTGCCGCGCCGATAGCCGCAAGACCCGCCACGCCCGCGCCAATCACCATCACTTTCGCCGGAGGCACTTTCCCTGCCGCAGTGATCTGACCGGTAAAGAAGCGACCAAACTCATGCGCCGCCTCAACAATCGCGCGGTAACCGGCGATATTCGCCATGGAACTTAAGGCATCCAGCGACTGCGCGCGCGAAATACGCGGCACGGAGTCCATGGCCATCACGGTCACGCCACGTGCTGCCAGCTTCTCCATCAACTCAGGATTCTGTGCAGGCCAGATGAAGCTCACCAGCGTCGTGCCAGGATTCAGCAGTTCAATCTCGCTCTCTTCCGGCGCATTAACCTTGAGAATAACGGGCGACTGCCAGACTTCAGCACCGTCCACCACTTCCGCGCCAGCCTGAATAAAGGCCTCGTCATCGAAACTCGCCAGTTTGCCCGCGCCGCGTTCAACTGCGACGGTAAAACCCAGTTTAAGCAGTTGCTCCACCGTTTTCGGTGTTGCCGCTACGCGGGTTTCATTGGCTAACCGTTCTTTTGGTACCCCAATACGCATAGTTTTCCCTTCCATCGGTTTTTGATGATGGTTTGTCGATAAATGCCCGCGGTTTGTATCAACTTTCGCCAGCAGGACAGCGACGACATATGATTAACCCCAGAAAATAAAACAGTAACAAACTTTCTATAACCTACTGAAAATAACGCCCGTGATCTACCGCCAGAAAACACTATTTCTTACTTTATCTGTGAAAAATAAGTGATCTGCGTCGCTGACAGTGATATTTACCTTAAATTCATCGCTGAGACCGATAAATAGCGCAAGCGAAGCGGTAAAAACATGATATAGCGCCATTAGAGAACAACTTATTAACATTAAATTAACTTGTAAAAGTCATAAGCTTTATCAGTTTTGCTTGTCAGACGCCTGTTTTTTCAACATATCACTAAATGTTATCAAATCAGATGATTCAGTGAGCACAGGCTGTGAAAAATGGCGCAGACAGCGACGGGTTTTAAATGCCATAATCGGGACCGTCTCAAATTAACAACAATACCAGTACATGGTTTGCGCAAGGCGAAGGATTATTTTTATGAAGCTTAAGAACACACTCCTGGCGTCCGCACTTCTCTCCGCGACCGCCCTGTCTGCGAATGCCGCGACAGAGTTAACGCCGGAGCAAGCGGCAGCGTTAAAACCTTTTGACCATACGGTCATTGTGGGTCGTTATAATTCTATTGGCGATGCCGTCGCCGCCGCATCAAAAGCCGCCGATAAAAACGGTGCGGCCTCGTTTTACGTTGTTGATCAGTCTGACTCCGGCAACAGCGGTAACCAGCGCGTGACCATTGCGCTGTATAAAGACAATGCGCCGAAAGCTGACGCACCGAAAAACCGCGTGATTAACGGCGTCGTTGAATTACCGAAAGATCAGGCGATTGAGCTGGAACCTTATGACACCGTCACCGTGCAGGGCTTCTATCGCAGCCAGCCTGAAGTGAACGATGCCATCACCAAAGCCGCAAAAGAAAAAGGCGCGTACTCTTTCTTTATCGTGCGTCAGGTCGATGCTAACCAGGGTGGCAACCAGCGCATTACCGCGTTCATCTATAAAGAAGATGCGAAGAAACGCGTTCTGCAAAGCCCGGACGCTATTCCTGCTGATTCCGAAGCGGGTCGTGCGGCGATAGCGAAAGGCGGCGAAGAAGCGAAGAAAGTGGAAATTCCAGGCGTAGCCACCTCTGCCGCACCAAGCGCTGAAGTGGGCCGTTTCTTCGAAACGCAATCCACCAAAGGTGGCCGTTACTCCGTTACCCTGCCAGACGGAACCAAAATTGAAGAGCTGAACAAAGCCACTGCAGCGCAGATGGTGCCGTTCGACAGCATTAAATTTACCGGCAACTACGGCAACATGACGGAAGTCTCTTATCAGGTCGCGAAACGTGCGGCGAAGAAAGGGGCGAAGTATTACCACATCACCCGCCAGTGGCAGGAACGTGGTAACAACGTGACCATCAGCGCCGACCTGTACAAGTAACAGAACGGTTGACCCGAGGCGGCGCAATGCCGCCTTTTTTGTTACTTTTTTTTGAAATTCGGCCCCACGTCATTGCATGCTTTCGTGACACTCCGTAAAATCCCGCGCCTTAGTGTGATCCACCATTTTTATGCGCCTGTGCGAAATAATTATTCTGGATTTGGACCTTTCATAACAGGAAGCCAATGGAAAAGAAACTAGGCCTGAGTGCTTTGACTGCACTCGTTTTGAGCTCAATGCTGGGTGCGGGCGTGTTCAGCTTACCGCAGAATATGGCAGCGGTCGCCAGCCCTGCCGCACTGCTTATAGGGTGGGGCATCACGGGTGCCGGGATTTTGTTGCTGGCGTTCGCAATGCTGCTTCTGACCCGCATCCGCCCGGATCTGGATGGGGGGATTTTCACTTACGCCCGTGAAGGTTTCGGCGAACTGATTGGCTTCTGTTCCGCATGGGGCTACTGGCTGTGTGCGGTCATCGCAAACGTCTCCTACCTGGTGATCGTCTTTTCGGCGCTCAGTTTCTTTACCGATACCCCTGAACTGCGGTTCTTTGGCGACGGCAATACCTGGCAGTCCATTGTGGGCGCCTCGGTACTGCTGTGGGTTGTTCACTGGCTGATTCTACGTGGCGTACAGACGGCGGCCAGCATTAACCTGGTGGCAACCCTGGCCAAACTGGTTCCGCTCGGCCTGTTTATCGTGCTGGCCTTTATGGCGTTCCGTCTCGATGTGTTCAGTCTCGATTTCAGCGGTGTCGCGCTGGGCGTACCGGTCTGGGAGCAGGTCAAAAACACCATGCTGATCACCCTGTGGGTCTTCATCGGTGTTGAAGGGGCCGTCGTGGTCTCTGCCCGGGCGCGGAATAAGCGCGATGTGGGTCGCGCCACGCTGCTGGCGGTACTGGCGGCGCTGGGCGTGTATCTGATGGTGACGCTGCTGTCGCTGGGTGTGGTCGCGCGTCCTGAACTGGCCGAAATGCGTAACCCGTCGATGGCGGGCCTGATGGTGAAAATGTTCGGACCGTGGGGTGACGTGGTGATTGCCGCGGGGTTGATTATCTCCGTGTGCGGCGCGTACCTGAGCTGGACCATCATGGCGGCAGAAGTGCCGTTTCTGGCCGCAACGCACAAAGCATTTCCACGCCTGTTTGCTCGTCAAAACAAAAACAGCGCGCCGTCGGCCTCACTCTGGCTGACCAACATCAGCGTTCAGGTCTGTCTGGTGCTGATCTGGCTCACAGGTTCAGACTATAACACTCTGCTGACCATCGCCTCGGAGATGATTCTGGTACCCTATTTCTTAGTGGGTGCATATCTGTTAAAAATCGCCACACGTCCGGCGCACTATGTGGTGGGCGTCGGAGCCTGTATTTACGGCCTGTGGTTGTTGTATGCTTCCGGGCCTATGCATCTGCTGCTGTCGGTGGTGTTGTATGCACCGGGCCTGCTGGTGTTTATCTACGCCCGCCGCACGCATCAGTTAGAGAACGCGCTTAGACGCCGTGAGATGGCCTTAATCGGGCTGTTACTGGTTGCTGCCGTACCGGCAACCTGGATGTTAATGGGATAGAATCGCCTTTCCCATTGTTGAACTGAAAAGGAGAATACGATGGGAAACGCGCAGCAACGCCCAATACTGATTACTGGTGGAGGCCGTCGTATCGGCCTCGCCCTTGCCCATCACTTTCTCAATCTTCGCCATCCGGTCATCATCAGTTACCGCAGCGAATATCCCTCGATTGAGGGGCTACGCAAAGCCGGTGCGATCTGCATTCAGGCCGATTTCTCAACCGATGACGGTATTCTGGCCTTCGCTGATAAAGTGAAATCTACCACCCCCGGGCTGCGCGCCATTATCCATAATGCCAGCGCCTGGCTTCCCGAAAAATCCGGTACGCCACTCAGCGAAACGCTCTCCTGCATGCTGCAGATCCACGTCAATGCGCCCTATCTGCTGAACCATGCCCTGCTCGACCTGTTGCGCGGTCACGGACATGCGGCGGGTGATATTATTCATTTCACCGATTACGTCGTGGAGCGCGGCAGCGACAAGCACATCGCCTATGCGGCCAGTAAAGCCGCACTCGATAACATGACGCGTTCGTTCGCCCGTAAACTTGCCCCTGAAGTTAAGGTCAACGCCATCGCCCCGGCGATGATTTTGTTCAACGAAGACGATGATGCGGAGTATCGCCAGCAGGCGCTGAATAAATCGCTGATGAAAATTGCGCCAGGTGAAAAAGAGGTTATCGATCTTATCGATTATCTGCTCACCAGTTGCTATGTCACTGGCAGAACCTTTGCCGTGGACGGCGGTCGACCGCTGCGCTAGTGAAAGCGGCTCCAGAAGAAGATAAGCACCCAGGCGCTGAGCCCCCAGCAGACAACGGCCCCGCTCAGCGCCAGGGGAAGTCGCATAAAACCGGTGAAGTACCAGAGCGAAAGCAGATAAAGAAAATAAGGGATGATCGACCACATCCCGAACACGATGGTCGTACGCAATGCTTCCGTGCCTCGTTCTGAGGCGACAATATAGTGCGCTATTAACGCAAAGGTCGGGAAGAGTGGGATCAGCCCGGCAATATAATAATTCCTGGTTTTAGCCAGAACACCAATCAGTAACACCACCAGCGCACCCAACGCGGCTTTTATCACCAGCCCCATATTTTTCCCTATAACAATCAAATAACAATATGAGCCAGAATAACGGAACTGGCGTTAATTATGAAAGATTAATGGAACGTTAAGGTTGTGCGGTGTATGTTGGCTTTTTTCACGATAACAGACGTTGTATGAATAAGATTGTTTATGTTGAAGACGAGCCCGAAGTGGGGCAATTGATCGCCGCCTATCTGGGTAAGCATGATATGGACGTCATTGTTGAGCCTCGTGGCGATCGTGCCGAAGAGGTGGTCTTACGTGAAAACCCGGACCTGGTGCTGCTGGACATTATGCTGCCCGGCAAAGATGGCATGACGGTCTGCCGCGATCTGCGCGCCCGGTGGGAGGGCCCTATCGTGCTGCTGACCTCGCTGGACAGCGACATGAACCATATTTTGTCACTCGAAATGGGTGCCAATGACTACATTCTGAAAACCACGCCCCCTGCCGTCCTCCTTGCTCGTCTGCGCCTCCATTTACGCCAGCGTGCCAGCGTTGATCGAGAAGCGCCTGCTCAGTCGCTGACCCCGCACAAAGCGATGCGTTTTGGTACCTTGTCTATTGATCCGATTAACCGTCAGGTTCTGCTTTCTGGCGAGCTTATCGCCCTTTCCACCGCAGATTTTGACCTGCTCTGGGAACTGGCAACCCACGCCGGGCAGATCATGGATCGCGATGCATTACTGAAAAACCTGCGCGGCGTCAGCTACGACGGAATGGATCGCAGCGTTGACGTGGCTATTTCGCGCCTGCGTAAAAAACTGCAGGATAATGCCACTGAGCCGTACCGCATTAAAACCGTGCGTAACAAGGGCTATCTGTTCGCGCCTCACGCCTGGGAAACCTGATGCCGGTTCCCCGAACGACACTGTTTAAAACATTATGCAGACGAGGTCTGACAGTTGCATAAAATAAGAACACTCAGCCTGATCTGCTGTTTTGGGTTAACCGGGTGCGTTGTCGCAGATATGGATTCAAGTAATTATGACTATGTTCCGTATATTCAGACTATCCAGAATCCCAGGACCCCGGGCCATACCAATGTGCAACAACGCCGTGAGGATTTGTACGCCTGCGGCGTTGATCGAAAGTATTCGCTCAATTCATGGGACGAAAGCTTCAGTCGCAACCGCCTGCTGCCGGGCGAAACGATAGAACAGCAAGATTCCAGGATCCAAAAAATAGAAGACTGTATGAAATCAAAAGGGTACGTTCTGTGGGATTACTCACAATGCGGGCCCCGTAAAAAACCGAGCGGTATGTGTAACTAGTTTGGGTTTGCGTGTTTGTCTTCGACGCAGGTTGTTAACGTATTGATTTTCGGTGAGATTGAATGAAAAAGCTGTTCGTACAGTTTTATCTCCTGCTGTTTGTCTGCTTCCTGGTGATGACCATGCTGGTTGGGCTGGTCTATAAATTCACCGCCGAACGTGCGGGCAGGCAGTCACTGGATGATTTAATGAAAAGCTCGCTCTACCTGATGCGCAGCGAGCTGCGAGAGATCCCGCCACACGACTGGGCCAAGACCTTAAAAGAGCTGGATCTCAACCTGTCGTTTGATCTGCGCATCGAGCCGATGAAGGATTTCGATTTAGAGCCACCCGCCATGCAGCGACTGCGTGACGGGGACATTGTGGCGCTGGATGAGAAATATACCTTTATCCAGCGCATTCCACGGAGCCATTACGTTCTGGCCGTGGGGCCGGTACCTTATCTCTATTATCTGCACCAGATGCGCCTGCTGGACCTTGCCCTGCTGGCTTTCATTGCCATTTCGCTCGCGTTCCCGGTCTTTATCTGGATGAGGCCACACTGGCAGGACATGCTGAAACTGGAATCTGCTGCGCAACGTTTTGGTGACGGGCATTTTACTGAGCGCATTCACTTCGACAGCGGTTCCAGCTTCGAACGTCTTGGCGTGGCGTTTAACCAGATGGCCGATAACATCAATGCGCTGATTATCAGTAAAAAACAGCTCATTGACGGAATTGCTCACGAGCTGCGTACGCCGCTGGTACGCCTGCGCTATCGGCTGGAGATGAGCGAAAACCTGACGGAGGCCGAGTCTCAGGCGCTGAACCGCGACATTGGTCAGCTTGAGGGCCTCATTGAGGAGCTCCTGACCTACGCGCGCCTCGATCGCCCGCAAAACGAACTGAACCTCAGTACGCCGGACCTGCCCGGCTGGTTACAAACCCATATTGATGATGTCCAGAGCGTAAACCCGCAACGTACCCTGCTGACACACGTCACGCCCGGCGATTATGGCGCACTGGATATGCGTCTGATGGAACGCGTGCTGGATAATCTGATGAACAACGCCATGCGCTATAGCGAGAGCACGCTGCAGATTGGCTTAGATTTACAGGGTAGTCAGGCCTGTCTGACGGTTGAGGATGACGGACCGGGCATCGCCCCGGAAGCGCGTGAAACGGTGTTTGAGCCGTTTGTACGCCTCGACCCCAGCCGCGATCGTGCCACGGGGGGATGTGGCCTCGGGCTGGCAATTGTTTACTCCATTGCGCAGGCGATGGGCGGCACGGTGCATTGTGAAGAGAGCGCACTCGGCGGCGCGCGCTTCTGCTTTAGCTGGCCGGTATATCACAACATAACCCTTCCCGTCCCTGCCTGACCTTTATCGCACGCTGGCCTGACCCGGCGTGCTGTGCTATATGATAAGTATGTTGTAACTAATGAAGAGTTATCATGGCGACGTACGATCTCATCGAAAGGCTGAACAGCACGTTCCGCGACATTGAACACGAGTTACTGACTCTGACCGAACGTTTGCAGACCTGCCGTCTGTTAGCCGCGCGCGTCTTCACCTTGCCGGATGTGGTTAAAGGCGCTGAACACGACCCGCTGGAAACCATAGAGGTACAGCAGCATATCGGCAAAGCGGCGCTGGAATTGACGCTGCGGCACTACCGTCGCCTGTTTATCCAGCAGCAGTCAGAAAACCGCAGCAGTAAGGCGGCCGTTCGTCTGCCGGGCGTAATCTGCCTGCAAACTGATGCGACAACGCGAGAAGCGCTGGAAAACCAAATTGCGCATATCAACACGCTTAAGGCGACGTTTGAAAAGATCATCACTGAAGAGTCAGGTCTGGCCCCTGCCGCCCGTTTTGAATGGGTACACCGACAGCTACCGGGATTAATCACCCTGAATGCCTACCGTACGCTGACGCTACTGCGTCATCCCGCTACGCTTCGCTTCGGCTGGGCCAACAAGCACATCATTAAAAACTTCACCCGGGATGACATTCTGGCACAGCTGGAAAAGAGTCTGAAGGCACCGCGGACTGTCGCACCGTGGTCACGCGAGCAGTGGATTGAACGGCTTGAGCAGGAGTACCACAGCATCGCCTCACTGCCGGCGGATACGCGGCTTAAGATTAAGCGCCCGGTGAAGGTGCAGCCTATCGCACGCGTCTGGTATTCCGGCCAGCAAAAGCAGGTACAGTATGCCTGCCCGACGCCGCTGATCGCTCTTTATGATGCCGATCAGGGGGCCATTGTGCCGGATATTGGCGAACTGCTGAATTACGATGCTGAAAATGTCCAGCATCGTTACAGACCTCAGGCGCAACCGCTGCAGCTGATTATTCCGCGGCTGCACCTGTATGTGGCGCAGTGATTATTTCAGGCTGCCGACCATCGATTCCGGGCGTACCCATGCATCAAACTCAGCCTCCGTCAGGTAACCCAATGCCAGAGCGGAGGCTTTCAGCGTCAGCCCCTCTTTATGCGCTTTTTTCGCAATCTCGGCGGCTTTGTCGTAGCCGATATGGGTATTCAGCGCGGTCACCAGCATCAACGACTCATTGAGCAACTGGCTGATGCGCTCGCGGTTTGGCTCAATGCCTGACGCACAGTGCTCGTTGAAACTCTCCATACCGTCCGCCAGCAGGCGTATGGACTGAAGCACGTTGTGAATCACCATCGGGCGATAGACGTTCAGCTCAAAGTTACCGGATGCGCCGCCCATGTTAACGGCAACGTCGTTACCCATTACCTGACAGCAGAGCATGGTCATGGCTTCACATTGGGTCGGGTTTACTTTGCCCGGCATGATTGAGCTACCCGGCTCGTTCTCCGGAATGCTAATTTCACCGATACCGCAACGGGGACCCGAGGCCAGCCAGCGCACATCATTGGCGATTTTCATCAACGACGCTGCCAGCCCCTTGAGGGCACCGTGGGTATGAACCAGCGCATCACAGGTGGCCAGCGCTTCAAACTTATTCGGCGCCGTGATAAACGGCTGCCCGGTGATGGCCGCCAGCTCGTCGGCAACGCGCACCGCATATTCCGGATGGGTATTTAACCCCGTACCGACCGCCGTTCCGCCCAGCGCCAGCTCTGCAAGATGCGGCAGGCTGTACTCGATGTGCTTGAGGTTATGTTCTAACATTGCCACCCAGCCGGAAATCTCCTGGCCGAGCGTCAGCGGCGTGGCATCCTGCAGGTGAGTACGTCCTATTTTGACGATATCGCTGAAAGCCTGCGCCTTCTCGCCAAGGGTGGTTTTAAGCACGTTGAGCTGCGGGATCAGCTGTTCACGAAGCGCAATCACCGCCGCCACGTGCATCGCCGTCGGGAAGACGTCGTTCGAACTTTGGCTTTTGTTTACGTCATCGTTCGGGTGAACCTTACGCTCCATACCGCGCACGCCGCCCAGCAGTTCGCTTGCCCGGTTCGCCAGCACTTCGTTCATATTCATGTTGCTCTGGGTGCCAGAACCGGTCTGCCAGATGGCGAGGGGGAATTCATCAGGATGCTTGCCGGCCAGCACTTCATCGGCAGCAGTGATAATCGCGGTGGCCTTTTCTGCCGCCAGCAGGCCTAAATCCTGATTCACTTTGGCGGCCGCACGTTTAGTGAGCGCCAGCGCCTGAATCAGCGAGACGGGCATTTTCTCGGTCGAAATACGGAAATGTTCCAGCGAACGCTGGGTTTGCGCGCCCCATAGCTTGTCAGCCGGGACATCGATCGCGCCCATAGAGTCTTTCTCACGGCGTACCGTAGTCATTACTTTCTCCTTGATAACACTGTCGGGATTGCTCACATGCTTCAGAGATAAGTATTGATTGCTTTACAGAAAAGATATGGCGCTTTGTGCGCTCTTTGATGTGCCGGGTGACGTGAACGTCACCCGGCTATAGTAGATTACTTCACACACGCCGAACATTGAGAGGACTGGATCTGCCTGAAGAAGTCGTTGCCTTTGTCATCCACAAGGATAAACGCCGGGAAATCTTCCACTTCAATTTTCCAGATAGCTTCCATACCCAGTTCCGGGTATTCAATGCACTCCAGGCTCTTGATGCTGCCCTGCGCGAGTACGGCAGCCGGACCGCCGATGCTGCCCAGGTAGAAGCCACCGTGTTTATGGCAGGCATCCGTCACCTGCTGGCTACGGTTTCCTTTTGCCAGCATGATCATGCTGCCGCCGTTGGCCTGCAGCTGGTCAACATACGAGTCCATACGGCCTGCGGTGGTCGGGCCTAACGAGCCAGAGGCGTAGCCTTCTGGCGTTTTGGCCGGGCCTGCGTAGTAAATCGGATGATCTTTGATGTACTGCGGCAACCCTTCACCATTGTCCAGACGCTCTTTCAGTTTCGCGTGAGCGATGTCACGACCAACGATGATGGTTCCGTTAAGAGAGAGACGGGTCGACACCGGATACTGAGACAGCTGCGCCAGAATCTCTTTCATCGGACGGTTCAGGTCAACATGAACGGCTTCACCCTCGCCCGCTTTGCGCAACGCTTCAGGAATGTACTTCCCTGGGTTGTTCTCCAGTTTTTCGATCCAGACGCCTTCGCGGTTGATCTTCGCCTTGATGTTACGATCCGCAGAACAGGAGACCCCCATCCCGACCGGGCAGGAGGCACCGTGGCGCGGCAGACGGATCACACGCACATCATGGGCAAAATATTTGCCGCCGAACTGCGCACCCAGACCGAGGTTACGCGCTTCTTCCAGCAGTTCCTGTTCGAGCTGAACATCGCGGAACGCCTGGCCGTGCTCATTCCCTTCGGTAGGCAGGCCGTCGTAGTATTTGGTCGACGCCAGCTTCACCGTTTTCAGGGTGCTCTCTGCTGACGTACCGCCAATCACAAAGGCAATATGGTACGGTGGGCAGGCAGCGGTGCCGAGCGTGCGCATTTTCTCAACCAGGTAATTCTTCAGCTTGCCCGGTGTGAGCAGCGCTTTGGTTTCCTGGTAGAGATAGGTTTTGTTCGCTGAACCGCCACCTTTGGCGATGCAGAGGAATTTGTATTCATCACCGTCCACGCTATACAGGTCAATCTGCGCAGGCAGGTTTGTGCCCGTGTTGACCTCTTTGTACATATCCAGCGCCGCGTTTTGCGAGTAGCGCAGGTTGTCTTCGGTGTAGGTGTTGTACACGCCATGCGCCAGCGCCGCTTCGTCGCCGCCGCCGGTCCAGACACGCTGGCCTTTTTTACCCACAATGATGGCCGTGCCGGTGTCCTGGCAGGTAGGTAAAATACCTTTCGCCGCGATATCCGAGTTACGCAGGAACTGCAGGGCGACGTATTTGTCGTTTTCGCTGGCCTGCGGATCGCTCAGGATATCGGCAACCTGCTGCTGGTGCGCAGGGCGGAGCATAAACGAGGCGTCGTGGAAAGCCTGCTGCGCCAGTAACGTCAGCGCCTGCGGATCAACCTTGAGGATCTCCTGCCCTTCGAATTTAGAGACGGAGACGTGATCGCGGGTTAACAGGTAATATTCGGTTTGATCCTTACTGAGGGGGAAAGGATCCTGATAATGAAAGGGTTTGTTCGACATTGTTCTCTCACTTACTGCTTCAGTCTGATTATTTGGGCAGATGTTCCGCTGCCCGCTTAAAAGCGAGTCAGCTTATCCTACACAATTTTTTAACAAAAACTGAGACTAGTACGACTTTTTACATCCACAGGTTACTTCCATGTGGTTTATTGCTTTAATACCCGGAGTTAATTCCACCATTGAATCAGGGCTTGATAATGCAAAAACTCATTAACTCAGTGCAAAACTACGCCTGGGGAAGTAAAACTGCGTTAACGGATCTCTACGGTATCGCGAACCCAAACAACCTGCCAATGGCAGAACTGTGGATGGGTGCGCACCCGAAGAGCAGCTCAAAAATTGAAGACGCAAGCGGCCAGGTTCGCTCTCTGCGCGACGTGATTGATGCCGACAAAGCCACCCTGCTGGGTGACAAGGTTGCCAGCCGTTTTGGTGAGCTGCCGTTCCTGTTTAAAGTGCTGTGCGCCGACCAGCCGCTCTCGATCCAGGTGCACCCGAATAAAAAAGCCTCTGAGATGGGCTTTGCGAAAGAGAACGCGGCCGGTATTCCGTTAGATGCGGCCGAGCGTAACTACAAAGATCCTAACCACAAGCCGGAACTGGTCTTTGCGCTGACCCCCTTCCTGGCGATGAACGCGTTTCGCGAGTTCTCAGAAATTATCTCCCTGCTGCAGCCGGTGGCGGGTGCTAACAACGCGATCGCTCACTTCCTGGAAAACCCGAATGCAGCAGGCCTGAGCCAGCTTTTCGCCAGCCTGCTGAACATGCAGGGAGAAGAGAAATCTCACGCCCTGGCGGTGCTGAAAGCAGCGCTGGACAGCCAGCACGGTGAGCCGTGGGATACCATCCGCCTGATTTCTGAATTCTACCCGGACGACAGCGGCCTGTTCTCCCCTCTGCTGCTGAACGTGGTGAAGCTGAACCCGGGCGAGGCGATGTTCCTGTTTGCTGAAACCCCGCACGCCTACCTGCAGGGCGTGGCGCTGGAGGTGATGGCCAACTCAGACAACGTACTGCGTGCAGGCCTGACGCCGAAATACATTGATATCCCTGAGCTGGTTGCCAACGTGAAGTTTGAGGCGAAGCCTGCGGATCACCTGCTGACTCAGCCTGTTAAACAGGGTGCGGAGCTGGACTTCCCGATCCCGGTGGATGATTTTGCCTTCTCACTGCATGACCTGAGCCCGGCAGAAACCGCCATCGCGCAGGAGAGCGCAGCAATCCTGTTCTGCATTGAAGGTGAAGCAACGCTGCATAAAGGTGGCGAGCGTCTGGTGCTCAAGCCAGGCGAATCGGCATTTGTAGCGGCAAACGAGTCGCCGGTGAGCGTGAGCGGTACCGGTCGTCTGGCGCGTGTTTTTAATAAGCTATAAGCACTTACTGAATTTTTTAACAACTCTTGCTAAGCTAGTTGAAGACTTTACATCACCGGGCGGTTTCTACCGCCTGGTTTCATTTTAGGGATAGTCGCAATGAAAAAATCGGTCGTAGCGGTAGGAGTGATTGTAGCGTTAGGCGTGGTCTGGACAGGTGCCTCCTGGTTTACCGGGAAACAGCTGGAAAGCCGTCTGGCTGAGATGGTGGCACAGGCTAACGGAGAGCTTAAGCGTGGCGCGCCGGAAGCAGGCGTGGAGCTTGCCTACCAGAATTATCAGCGTGGTGTCTTTACCAGCCATATGCAGGTGGTTGTCAAGCCTGTTGCCGGTAATGAAAATGGCTGGCTGAAACCGGGCCAAAGCGTGGTGCTGGATGAAGTGGTCAGCCATGGTCCGTTCCCGCTGGCACAGTTAACGTCTTTTAACCTGATCCCGTCGATGGCGTCCGTTCATACTGTACTGGTGAATAACGACTTAACCAAACCGCTGTTTGATCTGGCAAAGAACGAGTCACCTTTCGAGGTTAACACCCGCATCAGCTACGCCGGCGACACACGTTCCAGTATCGATCTGAAAGCACTGAACTACGAGAAAGATAATGAGAAAGTGACCTTTAGCGGGGGGAATTTCAAGGTTGATGCTGACCGCGATGGAAATGTCTTCTCCCTGACCGGTGAAGCAGAGAGCGGCCTGATCAATGCCGTCAATGAATACGGTCAAAAGGTTCAGCTGACGTTCAATAACCTGAAAGCCGACGGCGACAGCAAGATGACCGATTTTAAAGAGCGTATCGGTAATCAGAAACTCTCTTTTGACAAGATTGCTATCGCGGTTGAAGGGAAAGAGATGGCCGTGCTGGAAGGCATGGAGGTGGACGGCAAATCCGACGTGTCTAAAGACGGTAAGAGCATCAATACCCAACTGGATTACGCCCTGAAGAGCCTGAAAGTGCAGAACCAGGATCTCGGGACCGGCAAACTGTCGCTGAAGATTGGCAATATCGACGGTCAGGCGTGGCATGAATTTAGCCAGAAATACAGCAAAGAGAGCCAGGCACTGCTGAGCAATGCCGCGCTGCAGCAGAATCCGGAAGTTTACCAGCAGCAGGCCATGGCGGTGCTGATGAACAACCTGCCAATCCTGCTGAAAGGCGAGCCAGTTATCACCGTGGCCCCGCTGAGCTGGAAAAACAGCAAAGGCGAAACCAACTTTAACCTGTCCCTGTTCCTGAAAGACCCGGCAACCGCAACGGGTGAACCTCAGACGCTGGCGCAGGAAGTGGATCGCAGCGTGAAGTCACTCGACAGCAAGCTGACCATCCCTGTGGATATGGCAACCGAGTTTATGACCCAGATTGCGAAGCTTGAAGGGTATGGCGATGAAGATGCCGGCAAGCTGGCGAGCCAGCAGGTGAAAGGCCTGGCGGCAATGGGCCAGATGTTCCGCATCACGAAGATGGAAGACAACACCATTTCCACCAGCCTGCAGTATGCCAACGGTCAGGTCACGCTGAACGGCGATAAAATGCCGCTGGAAGATTTTGTCGGGATGTTTGGTATGCCTGCCCTAGGGATGCCGGAACCGGCTGAACCTGCAGCGCCGGCCGTGCCTGAAGCACCCGCTGCACCCGCTGCACCCGCTGCACCCGCTGCACCACAGCAGTAATCATCAAAACCCCTCTCTGAGGGGTTTTTTACTACCGGTTGCAGGTACTCAGCCTGGTGCCACTAAATACTATTTCACCGTCACTAACCGTGCCGACACAATCTGGTGCCCGGCCTGCACGTCTGCTTTTTCGATGCGCTGCATAATCCTGTCCGCCAGCGTGTAACCCATCTCCCGGGCTGGTGTGGTGGCCCAGACAATGGGCAGATCGTCCAGCGCGTTTTCACCGACGTCGGCAAATGCCCCTAACGCCACCTGGTGGCCGAAGAAGGTTTCAACCCCACCCTCTCCGCTCTGACGCCCGGCGCGGATCAGGCCAAACCAGGCTCCCATCGCAATCACCTCGTTATAGCAAATCACGGCGCTTATCGTCGGGCTCCTCCGTAATAACGCGTTTATCGCTTCCGCGGCTTTCTTCTGGCTGGATTCGCATTCCACCACCCATTCGCTGTGGAACGGGAGGCCGTATTTAATCAGCGTCGCGCAGTAACCGCCTACCCGCTCGGCTCGCGTCAGGGACGAGCTTTTTCCGCCAAGCCAGGCAATGCGCTGATGCCCACGATGAATGAGATGCTCCGTCAACATTTGTGCGGCCTGCATGTTGTCCGGTCGCAGGGTATCGGCTTCGTCCAGATAACTGGCGCGCGAGGCAAACACCAGCGGCACGCCTTTTTCGGCGGCGCGCTCGCACAAGTCATTACTCACACCCGACGCGCCGGCGACGATCACCCCGTCGACGCCCTGCGAAAGGAGCATATCCAGACGGGAAAGGAGCTGATCGGCCTCGCGACCGCCGTGAAGCAAAAAGACCATCCGTCCCTGCGCTTCAAGCGCTTCGGTCAGGCCCGCGGTCAGTTCGGCATAAAAGGGAGAGGTCAGGTCACGCACAATCAAACCGATCACACCGCTTTGGCCGCCGCGCAGCGCTGATGCCTGGCGGTTACGTACAAAGCCCAGTTGCTCAACCGCCTCGTTAACCCGTTGCCCGGTCGCGGGAGAAATGCGTCCTTTCCCGCTGAGCACCAGTGAAACGGTGCTGACGGAAACCCCCGCCGCCAGCGCGACATCGTTGATGGTGATTTTTTTCGCTACAGCCATGTGTCGGCGTGACTCCCTGAAATGAGATCGGTAAAACGTTTTATCAATATGTAATCTTTATACTACCAGTCAAAGCCTGAGAATGTGATTCAGAGCGCACTAAACTTTGATAAAACGTTTTATCTTCTCGCAGCATTGAAGCAGATAAACTGATTTTAACAATAAAGGAGTCGTTTTATGACGGCGAAAGCAGCACAAAAAATATCGCTGTGGGAATTTTTCCAGCAACTGGGTAAAACCTTTATGCTGCCCGTGGCACTCCTCTCGTTCTGCGGGATCATGCTCGGGATCGGCAGTTCGTTGAGCAGTAAGGACGTCATCACGCTGATCCCGTTCCTCGGGACACCTGTGCTGCAGGCGATCTTTATCTGGATGAGTAAAGTCGGCTCCTTCGCCTTCAGCTTCCTGCCGGTGATGTTCTGTATTGCTATCCCGCTGGGTCTGGCACGCGAGAACAAAGGCGTGGCCGCCTTTGCCGGGTTTGTCGGTTATGCGGTAATGAACCTTGCGGTGAACTTCTGGCTGACGGCTAAAGGCATTCTGCCCACCACCGATGCCGCCGTGCTTAAAGCGAACAACATTCAGAGCGTTATCGGGATTCAGTCCATTGATACCGGGATCCTCGGCGCGGTGATCGCCGGGGTGATTATCTGGATGCTGCATGAGCGCTTCCACAATATCCGCCTGCCTGATGCGCTGGCGTTCTTCGGGGGCACCCGCTTTGTACCCATTGTAACCCTTGTGGTCATGGGTCTGTTTGGCCTTATTATTCCGCTGATCTGGCCAGTCTTTGCGCTGGGGATTAACGGGATTGGCCGCATCATCAACGGTGCGGGCGATTTTGGTCCGATGATCTTCGGAACCGGCGAACGTCTGCTGCTGCCGTTTGGTCTGCAACATATTCTGGTGGCGCTGATCCGCTTTACCGAAGCCGGCGGCACAATGGAGGTGTGCGGACACGATGTGAGCGGTGCGCTGACCATCTTCCAGGCACAGCTGAGCTGCCCGACCACGCACGGCTTCTCTGAAAGTGCAACCCGCTTCCTGTCGCAGGGTAAAATGCCGGCCTTCCTCGGCGGCTTGCCGGGTGCGGCGCTGGCCATGTATCACTGTGCTCGTCCGGAAAACCGCCATAAAATTAAAGGGCTGCTGATTTCCGGGGTCATCGCCTGTGTCGTGGGCGGTACAACGGAGCCAATCGAATTCCTGTTCCTGTTTGTCGCGCCAGTGCTGTATCTCATCCACGCGGTACTGACCGGTCTGGGCTTCACCGTGATGGCGGTGCTGGGCGTCACCATCGGGAATACCGACGGCAACGTCATCGACTTTGTGGTGTTCGGGATCCTGCACGGGTTGTCGACCAAGTGGTACCTGGTACCGGTGGTCGCCGCTATCTGGTTCGCGGTGTACTACGGAATTTTCCGCTTCGCCATCACCCGCTTTAACCTCAAAACGCCTGGACGGGATACCGATACCGCCAGCAGCGTTGAGCAGGCTGTTGCAGGTACCGTGGGTAAGTCCGGCTATAACACCCCTGCTATTCTGGCGGCGCTGGGCGGTGCGGATAACATCACCTCTCTGGATAACTGCATCACCCGACTGCGCCTGTCGGTGGCGGACATGTCGAAAGTGGACACCAACGCCCTGAAAGCCAACCGGGCCATCGGCGTGGTACAGTTAAATCAACATAATTTGCAGGTGGTTATCGGCCCGCAGGTCCAGTCAGTGAAAGATGAGCTGGCAACCCTGATGCGTACAGTGGAAGCCTGATGCCTCACCCCCTCGCGCTGAGGGGGGTTTTCTTTAAGGACTTGAGTCATGTTCGATTTTTCAACCGTCGTGGATCGACACGGCACCTGGTGCACGCAGTGGGACTATGTCGCCGACCGCTTTGGCGCGGACGATCTGCTGCCCTTCACCATCTCCGATATGGATTTCGCGACCGCGCCCTGCATCACCGAAGCGCTGCACCAGCGTATTCATCACGGGGTGTTTGGCTACAGCCGCTGGAAAAATGAAGAGTTTCTCGCCGCTGTGGCGCACTGGTTCCGGCAGCGCTTTAACAGCCACATTGATACCGAATCGCTCGTGTACGGGCCTTCCGTTATTTATATGGTGTCCGAACTGATTCGCCTCTGGTCAACTCCCGGCGACGGCGTGGTGGTCCATACCCCCGCTTACGATGCGTTCTATAAGGCCATCGAGGGGAATGCCCGCCAGGTGGTCGGCGTGGCGATGGAAAAACATGACACGGGCTGGCAGGGAAATAGGGCCGCGCTTGAGGCGGCGCTGGCAAAACCGGAAAACAAAATTTTGCTGCTGTGCAGCCCGCAAAATCCCACGGGTAAAGTCTGGACCCGTGAAGAGCTGAGTCACATGGCAGAACTGTGCGCCCGTTATGACGTGGCGGTGATCAGCGATGAAATTCATATGGACATGGTGTGGGGAGGCCGTCGCCATACGCCGTGGAATGAAGTGGCACGCGGCAAATGGGCACTTCTGAGCTCTGGTTCAAAAAGTTTTAACATACCGGCGCTCACCGGTGCCTGGGGGCTGATTGGCGATGAAGAGAGCCGTAACGGTTACCTCAGCGCATTAAAAGGTCGTGACGGGCTCTCTTCCCCTTCCGTACTGGCGCTGACGGCCCACATTGCTGCCTATCAGCAGGGAGAGCCATGGCTGGATGCATTGCGGGCGTATCTGGAGGAAAATCTGGCGTACATTGCACGCGAATTACACCACGCGTTTCCGACGCTCAACTGGCAGCCACCCGAAGCCACGTATCTGGCCTGGATCGATTTACGCCCACTCAACCTTGACGATAAAATGCTACAAAAAGTCCTGATTGAGCAGCAAAAGGTCGCCATCATGCCGGGATACACCTACGGCGAAGAGGGTAACGGTTTTGTCCGTCTGAACGCGGGATGCCCGCGTAGCAAGCTTGAGCAAGGGGTTCAGCGGCTGATCGCCGGCATAACGACGCTCCTGTAATCAGATTGCGCAACGGAATATTCCCTTGCGCAAATAGCTTTTTACCTCGTTTTGTTTTTATAATATGACGCACTTTAACCAGAAAAGAGTGCGACCATGATTGATACACGCCTGCCACTGACTGATATTCACCGCCATCTTGACGGTAACATTCGTGCCCAAACCATCCTCGATCTTGGCCGCCAGTACAATCTCACGCTCCCTGCTCAAACGATTGAGACCCTAATCCCCCACGTTCAGGTCACCTCAAATGAACCGGATCTGGTCAGTTTCCTGAGCAAACTCGACTGGGGCGTGAAGATGCTGGCCTCGCTGGATGCCTGCCGCCGTGTTGCTTTCGAAAATATTGAAGATGCCGCCCGTAATGGCCTGCACTACGTTGAACTGCGCTTTTCGCCAGGCTATATGGCGATGACCCACAACCTGCCCGTTGCAGGCGTGGTTGAAGCGGTAATTGACGGCGTGCGCGAAGGGTGTAAAACCTTCGACGTTCAGGCTCGCCTGATTGGCATTATGAGCCGCACCTTCGGTGAAGCGGCCTGTCTGCAGGAGCTTGAAGGGTTACTGGCGCATCGTGATGCGATCGCTGCCGTTGACCTGGCGGGTGATGAACTCGGCTTCCCGGGCAGTCTGTTCCTTTCTCATTTCAACCGCGCGCGTGACGCCGGCTGGCACATTACCGTGCATGCCGGTGAAGCGGCAGGCCCTGAAAGCATCTGGCAGGCCATCCGTGAGCTGGGTGCAGAACGTATCGGTCATGGTGTCAAAGCCGTTGAAGATCGCGCCCTGATGGATTTCCTTGCCGAGCAGCGTATTGGTATTGAATCCTGTCTGACGTCCAATATTCAGACCAGCACAGTGGCATCACTGGCGCATCACCCGCTGAAAACCTTCCTGGAGCACGGTGTTCTGGCCTCACTGAACACGGACGATCCGGCAGTACAGGGCGTGGATATTATTCATGAGTACACCGTCGCCGCACCGCAGGCTGGCCTGAGTCAGGATCAGATCCGCCAGGCGCAGATTAACGGCCTGGACATCGCTTTCCTGACGCCAGCAGAGAAACAGGCGCTGAGGGATAAGGTCGCCCGCGGCTAAGCCCGTTGCCGGGTGGGCGCTTCGCCTTACCCGGCTTTGCCAGAATCACGCCAGACAGAGCGTTGCGCGGTGTTTGGCTGATTCAATCCCCAGTTCAATCAATTCCATAATCTGAATCGCCTGGCTGGCCGGAACCGGGTTATCCCCCGTCCCGTTTAGCGCATCACGGATAGCGGCATAATACGCCGGATAGTTACCCGGGATCGTCAGTAACGTTTCTTCAACCCTCTCCTCGCCTTCCACCCGCGTCACAATCCCGTCCCGCATGTCATAGCCCCAGTCTTCCTGCGGCAAACGCTCGCCGTTTTTCAGGCGTTCTTCCTGAGGATCGAGACCAAACTTCACAAAGCTCCCGCGGGTACCGTGGAGGATATAACGCGCTGATTCGGCGGCTGCCACCATTGTCCCGTGCAGTACAATACGCCGCTGCGGGTAACTCAAGACGGCATGAAAGTAGTCAGTGGTTTGCGCTCCGGGTCTGAGCTGGGCCAGATCGACCGTCATACTGACCGGCAGGCCAAACAAATTTACGGCCTGATCGAGAAGATGCGGCGCTAAATCGTACCAGATGCCGCTGCCCGGCCCGGCTTGCTCACGCCAGCGGTTTCGGACCTGAGGGCGGAACCGGTCAAAGTGCGATTCAAAAAAGAGGATTTCGCCCAGCGTACCTTCATTAAGGAGCGCTTTTACCGTCAGGAAATCACTGTCCCAGCGACGGTTATGAAATACCGAAAGCACTCTGCCAAAACTTTTTGCCAGCGCATCCAGTTCGCGCGCCTGTGACAACGTCACCGTGAAGGGTTTATCGACAATAACGTGCTTACCGGCTTCCAGTGCGGCCTTTGCCAGCGGAAAATGCGTGTCATTGGGGGTGGGAATGACGATCAGATCAATATTAGGGTCGTTAAAAAGATGCTTAGGTTCAGAAACAACCGGCACGGAGGGCCAGTCGGCATGCACTTTCGTGGCATCGCTACTGGAAACTGCCGCCAGCGCCATGCCCGGCGTCCCGGCAATCAGAGGCGCATGAAAAGTCTTGCTCGCGTACCCGTAACCAATAAGCCCGACGCGGATGCTATCACTCATAATGTTGCCCTCTTTTATGACTATCTTATTTCACACTGGCTACTCTGACGTTCTTACAGATTAATCATGTGCCATATGACGTAAAATAGCAGGCTATGCCGGTTGTTTTTGTTACATAGATTTAACGTTCTGATTTTGTTTAGGGGAACCGTTCCCAAAGCACTTGCCGCGGGGGAAACGGCGCTGTAACATTTGCAACCTGTATTTATGGATAAATTACACGTACCAGTCATGACGTCAATTATTAATCGAATCATTGAATTAGCGGGATGGATTGTCCTTGGGGTATCGGTCATTTTGCTTGGCGTTGCCAGCCATATCGATAACTACCAGCCGCCGGAGCCTGTCACCGTCGCCCAACCTAAGTAACCGGTTACCGCAATAAAGAGTGACATAATATGTCAGTTACTTATTGCCAGCCCTGGTGAACACGGTTAACCTTCTCTTCCAGGCATCGTCTGATGCCTGTACTTTCAGCAAAGAAAACTCCTAATTTAGTCGCGTTATCTGAGTGGGCTGTTTACGTCTTTATTAATCCGTTTATTATTCGGACGAATTACCTTAACTGGTATTACTCACTTTTATATGGAAACTTATTAATATGACAGTTCAGGACTATTTATTAAAATTTCGCAAGATCAATTCGCTTGAGAGCCTGGAAAAACTGTTTGACCATCTGAACTACACGCTGTCGGATAATCAGGAAATCATCAATATGTATCGCGCCGCTGACCACCGCCGTGCGGAGCTGGTCTCCGGTGGCCGTTTGTTCAACGTCGGTGAAGTGCCTAAGTCTGTATGGCGCTACGTTTTATAAGAAAGTAGCCATCCGCGCGAAATGTTATATACTCTCCGCCCTGCAAACTGGCTGTACAACATTTCGCGCAGATTATGGGAGAGTTCATGACCGCAACGCCTGGAGAACGAATTGGAGGCTGGTTAATCGCCCCACTGGCATGGCTGCTGGTTGCATTATTAAGCGCATCACTTGCGCTGCTGCTTTATACCACCGCACTGATTACACCTCATGCAATCCAGACCCTGATGTCGCAAAGTGTGCTTAATATTACGATGTGGTTTGTGTCGTTCGTTTTTGCAATCGGGATGTGGTACTACACGCTATGGCTGACCATTGCCTTCTTTAAGCGCCGTAAGGGTGTCCCTAAACACTACATTATCTGGCTGCTGATTTCGGTCCTGCTGGCGGTGAAAGCCTTTGCTTTTTCGCCAGTTTCTGATGCCCTGGCCGTTCGCCAGCTGCTTTTTCCGTTACTGGCTGCGGCGCTGCTGGTGCCCTATTTCAAGCGTTCGACGCGGGTGAAGAACACCTTTGTGAACCCGTAATAACCTTACAGATAACCTGTTGTCGCCTGCGGTGGTTTGTCCGATAATAGGCGGCTTTTTTATTTCAGGCTAAATAATGACCGATTACTTACTGCTCTTTGTCGGCACTGTGCTGGTTAACAACTTCGTCCTGGTGAAGTTCCTTGGCCTGTGTCCATTTATGGGGGTTTCCAAAAAGCTGGAAACTGCAATGGGCATGGGGCTGGCAACCACCTTCGTGATGACGATGGCGTCTATCTGCGCGTGGTTGATTGATAACTGGATCCTCATCCCGCTGGATTTAATCTATCTGCGTACGCTGTCCTTTATTCTGGTCATCGCGGTGGTAGTGCAATTCACAGAAATGGTGGTGCGTAAAACCAGCCCGGCTCTCTATCGCCTGCTGGGTATCTTCCTGCCGCTGATTACCACCAACTGTGCAGTACTTGGCGTGGCGCTGCTGAACATCAACCTTGGGCATAATTTCATGCAATCGGCGCTGTACGGTTTTTCTGCCGCCGTCGGTTTCTCTCTGGTGATGGTGCTGTTCGCCTCGATTCGCGAGCGTCTGGCAGCAGCGGATATCCCTGCGCCATTCCGCGGTAACGCGATCGCCCTGGTGACAGCAGGTTTAATGTCTCTGGCCTTTATGGGCTTTAGTGGTCTGGTGAAGTTGTAATGAGTACTGTCTGGATAGCCATCGCCTCTATCAGCGTGCTGGGGTTGGTGTTTGGCCTTATTCTGGGTTACGCCTCCCGCCGTTTCGCGGTAGAGGACGATCCTGTTGTAGAAAAAATCGATGAGCTTCTGCCGCAAAGCCAGTGCGGGCAGTGTGGCTATCCTGGCTGCCGCCCCTATGCCGAAGCGGTAGGCGTGCAGGGTGAAAAAATTAACCGCTGCGCACCCGGCGGTGAAGCGGTAATGCTGAAAATAGCCGCCCTGCTTAACGTTGACCCGCAACCTGTTGACGGCGATGAAGATGCGCAGGAGCCGGTTCGCGCCCTCGCCGTGATTGACGAAGCGAACTGCATCGGCTGCACAAAATGCATTCAGGCATGCCCTGTCGACGCCATCGTTGGCGCAACGCGCGCCATGCACACCGTCGTGGCGGATCTGTGCACCGGCTGTAACCTCTGCGTGGCACCCTGCCCGACGCAATGTATAACGTTGCGCCCGGTTGAACCGACTACCGAAAGCTGGAAGTGGGATCTTCAAACCATTCCGGTTCGCATCATTCCTGTGGAACAACATGCTTAAGTTATTTTCTGCTTTCAGAAAAGAGAAGATTTGGGACTTTGACGGTGGTATCCATCCACCTGAAATGAAAACCCAGTCCAACGGCACGCCGCTGCGCCAAATTCCGCTGGCGTCCCGTTACGTCATGCCGCTGAAACAGCATATCGGTGCTGAGGGTGAACTGTGCGTGAAAGAAGGCGATACCGTCCTTCGCGGCCAGCCGTTAACATTCGGTCGCGGACGTATGCTGCCGGTCCACGCTCCGACGTCCGGTACAGTGGTGGCGATCGCCCCCCATACCGTTGCACACCCCTCTGCGCTCTCCGAGCTGAGCGTCATTATTGAAGCCGACGGAGAAGACCGCTGGATAGAACGTGACGGCTGGAGCGACTACCGCAACCGGAGCCGCGAAGCGCTTATCGAGCGTATTCATCAATTCGGCGTTGCCGGCCTGGGCGGCGCAGGGTTCCCTACCGGCGTCAAACTGCACGGCGGCGGCGATAAAATTCAGACCCTGATCATCAATGCAGCAGAATGTGAACCCTACATCACCGCCGACGATCGTCTGATGCAAGACTGCGCCGCGCAGGTCGTGGAAGGGATCCGCATTCTTGCCCATATTCTGCAGCCGCGCGAAGTGCTGATTGGCATTGAAGATAACAAGCCACAGGCTATTTCGATGCTGCGTGCCGTCCTCAACGGCAGCCACGATATCGGCCTGCGCGTTATCCCAACCAAGTACCCCTCTGGCGGTGCCAAACAGCTGACGCAAATTCTGACCGGCAAGCAGGTTCCGCATGGCGGACGCTCTTCGGACATCGGGGTGCTGATGCAAAACGTCGGGACAGCCTACGCCGTGAAACGTGCGGTGGTGGACGGTGAACCGCTGACCGAGCGCGTGGTTACGCTGACCGGTGAATCTGTCGCACGTCCGGGCAACGTCTGGGCGCGTCTGGGTACGCCGGTTCGTCATCTGCTGGAACAGGCTGATTTTTGCCCGGGCAGCGACCAGATGGTGATCATGGGTGGCCCGCTGATGGGCTTTACCCTGCCGTGGCTCGATGTCCCGGTAGTAAAAATCACAAACTGCCTGCTTGCCCCCTCCCCGACCGAAATGGGTGAAGAGCAGGAGGAGAAAGGCTGTATCCGCTGCAGCGCCTGTGCCGATGCCTGTCCGGCGGATTTACTTCCGCAACAATTGTACTGGTACAGCAAAGGTCAGCTGCACGATAAAGCGCAGGCCCATAACCTGGCCGACTGCATCGAATGCGGTGCCTGCGCCTGGGTCTGCCCAAGTAACATTCCTCTGGTGCAGTACTTCCGCCAGGAGAAGGCCGAGATTTATGCCATCTCCATGGAAGAGAAACGCGCAGCCGAAGCGAAAGCGCGTTTTGAAGCGCGTCAGGCTCGTCTGGAGCGTGAAAAACTGGCCCGTCAGGCGCGTCACAAACAGGCCGCAGTTCAGCCCGGCGAAAAAGACCAGGATGCGATTAATGCCGCACTGGCACGCGTGCGGGAGAAAAAAGCGACGGCAGCCCAGACCGTGGTGATCCCGGCCGGTGAAAAACCGGATAACAGCGAAGCGATTGCCGCCCGCGAAGCGCGTAAAGCGGCTGCGCGCGCCCGTCAGGCAGAAAAAGCACAGTCAGCCTCCTCTGACGCTGAGATCGATCCGCGTAAAGCCGCCGTTGAAGCCGCCATTGCCCGCGCCAAAGCCCGTAAGGCCGGCGAGCAAAACGAGGTAGTTGAACAAGACGCGGAGGCCGTAGATCCCCGTAAAGCGGCTGTTGAAGCGGCGATCGCGCGCGCYAAAGCCCGTAAGGCCGGCGAGCAAAACGAGGTAGTTGAACAAGACGCGGAGGCCGTAGATCCCCGTAAAGCGGCTGTTGAAGCGGCGATCGCGCGCGCTAAAGAGCGCAAAGCAGCGGCGCAGACTGAAACCGCTACGCCTGAAGCCCCCGTCGACCCGCGTAAAGCGGCTGTCGAAGCCGCCATTGCCCGTGCCAAAGCGCGTAAAGCGGCGGCGCAGCCTGAAGCCGCTGCACCTGAAGCTCCTGTCGACCCGCGTAAGGCGGCTGTCGAAGCCGCCATTGCCCGCGCCAAGGCCCGCAAAGCAGCACAGCAGGAAGAACAGCAACCGGCCGCAAACGACGACCCACGTAAAGCCGCAGTCGCCGCCGCCATTGCGCGCGTTCAGGCGAAGAAAGCCGCACAGCAAGCAGTTAACGAGGATTAAATGGTTTTCAGAATCGCAAGTTCCCCATACACCCATAATCAGCGCCAGACATCACGCATCATGATGCTGGTGTGCCTGGCGGCGCTGCCGGGCATTGCCGTACAGTGCTGGTTTTTCGGCTGGGGAACGCTGTTCCAGATAGTGCTGGGCTGTGCCAGTGCCTTAGGGGCAGAAGCCCTGGTGCTTAAACTGCGTAAGCTGGCGGTTTCCCGCATCCTTGCCGATAACTCAGCACTGCTGACTGGCCTGTTGCTGGCAATCAGTATTCCGCCGTTTGCCCCGTGGTGGATGGTGGTGCTCGGTACGGTGTTTGCAGTCATTATTGCCAAACAGCTTTATGGTGGGCTGGGCCATAACCCGTTCAACCCGGCGATGATTGGCTACGTCGTACTGCTGATCTCCTTCCCGGTTCAGATGACCAGTTGGTTGCCGCCGCATGACATTGCCGCGACGGTACCCGGCTTTATGGATGCCCTGCACGTTATCTTTACCGGCCATACCGCGCTCGGTGCGGATATGAACGCACTGCGTATGGGCGTGGATGGCATCAGCCAGGCCACACCACTCGATACGTTTAAAACCTCCCTGCATGCCGGGCACTCCGTCGATCAGATTATGAAATCTGCCATCTTCAGCGGCATGCTGGCGGGCGCGGGCTGGCAGTGGGTGAACCTTGCTTATTTGCTGGGCGGGCTGTTCCTGCTGCAGCAGAAAGCGATCCGCTGGCATATTCCGGTCAGCTTCCTCGTGACGCTGGCGGTCTGCGCCACACTGGGATGGGTGTTCACGCCTGAATCGCTCGCCAGCCCACAGATGCATCTGCTCTCGGGGGCAACCATGCTGGGTGCGTTCTTTATCCTGACCGATCCGGTAACGGCATCTACCACGAACCGTGGCCGCCTGATCTTCGGTGCACTGGCCGGCTTGCTGGTGTGGCTCATCCGCAGCTTTGGCGGTTACCCGGACGGTGTGGCATTCGCGGTTCTGCTTGCGAACATCACCGTTCCGCTCATCGACTACTACACGCGTCCGCGCGTGTACGGCCACCGTTAAGGGGTTCGCGATGCTGAAAACAATGCAAAAACATGGCGTCACGCTGGCCATTTTCGCCGCGGTCCTCACCGGACTGACGGCCCTGGTGAACAACCTGACCAAATCGACCATCGACGAACAGGCGGTGAAGCAGCAAAAAGCCCTGTTCGATCAGGTGATCCCCCCTGATTTCTACGATAATGACCTGCAGAAAAGTTGCTTCGTGGTCCAGGCACCTCAGTTAGGCAAAGGCCCGCACCGCGTCTTTATTGCCCGTAAGGGAGATAACGCGGTAGGCGCGGTGATGGAAGCGACGGCGCCCGATGGCTACTCCGGGGCGATTCAACTGCTGGTCGGCAGCGATTTCTCCGGTACCGTGTTGGGTACGCGCGTGACGGAACATCATGAGACGCCAGGCCTGGGGGATAAAATTGAAACCCGTCTGAGCGACTGGATTTTGCATTTTGCCGGAAAAGTGATCCACGGCGAAGCGGATCCTGCGTTTGCTGTGAAAAAGGATGGCGGCGAGTTTGACCAGTTCACAGGGGCAACCATTACCCCACGGGCCGTGGTCAATGCCGTAAAACGAGCCGGGCTGTATGCGGAAACGCTGCCCGCGCAGATGAACAATCTTCCGGCCTGTGAGGAGTAATCATGAGCCAGGTTAAAGAGGTTATCGTCCAGGGATTGTGGAAAAACAACTCCGCGCTGGTACAGCTGCTGGGGATGTGTCCGCTGCTGGCAGTGACATCCACCGCCACCAACGCGCTGGGTCTGGGGCTGGCAACCACGCTGGTTCTCACCCTGACCAACCTGTCCATCTCTGCCCTGCGCCGCTGGACGCCATCGGAAATCCGTATTCCGATTTACGTCATGATCATCGCGTCGGTGGTGAGTATCGTCCAGATGCTGATTAACGCTTATGCGTTCGGTCTGTATCAGTCGCTCGGGATCTTTATTCCCCTCATCGTAACCAACTGTATTGTGGTCGGGCGCGCGGAAGCTTTTGCCGTGAAAAACAGCCCGGCGATGTCGGCTCTGGATGGCTTCTCTATTGGTATGGGGGCAACCGGTGCCATGTTCGTGCTCGGCTCAATGCGTGAGATCCTGGGTAACGGAACGCTGTTTGATGGCGCAGATGCGCTGCTCGGCGGCTGGGCTAAAGCGCTGCGCATCGAAGTCTTCCACACCGATACGCCGTTCCTGCTGGCCATGCTGCCGCCAGGCGCGTTTATTGGCCTCGGCATGATGCTGGCGATAAAATACCTGATTGATGAAAAACGTAAGCGCCGCGTGGCTGAGCGCAGCGTACAGGAAGGGATACCCGAGAAGGCCTCATGAATAAAGAAAAGCGCATTGCGATCCTGACCCGTCTGCGGGATGAGAACCCACATCCGACGACGGAGCTGAATTTTAACTCCCCGTTCGAGCTGTTGATCGCCGTGCTGCTCTCTGCGCAAGCTACCGACGTGAGCGTTAATAAGGCGACCGCCCTGCTTTATCCGGTCGCCAACACGCCAAAGGCGATGCTGGAACTGGGCGTGGACGGGGTGAAGTCCTATATCAAAACCATCGGTCTGTTTAACAGCAAGGCTGAGAACGTGATCAAAACCTGCCGGATCCTGCTGGAACAGCACGGGGGGGAAGTGCCGGAAGATCGCGCCGCGCTGGAAGCATTACCCGGCGTGGGACGCAAGACTGCGAATGTGGTACTTAACACCGCGTTTGGCTGGCCGACTATCGCCGTTGATACCCATATTTTCCGCGTCTCTAATCGCACGAACTTCGCACCGGGCAAGAATGTCGAGCAGGTTGAAGAGAAACTGCTAAAAGTGGTTCCCGCCGAATTTAAGGTGGATTGCCATCACTGGCTCATTCTCCATGGCCGTTATACCTGTATTGCCCGTAAGCCTCGCTGTGGCTCCTGTATCATCGAAGATCTCTGCGAGTACAAAGAGAAAGTGTATCCCTGATATCTTGCGCTTTTCGTTTTCTGTCGCAACGGCAATTCCTTACCAAAAGAGGGTCTACCAGAAGACCTTCTTTTGACCATAATTTATCCGCCTTCCTTACCGCTTCCCTTATCACTTGTTCGAGCCTTTAACGCTCAAACAGGTTAATACTTTTTTCATGGCCGAAAATTTCTATACATATGTGATCAAGATCACCCTGATAACTTCGTGTTGAATTTTTGTTGTTAAAAGCGGCGTAAACCCTTTGCCAGACAAGATCAAACTCATTACGAGCAACACATAAGACCAGCTATTTTTCAGAATATGGGCTATATCACTGCAATAAACCTCAAATAGCAGAACATATCGCCATTGAGGGCAAATTATGGGTGAATGCCAGTCAAAAAAACTCCCTTTACAGATCGTATGAAATTTAACGCTGAATAACATTTGTATGAACCGCCGATTATAGCGGCCTAGTTATATGTAACAGATTATTACAAACGTATTGCCAGACGGTGCAGGATAGTGAACATTACCCGCCGTTTCTCCTCCCAATATAACTATAAGGCGGATGGACTACGGCCATCACGCGATGAACACCCCCGTTAATATGGGATGTAAAAAAAGAGGTATATGTGTCGACTGCAAACAATAAACCAACAGATGAAAGCGTAAGTCTTAACGCTTTTAAACAACCTAAAGCGTTCTATCTCATCTTCTCTATCGAGTTATGGGAGCGTTTTGGTTATTACGGCCTGCAAGGGATCATGGCGGTTTACCTGGTAAAACAGCTGGGTATGTCCGAAGCAGATTCCATTACGCTGTTCTCCTCTTTCAGTGCCCTGGTGTACGGTCTGGTCGCTATCGGCGGCTGGCTGGGTGATAAAGTCCTCGGGACTAAACGTGTCATTATGCTGGGTGCGATTGTCCTGGCCGTTGGCTATGCGCTGGTTGCATGGTCTGGTCACGATGCCGCTGTGGTGTATATGGGTATGGCGACTATCGCCGTCGGTAACGGTCTGTTCAAAGCGAACCCGTCTTCCCTGCTCTCTACCTGTTACAACAAAGATGACCCGCGTCTGGACGGTGCATTCACCATGTACTACATGTCCGTGAACATCGGTTCCTTCTTCTCCATGCTGGCAACCCCGTGGCTGGCCGCTAAATTCGGCTGGAGCGTTGCGTTCTCCCTGTCCGTTGTCGGTATGCTGATCACCGTGGTTAACTTTGCCTTCTGCAAACGCTGGGTGAAAGACTACGGCTCCAAACCAGACTTCGAACCGGTTCACATTGGCAAACTGCTGGCGACCATTGTCGGCGTGGTGATCCTCGCGGCAATCGCAACCTGGCTGCTGCATAACCAGGGCATCGCGCGTGCGGTTCTGGGTGTCGTTGCGCTGGGTATCGTGATCATCTTCGCGAAAGAAGCCTTCGCCATGCAGGGTGCCGCTCGTCGTAAGATGATTGTGGCCTTCATCCTGATGCTGGAAGCGATTATCTTCTTCGTTCTGTACAGCCAGATGCCAACGTCTCTGAACTTCTTCGCTATCCGTAACGTTGAACACTCAATCCTGGGTATCGCGTTCGAGCCGGAGCAGTATCAGGCCCTGAACCCGTTCTGGATCATGATTGGTAGCCCGATTCTGGCTGCTATCTATAACAAGATGGGCGACCGTCTGCCGATGCCGCACAAATTTGCTATCGGTATGCTGCTGTGTTCTGGCGCATTCCTGGTACTGCCGCTGGGTACGAAATTTGCGACTGACGCCGGTATCGTCTCCGTTAACTGGCTGATCCTGAGCTATGCGCTGCAGTCTATCGGTGAACTGATGATCTCCGGTCTGGGCCTGGCGATGGTTGCACAACTGGTTCCTCAGCGTCTGATGGGCTTCATCATGGGTAGCTGGTTCCTGACCACTGCGGGTGCCGCTATCATCGCAGGTAAAATTGCAAACCTGATGGCCGTGCCGGATAACGTGACTGACCCACTGGTCTCTCTGAACGTCTACGGTACCGTGTTCATGCAGATTGGTATTGCTACTGCGGTTATCGCGGTTCTGATGATGCTGACTGCGCCGAAGCTGAATCGCATGACTCAGGACGACGACAAGACGGCGAAAGCGACCGAAACCGCTACCGCATAATGTCACTGAGAAACGACTGAACAGAAGCCGCTAATGTATTAGCGGCTTTTTTTTTACCCGTTCGCGCACTAACATAGCTGAAACCTCAGCAAAAAGGAGTTACCGATGAAACTGTTCTACAAACCGGGCGCGTGCTCTCTTGCTTCCCACATTACCCTGCGCGAGAGCGGCAAAGATTTCACGCTGGATGGCGTTGACCTGATGAAAAAACGCCTGGAAAACGGCGATGATTTTTTTGCTATTAACCCGAAGGGACAAGTTCCGGCTCTGCTGCTGGATGACGGTACCCTACTGACCGAAGGCGTGGCGATTATGCAATTCCTCGCCGATAGCGTGCCCGACAGGCAATTGCTGGCACCGGTAAGCACGGTTTCTCGCTACAAAACGCTGGAGTGGATGAACTACATTGCGACCGAGCTGCACAAAGGCTTTACCCCGCTGTTCCGTCCGGAGACGCCGGAAGAGTACAAACCGACCGTACGTGCTCAGCTGGAGAAAAAACTGCAGTACGTTAACGCATCGCTGAAAGACGATCAGTGGATTGGAGGCGCGCGTTTTACAATTGCTGATGCCTATCTGTTCACCGTGCTGCGCTGGGCGCGGGCCATTAAGCTCAACATGGACGGGCTGGACCACATTGCATCGTACATGGATCGCGTAGCCGCGCGTCCTGCGGTGGCTGCAGCGCTTAAAGCAGAAGGGTTGAACTGACCGGCGCACTGTATTGCCGGGTGGCGCTGTCGCTACCCGGCTGACAGGAATGTGAACCGTTATAACCGGGTCGCGCTGAAGTAATGCTCCGGTTTCGCGATACGATCCTGTGCCGCGACCACCTGCAGTTCATACTCCTGCATCTCTTTCGTCGCCTTCATGATTTCGTACACCGCAGCAGTCACATGCTCAAGCGCATCCCGCAGCGTGGCCCCCTGAAGTAATTTCACCAGCAGCAAACCGCTTGTCACATCACCGACACCCACCGGCTGACGCATGCCGAAGTCCACCAGCGGACGGCTGATATGCCAGGCTTCGTCTTTCGTCACCAGCAGCATCTCAAAACGGTCCCTGCTCAGCCCTGCGCGCGCGAGATGTTTCACCAGGACAATCTCCGGCCCCTGGGCTATTAGCTCGCGAGAAGCGCTTACCGCCTCTTCTACGCTATTCACCGGATGCTCGCAGAGAATTTCCAGCTCAATCAGGTTCGGCGCAATAATATCGCTGGCCGGCAGCGCGTGACGCACATGGAATTCAGCCACGCCGGGGGCCACGATACAGCCTTTCTCCGGATGCCCCATAACAGGATCACAAAAGTATTTCGCCGCCGGGTTTGCCGCTTTCACCTGGCGGACAATGCCCAGGATATGCTCTCCCTGCTCTGCCGAACCGAGATATCCGCTCAGTATCGCATCACAGCGTTTTAGCTGATCGATATTGGCAATGCCCTGCACAATGTCGGTGAGGTGCGAAGGCGGCATCACGCAGCCGGTCCATTGACCGTATTGTGTATGGTTTGAGAACTGCACGGTATTGAGGGGCCAGACGTTGGCACCGAGGCGGCGCATCGGAAATTCCGCGGCGCTGTTGCCAGCATGCCCAAAGACCACGTGGGACTGAATGGCGAGGATGTTCTTCATTTTTACTTACCAAACCCTGAAAAAACAAAAGGGGCGTGGTTTCCCACGCCCCTGGATACTTTTAATTATTTCCAGCAGACCAGACAGTAGTTTTTCTTACCGCGACGCAGAAGCGTGTAGCGGCCATACAGACGATCGCTGTCAGCGAAGGTGTATTCCGGGTCGGCCTGTTTTTCACCGTTAATGGTGATAGCGTTCGAGGCGATGGTTTTACGCGCCTGACCGCGGGATGGCTGCAGCTCGGAGTCCACCAGCGCCTGCATCAGGTCGGCACCTTTTTCCATCTCAACCATCGGCACGCCATCCTGCGCCAGCTGTTCGAAGTCCGCTTCGCTCAGATCGCTCAGCGTCCCGTTGAACAGGCTTGCAGTAATGCGTTTTGCCGCGGCCAGACCTTCTTCACCGTGAACCAGTTTGGTCACTTCATCAGCCAGTACGTACTGAGCACGTGGCGCTTTACCGCTGGTTTTGTCTTCTTCTTCCAGAGCATTGATCGTCTCAATGTCCATAAAGGTGAAAAACTTCAGGAAGCGATAAACATCGGCATCCGCCGTGTTAATCCAGAACTGGTAGAATTTGTACGGGCTGGTTTTCTTCGGATCAAGCCATACCGCGCCGCCTTCGGTTTTACCAAATTTGGTGCCGTCGGCTTTGGTGATCAGTGGAACGGTCAGACCGAAGACCTGGTTCTGGTGCAGACGACGCGTCAGATCGATACCCGACGTGATGTTGCCCCACTGGTCAGAGCCGCCAATCTGCAGGCAGACGCCGTGCAGTTTATTCAGGCAAGCAAAGTCATAACCCTGCAGCAGGTTGTAGGAGAACTCGGTAAAGGAGATGCCCTGGTCGTCACGGTTCAGACGCTGCTTCACCGCTTCTTTGTTAATCATCTGGTTAACAGAGAAGTGTTTGCCAATGTCGCGCAGGAAGGTCAGCACGTTCATGCCGCCAAACCAGTCATAGTTATTGGCCGCAATCGCAGAATTGTCACCGCAGTTAAAGTCGAGGAAAGGCGCAACCTGTTTGCGGATCTTATCCACCCACTCCTGCACGGTGTCTTCGGTGTTCAGTTTACGCTCGGCAGCTTTAAAGCTTGGGTCGCCAATCAGACCGGTCGCGCCGCCAACCAGTGCGACAGGCTTGTGGCCCGCCATCTGGAAGCGTTTCAGGCATAACAATGGAACAAGATGCCCCAAATGCAAGCTGTCAGCGGTAGGATCGAAGCCGCAATAGAGCGCGATCGGGCCTTGCGCCAGTCGCTCTGCTAACGCTTCCTCGTCCGTCACCTGAGCCACAAGGCCCCGCTCTTGCAATTGTTTAATCAAGTTACTGCTTGCCATCAAATTCTCCATGTATAAACGACTGCACCTTTGCCGGTACACGACTTTTCGCCTGATGCGAAAGGTACATAGAATAAAGCGCAAGCGCGGCCTGCGCTAGCGCTTAAATCAACAAATTTCGGCGATTACGGTGCCAGCCTGTCGATTTTCCAGCCGCCATTTTCACGCTGGTATAAAAAGCGGTCATGCAGACGGTGTTCGCCGCCCTGCCAGAATTCCATCTGCTCGATCGGAATGCGGAAGCCCCCCCAGAAACTGGGCAACGGAACTTCGCCCTGCTGGAATTTCTGCTTCAGTTCGAGGAATTTGCTTTCAAGCACGCCACGCGCCGAAATGCGGCTGGACTGTTTTGAGACCCAGGCACCAATCTGGCTGTCACGCGGACGGCTGTGGAAATACTTCACCACTTCCAGCGTGGAGAGACGCTCTGCTTTGCCGGTGACCATCACCTGACGCTCCAGCATATGCCACGGGAACAGCAGGCTGATACGAGGATTGTTTTCTAAATGGTGTGCCTTACGACTGCCCAGGTTGGTGTAAAACACCAGGCCTTTCTCGTCATAATGTTTGAGCAGGACGATACGCTGATACGGTTGACCGTTTTCATCTACCGTTGCGACAACCATTGCCGTTGGGTCGGCGAGTTTCGCTTCGCAGGCCTGTTTCAGCCAGCGTTCAAAAAGCACGAGAGGTTCGGCGGGAAGATCCTGGCGACGCAGGCCGCCTTTGGTGTATTCACGGCGCAGATGCGCAATTTGCTGCAGTTCGTCGTTATCTGACATGGCGTTAGCTGACATTGACATTGGGTGGCGCTATTGTGCGCCGCCCCTGTAAAAATCTCAACGCTTCGGATTTTCGAGCTGGCAATTGTTCAGCACAATACGGTCGCGTTTGTAGACGGTGGCACTGTCGCCTTTCGACCAGAAGACATAAATTCCGTCCGTGTAGCGTGCGCCGGAGGCAGAAATGCCCTGCTTGAGGGTGAGCAATTTGTTGTCGTAGACAAAACTGGCTTCCTGACGCGGATTGTTCAGCTTAACGGTCAGCGGTTTTTCATCACAGCGATACTCCAGGGTATCGGTCTGCATGCGATCAAGGAACTGGTTGTAGACGCTGCATCCTGACAGCAATAAAGGCGCGGCAATAAGAAGAAGTTTTTTCATGGGCGTATTCCGAAGACTTTCCTGGTCCTGGAGGGCATGGCTGCCCTCCTGTTTCATTCCATTCTAACGACCACACGCCGCGCTGAATTTCAGTTAACTCTGATTATGACGCGGATTCGCCGGGAAAATGGCCCCGAGGACGCTGGCCTCACGTGCGCCAGTCACCGACGGCAAATTGCCCGGAAGCCCGGCAATGGTGCGCCAGGCAAGCCAGGCAAAGGCCAGCGCTTCCATATCATCGCCGCTGATGCCGGCTTCATCGGTGGTCGTCACCTCGGTACCCGGCAATAACCCGGCAAGACGTGCCATCACCAACGGGTTACGGCTGCCACCGCCGCACACCAGCAGGCGTTCGCAGCCACCGCTGAGAAGAACCTGTTCCGATATCGAAACCGCCGTTAACTCGGCGAGCGTCGCCTGGACATCCTGCGGTGCAAGCGCCGGGAACTGCGCCAGCTGACGTTCGAGCCAGCCATAGTTGAAATATTCGCGCCCCGTGCTTTTGGGCGCCGGTAAAGCGAAGTACGGATCGCTTAGCATGGACTGCAACAGCGGGATGATCACTTTGCCTTCGCTGGCCCACTGCGCGTCTTTATCATACGCCTGACCACGCTGACGCCAGATCCAGGCATCCATCAGCATGTTACCCGGGCCGGTGTCATAGCCGCGTACGGGTTGATCCGGGATAAGCAGAGACAGGTTGGCAATACCGCCAATGTTCAGCACCATTCGGCGCTCTGTCGGATGGGTCAACAATGCCTGATGAAAAGCGGGCACCAGCGGCGCGCCCTGCCCGCCAAGCGCAATATCGCGACGCCGAAAATCACCGACTACGGTTACGCCCGTCTTCGCCACAATCTGGTTATTGTCGCCGATTTGCAGGGTATGCGGTGCGTCGCCGACCGGCTCATGCCAGACCGTTTGTCCGTGACAGCCGATGGCGACGACATCCTGCGGGCGAAGCTTTTCTTTATGCATCAGGGCCAGTACCGCATCGGCAAACAGCGCCCCCAGCCGCACATCAAGCTGACCAAGCTGAGAAAGCGTCAGTTGTTGCCCCTGACAGACACTGAGAATGTCCTCTTTCAGCGCCAGGGGGATAGGCCAGGTCAGGCTCGCCTGCTGTGCCACCATGTTTTCATCAATAGCGGCCAGAACGACGTCTACGCCATCCAGACTGGTACCCGACATCACACCAATGTAGCGACCCGATTTCATGCGCTTTCCTTACGTTGCGTGGGCTAATGCTCTCCACTCAACCATAAACAGCGCCGCTTTGCTATCCGGCGATAATATTTTTTAACAATCTCAGAAAGGTAACCTGCCGGGTACCCGTTTATGTCTCGTTAAGTTAAATTCAAGTACAATTTTCTTATTGTTAGTGCAAAGATATGAACTATGGCCCCTTATGCCATATAATTTAGCCATAACGGATGCCCGCCATCGGGCGTTTTTGGTGAACAGGAGATTCAAATGATTTTACGTGTACTGGGCGTTTCGCTGATCGGTTTAACCCTTGCAGGCTGTGTGAATGACAGTTCACTTTCTGGCGACGTGTACAGCGCTTCTGAAGCCAAACAGGTTCAGAGCGTCACTTACGGTACCGTTGTTAACGCACGCCCTGTACAAATTCAGGGTGGCGATGACAGCAACGTGATGGGTGCCATCGGCGGTGCTGTGCTGGGTGGCTTCCTTGGTAATACCGTGGGCGGTGGCACGGGTCGTTCGCTGGCCACGGCAGCAGGTGCCGTTGCAGGTGGTGTTGCAGGCCAGGGCGTTCAGGGTGCAATGAACAAAAGCCAGGGCGTAGAACTGGAAATCCGTAAAGATGATGGCAGCACCATCATGGTAGTACAGAAACAAGGTAATACCCGTTTCTCTGCCGGCCAGCGCGTTGTTCTGGCGAGCAACGGAAGCCAGGTCACCGTTTCTCCACGCTAATTCAAACTGGATGTGGTCATCAGACCACATCCATTTAACAAATCCGTTTAGCGAAGCCAGTAAACAAAGCCAGTAAACAAATCTATTTACATATAATATAATTATCAGCAATATATTTACAAAAAACATTCCCGCCATGAATCATTAAGCGCGGTATATCTTGTTCCTGCGCAAAGTATTTACTCTCCACGCCTGTTACTCTCTTTCTTACTTTACATTTTTTAATTTTATTATTCCGTCAAATCCCTATGCTTGCACTACAACGATATTTTAAGAACCCTTATATTACATTCTGTTTTGGATGCATCGTCGTCGTTGGAATATTACAAGGTCTCTTTGTAAAACTGGTAGAATTAGTTCCTTCATTCTCACCGCTGCTATTCCCGACACTTACCATATTTTTGCTGGTATTCCACCTGTTTATTGCCTGCTTCATGGTCATGAAATACTGGTGCGACAGACGGCGGTTGTACCTTATCGCCCTCGCCTCGGCCTTCGCCGGGTCGACGATGCTGATGGCCGGTACCCTGTCCAGCTTCCCGTCATGGCTGGATCTCTATCAGTTCAATGTTGTCGACTATAACGACGCCATGATCTTCTTTATGTTCCGTCATATTCTTATGGCGGTGCTGATAATAGTCTCAGCTTTGCTCTATTCTATTCGGGATTATCCCCTTTCACGCCCCGCGCATATTGCCGTGGTTATCGGTACAATGCTGTTTACGGTTTCAATGGTCGCCCTGGCCTGGTTCTGCTCCAGCCACTCGGCACTGATAACACTGGATCTGGTGGATAATGAAACCCGGCAATTTATGGTTCTCTGGAGCCAGGTCATAAATATCTTTTTGATTCTTCTCTGGGTTGTGGCGTTAGCAACGTTAATGACGATTACCCGGGTGCGGAATCTTTTTTGGGTTGGCGGTAATTTCTTATGTGTCTGTTATGTCCTGACGCTCTCATTACTGTTAGCCGGCGGACATGCCGAGGACACGTCCTGGTATCACGCTCGCTTATTCGAAACCGTGGCGACGCTGATGATTATTTTTGTCCTGCTGTACGACGTCTTTAACCTGTATCGCGACTCGCACATGAAGTATCAGCAGTCTTATCAGAACTCGATCCGCGACCCGCTGACGCGCCTCTACAACCGCAGTTATTTTTACGACGCCTTAAATCAGGCACTCAGCATCAGCAAAGCCAACCACCCTGTGTCGGTTATCGTCAGCGATCTCGACCGTTTTAAGCGCATCAATGACTGCTACGGCCATCTGCAGGGAGACAAAGTATTGCAGTTTGTCGCCAACCTGCTGATGGATTCCGTCCGCCCGCAGGACATCGCGGCACGTATTGGCGGGGAAGAATTTGTCCTGATGCTGACCAATACTTCGTCGGAAGCAGCGTACCAGGTGGCTGAACGCATACGGCTAAAGCTGAGCAGTTTTGATAAGGTCAGCAGCGGGGGTCAGTTACCTGAATCCATCACGATTAGCATGGGGGTATTTACCGCCACCTCTCCGACGACGACCGCTGAAGCGTGCGTGGAGAATGCTGACAAGGCGATGTATGAAGCAAAAGAGACCGGGCGTAACCGCGTCGTTGTGTCGAGGTAAAAAAGGCCTTGCTGCTGCAAGGCCTTGTGATGGTGTCAGTCGCGTGACTGCAGCTCATGGATGTTCTGCTCAAGGCGTCCAATGAGGCTGATGAGCAGTTCAAGCTCTGCGGGTGAAACCCCGGAAAGGATTTCGCCGCGCGTTTTGGTGATAACGGCTTCCATTTCAGTAATGATAGGGGCCGCTTTCTCAGTGAGCTTAATCCGCTTAGCGCGACGATCGCTGGCGCAGGTTTGCCGGGAGATGAGTCCTTTCTCTTCCAGTTGGTCAAGCGTACGTACCAGTGACGGTTGCTCAATGCCGATCGCTTTTGCCAGTTGAATTTGTGACTGGTCGGGTGGCAGCTGATGAATGTTATGCAGCGTGACCCAGTGCGTCTGTGTCAATTCCAGAGGTTTCAGGCGATGGTCAATCAGAGCACGCCAGACGCGTACCAACCTTGCCAGATCAGAACCTAATGGCGATTCCAATTTCATCTCCTTATAATTAGCTTGCTAAGTTATTATACTGATTTTAGAATAGTGTGCAGCATTTGTATTGGCAAAACAAATGCAATACTGCATTCATCGAACTTAAAAGGATGACTTACACTGAATTGTGATGTTCCATCAGATTAAGACTCGCCCTCGCGGCATTTTGTTCACTGCAAAGGATCTCTGCCCGTGACGTTTTTTCAAAGCTCCGTGGGACTCCCCCTTCAGGACCTGATTTTCGGTGCGTCAGTCTACTTTCCGCCCTTGTTTAAGGCCGTCCTGGTCGGCTTTATGATTTGGCTCATAGCCCATCGCCTGCTTCGCGACTGGATGTACTCCGGCGAGATTTGGCACCCCATGTTAATGGATCTCTCCCTGTTTGCCCTTTCCGTATGCCTGGGCCTTGCTGTCTTGATTGTGTGGTGAATATGCCCCTGAAAACGCTGAAGTACTTTTCCACGCTGATTGTTCTTGCCCTAGCCCTGGTTGCCGGGTGGTGGCTCTGGAATTTTTATATGCAGTCACCCTGGACACGTGACGGCAAAGTGCGGGCTGAGCAGGTCAGCATTACCCCACAGGTGTCGGGCAGCATTACGACGCTTGTCGTGAAAGATAACCAGTACGTTAAAAAGGGTGACGTGTTATTCCGTATCGACGACACCCCCTATCATATTGCGATCCTTAACGCCCAGGCACAGCTGGCGAAGGCCCAGTCTGATTTAGCGAAAGCCAATAACGAAGCCAATCGCCGTCGACACTTGTCGCGCAGCTACATTTCCGCAGAAGATTTAGATACTGCCAATATCAACGTTAAGGCCATGCAGGCGAGCGTGAACGTCGCGGAGGCGACGCTCAAACAGGCGCAGTGGGAGCTGACACAAACCGTTATTACCGCGCCAGTCGATGGATGGATCACCAACCTGTCAGCCCGCGTGGGGAATTATGCCACCGCCGGGCAACCCGTTTTCGCCCTTGTCGACAGCCACTCGTTCTATGTGGTGGGTTATTTTGAAGAAACCAAGCTTCGCCATATTCGCGAAGGGTCTCCCGCTACCATTACGCTTTACAGCGGTTCGCAGAGGTTACAGGGTCACGTCTCCAGCATTGGCCGCGCCATTTACGATCAGAGTGTTGAAATGGATTCAGGCCTGGTACCGGACATCAAACCGAACGTGCCGTGGGTACGTCTGGCTCAGCGCGTACCGGTTCGTGTGGAGTTTGACCATTTACCGCAGGGCATAACGCTGGTCTCCGGCACAACCTGCACCGTCGCCATCGGGACCCGTTGATGAACCTGCAGGCCTTCTCCTGGCGAAATACGCCGTGGATGAAAGCGACACGTCCGCAGTGGCGCTATGCGCTGCGTAATGGCATTGCGATGTGTCTGGCGCTGACTGTCGCCTATTACCTCAACCTTGATCAGCCCTACTGGGCAATGACCTCTGCCGCGGTGGTGAGTTTCCCCACCGTCGGCGGGGTGATCAGCAAGAGTCTTGGACGTATTGCCGGCAGCCTGTTGGGTGCCACCGCAGCGTTAATCATTGCAGGTCATACGCTGAACGATCCGTGGCTTTTTTTGTTGAGCATGGCGATATGGCTGGGCTTTTGTACCTGGGCCTGCGCGCACTTTACGAATAACGTTGCCTATGCCTTCCAGCTGGCCGGCTATACCGCCGCCATTATCGCCTTTCCGGTGGTGAATGTGCTCGATACCACCGAGCTGTGGGACATCGCTCAGGCGCGCGTCTGCGAAGTGATTGTCGGTATTCTGAGCGGCGGTTTCATGATGATGATCCTGCCGAGCACTTCCGATGGCACCGCGCTTATTACTGCCCTGAAGACCATGCATACCCGTTTACTGGAGCATGCAAGCCTGCTCTGGCAACCGGATACCAACGACGACATCCGTCTTGCGCACGAAAAGGTGATCGGCCAGATCCTGACCATGAATCTGTTACGCATTCAGGCCTTCTGGAGCCACTATCGCTTTCGTCGTCAGAACACCCTGCTGAACTATCTGTTGCATCAGCAGTTGCGTATGACCAGTTCAATCTCCAGCCTGCGCCGGATGCTGCTCAACTGGCCCACGCCCCCTGCACATACGCGCGCCGTAATTGAAACGCTGCTCGCGGCGCTTGCACGCCCGGATGCCGACATCTACACCGTCGCGAAGATTATCGCCCCGCTCGCGCCAGTAGATGAGTACGATTACCGTCACCGCGCCTTCTGGCAGCGTCTCAACTATTTTTGCCGGTTGTATCTGCGCAGCAGCCGCTGGATTAACGCCGTGGAAAATGCCACCCCGGTCACCGAGTTCGCTGTCCCCGGTAGCCCGGCGCTGGCACGACACACAGACTCGATGGAGGCACTGTGGAGTGGTTTTCGTACCTTTTGCGCGCTCACGCTGGTTGGCGCGTGGAGTATCACCCCCCAGTGGGAGTCAGGCCCTGCGGCCCTGACGCTTGCGGCTATCAGCTGCGTGCTGTACTCCGTCGCCGCGTCACCGTTCAACTCCCTCACGCTGTTGCTGCGCACCCTGGTGCTGCTCTCGCTGTTTAGTTTTGCCGTGAAGTTTGGGTTGATGGTGCAGATAAGCGACCTGTGGCAGTTCCTTCTGTTCCTGTTCCCGCTGTTAACCACCATGCAGCTGCTGAAGCTGCAAATGCCCAAACTCGCGGGGCTGTGGGGACAGCTGATTGTGTTTATGGGCTCGTTTATCTCCGTCACTAACCCGCCGGTTTATGACTACGCCGATTTTCTCAATGACAATCTGGCGAAGATCCTTGGCGTTGGGCTGGCGTGGCTGGCATTTGCGGTGTTACGTCCGGGTTCAGATGCGCGCAAGAGTCGCCGGCATATCCGCGAGTTACGCAGAGGTTTTGTCGACCAGTTGAGTCGAAAACCGCATTTACGTGAAAGTGAGTATGAATCGCTGGTCTATCACTATGTCAGCCAGCTCAATAACAGCCAGGACTCCCTTTCGCGCCGCTGGCTGTTGCGCTGGGGCGTGGTGCTGTTGAACTGCTCTCACGTGGTCTGGCAACTTAGGGCATGGGAAACACGGTCCGACCCGCTGTCGCAGGTTCGTGATGTCTGCATCACCCTGCTACGCGATGTCATGAGCGAACGCGGTGTCCAGCAGCGGCCACTGGAAACCACGCTTGCTGAACTTCAGCGAATTTGCGATACCCTTGCGCACCACCACTCGCCTGCAGCACGAGATTTAGCCTCGATAATCTGGCGCCTGCACTGCTCGCTGTCGCAGCTGGAACAGGCACCGGCTCCGGGTACAATTGGGGATCACATCACCCCGCAGGCATAGCGAGCCCCGCCACCGCCAAGCGGTTTTGGCTGATCGGACATATTGTCGCCGCCGACGTGGATCATCAGCGCCTTGCCTTTCACTTCATCCAGCTTTTTCAGCCGCGGCGCGACAACGGGATCCGTGGCTTTGCCGTCGTTATTCACCACCAGCACCGGCAAATCGCCCAGATGTCCCATGCCGTCAGGACCTTCATGCTTACCGGTATGTTGTGGGTCGAGGTGGCCGCCTGCCGCCTCCGCAGCCGAGGCTTTACCCTCTTTTAATGCGGGCTGACAGCTACCGTTGGCATGGACATGGAAACCATGTTCGCCAGGAGGAAGGGCTTTGAGATTGGGCGCGAATTCCAGTCCCTTGTCGGTTTCAGTGATTTTCACCGTGCCGATGGACTGACCTACACCCTGAGAGGTGACGAGATTCATTTCCACTTCATCACTGGCCGCCTGCGCACCTGCACAGACCACCAGCGTGACGAGAGCCAGAGTAAAACGCTTCATATGACCTCCACGGGTTGTTTTTTGCCCCTTAAGTTTATACCAGGGGCAAAGATTTCACCGGAAAGTCACGTTTTACCGGTTACGGTACGTCGTAACCCAGCGCCGCTTTGCGGATGCGGAACCACTGCTGACGGGTCATCTGCAACTCTTCCGCGGCAATGGCGGCGCGTACGCGTTCAATTTTGCCCGAGCCAATGATTGGCAGTGGTTTTGACGGCAGACGCAGGATCCACGCGTACACCACCTGTTCGATGCTTCCGGCATTCAGTTCGCGGGCAATGGTCTCAAGCTCAGTGCGCAGCGGCTGGAATTCATCATCATTAAACAGGCGTCCGCCGCCCAGGCACGACCACGCCATCGGACGGATACGCAATTGCTGAAGCTGATCGAGCGTGCCATCCAGCAGCAGCGGCTGATGAACCGGAGAAATTTCAACCTGGTTGGTGGCCAGGGTAAACGGCAGACGAGACTGCAGCAGCGCAAACTGTGCAGGGGTAAAGTTTGATACGCCGAAATGACGCACTTTGCCGCTTTGATGCAGATTCAGAAACGCTTCGGCCACCTCATCGGCATCCATCAACGGATCAGGGCGGTGGATCAGTAGCAGATCGATATGATCGGTCGCCAGATTAACCAGCGACTGTTCGGCGCTCTTAATGATGTGCGCGCTGTCGGTAATGTAATGGCCGAGAGCATGTTCCGGTTTTGCCGTCGTGGCAATCCCGCATTTGGTGACGATCTCCATGCGTTCGCGTAACGCAGGAACCAGTTTGAGTGCCTCGCCGAACGCGGCTTCACACTGATAGCCACCGTAAATATCAGCGTGATCGACCGTGGTGATCCCTAAGTCGAGATGCTCTTCAATAAAGCTTGCCAGCTGGAGGGGGGACATATTCCAGTCCATCAGGCGCCAGTAGCCCATCACAAAGCGGGAGAATTCTGGCCCCTGGGGGGCAAGGGTAATTCGCTGAACCATAACATTTTCCTCAAGGACGTGATGTCATGAGTATACGCAATTACCGTGTTAAAACAGTGAAGGTTGCTGGGGTTCTTCGGTGTCACCGGCTTTGTTTGCGCGTATTTTGCGCAGAAGTCGCTGTCGACAGAGACGGAGCACCTCCTGTTTCTGCGTGTCGCTGAAGTGTTGCCAGTTAAAACGCTCATCGCGCGTGCGCATGCAGCCACGGCAATATCCGCGTTCATCCACCTGACAAATACCCCGGCACGGGCTCTGGATGGGGAAAAACTCCAGTTGCTCTGCCACACTCACCTCCCGATAACGACTATCACCTACAGTGAAGACGCTAAACGTCCCGCGTGCAAGGGCTTTACCACAGTTTTGTGGCATTAAGGTTTCACTAATCTTCGTTCTCTATACTCGCCCCATCATTAAAATTGCAGGTTTTCTGATCGATGTGGCTAATCAAAAAGTTACAATGTAACGATATAAAATTTACTCTGGGCTGTGCACTTTTCTTTACCGTATTAAACGCGCTGTTTATTCAGCGTAGCTGGGCTATTATCGCGCCCGCGCATATCCATGACGTCCTCTTTGCCGCGTCCGTTCCACTGGTGCTGTTTTGCGGCTGGGTCATTGTTTTTAGTCTGCTTAATATCCCGTTTATCCGTAAGCCGCTGCTGATTGTCTTGACCGTCGGATGCGCCGCCGCGACTTACTTTATGTATACCTACGGCGCGGTTATCGATCAGAACATGATTGTTAACGTGTTCGAAACCAACTCTCAGGAAGCCACTGCCCTGGTGACGCCGCAGATGATCCTGTGGATTGTCGTTGCCGGTCTTGTTCCGTCCGTGGTGCTGGCCATGATCCGCATTCGCACCGGGAAATGGTGGTACGCCCTGCTGACCCGTTTTGCCGCAATGCTCGGCGCCCTGCTGGTTATCATCCTCATCGCCGCCCTGTTTTATAAAGACTACGCGTCGCTGTTTCGCAATAACAAAAGCATCGTCAAAATGGTGACCCCCGCAAACTATGTCAGCGCGATGGTCAAATACAGCAAAATGCGCTGGTTTGCAGGCGATCAAACGCTGGTCCGGATCGGTGAAGATGCCCATAAAGGGCCGCTGATTGCAGGCCAACAAAAGAAAACCGTGCTGGTGCTGGTCATCGGCGAAGCGTCACGCGCCGCGAACTACTCCTTGAATGGCTACGGGCGTGAAACAAACCCCGAGCTGAAAAAGCAGGATGTGATTAACTTCCCGCAGGCCTCCTCCTGCGGCACCGAAACAGCCGTTTCCGTGCCCTGCATGTTCTCCGGTATGACGCGCAGTAAATACGATGCCGACCTGGCCCATCACCAGGAAGGGTTGCTGGACGTGCTCGCCCATGCGGGGATCAATATGCTGTGGCGTGACAATGATGGCGGTTGTAAAGGCGCCTGCGATCGCGTTCCCCATACCGACATGACCCAGTGGAAACTCGATCAGTTCTGCAAAGACAACTCCTGCATTGACGATGTGAACTTCACCCGTCTGGACAATGTTCTGGATGGCCTGAAGCAGGACTCCGTACTGGTCATCCACCTGATGGGCAGCCACGGCCCGGCATACTATCGCCGTTATCCGGATAATTTCCGCAAATTTACGCCAACCTGCGATACCAATGAAATTCAGGATTGCGATCACCAGGCGCTGATGAATACCTATGACAACACCATCCTGTATACCGACAGCATGGTCAGTAAAACCATCGATGCCCTAAAAGCGCGTCAGGCGAGCATGAATACCGCCCTGATTTACCTTTCGGATCACGGGGAGTCGCTGGGCGAAAGCGGGATTTATCTGCACGGCACGCCGTATATGCTGGCCCCAGAGCAACAAACGCACATTCCGTTTATGTTCTGGTTATCACCAGACTATGCGAAAAATTTCGGCGTCAACGCGCAGTGTTTACGTGACCATGCAGCAAAAAATGCGGTTTCGCAGGACAATTTGTTCTCTACCGTATTGGGTATGATGGACATTAAATCAAAGGTTTACCAACAACAGCTGGATATTCTGAACGCATGTCGCCACTGAACACGCTTGCAATAGACCGAACGGTCTATTAGAGTGCGGCCATGAGCAGAAATACAGAACACGATACCCGAGAACATTTACTGGCGACCGGCGAGCGACTTTGCATGCATCGCGGGTTTACCGGTATGGGGTTGAGCGAGTTATTAAAAACCGCTGAGGTACCGAAGGGGTCGTTTTATCACTACTTCCGGTCCAAAGAGGCGTTTGGCGTGGCAATGCTGGAGCGGCACTATGCCAGCTACCATCAGCGCCTGGCAGCGCACTTCGCCACGGGCGAAGGTAATTATCGCGATCGTGTTCTGCACTTCTATCAGGAAACGCTGAACCAGTTCTGTCAGCAGGGCATCATCAGCGGTTGCCTGACGGTAAAACTTTCTGCCGAAGTGTGCGATCTTTCAGAAGATATGCGCACAGCAATGGATAAAGGGGCCCGCGGGGTTATCGCCCTCATGGCACAGGCGCTGGAGAAAGGCCGCGATGAAAAAACGCTGACTTTTCCCGGCGAACCTTTAACCCAGGCGCAGGTTTTATACGCCCTCTGGTTAGGCGCGAACCTGCAGGCCAAGATTTCACGCAGTGCGGTGCCGCTTGAAAGCGCACTGGCACATGTAAAAAGTAGCATTACTACGCCTCGCGTATAGCAGGCGTTTTTATTTACGTAATTACTAGACGACTGGTCTACTCAGGAGCCTTTATGTCCGCTGAAAAATTATTTACCCCCTTGAAAGTGGGTGCCGTTACCGCGCCAAACCGTGTGTTCATGGCCCCGCTTACCCGTCTGCGCAGCATTGAGCCGGGTGATATCCCTACCCCGTTGATGGGTGAATATTACCGTCAGCGCGCAAGCTCTGGCCTGATCATCACCGAGGCCACTCAGATTTCTGCTCAGGCTAAGGGTTACGCTGGCGCACCAGGTCTGCACAGCCCGGAACAGATTGCCGCGTGGAAAAAAATCACGGCTGGCGTTCACGCTGAAGAGGGTCGTATTGCCGTCCAGCTGTGGCATACCGGTCGTATCTCTCACAGCAGCATCCAGCCTGGCGGTCAGGCACCGGTTTCCGCCTCTGCCCTGAGCGCGAACACCCGCACCTCCCTGCGCGATGAAAACGGCAATGCGATCCGCGTTGATACGTCTATGCCGCGCGCTCTTGAACTGGACGAGATCCCGGGGATTGTTAACGATTTCCGCCAGGCCGTGGCGAATGCGCGTGAAGCCGGTTTCGACCTGGTTGAACTGCACTCCGCGCATGGTTATCTGCTGCACCAGTTCCTGTCACCGTCCTCTAACCATCGTACCGACCAGTACGGCGGCAGCGTTGAAAACCGTGCGCGCCTGGTGCTGGAAGTGGTGGATGCCGTATGTCAGGAGTGGAGCCCGGACCGCATTGGTATCCGCGTTTCCCCGATTGGTTCTTTCCAGAACGTTGATAACGGCCCGGACGAAGAAGCGGATGCCCTTTATCTGATTGAAGAGCTGGCAAAACGGGGTATCGCGTATCTGCATATGTCCGAGCCAGACTGGGCCGGTGGTCAGCCTTACACTGAAGCCTTCCGTCAGAAAGTACGCGAACGCTTCCACGGTGTGATCATCGGTGCAGGGGCATATACCCCTGAGAAAGCTGAAGATCTGATTAGCAAAGGTTTGATCGACGCCGTTGCATTTGGTCGCGATTTTATCGCTAACCCTGATCTGGTCGCCCGTCTGCAGCAGAAAGCCGCGCTGAACCCTCAGCGTCCGGAAAGCTTCTACGGCGGCGGCGCTGAAGGTTATACCGACTACCCTACCCTGTAATCTCTTCATTGCTCATTGATAGCGGCGACCTTTCGCCGCTATACTAAAACATCGTTTCTGTTCAAATAGATATTCTATTCCATTGGTTAATGAGGAAATTATGCGCCTACTTCACACCATGCTGCGCGTTGGCGATCTGCAACGTTCTGTCGATTTCTACACTAACGTACTGGGTATGAAACTGCTGCGCACCAGCGAAAACCCGGAATATAAATACTCGCTGGCGTTTGTGGGTTACGGCCCGGAAACGGACGAAGCGGTCATCGAACTGACCTACAACTGGGGCGTGGACAGCTATGAGCTGGGCACCGCTTATGGTCATATCGCGCTGGAAGTGGACAACGCAGCCGAAGCCTGTGAACGTATCCGCAGCAACGGCGGTAACGTGACGCGCGAAGCTGGCCCGGTCAAAGGCGGCACCACCGTGATCGCGTTTGTTGAAGATCCGGACGGTTACAAAATCGAGCTGATTGAAGCCAAAGACGCTGGTCGCGGTCTGGGCAACTGATCCCGCAGGGCGCAACATGCGCCCGTACTTTTACTGCATCCCCATCCAAAATTTGCCATAATGCGCACTGCTTTTTTCCCCATGTAAGAGACCCTGATGTCCGATAACGCTCAATTTAGCGGTCTGTGCGACCGTTTTCGTGGTTTTTATCCTGTTGTGATCGATGTTGAAACAGCTGGATTTAACGCTAAAACCGATGCGCTGCTTGAAATTGCCGCCATCACGCTGAAGATGGATGAACAGGGATGGCTTACACCGGACACCACGCTGCATTTCCACGTTGAACCGTTTGAAGGGGCCAACTTACAGCCCGAGGCGCTGGCCTTTAACGGCATCGATCCGCATAACCCGCTGCGTGGTGCGGTAAGTGAATATGACGCGCTGCACGCCATTTTTAAAATGGTGCGTAAAGGCATGAAAGAGAGCAACTGCAGCCGCGCCATTATGGTGGCGCATAACGCCACGTTCGATCACACCTTTACCATGGCCGCCGCCGAGCGCGCGTCGCTCAAGCGTAACCCCTTCCACCCGTTTGTGACCTTCGATACCGCGGCACTGAGCGGTCTGGCGTTGGGACAAACGGTATTATCAAAGGCCTGTATTACGGCAGGCATTGAGTTTGACGGTACGCAGGCGCATTCCGCACTTTATGACACCGAGCGGACGGCGGAGCTGTTTTGCGAAATTGTGAACCGCTGGAAGCGTCTGGGTGGCTGGCCGCTGCCGATGGGTGACAATGAAGAATAAAAAAAAGCGACCTCATGAGGTCGCTTTTTTGTCTTCGCAGATAACTTACTCCGCGTCTGGCTCTTCCGTTTTGTACTTCGCAGCCGTTTCTTTGATCAGCTGCTGCAGTTCACCGCGCTGATACATTTCGATCAGGATATCGCAACCGCCGACCAGCTCACCGTCTACCCACAGCTGTGGGAACGTCGGCCAGTTAGCGTATTTAGGCAGCTCAGCGCGGATGTCCGGGTTCTGCAGGATATCAACGTAAGCAAAACGCTCACCACAGGCAGACAGCGCCTGAACCGCTTGCGCGGAGAAGCCACAGCTTGGCAGCTTCGGAGAACCTTTCATATACAGCAGAATCGGGTTTTCAGCGATCTGGCGCTGGATTTTTTCAATAGTGGTGCTCATGTCTTGCTTCCTTTAACTTCTGTTACGGCATTCGTCTGTCATTGTAGCGGTTCAGACTGCCATCGGAAAATAACATTTTTGTCACGTCTTTCTTATTTTACCGCGAGTGATGAAAAGTTGCATTGCAAATGGTGTTTAACCCTGCGGCACTCAGGGTTTTGTTTAGGGAGTGAACAATAGTGCGACAGATTGATGAATTTTTTTGCACTTGCTAACGAAACAGGATTGTAGATTGAAAAATGCTATTAACTTATCGGGTTTTTATAGATTAGAATCGACGGGCTTTGTAAATCATTCGCGGGTATTATTGATGACCTGCATTTATCAGGGGACTGCCCAGTGGCGCGGATAAATAAAATCTCGATCACGCTCTGTGCTTTACTGTTTACAACACTCACTTTCACGCCAGTGGCGAACGCCTCTCAACAGGCGCGGCACTCTGCTGTACAAAAAACGCATCTGGCCAAAACCACAGACCGTAAGAAAAAAACCACCAGCAAGAACGACAAGAAAAAGACCACCACCCAGACTAAAAAGACCGCCTCCAGCAAGACGAAAACAAAACCTTCCCGCACTGCCCACGCAACCAAAAGCAAAGCCTCGCAAACTGCAGCTAATCTCGTGACGGAAAAATGCATCCCCCGCAAAGGTCATAAAGCGAAATGCACGAAGGTCACGAAAATAGCGGAAGTGCATAAGGTTCGCGTGCAGAAAGCGCAAAAAACGGCGTTGAATAAACTGATGGGGCAGATCGGCAAACCCTATCGCTGGGGCGGCAGCTCACCGCGTACCGGTTTCGACTGCAGCGGCCTCGTCTATTACGCCTACAAAGATCTGGTGAAGTTCCGAATTCCACGTACCGCCAATGAGATGTATCACCTGCGCGACGCGTCACCGGTCAACCGCGGTGAACTGGAGAATGGCGATCTCGTCTTCTTCCGCACTCAGGGGCGCGGCACGGCTGACCACGTTGGCGTATATGTAGGCAACGGGAAATTTATCCAGTCCCCACGTAGCGGCCAGGACATCCAGATAACCTCTCTCAGTGAAGACTACTGGGTACGTCACTATGTCGGCGCACGCCGCGTGATGACGCCAAAAACCATTCGCTAACCCCTGCCCTGCCACAGCCGTGGCAGGGTAAGTTCCTCTTTTGCATACCCTTTCAATTTGCTATTCTGTCCCTGTTGTCTGTGTGGTTATTGGCAACATAAAAAACAATAAGGAGAGAAGCAATGTCGTTCGAATTACCTGCACTACCATATGCAAAAGACGCCCTGGCCCCGCACATTTCTGCGGAAACCCTGGAGTATCACTACGGCAAACATCACCAGACGTACGTCACCAATCTGAACAACCTGATCAAGGGCACCGATTTTGAAGGCAAAACGCTGGAAGAAATCGTCCGCAGTTCAGAGGGCGGTGTCTTTAACAATGCCGCTCAGGTGTGGAACCACACCTTCTACTGGCACTGCCTGGCACCGAATGCAGGCGGCGAACCTACGGGTGAACTGGCTGGCGCGATTAACGCGGCATTTGGCAGCTTTGCTGATTTTAAAGCGAAGTTTACGGATGCTGCAGTCAAGAACTTCGGTTCTGGCTGGACGTGGCTGGTGAAAGACGCGGATGGCAAACTGGCTATCGTTTCCACCTCGAACGCGGGTACGCCACTGACCACCAGCGCAACGCCGCTGATGACCGTGGACGTCTGGGAACACGCTTACTACATTGATTACCGTAACGCACGCCCGAACTACCTGGAGCACTTCTGGGCACTGGTTAACTGGGCGTTTGTGGCGAAGAACTTCGCCGCGTAAGAGACACGCAGAAGGGTTTGCCCTTCTGCGTTTTTTCATTATTCAGCAGCGCACACTGCTTCCGGCTGTTTACGGCCAGACATCATTACTAACAGCAGGCCGAGCGCGGCAATTATCGCCCCCATCACCGGCACAAAGCTGTATCCCAGGCCACCAGAAATGACGGCACCACCGGCAGCGGCACCGAGCGCATTGCCAAGGTTAAACGCGCCAATATTGACCGACGACGAGAGACCCGGTGCCTCATGGGCAACGCGCATCACGCGCATCTGCAGCGGCGGAACCACGGCAAAGGTCGCAGCCCCCCAGACAACCATCGCCATCGCCGCCCCGACTTCATTACGCGCCAGCCACGGAATGGCGATCATGATGACAATCAGCAGCGTTAAAAAGCCTTTCAGCGTCCCGCTCACGGAACGATCGGCGAATTTCCCGCCGAGATAGTTGCCTATAGAGAACCCGACACCAATCAGCACCAGCATCGCGGTCACAAAGAGAGGCGTCGCGTGGGTGATATCGTGCAACACCGGTGAAATATAGGTGTACAGGGTAAACATGGCGCCCGCCCCCAGTACGGTGGTCAGCAGTGCGGAGAGCACCTGCGGGCACATCAGTACCGACAGCTCTTTGCGGACGTCAGGACGTTCACCAGCGCTGCCTTTCGGCAAGGAGAAGTACAACGCCACCATGGCGATAACACCCAGCACGGCCGTCGCCAGGAACGACATGCGCCAGCCGATCGCCTCACCCAGCCAGGTTGCGGCAGGTACACCGCCAATGTTGGCAATTGTCAGACCCATAAACATGGTTGCCACGGCACTCGCCTGCTTGTGTTTTGGCACTACGCTTGCGGCCACAACCGATCCCAGCCCAAAGAACGCGCCGTGGTTAAGACTGGTCAGAATGCGGGACAACATCAGGGTGGTGTAATCCGGAGCAATCGCGGAGAGCACGTTGCCCAGCGTAAATATCGCCATCAGGAAAATGAGCGCATTGCGGCGCGCGCGGTGTGAAAGCAGAAGCGTCATGAGCGGTGCCCCCACCATCACGCCAATGGCGTAGGCGCTGATGAGCATCCCGGCCGCCGGGATAGAAACATCCACGCCCCGGGCGATAACAGGCAGTAACCCCATCGGGGAGAATTCAGTGGTGCCAATCCCAAAAGCGCCAATCGCCAGGGCAAGCAGGGGAAAATTGATTTTCATGCGTCAACTCCGGATGCCGTGTCATGTCGTGACACAGAACAAAGAAGCCGAAAGCATGACATCAATCACAAAAAATGAGAAGTTAACAAATTGGCAAAAGATTTTTGCCGCAGGCGTAACAATCAGGAAAACTGAGAGGGAGAGAGCTCTCCCTCCGTGTAAATCAGTGCAATGCAGCCGTCAGACCCGCCGCAACAATCAGAGCCAGTACAATAACGGTGGTCACCAGCGAAAACTTCAGATCGTAGCTCATCAATTTTTCTCCTTTTAATCTCCCCACGAAAAGTGAGCCTGCTCATTTTTACACAGTTTAGTTCAAAAATCTTCCTGGATTTAAACTGATAACCACTTTAGCTCTTCCCCTTTTCATCAAGATAGGACAAAATTCCACGCTAAATTTATTAGCGTACCGGCCATTGACCCCCTCCTGACGTCCTGTGTCGTTTTCCCGGCGTGCCGCAATTCAAGATTGCGTGATAAGGGTGAGAGAAGGCAAACGTTTACCTTCAAGTTTTTCAGGAGTTTAGGATGTGGTCTGGAGTGACATTTAATGGCAACAATTAAAGACGTAGCAAAACGCGCAAACGTTTCCACTACAACCGTATCACATGTAATTAACAAAACCCGCTTTGTGGCGGAAGAGACGCGCAACGCCGTCTGGGCGGCAATCAAAGAATTACACTATTCACCGAGTGCGGTGGCGCGCAGCCTCAAAGTTAATCACACCAAATCCATTGGTTTGCTGGCTACCAGCAGTGAAGCGGCCTATTTTGCCGAGATCATTGAAGCGGTCGAGAAAAACTGCTTCCAGAAAGGCTATACCCTGATTCTGGGCAACGCGTGGAACAGCATTGAAAAACAGCGCGCTTATCTCTCCATGATGGCGCAAAAGCGTGTGGATGGCCTGCTGGTGATGTGTTCAGAGTATCCGGAGTCCGTGCTTTCCATGCTGGAAGAGTACCGCCATATTCCTATGGTGGTCATGGACTGGGGCGAAGCGCGTGCAGACTTCACCGACTCCGTCATCGATAACGCGTTTGAAGGCGGCTATATGGCAGGCCGTTATCTGATTGAACGCGGTCACCGTGAGATTGGTGTGATCCCGGGTCCACTGGAGCGCAACACCGGAGCCGGGCGTCTGGCCGGGTTTATGAAAGCAATGGAAGAGGCGCTGATTACCGTGCCGGAAAACTGGATCGTGCAGGGTGACTTTGAACCGGAATCCGGTTACCGCGCAATGCAGCAGATTGTCTCACAGTCGCATCGCCCGACAGCCGTTTTCTGTGGCGGTGACATTATGGCGATGGGAGCTCTCTGTGCCGCCGATGAACTGGGTCTGCGCGTGCCGCAGGACATTTCCGTGATCGGGTATGACAACGTGCGCAACGCGCGCTTCTTTACCCCGGCGCTGACCACCATCCACCAGCCAAAAGACTCGCTGGGTGAAACGGCCTTCAATATGCTGATGGACAGGATCGTCAACAAGCGTGAAGAGTCTCAGTCCATTGAAGTTCACCCGCGTCTTATCGAACGCCGTTCCGTTGCGGATGGTCCGTTCCGCGACTACCGTCGTTAATCTTTTACGGGGCCAGTTATACTGGCTCCCGTAGCCATTCCCGGTTAAGCGTCTCACTGTCCCCCAGGTAATCCAGAAGCCAGGCCATTGCGGGCGACACATCATTTTGTTGCCAGGTGAGGCAACAGGCAGCATCCGGAAAAGGATTTTCCAGCGTCAGTTCAACCCATTCACCGGTATCGATTCGGGGCCGTGCAAAATGGCCAGGGACCATGGCAACGCACAGCCCGGCGCTGAGGCATGTTGCTGAGGATTCCCAGTCCGGCGCAACCACCCGTCGCTGGTTATCCAGCAGCCAGGTAATGCGTTTGGGCAACGAACGCGAGGTATCTTCCAGCACCAGCGAGGGCCAGTTACGGAGCGTTTCGTCGCTGAGCGGCCCGTCCAGGTCAGCCAGCGGATGATCGCTTGCCACCACACATTTCCAGCTGAGCATGCCCATGTCGCGAAAGGCAAAGCGTCCTCCAACCGGAATCGCCTGCGTGGCACCGATCGCCATCTCTGCCCTGCCATCTGCCAGCGCATCCCATACTCCGTTAAACACTTCCTGGGATACCCGCAATTCGACATCCGAGAAATGGCGATAGAAATCGACAATCATCTGCCGGGTACGTTCCGGTTTTACGATGTTATCCACGGCAATGGAAAGATGTCCTCGCCAGCCGTTAGCGATCTGCTGACACTGTTCGCGGGTGATCTGCATTTTTTTGATAACAGAACGCCCTTCTTTCAAAAACCATGCCCCGGCGGGCGTTAATTCCACATCACGGTGACGCCGTTCAAACAGCGGAACGGCCAGCCATTCCTCAAGCTGACGCACCGTATAGCTGATTGCCGAGGGGACGCGGTGCAACTCCTGCGCTGCACCGCTAAAGCTGCCGTTGCGCGCAACAGCATCGACCACTTCAAGAGAATAATCTGACCACATTTTCTGCCTGCAAAAATTTTGAATGCACTCGCCAAATATTAGCGTTTCACAAGCTGCTTTGCACTCCCTACACTCTGCGCAAACATAGACCTGCCTCCCTCAGGAGAAAAAAACAATGCAACCCAGGAAAGGATTTTTAGTCTGGCTCGGTGGTTTAAGCGTGCTGGGCTTTTTAGCCACTGATATGTACCTGCCCGCCTTCGCCGCAATGCAGGAAGATTTACAGACCCCGGCGGCAGCCATCAGCGCCAGCCTGAGCTTATTCCTCGCGGGCTTTGCCTTCGCGCAGCTGCTCTGGGGGCCTCTCTCTGACCGCTTTGGCCGTAAACCGGTGCTGTTGCTGGGGCTGGCTATCTTTGCCGTCGGCTGTCTGGGAATGTTATGGGTACGCGATGCAACCTGGCTGCTGGTACTGCGCTTCGTGCAGGCCGTTGGCGTCTGTGCTGCCGCGGTGACCTGGCAGGCGCTGGTCACCGACTACTATCCGGCCAACCGGACAAACCGCATTTTCGCCACCATTATGCCGCTGGTAGGGCTTTCGCCTGCCCTCGCCCCGCTGCTCGGGAGTTGGATCCTGGCGCATTTCGACTGGCAGGCCATTTTCGCTACGCTGTTTGCCATCACGCTGGTCCTGATGATCCCGGCATTCACACTCAAAGCGGCACATAAGAAAGAGACGCCTGCTGACACAACACCGGTGACCTTTACCTCTCTGCTGAGCACCAAAGCGTACCGCGGTAATGTCCTGATTTATGCCGCCTGCTCGGCGAGTTTCTTCGCGTGGCTGACCGGTTCGCCGTTCATTCTTCACGATATGGGTTACAGCCCGGCCGCCATCGGTCTGAGCTATGTCCCGCAGACCATCGCGTTTCTGGTCGGGGGTTATGGCTGTCGCGCGGCGCTGCAAAAATGGGAAGGCCAGCAGATGCTGCCCTGGCTGCTGGTGCTCTACGCGCTGAGCGTGATCGCCACCTGGGCTGTGGGCTTTATCCCGGGCGCAGGTCTGGCAGAAATTCTGATTCCCTTCTGCGTGATGGCCGTGGCGAACGGTGCGATTTACCCTATCGTGGTAGCCCAGGCATTACGTCCGTTCCCACAGGCAACAGGCCGTGCGGCTGCGCTTCAGAATACCCTGCAGCTGGGTCTGTGCTTCCTGGCAAGCCTGGTTGTCTCTGCGCTGATTGCCACGCCGCTCCTGACCACCACCAGCGTCATGCTGGTTACGGTTGCACTGGCCCTTCTGGGATACCGTATGCAGTCAGCGGCACAACGTGAGCAGGATGACCGCGCAGAGGTGAAAACCTCGCATGCATAATCGCGCCAGAAATTATGTTAAATATCAGTGATTAGGTTGCTAAGAATTTTCTATTGAATCACCAAATTTTGAGGCCTATACTAAATTTGGTTCGATTAAATACGATAAATATTAAGTGTTAACGGGAGCCGGAGCGCTCCCGTTTTACCATGGAAGGCATTTCGGCAAGGGTTATCTCCCTTCCTCTGTTCTACGTCGGATACTAGCCTCACGGGGAAATACCGTGAGATTTCTCACAAACCATAAAAAGCGTCTACGCTGTTTGAAGGTTCTGATCACAGTAAGGTGATGGAGAAGCTATGAGTTCATCGTGTATAGAAGAAGTCAGCGTTCCGGACGATAACTGGTCCCGGATCGTCAGTGAACTGTTAGGTCGTGCAGGCATCACTATTAATGGATCTTCGCCATCCGATCCACAGGTTAAGCATCCCGACTTTTTTAAACGCGTATTGCGAGAGGGATCGTTAGGCCTGGGGGAAAGTTATATGGACGGCTGGTGGGAGTGTGAACGGCTGGATATGTTTTTCTCCAGCGTGTTACGTGCCGGTCTGGAAAACCAGCTCCCCCGCAATCTGAAAGATACATTACGTGTCGCCTCCGCCCGGCTGTTTAATCTGCAAAGCAAAAAACGGGCGTGGATCGTCGGCAGGGAGCATTACGACCTCGGTAATGACCTGTTCAGCCGCATGCTTGATCCTTTCATGCAATATTCCTGCGCCTACTGGAAAGAGGCCTCAACCCTTGAAGAAGCACAGCAGGCTAAGCTGCGTCTGATTTGTGAAAAACTGCAGCTACAGCCGGGCATGCGTGTGCTGGATATCGGCTGTGGATGGGGTGGTCTGGCCTATTTTATGGCGAAGCATTATGGTGCCAGCGTGGTCGGTGTGACCATTTCAGCCGAACAGCAAAAAATGGCACGGGAGCGCTGCCAGGGCCTTGATGTGGATATTCGCCTTCAGGATTATCGCGACCTGAATGAGCAGTTTGATCGCATAGTCTCCGTCGGCATGTTCGAACACGTGGGGCCGAAAAACTATGACACCTACTTCAGCGTGGTGGACCGTAACTTGAAACCTGACGGCATCTTCCTGCTGCACACCATTGGTTCTAAGCGCACCGACAATAACGTCGATCCGTGGATCAACAAATACATCTTTCCGAATGGCTGTTTGCCGTCCGTTCGCCAGATTGCTAACGCCAGTGAACCTCATTTCATTATGGAAGACTGGCATAACTTTGGCGCGGATTATGACACCACGTTGATGGCATGGCATTCACGTTTCCAGGAAGCCTGGCCAGAAATTGAGGACAACTATTCTGAACGGTTTAAACGGATGTTCAGCTATTATCTCAATGCCTGCGCAGGCGCCTTTCGCGCGCGTGATATTCAACTTTGGCAGGTTGTTTTCAGCCGAGGGATAGAACACGGTTTGCGGGTCGCACGCTAAAAAAACCCCGGATTTCCGGGGTTCATTTTATTCTTCTTCTGCGGTCTTTATTATTGCGGCTTCTTTTGCCGCCAACAGCCGCTCAACGGTATCCACAACCGCCTGAGTCTGCGGATCGATTTCGATATTAACCCGATGCCCCAGTTTTTTCGCTCCCAGGGTTGTACGCTGGAGAGTTTCAGGAATTAAATGCACGCAGAAACGGGTCGGCGTCACTTCCCCAACCGTCAGGCTAATCCCATCAATACCAATAAATCCTTTATACAGGATGTATTTCATTAATGAAGGATCCTGCACTTTAAACCAGATTTGACGGTTATTTTCCGAGGTGACAATCTTCGCCACTTCCGCGGTGGTCATAATATGGCCTGACATCAGATGGCCGCCAATCTCATCGCTAAACCTGGCCGCACGCTCTACGTTTACGGTATCCCCCACCACCAGCTCGCCCAGGTTGGTGATGCGCAGCGTCTCTTTCATTAAATCAAAGCTAATCTGGTTACCGTTAATTTCGGTTACCGTCAGGCAACAGCCGTTATGTGCAATCGAGGCGCCAGTTTCAATGCCATCAAGCATATATTCCGGAAGCTCAACCACATGAGTTCGGAAATTAGGTTTTTCATCAATGGACACCACTTTGGCGGTGCCCTGCACAATACCAGTAAACATGCTTACAACTCCTGTTTTTTCCGGACGGTGGTGACACCGTTTAATCCCACCACAATAACAGTTGGAAAAACAGGTTGCCAGCGGAGCGCATTTTGTGGCGATTTTTTCACTAGATAAATAGCTAAACCCCGCTACAATAGCTGGCACCCCCCTGCATTTTCTTCTTGCTGCCAGTTACGGCGGCCTTTTTAGTCTCTCAAATAACTAGAATATAAAGGTGTTCACGTGCAGAAGTACATGAATGAAGCGCGCCAGTTATTGGCACTGGCTATACCAGTGATCATCGCGCAAGTGGCCCAGACCGCAATGGGATTTGTGGATACGGTAATGGCGGGTGGCTACAGCGCCACCGATATGGCCGCCGTGGCAATAGGCACCTCGATCTGGCTTCCGGCCATCCTGTTTGGCCACGGCCTGCTGCTCGCCCTCACCCCGGTTATCGCTCAGCTAAATGGCTCAGGGCGACGTGAACGTATTGCCCATCAGGTTCGACAGGGGTTCTGGCTGGCAGGATTTGTCTCCGTGCTGATAATGGTTGTGCTGTGGAATGCCGGTCATATCATCCGCGCCATGCATAATATTGACCCGGCTCTGGCTGACAAAGCCGTCGGCTACCTGCGGGCCCTGCTGTGGGGTGCGCCTGGCTATCTGTTCTTCCAGGTCGCGCGTAACCAGTGTGAAGGTCTGGCGAAAACCAAGCCCGGAATGGTAATGGGCTTTATCGGCTTGCTGGTGAATATTCCGGTGAACTACATCTTCATCTATGGTCACTTCGGTATGCCGGAGCTCGGCGGCGTCGGCTGCGGCGTGGCGACGGCTGCCGTCTATTGGGTGATGTTCTTCAGTATGATCTCCTATGTGAAACGTGCTCGTTCAATGCGCGATATCCGCAATGAACGTTCGTTCAGCACGCCGGACTGGAACATCATGACGCGTCTGGTGCAGTTAGGCCTGCCGATTGCGCTGGCGCTGTTCTTTGAAGTGACGCTGTTTGCCGTGGTCGCCCTGCTGGTTTCTCCGCTCGGCATTGTGAACGTAGCCGGTCACCAGATTGCGCTGAACTTCAGTTCCCTGATGTTCGTATTGCCGATGTCGCTGGCCGCAGCGGTGACCATTCGCGTGGGCTTTCGTCTGGGGCAAGGTTCGACGCTGGATGCGCAAACGGCGGCCCGCACAGGGCTTGGCGTCGGTGTCTGTATGGCCATCTGTACGGCACTGTTTACCATCACGCTGCGTGAGCAAATTGCCCTGCTTTACAACGATAACCCGGAAGTGGTGGCCCTGGCCTCCCACCTGATGCTGCTTGCCGCGGTGTACCAGATCTCCGACTCCATACAGGTGATTGGCAGCGGCGTACTGCGTGGGTATAAAGATACGCGTTCGATCTTCTTTATCACCTTCATCGCTTACTGGGTGCTGGGTCTGCCGTGTGGTTATATCCTGGCGCTTACCGATCTGGTGGTTGACCGCATGGGGCCGGCAGGATTTTGGATGGGCTTTATCATCGGCTTAACCTCTGCGGCAATTATGATGATGCTGCGCATGCGCTTCCTGCAACGCCAGTCATCCTCGGTAATATTGCAACGTGCTGCACGTTAAATACGCAGTAGCCGCCAGCTGGCGGCTACTTTCTCTTCACTTTGCGCGGTAATAAAGCAATCGCGTGAAATCAGAGAGAAAAATGCATTTTCCCTCTTGCCTCAACGATGCTGTGCCGCTAATATTCGTCCCCGTTGTCACCGACAACACGTTGCGTTCATAGCTCAGTTGGTTAGAGCACCACCTTGACATGGTGGGGGTCGTTGGTTCGAGTCCAATTGAACGCACCATTCTGCGTCCGTAGCTCAGTTGGTTAGAGCACCACCTTGACATGGTGGGGGTCGGTGGTTCGAGTCCACTCGGACGCACCATTTCAGTCCTGAAATGGTGCAAATCCTCTTCTTAATGCCTGATTTTTCTTAATACCCCAATTTCATCATTATTCTCCTGCTACGCTTTTCTTATGGAAAAAAAACAGGAAGACTGTCGATGAAGAAAATCGCCATTATCGGCTCCGGCCCTACAGGGATTTACACCTTTTATTCTCTTCTTAAGAACGCGTCGCCGCTCTCTGTCTCCGTTTTTGAACAGGCAGACGAAGCTGGCGTAGGAATGCCCTACAACGACGACGATAACTCTCGCCTGATGCTGGCCAACATTGCCAGCATTGAAATCCCGCCCCTTTTTATGACCTACCTCGACTGGCTTAAGCGCCAGAGTGAAGCCCATCTGGCGCGCTTTAAGGTTGATAAAGCCGCCTTGCATGACAGACAGTTTTTGCCCCGTATTCTGCTGGGCGAGTATTTTCGCGACAGTTTCCAGACGATTGTCCAGGAAGCTAAGAGGCGGGGATTTCAGGTTGAGATCCACACGTCTGCCAGCGTCACCGATGTTGCCCCGTCCTCCTCCGGCGTGACGCTTTCGGTCAATGACACGCCGTTTCCGGAACGATTCGATCTCGCCGTGATCGCCACCGGGCATGTCTGGCCAGAAGAAGAGGAAGCCACGCGCGCGTATTTCCCAAGCCCGTGGTCAGGGTTGATGGATGCCCGTATCCGCCCCTGCCGCGTCGGTATTATGGGAACATCCTTAAGCGGGCTGGACGCGGCGATGGCCGTGGTCATGCAGCACGGTGAGTTTCGCGACGGCACATTCCTCCTCGATAAAGGAAGTGAAGCGTTAAAAATTGTACTCATGTCCAGGACCGGGATTCTGCCAGAGGCCGATTTTTACTGCCCTATTCCGTACGAACCGCTGTTGGTATTAACCGAATCGGTACTCGAAGCCGAAATCGCCAAAGGATCAGACGGTCTGCTTGACCGCATTTTCGCCCTGATGGTGAAAGAGCTTGAACTCGCCGACCCGGCCTGGTGTGAGAAAATATCGCTGCGCATGCAGACGGCGGACAGCCTTCGCGAAGCGTGGTTTGAGGATCGAAAACAGCACGGTCCGTTTACCTGGGCTGAAGAGAACCTGATTGAGGTCGAGCGGAACAAACGTGACCGGCGCACGGTGGACTGGCGCTACACCGTGCTTCGGCTGCATGAAGTGGTCCAGGAGATGGTTCCTCATCTTACCGAAAAGGACGCTGAACGCTTTAAAAACGGGCTGGCACGCGTCTTTATCGACAACTATGCCGCCATTCCCCCGCAGTCGATTCGCAGGCTTCTCGCGCTTCGTGAGGCCGGCATCATTAGTGTTGTGGCGCTGGGTGATGATTACACGCTGGATATTGGCAGTGCGCAGACGGTCATCGCCACAAAAGAAACGACCTACCGTTTCGACGTCTTTATTGATGCCCGCGGGCAAAAGCCGCTTAAAACAAAAGATCTGCCCTTCCCGACGCTGCGCAAGCAGCTACAGGCGACGGGCGATGAGATCCCGGATATTGGCGAGGATTACACGTTAAAAGCGCCGGAAACGCTTCGCGGACGCATTGCATTTGGCGCAATCCCGTGGCTGATGCACGATCGCCCTTTTGTTCAGGGACTGGCGGAATGTGCAGAGATAGCAGAGGCGATGGCAAAAGCCGCAGAGAAAACCGCATCGGGTTCAAGACGGAAATTACCGTACAGTGATGACTGACAGGGCATCCGTGCCCTGCAACGCGGGATTACTCGAAGTAAACCTGCGGGTTATCGGATAAAGAGACGAAGGTTTTCGTCTCTTTATCCAGTGCAAGAATTTTGCCGCTTTCAATGTCATACACCCAGCCGTGAAGGCGGATGGCGTTGTTGCGCAGGCCCACCGCCACTGACGGGTGAGTCTTAATGTTGCTCAGCTGCGCAAACACGTTTTCCTGCACCATCGCATTCACTTTATCGATTGGCTTATCCCAGGTTTTCTTCTCAACCACCGCTTTTGCCGCATCGGAATAGCGTAACCAGTGAGAAACCGCCGGCATAGGTTCGAGGTCCGCATTGTCGGCAATGGCTTTCATCGCCCCACAGTTGGAGTGGCCGCAGATAACAATATCGGTCACGCCCAGCGCGACAACCGCGTATTCAATCGTTGCGGAGACACCGCCTGGCTCAGGGCCGAACGGTGGCACGATGTTGCCAGCATTACGAATGACAAAGAGTTGTCCTGGCTCTTGCTGAGTGACCAGTTCTGGGACCAGACGGCTGTCAGAGCATGAGATGAACAGCGCTTTGGGATTCTGGCTGGACGCTAAACTGCGGAAGAGCTCTTTACGTTGCGGGAAAATCTCTTTTTGAAAGCTGAGAAAACCTTCAATGATATGTTGCATAGCAATTTCTCTTTTATCTGTTTTAGTTTAGGTATGATCGGGATCACACAAGTAAAGTTTACCCACCGGACTTTACTTCAGACAAGCAATATATTTCTGGCCCGACCGCTGCACAATCTCATCCGCATTCGCCAGGATATTTTGCCCTTCAAAAGCGCCGTACAGGCGAGCGAATTTTTTCCCCACCAGCCGCCCGGTCACGTCTTCGACGCTGCGGGCGGGCAACGGCAGCATATTCGGATAGCTCCACATAAACGAGACAGCATCTTTGCCCGGCGTGACCTGTAGAATATCGCCTGCCAGTAAGACACCATCACCCTCCTGCCAGTGCAGCACCGTTCCGCCAGCGAAATGTCCTCCGAGGCGTAATAACGTTACCGCGGGGAAAATGTCCAGCGTATCGCCCTGCCAGAAGTGGAGCATCGGGCTGTCGCGCATAACCCACTCGCGATCGTTCGCGTGCAGGTAAACCGGCGCATCGAAAGCCCCGGCCCACTCCTGCATTGTGGTGTAGTAGTGAGGATGTGAAATCGCGATCGCGCTGATGCCGCCGAGCGCCGTGATGATGGTTCTGGTTGCCGGGTCGAGATTCGCAATGCAATCCCAAAGGATATTGCCGTGGGGGGTACGCAGAAGCAGCGCGCGCTGGTTGATGGCAAAAGCGGGCACCGTTTTGATACTGAGCAGCTGCGGCTCCAGCTGCTGCCATTTATTGCTGTGTGTGGCCGTCACCGTCGCAAAATCACTCCACGCCTGGCCGCTGGCCGGAACATACTGGCGTTCATCCTCGCACACAGGGCATCGCGCCGGCGTTGCGTCATAAGAGGTACCGCAGGTTTTACACAGTATAATCATGAGCTCTCCTCAGCGATAAAGCACTGAGTATGGCAGGGATTATCGTTATGTGCTGCGCGGTACATTGCCGGCTCTTTTTGCCCTATACTGTGCCAGTATCAAAAACCGAACAAAGCAGGTGCCATATGGAAATTGATCTCGAAAACTTGGTCTTTAACGGGCTGGATGAAGCTGAAGAGCGTAACGCGGAACGTCTCGACGACGCTGATAAAAAAGCGCAGTCGATTATCGCCGATGACGACTGCGGTGATGCCTGCAAGATCTGATGATAAAGCACCGGAAAACCCGGTGCTTTTTTATATTATTTCTTCAGCCCGTCAATCGCCGCCTGCGCGCACGCTTCATCCAGATGACCACCCGGCGCACCGCCGATCCCTATTGCGCCGATCACCTCATCCCCCTCTTTCACCGGCAGACCACCGGCCAGCAGCAGGAAGCCCGGAATATCACGCATGTTTTGTGCGCCGGCATTGCTCTGCGCGGCTTCCATAACCTTGCCTGACGCATTTTTTGCACTCAGCGCGGTATAGGCTTTCATTTCGCTGGCTTTTACCGTGTGGGGCCCGGCATTGTCGGTACGCTGCACCGCTTTGACCACACCGGCGCGGTCCACCACGGTGACCGTCACCTGGTAGTTTTTCGCTACGCAGGCCTGAATGGCGGAGGTCGCCAGCGCGTTGGCCTGCGCCAGGGAGAGATTTTTCTGGTTCAATGCGTCGGCCTGTGCCGTCAGGCTTACGCTACCGGCGACAAGCGCGGCTGCCATCATTACTTTTTTCATCGCACGTCCTCGAATGATTGAATACCGTTCGATCGTACTCAGACGCGCGATGAAGCGTAATTCGGTTGATTACGCAATTATCCTGGTAGTTATACGGATTGTAATTTGTCGTAATCGCGGATTGCCTGCACCAGGCTGGTCACGCCAAGCTTGGCGAACGCCGCGGCCCGGTGCGCTTCAACCGTTCTGGGCGAGAGGTTCAACTGCAGGGCCACCTCTTTATTGCTGCGTCCTTCCATCAGCACCGCCAGCACCTCGTGCTCACGCGCCGTCAGTTGTTCGAAACGCGCTTTAATCCGCGACGTTTCCTGCCAGCGGGTCAGTCGTCTCTGGCTCTCTTCGAAGGCGAGCCCTACCGTTTCAATGAGCTTATCGGCATCCAGCGGCTTGGTGAAAAACTCAAAGACGCCATTGCGAAAGGCGCGGCGGCAGGCATCAACGGTGCCGTGTCCGGTCATGACGATAACCGGCAGCAGCGGCCAGGGCCATTTGCCCTCCTCCAGCCAGGTCAGCCCGCCTTTTCCCGGCATGCGCATATCCAGCAGCAGACAGCCGACGAGCGCCGCGCGCCCACCGTGCGCTGACGTAAACGCGTCCACGCTTTCAAACCCATTGACCTGCCAGCCCATTCCCGAGAGTAAGAAGGCCAGCGACTCACGGATGGATTCATCGTCATCAATCAGCCAGACTGTGTTATCCACGTGTATTTACCTCTCCACTCGCCAGTTGTAACCGGACCTGCGCCCCGCCCTGGGGCGCATTGCCCAGCGTAATTGATCCATTCATGCGCGTCATCAACGACTCCGTTAACGTCATTCCCAGCCCTATTCCCTCCGTCCGCCCGCTGTAAAACGGCATAAAGGCGTTCTGCAAGGCCTCCGGGCTAAAGCCAGGTCCGCCATCGGTGAGGGTGATATAAATCCAGTTTTCCCGTTTCTCGCTGGTTATTTTCACCCACCCTTGCGCGCACTCTTGCTGGGCCTGAATGGCATTACTGAGCAGATTATGCAGCACCTGTTCAAGCCAGAGTCGGTCTGCCAGAACCCGCGTGGCACCTGCCGCGAACGCATGGCTCACCGCGATATGCTCAGAGCGGCGTTCATGTTCCAGGAGATCGACCACCTGCTGCCAGCACGGTTTCAGGTCGATATCGCGCAAGGTGACTTTTTCCTGAACCACATGTTCGCGAAAGCGGGTTAAGAGCGCGCTGATACGCTGGGTTTGTACCAGCGCGGCAGCCAGCGCCTGCGATACGGCCTGCGGATTCGCCTGCTGTTGCTGGCGCTGAGCACCCTGGATCCAGGTCTGAACGGCAGTCAGCGGCTGGTTTATCTCATGCACGATCCCAGCGGTGATCTCTCCCAGGGTGTTGAGCCTTGCATGCTGGTAATAGTGTGCGCGCTGTTCGGCGTGCTGGCGCTGCCGCCGTTGCCAGAGCAGCAGGCTGGCCGCGGCGATAAGCACCGCCCAGCCGAAGAACAGGAACGGATATACCCACCAGGAGACGGCCAGCCAGTGCGGCTTTGCCGTGGCCATAAGGGTAAAAGGTTGTGTGGGTTGCGTGAAGGTCCGCTGCCAGTGCCAGAAAGCCCCGGCAGGGGGCGCGTTATCTGCGTCATTGAAGCGAATGGCAAGTGCATCAAAGGTATGTTGGGTGCTGAGCAGCGGCGCAAGATCGATAAGTACGCGGATCTGACGCCAGGGATTATACAGCCAGTACTGACAATCGCGGGTCGATTCCACACGGGCAGCGTTCAGCGCACGGCCTGAAGTTTTCTCAAGGGCGAGGATGTGCGGGAATTTTTTGCGCAGGGCCGCGAGGTCTTCCTCACCGTTGAGTAACGGCAAAACAGATTCATTTTGCGTCAGTACGGCGCTAAGGGTGGAATAGCGTGTCGAAAACTCACGATCGCGTTCCCAGAACTGGCGGCGGATCTGTTCGGCATAAAGCAAAACGCCGCTGATGAGGCACGCCAGCAGCCAGACAATAACCGTGCGCCTGAAAAGAGTGTTATTCATTCCGTTAACGGGTCAGGAGATTCATCCTGCCGACATTAGCAGTTAACCGTTGTCAGAACAAAATTTCGCACAGCTCATTCCAGTACATTTCGCGCGTGCGGCGCAGTTCAGCGTGACGTTTTATCATGGAACCACTCCGGATCAATGTTGGCAACGTCTACGCCATACAGGCTGGCGACAGGCAGTACGGACTCAAGAACACGTTGCGCGCTGTTCTCCGCATTCGCTGGTCGGGTCGCAAAAAACCGCCGTAACGTGTTTATCCACTTTTTCATCGTCTTTCCCCCTTTCGCTTCACTTGCCCTAAGTTAAACACCCAACACCCGCGCAGGGGAAATACCAAAATCCACTGTCGATGTGCAGGATTTGCAAATAGCCTTCCATTCTTTTACTCACCATTAACACCTTGTTCACTAATGCTTTTTTGCTAATAGCAAAGAACGATTTCTTATTTGGCGAGAGCTTTCGCTTATGGGAGCGTAACGGGGTAAAACAAAAACAACGGGATGAACAATCACTATGGCAGCAAACACGAAAGGGTTTAAAAAAAGGACACTGGTGCTGGGCTTACTGGCGGCAGGCGGTCTGTTCTCGATGCAGGTGCAGGCCGATAAACTGGCGGATATTAAAGCCGCAGGCGTGGTCAAAGTTGCCACCTTTGATGCCAATCCACCGTTTGGCTCCATCGATGCAAAGACCCATGAGATTGTCGGCTACGACGTCGATTTCGCCAGAGCGCTTGCCAGTGCACTTGGCGTGAAGCTTGAACTGGTCGCCACCAACCCGGCTAACCGCATTCCCCTCCTGCAGTCCGGTAAGGCGGATTTGATTGTGGCAGATATCACCATTACCCCGGAACGGGCGCAGGTAGTTGATTTCTCCCTTCCCTATTTCGTGACCGGCCAGCAGTTCCTGGTACCGGTAAAAGCTGCCGATACGCTTGAGGCCTATAGCCGGGCGCGCATTGGCGCGGTAAAAGGCACAACGGGTGAGCAGGCGCTGCACCAGCGTTTCCCGCACGCCCGCGTGCTCTCTTATGACGATATTCCGCTGGCGCTGACGGCCCTGCGCAACGGTAACGTGCAGGCTATCACTCAGGACAGTACGATTCTGGCCGGTCTGCTGGCGCAGGCGCCGGACAAGGCGAACTTCAAAATCCTGCCCGATCTGCTCAGCAAAGAAGAGATTGGCGTGGGGGTAAAAAAAGGCGAAACCGCACTGCTGAAAGCCGTCAACGACGAGCTTGTTAACCTTGAGAAGAACGGTCAGGCGGCAAAAATCTATGACGTCTGGTTCGGTCCGGATACCCCCTCCCCACAGCCTCGTGCCTTTAAAATAGAAGCTCAGTAATATGCTCTCAGCGCTTTTTTCACACTCCGCGGCCGGTGCCGCGGATTTTTCACATCTGGAACACGCCAGCGTCGAGTTTCGCGATGTGCAGAAACATTACGGTAACCATCAGGTCTTAAAGGGCATTAACCTCACCATCACGCCAGGTGAAGTGGTGGCCATTCTCGGGCCTTCGGGTTCCGGTAAATCTACCCTGATCCGGCTTATCAATCAGCTTGAAACCCTGAGCGGTGGCGAGATCCTGATCGATAACAAACCCACCGGACGGCTCTCCGGTACCGCGCTGCGTCAGTTGCGCAGCCGCGTCGGGTTTGTGTTTCAGCAGTTCAATCTTTACGCCCACCTCACCGCCAGTCAAAACATCACTCTGGCGCTGGAGCATGTTCACGGCTGGAAGGCCCAGCCAGCTCAGGCGCGGGCGCTGGCACTGCTGGAAAAAGTGGGGATGCTGGAAAAAGCACACCATTTTCCTGCCGAACTTTCCGGCGGTCAGCAACAGCGCGTGGCGATTGCCCGCGCGCTGGCCTCTTCACCGCAAATCATTTTGTTCGATGAGCCGACCTCCGCGCTTGACCCGGAGATGATTGGCGAAGTGCTGTTCGTGATGAAGGCGCTTGCGCACAGCGGGATCACCATGATTGTGGTGACGCATGAGATGCAATTTGCCCGGGAAATTGCCGACCGGATTGTGTTTATCGACGCCGGGCACGTTCTTGAAACCGCGCCACCGGAGCAATTTTTCAGGCAACCGTCGCACCCACGCGCTCAGCGATTCCTGCAAAAAGTCCTGAACCCGCTGCATCAGGAGCATCTCTAATGCCCGCACTTGACTGGCAGGGCGTGCTGACCGGACAGCCCCTGCAGTGGATCGTATCCGGATTTCTCACCACCTTGTGGGTGACGCTCGCGGGGATGCTGCTGGCAACCCTGCTCACGCTGCTTTTTCTGCTTCTGCGCCTGACGGGTGGACGTGTCGGGAACGCGGTCGTCAGTAGCTGGGTGTCGCTGTTTCGCAATACGCCGCTGCTGGTGCAACTGCTGTTCTGGTATTTCGCCGCCTGGAACGGGTTACCGCAGGCGTTCCGGGATGCCGTGAATGCGGATCACCGCTGGTCCGTTTTACCCGGTGACGTCTGGTGGTTTACCCCTGAGTTTTTATGCTCTGCATGGGGGTTAGGCGTATTCACCTCGGCTTTCTTGATTGAGGAAGTGGCATCGGGACTACGTTCAGTCCCTGCCGGGCAACGGGAAGCGGCGCTCGCACAGGGATTTTCCGCGTGGCGCTTGTTTCGTTACATCCTTCTGCCGCAAGGGCTGGCCAACGCCTGGCAACCCGTTGTCGGGCAGTATCTCAATCTGATGAAACTCTCATCGCTCGCCAGCGGCATTGGCTTTGCCGAACTGACCTATCAGGTGAGACAGATTGAAAGCTACAACGCCCATGCGCTGGAGGCGTTTACCGTCGGCACCGTCCTGTACCTGCTTACCGGTATGCTGATGGGGGCGGTGCTGGTGCGCCTCGGCCCAATCTCAGGGAGGGGAAACCATGCTTGCCGGACTTAATGTCATTACCGATAACCTGGATTACCTGCTCTGGGGACGTGCAGCAGTCGGTGAGCCTGGCGGGGTCTTGCTCTCGTTGCTGATGGCGCTGGGCGCGGCGGCTCTCGCCCTGCCCGGTGGAATTGCTCTCGCGTGCCTGGCCTGGCGTTTTACGGGGCTTGTGCCCAAGGCGCTCTTTGTATGGGCGGAGTTAATTCGCGGGATCCCGTTAATCTTTGTGATTTTCTGGATGTGGTATCTGCTGCCGCTCATCACCGGCGGCGATCTCCCGGGGGCGCTCACCGTCACGCTGGCCCTGGCCTGGTTTACCACGGCTTCGGTTATGCATTCAGTACTGGCCGGACTCAGCGCCTTACCGTCAGGGCAGTACGAGGCCGCCCTGTCTCAGGGTTTCAGTACCCGGCAAACGCTGTCGCGCGTGCTGCTGCCGCAGGCGCTGCGCAATATTCTGCCGTCACTGGTGGGGATTTTTATCAGCCTGCTGAAGGATACGTCGCTGGCGTTTATTGTGAATGTCCCTGAGCTCACCACGGTGGCCGGCCAGGTGAACAACCGGGTGCAAATTTACCCGGCGGCCATTTTTATCTTTACGGGTGTGGTCTATTACCTGCTCTGCTGCTCCCTTGAGCAGCTTGCGAAACGCTGGCGCTTCAACCGGCCAGCGCTTTGACCACGGTTTCCATCGCCTGGGTGGTTAACTCGCTACGTTTTACGCGCTGGTTCGCCAGCGCCGTACGCAGCACCCCCGCAATGACAATATGCTTCGGCTCCTGCCCCAAATCACGCATCTCCAGAACGACCTTCCCGACCACCCGACACATCTCCTGATACAGCGCTTCGTCTTTGGTCACATTACCCATCGTCATCACTCCATTGCCCTAAACTCTCAGCTTAAATGATTCATCGCCCGGATACAAAAAAGAAGCCCGGCGAGAGTCCCGCCGGGCTTCATTCGTAAAATCAATAAATTAGTTGTTTACCGGGATCACTGCGCCTTTGTATTTGGTGCGGATCCAGTCCTGAATCGCTTTGGAGTGCAGAACGTTCACCAGCGCGACGATATCTTTCTTCTTCTCGTCACCACGATGCACGGTAATGATGTTGGCATACGGGTTATTTTCACCACTCTCTACCGCAATCGGGTCATGTACAGGATCAAGGCCCGCATCAATCGCGTAGTTGGCGTTAATCACGACCGCGTCACCTTCGTCGTTGTTGTACATCTGTGGCAGCAGAGAGGCTTCCACGTTAGGCGTGAACTGCAGTTTTTTCGGGTTTTCCACGATATCGCTGATACGCGCGGTCACTTTGTCGATGCCCGGCTTCAGTTTGATCACCCCCTCTTTTTCGAAGATAGAGAGAATACGGCCCTCTTCAGATACAGCATCACGCATGATGATTTTGCCGCCCTGCGGCAGATCTTTCAGGGATTTGTATTTTTTGGAGTAGATCCCGATTGGCTCGATGTGGATCGCGCCCGCGCTGACAAAATCATAATCCTTATCACCGGCGTGATCTTTCAGCACGCTGTTCAGGTAAGGAATATGCTGGAAATAGTTAGCGTCAATATCATGACCCGCCAGCGCGGTGTTGGGCAGAATGTAGTCCTGGAAAGGTTTGATCTCCAGATCGATACCCTGCTTCGCCAGGATAGGCTTCGCCTGCTCCAGAATTTCGGCGTGCGGCGTGTTGGATGCCCCCACGGTCAGGGTATCAGCCCAGGTGGCAAAGCTCAGGGCGCTCAGGGTTGCTGCGGCGATCAGTGTCAGTGTTTTTTTCATGATGATGGTTCCTGTGTGTTATTAGAGATTATCGTTTATCTAACAGTGAGGTCAGGACGTCGCCGCAGAACTGGATAATGAAAACGATGATCAGAATGGTCACCGTCGCCACCAGCGTGACGTCGCCATGGTTGCGCTGGAATCCTTCCAGATAAGCCAGATTTCCCAAACCGCCTGCGCCAATCACCCCCGCCATGGCGCTGTAACTCACCAGCGCAATCAGCGTTACCGTAATACCTGATACCAGTGCAGGGGATGACTCCGGCAGTAAAACCCGAAACACCAGAGTGCTCAGTCGTGCGCCCATTGAGCGCGTGGCCTCAATAACCCCCTTGTCCACTTCACGCAGGGCAATTTCGACCAGGCGTGCGTAGAACGGTGCCGCACCGACAATCAGAGCCGGCAGCGCCGCGTTTGCGCCAAGAATGGTGCCGACAAGGGTTTTCGTGAACGGGATCAACAGCACAATCAGAATGATGAACGGGATAGAACGAAACACGTTCACCACAATTGAAATCACGCTGTAGACCGCGCGGTTGTGGAACAACCCGCCGCGCGCGGTTAAAAACAGCGCCAGGCCAAGGACGATCCCAAGAACAAAGGTTGCCACGCCGGAAAGCGCAGTCATGTACAGCGTTTCCAGCGTCGCCGCCCAGAGTTGCTCCCACTTCAGATGAGGAAAAAGCGTCTCAGCCATGTTTAATTACCTCGCCTTCAATATCGCTGTGCTTCAGGTCGGCGAGGATATTGCTCAGTTGTTCATCCGATGCCACGACGTGTACCCAGAGTTGCCCAAATACGCCGTGGGCCGTTTGGGTCATTTTTCCGTGCAGAATGTTAAACGGCAGGCCGTAGCGCAGAGTCAGCTCGCCCACGATCGGCTTATGGGTGCTGTGGCCCGTAAAGGTCAACCTGATGACGCTACCTTCAAGGTCCGCTGCCAGCTCCGTATTAAACGTCTCTTCCTCGGCATACTGGCTCACCTGGCGGACAAACTGCTGAGTGATAGGCTGCTGCGGACGGGTAAAGACGCTCAGCACCTCCCCCTCCTCCACCACTTTGCCGTTCTCCATCACCGCCACGCGGTCGCAAATTTTGCGCACCACGTGCATCTCGTGCGTGATCAGCACAATGGTCAGCCTGAAGCGGCGGTTAATGTCCAGCAGCAGATCGAGGATTTGATCGGTGGTCTGCGGATCGAGGGCTGACGTGGCTTCATCGCAAAGCAATACGTCGGGGTTATTGGCCAATGCACGTGCAATCCCCACACGCTGTTTTTGCCCGCCACTCAGCTGCGAGGGATAGGCGTTCTCGCGTCCCTTCAGCCCAACGAGATCGACCAGTTCGGCCACGCGGGCCTTAATGTTGGCTTTTGGCACACCGGCGATTTGCATTGAGAACGCGATATTCTCACTCACCGTGCGCGACCAAAGCAGATTGAAGTGCTGGAAGACCATGCTGATCTTCAGACGCGCCTGGCGCAGTGCTTCGCCCTTTGCGGCAGAAATGTCCTGTCCGTTGATGGTCACACTGCCGCGAGTGGGTTTTTCCAGTCCATTCAGCAAACGAATAAGAGTACTTTTACCCGCGCCGCTGTAACCGATAATGCCGTATATCTGCCCCTGCTCTATCGTCAAATTGACGTTATCAACGGCAGTGAGTGCAACCTTCCCGTTGTCAAAAACCTTCGAAATATTGCTGAGTACAATCATTCTTATGTGTAATCCGTCCCGCGCATGGCGGTTTAGCAGTATGGATGTCCAAATGATAGTAAACAGGCGTTATCACCTTTTAAATGAACAAAAAGGAATTTGTTATAACTTGCAGGAATAAATAGCGATTTTCGTACCGGCAGGCATTTAGACCAATTTCAGAAATGATTATCTGGCATGTGCATATCAGTGGTTCATCACCTGATGAAAACGGTTAATTTTTCAGCATTTTTGACTGATATAGCCATCCTCACATCCAGAGCACTTTACGTCTTGCTATCCCTCCATCCAAAAACGGCATTTATATTCTTTTCTGTTCTAAAACGGAGTGAAGGATTCTTTAAGGGGTTAATTTCCCCGCCCTATCATCCTGTCATGACCTCCTGAAAGGAAAACACCATGACGATTTACCACTCCGTCACCGAACTGATTGGCCACACCCCGCTTATCCAGCTGCATAAGCTTGATACCGCTCTCTGCTCGTTGTTTCTGAAGCTGGAAAACCAGAACCCGGGCGGTTCGATTAAAGACCGCGTTGCACTGTCGATGATTAACGAAGCGGAGCGCAACGGTCAGCTGCAGCCAGGCGGTACCATCATTGAGGCGACGGCGGGAAATACCGGTCTTGGCCTGGCCTTGATCGCCGCGCAGAAAGGCTATTCGCTGATCCTGGTGGTGCCAGACAAAATGAGCCGCGAGAAGATTTTCCACCTGCGGGCACTGGGGGCTCAGGTGGTACTGACCCGCTCCGATGTCAATAAGGGCCACCCTGCCTACTATCAGGATTACGCGCAACGTCTGGCGAATGAACTGCCGGGGGCGTATTACATCGATCAGTTTAATAACGAAGCCAACCCGCTGGCGCACCGCACCACCACCGCGCCTGAATTGTATGAACAGCTTGACGGTAAGATTGACGCCATCGTCGTCGGCGTGGGGTCTGGCGGGACGCTGGGTGGGCTACAGGCGTGGTTCGCTGAGCACTCACCGCAGACTGAATTTGTACTGGCCGACCCGGCCGGTTCGGTCCTGGCCGATCAGGTAGAAACGGGACGCTATCAGGATGCGGGTTCGTGGCTGGTTGAGGGGATTGGTGAAGACTTTATTCCTCCGCTGGCACACATCGAAGGGGTGAATCGTGCCTGGCGCATCACCGATCGCGAAGCTTTCACCACCGCCCGCGAGCTGCTGAAAACGGAAGGCATCCTGGCAGGCTCCTCCAGCGGCACCCTGCTGGCGGCTGCGCTGAAATATTGCCAGGCCCAGACCACCCCGAAACGGGTTGTGACCTTCGCCTGCGACAGTGGCAACAAATATCTCTCAAAGATGTTCAACGATGACTGGATGCGCCAGCAGGGTTTGATCTCCCGGCCGCAGGCTGGAGATCTCTCCGACTATATTGCCCTGCGCCACGATGAAGGCGCAACCGTCACCGCCGCGCCGGATGACACCCTCTCCACCGTACTGGCGCGGATGCGTTTGTATGACATCTCCCAGCTGCCGGTCCTGGAGAACGGTCAGGTCGTGGGCATCATCGACGAGTGGGATCTTCTGCGCCATATCGGTGGCGATGGCGACCGCTTCTCGCTTCCCGTGACCGCGGCAATGACCCGTCAGGTGGAGTTCCTCGATAAAAACGCCCCGGAAAGCGCCCTGAACGCCATTTTCGATCGCGGTCTGGTGGCGGTCATTAATGACAATGACCGCTTCCTGGGCCTGATTACGCGCAGCGATGTTCTTACCGCCTGGCGCAACCGTCTTCAGCAATAAAGGAATACATGATGAAAAATCTGGCAACCCTGAGCGTACACAGCGGTGAGTTTAACGATCGGCATGGCGCGGTCATGCCCCCGATTTACGCCACCTCCACGTTTGCGCAACCGTCACCCGGCGAGCACACCGGCTATGAATATTCGCGCAGCGGCAACCCGACCCGCCATGCGCTGGAAACCGCCATCGCCGAACTGGAAGGCGGGACCCGCGGCTATGCCTTCGCTTCCGGCCTCGCCGCCATCTCTACCGTGCTTGAACTGCTGGATAAAGACAGCCATATCGTCGCCATTGACGATGTCTACGGCGGGACCTGGCGCCTGATTGAAAATGTGCGTAAACGTAGCACCGGCCTGCAGGTGAGCTGGGTCAAGCCGGACGATTTGGCCGGTCTTGAAGCCGCCATCCGGCCGGATACGCGAATGGTATGGGTTGAAACGCCAACCAATCCGTTGCTTAAACTGGCGGATCTGGCGGCTATCGCCGACATCGCCCGTCGTCATCACGTCATCAGCGTGGCCGATAACACCTTCGCGTCGCCCGTCATCCATCGCCCGCTGGAAACGGGTTTCGACATCGTCGTGCACTCTGCCACCAAATACCTGAATGGTCACTCGGACGTGGTCGCCGGACTGGCGGTTGTGGGAAATAACGCCGCGCTGGCGGACAAGCTTGCCTACCTGCAGAACGCGGTCGGCGGTGTACTGGATCCGTTTAGCAGCTTCCTGACGCTGCGCGGTATTCGTACGCTGTCGCTGCGGGTAGAAAAACACAGCACCAACGCACTGGCCATTGCGCAATGGCTGGAGCAACAGCCGCAGGTCGAAAAGGTATTTTATCCGGGGCTGGAATCACACCCGCAATATTCGCTTGCCCGCACGCAGATGGCGCTGCCGGGCGGCATGATTTCTCTGGTGGTGAAAGGCGATGCGCAACGGGCCACAGAGGTGATCCGCTCACTGAAATTATTCACCCTCGCCGAAAGCCTGGGTGGCGTGGAAAGTCTGGTCAGCCAGCCTTACAGCATGACTCACGCTTCGATTCCGCTTGAGCAGCGGCTGGCCAACGGCATCGTACCGCAGCTGATTCGCCTGTCCGTGGGCATTGAAGATGCCAAAGACCTGATTGCCGACCTCAGCCAGGCGCTGAAAAACTAAGCAAAACGCGGCAGGTCACGCACCTGCCGCCATAAGATGTCATCTAACCTTAACGCCTTGATAACAATCTCATGTGGATCTGCACAGATTATTTTTGAAACGCTGTTTTCATTTTCCTTTTATCTTAAAATCAGCGTATAATGCGCGCCTAATCCCTGGTGAATGGTTTCAGCGCTTGGAATACAAAAAACAACGTACAACTACTCCTCTCCTTCGTTGGGCTGTCACTCAGGCACACTTTCTTCTGCACGCTCATTTGATGTCTCCTATCCTTAGTGCGTGTCATATACTCTTTTGCAACACAGGTTTGACTCCGCGGCGGTGCGCCCCCGGAGCGAGATTTCCATATCCTTCCCAACTTAAAGACTAAGACTGTCATGAAAAAGACGAAAATTGTTTGTACTATCGGCCCGAAAACCGAATCTGAAGAGATGCTGAGCAAAATGCTGGACGCCGGCATGAACGTTATGCGTCTGAACTTCTCCCACGGTGACTATGCTGAACACGGTCAGCGTATTCAGAACTTGCGCAACGTGATGAGCAAGACCGGTAAAAAAGCAGCCATCCTGCTGGATACCAAAGGTCCAGAAATCCGCACCATCAAACTGGAAGGCGGTAACGACGTCTCTCTGAAAGCGGGCCAGACCTTCACCTTCACCACTGACAAGACTGTTGTCGGTAACAACGAAATCGTTGCGGTCACCTATGAAGGTTTCACCAGCGACCTGTCCGTTGGCAACACCGTGCTGGTAGACGATGGTCTGATCGGCATGGAAGTGACCGCCATCGAAGGTAACAAGGTTATCTGTAAAGTGCTGAACAACGGCGACCTGGGTGAAAACAAAGGCGTTAACCTGCCAGGCGTTTCCATCGCGCTGCCAGCCCTGGCTGAAAAAGACAAACAAGACCTGATCTTTGGTTGCGAGCAAGGCGTCGACTTCGTTGCGGCATCCTTCATCCGTAAACGTTCCGACGTGGTTGAAATCCGTGAGCACCTGAAAGCGCACGGCGGCGAGAAGATCCAGATCATCTCCAAAATCGAAAACCAGGAAGGCCTGAACAACTTCGACGAAATCCTCGAAGCGTCAGACGGCATCATGGTTGCACGTGGTGACCTGGGTGTTGAAATCCCGGTTGAAGAAGTTATCTTCGCGCAGAAGATGATGATCGAGAAGTGTGTTCGCGCGCGTAAAGTGGTTATCACCGCAACGCAGATGCTGGACTCCATGATCAAAAACCCACGCCCAACCCGCGCAGAAGCTGGCGACGTGGCTAACGCCATCCTCGACGGTACCGATGCAGTCATGCTGTCCGGCGAATCCGCGAAAGGTAAATACCCGCTGGAAGCCGTTGGCATCATGGCGACCATTTGCGAACGTACTGACCGCGTGATGACCAGCCGTCTGGACTTCAACAACGACAGCCGCAAACTGCGTATTACCGAAGCAGTCTGCCGCGGTGCGGTAGAAACCGCTGAGAAACTGGAAGCGCCTCTGATTGTGGTTGCCACCCAAGGCGGTAAATCTGCTCGCGCAGTCCGTAAATACTTCCCGGACGCGACGATCCTGGCGCTGACCACCAACGAAACCACTGCCCGTCAGCTGGTGCTGAGCAAAGGCGTGGTTGCGCATCTGGTGAAAGAAATCGCGTCTACCGACGATTTCTACATTCAGGGTAAAGCGCTGGCGCTGGAAAGCGGCCTGGCACAGAAAGGCGACGTTGTGGTCATGGTTTCTGGTGCGCTGGTACCAAGCGGAACCACCAACACAGCATCTGTTCACGTGCTGTAATAATTCCCGAACGAATTAATTTTCATAAAAAGCGTCCTCCGGGACGCTTTTTTTATTTCATGCATTAGCCAAAGTCATTCAAAAAGCAAATCGGGTTTCTCTATTTAATTGCGAATTATCTAAGATGAATCCGATGAAAAATGCCTTTTTTTACAGAGCTTTTTGCCAAAAAAGGGCCGATTCGATGCTTCTTTGAGCGAACGATCAAAAATAGGCGTATTCCCATCAAAAAAATATTCTCAACCTAAAAAACTTTGTGTAATACTTGTAACGCTACATGGAGATTAACTCAATCTAGAGGGTATTAATAATGAATCGTACTAAACTGGTACTGGGCGCGGTAATCCTGGGTTCTACTCTGCTGGCTGGTTGCTCCAGCAACGCTAAAATCGATCAGCTGTCTTCTGACGTTCAGACTCTGAACGCTAAAGTTGACCAGCTGAGCAACGACGTGAACGCAATGCGTTCCGACGTTCAGGCTGCTAAAGACGACGCAGCTCGCGCTAACCAGCGTCTGGACAACCAGGCTACTAAATACCGTAAGTAATAGTACCTGTTAATAAAATGGCGCACATTGTGCGCCATTTTTTTTGTCTGCGTCAAACCCCTACTGCGTCACCTTCTCACCGTCATTTTCCGCGACCACAGCGGATGTCCGACTGTTCTGTACTGACAACACGTTCTGACGCGCTGACGCGCCGTTATCGGCCGACACGGCTACCGGGATCCCCGCGCGGCGTGACAAGGCTTTATCGATAAGCGCTTTATCACTTCCTGACTGCGAGACAAACGTCGCAAAGTCTGCGGAATGCGAAATGGGTGTCATCTGGGGGTTTTCACCCTCAACCTGCGCCAGCGGACGATGCACTTCAATATAGCGTTTACCGTCAGGCTCGACGGAGAACTTCACCGGCTCATTAATGATTTGCACCCGCGTGCCGACCCGCACCTGCTCAAACAGCGCTTTAATATCCGGCGCGTTCATGCGCATACAGCCGGAGCTGACCCGCAGGCCAACGCTGTCCGGCGCGCTGGTGCCGTGGATCAGGTATTCCCCGTGACCCACGCCTAAACGCAATGCAAAGCGTCCTAGCGGGTTATTTGGCCCGGCCGGGACCACGGGCGGCAATTTAATGCCCTGCTCCAGAGAGCGCGCTCTGATGCCCGGTGTTGGGGTCCAGGTAGGATTAGGGATCTTCTGGCTGACCCGGGTGGTGGTGACCGGCGTTTCCAGTCCCAGTTGCCCAATGCCGAGCGGGAAAACCTGAACGATGTTTTCGCCCGGCGGGAAGTAGTAAAGCCGCAGCTCCGCCAGGTTCACGACAATCCCCTCACGGGGCGTGTCGGGCAACAGCATCTGCGAAGGGATCGTGATCACCGTCCCCGGCGCAGGGTTTACCGGCGCAATAGTATTATTGGCTTCAAGGATAAGCTGTGCTGCAGTATTAAACCGGCGAGCGATGGTCTGAAGTTTATTATCCCCTTCCTGTATCGTGTAGGTTTGATTTTGCCCAATCAGACGGCTGCCTGCGGGCGGCAACGGGTAATCCATCGCGCGGGCCGAATTAAGAGCACCGAGCGAACCCAGGAGTAATAGAGTTATTAGAGACGCGCGCTTCATGCTGAGATTCCTTATTCACTGGCCGGATGCCAGAAAGCTGAAAAACCAGCGAGGCGGGAACCACCTCGCGAAACAGAATGAATGCTGTTCTGTAAGTCTAGCTAAGGATTGCAGCTTTGGCGCGGATGGCGCGAATCATCGCTTCCAGCCCCTGGGAACGGGACGGGGTGAGGTGTTGGGTCAGGGCCATTTTTTCAAACCACGGGCGGACATCAAAAGCGACAATATCCTGCGCTGACATCTGGTGATAGAGAATAAATACCACCGCAATAAGCCCTTTCACAATAGCGGCATCGCTGTCGCCCTGTAATTCGATCACGCCGTCGCGCGTCTGCTCCATCACAATCCAGACCTGGCTCTGACAGCCCTGAATAATATTTTCCGGGTTGTGTGCCTCTTCGCTGAGCGGCGGTAAACGCTGGCCCAGTTCAATGATATAGAGGTATTTCTCTTCCCAGTTTGCGCAACGCCCGAAGTTACGCAGTAATTTTTCTTTATCCGGCAAATCTGCCATCTTTCGCCTCTCCGTTAGCCCAGCAACTGGTGAATGCGTTTAAGCCCCGCCACCAGCCTGTCGACCTCTTCCGTTGTGTTGTACATCACCAGCGATGCGCGGCACATCGCCGGCACCTGGTAAAACGCCATCAACGGCATAGCACAGTGGTGTCCGGTACGCACGGCCACGCCGTAGTTATCGAGGAAACTGCCCACATCGTATGCATGGTGTTTACCGAGATTGAACGCAATCACCCCCTGGCGGTCCGCCGGACCATACAGGGTCAGCGCCGGTACGCTGGCAAGCTCCTGCAGCGCGTAGTGCATCAGCAGGTGTTCGTACTCCTGAATCGCGTCAAGGCCAACAGACGTGACATAGGCGATGGCCGCCCCCAGCCCGATAATCCCGCCGGTATTCGGCGTGCCAGCTTCAAAGCGCCACGGCGCGCGTGCATAGGTGGTCCCTTCCGAGAGACTGACGGTCGCGATCATCGAGCCGCCCCCTTCCCACGGTGGCATCGCCTGCAGAATATCTTCTTTCACGTACAGCACGCCAATCCCGGTCGGCCCATAGAGTTTGTGCCCGGAGAAGACGTAGAAATCGCAGTCCAGCGCCTGGACGTCGACCGCGTGGTGCATGACCGCCTGCGCACCATCAATCAGCACCTTCGCGCCAGCCTGGTGGGCTTTCTCAATAATCGCTGCCACCGGGTTCTCGGTTCCCAGCACGTTAGAAACCTGGGTCACGGCCACCAGCCGCGTACGCGCATCCAGCAACGCGTCAAGTTGCTCAAGCTGCAGGGTGCCATCAACGTTCAATGGGATCACCCTCAGTTGCGCACCGACACGCTCACAGAGCATCTGCCACGGTACGATATTGGCATGGTGCTCCATCTGGGTGATGATGATGTTATCCCCCGCGTGGACCTGCGCGTTGCCCCAGCTGTTGGCAACAAGGTTGATCCCCTCGGTGGTACCACGCACAAACACCAGTTCCTCTGGCGAGCGTGCATTGAGGAAAGCGGCGATTTGGGTACGCACATTTTCCATACGCTGGGTCGCCTCCGCACTCAGGGTGTGGATCCCCCGGTGCACGGCAGCATAACCGTGGCGGTAGAATTCCGCTTCCGCTTCGATCACCTGATTCGGTTTCTGCGCGCTGGCCGCACTGTCCAGATACGCCAGGGGCAGACCGTTCACTTCACGGGTCAGAACCGGAAAATCTGCCCGTACTTTCTCTACGGGAAAACTCATGCTTCTCCTCCAGGCAGACGCTGCCCGATACGGGCCAGCACCTGCTGTTTTAACAGGCCATCGTGCAGCGCTTCCGTCAGTTCAGCGGCAAACGCATAGATAATCATTTGCTGCGCCGCCTGCTGGTCGATACCGCGGGAGCGTAAATAGAACATCTGTTCGTCATCAATTCGCCCGACCGTCGCGCCATGGCTGCATTTCACGTCATCAGCATAGATTTCAAGCTGTGGTTTGGTGTCCACTTCCGCCAGGCGTCCTAATAACAGGTTGTTGTTGGTCATCTGCCCATCGGTTTTAATCGCGTGCTGCGCCACGTTAATCAGGCCGTTAAACACCGCCCGCCCTTTGTCGCTGACAATGGTTTTGTGCAGCTGGCGACTGTTACAGTAACCTTTGTTGTGCTCAAGCCAGGTGCGTGTATCGCACACTTGCGTTTTAACCGGCATCGCCAGGCTGTTGATGCGAAGCGTTGTATTCTCGCCGTTAAGCTGCGTGCTGGTGTTGTGGCGCAGTACCGCGCCGCCGAGCAAAAAGCTGTGGCTGTATGCCGCGGCATCTTGTCCAAGCAGCATGTCGTTATGCGCAAAGTGGTGGCTCTGCGGGTTTTCAAACGCCAGTTTGATATGGTGAAGTTGGGCATTGGCGGCAACATGCATTGTCAAACGCGCCCCGGTAAAGTGCCGGGTATCGTTGAGGCTGACGTAATGCTCAATCACCGTGGCCTCCGCCCCTTCCGCCAGCTCAAGATGGTGGCGGTAATGAGCAGTGTTGATCTCGTCGCCGTCTGCTCCCTGAGTGATGTGCATCAGCAGCAGTGGTTTTACCGGACGCTGGTTACGCTTAACGCGAATATGCGTCACGCTCCGCGCCAGGCTCTCGGTGAGATGCAGGAAGACCTCGGGCTGTACCGGGGCGCTCAGGTTCTGACGGTCATCGTTAATGGCAATCTCAAATCCACAGTCCTGGGTGCTGTCACTCAGCTCAGGGCGGAACTGACCATCGACGAAGACCAGACGCACGGCATCCACGGTCAATGCCAGGGCATCGCGCTGCGCCGGGCTGATGTCTGCCAGGCGGGTGACAAACTCGCCGTTCAGCAGGCCATCAAGCGGCGTGTATTTCCAGTTCTCCTGCTTGCGTGACGGCAAACCGAGACGCAGCATCTGCTGCAGGTGCTGTTGCGCCTGTTCCGAGCGCGTATTGCCCTGCGCTTCAAACAGACGGTGCCACTGCTGGAGCGCATTACTGCTGTTCGGTAAGCCAGCCATAACCCTGCTCCTCCAGTTGTTTAACCAGCGTGAAATCACCGGATTTCACAATACGCCCCTGGTAAAGCACATGGACGTAATCCGGCTTGATGTAATCCAGAATACGCTGGTAGTGAGTGACGATGATGAACGCGCGTTTGCCGTCGCGCAGGGAGTTCACCCCGTCGGCGACAATCTTCAGGGCATCGATATCCAGACCGGAGTCGGTCTCATCCAGAATACACAGTTCAGGCTCAAGGACCGCCATCTGCAGAATGTCGTTACGCTTTTTCTCACCGCCTGAGAAACCGACGTTGACCGAGCGGGTCAGCAGGTCTTCCGGCATTTTCAGCAACTTAATCTTCTCTTCCATCAGGTCCTGGAAATCAAAGCGGTCCAGCGCTTCCAGTCCGCGATATTTACGTACCGCGTTCAGCGCCGTTTGCAGAAAGAACTGGTTACTCACCCCCGGGATCTCCACCGGATACTGAAAGGCCATAAAGATACCTTCACCGGCCCGCTCTTCCACCGACATCTCCAGCAAATCTTTGCCGTTAAACTCGACCGACCCGTGGGTCACTTCGTAATCTTCGCGCCCTGCCAGCGTCGCGGAGAGCGTACTTTTCCCGGAGCCATTGGGCCCCATAATGGCGTGGACTTCACCCGGTTTGACGTCAAAATTGAGACCACGCAGGATCTCTTTGTCTTCCACGCTAACCTGTAAATCTTTAATACTTAACATGTGCTTTCCTTAACCGACGCTGTGTTCAAGACTAATGGCGAGGAGTTTCTGGGCTTCAACGGCAAATTCCAGCGGCAGTTCAGAGAACACATCCTTACAGAAGCCGTTCACAATCATTGAGATGGCATCTTCCTCACTGATCCCGCGCTGCAGGCAGTAGAAGAGCTGATCTTCCCCAATACGTGACGTCGTCGCCTCGTGCTCAAGCTGGGCGGTATTGTTACGGCATTCAACGTACGGGAAGGTGTGTGCCCCGCAGTCTGCGCCAATTAACATTGAGTCACACTGGGTAAAGTTTCGGGCATTGGTGGCCGTCGGCATGATTTTGACCAGCCCACGATAGCTGTTCTGACTGTGCCCGGCGGAGATGCCTTTGGAAATAATGGTCGACCGGGTGTTTTTACCGATGTGGATCATCTTGGTACCCGTATCTGCCTGCTGATGGCCGCTGGTCAGCGCCACGGAGTAGAACTCACCGATCGAGTTATCCCCACGCAGAATACAGCTCGGGTATTTCCAGGTGATCGCAGAGCCGGTTTCCGACTGGGTCCAGGACATTTTGCTGTTTTCGCCTTCGCACAGCGCACGCTTGGTCACGAAGTTCAGAATACCGCCGGTGTTGCCATCGCCCGGGAACCAGTTCTGCACCGTGGAGTATTTTACCTCGGCATCTTTATGGATGATGACTTCAACCACCGCGGCGTGAAGCTGGTAGCTGTCACGGACCGGTGCGGAGCAGCCTTCAATGTAACTGACGTAGCTGCCTTCATCGGCCACCAGAATGGTGCGTTCGAACTGACCGGTTTTTTCCGCGTTGATGCGGAAATACGTCGACAACTCCATCGGGCAGCGAACGCCTTTTGGCACGTAGATAAAGGTGCCATCAGACGCTACCGCCGCATTAAGCGCGGCAAAAAAGTTATCGTTACTTGGCACCACAGTGCCGATGTACTTTTTCACCAGCTCAGGGTGCTCGTGAATCGCTTCGCCGAAGGAGCAGAAAATAATCCCCTGCTCTGCCAGTTTTTCACGGTAGGTTGTCGCCACTGAGACGGAGTCAAAAATGGCGTCCACCGCCACCTCTTTCCCTTCGCGAACGGGCACACCCAGCTGGTTAAATGCCTCTTCCACTTCTTTGCTCAGGAAGCTGTTGTCCGCACCGGTTTGCTGCACCGCGCCAGGCTGTGAGGCGCAGGTGTCGTCGCAACTCCCGCAGGATGGCGCAGAGTAGTAGCTGTAATCCTGATAGTTCAGCTTGTCATAATGCGCTTTCAGCCAGTGAGGTTCTTCCATTTCCAGCCAGGCCCGGAAGGCGCTCAGACGAAACTCCAGCATCCACTCAGGTTCATTGCGTTTGGCCGAGATCGCCCGGACGACATCTTCATTGATGCCTTTCGCCAGTTCATCGGTCTGCAGCTGGGTAAAGAACCCCTCTTTATAATTGAGGTGGCCGCCACTCCAGGTGTTAACATCACTCGTTGCTTCAGTATTACGAGACATAGTACCGCCTATACCCCAAAGCTTTCGCCGCACCCACATTCGTTCTGGGCTTTCGGGTTATGAAATTTGAATAACTGGTTTAAACCTTCACGTACGTAGTCCACTTCCGTGCCGTCAATAAACGGCATGGCCTGCAGGGCGACATACAATTTTGCGCCGTCAGTTTCGAATACCAGATCATCCTTCTCGGGTTCTGTGACGGTATCGAGCACGTAACCGAATCCTGCGCAGCCGGTCTGTTTCACCCCCAGGCGCACGCCGAGGATCTCTGGCTTTTTCGCCACCAGTTCGTGAATATGTGCCGCCGCCGCTGGCGTGAGCGTTAAGCCACGCCAGGCAAAGTCGGCAGGATTGAAGGTTTCTGAATGCAGTTCCATAGGTCCACCTCATCTAATAAGCCCCAGGGCATAACACCATGTTAGTGATAACGATTATCACTTCAACCCTCTGTCAGCAGGGGCATTGGGCTAAATCGCCCTTTTTGCATACTTTTATTAAGCATAGACCCTGTCAGCGGATGCGGGCGGGATGGATTTAATTGTTCATTACTTTGAAAAATAATGGGTTATCGAATCAGAAAAGCGGAGTAAAGGGGAAAAGTAAAATATGCATCGGAAATGCCTATTTTTAAGATAGATTTTATCCAGAGAAACGACGGGCAAAAAAAAGGCCTTCAAGGCCTGCGGAAATTAATGATGAAAGGAGACAACAAAACCCTGTTCACGCCAGTGGTCAAGCAGTTCCTGCTGACGCGGCGTCGGCGCTTTACCGGTCCAGACGAAAATTCTTTGCCCAGGAAAAAGCTCCGGACGAGGGGAATCAATCGGGTCGGCCAGCACGTCAATATGCCATCCCTTCTGTGCCAGACGCGCAGCCTCAAGCCACAGGTGTGTCCGGTCATCGCACTCCCAGCCAATAAGCAGAGCATCTTTACCGGCTTTCTTACGTGACTCCGCCAGGCTTGCGACAGCAAACTCTATCAGCACACCGTCAAGCAGGCTCGCCATATGACGCACCGTATTTTGATCCTGATTCATTCGCTGACGAACGGGAGAAATAATATTATCGATAAGCGCATCCATCGCGTGATCGCGGCGGAACTCGCCTATTTTGGCGCGCAGCTTTGCCGGGCTGGCATAACGCAAAACCGTCATCATCTCTTCCTGGATTGATGCCCAGTTACCCTGAGTCATCACTTCTTTGTTTTCCAGCAAGCCTTTGACTTTGCCGACCGAAACGCCGCTTTTCATCAGGCGTTTGATCTCTTCAATACGCAGGATATCTTCATCGTCAAACTGACGATGGCCCCCTTCGCTTCGCTGCGGCTTCAACAATCCATAACGGCGCTGCCAGGCACGCAGCGTAACGGGGTTGATACCGCATCGTTCGGCCACTTCGCCGATACTGTAATAGGCCATTAACTCCCTCACGCTTAGAACTTCCATACCCAACCAGACCAACCTTATCAGATTGTACAAACCATTTGTATAACTAAGGCCTCTTTTTGAGCGGGTGAAGGGTATACAAGTTCCTTCACCCGTTAATGTATTGTTGTACAAATTTTGCCGCGCGTACAGTCAAGCTTGCAGGTTTATGTACAGCTTTCTCAAAATTCAAACTTCTTCTCTGGCCACGCGATCGCCGGAATTCCCCCGTGACGCGGGCTGGCAAACAGGTGCCCCTGGAACTGGGAAATGCCTGCAGACTCCAGCCACATCCACTCTTCAGGCTTCTCAACGCCGACGGCACAGAACTGGATCTCCAGCGAGGAACAGCAGGTGATAATCGCCTGAATGATGGCCTGCCGCGGGCCGCTTTTGTGCACATTCGCGACCAGATCGCGGTTAATCTTAATTCTGTCAGGCTGGAATTGCGCCAGTAACTGTAGACCGGCAAAACCGGCACCAAAGTGATCGATGGTTACGCTGATACCGGCACTTTTTAACTGCCTGACCGAATGGGTAAACTCTTCAAAACGGGAAATCGCTTCGCTCTCGGTGAATTCCACCACAATCTGCTCCGGCACAAAGCCATTTGCGTCAATGGCCGTCAGCAGGAAATCCACGGCGCCAGGCACGTTGACCAGCGTCATGGGCAGCAGGTTAATGGATAATGTCTGATCCTGTAATCCCAGAGCGCTCGCCATGGAGAGCGCAACCTGCTTGCTTTTCAAATCAGAGGCGTACACCTCTTCACGAGGAATTTGGGCAAAATAGGTTCCGGGCGATTCACCGGTGGGCGTGCGGATCAAGGCCTCCCAGGAGACGACCTGCTGCATAAACGGATCCACGATAGGCTGGAACGCAAAGCTGCAATCCGCACCTTTAGCCACCACCTCCGGTTGCGCCGATAAAGGCGTCTCTTCCGGGATAAAATCCCAGGCATCTGCAGGCGGCAGTTCAAAATAGTTGGCTTTCTCCGTGGCCTCCACGAAGGTGCGGAAAAACTGCAGGGCGCGATCGCTATATGTCAGTTGATACCTGCTGGTGCCTTTGTCAAGAACCTGCTGAAGCACCTCTTCCCTGTCGAACTGACGCAAGTCAAAAAGCTCCATGCCAACCTTGCCGAAGCGTCGGGAGGGGCCGTGATCGCGCATCAGCTCCACCACGTTATGGTGGCGCGTGTCCTGGCAAATCTGCTCGTAAATGGATGAAACGTTTTCCGCTGGGCCTTCGAGCAACTGAAAAAAATGCGTGCCGTTAAACAGCAAGATCCCCGTGACATTGGATTGCCGGTTTTTACTATTTGCAGCAGCTACCATGTTTTCCAGCGCTTTCACTGGAACGTCCTCGCAGATATGACTGCGGTATATGATGGTTGTAAGCATGCTTATCCTGAAGGGGGTTAGGGGTTGGCCACAAAAACACGTCGGTAAACATCTGTTATAGCATATTAATTACGTGACAAATAATTTACATCTCAACCATTTACGGCACCTAACGCATCCGTTTCCTGCGTTGTACAACTTATCCATCACCGTGCGTATTGTACAATATATTCTGTAACGGAAATGCTTCATTTTCATGACCCAACCACCTGATAAACATAGAATTTATAAAATATATCACAATTATTTTAAAAAATTGTACATTTTCTATGTACAGATTTGGAAATTGTGTATACCTTAAATGTAACGTTAGTGATTACATTTTTTTACAGGAGCGAAACATGCAGCAGAAGGATTATGTCGCAGATTCAGCAGCAGCGATCGCGCACTACTTCGAGAAGGCCGCGCTTCCTACCCAACAGGAGACGCTCGGTCAGGTCGTGGTTGAGATTCTTAGCGACGGGCGAAATCTGAATCGCAAATCGCTCTGTACCAAACTCTTAAGCCGCCTCGAAAAGGCCGATGGGCCTGAAGAGGAACAGCATTACCACATGCTGCTTGGTCTGCTTTTCGAACGGTAATGTTATGAACAGCAGTGATGCAGACCGACTGATTGACCAGCTTATCGGTGAAGCCGTTCTTTCTCTTTTGAAAGAGCGAGGCCCCGTCACAACCGAAGCTCTGGTTCAGCGTCTGCGGGATATGAAAGCGCATGAAAAGGATCCCCAGCGGCGGGAGACACTTGCGATGGTGATTGCCGATATCGGTTCAAACAACATCGCCCTGAAACGTCGCAGAACCGCGCAAGGACGAACGGATAGAGAGGGATCTCTCAACGTTAAAAGAGACAATGTAGTGCCGTTATTTGGAAATGGAAAACCGTCCGATCCCAGAAAAATACATTGACTGCAATTTTACAGCTACGGTGAGAACAAATGAGACAAAATATTCAGCTTCAACCCGAATACCATTCCGCTTTTTTAGAAAGCGCGCTGTCGGAATATTTCCGTCACGCAGGCGATCGTTTTGCTGAAGAGTCCGCTGTTTTTTCTACTGCAGTACGCTGTGTTCTGGCTTCTGAAGGACACCTGTCCAATAAAGCGATCATTCTGTGGCTGATCCAGACGCTGGAATCCACAAACGACGTTGTGCAGGCAGATGTCATTCGTAAGACCCTGGAAATCGTTGTGGGTCACACCATGGACGATCTCTAAAAACCCTCCCCTCTGTGAAGGCTAACGTGTCATCGTCAAAACTGACGATCGGGCTGACGATGACACGTTCCCTCCTCGTATAACACCCTGTAAAACCTACAAAGTAAATGTGGCATGGTTCCTGCTTACTCCCGTTTACGGGACTGGGCTATCCAGTCAACTTTGCTTCATTTCTTAACAGGTCTGTTATTGATGAAAAAAATCGCCAGCGTCTGCCCCTACTGTGGTGCAGGCTGCAAATTAAACCTTGTCGTCGAAAATAACCGTATCCTCCGTGCCGAAGCGGCCGAAGGCGTAACAAACCAGGGCACCCTGTGCCTGAAAGGCTTTTATGGCTGGGACTTCCTGAACGATACGCGTCTGCTTACCCCCCGTCTGACTCAGCCCATGATCCGCTACCACAAGGGAGAGGCTTTTACCCCCGTCACCTGGGAAGAGGCTATCCGCTATACCGCCCATAAACTCAGGAGCATAAAAGAGCAGTATGGCCCACGGTCCATCATGACCACCGGTTCCTCCCGGGGAACAGGGAATGAAACGAACTATGTGATGCAAAAATTTGCCCGTGCGGTGCTGAATACCAACAACGTGGACTGCTGCGCGCGCGTCTGTCACGGCCCTTCTGTTGCCGGGTTACAGGAAACTCTCGGCAACGGTGCAATGAGCAATTCCATTAACGATATTGAAAACTCAAAATGCCTGCTGGTGTTTGGCTATAACTGCGCCGATTCGCACCCCATCGTCGCCCGTCGGGTCTTAAAAGCCCGCGAAAATGGCGCGAAAATCATCGTCTGCGATCCCCGTCGCATTGAAACCGCACGCATTGCCGACCAGCACCTGCAGCTGAAAAACGGCAGCAACATGGCGCTGGTCAATGCGTTTGGCTATGTCCTTCTGGAAGAGGAGCTGTACGACAAAAACTACGTCGCGCGCTTCACCGAAGGGCTTGACGCTTATCGGGAAACGGTCAAAGACTACGCGCCCGAAAACGTCGAACATCTCACCGGCATTCCAGCCCGGGATGTGCGTCAGGCGATGCGGACGTTCGCGGCTGCGCCTTCCGCCACCGTCATGTGGGGCATGGGCGTAACGCAGTTTGGTCAGGCTGTAGACGTGGTCAAAGGTCTCTCCAGCCTGGCACTGCTGACCGGAAATCTTGGTCGACCTGCTGTCGGCGTTGGGCCAGTACGTGGTCAAAACAACGTTCAGGGCGCGTGTGATATGGGCGTTCTGCCCAATATGTTCCCGGGGTATCAGGACGTTACGAACCCGGCGGTCCGGCAGAAATTCGCCGCTGCCTGGGGAATCGATGTCGGGATTATGGACAAAGAGGTTGGAACGCGTATCACCGAAGTCCCTCACCTTGCGCTGGAAGGCAAGGTAAAAGCCTATTACATCATGGGCGAGGATCCGCTGCAGACTGAAGCCGATCTGGGGCTGGTGCGCCGCGGTTTTGAAGCACTCGATTTCGTGGTGGTTCAGGACATCTTTATGACGAAAACGGCGGAAGTGGCGGATGTTCTGTTACCTGCCACATCGTGGGGAGAACACGGTGGCGTCTTTACCTGTGCCGACCGTGGTTTCCAGCGTTTCGGTAAAGCCATTGAGGCCAGCGGCAACGTGAAACGTGACTGGGAGATCATCAGCCTGCTTGCTACCGAAATGGGCTATCCGATGCATTACGCATCCAACCAGCAGATCTGGGACGAGATGCGCGAGCTCTGTCCGCTGTTCTATGGCGTGACATACGAAAAAATGGGTGAAATGGGCCATGTGCAATGGCCGTGTCCAACGCTCGATCACCCGGGGACGCCGTATCTCTATAAAGATAACCAGTTCGATACGCCGAGCGGCAAAGGCCAGCTTTTTGCGGCAGCCTGGCGCGCGCCAGCCGAGATACCGGACGAAACGTATCCGCTGGTGCTCTGCACCGTGCGTGAGGTCGGCCACTACTCCTGCCGTTCAATGACCGGCAATTGCGCCGCGCTGCAAAGCCTTGCCGACGAACCAGGCCGTGTACAAATGAACCCCCTTGATGCGGACAACCTGGGCATTAAAGACGGACAGCTGGTGTGGGTGCATTCCCGTCGGGGCAAAGTCATTACCCGTGCCAGCATCAGCGAGCGCATCAACGCCGGTGCGGTTTATATGACCTACCAGTGGTGGATTGGTGCCTGTAACGAACTGACGCAGGATAACCTTGACCCGGTCTCCAAAACCCCAGAAACCAAGTATTGTGCGGTTAAGCTTGAGGCGATTGAAGACCAACGCTGGGCGGAAGACTTTGCGGCGTCGTCTTATCAGACCATGAAGACGCGGTTAATCACGGCAGTAAACGTCTGAGGAAAAAGAGGCTCGCCACGGCGAGCCTCGTTATACGTT
>NZ_CP080000.1:1012754-1114461 GCF_019378755.1 Enterobacter sp. BIDMC 29 | reverse complement strand
CGCCTCCAGACAGGGGCGGTCCTGTAAACCCTGTCTCACAGAATCACGAAAAATATTGGGGGTGCCGTTTTTCTTCACCATCCTGTTGAGCAGCGCGATAAGCTCATAATCACTTCGCAGGTTAAATTTTTGCATGATCATGTATTTGTGCGCAAAAACGGTCTTATAGCCGATCTGTAACGCGTCTGCCGTCTGCATAACGGATAAGCCTTTATACAGGTTCATGACGATGCGTATTTGCTGCGGTGATAATATCTTATGCTCGCAATCGAAACAGGACGTTTTCTGCAGCACATGCCCCTTCAACTGCGCTTTACGCCACGCGCCCCCTACCGTCTCGCCAATCATGTCAAGAGAGGCCCTGCGGGAGATGAAAATAATATCCTGATAACAGGATTGCGACGCCGTAGACCGTTGCTCATCGTCAACCCAGCCGATCACAATGCCTTTTTGCCGTGACTGTAATTCCGGAAAACAGGTCAGGGTTTCCCCCTGGCATAAAGAGAGGACAATAATATCCGCCGTGCTGACGTTATGCGGCGTCATTTCATAATCAAAGTGAATACAGTCATTAAAATTACGCCAAAAGAAATCCATAAAAAAATACTGCAGACCAGACTGAAATAACGAATCCGTCTCGCTAATTAAAATATTCAACATAGACCACACCGACGGGAAGCAAAAATGCGCGTGAAATCCCGCGCGACTTAATTGTATTGCAGCGTAATGACCACCACTGCGCTGAGGGTGCCGGGCGTCGCCCTGCCTCCGGTGGATATAACCGCAGCCTGCATCGCCATCTTCGCCGTCCGGTCTGAGGCGACATATTCCGTCATGCTGGAGCCGTTCCCTTTCAGTATGCCACTTCCGGCCTCGCGCATTGCTATCGCCACGTGGGTGGCCGTACCACGGTTAATGTAATAGTCGGCGCCGGCAACAGGGTCGGGTGTGCCCGTAAAGGTAGCGGTGACGCTACGCGTCCCCACCGGACATTGGGTAAATAACAGATCAAACGTAACCGGGTCTGAGGATGATCCTGGCGTCACCATATTACTCGCCTGGATATTGCCCAGATTAATATCGAGATTCGTATTGCCGTTATTAAACAGGCAGGGTGAGGCCACGATATTTCCGGTGACCCCGATATTTACGCTGTCTGCACATAGCGCTTTGCCGCACAGTAAACCCGACACAAGCAACGCCGCGGGAATTATTTTCATCATCTCACCGGTTATTGATAGGTTATCGTGAGCGTGGCTGACGCATTTGCCGAACCTGACTCCACGGTGGTTAACGTCTGGTAATAGCGCGCGGTTAACGGGAGCGTCTCCTGTCCTCCCGCAGACTGTTTTAATAACAGGCGACCGTTCATTACCAAAGGAGAACCGTTATAAAGTAGCTGAACCCCTACCCCTTTTGCCGTACCGGCATTCCCCTGACCGGTTAATGCCATGACGCTGGTATTGGCGCTGTCCGGATTTTGCATACCGCTGAGTGACACACTGATATTGGTGCCGGCACTGCAGGTTAACCCCAGATTTTGCGTATTTTGGGCGCCGGATGGCGTGGTTCCAATAACGGAGCCAAACGATGAGGCCGGAATATCGCCTATCGGGAACGTCAACTGCGCCGTCGTTATCGTGCATGCCAGCGCATTAATTGTGCCGTCAGTTAACTGGACCGTCAGACCGTCACGATAAACACCGTCACTTCCCTGAAGCGCCACGGTTCCGATAACGCCCGGCGTTAAAGCGCCCGACGTTACCGGGCCGGTCACCACCAGCTCAACTTTTCCACCAAACCAATCCACATACGACGTCACCGCGTTATACGAAAACGTGTAAGCCGGGTTTTCAAAATAATTCCCCGAGGAAAAGCGAATACCAATACCGCTGACATTGGTGGCATAAACATGGTTACCGTAGCTGCTCAGGTTCCCATTGTTATATCGCATACTGAATCCCAGCATCAGCGGGTTAGAACATCCCGTTAAATAGGTTCCCGTTGATGAAGCAGCGCGAGAAAAAATAATGGTGCCCACGGGGGCATCACGCTGCACGTTAATCGTGCCCACAGATATCGTCGATATTTGCGGCGTGATGGTTGTACAGGTGCCGGCACGGGCGCTATTCCACCCGCTCAGTAAACAGAGCAGGATCAGAGATAAAGCAAATTTCATTTTTAACCTTCCTGGCGGCAAAGCGCGTTAACGTCGGTTATTCCGCCGTAGGTGGGTTGTGCAGGCAGGCTAAACTGCGCGCGGCACTGCTGACCGGGTTGATTTCCCCAGGTTGCCACGATTTCTCCCTGTCCGGGCAGTCCCGTTAAATAGACCTGACCACGGTCGCCCACAATAAAGCTGCTGTTGCTGTCGCCTTTGAGCGTGACGACCGCACCAAACGGAACGGCATATTGCCCGTCGGACAGGGTCATTAGCACCCGCCGCCCGATTTTAGACACATAATCGGCTTCCACTATCGCCCCGCGAGTCGGTGTTACGGTGCGCGTATTAATCTCAAGTTCCACGTCATCCGGCATAGTTTCCGGCTCAAGAGTGATGTCGTTTTTTCGGTATACCGACAGATTGTTAACCACCGTATACCCGCGGTAATCCGTACGAACCCCGGGTTGATTGCGAATATCGACACCGTGTGCACCCGGCGCTTTCACCAGGATATTGGTTTCACCGAGCGGCTGCGAAAGCGTGATGCCGTCACGGTGAGCAATGACGCCCCCCTGCAACCCGTAATTCAGGCGCTCGCTGTGTTTGTCGTAGCTGTAGCCCGCGACAATTTCGCCATAGGTGCCTTTATAGTCGCCGTTCAGGTTGCCGGTATTTCCCGTGCCCTGTGTGCCATAACCTTGCTGCACGTTCCAGTTCAGGGCACTGTTTTCCAGAGACACGCCGTTCAGCCCGACCACGTGCGTCGTGCCGTTGTGCTTACTGGCGTTCATGCCATAGTTAGCCCAGGTACGCGGCAAGAATTTGTCCAACGGTACGCTGACGTTAAAGGCCAGCAACCGATCGTGGTCCGCGTTTTGCGCGCTCCCGCGTCCATTCTTGCTGTAGGTCCAGGTCAAACCGTAACTGACGTTGTTCCAGTCATTGTTGTAGCCCACGCTCCAGGAGGCCATCGCCTGACCAGAATTCCAGTAATCTTCGCGTGCGGCGCTGAGCGTCAGTGAACCCAGCGCGCCGCCCAGCGCCTGGCTCATGGTTAGTTCAGCACGGTTACGCCGCCGATCCTGCAGGGCGCTGCTGTCGCCGTAGGAATCCAGCACGTCCTGCATCCCGTAATAGCCACGGGTTGAATATCGGTATCCCGCAATTGAAAAGTTTGTCCCGGTCTTCGCCATATTTTTGCTGTAACGCGCGCGCAAGGACTGACCGGATGTTTTGTCGGTGTTATTCGGCGTTGACCAGGCCTGGGTCACGTCGGCAGAGATCGCGCCGATATCCCCCATATTTTTACCGACGCCAAACGCCACTGAACGGTATTTATCAGACCCCTGCATCCCACCGTAAAGGGTGATGCCGTGCTGAATCCCATAAATACCGGTGATTTGACCAAAAGACGTTTTCTCCACGCGGCTGTTGTAGGCACGATACTGCCCGGCCGTCACCGCATACTTCAGTCGTCCTTCCCGCTGCAGGACCGGCAGCGAGGCATAAGGCAGCGTGAAATGCTGCTCACTCCCGTCAGCCTCTTTGATGGTCACATCCAGATCGCCTGCGCCGCCGGTGGGATACATGTCCGAGATTTCAAACGCGCCTGGCGCCACGTAGCTCTGATAAATTTGATAACCATTCTGGCGGACCACCACCTGCGCATTGGTTCGCGCGATGCCGCGGACCACGGGCGCATAACCTTTAAGAGAGTCCGGCAGCATGTCATCATCCGAGGCCAGCTGACCGCCGCGAAATGGCATACTGTCGAAAACATCCGCCGGTGCGGTACTGTCCCCGATAATCAGCTGTGCTTTCAGCGGAATGACGGCGCGCTGCGCATAGGTATATACGTTGTCCCACCGATCCTCACCGGTGGAATCCCGTGACCAGGTGGTGTAATTACGTAAGCGCCACGGCCCGATATTGACCCCGGGGCGCAGATTGGCGTACTGGCTATCATTCTGGCTGCCGCGAGTGTTCTTCGCCCACGCGTTTGCGCCGCTCAGACTGTAATTAAGCATGGCGGCATTAATCCCCTCATCCCACATCTCTGGCGGGACCGCGTCCCTGGCTGGCAGGTCGATGGCGGCCTGAGGAATGCTGATCACCAGCCGCTGTGTGCCAAACTGAAAATCGCTACTGGCCTGCGGGATCGCCTGAAGGTTTGCGCATTCACCGTTGTTCGCCGCCAGCTGCGGGAAAAGCGTGGTTCTCACGCCCCACTGTTTTAACTGGTCAAGACTCAGGCACGGCCGGAGGACGTCATTGCCTTTTTCGTCTTTTACTGCAGTAAAGGTGATATCGCGGGTCGCCATTAGCTGGTCATCAAGAACAATATCGACGTGATAGGTGCCGGGTGCCTGCGATCCGGATTCAAATGCCGATAAATCCGTTCTCCCTCTTCCTGGATTATCAAGTTCAACCAGTTCGGCATTAAATGTCTCACCGGCAAAAAGCGCCTGCGATGAACCTGCAAGTATTAATCCGATCACTGTCGCCAGGGGTGCAGGTCGAGCCCGAAAATAGTGTATTGCCATCGCTTTTAACTCATTTATGACAGGCAATGCCCGCATTTCACCGGTTATAAGGTTGCCTGATGAGCCCCCCCAGGGCTGCCAAAGTCATTAATCACTTTAAACGTCAGTACGCTGCCGCTGGCCCCTTGCGGTAACGTGAAACGGACTGAGCCACCGGGTAAGACATACGACACGTCATCGATTTTTTTACCCCCAAGGGTGATTTCATTAAAATTGATGACATACGCGGTCGGGTTATTAACCTGAAGTTCATTCCCGGTTCTGCGCCAGCGTAATTGACTGGCCTGTTCGTCAGGCGTGGACGCGTGCAGCTCAGCGGGCCGATAAATCAGTTTGATGCGCGTTTTAACCGCAATTTGTAATGCGTTCATCTGCGTTGAGGCAGACGGAATCGCTTTAATATTCAGCCAGAATAAACTTTCCCGATCCTGAGGCAGTGCCCCCGTCATCACGATGCGCTCAACGTTTTTTTGCCCGCCATCCAGACGATACAAAGGCGGCGTAATAATAAAAGGCACCTTGCCTGACGCCCCTTCCTGCACGTCGATCCATGACTGAATTAAATACGGTGTACCATCAGGGTTATTCACACTGAGTGACGTTTCCTTTTTAGCGCCATCAAAAATAATGCGCGTACCACCAATAATGACGCCGGCATGAGCCGTTGACAGCATCAGAGATAACAACGCTGTTGCCAGTAAAGGGGTTCTGAAAAAATACATTCTGTTCCTCATAAAATTGGGGGCCGGGGCGGCCCCGACGTTCAGGCAAAAGAGCTAGTTATAAACCACCGAGAAGTTGGCGACAGAATTCGCCGGGCCCGCCGTGACGCTGGCCGTGGTCGAAATATACTGGGCATAGAAATTGAGCGTATTGTCTGCAGAGCTGCTGAGCATGTAGGTGTAACCATTACTGCCATGCAGAGGCAGGTCGGCTTTATCCGCGGTCATCAGGTTGATCGCCACGCCCGTTGCGGCACCCGCCACGGAGGTGTCAATTGCCAGAAGATTGCTATTAGACGCATCCGGAGTACCGTCAAAGCGCACTTTGGCATTCGTGACCGAGACCGGACAGTTTTTCAAAATAATATCGAATTTCGTTGCCGCGGTTCTCGCCCCCGTCGCGGTAAACTCTGTTTTATAATAATCCCCAAGTACAACCACCTGGTTCTGCGATGCCACATCAACATCACAGGCAGAATCCAGAATATTTCCGTTAAAATTAACGGTACCTGCAGCGGCAAACGCATTGGCCATTGTCAGTACGGAACCTGCTGCGATCGTTGCCAGAAGAAGTGTTTTTTTCATCATGCTATATCCTGTATCACTTTATTTATTATTAACATTCAGACAAAAAGACGCGTCGGTTTTTTCACCCACTTAATGTTTTGTCTTTTACAGACAGCAGCAAAAAAATGAAATAACTTTATTTCATTAAACGTCTGAAGACGCATATGACTTGCTGTCGATGAAATAAAATTTATACAACTCCGTTGACGTCGACAATCATTTTCGGAGTCTTTCCGTAGACCCGTAATTAACAAAAATAAAACATTGTAAATAAGGAATGCCTTATGCATATAACGGGCAGTCTATTAATAGACCGGAGTGTTAAGATCATTAAATTCAAAATGTTAGTCAGGATAATATTGAAAGTCTACTTTTAGACCTGTGCTGCATATTCCCGTAGTCGCTGTTTTTTAAGATAATTCTCTACGCCGGTCACCCATGATCGCAATGAAAGCAGTGGAGCACCTTATGAACACGCGAATGACAGCGGTCCTCACCGATGTAAAATCTACCGTACTGGATTTAAAGCCGTATGCCCATATTGATAAGTTAATCAGTACTGTGCTGCCTTTTACGGAAAGGCATATTCTCGCGAAAGGCGAAATTATTCAGTATCACAATAATGATGTTCGCCTCTGTTTTTTGCTGTTACACGGCAGCGTTGCGCTGCATCGTCGTGGCGATGGTATTGTTTTAAACTCAGAGTCCTCACCTTTTATTCTGGGTGTCAGCAGCCAGTTCTCCTCTGAACATCTGTACGTCAGAGCGCTTGAAACCTCAGAAATAGCGCATGTCTCTCTGGATAATTTTAATAAGATCGTGGCGGAAAAAAACTTATGGGAACATTTTTCAAAGCTACTCATCTATACCGCCTCCCGGGTATACGAGCACTGCGCGCAAATATCGCAGATGTCAGCCTATGACATTATCCGGTTTCAGCTGGTCGAACTGATGCAGGAGCCAGATGCCGTACGGAAAAACATCACGGCGGCAGCGTATATCAAGAGTCGAACCTACCTTTCGCGCAGTGGGATTATGCGTATTCTCGCGGAACTGCGTACCGGAAAGTACATCACGATGGAGCGTGGCGTGCTGCTGGAAATCCGTCATTTACCACGTAAATACTGATTGGCCTCGTGTTTACGATAAGGAGTAACGCTATAATCAGGGGGGTTATCGCTACGGGTTATAGGTTATGTCCTCTACTGAAAAAACGCATCGTGGTTCTCCTTACGCACGAGAACTGATTTCATTCCTGCAACCCTACTGTACCACGCGCAATGTTGCTCCCGGCGAACAGCTGGATCTCCAGGTGAATGGCCAGAGCGTGTGCTATTTGATCCTCGAAGGCACCGTTGCTATCTACCGCAGAAGCGACAACATGATGCTCACCACCGCACGTAGCCCGGCGCTTTTTGGCCTCGCCAATCTGACAGACATCTACTTCAATGATTATCTTAAAACCGTGACCCCCTGCCTGACGGGTATGCTTACCACCGTTCAGGTGGAAGCCGTTATCAAAGAGAATGGGTTATGGGGGTTGTTGTCTAAGCACCTGATGTTTGTTTATAACCGGCTATACAATAATGTGATGCCTCAGGGCGCGCCCACGGCCTATGAGATGATTCGCCAGCAATTGATAAAGCTGATGGATGAAGATGAGAGTTATCGCAACGCCATCACCGCAGAGCGGTATATTCGCGAAAAAACCCAGCTGTCGCGCAGTGGGGTAATGCGTATTCTGGCGGATTTAAAAACAGGCGGGTTCATTGAGATAGAAGATGGCAGGCTCGTTAAAATCAATAAACTGCCTGCCCGGTACTGAACGTCAGATACAAAAAAGACCGCTGACGCGGCCTTTTTTTTACTGTCACGATCAATGGACGTGAACGCCCAACCGCCAGGCAAAGTAGATCTCTTCTTTAAGCTCATTTGAAGAGAGCGCCAGCAAATCTGTGAACTCCAGTTCAAGCTGTTTCAGCTTTTTCAGGTACTGCGCCGGAGACAGGTTGCTTTTATCACGACGTAAATATTCAATTGCCAGCTGTGTTGGGGTTATTTCAGTATCCATGATGTCCTCGCTTATGTACAAAACCTGACCAGTATATCACAAGAGACTGGCTAGTTTTTGACCAAAGGCAAAACATCTGAAAACTTTACACGACCGCCGTCGTCAGTCGCGACGAGCAGCAGAGCCGATCCTGCTCGTCAAGAATGTCAATCTGCCACACCTGATGGCGGCTACCGGCGTGTAGCGCGCGACAAACGCCGCGCACCCGTCCACTTCGCACCGAGCGAATATGGTTCGCGTTCACCTCCAGCCCGACGACCTTTTGCTCCCCTTCGGTGCAAAGATAGCCCGCCACGGACCCCAGGGTTTCGGCCAGCACGACGGATGCGCCGCCGTGCAATAAACCAAACGGCTGATGCGTGCGATGATCGACAGGCATCGTGGCCTCCAGTTCATCCTCGCCAATACGCGTGAACTGAATGTCCAGCAGCCCTACCATATTCCCCTCGCCCATGGCATTCAGCGCCTGCAGCGTCACGGCTCGTTTCCAGATCATCCAATTATCTCCAGTAAGGCCTGTAATGGGTGACGCACCCCGTTCCCTTCAACCCGTTTCACCTGGCTTCGGCAGGAGTAGCCCGTGGCCAGACAGCGGTTCCTCGGCAAACGCTGTATCGCCTGATGCCACGACAACTCATAGATACCGAGCGAGTTCGCGTGGTTTTTCACTTCGTGCCCGTAGGTACCTGCCATGCCACAGCAGCCCACGTTGACGCTCTCAAGCTTCGCCCCGAAGCGGGCAAAGATAGACGCCCACTGCGCCGGGGCGCCCGGCAGTGCCGTCACTTCCGTGCAGTGGCCGAACAGATACCACGATTCACCGCTCACATCCTTCACGGTCGCCTGTTGCAGCGCCGCCGGCAGCCACTCGTGCACCAGCATGACGTGGAAATCACCGCGTTGCTCCCCCAGCGTCTGCTTATACTCATCGCGGTAGCAGAGCACCAGCGCCGGATCGACACCGACCATCGGCATCCCTAGCTGCGCCACCCGGTTGAGGAAGTCAGCGGTTTTCCGCGCCGTTTTCGCAAAACGGGTAAGGAAACCTTTAATGTGCTGCGCTTTGCCGTTTGGTGAGAACGGCAGTACCACCGGCTGATAGCCCAGTTTTTCTACCAGACGGATAAAATCGGCTACCACCTGGGCATCGTAGTAACTGGTAAACGGATCCTGCACCACCAGCACCACATTGGCTTTCTGCTCAGGGGTCAGCGCCTCAAGCTGCTCCAGCGTCATATTCGCCGAACGGTGCCCCATGAGCTGACGCTGTAGCGAAGGGACTGACAGCAGCGGCAGGTCCACCATCCCGATATGTTTTTCGGAAAGCTTTCGCACCAGCGGCTGATTGATGAAGAAGTTAAAGGTCTTCGGCGCACGCGCCATCAGCGGGGCATAGCTCTCCACCGTCGCCACCAGATGGTCACGCATTGGACGCAGATAGCGGGTATGGTAAAGCTGCAGGAACCGTGAGCGAAACTCCGGCACATCAATCTTGATCGGACACTGGGTTGAGCAGGCTTTACAGGCCAGGCAGCCGGACATGGCCTCCTTCACCTCGTGGGAGAAATCATACTCGCCTTTGTTCGCATGCCAGCTGTTGCGGGTACGTTCAATCAGCGAGCGCAGACTGGCGCGTTTTTCCGGTAATTCCTGTTCCAGCTTCAGCGGATCAACCCCGCGGTCGGCCAGCAGACGCAGCCATTCGCGGACCAGCGTTGCCCGGCCTTTGGGCGAGTGAATGCGGTTACTGGTAATTTTCATCGACGGGCACATTGGGCTTTTCACGTCGAAGTTGAAACACAGACCGTTACCGTTACACTCCATTGCACCACGCCAGGAGGCGCGCACCGCAATCGGGATTTGTCTGTCATAGGTGCCGCGCTTGACGGCATCCACCTGCAGCATTGGGGCATCGACGCCCTCTGGCGGGCAAATTTTACCCGGGTTGAGACGGTTATCCGGATCGAATGCCGCTTTGACCTTACGCAGTTCAGCGTAGAGCGTTTCACCGAAGAACGCCGGGCTGTACTCCGCGCGGAACCCTTTCCCGTGTTCTCCCCAGAGCAGGCCGCCATATTTCGCGGTCAACGCCACCACATCGTCGGAGATCTGTTTCATCAGGATCTCCTGCTGCGGATCGCACATGTCCAGCGCCGGACGCACGTGCAGCACCCCGGCATCCACGTGGCCGAACATGCCATAGCTCAGACCGTGGCTGTCCAGCAGGGCGCGGAACTCAACGATGTAATCCGCCAGATGCTCAGGCGGGACGCAGGTGTCTTCAGCAAAGGGAATCGGTTTGGCAGCCCCCTTCGCGTTGCCCAGCAGCCCCACCGCTTTTTTACGCATCGCGTAAATACGCTCAATGCCGGAGAGTTCGCTGCAAAGCTGCCAGCCAATCACCCCACCTTCGCCTGCTGCAATCAGTTCGTCCAGCCGCTGACAGAGCGTGGTGACCTGGCTTTCAATCAGCGCTTCGTCATCGCCGGCAAATTCAACGATGTTGAGACCCAACATCTCTTTATCAGGTACATCGGTGATAAGCTCACTCACCGAGTGCCAGACGATGTCTTCCCGAGCCAGATTAAGCACTTTAGAGTCGACGGTTTCCACCGACAGCGCCCGCGCGTCAACCATAAAGGGCGCATTGCGCAGGGCAGAATCGAAGGAATTGTATTTGACGTTCACCAGCCGACGCACTTTCGGCAGCGGCGTAATATCCAGCCGCGCCTCGGTAATAAATGCCAGCGTCCCTTCGGAGCCGGTCAGCACGCGGGTTAAATCAAACTGCGTCAGGTCATCGTTAAAGACATGACGCAGATCGTAGCCGGTTAAGAAGCGGTTCAGTTTAGGGAATTTGTCGAGGATCAGCTGGCGGTTATCGCGACAGCGCTCAAGCACGGTGCGGTAAATCCGCCCGTTGGCCGTGTTGTCTTTACCCAGCGTTTCCGCCAGTTCGACCGGCATCGGCTGGGTATCCAGGATATCGCCGCCCAGCAGCACCGCACGCACGCCAAGAACGTGATCGGAGGTTTTACCGTAGACCAGCGACCCCTGCCCGGAGGCATCGGTGTTAATCATCCCACCGATTGTCGCACGGTTGCTGGTTGAGAGCTCGGGGGCAAAGAAGTAACCATAAGGCTTGAGGTACTGGTTAAGCTGATCTTTGATGACGCCCGCTTCGACACGCACCCATCCTTCTTCGGGATTGATCTCAATGATGCGGTTCATATAGCGCGACATATCAATGATGATGCCCTGGTTCAGCGCCTGACCATTGGTGCCGGTGCCGCCGCCGCGTGGCGTGAACACCAGCGAGGTAAATCGCTCCTGCGTTGCCAGTCGCGCAATAAGCGCCACATCGGCCGTTGAACGTGGAAACACGACTGCATCGGGAAGAAGCTGGTAGATACTGTTGTCGGTCGCCATTGTCAGCCTGTCGGCATAATGTGTGGCGGTATCCCCTGTAAAACCCTGTTGCTCCAGTGCCTGCAAAAAATTAAGCACCAGCTGAACGACGCCAGGTGCCTGAGAAATCTGTGGGATCATTACTGTCGACCCTAATTAGAGGTGTGAAATCGTTTGCGTGTATCGTAAAAGTTTTATCACATTTTTTTCTTATACGCTCTGCAGAATTACAGGCAGAATTCGCCTGTCAAAAATCGCTGAAATCATTAATGATTAGAGAATCGCGGTTTTCCGTTCCCGCCAGCCACGCTGGTGTTCAATTAAGGAAAGTTTCATTTATGGTCAATCTTCGCCAGCCCAGGGATGTTGCGCAAATTTTGCTGTCGGTGCTGTTCCTGGCCCTCATGATTATTGCGTGTTTGTGGATCGTTCAACCCTTCATTCTCGGCTTCGCCTGGGCTGCAACCGTTGTGGTTGCCACCTGGCCTTTACTGTTACGGTTGCAGAAACTGCTCTTCGGACGTCGTGGGCTGGCGGTCCTGGTGATGACGTTGCTGTTGTTCCTGCTGTTCATTATTCCCGTTGCGCTACTGGTGAACAGCCTTGTCGACTCCAGCGGCCCGGTGATTCGCGCCGTGACCAGTGGCGATCTGACGCCGCCGGATCTCGCCTGGCTTAACAGCATTCCGGTTGTTGGCGCAAAACTTTACAGCGGCTGGCATGGCCTGCTGGAGATGGGTGGCAGCGCCCTGATGGCGAAAGTGCGCCCGTATATTGGCACCACTACCACCTGGTTTGTGGGTCAGGCGGCGCACATTGGCCGCTTTATGATGCACTGTACGCTGATGCTGGTCTTTAGTGCCCTGCTGTACTGGCGCGGTGAGCAGGTGGCTTTGGGCGTGCGTCATTTTGCCACTCGCCTGGCGGGCAAACGGGGTGATGCCGCGGTTCTGCTGGCGGCGCAGGCCGTGCGCGCGGTTGCGCTTGGCGTCGTGGTAACGGCGCTGGTTCAGGCGGTGCTGGGCGGTATTGGTCTTGCGATTTCTGGCGTGCCGTACGCCACCGTCTTCACCGTGGTCATGCTGATGACCTGCCTTGCGCAACTGGGTCCGTTGCTGGTGCTGGTACCCAGCATTATCTGGCTGTACTGGACCGGCGATACCACGTGGGGCACCGTTCTGCTGGTCTGGAGCTGCGTGGTTGGCACCATGGATAACGTTATTCGTCCCATCCTTATTCGCATGGGCGCAGACCTGCCGCTGATCCTTATTCTCTCAGGCGTAATTGGTGGATTGATTGCCTTTGGGATGATTGGTCTGTTTATTGGCCCGGTGCTTCTGGCCGTGACCTGGCGTCTGTTCTCCGCCTGGGTGCACGAAATCCCGCCTCCGGGAACGGACCCGGACGTGATTTTGAGCGAACTGGAAGAGCTGGAAGATAAGAACAAGCAGTAATGGACAGGCCGGGTAACGCAGTCGCGTACCCGGCCTACATATTCCCCTTTAATACTTAAACGTTGCTAAAGTATTTATTCGTTGCGCACTGGTCAGACCCGCTATTACGGCTCTAAGTCCCCTATTAACCTCAAGAAATCTTTACGTCTCTTTAACTATTGAGACGAATCTGATCGACGCTAAAAGCTGACATGCCTACTATTAGGACACGGTTATAAATCAACACCTTGATTTATAAGCATGGAAATCCCCTGAGTGAAACAACGAATTGCTGTGTGTAGTCTTTGCCCATCTCCCACGATGGGCTTTTTTTTATCCTGATTACGCGCGGCTGACGTCACAGGTGCTGAGCATCCGCCATTCCGTTGACAATACACGGGTTTCCCCGGTCACATTGACCGTCACCACCTCGCGAATATCCGCCGACGATGCACCAATCTGCAACTCAAATTCACCCGGCTCGACGATCCGTTTGCCGTCACGACGGGTAAAGTTGAACATCTCAACGGGCAACGTAAAGGTGAGCGTGGCGGTTTCACCTGGTGAGAGCGTGACGCGCTGGAACGCCTTCAACTCCTGCAGTGGCCGCACCTGCGTGGCGACGTTATCCCGGACATAGACCTGTACCACCTCGCTGCCGCTGCGCTCACCGGTATTGGTGATATCCAGGCTTACGACCACCTCGCCGTCGATCGGAACGCGGGGTTCAGCCACGCGCGCCGTTCCCCAGCTAAACTGCGTCCAGCCGAGACCGAAGCCAAAGGGATAGCGGGAGCCAAAATGGAAAGCGAACGGTGTGCCGCCACTTTTGAGCTTGTGGTTGTAGTAATAGGGCATTGCTCCCGCGCTTTTCGGCACGCTGACCACCAGACGTCCCTGCGGTTCAGCGCGGCCCGTTAATACATCCGCAATCGCCCAGCCGCCCTCCTGCCCTGGTGCCCAGGCCATCATCAGCGCGGCGACGTTATCTTCCAGCCCCTGAAGGTTGTAAGGCCTCCCGCCGGTCATGACCACGATAACCGGCTTGCCGGTGGCCACCAGCGCAGCCAGCAATTGTTGCTGTACGCCCGGCAGATTCAGAGAGTCGGTATCAGAGCCCTCCCCGACGGTTCCGCTCTGGAACAGCCCGGCGAGATCGCCAACGCAGGCCACCACCACGTCACTCTCCTGTGCGGCTTTCACGGCTTCAGGGATCAGGTCGGTACGCTGCGAGACCGGAGATTGCTGCATGGGTTTACCGCCGCTGTCACCCGGAAACACCGGCGCACCCGCCATCCGTTTTTCGATAATGTGACAGCCTTTGGCATAACGTACCCGCGAGGCCCCCAGATACTGCTCGAGCGCCGCGCGCGGTGTCGTGACCTGCGAGGTCTCTTCCACCATGTCGCTAATAATTAAGTGCACCGGAAAGCTGTAACCGCTGAGGAGCGCCAGCGGATCGTCTGCCGTTGGCCCGACGACCGCCACGCGAGGGTTGCCGCCGAGGGGCAAAATGCCGTTATTCTCAAGCAGCGTTAGCGAACGGGTCGCCACTTCCCTTGCAACCTGACGCGTTGCCTCATTTTGCAAATCGATGCCCTGTTCATCGGCATACGGTTTTTCAAACAAGCTAAGACGGAATTTTTCGGTCAGGACGCGTGCCACTATTTCATCGACTTTCGCCATGGAAATCAGTCCGCGCTCAACGGCTTGTGGCAGATGACGCGCGCAGTCATCTTTTGGTAGTTCGACATCCAGCCCGGCATTGAAGGCCAGCGCTGCAGATTCGGCGGCATCGTGCGAGATGCCATGATGCTGGTGCAGCAGGCTCACGCCGCCGTAGTCCGCAACGATGATCCCATCGAACCCCCACTGTTCACGCAGCACGGTTGTCATCAGGAAGTGGTCGCTGTGTCCGGGCTGGTTATCGATATCGTGATAGGCAGGCATCACCGAACCGGCATTGGCCAGCTTCACTGCCATCTCAAACGGCAGCAGGAAGGTGTCGTTCAGTTCGCTAAAGCCCAGATGCACCGGCGCGTGGTTGCGTGCCCCTTCGCTGAAGGAGTGGCCCACATAATGTTTGAGCGTTGCCAGAAGATCGCGCTTATCGCCCTGCAAACCCTTCACGTATGCCGTGGCCATCACCCCCACCAGCCACGGGTCTTCTCCGAAGGTCTCTTCGGTGCGTCCCCAGCGAACGTCGCGAGAGACATCCAGCACCGGGGCCAGCCCCTGCTGGCAGCCAACAGAGCGTGCTTCTTTGCCAATCTGTTCTGCCGCACGCTGCACCAGCTGCGGATCCCAGGTCGAACCGTAGTTCAGCGACGACGGGAACAGCGTGGCATCTTTGCACAACAGCCCCACCAGGCACTCTTCATGGAACAGCGCCGGAATACCGAGGCGCGTCTCTTCCATCATCATGCGCTGCAGGCGGTTAGCGGCACGCACGCCTGTTTTCGCATCAACGATATGGGTGCCCAGTGGACGCGTAATCTGTCCCACCCCCAGTTTCAGCCGTTCGCTAAGCGCAGCCTGTTCGCTCACGCCCGCGAATTCATCGCTCAGATCGCTGCGTTCGCGGTGGTTACCGTTTTCATCGAGGATCAACCAGTAGGCATGCATCTGGGCGAACTTCTCTTCCGGGGTCATGCGTGCCAGTAGGTCGGCGACGCGTTCATGCACGGGACGTCCCGCGTCCTTATAAATCGCAGTCATGTGTTACTCCTGTATTGCGGAATGGGTGGCCGGGGTGAGTTGTCCTGTCTCGTCTCGCACCTCGCGTTTGCTGGCCAGCTCGCGGGCGATGGAATTGACGAGCTTGCTGTTGAGTTTGTAAATGGTCAGCAGCGCGACCATACAGAGGAACAGCACGCAGGGGATGAGGGTGAAGAGCGCATTAATGGTAGAGAGCACGTGCGGTGCCTGGGTTGCCTGACCGGGCGCATAATCCACCATCCCGAGAACCCAACCGACCACCGCCCCGCCCAGCGCCAGACCAAATTTGATGGCAAACAGCGCGGTAGAAAAGACCAGACCATCCAGACGACGGCCGCTGCGATGCTCCTCATAATCGACCACATCAGAGAACATGGTCCACTGCAGCGGCGTGGTCAGGTTCTGAATAAAGCTAAAGATAATGTTGAGGCCAAAAATCAGCCAGATCTGCGAAGGCGGCAGGAAGAAAATCAGCGCGCCGAAAATCACGAAGGAAATAATGGTCCACTGATAGGCGCGGACGCGGTCAAATTTCCCCAACAGACGTTCAGATAATAATGCCCCCGTTAAGGACGCTACCATCCCGGAAACAATAAAGGCAAATACCAGCTCCGGGCGCAGAAGCACATATTTCACGTAATACATGGTGGCAGAACCACGCGTCACCACTGCGGTTAACAGCAAAATATTAAACAGGAAAACAATTCGCCACTGGCTATTTCCGGCCAGCAGTTTTAAATCGTCGATCATCGAACCCGAGGTGTCATTGCGCGGGGAATAACGCTCGCGGGTCATCAGGAAACAGCAGAAGAAGAGAATAATACCCAGCAGGCCCATCATGCTCATGGCATAGAAATAGCCTTTCTGAACGTTGCCCTGGCCTAACAGCGAGACCAGCGGTAAGGCGATCACCGTCACAATCAACCCGCCGATGAACGACAGGCCAAAGCGCCAGGACTGCAGCGAGTGACGCTCACGCGGATCCAGCGTCAGCGCCCCGGGCATGGCGCAATACGGGACGTTAATTGCGGAATAAATAAGGCTTAAGATGGCGTAAGTGACGCAGGCATATACGATTTTTGCCGTCGGTCCGACGTCCGGTACATAGAAGGTGATAAGGCAGCTTACGCCAAATGGGATGGCAAACCACAATAGCCAGGGACGAAAGCGACCGTGCCGCGTCTGGGTGCGGTCGACCAGCGCGCCGATGCAAGGGTCGACAAAAGCATCCACCACGCGCACCACTAAAAACATGGTGCCCATGATGGCCGCCGGCAAACCGAAAACATCCGTATAGAAATAGGCGAGAAATAAGGTTGCCGTTTGCCAGACCAGCGCGCTGGCCATATCACCTAAGCCATAACCTATTTTATCTTTGGTACGCAATACAGAGGAGATTGTCATTGTTATTTGCCTTTTTATCAGGTTAAAACGTATTTCAACCAGTTGCGCATCAGCGAGGTAAATGCACGGTAAGGCTCAAGTATTAGCAACGCTTTGCGCGCTAACAATTGTCTAAATTAACAGACAAATTATGATATTTGGTTTTTTACTTTATTTGTGATGGGGAGCAAATAAGGCATGAAATAAAAAAAGGCGAGGAATATATCCTCGCCTTTTTCTGGTGCTGTTGGCGTTACTTGTTGAGTTCGGCCAGGCTCAGCCAGGTTTGTACCACGGTGTCCGGGTTCAGGGACAGGCTGTCAATCCCCTCTTCCATCAGCCATGCGGCAAAGTCTTCATGGTCAGACGGACCCTGACCGCAAATCCCGACATATTTACCCTGTTTCTTCGCCGCGCGGATGGACATCGACAGCAGCGCTTTCACCGCCTCGTTACGCTCATCAAACAGTTCAGAGACCACGCCGGAGTCACGGTCAAGACCGAGCGTCAGCTGCGTCATGTCGTTCGAGCCGATAGAGAAGCCGTCGAAGTACTCCAGGAACTGCTCAGCCAGCAGGGCGTTGGACGGAATTTCACACATCATGATAATCTTCAGCCCGTTTTCGCCGCGCTTCAGACCCTGACGTGCCAGCTCCTCCACCACCGCTTTCGCCTGATCCACGGTACGCACGAACGGGATCATGATCTCAACGTTGGTCAGTCCCATGTCGTTGCGCACGCGCTTCACGGCATCACATTCCAGCGCGAAGCAGGCACGGAAGCTTTCAGAAACATAACGTCCGGCGCCACGGAAGCCGAGCATTGGGTTCTCTTCTTCTGGCTCGTAACGCTCACCCCCGACCAGATTCGCGTATTCGTTTGACTTAAAGTCGGACAGACGCACGATCACGCGCTTCGGATAAAACGCCGCGCCCAGCGTGGCGATCCCCTCGGTCAGACGGCCGACGTAGAACTCTTTTGGCGAGTCGTAACCTTTCATCATCTCGCGGATTTCGTTCTGCAGCTTCGCGTCCTGGTCGTCAAATTCCAGCAGCGCGCGGGGGTGAACGCCAATCATACGGTTGATGATAAATTCCAGACGCGCCAGGCCAACGCCTTCGTTCGGCAGGCAGGCAAAGTCAAACGCACGATCCGGGTTACCAACGTTCATCATGATCTTCAGCGGCAGATCCGGCATGGTATCGACGCTTGAACTCTTCACGCTGAAGTCGAGAATATCGGCATACACGTAACCGGTATCGCCTTCCGCACAGGAGACGGTCACTTTCTGATCGTCCTTCATGCGCTCGGTCGCGTCACCGCAACCGACAACGGCAGGGATCCCCAGCTCACGGGCGATGATTGCCGCGTGGCAGGTACGGCCACCGCGATTGGTGACGATGGCCGCCGCTTTCTTCATGATCGGTTCCCAGTCCGGGTCGGTCATGTCGGTCACCAGCACATCGCCTGGCTGAATGCGGTTCATCTCGCTGATGTCATGGATCACTTTGACAGGACCGGCACCGATGCGATGGCCAATCGCGCGGCCTTCCGCCACGATTTTGCCCTGTGCGTGCAGGGTATAACGCTCCATCACCTGACCGCGGGAGCGGACAGTTTCCGGACGCGCCTGCACGATAAACAGCTTGCCGGTGTTGCCATCTTTGGCCCATTCGATATCCATCGGACGGCCGTAGTGTTTTTCGATCTGTACCGCCTGTTTCGCCAGCTCCTGCACTTCTGCATCGGTCAGGGAGAAACGGTCACGCATTTCCTGCGGTACGTCTTCAATCTTAACCTGCTTGCCATGCTCCTGCGTCGGGGCATAGATCATGCGGATTTTTTTCGAGCCCATCGTGCGGCGAACGACCGCCGGACGGTTTGCGGCCAGTGTCGGCTTATGAACGTAGAATTCGTCAGGGTTCACCGCGCCCTGTACTACCATCTCACCCAGACCCCACGCCGAGGTGATGAACACCACCTGGTCGAAGCCGGATTCGGTGTCGATGGAGAACATCACGCCGGAAGAGCCCACGTCGGAGCGCACCATGCGCTGTACGCCAGCAGAAAGCGCCACGCCGCGATGGTCATAGCCCTGGTGCACGCGGTAAGAGATGGCGCGGTCATTGAACAGGGACGCGAAGACGTGCTTCACCGCCACCAGCACGGCGTCATAACCCTGGACGTTAAGGAAGGTTTCCTGCTGTCCGGCGAATGACGCATCGGGCATATCTTCCGCGGTGGCAGAAGAACGCACGGCAAACGACGCCTGGGCATCATCCGCTGAGAGCTGGTTGTAGGCTTCGTGAATGGCTTTTTCCAGTTCCGGCTGGAAAGGTGTGTCGATAATCCACTGGCGGATTTGGGCACCGGCTTTCGCAAGCTCGGTCACATCATCAATATCCGTTTTATCCAGCAGGTCATAAATGCGCTGGTTTACACCGCTCTGGTCTAAAAACAGGTTAAAGGCATCGGCGGTTGTGGCAAACCCGTTCGGTACGGAGACACCCATACCCGACAGATTTGTAATCATTTCACCCAGGGAGGCATTTTTGCCCCCAACTCTGTCTACATCATTCATGCCGAGTTGGTTATACCAAAGCACCAGCGGTGACGAGCCATTGTTGGACATCGAAACAATCCTTTTGTGATATTTGATCGGAGTAAGAAACACCTGACTACGTATTTATACTGGCATAATTATTTCCGCTAAAAAAACGGTGAATCGTGTAAGCAATTTAAATTTTCAACTTTTCGGATACTTTCCCACCATCCGCTAACCCGATGATTCCTATATATTCAGCCAAAAACCCTAAAAATAAAGTCGCTAATTGAAAAATGAAATCCACTTTTCAGGAAAATCAAAAACACCGTTTCATTTATAATTAGGATAAGTTCTTTGCTGTGTAATTTACTTTTTTAATTTATGCTTTCAGACAATTACGTACGATATTCAGGGTGGGTAAAATGGATAATGCTGTCGATCGCCACGTTTTTTATATTTCTGATGGTACGGCGATTACCGCCGAAGTGCTGGGACATGCGGTGATGTCGCAGTTCCCCGTTTCGATTAACAGCATCACGCTGCCGTTTGTGGAAAATGAGAGCCGTGCAAAGGCGGTGAAGGACCAGATTGACGCCATCTTCCAGCAGACGGGGGTCCGCCCGCTGGTCTTCTACTCCATCGTGATCCCTGAAATTCGCGCGATTATTTTGCAAAGTGAAGGGTTCTGTCAGGATATCGTCCAGGCGCTGGTGGCCCCGCTGCAGAGCGAACTGAAACTCGATCCGACGCCTATCGCTCACCGAACGCATGGGCTGAACCCCGGCAACCTGACCAAATACGATGCGCGTATCGCCGCCATTGATTACACCCTGGCGCACGACGACGGTATTTCGCTGCGTAACCTCGACCAGGCGCAGGTGATACTGCTGGGCGTCTCGCGTTGCGGGAAAACCCCGACCAGCCTTTACCTGGCGATGCAGTTCGGTATCCGCGCCGCCAACTACCCCTTTATTGCTGATGACATGGACAATCTGGTGCTGCCGGCCGCCCTTAAGCCGCTCCAGCACAAGCTGTTTGGCCTGACCATCAACCCGGAACGACTGGCGGCAATACGTGAAGAACGCCGTGAGAACAGCCGCTACGCCTCAATGCGCCAGTGTCGAATGGAGGTTTCCGAGGTGGAAGCGCTGTACCGCAAAAACCAGATCCCATGGCTAAACAGCACTAACTATTCGGTAGAAGAGATCGCCACCAAAATCCTCGATATCATGGGACTCAACCGCCGCATGTACTAACATGCTAGTACAATAACTCAGAATCGGGTATCATCACCACATCCTCGGCGCGCAGACGCGCCGAACTTGAATTCAGCAGGGATTGGTTTAAGGTGATGCCCATCACTTCCCGGTAGTCTGCCGATGAAGCAAAAATTTTTCTGAGACATTTCATGAATAAAACCGATGAACTCCGCACTGCGCGCATTGACAGCCTGGTCACACCGGCTGAACTGGCACAGCGGCATCCTGTTTCCGCGGGTGTAGCGGAACATGTCACGGCATCCCGCCGTCGCATTGAAAAAATCCTTAATGGCGAAGACAAACGTCTTCTGGTGGTGATTGGCCCTTGCTCCATCCACGATCTGGATGCCGCAATGGATTACGCAGAACGGCTTCAGGGACTGCGGGACAAGTACCAGCATCGCCTTGAAATTGTCATGCGCACCTACTTTGAAAAACCGCGCACCGTCGTGGGCTGGAAAGGGCTGATTTCCGACCCGGACCTGAACGGCAGCTACCGTGTTAATTATGGCATTGAGCTGGCGCGTAAACTGCTTTTGCAGGTCAATGAGCTGGGCGTACCGACGGCCACCGAGTTTCTCGATATGGTGACCGGACAGTTTATCGCCGATCTCATCAGCTGGGGCGCTATCGGTGCGCGCACCACGGAAAGCCAGATCCACCGTGAGATGGCCTCTGCCCTCTCCTGCCCGGTTGGTTTTAAAAACGGTACCGATGGCAACACGCGAATTGCCGTTGACGCGATCCGTGCATCGCGTGCCAGCCATATGTTCCTGTCGCCGGATAAGCGCGGTCAGATGACCATTTATCAGACCAGCGGCAACCCATACGGGCATATCATCATGCGTGGCGGGAAAAAGCCTAATTACCACGCGCAAGATATTGCTGCGGCGTGCGAAACGCTGGCCGAGTTCGACCTGCCGGAACACCTGGTGGTGGATTTCAGCCACGGCAATTGCCAGAAACAGCATCGCCGCCAGTTGGATGTGTGTGATGAGATCTGCCAGCAGATCGTCAGCGGTTCAACCGCCATCGCGGGCATTATGGCCGAAAGTTTTATCCGGGAAGGCACGCAAAAAATCGTAGCCGGACAGCCAATGGTTTACGGCCAGTCGATCACCGACCCGTGCCTGAGCTGGGAAGACAGCGAACTGCTGCTGGAGAAACTGGCGGCAGCGGTCGATTCACGTTTTTAGTCCTCACCTTTTACCCTCTCCTGCGGGAGAGGGTCTACGTTCGCGCACGGCCACATCCTCTTCTGTTTTGATCCCATCACAGTTTTTTCACAAAAACGCTTGCCGTGAATTTTCACTTTGTTGATAATGATTATCATTGTTACATTGATTGTTATTTATAAACATTATGTCACGTACGGATAACAACGCGGCAACGCCCGAAAACACACACACAGCACCTGCCCCAGCGCGCACCGATCGTCGGATCGACAGTAAAAGCCTGCTGGGGGACGAGGGACGCGTGATCATCGAGCATGACGGCCAGCTTTATCTGTTGCGCCAGACCCATGCCGGGAAGCTGATCCTCACCAAATAAATACCACAATACCTTCGCCAGCCACCCAGGTGATCCCCAGGCAGCCAGCGCTTTCGATTCTTTATGGAGAGTTGCTATGCCACACCTGCATTCCGCATTTTTGCGCCCGTCCTGCCTTGCGCTATCCGTTGTCAGCGCCCTGCCGGGCGTCGCGTTTGCGGCCACAGATGACATGACCGTTATCGCCACCGGCAACGCCCGCAGCGCCTTCGAAGCCCCGATGATGGTCAGCGTGATTGACACCGCGGCCCCGGAAAATCAGACCGCCAGCTCGGCCGCCGACCTGCTGCGCTACCTCCCAGGCCTGATGCTTGACGGCACCGGGCGCACCAACGGTCAGGACGTCAACCTGCGCGGTTACGACCGCCGCGGCGTGCTGGTGCTGGTGGATGGCGTGCGCCAGGGGACCGATACTGGCCACCTGAACAGCACGTTCCTCGACCCGGCCCTGATTAAACGTATCGAAGTGGTTCGCGGCCCGTCAGCCTTACTGTACGGCAGTGGCGCGCTGGGGGGCGTGATCGCGTATGACACCGCCGATGCAAATGACCTGCTGGAACCGGGCAAAAACAGCGGCTACCGCGTGTTTGGTACGGGCGCGACGGGCGATCACAGTCTGGGCATGGGGGCCAGCGCTTACGGGCGTACCGAAACCCTGGACGGACTGGTTGCCTGGTCGAGCCGCGATCGCGGCGATCTGCGCCAGAGCGACGGTGGAAAAGCGCCGAATGACGAATCCATCAACAACATGCTGGCAAAAGGCCGCTGGGCCATCGACCCGGCCCAGACGCTGAGCGGATCCCTGCGCTATTACAATAACGCGGCGCAGGAGCCAAAAAACCCGCAAACCCCCGCCGCAGACGCCAGCAGCAATCCCATGACCGATCGCTCCACCATTCAGCGAGACGCTCAGCTGGGCTATCACCTGGCTCCCCAGGGCAACGACTGGCTGAATGCCGATGCGAAACTCTACTGGTCTGAAGCGCGTATTAACGCCCAGAACATTGACGGCACCGGCGAGTTTCGCAAGCAGACCACCAAAGGTGGCAAAGTGGAAAACCGCACCCGTCTGTTCAGCGACACGTTTGCCTCACATCTTCTGACCTATGGCGGCGAATACTACCGTCAGGAGCAACATCCGGGGGGCGCCACCACCGGCTTCCCGGAGGCTAAAATCGATTTCAGCTCCGGCTGGCTGCAGGACGAGATCACCCTGCGCGACCTGCCGGTCACGCTTCTCGGCGGTACCCGTTACGATAATTACCGCGGGAGCAGCGAAGGATACGACGATGTGAACGCGGACAGATGGTCCTCCCGTGCCGGACTGACCGTCAGCCCGACCGACTGGCTGATGCTGTTCGGCTCTTACGCACAGGCCTTCCGTGCGCCGACCATGGGTGAAATGTATAACGACGCCAAACACTTCTCCATCGGCCGCTTTTACACTAACTACTGGGTACCGAACCCGAACCTGCGTCCGGAAACCAATGAAACGCAGGAGTTTGGCTTCGGACTGCGCTTTGACGACGTCATGCTTGCTAACGATGCGCTGGAGTTCAAGGCCAGCTACTTCGACACCAAAGCCAAAGACTACATCTCCACCAGCGTCGATTTTGCGGCTGCGACCACCATGTCCATGAACGTTCCCCACGCCAAAATCTGGGGCTGGGACGTGATGGCGAAATACACGGCCGACCTGTTCAACCTCGACGTCGCCTATAACCGCACCCGGGGAAAAGATACCGATACGGGCGAGTATATCTCCAGCATCAACCCCGATACCGTCACCAGCAAGCTGGATATCCCGGTGGCGCAAAGCGGTTTCTCCGTGGGCTGGATCGGCACCTTCGTCGATCGCTCAACCCATATCAGCAGTAGCTACAGCGAACAGCCGGGCTATGCGGTTAACGATTTCTACGTAAGTTATAAAGGCCATGAGCAGCTCAAAGGAGTAACCACGACGCTGGTGCTGGGTAACGCGTTCGACAAGGCGTACTGGTCTCCTCAGGGCATTCCTCAGGACGGACGCAACGGTAAGATTTTTGTGAGTTACCAGTGGTAATCCCCACGCCCCGGCCTGCCGGGGCCCTTATTCGAAAGGAAGAGACAATGAATCACTACACACGCTGGCTTGCGCTGAAAGAAGAAAATCCGGGTCAATACGCACGTGACATCGCAGGCTTAATGAACATCAGCGAAGCAGAGCTGACCTTCGCCCGCGTGGGCCACGACGCCTGGCGCCTGCACGGCGACATCCGCGAAATCATCGGCGCGCTGGAAGCCGTGGGCGAGACCAAATGCATCTGTCGTAACGACTATGCAGTTCACGAGCAGGTGGGCGCGTTTACGCATCAACACCTTGGCGGCCACGCCGGGCTGGTACTGAATCCGCGGGCGCTGGATCTGCGCCTGTTTCTCAACCAGTGGGCGAGCGCGTTCCACATCAGTGAAACCACCGCCCGCGGTGAGCGTCAGAGCATTCAGTTCTTCGACCTTCAGGGCGATGCCCTGCTGAAAGTTTACACGACCGATAACACCGATATTTCTGCCTGGGGCGACCTGCTTACGCGCTTTATCTTTGCCGATAATCCGCCACTGGCACTGAAGCATGCCGATGTCCCTGCCCACAACGAAAAGGCTGATGCCGCCCTCGTTGACCAGGAGTGGCGCGCCATGACCGACGTGCATCAGTTCTTCGGCCTGCTGAAGCGCCACAATCTGAGCCGCCAGCAGGCGTTTCGTCTGGTGGGCGACGATCTGGCCTGCAGGGTAGACAACACCGCTCTGGCACAGCTGCTGGAAACGGTCCGCCTGGAGGGGAATGAAATGATGATCTTCGTCGGCAACCGCGGCTGCGTGCAGATCTTTACCGGCGTGGTGGAAAACGTCGTCCCGATGAAAGGCTGGCTCAACATCTTCAACCCAACCTTTACCCTGCATCTGCAGGATACGTCCATCGCCGAAACATGGGTGACGCGTAAACCCACCGCTGACGGGCACGTCACCAGCCTGGAGCTCTTCGCCGCCGACGGGACGCAAATCGCTCAGCTGTACGGTCAACGCAGCGAAGGTGAACCAGAGCAGCGTCAGTGGCGCAGCCAGGTCGACGCCCTGACCCGAAAAGGGCTGGCCGCATGAAAAAATGGCTCGCCCTGCTCTGCGCCCTGCCGCTGGTGACGTTCGCGGCCACACCGCAAAAAATTGTCGCCCTGGGGGGTGACGTGACTGAGATTGTTTATGCCCTTGGCGCGGGATCGTCACTGGTTGCCCGCGACAGCACCAGCCAGTGGCCGCAGGCGGCGAACGCCCTGCCCGACGTCGGCTATTTGCGCCAGCTTAACGCGGAGGGGATCTTATCCATGCGCCCGACGCTGGTGCTGGCCAGTGCTCAGGCACAACCATCTCTGGCGTTAAAACAGGTCGAGGAAAGTCACGTCAGTGTCGTCACCGTTCCCGGCAGTCATGATCTGAGTGTGATTGACGAAAAGGTGCGAGTCATTGCCGAAGCGACGCATCGCGAAGCACAGGGGGACGCATTGCGCGCTACGCTGCGCCAGGCGCTGGCAGCCCTGCCCACCTCGCCACTCGACAAACGGGTGCTGTTTATCCTCAACCACGGCGGGATGACCGCGATGGCTGCCGGACAACAGACCGCCGCGGATGCAGCCATTCGCGCAGCGGGTTTGCAAAACGCGATGCAGGGCTTTACCCGTTATCAGCCGCTGTCCCAGGAAGGGGTGATTGCCAGCCAGCCTGACCTTGTGGTGATTTCACAGGATGGCGTAAAGGCATTGGGCGGCGAAGCGAATGTGTGGACACTTCCCGGCCTCGCGCAAACGCCGGCGGGACGGAACAGGCAGGTGCTGGCTATCGACGATATGGCACTGCTGGGCTTTAGCGTGCGCACGCCGCAGGCCATACAGCAATTGCGCACCCGGGCGGAGCAACTGCCCTGATGTCCCGACGGATCGCATTGTCGCTGTGGATGCTGGCCGCCATCCTGACGATCATGACGCTGGCGGCTTCCGGGGCTGGCGCACTGCATCTGCCGGTCAGTCTGCTGTGGCGCGGCAGTGATGAAAGCCTGCGTCAGATCTGGCTGACCATTCGTCTCCCCCGGGTCCTGCTGGCGCTGGTCACCGGCGGCTCGCTGGCACTGGCAGGCTGCGTAATGCAGGGGCTTTTTCGTAATCCGCTGGCGGATCCGGGACTGCTTGGGATCAGCAGCGGCGCGGCGCTGGCCGTGGCGCTGTGGGTGGTTATTCCCCTCTCGCTCCCCGCGCTGATGATGCTTTACGCTCCCATGATCGCGGCATTTGGGGGTGCGCTGGCGGCCACTTTCGTCATTTTCGTCCTAAGCCAGCAGCGTAACAGCACACTTTCACGGCTGTTACTGGTGGGCATTGCCCTCAATGCCCTGTGCGGTGCGGCAGTCGGCGTACTGTCATGGCTCAGCAATGATGCCCAGCTTCGCCAGCTCTCCCTCTGGGGCATGGGCAGCCTGGGTCAGGCACAGTGGTCTACGCTGCTGGCCGTCACCTCGCTGATGGTGCCAGGCGTTCTGATTATCTGGCGTCTTGCCTGCGCGCTCAATTTACTGCAGCTGGGTGAAGAAGAAGCGCACTACCTTGGCGTGGCGGTAGCAAAGGTACAGCGGATCCTGTTGCTGTGCAGCGCCTTACTGGTTGCCGCCGCGGTTGCCGTCAGCGGGGTGATTGGTTTTGTCGGTCTGGTGGTGCCGCACCTGATACGGATGTGGCTGGGATCCGATCACCGGGCCGTGATCCCCGGCTCCGTACTGGCCGGGGCGTCGCTGCTGCTGGTTGCCGATACGGTGGCGCGCACGCTGGTCGCACCGGCTGAAATGCCGGTCGGTTTACTGACCAGTCTCTTCGGCGCGCCGTGGTTCCTGTGGCTCATTTTTCGTCGTGGAGGCGCACATGGCTGAACGTTACTGCGCGGAACGTCTTGTTTATCAGGTCGGGCAACGGACAATTATCAACAACGTGTCGCTGGCGTTATCTCCGGGGGAAATGGTGGCGTTGATTGGGCCTAACGGTGCCGGAAAATCGACGTTACTGCGCCTGCTCACGGGCTATCTCACGCCTTCTGGCGGGCAATGCAGCCTGGCGGGTACGCCACTTGAGGCGTGGCACCCGCAAAAGCTCTCACGCCGCCGGGCAGTGATGCGCCAGAATACGCAGCTCGGTTTCGACTGGCCGGTCGACGCGGTGGTGGGTATGGGCCGCGCGCCCTGGACGCGCTACCCGGAAGCCCCGGTTGTCGAAGCCGTAATGGCGATAACGGGCTGCCTGCCCCTCGCAGACCGACACTTTTCGGCCCTCTCCGGTGGCGAGCAACAACGGATCCAGCTCGCCCGCGCCCTGGCGCAGCTCTGGCATGACGGCGGGCCACGCGGCTGGCTGTTTCTCGATGAACCCACTTCCGCGCTGGATCTTTACCACCAGCAGCATCTGCTGCGGCTGTTGAAATCCCTGACCCGTCAGGGCGATTTTCACGTGTGCGTGGTGCTGCACGACCTCAATCTGGCAGCGCTGTGGGCGGACCGGATCCTGCTGCTGCATAACGGCACGCTGGTTTCTCAGGGCACGCCGGAAACGGTTTTACAGGCCGACGCGCTGGCCCGGTGGTATGGCGCGCAGGTATACGTTGGCCCACATCCGGTTCACGCCTCGCCGCAGGTGTTTCTCGCCCCCTGACCGGGCTGATAAAAATCTTTCAGCGTCTCAAGCAGGGCATGCGCCGCTTTTGAAAGCTGCGTGTGCCCGGGATGGATCACGCCGATGCATTTTTCAATCGGCGGGTTATCGAGTGGAATACAGACCGCGCCTAACGAGGTCATCTGCGCCTCGCACAGTGCCGGGACCGCACTGCCGCCCAGGCCGCTGGCGACCATTCTGCCCACCGTCACCAGCTGATGGCTCTCCAGCGCCACATCCAGTTTACGACCGCTGCGGGCCAGCTCCTCTTCCATCATCAGACGAACGGCCGAAGGGCGCTGCAGGGTAATGAAATCCAGCGTCAGTAGCGCCTCCCATGAAAGGCGTTTTTTGGCTGCCAGAGCGGATGATTTCGGCACAATGGCGACAAATCGATCGAGACCCAACGGCGTAAAAAGCAGGTTATGGGTCGGCGCCGGTTCAAACGCGATCCCCATCTCGACCCGCCCTTCCCGCACCATTTCAATTACCTGCTCGTTGATAACATCGTGCACGGTGACGTTGATCCCGGCGTGGCGATCGCGAAATGCCTTGAGCACCTCCGGCAGGACATTCGCCGCAAATGACGGCATCGCCGCGACTGAGATTTTGCCGCGCTGCAGCGTAAAGCACTGATGCATGGCCTCTTCGGCGTTATCCCAGTCCGCCAGCAGCTGCCGCGCCATCGGTAAAAAGGTCTCCCCCTCCTGCGTCAGCGCCACCTTGCGGGTGCTGCGCTGCAACAGCGGTCCCCCCAGCGCCTCCTCCAGGCCTTTAATCGTCAGGCTAAGCGCCGGCTGGGAAAGATTCAGCCGTTCACTGGCATGCGCGAAATTCAGAGTGTGAGCTACCGCTAAAAACGCGCGTAACTGTTTGACACTCATTCTCATTTTTCACCTTGTTAACTAATTGAAAAAATTTAGTTAACAGTAAATTAATAAAAAAACCAAATGAGTGGGTCACAAATTCAAAATTAACAAATGAGTCGCCGCCCCTAATGATACCGGCACGGATAACGGGAGGGATGATTATGGCGGGACTGGATAAGCGCGTCGGCAGCTATGCGCAGGCGCTGGACGGGCTGACGGACGGAATGACATTGCTGGCAGGCGGCTTCGGCCTGTGCGGCATTCCTGAGAACCTGATTGCCGAAGTCAGACGCCGTCAGGTGCAGGGGCTGACGGTGGTTTCAAACAACTGCGGCGTCGATGGTTTTGGTCTCGGGATACTCCTTGAGACGCGCCAGGTACGAAAAGTGGTGGCGTCGTACGTGGGCGAAAACGCGCTGTTCGAGCAACAGGTGTTGAGCGGCGAGCTGGAAGTGGAACTCACCCCGCAGGGAACCCTGGCAGAAAAGGTTCGCGCTGGCGGAGCGGGTATTCCGGCGTTTTACACGGCCACCGGCTATGGCACCCCCGTGGCTGCTGGCAAGGAAGTTCGCCAGTTTGCCGGCAAGCATTATGTCCTCGAAGAGGCCATCACCGGCGATTTTGCGCTGATCAAGGGCTGGAAAGCGGACTGGTACGGCAACGTTATCTATCGCCATACCGCGCAAAACTTTAACCCGCTGATGGCCACCGCGGGCCGGATAACGGTGGTGGAAGTGGAAGAGATCGTCGCCCCGGGCGAACTGCCTCCGTCGGCCATTCATACCCCGGGGATCTACGTCGACAGGCTGATTGTCGGTCAGTTCGAGAAACGCATTGAACAGCGCACGCTGCGCGCAGAGGGAGTCTGAAGATGTTAACCCGTGAACAGATGGCCATGCGCGTTGCCCGAGAACTGCGCGACGGTTACTACGTCAACCTGGGGATAGGGATCCCGACCCTTGTGGCGAACTATATTCCGGCGGGAATGGACGTGATGCTCCAGTCTGAAAACGGCCTGCTGGGGATGGGAGCCTTTCCGGATGAGCAGAGCCTTGACGCCGACATGATCAACGCCGGTAAGCAAACCGTCACCGCGAGGATCGGTGCAGCCATTTTCGACTCGGCTCAGTCGTTTGCCATGATCCGGGGCGGTCATGTTGACCTGACCGTACTCGGGGCGTTCGAAGTGGATGTCGAAGGCAACATCGCCTCGTGGATGATCCCGGGCAAGATGGTGAAAGGGATGGGAGGCGCGATGGATCTGGTCGCCGGGGCGCAGAACATCATTGTGGTGATGACCCATGCCGCAAAAAACGGAGAGTCAAAACTGCTGCCGCGCTGCACGCTGCCGTTGACCGGCGCTGGCTGCATCCGTCGGGTGTTAACCGACCTTGCGTTGCTGGAGATTGAAGACGGCGCGTTCATTCTGCGGGAATACGCCCCCGGCGTCAGTATTGACGACATCGTCAGTAAAACAGCCGGGAAAATCATCGTGGCGGACGACGTGCGCGAGATGCGCTTCAACTGAGGAGTGAACATGAATGAGGTCATGATTGTCGGGGCCACGCGAACCCCTGTAGGCAGTTTTCGCGGATCGCTCTCCTCCCTTTCCGCGGTTGAACTGGGTGCCGTAGCGGTTCGTCGCCTGCTTGAGAACAGCCAGCTGTGCGCAGATCAGGTAGACGAACTGATTTTCGGTCAGGTGCTGACGGCAGGGTGCGGACAAAACCCCGCCCGTCAGACCGCTCTCACGGCCGGATTGCCCGTCAGTACGCCCGCGACAACCGTCAATCTTGTGTGCGGTGCTGGTTTAAAAGCGGTGCAGCTCGCCGCGCAGGCTATCCGCTGCGGCGATGCCGACGTGGTTATCGCTGGCGGCCAGGAGAGCATGAGCAATGCCCCTTACCTGCTGGACGGTGCGCGGTCAGGGTTGCGTTTTGGTCATACAGGGTTGCAGGACAGCATGATAACGGACGGCCTGTGGGACGCATTTAACGATTATCACATGGGCATCACCGCGGAAAACGTTGCCCGCCAGTATGGCATCTCCCGCGAGCAGCAGGACGCTTTTGCCGCCCGGTCGCAGCAAAAAGCGGCGTCGGCCATTGAGCACGGTCTGTTTGACGCGGAGATGGCTCCGGTCACGGTGAGCGAGGGTAAAAAGCCGCCGCGCCTGGTCAGCAGTGATGAACAACCCCGGCCGGGAACCACCGCTGAGCAACTCGCGCACCTGCGCCCTGCCTTTCGTCGTGAAGATGGAACGGTGACGGCGGGTAATGCCTCAACCCTGAACGATGGTGCCGCTGCGGTGCTGTTAATGAGCGGTGAAAAAGCGCGGGAAAGCGGATTACCGATCCTGGGACGGGTCGTGAGTTATGCCGTGACCGGCGTTGATCCATCGGTGATGGGCATCGGGCCGGTCAGCGCCTGCCAGGCGGTTCTGGCCCGGGCTGGCTGGGCGCTGGATGAGGTGGACGTCATTGAAGCGAATGAAGCCTTTGCCGCGCAGGCGCTGGCCGTTGGCAAACTGCTCGGCTGGGATGAACGTAAGGTGAACGTAAACGGTGGTGCGATTGCGCTTGGCCACCCCATCGGCGCTTCTGGCTGTCGGATCCTCGTCACGCTGCTGCATGAGATGCAACGCCGCGACGCGAAAAAAGGGCTCGTCACCCTGTGTGTGGGAGGTGGGCAAGGCATTGCATTAACCCTTGCGCGCTAACCGCGCCCGGACATCTCGTTGGTACCCGAATATAACAATGATAGTGAGGAGTCATAATGAGTGTGTTGATTGCCCTGGCGGCGCTGGCATTGCTGATGCTCGCGGCTTATCGCGGATACAGCGTTATTCTGTTTGCCCCCATCGCGGCGCTGGGTGCCGTGCTGCTGACCGACCCGGGGGCCGTCGGCCCGACGTTTACCGGTCTGTTTATGGAAAAGATGGTCGGCTTCGTCAAGCTCTACTTCCCGGTGTTCCTGCTGGGTGCCGTGTTTGGCAAGCTGATTGAGCTTTCCGGTTTCTCACGCGCTATCGTCGCTGCAGCGATCCAGATCCTCGGGCGCCGCCATGCGATTCCGGTCATTGTGCTGGTGTGTGCATTGTTAACGTACGGCGGCGTTTCGCTCTTCGTGGTGGCCTTTGCCGTCTATCCTTTTGCGGCCGAACTGTTCCGCCAGAGCGGCATCCCCAAACGTCTTATCCCGGCGACCGTGGCTCTGGGTGCGTTCTCGTTTACCATGGACGCCCTGCCCGGTACGCCGCAGATCCAGAACATTATCCCCACCAGCTTCTTTGGCACTAACGCCTGGGCCGCCCCGTGGCTTGGGCTGATTGGCTCGCTGTTTATCCTCTGTTTTGGCCTGCTCTGGCTGGAGCGTCAGCGGCGAAAGGCGCTCAACAACAATGAGGGCTACGGTTCCGATCTGAAAAATGAACCTGAAACGCCGGACAACATTAATCTGCCCCATCCGCTGATCGCCATTTCCCCTCTGCTGCTGGTCGGGATCCTCAACCTGCTGTTTACCCGCTGGATCCCCGGCTGGTACGGGACGCGCCATGAACTTACCCTGCCCGGGCTGGCGAAGCCGATTGTCACCGAGGTCAGCAAAATCACCGCCATCTGGGCCGTGGAAGCGGCGCTGATCGCGGGTATTGTCATGGTACTGCTTTTTGGATTTCGCAATATCCGGGGACGGCTGGCAGAAGGCAGCCGGACGGCGGTCAGCGGCGCCATTCTGGCGGCAATGAATACCGCGTCTGAATACGGTTTCGGGGCGGTGATCGCTGCGCTGCCCGGTTTTCTGGTCTTATCCAAAGCGCTCGCCGCTATCCCGAACCCGTTGCTCAACGAAGCCATCAGCGTGACCGTGCTTGCCGGGATCACCGGTTCGGCGTCGGGCGGGATGAGCATCGCCCTTGCGGCCATGGCCGAAACGTTTGTCGCGGCCGCCCACGCAGCCAATATCCCTCTGGAGGTTCTCCACCGCGTGGCCTCGATGGCCAGCGGCGGCATGGATACGCTTCCCCATAACGGGGCCGTGATTACGTTGCTTGCCATTACGGGTCTGAGCCATCGTCAGGCGTATGGCGGCATTTTCGCTATCACTCTCATCAAAAGTCTGGCGGTGCTTTTTGTCATTGCCGTGTTCTATCTCACCGGCATTGTGTAAGGAGAATAAAATGAATCTGAACGGTAAAACCGCACTGGTGACCGGCTCGACCAGCGGTATTGGACTTGGGATCGCTGGCGTGCTGGCGAAGGCTGGCGCGCAGTTGATTCTTAACGGTTTCGGCGACAGTGAATCGGCAAGAGACGAAATCGCGAAACGGGGTAAAACGCCGGGCTATCACGATGCGGACCTGCGTGACGTCCAGCAGATTGAAGCCATGATGCACTACGCCGAAACCCGGTATGGCGGAGTCGATATTCTGATCAACAACGCCGGTATACAGCACGTCGCACCTGTTAATGCGTTCCCGGTGGAAAAATGGAACGACATTATCGCCATCAACCTCTCTTCCGTCTTTCACACCAGCCGGCTGGCGCTGCCTGCGATGCAGGCGAAAAACTGGGGGCGCATCATTAATATCGCCTCCGTGCATGGGTTGGTCGCGTCGAAAGAGAAATCCGCCTATGTTGCCGCCAAGCATGGCGTGGTGGGCTTTACCAAATCCCTGGCGCTGGAGACCGCCCGCACCGGTATTACCGCCAATGCCATCTGCCCGGGCTGGGTGCTGACCCCGCTGGTGCAGCAGCAAATCGACAGACGTATTGCCGATGGCGTCGCACCGGATGTCGCTCGTGAGCAACTGCTGGCAGAGAAACAGCCCGCCGGTGAGTTTGTTACGCCGGAACAGCTAGGCGAACTGGCGTTGTTTTTGTGCAGTGACAGCGCCGTACAGGTCCGCGGCGCCGCCTGGAATATGGATGGCGGATGGGTCGCACAGTGACCGCGGTATCGGCATAAAAAAACCTGGCACCGCAAGGTGTCAGGTTTTGTCCGCCCGGGCTAGCTCGAACAGCTCACTTCAAGGCGTTTTCCCCAGTCCGGCGGACGGCTGACATAGTCGTCGTCACGGTCAGCAAACGGCGTACGCAGAGCCACATGCAGGCGATGTAGTTCGTCATACTCCCCCTGCTCTGCCTGTTCAATGGCCCGCTGCGCCAGCCAGTTGCGCAACACCATCGCCGGGTTCGCCGCGTTCATTTGCGCCTGCCGGGTTGCGTCGTCGACCTGCTCTTGCTGCAACCGCGCACGATAAAGCGCAAACCAGTCGTCAAAGCCCTGCCTGTCAATGAACTCGTCGCGCAGCGGTGAGGCACTACTGTGTTGCTCAGTCTGGCTCAGCATCCGGAAGGTGCGGGTGTAATCGCTGCCTTCACGTTCCATGAGTGCAAACAGAGCGTTCAGGATGTCGTTATCGCCCCTCTCCTGCGTCACCAGCCCCAGTTTGTTGCGCATCAACGCGCCGTATTCGCGCAGTAAAATGTCCTGGTAGCTGTCGAGCGCATCATTCAGGGCATCAACGTCGATAAACGGCGACAGAGTTTGCGCAAGGCGCTGCAGGTTCCACAGGCCAACAGCCGGCTGATTGTCGAAACTGTAACGTCCCTGATAGTCAGAATGGTTGCAGATGTACCCCGGCTGATAGTCATCAAGGAAGCCAAACGGACCGTAATCAAAGGTCAACCCGAGAAGCGACATGTTGTCCGTGTTCATCACCCCATGGGCAAACCCGACCGTCTGCCAGCGGGCAATCATGGTTGCGGTACGGGCTACCACATCGCGGAACCAGAGAATGTACTTATCGGCCTCGTCCTGGAAATGAGACCAGTGATGACGAAGGGCATAATCCGCAAGCTGGCGGACTTTTTCCGGCTCACGACGATAATAAAAGTGTTCAAAGTGGCCAAAACGCAGATGGCTTTGCGCAACGCGCATGAGCATCGCCCCTTTTTCCATCGTTTCACGCGCCACCGGGGTGTCACTGGTTACAATCGACAGTGCGCGGGTGGTGGGGATCCCCAGCGCATGCATCGCTTCTGAGGCCAGACATTCGCGAATAGTCGAACGCAATACCGCGCGCCCGTCGCCCATTCGCGAGTAAGGGGTCAGGCCGGCCCCCTTCAGGTGCCAGTCCACCGTCTCCCCGTTGGGCAGCCGTTGTTCGCCCAGCAGGATCCCCCGGCCATCGCCCAGTTGTCCTGCCCAGACGCCAAACTGATGTCCGCTATAGACCTGAGCCAGAGGCTGCATACCGGCAAGCAGCGTTTCGCCTCCCCAGACGCCAGCGCCGTCGGAGGGCTGAAACATCTCAGGTGGAACAGCCAGCTCATCTGCCAGCCGATCGTTATGCCAGATAAGACGGGAATTTTGTAACGGTGTGGGTTTGAGTGCGGTATAAAAACCCGGCAACTCGTCATGCCAGTGAGCAGTAAAAGACAGGGTCATAGGTCCTCCTGCTTTTAGTGTAGAGGGTTTACCCGGACTTAAACACGGGCGAAAGAGAGGGTTATCACTGAACGAGCGTGGTGACGTGCTCTGCAGAGACGGCCGGCCAGAGCGCCCCCTGCATTGCGCCAAAGTTAAAGGACAAGACGCGCTGCAATAAACCGTGGTCATCAATGCCGCCGACGAGCACTGACTGACAGTGAGGCGTTATTTGCCAGAGGATTGCGCGCATAAAAGGCTCAAAAGAGAGTTCAGAAGCACGCTGCTGGATAAATCCCTTGTCGAGAATGACCCGTTTAAACAATCCATCATAAACGGCTTTCAACGACGCTGCGCCTGCGCCAAAGTTTGCCAGCACCAGCGGAAAATGGATTGCCATTCTCGCCAGTTGCAGATCGTCCTTCCCGTTATTTAAACCTGGATAATTCTCATTAACAGTAAACTCAAGAAACGGATAACGCTCAAGTATTGAAACAGCGTTCCCATTACTTAATAAAAATTCAACAATTACAGGTGTAATATTGATCCATGCAATTAACTGATGCTGAATAAAAAACAGTTTACAGGTATCAAGCAATTGCAGTTTCTCGTTAAACAACGCTAACTCTTCTTCAGCAGAAAGCCGCGGGATAACGAGTTCGGTGGGGATCCGAACGTGGGTACCGACGCCAGTAAAGTTAACCAGAACCTCTAAACCTTTAAGCTCGCCGGCGCTATTACGGGCAGGCAGAAGCATCAGTTCAGACTGGTAAGCATTATCTAGCGTAATAATCATTGCACTCGCCCCGCATTAAAGATGAGAGAGGACATCCTGGAGCAATTGCCGACACAATTCCACTGTCTTGATTTTAATAAGATTAATTTCATTAGTTCCGTATTATTTTTCAGATTTATCCCTGAATCTAAAATAATCTTATCCTGGTTGCTCAGTAATAGCCAGTTTTAGATAAAACAGACACCTGAGGAGATAAGTCATTTTTCGTAAATTTAACTTTAAACCTCTTATTTGAGAAAAAATGGCATGATTTATTAGTTATCATGCCATCATAAGAGACTGCTCTTTGACAGACTAAATACGTCGTGCCTGCCAGAAGTTTTTACGCCAGTAAACATTATCGAGCGACGAGCGCATCACCCCACGACTGGTCGAGGCGTGAATAAACTGATTATCGGTATCATAAATACCGACGTGAAGCCCACTTTCACCCGAGCCGGTTTTGAAAAAAACCAGGTCGCCGGGCAGCAAATCATCTTTATCGATTTCCGTGCCAATTTCCGCCTGTTTGCGTGTTTCGCGCGGAAGCTGTAAATCAAACTTATCGCGAAACGTCATCAGAACAAAGCCAGAACAATCTACGCCCCCACGGCTCATGCCGCCATAACGATAGGGCGTGCCGCGCCAGTTGCTCAGCTGATCGTTAAGGCTGGCAATGACGGTAATAGAATCTGAAAGCCGCGGGTTAGGCGGCGGCGCACGATGGCTACTGCATCCCGCAAGAAATAACGCGGCCATCAGGAGAAACCAGAATCGCATTTTCAGACGAATCCTCTGCTTTTTTTGTTCTTTTCGTAATTTAGCGTGCAACGGCGTTAACAGGCAAGAAACGGTTACGCCTGCGCGGTAGAAATCAGCATCTTATGCCCTTCTATATCCAGCCTGCGGAAAGACATATTGTACGCGCGGGCAAGATTTGGCGGCGTCAATACCGCATCGCGCGTGCCGCTGGCAATCATCTTTCCTCGCGCCAACAGCCACACCCGGTGGGCGTGACGCAGCGTATGGTTCAGGTCATGACTGCTCATGACCACGCCGATCCCTTTTCTGCTCAGGGAGCTTAACAGGGTGTCCAGCGCGGCCTGTTGTGCCACATCCAGACCGCTCATCGGTTCATCCAGAAGCAGCAGTCTGCCGTGCGGATTGCCGGCCGGGTGAATCTGCAAAATGACGGCCGCCAGACGCACGCGCTGCCACTCGCCCCCCGAAAGCTGGCTGGCATGCCGGGACAGTTTATCTTCTAGCCCTAATCCCGCCGCCACCTCAGTGAGCAGCGACGTATGCTGTTTATCGTGCAGATGCAGCATCAGGTAGTGCCAGACGGGCATCGCAAAGGGCGGGGCCTGCTGCTGCACCAGATAGCTGCGCCTGTGCGCCAGTGAGACTGGCGACCAGTCAGCAAGGTTATGCTCCAGCAGGGTTATCTCCCCCGCGCCGGCGGTCAGCCCCGCCATGCGCGCCAGTAAGGTGCTTTTTCCTGCGCCGTTCGGCCCGACAAGATGCAGGATTTCGCCTGCATTGATGGCACCGGTTATCGGCTCCAGACGCCCCGTATCGGCGACGTCCGTGAGCTGCATCAGCAACGTCATTATTTCGCCAGCGCCAGCTTGATAGACTCCATCACAATCGGATCTTCAGGCGTCATGTCCGGTGAAAAACGCTGCACCACCTGTCCGTCACGACCAATAAGGAATTTTTCAAAATTCCACAGGATATCGTCCGGATAGAGCGGCGCGCGTCCTTTACTGGCCATGCGCTCATAAAAACCGCTGCCTTCCGGCGCAACGGCGGTCGGCGCGGCCGCCACCAGCTTCGCATACAGGGGATGGCGATGTTCACCGTTAACGTCGATTTTGCTGAACATCGGGAACGTCACACCGTAGGTGGTGCTGCAAAACGTTTTGATTTCGTCTTCGCTGCCCGGCTCCTGGCCCAGGAACTGGTTGCACGGGAAGCCCAGTACGGTGAAACCGTCTTTCTCCCAGGCTTTTTGAATGTTTTCCAGCTGCTCGTACTGCGGCGTCAGGCCACATTTGGAGGCCACATTCACGATGAGCAGCACGTTGCCTTTATAGCTTTCCAGCGTGGTTTTCTCACCCTCAATGGTGGTCACTTCGGTATTCAAAATATCAGACTGCATAGCATTCCCTCAGGTTATCTTACGGGTAGTGATTTAACGTCCGGATTTTAATAGTAGCCAGATAAATACCGGCGCGCCCAGCGTGGCGGTCACCACGCCTATTGGCAGCTCAGCGGCTGTCAGGGCGAGCCGGGCGATGATATCCGCCACCAGCAGCGTTACCGCCCCGGCAACCGCCGAGGCCGGCAGTAAGGTTCGATGGTCGGTTATCCCGCACAGACGCAGCATGTGCGGGATAACCAGCCCAATAAAGCCAATCGCCCCGGCCAGTGCCACGCTCACACCAACCAGCCAGCCAATGGCAATGACCAGCACGTTACGCCAGAAGCCTATTGGCATGCCAAGCTGGCGGGCCGAGGTTTCCCCCAGCGCGAGAATATTCAGCGGCTGTGCCTGCAGGCCCGCCCATAGCAAGACCGGTATCAGCAGGGCCATCAGCCAGCCCTGGCGCCAGTCTACGCCCCCGAAGCCGCCCATCATCCAGTACATCAACTGACGCAAGTCAAAGGCCGTGGAGAAGTACACCGCCCAGGTCATCAGCGCGCTACAGATGATCCCCAGAGCCACCCCGGCAAGCAGCAGCCGACTGGTTGATAAGTGCCGTCTGGCAAAGCGCAAAAGAATTACCGTTATCAGCAACGCGCCGATAATGGCGCTGAGGCTAATTCCCCATGAGGAGAGTTCCCCCCCGCCCAACATCACCGCCGCCACCAGCCCTACGCCCGCGCCATTCGACACGCCGAGCAGCCCGGGCTCCGCCAGCGGGTTATCAAATAATGCCTGCATAATGGTGCCGCACAGTGCCAGCGCGGCGCCCACCAGGATCACCGCCAGCGTGCGCGGCAGACGGATTTGCCAGACGAAAAGCTGCCCCTCAGGCTCAAACCAGTGTTCAGGCCCTATCCACTGTTCCCCGGCGCACAGGCTAACGCCTGCGGTAACAATGAGCAGCAGCACGAGCAAAAGCAGGTGTCGTTGATTTAAACGGTGCTGGCGATGGGCATAATCAAGCATGGATATGGTTTTAGTAGCGTGTGATGTAATTGATTTTACGGCGGGTTTACCAAAGAGCGCAAAGAAAAAAGGCCGCGTGAGCGGCCTTTTTAGTTAGTTCATATTACTCTGCTTTGGGCGTTGCGTTTTCGACACGGCTTTTTAACTTCTGGCCGGGTCTGAAGGTCACCACGCGGCGGGCTGTAATCGGAATATCTTCCCCCGTCTTTGGGTTACGGCCCGGACGTTGGTTTTTGTCACGCAAATCAAAATTGCCAAAACCGGAGAGTTTTACCTGCTCACCATTTTCCAGAGCACGACGGATCTCTTCGAAAAACAGCTCTACCAGCTCTTTGGCATCTCGTTTGCTAAGCCCAAGCTTATCAAACAGATATTCTGACATTTCAGCTTTTGTAAGCGCCATAGGTTCAATCCCTCAATGATGCCTGGAATCGCTCTTTTAATGCCTCTACACATTTGGCGACGGTAGCGGCAATCTCCTCTTCTTCGAGTGTACGGCTGGTATCCTGAAGGATAAGGCTAATAGCGAGGCTCTTGAAACCTTCTGCTACGCCCTTGCCGCGGTACACGTCAAATAAGTTTACGCCAACTACCTGATTTACGCCAACTTTCTTACATTCGGCCAAAATATCTGCTGCGGGCACATTTTCCGCGACCACAACCGCGATATCACGGCGGTTTGCCGGGAAGCGTGAGACGTCGCGGGCCTGAGGAATGACGCGGTCTGCAACCGGGCTCCATTCCAGCTCGAACACGATGGTACGGCCGTTCAGGTCCAGCTTGCGCTCCAGCTCAGGATGAACAACGCCAATGAAACCAATGCGTTTGCCGTCTAAATAGATAGCCGCGCTCTGGCCTGGATGCAGCGCAGGGATCGCTTCTGCACGGAATTCAATTTCAGATAATTTACCGGTCAGATCGAGAATTGCTTCCAGATCTCCCTTCATATCGTAGAAATCAACCGTGCCTTTTGCCAGGTCCCAGTGCTCTTCGTAACGGTTACCGCTGATGGCACCAGCCAGCATGAGATCCTGACAGATGCCTAAATTTGCCTGATTATCCGGTACAAAGCGTAAACCACTTTCGAAAATTCGCACGCGGTTTTGCTGACGATTCTGGTTGTAAACGATAGTCCCCAGCAGACCGGTCCACAGGGACAGGCGCATCGCGGACATTTCGCTGGAGATTGGGCTTGGCAGAATCAGCGCTTCCTGGCCCGGATGGATCATCTGCTGCAGTTTTGGATCAACAAAGCTGTAGGTGATCACTTCCTGATAGCCTTTGTCGTTCAGCATGGTTTTCACACGCTTAAGAGACAAATCTGCTTCACGGTGGCTTCCCATCACCAGACCCGCCTGAACAGGCTCATCCGGGATGTTGTTGTAGCCGTATACGCGAGCCACTTCTTCCACCAGATCTTCTTCGATCTCCATGTCGAAACGCCAGGATGGCGCAACGGCTTTCCACTCGTCCTGCCCTTCGGTCACGTCACAACCCAGGCGGCGAAGGATATCGCTGACCTGTGCGTCAGCAACATGGTGACCAATCAGACGATCCAGCTTGCTACGACGCAGGGTAATGGTCGCACGCTTCGGCAACGTCGCTTCGTGGGTGACGTCGATAACCGGGCCCGCTTCACCGCCGCAGATGTCGATCAGCAGACGCGTCGCACGCTCCATCGCTTTGTGCTGCAGTGCCGGATCGACGCCACGCTCATAACGGTGAGAGGCATCGGTATGCAGGCCGTGACGACGTGCGCGACCGGTGATAGAGAGCGGGCTGAAAAACGCACACTCCAACAGAACGTTTTGCGTTTCATCGTTTACACCGGAGTGCTCGCCACCGAAGATACCGCCCATCGCCAGCGCTTTAACGTGGTCCGCGATCACCAGCGTATCAGCATTCAGTTTTGCTTCGCTGCCGTCGAGCAGAACCAGGGTTTCGCCCTCTTTCGCCATACGCACCACAATACCGCCTTCGATACGATCTTTATCGAACGCGTGCATCGGCTGCCCCAGCTCCAGCAGAACATAGTTGGTCACGTCAACGACGGCGTCGATAGAACGAATACCACAGCGACGCAGCTTCTCTTTCATCCACAGCGGGGTTGGTGCTTTTACGTTGATGCCTTTCACCACACGACCAAGGTAGCGTGGGCACGCCTCAGCGGCTTCAACCTGAATCGGCAGTGTGTCACTGATGGTAGCGTCAACCGGTACGATTTCCGGTACGTTCAGTTCAGTCTGGTTCAGCACGGCCACATCGCGGGCCACGCCGATAATGCCTAAGCAGTCCGCACGGTTTGGCGTCACGCTGATTTCAATGGTGTTGTCATCAAGTTTCAGGTATTCGCGGATGTCGGTACCAATAGGCGCATCAAGCGGCAGCTCAATGATGCCATTGTGATCGTCGGAAATACCCAGCTCAGAGAACGAACACAGCATGCCTTCAGACGGCTCACCGCGCAGTTTCGCTGCTTTAATTTTAAAATCGCCCGGCAGTACAGCCCCCACGGTCGCCACGGCCACTTTCAGGCCCTGACGGCAGTTTGGCGCGCCGCAGACGATATCCAGCAGGCGATCGCCGCCTACGTTAACTTTTGTCACACGCAGCTTGTCAGCGTTAGGGTGCTGACCGCACTCAACCACTTTGCCCACAACGACGCCATTGAAAGCGCCAGAAACCGGCTCTACACCGTCAACTTCCAGACCCGCCATGGTGATCTGGTTGGAAAGCGCTTCGCTATCAAGCGTGGTGTTCACCCATTCGCGTAACCACAGTTCACTGAATTTCATTGTTCTGTCCTGCCCTTATTTAAACTGTTTGAGGAAACGCAGATCGTTTTCGAAGAATGCACGCAAATCGGTCACGCCATAGCGCAGCATTGTCAGACGCTCCATGCCCATACCGAACGCAAAGCCGGAGTAGACTTCTGGATCGATACCTACGTTGCGCAGAACGTTTGGATGCACCATGCCGCAGCCCAGCACTTCCAGCCATTTGCCGTTTTTACCCATCACGTCAACTTCCGCAGACGGTTCAGTGAACGGGAAGTAGGACGGACGGAAACGAACCTGCAGGTCTTCCTCAAAGAAGTTGTTCAGGAAATCGTGCAGCGTACCTTTCAGGTTGGTAAAGCTGATGTTCTTATCAACAATCAGGCCTTCCATCTGATGGAACATCGGGGTATGGGTCTGATCGTAGTCGTTACGGTACACGCGGCCCGGTGCGATGATGCGGATCGGGGGTTCCTGTTCCTTCATGGTACGGATCTGAACGCCCGAGGTCTGAGTACGCAGCAGACGGGTGGCGTCGAACCAGAAAGTGTCGTGGTCAGCACGTGCCGGATGATGGCCTGGAATGTTGAGGGCGTCGAAGTTGTGGTAATCATCTTCGATTTCCGGGCCAGTCGCCACGGTAAAGCCGAGCTCACCGAAGAAACTTTCAATGCGATCAATGGTGCGGGTAACCGGATGCAGGCCACCGTTTTCGATACGGCGCCCCGGCAGGGAGACATCGATAGTCTCTGCCGCCAGACGCGCATTCAGCACCGCGCTTTCCAGCTCAGCTTTGCGCGCGTTCAGTGCCTGTTGCACCTGCTCTTTGGCTTCGTTAATGACCGCACCCGCTGCCGGGCGTTCCTCTGGCGGCAGTTCACGCAGGGTTGTCATTTGAAGGGTCAAATGCCCTTTCTTACCGAGATATTCGACGCGGACATTGTCTAACGCGGCAACATCTGAGGCCTGATTAATGGCGGCTGTTGCACTGGCAACCAGCTCTGCGAGATGTGACATGATTTTCCTCATTATGTCGGTGCAGACACCGATTTGGTGGAGTTATTCTCTCGAATTTAGACACAAAAAAAGCCTCCATCAGGAGGCTTATCTGGCGCTGTTTTTCGTTTCATCTTTCACGCGCTAGCCTCCTGAATTCAGGTGCTAAAGTAAAAGAAGAAGCGGAAAATAGCAGCATTCATGCTTGCGTTACCTTGTGTGGTAAAAAACCGTTAAGACCTTATTGAAAAGGTTGCACGGGTAAAAGTCAATCTTCTGATGGTGTTAAATGAAAAGAGGGAGCGAAGCCCCCTCTTTCAACTGGCTTATGCCAGTGCTGCTTTCGCTTTTTCGACCAGAGCGGTGAACGCTACTTTGTCGAATACTGCGATGTCAGCCAGGATCTTACGGTCGATTTCAACAGAGGCTTTTTTCAGGCCGTTGATGAATTTGCTGTAAGAAATACCGTTCTGACGTGCTGCTGCGTTGATACGCGCAATCCACAGTTGACGGAACTGACGCTTACGTTGACGACGGTCACGGTAAGCGTACTGACCTGCTTTGATAACAGCCTGGAAGGCAACGCGGTATACGCGTGAACGCGCACCGTAGTAGCCTTTAGCTTGTTTCAAAATTTTCTTGTGACGTGCACGTGCAATTACACCACGTTTTACGCGAGCCATATGTGCTCTCCTGTATCTATATTCTTAGTAAAAAATTAAACGTTAACGGCTTATGCGTACGGCAGGCACGCGATAACCAGACCCAGATCGCCTTTAGAAACAAGGCCTTTTGGACGCAGGTGACGTTTACGCTTAGTAGATTTTTTGGTCAGAATATGACGCAGGTTTGCGTGCTTACGCTTAAATCCACCACCACCGGTTTTTTTGAAGCGCTTAGCAGCACCGCGTACGGTCTTAATTTTTGGCATCTTAATTACTTCCACTTCGCATTGTTAAATAAACGAAACATAGGCGAACAAAACCTATGAGACCCGAAGGCTCCACAGGTTTTGCTGCTTGAAGGCCTTACTGTTTCTTCTTAGGAGCGAGCACCATGATCATCTGGCGGCCTTCGATCTTCGTAGGGAAGGATTCGACTACTGCCAGTTCACTCAGATCGTCACGGACGCGGTTAAGCACTTCCATACCAATCTGTTGGTGGGCCATCTCACGACCGCGGAAACGCAGTGTGATCTTGGCCTTATCGCCATCTTCCAGAAAGCGAATCAGGCTGCGGAGTTTTACCTGATAATCGCCATCGTCGGTACCAGGACGGAATTTAATTTCCTTAACCTGGATAACTTTTTGCTTTTTCTTCTGTTCCTTAGAAGACTTACTCTTTTCATAAAGGAACTTGCCGTAGTCCATGATACGACAAACTGGCGGTTCGGCGTTAGGGCTGATTTCAACTAAATCTACTCCAGCTTCTTCAGCCTTTTCGATCGCTTCTCTCAGACTCACAATCCCCAGCTGCTCGCCTTCCAGACCTGTTAAGCGAACTTCCTGGGCGCGAATCTCGCCATTGATACGATTCGGACGTGCCGTTTGAACTCGTTTTCCGCCTTTAATACCTTATTCCTCCAGTTGTTGAAGACTGCGGCTGCGAATCTCTTGTTGCAGCTTCTCAATCACTTCACTTACGTCCAGGCTCCCCAGGTCTTTACCACGGCGGGTGCGAACGGCAACTTTGCCTGCTTCCACCTCTTTATCACCACAGACCAACATATACGGGACACGACGTAAAGTGTGCTCGCGGATTTTAAAGCCAATCTTCTCATTTCTCAAGTCTGCTTTTACGCGAATGCCCGCATTTTGTAGTTTCTGCGTCAATTCTTTAACGTATTCAGCCTGAGAATCGGTAATGTTCATCACCACGACCTGCACTGGCGCAAGCCAGGTTGGGAAGAAGCCGGCAAACTCTTCAGTCAGGATGCCGATGAAGCGCTCCAGAGAACCGAGGATTGCACGGTGAATCATAACCGGTACCTGACGTTCGTTGTCTTCGCCAACATAAGAGGCGCTTAAACGCTGCGGCAGGGAGAAGTCCAGCTGTACAGTACCGCACTGCCATGCGCGATCGAGGCAGTCATACAGGGTAAATTCAATTTTCGGACCGTAGAATGCGCCCTCGCCCAGCTGGTATTCGAACGGAATGCCGTTCTCTTCCAGCGCCACGGCGAGATCCGCTTCTGCGCGATCCCAGGTCTCATCGCTACCGATACGTTTTTCCGGACGCGTTGAGAGTTTGACAACGATCTTCTCGAAGCCAAAGGTGCTGTACATATCGTAGACCATACGAATACAGGCGTTAACTTCATCACGAACCTGATCTTCAGTACAGAAGATATGCGCATCATCCTGAGTAAAGCCACGAACACGCATCAGACCGTGCAATGCACCTGATGGCTCGTTACGGTGGCAGCTACCGAACTCTGCCATACGCAGCGGCAGATCGCGGTAGGATTTCAGACCCTGGTTGAAGATCTGAACGTGGCCAGGGCAGTTCATTGGCTTAATGCAGTATTCACGGTTCTCAGAAGAGGTGGTGAACATCGCATCTTTGTAGTTGTCCCAGTGGCCGGTTTTTTCCCACAGCACACGGTCCATCATGAACGGGCCTTTCACTTCCTGATACTGGTACTCTTTCAGCTTGGAGCGTACGAACGTTTCCAGTTCACGGAAGATAGTCCAGCCGTCATTGTGCCAGAACACCATACCCGGCGCTTCTTCCTGCATGTGGTACAGGTCAAGCTGCTTACCGATTTTACGGTGGTCACGTTTAGCCGCCTCTTCCAGGCGCTGCAGGTAGGCGTTAAGGGCTTTTTTATCGGCCCACGCGGTACCATAGATACGCTGCAACATCTTGTTGTTGCTATCGCCACGCCAGTAGGCGCCCGCGATTTTCATCAGCTTAAAGTGATGACAGAAGCGCATGTTCGGCACGTGCGGTCCACGGCACATGTCGACGTATTCTTCGTGATGGTACAAGCCAGGCTTGTCATCATGAGAGATGTTTTCATCAAGAATAGAGACTTTATAGCTCTCGCCACGCTTCACGAAGGTTTCACGCGCTTCGTGCCAGCTGACTTTCTTCTTAATGACGTCATAGTTAGTTTCGGCGAGCTCGTGCATACGTTTTTCGAGCGCGTCGATATCTTCCTGAGTCAGGGTATGGTCAAGATCAACGTCATAGTAGAAACCGTTGTCGATAACCGGACCGATCGCCATTTTGGTGTTCGGCCACAGCTGTTTGATCGCATGACCTAACAGGTGCGCGCAGGAGTGACGAATGATCTCCAGACCTTCTTCGTCTTTCGCTGTGATGATAGACAGCTGCGCATCGCTTTCAATCAGGTCAGATGCATCAACCAGCTCACCATTAACACGGCCAGCGATGGTTGCTTTCGCGAGTCCAGGACCAATGTCCAGGGCAACATCCATTGGGCTTACAGCGTGGTCGTAATGGCGTTGGCTGCCATCAGGAAGAGTAATTACAGGCATTTTATATCCTTATTTGCAGTGATGCCCCACACATAAGAGCATATACAAAGAAAATAATCGTGATTTGACAATAGATTACGACACCATCTGACCAACAATCGTCAAATTGGCTCGCGATCATTCACCCGCCGAAAATCAGATAAATGCGGATTTACGGCAAGCCCTGCAATGGTAACACTAACAAAAGAGAGATTGCACCCTTTGCGGGCAGATTGCTGCGCTGGCACTTTCGCATGAATTTGCAGGGCGCATATCTCCGATGCTCGCATTCCAGAGATGCTGGGCTACTCTTGAACAAGTCTTTAAACCCAAAGGTGCATACCATGAACGTATCAAGTAGAACGGTTGTGATATTGAACATCCTTTCAGCCACCGGTTTATTGTTGATTCTTGCAGAACGATTCCACTGGTTCTAACCGAACCGGAAGCAGGCATAACCTGATTCACCACTGGAGAAGGGGCATTTCCCCGCCCTGTTTGGTAGACTGTTCGCATCAACTTACAAGGATCAGGTTATGCCAACAAAACGATTTGCCGTAAAACACTGGAAAATGGTACTGGTGCTGATTGCCATCTGCGGTGCGATGCTGCTTCTGCGTTGGGCGGCAATGATTTGGGGCTGAACGTGAATATAAATAACTGCGCAGGGAATAACATCGTTATCCGTAATACCCTTTTGCGGGTATTCACCGCCAGGACGAAATACGGACGATAGGTTTACGTCAAATAGGTTTACCGCGAAAAAACCGGTACCACAAAATCCGGTTTTTTTGGCGCGTTGAATTAGCGTTTAAACGTCAATAACAACTCGGCAAAATCCATCAGGACCATTCACCTGCAACCAGTTTATGGACGTCAAAAGCATCATTCATAGACTGACCGGTGGACTGAGAGGCTGGCGCGATGTTAGATCCGGCTTCAACGTCAGCGGCTTTCGCAATGCCGATTTGGCTGTGGGTGTCACTGGCTGTCGGGGTGGTTTCATCAGCAGCAAATACGCCAAAAGACAGTGCGGAAAGCACCATCGCTGCTGCGGCAGTTTTGATTTTTTTCATAATGTTTTTTCTCTTTCTACATTTAATGCTAATAATGCTAAATACCTTAAGGCCGAATTCTGCCCGTGCTAAGAGTGTAGATCCAGATCACACTTTTGCCTAGCCTGTTACGTTATCAATTCGTGTCAAATAAGCCGCAAATTAATGAAAATGCATTATGAAGAAATGATGGAGATATCAGCAGACCAGATATTTCAAAACAGTGTTTAATATAAAACAGCACAGTTTCAAAAAATAAAAAACGGGCCGATAGCGTAATCGGCCCGAGAATATTACATTTTATAACCCAGTGAAACCGTGGTTCTGCGGTCGGTATGATCCGGAGCAGAATCAGGAGGAGAAGAGTTCCAGGTGACGTTGTAGGCCACTTTCAGGCCAAAGTGTTCGTTGATGGCCACGTTCAGCGCTGTTTCTGAGTTCAGCGTCGTATCGTCGGCACCAAACACAGACACCCCCTGGGTAAATTTGGTGTTGTCAGTCATCTGCCAGGCATAGGTGCCGGAAGCGTAACCGAGCGGTTGAGTTTTGGTTTCGCCGTCGGTGTACTCGTCGTAGCGCACGCCTGGACCGAATTCAAAACGTAAACTGTGTACCGGACCGTTCAGGAACTGACGACCGTAACCGGCAGTGAACACATCACGCTGGCGATAGCCGTTGTAACGGTCAGTTAACCAGCTGGCCTGACCAAACAGGTAGTCAAAGTCGGTCATGTTGTAACGGCTACGTCCGCCAACCGCATATTTCTCGGAAGAGCGTTCGTCATTCGCGGAGGTGTTACTGGCATTTCCCCACAGAGACCAGGCGGTGGTATTACCGTACCAGGTCAGCGTACTGTCCGCCGTGAGAGAGGAGCTTTTCGTGTTACCGGATTGTGCAAGATAGCCAGCGTTCAGGTTACCTTCAAACGGTTTTTGCGCGGTGGCTGGATCGTCCATGACAGTAAAAACGGAATCATCTGCGGTCGCGTTCATTGCAGCAAACACGCCACCCGCCAGCATCAGTGCAGCGGGTACTGTCTTCAAAAGCTTCATTTTATTAAGGAGTCCGTACAACAAAAAAAGAGACCACACGGTCCCGGAAACTTTCTTGAGGATCAATGACAAGGCGTCCAGAGAAAGGTAACAAATTATAAAAAGCCGCAAATAACATAGCAATGATTTCTTATTTCATTTTTTGAATAAGAACGATCTCAAAAAGCGTTTTATTTTATATAAGCCGCCGCAGACTTTATGTCAGTATTCATATTTAAAATCATACTGTTATTTACATTGCCTTCCTGACAAATGGTGCCAGACTAAAAGGAACCCACGCTAAAAGGAGGTAATGATGGTTTCTATCTACACCCTGACGCTCTCCCCTTCCCTCGATTCCGCCACCCTGACGCCCCAGATTTACCCGGAAGGTAAATTGCGCTGCAGCGCCCCGGTGTTTGAGCCCGGCGGCGGCGGTATCAATGTGGCGCGAGCCATAACGCACCTCGGTGGAAAGGCGACAGCAATTTTCCCTGCAGGCGGCGCGACCGGTGAGCACCTGGTCTCTCTGCTGGCCGATGAACAGGTGGCCTCGCAGACCGTCGAGTCCAAAGACTGGACGCGGCAAAACCTGCATGTGCACGTGGAGTCCAGCGGCGAGCAATACCGTTTCGTCATGCCGGGTGCAAAACTCAGTGAAGATGAGTTTCGTCAGCTTGAAGAGAAGGTGCTGACCATTGAGAGCGGTGCTCTGCTGGTGATAAGCGGCAGCCTGCCGCCCGGTGTCAGCACGGAAAAACTGACGGCGCTGATTCGGGCCGCGCAGCAACGCGGTATCCGCTGCATTGTCGACAGCAGCGGCGAGGCGCTGCAGGCAGCCCTGACGCCGGGCAATCTTGAGCTGGTTAAACCCAATCAGAAAGAGTTAAGCGCGCTGGTGAACCGCGAACTGAACCAGCCGGACGATGTCCTCACCGCCGCGCAGGAATTGGTTCACAGCGGCAAAGCGCGACGGGTCGTGGTCTCCCTTGGCCCGCAGGGTGCCCTGGCCGTGGACGAAACGGGGTCCGTTCAGGTTGTCCCGCCGCCGATGAAAAGCCAGAGTACCGTGGGCGCAGGTGATAGCATGGTTGGAGCGATGACCCTGAAACTGGCTCAGGGTGCTTCGCTACTGGAGATGACACGCTACGGCGTCGCAGCGGGTAGCGCTGCCACCATCAACCAGGGCACACGTCTCTGTTCGCTTAGCGACACGCAAAAAATCGTCGATTACCTGTCCCGAAATTAATCCCCCTTTTCCCCTTCTCTGTGAAGGGGAAATACGCGCCATAGTCGCCAAACGCAGCCTATCGACTATGCTAAGAAAACTTCCAAGATAACAATGAGGTGAATTATGAGCAGTGGTGACATCACCCGCTACGTCGTTACCATCAACATTCATCAAGCGTCGCTGACCGAGCTTAATGAGCTCAACAACGCCTTTACCCGGGCCAATTTCCTGCTCACACTCACGGATGACGAGGGCAATATCCATGATTTAGGCACCCTGACGTTTGGCCTGATCAGCGCCCTGAGTAAAGAAGAGGTTCACGCTCTGGCGGCCAGTCTGGTCGAAAGCGTGACCGACAAAGCGGCAGAAATTGATCTTGATACCTGGGAAAGCTGGCAGAAAAAAGAACAATAAGTGCCCTGCATGAATTTAAACCGCTCAGGTGTGCGTTAGTTCGTATTTTTTTACCGCAATTATGCGCTAACTTTATGATCTGGCAGACAACATGGGAGAGACAACATGTGGCAGGCTATCAGTCATCTTTTAAGTGAGCAACTGGGTGAAGGTGAAATTGAACTGCGGAACGAACTGCCAGGCGGAGAAATCCACGCCGCATGGCACTTACGCTACGCCGGGCGCGATCTCTTTGTTAAATGCGATGAGCGAGAGCTGCTTCCGATTTTCACCGCCGAAGCCGACCAGCTGGAACTGTTGTCGCGCAGTAAAACGGTGACGGTCCCGCAGGTCTGGGCCGTGGGCAGCGACCGCGACTACAGTTTTCTGGTCATGGAATTTCTTCCTGCCCGCCCGTTGGACGCCCATAACGCCTTCATTCTCGGCCAACAGTTAGCGCGACTGCATCAATGGAGCGACCAGCCGCAGTTTGGTCTCGATTTTGACAATGACCTCTCCACCACCCCACAACCCAATGCCTGGCAACGACGCTGGTCGACATTCTTTGCTGAGCAACGCATTGGCTGGCAGCTGGAACTGGCTGCGGAGAAAGGTCTGGAGTTTGGCAATATCGATGCCATCGTCGAACACATTCAGCAGCGTCTGGCATCCCACCAGCCTCAGCCGTCTCTGCTGCACGGTGATTTGTGGTCAGATAACTGCGCGCTGGGTCCTGACGGCCCCTATATCTTCGACCCGGCCTGTTACTGGGGCGACAGGGAGTGTGACCTGGCGATGCTGCCACTGCACCCTGAGCAACCGCCGCAAATTTACGACGGGTACCAGTCCGTGCTGCCTCTGCCGCAGGGTTTTCTTGAGCGCCAGCCGGTGTATCAGCTGTACACACTGATGAACCGCGCCATTCTGTTTGGCGGAGAACATCTGGTCAATGCCCAGAGGGCACTTGAACGTGTGCTTGCCGCGTAATGGCGGGACGGGTGGCTATGTCGCCACCCTTATCGGTTACAGGAATCCCAACAGCGAAAAGAAGAAGTAACCCGCCACGATGATAATGACTGGCAGGATATACAGCGGGAAAATTTGCAGGAAAATGGTGTGACGCGGCACAACAATGCGGGACTCAATCTGCTCGCGGCTCATCCCTTCCGGGCCTTTCGCCTGTTCGAGAATCATCTGGTCTTCCACACCTTCGCGTAAAAAACGCGTCTGACGGCTCATGCGTGCGCCAGAGGCCTGCAACGCCATACCAATAAAGATCAGCGCGTAGATCACCCAAAACCCGAGATTCAACTGCTGATGAAAATTCGGCGTCGGCGAATTGAACCAAAAGATATTCAGAAACGGCGTGTTAAAACGCATCATTTCAATCATGACATGAGCAAAATCAAGCATTACCGCATTAATACCTGGCTGTTTTTCACTGTGATCGTACATAAATTTAAGCACAGAGATCAGCGTCGAAATGACGGCTGGAATAAAAATTACCCAGCCAGCAATACGTTTTAAGACAGCAATGCGTCCAGCTTGTTGATACGTCATCAGTTCCCCTTCATAAAGACGCGTTATTTCTGCCTAAGTCTACCTGCTGACCATCATTTTCGCCCGCTCTTTAAAGGCAATATGCTAAATTGCAGAGTGCACTTAGCATTTATCGTCTGTCGTACACCCTGGATAAGGAGACGTTGTGATGTCGACACCGCGCCAGATTCTTGCCGCAATTTTTGACATGGATGGATTACTGATCGATTCCGAACCGTTGTGGGATCGCGCCGAACTGGACGTTATCGCCAGCCTGGGCGTTGATATCAGCCGCCGTAGTGAACTTCCGGATACGCTTGGTCTGCGCATCGATATGGTGGTGGACCTGTGGTATGCCCAGCAGCCGTGGGTGGGACCCGATCGCGACGAAGTGACCGCGCGCATTATCAGCCGCGCCATCTCACTGGTGGAAGAGAGCAAGCCCCTGCTGCCCGGCGTGCGTGAAGCCGTCGCGCTGTGTAAAGCGCAGGGGTTGAAAGTTGGCCTGGCGTCAGCTTCACCGCTGCATATGCTGGAAAAAGTGCTGACCATGTTTGAGCTGCGCGACAGCTTCGACGCGCTGGCCTCAGCGGAAACGTTGCCATACAGCAAGCCGCACCCGCAGGTCTATCTCGACTGTGCCGCTAAGCTCGGTCTTGATCCCCTCTGCTGTGTCGCGCTGGAAGATTCCGTTAACGGAATGGTGGCCTCGAAGGCCGCGCGCATGCGCTCGATTGTTGTTCCCGCGGAGGAAGGCCGACACGATCCCCGTTTTGCCCTTGCCGACGTGAAGCTGAACTCACTGGTTGAGCTGACGGCGCAGCACCTGCGCGGCGAGTAACCCGCCCTTTTCAGGCAGCGTCAGGCTGCCTGCTTTAAAAACAAAACATCGTTTCATTTTGTTTGCTTTTCTTATCCCCCGCTTCTATCCTTAGCGTCAGAATGACAATAACCTTACTTCTGAGGCGCGTATGATACTGGATAACTTCACTCTGTCAGGAAAAGTGGCCATCGTCACCGGATGCGATACCGGTCTGGGACAAGCCATGGCCATTGCGCTGGCGCAGGCGGGATGCGACATCGTGGGTGTTAACCGCAAAGCGCCGGAGGAAACGGCTGCCTGCATTACCGCACTCGGAAGGCGGTTCAGGGCGATTCGGGCCGACCTCAGTCAGCAGGAGAGTCTTCAGAACGTTGTTGACAGCGCGGTTGCTGAGATGGGGCGAGTCGATATTCTGGTGAACAATGCCGGGACCATACGCCGTGAAGATGCTCTCGCGTTCAGCGAAAAGGACTGGGATGACGTCATCAACCTGAATCTGAAATCGCTTTTTTTCCTCTCCCAGGCCGTGGCTAAACAGTTTATTGCGCAGGGCCAGGGCGGGAAAATCATTAATATCGCCTCGATGCTCTCATTCCAGGGCGGCATCCGCGTGCCCTCTTACACCGCGTCCAAAAGCGGCGTGTTGGGGATCACGCGTCTGCTGGCGAATGAATGGGCGACGCACGGCATCAATGTTAACGCCATCGCGCCAGGCTACATGGCGACCAACAACACTCAGCAACTGCGGGATGATCAGCAGCGCAGCCAGGAGATCCTCGACCGGATACCTGCCGGGCGCTGGGGAGTTCCGGAAGACCTGCAGGGACCGGTGGTCTTTTTAGCCTCCGCCGCCTCGGATTACGTGAACGGTCATACGTTAGCCGTCGACGGGGGCTGGCTGGCGCGCTAGGCGCGTTTGTGACATACAGTTACACCGTCACCTCTTTCGTCTACTGTATAAAAACCCTATACTGTATGAATTGACAGTTTTGTGGGTTTTATCATGACGGCGGAAGGCCATCTGCTTTTTTCCATTGCGTGCGCAGTTTTTGCCAAAAACGCTGAACTTACCCCTGTGCTCGCACAGGGGGACTGGTGGCATATTGTCCCGTCCGCCGTGTTGACCTGTCTGCTGCCCGATATCGACCATCCAAAGTCATTCCTGGGACAGCGGCTAAAGTGGATATCAAAACCCATCGCCCGCGCGTTTGGTCACCGTGGGTTTACCCACAGCCTGCTGGCCGTATTCGGCCTGCTCACCCTGTTCTATTTAAAAGTCCCTGAGAGCTGGATAGTGCCCGCCGATGCTATCCAGGGAATGGTGCTGGGTTATTTAAGCCATATCCTTGCCGATATGCTGACGCCTGCGGGCGTGCCGCTGCTCTGGCCATGCCGCTGGCGTTTCCGTTTGCCCATTCTTGCGCCGCAGAAAGGTAATCAGCTTGAGCGTGTGTTGTGTATGGCGCTCTTTGCCTACGCCGTCTGGATGCCGCAAACCTTGCCCGAAAACAGTGCAGTGCGCTGGTCATCCCAGATGATCAATTCGCTGCAATTTCAGTTCAATCGTTTCATTAATCACCAGATTGAACATTAAGCACACAAATTATTTCCATTTGTCATAACCCATTCCATTTGGATATAAGCGCCACATCACACTTCTGATAACCTTGCGCCAACAGGATCGGTAAAAACCGACCGTATAATAAATCAGGAGAACGGGGATGAATTTTCCACTCATCGCGAACATTGTAGTGTTCGTTGTATTGCTATTGCTTCTCGCGCAAGCGCGCCACAAACAGTGGAGCCTCGCGAAGAAAGTGCTGGTTGGTCTGGCCATGGGTGTCGTGTTTGGTCTGGCGTTGCAGGCTATTTACGGCTCCGATAATCCAGTCCTGAAAGATTCTATTCAGTGGTTCAACATCGTCGGTAACGGCTATGTCCAGCTGCTGCAGATGATCGTTATGCCGCTGGTGTTTGCCTCTATTCTGAGCGCCGTTGCCCGTCTGCATAACGCCACCCAGTTGGGTAAAATCAGCTTCCTGACCATCGGTACGCTGCTATTTACCACGCTGATTGCAGCTCTGGTCGGTGTGCTGGTCACCAACCTGTTCGGGCTGACCGCTGAAGGTCTGGTCCAGGGTACGGCTGAAACGGCGCGTCTTACGGCGATTCAGACCAACTACGTGGGTAAAGTCGCTGACCTGACGGTGCCACAGATGGTGCTTTCTTTCGTGCCGAAGAACCCGTTTGCTGACCTGACCGGTGCCAGCCCAACCTCCATTATCAGCGTGGTGATCTTTGCGGCCTTCCTCGGTGTGGCGGCGCTGAAGCTGCTGAAAGACGACGCGCCGAAAGGCGAGCGCGTGCTGGTGGCTATCGATACCCTGCAAAGCTGGGTAATGAAGCTGGTCCGTCTGGTGATGCAGTTGACCCCTTACGGTGTTCTGGCGCTGATGACCAAAGTGGTTGCCGGCTCTAACCTGCAGGACATCATTAAGCTGGGTAGCTTCGTCGTCGCCTCTTATCTGGGTCTGGGCATTATGTTCGTGGTGCACGGTATCCTGCTGGGCGTCAATGGCGTTAGCCCGCTGAAATACTTCCGTAAAGTGTGGCCGGTACTGACCTTTGCGTTCACCAGCCGTTCCAGCGCCGCGTCTATTCCGCTGAACGTTGAAGCGCAGACCCGTCGTCTGGGCGTACCGGAATCTATTGCCAGCTTCTCTGCCTCCTTTGGTGCCACCATTGGTCAGAACGGTTGCGCAGGTCTCTACCCTGCAATGCTGGCGGTAATGGTTGCTCCGACCGTGGGTATCAACCCACTGGATCCCGTTTGGATTGCCACGCTGGTCGGGATTGTTACCATCAGCTCCGCAGGCGTTGCGGGTGTTGGCGGTGGCGCAACCTTCGCCGCGCTGATTGTCCTGCCGGCCCTGGGTCTGCCGGTGACGCTGGTTGCCCTGCTGATCTCCGTTGAGCCGCTGATCGACATGGGTCGTACTGCGCTGAACGTGAGCGGTTCCATGACCGCCGGTACGTTGACCAGCCAGTGGCTGAAGCAGACCGATAAAACCATTCTGGAAAGTGAAGACGACGCTGAACTGGCGCACCGTTAATCACGGATGRATAAAAAAACCGCCTGATGGCGGTTTTTTTTTGGCTGTTATTCTTCAATCTCTTCATCCTGGCGGACCTGGTTCGCCCATCGCTGGGCCGACTCCGGCCCCGAAAACGCGGGCGAACGGCGGAAGTGTTCTCCCATCAGAACAAACGCTACGTATTTACCGCGCAGTTGCCAGACATCACGAAAACCATCCACCTTCAGGGCGTGTTCGGGCGGCGCGGGTTCGACGCGGGGCACGTAGCTAATGACAGGGCGGTTTTGTTGACGAAAAGGTTTCATAAGCGACGGGTTCACTAAAGCACATTCTGGAAGCAGGAAAATTCTATGATAGCCGATCCTCCCCCCACGCGTCGCGCCCTGCATCGCTCTGATAGCGCATTCCTTAACCAGGTCATCTGAAAACTCTTAGTTCGCCCGCCCTTTCGCCACATTGTTCTATAGTTAACAAGGTTTTTAGCAATGGATAAAGGAGAAGCGTGCAATGTCGAACAAAGATAAAACACATCAATCACCCATTCATGGCACTGAAGAATCTCAACCAGGCATGGACTCTCTGGCCCCAGCGGACGGCTCTCACCGCCCGTCCCCCGGCCCTTCCGCACCTGGCGAACAGCCTACCGCGCCGGGAAGTATGAAATCTCCGGATACCGGAAACGAGAAGCTGAAATCCCTTGAGTCCCACCGTAAAGGCGGCGAAGGTTTTGCACTTACCACCAACCAGGGCGTGCGCATTGCTGACGATCAGAACTCGCTGCGTGCGGGAACGCGCGGACCGACCCTGCTGGAAGACTTTATTCTGCGGGAAAAAATCACCCATTTTGACCATGAACGTATACCTGAGCGCATCGTTCACGCGCGTGGCTCCGCGGCACACGGCTACTTCCAGCCCTACAAAAGCCTCAAAGAGATAACCAAAGCGGATTTCCTTTCCGATTCGGACAAAATCACACCGGTCTTTGTCCGCTTTTCAACCGTACAGGGCGGCGCGGGTTCGGCAGATACCGTGCGTGATATCCGCGGCTTCGCCACCAAATTTTATACCGAAGAGGGTATTTTCGATCTCGTCGGCAATAACACCCCGGTGTTCTTCATTCAGGATGCGCATAAATTTCCTGACTTTGTCCATGCGGTAAAACCGGAGCCCCACTGGGCCATACCGCAGGGACAAAGTGCGCATGACACCTTCTGGGATTATGTCTCACTGCAACCAGAAACGTTACACAACGTGATGTGGGCGATGTCAGACCGGGGCATTCCGCGCAGCTACCGCACGATGGAAGGGTTTGGTATTCATACCTTCAGGATGATCAACGCGGACGGGAAAGCCACATTCGTACGCTTCCACTGGAAGCCTGTGGCGGGCAAAGCCTCGCTGGTGTGGGATGAAGCCCAGAAGCTGACCGGGCGCGATCCGGACTTCCACCGTCGCGAACTGTGGGAGTCGATTGAAGCCGGTGACTTCCCGGAATATGAACTGGGGTTACAGCTGATCCCGGAAGAGGATGAGTTTAACTTCGATTTCGACCTTCTCGACCCGACAAAGCTGATCCCAGAGGAGCTGGTGCCGGTTCAGCTGGTGGGTAAAATGGTGCTCAACCGTAACCCGGACAATTTCTTTGCCGAAAATGAGCAGGTCGCGTTCCACCCGGGGCATATCGTTCCGGGGCTGGATTTCACGAACGATCCCCTCCTGCAGGGGCGATTGTTCTCCTATACCGATACGCAGATCAGTCGCCTTGGCGGGCCAAACTTCCACGAAATTCCGATTAACCGTCCAACCTGCCCGTACCACAATTTCCAGCGCGACGGGATGCATCGCCAGGATATCGATACCAATCCGGCTAACTATGAGCCGAACTCCATCAACGATAACTGGCCGCGCGAAACGCCGCCGGGACCGAAACGCGGTGGTTTTGAGTCGTACCAGGAGCGCATCGATGGCAATAAAATCCGCGAGCGCAGCCCGTCATTCGGCGAGTATTATGCCCAACCTCGCCTGTTCTGGAACAGCCAGACGCCGATCGAGCAACAGCACATTATCGGCGGCTTTAGCTTTGAACTGAGCAAAGTGGTGCGGACTTACATCCGCGAGCGCGTGGTCGATCAGCTCGCCCATATCGATATTCAGCTTGCCCAGAGCGTGGCGGATAACCTTGGCATTACGCTGACGGACGAGCAACGCAATGCGGCCCCACCGAAAGACGTTAACGGACTGAAGAAAGATCCGTCCCTGAGTCTGTATGCGGTGCCGGGTGGCTCGATAAAAGGCCGGGTAGTGGCCATTCTGCTGAATGACAACACCCGTGCCAGCGACGTGCTGGGGATTATGCAGGCGCTGAAAACCAAAGGCGTTCACGCCAAACTGCTCTATTCCCGCATGGGGGAAGTGACCGCCGACGACGGTTCAGTGCTGCCGGTTGCGGCCACCTTTGCCGGAGCACCATCGCTCACCGTTGATGCGGTGATTGTGCCGTGCGGCGACATCGACAGTCTGCTGAACAATGGCGATGCGATTTATTATCTGCTGGAAGCCTATAAACACCTGAAGCCGATCGCCCTTTCCGGCGATGCGCGACAGTTTAAAGCGCACCTGAAGGTGGCTGAGCAAGGCGAAGATGGCATTGTCGAAGGCGATAATGTCGATGATGCGTTTATGACCAAGCTGTTCGATCTGCTCGCAGCGCACCGTGTGTGGTCACGCAGCAGTAAGATTGATCGTATACCGGCATAAGAAAAGCCGGGTCTGGCTTTGCCCGACCCGGTGCTGATTGACATCGTTTACTCAGCCCGGCAGGCACCGCGCCTCCGGGCTATTTTCATACATCCTCAAAGGTGCCCAGACGGTACCCACGCTCGGCAATGGCGTATTTCAGCGATGCCGACGTCAGCACATCCAGTTCCGCCAGTCGCGGCCAGCAGTAGGCACTTTTACGCACAATGTTATCGACAAACGCCGGGTGTGCCATCACTTCCAGCGACCGTTCCCCGCGCGCGGCGGACTCATCCAGCGCCTGCAGAAACAGCGCTTCGCTAATCTCGTCGCCGTAGAACGCGCTACTGAACCCGTCCGTTGTGGGCACAGAAGACAATGACAGCCCGTGCAGCGCCTGCACCTCACGATCCACGCGCATTGCCACGCCTTTGCGCTGTGCAAATTCCGCCACTGACGGGAAAAGTGCCGGGATCATATGCACGTGATGATGGCTGTCAATATGCGTGGGTTCACGGCCAAAGAGATCGACGAAACGGTTGAACTGACAGTCCAGCTCGCGGGTAATCTCCTCGAGCGGCAGCGTGCCCTGCTCTGCCTGTTCCCAAATCCATTTGCCCAGCTGTCCGTCCCGCGTCAGTCCCGGCATCGGTGAAAGCGGCATCCCGAGCGTCAATACAAAGTGCATGCCGACGCCCAGCGCTGGCACCTCGCGGCTGAGCTGAGCTGCGTGTTCAACCGCCTCACCATTAACCAGTGCCGTTGTTGAGGTCACCACACCCCGGCGGCAGGCTTCAATAATGCCGTAGTTTTGACCTTTTGAGAGTCCAAAATCATCAGCATTGACGATCAGCAGGTTTTCCATCACACATCCTCTCAGTGCTGTTTGAATTTCAGCTTCTCAATCGTGGCGGCAAAATTAGGCAACCATTTTTCATGCGCCAGAATCATTTCGCTGGCCAGTTGCTCGGCATCACGATCGGAATGGACCAGCGGGCTGAGATTGAGCGCCAGAAGAACGTCATTGAGTTCACCGCTCAGCGCCGCATTGCTGGCTGCCACTTCAAACCCTTTGATGGTGTGGATCAACCCCATCACTTTGTCGTCAAAGTGGGTAATCCGTGGATGCGGCCTGGCGCCATCACGTCCCAGAATGCAGGTCATCTCAACGGCCCAGTCAGCCGGGATATTGTCGATATGGCCGTGATGCGGCACATTGACGTAGTGCTCGGCCTGCTTGTCGTTGTAAATGGCGTTGATCACTTCACACGCCGCATCGGAATAATACGCTCCGCCGCGCAGCTCAAGCTCTTTAGGTTTCACGTTCAGGTTCGGATCTTTATACAAATCAAACAGCTGCTTTTCAACTTTCTGCACCACCTGAGCGCGTGCGCCACCCTTATAGTACTCACCCATCTCGATGGCCAGCATCTCTTTCTGTTTGAAGTAGTAAAGCAGGTATGAGCAAGGCAGCAGATTAAGCGAGCGGATCAGCCCTTCGCTGAACGGCAGGTCAAAGATGTTTTTCACTGACGCAGCGGTCAGGCGCCCGGAGGCTACGCCGTCAAGCAGTTCGCTAAAGCGAGACTGACCATTCACGATGACATCTTTGATAAACACCATGTGGTTCAGGCCAAAGAGATCGATAGAAAGATCGTCGGTATCGGTCAACTCCAGCACATCGCTGATGAACATCTTCATGCCAATCGGAATATTACAGACGCCGATAAAGCGTTTGAAACCGGTGTGGCGATAGACCGCCTCGGTCACCATCCCGGCCGGGTTGGTGAAGTTAATCACCCACGCGTTGGGGCAGATCGCTTCCACATCGTTGATGATGTCAAAAATGACCGGAATGGTACGCAGCCCTTTGAACAGGCCGCCCGCGCCGTTGGTCTCCTGTCCCAGATAGCCGTGGCTCAGTGGAATACGTTCATCCATTTCACGCGCTTTGAGCTGACCGACGCGCAGCTGAGTCGTCACGAAGTCGGCATCCTGCAGCGCCAGGCGACGGTCGAGGGTTTTATGCACGGTCAATGGCACACCGGCTTTCGCGACCATCCGCTTGCAGAGCTCAAAAATGATATTCAGTTTCTCCTGACCTTCCTCAACGTCCACCAGCCATAATTCGCTGACCGGTAATTCATGATAACGTTTCAGGAAACCTTCGAGTAATTCCGGGGTATAACTGCTGCCGCCGCCAATGGTTACGACTTTTAATTTCTTCTGCATAATATCTCCCTTAGCATATCAGGTTAATCGCCTGCAAGGTGTAGCGTACTCTTCCCGCTCTGTGGGCAAGCAATCAAGGCAATATTTGTGGCGGGTAAATCCGCCGAAATTTAATTAATTACCGTCAGGTTCTTCCGGTAACTGTTCGGTGTGAACGAGGTCAATTTCTTAAAGGTCTTAATAAACAAGCTGGGACTACTGTAGCCTGACTCATAAGCAATATCGGTAACCGAGTAGTTGGTTATTTCCAGCTGTTTTTTAGCAAAATTAATGCGGATTTCATTAATAATTTGCACTGGCGTTTTACGATAATAACGCTGAGTTGCTCGGGTCAGATATTCCTGTGATTTACCGGACAAAGCGACCATATTTTCCAGCGCATTTTCGCTGAACTGCCCTTTATCGTGCATCAGTTCAACCGTACTGCGCAGCCACTGCGGAATATCATCGCTCACCTGCTGCTCTTCACGATGATGGCGCAGACGGTTCATCACATAAAACGTCACCGTTTCAATAAACTCATCAAATTCATTCTCGCGAAAGTTAAGCGAGGCGATAACCGTTTCAATCCAGGTCATGAATTCGTTTTTGATGCGATAGACCTGCGAGGCCACAAAGCAGAACGGCACCAGCGGCAGATAGTGTTTCTCAAAGAAGCGTCTGCTGACACCTACGTTAAGAATGCGGGTTGCACCAAATTCATAAAAGCTCTGGTGATGGGACCCCATCGGCAGGAAGACGAAATCTCCCCGCTCAAGCAGGACGCGCTTGCCGTTGATTTCCTGGTAGTAGCGACCGGTCAGAACAATCGTGAACTCATAGTAGTCATGCTGATGCAGACCGCTCGCGCTCTCCGTCTTGTTGTAAATAATCACGTGAAAATTTTTGCCATTAAACAGTTGCTGTTCAAGTGCGGTTTTTATTTCCATCGCGCTGACCTCCTGCTGCAAATTCTGCCTTACTGCATCTTCTCGTGAAGCTCAATTAACTCGGCCACCAGTTCACGTGCCAGCATCGACGTCATCAGATGATCCTGCGCATGCACCAGCACCAGACTGACCTTCATCTTGCCTTCACCCTGGTCGCTTTCGATAAGCTTTGTCTGCACCAGGTGCGCTTCGTTCAGCGCCGTACGGGACTGTTCCATCATGGTTTTTGCGGCTGCGAAATCACCCTGCTTGGCCTGCTTGAGCGCGGCATACGCCAGGCTACGCGCCTGCCCGGAATTGATGATAAGCCCCATCACCACCTCTTCCAGATCGTTCTCTGCGGTTTCTTCTGCGACAATACTGTCCAAATCTAACATTTTTAAGCTCCTTTTGGCTGGCGCGGGTTGCCCCGCGCCGTGCAATTTTAGAATTTCAGTGCGAGGGCGATATCCTCTTCGCTCTCTTCTTCATCGATAACGGTTGCAGCTTTGTTTGCTATCGCCACGAATGGCATATAGAGCAGTGTTGCAATCCCGAGGTTGAATATCGCCAGCAGGAAGGCAGCCACGCTACCGTTGGTGTTGAAGAACGCCCCCAGACCCGCCGGCATGGTCCACGGCGCAATGTTGGTGACGGGCGGGATAATGCCCAGGTAATAGGCCGTCAGGGTTATGGCCGCCAGCAGTGGCTGAACCAGAATGAACGGAATGAACATCACCGGGTTCATGATGATTGGCAGACCAAACAGAATCGGCTCGTTAATCTGGAAGATGCCTGACGGCAGTGCCAGCTTCGCAACCTGACGATGGTCAGCGCGACGAGAAACAATAAAGACCGCGATGATCAGACCCAGCGTCGCCCCGGTACCCCCCAGGAAGATATAAGAGTCGAGCATCGGCTTCGCCCACACATGGAAGGTTTTACCGGCTGCCAGCGCCGCGTCAACAGAGCCGTACTGCTGGTAAAGTGCAACGTTTTCCAGTGCCCATGGGGTCATGATACCGCTGTCCAGCGCCGCCAGTGCCAGTGAACCATGCACGCCAAAGAACCACAGCAGGGAGGTGAAAATCACATACGCCCAACCGACCACGCTACCCATTGACGCCAGCGGCGTTGAGATAGAGTCCATAATGATCTGGTGGAAGTTAGTGCCCCAATGAGAGAGCGCCCAGGCGATAATCCCCATGATGGAGAGAATAATGAAGCCTGGAATCAACGCGGAAAATGAACGAGAAACGGACGCCGGCACGCTATCCGGTAAACGGATAACCCAGTTGCGACGAATAATAAAGGTGAACATCTCCGCAACCACCAGACCGATAACGATACCGGAGATGATATTAGCGCCCCCCAGCCAGTTGGCCCCTACGGCATAGGCCTCACCGACGCTGTATGGCGTCACGGTCATAAAGGCGGCAATGGATAATAAACCTGCGGCCAGCGGATCCACTTTCCGCTCTTCCGCCAGTGCCATGCCAATAAAGAAAGGTGCCATCAGCGACATAATACCTAACGTACCGTTATATACGTTGCCGCCGATGGCTTTTAAACCATTAAGGGTTTCAATTGTGGAAGCGTCTAATCGAATTCCTAATGAATAAAAAAAGGAACCTTCACCAAAGCTCAGAAAAACGTTGTTAATTAAAACGAACATTGCCCCAGCCAGCGTCAACGGCATTAATCTAATAAAACCGTTTTTGATGGCATTAACGTGAGGCTGCTTTCCTATTTTAACAGCAAAAGGAAGGAGTACCTTTTCAAGTGAAGCGATGACTTTACTCATAGGAAAATACCCTTAAATGCCGCAACGCGGGTTACGGCGTATTGTGTGTGAAATAACTCTTTGACGGGAAAAATAAAAATTAATTAGCAGCTTTTTTAATTGCTGCAACAGCAGCTTTCAATACACCTAAACCATCAATCTTGCCGTACAATCCCGAATCGATCACTTCGACCGGTTTATTGGGTAACAGACGTTGAATTTCGGGCAACATATAGGCAATTTGCGGCCCCAGTAAAACGACATCGGCTGTCTGGCCTTTTTCGCCCGCCAGCGTCTCCGGAAACGCTTCGATCACCACCGGGACTTCATACTTCTCAGCCTGAGCACGCATCTTTGACACCAGAAGCGAGGTTGACATGCCTGCTGAGCAGAACAGATAGATATGTTTCTTTTCCATAGTAACTTCCCTCTCGTATGACTACCTGCCATCGCGCTATCACTCGACTCGCTATCCTGGCAGACAGGTAGTTTGCTTACTGTTGTTTGTCGTTGGAGTGAGTATACGCAATGGTACAGACAGGAGATAATTCTGCACAGGGGCAAATTGTCTCTCATTGACCTGCCGTGTTGACTACCTTCACATTTCAGGCAAATAATTCGCGAGAAGAAATAAGATTTACGTATGTATAAAAAAACCGGCCCAACGGCCGGTTTGTTAACATACTCAGGCAAGAAGGGTTACTGCGCCTTAGGTGCCTGCGGATCGGTATCGTATTCAGTACAGGTCTGGTAACCGGAGTTGATCACATGACCAGTCTCATCCAACGCAACGAAGTAGGTCTCTGCCTTACCATCACGTTGACCCAGGATATAGGTCTGGCAGGTACCGCGTGCATGAATCATTGTCACTTCCGAAGAAGGCTTGCCGGCAATCGCAGCCACCTGCGAACGGGTCATGCCTTTTTTGACATCTTTCACTACGGGCTGTGTAAACTGATCTTTGGTGCGGTCGTAGGCCGTACACCCTGCCAGCATAGTCAGTACCGCCGCTGCGCTAAGAATTCCTGCTACGTTCTTGTTCATATTCCGTCCTCTTGTTTATCAGCGTGTTATCTAAGCATGGAATAAAAAGTACTATTGTTCAACTTTGTGAATTCCGCCAGACGAATTTCGGAAAATTCTAATAAAACAACGATAACCTGCTAAATCGCCGCAATTTAGCGCACTCGAAACTGTGATCCTTGTCGTTTCTCGTTCAAAGGGTTAGTTTTAACAGTTAACACAATCTGTTTATGTTCTGCATATGGAGGGCGTGATGGCTCTGCAACAAGAGATTATTCAGGCGCTGGGCGCGAAGCCCGCGGTAGACGCACAAGAAGAGATCCGCCGCAGCGTGGATTTTTTAAAGTCTTATTTAAAAACTCACTCGTTCCTGAAATCCCTGGTGCTGGGCATCAGCGGCGGTCAGGACTCTACCCTGGCCGGTAAACTCTGCCAGATGGCAATTTCAGAGCTCCGCGAAGAGACGGGTGATGACGCGCTGCAGTTTATTGCCGTGCGTCTTCCCTATGGCGTGCAGGCTGATGAACAGGATTGCCAGGATGCCATCGCCTTCATCCAGCCCGATCGCGTGCTCACCGTCAATATCAAAGGATCGGTGCTGGCCAGCGAGCAGGCGCTTCGCGAAGCAGGCATTGAGTTGAGTGATTTTGTCCGCGGCAATGAAAAAGCCCGTGAACGTATGAAAGCGCAATACAGCATTGCCGGGATGACCAAAGGCGTTGTGGTCGGTACCGATCATGCGGCAGAAGCCATCACGGGTTTCTTCACCAAGTATGGCGACGGCGGTACCGATATTAACCCGCTCTTCCGTCTGAACAAACGTCAGGGTAAGCAGCTGCTTGCCGCGCTGGGTTGCCCGGAGCACCTTTACAAGAAAGCGCCAACGGCAGATCTAGAAGACGATCGCCCCTCCCTGCCGGATGAAGCGGCCCTGGGTGTCACCTATGACAATATTGATGATTATCTGGAAGGCAAAAAACTGGATGAAGGTACCGCGAAGATCATTGAAAGCTGGTATCTGAAAACCGAGCACAAGCGTCGCCCACCGATCACCGTGTTCGATGATTTCTGGAAAAAGTAACACTCTGGCACCCTCTCTCTGGGGAGGGGGTGTTCGCCCGCACCGTCCGTTGCGCCATCCGGCTCTTTTTTAACCAAACCGGCTCTGCTACACTGTATGCCTGAACAGTATATGGAGTAGTATGTGAGCAGGCGTCAATCCGCCCCGCGTCTTGAGTTTGAAGCGGCGGCTATCTACGAATATCCCGAACATCTTCGCCCCTGGCTTGAGGAACTGCCTAAACAGCCGGGCGTGTATATTTTTCACGGTGAGAGTGACACCCTTCCGCTCTACATTGGCAAAAGCGTAAATATTCGCAGCCGGGTTATGTCTCATCTGCGCACGCCAGACGAGGCGGCAATGCTGCGCCAGTCGCGACGCATCACCTGGTTTCGTACCGCCGGAGAGATGGGCGCGCTCTTACTGGAAGCCCGGCTGATCAAAGAGCAACAGCCGCTGTTCAATAAGCGCCTGCGCCGCAACCGGCAGCTCTGCTCCCTGCAGATAAACGCCGGTAAGCCGCAGGTTGTCTACGCACGGGAAGTCGATTTTTCTCACGCCCCCAATCTCTACGGGCTGTTCGCTAACAAACGGGCGGCTCTGCAGGCTCTGCAAACGCTGGCCGATGAGTTACAGCTGTGCTACAGCCTGCTAGGCCTCGAAGCAACCACCCGCGGGCGTGCCTGTTTCCGCTCAGCGTTAAAGCGCTGCGCAGGGGCCTGCTGTGGGAAAGAAAGCATTGAGGAACACCACGCCCGGCTCCTCGCAGGGCTGGCGGCGCTTAGCGTTAACTGCTGGCCGTGGGAGGGTGCCGTTGCGCTAAAAGAAGTCGGTGACGCGATGACCCAGTATCACATCATCAACAACTGGCTCTGGCTGGGCGCTGTTGACGATGTAAACGATGCGGCAACCTTGCTGCGCACACCCGCCGGTTTCGACCACGATGGCTACAAAATTCTCTGCAAGCCCGTGTTAACCGGCAAGTATGAGGTCATAGAGCTTAGTGCCCCGGCAGCCAGTTAATTTCGCTGAATAATAAGGTGCCCTGAGCCTCCAGCAGGCGGAGAGTATGGACGCCCTCCTCCCAGCTGGCGCCCTGATCGGCCGTCAGCAACTTATCGCCAAGCTGCCACGCCCCGCTTAACACGAACGCGACGCCCCCGCGGGAGCCGAACGTGGTAAAGGTGCGGTCAGCGACACGCACTTTCGCCTGACAACGGTCACGCCGGGTCATGATGTTGAAATCCATCGACATCCGTCCTTCGGAAAGCAGCGCTTTCACCGGCTGATCGCCGGAAAAATGGTATGGCTGATGATGTTTCAGGGTATGGCAGAACGCCTGACCGGCATCCAGCGTTACCTCACCCCCTTCAAGCAAGGTAATCACCCGATCGACACCGGGAAAAGAGGAGAATTCGCCATTGCTGGCGATGGTCGCGATACTGGCACGCCAGTAAAAATCGCGCGTTGCGGGCGGAAAACAACAAATTTCCCGCGTCTCGCCTGCGCCATTGCGCCAGAGGCTGACCGGCATCTTACGGATATCAAAGAACTCCATCACCACTCCTGAAAGGCACAACCTGTGCCAGGGCAAGGATATCGCTATCGTTGCTGTCTTGTTTGTTATCGTTGGGTTTTCACAGACACAGTATCGGCAGCAGAGCGGGCAGGCCTTAGCGGAACGTTAATAAAAATTATAACGCCATGACTCTGCAAACATTCTCTGAAGCGACTACAGGAGAATACCGCTCTGGCGGCGGCAGACAAGAGGGCAGGAAAGAAAAACCGCCGGTCCTGTCCACAGCGTTAGCGCTTTTGTGGACAGGATCCCGGCGGTCTTAAGATGTTGAACCGATTATTCGGTTGGTGCTGGCATTTTACCTTCCATTGCTGGACGTTCTGTCAGACGCTTCTCAAAATTGGCATTAAATTGTTTTTTCTGTTCCGGCGTCAGAATGTTGTAGATCTTGTTCTGGGTTTCCATATGCGCCAGCATGCGGGCTTTATGCTGCTCAGCCATTTTGTCGATCTGCGCTTCGGCTTTTGCTTTATCGAAGCTGTCGCTGGCGATGATGTCATGCATCGCGCGGCGTTCGTCCAGTGACGGACGTTTCATCTGGTCGCGCTGGCTTTTCATGATGTCGCGGACCTGCTGTTTCTGTGCATCCGTCAGGTTCAGATCTTTAAACATCATCATCTCGTGGTGCATACCCGGCTTGCCTTTATGATGCATCATCATTTTGCCTTCGACAGGCGCGGCAGTGGTGGTGGTCGCGGTATCTGCAGCGAACGCCATGCTGGTAGCGCCCAGAGCCAGGGTAGAAGCAACAAACAGTGCAGTAAACTTACGCATAATTTATTTCCTTACTTTCAGTTATTCTTCGGCGCTATGCCGTGTTGACGAGATTAACTTTACGGGGTTTATCGTCAATTAATCAGAGCAACAGTAAAACAATGAAAGTGTAAAAAACAAATTATCGCCAAATGTGGAGGAATTAAGGATAAAGGATGGAGAGTTGCAACGAAAATATTCAAAATGATGATTTTCAAAGCAATTTAGAAAAGTATAGCGAAGTGAAAACCAATAATAAAGCAATTCACCAGGAATATTCTGCAATAGTTGTCATTGCGCTTTAATCGCTAAGAAAAATAATTTGACGTTCCCCTCTCAGGCAATGAGAGGGGAAATGTTCAGGACACTTTTTCCAGCATCAGCCCGGCGCGCAGGCCAAACGCTACCGATGGATTAGGGAACAGAACATATTCAGTGGTTTTCTGCACCTCGTAACGCTCGTCGCCATCTTCCGCCAGCAGAACGCCTTTGCGAAAAGGGGTGAAGTTCAGCGTGTGGGCGGCCATATGCAGCCGGAAGGCCTCGCTGCGGCGAGTGATCTGCTGTACGACCCGATAGCGCACGACAGTCTGTTGCGTTGGCTCGGGTGCCAATCCCCCGAGCAGCGCGCGAAGCGCAAGATGCGTTGGCGCGAAGCGCGCGAGATCGTTCTGGCCAAACGGTAGCGCTTTTCCCAGCTCCAGCGTGCAGGCCAGCGCGCCGAAATGCTCACAGGTGAAATGGGTAAATGTCCCCCCCGGCGACTGATGAAACACCAGAGCCTCCAGCCCGGCGTCGCCCAGCCAGCTCAGAAACGCCTCATCCCACGGCTGGTTACGCTGGGGCAGAACACCAAAGCGCACATGATAAGAGGCGCGAATTGCCGTATGCAGGTCGAGATGCCAGCGCACGGGACCGGCCGCGGCGAAAAATGTTGCAACCACGTGCTCAAGCCACTGCGCCCGCGACGTTTCATCGCCTGGCACAAACTGTGACCAGCGGCCGCCAAACATGCGGTTAAGGTCGCTCTCAAGATAACGTTTGTTTTGCGCCAGCGCAGGCGGGTTGCCAAGCACCACCAGCAGACGGCACTGCAGGGTGATATCTCCCCGATACAACGCGCGAAGCAGCAGGTCGACAATTTCAACCGGCGCGGTTTCATTACCATGGATGCCGGTTGAAAGCAGCAGCGATAACTCACTCTTCGCGGCCGGTGTCAGTTCAAGGACGCCGCGACCCAGCCACCGCCAGTGAAATGAGGGGCCCTCCCCCTCACGCTGTTCGGGCGTTTCATCGGCCAGTGTCAACGCCAGTAAATTTTCCATAGCCACTCCTTTAGCGCTGGAACGGATAAACCGATCCCAACTGCAGGATTGTTGTTAACGCGTCCAGTGCCTCACGCCCTTCACGCAGTAGCTGAGGGTCGACCAGATCGGCCTGCGTTAATCTGTCGCGATAGTAACGATCCACCCAGTCATTCAGGGAGTTAAACAGCGTCTCATTCATCATCACGGCTGGATTAACAGCCTGCATTTCGTTCTGCGTCAGCACTACGCGCAGGCGTAAACAGGCCGGACCGCCGCCGTTGGCCATGCTTTCGCGCAGGTCAAAGACGCGCAGTTCATCGATCGGGTTATCGGCTTTCACCAGTTCAGACAGATAACGCCACACTCCTTTATGGTCCTGCGACTCTTGCGGCAGCACCAGCATCATGCTGCCGTCCTCACGGCTCAACAGCTGGCTATTAAAGAGGTAAGTTTCAACCGCGTCCTGCACGCTGACCGCCTGGGTCGGCACCTGAATCGGCATAAACCCCGGCACCCGCTCATGCAGCGTAGCGAGCAGCTTCTCCTGATGGGCAAACGCCTGCTCATGGCAGAACAGCACCTGGCGGTTAGAGACGGCAATGACGTCGTTGTGGAAAACCCCCTGGTCAATCACCTGCGGGTTCTGCTGAGCAAAAATCACCTGTGAGGGATTCACCTGGTTCAGCCGCGCGACGGCCTGGCTTGCCGCCAGCGTCTGGCGGGCGGGATAACGGACAGGCACCGAATGGCCGCCCTCTTCTCGCCCGTAAATGAACAGCTGTACGCCGGGATCGCCATAATCCCCCCCAAGACGGTTATGGTTTGCCGCTCCTTCATCCCCGAACATGGCCACCTGTGGCAACGCCTGATGGACCTCAAAGTGAGCCTCATGACGGAAAATCGCACGCAGAACGCGCTCGGTCGTCTCCGCTTCAGTGGCACGGTGAAATTTGTTATTCAGGTTCGCCACCGTTAAATGCACTTTGCCATCCAGCGTATCGGCCGACGGTGCAACGGTAGCAGCGTTTGCCACCCACATCGACGAGGCAGAGCTCGCCGCTGAAAGCAGGTGCGGCGTCTGCGTACCCGCTTTTTCGATAACCTGCTCATCGCTGCCGCTAAAGCCGAGCTGACGTAACACCGCCACGTTCGGACGCTCCTGCGGCGGGATCACCGCCTGCGGGAAACCGGCATCCGACAGGGCTTTCATTTTCAGCAGCCCCTGCTTCGCCGCCAGTTTCGGGTTAGAGACCTGAAAACGGTGCTTCGTCGAGGCTTCATTACCAAACGAGAGGCCAGCATAGTGGTGCGTCAGCCCCACCAGCCCGTCAAAGTTGACTTCACGCGCTTTCATGACGATCCCCCTGAGTAAAATCCAGCCCCGGACTCAGCGTTTCCGGCAGCGTCAGCGCAGGCGTTTCCAGGCTCGCCATCGGCCACGCGCAGTAATCTGCGGCATACCACGCGCTGGCGCGGTGGTTACCCGAAGCGCCTACCCCGCCAAACGGTGCCGTACTCGCCGCACCGGTAAGCGGTTTATTCCAGTTCACAATCCCGGCGCGTGCTTCGAGCAGCAGCTGATCAAATTTCTCACGATGCGGGGAAATCAGACCGCTCGACAGGCCATAGCGGGTGTGATTGGCCATCTCAATGGCGCTGTCAAAATCGTCATAACGCCAGACGCAGAGCAGCGGGCCAAAGACCTCTTCATCCGGCACGTTGCGTGCGCCACTCATCTCAACAATGCCCGGCGTCAGCAGCGATGTTCCGGGCTTGATTTGCTTTGGTTCAAGCAGGGTTTTCGCCCCGCGCGCCACGTGATCCTGCCAGGCTTTCAGCACGTTCAGCGCGGCCTGCTCGGAAATCAGCCCCCCAATAAACGGCTGTGGGTCGGCATCCCACTGCGCAGGCACCAGACGCGCGCTGATTTCCACCAGCCGCGCGAGGAAGGCATCGCCCTGTGCACCCCGTTTCACCAGCAGACGACGCGCGCAGGTGCAGCGCTGTCCGGCGGTAATAAACGCTGACTGGAGGGTCAAATGCACCGCCGCGTCGATATCATCGGGATCTTCAACGATCAGCGGATTGTTACCGCCCATCTCCAGCGCGAGAATTTTTTCCGGCTGCCCCGCCAGCTGGCGATGCAGTTGATAGCCTGTTCCGGCGCTGCCGGTAAACAGCAGGCCGTCGATATCACTCAACGCACTCAGCGCCTGGCCGGTTTCACGTCCCCCCTGCACCAGGTTGAGCACCCCGTGCGGCAGACCAGCCTGTTCCCAGAGCTTCACCACCACCTCACCGGTCAGTGGCGTTAACTCACTCGGCTTGAAAATCACGCTATTGCCCGCCAGCAGCGCGGGCACGATATGCCCGTTCGGCAGATGCCCCGGGAAGTTATAGGGGCCAAATACCGCCAGCACGCCGTGCGGACGGTGGCGCAGCGTGGCCGCGCCGTCAGGCATATCGGTATGTTGCTCACCGGTCCGGGTATGGTACGCCTTCACCGAAATGGCGATTTTATTGATCATCGCCGTCACTTCCGTGGCCGCCTCCCAGCGCGGCTTGCTGGTTTCCTGAGCGATAACGCGCGTCAATTCGGCTTTATTGGCCTCCAGCAGTGATGCAAATTTCTCGACAATTCCCTGACGTACGGAGAACGGTTGTTTCGCCCATCCCGGGAAGGCGCGACGGGCGGCGTGACAGGCCTGTTCGACCTGTCCGGCGCTGGCGTCATTTCCCTTCCAGAGTACTTCTTGTCCGACCGGATTGGTCTTTATGCGCGGCTCGCCTTCGCCCGTGACCCAGTCACCGTTGATCCATAAAGTCATGCTGTTTTCTCCTCAGGGCAGAGACGCACCAGGCGAACCGTGTCGCCGGCGTTACATTTCAGGGCATCCAGTTGCGCGGCCGTCAGCACCAGACGTTCACTTTTCGGGTTGGTTCGCACCAGCATGGCGCGGAAATTGTTGTACTGCTCGTTAGCCACCAGACATGCCGGCCACTCACCCGGTGCAGGCTGGCCTTCGGAAACCTCAACCAGCCGGCTTTTACGGATCGCACGCACGCGGTCGATATCGCACTCCAGGGTGGGTCCGCCGTCAAAGATGTCCACATAGTTACGGTAGCGGAAACCCTCTTTTTCCAGCACCGCCCTGGCAGGCGCGGTTTGCGGGTGCACTTCGCCAATCACCGCCTGCGCCTGGGGGCTTAAGAAATGGGTATAGATGGGGTGTTTCGGCATCAGTTCGGCGATAAACGCTTTCTGCCCGGTGCCGCACAGATAGTCCGCCCGGCTGAACTCCATCGAGAAGAAGCGCTCGCCGAGGCTCTCCCAGAAAGGTGAATAGCCGGTGTCGTCGATTACGCCGCGCATCTCGGCGACGACCTTTTCGTTAAAACGATCGCGGAACGCGGCCATAAACATGAAACGCGACTTGGAGAGCAGATAACCGTTGCCCTCTTTTCGCCACGCAGGATCGAGGAACAGCGTGCAAAGCTCGCTGGCTCCCGTGTGGTCATTACAGAGAAAAAGCGTGGGCAGCGCGTTATAGACGTTCAGCTCTTTTGAGGCGTGAACCATTGTACCGACACGGTAGTTGTACCACGGGTCGTTAAGCCCGACGGCCACTTCGATTGCGCAAATGCCGGCCACGGTACCGGTGTCGGTATCTTCGAGAACGAACACATAACCCTGTTCGCTTTTTGGCAACGTCCCCTGCCAGGTTTGCAGGGCGCGCTCAATGCGCGCCGACAGCGTTTTTTCATCGGCAGGAAGCGAGGTCAGCCCGCCTCCCGTCTTACCGGCAAGCTGCATGAGCCCGGCGATATCGCCGCGCTCAACGGGACGGATGACCATCATGATGACACCCCGGACTTCACATGTTCACAGGCCAGTGCAAAACGGTCTAAACCGGTTCTCACCTCTTCCTCGCTGACAATCAGCGCAGGGGCAAAACGCACCACGTTGGCACCGGCAATCAGTACCATCACGCCCATTTTTGCCGCTTCCTGTGAAATAAGTTTAGCTTTTCCGGCAAACTCAGGTGTGAGTTCGCAGCCAATTAACAGACCCAGACCGCGGATCTCTTTAAACAGTCCCGTCTTGCTGTTGATGGCGTTCAGGCGCTCAACAAACCAGTCATGACGTTGTTTAACGCCCTTGAGCACTTCCGGCGTGTTAATGATGTCGAGAACCTGTCCGGCCACGGCGGTAGCCAGCGGGTTACCCCCGTATGTTGTACCATGCGTACCCACGGTCATTACGCTGGCGAATTTATCGGTGGTCAGCATGGCGCCAATCGGGAAGCCGCCGCCCAGCGCTTTCGCCGTAGAGAGCACGTCCGGCGTTACGCCGTAGTGCATATAGGCATACAGCTCACCGGTACGCCCCACACCCGTCTGGACTTCATCGAAAATCAGCACCGCGTGATGACGATCGCACAGCTCACGCAGCCCCTGCAGGAACGCTTTTTGCGCCGGAAGGACCCCGCCCTCACCCTGCATAGGTTCGACGATCACCGCACAGGTGGTGTCGTTGATAAGCTCGCTGGCGGACTGCAGATCGTTATACACGCCGTGACGAATATCCGGCGGCAGTGGCGCAAAATCCTGCGAGTATGACGGCTGACCGCCGGCGCTGACGGTAAAGAGCGTACGGCCGTGGAACGCGTTTTTAAACGCCACAATGCCGCTCTTATGAACGCCGAATTTATCGTGTGCATATTTACGCGCCAGCTTCAGGGCAGCTTCGTTTGCTTCCGCACCTGAGTTACAGAAAAAGACTTTTTCGGCAAACGTTGCGTCGATCAGTTTTTTCGCCAGTCGCAGAGCGGGCTCGTTGGTAAAACCGTTACCGGTATGCCAGAACTTCGCCGCCTGGTCGTTTAACGCCTGACGCAGTGCCGGGTGCGCGTGGCCCAACGCGTTTACCGCAATCCCGCCTGCAAAGTCGATATACTCTTTGCCCTGTTGATCCCACAGGCGTGAGCCTTCCCCCCGTACCGGAATAAAAGCCGCCGGAGCGTAAACCGGCATCATCCATTCATCGAAATTTTCACGCGTAATTGACAGAGACATAGCGACCTCATCCGGTAAATAAAAGGTTATTTAGATGTTAAATAATTGAGTGTTTGCACTGTGAATGTAGATTGCAGCCTTCGTGCCAGCCAGCGATAAAAATGCATAAACGGGTTAGGGTTACAGAATATCAATAAGTTACGATATGGAGTTATTCACTTTTATTGCATAAAAAGTGAATATTTTTACGACAAGCGGCGCTTTGCCGCACGAAAATAAGAAAGAGTATGCAGAAGCCAAATATAATTCTGGAATTGTGATCGCTCGCGAAATTTATCGGTTCTTTACGCCCTGTTGGGGGGCAATGAGCGTCAGAATGGTGCAAATATTGCACCGTTGGTATGATCTGTCGCAGTTATTGGTCGAACCCCGTAACAGTTGACGCAAATTCTGCTACCATCCATGCACTATTCACCTTGCATTGGCAGCGACTATGAAATTTGTCTCTTTTAATATCAACGGCCTGCGTGCCCGCCCTCACCAGCTTGAAGCAATTGTTGAGCAACATCAGCCAGATGTGATCGGCCTGCAGGAGACAAAAGTTCACGACGATATGTTCCCCCTCGAAGAGGTGGCGAAGCTCGGTTACAACGTCTTCTATCACGGACAGAAAGGTCACTATGGCGTGGCGCTGCTGACCAAAGAGACGCCAGTTTCCGTACGTCGTGGCTTCCCGGGCGATGATGGCGAAGCGCAACGTCGCATCATCATGGCGGAAATTCCTTCACCACTTGGCAATATCACGGTGATTAACGGGTATTTCCCGCAGGGTGAGAGCCGCGACCATGAGACAAAATTCCCGGCCAAAGCAAAGTTTTACCAGGATCTGCAGGATTACCTGACCACCGAACTGAAAAAAGAGAATCCGGTGCTGATCATGGGCGACATGAATATCAGCCCGACCGATCTCGATATCGGCATTGGAGAAGAGAACCGCAAACGCTGGTTGCGTACCGGTAAATGTTCTTTCCTGCCGGAAGAACGCGAGTGGATGGAACGCCTGCTCGGCTGGGGTCTGGTTGATACTTTCCGCACCGCCAACCCGGAAACGCAGGATCGCTTCTCGTGGTTTGACTACCGCTCAAAAGGCTTTGATGACAACCGCGGTCTGCGTATAGACCTGCTGCTGGCCAGCCCGCCGCTGGCGGAACGCTGCATCGAAACCGGCATCGACTACGATATCCGCAGCATGGAAAAACCGTCTGACCATGCGCCGGTCTGGGCGAAATTCAAACTGTAACCTCGTGTGAACACGCAAAAAATACTCCTGATGTGCGCCCTTCTGGGCGCATTTGTTCTGACCTTCGTCTTTCTTCCGCCGGGGACGCTCTCCCTGGAAACCATCAAAACGCACCAGCAGTCGCTCCTCTCGCACGTGGGACAGGCACCGTGGCAAAGCGCGTTTTTCTTTTTCGCCCTCTACGTGTTGGTCTCCGCCCTGTCGATACCCGGTGCGGCGATACTGACGCTGCTGGCGGGAGCGCTGTTTACGCTGTGGGAAGGCACCCTACTGGTCTCGTTTGCTTCTACCCTCGGCGCCACGCTGGCGATGCTTGCCAGCCGTTATCTGCTGCGCGACTGGGTACAGCGGCGATTCACATCGCAGATGAATACGGTGAATGCCGGTATGGCGCGAGACGGTGCAGGGTATCTTTTTGCCCTGCGTCTGATGCCCCTGTTCCCGTTTTTTCTGGTGAATCTGCTCATGGGGCTGACCCGTATTGCGGTCAGTCGCTACTGGTGGGTGAGCCAGGTCGCCATGCTGCCTGCAACCATTATCTTTCTGAACGCCGGACGCGCGCTGGGGAAAGTGAATTCGCTTCGCGATATTTTATCGCCGGGACTGATATTCGCCTTTACACTACTGGGGTTATTGCCGCTGGCGACGCGCTGGCTGTTTTCCCGTTTTACCCCTTCATCAAAAAAGTGAGGCATTATGCGCCGTGTGCGTTTTTGCACGTTTCTGAGCGGTCTGCTGCTGGCAGCCCCGCTGTTTGCAGCGGACAACTGGCAGGCTATCCAACAACAAGCCAAAGGCCAGACCGTCTGGTTTAACGCCTGGGGCGGCGATCGGGCGGTAAACCGCTACCTCGAGTGGGTAAGCGGTGAGATGAAAACGCATTACGACATAACCCTTAAAATCGTCCCACTGGCGGATGCCGCCGATGCGGTCAAACGTATTCAAACAGAAGCCGCCGCAGGCCGGAAAACGAACGGGTCAGTCGACCTCTTATGGGTCAACGGTGAGAACTTCCGTACCCTGAAAGCCGCTAACCTGCTGCAAACCGGATGGGCGCAGACCTTGCCCAACTGGCGCTATGTCGATACCCGTAAACCGGTTATGGAGGATTTTGCTGTCCCCACCGATGGCGCGGAATCCCCATGGGGTGGAGCGCAGCTCACCTTTATTGCCCGCAACGCAAGCCTGCCTGCGCCCCCAAACGATCCTCAGGCGTTACTGGCGTATGCGCAGCAGCATCCGGGCAAAGTCAGCTACCCACGCCCGCCCGATTTTACCGGTACGGCATTTCTGGAACAGTTGCTCCTGACCCTCACCGCTCACCCGGAGGCGCTGCAAAAAGCCCCTGATAACACCTTTGCCCAGGTGACGGCTCCGCTGTGGCACTACCTGGACAAATTACACCCGCTGCTGTGGCGAAAGGGAGAGGACTTTCCTCCCTCGCCCGCCAGAATGGATACCTTGCTTGCCAGCGGTAGCCTCAATCTCTCCCTGACCTTTAACCCGGCACATGCGCAGCAAAAAGTGGCCAGCGGTGAACTGCCTGCCGACAGCTACAGCGTTGGTTTTGACAACGGAATGATAGGCAACGTCCATTTTGTGGCCATTCCGTCGAATGCCAGCGCAAGCGCAGGCGCGAAGGTGGTCGCCAATTTCCTCCTTTCACCGCAGGCGCAAATCCGCAAGGCCGACCCGGCCATCTGGGGAGACCCGAGCGTACTGGATGCGAAAACACTGCCCGAAAAAGAAGCGAAGCAGCTCGCTGCCCATACGCCGGCAGGGCTGCCAAAAATGCTTCCCGAGCCGCACGCTGCCTGGGTTAACGCGCTGGAGCAGGAATGGCTGCGTCGTTACGGCACCCGCTGAGCTGGCTCGTCTGGCTGGCGATGGCGGTCATCTATCTGCCGTTGCTTCCCGCCGCCGCCATACTGTTTGCCCCGGCATTCTCGCTGAACAACTGGCAGTTGCTGCTTAACGACCCGCAGCTGCCACAGGCAACGGTCGCCACGCTGGTCTCAACGCTTATCGCGACGCTGGGGTCGATGTTTATCGCTCTGGTGATCGTGGCCCTCCTGTGGCCGGGCGAGCGCTGGCGACGGCTCAGCAGCCGGCTGCCGTGGCTGCTCGCCGTTCCTCATGTGGCCTTTGCCACCAGCGCTTTACTGCTTTTTGCCGAAGGGGGCCTGTTGTATCAGGTGTGTAGCGTCTGTACGCCACCACTTGACCGATACGGTGCAGGGCTGGGGCTGACGCTTGCGGTAAAAGAGAGCGCGTTTGTGCTGTGGGCCCTTTACGCCGTCCTGCCGGAAAAACGCCTTGCGCAGCAAAAGGTCGTGCTGCATACCTTCGGCTACGGGCGTTTTCAGGCGCTGAACTGGCTCATCCTTCCGACGATCGCGCCGGCTCTTGGCGCGGTGATGCTGGCGGTGCTGGCCTGGTCCCTGTCGGTTGTGGACGTGGCGATGGTGATCGGGCCCGGCAATCCCCCGACGCTTGCCGTACTGGCGTGGCAGTGGCTCAGTCAGGGCGATGCGCAGCAGCAGACAAAGGGAACGCTGCTGTGCCTGCTTCTCCTTCTGCTGCTGGCCGCGCTTTCTGCACTGGGTTACGGCGCATGGAGACTCTGGCGTCGCACGCTGCCGGATCTGAGCGGACGCCGTCGAATGTCGCTTATCGCGCCACCAGCGCGTCTGCTCAGCGGATTTCTGCCCGCCTGCGGGGTGCTTTGCGCGGTCGTGCTGCTCATGCTGGTGCAGCGGGACGACATCGGTGCGGTTGGCGCCAGCCTCTCCTTTGGCCTGCTCGCCAGCCTGATTTCGCTGGGGGTAATTGTTCTCTGGCTTGAGTGGGGACCGCAGCGAGGCACACAGTGGGTGTGGTTGCCGCTGGCGCTGCCGGCGCTGCCCCTCGTTACCGGACAATATGTTATCGCGTTGCGACTGGGTATCGACGGGCACTATGCCGCCGTGCTGTGGAGCCATCTGCTGTGGGTTTTACCGTGGATGTTGCTGGTCCTCCAGCCGGCCTGGCAGAGGATCGATCCCCGGCTGATCCTTACCGCCAGAACGCTCGGCTGGCGGCGGGGAAAAATCTTCTGCTGGCTGAAATGCCCCTTGCTGGTACGCCCGGCGCTGCTGGCTTTCGCGACCGGGTTTTCCGTCAGCATGGCGCAATACATGCCAACCCTCTGGCTGGGCGCAGGCCGTTTTGCGACGCTGACCACTGAAACCGTGGCGCTCAGCAGTGGAGGCAGCATTCCGCTTCTGGCTAACCGGGCGCTGGGGTTGCTGTTGGTCACGGGGAGCGTGTTTGCCCTCGCCGCCCTGCTATCCCGGCTCGCAAGCCGTTACCGACGAGGATTACGTTAATGCTGCAGGTCAGCAATCTCACCATTGAACCGCTTTTCCGCGAGGTCAATTTTTGTGTGCCACGCGGCGAAATAGTCACGCTGATGGGCCCTTCCGGCAGCGGAAAATCAACCCTTTTTGCCTGGATGGTGGGCGCACTGTCAGACGACTTCGAGGCTCAGGGCGAACTGTGGCTTGATGAACGTCGCTGCGACGGACTGCCCGTGGAGGCCCGCGGGTTGGGGATCCTCTTTCAGGATGCCCTGCTGTTTGACCATTTCAGCGTCGGACAAAATTTGCTGCTGGCATTACCTGAACGGATTGTCGGACGAGCACGGCGGGAAGCGGTCGAGCAGGCGCTCGGTTCTGCCGGGCTTGCCGGGCATTACGCCAGCGATCCGGCGACCCTTTCCGGCGGCGAACGTGCCCGGGTCAGTCTGCTGCGTGCCCTGCTTGCAGAGCCGCAGGCGTTACTGCTGGATGAACCGTTCAGCCGTCTCGATAATGCGTTACGCGCTTCGTTTCGGGCATGGGTATTTGACACTACCCGCACACGCAATATTCCGGTGGTTCTGGTCACGCATGACGACGAAGACGTGCCCCCGGGCGGCGAAGTGATTGAGATTTCTCGCTGGCAATAATGTGCTAACGCAATGTTTTACCTTTCAGGAGAGACGACAATGCCCCCCTCTTTTACTGACGTCAGGTTATTCGATGAAACGTGTTTCTCAACTGACCGCGCTGGCCATGCTGTGCGGCCTCGCTTCATTTTCCTCTCTGGCTGCTGATATGCCGCACGCCATGACGCTGTCTCAACTTCAGGCACAACACGGCGCGGTGATCGACACCCGCGCCAGCGCGTTTTACAACGGCTGGCCGCAAACGCTGAGCGCGCCCTCCGGGCATGAGCCCGCCGCACTTAACCTTTCCGCCTCCTGGCTTGGCGCGATGAGCGATGACCAGATTGCCGTCTGGGCCAGACAGCACCAGCTTACGCCGGCCATGACGATCGCGCTCTACGGTCGCGACGCCGATAATCAGGCGGTCAAAGCGCGGCTGGAAAAAGCTGGCTACCACCAGATTTCCGTGCTCAACGATGCCCTGCAGGTACCTGAGCGTCTGCAGCGTTTGCCGCACTTTGAACAACTCGTCTACCCGGAGTGGATCCACCAGCTTCAGCAGGGTAAACCCGTCACTGCCGCGCCGACGGGCGACTGGAAAGTCATTGAAGCCGCATGGGGCGCGCCGAAGTTTTATCTGCTGAACCATATTCCCGGTGCCGGCTACATTGATACCAACGAAGTGGAAAGCGAACCGCTGTGGAATAAAGTTTCTGACGACACGCTAAAAGCGATGCTGGCGAAGCACGGGATCCGTCACGATACGACCGTCATTCTGTATGGCCGTGACGTATATGCCGCCGCCCGCGTGGCGCAGATCATGCTGTATACGGGCGTGAAGGACGTCCGCATTCTTGATGGCGGCTGGAAAGCCTGGTCTGACGCGGGTCTGCCGGTTGAACGGGGAATGCCCAAAGACGTGAAGCCCGCCCCCGATTTTGGTGCACCGATCCCTGGCCAGCCGCAGTTGATGGTGGATATGGCGCAAGCACGCGGGATGCTGCATCGCCAGGACGCGTCGCTGGTCAGCATTCGTTCCTGGCCGGAGTTCATCGGCGAAACCAGCGGCTACAGCTACATCAAGCCAAAAGGTGAAATTGCCGGTGCCCGCTGGGGTCATGCCGGTAGCGACGCCACCCATATGGAAGATTTCCATAATCCGGATGGCACCATGCGCAGCGCTGACGACATCGCCGCCATGTGGAAAACCTGGAACATCCTGCCGGAACAGCACGTCGCGTTTTACTGCGGCACCGGCTGGCGTGCGTCCGAGACGTTTATGTACGCACGGGCGATGGGCTGGAAAAATGTCGCCGTCTATGACGGCGGCTGGTACGAGTGGAGCAGTCATCCACAGAATCCCGTCTCCAGCGGAAAACGCGGGCCAGAAAGTTCACGCTAACGGGTAAGTGACTTCAGCGTCACATACCCGCTCCAGATGCGCGTTGTGGTGGTCAGCCAGCACAACGCGCCAAATATCCACGCCAGCACGCTGAAGTGCGCCGGAAAGAGGCAGCACAGCACAAACAGCGCGATCGTCTCCGTCCCCTCCGTTAACCCACCAATATAGTAAAACGACTTATGCGCGTAGCCGGGGTTGTCGATGTTGTGTTTCGCTGCCAGCGCGGCAAATGCCAGAAAACTGCTCCCGGTACCGATAAAGGCAAACAACAGCCAGCCAGCGGCAAGCGCATTCTCTGCGGGGGCCGCCAGCGCGAATCCGAAGGGAACCAGCGCGTAAAACAGAAAATCGAGGGCGATATCAAGAAAGCCTCCCGCATCCGTCAGCCCGCGCCGGCGCGCCAGCGCACCGTCCAGACCATCCAGCAGGCGATTCAGCACGATGGCGACGAGCGCCGCCGAATACCAGCCGAGGGCCAGAAACGGTAAGGCCAGCACGCCTATGGCAAACCCGGTCAGGGTTAATCCGTCAGGCGTGATCCCCGGCTTATCCAGTACTGACACCTGTCGGTTGAGCATGGGTTTAATCCGCGGGTGCAGATGACGATCAAGCATGGGGATCCTCTTTAAACGTGGCACATAACCCCTGCGCCGGGATGTCCAGCGCGGCATTAAAGCGTGCAGAGAGATTCTGAAACGCAATCAGCGCCGTCATTTCGGCGATCGCGTCCTCGCTGAAATGGCGTGTGATCTCACTTTTGATTTCGTCATCCACACGGGGCGGCGTCGCGGTGACAGCCTCGGCATAGGCCAGCGCCGCACGCTCCTCTTCGCTAAAAAGAGCGGAATCACGCCACGCGTTGACGGCCTGAACCTTATCCAATGCGCCCGAGCGCTCCGCCAGGCGCAAACTGTTGGCATCGATACAAAAAGCGCAGTGACAAAGCTGCGATACCCGGGTCATTAACAGCGAACGAAGCACCGGCGACAGGCGCGCGTGACGACGTTCGAGAAAACCGACGAACAATGCCACCAGCCAGAAAAGACGTGGCATCCTTCCCCACCAGCGCGTGGGGTTAAGCACGGCACCAAAGTGTTTTTTCTGCATGGCGGCAATCGGTTTTATGCTGACCGGAAGGGTGGCGATGGGATCTACCCAGGTGGACGTCTCTTTCACCTGATTCTCCTGATGGCTGGACTCTTAGAAAGGGCACGATAATATGGTGTTTTTCGCTAACAAGTATTGACGACCATGCTAAAAACAGTCGATGTCGTTGCGGCAATCATCGAAAAAGACAACAAAATTTTACTGGCCCTGCGCCCGGCTCATGCCGACCAGCCGGGCATGTGGGAATTCGCAGGCGGAAAAGTAGAAGCCGGTGAGACGCAGCCCGAGGCGCTTGTCCGCGAGTTGCACGAAGAGCTCGGCATCCACGCGCAGCCAGGTGAGTATGTGGCAAGCCATCAGCGTGAGGTGTCACAGCGGTTAATCAACCTTCACGCCTGGCACGTTCCGGCGTTCAGCGGCGCGCTGACGGCGCATTACCACAGTGCGCTGGTGTGGTGTACGCCCGAAGACGCATTTGGTTTCAACTTAGCGCCTGCGGACATCCCGCTGCTGGAGGCGTTTATTGTTTTACGCGGCGCCAGACCAGCGGATTCGTGCTAATGGTGCGTTCATCACGCTGGCACTGCAACAGAATGCCGTCCGCTTTTACCACCGCCCCTTCCGAATAGTTCTGATCCTGATAGATGCAGCACTGGTTACACGGCTGCGCTCGCTGGCCGCTGGAGCTGAACACCTCCGGCGGCACATTCACGTCCACATCCGGGCGAATGCGGTCTGCCTGCGCGCCTGCGGTAAACATCAAACATAACGCGGCTATCACGTAACGGTTCATAGACTTATCTTCCTGTTGTGCCCTGATAAAGACTATAACGGTAAACCGGCGCAGAACCTTTAATTTATCTCGCCATCGCTTTTGGTTATGACGCAGCCCCGCTGATTAATTTCCCTTTCGGCATGCATTTCTGCTTGCTTCACAAAGCGGTACGGATGGTATAGTCAAAAAAACAACACAATTCGTATAAGCAATATACATAAAATAATATAAGGGGTTCTTATATCTATGGATCAGACACGCTCTCTGGAAGCTTTCCTCTCTTATGTTCAACAGCGCGACCCGCATCAAAGTGAGTTTGCGCAGGCCGTACGTGAAGTCATGACCACGTTGTGGCCGTTCCTTGAAGAAAACCCGCGTTATCGCCAGATGTCACTGCTTGAGCGCCTCGTGGAGCCGGAGCGCGTGATCCAGTTTCGCGTGACCTGGGTAGATGACCGTAATCAGGTCCAGGTTAACCGCGCGTGGCGCGTGCAGTTTAATTCCGCCATCGGCCCGTTTAAGGGCGGGATGCGTTTCCACCCTTCCGTGAATCTGTCGATTTTAAAATTCCTCGGCTTTGAGCAGACGTTTAAAAACGCCCTTACGACCCTGCCAATGGGCGGCGGGAAAGGCGGCAGTGATTTCGATCCGAAAGGCAAAAGCGAAGGCGAAGTGATGCGTTTCTGTCAGGCGCTGATGACCGAACTCTATCGTCATCTTGGTCCCGATACTGACGTTCCGGCGGGCGATATCGGCGTCGGTGCGCGTGAAGTGGGCTTTATGGCCGGCATGATGAAAAAGCTTTCGAATAACAGCGCCTGTGTCTTTACGGGCAAAGGGCTCTCCTTTGGCGGCAGCCTGATCCGTCCGGAAGCCACCGGCTACGGGCTGGTCTATTTTACCGAGGCGATGCTGAAGCGCCACGGCTTAGGGTTTGAAGGTATGCGCGTGGCGGTGTCCGGCTCCGGTAACGTGGCTCAGTACGCTATTGAGAAGGCGATGCAGTTTGGTGCCCGCGTGGTTACCGCGTCAGATTCACGCGGTACCGTGGTGGATGAAGCCGGTTTTACGGCCGAGAAGCTGGCACGCCTGTGCGACATTAAAGCCAGCCGCGACGGCCGTCTGGCGGATTATGCCCGTGAATTTGGTCTGACCTGGCTCGAAGGTAAACAGCCGTGGGGCGTGCCGGTCGATATCGCCCTGCCATGTGCGACCCAGAACGAACTGGATACCGAGGCCGCACGCACCCTGATTACCAACGGCGTGAAGGCCGTGGCCGAAGGGGCGAATATGCCAACCACCATCGAAGCGACCGATCTGTTCCTTGAGGCCGGCGTGCTGTTTGCGCCGGGCAAAGCCGCGAACGCCGGCGGCGTGGCGACCTCTGGCCTGGAGATGGCGCAAAACGCCGCGCGCCTCGGCTGGAAGGCAGAGAAAGTGGATGCGCGTCTGCACCACATTATGCTGGATATTCACCACGCCTGCGTCGAGTACGGCGGTGAGGCATCGCAAACCAACTACGTGCGTGGCGCAAATATCGCCGGGTTCGTGAAGGTCGCGGATGCGATGATGGGGCAAGGGGTTATCTAAGCACGCTGTCGCCCTTTCCCGTTGGGAGAGGGCGACAACCGAAAGCACATCAGGCTGCGCTTTTTTTCTTTTTGAACGGTTTCTTCGGCGCACCACCCGGTGCAACCATCCCCCGGAACTGCTTCACCGGCGTATTACGCGCCTGGTTAATCAGCTCGTATAAGGTCCCCACCAGCGGCTGCATAAAGTCCTGATAGCGACACTGCTTTTCACTGATTTGCGTCAGCACAGATTCCCAGTGTGCCGTCATGTCCGGCCTTGCGGCCAGCTCAGGCAGCGAGTGGATCAATGCGCGCCCCGGTTCAGTCGAGTGGATATAGCGCCCTTTTTTCTCCAAAAAACCGCGCTTAAACAGCAGCTCGATAATGCCCGCACGGGTCGCTTCTGTGCCCAGTCCGTCGGTGGCACGCAAGATCTTCTTCAGATCCTTATCCTGAACAAAACGGGCGATCCCGGTCATTGCCGAGAGCAGTGTCGCATCGGTGAAGTGGCGCGGCGGTTGGGTCTGGCGTTCAACCACTTCGCCTTTCTCACACAGCAGCTCGTCATCTTTGGCGACCACCGGCAGCGGCGTGCCGTCATTCTCTTCGTCACGTTCTTTGTTGCCAAGCAGCGTGCGCCAGCCAGCCTCCGCCAGGAAACGCGCCTTGGCGATAAATTTCCCTTTGGCAATTTCCAGCTCAATCACGCATTTGCGGAACACGGCGTCCGGGCAGAACTGCATCAGATACTGACGAGCCACCAGGTTATACACCTTCGCTTCGTTTTCCGTGAGGTTAACGTTGCTGGCGCGCGCCGTCGGGATAATCGCATGGTGGGCATCCACCTTTTTATCATCCCAGCAGCGGTTATGAATGTCCGGATTCACAACCGGTTGTGGCAGCAGATCCGGCGCGTGAACGGCAATGGCGTTCATCACCGAGTGACGGCCGGCAAAGTGCTCTTCCGGCAGATACCGGCTGTCAGAACGCGGATAGGTAATGAGTTTGTGGGTTTCGTAGAGCTTCTGGCAGATATCAAGGACGTTCTGCGCGCTCAGACCGAAGCGTTTCGCCGCTTCAATCTGCAGCGCGGAAAGCGAGAACGGCAGCGGCGCGGGTTCTGATTCCCGTTTATCGTTATAGCTGGTGACAATAGCAGGCTGACCGGTAATCCGGTTGACCACGTGCTCCGCCAGCGGACGGTGCAGCAACCGCCCCTCTTCATCCTGATACGATTCGCAGGCATCACTTGGCTGCCAGACGGCGGTAAAGCGCTCGTCTTTTGGCGTGACGATATGCGCTTTAACCTCAAAGAAATCTTTGGCGACGAAATTCTCAATCTCTTCGTCACGACGCACCACCAGCCCCAGCACCGGCGTTTGCACACGCCCGACGGAGAGGACGCCCTGATAACCGGCATTACGCCCCAGAATGGTGTAGGCGCGGGTCATGTTGATCCCGTAAAGCCAGTCCGCTCGAGCGCGGGCCAGCGCGGAAACGCACAGCGGAATAAACTCGCTGTTCGCGCGCAGACGTGAAATGGCCCGCTCCACGGCCTGCGGATTGAGGTCGTTAATCAGGCAGCGCTGGACCTGCTGGCGTTTTTCCGGCGCCAGCTCCAGATAGTCCAGCACCTCATCCACCAGCAGTTGCCCTTCCCTGTCCGGGTCACCCGCGTGGATGACTTCCGTCGCGTCATGCAAAAAACGTTTAATCACGTTGAGCTGTTTGGTGACGGAAGGCCGTGGCTGCAGGCGCCATTTTTCAGGGACGATGGGCAGGTCATTGAGGTTCCAGCGGGCATAGCGGCTGTCGTAGACATCCGGCTGCGCCTGCTCAAGCAGGTGACCGATACACCAGGTGACCACCTGCCCGTTACCGCATTCGATAAAGCCGTCGCCCTTGCGATGCGGCTTCGGCAGCACATCGGCAATGGCACGGGCCAGGCTCGGCTTTTCGGCAATAAACAACCGCATTGAATTAACGGATCTCAATCATCGGTCGGCCACCGCGCGCGGTCACCAGTTCACCGATCGCCGTCAGGGTAATACCAAACTCTGCGGCCGTCGCCTGGACGTCGGCTTCAGCGTCTGGCGTGACCGCCAGCAGCAAACCACCGGACGTTTGTGGATCGCACAGCAGATTGCGCCACGCTTCAGGCATTTCGCCCATCAGATGACCATAGCTGGCAAAGTTACGCTGGGTACCGCCCGGAACGGCGCCCGCTGCAATGTACTCCTCCACACCCGGCAGCTTCGGCACGTCCTGATACCAGACCTGCGCCTGTACGCCCGCGCCCTGACACACTTCGGAGAGGTGTCCGAGAAGGCCAAAACCGGTCACGTCGGTCATGGCTTTCACGCCATCGATATTCGCAAAGGCCGCACCCGCGAGGTTCATCTGGCACATGACCTCGGTTGCCAGCCCCTGGTGTTCCGGCTTCAGCAGCGATTTTTTCTCCGCAGTAGTGAGGACACCAATGCCCAGCGGTTTGGTGAGGAACAGCTTGCAGCCCGCCTGCGCGGTGCTGTTGCGTTTCACGCGCTCGGTGGGCACCACGCCCGTGACCGCGAGACCGAAGATCGGCTCCGGCGCATCGATAGAATGCCCCCCGGCCAGCGCGATCCCCGCCTGCTGGCAGGCAAAACGTCCCCCTTCAATCACCTCACGGGCAATTTCAGGAGCAAGGGTGTTAATCGGCCAGCCCAGAATGGCAATCGCCATAATCGGTTTGCCCCCCATGGCGAAAATATCGCTGATGGCGTTGGTGGCCGCAATACGCCCGAAATCGAACGGGTTGTCGACAATCGGCATAAAGAAGTCGGTGGTACTGATAATGCTGGTGCCGTTACCCAGGTCATAAACTGCCGCATCGTCACGCGTTTCGTTACCGACAAGCAGGTTCGGGTCGACAAACTTCGCCTGTTCACTGTGGAGAATGGTCTCCAGCACTTTTGGGGAAATTTTACAACCGCAACCGGCTCCGTGGCTGTATTGCGTTAAACGAATGGTTTGCTCGCTCATGGACGTCTCCTGTCATCTCAATCGCGCTATGGTAGCGCTCATTCCATAAAGAGGTAAGTATGACTGTCTGAATTCTGCAGCAGATGCTCAGAATCCAGACAGTTTAGCGCGCGTTATCAGAAACGGCTGACGAAAGGCGTGGTGTCCGGCACATTAATGGTGGCGGAGGCTTTAAGCTGAGGCGTGCCGAGATAGAGGAAGCCGACTATTTTATCATGTTCGCCACAGGCGAATCCGTCGCGAACCGGCTGGCTGTTGGTCAGGGGCCCTGTGCGCCAGATACCGTTAAACCCTTGCGCCACGGCGGCCATTTGCATTGCCATGACGGCACAGCCGGCAGACATTTCCTGCTCCCAGACCGGTACTTTGTGGTCGGCCTGACATTTCGCCACGACAGCGATGATCATCGGCGCACGGAATGGTGCACTGCGGGCTTTCTCAATACCCTTCTCATCCTGACCTGCGGCAACCGCCCCCTGCGCCAGTATCTGACTGAAACGATCGCGGCCTTCACCTTCAATCACAAAGAAGTGCCATGGCTGCAGCGTACCATGATCCGGTGCACGCAGGCCGGCACACAGAATATTCTCCAGTTGCTCCCCTGCCGGCGCCGGCTCGGTGAGACGTGAAGCGCTACGGCGGTTAACAAGCAGTTCAAGTGCGTCCATTGGTTAACTCCTTTCTTGAAATTTACTCACAAAATTAACACGGCGGCAGATTTTGTTACAGCGTAGCAGGCGATTCCTGCTGACAAGTGACGGTTGGGTCATTACGATAACCGCACATTGCCGTCCCGTGGCGACGGAAACAGTCATTTTCTGGTTAGGGAGAATACATGCGAACCCTTTGGCGAATCATTGCCGGTTTCTTTAAATGGACGTGGCGACTGCTCAACTTCGTCCGCAACCTGGTGATGAATATCTTCTTCATCCTCCTGGTTCTGGTTTGCGCAGGCGTCTGGATGCATATCAGCAACGCAAATCAGGCGCAGCATTCGACTCGCGGGGCGCTGTTACTTGATATCACGGGCGTCATCGTCGATAAGCCGTCCACCAGCAATCGTCTGGGCGTTATTGGCCGTCAGCTGTTTGGCGCGACATCAGACCGTCTTCAGGAAAACTCCCTGTTCGATATCGTCGATACCATTCGTCAGGCAAAAGACGACCGCAACATTACCGGCATCGTGCTGGATCTGAAAGATTTTGCCGGCGGCGACCAGCCTTCGATGCAATACATTGGTAAAGCGCTGCGCGAATTCCGTGACAGCGGCAAGCCGGTGATTGCGGTCGGGGACAGCTACAGCCAGGGGCAGTATTATCTGGCCAGCTTCGCCAACAAAATCTGGCTCTCCCCGCAGGGTACGGTCGATCTGCATGGCTTTGCTACTAACGGTCTGTATTACAAATCGCTGCTCGACAAACTGAAAGTCACCACCCACGTCTTCCGCGTCGGAACCTATAAATCCGCCGTGGAGCCGTTTATTCGTGATGATATGTCCCCTGCGGCCCGTGAAGCGGACAGCCGCTGGATTGGTGAGCTATGGCAGAACTATCTGAGCACCGTGGCCGCTAACCGCCAGATAACCGCTGAACAGGTGTTCCCTGGTGCGCAGGGCGTGCTGGAAGGCCTGCGCAAGGTTGATGGTGATACCGCAAAATATGCGCTGGATAACAAACTGGTCGATGCGCTGGGCACCAGCGCGGATATCGAAAAATCACTGAGCAAACAGTTTGGCTGGAGCAAAGAGGATAAAAACTTCAGCGCTATCAGCATGTACGATTATGCGACCAAAAAGCCGGATGACAGCGGTGACAGCGTCGCGGTGGTCTTTGCTAATGGTGCCATCATGGACGGCGAGGAAACGCCGGGTAACGTGGGTGGTGATACCACCGCATCGCAAATCCGTGATGCTCGCCTTGATCCGAAAGTGAAGGCGATTGTACTGCGCGTAAACAGCCCTGGCGGCAGCGTCAGCGCTTCTGAAGTGATCCGCGCTGAACTTGCCGCGGCACGTGCAGCCGGCAAGCCGGTAGTGGTATCGATGGGTGGAATGGCGGCATCGGGCGGTTACTGGATTTCAACCCCGGCTAACTACATCGTCGCCAACCCGAGCACGCTGACCGGCTCGATTGGCATCTTTGGGGTGATTAACACCGTGGAAAACAGCCTGGATTATCTGGGCGTCCATACCGATGGCGTTGCCACTTCACCGCTGGCGGATGTGTCGGTCACCAAATCGCTGCCGCCTGAAGTCTCTGAGATGATGCAGCTCAGTATCGAGAACGGCTACAAGCGCTTTATTACGCTGGTGGCAGAGTCCCGTAAAAAGACACCGCAACAGATCGACGACATTGCGCAGGGCCACGTCTGGACCGGCCAGGATGCGAAGAATAATGGTCTGGTAGACAGCCTGGGCGACTTTGATGACGCGGTGAAGAAAGCCGCCGAGCTGGCGAAGCTCAAGCAGTGGCATGTTGAGTATTACCAGGACGAGCCGTCGTTCTTTGACCTGGTGATGAACAGCATGTCCGGCTCCGTGCGCGCCATGCTGCCTGAGGCGCTGCAGGCGTATCTGCCTGCGCCAGTCGCGACGGCGGCTAAAGCGATGAAAGCGGAAAGCGACAAACTCGCGGCCTTTAACGATCCACAAAGCCGTTACGCGTTTTGTCTGACCTGTGCAAACGTCCGTTAAACACCGTCCCCTCTTCCCGTGAAGAGGGGATTTTTTTCTTTTGAAGAACAAGAACTCACTACCATGCAGAAGAAATCGATTTATGTAGCCTACACTGGCGGTACCATCGGTATGCAGCGCTCTGAAAATGGCTATATCCCGGTCTCCGGCCACCTTCAGCGCCAGCTCGCGCTGATGCCTGAATTCCACCGTCCGGAAATGCCTGACTTCACCATCCACGAATACGAGCCGCTGATGGACTCCTCCGATATGACGCCGGAAGACTGGCAGCATATCGCGGACGACATTAAAGCCCATTACGACCAGTACGACGGCTTTGTGATCCTGCATGGTACCGACACAATGGCGTTTACCGCCTCGGCACTCTCCTTCATGCTGGAGAATCTGGGCAAACCCGTCATCGTCACCGGCTCGCAAATTCCGCTGGCGGAGCTGCGTTCTGACGGGCAGATCAACCTGCTCAACTCCCTGTATGTGGCAGCGAATTACCCGATTAACGAAGTGTCGCTGTTCTTCAACAACCGACTGTATCGCGGCAACCGGACCACGAAGGCGCACGCCGATGGCTTTGACGCTTTCGCCTCACCGAACCTGCAGCCGCTGCTGGAGGCGGGCATCCATATTCGTCGTCTGGGCACCCCGCCTGCGCCGAGCACGGCGGGCGAACTGATTGTTCATCCGATCACGCCGCAACCGATTGGCGTGGTAACGATTTACCCGGGTATCTCTGCAGATGTGGTGCGTAACTTCCTGCGCCAGCCGGTGAAAGCGCTGATCCTGCGCTCATACGGCGTGGGCAATGCCCCGCAGAACGGCGAGTTCCTGAAAGAACTGCAGGAAGCGAGCGAGCGCGGGATCGTGGTGGTTAACCTGACGCAATGCATGTCCGGTAAAGTCAACATGGGCGGTTACGCTACCGGTAACGCCCTCGCGCATGCAGGCGTTATCAGCGGATTCGATATGACCGTTGAAGCCACGCTGACTAAACTTCACTATTTACTGAGTCAGGATCTGGACATTCAGTCCATCCGCAGCGCGATGATGCAAAACCTGCGCGGCGAACTGACGCCGGACGAATAAGGAGGCACCATGACGCAACGCGCCCTGTTACTGGTCGATTTGCAAAATGATTTCTGTGCGGGCGGCGCACTGGCCGTCGCTGAAGGTGACAGCACCGTAGACGTGGCGAATACGCTGATTGAGTGGTGCAAAACGCGGGGTGAGGCAGTTGTCGCAAGCCAGGACTGGCACCCGGCTGATCACGGCAGTTTTGCCAGCCAGCACGGCGTTGAGCCCTTCACTCAGGGTGAACTTGACGGCCTGGCACAAACCTTCTGGCCGGATCACTGCGTGCAACAGACGGAAGGTGCGCAGCTGCATCCGCTGCTGAATCAGAAGGCCATCGACGCGGTGTTTCATAAAGGGGAAAACCCGTCTATTGACAGCTACAGCGCCTTCTTTGATAACGGGCATCGCCAGAAAACGGCGCTGGACGGGTGGTTACGCCATCACGAAATCACCGAACTGATTGTGCTGGGTCTGGCGACGGATTACTGCGTGAAGTTCACCGTGCTGGACGCCCTCCAGCTAGGCTATACCGTCAGCGTCATCACCGATGGCTGTCGCGGGGTGAACATTCAACCGCAGGACAGCGCACAGGCATTTATGGATATGGCCGCGGAAGGCGCCACCCTGTATACCCTGGAAGACTGGCTGGAAACGCACGCCTGACCTTCTCGCCGGGCAAGCCACAGTGCTGCCCGGCACGCCCCGTCTCATTCCCCATAAAGTGAACTCCCTCGCATCACCAGCGAAGCGGCAATGCTATTCTCTTCAGGCTGTTTTTTCGCCACGCCTTTTCCGTGGCGTGGTTATTTTTGTTAAGTCAAAGAGGAACTTGTATGAAACGTTTGCCTTTGCTGGCAGCATTACCCCTGCTTTGCGCGTCAGTTGCTTCCGCCACTCCCCTGATGTCTGTGGGATATTTTAATGGCGGTGGCGATGTCACCGCCGGTCCCGGTGGTGATATCAATACGCTCGACGTTCGTCAGATTACCCACCTGAACTACTCATTTGGTCTGGTCTATAACGATGAGAAAGACGAAACCCATGCTGCGCTGAAAGATCCGGCGAAACTTCATCAGATCTGGCTGTCGCCAAAAGTCGCCGCCGATCTGGCGCTAATCCCGACGCTGCGTAAGCAAAATCCAAACCTGAAAGTGCTGCTCTCCGTGGGCGGATGGGGTGCGCGTGGCTTCTCCGGCGCAGCCGCGACCCAAGAGAGCCGTGCGGTGTTTATCCGCTCGGCTCAGGAGATTGTCGAAAAATATGCACTCGACGGCATCGATCTTGACTGGGAATACCCGGTAAATGGTGCATGGGGACTGGTGGCCAGCACGCCAGCCGATCGAGATAACTTCACCGCACTGCTGAAAGAATTGCGCGCCGCCTTCGGGCATAAAAAGCTGATCACCATCGCGGTGGGGGCAAATGCAGAAAGTCCGAAAAGCTGGGTGGATGTGAAGGCCATTGCCCCGCTGCTCGACTACATCAACCTGATGACCTACGACATGGCGTATGGCACACAGTATTTCAACGCCAATCTGTATGACTCCAGCGACTGGCCAACGGTGGCCGCAGCAGATAAATACAGCGTGGATTTTGTGGTGAACAATTATCTGGCGGCCGGGCTGAAGCCGCAGCAGATGAACCTCGGGATTGGTTTTTACGGCCGCGTGCCGAAACGCGCCGTGGAGCCCGGTATTGACTGGACAAAACCCGATGCGCAAAACCATCCGGTGACCCAGCCCTACTTTGGGCCTCAGGAAACCGGCTTATTCGCGTCACTGGGTTACGACCTGACCAAAGATACGTATGTGAAGTACAACGATATTGTGAAAAAGCTCTTAAACGATCCGCAGAAGCGTTTTACCGAACACTGGGACGAACGGGCGCAAGTGCCGTGGCTTTCAGTGAATGCGGCGGACGGCAAGGCGCTGTTTGCCCTTTCCTATGAGAACCCGCGTTCCGTCGCCATCAAAGCGGATTACATCAAGGAGAAAGGTCTCGCCGGGGCGATGTTCTGGGAGTACGGCGCGGATGACAATAACCAGTTAGCGAAACAGCTGGCCGAGTCGCTGGGAATTAAACCCAAAGAGTAAGGTAAGCACGCCCTCTCTCCAGAGAGAGGGCGCTGGCAGGACAGCCGCCCCACCGTTACTGCATTTTTATCGTCGCGATCGGCTTTGGCGTGATACCAAAGTCCTCTTTCAGCTCGCGCTTGCTCTTCATCACCATCTGGCCTTGAGTGTCGATAGTCATGTGTTGCGCGTCGGTATTGTTACGCGCCTGCCAGAGCATCACCAGTTGCAGACTGTTCTCTTTTTGCTCCGGCGTGAGCGCGACACCATCCGGCCATTTTCCCAGTTCAACAGCAGTCACCAGGCGCTGATACACCTCCGGCGTCATACCGCTAATCATGTCATCAATATTCACGATCTCTCCCTTTCAAAGGAATAATTTGCTGAATCGTTTTTTCAACCTTTGATCTGGTCACCGTTTTCATCATCGGTGAAGCTCATCGACGCTGAATTCACACAGAAACGCTCACCCGTCGGCTGAGGACCATCCGGGAAGACGTGTCCAAGGTGGGCGTCACAGGTTCCGCAACGAATTTCAGTACGCACCATGCCGTGCGACGTGTCACTCAGGTAGCGGATCGCATCGTCGCTGACCGGCTCATAAAAGCTTGGCCAGCCACAGCCAGAATCGAACTTCGTTTGGGAATTGAACAACGGGGCATCACATACCAGACAGTGGTAGACACCGTCGCGCTTGTTGTGCAGTAAACGGCCGGTAAAAGGCGGTTCGGTTCCGTGATTTTGCGTCACGTAAAACTGCATTTTGGTGAGGTTTTTTTTCAAATCGTCAGGGTTACGTTGGTTCGACATATGCTTACATCTCGCTGTAGAAACAGACACCTTTTAACCCGGATTCTAACAAAACATTAACACCCTTGCGTGCACTTTTGTTCTAAACTTATGTGTCGCGAAAAGGCGGTCAGGCAATTGTGATCATGTTCACATTTTTATCCTGCGAGGACTTTAAAATGCCGCGCGCAGCCCCCATGTGGTTGCTAGCTCAAAGGGAAAGTGAGGCGAGTCAGTCGCACAAACGTTAGTCACAGGATTGATTTGTCGCAATGATTGACACGATTCCGCTTGACGCTGCGTAAGGTTTTTGTAATTTTACAGGCAACCTTTTATTCACTAACAAATAGCTGGTGGAATATATGACTATCAAAGTAGGTATCAACGGTTTTGGCCGTATCGGCCGTATTGTTTTCCGTGCTGCTCAGAAACGTTCTGACATCGAAATCGTTGGTATCAACGATCTCCTGGACGCTGAATACATGGCGTACATGCTGAAGTACGACTCAACTCACGGTCGTTTCGACGGCACCGTTGAAGTGAAAGACGGCCACTTGGTTGTTAATGGCAAAACCATCCGCGTTACTGCTGAGAAAGACCCAGCTAACCTGAAATGGAACGAAATCGGTGTTGATGTTGTAGCTGAAGCTACCGGTATCTTCCTGACCGACGAAACTGCGCGTAAACACATCACCGCGGGTGCGAAAAAAGTTGTTCTGACCGGTCCTTCAAAAGACAACACCCCAATGTTCGTTCGTGGTGCAAACTTCGAAACTTACGCTGGCCAGGACATCGTTTCTAACGCATCCTGCACCACCAACTGCCTGGCACCGCTGGCGAAAGTAATCAACGACAACTTCGGCATCGTCGAAGGTCTGATGACTACCGTTCACGCGACCACCGCGACTCAGAAAACTGTTGACGGCCCGTCTCACAAAGACTGGCGTGGCGGCCGTGGCGCGGCTCAGAACATCATCCCATCCTCTACCGGTGCAGCTAAAGCTGTAGGTAAAGTACTGCCAGAACTGAATGGCAAACTGACTGGTATGGCGTTCCGCGTTCCAACTCCTAACGTATCCGTTGTTGACCTGACCGTTCGTCTGGAAAAAGCTGCTTCTTATGAAGAAATTAAGAAAGCAATCAAAGCTGCTTCCGAAGGCGCAATGAAAGGCGTTCTGGGCTACACCGAAGACGACGTTGTATCTACCGATTTCAACGGCGAAGTGTGCACTTCCGTGTTCGATGCTAAAGCGGGTATCGCACTGAACGACAACTTCGTGAAACTGGTTTCCTGGTACGACAACGAAACCGGCTACTCTAACAAAGTACTGGACCTGATCGCTCACATCTCCAAATAAGTTGAGATGAGTTCTTGATCCAAAAAGGCGACTTCGGTCGCCTTTTTTATTGTTTTTAGACAGAGGATTGCTTAATGATTAATAAAATTTTTGCACTTCCGGTAGTCGAACAACTTACCCCTGTGCTCTCCCGCCGCCAGATTGATGGTGCGGATATCATCGTCGTTGACCACCCGCGCGTAAAAGCCTCCGTGGCGCTGAACGGCGCACACCTGCTCTCCTGGAAACCTGAAGGCGAAACGGAAGCACTGTGGCTGAGCGACGCGACCTCCTTTAAAAAAGGGGATGCGATTCGCGGCGGCGTGCCTATTTGCTGGCCATGGTTTGGTCCTTCCGCTGAGAAAGGCCTGCCTTCTCACGGTTTTGCCCGTAACCAGCAGTGGACGCTGAAAGCGCACAATGAAGACGATAACGGTGCGGTACTGACCTTTGAGCTGCAGGCGAATGAGGAAACCCGTGCCCTGTGGCCGCACGATTTCACCCTGTACGCACGCTTCAAGCTGGGCAAAACCTGCGAAATCGAACTGGAAGCACACGGCGAATTTGAAACCACCTCCGCCCTGCACACCTATTTCAACGTTGGTGACATCAGCGCCGTGAAGGTGAGCGGCCTTGGCGATACCTTTATCGACAAAGTGGATAACGCGAAAGAAGGAAAACTGAGCGACGGCATTCAGACGTTCCCGGACCGTACTGACCGCGTTTACCTGCATCCGGAAGCGTGCAACGTGATCCACGACAGCGCCCTGAACCGTGGTATCGAAGTGGTACACCACCATCACAGCAACGTGGTGGGCTGGAACCCAGGCCCGGCACTTTCTGTCAGTATGGCCGACGTGCCTGATGACGGTTACAAAACCTTCGTCTGTGTGGAAACGGCGTGCGTCACTGCGCCACAAAAAACCAGCGAAGAAAAACCGTCTCGCTTAGGGCAGACAATCAGTATTGTGAAGCGCTAATACGCTACCGCCCCTCTTCCTGTAAAGGAGAGGGGCATGCGTCAGGATTAAACGACATCCAGCGGGCGTTTATGGGTGGGTGGCGGGAAAGCATTATCCAGTTTGTGACGTTCTTCCGCGGTGAGGGTTATCTCCAGCGCTCCAGCGTTGGCGTTAACATTCTCAATCGAGGCCGCTTTCGGTATGGCAATAACACCCTGATGGCGGATAACCCACGCCAGCAGAATTTGGGCGGCAGTGGCGCGGTGGTTATGCGCGATGGCATTCACGACCGGATGGTTCATCAGCCCCGAACGCAGGCGCCCGGCCTGAGCCAGCGGGCAGTAAGCCATCACCGGCATCGCCTGTTGCTGACACCAGGGAAGCAGATCAAATTCAATTCCCCGTGACGCCAGATGATAAAGCACCTGATTAGTGGCACAGGCGGAACCGCCCTCTTCACGCCACAGCGCCTGCATATCTTCATAATCCAGGTTTGAGACGCCCCAGCGGCCAATTTTTCCCTGCTGCTGGAGTCTTTCCATCAGCGTAATGGTTTCATCCAGGCCATAGTTACCGCGCCAGTGCAGAAGGTAGAGATCAATATGGTCTGTCCCAAGACGTCGCAGACTGGCATCACACGCCGCCTGGCCTTTCTGACCGCCAGCGTTCCACGGGTAGACTTTTGATACCAGAAAAACGTTGTCGCGCTGGCCCTTAATGGCCTCCCCGACCACCTCTTCCGCTCCGCCTTCGGCATACATTTCAGCGGTATCAATTAACGTTAACCCCAGATCAATGCCCGCCCGCAGTGCATTCACTTCGGATTTACGCTGGCTGGCTTTTTCTCCCATATACCAGGTACCCTGTCCAATAGCCGGAAGTGGACGCCCTGCGGAAAAGGTCACGGTTTTTACGCTCATATCATCCCCTCTTTTTCGTTGCACCACACCAATGCAAACGGGGCGCAAGCGCCCCGTTTTGATGCAATGATTGCACTCTTTTAATGCACAATCAGAACTTGTAGGACACACCGACTGAGAATATGCCCGCCCAGGACTTATCAACCATCGGGCTGTCTTTCACTTCATCGCTCAGACGCTCATAGCGCCCGGTACCGTAGACGTTCCAGTCACCGAGGAAGTTATAGCTCGCCGTCAGCTCAAGGTACGGATCCCAGCCGTCGTCCGCACTGTAGCTCTTCAGACCGCTACGACGGGATTCGTTCTTAGAAACACCATAGTAGTAGTCGTTGTAGTTCTCACTGTTATATTGCACACCGATACCCGGGGTTAGCGTTAACGCACCGTTGGTGTAGCGATAGAGCCAGGCCAGATCCCAGATAAAACCGTTGCTGTTATCCAGCGTATCCCCCGCAAGCGCGGTACGCAGGAAGCCATATTCGGTGTTATGCACATAAGAGAGTCCCGCCATCATGGTGCTCTTACGCTTGTCGAGCTGGCGAAGCGCATGGCTGTCGCTGTCACCCGGCTTGAAGTGCGTCGGATCGTAGTAAGCCATGATGGAGAGCTTGTCGGCCGTATCATTCCAGAGATAGTAGCCACCGCCCAGACCGCGGAACCAGAAGTTATCGCCTTCATAGGTGACAACCGGAACTGGATAAACATCACGATCATACTGTTTGTATGGGCTGTTAATCACACCAACGCCCGCGCCAACAGTCCACTGACTTTCCGCCGCCTGTGCGGTGCTAACAGCGGTTGCGGCAAGTACGCCCAATGCCAGAAGTTTGAGTTTGGTCACAATCCATTCTTTCCTGTAGTCAAATAATCAGCGAGAGAAGTTTAACCGCCATTGTCGTACATCCCAAAATTTTTTGCCTGCTAATCAGTCTGATTAACCCGTTATTTTCAACTTTTCAGGTGACAGCCTGCTTTCATTTATATGACTACTGAATGAAAAACGTGCTTTTACCCTAAAACAGCAGGGGAAATTTTTGGATGAGTTATTGATATGTCATTGAAATTAGATTTTATCGGCATGCAAGTTTTGCAAATGCCATCTACGCTTTAAATTAAGAAGAGTTTTTTCTGAACACCCTGCGGTTCTTAGCGTCTGACCTGGCACACAGGTTGCTGCTCTGGCAGTGAGGTGCGAGAGATTCTCTTCCGGGAGCCTCCACTACTCATACGAACGGCTCTTATCCTGTGCTAAAAAACGAAAGGACGGCATGCCATGAATATATTCGATCACTATCGCCAGCGTTATGAAGCTGCCAAGGACGAAGAGTTCACACTGCAGGAGTTTCTTACCATTTGTCGGCAAGATCGCAGTGCCTATGCCAATGCGGCAGAACGGCTATTAATGGCTATTGGTGAGCCAAACATGGTTGATACTGCCCTGGAACCTCGGCTTTCCCGTCTCTTTTCGAATCGGGTGGTCGCCCGATACCCGGCGTTTGAAGAGTTCTATGGTATGGAAGATGCCATCGAACAGATTGTCTCCTACCTGAAGCATGCCGCCCAGGGTCTGGAAGAGAAGAAACAGATCCTTTATTTACTCGGCCCTGTGGGTGGGGGTAAATCATCACTGGCTGAACGTCTGAAATCACTGATGCAGCGCGTCCCTATTTATGTGCTGAGCGCTAACGGTGAGCGCAGCCCGGTGAATGACCATCCGCTGTGCCTGTTTAATCCGCAGGAAGATGCGCAAATTCTGGATAAAGAGTTTGGTATTCCGCGGCGCTATCTTGGCACCATCATGTCGCCTTGGGCGGCAAAACGCCTGCACGAGTTTGGTGGGGATATCACCAAATTCCGCGTCGTCAAGGTGTGGCCATCCATTCTGGAACAGATTGCTATCGCCAAAACTGAACCGGGGGATGAGAACAACCAGGATATCTCCGCCCTAGTGGGTAAAGTCGATATTCGGAAGCTGGAAAACTACGCGCAAAACGACCCGGATGCCTACGGTTACTCGGGTGCGCTGTGCCGCGCCAACCAGGGGATTATGGAGTTCGTCGAGATGTTTAAAGCACCGATTAAAGTGCTGCATCCGCTGCTGACGGCCACCCAGGAAGGCAACTACAACGGTACGGAAGGTATTTCCGCCCTGCCGTTTAACGGCATTATCCTCGCGCACTCAAACGAATCTGAGTGGGTCTCCTTCCGTAATAACAAAAACAATGAGGCGTTCCTTGACCGTGTCTACATCGTCAAAGTGCCTTATTGCCTGCGGATCTCCGAAGAGATCAAAATTTACGAGAAACTGCTTAACCACAGTGAGCTGGTACACGCACCTTGCGCACCAGGCACCCTGGAAACGCTGTCGCGCTTCTCCATTCTCTCGCGCCTGAAAGAGCCGGAAAACTCCAGCATCTACTCGAAAATGCGTGTGTATGACGGGGAAAGCCTGAAAGATACCGACCCGAAAGCGAAGTCTTATCAGGAGTACCGCGACTACGCCGGTGTGGACGAAGGGATGAACGGTCTGTCCACGCGTTTCGCCTTTAAGATCCTCTCCCGCGTGTTTAACTTCGACCATGCGGAAGTGGCGGCGAACCCGGTTCATCTGTTCTACGTGCTGGAGCAGCAAATTGAACGCGAGCAGTTCCCGCAGGAACAGGCTGAACGCTACCTTGAGTTTCTGAAAGGCTACCTGATCCCGAAATATGCGGAGTTCATCGGCAAAGAGATCCAGACCGCCTACCTGGAGTCTTATTCAGAGTACGGGCAGAACATTTTTGACCGTTATGTCACCTATGCTGACTTCTGGATCCAGGATCAGGAGTACCGCGACCCGGATACCGGCCAGCTGTTCGATCGGGAATCCCTGAACGCAGAGCTGGAAAAAATCGAGAAGCCGGCCGGGATCAGTAACCCGAAAGACTTCCGTAACGAGATTGTGAACTTCGTCCTGCGCGCCAGAGCGCATAACAACGGACGTAATCCGAACTGGACCAGCTACGAGAAACTGCGCACGGTAATCGAGAAGAAAATGTTCTCCAATACCGAAGAGCTGTTGCCGGTGATTTCGTTTAACACCAAAACGTCAACCGATGAGCAGAAAAAGCACGACGATTTTGTCGACCGTATGATGGAGAAAGGCTACACCCGCAAACAGGTTCGCCTGCTCTGCGAATGGTATCTGCGCGTACGTAAATCGTCTTAATACAAGTACAAGTGCCCGGTAGCGCATACGCCTGCCGGGCTACAAAAATGTCCGGCACGTCCGGACACTGCAAGTTGGCAAATGCAGTACGGGGGATATATGACCTGGTTTATTGACCGTCGTCTTAACGGCAAAAACAAGAGCACGGTAAATCGCCAGCGCTTCTTGCGCCGTTATAAAGCGCAAATTAAACAGTCGATCTCCGAGGCCATCAACAAACGCTCGGTGACCGACGTCGACAGCGGCGAATCTGTCTCCATCCCCACCGATGACATCAGCGAACCGATGTTTCATCAGGGACGTGGCGGCCTGCGCCATCGCGTACACCCAGGTAATGACCACTTCGTGCAGAACGACAGAATCGAGCGCCCGCAAGGCGGCGGGGGCGGTTCAGGAAGCGGTCAGGGACAGGCCAGCCAGGACGGTGAAGGACAGGATGAGTTTGTCTTCCAGATTTCAAAAGATGAGTATCTCGACCTGCTGTTTGAGGATCTGGCGCTGCCGAATCTGAAAAAGAACCAGCATCGTCAGCTTAACGAGTACAAAACCCATCGCGCGGGATATACCGCAAACGGCGTGCCCGCCAACATCAGCGTGGTCCGTTCGCTGCAGAACTCTCTGGCGCGACGCACGGCCATGACGGCAGGTAAACGGCGCGAACTCCGCGAGTTGGAAAGCAGCCTGAAGGTGGTGGAAAATACTGAACCAGCGCAACTGCTGGAAGAGGAACGCCTGCGCAAAGAGATAGCCGAACTCCGGGCTAAAATAGACCGGGTACCGTTTATCGACACCTTCGACCTGCGCTACAAGAATTACGAAAAACGCCCCGAACCGTCGAGCCAGGCGGTCATGTTCTGTCTGATGGATGTCTCCGGTTCGATGGACCAGGCCACCAAGGATATGGCGAAGCGTTTTTATATCCTGCTCTATCTGTTCCTGAGCAGAACCTATAAGAACGTGGAAGTGGTCTATATTCGCCACCACACTCAGGCGAAAGAGGTGGATGAACATGAGTTCTTCTACTCGCAGGAGACCGGTGGCACCATCGTGTCGAGCGCTCTGAAACTGATGGATGAAGTGGTGAAAGAGCGTTACGACCCGGCGCAGTGGAACATCTATGCCGCGCAGGCATCAGATGGCGATAACTGGGCAGATGACTCCCCGCTGTGTCACGATATTCTGGCGAAGAAAATTCTGCCGGTGGTGCGTTACTACAGCTATATCGAAATTACCCGCCGTGCTCACCAGACGCTGTGGCGTGAGTATGAACATCTGCAATCGATGTTCGATAACTTTGCCATGCAGCATATCCGCGATCAGGATGATATCTATCCGGTGTTCAGGGAACTGTTCCATAAACAA
>NZ_CP080000.1:989290-1010810 GCF_019378755.1 Enterobacter sp. BIDMC 29 | reverse complement strand
TCTATCCCAACGGCGAAATATTCTGTGCTAAGGTTAAACGCTGCGTATTGGTATTTAACAGGTAAATCGCTATGTCTGATGACGTTAAGGGAACAACAACCCACCAGCAACTCATTACGTTGTTAACCCAGCAGGGCGCACGATTTCGCGTCATGGAGCATGACGCCGTGGGGAAATGCGAAGCGGTGAGTGAGATCCGCGGAACCGATCTGGGGCAAGGGGCAAAAGCACTGGTCTGTAAGGTGAAGGGAAACGGCGTAAAAAAACACGTTCTGGCGATCCTCGCCGCCGATCTGCAGGCCGATTTAAGCCAGCTTGCCAGCCATTTTGGGGGGATAAAAGCGTCTCTCGCAAGCCCTGCCGAAGTCGATACCCTGACCGCCTGCGTTTTTGGCGCCATTCCGCCTTTTAGCTTCCATCCCGATCTGGCACTGGTGGCCGACCCGCTCCTGTTCGATCGTTTCGATGAAATCGCGTTTAACGCCGGTCTGCTGGAAAAATCCGTGATTATGGATACGCAGGATTATTTGCGTATCGCCCGTCCTGAACTGGTGACGTTCCATAAAGCGTAATCGTGTAGGCTGGCATCACGTCAGCCTTTTTTTTCCAGAAAAATAACTGACGCGACCAGGATAATGGCAACAGCGAAAAACGATGAAGAGATGATCAGCGTTTCGACAAACATGTGATCGTACATTTTTGCGACCCTTTTTCGATGCCTGCCCCTGTTTTATCCCCCGTAAATGACAGGGTTATGACAGCAGTAAAATCTTTTTAAAAACTGTCTTCAGCCGTGTTTCCGCGTAAAGTAAGCAGGCTTACTCTTTTGGCAAGGATTCCTTATGTTTGACCCGACTCTGCTCATTCTTCTGGCCCTCGCTGCGCTTGGCTTTGTCAGCCATAACACCACCGTCGCTATCTCAATTCTGGTGCTGATCATTGTGCGCGTGACCCCGTTAAACACCTTTTTCCCGTGGATAGAAAAACAAGGTCTCACCATCGGGATCATCATTCTGACCATTGGGGTGATGGCACCTATCGCCAGCGGTACGCTGCCTGCCTCGACGCTACTGCACTCGTTTGTAAACTGGAAATCGCTGATAGCGATAGCGGTAGGCGTTTTTGTCTCGTGGCTGGGCGGGCGTGGCGTTACGCTGATGAGCAGCCAGCCCTCGCTGGTAGCCGGTCTGCTGGTGGGAACCGTGCTCGGTGTGGCGCTCTTTCGTGGCGTTCCGGTGGGCCCGCTGATTGCGGCCGGGCTGGTCTCACTGTTTATCGGGAAGTCATAGTCAGGCTGGCAATATAGCGCGCTGGCGTCTGCCCCAGCCCCTTCTTAAACATCGTGATAAACGCGGTGGTGGAGTCGTACCCCAGCGACTGTGCCACCTGCTGTACCGACTTCCCCCCAATCAACAGCTGTAACGCCACAATAAGCTGCAGCTGATGCCGCCAGCGGCGAAAGCTCAGGCCCGTCTCTTTTACCACCAGGCGCGCCAGATTGCGCTCACTCATGGCGAAGTGGCTCGCCCATTGCGCCAGCGTCTGCCAGGCAGCAGGCTCTTCCGCCATCTTCTCGCTCATCAGCCGGATTTTTGGATGAGGCGAAACGGGCAGTTGCAAATGTTCCTGACGCTGCAGCGGTAGCTCGTCAAAAAGAACATCCACCAGACGCGATGTGGCAGCAAGCGAAAGCGCTTCACGTGATTTTTCCGCCAGCGATAAGATCAGTTCCCGCACCAGAGGGGAGATCTTCAGGGTGCAGCAGCGATCGGGCAAACTTACCGCTCCGGGTTCAATAAACAAAAAGCAAAGCTGGGCACCCGGCGTGGCCTTATTGCTGTGCGGCATCTGGCCAGGGATCCACACGGCATATTGGGGCGGTACCATCAGCATGGCGTTTTCCACTTCGCAGGTAATGGCTCCCCCCAGCGCCAGAATCAGCTGTCCCTTACGATGTTGGTGTCGCGGAATGTATTGTTCCTCCGCCACCACGCGGATGCGAAACGCGACAGCCGCATCATGCTGGCTATCGGGATCGTAGCCGTCCAGTCCGAGACCAATCATCAGGTTGTCCGATATTAGCGATAAACTGTCATTTTAGCCTGATTTCAACCGTGGAGAAAATCGGTATTGTGTGCGCTCGCTTGAACGTATGAGAACACAATGACTACTGCAATTCGGGTTTCAGGAAAACAGGGCGCGCTGCTGATCGCAGGTATCCTGATGATTGCCACTACGCTTCGCGTCACCTTTACCGGAGCAGCACCGCTGCTCGATACCATTCGTCTCGATTATGGCTTGAGTACAGCGCAAACCGGTCTGCTGACCACCCTGCCTCTGCTGGCTTTCGCCCTTATCTCCCCGCTCGCCGCAGGTGTTGCCCGGCGTATCGGCATGGAGCGCAGCCTGTTTATCGCCCTGCTGCTGATTTGCGTCGGCATTGCTGTGCGCTCCCTGCCTTCCGCCCCCCTACTTTTCATCGGTACGGCGGTGATTGGCTGCGGTATCGCACTGGGCAATGTGCTGTTGCCTGGGTTAATTAAACGTGACTTCCCGGGACAGGTTGCCAGACTCACCGGCGCGTATTCCCTGACGATGGGGATCTCCGCGGCGTTAGGTTCCGCACTGATTGTTCCGCTGGCGCAGGGGGAAGCCGGCTGGCATGGCGCCCTGCTAGTGCTGATGGCCTTTCCGCTGGCGGCGTTACTGCTCTGGCTGCCACAGTGGCGTCAGAAACACGTTGCGACGGTGACCGGTGCAGGCGCGTTACATAACCGCGCCATCTGGCGCTCTGCCCTCGCCTGGCAGGTCACCCTTTTTCTGGGGATTAACTCGCTGATTTACTATGTCATCATCGGCTGGCTACCGGCGATCCTGCTCAGCCACGGGTATAGCGAAGCCCAGGCGGGTTCTGTGCACGGACTCTTACAGCTGGCCACCGCCGTGCCGGGTCTCGCTGTCCCGCTAATCCTCCATCGTCTGAAGGATCAGCGAGCAATCGCCGGCGTCGTGGCGCTGTTGTGCGCGATAAGCGCAGCAGGATTGTGGTTTGCGCCGGGAATGGCGGTCATGTGGACGCTGGTGTTTGGTTTTGGTACCGGGGCAACGATGATCCTTGGCCTGACCTTCATCGGGCTGCGCGCCAGCTCTGCGCATCAGGCCGCGGCCTTGTCCGGCATGGCACAGTCGGTTGGCTATCTGCTGGCCGCCTGTGGCCCGCCGTTGATGGGCAAAATTCACGATGCTGCCGGTGACTGGCGGTATCCGCTTCTGGCCTGTGCACTGGCCGCCGTGATCATGGCCATTTGCGGTATGCTTGCCGGGCGTGACCGGGAGGTAACGCCCCGTTAGTAGAATGGCAGACCACCAGGTCTGCCTTTTTTATCCGCGCGCCGCGCGCAGCATTGCCTGTACCAGCACCACCGGTCGACCTTCCAGCGCGGCACGTTCATGCTGGAATAAAGTGATCACGAAGAACGGATGGGTCAGTAGCTCCGCGGCGCGAATTTCACCCTGCTCGTCCCAGCCGGTGACGCGCATTTCGCCGCTCTCCAGCTCCCGTGCAAATTCCGGCGACACACCGTAATTGCAGTGATATCCCTCCACGATTTCCGGTTTGCCATAGGCTTTGGCGATGAGCGTATTGTTGCGCAGCTCAATTGCATCGGTTTTTTCCACCAGCGAGCAGGTTAATGGCGCAATCACCATTGTGCCTTCGGTATCCGTTTCGGCGTGCGCCGCATCGTGCCAGCCCAGCACATTACGGGCGTACTCAATCAGCGCATGCTGGAACCCGCCGCAGGTGCCGAGGAAGGGAATGCTGTTTTCGCGTGCGTAGCGTGCAGCGATAAAGGCCGCCGCTGTGTTTTTGTACGGGCTTGCGGGAACCAGCCAGATAGCGTCATAACCTACCAGATCTTCCGGGCTGGTCAGTTCCGTGGTCGCGAGCCAGTCATAATCAGCGGTGAGGTCAAGAACGGCAGCGGCGTCGTCAATTGCCAGCGGGATCGCCTGGTGCGCAATAACATCGGGATTGTAATCGCCAACCAGCGCAATGCGCAGTGTGGTTTTAGCCGGGAGGTGTTCCATGAAAGGTTCCTTATGCCTGAGTATTAGCAGATAACATAAGGAACCTCAGACTACCGATCTTCTGCAATTATCACAATACCTTAAATTGGGTGGGTAAAGACAAAGTGCTAGAGTAATACGCAGAACGTTTTGCCGCAGCTGAGGAGAAAAGATGATCCAGTGTAAACGCGTATACGAACAGGCAAGCCCGGACGATGGTTATCGGGTGCTGGTAGACAGGCTCTGGCCGCGTGGCGTGAAGAAAACCGATCTCGCGTATGATGAATGGTGTAAAACGCTCACCCCGTCCAATGATTTACGCAAGGCGTTTCATAGCGAAACCCTTGATTTCAACGCCTTCAGCAAGGCGTACCGGGAAGAGCTGGCGCAGCACAAGGACGAGGGGTTGCGTCTTGCGGCGCTGGCCAGCAAGCAGACCTTAACCCTTCTCTATGGCGCGAAAGATAAGGAACACAATCACGCCCTGGTGTTAGCCGACTGGCTGCGTAATGTCTAGTCAGTCGATCATCAGTTCATCAAGGATTTGCGGCGCCGTATCCGGGGTAAGCGGCATCAGATGTTCGGCGCGAATAAACGCAAAGCCATGCTGATTGTCAAACGCGAAGACATCACCGGTCACCAGCCAAAGCGCGCGATCCGAGGTGGTGGGTAACTGCGTCATGACGCCATTGACCGGATTAACGAAACGCTGGCCGGGCTGACACAGGCCAAACAGTTCAACAGATTTACCAATATTACGACGGCCGGACGCCGTGCGGGCACCGATGATCATCGCCATGCTGCCCGGTTTAAGCTGAAACATACTTCTCTCACGATAACGGTAGCCATCGAAAGGCTAAGAATAATCCTAAAGAGAAGTGTACCGCAGCCACTATCCCGCTGTCACCTGGCAGGTTGCGGATGATCGCGACGATAAAGCGCCCATTCATCGATTACTTCGCCGCCAGGCAACTTGCACTCCGTGCGAACCCCTTGCGGGCTCTGAACCGGGACCTGTTCTCCGCCTTTATTCAGGCAGTAGACGGAGGCGGGATTAGCCATCCCGATAACCTGGGGCGGTTTCGGGGCATCAGGCGGGGATGTTTTGGCGGTACAGGCGGCCAGCGGTAACGCCAGTGCCAGAAGCAGTAATCTCATCTCATTGATCCTTTTAACTTCATCAGACTTTAAGGGTAACGGGTCATCGCCGCTTTCTCCACGATTTCTCCATCTTAACTGCACTTTTCCACACTACAGTGGCACGTGTTCTCAATGACCAGAGAACATCATTCCGTAATCAAGATGTCTTTGCCCCGGTCTCAACATCGGGGCTTTTTTTCTCCCCCGCTCCCCTGTGATGAATATTAAAATTTTTATATTCATGTTTTACTATGCCCGAAGTCGAAAAATTCAGCATAACATGCAGATGCAGACGTCTTCTGCATGGGAGTGAGCCTACGTCATGTCGGATATTATCCTTGCCCGTGTTTCAGAAACGCTCTCCACTGAGCAGTCCCTTGAAAGTCTCGTCCGCCAGCTGCTGGAGATGCTGGAGATTGTGACTGAAATGGAGTCCACCTACCTGACGAAGGTCGATATCAATGCGCGGCTGCAGCATATCCTCTACGCCCGCAACAGCAAGCAGATGCAGATCCCTGAGGGGCTTAACGTTCCATGGGGCGACACGTTGTGTAAGCGCGCCATCGAGAGTGGTACGTTGTTCAGTAACGAGGTGGCAGAGCGCTGGCCGGATTGCGATGCCGCGAAAGCCCTTGGCATTACAACCTACATGAGTATCCCTATTCACCTTGCGGATGGTTCACTCTATGGCACGCTCTGCGCCACCAGCACGGAAAAGAAACATCCCAGCGATCGCGGTGAACAAGTTCTGAAATTATTCGCCGGGTTGATTGCCCAGTATATTCAGAAAGAGTCGCTGGTGATCCAGCTTCGGGAAGCCAATGCGGCACTCATTGCGCACTCTTATACCGATGCCCTTACCGGATTACCAAACCGCCGCGCCATCTTCGAAGAGCTGACGACCCTGTTTTCACTGGCAAAGCACCTTAAACGCAACGCCATCATCGCGTTTATCGACCTTGATGATTTCAAGCTGATTAACGACCGTTACGGGCATGAATCAGGCGATCGGTTCCTGATTGAAGTGGGTAAACGTCTGACTGAAGAAAAACAGGCGGACGAGATAATCGGCCGGCTGGGCGGTGATGAGTTTCTGGTGGCCTCGCTTAGCCAGACCAATAGTACGGGTGAGAGCACACAGATTAACCTGCTTAAAACGCGCCTCGACGCCCGTATTGCAGGAGAATACTGGCTGGGGAGCGTGAACATTATTTATCCTGGCGCCAGCTTCGGTGTGATTGAAGTTGACCCCACCGTGACCGATCCGGACAGTGCGTTACGCGCGGCTGATGTCGCGATGTATCAGCATAAGAAAGGAAAAAGCAAAACGCGCTTTCTCGCGATGGATTAACCCCGTACACTCTACGGCGTTATAAAAACCGAAACAGGTGATGGTATGAGAATAGGGATCCTCTTCCCGGTCGTTATTTTTATAACGGCGGTAGTGTTTTTGGCCTGGTTTTTTGTCGGTGGTTACGCTGCTCCGGGGGCATAAATGAGAAAAACAACCCTCATTATGCTGATCGTGGCAATCGTGGCTGTTGCAGGCTCGCAGCTAGGCTGGTGGTAAATCCACCACGTAAAAAGGCCGCCATATGGCAGCCTTTTTCAACATTTATCAGGCTTAGCTTTTGATTTTTCTGTAGATAAACAGAACAACCAACGCACCGATCACCGCGACAGCGAAGCTGCCGAAGTTAAAGCCATCGACCTTACCAAAGCCGAACAGCGTACTGATCCAACCGCCCACCACTGCACCGATAATCCCCAGTATTACGGTGACGATAAACCCACCGCCATCTTTGCCCGGCATAATCCACTTCGCCAGAATACCTGCAATAAGCCCAAAGATAATCCAGGATAAAATTCCCATAAGTTTCCTCTCCGTATGGTTTTTGTCATTAAATCAACGACACAAGAAAGGATAGCACAGGATTTCAGAAAGGAAATTTGTGATAAGCATCACAGTGAGAGAGTGCGCGTTTATTCATCAACAGCACCACAAGAAATGTGGGGTTGCATCTTTTGTTGAGAAAGATTATCTTTCTCAACACTGAATAGTTGAGTGAAACGCTCAGGTATTCAGTACGACATTGCTCACATTGCTTCCAGTATTTCTTGCCCACTCTAGAGTGGGCTTTTTTTTGCCTACACCGCAACAAAAGCGTGCCGGTTTCGCCCTGCACGTTTTGCCTGATAGAGCGCCTGGTCGGCGGCTATAATGATGTTCTGCTGGCTGCCCGCGATATCCACGGCACGCGCAGTGGAGATCCCGACGCTAACCGTGACCCGCCCGAAGGGACTGAAAGCATGTTCAATATGCAGCGAAAAGACATTGCGAATGATCGTCTGACCGAGGCGGAGCGCTTCCTGGATATCCGTGTCTGGCAGGATCAGTGCAAACTCTTCCCCACCATAGCGCGCCACAACCTGGTTGTCCCGGTTCAGGCTCTCCCTGAGGCTATTTCCCAGCAGGGTTAAACAGCGGTCCCCTTCGGGATGACCATAGTTATCGTTGTATTTTTTGAAGTAGTCCACATCGACAATCAACACCGAAATCGGGGCGTCGCTGGCCGCACAGGCCGCAATTTCTGACAGAATTTTTTCATCAAAAATGCGTCGGTTGAAAAGTCCGGTTAGCGCATCTTCAGACGCAATAATCTTCAGCGCTCTGTTATCCCGTGTTTTTCTGGATAAATCGGAATAAAGGAAACAGGACGCCGCAATGAGTATCGCGGTAAAAACCAAAATGAGTACAGAAAGCTGGAGAGCCTGCTTGCGCCAGGGGGCGAGTGCTTCTTGCGTACTGACCGCCACGGTGGTGACGAGCCCGTAGCGCTTGTTCTTCTCGAAAGCATAAATGCGTTCGATTTTATCAAACCGTGAGACAGAGCTGGCGATACCCGCGTTTTGTACCTTGAGGTATGTCCTGAAGAGAGGCGAATCCGAAACAATCGCGCCAATGTAATTATTTTTAAACGGATGACGCACCAGCAACACGCCTGACTGGGTTGTTAAACCGATCACACCTGAGTGACCAATATTGATCTGCCCGTATAACGCCAGAAAATTTTCGATACCCAGCGTAACCACAACGACACCGTTAAACGCGCCGGTAGGGGTTTCCAGCCGACGACTAATGGTTATGACCCATTTACCATTCGTTCTGCTGACCACCGGCTGACCAATAAAAATCTGCTGGCTCTTATTTTCTTTGTGGTAGATAAAAAACGATCTGTCCACCCCTTTCCGGGGTCCGGAAAAACTTTCATGCAGTGCCGTAAAAATATTCCCTTGCGCATCGTAAACAACCACATTATTTATCTGGATAAGAAGATTATCCTGATTGCTTATCATCCGCTGGATATTTTTGGCCTGTTGTGGGGTCATGCCATAAATTTTGATTATGTCGGAAACCGAAGTAATCAACATTTCACTTTGGCGCATGATCCCTTCGCTGTACACGTCTAAGGTATGGCTCAGGTTAGCAACGCTGGTATTTATTTGCTGGATTGACTGCTGCCTGGACGTGGTAATTTGGACGGCAAGCGACAGCGAAATGATCAATGAGACAATGATGACGGTAATAGTTGTTGTGTAAAAAGTATTTTTCACATGCACGAGCTCTTCCACCTTATCACGCCTGACATCCCTGGCTGACAACTAGAGTCACTGTAACAAAGCTCAGGATAAGAGGAAAATGAATTGCACTTAAGCATACAACAGAAATCTGATGATATTTCGCTTTTCGCAAACGGGCATCAGATATTATTACTGGGCCCCTTTCACAGAAAAAAATCTCTTACAGACTGACCTTCTCCAGCGGCTTAGATAAGATGACTTTAATAAATTCTTTATACGAGACCGGTTTACCAAAATAGTATCCCTGCAACAGGGTAATCTGATTACGGTTGAGATAGTCCAGTTGCTCCTTCGTTTCTACCCCTTCAGCCACGATATGCAGTGAGAGTTTTTTCGCCAGGTCAATCACACAGTCCAGCAGGATCGTAGAGTCTTTCGCCTCTGATACCCGGTTCACGAAACTTTTATCGATTTTAATATAATCAATCGCCAGCGCGTGCAGACAGGAGAGTCCGGAATACCCGGTCCCAAAGTCATCAAGCGCAATGACGAAACCGGCGTTATGTAACGCATTGAGATTTTCCACCAGATGAGGATTATCGATCAGCGGTTCACGCTCGGTCACTTCGAGAACCAGTTTGACCTCTTTACCATAAAAGCCTTTTCCAAAGACCCGGCAGTCAGCGATAAAAGAAGGCGCATTGATGTGTCTGGCGCTGATGTTCACCCCGATGTGAAATCCGTCCGGCAACTTAGGCAAAAGCGGCTTAAGCTCGGTCACCACTTTCGCCATTAACCCTTTGGTCAGCGGAATTATCAGACCGCTGCGCTCGGCAATCGGAATAAAAACATCCGGTGGGATAAAGCCTGATTTTGGGTGCTTCCACCTTGCCAGCACTTCCACGCCATACAAACCGCCGGTATCGCCATTCACGATCGGCTGATAGTACGGAACGATCTGGCCGTGGATGATGGCTTTACGCAGATCGTCTTCAAACGAGCTGCTTTTCCCCCTGTAGCGACGGATAAGAATGCCAACAGCCGCAGATAACGCAAGGATAAGCAGTATCACGCTCCATCCCTGATGCAGTAAACGCGTCAGGCTGAAAAAGGCGGGAGGCTGCCAGGCCATGCTAAACGGAAAATGTGCCGATGCTGTTAAGGAGCCCGCCCACTTCACGGGGGGCCAGCCGGTCACATCCCCCGCGCCGGCTATCGCTTTTTCGCCAACAACCAGCCTCAGTCCCGTGCTGTTTGCTGCACTCGCAATAACATCCCGCAAATGCGCGTCGCTAACGCTTACGATAACGCGCCCTTTCGCGACGGGCATCTGAAAAAGTAACACCGGAATGCCGTTCACCAGGCGATTACCGGGGAGCAGCATCAATCCTTTGTTGGGCAGCGTCTGCGGGCGAACAATCAATACGCCGTTTCCGGGAAGGGAGGTACAGACGATCCTGCCCTGCTGCTCAATCATAATGGCGCTAAGATGCGGTTTCAGCGCAGCTTCCGAACCCAGTTTACGCTGTCCGGTGTCGGTACACCCTTCAGCGGCGACCCGTTTTGCGGTATTTGCAGCACTGACAGCCTCAGCAAGAATGGCCTCAATTTTACGCGTGCTTGCGGCGGCGGTTTCGGCATAATTTGACCGGGCCATATGCCACAACTGCCAGTTAATGATCAGCATGCCACTCAGAAACACAAATAAGGCACACAGAATGGGGAGCATAAGGTTGCGCACGATTTTTTCCTTAAGAGAAAAATGCTCATTTATGACCTGTATAAGGCGATTGCCTGGCAAACTCTCCGCTGCTTAAAGCAATGTGAAAAGTTTAGTTAAGATTTATCTTAAAAAGCTGGTACTTCCGCATGAGTTACTCTGACTGAATAAGATAAACCTCCGTTATTATCAGGCTTGTGCCTTGCCCTGGCTGTGTTAAGATTTGTGCAATCAGGGAGCGGACGGGACCACTGGAAAATGAAAAAGATCATTGCCGTTGCTATCATTTCAACGTTGCTGGTCGCCCTCTCTCTCTATGCGGTTAATGCGGTTATCGTGGCCCAGCAAAAGAGCAAACAGCTCGAGGTTTCCCATTCCCTTTTGCAATATTCAGAAGGCCTCTCTCAAAGTGTGGCGCAGGCGCTCAAAAGCATTACTACACAGGGATGTGATAAAACCAGTCTCGATAGTTACAGGCAGATAAAGTTAGATAGCCTCTATTTCGGGGATATCGGTTTTATTGAAAAGGGGAAAATAGCCTGTACTGCTTTTTGGGGTAAACTCGCCACTCCCGTTGCCCTTCCTGCAGAGCTGCATAAAACGCCACGGGGTTTTCTTCTGGCACAGTTTTCCAGAAAAGATTTTTTTACAGGCAATGCGGCAATTTATAATAACGTGATTATATTCACCTCCCGCTATGCTTACGATAAGTTCACGCCGATTACGGCGAACTATTCACTGAGTACGACGACCAAAGATTTCGGCAGAACATTTTTCTCAGCCTCCCCGGTGATAAAAGAACAGAGCTGGCTGCATTCGAATCTGTTTACCTTAACCCTGACGCAGTGCAGCGCCGTATGGGATTTGTGTGTGATCGTGAAGCATCACAACGCAGGGCTGGCTTCATTGTCTCTGGTGGTGTTTACCCTTCTCACGGCAATTCTGGCTTTCATCTGGATAGCGATCACGCTGTTTTTCTTCCGCATCTATGAAGATCGGTTCTCACTGGAGCGCACGCTGGTTAACGCGGTAAAAGCCAATACCATCAGCGTTAACTACCAGCCCATTATTCGAATCCAGGATAAAAAAATGGTGGGCGTCGAAGTTCTGTCGAGATGGCGCGATAACAATCATGGAGAGGTCTCGCCTGAGCTCTTTATTCCCTTAATTAAGAAAATTGGCCTGTATCAAAAGTATTATATCAATATCATCGAAAAATCCCTGGCAGAAATCGCCTCGCTGGCGATTAAACATCAGCTGGTGATTTCATTAAATATTGGCCGAACCGAGATTGAAGACGGGCAATTCATTAAGATTCTGTGTCGTGAGTGTTTAGTGAACAGCATTCCACTCTCCTTGATAAAAGTCGAACTCTCTGAAAAGGCGGTTTCCACTGCGGATGTTCTCGAAGGGTTTTGTCAGGCGTTAAAATCACTGGGTGTGAGAATATCAATTGACGATTTTGGAGTGCAAAACTCTAACCTCGCCCGCATATCGCTTCTGGAATACGATGAGATCAAAATAGATAAATCGCTGGTAGATGGTATTAATGAGCATTATAAACAGAATATATTCGTCATCTTTAGTGACGCCCTCGCCAGACTGAATAAAACGCTCGTCTTTGAAGGTGTGGAAAGCGAAACGCAATATCGCTTTATCGCAGACCGGTATCCTGATGCCCTGATTCAGGGATGGTATTTCTCTAAATCACTGACCATTGATGAACTGACGCAGCAACTTAACAACGATAAGCAAAAACCAGCGCGTTAGCATGTCAACATTGACGACGTGACGGCTCTGCATAACGTCCAGTTATAATTCACGACGTTGAGTTTTAGCTCTCCGCAAACCTCACCGTAACGCTGCATGCGGCGCTCACGGAAAAACGCCCTCAGCGATTCAGGCAGACAGTCTGCCTGGTAGCGTAACAGCGTAGTGTGCCAGAACGGCGCTGGCAAAGGGGTATTGCCATGGCGTAAGCGCAACGCCTCTTGCCAGTCCGTGGTTAACAGACATTCACAAAACGCCTGCCGCTGCCTCAAGGCAAGTGTATCGGGTATGCCTGCAAGCAAGAGCTGGTTGGGCAATGCCACCAGCCTGAGTTCCCGAACCGTGATACCCAGACCGGCGAAAGGGGTCCATGCGTCGATAAGCTGATGCGTCTTCGCCGGTAACGGTGCATTCTCGTCGTAGAGAGGGAGCGTTATGGGTACGAAGGTGAAATGGAAGCCGGATGGCGGCTGGAGGTCTACTAACGAGTCGTGGCGGGTCAACGCCCGCAGTTCCCGAAACAACATGTCGACAGACGCGGCCATTTCCGGCTGGAAACCTGTCGCCAGTGCGAGCTTTTGCGTAGCATAAAACGGCTCCCTTACCGCTCCGATACCGTCCCGCTTTTCCCAGAGTGCCAGCGTCTTCGCGTTGGTGTCGTGGTAATGTTTTTCCAGATCAGACGTTTCCATTTCTTTCCTAAAAACATATAGTCGTCACATTCAGACCGTAGATTACCCTGAAGCACACTCTCATTTGGTTAAAACGTGAAAAATTCTCTGTTGTTTCCGCTGGTACTCTTTTTCCTGATCGTTATTTTCGCCCTGCTCATCGGTAAACCCTCAACGCACATCCCGGATAAAAAATGCATGTGGTCCGATAGCGTGATGCTGAGCTGTTTAGCAAAGCATCAGCACAACGGTTTTTGAGGCAGACTATTCATTTCCCCACTGATTGAGGAAGTTCGCAATATCATCAATGCGCGCGCTACGGATGCCGGCTTCACTCGCCATCTCTTGCTGGGCTTCCTCGCTGATCTCTTCATTGTTCGATAAACGGGTGAGCAGCAACTGGAAATAACAGGCAAGAGGATCGCGCTCTGCCTCACTTACCGGCTCCGCGGCTTCCGACGCGTATTCATCGACGATGTCATAATACTTAAGTGGAATTTCATTGTGCATAAACAGTCTCTTCTCTGACCTTTAAGGGTAATGCGTAAGTATATCGGACGGCACTCTTAGACCAAAGCCTTGTTAATCAACGCAACCACAATGCAATCAATGCAGCCAGCGCCGGTAAAGCCTGAACATAGAGTATTTTTCGGCTGGCGGTCATGGCACCGTAAATGCCCGCAATCAACACGCAGGTCAAAAAGAAGAAGACCACAGGAACACCGCTTTCACCAAGCCACAGTCCCCAGAGCAATCCCGCCGCCAGAAAACCGTTATACAACCCCTGATTTGCGGCCAGCACGCGGGTATCGCGTGCAAAATCAGGGCTGAGATTAAATGCCTTGTGGCCTGTTTTTGTGTTCCACAGGAACATTTCCAGCACAAGTATGTAGAGATGAATTAATGCAACAATAGCGACAAGGATCGTAGCTAACATCTTGCAGTCTCCCGCAGGCAGAGGAAAAAAACGGGGACCTTCAGGCCCCCGTTCACGTTTAACCCAGAATCTGGATGACATATTCGCGATGATCGCGTCGCCAGACTCTGAACATTTTAGCATCTTCTATAGCGTTAACGATCGGGCCAGCGACTTCAACCATTTTATATGGTGCATCAACGTGACACCGGAACGTACATTAACTCAGAACGCTGCCGTTCCATACCTCTCCGAGATTTATTACCCGGTCATTATTGTATGCACCAGAGGCATTCAGGTTTTTCAGCGGGCTCCAGTCATTGTTCCAGGGGATAAACATGGTTGCTTTAGGGTATTTCTGAAGAATAACACTCACTAAATTTGCATAATCAAACTGGCCGTTAATTGTTGATGGCCCCACCTCAGCAAAGGCAAACGGCTTATTCAATGCCACCATTTCATCGTAACCGTTTACAGTGGCAGGATTGTCTGTATACAAGTCCAGGCCAGTAATATCAACATACTCTGCGCCAGGGTAATAAGATGTCTTATAATCCCGGTTTGCATCAGGAGAGAAGACCCAGAGTAAATTGTTTAACCCTTTCGTTTTAACGAAATAATTAAAGATATCCTGATACAAGCGTCGATACAGATCCATACGTACAGTATCGTTTGTATTCTCACCGGTTGCCCCCCACCAGAACCACTCGCCATTCATCTCATGCAAGGGTCGATAAAAGACGGTGACACCTTTCTCATTCAGTTGCTGTAGGCCCTGAGCGACCTTATCAAGCATTGCCAACCAGCGTCCACGCGACGGTGTTCCAGACTGTAAGATTGCAGAAAATTCATCATTACTCACAGGATGCTTGAGAGCCCCCTTTCCATCACCAGGATTATTACCCGCAAAACAAGGGTTTGGTAAATGGTGGCTGATCGCGACCAGTCCGCCTTTTTTCCAGTGGTCGATCAGATCGGCATTACAACCAAAATCGATCAAACTGGCTTCCTCTCCAGGGGTACAGGCATCCCAGCCACGGGCATAGTCAGCGCTATAAATAGCCGGGAATTTCCCGGTCAGGGCCTGCAGGTCTTTTCCTTGTTGCAGGGAAAAAGCATCGACGCCGCCGATATTGCTATAGCCACCAAAAATACCTGAAATGAGCTTTTTACCCTGTCGATCAGACAGACCACTCAACCACTGATAAATCATTTTCGCATTATTATCTGCAGACTGATTTGCGGGTACTACAGCAAAAGTACTCATTTATAGAATATCCTTACGTCTCGATTGGAAAATACATGGCAATGAATAACCATGCGTATTTGCTACGTACACAATAAAACCGATATTGCCCGGCTTTATTTTTTCGTACAGTTTGTCTGGCTTTTCCCACTACCGCGGACAGTGCCAGCACAGCAATACCGTTTGATTAAATAACTTGCTGCGACAGGGATATTTATATCAGCCGCCTGCTTAAAATGATGCTAATTCACGTTGTGCTATCTCCCGTAATACGAGTGATATTCCGCACACCAGAAAGTTATGCTGACAACAGAATTAATGAGAGTTTCACCGTAATCGCGTCGTACCCGATAAGTCAGATCAGGTATTCATGAGCGCGGCACCGGTTGAGGCCGGACACCATAACAATGAATTTAGTGAGACGTGGAATTAAGATATTCAAGAAATTTTGGGGCATACATCGCCGAATCAAACGGCGAAAGCGCATGATGGCCCGGTAGAGCGTGGACGGTAAATGCTATTTAAGGAGGGGTTTTGATAACCGTACGAAATCGAATAATAAAAAACGGGAACCCATCGGCTCCCGTTCTTGTTTAACCCAGCAAGTGGATTACATGTTCGCGATAATCGCGTCGCCAAACTCTGAACATTTCAGCAGCTTAGCGCCTTCCATCAGACGTTCGAAATCATAGGTAACGGTTTTCGCGTTGATCGCGCCTTCCATACCTTTAACGATCAGGTCTGCGGCTTCGAACCATTCCATATGACGGAGCATCATTTCTGCAGACAGGATGATAGAACCTGGGTTCACTTTATCCTGGCCGGCATATTTTGGTGCCGTACCGTGGGTCGCTTCGAACAGTGCGCACTCGTCACCGATGTTCGCACCAGGGGCGATACCAATACCGCCAACCTGCGCCGCCAGGGCGTCGGAGATGTAGTCACCGTTCAGGTTCATACAGGCGATAACGTCATATTCAGCAGGACGCAGCAGGATCTGCTGCAGGAACGCATCGGCGATCACATCTTTAATGATGATCTCTTTGCCGGTGTTCGGGTTCTTGATCTTCTGCCATGGACCACCGTCAATCAGCTCACCACCGAACTCTTCCATCGCCAGCTGGTAGCCCCAGTCTTTGAATGCGCCTTCGGTGAACTTCATGATGTTGCCTTTGTGAACCAGCGTCACAGAGTCACGGTCGTTGGTGATCGCGTATTCAATGGCCGCACGCACCAGACGTTTAGTCCCTTCTTCGGAGCAAGGCTTGATACCGATACCGCAATGCTCAGGGAAGCGAATTTTCTTCACCCCCATCTCTTCGCGCAGGAATTTAATCACTTTCTCTGCGTCAGCAGAGTCCGCTTTCCACTCGATGCCCGCGTAGATGTCTTCTGAGTTTTCGCGGAAGATAACCATGTCGGTCAATTCAGGGTGCTTAACCGGGCTTGGGGTGCCCTGATAGTAACGAACCGGACGCAGACACACGTACAGGTCCAGCTCCTGACGCAGCGCAACGTTCAGGGAACGAATACCGCCACCGACTGGAGTTGTCAGAGGGCCTTTAATAGCAACGCGGTAGTCGCGGATCAGGTCCAGCGTTTCAGCTGGCAGCCAAACGTCCTGGCCATAAACTTGAGTAGATTTTTCACCGGTGTAAATTTCCATCCAGGAAATTTTACGCTCGCCTTTGTAGGCTTTCTCAACAGCGGCATCAACCACTTTCAGCATTGCCGGGGTAACGTCTACACCGATACCGTCACCTTCGATGAACGGGATAATCGGATTGTGAGGAACGTTAATCTTGCCGTTTTGCAGGGTGATCTTTTTACCTTCCGCCGGAACAACTACTTTGCTTTCCATTAACCTCTCCTTCGAGCGCTTCTGGTTGTTACTGATCTTATGTTAATAAATTGTAATGAGCCCTTCGATAGTACCTGATTGTCCGACGCCATGAAAGGTCTTCGTTAATAGGCTATAATGCGGCAATTGATAACGTCTGAAAATACCATGAAGAAAACTTCTTTTACAAAACACCGGGTTGAGCGATTCAGCTCACGACAAGCCGCCAGAAGACCACAAGAATCCCAGCCAAAGCGGGTGATTTTGTTCAATAAACCCTACGATGTTTTGCCGCAGTTTACTGACGAAGCCGGACGCAGCACGCTGAAGGATTACATTCCTGTTCAGGGCGTCTACGCCGCCGGCCGTCTGGACCGGGATAGCGAAGGACTTCTGGTCTTAACCAACGATGGTGCCTTACAGGCCAGGCTCACTCAGCCGGGCAAACGCACGGGAAAGATTTACTTCGTCCAGGTTGAAGGTGAACCGGATGAAGAGACGCTGGCGACATTACGCCGCGGCGTGACGTTAAACGATGGTCCTACCTTGCCTGCAGGTATTGAGCTCGTCAGCGAGCCGGAATGGCTGTGGCCACGCACGCCGCCGATCCGCGAGCGCAAATCCATCCCGACGAGTTGGCTCAAGATCACCCTTTATGAAGGCCGTAATCGCCAGGTTCGCCGGATGACCGCACACGTGGGCTTCCCTACCCTGCGACTTATTCGCTACGCCATGGGCAACTACACCCTGGATTCACTGGCAAACGGTGAATGGCGGGACGTTACCCCTTAAGGAGTCACTATGTTTAAACCGCATGTCACGGTCGCCTGCGTGGTTCACGCGCAGGGTAAGTTTTTGGTCGTAGAAGAGAGTATTAACGGCAAGGCGCTGTGGAACCAGCCAGCCGGGCACCTTGAAGCCAATGAAACCTTACTGCAGGCCGCCAAACGCGAATTGTGGGAAGAAACCGGTATCCACGCGGAGCCGCAACACTTCATCCGTATGCACCAGTGGATTGCCCCTGATCACACTCCGTTCCTGCGCTTTTTATTTGCCGTCGAGCTTAGCGAAACGTGCGCCACAGAGCCGCAGGACGATGATATCGATCGCTGCCTGTGGGTCACTGCCGAAGAGATCCTGAACGCGCCAAACCTGCGCTCGCCGCTGGTTGCCGAGAGTATCCGCTGCTGGCAGTCTGCTGGTCGCCTGCCGCTTGAGGTGATTGGAGAATTTAACTGGCCGTTTACAGAGGGTGCCAATGGTGGGGGGGCGTGATAGAATACGCCGCCTTGAAGTTCAATGTCGTGAGTATTCCATGTCAGATAACAGCCAGAAAAAAGTGATCGTCGGCATGTCCGGCGGTGTCGATTCCTCCGTTTCCGCCTACCTGTTGCAACAACAGGGCTATAAGGTGGAGGGCCTGTTCATGAAGAACTGGGAGGAAGATGATGGCGAGGAATATTGCACTGCTGCTGCGGATCTCGCCGATGCGCAGGCGGTGTGCGATAAGCTGGGCATTGAACTGCACACCGTTAACTTTGCCGCAGAATACTGGGACAACGTCTTCGAGCTTTTCCTGGAAGAGTACAAAGCCGGTCGTACCCCGAACCCGGACATTCTGTGCAACAAAGAGATCAAATTTAAAGCCTTCCTGGAATTCGCCGCAGAAGATCTGGGCGCAGACTATATTGCGACCGGGCACTACGTACGTCGTGCCGATGTGAATGGCAAAAGCCAGCTGCTGCGCGGTCTGGATGGCAACAAAGATCAAAGCTACTTCCTTTATACACTCAGCCACGAACAGATTGCGCAAAGCCTGTTCCCGGTAGGCGAGCTTGAAAAGCCGCAGGTGCGTAAAATCGCCGAAGAGCTGGATCTGATCACCGCGAAGAAAAAAGACTCCACCGGTATCTGTTTTATCGGCGAGCGCAAATTCCGCGACTTCCTTGGTCGTTACCTGCCGGCACAGCCGGGCAAAATCGTTACCGTCGACGGTGATGAGATTGGTCAACATCAGGGGCTGATGTACCACACGCTGGGCCAGCGTAAAGGGCTGGGTATTGGCGGCACCAAAGAAGGCAGCGAAGATCCGTGGTACGTCGTAGATAAAGATGTCGAAAACAATATTCTGGTTGTTGCTCAGGGCCACGACCATCCGCGTCTGATGTCCGTCGGCCTCATCGCACAACAGCTGCACTGGGTCGATCGTGAGCCGCTGAAGGGTACGCTGCGCTGTACGGTAAAAACACGCTATCGCCAGACCGATATCCCTTGTACCGTCACCGCGCTGGATGATGAACGCATTGATGTGCGTTTCGACGAACCGGTTGCAGCGGTCACCCCAGGCCAGTCCGCCGTATTCTACAGCGGCGAAATCTGTCTGGGCGGCGGGATCATTGAACAGCGCCTGCCGCTGCCGGCCGTTTAACACGATTGCACACATAAAGGAGAACGTGTGGCGAAGAACTATTATGACATCACCCTGGCACTGGCTGGAATTTGCCAGTCTGCCCGTCTGGTGCAACAGCTGGCGCATCAGGGTCATTGCGATGCTGACGCGCTGCACGTTTCACTCAACAGCGTTATCGACCTCAACCCCGGTTCGACTCTGGGTGTCTTCGGTGGGAGTGAAACCAATCTTCGTCTCGGTCTTGAAACTTTGCTTGGCGTGCTTAACGCCAGTAGCCGTCAGGGGTTGAACGCGGAGCTGACCCGCTACACGTTAAGCCTGATGGTGCTGGAGCGTAAGCTCAGTGCGGCCAAAGGCGCGCTTGATACGCTCGGTGACCGCATTGCCGGGCTGCAGCGCCAGCTCGACCATTTTGATCTGCAGTCCGAAACGCTGCTCAGTGCGATGGCCGGCATTTATGTTGACGTCATCAGCCCGCTGGGCCCACGTATTCAGGTCACCGGCTCTCCTGCCGTGCTGCAAAGCCCGCAGGTTCAGGCAAAAGTCCGCGCCTCCCTGCTGGCGGGTATTCGTGCCGCCGTGCTGTGGCATCAGGTTGGCGGTGGCCGCCTGCAGTTAATGTTTTCTCGTAATCGCCTGACGACTCAGGCAAAACAAATTCTTGCTCATTGTTAACCTCCCGGAGTTGCGAATTATGGAATTATCCTCACTGACCGCCGTATCCCCTGTAGATGGACGCTACGGCGATAAAGTCAGCGCGCTGCGCGGGATCTTCAGCGAATATGGTTTGCTGAAGTTCCGTGTTCAGGTTGAAGTACGCTGGCTGCAAAAGCTGGCCGCCCAGGCAGCAATCAAGGAAGTTCCTGCTTTTGACGCCCAGGCAAACGATTACCTCGATAAAATCGTTGCTGACTTCAACGAAGAAGATGCTGCGCGCATTAAAACTATTGAGCGCACCACCAACCATGACGTAAAAGCGGTTGAGTATTTCCTGAAAGAGAAAGTGGCAAGCGTGCCTGCGCTGCATGCCGTGTCTGAATTCATTCACTTCGCCTGCACCTCAGAAGACATTAACAACCTGTCTCATGCGCTGATGCTCTCCACCGCACGTAAAGACGTAGTGCTGCCTTACTGGCGTAAAATCATCGACGCGGTAAAAGCACTGTCTGTCGAATATCGTGATATTCCGCTGCTGTCCCGTACCCACGGTCAGCCGGCCACTCCCTCCACGATGGGTAAAGAGATGGCAAACGTGGCGTACCGTATGGAACGTCAGTATCGTCAGCTGGAGCAGGTCGAGATTCTGGGTAAAATCAACGGTGCGGTAGGTAACTACAACGCCCACATCGCCGCCTACCCGGAAGTGGACTGGCATCAGTTCAGCGAAGCGTTCGTGACCTCTCTGGGCATTCAGTGGAACCCGTACACCACCCAGATTGAGCCGCACGACTATATCGCGGAACTGTTTGACTGCATCGCTCGCTTCAACACCATTCTGATCGATTTCGATCGTGACGTGTGGGGTTACATCGCGCTGAACCACTTTAAACAGAAGACCATCGCCGGTGAAATTGGCTCCTCAACCATGCCGCACAAAGTCAACCCAATCGACTTCGAAAACTCCGAAGGCAACCTGGGTCTGGCGAATGCGGTGCTGCAGCACATGGCGAGCAAACTGCCGGTTTCCCGCTGGCAGCGCGACCTGACTGACTCCACCGTGCTGCGTAACCTGGGCGTGGGTATCGGCTACGCGCTGATCGCGTATCAGTCCACCCTGAAAGGTGTAAGCAAACTGGAAGTGAACCGCGACCGTCTGCTGGACGAGCTGGATCACAACTGGGAAGTGCTGGCAGAGCCCATTCAGACCGTCATGCGTCGTTATGGCATTGAAAAACCGTACGAGAAACTGAAAGAGCTGACGCGCGGCAAACGCGTAGACGCCGAAGGCATGAAACAGTTTATCGACAGTCTGGAACTGCCGGAAGACGAGAAAACCCGCCTGAAAGCGATGACCCCGGCAAACTATATCGGCCGTGCCATCACCATGGTTGACGAGCTGAAGTAACCTCCCTTCCCCCTTTCCGCCTGGAAAGGGGGCTGCTTTTCCCCGGTTTACTTAATGTTTATCCCCACAACAACATAATCAGCGTTAAACTA
>NZ_CP080000.1:789948-945570 GCF_019378755.1 Enterobacter sp. BIDMC 29 | reverse complement strand
AACAACATAATCAGCGTTAAACTATTCATACCATTCATATAGGGAGAAAAGATGATGCGCGTACTGGTTGTTGAGGATAACGCATTGCTACGCCATCACCTGAAGGTTCAGCTTCAGGAGATGGGACATCAGGTGGACGATGCCGAAGATGCAAAAGAAGCCGATTATTATCTCAATGAGCACCTGCCGGACATCGCCATCGTCGACCTCGGATTGCCTGATGAAGACGGTTTGTCGTTGATTCGTCGCTGGCGCAGCCATGATGTCTCCCTTCCGGTTCTGGTATTGACCGCACGTGAAGGCTGGCAGGACAAGGTTGAAGTGCTCAGCGCGGGCGCGGATGATTACGTCACCAAACCGTTTCACATCGAAGAAGTGGCGGCACGCATGCAGGCACTGCTACGCCGCAACAGCGGCCTGGCCTCCCAGGTGATTTCGATTCCCCCTTTCCAGGTTGATCTCTCCCGTCGTGAATTCTCGATCAATAATGAAGTCATTAAGCTGACCGCGTTTGAATACACCATCATGGAAACGTTAATCCGCAACAGCGGCAAAGTGGTGAGCAAAGACTCCTTAATGCTTCAGCTTTATCCGGATGCCGAGCTGCGTGAGAGCCACACGATTGATGTGTTGATGGGACGTCTGCGCAAGAAAATTCAGGCGGAGTACCCGCAGGACGTGATCACGACCGTCCGTGGTCAGGGTTATCTGTTCGAAATACGCTAAATGAAAGGGATCTTGCGTCATATTCTGCCCCTCTCGCTGCGGGTTCGCTTTTTACTGGCAACGGCCGCCGTCGTGCTGGTGTTATCCCTCTCCTACGGCATGGTGGCTCTGGTGGGCTACAGCGTCAGTTTTGATAAAACAACTTTTCGGCTGTTGCGTGGTGAAAGCAACCTGTTTTATACCCTGGCGAAATGGGAAAACAACACGATCACCGTCGAAATGCCGGAAAACCTTAACCAGCAAAGCCCGACCCTGGCCCTGATTTATAACGAAAAGGGAAAACTACTTTGGGCACAACGCGATATCCCATGGCTGGTTAAAAGTATTCGTCCGGAATGGCTTAAGACCAATGGTTTCCACGAACTTGAAGCCGATCTGAACACCACCAGCTCGCTGCTGCGCGAGGACCGCTCCCTGCAGCAAAAGCTGAATGAGATCCGCGCAGACGATGCCGAAACAGAAATGACGCATTCCGTGGCGATTAACCTCTACCCGGCCACGATGAACATGCCGCAGTTAACTATCGTGGTGGTCGATACCATCCCGGTCGAACTTAAACGTTCTTATATGGTATGGAACTGGTTCGTCTATGTTCTGGCCGCGAATCTGCTGCTGGTGATCCCGCTGCTGTGGCTCGCCGCGTGGTGGAGTTTACGCCCCATCGAATCGCTGGCGAGAGAGGTGCGCGAGCTGGAAGAACATCATCGTGAGAAGCTCAACCCGGAGACTACCCGCGAGCTGACAAGCCTGGTGCGTAACCTCAACCGTCTGCTGAAAAGCGAACGTGAGCGCTATGATAAATACCGCACCACCCTCACCGACCTCACGCATAGCCTGAAAACGCCGCTGGCGGTGATGCAAAGTACCCTGCGTTCGATGCGCAGCTCAAAGCTGAGCGTTGATGACGCCGAGCCGGTGATGCTGGAACAGATCAGCCGTATTTCTCAGCAAATTGGTTACTATCTGCACCGTGCCAGCATGCGTTCCGGCAGCGCGTTATTGAGCCGCGAACTGCATCCTGTGGCACCGCTTCTGGATAACCTCACCTCCGCGCTCAACAAGGTTTACCAGCGCAAAGGGGTCAATATCAGCCTCGATATCTCTCCCGAAATCAGCTTTGTTGGTGAAAAAAATGATTTCATGGAAGTGATGGGCAATCTGCTGGATAACGCCTGTAAATATTGCCTGGAATTCGTGGAAGTTTCCGCGCGTCAGACGGATAACGAATTGCATATTATCGTTGAGGATGATGGCCCGGGGATCCCGCGCAATAAACGTGATGTGGTATTCGACCGCGGTCAGCGTGCGGATACGTTGCGCCCCGGCCAGGGGGTTGGGTTAGCGGTGGCACGCGAAATCGTCGACCAGTACGACGGAAAAATTGAAACCGAAGACAGTTTACTCGGAGGCGCCAGAATGGAGGTCATTTTCGGTCGCCAGCAGCCCACATCGAACGATAGTTAACCCGTTATGTGAAAAATGCGAGGATCTCGCACCCAGGCTCCTGTGCTTCCGTTATAATCCGAGTCAGTAAGAGCCTGCGGAATAAAAAAATATGGATTATCACTTAACACTTAACTGGCCCGAATTTATTGAACGTTACTGGCAGAAACGCCCGGTCGTTCTTAAACGCGGGTTCAGCAATTTTGTCGATCCCCTCTCCCCTGACGAACTGGCCGGCCTGGCCATGGAGAGCGAAGTCGACAGCCGCCTGGTAAGCCACCAGGACGGGAAATGGCAGGTCAGCCACGGTCCTTTCGAAAGCTACGATCACCTCGGTGAAAACAACTGGTCATTACTGGTTCAGGCGGTTAACCACTGGCATGAACCGACTGCGGCGTTAATGCGTCCGTTCCGCGCCCTGCCCGACTGGCGAATGGACGATCTGATGATCTCCTTCTCCGTGCCAGGAGGGGGCGTTGGTCCGCATCTGGACCAGTACGACGTATTCATCATTCAGGGTACAGGCCGCCGCCGCTGGCGCGTGGGCGACAAAGTGCCGATGAAACAGCACTGCCCGCATCCGGACCTGCTTCAGGTCGATCCGTTTGAAGGGATTATCGATGAAGAGCTGGAGCCGGGTGATATTCTCTATATCCCACCAGGGTTCCCGCACGAAGGGTATTCGCTGGAAAACTCGCTGAACTACTCCGTCGGATTCCGCGCACCAAGCGGTCGCGAAATGATCAGCGGCTTTGCTGACTACGTGCTGCAGCGTGAACTGGGCAGCCATCGTTACAGCGATCCGGATGTGCCTGCACGCGAGCACCCTGCTGATATTGTGCCAGCCGAACTGGACAAGCTTCGCGGCATGATGCTGGATTTGATCAATGAACCGGCGCATTTCAGCCAGTGGTTTGGTGAGTTTATCAGCCAGTCACGCCATGAGCTGGATGTGGCACCGCCAGAGCCGCCATACCAGGCCGACGAGATTTATGACGCACTGCAGCAGGGCGACAAACTGGTTCGTCTGGGCGGGTTGCGCGTACTGCGCATCGGTGAAGATGTTTTCGTTAACGGCGAGAAGCTGGACTCCCCTCACCGTCCGGCGCTGGAGGCTATTGCCAGCCACCTGACCTTAACGGCTGATACCTTTGGCGATGCGCTGGAAGATCCCTCTTTCCTCGCGATGCTCGCCGCGCTGGTGAACAGCGGGTACTGGTTCTTTGAGGACTAAACCGTAAAGTAAAGCGTGCCGGGTGGCGGCTTCGCCTGACCCGGCCTTTTTTTTTGTCATTACCGCGCCGCGGTCAGCTCCGCAATTCGCACAATCACCTTCACCGCTTTTTCCATACCTTCCAGCGTCACGAACTCGTGCTTGCCGTGATAGTTGTAGCCACCGGTAAACAGATTCGGGCAAGGCAGCCCCATGAACGACAGCTGCGAACCGTCTGTGCCGCCACGAATCGGTTTTAACAGCGGTTCAATATCACAGTCACGCATTGCCTGCTGCGCGATATCGAGGATATGCGGATGCGCCATCACTTTCTCGCGCATATTGTAGTAGCTGTCTTCGATAATCAGCTCGATATAGCAATCCGGATGCAGGCCCTTACCGACCTTTTTGGCTATCTCCATCATCTTACGTTTACGCGCTTCAAATGCTTTACGGTCAAAGTCGCGAATGATGTAGTGCATCTGCGCACTGTCTACGGTGCCCTTAATGCTGGTCAGGTGATAAAAACCTTCATAACCGTCGGTCTGTTCCGGGCTCTCTTCTGGCGGAACTTCCGCATGAATACGCGCCGCCAGCGACAACGCGTTCACCATGACCCCTTTGGCGGAGCCAGGATGAACGTTGTTTCCGACGATTTTGATTGTCACGGACGCGGCGTTGAAATTCTCGAACTCCAGTTCCCCTACGCCGCCACCGTCGACGGTATAGGCCCACTTCGCGTTAAAGGCCTCTACGTCGAAGTGTTTTGCCCCCTTGCCGACCTCTTCATCCGGCGTAAAGGCGACACGGATATCCCCGTGCGGGATATTTTTCTCTTTCAGCACCGCCAGCGCCGTCATGATCTCGGCAATACCCGCTTTGTCATCGGCACCCAGCAGCGTTTTGCCGTCGGTGGTGATGAGCGTCTGACCGAGCAGCTGGTGCAGCACCGGGAACATCACCGGCGACAGCACTTCGTCACCAATCCCCAGCGCAATGTCACCGCCGCGGTAGTTTTCAACAATCTGCGGGTTCACATGTTTACCGCTAAAATCCGGAGAGGTGTCGACATGGGAGATAAAGCCAATCGCCGGGATATCACCGGATACATTCGCAGGCAGCGTTCCCATCACAGTGCCTTTCTCGCTTAACGTGACGTTAACCAGCCCTATGGCGTCGAGCTGCTCTTTGAGCAGGTTTAATAACTTCCACTGGCCTTCGGTGCTTGGCACCTGGCGGACACCCGGTTTAGATTGGGTATCCAGCGAAACGTACTGTAAAAAACGCTCAAGTAATTTATCCATGCAGTCACCCTCACTTTTTGTGACAACATTATCAATAAGCATCAAAAGGCAAATATTGCGTCAGGTCACTTTTATCCCGCAAACGAGAATATTTTCCGTTTATATCGTATCCGTTAGTAAATGTAGCTTATGAATCAGTGACAAGGATTGGCGATTACAGTGGTTTGCCGTAGAATGTCCGCCCTCATTACGAGTCACCAAGGTGGTTACACACAAACCCCGCTTCGGTCTGCATCCCGGAGCGTCTATATGGGACAGCGCAAAAATTGAATACACAATCCCGTTCACGTTCACCGCTGGTGCAACTGGAACGAATTCGTAAAAGTTTTGATGGTAAAGATGTTATTTCCGGGCTCAACCTGACCATCAATGACGGTGAGTTCCTCACGCTGCTTGGCCCCTCTGGCTGCGGCAAGACAACCGTACTGCGCCTTATCGCCGGACTGGAAAACGTCGATAGCGGTCACATCCACCTTGAACACCAGGATATCACCCAGGTTCCCGCCGAAGAGCGGCACGTGAATACCGTTTTTCAGAGCTATGCCCTGTTTCCGCACATGACCGTGTTCGAGAACGTCGCATTTGGCCTGCGGATGCAAAAAACGCCGGCCAGCGAGATCCCTGCTCGCGTTACCGACGCGCTGCGCATGGTGCAACTGGAAGAATTTGCCCAGCGTAAGCCACACCAGCTTTCCGGCGGCCAGCAGCAGCGCGTTGCTATCGCCCGCGCTGTGGTCAATAAACCGCGTCTGCTCCTGCTGGATGAGTCACTTTCCGCGCTGGACTACAAACTGCGCAAGCAGATGCAGAACGAGCTTAAAGCCCTGCAGCGCAAGCTCGGCATTACCTTTGTCTTCGTTACCCACGATCAGGAAGAGGCACTCACCATGTCGGACCGTATCGTGGTGATGCGTGACGGCAAAATCGAGCAGGACGGCACGCCACGTGAAATCTACGAAGAGCCGAAAAACCTGTTCGTGGCCAGCTTCATTGGGGAAATCAACATTTTCAACGCCACGGTGATTGAACGCCTGGACGAACAGCGCGTGCGGGCCAACGTAGAAGGCCGCGAGTGCAATATCACCGTGAATTTCGCCGTCGAAAAAGGGCAAAAGCTCAACGTCCTGCTGCGACCGGAGGATCTGCGCGTTGAAGAGATCCACGGCAATACTGATGCCGAGGGCCTGATTGGCTATATCCGGGAGCGCAACTATAAAGGGATGACGCTGGAGTCTGTCGTCGAACTGGAAAACGGTAAGATGGTGATGGTCAGCGAGTTCTTTAATGAGGACGACCCTGATTTCGACCACTCCCTCGACCAGAAAATGGTTATCAATTGGGTAGAAAGCTGGGAGGTTGTACTGGCTGATGAAGAACACAAGTAAATTCCAGAATGTGGTGATTGCTACTATCGTCGGTTGGCTTGTGTTGTTTGTCTTCTTACCCAACCTGATGATCATCGCCACCAGCTTCCTGACCCGCGACGATACTGACTTCGTAAAGCTGGTCTTTACGCTGGACAACTACTCGCGTCTGCTCGATCCGCTCTATTTTGACGTGCTGTTGCACTCGCTTAATATGGCGCTGATCGCCACCGTTGCCTGCCTGGTGCTGGGTTATCCCTTTGCATGGTTTCTGGCACGTCTGCCGCAAAAAGTGCGTCCACTGCTGCTCTTTTTGCTGATCGTGCCTTTCTGGACCAACTCCCTGATCCGCATCTACGGGCTGAAAATTTTCCTCAGCACCAAAGGCTATCTGAACGAGTTCCTGTTGTGGCTGGGCGTGATTGATACGCCAGTGCGCATCATGTTTACGCCGGGTGCGGTCATTGTGGGTCTGGTCTACATCCTGCTGCCCTTTATGGTGATGCCGCTCTACTCCAGCATTGAGAAGCTGGATAAACCGCTGCTGGAAGCTGCGAGAGACCTGGGCGCCAGCAAACTGCAGACCTTTATCCGGATTATCATTCCGTTGACCATGCCTGGCATCATTGCAGGTTGTCTGCTGGTAATGCTGCCGGCAATGGGCTTGTTCTACGTGTCCGACCTGATGGGCGGCGCGAAAAACCTGCTTATCGGCAACGTGATTAAGAGCCAGTTCCTGAACATTCGCGACTGGCCGTTCGGTTCCGCCACCAGCATTACGCTCACGGTGGTGATGGGCCTGATGCTGTTGATCTACTGGCGTGCTTCACGATTACTGAATAAAAAGGTGGAACTCGAATGATCGGTCGACTGCTTCGCGGCGGTTTTATGACCGCCATCTATGCCTATCTTTATATTCCGATCATTATTTTGATCGTGAACTCGTTTAACAGCTCGCGTTTCGGCATCAACTGGCAAGGTTTCACTACCAACTGGTACAGCCTGCTGATGAACAACGACAGCCTGCTGCAGGCTGCTCAGCACTCCCTGACGATGGCGATTTTCTCCGCCACCTTCGCCACGCTGATTGGTTCGCTTACCGCCGTGGCGCTCTACCGCTATCGCTTCCGGGGTAAACCGTTCGTCAGCGGGATGCTGTTTGTGGTGATGATGTCGCCGGATATCGTCATGGCGATTTCGCTGCTGGTGCTGTTTATGCTGCTGGGCGTCCAGTTGGGCTTCTGGTCACTGCTGTTCTCCCACATCACTTTCTGCCTGCCGTTTGTGGTGGTCACCGTCTTCGCACGCCTGAAAGGGTTTGACGTGCGCATGCTGGAAGCCGCAAAAGATCTGGGTGCCAGTGAGATGACCATCCTGCGCAAAATCATCCTGCCGCTGGCGATGCCCGCCGTTGCTGCCGGATGGCTGCTGAGTTTTACCCTGTCGATGGACGATGTGGTGGTCTCCTCCTTCGTCACCGGCCCGAGTTATGAAATTCTGCCATTGAAGATCTATTCAATGGTGAAAGTCGGCGTCTCGCCCGAGGTGAACGCGCTGGCGACCATACTGTTAGTGTTCTCGCTGGTGCTGGTGATTGCCAGCCAGGTTATTGCTCGTGATAAAACAAAATCTCAGGGGACAATGAAATGAAAAAAATGCTTGCCGCTGCGGCACTGGTGCTCGGAATGGGTGCCGCGCACGCTGATGACAGCAAAACGCTCTATTTCTATAACTGGACCGAGTATGTGCCACCTGGCCTGCTGGAGCAGTTCACGAAAGAGACGGGCATCAAGGTTATCTATTCTACCTACGAGTCGAATGAAACCATGTACGCCAAGCTCAAAACTTACAAAGAAGGCGCGTACGATCTGGTCGTCCCGTCGACCTATTTCGTCGATAAAATGCGCAAAGAGGGCATGATTCAGAAGATCGATAAAACGAAGCTCACTCACTTCAACAATCTCGATCCGGAGATGCTCAATAAGCCGTTTGACCCGAATAACGACTACTCCATTCCTTACATCTGGGGCGCAACCGCCATTGGGGTCAACAGCGAGGCTATCGATCCGAAAACCGTTACAAGCTGGGCCGATCTGTGGAAACCGGAATACAAAGGCAGCCTGCTGTTAACCGACGACGCGCGCGAAGTGTTCCAGGTGGCGCTGCGTAAGCTCGGCTACTCAGGCAATACGACGGACCCGAAAGAGATTGAAGCGGCCTATAACGAGCTGAAAAAGCTGATGCCTAACGTGGCGGCATTCAACTCTGATAACCCGGCAAACCCCTATATGGAAGGCGAAGTGAATCTGGGCATGGTGTGGAACGGCTCCGCGTATGTTGCCCGTCAGGCCGGTACGCCGCTGGAGGTAGTGTGGCCGAAAGAAGGCGGGATCTTCTGGATGGATAGCCTCTCTATTCCTGCAAACGCGAAGAACGTTGACGGTGCCCTGAAGCTGATTAACTTCCTGCTGCGCCCGGACGTCGCGAAACAGGTTGCGGAGACCATTGGTTATCCCACCCCGAACCTCGCCGCGCGCAAGCTGCTCAGCCCGGCCGTCGCGAACGACAAATCGCTCTATCCGGATGCGCAAACCATCAGTAAAGGCGAGTGGCAAAACGATGTCGGTGACGCAAGCCGCATCTATGAAGAGTATTACCAGAAATTAAAAGCGGGCCGGTAAGCGGCCAGGCTTTCTTCCTCACTCCGTCTTAGCGGAGTGAGGAACGATTAACTGACGGCGTTCTCCCCGGCCCAGATCGTGGCCTTCCTCATCGCCTCTACGATGTCTTCCTCTGCCAGCCCCAGCGCGTGACTTATTCTGCTTGCCTCATCCCACTGCTGCTGCTCGTAGTAATGGCAGAGGCGAACCATGTCCGCTAACTGCCCTTCCTGATGGCACAACGCATTACTCACGCTCTGCGGGACAGCAATTTGCGTCATCAGCTCTGCCATCGGCAGCTCAAGCAGGGTATCAAGCAGTGAGAACAGACCGCACATGAACGCATTCTCAGCCAGCATCGGCTCGTTCAGTTTCTCGGCAATCAGTTCACAGAATTTCCCGCGCATCATACTCATCGGGTAAAGCTCGGTGACGGTGTCGTTGGCTGCACTTGCCAGCACTACAACGGCTACAAACCTTCTGAGCTGATTTTCTCCAAGATACCTCAGCACTTCACTCAGGGTTAACTTGCTGAAATTACAGGCCCCCATGTGTTTAAAAGCGGTGTGCTTCATATAGCGCATGATTTTATAGGACAGCGTGAGGTCGCTTTTGATTAACGCCTCGATGATTCGAAAGTCAGGTTTATTGCGTCCTACTTCCATTTGCAGACGGAAAATTGCAAGCTGATTTTGCGATAGCCGTTTATATTTAATCACCTCCGGACGACAGAAAAAATATCCCTGAAAAAGAGAAAATCCGGCATCGCTGTATTGTTTGAATTCCTCTTTAGTCTCAATTTTTTCAGCCAGATATTTAATATGCCCGGTCAGGCTTTTACGCTCACTCAGGTAATTTTGAATTTGCGCTAAGGTGTAATTCTGGACATCGAATTTGATGATGGAAATATAGGGCAAGAAAACATCCCATTCCGGTGCGAGAGTGAAATCATCGAGCGCAAAGCAGTACCCGTGCTCATACATTTCTCTCACGGCCTGCAAAAGCGCCTCACCCGGGTCAGCATCTTCCAGGATCTCAATGACCACGTTGTTTTTGTCCAGCGCCTCAGCGCTGCGGTCGATAATCATCCGGGAAGGAAAATTGATAAACGACGTATGTTCCCCGGCGATGCGCTGGGACGGCACGGATAAGAACTGGTCTGATATCATTCTGGATGTGGCATATTCCGCCGACACATCCGGGAAACGGTTGGTCATTCCGTCTCTGAAAAGCAGCTCATAGGCCACGGTATTCATATCGAGGTTAAAAATGGGTTGTCTCGCGATAAATCCATACATATCCCATCCTCCTGAACGTCTTTATATTTATTAGCATCCCCTATCTGCACAACGATAACGAGCATTATCGAACACTAATTTGATTGAATGCACAAAATAAAAGCATCCACACTAATTAACGGGAATTAGCGATCAAAAATTTAAATTAAATATACCCGGTGCTCTACAGAAACATGGCGAAATATCCGATAAGTGATCTGTGCCTGCCCGACATGCACGTCATTACGGGAGTTGAGAATGAAAGACGCCATGGTCCGAAAACAAAAAATAAGAGTCAAGACGTTGATGCTATTGTCCATTTTCCTCACCGTGACGGTGGGCTTTACGGCAACGATCGGTTTTATGATGTGGCAGTGGATGGATCAGCAAGAAGTGCTGGCTAAAAAACACATCCGTCAGATTGCTGAAGTGCAGTCGTTGCAGGTCAGTAAACAGATGGATTCCGCCCTGGCGGCCGCGCGTGATATGGGAAATAGCGCTCAGGCACTGCGCGACGCGGGCATCGCTGATCGACAGGGACTCAACCAGCTGCTAATCCATTATCTCTCAGCGCACCCTCAATTTCTTTCAATGTCGATGGCCTTTGAACCTGATGCCTTCGATGGCAACGATGCCACCTTTGCCGGTCAGAGCGGTGAAGATCCCGCCGGACGTTACGCCCGCTACGTTGACCGCGACGCCACAGGCAAACCGGCATTACATCTGCTGACGGACATCGAAACGCCCGGCAGCGGCGATTATTATCTGCTGCCGAAGCAACGGCAAAAAGATGTCATCATCGAACCCTATATTTATCCCTACAATGGGGTGGACGTAATGCTCACCTCGATTGCCGCCCCCATCATGCGTGAGGGTCAGTTCCTGGGGTCCGTCACGTCGGATTTCTCACTCGCCACCCTGCAATCGATGATCGGGGCGATTAAACCGTGGAACGGTACAGGCTACGCCCTGCTTCTGTCGGCGGGCAACAGCGTGGTTTCCAGCCCGGATAAACGTGCCGCAGGCAAGCCTTACACCGGAACTGTCACAGGGGATGAGGTGATACGCACAAACGATCCTCAACTGAAGGAAGAGGCGTTTATCACCTGGCAGGCGATTACCATCGGCAACAGTCAGACGCCCTGGAAGCTGGCTATCGTCACCCCGGTCAGCGAAGTGATGGCCGAGGCAAGACAATTTTTACTGAAAGCCATCCTCCTGATGGTGTTAAGCATTGTGGTTGTCAGCCTGGTCATGGCGCAAATCTTTACCCGTAAAGTGGACCGCCCGGTGGGGGGCGAACCGTCAGATGCCGCCGGGATCGCGCTGGCCGTGGCCGGAGGCGACCTGAACAACGCTATCCCGGTGCGTCCCGGGGATACCAGCAGTATTTTTTACGCCCTACACACCATGCAGATGCAGCTCAAGCGCATCGTGGGTAACATCAGCGAAGCCAGCCACTCCGTTCACGGTGGCACCAGTGAAATTTCGGCAGGCAATCTCGATCTGGCCTCACGCACCGAAGAACAGGCAGCGGCGATTGTCGAAACCGCGGCCAGCATGGAAGAGATTTCGGTCACGGTGAAAAATAACGCCGACAATGCGCACAAAGCTACCACCCTTACCGATCGCGCCGCGACCCTTGCCGGACATGGCGAGACGCTGGTCAACGATGTCGTGGTGGTGATCGGGGAAATTGACGAAAGCGCCCGTAAGATTGGAGAGATCAACAGCATTGTGGACGGTATCGCCTTCCAGACCAATATTCTGGCGCTGAATGCCGCCGTAGAAGCGGCGCGCGCGGGCGAACAGGGGCGCGGTTTTGCAGTGGTGGCGGGTGAAGTTCGCAACCTTGCCCAGCGAAGCGCCAACGCGGCAAAAGAGATCTCCCAGCTGATAGCCGAGTCTTCAGGCCGTGTCAGCAAAGGCGTTGAGCTGGTCAATGAAACCGGCGTCATGATGAAGCAGGTCATTGAGGCCGTGTCGCATGTGCATCTGGTGATTAACGATATTGTTCAGGCTCTGGATGAGCAGAATCGGGGAATTAGCCAGGTCAGCATTGCCGTCAATCAGATGGACAGCACGACCCAGCAGAACGCGTCCCTGGTACAACAGATCTCGGCAGCGGCCCTGTCGCTGGACGAACAGGCGAAATCGCTGGAGAAAACGCTGGCGTACTTTACGCCATAAACAAAAAAGGCACCCGCAGGACGGGTGCCTTTTCAGGCTATCGCGATTACAGCCCTTTCAGGAGCTTATCGACAAACTCCGGTACGACGGTACTGGCCAGGCCATAGTGCTTCTCTTCGAACTCGCTGCCCACCTGGCTCGGCTCAAGATTCAGCTCAACCGTATGCGCACCGTGCAGCCGCGCTTCGTGAACAAAGCCGGCCGCCGGATAGACATGGCCAGACGTGCCAATGGCGATAAAGACATCCGCCATGGCCAGCGCGCTGTAAATGTCATCCATACCAAGCGGCATTTCACCAAACCAGACCACATGCGGGCGCAGGCGCGACGGAAACTGGCAGCAGTGGCACTTATCTTCAGGCAGCACGTCCTCTTTCCAGTCCAGCACCTGACCGCTCCAGGCGCAGCGAACTTTCAGCAGTTCACCGTGCATATGGATGATGTTTTTGTTACCGGCCCGTTCATGCAGATTGTCGATATTCTGCGTAACCAGCAAAAAACGATCGCCAAGCGCCTCTTCCAGCTTCGCCAGCGCCAGATGCGCCGGGTTAGGCACAACCTCTGGCTGCTGCAGCTGACGACGGCGGGCGTTATAAAACGCCTGCACAAGATCCGGATCGCGGGCAAAGCCTTCCGGCGTCGCCACATCCTCAACACGGTGCTCTTCCCATAACCCGTCCGCAGCGCGGAAAGTACGAATACCTGACTCTGCGGAGATCCCCGCCCCGGTCAGCACCACCACTCTGGGTTTATCCATCGCTTCTGGCATCATTCTGTCTCTGAAAAAGATCCGCTGGCGCAAGCGCTCACGTAAGCGGCGTTTATTTTTGCGAAAACGGCTGAGTCGACCTAAGCGACGCGACAGCATAAAAACCTCGTAAACTAATCGGTGAGATGAAGGAATGCGGCTCCGCGCATCCCTCCTGCGTCCCCGTGTCGCGCACGTTCAATACGCGGCACGCGGGCAACCGGCAATAAATGTCGGGGCAAACGCCCGGACAGCTGTTCCGTTAACGCGCTAAAGTTTGAAAGCCCTCCCCCAATCACCAGCAGATCCGGGTCGACGATGGTGAGAATATTACCCAGACACACCGCCAGCAGATCCAGATAGCGCTCAACGTGCTCTCGCGCCTGCGCATCCCCCTGCTCCCACAAGGTAATGATTTGAGGGGCTTCAAGTTTCTGATGATAGAAGTGTTCGTAAAGCCATGCAAACCCACGTCCGGAGAGGTAGTTCTCAATACATCCATGCTGACCGCAACCGCAGCGGGTCAGCGGGAAGTCGCGGCCGACTACCGCCAGGGCATCAACCGGCAGGCGGATATGGCCGAACTCTCCCGTAATGTAACTGCGCCCGGTAATCGGCTTACCGTTGATGACGATCCCTCCCCCTACGCCCGTGCCGAGGATCAGACCCATCACCAGCGGATAGCGCTGAAACTCATCGTCCCAGGCTTCGGAGAGCGCAAAACAGTTGGCATCATTATCTAAACGCACGTCGCGTTCAAGCAGAGCGGAGAGATCGGCGCGCAGCGGTTTACCGCTGGCAGCAGGAACGTTGGCCGCATACAGCGTACCATCGTCAGTTTCGGGCATTCCCGGAATACCAATGCCGACGCTGCCTTTCACGCCAAAACGTGAATCAGCTTGCGCCACCAGCGCGGCAATGGCAGTTAAAAATTCATCATAGCTTTCGCGTGGTGTGGGAACGCGGGTTTCCCACTGCAGTTTGAGGTTTTTATCAAACACGCCCAGCGCAATTTTGGTGCCGCCAATATCAAATCCATAATACATCACGCATTCCTCTTTTTGATTTGGCGGCCTGACGACCGCTAAATCATGACGTAATTACTGGCCACTTAGTACCCTCGCCGGATCAATTCGGCTTGCGCGACGCGCCGGATACCAGCTTGCCAGCAGACTCAGTAAAAGTGCCGTTACCAGCACATAAAAAACGTCCAGCCAGTGCAATTCAGACGGCAGGAAGTCAATAAAATAGATATCACCTGACAGGAACTGGTGGCCAATAAGCGCCTCGATGCCATTGATAATTGGCGTCAGCTGCAGAGAAACCACCACGCCAATCACCACGCCACAGAGGCTCCCGAACAGTCCAGCCAGCAGACCGTACCAGACAAAGATGGCGCGAATAAGACCGTCTTTTGCCCCCAGGGTACGCAGGACGGCGATGTCGCCGCTCTTGTCTTTGACCGCCATCACCAGCGTCGAAACGATATTAAAACACGCGACCCCAATCACCAGCACCATCGCCAGATACATAATGGCGCGGATCATCTGGATATCACGGTACATATAACCGTAAGTGCCAATCCAGCTTTTGATGTAGACATAGTTATTGGTCACGCTGCCGGCATCACGCACCAGCTTATTGGCGTTGAAGACGTCGTTGACCTTAATGGCAATCCCCGTCACGCTGTCGGCCATGTCGAGATACTGGCGCGCATCTTCCATCGGCACCATCGCAAAGCTGTGATCGAGCTGGCCGCTTAACTGAAGAATACCGGTGACGTGCAGGCGTACACGTTTAGGCTGCTGCAGCTTGTGGTCGGCACTGGCGTTCGGGATCATGATAGAGACCCAGTCGCCCTGCTTAACCTTCAGGGCCTCGGCAACGCCTTTGCCCATAATAATTTGCTGTTCACCGGCCTTGAAGTTTGCCCACGCGCCGTTTTGCACATATTTTGGCAGCGCGCTGAGGCGCTCTTCCTGCACCGGGTTCACCCCTTTTACCTGAATGGCACGCAGGTTAACGCCGCTCTCGACCAGCCCGGTAAAGTTAATGTAAGGCGCGGCCGCCACGATGCCTGGCACTTTTTCGATTTTGCTCAGGGCATCGCTCCAGTGCGTCCACGGCTGATTCACCGGTTCGATTTCACCGTGCGGGACCACCGCCAGGATGCGGTTGTTCAGTTCACGCTCAAAGCCGTTCATGGCGCTAAGGCCCACGATCAGCACCGCCACCCCCAGCGCAATACCGATGGTGGAGATCACCGAGATCAGTGACACCATGCCGCCGCGACGACGTCCGCGGCTAAAACGCAACCCTATGAGTAACGATAACGGTGAAGCCATTACTCCGCCCCCATCAGGGTTAGTTCTGGGTTCAGATGACCGTCGCGCATCTCAAGCTGACGTCCCATCCGTTTTGCCAGCTGGAGATCGTGGGTTACCACCAGAAACGCGGTTCCCTGCGAGGCATTCAACTCACCCAGCAGCTGGAAAATACTGTCCGCGTTGCGGGCGTCCAGGTTACCCGTTGGCTCATCCGCCAGTACCAGGCGCGGATTGTTGACCAGCGCACGCGCAATGGCCACACGCTGGCGTTCACCGCCGGAAAGTTCAGAAGGACGATGGTTACCGCGATGCCCAAGCCCAACCGCTTTCAGCATATCGCTGGCGCGGGTGTTAATTTCTGCGGGTTTCTTTTTACCAATCAGCAGCGGCATCGCCACGTTTTCCAGCGCCGTGAAATCCGGCAGCAGGTGGTGGAACTGGTAGATAAAGCCCAGCTCGCGGTTACGCAGCTCCGCTTTTGCCGCAGATGACATTTTGCTCATTGGCTGGCCGGAGAAAATCACGTCACCGCTGGTGGGTGTATCCAGCCCACCGAGCAGGTGTAATAACGTACTTTTCCCGGAGCCGGAACTGCCCACAATCGCCATCATCTCACCTTCGCCCACGCTGAAGCTCACATTGTGCAACACGTCAGTCTGCACAGTGCCTTCCTGATAGCGTTTGGACAGGTTGTCGCATTGCAACAGGATCTTATTCATAACGTAAAGCCTCAGCGGGTTGAGTGGCGGCAGCGCGCCAGGAAGGATAAAGCGTAGAAAGCAGCGCAATGGCCATCGCAGCCAGCGCAATTCCAATCACCTGTAACGGTTCGATAGCCACGGGCAGCGCCGCACCATCAAGCAGAGCGCCGATGATCGGCATTAAATTGTTAAGCTGGCTGGCGAGCAGCGCCCCCAGCACCGCACCGAGTAGCGCACCGATAATCCCGGCACTGGCACCCTGCACCATAAATACCGCCATGATCTGGCGCGGCGTTAGCCCCTGAGTCTGCAGAATAGCGACCTCACCCTGCTTTTCCATCACCATCAACCCCAGTGAGGTGATGATGTTGAAGGCCGCGACCGCCACGATCAGGCTCAGCAGCAGCCCCATCATATTTTTTTCCATCCGCACGGCCTGGAACAGCTCGCCCTTGCGTTCACGCCAGTCCTGCCATTTGGTCCCTTCCGGCAACGTTTGCTGGCTGAGGGTATCCACTTTTAGCGGGGCGTCGAGCCACAGGCGCCAGCCGGTGATATTCCCCGCCGGATAGCGCATCAGACGTGACGCGTCCTGAATATTCACCAGCATCTGATAACCATCGACTTCGCTGTTGGCGGCAAACGTGCCAACCACCGTGAATAAGCGCTGGCTTGGCAAACGTCCCATCGGCGTAAACTGACTGGCCGACGGTACCATTACGCGCAGCTGGTCGCCACGGTTGACGCCAAGCTGCCCGGCCAGTTGCTCGCCGAGGATCACGTTATATTTGCCAGCTTCCAGGTCGGTCTGCTTCACGTTCACGAGGAATGGCGTCAGTGGGTCGTTTTGCGCCGGGTCAATGCCCAGCATCACGCCGACCGCCACGCTACGGGCGCTTTGCAGCACCACATCGCCCGTGGTTAACGGCGCAACGCGCGTGACACCCTGTAACTTCGCCGCGCTTTCCGGGAGCTGTTGTGGGTTAACGGAACCGTTGGTTGAGGAGAGGATAGCCTGCGGCATCAGCCCCAGGATGTTGTTTTGCAGCTCGCGCTCAAAGCCGTTCATGACGGAAAGAACCGTCACCAGAGCCATTACGCCAAGCGTAATGCCAATAGTCGAAAGCCAGGAGACAAAGCGACCGAAGCGGTCCGCGGCGCGCCCACGCATATAACGTAAGCCTATGAAGAGTGCGACAGGTTGGTACATGAAATCCGTCTGTTTGCTGATAGCAGACCCACGAGTATATAAGCGAATCCCTTAAGCGTAAATGACTGAAACCGTAAGCTTTGGTAATCATTTTTCTGAAAAATTCAGATAAATCAGGGTACTACTCTCTGAAACCTCACTGTACAGCCTCCACCTTTTCCGAAAAACCTCCTGATACAGACTGTTACCCGTTACATCACGGTTTTGTTTAACAACAATTGTTCGTTCGTTTATGGCAAAAAGGTAGTCGCGAACAATGAAGCAAAAAGCATTATGGATTAACCAGATAAAAGGGCTGTGTATTTGCCTGGTGGTTATCTACCATTCAGTCATCACCTTTTATCCCCATCTCAATGGGTTACAACATCCGTTATCCGGTCTTCTCGCCAAATGTTGGGTCTATTTTAATCTCTATCTTGCTCCCTTCCGCATGCCGGTGTTTTTCTTCATTTCCGGCTATCTGATTCGACGTTACATCGATGAGGTGGACTGGCGTACCAGTCTCGATAAACGGATCTGGAGCATTGTCTGGGTACTGGCGCTGTGGGGCGTTCTGCAATGGCAGGCGCTGAGCCACCTTAACGCCTGGCTTGCTCCCGAGCGTGAACTGGCCACTTCCTCCAATGCGGCCTATGCCGATTCCCTTTCCGGGTTTGTGAAGGGAATGCTCACCGCCAGCACCAGTCTCTGGTATCTGTATGCCCTGGTGGTCTATTTCACGCTGTGTAAACTGCTGAGCCGCTGGAAGCTGCCGGTACTGGGGCTGCTGGCACTGGCGAGCGTCGCGACAAACTTCCTGCCGCTGCCGTGGTGGGGAATGAACAGCGTGGTGCGTAACATGATCTACTACAGCCTCGGCGCGTGGTATGGCGCTGAGCTGATGGCGTGGATGAAAGGGTTCAATCTGCGTCGCGCCTGGCTGGCGTTAGCCGCGTTCGCTGCCGTCTCTGTGGTGCTGTGGTTTGCTAACGTCCCGCTGCTGCTCTCCCTGCTGTCGATTGTGTTAATCATGAAGCTTTTCTACAGCATTGAGCAACGTTATGCCGTCCATCCTAATAATCTGCTTAACGTGATCGGTTCTAATACCATCGCGATTTATACCACCCATCGCATCCTGATTGAGGCCTTTAGCCTGTTCCTGATTGGTGAGATGAATGCCGCATACTGGCCGGTCTGGGCGGAGCTGACGTTGATTCTGGTCTACCCGTTTGCCAGCCTGTTGCTCTGCACCCTTGCCGGGCTTGGGGTGCGTAAGGTCTCCACCGCACTGTTTGGTGATGTGTTCTTCTCCCCGCCTTCCACGCTTTCTCCGTCATCGGCCAGCCGCTGATGCGCTTTTCGCCCCCTTTTGGGGGCGAATTTCCTCCCTGTGCGGTTCCGGTTTGATTATGTAAAACGATCGAGGATAATAAAGACATTGCGTATCAGTGATATGCCCCAATACTGTTGGTATATCCCCAAGAGACTCTGACATAGCCATGCCTGAACACTATCGATATTCCTTGCCTGTCAAAGCGGGCGATCAGCGCCAGCTGGGCGAACTTACTGGCGCGGCGTGCGCCACGCTGGTGGCAGAAATCGCTGAGCGACACCCGGGTCCGGTGGTACTGGTTGCCCCGGATATGCAAAATGCCCTGCGTCTGCATGATGAAATCCGCCAGTTCACTGACAATCTGGTGTTCAGTCTGGCCGACTGGGAAACGCTGCCGTATGACAGTTTCTCGCCGCACCAGGAGATTATCTCCTCTCGTCTGTCGACCCTGTATCAGTTACCGACGATGCAGCGCGGCGTGCTGATCGTCCCCGTAAACACCCTGATGCAGCGGGTCTGTCCGCACAGCTATCTTCATGGCCATGCGCTGGTGATGAAAAAAGGCCAGCGCCTGTCCCGGGACGCCCTGCGCGCGCAGCTCGACAGCGCCGGTTATCGCCATGTCGATCAGGTGATGGAGCACGGGGAATATGCCACGCGTGGTGCACTGCTCGATCTTTACCCGATGGGCAGCGACCAGCCGTATCGTCTGGATTTCTTCGATGATGAAATCGATAGCCTGCGCGTGTTCGACGCCGACACGCAGCGCACGCTGGAAGAAGTGGACTCCATCAATTTACTGCCCGCACATGAGTTCCCGACCGACAAAACCGCAATCGAGCTGTTCCGCAGCCAGTGGCGCGACAGATTCGACGTTAAACGCGATGCCGAACATATCTATCAGCAGGTCAGCAAAGGGACGCTGCCGGCGGGGATTGAATACTGGCAGCCGCTGTTCTTTAACGAGCCTCTGCCCGCGCTGTTCAGCTATTTCCCGGCCAATACGCTGATTGTTAACACCGGTGATATCGACGCCAGCGCCAGCCGTTTTGAGAGCGAAACTCGCGCCCGCTTTGAAAACCGGGGCGTGGACCCGATGCGTCCGCTGTTGCCACCGGAAGTGCTGTGGCTGCGCACTGATGAGCTGAACGCCGAGCTGAAACGCTGGCCGCGTATGCAGCTCAAAACCGATTCGCTCGCCGACAAGGCCGCCAATACCAACCTCGCCTTCCGCACGCTACCGGATTTATCCGTTCAGGCGCAGCAGAAGTCGCCGCTGGATAATCTGCGCAAGTTCCTCGAGTCCTTTACCGGGCCGGTCGTGTTCTCCGTTGAAAGCGAAGGCCGCCGGGAAGCGCTGGGTGAACTGCTGGGGCGGATCAAAATCGCGCCGAAACGTATTTTGCGCCTGAGTGAAGCCACCGGTAATGGCCGTTATCTGATGATTGGCTCCGCCGAGCACGGGTTTGTGGATACCCTCAACAATCTGGCGCTGATTTGCGAAAGCGACCTGCTGGGGGAACGCGTGGCGCGCCGCCGTCAGGACAGCCGTCGCACCATTAATCCGGACACGTTGATCCGTAACCTCGCCGAACTGCACCCCGGCCAGCCGATTGTTCACCTCGAGCACGGGGTGGGCCGTTATCAGGGCATGACGACGCTGGAAGCCGGTGGCATCAAGGGCGAATACCTGATGCTGACCTACGCCAATGACGCCAAACTCTATGTGCCGGTCTCCTCCCTGCATCTCATCAGCCGCTATGCCGGCGGTGCAGAAGATCATGCGCCATTACATAAACTGGGCGGCGACGCCTGGGCGCGCGCGCGGCAGAAAGCCGCGGAAAAAGTGCGTGATGTGGCGGCAGAACTGCTGGATATCTACGCCCAACGCGCGGCCAAAGAAGGCTTTGCCTTCAGGCATGATAAACAACAGTACCAGATGTTCTGCGATAGCTTCCCGTTTGAAACCACGCCGGATCAGGCCCAGGCCATTAATGCTGTGCTGAGCGACATGTGCCAGCCGCTGGCGATGGACAGGCTGGTTTGCGGCGATGTCGGCTTCGGCAAAACCGAAGTGGCGATGCGCGCCGCCTTCCTCGCGGTAGAAAACAACAAACAGGTCGCGGTGCTGGTGCCTACCACCCTGCTCGCCCAACAGCATTTTGACAACTTCCGCGACCGTTTCGCCAACTGGCCGGTTCGTATTGAGATGCTGTCGCGTTTTCGCAGTACCAAAGAGCAGACGCAGATTCTGGAACAGGCCAGCGAGGGTAAGATCGATATTCTGATCGGCACCCACAAGCTGCTGCAGAGTGATGTGAAGTGGAAAGATCTGGGGCTATTGATCGTCGATGAAGAACACCGCTTCGGGGTCCGTCATAAAGAGCGTATTAAAGCGATGCGTGCCGACGTCGATATCCTCACCCTGACCGCCACACCGATTCCGCGAACGCTGAATATGGCGATGAGCGGCATGCGCGACCTGTCGATTATCGCCACGCCGCCGGCACGTCGTCTGGCGGTAAAAACCTTTGTTCGTGAGTACGACAACCTGGTCGTCCGCGAGGCTATTCTGCGTGAAGTACTGCGCGGGGGTCAGGTCTATTATCTCTATAACGACGTGGAAAATATCCAGAAAGCGGCGGACAGGCTGGCCGAACTGGTGCCGGAAGCGCGCATCGCTATCGGTCACGGTCAAATGCGCGAGCGCGAGCTGGAGCGGGTGATGAACGATTTCCACCACCAGCGCTTTAACGTCCTGGTGTGTACCACCATCATTGAGACCGGGATCGATATTCCGACGGCCAATACCATCATTATTGAGCGCGCAGATCACTTTGGACTGGCGCAGCTTCACCAGCTGCGTGGCCGCGTTGGCCGCTCACACCATCAGGCCTACGCCTGGCTGCTGACCCCGCATCCGAAAGCGATGACCACCGATGCACAAAAACGTCTGGAGGCTATCGCGTCGCTGGAAGATCTGGGCGCGGGCTTCGCGCTGGCGACACACGACCTTGAGATCCGCGGTGCAGGTGAACTTCTGGGCGAAGACCAGAGCGGCTCGATGGAAACCATCGGCTTCTCGCTCTATATGGAGCTGCTGGAAAATGCGGTCGATGCCCTGAAGGCCGGACGTGAGCCATCGCTGGAAGATCTGACCAGCCAGCAAACTGAGGTGGAACTGCGCATGCCTTCCCTGCTACCGGATGATTTTATTCCGGATGTCAACACACGTCTGTCGTTCTACAAACGTATCGCCAGTGCGAAAAATGAAAACGAACTGGATGAAATTAAGGTAGAGCTGATCGATCGCTTTGGCCTGTTGCCGGATGCCGCGAGAAACCTGCTGGATATTGCGAGGCTGCGCCAGCAGGCACAGAAGCTGGGCATTCGTAAGCTCGAAGGCAATGAAAAAGGTGGCGTGATTGAATTTGCCGAGAAGAATCACGTTAATCCGATGTGGCTAATCGGTCTGCTCCAGAAACAGCCGCAGCATTTCCGTCTGGATGGTCCAACGCGTCTGAAATTTACGCAGGAGCTGACGGATCGTAAAAACCGGATGGAGTGGGTTCGTCACTTTATGCGTCAGCTGGAAGAGAACGCTGTTGCATAATTCCCCCTTCCCCCCGTTGGCGCAATGCTTACGGGGGGACAATTTACAAACTCTTTGCACTTCACCTGGATTTCCCGACATACCCATTCGCCATAATTATCGTTAACGCCTTATAAAACAATAACCTTATTATTTATATGGATTATGGTGATGATGACCTCTTCGCGTTTTACCCGCTGGATAACCGTGTTTGCGCTGGCAGCAACGGTAGCTGTTGCGCTTCCTGCACGCGCAAATACCTGGCCTCTTCCCCCTGCTGGCAGCAAGGTCGTGGGCGAAAACCGTTTTCATGTGGTTGAAAATAATGGGGGATCGCTCGAAGCGATTGCCAAAAAATATAACGTAGGCTTTCTGGCTCTGCTGCAGGCTAACCCTGGCGTCGACCCCTATGTGCCACGCGCTGGCAGCGTCCTGACCATCCCGTTGCAGACCCTTCTCCCGGATGTAGCGCGCGAAGGGATCGTGATAAACCTTGCCGAGCTGCGTCTTTACTATTACCCGCCGGGTAAAAATGAAGTCACCGTTTATCCAATCGGTATTGGCCAGCTGGGCGGCGACACGCTGACCCCAACAATGGTCACCACCGTATCGGATAAACGTGCCAACCCAACCTGGACGCCAACGGCTAATATTCGTGCTCGCTATAAAGCACAGGGAATTGATTTGCCGGCTGTGGTGCCAGCGGGTCCGGAGAATCCGATGGGTCACCACGCGATCCGTCTTGCGGCCTATGGTGGCGTTTACCTTCTGCATGGAACAAATGCGGATTTCGGTATCGGGATGCGCGTCAGTTCCGGCTGTATTCGTCTGCGCGATGATGATATCAAGACGCTCTATAGCGTGATCACGCCTGGTACCCGAGTGAATATTATTAATACGCCCATTAAGGTTTCTGAGGAGCCGGGTGGCGTAAGACTGGTTGAAATTCACCAGCCGTTATCGAAAAACATTGGCGACGATCCGCAGACACTGCCAATTAATCTGAATGCCGCGATGGTGAGCTTTAAAACGAATGCCCGCACGGATGGCATCGTGATGGAGCGTGCGATGGAGGCGCGTTCCGGGATGCCCACCGATGTCACCCGGCATCAGGATGTCACCCAGCAGTCGATGTGATCCCCAATAAAAAAAGCCCTGCTGAGCAGGGCTTTTTTACAGTGGCATCGCAGTGGCATAAATGAGGGTTTAGCCAGGCTTATTTGTAGATAACAGCGGTGCCGTGCAGGGTGTTAGGACCGGTCACTGAGGTGATGCGGAAAGATTTTGCACCCATCTCGTCAGCTTTCTGCGCCAGCTGATCTTCCAGTGAGCCCAGGTTAGTCCCGGCAGAAGCAGAGATAGTCCCGACTTTATGCTGGTCAGCAGGGGTTGATTGCACTTCAACAGCAGCGAAGCTTGCGAAAGAAAGTGAACTCAGAACAGCAGCAGCGATGAGGGTTTTTACGTTTTTCATGATTTTTACCTTTGGGCAGATGATTTGGAGGTCGTTAGCTATTTAGTTAACGATCGATAGGTAAATCATAAATGTGATCCAGCTCACGCGTCAACATCTTTTTATAACGAACATTAATTAAATTTTAAATCCGTTATTTTTCATACCCATATGATTAATTTATTTTTCTCTCATCAGTGCTGGTGGTCACCCGCGATTATTTTTATAATGATTATTCAACAAACCAACAGAGGACCAACGGCAAATGACAACCGACGTGACGAGTTGCGCGAAGAAAAGCCGTGGCCGACCAAAAGTGTTCGACAGGGATGCAGCGCTTGATAAGGCCATGACTCTCTTCTGGCAACATGGGTATGAAGCGACCTCGCTTTCCGATCTGGTGGAAGCTACCGGTGCCAAAGCACCCACGCTGTATGCTGAATTCACCAATAAAGAGGGGCTGTTCCGGGCGGTGCTGGACAGATACATTTCGCGCTTTGCGGCGAAACACGAAGCCCAGCTGTTTTGTGAAGAGAAAAGCGTCGAACAGGCGCTACGGGACTACTTCACCACCGTCGCGACCTGCTTCACCAGTAAAGATACCCCAGCGGGCTGCTTTATGATTAACACCTCTGCCACCCTTGCGGCCTCCTCAAAAGAGATTGCCAACACGGTGAAATCGCGCCATGCCATGCAGGAAGAGACGCTAAGCGCGTTCCTGTCTCAGCGCCAACAACGAGGTGAAATTCCTGCGCATTGCAATCCACAGATGCTGGCGCAATACCTGAACTGTATTTTGCAGGGTATGTCGATAAGCGCCCGTGAAGGGGCTACGCTGGAAAAACTGCAAACCATTACCGCGACCACGCTGAAACTGTGGCCTGAACTGCTTAAAATCTGACGTAAAAAAAAAGCTCCTCAGCCTGAGCGCTTGAGGAGCTAAGTTCAGAGAACATCTTTTTTACACTTTGTTATTCAGTACCAGCTGGCCGTTTCCATCCAGCGGAATTTGAGTGCCCGGGTCTTTATCCATGCGGATCTTGCCCTGCTGATCGCCAATTTTGTACGTCACGTCGTAACCCAGCATTTTCTCCGACTTGTCATAGACGGTTTTGCAGCGCTGCTGAGTCGTCGTGTACGTGTCGTTATCCTGCATAGCGCCCTGCACCTGGTTACCGGCATAGCCGCCGCCCAGCGCGCCGACCACGGTCGCCACATCTTTACCACGACCACCACCAAACTGATGGCCAATCACACCACCGGCAACCGCACCCAGTACTGAACCGGCGATACGGTTTTCATCCTGTACCGGACGGCGATGGGTCACGGAGACGTTGCGGCACTCCTGACGAGGCGTTTTCACGGTTTCTTTAATCGGGGTAGCAGACACGACCTGTGCGTATTGTGGGCCGCGATCCAGTACGTTGAGACTGGCAACGGCAGCCACACCTAACGCAGCAGCGACGCCAATCCCTATACCCGCCAACATTGATTTATTCACGGGACTTCCTCCTTTGTTGCTATTGGTAACAATTTTGCAATGCAGGTCGCGCTTCGCCAATAAGACAAAGGATCAAAAAGTGGACGTGGAGGAGAGATATATCGTGTTTAGGAGAACTCTTAAGCACTCAATGTACGATGAGCAGCATGATATGCTAAAAATTCCCTCCGGAGGCCCCGGAGGGAGAGAATATTAGTGCAGCTTCAGGCGTGGTCGAATAACGCGGTTGATTCGTCCCACCAGCATCATCAGCCCGGTTTTGAAGTAACCGTGCAGGGCAATCTGGTGCATACGATAGAGCGAGATATAGACAAAGCGTGCAATACGCCCTTCCACCATCATGGAGCCGCGCATCAGGTTACCCATCAGGCTGCCGACGGTAGAGAAGTTCGAGAGCGATACCAGAGAACCATGGTCTTTATAGACATAGGCTTTCATCGGCTTACCTTTGTACTGCGCCAGAATATTGTGCAGTACCAGGCTTGCCATCTGGTGCGCTGCCTGAGCTCGCGGAGGCACAAAACCGCCCTCCGGACGCGCGCAGGAAGCACAGTCGCCGATGGCGAAAATGTCCGGATCGCGTGTGGTTTGCAGGGTCGGCTCGGTCACCAGCTGGTTAATACGGTTCGTTTCCAGCCCGCCAATCTCTTTCATAAAATCAGGCGCTTTGATGCCAGCAGCCCAGACCATCAGGTCTGCTTTGATGTACTCGCCATCTTTGGTATGCAGGCCGCCGTCGTCCGCGCTGGTCACCATGGTTTGGGTCAGAACCCGCACGCCCAGCTTGGTCAGTTCATTATGCGCCGCACCGGAAATGCGCGGAGGCAGCGCCGGCAGGATACGTTCACCCGCTTCAACCAGCGTCACGTTCAGCGCGTCATTGGTTAAGCCTTTATAGCCGTAGCTGTGCAGCTGTTTCACCGCGTTGTGCAGCTCAGCAGAAAGCTCGACGCCCGTCGCCCCCCCACCAACAATCGCGATATTAACCTTCCCGTTCGCACCCATATTGCTGGTGTACTTCAGGAACAGGTTCAGCATTTCCTGGTGGAAACGACGTGCCTGATGTGGGTTATCGAGGAAGATACAGTGCTCTTTTACACCTGGTGTGTTGAAGTCATTGGAGGTACTGCCCAGCGCCATGACCAGCGTGTCATACGGCAGTTTGCGCTCAGGAACCAGCAGTTCCCCTTTTTCATCGCGCAGCTCTGCCAGGGTAATGGTTTTGCTCTCACGATTGATATCCACCACGGAGCCCAGCTGGAACTGGAAATGGTGATTGCGCGCATGTGCCAGATAGCTCAACGCGTCCACGCCCTCATCCAGTGAACCGGTCGCCACTTCGTGCAACAGCGGTTTCCAGAGATGGCTATGGTTACGATCCACCAGCGTAATTTTGGCTTTTTTGCCGCGACCGAGCTTCTTGCCTAACTGTGTAGCCAGCTCCAGCCCGCCAGCACCACCGCCGACAATCACTATCTTTTTCAATGGCGTAGTCAACGTGACCCCCTCAAATTATTAACCAATTGTTAATTAAAAGTTATAAAAATAACCCTTAATTAACAACAGGTTACAGCACTGAAACCATTCAGGTGCATTGAGAATACCACGTCAGGCGCATTGGTCATACCAAAATTGATATGCATCAAGTTTTGATGGCTTAAAAGTAGACAATTCTGGACAAAAAGAAAGCCCGGCGCGCTTTCGCGGCCGGGCCTGGCAGGTCGTACGCAGTGGCTTAGCCCAGGGTTTTGAAGGCTTTGATCCGCTGCAAATGCGGGGAGATGTTCTTGAATTTGTGGGTCTGTTCTTCATCCCAGACAATTTCATAGTAATGATGCAGCAGCTCAGCCGCCCGGTGGCTGTTAAGGGCTTCATCATTACGCGACAAGATCACCAGACAACGGTCGCGGTTTTTCTCCCGAAAATTACTGACGCACTTGGTGGCAATATCGACATACTCTTCAGGGCGGTCAATTTTACCTTCCATGTTCTCATTCGGGAAAAGATTAGGATTGAACACCACCTGGCGGATATCGCACAGGAATCCAATCCGCTCTGCCCAGTAGCCACCTAATCCCACGCCACAAATCAGCGGACGGTCATCGATGTTGAGCTGCAACATCTTGTCCACCTCTTTGAGCAGGTGCTGCATATCATGCTTTGGATGGCGTGTGCTGTAACTGATCAGCCGGACATCCGGATCGATAAACTGCAGCTGCAGGACCTTCTCATGATTACCAGGACTGTTTGAGTCAAAACCGTGTAAATAGATGATCATTCTCTTCTCACCACGCTACGCCTTCCGGGAGGATTTACAGGCTGGCTTTATGTGCCTGCCAGCGTTCATTCAGGGCTTCAAGCTGCGCGTTGACCGTCTTCCAGCGCGCCGAGTCCATCAGCTCCTGACGGCTAAATGAACCTTTATGATACAATTGTGTAACACGCTGTGCATTGATCGGCGACAGGTTATCCAGCACGCTGACGGCACCTTTACGATTATTGCAGACGAGGATCATATCGCAACCTGCGTCCAGCGACGCCTGACCGCGCTCTGCGTAGCTGCCCATAATCGCCGCCCCTTCCATCGACAAATCGTCTGAGAAAATCACGCCATTAAACCCCAGCTCCTGACGCAAAACGGTTTTCAGCCAGTGCGCGGACCCGCTTGCAGGACGCGGGTCGACGTCGCTGTAAATCACGTGCGCTGGCATGATGGCGTCCAGCTTGTTATCGGTGATAAGGGAGCGGAACACCGACATATCTTTGGCACGAATGTCAGCTTCCGGACGCGGATCGCGCGGCGTTTCTTTGTGCGAGTCGGCGGTCACCGCACCGTGTCCCGGGAAATGTTTCCCGGTGGTTTTCATTCCCGCGTCGTGCATACCGTCAATGAAACAGCTCGCTATCGCCAGCGCAATACGCGGATCTTCATGGTATGAGCGTTCGCCAATGGCGGCGCTGATATGCCCCACGTCCAAAACCGGCGCAAAACTGATGTCGATATCCATGGCAATCATCTCGCTGGCCATCAGCCAGCCAGCCTCTTGCGCCAGTTTGCCACCCTCTTCCGTGCCCAGTAATGCCGCAAAAGATTGGGCGGCAGGCAGGCGAGTAAAGCCTTCGCGGAAACGCTGTACGCGTCCGCCTTCCTGATCGACGGCCACCACCAGATGATTGCGCGATGCAGCACGGATCTGGCGCACCAGTTCTCGCAACTGCGCCGGATCGTGATAGTTGCGGGTGAACAGGATCAAGCCTCCCACCAGCGGGTGCGCCAGTATTTCACGCTCCTCCGCATCCAGTTCAAACCCTTCTACATCCAACATGACTGGACCCACACCAACCTCTCTTATCCTTTAGTTTGTAACTGACGCCAGGCATCATCTGCCAGCGCAATAAATTGTTTGTCTCGGGATTGCTGAAAGCGCATTTCAAACCAGCCAGCCATCAGCATGACGACCCACGGTCGCCAGCGCCTCACCTGACGCCTCAGGGCATCGGCATTCATGTGCGCTATCCGGGCATAGTCGGTGATGAGCCGCTGCCGCGCAGCATCATCTTCCGACCAGACGGCCGCCAGCTCCAGCGCCACGTCTCCGTCACCGGCATACTCCCAGTCGATAAGCCTCGCACCGAGGGACGTATGAACAATATTGCCGGCATGAACATCCATATGCAGCGGCGAGAGCCGAAGCGGCTGCGGTTCGCCCGTTTTACGCAGCCGTTTTAGCTGTGCCAGCCAGAATGGGGTTCGCCTGTCGGCTGAAGCCTGCTGCCAGTATTGATCAAGCAACGGCAGCAGCGTCACCCGCCACCCCAGACGCGGTTGCCGGTGCAGATGACAGAGCATAGCTGCAAGCACTGCCGTTTCCGGTAGCGTGTTGCCGATCTCCCCTGCCAGATACTCCACGGCCATCCAGCCCTGGCGGTAAAAACGGGGCTTTGGCACCAGATCCGCCGGAAGGCGTTTCAGTGCCCGAAACTGACGGCGGAAATGGGATGCAGACGCTGAGGGATCGTGATTCTGCCGCAATACCAGACGTTGCTCGCCCTGCTCTATAATGCAACTCGCGCCGCCAAGCCCGGAAGGGGCCTGCGGCGCGATAAGGCGATACTGTGGAAAATAACGCGTCAGGATCTCTTCACGCGTCCTGTCAGAGTTGCGTAACGGCACCTTTACCTGACCAGATAATCTCGCCTGTCTGAACCAGCATCAGCTGCATCTGCAGGGCTGGCGTGTTCACGTTACCGGTGGCACTGGAGTAAAGCACATACTGCGCACCGACGTTACGGGCAATCCCAATCGCCTTGCTGCGTGAACCGAGGCTGTCCTGCGGTGACAGGCCCAACTGCTGCTTGGCTACCGCGAGCTGCTGTGCCGAGACCAGCGTAAACTTACCGTTATTGGCCAGGGCATTGCGCAGGGTTTCTGTCGCTTCGCCCGCGTTCAGCGAACCGTTGGTACGGTTATTCACGCTATCAACCAGCAATACGCTGCCCGCGGTCACACCCTGAGCCTGCAGCATTTTGCCGACCATCGGTTGCATCGCACCGTTCCAGTCATAATGACGAACGCGCGGCGCAGGCTGCGATGTCTGATCCGGATGTTCAATTGGACCAGGCTGCGACGGAATAGACGGCACAGTCGGTACGGTTGGCGGCGGCTGCGTTGGCTGTGTCGGCTGCTCGGTACCCGGTTTGGCCTCTTCCACAGGCGCAGGCTCTTCAGTTCGGGTCACACACCCTGCGAGGAACAGAGCGAAAGCAGTCACGAGCGCATAACGGCTCAAATTTTTAATCAAGGTTCACCCCTTACAAATAAAGATAAAGTCTCACCTTATGTGCACCCAGATAGTTGGCGCTGCCATAGAGCGTTACCGACGATCTTGCCGGAATAGTGACGCTGCGCGGCGCTTCCAGCGGATGCATTTCAAGACCTCGTACGTCATACCAGAAAAAACGGTAGTGCACCGTCACTGGTTCTTGTCTTTCATTAAAGAGCGTAGAGGAAGCAGAAGAGTTGATTTCACTGATCGACAACGCAGGTTGTTGCGCCGTGATGCCCGCAGCAAGTACGGAGGATTCCATCACCAGCGTCTGTTCATCGCTGACGGGGATCGCCGGACGCGTGCTGCACCCTACGATCAACATCGTCATTACCAGCGCTGCAATACGCCCTTTAAGCATGTCAAAGACCTTTATGTGCCAGCATCGGCCCCAGAGGACGTCCACCCAGCAGATGCATGTGAATATGATAAACTTCCTGACCACCGTGGCGATTACAGTTCATGATGAGACGGTAACCGTCATCAGCAATCCCTTCCTGCTCAGCAATTTTTGCGGCCACTGTCAGCATACGACCTAACGCTACTTCATGCTCGGTTTTTACGTCGTTTACGGTCGGAATCAGAATATTAGGAATAATAAGGATATGTGTCGGAGCCTGAGGAGAAATGTCCCGGAAAGCCGTCACCAGCTCATCCTGATAAACGATATCCGAAGGGATTTCGCGGCGGATAATTTTACTAAAAATCGTTTCTTCAGCCATGACCTTTTCCTTTTTTGTTTAATCTGGCGTAGTGCGCCGCCATTAACACATTCTCAGTATTACTGTGTGACACAACACAAGAGTATGAGCGAGATTCTCCTGTCCTTTCAACCTTCTCCACCGATTTCTTTCCTGAATGTCCTCCAGCTGCCTGGAGAGTGAGCGCTGACGCGTCGCGATCGCCTGAAACATTATTTCAGTTCCTTTTGACACATCTGTTTACACCGTTAATCTCAATGCGTATATTTCGCATTTGCATTTTCATGCGCATTTTCAACATAGAAAACGACATCAGCCCGCACACGCGGGACTGATGCAGACCACCTTCACCATTCATTAAGGGTTTGATGATGTCTTTCATTACTCATACCAGGGATGGGCAACGCCAGCCTGTCGCAACACCTTCGTTGCTGGCAGCCTGTATTGCTATGGCATTGATGCCAACCGTCAGTTTTGCCGCCTCCACGACCGAAGATACGGTAGTTGTGGAGGGTGGCTTTGATAACGCACAGGATCCCTCCAGCGGACAGGATCAGGACTACAGCGTAAAAACCACCACCACCGGGACCAAACTGTTACTTGTTCCCCGCGATATCCCCCAGTCCGTCAGCGTGATTAGCCAGCAGCGCATGGCAGATCAGAACCTGCAGTCAGTCGGCCAGGTGTTAACCAACACCACCGGCGTAACGGCCCAGGTGCAGGACAGCGACCGCACCGTATTTTACTCGCGCGGATTCTTCGTCAGTAACTATGCGTTCGATGACCTGCCGACCTCCATCAGCGAAGTATGGAACTTCGGCGACACCGCCGCCGACACCGCCATTTATGACCGTATAGAGGTGGTTCGCGGCGCTACTGGGCTGATGTCCGGCACCGGTAACCCATCCGCCTACGTCAATATGGTACGCAAGCACGCAGACAGTAACGTATTCAAAGGGAACGTCTCCGCCAGCTACGGCAGCTGGGACAAGCAGCGCTATGTGCTGGATTTACAGGCCCCGCTGTTAGAATCCGGCAAGGTTCGCGGTCGTCTGATCACCGGTTACCAGGACAACGACAGCGCTGTGGATAACTACCACTACCGTAAAAAATTCCTCTATGGCGTGGTGGATGCCGACGTCACCGATAGCACGACCCTCTCCGTAGGCTATGAATACCAGGAAAGTCACACCGCCGATCCCACCTGGGGCGGTCTGCCAACCTGGTATAGCGACGGAAGCAAAACCCATTACGACCGCAGCCAGACCGTTGCGCCTGACTGGGCTTACTCGGATAAAGACAACACCCGTATCTTTGCCAACCTGACCCAACGTTTTGACAACGGCTGGGAAGCGCACATCAACGGCATGCATGCGGAAACCCATTTCGACAGCAAACTGATGTATATGTCAGGCTATCCGGATAAAGAGACCGGGGCGGGCATGGTCGGCTACGGCGGCTGGAACCGCGGAGAACGTAAGCAGGATGCCATCGACGCCTTCCTGCGTGGCGATTTCAGCCTTTTTGGTCGTCAGCATGAGATGATGTTTGGCGGGAGCTTCAGCCGCCAGCGTAACCATTACGATAACAGCATGCCGGATGCGTTATACGGTATGGTGGATGTGGGTAATTTTAAAAACTGGAATGGCAAAATCGCCGACCCGCAGTGGACACCGTGGAAGCTCTATAGCCAGGACGACATTCGCCAGTCTTCGGCGTATACCTCGGCCCGATTCTCGCTGGCCGATCCGCTGCACCTGATCCTTGGCGCGCGTTACACCAACTATAACATTCGCTACAACCCGGCAGGCTCCCCGGATACCCGTCTGGAAAGTTCCAAAGATGACGTAACGCCTTATGCAGGACTGGTTTATGACATCAATGAAGACTGGTCGACCTATGTCAGCTACACCTCTATTTTCCAGCCACAGGACAAGCGTGACGCGAGCGGTCGTTACCTCGACCCTACGACCGGGAAAAGCTACGAAGCGGGGGTGAAAGCGGACTGGTTCAACACCCGCCTGACCACCTCACTGGCCGTTTTCCGTATTGAACAGGATAACGTGGCAAGCAATACCTACACCTATATGCCGAGCGGTGAATCTATTTATGAATCACTGGATGGCGTGGTCAGCAAAGGGATTGAATTTGAGCTAAACGGTGCACTGACCGACAACTGGCAGTTAACCTTCGGGGCGACACGGTTTATTGCAGAAGATAAGCGCGGGAATGCCATCAGTTCCGATCAGCCACGCACGACCATGAAGCTGTTTACCCGTTATCAACTGCCTATGCTGCCAGAACTGGCGGTGGGCGGCGGGGTGAACTGGCAGAATAAAGTGTGGACGGATGTAGAGGGTGGCCCGGCAGGCCAGTCCCGTGCAGAACAGGGCAGCTATGCGCTGGTGAATCTCTTCAGCCGTTATCAGGTCACCAGGGACCTGGCCTTGCAGGCCAACGTTAACAACCTGTTTGATAAAAAATACTACGACTACGTCGGGTCATACGTTGTCTATGGCGCGCCGCTGAACGTCTCCGTCAGCGCGAATTACTCTTTTTAAGTTTCTACCCATAAAAAAGGCAGCCATTCGGCTGCCTTAGTCTCCCCAGGTCACAGCTTAGCTGTTGCGGATGTACTCATCCATTTCGGTTTTCAGGTTATCGGATTTAGTCCCGAAGATTGCCTGAACGCCCGAACCAGCAACAACAACCCCTGCTGCACCCAGTTTTTTCAGACCCGGCTGGTCTACTTTCGCGACGTCGGCAACGCTAACACGCAGACGAGTGATGCACGCGTCCAGGTTAGTGATGTTCTCTTTCCCGCCGAATGCGGCAACCAGAGCCGGAGCCATTTCGCTTGTCGCGGTGGCTTTGCTGTCTTCTGACGCATCTTCACGACCTGGTGTTTTCAGGTCCAGTGCTTTGATCAGCACGCGGAAGATGGTGTAGTAAACAACGGCATAGCACGCACCAACGATTGGGAACAGCCACAGTTTGCTGCTGTTACCGGACAGAACGATGAAGTCGATCAGGCCGTGAGAGAAGGACGTACCGTCACGCATACCCAGCAGGATACAGATTGGGAACGCCAGACCCGCCAGAACCGCGTGAATGATGTACAGGATCGGCGCAACGAACATGAAGGAGAACTCGATCGGCTCGGTGATACCGGTCAGGAACGAGGTCAACGCTGCGGAGATCATGATACCGCCCACTTTTGCACGGTTCTCTGGTTTAGCAGAGTGCCAGATAGCAATTGCCGCTGCCGGCAGACCGTACATTTTGAACAGGAAGCCACCAGACAGTTTACCTGCAGTTGGGTCACCCGCCATGTAACGTGGGATATCACCGTGGAATACCTGACCTGCTGCGTTGGTGAATTCACCAATCTGCATCTGGAATGGAACGTTCCAGATGTGGTGCAGACCAAATGGTACCAGGCAACGCTCGATGAAGCCGTAGATACCAAACGCCACAACCGGGTTCTGATAAGCAGCCCACTGAGAGAAGGTCTGGATCGCGGAACCGATTGGTGGCCAGATGAAGGACAGGATCACGCCAGTGAAAATCGCTGCCAGGCCAGAAATAATCGGAACAAAACGCTTGCCCGCGAAGAAGCCCAGATACTCAGGCAGCTTGATGCGATAGAAGCGGTTGAACATGTACGCTGCAATCGCACCGGAGATGATACCGCCCAGAACACCGGTGTCTGCCAGGTGTTTCGCAGCGATCTCTTCTGCCGGTAAATGCAGAACCAGTGGCGCAACCACTGCCATGGTTTTCACCATGATGCCGTAGGCAACAACTGCAGCCAGCGCAGAAACGCCGTCGTTATTGGTGAAGCCCAGCGCCACACCGATAGCGAAGATCAGAGGCATGTTAGCAAAGACGGAACCGCCTGCTTCGGCCATCACGTGGGAAACTACGGCTGGCAGCCAGCTGAAGTTAGCAGAACCGACACCCAGCAGGATACCTGCGATAGGCAGTACGGATACTGGCAGCATCAGCGATTTACCGACCTTTTGCAGGTTAGCAAATGCATTCTTAAACATAATTGAGAGTGCTCCTGAGTATTTGTGCTTTTTTTACGCTTTCACGCATTGGCCCGGGGGGAGTACCGTGCCGTGGACAGGACATCTAAGCGCCCTTTATTTATTACACAGAGTAAAATAATTCCCTCTGAGTTTGTTTGACGGCTATCACGTTTCAGCTTAAGACGGTCGAAAAACTTTCAGTTATTTACAAAAAGCATTTCTGGATGTGTCTAAATACACCTTCACCGCCCCAAATGAGGCGGTGAACTTTACTCGTTTTATGTATTAATTACGAGCCTAAAAAAAACAGGCGTATCAAACAGATTGCAGGCGGGCGGGGTCGATATGGAACAGCGTAGAGAAGTTGTCCGTCGTGACGCGGGCCAGCTCTTCAATGCTGACGCCTTTAAGCACGGCCATGTACTCGGCTACGTCTCTCGTCATGGCTGGCTGATTTTCTTTACCGCGATGCGGCACCGGTGCCAGATACGGAGAGTCTGTTTCCACGAGGATGCGATCGAGCGGAACATAGCGCGCAGCTTCGCGGAGTTGCTCAGCGTTACGGAACGTCACGATCCCCGAAAACGAGATATAAAACCCTAAATCAAGCAGTTTACCCGCTGTTTCTCTGTCTTCTGTGAAACAGTGTAGTACGCCACCGCAATCCGTCACCTTTTCTTCCTTCAGGATCGCCAGCGTATCGGCGCGCGCATCACGGGTATGGACAATCACCGGCTTGTTGAGCTCGCGACCAATGCGAATATGATGGCGGAAGGACGCTTGCTGGCGCGGTTTCGTTTCCGGCGTGTAGTAGTAATCCAGCCCGGTTTCCCCCATCGCCACGACGCCCTCTTCTGCGGCCAGCCGGCGCAGTTCCTCAACGTCGTACTCTTCATCCTGATTGAGCGGATGCACGCCACAGGAGAAAACAACGTTCTCGCGCTCGCCCACCAGCTCACGCATGGCGCGATACCCCGGTAGCGTTGTCGCCACGGCAAGGCAAAACTTCACATCACGGGCAGCGGCTTTGGCCAGCACGTCGTCCACGTTTTTATGCAGGGATTGATAATCCAGGCCATCAAGATGGCAGTGTGAGTCGACTAAAAACATAATGTCTCTCTCAGAGATGGGAAACAGGCGGTGTCACGCCTGGTTGCAGGTAATGTTCGATACGCAGCAACTGGTCGGTCAGTAAAAGCTCGCGATTAAGACCGGTCACTGTTAAAAGTTGTTCACGACTCTCACAGATATCGTGAAGGATAGCGTGTAATGATGCGCCTGACAGGCCGTTCGCCAGCGTGTTAACCAGCGGCCAGACGTCCGGGTTGGTCAGTAGCGTTGCCCCTTGCTGGAGTTTGAGCGCATCCAGAAGTAAGGAAGCCAGCCAGTGCAGACGTTCCGCGGCCTGCTCGCCGTTAAGCGCAGGCAATAAACTTAGCCAGTCGCGGCTGGTGATGGAAGACTCAACGGCCCGGCAGAGCGCGTCTCGCTGTGACCAGACCTCTGGCTGCAGTAATGCCAGCGCCGCCGCGGGCGCACCGCTGCTCAGGCGCAACGCAGAGAGCGCCCCTTCCTGTGACGTTGTCACTTCTCGTTCAAGCCAGCTCAGCGCCCATGATTCCTGAGGCACAACGAGGTGGTGAAGACGACAACGGCTGCGCAGCGTTGCCAGCAAACGCCCCGGGTCACGACATGAGAGAAGGAACCACGTTTTCTCTGGCGGTTCTTCCAGCGTTTTAAGCAGCGCATTCGCCGCCGCCTCGGTAAGCTGTGCTGCGTCTTTGAGCCAGACGACTTTTGCGCCGCTGAGCCGCGCATGTTCGTACAATTTTTCACTGACTTCACGCACGGCATCAATACCGAGCGCGCTTTTGCCCTTCTCAGGCTCGAGCGTGTAATAGTCAGGGTGCGTGCCCGCCTGCATTAACTGGCAGCCACGGCATTTACCACAGCTTTTATGGCCTTGCGGCTGCTGACACATCAGGAAGCGGGTGATGGCGTAAATCAATGCATCATCCCCCATTCCCGGCAGTGCCTGAATCAGTAACGCATGATGCCCCCGACCAGCCTGATAGCTTTCGATCAGCTTTTCAAAATGCGGGCGCAACCATGGGTACCATTTCATGCCTGTTGCTCCTGTAGCCACTGCGTAACCGTCTTCTGAATAGCGCGGGTGACCTCTTCCAGGGATTGCGTCGCATCAATGGTGCGAATACTGCCATCCTGATCCGCCAGTTCCAGATAGCGCGCGCGGGTACGGTTAAAGAAATCAAGGGACTCCTGCTCAATGCGGTCCAGCTCACCGCGAGCACGGGCGCGCTTGAGACCCACTTCCGGCGTCACATCCAGATAGAGCGTCAGGTCAGGGCGAAAATCACCCAGCACCGCATCGCGCAGCGTGGCCAGCATCGTCTGGTCAATACCACGCCCACCGCCCTGATAAGCCTGGGTCGACAGATCGTGACGATCGCCAATTACCCACTTGCCATTAGCCAGGGCCGGTTTAATGACCGTCTCCACCAGCTGCACACGCGCCGCGTAGAACATCAATACTTCTGCTTTATCTGTGATGACCTCGTCACCAACGGATTTGATATCCAGCACCAGGCTTCGCAGCTTTTCGGCCAGTTGCGTACCGCCGGGCTCGCGGGTAAATACCATGTCCGCAACGCCAAGCGATTTGAGCGTATCCACCACCACATTGCGGGCCGTGGTTTTACCCGCCCCTTCGAGTCCCTCAATGACAATGTATTTACTGCGCATTTTTTTCCTTAAGTGCCTTCAGATAGTCCTGAACGGAGCGATTATGGCTGGCAAGGTTGGTGTTAAAGGTATGCCCCCCTTTTCCATCAGCCACAAAATAGAGATACGGTGTTTTAGCAGGATGCGCAGCCGCACGCAGGGAAGCCTCGCTCGGCGTGGCAATCGGGCCCGGCGGCAGACCGCTAATCACGTAGGTATTATACGCCGTTGGCGTCTCCAGATCTTTTCTTGAAATCTTACCGGTATAACTCTCGCCCATTCCGTAGATGACGGTGGGGTCCGTTTGCAGACGCATGCCGATACGCAGACGGTTAATGAAGACCGATGCCACCTGATCGCGTTCGGCGGCGACGGCCGTCTCTTTCTCAATAATTGAGGCCATCGTGACAAACTGGTTTTGATCTTTGTATGGCAGGCCGTCCATGCGCCCTTCCCAGGCGGAATCGACGGCTGCTACCATCTTTTTATGCGCCCGCTTGAGAATAGCCACATCGGTCGTGCCTGCGGTGTACATCCAGGTGTCTGGCCAGAACCAGCCTTCCACCCACTCAGGGTGTTCAAATTTCAGTACCTCGGCCACCGTCTGATAGCGGTCATCTTTCAGGGTATGCTTAATGTACGGAGCATCGCGCAGTTGCTCGAGATAATCGCTCAGGCGCATCCCCTCAACAAAACGCAGCGGGAACTGCGCTTCTTTACCGCTTTCCAGCAGCTGAAGCATCTCTTTGACGGTCATCCCCGGCGTAAAGCGATAGGTACCGGCTTTGAAATGAGACAGTTCAGGCTCGATACGTAACAGCCACTGAAACACGCGCGGACGGTTAATGATCTTGTCGCCATAAAGCTGTTCGCCAAGCGCCAGGCGGCCCGTCCCCGCTTTCAGGGTAAAAATCGTCTCGTCTTTAATCAGGATCTTACTGTTCGCCAGCTGACGAACTTTCCACACTCCCGCTCCGCCGGCAACACCCAGCGCAACGATAAGGAGGAGGACAAAGCGCAACATTTTCTTCATGACTATCGGGTTTGCTCACATATCGGGGCTAAAAACTGAAACAGCTCGCGCGAGGACAAGCTGTATTGACCATACGCGCGGACGGGTACAACCGGCATCAGCGCATTACAGATGATAATTTCATCAGCCTGGTGCAGCGCCTCTTCTCTCGCGTTCACTTCGACAACGCGAAAGCCAGAGTGTGCCAGCTGCTGCAAACAAAACTGACGCATAATCCCGTTGACGCCGGCCTGCTCGAGCGACGGCGTATAAACATCGTTCCCCTGCCGCCAGAGTAAATTAGCCGCACAGCATTCCGTAATAAACCCTTCGCTGTCAAGAACCAGCGCCTCATCAGCGTCCGTCTGTTCAAGATGAGTGCGAATCAGTACCTGTTCAAGGCGGTTGAGGTGTTTTATACCGGCAAGCATAGGGTTTCGCCCCAGACGTACCGGGCTGAGCGTCAGCGTAACGCCCTCTTCACGCCAGCGCAGATAATGAGCAGGACAGGCAGACACCGAAAGGATCCGCGTTGGGTGCTGGCAAGCTGTACCGCTGTATCCCCGGCCACCGCTGCCGCGGCTGATAATCACCTTCAGAACACCGCTTTGCTTCCCGGCCGCCAGCTGGCACATCTCCTGACGCAATGTGTCCCAGTGCGTGAAGGGGATCATCAAGGCTTCACAACCCTGCTGAAGACGACGAAGGTGCGCCTCGAGCAGGCAGACATTGCCGTCGAGAATGCGCGCTGTCGTAAAGCAGCCATCACCAAACTGAGTTGCCCTGTCACCAGCAGGCAGCGTGTTTTGCTCAAGGCCATTGATTAAAAACATGGTGGCTCCTTATGCGTGGGCATTTAGTCTGGCAGGATGCCATGCAGCCGACAAGAAGATTAGGCTTAATAAAAAAGGCCCGACAAGCGGACCTTTTTTAATCGCCATGATGCAGTCAGGCTCAGATCTTTTTGAAGATCAGTGAACCGTTAGTACCACCAAAGCCGAAGGAGTTACACAGGGTGTACTCCATACCACTTACCTGACGCGCTTCGTGAGGAACGAAGTCCAGGTCACAACCTTCATCCGGATTATCCAGGTTGATGGTTGGCGGAACAGCCTGATCGCGCAGCGCAAGGATAGAGTAGATAGACTCTACTGCACCCGCCGCACCCAACAGGTGACCGGTCATGGATTTCGTGGAGCTCACCAGCACGCGGCTGGCGTATTCGCCGAAGATAGACTTAACAGCCTGAGCTTCTGCTTTATCGCCTGCAGGCGTAGAAGTACCGTGCGCGTTAACGTAACCGATGTGCTCCGGGGTAAGACCCGCGTCGCGAATCGCGTTGGCCATTGCCTGCGCGGCGCCCGCACCATTTTCTGGTGGTGACGTCATGTGGTATGCATCACTGCTCATCCCGAAGCCGACAACTTCAGCATAAATCTTCGCGCCACGTTTTTTAGCATGTTCGTACTCTTCAAGTACGATCATACCCGCACCGTCACCCAGCACGAAACCGTCACGGTCTTTGTCCCACGGACGGCTTGCCGCCTGCGGGTTATCGTTGCGGGTAGACAGCGCACGCGCTGCACCAAAGCCACCCACTCCCAGCGGAGTACTGGCTTTTTCCGCACCGCCCGCAACCATAGCATCTGCATCGCCGTACGCAATCATGCGCGCGGCCTGGCCGATGTTATGCACGCCAGAGGTACATGCGGTAGCGATAGAAATGCTTGGCCCACGCAGGCCGAACATGATGGTCAGATGACCTGCCACCATATTAACAATCGTGGACGGAACGAAGAACGGGCTGATTTTACGCGGGCCGCCATTCATCAGAGATGTATGGTTTTCCTCGATCAGACCCAGACCGCCAATCCCGGAACCGATAGCGGCACCGATACGGGTTGCGTTCTCTTCCGTAATCTCAAGGCCAGAATCCTGCATGGCCTGAACGCCAGCGACAATTCCATATTGAATGAAGGCATCCATCTTGCGCTGTTCTTTGCGCGAGATGATCTCTTCACAGTTAAAATCCTTTACTAAGCCAGCAAATTTCGTTGCATAGGCGCTAGTATCGAAATGGTCGATTAGGCTGATGCCGCTCTGACCGGCAAGGAGAGCTTTCCAGGTGGACTCTACGGTATTGCCGACAGGAGACAACATGCCAAGTCCGGTCACAACTACACGACGCTTAGACACGTTTGTCCTCCAGGGAGGGATAAAAAAGGGATTCGTGGGACAAAAAAGATAAAACTCAGGCGGTCGAATGACCGCCTGGAGATGTTCACTTACGCCTGGTGACCGTTGATGTAATCAATGGCAGCCTGAACGGTGGTGATCTTCTCAGCTTCTTCGTCCGGAATCTCAGTATCAAACTCTTCTTCCAGAGCCATTACCAGCTCAACGGTGTCAAGAGAATCTGCGCCCAGGTCTTCAACGAAGGAAGCGGAGTTCACAACTTCTTCCTGCTTAACGCCCAGCTGTTCGCCGATAATTTTCTTAACGCGTTCTTCGATAGTGCTCATACTCTTAAATTTCCTATCAAAACTCGCTTTCGCGATGGTTTTCGTAGTGTATAAAATGTTGAAAAATTTGCAACTAAATCCCGGCAGTTCTTACCACGATTTTACGTTATTTTGAGGCCATTCGCCCTAATAACGCAAATATTTTTCATCGTGATTAAACCATGTACATCCCGCCGTTGACGTGGAGGGTCTCACCAGTGATGTAACCCGCTTCGTCAGAGGCTAAAAATGCAACCGCGCTGGCAATTTCTTTAGGGTCGCCTAAGCGGCCCGCTGGAACAGCTGCCAGCGTACCCGCACGCTGCTCATCAGTTAGCGCACGCGTCATGTCCGTTTCAATAAAGCCCGGAGCAACAACGTTTACAGTAATACCGCGGGACGCAACTTCACGTGCCAGCGACTTACTGAAACCGATCAGACCTGCTTTCGCCGCAGCGTAGTTAGCCTGACCAGCATTTCCCATGGTACCAACCACAGAACCGACAGTGATAATACGACCATGACGCTTTTTCATCATAGCGCGCATTACCGCTTTTGACAGACGGAATACAGATGACAGGTTGGTTTCGATGATATCGTTCCACTCGTCGTCTTTCATTCGCATTAACAGGTTATCACGAGTGATCCCGGCATTATTTACCAGAATATCCACTTCGCCAAATTCTGCGCGAATATTTTCCAGAACAGATTCGATAGATGCAGGTTCGGTCACATTCAGAACCAGACCTTTACCGTTCGCACCCAGATACTCGCTGATGGCCTTAGCGCCATTCTCGCTGGTTGCTGTACCAATCACTTTCGCGCCGCGCGCAACCAGTGTTTCAGCAATTGCACGCCCGATACCGCGGCTTGCGCCAGTGACCAGGGCAATTTTTCCTTCAAAACTCATGGTATTCCTCTTTTATTGCGAGAGTGCCGCTGACATCGCGTCCGGCTCGTTAATTGCCGAAGCAGTCAGGGTGTCAACAATACGTTTTGTCAGACCGGTGAGGACTTTACCTGGGCCGACTTCATACAGATGCTCAATGCCCTGAGAGGCCATAAACTCAACGGTTTTGGTCCACTGTACCGGGCTGTAGAGCTGGCGAACCAGCGCATCACGGATAGCGTCCGGCGAGGTTTCGCATTTCACATCGACGTTGTTCACAACGGAAATTGTCGGTGTGTTAAAAGTAATTTTTTCAAGCTCAACGGCCAGTTTATCGGCAGCAGGTTTCATCAGTGCGCAGTGGGACGGTACGCTGACGGGCAGCGGCAGAGCGCGTTTCGCCCCTGCAGCTTTACAGGCTGCACCAGCACGTTCAACCGCGTCTTTATGACCGGCGATAACCACCTGGCCTGGCGAGTTGAAGTTAACGGGAGACACCACCTGACCTTCAGCGGATTCTTCACACGCTTTTGCAATCGCAGCATCATCAAGGCCGATGATAGCAGACATGCCACCAGTGCCTTCAGGTACTGCTTCCTGCATGAACTTACCGCGCAGTTCAACCAGACGCACCGCGTCAGCAAACGCGATAACACCGGCACACACCAGCGCAGAGTATTCACCCAGGCTATGGCCCGCGAGCAGCGCTGGCGCTTTACCGCCCTGCTGCTGCCAGACACGCCACAGCGCAACGGATGCCGTCAACAGCGCTGGCTGAGTCTGCCAGGTTTTGTTCAGCTCTTCGGCTGGTCCCTGTTGGGTCAGCGCCCACAAATCATAACCCAGCGCAGCGGAAGCTTCACGGAAAGTCTCTTCGATAACCGGATACTTTGCTGCCATTTCAGACAACATCCCAACGGCCTGAGAACCCTGGCCCGGGAACACAAAAGCAAATTGCGTCATTATTTAATCCTTATACTAGAAACGAACCAGCGCGGAACCCCAGGTGAACCCGCCACCAAAGGCTTCAAGCAAGACCAACTGGCCCCGTTTGATTCGTCCGTCACGTACCGCTTCATCAAATGCGCACGGTACTGACGCCGCAGAGGTATTGCCGTGACGATCCAGCGTCACCACAACATTATCCATCGACATGCCCAGCTTTTTAGCGGTCGCGCTGATGATACGCAGGTTTGCCTGATGTGGCACCAGCCAGTCGAGTGCGGAGCGGTCAAGGTTATTCGCTTCCAGCGTTTCATCGACAATGTGCGCAAGCTCAGTCACCGCCACCTTGAACACCTCATTACCCGCCATCGTCAGGTAAATAGCGTTATCCGGATTAACGCGATCGGCGTTAGGCAGGGTCAGTAATTCGCCATAGCTGCCATCGGCATGCAGATGCGTAGAGATGATGCCCGGCTCTTCGGACTGACCGAGCAGTACCGCGCCCGCACCATCACCAAAAATAATGATCGTCCCACGATCGGTTGGATCGCAGGTACGTGCCAGCACGTCAGCACCGATGACCAGCGCATATTTCACGGCACCGGATTTAACATACTGATCGGCAACGCTCAGCGCATAGGTGAACCCTGCGCACGCTGCGGCAACGTCAAATGCCGGGCAGCCTTTAATGCCGAGCATGTTTTGCACCTGGCACGCTGCGCTTGGGAAGGCATGCGTGGCAGAGGTCGTGGCAACCACGATCAAGCCAATCTGATCTTTATCAATGCCCGCCATTTCGATAGCACGCTGCGCGGCTTCGTAACCCATGGTCGAAACGGTTTCGTCTGGCGCGGCAATACGACGTTCACGGATACCTGTGCGCGTGACAATCCACTCGTCAGACGTATCTACCATTTTTTCAAGATCGGCGTTGGTACGCACGTGTTTTGGCAGGTAGCTGCCGGTACCTAAAATCTTCGTATACATGTACGCTCAGTCACTTTTAGCTAATACAGATTCCAGGCGAGCGGCAATCCGCTGAGGGACTTGTCGCTGCACCGCCTGCACTGCCTGTTCAATGGCGACAGTAAATGCTCGCTGATTGGCGGCACCATGACTCTTAATCACGATGCCGCGCAATCCTAACAGACAGGCGCCATTATACTGGTCGGGGTTGAGGTGACTGAATCGCCGCGTCAGGCTTTTTTGTAACCAACGCTTTAATAAAATCAACCACCAGGCGCTTTTTTTGCCTTCTCCCTGCGATTTAAGCAGTGAGAGAAACATTCGCACGACCCCTTCCATGGTCTTCAACGTTACGTTCCCGGTGAAGCCATCACACACCAGAACATCCGTTTTCCCCGTCAGCAACTCATTGGCTTCGAGATAACCAATATAGTTGATGGAGGGAACCTGTTTGAGCAATTCGGCAGCTTCGCGAATGCTGTCCAGGCCTTTGGTCTCTTCTTCACCGATGTTCAATAACGCAACACGGGGATTGTTTATCCCGACCACTTCTTCTGCCAGCACCGACCCCATCACGGCAAACTGAGCCAGCATTGTACTATCACAATCGACGTTAGCACCCAAATCGAGCACCACGGTCTTGCCCTTCTGCTGATGCGGTAATACCGTCACCAGCGCCGGACGCTCAATACCTTCAATAGGTTTGAGCAACAATTTCGACAGCCCCATCAGCGCGCCGGTATTTCCCGCACTGACGCAAGCCTCCGCGCGTCCTTCCTTCACCAGCTCCAGCGCCATTCGCATAGAACTGCCCCGGCTATTGCGAATCGCCTGCGATGGACGTGCATCACTGGCAATAACTGACTGCGCAGGAATAATCTGCAGACGTGAACGTTGTTCGAAGTCAGCTTTTGCAAGTAATGGCGTGATTGTGTCGGGATTGCCGACTAAAAGAAGTGTGAGTTGCGAATTAGAATTCAGTGCCTGCAAAGCTGCAGGCACTGTCACGGAAGGGCCAAAATCCCCTCCCATGACATCTAACGCCAGGGTTAGACGTGTCAAGGTATCGTCACAGCCTGGTTCGGTAAATTCCCCGTTTGCACGGGGAAATCCTCACTAAGCCTAATCACGCTGACGCGTGATTACTTAGTGATAACCTTGCGGCCGCGGTAGAAACCGTCAGCGGTGATGTGGTGACGCAGGTGTTTCTCACCAGAAGTCTTGTCTACAGACAGGCTGGTAACTGCAGTCAGCGCGTCATGGGAACGACGCATGCCACGTTTGGAACGGGTTGGTTTATTCTGTTGTACGGCCATGGACCTTACTCCTCAATTACTTACGCTTTAAGCTGGCTAATACGGCAAATGGGTTTGGTTTTTGCGCTTCATCAGGCAGTTCCCCAAAGACCATGTCCGCCTCGGACACTTCACAGTGTTCAGATTCATGCACCGGAACGACTGGCAAGGAGAGGATGATTTCATCTTCAACCAGAGCCAGAAGATCGATTTCACCGAATTCATTAACTTCAATCGGTTCATACGCTTCCGGGAGTGCTTCAGCCTGTTCGTCAGAACGGACCGGACTGAAACAATACGTTGTGTGAACATGCTGTACAAACGGTTTCCCGCAACGCTGACATTCGAGGGTTACCGTCACCTTTGCATCACCGGTTAAAACGGCGAGACGCTGGTTATCGATAGCGAACGACATGGAGCATTCTACATCACTGTCCACACTGACTACGGATTCGGCGACACGCTCAGCCTGATCGGAAGTATAAATACCTTCGTAATCGAGGCGTTTTTGAGCCGTGCGAACCGGATCAAGAGTCAGGGGTAATTTTACCTTTTGCATAGGGCGCGCATATTAACTTTGTAACGTCATATAGTCAAAGAAAAAGGCAACCACAGCTGCCTTTTGCCAATTATTCGCACACATTGCGGCCTGTAGTTTAAAATGGCTGGCATCGATACGCTATATCTGGTGATAAAAATATGCCAAATCTCGTTCTTGCCTCCACCTCACCCTACCGCCGAATGTTGCTGGAAAAGCTCGGGATCCCGTTTGAATGCGCGGCGCCGGAGGTTGACGAGACGCCGCAGGCGGGCGAATCACCACGTCACCTGGTCACCCGTCTTGCGAAGGAGAAAGCGCAATCACTTGCCGCACGCTACCCTTCGCATTTGATTATAGGCTCCGATCAGGTTTGTGTGCTGGACGGTGTTATCACCGGAAAGCCGCACACTGAAGCGAATGCCTGCCAGCAGCTTATGCAAGCGCGAGGCAATATCGTCACCTTTTATACGGGTCTGGCGCTCTACAACTCCGCCTCGGGTCACCTGCAAACCGAATGCGAACCTTTCGACGTCCATTTTCGCCATCTTAGCGAGCAGGAAATCGCCGACTATGTGCGTCGGGAGCGACCGCTCAATTGCGCCGGAAGCTTCAAAAGTGAAGGTCTGGGGATTGCCCTGTTCGACAAGCTGGACGGACGTGACCCGAACACGCTGGTCGGGTTGCCGCTGATAGCATTGTGCCAGATGCTCAGACGCGAGGAGTGTAATCCGCTGAAGATGTGAGTATTACGGGTGATGCATCACTTACCGGCCTGAGAGACCTCAGGCCGGTAAGTGCCGGCCAAATCAGCCGCGCAGCACCTTCAGGCAGCGTTTTAACTGCTCATCAAGGGGGGCTTCAATGCGGATTGTTTCGCCGGTATTCGGGTGAGTGAACGTCAGTGCCGCCGCATGCAGGAACAGGCGTGACAACCCGGTGCCCGCCAGCTGCTTATCAAACTCCCTGTCGCCATAGCGGTCATCAAATGCGATCGGATGACCGGCATACTGCGTATGTACGCGGATCTGGTGGGTACGGCCGGTTACCGGGCTGCAGCGCACCAGCGTGGCGAACGCATAGCGCTCTTCCACTTTGAAACGCGTCTCAGACGGCTTCCCTTCCTGATTCACACGTACAATGCGCTCACCGCTTTGCAAAATATTCTTCAGCAAAGGTGCCTGCACTGCCTTAACGTGGGACTGCCAGTGGCCGCGAACCAGCGCCAGATAATCCTTCTGCATCCCTTTTTCACGCAGCTGCTCATGCAGGGAACGCAGGGCAGAACGTTTTTTTGCGACCAGCAGCACGCCGGAGGTATCGCGATCGAGACGGTGAACCAGTTCGAGGAAACGGGCTTCGGGACGCAGCGCACGCAGGCCTTCAATCACGCCAAAGCTGAGACCACTCCCGCCATGGACAGCGGTACCTGACGGTTTATTCAGCACCAGGATATGATCATCCTCATAAAGGATAACGTCACTCAGGGCAGCCACTTTCTGCAACCTGGGTGAAACGACCTCTTCTTCGCGTTCCGCAACACGGACCGGCGGGATACGCACTTCATCACCGGCTTCGAGTTTGTACTCAGGCTTCACGCGTTTTTTGTTAACCCGCACTTCACCCTTGCGCAGGATGCGGTAAATCATGCTCTTTGGCACGCCTTTGAGTTGGGTGCGCAAAAAGTTATCGATACGTTGCCCCGCGTCGTCTTCCGCGATGGCAACCATTTTTACGGCTGGAGTCTCTGTTTTCATGGTTGGCGATTCTAAATATCGTCAGCCATTAGCGCCACTCATTTTTCTATGCTTATATTTACTTTTATCCGGCCTGTCCCCTGTTTCACGCAATCGATTTGGTGGTTATTAAACCAATCACCGCCTTGAAGTGAAGAAACTGTGAGTAACCGGGTGATAATTGGTAAAAGTCATCTTGCTATAACCCGGCGAGCAGTGGAATAATGAACTCGTTTTCCGTGTTAAATCCTGGTTAAGTAAGGATCTCGACGGAATGACCAATTTTGTCTGACCGATCATCCACGCAGCAATGGCGTAAGACGTATTGATCTTTCAGGCAGTTAGCGGGCTGCGGGTTGCAGTACTTCCCGGTATAAGGATTGTTCTCTGGAGAGTTCTACCCAGGCAATTCCCCTGATAATTGCGCTGTGTTTCCGTATGAAATACAGGCAACCGACACTCTGCGCCTCTTAAGCGAGCGACAACCGTGAGGTTGGCGACGTGAATAGACACGAGGCCATCGGTTCATACCCCGGAAAGCGTCACCTTGCCCGCAGCTTTGTCGTCAATGTAAGAATAACGAGTAAGTTACGATGAAAAGAATGTTAATCAACGCAACTCAGCAAGAAGAGTTGCGTGTCGCCCTTGTGGATGGGCAGCGCCTGTACGATCTGGATATCGAAAGTCCTGGACACGAACAGAAAAAAGCGAACATTTACAAAGGTAAAATCACCCGCATTGAACCAAGCCTTGAAGCTGCATTTGTCGATTACGGTGCTGAGCGTCACGGTTTCCTCCCTCTGAAAGAAATCGCCCGCGAATATTTCCCTGCAAACTATAACTCCCATGGCCGCCCAAACATCAAAGATGTGCTGCGTGAAGGTCAGGAAGTCATTGTTCAGATTGATAAAGAAGAGCGTGGCAACAAAGGTGCCGCACTGACCACCTTTATCAGTCTTGCGGGAAGTTATCTGGTTCTGATGCCAAACAACCCGCGTGCCGGTGGTATCTCTCGCCGCATCGAAGGTGATGACCGTACCGAGCTGAAAGAAGCGCTGGCAAGTCTTGAGCTGCCTGACGGCATGGGGCTTATCGTGCGTACCGCAGGCGTCGGCAAATCTGCCGAAGCGCTGCAGTGGGACTTAAGCTTCCGTCTGAAGCACTGGGAAGCAATCCAGAAAGCGGCAGAAAGCCGCGCAGCGCCGTTCCTGATTCACCAGGAAAGCAACGTGATTGTGCGTGCCTTCCGTGACTACCTGCGTCAGGACATCGGTGAGATTCTGATCGATAACCCGAAAGTGCTTGAGCTGGCGCGCCAGCACATTGCTGCGCTGGGTCGTCCGGATTTCACCAGCAAAATCAAACTGTACACCGGTGAAATCCCGCTGTTCAGCCACTATCAGATCGAATCGCAGATTGAATCCGCTTTCCAGCGTGAAGTGCGTCTGCCATCCGGTGGTTCTATCGTTATTGATACGACCGAAGCGCTGACCGCCATCGACATCAACTCCGCACGTGCTACGCGCGGCGGTGATATCGAAGAGACCGCCTTCAACACCAACCTTGAAGCCGCTGATGAAATCGCCCGCCAGCTCCGCCTGCGTGACCTGGGTGGTCTGATTGTTATCGACTTTATCGACATGACCCCTGTTCGCCACCAGCGTGCGGTTGAAAACCGTCTGCGCGAAGCGGTACGTCAGGATCGTGCTCGTATCCAGATTAGCCATATCTCACGCTTCGGCTTGCTGGAGATGTCCCGTCAGCGTCTGAGCCCTTCACTCGGTGAATCCAGCCATCACGTCTGTCCGCGCTGCTCCGGTACCGGTACCGTTCGTGATAATGAATCTCTGTCCCTCTCTATTCTGCGTCTGATTGAAGAAGAAGCGCTGAAAGAGAACACCAAAGAGGTTCATGCCATTGTTCCTGTGCCAATTGCGTCCTACCTGCTGAACGAAAAACGTGCGGCCGTCAGCGCAATTGAATCACGCCAGGGCGATGTTCGCTGCATCATCGTGCCTAACGATCAGATGGAAACCCCGCACTACCACGTGCTGCGTGTCCGTAAGGGTGAAGAGACCAGCACGCTCAGCTATCTGCTGCCTAAGCTGCATGAAGAAGAGATGGCGCTGCCTTCCGATGAAGAACCTGCCGAGCGCAAACTGCCAGAGCAGCCAGCCTTAGCGACCTTCATCATGCCTGAAGCTCCGCCAGAAACGGCACTGGAAAAACCTGTGACCAAACCGGTTGCGCAAAAACCAGAAGCCGTTGCGGTCAAAGCCCAGCCAGAACAACCGGGTCTGCTGAGCCGCCTCTTCGGTGCGCTGAAGAAGATGTTTGCAGGCGAAGAAGTCCAGCAGCCTGAGCAACCGAAAGAAGCACCGAAAGAAGCGAAACCTGAACGTCAGCAGGACCGTCGTAAACGTCAGAACAACCGCCGTGACCGTAACGATCGTAATGACCGTAACGAACGCCGTGACAACCGTTCGGACAATAATGAGGGTCGTGAGCAACGCGAAGACAACCGTCGCAACCGTCGCGAGAAGCAACCGCAGAATGTTGAAGATCGTGAAATTCGCCAGCAGGCGGGCGATGAGTCTGAGAAGAGCAAACAGCGCGACGAGCAGCAGCCACGCCGTGAGCGTAGCCGTCGTCGTAACGACGAGAAGCGCCAGGCGCAGCAGGAAGTCAAAAACCTGAACCGCGAAGAGCCTGTTGAACAACAGGAAAGCGAGCAGGAAGAACGTACTCAGGTTATGCCGCGTCGTAAGCAGCGCCAGCTGTCACAGAAAGTGCGTGTAGGCGCCCTGCCGGTGGAAGAGACCGTCATCATCCCTGCAGAAGCAAGTGACACTGCACCAGGCACTCAACTGGCGAAAGTGGATCTGCCGGCCGTCGTCGAAAGCAACGCTGAGCAAGACGATAACGGTGAAGGCCGTGATAACGCGGGTATGCCACGTCGTTCACGCCGCTCTCCGCGTCACCTGCGCGTCAGCGGTCAACGTCGTCGTCGTTATCGCGATGAGCGTTACCCGACACAGTCGCCAATGCCATTAACCGTGGCGTGCGCGTCTCCTGAAATGGCATCCGGTAAAGTCTGGATCCGCTACCCGGTTGCTCGTCAGGAGCAGGTTGTGGAAGAACAGGCTGTCACCGAAGAGGTGATTGCCCCGGTAGCCGCAACTGAAGAAGCGGTAAATGAAGCCGCTATCGTGGTTGAGCCACAGGCCGTTGAGTCAGAAGCGCCTCATGCAGTAGACGTTGAAACCACGCACCCTGAAGTGATTGCCGCGCCGGTTGACGCCGCACCGCAGCTTATTGCTGAAGAAGACACCGTGGTCGCTGAAGACGTTGTTGCTGAGGTTCAGCCAGCAGCAGCGGTAGAAGAGACCCCGGACGTGGTTGTCGAAACCGTGACTGAAGACGTGGTTCAGGACGTTGAAATTGACGTCGAACCAGTGCGTGAAGCCGCGAAAGCAGAAGAGCCAGAAGTGAAAGCCGAGCCGGTAATCACAGCTCCGGCCCCTGCTCACGTTGCGACAGCCCCGATGACTCGCGCACCAGCGCCGGAATATGTGCCGGAAGCGCCGCGTCACAGTGACTGGGTCCGCCCTGCGTTCAACTTTGACGGTAAAGGCTCTGCCGGTGGCCACAGTGCAACGCATCAGGCGACAGCACCGGCTACCCGTCCGCAGTCTGTTGAGTAACGACACATAGCGTAAAAAGCCGACCTTCGGGTCGGCTTTTTTATTGCTCGCGTGCCGGCTTTCTCATACCCGCAATGTCCGGCATCACCCTCTTCATCATCTCCAGAAAACGGCGTAAACGCGCCGGATAATAACGCGACCACGGATAAACCAGATGAACCGGGAGCGCGGCGGGCTGCCACTGTGGAAGCAAATGCACTAAGCGCCCTTCCTGGATATCCTGCTTGACCGTCCAGCTTGAAACCATCGCCACCCCTAACCCTGTCAGGGCGGTATTGCGCGCAACATGCAGGCTATCCGTACTTAACCGTGGCGCAATGGAGATACGTTTTACCTGAGCAAGATCATCCCACAACTCCACATGTCGCTGATAGAACGTGCTGATGGCAATCCAGGGCAGCGCCTGCAGATCCTCCGGTGTGTGAACCGGCGCAAACTGGTCCAGCAGCGCAGGCGAAGCCACCACACAGCGTGGCACTTCCGCCAGCAGCACGGAGACGGTTGCCGGATCCACCTCTGCGCCAACTCGAATAGCACAATCCAGATTGTCGCTCAGAAAATCCACCGACTTATCGTTGAGCATCCACTCCACCGACAGCTGAGGATAACGCTGCAAAAACTCCGTTAACGGCCTCAGAAGCTGATCCTGCCCAAAGGCGTGCGGTGCACGTACCCGTAACACCCCGACCGGCTCGTCCTCTGTCTGACCGATTTCATCTTCCAGTGCCAGCCAGCTATCAATGACCCGCCGGGCATGTTGATAGCAGCGCTCGCCGTCATCGGTAAGTTTTGTTGCATGGGTGGTTCGCAATAAAAGCCGTACCCCCAGCAGCGTTTCCAGAGACTGAAGACGGCGGCTCACCGTGGCCTGGCTCGTCGCAAGCAGTCTTGCCGCCCCGGATAGCGATCCGCTTTCCACAATACGAACAAATGTGCGCATGAGTTCAACCCTGTCTATACGCTCAACTCGCTTCATCATTTTCCCTGCTATACGCCAAACGTATAAGCGTTTTACCACCAGGCCCTCTACCGTCGCAAGGCGTAGTGATAAAAAATAGCGGCACATTATGAGTGAGGAACGTCTTATGAACACAACAACTGCTCCCCATGCCGCCAGTCGCTGGGTGATTTTTATGCTGGCTCTGGGGGCTGGCTTTAGCGTCGCATCCATTTACTACGCGCAACCGCTGCTGCCGCTGATAGGCGCCGACCTTCATCTTAGTATTGAAGGGATGGGGCTGGTCCCGACGCTGACCCAGGCAGGCTACGCGCTCGGTATTCTTTTTCTGTTGCCGCTTGGCGATCGTCACGACCGCAGGACGTTAATCCTGATAAAAAGCGCCGCCCTGGCACTGTTTCTGCTGGGCTGCAGCCTGACCGGGCAGCAGCACTCACTGCTGCTGGCAAGCCTGCTGATTGGCATGGCCGCGACCATGGCACAGGATATCGTTCCCGCAGCGGCTATCCTCGCCCCCGAAGGGAAACAGGGAAAAACCGTGGGAACCGTGATGACAGGGTTGCTGATGGGTATCTTGCTGTCGCGAACCGTCAGCGGTGTGGTGGGTGAAGCTTTTGGCTGGCGCGTCATGTATCAGTTGGCCGCTGTAAGCATCGCATTTATTGGGGCGGTGATGTGGCGGGTACTCCCGCGTTTTGCCATTCACTCCACGCTGAGTTATCCCGCCCTGATGCGCTCAATGGAACATCTGTGGCGTCGTTATCCGGCTCTGCGTCGTGCAGCACTGGCACAAGGTTTTCTGTCGATTGCGTTTAGCGCCTTCTGGTCAACGCTGGCGGTCATGCTGCTGGAGCGCTATCACCTGGGGAGCGCCGTCGCGGGTGGTTATGGTATTGCCGGGGCCGCGGGGGCCTTAGCCGCCCCGCTGGCGGGAGGTCTGGCGGACAAGCTGGGCGCCGGAAAAGTCACGCAGCTTGGCGCAGCACTGGTTACCGTCTCGTTTGCCCTGATGTTCCTGATGCCCGCGCTGGGTCTTCATGGACAACTGATTCTGATTGCAGTCTCAGCCATCGGGTTTGATCTGGGGCTGCAGTCCAGTCTGGTGGCGCACCAGAATCTGGTCTATAGCCTTGAGCCTCAGGCCAGGGGGCGTCTTAACGCCCTGCTCTTTACGGTGGTCTTTATCGGCATGGCGTTGGGTTCGGCTGCGGGGAGTAAAATCTACACGCTGGCTGGCTGGACGGGCGTGGTTGCCCTGGCAACGGTATGCGGTGTCATTGCGCTGGCAATACGTCTGATTGAAAGTGCACGCGTCGCCTCCGCACCGGCAGAAATCGCCTAAAAAAAATGCCCAATCCACACGGATTGGGCAGTAAAACATGCCCAGTTTCAAGACATGTTCCAAGAGGTCAAGATGTTATCTGTTCAGCTGGAACAGGGACATGCCCTGCATATCGCTAAACGCTTTATAAGATGCCTGCAGCGCGGCCTGCTGCATGGTGTAAGAGGAGATCGCTGCGTTCCAGTCCACATCAACCAGGTCGCTCATCTGCTTAGTCTGGCCCAGTGCACGATCGTCACCAAGGTTATCCAGCTTTTCAAGCTCGTTCATCTTGGTACCTACATCAGCAGCGACAGTAAGAATGTTGTTCTGGGTATTTGTGATGCCGGTTTGAGCATCAGAAATGATTTTCCCCTGTGCTTCAGCTGCAGCAGAGTCGGTATCGACGGGAACCTTAAGCGCGGTAATCGCCGTATCGAGGATCTTGAACATGTTCGTCTCGCCATATCCGCCACCAGGCAGTTCTTTGGCGTTACTGGTGATGCTTTCGAAGATCTGCTGACCCGTGTGGCTAATGACCATATTACGCGCGGTATCAACCTGCTGCGAAATAGCCTCAGTACCGCCTTTGTAGTCACCGGTAACGGAATCAAACGGTGGCACTTCAGTCTTAAAGCCGGCAAAAATAAACCGACCATTACCATCCGCGGTGTTTGCAAGGTTCATCAATTGGTCGCGAATACCTTGCAAATCGCTCGCCAGCGACAGGCGATCGTCATCACTTAAGGTTGCGTTTCCGGCATAGACTAATTTCTCTTTAGCACTGGTGATAGCGGCAGTGACCTGGTTAAGCACATTATCTTCGAGAGAAACTTTTTGTGATGCGAACGATCTTGCCAACGCAAACTGGCTATTTTGTGACTGCGATTGTGACAGAACAATAGCCTGCGACGCCGCGATGGGATCGTCCGACGGGCGATTGACACGCTTGCCGGTGGACATTTGTTCACCATAACTCAACCACTTGCTCTGGGAATCGGTGATCCCGCGCATGTTTTGGTCGTACATCATCTGGGTGCTAATACGCATGTTTCACCTCAGCCTTAGCGAATATTAATGATTGCATCAAAGAGCGAGCTGGCAGTTTGTAGAACCTGCGCATTAGCGAGGTAATACTGCTGATAGCGCTGCAAATTGCCATACTCTTCGTCAAGGTTTACCCCTGAGATCGACTGCTGCTGTTTGGTTAACTGCGTCGCCACATTCGCTTTCGTTTCGCTGCTGGTTTTCAGTGCCGCTGTTGAGCTACCAACGGTACTGACGAGGGAAGCATAAGCATCATTGAAAGACTTATTCCCGCCGACAAGCTTGCTATTTTGCAGATCCAGCAATTTTTGACCGTTGCGGTTGTCACTTTCGCCACCGGCGCTTGTCGATGCCATCGCCAGTTTGGACTCATCATTAAACTTGAGTTCCATGTTTACGATGACATCAGAAACGGGCTTAACAACAAAACTGTCTTTGTTATTCGCGGTACCGCTCACGTTGACATTCAGGCCGTCGAAAGACAGATTGCCGCTCGCATCCGGACTCATCGTGAAACTGGTCTTATCCGACGTACGCGTAATGGTCCAGTCGGTTCCGTTGAACTGCAGCTTATAATCGGTTGCCTGGACTTTAGTACTGTCAGCCACGGAGGCTGTCAGCGCGGCGGTACCTGAATTCTTGCTGTTGGACACAACCGCAGGCGAGCCAAAGTCAAAGAGCTTGCCGCCAGCATCGCCGTTAGCATCAAAACCCGCTTCATGCTGCTTGTTCATCGCGTCAGCAAAGGCCAGCGCCATCTGGTTAAGGTTATTACGCGCTTTATCCAGATCTTCAGAGCGGAAGGTGAGTAAACCGCCAAGGGTGCCGGTGGTAATCAGCTTTTCAGGAATTTCGATATTGCCTGTAACATCATCGGTATAGGCCAGCGTTGTACGGGTTGGGTCTGCGCTGGATTTCACCGCAGCCAGCTGGTTCGCTTTGCTCCCCTGTACCAGGCTGTAACCGGTGCCAAATGAGACGTTATACGTGCCGCCATCCTGCACAGAAACTTCAACACCGACAATTTTATTCAGTTCGCTCACCAGCTGATCGCGTTGATCGAGCAGGTCATTTGGTGATGAGCCAGCACCCACGCCGGTCAGACGGGAAATCTGATCGTTCAGGTTCGCAATCTGTTTGGCGTAGTTATTAATTTGATCGACGCTGGCAGAAATCGCGGTATTCACCTGAGAATCCTGATCGCGAAGATACTGATCGTTGGTTTTAAACTGATTGACCAGGCCATCCGCTTTGCCCAGCACCGTCTGGCGCGCAGCCGGATCTTCCGCGTTACTCACCAGCGTCTGCAGACTTTTGAAGAAGTCCTGCAGCGTGGTAGAGAGTGAGTTGGTGGTATCCGAGAGCACATCGTCGATCTTTGACATCTGCTGATAGCGCGTAGTCAGGCCGCTGCTCTGGGTCTGCGCGGCGCGCAGCTGGTTGGTAATGAACGCATCATACTCACGCTGGACACCGGAGACATAAACCCCGTTACCTACCCAGCCACCGCCGGTCAGCGTGCTGTTTGACGCGCCCAGCACTGTCGTCTGGCGGGTATAACCTGCCACGTTATAGCTTGAAATATTATTACTGACGGTATTGAGTGCCGACTGCGCAGCACTGAGGCCACTCATGGCACTGTTAATCAAACTGGACATGGGGGTTCCTTTTATACGTTCAGACACGAGTCCTGATGAAGGTTATCGGCAGCCTCCACCGGGACTTGAGAACTTTCAGAACAGATTTTCGATATCTGTGCTATAGGCTTTACTGACCTTCTCGCCCATCGATTTCAGCTGCTGAATCATGCTGGTGAGCTTACGCGCATAGTTCGGATCGGTGGCGTAGCCCGCGTTCTGCAGTGCCTGAGCGCCCTGCTCCGCGGTTGCCGCCTGTGTAACGGCGGTGTAACGCGGATTTCGGCTCAACAGGCCCACATAGTCGGATAAGGCTTCCAGATAGGAGCTATAGACGCGGAATTTGGCTTTAACCTTCACCGCCGCACCGTTTTCATATTCAGTGGTGGTGATCTCGGTGGTCGGCCCCTTCCAGCTCGACGTGGCCTTCACGCCGAAGATGTTAAAGCTCGGATCGCCGTTTTCTTTACGGATCTGCCGCTGACCCCAGCCGGACTCCAGCACCGCCTGCGCGAGGATCAGGTGGTGAGGCACGCCGCTCTGTTCACTGGCAAGACGTGCCGGCAGCGAGAGCTGCGCCAGGAAGTCTTTGCTGTCGCCAGAAAGTGGCTCATCGCTGGTACTCGTGGCCTTCGGTACGGCTTTGCGCACCATCTGCGTCAGGGCCTGATTCTGATAACTGGTCACCGTTTGCAGGTCGAACTTCATCGGCACCTGCTGTGGCTTATCATCCGGCTGGATGCCCTGCGCGGCTTCGGTCTGTTTGACAATCATATCAGCCAGACCGAGGCCTTTCCCGGCGGTCATCTGCTGTGCAATCTGCTGGTCATACATGCTGGTGTAAAGACGGGTTGAATCACTGCTGAACATCCCGTCTTTCGGCAGGGTTTCACGCATGCTTTTCAGCATCATCTGTACAAACATCCCTTCCACCTGGCGGGCGACCGGGCGGATATTCGCCGCCGGATCCTTACCTGCTTTGGTTTTCAGTTCGTTGAGCGACTGGGCATCCCAGGCAGCACCGGTCAACAGCTTGCTATCGGTCAGCATCAGATGATTTCCAGTTTGGCGCGCAGACAGCCCGCGCTTTGCATGGATTGCAGAATCGACATCAGATCCATCGGCGTCGCCCCCAGGGCATTCAGGGCCCGAACCACGCTATTGAGGTTCGCGCTGGAGCGTACGCTCTGCAGCGACCCACCGCTCTGGCGCAAATCAATCTGCGTTTGTGGCGTCACCACGGTCTGGCCACCCCCGAACGGGGTATCAGGCTGACTGATGTTGGCGGAACGGTTAACCGTCACGGAGAGATTACCCTGCGCCACGGCACAGCTGTCGAGCGACACTTCGCGGTTCATCACGACCGAACCGGTGCGCGAGTTGATAATCACTTTGGCATCCTGAACCGGAACATTCACTTCCATATTCTGGATATCAGCCAGCATACGGACCTGGTTGCTGCTGCCGGTAGAGGTGCGGATCTGCACGGTACGGGCATCCAGTGCCGTGGCGCTGCCGTAGCCGCGGCTACGGTTGATGGTGTCGGCAATCTGCTGCGCCATCGTGAAGTCTTCATTATTCAGCTGCAGGTTAATGGTGTTGCCTGCGCCAAACTGGGTCGGCAGTTCACGCTCAATGATCGCACCATTGGTGATACGCCCGCCGTTCAGCTGGTTCACCTGCACACTGCTGCCGCCCGCAGACGCGCCGGCACCGCCGACCAGAATGTTCCCCTGCGCCAGCGCATAAACCTGGCTGTCGACCCCTTTCAGCGGAGTCATCAGCAGCGTGCCGCCACGCAGGCTTTTGGCGTTACCCATTGACGAGACCACGACATCAATTGTCTGCCCCTGGCGCGCGAACGCCGGGTAGGAGGCGGTGACCATGACCGCGGCCACGTTTTTCAGCTGCATATTGGTTCCCGCCGGGACGGTAATACCGAGCTGGGAAAGCATGTTGTTCAAACTTTGAGTCGTGAATGGCGTCTGGGTGGTCTGGTCGCCCGTTCCGTCCAGACCCACCACCAGGCCATAGCCAATCAGCGAGTTTTCGCGTACGCCCTGAACGCTGGTGAGATCGCGAATACGGTCAGCCTGGGCAAACGTTGCCACCAGCGCCAGCGCCACGGCGAAGATCGATTTAAACATGGGTCACCTCGCTTACATCGGCGATAAGTTAAGGAAGAAACGCTGCAGCCAACCCATATTTTGCGCTTCATTGATGTAGCCGTTACCGACGTACTCGATGCGCGCATCCGCCACCTGGGTGGACGGAACGGTGTTGGTGCCGCTGATGGTGCGAGGATTAACCACGCCCGAGAAACGAATGAACTCAGTGCCCTGATTGATGGCGATCTGTTTTTCACCCACAACGTGTAAATTGCCGTTAACCAGCACCTGGTCAACCGTCACCGTCAGCGTGCCGCTAAAGGTATTGCTGGCATTCGCGCCACCTTTACCGTTAAAGGTATTGCCGCCAGAGGCCTCGACATCAGCACGCGCATTGCCGAACAGGCCCTGCAGATAGCGTGGAACGGTATCGAAACCGAAATTGGTTTTGCCATCGCGGCTGGCATTCGCCGACGAGCTCTTGCTCGCGCTGACGTTTTCCTGCAGCACAATGGTCAACGTATCGCCGACATTACGCGGGCGGCGATCTTCAAACAGCGGTTGATAGCCATAATTGATTGGCTGCGCGGTCTGGAAAATGGAGCCGTTCACCACTGGCGCCGGGCCAGGAACGGGTTGGGCGGTAGTCGCACCCTGCACTAAAGGTTTAGACGGGATCAAGGCACACCCGCTGAGGGTGACAGCCAGAACAGTCAGTATCGGATAACGAAACGCCGCGTTTTTTTGCATTGCCTTCATCTTCGAAAACAGGGAGCCGGCGCGGCGTTGACCGCACCGGGCTACACCTTAGAGTTGCGTCAGTTTCTGCAGCATCTGGTCGGTCGTCGACACTGCTTTACTGTTAATTTCATACGCGCGCTGGACCTGGATCATATTCACCAGCTCTTCCGCAACGTTCACGTTCGAGGTTTCCACATAACCCTGATACAACAGACCCGCACCGTTGAGGCCCGGGGTGCTTTCATTTGGCGTACCGGAGGATTGCGTTTCGGTGTAGAGGTTCTCACCAATGCTTTCCAGACCGGTGTCGTTCATGAAGGTGGTCAGGTTTAGTTGTCCAACCTGAACAGGTGCGGCCTGCCCCTGCTGCGTCACACTCACCACGCCGTCACGCCCGATAGTAATACTCAGGGCATTCGCCGGGATGGTAATCGCAGGCTGAACCTGGAAACCACCCGCCGTCACCAGCTGACCATTCTGATCGACCTGGAACGATCCGTCGCGGGTATAGGCAGAAGTACCGTCAGGCAACTGCACCTGGAAGAACCCCTGGCCTTTGATTGCCACGTCTTTGCTGTTGTTGGTCTGAGACAGGTTGCCCTGGCTATGCAGACGCTCGGTGGCTACCGGACGAACACCGGTACCAATCTGCAGACCGGATGGCAGTGTCGTTTGTTCAGAAGACTGCGCTCCAGGCTGGCGGATGGTTTGATAAAGCAAATCTTCGAAAACGGCACGCTGACGCTTGAAACCATTGGTGCTGACGTTTGCCAGGTTGTTGGCAATCACATCCATGTTGGTTTGCTGCGCGTCGAGGCCAGTTTTCGCGATCCATAAAGAACTGATCATAAGGAGTCCTGTTAACTCATAGCCAGAAGTTGGTTAGCCTTGCCCGCGTTTTCATCAACGCTGCTGATAATCTTCATCTGCATTTCAAAACGACGGGCACTGGCGATCATGTCGGTCATCGCTTCGACCGGCTTGACGTTACTGCCTTCCAGAACGCCGGACATCACGCGGATGCTCGGATCGGCCTGTAACGTGGCACCCCGAGTGGCCTGGGTCGCCTGGGTCAGACGGAACATTCCGTCATCGCCACGCTGCACCTCTTTGCCTTCCGCCTTCACCAGCTTCAGACGCCCGACGGGCGCAACGGTATTGGCCGGATCGCCCGGGTTCAATGCCGAAATAGTCCCGTCGGCCGCGATAGTCAGCTCAGACCCTTCCGGCACCGTCAGCGGACCCGCTTCACCCATTACCGGATGACCCTGAATCGTCAGCTGGCCCGTGGCACTCACCTGGATGTTACCGTTACGGGTATATCCTTCACCGCCGTCAGCGGTCTGCACCGCCAGCCAGCCGTCCTGTTGCAGGGCAACGTCCAGCGGGCGTGAGGTGTAATCCATCTGGCCTGGCGTCATATCCGCACCCGGCGTAGAGGCCGTAACCAGCGTACGCGTCGGCAGGGAGAGCCCTTCCACCGGGACCGCACGCAGCGCATTAAGCTGCGCACGAAAGCCCGGTGTAGAGGCGTTTGCCAGGTTGCTGGCAGTAACAGCCTGCTGATTGAGCGTCTGGCTTGCCGCGCCCATCGCGGTATATATTGCGTGATCCATTGCGCTTTCCTGTCAGCCGCTTAACGCAGGTTAACCAGCGTGTTGAGGATCTGATCCTGGGTTTTGATGGTCTGCGCGTTCGACTGATAGTTACGTTGCGCGACGATCATGTTCACCAGCTCTTTACTCAGATCCACGTTAGACGCTTCCAGCGCACCGTTGGTCAGCGTACCGAAGTTACCGGAGCCCGCGGTACCCAGCAGCGCCACGCCGGAAGACTGGGTGGCAGACCAGACGTTATCGCCTTCAGACTTCAGACCTTCGTTGTTGGCGAAGTTAGCCAGCACGATCTGGCCCAGGGCCTGGGTCTGTTCGTTGGAGTAGTTACCCACCACGGTGCCGTCGTCGTTGATCTGGTAGCTCACCAGGTCACCCGGTTTGTAACCGTTCTGGTTGGTTGCCACGATGTTATTGGCGCCGGTGTTCTGCTGCATGGAATTGGCGAAGCTCATCGCAAACGTGGCTGGCGTTGCACCTGGAACGGTGCCGGTAGTGATATTGATGCTGCCGCCGCCAGTCAGTACGCCGCTGGTGTTGAAGGTCAGCGTGGTCGCCAGGGATGGCGTGCTTCCTGCAACGCTGCCGTCCTGGGCATAGACTTTCCAGGAGTTTGCCGGAGTCGCGTCTTTAACGTAAAACAGGTTCATGTTGTGCGCATTACCCTGGCTGTCAAAGACCGTCACCGTCCCTTTTTTGTTGTAGCTGTCAGGGTTGGTCGGATCAAAGGCCGTGGTTGGCGCGGTGTCAGTAGAGTTCAGGTTGATCTGCTGGGACGCGGTGGTGGTGGATTTCGCCGCCATCAAGGTCGTTGGGATATTGATCGCCTGCGGGTTAGCGCCGGTCTGAACCGTTGGTGGGGTACCCGCAACAGGATAACCGGTTAATTGCAGACCCTGCATGTTCACCAGGTTACGGTTTTCGTCCAGTTTGAACTGACCGTTACGGCTGTAGAACACAGAGCCGTTGGAATCGACCATACGGAAGAAACCGTTCTGGCTGATGGCGACGTCCAGACCACGACCGGTATTGGTCGTCGTACCGTCGGTAAAGTCCTGAGTGATGCCCGCAACTTTCACGCCCAGACCTACTTTGGAACCGGCAAACATATCTGCAAATGAGGCAGAACCGGATTTAAAACCATAGGTCGCGGAGTTGGCGATGTTGTTGCCAATGACATCCAGGTTGGTGGCCGCAGCATTCAGGCCGCTGACCGCTTGAGAAAAGGCCATGACTTACTCCTGATAAGTGTTAAGGCTTAGATAATCTGCCGAACTTCGTCGAGCGTGGTGGTACCCGAGGTACCCAAATCCAGTTTGTTACCGCCGGCGCCTTTAATCACGCCCTGAACCAGCGCGAACTGCAGCGGCTGCGCCACCAGTTGGGTGGTTCCGTTGCTGGCGCTGATCGCCACTTTGTAAGAACCGTTTGGTGCTTTCGTGCCGTCGGTCAGGCTGCCGTCCCAGGTAAAGGTGTGTACGCCTGCCTTCAGCTCACCAATCTCAATGGTGCGTACCACTGCCCCGCTCGCATCGCTGATCGTCGCAGTCACTTTGTCAGCCGGCTGCTGCAGCTCAACGCCAAACGGCGTGGTGGTCGTGGTTGACGTCCCCTCGGTAGTGCTGGTGCCGGCAAGGATCGTGGTCCCCGGGATCATCACCCCATGACCAATCAGATTCGCAGCCTGCAGAGACTGGCTGTTGTCAATCTGACCGGAAACGGAGCCAAGGGTGGTGTTGAGTTTTTCAATGCCGCTGACGGTACTGATCTGCGCCAGTTGCGTGGTCAGCTCGTTGTTCTGCATCGGATTGGTGGGATCCTGGTTCTTCAGCTGCGCTACCAGCAGCGTCAGAAAGCTGCTCTGCAGATCGGACGCGTTACTGCCCGTCAGGGCGTTGGAACCCGTCGAACTTTTGGCGCCATTAACACCTGAGTTCGTGGGATCATTCACATTTACGGCGATGGACATGCATGTCTCCTTTACTGGCCGAGAGTGAGTGTTTTGAGCATCATGCTCTTCACGGTATTAAGCACTTCGACGTTTGCCTGGTAACTGCGTGACGCCGACATGGAGTTCACCATCTCACCCACCACATCCACGTTAGGCATTTTTACGTAACCGTTCGCATCCGCCAGCGGGTTGCCAGGCTCATACACCAGCTTGTCCGGTGCCTGGCTCTCAACCACATCAGAGACTTTCACACCGCCGGTGGCCGCGCCTGGCGCCGCATCGACCTGAAAGACGACCTGTTTCGCACGATAAGGCTGACCGTCTGGTCCGGTCACGCTGTCGGCGTTCGCCAGGTTACTGGCGGCTACGTTCAGACGTTTGGACTGCGCGGTAAGCGCCGAGCCGGCGATATCAAAAATATTCAGCAAGGCCATTTATCAGTTGCCCCCCTGCAGGACGTTCATCATGCCTTTGATTTGTCCGCCGAGAACGGTCAGGCCTGTCTGGTACTTCAGGCTGTTATCGGCAAACTGTGTACGCTCCCGGTCCATGTCCACGGTGTTACCGTCGAGTGAAGGCTGGTCGGGAATGCGATAAAGCAAATCGGTCGTTGGTGCGGTCATCGTCTGAGCGGGAATATGACGTGAGGAGGTCAGCGCGAGCGCGACACCGCTCCCTTCTGCGCGTCCACGCTCCATCACTTTTTTAAGCTCACTGGAAAAATCAATATCGCGCGCCTGATACCCTGGCGTATCGGCGTTAGCGATATTGGCGGCTAAAATTTCCTGCCGCTGGGCACGTAAATTGAGCGCTTCCTGCTGAAAACGTAACGCGGCGTCGAGTTTATCGAGCATGTCTCCTCCGCTGATGGCAAAATTTCAGTTCACAGCTTAAATCTCAACCCATCCGCCTTATCGACGGAATAAGCGCAAAATGCGTCGCTATTTATTGCGTTGATGAAAAACCACTGCAGGTAGAATTCACTCAATTCTGGAAACGGTGGAACTTGCGATGCAAACGTTAAAACGTGGCCTGATGGCAACTTTCTTGCTTTTTAGCCCCCTGGTGCAGGCGGATGGTTTACAGGATCAGCTAAACACCTTTTTTGCCCAGAAGCTGGCGGGCTTTAGCGATGAAGTTGTCGTCACGGTACGCACGCCACCAAATCTGTATCCCTCCTGTGAGCAGCCGTCATTTACCGTGACCGGCACCACCAGACTGTGGGGGAACGTGAACGTGCTGGCACGCTGCGCCAACGAAAAACGGTATTTACAGGTTGCAGTCCAGGCGACAGGCAATTATGTTGTCGCCGCTGTCCCCATTGCCCGGGGTACCGCACTGCAGGCCAACAGCGTGACGTTGAAACGTGGCCGTCTGGATCAGCTGCCGCCACGGACAATGCTTGAAATTAACCAGGCGCAGGACGCCATCAGCCTGCGTGATGTCGCACCGGGCCAACCGATACAGCTGTCGATGCTGCGCCAGGCGTGGCGCGTCAAGGCGGGTCAACAGGTGATGGTGGTGGCCAATGGAGATGGCTTCAGTATCAACAGTGAAGGGAAAGCGTTAAACAATGCCGCGGTGGCACAAAATGCCCGCGTCAGAATGTCTTCAGGGCAGGTGGTTAGCGGAACCGTCGATTCTGATGGGAATATTCTGATTAACCTATAATCTTTTTAAAGATTTCGCTGCAGCTGCCGATAAATATTCAACTATTGATGATGTCAGGCGCCAACGCCGCGAACCCTCGATGAGGACAACACTATGAGCATTGATCGTACATCAGCCCTGAAGCCGGTAAGCGCTGTACAACCTCGCGAAACGAATGACGCTACGCCGCAGAAAACGCGTCTGGAAAAACCGTCAACGTCTAACAGCACCAGCGTAACCCTGAGCGATGCCCAGGCAAAACTGATGCAGCCAGGCGGCAACGATATCAACATGGAACGTGTTGAAGCGCTGAAAACGGCTATTCGTAACGGCGAGCTGAAAATGGACACCAGCAAAATTGCTGACGCCCTGATTCAGGAAGCGCAGAGTTTCTTACAGAGTAACTAACCGTATGAGTCGACTGTCAGAAATACTGGATCAAATGACGGTTGTCCTGAACGACCTGAAAACGGTAATGGACGCTGAGCAACAGCACCTCTCTTCCGGTCACATCAACGGCAGCGCGTTGCAGCGTATTACTGAAGACAAAAGCTCGCTCCTTGCGACGCTGGATTACCTTGAGCAGCAACGTCGCGCTGAGCAGGATCCTAAGCGCAGTGCTAACGACGATATCGTTGAGCGCTGGCAGACTATTACAGAAAAAACCCAGCACCTTCGCGATCTCAACCAGCATAACGGCTGGCTGCTTGAAGGTCAGATAGAGCGTAATCAGCAAGCGCTTGAGGTGTTAAAGCCGCATAAAGAAACCGGGCTGTACGGTGCGGATGGTCAGACAGCGACGGCCCGTATTACGGGCGGGAAAAAGATTTCGATTTGAAGCATAAGCGACAAATCAAGCAGTGGGGAGCACCATAAGGTGAACTCCCCTTTTGGCGTTTATGCCGTACGGCGGGCAAACTCTTTCACTTTGAAGCCCAACACGGCGAGGGTGGCAAAGTAAGCCACAACCCCAACACCCACCACGGCCATCAGTCGCAGCAGACGATAAGGCATGGTGCCGAGCGACCACTCCGGCATCACGTGCATCATGCCGAGCAACGCCGCTGCCATCACCAGCACCGCGATAACCAGTCGCACAAGGAAACTCGCCCAGCCCGGCTGCGGCGTGAAGATATCCTGCTTACGCAGCTGCCAGTACAACAGCCCGGCATTCAGACAGGCCGCCAGACCAATAGACAGAGCCAGACCCGCGTGCTTCAGCGGGCCAATAAACGCCAGGTTCATCAACTGGGTCATCACCAGCGTCACCAGGGCAATCTTCACCGGGGTTTTAATGTTCTGACGGGAGTAGAACCCTGGTGCCAGCACTTTAACAACAATCAGCCCCATCAATCCCACCGAGTACGCCACCAGCGCCTGCTGAGTCATGGACGCATCATGGGCTGAAAATTTACCGTACTGGAACAGCGAGACGGTCAGCGGTTTCGCGAGGATCCCCAGCGCCACCGCGCTTGGCAGTGCCAGCAGGAAACAGAGGCGTAAGCCCCAGTCCATCAGGCGGCAATACTCATCATGGTTGCCGCTGGCAAAGCTTTTCGAGAGCGACGGCAGCAGAATCGTCCCCAGCGCGACGCCCAGTACGCCAGAAGGAAACTCCATCAGACGGTCAGCGTAGTACATCCAGGAGACCGAACCGGACACCAGGAAAGAGGCAAAGATGGTATTGATGATAAGTGAGATCTGGCTGACAGAAACCCCGAGGATTGCAGGTCCCATCTGCTTCATGACGCGCATTGCGCCAGCATCACGGAAATTAATGCGCGGCAGAACCAGCATGCCAATTTTCTTCAGATGCGGCAGCTGATATGCCAGCTGCAGGACGCCGCCCACGGTCACCGCCCAGGCCAGCGCCAGTACCGGCGGGTTGAAATGCGGTGCGGCAAACAGGGCAAAGCCAATCATGCTGACATTCAAAAACGTCGGCGCAAACGCCGGAACGGAGAAGCGGTTCCAGGTATTGAGGATTGCCCCCACCAGCGAGGCCAGCGAGATCAACAGGATATAAGGAAAGGTAATGCGCAGCAGCTGGGTGGTAAGCGCAAATTTATCAGCGGTGTCGGCAAACCCCGGCGCGGTCACCATAATCACCCAGGGCGCAGCCAGCATCCCCAGGACTGTCACTATAGCCAGCGCCAGCGTCAGTAGGCCGGAGACATAGGCGACAAACACCCGCGTAGCATCTTCGCCCTGCTTGCTTTTATATTCCGCCAGAATTGGAACGAAGGCCTGCGAGAAAGCCCCCTCAGCAAAAATACGGCGCAATAAATTCGGCAGTTTGAACGCGACGAAAAAGGCGTCCGTTGCCATCCCAGCACCAAAAACCCTTGCCACAATGGCATCGCGCGCAAAACCCAGTACGCGAGAAAACATGGTCATCGAGCTGACGGCTGCCAGCGATTTTAATAAGTTCATTAATGTGAATTTCCACAACCATACGGCAAAACGCCTGCAGAGCAGGCGTAATGAATGCCCGACGGCGTTGCGCTAGCGCAGGCCTTCGGATTTGCAGGCCGGATAGGCGAAAAGCCTCCCGGCGAAACCAACAATCGGCGCTTAGTCTACCCGGATTTAAGGGAATTACTATCGGCAGATGTTACAGAGGGTTATTCACTCATGGCCTCTCGCCAGAGCCGTTCCACGATGCGTTGCGCCATGATGGCCTGTTCACCGGCTGTTTCCGGAACCGTCTGATTTTGCACGCAGCTAATGAAGTGACGGGCACATCCCGCGAAGCCGCGTTGCTCCAGAGTGCTCTGCCAGCCCGGCGCCGGAAGCGTGACCACACCGTTGCCCTTCTCTTCTCGCCACTCCCGCATGTCAGTGATGTCATACAGCGCACCGTCAGTGACGGCCTGGACAAACTCCCGCTGACTGCCCGCACGACGATGCATGCTGGTGGTCACCTGCAGATGTTCCAGCGCAAAGTGGTGCTCGGCGTAGACCATCTCGCCCAGATCGTTGGTCATCAGGGTCCCGCTTTTCAACTGAGCCTGGCCGTTCGTCAGCCAGAGCGCCGTGTCCACCACGTGCAGATAATCATCGAGAAGCGTAAAGCGCAGATCGTTTGGCCCGACGCTGTCGGTACGGTGTTTATCCATCCTCAGAGAGGCCAGCGCGCCCGGCTGTGCCTTCAGCTGCTGATAAAGCGGAGCGAAGCGGCGGTTAAAGCCCACCATCAGCGTCAGGTTCTTGCGTGCCGCCAGCTCTATCAGTCGCTCGGCATCCTGAACGTTCTCCGCCAGGGGCTTATCCACACAGACGTGAACACCGGCATTCAGCAGTTCGCTGACCACCTGATAGTGCGTTGCCGTTGAGGTATGCACAAATACCGCGTCGCACTCGCGGGCAAGATCCGACAGCGAAGCGGCATAAGGTATCCGCCAGGTTGCGCAGATGCGTTCAGCCTTCTCGCGGGTAGGTGACCACGCGCCCTGAAGCGTCCAGTCCGTTGCCGCGCCTAATACCGGTAACCAGGCTTTTTGTGCAATACCGCCAAGCCCCACCACGCCTACACGTAATTTTTTCACTGTTAATCTCCCAAATGTGCCAGCAGTGCGTCCAGGCGCTGTTTCAGCCCAGCGACCTCCTCTTCCAGCGCGTCCACGCGCGCCGTCAGGCTGCCGCTGACAACAGTGGACTCTTGTTCCGTTGCCAGCGTCGCGGTATCCACCTCGCCACTGAAGAGATGCATATAGCGGCTCTCACGCTTGCCCGGTTCGCGTGCCAGACGCACCACGTAAGGGCCATCCTCGCGGGTTGCAAGCCCTTCCAGGGTTTGTTCCACTTCCTGCATATCCGCAAACTCATGCATACGGGAAGCCCGTGTGCGCAGCTCGCCGGGAGTCTGTGCCCCGCGCAGTAAAAGGGTCGTGATCACCGCCACTTCCGCGGCGCTCAACTTCAGGTCGCCGAATTCGGAATTACAAAAACGTTGTTCGTACTTGGTGACGCGGTTTCCGAAGCCGCTGACGGTGCGCAGATAATGGCGTTTCACCAGTTCATCCAGCACATCCTGAACGTCATGCTCGCTGAGGTTCATTACCGGCTCGCGGTTGGTCTTTTGGTTGCAGGCCATCATGACGGCGTTGACAGAGAGCGGATATTGCTCCGGCGTCGTGACCTGTTTTTCCAGCAGGCATCCGACGACGCGCGCTTCTGCACCGCTTAACTGATATTTCATCTCTTCTCCTTAGCGACCCGCTGTCCAGTCCCGGGTGGTTAATGCCGTGAGGACATGGTCGCGCCATTCTCCATCTATCAGCAGATAGTCTTTGGCGTAACCCTCTTTCTCAAACCCTAAACGCGCCAGCAAATTACCGCTGCGCTGATTATGCGGCATATAGTTCGCCATAATACGATGAATATGTTGCGTGCGTTGCATATAACGGATCGCCACCGTTAATGCTTCATACATCAGCCCCTGCCCCTGCCATTTCTGACCGATGGAGTAGCCGAGGTAGCAGGCGTGAAACGATCCGCGCACGACGTTTGAAAAGTTGGCGATGCCGATGATCTCTTTTTCTTCGGGATCCAGCAGCGCAAAATAAAACGCACTTCCCTGCTTATGAAATTCCGCAATCATACTGAGGCGCGCCTGCCAGCCGGATGGGTAACAATGGCTCTCATCCCGAACGGGTTCCCAGGGTTTTAAAAACTGGCGATTCTCGGCGTAATAATCCGCCAGACGCCAGGCATCACGCTCATGCACCAGACGAACGACCAGCCTGTCCGTTGTCAGACGCACTTTTGGCACATTACTGCGATAGCCAAACATCGATACCACTCCTTCCCGTCACTTCTGCTGACCCATTAGCTTTACTATACCTGTGCCTGCGCCGTCTGTGAAAACAGTGACATACCATTTTGACCTCTTTTCACATTTTTCGATGAGAACTCTCTATCAAAGCGCTCTTTTGATAAAAAAATATTGTCACGCCCAGGGGTGGGAAAACGCGCAGTAACCCCGCAGAATGTTAGCGTGCTCACCATCCTGTTTTCCCTGGAGGGAAAATGTCCCGCGTATCACAGGCGAGGAGCCTGGGTAAATATTTCCTGCTAGTCGATAACATGCTGGTCGTGCTCGGCTTTTTTGTCGTGTTTCCTCTTATCTCGATCCGCTTTGTCGATCAAATGGGTTGGGCGGCGCTGATGGTTGGCATCGCGTTGGGTTTACGCCAGTTTGTCCAGCAAGGCCTTGGGGTGTTTGGCGGCGCCATTGCTGACCGCTTCGGCGCGAAACCGATGATTGTGACCGGTATGCTGCTGCGTGCGGCAGGCTTTGCCACGATGGCGGTTGCCCATGAGCCCTGGCTTCTGTGGTTCTCCTGCTTTCTCTCCGGGATCGGCGGAACCCTGTTTGACCCGCCGCGCACCGCGCTGGTGGTGAAGTTAATTCGCCCGCAGCACCGCGGACGTTTCTTCTCGATTTTAATGATGCAGGACAGCGCGGGCGCGGTAATTGGCGCGCTTCTGGGGAGCTGGTTGCTGCAGTACGATTTCCGTCTGGTCTGCGCGGCTGGCGCGGTGCTCTTTATTCTGTGCGCCCTCTTTAATGGCCTGTATCTGCCAGCATGGAAATTGTCGACGGTGAAAGCGCCGGTACGCGAAGGGCTGGGCCGCGTCCTGCACGACAAACGTTTTGTCACCTACGTATTGACCCTGACGGGTTACTACATGCTTGCCGTGCAGGTGATGCTGATGCTGCCTATCATGGTGAATGATATTGCGGGAACCCCGGCCGCCGTGAAATGGATGTACGCCATCGAAGCCGCGCTTTCGCTGACGCTGCTCTATCCGATTGCCCGCTGGAGTGAACGGCGTTTTCGCCTGGAGCATCGTCTGATGGCCGGGCTGTTTTTAATGACGCTGAGCATGATGCCCATCGGTCTGGTGAATTCTCTCCAGCAGCTGTTTACGCTGATTTGCACCTTCTATATTGGCTCTATCATCGCCGAGCCGGCTCGTGAGACGCTGAGCGCCTCGCTTGCAGATGCACGTGCCCGCGGCAGCTATATGGGGTTCAGCCGACTCGGTCTGGCCTTTGGTGGGGCTTTGGGTTACGCCGGCGGCGGCTGGCTGTTTGATGCAGGCAAAGCGCTGAATCAACCGGAACTGCCGTGGATGATGCTCGGCGCGGTGGGCTTTATGACGCTGCTGGCCCTCTGGTGGCAGTTCAGCCAGAAGCGCAGCGCAAGCGGCATGCTCGAACCGGGCGCGTAGCCCTTCCCTCTGGCGGGAGGTCGCTCCCGCCTCACTTCTCAGTTTTTTCTGCTGGTTTCTGCCATTTCACACTGACATACTGACGTAACAGGACAGAAGCGCCGATTTTTCGTTGAGGAACACTATGAAGAAAATTGTCATTGCCGCTGCATTCATTGTCAGCGGTCTGCTGGTGGGCTGTAACCAGCTTACGCAATACACCGTCAGTGAACAGGAAATTAATCAGGCGCTGGAAAAACATAACAACTTTTCAAAAGACATCGGCGTGCCCGGGCTTGCCGATGCGCATATCGTCCTCAGCAACCTGACCAGCCAGATAGGACGTGAAGAGCCAAACAAAGTGACGCTGAACGGGGATGCGAACCTCGATATGACCTCCCTCTTCGGCAACCAGAAAGCCAATATCAAGCTGAAGCTAAAAGCGCTGCCGGTCTTTAACAAAGAGAAAGGGGCTATTTACCTGCAGGAGATGGAAGTCGTCGATGCAGAAGTCACGCCGGACAAGATGAAATCTGTGCTGCAAACCCTGATGCCTTATCTGAATCAGTCGCTGCGTAACTATTTTAATCAGCAGCCAGCCTATGTCTTAAGTGAAGACAAGAGCAAGGGTGAAGCGCTTGCGAAAAAGTATGCTAAAGGGATAGAGGTGAAACCGGGAGAAATCATTATTCCCTTCACTGATTAATCCGTAGGGCGCCGAGGCGCCCTTTTTTTTACGGAAAAGTGTGCAAACGAAAACGTTTCCGCTTATGATTTGTGTCCGGCAAAAACAGCCATCCGAATGACTGATTCCTGACAAGCCGGAGCTTCCATGACTGCACAACCCCAGGTTCTTAAAATCCGCCGCCCTGACGACTGGCATATCCATCTGCGCGATGGCGATATGCTCAAAACCGTCGTGCCTTATACCAGCGAAATTTATGGCCGCGCGATTGTCATGCCTAACCTGGTGCCACCAGTCACCACCGTCGATGCCGCAATGGCGTATCGCCAGCGCATTCTGGATGCCGTCCCGGCGGGCCATGATTTCACCCCGCTGATGACCTGCTACCTGACCGATTCCCTGGATCCAAACGAAGTGGAGCGCGGGTTTAACGAAGGCGTATTCACCGCTGCGAAACTTTACCCGGCCAATGCCACCACCAACTCCAGCCACGGCGTTACCAGCATTGATGCCATCATGCCGGTGCTGGAGCGTATGCAGAAACTGGGTATGCCGCTGCTGGTTCACGGTGAAGTCACGCATGCCGAGATCGACATCTTTGACCGTGAAGCCCGTTTTATCGACACCGTGATGGAGCCCCTGCGTCAGCGCCTTCCCGCGCTCAAAGTGGTCTTCGAGCACATCACCACCAAAGATGCCGCTGAGTATGTCCGCGACGGTAACGAGCTTATCGCCGCCACCATCACGCCACAGCATTTGATGTTTAACCGTAACCACATGCTGGTTGGCGGTGTACGTCCACATCTGTACTGCCTGCCGATCCTCAAGCGTAACATTCACCAGCAGGCGCTGCGCGAACTGGTTGCCAGCGGTTTCTCCCGCGCGTTTCTGGGCACGGATTCCGCACCTCATGCGCGTCATCGCAAAGAAGCAAGCTGCGGCTGTGCGGGCTGCTTTAATGCCCCAACCGCTCTCGCCAGCTATGCAACCGTGTTTGAAGAGATGAATGCCCTGCCGCATTTCGAGGCGTTCTGCTCACTCAATGGCCCCCGTTTTTATGGGCTGCCGGTCAATGAGACCTTCATTGAGCTGGAACGTAAAGAGAGCCAGGTTGAGGAAGCCATTCCACTGACCGATGACACGCTGATCCCATTCCTGGCAGGTGAAACCGTTCGCTGGACGGTAAAACGCTAAAAAATCAGTGCCCCTTGTTGTCAAACCGATAATATACCTGTATAAATAAACAGTATATTACACAGGGGGCATTTATGCGTATTGAAGTCACCATAGCCAAAACTACCGTTCTGCCTGCCGGCGCGCTTGATGCGCTTGCAGGCGAATTATCCCGTCGTATTAACAACACCTTTCCCGAAAACGATGGTGCCGTAACGGTGCGTTACGCGGCCGCAAACAACCTCTCCGTCATTGGCGGCGCGAAAGAAGATAAAGCGCGTATCACCGAAATCCTGCAGGAAACGTGGGAAAGCGCCGACGACTGGTTCATCACAGATTAACACTGCTCCCTCATTGTGTTTTTTTGCCGGGTCGCCCCGGCTTTTTTTTCGCCTGAAAATCCAGAAAGTTCAAATTAATTCGGCAACTTCTTTAAAAATCGTGAACAACATGGTGTTTTATTGTTCGAACAATCCTAAAAAGCAGAAAAATGTGTTGCTAGCTGTTTATTTTTCCCTTAGGAACCCTTATTACTTGTATACTGAAGTTGCTTCAGAAAAACATGCATTGAACCTCGAAGTCGTTGTCTTCTAACACGCATTATGGGGGTTATAATGGAAAAGAATAGCGAAGTCATCCAGACCCACCCACTCGTTGGCTGGGATATCAGTACCGTAGACAGCTACGATGCACTGATGCTGCGTTTGCACTACCAGACCCCAAATCAGCTGAACCGTGAAGAAGCGGAAGTTGGACAGACGCTGTGGCTTACGACAGACGTCGCCCGTCAGTTTATTTCTATTTTGGAAGCAGGCATCGCAAAAATAGAATCTGGCGACTACCAGGAAAATGAGTATAAACGGCATTAGCGTTTAGCCCACTTTTCACTCTACAGGCACCCTCGGGGTGCCTTATTTATTTCTCCCTTGTATAAGCCCCCGATGTTAATTACTCTGCTAACAAAGCGTTAGTTTAAGAGATGCCCATGAAATATGATCTGATTATTATTGGTAGCGGCTCCGTTGGTTCTGCCGCCGGATATTATGCCACCCAGGCTGGCCTCAAGGTTCTGATGATAGATGCCCATCTTCCCCCTCATTCAGAGGGAAGTCATCATGGCGATACTCGCCTCATTCGTCACGCCTATGGTGAAGGCGAGCGCTATGTCCCGCTGGTACTTCGCGCGCAAGCGCTCTGGGACGAACTGGCTAAACAGACTGAGGAGCGCATTTTCGAACGCACCGGTATCATTAACCTTGGTCCTGCCCGCTCTGATTTTCTCGCCAGCGTCGAACGCAGCGCGAAGACATTCAACCTGGACGTTGAGAAGCTCGACGCGGCGGGGATCATGTCACGCTGGCCGGAAATCACCGTCCCGGACGATTATGTTGGTCTCTTTGAAGCCCATTCTGGGGTGTTGCATTGCGAAACAGCAATAAAAACCTGGATAGCGCTGGCCGCGAAAGCAGGCTGCGCCCAGCTTTTCAATTGCCCGGTCGAGGCCATTAAACATGACGCTGACGGCGTCACGGTGACAACCCTGGACGGAGAGTACACGGCCTCCCGATTGCTCATCAGTGCAGGTACCTGGGTAACCCGTCTGCTGCCAGACCTGCCCGTACAGCCGGTGCGCAAGGTCTTCTCCTGGTTCCAGTCTGATGGCCGTTACAGTACGCAGAATAAATTCCCGGCGTTCACCGGCGAGTTACCCAACGGCGATCAGTTCTACGGCTTCCCTTCGGATAAAGACGCGCTCAAAATCGGGAAACACAATGGGGGACAAATTATCTCCTCTCCTGAAGAACGTAAACCGTTTGGCGCCTACCCACAGGATGGCTCTGAAGCCTTCTCGTTCCTGCGAAATATTTTGCCGGGCGTCGGTGGCTTACTCTATGGCGCGGCATGCACCTACGACAACACGCCGGACGAAGACTTTATTATCGATACGCTCCCCGGGCATGAGAACACATTGCTCATCACCGGTCTGAGCGGTCACGGCTTTAAGTTCGCGTCGGTGCTGGGTGAAATTGCCGCGCAGTTTGCCCAGGGTATTACACCGCAGTTTGATCTGACGCCCTTCTCTCTTTCACGTTTTAACGGATAATCCACCACGGGCTTCGGACGTTCCGGAGCCCGTTCTCTTGTTACGGTTTGCGGGGCGCTATGCGCAAAGTTGTGGGTTTTCTCATCAATAATATTCGTGAGCATTTGATGCTCTATATCTTATTGTGGGCGCTGCTGGCCATCATTGATTTTATTTACATTGTATTTTACTGAAAGTCTGCCTGACATTTATTGACATTACTTTATATTTACTTAAGTTAGAACAATTCCTCAATTAGCCCTTTGTTAAGTCTTGCACGAAGACATTGAATTACCTTTGCGGATCATTTTCAAAACCGCTGAAATAAATAAAATAAAAATCAATATCGACTTATTTCAGTTGCAATATCATTCCTTCCCGTTCATTTTTACTGCTCTGTTTATTTGATAATGGTAATCCTGATGCAATTGCGTAACTCCTCCCGGCGCTATGGAATAATATCCATAAGCTTGCACTGGATATTTGCTATTGCGGTCTATGCCATGTTCGGACTTGGCCTCTGGATGGTGACACTCAGCTATTACGATGGCTGGTATCACCAGGCCCCGGAGCTGCATAAGAGCATCGGCGTGCTGCTGATGATGGGGCTGGTTATTCGCGTGATCTGGCGACACATTTCACCGCCGCCTGCCGCGCCAAAGACCCACAGTAAATTTACCCGTATCAGCGCTGTTGCCGCGCATATTACGCTTTATGCGCTGCTCTTCGCTCTTCTGATCAGCGGCTATCTCATTTCGACAGCAGAGGGTAAACCGATAAGCGTTTTTGGCATTTTTGATGTCCCGGCAACGCTTGCCGATGCGGGATCACAGGCCGATATTGCCGGGGTGATTCACCTCTGGCTGGCATGGAGCGTGGTTATCCTGTCCGTGCTGCACGGGCTAGCCGCCCTTAAACATCATTTCATCGATAAAGACGATACGCTAAAGCGCATGCTTGGCCGCTCGTCAGTTGACTCTGGAGCTTAAAATGAAAAAACACCTGCTGGGTATCGCACTGGGTTCTCTGTTATTTACCACCGGCTCAGCCGTTGCTGCTGACTATAAAATTGATAAAGAGGGCCAACATGCTTTCGTCAATTTCCGTATTCAGCATCTCGGGTATAGCTGGCTGTATGGCACCTTTAATGATTTTGACGGCACATTCAGCTTTGACGAAAAAAATCCTGCCGCCGATAAAGTCAACGTGACCATTAATACCAACAGCGTCGACACCAATCATGCAGAACGCGATAAACATTTGCGCAGTGCGGAATTCCTGAACGTGTCTAAATTCCCACAGGCCACCTTCACCTCCACGGAAGTGAAAAAAGATGGCGATAAGCTGGATATTACCGGCAACCTGACGCTCAACGGCGTGACAAAACCGGTTACGCTGAATGCAAAATTAATGGGCCAGGGTGACGATCCGTGGGGGGGTAAACGTGCCGGATTTGAAGCCGCAGGTAAAATTCACCTGAAAGACTTTAATATTACTACCGATTTGGGCCCGGCTTCTCAGGATGTCGAACTGATTATTTCCGTTGAAGGCGTTCAGCAGAAGTCATAATAGCGACGCCCGGCAGGCTTTCACGCTGCCGGGCATCAGCCTTATTCAGGGTCGGGAATACCCAGTTTGGTGTTCAGACGGCCACGGGATTTATTAAAAATCTTGTTACCGTTTTCCCGTCCTGCACGACGACGGCGCTGTTCCTCTTCCGGCAACATGCTCTCTTCACTGCACAGTTCGCTGCAGCATCCGTTAAATTTCTCGGCACAGGCCGGACACTGAATAAACAGCAAATGACATCCGTCATTTTTGCAGTTGGTATGGGTATCACACGGCGTACCGCACTGGTGACAGTGGGCAATCACATCCTCTGAAATACGCTCGCCCATTCGTTCGTCAAAGACAAAGTTCTTACCGATAAAACGCACCGGTAAACCCTGCTCACGGGCACGGCGGGCGTACTCAATAATGCCGCCTTCAATGTGCCAGACCTTATTAAACCCGTTGTGCTTCATCCAGGCGCTGGCCTTCTCACAGCGGATCCCGCCGGTGCAGTACATCACGATCTTTTTATCTTTATGTTCCTGCATCATCTCAACCGCTTTTGGCAGTTGCTCGCGGAAGGTATCAGCCGGAATTTCCATCGCGTTTTCGAAATGCCCCACTTCATACTCATAGTGGTTACGCATATCGATGAACACCGCATCCGGATCGTCCAGCATCGCATTCACTTCCGCCGCTTTCAGGTATTCCCCGACATCAGCGGCGTTAAACGCCGGATCGTCAATACCGTCCGCGACAATGCGTTCACGCACTTTCATGCGCAGTACCCAGAATGATTTACCGTCATCATCCAGGGCAATGTTCAGGCGTACACCGTTGAGAGCCGGATCGAACCCGTAAAGCAGGTCGCGGAAGGCGTTTACTTTGCTTTCCGGTACGCTGATCTGGGCATTGATGCCTTCACGGGCAAGATAGACGCGCCCGAAAACATTCAGCGTCGTGAAGGCCTGATAAAGCGCATCGCGGGTCGCTTGTGGATCGTTGATGGTGAAGTATTTGTAGAATGAGATTGTCGTGCGCGGTTCGGTTTCAGCCAACATACGCGCCTTTAACATCTCATTCGAAACGCGGTTGTGTAACACTGGCATGGTGTACAAGTCCTGCAATCGTTAGAGAGAATGAAAAATCGGTCGGCATCATATAGCAAACAATGACAATTTACATCCACACAATTTACGCTACATTTCACACACCCTAGTTAGTCAGACTTAACAATTGCTGCATTCGTACACGTTTCGAAGACAGACATTTTTGCTACGCCTCAAAAAATGAGACAATAGCTAAACAGGACGTTAGAACACAGGAAAGACATGACCCAGTTACCGAAATTTACTGTCGCCCTTTTGCATCCCCGCTATTGGTTGACCTGGCTTGGCATTGGTTTTTTATGGCTGATGGTCCAACTCCCTTACCCTGTGATTTTCCGTGTGGGCAAATGTGTGGGCCGTATTGGTCAAAAATTCATGAAACGCCGCGCCAGGATTGCCTACCGCAACCTTGAGCTGTGCTTCCCGCAGATGAGCGAGGCGGAACGTCATGAGATGGTTACCAGGAATTTCGAATCCGTTGGCATGGGGCTGATGGAAACCGGTATGGCATGGTTCTGGCCAGACAAACGGATGGCCCGCTGGAGTGAAGTCACCGGGACGGGTATGGAGCCTGTGCATACGCTTCAGGCAAATAAGACAGGCGTACTGCTCATTGGCGTGCATTTTCTGACGCTGGAGATCGGTGCGCGTATGTTTGGCATGCAGGCACCCGGTATTGGTGTTTATCGCCCTAACGATAACCCGGTGATCGATTTAATCCAGACCAACGGCCGTATGCGCTCCAACAAAAGTATGATCGACCGTAAAGACCTGAAGGGGATGATCCGCGCGCTGAAATCAGGTGAAGTGATCTGGTATGCCCCTGACCACGATTATGGCCCACAATCCAGCGTATTTGTCCCGTTCTTCGCCGTTGAAGAGGCGGCCACAACCACCGGTACCTGGATGCTGGCGAAAATGTCCAAAGCCGCGATCGTCCCGTTTGTCCCGCGTCGCAAGCCGGATGGCTCAGGCTACGAGTTAATGATGCTCGAGCCGGAACTCGCGCCGCCGCTGGACGATGCGGAAACGACCGCTCGCTGGATGAACAGAGTGGTTGAGAAATGCATCATGCTCGCGCCGGAGCAGTATATGTGGCTCCATCGTCGCTTCAAAACACGGCCAGAGGGTATGCCGTCGCGCTATTAATTTTCCGTGCGGCCATCAGGGCCGCACGCTCATTTAGCTTTAAAAGCGCCTCCGCATTGCAGCGATCATAACCCAGGCGCATACTTAGCAGGCTTATTACTTCAGGCCTATGGTGCTTTGCACCTCATTATGCGGATTGTTATGTCACCCTCAGATGCCCCCATAAACTGGAAGCGTAACCTCACGGTTGCGTGGCTTGGCTGTTTTCTCACCGGTGCGGCGTTTAGCCTGGTGATGCCCTTCCTGCCGCTTTACGTTGAACAACTTGGCGTCACCGGTCACAGTGCGCTCAATATGTGGTCTGGCCTGGTCTTCAGTATCACCTTTCTCTTTTCCGCGATTGCTTCGCCCTTCTGGGGTGGCCTTGCCGATCGCAAAGGACGAAAGATCATGCTGCTGCGTTCGGCACTGGGGATGGCCATCATCATGGCGCTGATGGGCCTTGCGCAGAACGTCTGGCAATTTCTGATTTTGCGCGCGTTACTGGGCCTGCTGGGGGGCTTTATTCCTAACGCAAATGCGCTCATCGCCACCCAAATTCCGCGACACAAAAGCGGCTGGGCGCTCGGCACGCTCTCCACCGGAGGCGTGAGCGGCGCATTGCTGGGACCGCTGGCAGGCGGGCTGCTGGCGGATAACTACGGCCTGCGTCCGGTCTTTTTCATTACTGCCAGCGTCCTTTTTCTCTGCTTTATCGTCACGCTGCTCTGTATCCGTGAACGTTTCACCCCGGTCCCCCGAAAAGAGATGCTCCACGCACGGGATGTGCTGACCTCGCTTAAAAACCCCAGGCTGGTGCTAAGCCTGTTCGTAACGACCCTGATTATTCAGGTAGCAACCGGGTCGATTGCCCCTATTCTGACGCTCTACGTTCGCGATCTGGCCGGTGACGTCAGTAATATTGCATTTATTAGCGGTCTTATCGCGTCGGTGCCCGGCGTGGCGGCGCTGCTCAGCGCCCCGAGGCTGGGAAAACTGGGGGACCGCGTGGGCCCGGAAAAAATCCTGATATGCGCCCTGGTGATTTCCGTTCTGCTCCTTATTCCGATGTCGATGGTACAAGCACCGTGGCAGCTTGGCCTGCTGCGCTTCTTACTGGGAGCGGCAGACGGCGCGTTACTGCCTGCGGTTCAGACCCTGCTGGTGTACAACTCAACGAACCAGATAGCCGGCCGCATTTTTAGCTATAACCAGTCATTTCGCGATATCGGCAACGTCACCGGACCGCTGGTCGGAGCCGGGATTTCCGCCAGTTTTGGTTTCCGCGCCGTGTTTATCGTCACCGCGGGCGTGGTGTTGTTTAATGCGATTTATTCGTGGTTCAGTTTATCGAGGGCTTTACGACCGGTCGTTAATAAGACGAACGCGTGACAGCTTATTTTTGCATTCATACTTGCAGAACCCGATATTCAGCTATTCTTTCCCTGAAACCTTCAGGAAAACAGGGAGACACCAATGACCATGTACGCCACACTGGAAGAAGCTATTGATGCCGCTCGTGAAGAGTTCCTCGCCGATAATCCCGGCGTTGAGGAAGAAAATGCTGACGTGCAACAACTTAATATCCAGAAATACGTTCTGCAGGACGGGGATATTATGTGGCAGGCCGAATTCTTTGCTGATGATGGCGAGGAAGGAGAATGTTTGCCGGTCCTGAGCGGAGAAGGTGCGCAGGCCGTCTTTGATGGCGACTATGACGAAATCGAACTACGGCAGGAATGGCTTGAAGAAAACACCCTGCACGAGTGGGATGAGGGCGAATTTCAGCTCGAGCCGCCGCTGGATACGGAAGAAGGACAGACCGCAGCCGATGAGTGGGATGAGCGTTAATTTCCCCTATTCATAAGGGCCGTGCTGAGCGTCGATCGGCAACAATAGCGTATCGAATACCAGTGAAAACGGTAAATCGAGCACGGTGAGATAGCGCCACGCTGAATCACGTACATCCCATTTTACCCCGGGGTAGTACTGATTACCGTGGCCTTGCCCTGGAATGGTGCGGCTGATGATGCTGCCACAGCCGCTGAGTAAACACGCCATCATCACGGCGAGGATTATTTTCATCAATGACCTCTAAAAAAATACCGGCTTTTCAGCCGGTATTTTATTTGCCGGGTAGCGTAACGCCGCCGGGCACAGAAGGCTTACTTCGCCTTCAGCGCGAGTGGATTAATTTTAATCTCTTTATAATGGCTGACCCACGAAGAGTATTTCTCCGGCGCAGACCACACACGGTAGTGAAGGCGTGCCATCGTAACCGGATCGCTCAACAGCACCAGACGACGGTCGCGGTTGAGTTTTTCCGGCGTATCGTTCAGCGCCTGCTCAACGTGACGATCGCGGGCAATCTCCAGAACCTGGCTTGCACGGTGACGCGCTGTCGCCATGGCCGTCGCCAGAGCGTTAAATGACGGGTTAAACACCGCGTGCATAAAACCATCTTCCAGCGAGCGTTTGCGGTTCTGCTCAAGATACGTGTCGGTATCCACCAGCACCTGTGGCGGCGAATACTCTTCCGGGATCAGGAACAGTTTCCAGCGTTTGGTACGCAGCCCCACCGTTGAGCGGCTCGAAATCACTGACACAAACGGTGACAGGATCAGCGAGAAGACAATCGGTGCCAGCCAGAACAGGAAGCGCAGATCCAGCCAGGCCATACCTGCCGCCCATACCAGCCCCAGCAGCAGCTGCGAGCCATGACGCATGAAGGCTTCCCCCCACGGCGTGGAGTCATCATCACGCTGCGGTGAATTCCAGACCACTTCCCAGCCGAGGAACGCGCTGACCACAAACACGGTATGGAACAGCATACGCACCGGCGCCAGCAGCACGGAGAACAGCACTTCCAGCAGAAGCGAGAGCGTCACGCGGCAGAAACCACCGTACTCTTTCGAGCCTTTGCACCAGATCAGAATGATACTGAGCAGCTTAGGCAGGAACAGCAGCACCATGGTGGAGGCAAACAGCGCAATCGCCAGCTCCGGACGCCACTGCGGCCACACCGGGAACAGCTGGCGCGGTTGCAGGAAGTATTGCGGTTCCGTCAGAGCATGCACCACCTGTAGCGCAGTAGAGAGCGCAAGGAACATAAACCACAGCGGTGCGGAGAGATAAGACATTACGCCAGTCAGGAACACAGCACGGTGAACCGGGTGCATCCCTTTTACGAGGAACAGGCGGAAGTTCATCAGGTTACCGTGACACCAGCGGCGGTCACGTTTGAGCTCATCCAGCAGGTTCGGCGGCAGCTCTTCGTAAGATCCCGGCAGGTCGTAGGCGATCCAGACGCCCCAGCCAGCACGACGCATCAACGCCGCTTCCACGAAGTCGTGCGACAGAATAGACCCCGCAAACGAACCTTCACCCGGCAGCGGAGCCAGCGCACAGTGCTCAATGAACGGCTTCACGCGGATAATGGCGTTGTGACCCCAGTAGTGAGACTCACCCAGTTGCCAGAAGTGCAGACCAGCGGTAAAGAGCGGCCCGTAGACGCGGGTTGCAAACTGCTGGCAGCGCGCATAAAGCGTGTCCATACCGGACGCTTTTGGCGAAGACTGGATGATCCCCGCGTTCGGGTTGGCTTCCATCAGACGCACCAGACCGCTCAGGCAGTCGCCGCTCATTACGGAGTCAGCATCCAGCACGACCATGTAGCTGTACTGATTCCCCCAGCGACGGCAGAAGTCATCGATGTTTCCGCTTTTACGCTTCACGCGACGACGACGACGGCGGTAGAAGATCTGGCCTTCACCCTGCACTTCCGCGATCAGTTCCATCCAGGCTTTTTGCTCGGCAACGCAAATGTCCGGGTTGTAGCTGTCACTCAGGATATAGACGTCAAAATGCGCCGCGTTACCGGTTGCCTTTACGGACTCCCAGGTCGCACGCAGACCCGCAAATACGCGGTCAACGTCTTCGTTACAGATAGGCATGATCAGCGCCGTACGGTGCTCAGGATTAAGGGGTTCATCCCCGACCGTTGAGGCTGAAATGCTGTATTTGTCCCGCCCCATCAGCAGCTGCAGGAAGCCCATCAGCGCGGTCCAGAAACCGGCTGACACCCAGCAGAAAAGAACGGCAAACAGCAGAAGAATGCCGCTCTGCAGGATATACGGCAGCAGCTGCATGAAGGAGACCCAGATATCCTGGCCCATCATGTCTGCAGGGTTGATAAGCGCCCAGCCCTGGTAAGGCAGAATGGTTTTCATGTACCAGGTGGCGACCACGGTCTGCGCCAGCGTCAGTAACAGCAGAATGTAGCGACGAATGGTCCCCACGGTACGCCATTTCTGTTCGGAGGCCTGCTCTTCTTTCGTCAGGCGCGACAGATAGCGCGGCGTAACATCACGCCCACGCAGGCGATCCCAGAAGCGGCCAACCGGGTTGGTGCGCCACGGGTCAGGGAACATTGAGGAACGCGTGGCTTTCGGCATTGCCTGAAGCTGATCGCGTCCTTCGTCGTCTTTAATCAACTGCCCTTCTGCCAGCGAGTCTGGCCATGCCTGCGCCAGACGCGCCTTTACTGACCCCAGCGGCGTATCATCGTCACGGGAAAACGGACGATGTTCGCCATCCAGCGCGGTATGCACCGCGCGGATGTCGCTTTTAGGCAGCGCCGCTTTTTCAATGTCCGTCAGCGGCATGGCATCAATATATTCAGATGTATTATTCATTGGCAGGTAGCTGATAGCTCCAGGTTTCACTCAGCGGCTGATCGTTACTGACCAGCGCAGCACGCATTTCAGTGGTCTGTTTCGGATCTTTCACTTTCACGCGCAGCGTCAGACGCCAGCCTTTCGTTACCGGGTTATAGCGTACGGTGTTCTCAACGATTTCACCGTTATCACCGATGCTGGCCTGAGCGGCAACGGCAGTATCCGGGGACAGTTTTTTCATATCCTGGCCGGCGAAGTCCACAACAAAGGCCACGGTGCCATCAGGCTGACGGATCAGGTTAGACTGCTTCACATCCCCCGTAGAACGGCGAGTCTGCATGACGTACGCGTTATCCGGCGCATGCAGTTTGTCTTCGTCGCGGCTAAAGGTAATGGTGTATTTGAAGTTCATCTCTTTACCGGCTTCCGGCAGCTGATCCGGCGTCCAGTAAGCAACGATGTTATCGTTGGTTTCGTCATTGGTTGGAATTTCAACCAGCTCAACCTTACCTTTACCCCAGTCACCTTTCGGCGTGACCCAGGCGCTTGGGCGCAGGTCATAGCGGTCATCCAGATCTTCAAATCGGGAGAACTGACGGCCACGCTGCAGGAGGCCGAAACCTTGCGGGTTTTCCATCGCAAAACTGCTAACAGCCAGATGTTTCGGGTTATTCAGCGGACGCCAGATCCACTCACCATTACCTGCATGAATAGAAAGACCGTTGGAATCGTGCAGTTCCGGGCGGAAGTTCGTCGCCGGTGACGGCTGATTCGGCCCAAACAGGAACATACTGGTCAGCGGTGCAACGCCCAGTTTGCCGACTTTATCACGCAGGTAAACTTTGGACTGCACGTCAACGACCGTGTCACGGCCAGGCATAATAACAAAGCGATAAGCACCGGTCGCACGCGGGGAATCCAGCAGTGCATAAATAGTCAGGCGTTTGTCGGTTGGTTTTGGACGTTCAATCCAGAACTCGCGGAAACGCGGAAACTCTTCACCTGATGGCAGCGCGGTATCAATGGCGAGGCCACGCGCAGAAAGCCCGTACACCTGCCCTGCCCCGATCACGCGGAAGTAGCTGGCACCGAGCATGCTGACGATTTCGTCGTTTTTATCTTTGCTGTTGATCGGGTAAAGCACCTTGAAGCCAGCGAAGCCCAGGTCTTTAACCGTATCTTTATCGTGCTGAACATTGCCAAAATTGAAGTAATCCGGGCTGTACTTGATTTTACGTACCGCGGTCGCCGTCACTTCATTAATGGCAACAGGCGTGTCGAAGTACATTCCCTGATGATAAAACTCAAGCTTGAACGGGGTTTTAATGTTGTTCCAGTACGCTTTGTCATGGTTGAACTGGATCTGCTGATAGTCCGCATACTTCATGTCGCGGAAAACGGAGGGCAAGTTACTTTTTGGCGCTTCGTAGCTCTTGCCTGCCATCGATTTTGCCTGTTTTGCGACATCGTCGATGTTAAAGGCCAGTGCCGATGAGGTATACAGAGATAACACCACTGCAGCACCCAACCAACGCATTTTCATCATCTGTGGTTTATGTTTCATAATAAGTAAGCACTTCCCCCTTTGTGTGCTTATATCGATCCGATCCATTTTAATGGAAACTCAGGCAATCCGACAACATTATCACTGCTTTGTTCAGCTCGCTGGCTCATGGATTAAGCAAATGAAAGAACCCGCTTTTCACTTTGCGTGCTTATCCTGGAGACAGGGTGTCGGTCTTGGTGTAGGGTTGGCTTCGAATGTAACCATTATGAGTCTTAGGGATAAGGCGAAAAGTCTGAGAATGCACAAAGTTATATGAGCTCAACACCTGTAGAACGTGAATATTTCCTCGACTCGATCCGGGCATGGCTGATGCTGTTGGGGATCCCCTTTCACATTTCACTGATTTACTCCAGCCACACCTGGCATGTGAATAGCCAGATGCCTTCCTGGTGGCTCACGCTGTTTAATGACTTTATCCATGCCTTTCGTATGCAGGTGTTTTTTGTCATATCCGGCTATTTCTCCTACATGCTGTTCTTACGCTACCCGGTAAAACGCTGGTGGAAAGTGCGCGTGGAGCGTGTGGGCATTCCGATGTTGACCGCCATTCCCCTGCTGACGTTGCCGCAGTTTATTATGTTGCAGTACGTCAAAGGCAAGGCGGAAAACTGGCCAAATCTGACGCTGTATGAAAAGTACAATACCCTGGTCTGGGAACTGGTGTCTCACCTGTGGTTCCTGCTGGTCCTGGTGGTGCTCACCACGGTCAGCCTGGTCATTTTCAGCCGCCTGCGCCATCGCCTGAGTACCCAGGCCGATACCTTCTTCGCCAATATTACGCTGGGTAAACTGTCTCTGCTCTTTTTGCTGCTGGGTATCGCCTATGCGGCCGTGAGACGCACGCTTTTTATCGTGTATCCGCCGATACTGAGTGACGGACTGTTCAATTTCGTCGTGATGCAGTCGCTGTTTTACATCCCCTTCTTTTTAGCCGGTGCGCTGGCATTTATTCACCCCAAACTTAAATCGCTGTTTACCACCCCGTCGCCATGGTGCGCCCTGGGTGCCGCTATCGCGTTTGCGGCCTATCTGTTAAATCAGCGCTATGGCAGCGGCGATGGCTGGATGTATGAAACAGAAAGCGTGATCACCATGCTGCTGGGTCTGTGGATGGTGAATGTGGTCTTCGCGCTGGGACACCGCTTGCTGAACTTTAAGTCCAGCCGCGTGACCTACTTCGTCAATGCTTCACTGTTTATTTACCTGGTGCACCACCCGCTGACGCTGTTCTTCGGCGCTTATATCACGCCACATATTGCGTCCAACACGCTGGGTTTCTTTACCGGACTGGTCTTTGTGATTGGGATTGCCATCGTGCTCTATGAAATCCATCTGCGGATCCCGCTCCTGCGTTTCCTCTTTTCAGGAAAACCACAGGCTAAAGCCTCATAAACAAACGCGGCGCACTCAGTGCGCCGCGTTTGTTTTAGCTCTCTACGTCCTGTCCACGCTGCGTGAGAAGCCGCTGATAAAGGTGCGTGGTTTCTTCGTCGAAACAGACAAAAATTACCTTCTCAGGCATCGGCTTGAGGGAGAGGTATCGGTAAACGGTCTCTACCGCGATCGTGGCAGCGGCAGGTTTTGGATATCCGTATACCCCAGTGCTGATAGCCGGAAAAGCCATCGTCTTATAGCCGTTATCCGCGGCCAGGCGCAGGCAGTTGCGGTACGCCTCCTCCAGAATACTCGCCTCATGCCGATCGCCGCCATGCCATACTGGCCCCACAGCGTGAATCACCGCTTTGGCAGGAAGATCTCCCGCGAGGGTAATCACCGCATGACCCGGAGGACATTCACCCTGCTGCTGACGCACAGCTTTACAGGCCTCAAGGAGCTGCGGTCCTGCAGCCCGGTGGATTGCGCCGTCAACACCGCCCCCGCCCATCAGTGATGGATTGGCCGCATTAACGATCACGTCGACGTGCATCGTCGTAATATCGCCATGAATGACTTCAATTTGCGGTTTCATACGTACCCTCTGCTACCCGCCTTTTTCTTAAGTGTATCGCAGAGGAGGTATGGATAAAAAACTATCGGGGAAAAACCTCTTCCGCCGGGGAGCGGAAGAGCGAGAATTAACGATACTGAATTTGAACAACCGCGAGCGTTTTTTCGGGATTAAGGTACTTCATGCTGAGAGTTGCGAGGCTGGAATCGTTGACCTGACCGTTAAGTACATCTTCATAGCTGACCCTGCGCGTTTGCATCCGATTATTATCCGGGCATGTCATTGCAAACGCGTCATGATGCGGTGTGACCACGCAGGGGTCTGCGACAATAGCGCCGCGAAAATGAATCACACCACCGTCGACAATCGTGGCTGAAAAAGCGGGAGTAATAAATGCAGAGAGGATCAAACCTAAACCATAAACCCGTCGGGCTAAATATTTGGTCACTATATGTACTCCTCAATGAAAGTCGTCCTTGAGGGGTAAACGCGCTCCGCTAGGGCAAACGAAGCATCACGTTATGGAACAGCACTGCACAGCTCCTGATAACAGCATAGCTCAACCGCGCACGCCCGCCATATCCACAACGTCTTGATTTCATAATCATTAGAGCGCACTTCCCGCCGGGGACCATTGCTGTGATAAATGAAGCGATTTCCCGTCAGAGACGGTGACAGTAATGTTCACCTTGTCTCCGGAATCTATATTTAAACTCAGCCGCATTAAATCAATCGTCTGATTAGCGGGAATAAAAAGTGTGTTTTGTTGCCGTGAAGAACTTTGCCCCCCCTGCCCCTGTCGCAAAGAGACAATCTGCACCTGACATTCACACGGTTCCGTCAGAATAACCTGCGGAATAATGGTGGTCATATTTCCCTGTTGCGATGTTTTAAACGTGATCTGACTGGAAAGCGCCGCGAGGAGAATTAAGGTATTCATGATGAACTCCCGAAAAAAAACAGGGCAAATGCCCTGTTTTTTGTAGCACAGACTGGAAATTAATACTGATGTGCAGTCGCGTGGTTGCCAAAACCAACCTGCTGAACAGTCACAGTGGATCCGGATGCGGTTTGATCAACAGCAGCACCGTTGCCACCACCGTACTGGCTAACGTTCATCACCGAGTGGTTACCATTCCACTGGTCAAGCGTTGCGCTGTTACCGAAACCATTCTGAGTCAGACTAATTGAGCTGTCATCAGAGCCCTGACCAACGTCAGCACCGTTACCGCCGCCACTCTGATTAATGGTCAGTGTGGAATTTCTCGCACTGGTTTGCAAAGCGAGAGCCGAGTTACCGCCACCGTACTGGTAAATGCTCAGCGTTGAATTTGGACCACTGTCATGACCACCGTGGCCATGCCCGTTACCCCAACCGCCTTGATTAATACTACCGGCCATAGCACTACCAGAAACTACGATTGCTGCAATTGCTGCCACTTTGATAAATTTCATGGTAAACCCCCATCGGATTGATTAAAGTCGCCGCTAAATAACTAACGCTGAATAACGCGAATCGCCATTTGCGACTGTCTCTGCACTACAACTGCGGTTTTCTGCGTACCGTACTGCGTAATATTTGCTCTATTACCCGACCCTTTTTGGATAATTTTCGCACTATTACCATATCCATCTTGCGTAATACCTGCATCATTCGCGCTACCGCTCTGATCGATCCAGGCAATATTATAAGTCCCTGATTGATCAACTCTCGCTCTGTTGCCTGCTCCATCCTGAGAAACAATGGACAATAATTTTGACCCGTCCTGGCGAACCTGAGCATCATTTAACATGCCCTGCTGACCAATAATGGCTGCCTGATTTAATGATGAACGACTTAATTCATTAACCGTGAAGTTATATTCAGCGTTAGCCAAATCTGAATCAGCCGCGATTACAAATCCAGGCGCACCCAGTAATGTAAACATCATAAATAACGATGTATTTTTCATGTTGTCACCCTGGACCTGGCTATTTGATAACGCCATAACCTTGTTACTGTGACTTCGTGTTAGAACGACTCGTAATTTGTTAACGCGTCGTTACGGTGATGAGTATGTCTGCCGAAACATTTTAAATATCTCACCCGCGTGGCTTATTTTTATTTATGACGTCACCTCAAAGTAGTAATTCCATGCAAAAAAACGTTATAGACCGGGGTTCTTATTTTTCTATTAAGCTTTTCTTAATAATCGATTGTGCAGCGGGACGAGAGGGGTAAAGCCCCCATGCAACGGACGCTAAACGAAACGCCAGGAGGACATTTTACACAACACGTGACACGAGACCTGTTTTCTTAAGACGCAGCACCGTTCATTCCAGGACTTAGAAAATCTCTGTGACTCATACCTCTTTACGGGAAGAAATAAATAATTAATATTCATAAAAATCAAATGATTATAAATATTTGTATGATTTTTAAAATCTGTGCAGGGTTATTTATATGTACAACTTTCTTATCATTCCACAACATTTAAAAGAGTCCATTTTCACAAATTAATATTGATTTTTACATCCTGTTACACGTTTAACACTTGCTTTAAAGTTAGTAATAGCTAGATTGAAATCAGATGTACGAAATTTGTTTTATATTTACCTCCTGCTGGAGGTTATGGTTTTTTTTCTTCACACAGCAGTGCAACATCTGTCAGTACTTCTGGGGTCCTCTTTTTTATCTGGAGGACCGCTGTCAGGTGTCATAAAAAAGTGGGGTTTCATCATGTATAATGAAGTCCAAAGTTTACATGGTCATACGTTACTGTTGATCACAAAACCTTCGTTGCAAGCGACCGCTTTATTACAACATTTAAAGCAATCGCTGTCTCTGCACGGGAAATTACATAATATTCAACGTTCTTTTGATGATATTGCACCTGGCAGTATCATTCTGATTGATATGATGGAAGCGGATAAAAAGCTTATCCATTACTGGCAAGATAATTTAAGCAGGAAAAACAATAATATCCGCGTGTTATTATTGAATACCCCTGATGAGTATCCCTTCAGAGATATTGAAAGCTGGCCACATATCAATGGTGTGTTCTATATCACGGAAGAAGAAGATCGGCTGGTCGAAGGTCTGCAGGGTATATTGCGCGGCGAGTGTTATTTTTCGCAAAAACTTGCCAGCTACCTCATCACGCACTCCGGAAATTACCGCTATAACAGTTCAGAGTCAGCGCTGCTAACGCACCGTGAGAAAGAGATCCTGAACAAATTGCGCATTGGTGCTTCAAATATTGAAATCGCCCGTTCGTTATTTATCAGCGAAAATACGGTAAAGACGCACCTTTATAATCTTTTCAAGAAGATAGCTGTTAAGAACCGAACTCAGGCTGTTTCATGGGCAAACGATAACCTCAGGCGTTAATCAAATGAAACGCACGTTGAGTTGGATCGCCGCAGCGAGTTTCATGCTCGCTGCCGGGAACGTACGGGCCGTCGAGGTAGAAGTTCCCGGATTGTTAACAGACCACACTGTCTCCTCGGTCGGGCACAATTTTTATCGTGCATTCAGTGACAAATGGGACAGTACATTTACTGGAAATATAACAATCAACGAGCGGCCCAGTGCACGATGGGGAAGTTGGATAACAATAACGGCTAATCAGGACGTTATTTATCAAACATTTTTATTCCCCACGAAAATAGACTTCGATAAAAACGTAGCCTTAGCACTGGCTCAATCAGAAGATGCTATTAATCGCCTGCAAATTGATAAAGCGCTATTAAGCACCAGCGATTTAGCAAAAGACGAATTCTAGCGAACCTATATCCGGAGGCTGTCATGCGTATTGCATATGCAGTTGTTTCGATAATGCTAATAACCCCTATAAGCTGGGCCGGAAATATGACGTTCCAGTTCCGTAACCCTAACTTTGGCGGTAATCCCAATAATGGGGCGTTTCTGTTGAACGAAGCCCAGGCGCAAAACTCCTATAAGGATCCCAGCTTTAAGGATTTTAGCGTCGATACCCCATCGGCACTGGACAACTTCACGCAGGCTATCCAGTCGCAGATTTTGGGAGGGTTGCTGACCAACATTAATACCGGCAAACCCGGCCGAATGGTGACCAACGACTTCATTGTCGACATCGCCAACAAGGACGGACAACTCCAGTTGAACGTTACCGATCGAAAAACCGGGAAAACCTCCACCATTCAGGTTTCCGGTCTACAAAGTGATTCAACGAACTTTTAAACAACAACGAAATAAGGACAACGATCATGCAGCGCTTCCTGATATTTGTTGCAGTGTGCTTATTGAGCGGTTGTTTAACTGCTCCACCTAAAGAAGCTGCAAAACCAACATTAATGCCTCGGGCTCAAAGCTATCGTGATTTAACACATTTACCTGCGCCGACCGGTAAAATATTTGTCTCGGTTTACAACATTCAGGATGAAACGGGACAATTTAAACCTTATCCGGCAAGTAACTTCTCTACGGCAGTGCCACAGAGCGCCACCGCCATGCTGGTGACCGCCCTGAAGGATTCGCACTGGTTTATTCCTCTGGAACGTCAGGGTCTGCAGAACCTGTTAAATGAACGGAAAATTATTCGCGCTGCGCAGGAAAATGGCACCGTCGCGAATAATAACCGCATGCCGCTGGAATCACTGGCCGCGGCGAACGTCATGATCGAGGGATCGATTATCGGTTATGAAAGCAACGTTAAATCGGGTGGTGTGGGCGCGCGTTACTTTGGTATCGGTGCTGATACGCAATATCAGCTCGACCAAATCGCCGTAAACCTGCGTGTCGTCAACGTCAGCACGGGTGAAGTGCTCTCTTCGGTAACGACCAGCAAAACCATTCTTTCTTATGAAGTGCAGGCCGGGGTTTTCCGCTTCATCGATTACCAGCGTTTGCTGGAGGGTGAAATCGGGTATACCTCTAACGAACCGGTCATGATGTGTCTGATGTCAGCCATAGAAACCGGGGTAATCTTCCTGATTAATGATGGTATCGATCGTGGATTGTGGGACCTGCAGAACAAAGCAGAGGCGCAAAACCCGATACTGGTTAAATACCGCGATATGTCAGTGCCTCCGGAATCCTGACAGGAAGCGCATAAAAAAGGCGAGATCATCATCTCGCCTTTTTTTATTCGCTTACCGCAGTGATGTTTTGCGCTTTATCCCGTCTGGCAGCCAGCCAGAGGCCGCTGTTCTTCATAGCATAGCCAAACACCAAGCCCAGCATTAGCGAGGGAAGCACCAGCGCCCAGTCCCCCTGCCCTGCAAACGTCGCGCATGCGCCCATAAAGGTACCGGGTACAAACGACAGCAGCATATGCTTTGCCTGGATACACATCAAAAACGCGACTACGCCGGTCATGATATAGCCCAGGATCTCCAGATGCGGGGCCAACGCGCTGCCCTTCATAATCACGAGTGCCCAGATAACACCGCTCATCAGGGTACAGCCAGAGATAAAAAGCCCTTTTACGCCGCCCTGCGGGCAGGCAAAGTAGGCCGTACAGCCCAGAAACCCGGCCCAGCTGAGCAACCCGAGAGAGACCGCCACCCATCCCCATAGTCCGGAGAGAATGCCTGTCGTTAATGCGATACACAGTAATATGTTCATGGCGCGCATCTTAGCAGAAGCGCGCCATGGAAATGAGATCAGATGCACATTCCGTGCAAGATGAAATGTATGGTTGCAGAATTTATGTGATCTAAATCACTCTTCTTCTTCTTCTTCCAGCTCATCCCACATTGCCGCAATGGCGTCGCGGGTCAGCGGAGCCAGCGTTCTCCAGAACGGCGAGGTCGCATGTGCTTCAACTTTGCCGAGGAAAGTACCGCACCACGGCAGCAGATACGCTTCGAAGAGCGTTTCGATAGCCTCGTTCTCATCATCAGCGGCGTGATCTTCAATCCAGGATGCAGCCAGCAGCAACGTTCCGATATGGTCCGCAGGGGTATCCGTCAGCGGCATTCCGCGTTCAGAGAGAAACGTGCGCACTTCCGCTTCCGTCGCCCCTTCCTGCCAGGCTGAACGGTACGGCGAAACGCGGCATTCGTCGCCAATAAACAGTGCGTTGTAATCCGTTGAAATCTGCTGCATATCGCAACTTTTTTGCAGACGCTCCAGCAACTCATCCTGTTCCAGCGGCCAGTTTTGCGCCAGTTTCCCTTCACGAATCAGGGTAAAGAGTGGAACCAGCAGCGGGTCTTGCGGCTGACGATAGAACAGCGTACCCAACACGCGGCAAAGGATGGAAAACTCATTCATTTTTTTATTCCATTACACAATTAAAGATCGGCAAATTCATCAATCGGATCCATTCCGCGTGACTCGAGGAAATCAAGCATGCGGCGTGGGGTAACGTTAAGGATCCTGTCTTCCGGGAAATCCACGTCATTCAGTATTTTCAGGCATTCACTAAAATCACCCAGCGTAAACGCGGTATGGGAATCGGAACCCAGCGCCACCATGCCGCCGGCATCCCGTACTGCAGCTGCCACGGCGCGACAGTTTGCTTCACTGCCCTTACGCGAGTGAACAAAAGAAGAGTTATTGATCTCCAGCGCCACGCGGTGTTTCGCTGCCGCCTTGGCAACAGCCTCGATATCAATCGGGTATTTAGGATTACCCGGATGAGAAATAATGTGCACGTTGCCGCTGGCTATAGCAGCAATCATCGCTCGGGTGTTCATCTCTTTATCCTGCGGCGCGAAAACCGGCTCGTGGAAACCGGCAAGGATCAGATCCAGAGAGGTCAGCATCGGTCCGGTGCAGTCGATTTCACCGTCTGTATTTTTAATGTTTGCCTCGATACCGCGCAGTATCCCAATACCGTCCACCAGACGTGGCCAGATCCGCATATTCACAAAATGCCAGTAGTGCGGCGCATCTGCCATGTCCGGGCCGTGATCGGTAATCGCAAAAAGCGTAATGCCCTTGCGTTTCGCTTGCGCGATATAATCATGGAGGTTGCTATACGCGTGGGTACTGGCGACGGTGTGCATATGCAGGTCAACGGGATACATCTTTCTCTCCTCTGCGGTTTTTCCAAAGGATAGCAGTTATCTGCAGCGAATATTAGCAAAAACCCGGCTAACGCCGGGTTTCACTCAGTAGCCGCGCTGTCTGTCGACCTGTCCGGTTACCGGATGGCCCTGCTCCATCTCACTGATGGTGTGGGTAATATAGGCCACAGCTTCCGCCGGACGCGTGACCGCTGCAATGTGCGGCGTCATCGCCACACGCGGATGTGCCCACAGCGGGCTTTCTGCCGGTAACGGCTCGCGGCTGTACACATCCAGCATCGCCCCTTTCAGTTTTCCGCTGTTCAGCGCCTGCAGCAGATCGGACTCAACAAGGTGTACCCCGCGTGCCAGGTTCATTACGTAACTCTGGTCAGCCAGTTGATTAAGCAGTGCACCATTGATAATCCCCACCGTTTCGGCCGTATTTGGCAGCAGGTTGATGAGCACGCGCGTACCGTTCAGGAACGCAGGAAGCTCATCAGCGCCGGCAAAACTTTCTACGCCCGGATAATCCTTGCGGCTACGGCTCCAGCAACGCAGTGGGAAGCCCCACGGGGCAAGTGCTTCAGCGACTTTTAAGCCGAGCACGCCAGCCCCTAGGATACCAATGGTAAAATCTTCGCGCTGATAATCCGGCAGCGGTTCCCAGTGGGATTGCTGTTTTAATGCCTGATAGTCGTCGAAGCGGCGGAACCAGTGCAGCACCTGGCTGACAGCATACTCCTGCATTTGCTGTCCCATGCCGGTATCTTCCAGACGGAAAAGAGGGATCTCTTCCGGCAGCATTTCAGGGTGTGCTTTCAGTTTGCTCAGAATCGAATCCACGCCGGCGCCCAGCGCAAAAACTGCCTTCAGTTTACGGCCCTGGAGCATTTCTACCGGCGGATGCCAGACCAGCGCGTAGTCAGCATGTTCGTTATCACCACGTTTCCACTCACGCACGCGCGCCCCGGGCAACGCCGCCGAAAGTGCCTTAATCCAGTAAGCAGTATCAAAAGTGGGGTGATAGAAGATTATATCCATAGTCATTCCTGCCTTTTATTGCGCTGTTTTGTGTTCATTTTCAACTGGATTGCCAGCATAACAAATTTTTCCCGCCACCGCGTTGTTGATAAAAAAGACGCTTTCAGCACATTTAAAAGCCATGTTGACTGAAGTTTGTCTAAATGCGCTGATTTACTGAAAAAGTGAGTTGACGCCAGTTCGGCTTTTCCTTACATTAGCGCCCGTCCCGGCAACAACGGGATGACAATATGGTGAGGTGTCCGAGTGGCTGAAGGAGCACGCCTGGAAAGTGTGTATACGGCAACGTATCGGGGGTTCGAATCCCCCCCTCACCGCCATATTCAAGATGAGAGCTCGTACGAAAGTACGGGCTTTTTTCTTTTATATTCCCCGGACAGGGGGGATGAGAATCCCCGACCGGGGTTCGACAACGGGCGACAGCCAGTTGGACAGACTGAGCGCGCAGCGAACAGGCTGCCCGCAGGGCGAGCAAAGCGAGTCAATCCCCCCCTCACCGACATATTTAAGATGAGAGCTCGAACGAAAGTACGGGCTTTTTTCTTTTATATTCTCCGCCCGCGCAACATGAGACCTTGTGTGGTGTAAGATCCTCACCCTCGCTCCAGGGGAGAGGGAAAGATTAATCTTCCACCATCCGCGCATACTCTTCGGTAAGAAAATCCACCAGTGCCCTGACAGACGGGAGTAACCCGCGTCTTGAAGGATACACAGCATGAATCACCTCACGTCGTGGCTCCCAGGCATCAAGTACGCGAATGAGGTCCCCTGACGCAAGCTGATCTTTCACCATCAATATCGGCAGCTGCACCACGCCGATACCCGCTATAGCCGCTTCACGCAGTGCCAGCATATCGGTAGTGATCAGGCGAGGATGGTAATGGATTTCCGCCTTCGCCCCTTCGGGTCCACTCAGTTCCCATTTATGGATGTGTTTACCCTCGTTCGTGCTTAATCCAGGCCAGGCACTGAGTTCAGAGGGCACCAACGGTTTACCCATCCGCTGTATCAACGCCGGTCCGGCGACCAGACAATGTCCCCGGTCCGCCAGTACCCTTAACACCAGATCGCTGTCATCGAACGGACGCGGGCGCACACGGATCGCGACATCAATCCCCTCCCCCACCAGGTCTACTCGCCGGTTGGTTGCCTCAAGCTGCAGCGCGATCCCTGGATAGCGCGCCATAAATCTCGCCAGCATCGGGCCAACATGGACATGCAACAATGTTATCGGACAGGTGATCCTGACAATACCGCGCGGCTCAGCCTGTAACGCGGCCACCGCCTCCTCAGCAGCTTCTGCTTCCACCATCATCGCTTTACAGTGCTGATAGAAGGTCTGGCCAACTTCTGTCACCGTAAACTGCCGCGTTGTACGATGTATTAACCGTACGCCAAGCCGCTCTTCCAGCTGAGCTATCCGGCGGCTTAGCCGGGACTTCGGCAAATCGAGCGCACGCCCCGCTGCAGCAAAACCACCGTAGTCGACCACCTTCACAAACCAGACGAAGTCATTGAGATCCTGCATAAATCCTCATCGTTCTATTTTCAGAACAGTGAATGCCATTTTCACTATCTACCGGGATATTAACGCTGAATATAAGCTAATTACATCAACAACGCTTCAGGAGTTCATCATGAAAAACGTAACAGGCGTGTACACCGCTCCCCGTCAACACTGGGTTGGTGATGGTTTCCCGGTACGTTCAATGTTTTCTTACCAGACACACGGCGAGCCGCTCAGCCCGTTCTTGCTACTGGACTACGCCGGGCCATACACCTTCCCGGCGGATGGGGCAAAGCGCGGCGTCGGCGAGCATCCGCACCGGGGTTTCGAAACGGTCACCCTCGTCTATTCCGGCGAAGTTGAACATCGCGATTCTACCGGCAGAGGCGGCGTAATAGGCCCCGGGGACGTGCAATGGATGACGGCGGGCGCTGGCATTTTGCACGAGGAGTTCCACTCCAGCGCGTTCTCGCAGAAAGGCGGTGAACTGAAAATGATGCAGCTGTGGGTCAACCTACCTGCCAAAGACAAAATGGCGACGCCGGGCTACCAGAGCATCACTAAGGCGGATATCCCTGTGGTCACGCTGCCGGATAACAGCGGCTCGCTGCGGGTTATCGCAGGTCGCTACGAGGATGTTGCAGGCCCCGCGCACACCTTTTCGCCGCTAAACGTCTGGGACATCGCGCTCAATCAGGGTAGCCATCTCACGCTCAGTCAGCCGGAGGGCTGGAGCACGGCGCTGGTTGTGATGGAAGGCACCATTACGGTGAACGGAACAGCCCAGGCAGGCGAGGCACAGCTGGTTGTATTAAGCCAGCAAGGCGACACACTCCATCTGGAAGCGAGCCTCGATGCCAAAGTCCTGCTGATGGCCGGCGAGCCGTTGAATGAACCCATCGTGGGCTATGGGCCGTTTGTGATGAACAGTAAAACCGAAATCGCGGAAGCCATTCGTGATTTCAACTCCGGCCGCTTCGGCCAGATCTGATGGTAATAAAGGAGAAGAAGATGTCTGCACCTGCAAATTTTAACGGCTCACGCCCGGTTATTGATGTAAACGATGCGGTGATGTTGCTTATCGATCACCAGAGCGGACTTTTCCAGACCGTGGGGGATATGCCAATGCCAGAGTTGCGCGCACGTGCTGCGGCGCTGGCAAAAATCGCTACCCTGGCGAAGATCCCGGTGATCACCACCGCTTCTGTTCCACAGGGACCGAATGGCCCCCTTATTCCGGAGATCCACGCTAATGCGCCACATGCGCAATACGTTCCACGTAAAGGTGAGATCAACGCCTGGGATAACCCGGAGTTTGTGGCTGCGGTGAACGCCACCGGGCGCAAAACGTTGATCATTGCCGGCACCATCACCAGCGTCTGCATGGCGTTTCCCTCTATTAGCGCAGTCGCGGAGGGTTATAAAGTGTTTGCGGTTATTGATGCCTCCGGCACCTACAGCAAAATGGCTCAGGAGATCACCCTGGCGCGCGTGGTCCAGGCCGGGGTGGTACCAATGGATACCGCGGCGGTTGCCTCTGAGATCCAGCGGACATGGAACCGGGAAGATGCAGCCGAGTGGGCTGAAGTGTATACCCATATCTTCCCTGCCTATCAGCTGCTGATCGAAAGCTATACCAGAGCACAAGAGGTGGTCAAAAACAGCGAAGTGCTCGATTCACAGCGTTAATCACCGGCTCCACGGTCAAAAAGACGTGGAGCTGATTATTGCTTAACCGAACAAGCACTAAAGCAGAAAATCTGCTTGACCGTTTTAGCGCAACTCCCTATAGTAGCGCCCCGTTGCCCCCCAAGCGGTCAGGCAGCAAAACAATATGGTGAGGTGTCCGAGTGGCTGAAGGAGCACGCCTGGAAAGTGTGTATACGGCAACGTATCGGGGGTTCGAATCCCCCCCTCACCGCCATATTCAAGATAAGAGCTCGTACAAAAGTACGGGCTTTTTTCTTTTATATCCTCCGGACAGGGGGGATGAGAATCCCCGACCGGGGTTCGACAACTGGCGACAGCCAGTTGGACAGACTGAGCGCGCAGCGAACAGGCTGCCCGCAGGGCGAGCGAAGCGAGTCAATCCCCCCCTCACCGCCATATTTAAGATAAGAGCTCGTACGAAAGTACGGGCTTTTTTCTTTTATATCCTCCGGACAGGGGGGATGAGAATCCCCGACCGGGGTTCGACAACGGGCGACAGCCAGTTGGACAGACTGAGCGCGCAGCGAACAGGCTGCCCGCAGAGCGAGCGAAGCGAGTCAATCCTCCCCTCACCGCCATATTCAAGATGAGAGCGCGTACGAAAGTACGGGCTTTTTTCTTTTATATTCCCCGGACAGGACGCCCGCACAAAAAACAAAGCCCGGTTTCCCGGGCTTTGAACACAACGGGTAACTCAATAGTACGCTTGCAGAGTGCGCTGGCAGAGCGCTGAACGCACGCAGTCTTCTTTCGTGAAGCGTACCACCCCAATCATCTCATCTTCCTCAAAACGTGACATGGCGTCGCTCAGTCCGGACTTCACGCCCGATGGCAGATCGCACTGGGTAATATCACCATTGACGATGACCGTCACGTTTTCCCCGAGGCGCGTTAAAAACATCTTCATTTGCGCTGCGGTCACGTTCTGAGCCTCGTCAAGAATGACGACCGCATTTTCAAATGTACGTCCGCGCATATAAGCGAACGGCGCGATTTCCACCTTGCCAATCTCTGGTCGCAGACAGTACTGCATAAAGGATGCTCCCAGACGTTTCACCAGCACGTCATAGACGGGCCTGAAGTAAGGGGCAAACTTCTCTGAAATATCTCCGGGCAAGAAGCCAAGATCTTCATCAGCCTGCAGTACCGGACGGGTGACAATAATTCTCTCCACGTCTTTATGGATCAGCGCCTCTGCCGCTTTGGCTGCACTGATCCACGTTTTCCCGCATCCGGCTTCGCCGGTTGCAAAGATGAGCTGTTTACTCTCGATAGCATTCAGGTAGTGCGCCTGAGCCTCATTGCGCGCCACAATTGGAGAATTATCACGGCTGTCTCGGGCCATGCCAATTGCTTCTACGCCACTCATCTGCACAAGCGAGGTGACCGATTCTTCTTCACGCTGTTTATGGCTACGTGAATCCCGTCTCAGCACACGTTTTGCTTCGCGACGAGCTTTGATCACTGCTTTTTGTCTTCCCATGGATAGCACCTTGAGTTGTTGGTATTCATCACACGTGCCAGTTTCAGCACGATTATGCGCACGAACATCAGAGGGTTGGCTTCCTTGTAAGCCATTGCTTGCTTTACCGGATGACGCAACAGAACGGCTACGCGCACCATTCTGCACGTCGGTCGAAAGAGATTCTTGAGTCGAGGGGGATAATTTTGTGGTGAGGAAATCGCTGCCGGAGTCTGAGCCTCCGCGCCGGGTGCTGCGGGTGTTGTGTTTACCATGTCCAGTACAGGACGCAACCATTCGCGATCTCCATAGTGATTCAGCATCACTGCCGGGAACTACCGCTGTCTTATCTTAAGTACATCAGGAGTTATCATAAATGCAACATTTATTTTACCTGAACGTAACTTTAAGACTGTCCCTACAGTGGAAATCAGTCTCATACAGGAATATTACAGAAATATAACAGCAGGACAGGCATATGAAAAAATAATGTCCCCGCGAATTATCGCAGGGACAATTATCAGGCTTCAATCAACCCTTGAGCGAGATAGGCGTTGCGATCGCGTGCGCCAGGCAGGGCAAAGAAATAACCGCCGCCGATGGGTTTAATGTACTCTTCCAGCGCTTCCCCGTTCAAGCGTTTCTGTACGGTCAGGAAGCCCTTCTCCAGGTCGTGCTGATAGCACACAAACAGCAGCCCCATATCGAGCTGGCCGGCGTTGGTTACGCCAAGTGAATAGCTATATCCCCGACGCATCATCAGGCTGGATTGTGTCTCTTTGGTACGCGGATTGGCCAGGCGGATATGGCTGTCCAGCGCGATGACATCGCCATTCGGATCGCTGGCGTAGTCAGGCACATCATGCTCGTTCTTCATCCCGAGCGGAGCGCCACTCTGTTTATCGCGGCCAAAAATCGTCTGCTGCTCTTTGAGCGGCGTACGGTCCCAGAACTCCACGTGGAACTGAATAATCCGCACCGCCTGATAACTTCCCCCCACAGCCCATGCCGGCTCGCCCTGATCGGCCGTCACCCAGACCACCTCTTTCATGAGCGGATCATTACGGCTGTCCGGGTTGGCCGTGCCGTCTTTAAAGCCCAGCAGGTTTACGGGCGTCTCTTTCCCTTTGCTGCGGGCGGCATGGTCAGAGATAAACCCTTCCCGCTTCCAGCGAACGCTCAGCAGGTCCGGCGTGTGCTTGATGATGTCGCGCAGCGCGTGGATCACCGTATCCTGGGTGTTGGCGCAAATTTGCAGGAGCAGATCGCCGTGGCAGAGAGCAGCATCCAGAGAGTCATTCGGGAAACGCGTCATTTTCTGCAGCGCTTTTGGCTTCTGTTTTGCCAGCCCGTAGCGCGCATCAAACAGCGACTCACCGAGCGAAACGGTTATCGTCAGGTTATCCGGAGCGATAAATGCCCCGAGGATACCGGAATCCATCGGCGGCAGACGCGGGTTAGGCGTGTCCGGCGCCGGACCACCGGCGGTGAGAAACGCGATGCGCGTCGTCAGCAGGCGGAACAAACGCTCAAGATCGGCTTTATCGCTTGCCAGCGAATCAAAAGCCACCAGCATCATGGAGGCCTGCTGTGGTGTCAAAATGCCCGACTGATGCTCACCATAAAAAGGCTGCGTCTCCATGCGTGCATTGGGTGACAGCGTGCCGGGAGCACTTTGCGGTTTCGCCGCATGCGCCACCGGGCACCCTCCGGCCAGAGCAAGGGCGCCCCCCAGCGCCCCTACTCCTTTTAACAATCGACGACGTGAAGGTTCCACCACGTCGTGTTCATTCTGCTTGTTCATCGTGCTTAATCCAGACCCAGTACGCCACGCAGCAGGGAGAGATCTTCCGCCAGTGTGGTAATCGGGCCTTTCAGCGCGTTACGGTCGGCATCGGTCAGTTTATCGTAGGTTTCAAACCCGTCTTTGGTACGGTACTTCGCCAGAATGGTGTCGACTTTTTTGAAGTTGGCATCCACTTTCGCCAGCAGCTCGCTGTTATCTTTCTGCAGCTGAGGACGCAGCAGATCGACAATTTTCTGCGCGCCATCGACGTTCGCCTGGAAGTCCCACAGGTCGGTGTGGCTGTAACGGTCTTCTTCACCGCTGATTTTACTGGCCGCCACTTCTTCAATCAGACCCGCGGCACCGCCCACCACTTTTGATGGCGGGAAGGCCAGCTCACTGATGCGTTTTTGCAGCTCAAGCACGTCACTGTTCAGCTGATCGGCATATTTATCCATCCCTTTGAGAGTGTTATCGCCAAACAGGGCTTTCTCCAGACGGTGGAAGCCGGTAAATTTCGGGTCGGCGGCTTTCTGCTCAAAATCATCTTCACGGGCATCAATGCTGCCATCCAGGTCAGAGAACAACTCGGCAATCGGCTCAATACGCTCGTAATGCTGACGGGTTGGCGCATACAGGGATTTCGCTTTCGCGATATCGCCCGCTTTTACTGCATCAGTGAAGGCTTTGGTACCGGTAGCCAGGTCCGCCGTCTCTTTGATGACATACGCTTTATAAGCAGTAATCGCATCACCCAGGCTCAACAGGGCCGTGCCTTTTCCGGCGTCGGCCGTGGCATCACCCTTCACGATAAGCTTGCCTTTAGGGTTCGTCAGCAGCCCGCAGGTCATCTCATATTCACCCGGCTGCAGGTTGGCGGTCATCTTCTGACTAAAGCCCGGCGCGATATTTTCACGCTCTTCCACCACCATGACGCCTTTCAGGATTTCCCACTCCAGCGCCTTCTGGCTGTGGTTCTGAATAATAAACTGGGTTTTGCCGCTGTTGACCGTGATGGTCATTGGCTCGCACTGCTTATCATTGACCGAAACCTTGACCTGCGGAACATCCGCGCCCCAGGCGGAAAATGCTGAAGCGAACAGCGCGGCAATGCCTGCGCATAACGCACTACGACGGAACTGAATTGCCATGACTCTTCCCTTTAAAAGTATGTTGTAACTAATGCAGTCAGATTACGGCGCAACGCGCGACGTCTGAGTGCCGGTGCGCGGCGGCATGGCAAACAGCACCAGCGCCGGAACCAAATAGATAAAGTACATCGCCACTTCGCTGACGCTCGGCGTTTCCTGGTAACCAAAAATACCTTCGAGCAAGGTACCGGTCAGGGAGTGCGTTGAGAGCACGTTACTGAGGTCGAACGCCACTTCCTGGAAGTGATTCCACAGGCCCGCTTCGTGGAAAGCGCGGATCGCTCCCGCCGCCAGCCCAGCGGCCACCAGCAGAATAAACAGGCTGGTCCATTTAAAGAACGCACCCAGGTTAAGGCGAATGCCGCCCCAGTAGAGCAGGAAGCCCAGCACCACCGCAGTGGCCAGACCCAGCATCGCACCCAGCGGTGGCCAGATCCCCACATCCTGCTGAAATGCCGCCAGCAGGAAGAAAACCGACTCCAGCCCTTCCCGCGCCACGGCGAAAAAGACCATCATGATCAGCGCCCAGCCGTGGTTATTGCCCTTTTGCAGAGCGTTATCCACCGCCTGCTCCAGCTGCACCTTCACGTTGCGGGACACTTTACGCATCCAGAACACCATCCAGGTGAGGATTACCACGGCAATGACGGCCACGATCCCTTCAAACAACTCTTGCTCTTTCTGGGGAAACTCACCGGTGGTTTCATTGATAAGAATGCCAAGGCCCAGACAGAGTGCTGCGGCGAGGAATACCCCAATCCACATGACACCGATCCAGCGTCCACGCTGGGTTCGCTTCAGATAACTGGCGATGAGGCTGACGATGAGGGCCGCTTCGAGACCTTCGCGTAACATAATGAGAAATGGAACAAACATGCCGACACCTTAAATGTTTATCGCGGTCAACTGATGCAAAGAAAGGTAAATTCTTGTGATAGTGATTATCATTACGCCAGCAAGAAAAACAAGCGAAATGTGTGTTGTTTTGATGACGAGTTGTAAACACCCAGCCTGGTAATAATTGCTGGCGTTATCGTTAAGTTTATAAGTTATAGCGAAAATGCCCATTTACGGTTAATCAGGGCTGTGGCTAAATATCTGCCTCAAAAACCAACTGAAAATTATCCATGTTCAACATTATCCATTTCCTGCTGGCGCTGGTGATTATTCTTGCGCTTGCCTGGCTGGTGAGTTTCGACCGCCGAAAAATTCGCATTCGTTTTGTTTTACAGCTGATTGTCATTGAAATAGCCCTGGCGTTCTTTTTCCTGCATGCCGAAAGCGGGCTGTTCATTATTAAATATGTCTCGGGATTCTTTGAGTCACTGCTGAAATTCGCGGCTGAAGGCACCAATTTCGTCTTTGGCGGGATGGGTGAAAAAGGACTGGCGTTCATTTTCCTCGGCGTACTCTGCCCGATTATTTTTATCTCCGCACTGATTGGTATTCTTCAGCACTGGCGAATTCTGCCGATTTTTATTCGGGTGATCGGGACACTGCTGTCAAAACTGAATGGCATGGGTAAGCTGGAATCGTTCAACGCGGTGAGCTCGCTGATCCTCGGACAGTCTGAAAACTTTATTGCCTACAAGGGTGTACTGGGCGACCTCTCCTCTCGTCGTCTCTTCACCATGGCGGCCACGGCCATGTCGACGGTATCTCTGTCGATTGTCGGTGCCTATATGACCATGCTCGACGCCAAATTTGTCGTTGCCGCACTCATCCTGAACATGTTCAGCACCTTTATTATTCTCTCCATTATCAACCCGGCGCGCCCGGAAGCAGAGCCGGACATCAAGCTTGAAAAGCTGCACGAGTCCCAGAGCTTCTTCGAAATGCTTGGCGAGTATATTCTGGCCGGTTTTAAAGTGGCGATGATTATTCTGGCGATGCTGATTGGCTTTATTGCCCTTATTAGCGCCGTTAACGCCCTCTTCTCCAGCGTATTTGGTATGAGCTTCCAGCAGATCCTGGGCTATGTATTTTACCCGCTGGCATGGCTGGTCGGTATTCCGCTGAGCGACGCGTTGAATGCCGGCAGTATTATGGCAACCAAGCTGGTCGCAAATGAATTTGTGGCAATGATTGAGCTGCAAAAAATTGCGCATCAGATGTCACCACGCGGACTGGGCATTTTGTCCGTTTTCCTGGTGTCGTTCGCTAACTTTGCCTCTATCGGCATTGTGGCCGGGGCGATCAAAGGCCTGAACGAGCAACAGGGAAACGTGGTATCACGTTTTGGCTTACGTCTGGTGTATGGCGCGACGCTGGTCAGTTTGCTGTCCGCCAGCTTTGCAGGGCTGGTGCTGTAAGCGATAACGGCGGGTTCTCCCGCCGTTTTTCATTAAAACTGCACGCACACCGGCTGATCGACCCGCATCACCGACTCCTGCGCGAAGCGTGATTTATAAATACCCCGCAACGCTTCAATATTCTTCTCGCTCTGCGCATCTTTACCGTGGATCAGCATAAGCGCCTTGCTCGGTTCACGCGCCACTTTCCCGTCGTTACCCAGCCACTGCCCGCGCGCATCAAAGACCGTCAGGCCATCGCGAAAACGCGGCGTCACGTCCTGGTCAACGAACTGCTGCCACTCGCCGGTGGTGATTTGCGCCCCTGCGGGACGGTTTAGCCCGAAATAGAGCGTGGTTTGCTGCATCTGGTTATCCGCTTTGCAGGTCTCCATCGCCGCGTGTTGCGACGGCACACTGCAGCCCGCCAGCATCAATATTGCCGCTGCCATTACCCCTGTTTTGATTGTCATGCTTCGCTATCCTCATTGTTATAAGCACAGCGATATCATCGTAAATTGCGGATTTTGGCAAGAAAAAAGCCGGGTAGCGCGCGCGCTTACCCGGCCTGTCTATCAGCGAAAAAGATTACTCAGCCTGCAGCTTAGACGGCGGTGCAGTGTGATAGTGTGCGTCTGCTTCAGCAAAACGTTTCTGCATTGAGGCAGAAGGCGCTTTACCCAGCAGGCTGAACACCACAATGCCGATACTGCCGAAGATGAAGCCCGGGATAATTTCGTACAGACCAAGCCAGGCGAACTGCTTCCAGACGATAACGGTAAGCGCACCGATAATCATCCCCGCCAGCGCGCCGTTGCGGGTCATGCGCGACCACAGCACCGAGAAGAGCACCACCGGACCAAACGCCGCACCAAAGCCCGCCCACGCGTAGCTTACCAGGCCCAGCACGCGGTTCTCAGGGTTTGCCGCCAGCGCAATGGCAATTAAGGCCACCACCAGCACCATGAAACGCCCCACCCATACCAGCTCTTTCTGGCTCGCATCTTTACGCAGGAACGCTTTGTAGAGGTCTTCGGTGATTGCACTCGAGCAGACCAGCAGCTGGCAGCTCAGGGTGGACATCACGGCCGCCAGGATCGCGGAGAGCAGAATACCGGCAATCCACGGGTTGAACAGAATGCCCGCCAGTTCGATGAACACACGTTCGGCGTTCTGGTTTACTGCACCTGCCTGCGCCGGGTTATTGTTGAAGTAAGCGATGCCGAAGAAACCAACCGCACAGGCACCCGCCAGGCAGAGGATCATCCACGTCATACTGATACGACGGGCATGAACAATCGTGTGGTGAGAGTCAGCGGCCATGAAGCGCGCCAGAATGTGCGGCTGACCGAAGTAGCCCAGACCCCAGCCCATCAGCGAAACGATGGCGACAAAGTTCAGCCCTTTCAGCATGTCGACGTTTTCAATGCTCTTCTGCTTAATCACTTCCAGCGAATCAGCAAAGCCGCCGACGGTGAAGATGACAATGACTGGCGTCAGGATCAGAGCGAAGATCATCAGGCTCGCCTGCACGGTGTCAGTCCAGCTTACGGCCAGGAAACCGCCCACGAAGGTATAGAGAATGGTTGCCGCAGCACCAGCCCACAGCGCCGTTTCATAGCTCATGCCGAAGGTGCTTTCGAACAGGCGCGCACCGGCCACAATGCCAGAGGCACAATAGATGGTGAAGAACACGAGGATAACCAGCGCAGAGATAATGCGCAGCACGCGGCTGTTATCTTCAAAGCGTCCGGTGAAGTAATCCGGCAGGGTCAACGCATTGTTGTTGGCTTCGGTATGCACGCGCAGACGGCCTGCAACCAACTTCCAGTTGATCCATGCCCCGACGGTCAGGCCAATGGCGATCCAGCTTTCAGAAATACCGGAGATGAAAATCGCCCCCGGCAGACCCATCAGCAGCCAGCCGCTCATGTCGGACGCGCCCGCAGAGAGTGCGGTGACCATCGGCCCTAAGCTACGCCCGCCCAGAATGTAGTCGTCAAAGTTCTTTGTTGAACGCCATGCCAAAAACCCTATCAGGATCATGCCAAATATATAAACGAGAAATGTCACCAGCATCGGTGTGCTAATTGCCATTCAAATTCTCCAAAATGTCGAGCGACAACCGTCCGGGTTGCCTTGTTATGTCATCACCGGAACGTAGTGATGTGTGTATGTGTTTCTGTTGGCCGCGCGTATCCTGCCGTAAGCAGTGCTCGCACACAAACGATTTAACACTGCATTTACATCAAATTCATCCCTGGTTTTATACGTCTTTCGTATAGGTTGCACTCGCTCACGCTTTTACGGGTTGCACCTTTTAAAAGTGTTAAGTCCCGCATAAAAACAGGCCTCTCATCCAGAAGCCAGCACTTTTTTCCATCTAACCATCTCTTAACAATCCATTCATTTTCTGGGTTGCAAACCAAGTCACATTTAACACGGTTGCACAAAGTTGCAACATGGTGGATATTTCACGCTATCGATAGCACACGACGACAGAACAACAGGAGCTTTGGCATGGGTATGACCACCATGGGGGTTAAGCTGGATGACGCAACCCGCGAACGGATTAAGACCGCAGCAACCCGCATTGACCGCACGCCGCACTGGCTAATCAAGCAGGCGATTTTTAACTACCTCGAAAGACTCGAAAGCGATGAGGGGCTGCCAGAGCTGCCCGCGCTGCTGGCGGGTGCAGCCAATGAAAGTGATGAGGTTTCCGCCGCTGCTGACGAAAACCATCAGCCGTTCCTTGAATTCGCCGAGCAGATCCTGCCTCAGTCGGTCAGTCGCGCCGCCATTACCGGTGCTTACCGTCGTGCCGAAACCGACGCCGTACCGATGCTGCTGGAGCAGGCCCGTCTGCCAGAAGCCATTGCCTCTCAGGCGCACAGCCTGGCGTATCAGCTTGCCGACAAACTGCGTAACCAGAAAAATGCCACCGGCCGCGCCGGAATGGTACAGGGTCTGCTGCAGGAGTTTTCCCTCTCCTCTCAGGAGGGCGTAGCGCTGATGTGTCTGGCGGAAGCGTTGTTGCGTATTCCTGACAAAGCCACCCGTGACGCACTGATCCGCGACAAAATCAGCAACGGTAACTGGCAGTCACACATTGGCCGCAGCCCGTCGCTGTTCGTCAACGCGGCGACCTGGGGCCTGCTGTTTACCGGCCGACTGGTCTCGACTCATAACGAAGCCAACCTCTCTCGCTCCCTGAACCGCATCATCGGCAAGAGCGGTGAACCGCTGATCCGCAAAGGCGTGGATATGGCGATGCGCCTGATGGGCGAGCAGTTTGTTACCGGCGAAACCATCGCGGAAGCGCTGGCCAACGCCCGTAAGCTCGAAGATAAAGGTTTCCGCTACTCTTACGACATGCTGGGTGAAGCGGCGCTGACCGCCGCCGACGCGCAGGCTTATATGGTCTCTTACCAGCAGGCGATTCACGCCATTGGTAAAGCGTCAAACGGTCGCGGTATTTATGAAGGCCCGGGGATCTCCATCAAGCTCTCGGCCCTGCATCCGCGCTACAGCCGTGCGCAGTACGACCGGGTGATGGAAGAGCTCTATCCGCGCCTGAAATCCCTGACCCTGCTGGCGCGCCAGTACGACATCGGTATCAACATCGATGCCGAAGAGGCCGACCGCCTGGAGATCTCCCTCGATCTGCTGGAAAAACTGTGCTTCGAGCCGGAGCTGGCAGGCTGGAACGGAATTGGTTTCGTTATCCAGGCGTATCAGAAACGTTGTCCGTTCGTGATTGATTACCTGATTGACCTGGCAAGCCGCAGTCGCCGTCGCCTGATGATCCGCCTGGTAAAAGGCGCATACTGGGACAGCGAAATTAAACGCGCCCAGATGGAAGGTCTGGAAGGCTATCCGGTCTATACCCGCAAGGTTTACACCGATGTCTCCTACCTTGCCTGCGCGAAAAAACTGCTCGGCGTGCCGAACCTGATTTACCCGCAGTTTGCCACCCATAACGCCCACACCCTGGCGGCCATCTACAGCCTGGCCGGACAGAACTACTATCCGGGTCAGTATGAGTTCCAGTGCCTGCACGGCATGGGTGAACCGCTGTACGAGCAGGTCACCGGTAAAGTGGCGGATGGCAAACTGAACCGTCCGTGCCGTATTTATGCCCCGGTGGGCACCCATGAAACCCTGCTGGCGTACCTGGTGCGTCGTCTGCTGGAGAACGGGGCGAACACCTCCTTCGTTAACCGTATCGCCGATACCACCCTGCCGCTTGACGAGCTGGTTGCCGATCCGGTGCAGGCGGTTGAGAAGATGGCGGCTCAGGAAGGTCAGATTGGCCTGCCGCATCCGAAGATCCCGCTGCCGCGTGAACTGTACGGCAAAGGTCGCGTGAACTCCGCGGGTCTGGACCTGGCGAACGAACACCGTCTGGCCTCCCTCTCCTCCGCCCTGCTCAACAGCGCGCTGCAGAAATGGCAGGCCAAACCGATTCTGGAGCAGCCCGTCGCTGATGGCGAAATGCAGCCCGTGATTAACCCGGCGGAGCCAAAAGATATCGTCGGCTACGTGCGTGAAGCAACCGAAGCAGAAGTGGATCAGGCGCTGGACAGCGCGGTGAATAACGCGCCAATCTGGTTCGCGACGCCGCCGCAAGAGCGTGGCGCCATTCTGGAACGTGCTGCGGTGCTGATGGAAGACCAGATGCAGTCGCTCATCGGGATCCTGGTGCGCGAAGCAGGTAAAACCTTCAGCAACGCCATTGCCGAAGTTCGTGAAGCGGTCGACTTCCTGCACTACTACGCAGGCCAGGTTCGTGATGATTTCGATAACGAAACCCACCGTCCTCTCGGTCCGGTGGTGTGTATCAGTCCGTGGAACTTCCCGCTGGCGATCTTCACCGGCCAGATTGCCGCCGCACTTGCCGCAGGCAACAGCGTGCTGGCAAAACCGGCGGAGCAGACCCCGCTGATTGCCGCTCAGGGTATTAACATTCTGCTGGAAGCGGGCGTGCCTGCGGGTGTCATACAGCTGTTGCCGGGCCGCGGTGAAACGGTTGGGGCGAAACTGACCGCCGATAACCGTGTGCGCGGCGTGATGTTTACCGGCTCAACTGAAGTGGCCTCCCTGCTGCAGCGCAACATCGCCACCCGTCTTGATGCACAGGGGCGTCCAACGCCGCTCATCGCTGAAACCGGCGGCATGAACGCCATGATCGTCGACTCCTCCGCGCTCACCGAGCAGGTGGTGGTCGATGTTCTCGCCTCCGCCTTCGACAGCGCGGGCCAGCGCTGTTCCGCCCTTCGCGTGCTGTGTCTGCAGGATGACGTGGCAGACCACACGCTGAAGATGCTGCGCGGCGCGATGGCCGAATGCCGCATGGGTAACCCGGGCCGTCTCACGACCGATATCGGGCCGGTTATCGACGCGGAAGCCAAAGCAAATATCGAAAACCATATTCAGACCATGCGCGCCAAAGGCCGTCCGGTCTTCCAGGCCGTGCGTGAAAACAACGAGGATGCCCGCGAGTGGCAGACCGGCACCTTTGTGCCGCCAACGCTGATTGAACTGGCCAGCTTCGACGAGCTGAAAAAAGAGGTCTTTGGCCCGGTATTGCACGTGGTGCGCTACAACCGTAACAACCTCAACGAGCTGATTGAACAGATTAACGCCTCCGGCTATGGCCTGACCCTCGGCGTGCATACCCGCATCGATGAGACCATCGCTCAGGTGACCGGCAGCGCTAAAGTAGGCAACCTGTACGTCAACCGTAACATGGTCGGCGCGGTGGTGGGCGTACAGCCGTTCGGCGGTGAAGGTCTGTCAGGTACCGGTCCAAAAGCCGGTGGTCCACTCTACCTGTACCGTCTGCTGGCAAACCGTCCGGACAATGCGCTCGGCGTGACGCTGGCACGTCAGGATGCCGAACGTCCGGTGGACGCGCAGCTGAAGGCCGTGCTGACACAGCCGCTTGAAGCGCTCATCACGTGGGCAGAAAAACGCCCGGAACTGCGCGCTGTCGCACAGCAGTATGGCGAACTGGCGCAGGCGGGTACGCAGCGCCTGCTGCCGGGGCCAACCGGTGAGCGCAACACCTGGACGCTGATGCCGCGCGAGCGTGTGCTGTGCGTGGCGGACAACGAGCAGGATGCACTGGTTCAGCTGGCCGCCGCTGCTGCAACCGGTTGTGAAGTGCTGTGGCCGGAAGATGCACTGCATCGTGACCTCGCGAAACAGCTGCCGAAAGCGGTCTCTGCCCGCATTCATTTTACGAAGCCCGATGCCCTGCTGACTCAGCCGTTTGATGCCGTTATCTATCACGGTGATTCCGACCAGCTGCGCGAACTGTGCGAGCAGGTGGCGGCCCGCAGCGGTGCGATTGTTTCGGTACAGGGCTTTGCCCGCGGCGAAACCAATCTGCTGCTGGAACGTCTGTACGTTGAGCGCTCGCTTAGCGTGAACACCGCGGCGGCGGGCGGTAACGCGAGCCTGATGACAATCGGTTAATCGTGTAAAATATCCCCGGTGGCACTACGCTTACCGGGGTGACAAAATAACCAGGGCCGGATAAGCACAGCGCATCCGGCTTTTTTACATGGAGGGATGATGAAAAGATATCTGATCGCGGGGGCTGCATTGCTGCTGAGCGCGAACGCGCTGGCAGAAGAGTGCGCAAATGCGACCACCCAGCTTGAAATGAACACCTGTACGGCGCAGCAGTACCAGGCCGCCGATAAAAAACTGAATCAGACGTATCAGGCTGCCATCAAACGCGCAGAAGCCCCACAGCGTGAGCTTCTGAAAAAAGCACAGCAAGCGTGGATTGCCCTGCGCGATGCCGACTGCAACTTTATCGGGTCGGGTACTGAGGGAGGCAGCGTTCAGCCGATGATCATCAGCCAGTGCCTGAACGAAAAAACCGTTGAGCGTGAAGCGTTTCTTGCCTCACTGATGCAGTGTGAAGAGGGCGATTTAAGCTGCCCTCTTCCGCCGGGAAACTAACGCACGCGGATCCCTTCAATGATCATCTGCTGAACGTTTTCCAGCGTGCTGTGGAAAAACGCCTCATCCTGGAGCGTTTTACCGGTCACCGCTTCAACCTGGGCCGCAAAGTCAGCGTAATGCTGAGTGGAGGCCCAAATCATAAAGATCAGATGATGCGGGTCAACTGGAGCCAGCTTCCCGCCCGCCACCCATCCGGCAATAATGGCCGATTTCTCGTCAACCAGCTGTTTTAAATCCCCGGTCAGTTCCGCCTGCAACAGCGGTGCGCCCTGCAGCATCTCCAGGCAGAACAGCCGTGACGCCTGCGGATAATCACGCGACACCTCCAGCTTCAGGCGAATGTACTCCCTGATCGCCACCAGCGGGGCAAGCTCTTCGCGAAACGCCTTGAGCGGCGCCAGCCAGATATCAAGGATCTGCTGCATCACCGCAATATAAAGCGCCTCTTTCGACGGGTAGTAGTAGAGCAGATTCGTTTTCGACACCCCGGCCTGTTCCGCCAACTGCTCAAGGCGCGTGCCATGAATACCAAACTGCGAAAAGGTCTCCAGCGCCGCACCGAGGATGGCCTGCTTCTTCGCACTGACCGCCTGCGAACGTTTACCGGGTGTTTTCACTGCACCTTGTGTCATTCCCGCTCTCCATATTTTGCGTTGCCATCAGCATAGCAAAACCCCTCACCGACCACGACACTCTGCACTCCGATCGCGCATGAATGCCTGTTTTCTGTGCAATGTTTTTGACCATTTAGTCCACATTTGCATACCTCAATTAACCAACCATTGATTAACACATTAATAACAAAGCCATTTTCAAAACTGGCATTGCCTTTGCAAAACCCTTTTTACCTGCAACGTCGTAAAGAGAGGTTCGTGATGAAAATTGGCGTATTTGTACCTATCGGCAACAACGGCTGGCTAATCTCGACCACCGCCCCGCAATACATGCCTACTTTTGAGCTGAATAAGGCCATCGTGCAAAAGGCGGAGCACTACCATTTCGATTTTGCGCTTTCGATGATCAAGCTGCGGGGTTTCGGCGGCAAAACCGAATTCTGGGATCACAACCTGGAGTCCTTCACCCTGATGGCCGGGCTGGCAGCCGTCACCTCGCGCATTCAGATCTACGCGACGGCCGCCACCCTCACCCTGCCGCCAGCGATCGTTGCCAGAATGGCCTCCACCATCGACTCCATTTCCGGTGGTCGCTTTGGCGTTAACCTGGTTACGGGCTGGCAAAAACCTGAGTATGAGCAGATGGGGATCTGGCCGGGCGACGAGTATTTCTCCCGCCGCTATGACTACCTGACCGAGTATGTGCAGGTGCTGCGCGATCTCTGGGGCACCGGCAAAAGCGACTTCAAAGGTGATTACTTCACCATGAACGACTGCCGCGTCAGCCCGCAGCCTTCCGCCCCGATGAAAGTGATCTGCGCCGGGCAGAGCGACGCAGGAATGGAATTCTCCGCTAAATACGCCGACTTCAACTTCTGCTTTGGCAAAGGCGTGAATACCCCAGCCGCCTTCGCCCCGACCGCGGCACGCATGAAAGAGGCCGCGGACAAAACCGGTCGCGATGTGGGTTCCTATGTCCTGTTTATGGTCATTGCCGACGAAACCGACGACGCCGCCCGCGCGAAATGGGAACGGTATAAGGCGGGCGCGGACGATGAAGCGCTGAGCTGGCTCACCGAACAGAGCCAGAAAGATACCCGTTCCGGCTCGGACACCAACGTCCGTCAGATGGCCGACCCGACCTCAGCGGTCAACATCAACATGGGCACGCTGGTCGGTTCCTATGCCAGCGTCGCCAGAATGCTCGATGAAGTGGCCGCCGTGCCCGGTGCGGAAGGCGTGCTGCTGACCTTCGATGAGTTCCTGACCGGTGTGGAAACATTCGGCGAGCGCATTCAGCCGCTGATGCAGTGCCGCGCCCACATTCCTGCCATCACAAAGGAGGTCGCGTAATGACCACGCTTGCAGCACGTCCGGAAGCCATCACCTTTGCGCCGCACCAAAGCGCCCTGATTGTGGTGGATATGCAAAACGCCTATGCCAGCCAGGGCGGCTATCTGGATCTGGCGGGATTTGACGTCTCCACCACCCGACCGGTGATTGAAAACATTAAAACCGCAGTCAACGCAGCCCGCGCGGCAGGCATGCTGATCGTCTGGTTCCAGAACGGCTGGGACGATCAATATGTGGAGGCCGGTGGCCCGGGCTCTCCCAATTTCCATAAATCGAACGCCCTGAAAACCATGCGCAAACGGCCCGAACTGCAGGGCACACTGCTGGCGAAAGGCAGCTGGGATTACCAGCTGGTGGATGAGCTGGTGCCAGAGGCAGGCGATATCGTGCTGCCCAAACCGCGCTACAGCGGCTTTTTCAACACTCCGCTCGACAGCCTGCTGCGCAGCCGGGGGATCCGTCATCTGGTCTTTACCGGCATCGCTACCAACGTCTGCGTGGAATCCACCCTGCGCGACGGCTTCTTCCTGGAATATTTTGGCGTGGTGCTGGAAGACGCCACCCATCAGGCCGGGCCGGCGTTTGCGCAGCAAGCGGCCCTGTTCAACATCGAAACCTTTTTTGGCTGGGTCAGTAACGTCGCGGATTTTTGCGACGCCCTGAATCCACCGCTAGCCCGTATTGCCTGAGGAACAAGACCATGCCGAAATCCGTGATTATTCCGCCAGGAACCAGTACCCCGATTGCCCCGTTCGTGCCCGGCACGCTGGCCGATAGTGTGGTGTATGTATCCGGCACGCTGCCGTTTGATCAGCACAATAACGTGGTCTACCCCAACGACCCAAAGGCGCAAACCCGCCACGTGCTGGAGACGATCAAAAAAGTGATCGAAACAGCGGGTGGCACAATGGAGGATGTGACGTTCAACAGTATCTTTATCACCGACTGGAAAAACTACGCCGCGATTAACGACATTTACGCCGAGTTCTTTCCCGGTGATAAACCGGCCCGGTTCTGCATTCAGTGTGGGCTGGTGAAGCCAGATGCGCTGGTTGAAATCGCGACCGTTGCACACATCGCAAAGTGAGGCGGCCATGAAGCTCTCTGTCTCACCTCCCCCTTACGACGGCGCGCCCACGGTAGTCCTGATTGCCGGGCTTGGCGGGGGCGGCAGCTACTGGTTACCGCAGCTTGCCGTCCTGGAGCAAGAGTACCAGGTGGTGTGCTACGACCAGCGCGGGACGGGCAATAATCCCGACGTGCTGCCGGAAGCCTACAGCCTGGCGATGATGGCCGACGAGCTGGCCCGGGCGCTGAATGCCGCCGGGATCGTTCGTTACTGCGTCGTGGGTCATGCGCTGGGGGCGCTGATCGGCCTGCAGCTGGCGCTCGACCACCCCGAGGCCCTCAGCGCGCTGGTGTGCGTGAACGGCTGGCTCACTCTGAATGCTCATACCCGACGCTGTTTCCAGATCCGCGAACGCCTGCTTCATGCAGGCGGCGCACAGGCGTGGGTAGAGGCGCAGCCGCTGTTTCTTTACCCGGCCGACTGGATGGCCGCCCGTGCGCCGCGCCTGGAGGCCGAAGAGGCCCTGGCATTGGCCCACTTCCAGGGCAAAAACAACCTGCTGCACAGGCTGAATGCCCTGAAGAAAGCGGACTTCAGTCGCCATGCGTCACGCATTCACTGCCCGGTACACCTCATCTGCTCCGCCGACGATCTGCTCATCCCTGCGGTCTGTTCCACTGAGCTGCAGGCCGCCATCCCCGGCAGCCACAAGGTGGTGATGCGCCAGGGCGGGCACGCCTGCAACGTCACCGAGCCAGAAACTTTTAATACGCTGCTGCTGAACGGGCTTGCCAGCCTGCTGCACAGCCCTGAACCCGCTTTATAAGGAGCCCTGATGAGCGAAGCGATTACCCCTGGCGCGCTGGCATCACTGTTTACCGGCGCACGCACCCATAACGGCTGGCAGGCGATCCCCGTCAGCGACGAGACGCTGCGCGAGATCTACGACCTGATGAAATGGGGTCCCACGTCCGCCAACTGCTCGCCAGCGCGGATTGTGTTTGTACGAAGCGCAGAGGGAAAAGAAAAACTGCGTCCGGCGCTTTCCAGCGGCAACCTGGAGAAAACCCTTACCGCCCCGGTCACGGCGATTGTCGCCTGGGATAGTGAATTTTATGAACGCCTGCCCGCCCTGTTCCCCCACGGGGATGCGCGGAGCTGGTTTACCTCAAGCCCGGCGCTTGCCGAAGAGACCGCCTTTCGCAACAGCGCGATGCAGGCGGCTTACCTGATTTTCGCCTGTCGGGCGCTGGGGCTCGATACGGGCCCGATGTCAGGCTTTGATCGCCAAAAAGTCGACGACGCGTTTTTCACCGGCACGTCGCTGAAAAGTAATCTGCTTATCAATATTGGCTATGGCGATACCAGCAAACTCTACGGCCGTTTGCCGCGTCTGGCCTTTGAAGACGCATGCGCACTGGCATAAGGAGCCATCATGATGACACCCGATAAACAAACCTTCCGTGATGCCATGGCCTGCGTCGGTGCGGCGGTCAATATCATCACCACCGACGGTCCTGCCGGGATGGCGGGCTTCACCGCCAGCGCGGTGTGCAGCGTAACGGATTCACCGCCCACGCTGCTGGTATGCCTGAACCGTGGCGCATCCGTCTGGCCGACCTTCAGTGAAAACCGCACCCTGTGCGTCAATACCCTGAGCGCTGGACAAGAGCCGCTATCAAACCTGTTTGGGGGGAAAACCCCGATGGACGAGCGCTTCGCCGCCGCGCGCTGGGAGACCGGCGAAACGGGGTGCCCGCGTCTGGAGGAGGCGCTGGCCTCGTTTGACTGCCGTATCAGCCAGGTGGTGAGCGTGGGCACGCACGACATCCTGTTTTGCGACATCGTTTCGATTATTCGCCACCCCGCGCCGCAAGGGCTGGTGTGGTTTGACCGCGGCTATCACGCGCTTATGCGACCCGCCTGTTAACCCTCCTTAAGGAGTCAGCTCATGGCAATGTTCGGTTTTCCCCACTGGCAGTTGAAATCGACCTCTACGGAACCTGGCGTGGTCGCGCCGGATGAAAGGCTCCCGCTCGGACCAACCTTAGTGATGGGGGTTCAGCACGCGGTCGCGATGTTCGGCGCAACGGTGCTGATGCCCATGCTGATGGGGCTTGATCCCAATCTGTCCATTCTGATGTCGGGTATCGGTACCCTGCTGTTCTTTTTCATCACCGGCGGGCGCGTGCCCAGCTATCTTGGTTCCAGCGCTGCGTTTGTCGGCGTGGTCATCGCCACCACCGGCTTTAACGGTCAGGGCATCAACCCGAATCTGAGCGTCGCGCTCGGCGGCATTATCGCCTGCGGGCTGGTCTACACGCTGATTGGCCTGGTGGTCATGAAGGTCGGGACGCGCTGGATAGAGCGGATGATGCCTCCCGTCGTCACCGGGGCAGTGGTGATGGCAATTGGTCTGAACCTTGCGCCAATAGCCGTCAGAAGCGTCTCCGGTTCGCCCTTTGAAAGCTGGATGGCGGTGATCACGGTACTCTGCATTGGCCTGGTGGCGGTGTTTACGCGGGGGATGATCCAGCGACTGTTGATCCTGGTGGGGTTAATCGTTGCCTGTCTGGTGTACGCCCTGCTGGCAAACGTCTTCGGTCTGGGCAAGCCGGTTGATTTTACGCTGCTGCATAACGCCGCCTGGTTCGGCCTGCCGCAGGTGACGTCTCCGGTCTTTAACACGCAGGCGATGATGTTAATTGCGCCGGTTGCGGTGATCCTGGTGGCAGAAAACTTAGGCCATCTGAAAGCCGTTGCGGGTATGACCGGGCGCAGCATGGACCCTTACATAGGCCGCGCCTTTGTCGGCGACGGTCTGGCTACCATGCTCTCCGGCTCGGTCGGCGGCAGCGGCGTAACGACCTACGCTGAAAATATTGGCGTGATGGCAGTGACCAAAGTTTACTCCACCCTGGTCTTCGTGGCGGCTGCGGTGATGGCGATGCTCCTCGGGTTCTCACCGAAATTCGGCGCGCTGATCCACACCATTCCCGCGCCGGTGATTGGTGGGGCATCGATTGTGGTATTTGGTCTGATTGCCGTTGCCGGGGCACGCATCTGGGTGCAGCATCGTGTCGATCTGAGCCAGAACAGCAACCTGATTATGGTGGCGGTCACGCTGGTGCTGGGGGCGGGAGATTTTGCCCTGACGCTGGGCGGATTCACCATTGGTGGGATTGGCACCGCAACCTTTGGCGCAATCCTGCTTAACGCCCTGCTGAGCCGCCGGGAAGCGGCCGCACCGCAGGGCGACGTAGTACATCAGGACTCTTGATTTATCGCAGCGCTGTCACGCTCTGGCAGCGCTTTTTTCTTCCGTTTCAGCTTCAGCTCACTCACCAGCACGCCGGCGACAATAAACGCCGCACCCACCAGCGCCAGCAGCGGTAAACGCTCTCCGGCGATACGCCCAAAAATGCCCGCCCATACCGGTTCGCCGGTATAGATAACCGTCGCACGCGTCGGGGAAACGCTGCGCTGCGCCCAGTTCATGGTGACCTGAATAATGGCGCTAAAGATGCCCAGCCCCAGCGCCACCACAACCAGCCCGGTGGACATCGGCGGAACAGACTCCCCTGCCGGCACCATGGTGGCAAAAGCCACCAGCGACGCGGTCGCCAGCTGAACCACGGTGACGCGCTTGACGTCCACTTTGCCAGCCCAGGCGCTGATCAGAATAATTTCCGCGGCAATCGCGATAGCGCCCACCAGCGTAATGATTTCGCCCGGCCCCAGCGCCAGCAGATTGTTTTCCGGCCCGGCAAGCAAGATAAGGCCAATAAACGCCAGCACGATCCCCGTGCAGGACATCAGACCCGGTATTCTCCCCAGACAGAGCCATTGCAGTAACGGCACCAGCGGCACATACATGGCGGTGATAAACGCCGATTTGCTGCTGGTGATGGTCTGTAATCCCCACGTCTGCAGGCTGTAGCCCATGGCAATCGCAACCCCAATGGCCACCCCGGCCTTCAGTTCTTTAAGCGTCAGCCCGCGCAAGGTTTTAAGCGAGAGTAATCCCACGGCAATCGCCGCCGTCGCAAAGCGCAGGCCGACAAAAAAGAACGGACCGCTCAGCGTGACCGCGTACTGGACGGCAAGAAAGGTTCCGCCCCAGAACATGGTGATCAGAATGAGAAGGGCTTCCTGAGGTTTGACGGAGAATGTGAAACGGGAGAGAGACATGCGGCACCAGCAAATAAGCATCAATCCTCTAGTGTGCGATGCCTTTGGTTACAGTTCAATGTTGCAGAAATAAAAAACCGCCGGGAGATCCCGGCGGCAGGGTATCAGCCCGGCGTATTACTTATTGCTGCCATGACTGTTTTTGCCCCCTTTTTTGCCAGCTTCTGATGCGCGCTGAGGGTCATTTTTGAAATTCCCCCCGCTAGACTGGCCACCTTTACGACCTGCTTCTGATGCTCTTTCACGGTCTTCAGCGAAATTACCTGAACCACCACGATGGTTTGCCATCTCTAACCTCCAGAGTGTGAAACATTAGACATCATATTGCATTCAGTAAAAGAGGATTCTTTCACCGCGCGGCTGAAGGACAGTGCCTTTATCTGTGCCGCGTGAAATTAAGCTTAGTGGAATGCGGCTATCCGGCAAGTCAGAGGTAATATTCTGCAACATGATCTCAGCCATTCGGGTGAGATTACGCGACGGCCATTTATAAGCCTTTCTTATCATTTTAAAAATCCGCAGCGGGAAAGTTGTTTCATTTTGCTACAAAGCGCTTTTGTATCCATATTGTTATAAATCAAAGAAATGCCGTTCATTTTTGCAGTCTGGCTGTGATGACATATCTTTAAATGAACGCAGCGATCCGCTGTCAGAAAACACAAACGAGGAGTGATGCAAAATGGCAAAAGTTCTGGTGCTCTATTATTCCATGTATGGACACATTGAAACCATGGCTCACGCGGTAGCAGAAGGTGCAAACAGAGTGGACGGCGTAGAAGTTGTGGTGAAACGCGTACCGGAAACGATGCAGGCTGAGGCGTTCGCCAAAGCCGGGGGGAAAACACAAAATGCCCCGGTTGCCACCCCGCAGGAACTGGCTGATTACGATGCCATTATTTTCGGCACCCCTACCCGATTTGGCAATATGTCAGGCCAGATGCGGACCTTCCTCGATCAAACCGGAGGACTTTGGGCATCCGGAGCGTTATACGGCAAACTCGCCAGCGTCTTCAGCTCCACCGGGACCGGCGGCGGTCAGGAGCAGACGATTACGTCAACCTGGACTACCCTTGCTCATCATGGGATGGTGATTGTGCCGATTGGCTACGGCGCGCAGGAACTGTTTGATATTTCCCAGGTTCGTGGCGGGACACCGTACGGCGCCACCACCATTGCCGGTGGCGATGGCTCCCGACAGCCGAGCAACGAAGAGCTCACTATCGCCCGCTATCAGGGTGAGTATGTCGCAGGCCTCGCCAAAAAACTGAACGGCTAACTCAACAGGAGGACAAGTATGCCAACTCAAGAATCCAAAGCCCACCGCGTGGGTGAATGGGCAAGTTTACGCAACACCTCTCCGGAGATCGCCGAAGCCATTTTTGAAGTCGCGAACTATGACGAGAAGCTGGCAGAGCAGATTTGGGAAGAAGGCAGCGATGAAGTGCTGGAACGTGCCTTCGGGAAAACGGACAAAGACGCGCTCTTCTGGGGTGAGCAAACCATCGAACGTAAAAACGTCTGAACGTTTCCCCCCGCCTGAGCGGGGGGTTTTACCTATTTCGCCGCGTTATTCATCACCACATTGAATTTATCGATTGGGCAAAAACCGTTCGCATCAACCGGACACCCCTTCAGCTCCAGCGTCACACGCTGCGCCGGCGCATCCAGTGACAGTACGCTGGCGTTACGCAGTTGGTCGGCGCTCTGATAGACATACTCAATCTTCATGAGCTCCTGGTTGGCGCTTTTATCATGCCAGCGCTGGAAAACAATTTTCCCGCCAATTGGCGTCCGCTCGTGCTGGTCATGCAGCTGGTACGGTTTGAAATCCAGCGCCGTAAGCAGCGACGCGATATTGGAATCATGCCCCACCAGCAGGGTGATTTTCGGCGCTTTCGCCTGCCCGGTGACGAGAGCCTGGTCGATATACTTCACCAGCGGTTTGGCCACGTTTTGCGCCACCTCGGTGGAGGTAAACAGCGAGTCCTGATAGCCATTTTTCAGCTGCGACAACACGCGCCACTGTTGATCGGTTTTAATTTCACCCCAGGCAACCTGGTCTGCCGGGAAGCCTTCGTAATACTGCAGCGTGAAGGCATCCACCAGCGAGTTACCGACTTTTAACGGCCCCGATACGCCAGGTTCTTTTTCATAGTCGGCGCTGAAGGTATCTTTCGCCTCTGCCAGCGAGCACACGTTCTTCTCTTTACAGGACGGTGAATCGGCGTAATTCGTCATCTGCTCCAGCAGCTTGTAGCTCTCGCCAAGCTGCATTTTCTGCCGCTCAGTCTCCATCGCCTTCAGCGCTTTTTCACGGAATTCAGGTGAGTTATCCGTAATCACCGGGTTAAAGGTCGGATCCATGGTGCCCATTTTTTCCTGATGATGCACAGGCACATCGCACCCCGGGAAGGCGCCGGTGATAAAGAACTGCGCGGTGGCGACAGTGCGCTGCAGGCTGTTGGCATAGGCATATACGCTATCCGCGGCCGGGCACTCGCCGGTTTTCACCATCCCCTGCTGTGCCAGCCACTCACGCATATAGTGGCCCATATAGACTTCAAGCACGCCACCTTTGGTGGTGAGCTGACCGCCTGGCACCTCCCATTCTGGCCACTGCTTCGGTGTGGATTGCTCGAGCACGCTGCCATTATTGGCGAGCGGCGCGCGCAAATTATGGCGACTCATGATTAAAACTTGTTCCAGCTGATACCCTTCCGGCGTCTCTTGCGCCTGCACGCCAGATGTCACTGCAATGGAACCGGCGATTGCCAGCGCGAGTAGTGCTTTTCTCATCCCTAATTCCTCACTCGTTTTAAAATGTCGCAGTGAGTGTGACAGATTCGTGACAATTTTCCGGGAAGCGTTTCGCAAACTGAGGATTACTTTTCAAGGCGATCGCCGTATTCGCTCATCCAGTCGGCCAGCGGGGAGAGCGCACTCTGGAGGGTTAACCCCAGCGCGGTTATCTGATACTCCACCCGCGGTGGGATCTCCGGGTAGATAGTGCGCGACACCAGCCCGCGCTGCTCAAACAGGCGCAACTGCTTCGTGAGCTCTTTTTGCGTGATGGGGGCAGCGGCGCGCAGCAGATCGCCAAACCGGACCGGTGCATTGAGCATAATCAGGCGATAGAGCACCGGGATGGCCCACTTACCGGAAATCAGGTTTACAAACTGCGTCATCGGGCAGAGATAAACCTCAGATTTTTTTTCACAGGGTATATTGAGTGATTCCGCCATAGCACACCTCTAGCCTCATTAGTATCCAAATGGTACCTGGTTTCCTTTCGATACTAACGTTTCTATAGTGCTTTCTCCAGAGTCATTTCAGGAGAAGCACATGGGTCGTTTAGCAGGTAAATATACGCTGATTACCGGCGGCACTTCCGGTATTGGTCTCGCTACCGCGCAGGAATTTATTGCCGAAGGGGCGCACGTTGCTGTCACCGGACGTAACCCGGATACCCTTGCCGAAGCACAACGCATTCTGGGCGATAATGCCTGGGTTATTCCGACCGATGCGGGTGACATCGCCGCGCAAAAAGCGCTGGCGGACACGCTCGCCTCTCGCTGGCCACGTCTTGATGCCGTGTTTATTAACGCCGGCGATGTGACGCACGGGCTGCTTGAAGAGTGGCAGGAAGACGCCTGGGATCGCCTGATGGGCATCAACCTTAAAGGACCGTTCTTTTTGATTCAGGCCCTGCTGCCGCTGCTCAATAATCCCTCCTCTGTGATCCTGTGCGGGTCCGTGAGCGCCCGCATCGGGCTGCCTGCCAGCAGCGTTTATGCCGCCAGCAAGGCGGGATTACTGTCGCTGGCACGCACGCTGTCAGGGGAGTTGTTGCCGCGCGGTATTCGCGTCAACGGCCTGAGCCCGGGTCCGGTAGAAACACCGGCATTTAATAAAACGGGGTTAAGCGAGAAAGCGCTCAAGGCGATGCTGGGGGATATCACCAAACTTGTGCCGCTGGGCAGAATGGGCACGCCGACGGAGCTGGCGAAAGCCGCGCTCTATCTTGCCTCTGACGAATCGCGCTATATGGTGGGAACGGAACTGCTGGTCGACGGCGGAATGGGAAACCTGTAGGTCAAAAGGCGCTGATGCCGGTGACGATGCCGACATACAGCGCCGCCCATACGACGGCTGAAATCAGGCTTACCGCGTACACCTTCGCCGCGTTCAGTCTGAGCATGCCCGCTGCCAGCGGGACGATATAACGCAGCACCGCCAGGAAACGCGCGGTAAAGAGCACCAGCACGCCGTTTTTCTGCAGCTGATGTTGTACCCGCAAAAATTTCTCGGCGTGCCGGGAGGTGAAGCGCGTGACCAGCCGCGTGTGGCCCATCAACTGGCCGATATGATAATTCAATACCGACCCTGTTGTGGCACCCGCCGCGACAGCCAGCCACGTCAGTGCCGGATGCAGGCTGGTCTGGCTGACGGTGATCCCTGCCAGCAGCATCACCGAGGCCGGCGGAAGCACGGAGGAAACCAGTACCGTAGACTTGCTCAGCGCGATGATGAAAAGCAGCGCGAACAGATGCGTCGGATAGAGCGCAAAATGATTCAGCAGATTGTCAAACCACGTCATATTCCACCCCGCAGCGTTCGTGATGCTGACCATTAGAAACGAACAACCTTAAATGGGGTATCAACCGCTCAGACCTCCAGCAGGAAGGCATTAACGACACGCCAAAATGTCAGCGCCATTTAGAAACACAGAAGTGTGGAATTATACTCTCTTGAGCAATAACCTCCGTCATTGATGAATAATCGATGTCATTAATACGCGGGATTAAATTATTGTTCTAAACGTTTCTTAAACGTCTTTTAAATTCCACAGCGCGATTTTTAAAGTGGCGTATTATCCCTCTCGTTTTACAACGATCTCGTTATGGCGAGGCTCCTGTACAAATACACGTTATCGCTCTGGTGGGTTCGAGAGAACCGACACAGGGTAAAACAGGCACTGTCGAATCAAGGCTTTGTCAGTATAACTTCCCTTACGGGATACGGTGTACAGTGCTGAACCCAGGACGTGGGGATCTCCTCTTCGACATGCCCTGTCTTGCTCGCCCCTGAGAGATTTTATTATTCAAAGGGAATTCACTATGTCTTACGCTATTCACAATCAAAACCTGGCATTCAATGACAGCGCAATCGCGCAATATATGAATACCGATTTTATCGTCCTCGATATTTCATTATGCGTGGCGCTGGCACGCGAGCAATTTTTCGAAAAATTAAAAGACGATGATATTCCATCGCATATTTTCCTCGAAGATAACGGTCGGCTGGCGGGCATGGTTGCGGTGCGCAAACTGCTGCAGACCGCCGATACGGTACAGCCGGTGAAAACGCTGATGATTTCTCAGTTTCTGCAGGTCAAACCGGAAGACGAGCGTGCCGATGTCGCCGGGCTGCTGGCCCACGGCGAGGCGGATGTCGTGCCGGTGGTCACGCACGGTAAAGTGGTCGGCTGCCTGACCGAACGCGAAATCGCCCATCTGCTGGAAGATGATGTCACCGAAGATGCCCAGCTCCAGGGAGCAACGCTGCCGCTGGAAAAGCCGTATCTGGAAACCAGCCCCTTCAGCCTGTGGAAAAAACGCTCCGTCTGGCTGCTGCTGCTGTTTGTCGCTGAAGCCTATACCAGCTCGGTTATTCAGCACTTCGAAGAGGCGCTGGAATCCGCCATTGCCCTGGCCTTTTTTATTCCGCTGCTGATAGGGACCGGTGGGAACAGCGGGACGCAGATCACCTCCACGCTGGTGCGTGCAATGGCGCTGGGTGAAGTGCGTCTGCGCGACGTTGGCCGCGTGTTACGAAAGGAGATGACCACCTCGCTGATGATTGCCGCCACGCTTGGTCTTGCCGGGTGTGTTCGCGCCTGGATGATGGGTATCGGGCTGGAAATTACCCTTATCGTCAGCCTGACGCTGGTCTGTATTACGCTGTGGAGTGCGATTGTCTCGTCAGTTATTCCGATGGTACTGAAGCGCTGCGGCATTGACCCGGCCGTCGTTTCCGCGCCCTTTATCGCGACGCTTATCGACGGAACCGGTCTGATTATCTACTTCAAGATTGCGCAGTACACGCTGGGGCTGGAATAAGAGTGCAGCACCTCACCCACCGGGATGAGGTGCTCACCGTTTTACATATCGCCAAGCTGATGTGCGATATCACGAAGCTGTTGCGCCAGCGCCTGCAGGTTTTTGCCCTTCTCACCTTTCGGCCCGGTCGACTGCCGCACCACCAGCCGGGCAGGCAAAATGGATGACATGCGCACGGCATTGTCTTCGCCACTGTCAAGAATGCGGCGCACCGCCTCTTTCCCCTGCAGATCCAGGTCCAGCGATACCGTGGTCAATGCCGGATAGAAGAATGAGCTTTCGTAGGTGTCATCGTAGCCAATCACCGATTTTTCACCCGGAATGGAAATCTGATGCTGATGGAAAGCACTTAGTACCCCCAGCGCCATCTGGTCGTTGGCCACCAGCACGGCAGAAAATTGCGGCGTCTCGCGCAGCATCTGCAACGCACCCGCGTAACCGCTCTGCGCGTCCCAGTTCCCGCGGATCACCGAGGCCGGCTCCAGACCGTAACCGTTCAGGGTTTCAATCCAGCTTTTCAGCCTGAGCTGCGCCGAGACAGAAGACGCAGGCCCCGCCAGCAACGCGATTTCCCGGTGCCCCAGTTCGTAGAGATATTTGACGCTGGCACGGGTGCCATCTGCCGGGTTAAACGAAACGTTAAACACGGAACTGTAAGGGTCAACGTCGAGGAACAGACAGACGATATCGTCGTTGTCCGTCGCGATTTTCTGCGCCTGCTCTGCTTCCAGCGGGACATTGATGATCACCTTACTGACGAGCTGAGATTTCAGTTCATTGATCGAATCCTGGATGCTGTGGTTGACGTTCTCATCAATCATGGAGATCAACACCTGATACCCTTCCACATTTGCATAGCGTTTTACCGCCGCGGCGACCTGTGACGGCGCATGCAAAGCCAGCGAAATCGTCACCAGTCCGACGGTCTGGGTCTGCTTTCCGACCAGCTGCTGCGCCAGGCGGTTCGGGACATACCGCAATAACTCTATGGATTTCTCCACCTTGTGACGCGTGGCTTCGGATACATTGGCAGATTTATTCAGTACCCTGGACACGGTCTGATAGGAGACGCCCGCATGGCGTGCGACGTCCTCTAACGTTGCGCTTTTCGACTTCATGGTCCGGTTCCTTATGTTGTTATGCGCTGATTGTATCAGGGGCGATATAAAAAAACGCCCACTGGGCACTTTCGGCTGCCATAACACCATCAAAAAGTATTACGTTCACAATACTACATTTCTGGTCACACCTCATCAATCGTAACAAAATTGGCTATTTTATTTGCACTTAATCACAGATTAACGATCACGCAATTGCCAGAAAAAAGGTTTAGGCATTTTATGACAGCGGATTTGTGAACGTATTACAAAACAATAAGAGGGTAACAATGAACACGACGATCCGCTCTGTATCTGTTGCGTTGGCTGCCGCGTTAGCGTCTCCTTCGCTGTTTGCAGCGTCTTCAGTACCAATTGATTTTCATGGGTATCTTCGCTCCGGTGTGGGCGTCTCACGGGATGGTGGGATGGAGGAGTGGCAAAAAAATAAAATTGGCCGTCTGGGTAACGAGGCCGATACCTACGGCGAGCTGGAGCTGGGCTCAGAGGTGTACAAAAAGAACGATGTCAGCTTCTACCTCGACAGCATGGTGAGCATGGTCTCTGACGGCTCTAACGACAATGAAACCACCTTCGGCGACGATGCGCAGTTCGGGTTGCGTCAGCTGAATCTGCAGATCAAGGGGCTGATCCCCGGCGATCCGAACGCGGTGATCTGGGGCGGTAAGCGCTATTACCAGCGCCATGACCTGCACATCATTGACACCAAATACTGGAACATCTCAGGCGCGGGAGCCGGTATCGAAAACTACACGCTCGGACCGGGTGCAGTGTCCGTGGCCTGGATCCGTGGCGATGCCAACGACGTGGACTACCGCGTGGACGGCGATAGCGACGTTAATATCAACTACATCGACCTTCGCTATGCGGGCTGGAAGCCGTGGGCGGGTGCATGGACTGAAGTGGGCATTGATTACGCCATGCCAAACCCCACCAATAAGCAGAAAGAGTACGGTGGGCTGTATGAGGCCGACAACGGCGTCATGGTCACCGGTGAGATCAGCCAGGACATGTTAGGCGGCTACAACAAGCTGGTGCTGCAGTATGCGAACAAAGGCCTGGCGCAGAACATGGTGTCCCAGGGCGGCGGCTGGTATGACATGTGGAACTACGTGAACGACGCCAGCGGCTACCGTGTGATTAACACCGGCTTAATTCCGATTACGGACAAGCTCTCCTTCAACCACGTGCTGACCTGGGGCTCGGCGGATGACACCACGCAATTCACCGATAAATCGCGCCTTGTCTCTCTGGTGGGTCGCGCACAGTACCAGTTCACCGAATACGTGCGTCTGATTGGTGAAGTGGGCGGTTTCTACCAGAAAGATACCTACACCGACGGCTCCAGCTACAAGCAGAGCGGAGAGAAGTACACCCTCGCACTCGGACTGGCGGATGGGCCTGATTTTATGTCGCGTCCTGAACTGCGCGTCTTCGCCTCTTACCTGAATGACTCCGAGAAAGGACAATCCTTCGAAGACGGCACCGCAAATAATACCTGGAACGTTGGCGTGCAGGTGGAAGCCTGGTGGTAATGTTTATTTCCTGATATGCGTTAATCGTTATTGTATCTCCAACAACTGGCAGTCTATTCTCCTCGTTTGGGATAGCCATTATTTTGGCTATCCCTTTTTTATTGTTAGTGATTAAAATGCGCATCTAATAATTGCCGCAAGGTATCAGACTGCCGGCCAAATATCGCATGCACCTGCTGGCCGATAATAATCACGCCTAGCGCCCCCTCCTGTTGTAACGCCTGCGTATCCACCTTATTTAAATCTTTTACCGTGACGCGCAGGCGGGTAATGCAGGCTTCAACATGTTCGATATTATCGTCGCCGCCGAATGCAGGAATTAAACGCTGAGTTATTTCACTGTCCATAATACGCCTCTCTGTTATGCAGATAAAAAAATGCCTGCTCATAGAGCAGGCGCCTTCAGATTGATTAGCCAGGGTTGTACGACGCGACGCCCTCAGCGACTACGCTTTACGCCTGAGTACCCGACAATCCCACGGCAGCAGAGCGGTATCACCCGCGGCGGCGGCATCGGTCATGCAGTCGGTATACCCCTGCGGCAGCGTAATGAGCTGCTGCTGGGCGGTGTAGTTCTGCACAAACACCCACGTGGTTTCGCCGTCCGTGCGGGCCGTTGCCACTACACCCGGTGGGAAATCGCATTCCATGGCCCGCGGCAGCGCCAGTTCATCAATAATCCCGGCGAAGAAATCACGCTGGAACGGCAGATCGTTGCGCGACGCCACATGCCACGCTTTCCCCTTACCGAAACGGTTCACCGTCACGGCAGGCCGACCGGCGTAGAAATCATCCCGGTAGGTCGCCAGCGGCTGAGCGTTTTCGACATGGATCAGTTCGCACAGATGACGAACCTGGTACGGCCCCTGCAGGCCAGCCGCATTACCCGCCAGCCCCTGTATTAGATTACGTTCTCCCTCACCGAGACAGTCGATCTCTTCTGCCCAGATGCCGAGCAGTTTACGCAGCGGCCCCGGGAACCCGCCGAGATGACAAAGATCGCTTTCATCCACGATGCCGCTCCAGTAGGTGGTCACCAGATGGCCGCCCCCGGCGACAAACGCTTCTGCGCGTTCGGCGAAGCCTTCCCGCACCATATAAAGCATCGGCGCAATCACCAGCGCGTACTGGCTGAGATCGCCATCGGCATCAATCACATCCACCGCGATGCCTTTTTCCCAGAACGGACGGTAGTGTTCGTTAACGGTTTTTTCGTACTCCATCCCCATGTTGCGCGGCCCTTCGGCATCGTCCAGCGCCCAACGATTTTGCTGGTCGAAGATAATCGCCACCCGTGCCTGCGTGCGACACCCGACCACCCCCGGCAGGCGCTCAAGCATTTCGCCCAGACGCGTCACTTCGCGCCCGACACGCGTATCAAGATGCCCCACGTGGTCGATAACCGCCCCGTGGAATTTCTCCACCGAACCGCGGCTTTTACGCCACTGGAAGTACTGTACGGCATCGGCCCCGTGTGCCACCGCCTGCATTGACGAGAGAATATGCATCCCCGGCTTTTTCAGCTTGCTGGTCGGCTGCCAGTTGGTGGTACTCGGCGTGGACTCCATCAGCACAAAAGGTTTGCCGCCTTTCAGGCTGCGCATCATGTCGTGGTACATGGCGGTGTAGCAGGCGAGCTGGGTTTCGTCTTTCTCCTTGTGCCACATCGGGTAGCTGTCCCAGGAGATAAAGTCGATCGCTTTCGCAAGCTGCCAGTAGTCGTAATCGTAGAAGTACTCCATGAAGTTGGTCGTCACCGGCAACGCTGCGTTGACGGCTTTTAGCGGCGCAACCTCATGGCGGCAGAAATCTGTTACCTGCGCCGTATTAAAGCGGCGCCAGTCGAGGTTCAGACCGTGAATGGACACCTCGCCCTGCGGCGCAGGGGACTCAATCTGCGACCAGTCGCTATAGGTGTGGCTCCAGAAGGTGCTCCACCATGCGTGGTTCAGCGCATCCAGGGTTTTGTAGCGCGCTTTCAGCCAGTCGCGAAAGCGCTCCTGGCACAGATCGCAGTGGCACTCACCGCCGTACTCATTGGAGATATGCCAGCCCAGCACCGCCGGGTGCTGTGAATAACGCTCAGCCAGTAAGGTATTCATTTTGAATGTCTTGTCACGGTACACAGGGGAAGACATACAGTGGTTATGACGCCCACCGTGCAGCGCAGGCACGCGGTTACGCCCTACGCGCAGCACCTGCGGGTATTTTTGCGACATCCATGCCGGTCGCGCACCGCTCGGCGTGGCGAGGAAAATATGGATCCCCGCTGAATATAATTTATCAATGACGTTATCCAGCCAGACAAAATCATATTCCCCTTCACGCGGTTCGAGCTTCGCCCAGCTAAATATGCCCACCGACATGACATTACATTTCGCCTGCTGCATCATGGCAATATCTTTTTCAATAATACCGGGGTAATTCTCCCATTGCTCCGGGTTATAGTCGGCGCCATGCAATAACGCAGCGACCTTCGAACTTAAAGGCGCAAATTTATTCATATTAAAAACGTCCTGAAGTGAAACAGAATACTATTTAAATACCGTTATCGACGGCAGCACTTTGCCATGACAATCAAATAACGCCTGGTTTTCGCGGGCATTTCCCTCTTTCCAGTCATCATGGATATATTTCATGCCGGTTTTGGTGGCCCATGTGGTGCCCGGTACGGCAATCCAGGTCGGCTCCCAGTAGAACAGGCCCTTACCGCGACGATCGGGAACGTCAATCACGGCCTGCATTAAATCGTGGATATAATCGTACTGACCCTGCACGGTGCCGGGGTAGCCACCGTCCTTCTCTTCTTTGGCCTGGAAACTGTTTTCTGCGTTATCGCAGTTCTCCAGCGTATAGCCATAGGCCGCTTCCACCACAATGACGTCTTTGTTATAGCGTTTGCTGATGTCATCCATATTGGCTTTCAGCGCGCCGATCGGACCATTCCAGTAGGTGTACATCGACAGGCCGATAATATCGAACGGCACATCGCGCTTCGTGATCTCATCAAACCACCAGCGGAAGGTGTCATTTTTAGTGCCTTCGGCCAGGTGCAGCATAATTTTCACCTGCTCGCCGTCGGTCAGGTTCTCTTTCATCCCAGTGATTGCGGCGTTGAGTAACCCGGCTACGCGGTCAAACTCGCCGCCACCCTGCCCCCAGCTTTTGCCTTCCGGCCAGAGCAGCCCGCCATTGATTTCATTACCAATCTGGACCATGTCCGGCAGCACGCCCTCTTTTTTAAAGCGGGCAATGGTGTCTCGCGTATAGTCATGGATTGCCGTTTTAAGCTGCGGGTAATCCATCTTCTCCCAGGCTTTAGGTTTGAACTGTTTGCCCGGGTCGGTCCAGAAATCGCTGTAGTGGAAATCGAGCAGGAGTTTTATGCCCTGGGCCTTCACGCGCTTCGCCAGCGCCAGCGTGTTTTCCAGATTGTTACTGCCGCCCCCGTAGGTATTTCCGTTGGCATCCTGCGGATCCACCCACAAACGCAGGCGCACATAGTTCACGCCGTTGGCTTTCAGAATGGCAATCGCGTCCTGCTGCTGGCCATTCTGGTTATAAAATGTTGCGCCATGCTGTTCCGCCTCGAGCAGCGTCGAGATGTCCGCCCCCTTAATAAAGTCTGCCGGCATGGCGTTAAAAGGACGCGTTTTTATCCCGTCCGCGGCGAACGCACTCGCAGCAAGACCGCAAGAAAGACAAACAGCAAGCAAAGCGGGTTTGAGTCTTTTCATGGTTATCCCTTAGTACTCCCGGAGGTCAGACCGGAGACGAAGTATTTTTGTAAGGCCAGATAGAGGATCGCGACCGGCACCGCAATCAGTACCGCGCCTGCCGCGTAGGTGGTGTAACTGGCACCCATTTTTTGCGCCACCAGGTTATAAAGCCCGATGGGTAAGGTGTATTTGTCCGGGGTGCGCAAAATGGTGCTGGAGAGAATGAAATCCCCCAGCGGCCCGGTGAAGGAGAACAGCGCCACCACCGCCACAATGGGTTTGGAAAGCGGCATGATGATCTCGATGAAGATGCGGAAGTTACTGGCTCCGTCCATGCGCGCGGACTCGTCCAGATCCTTAGGAATGGCGTCCAGGTAGCCCTTCATCAGATAGGTATTCATTGGGATCATGCCGGCAACGTAAATCAGCACCAGCGCCAGATGGCTGTTGATTAAGCCCAACAGCTGCGAGAGCACGAAGATGGCAATCAGCGCCGAGAACTGCGGGATCATCTGCAGCAGCAGGAAGAGCATCAGTCCGTTCTGCCGCCCCTTAAAGCGAAAACGCGAGAAGGCATAGGCGGTAAAGCTAACGCTGATTAAGGTCAACACCATGGTCAGGAAGCTGATTTTCATCGAGTTCCAGTACCACGTCATATAGTTCACCTGACCATTAAACAGGTCGGCGTAATGCTGGAACGACAGGTTCTGCGGAATAACAGAGGAGCTTAACAGGCTGTTGCCCGCGTTGAGTGAGGCGCCCACCGTCCACACCAGCGGGTAAATGATGATGACCGACACCAGCACAATAACCAGCCAGGAGAGTGAAAGGCGGACCCATTTCTCACGTTTAATACTTTGTGATTTAGCCATTGTTACGTCCCTTACGCCATGTCGTCATTTTTGAAAGATTTGGTGGCGCGGAACTGCCATAACGCCAGGCCGACGACAAAAACAGACAGCAGGATGGTGATGGTCGCCGCAATGGCATATTGCGAAGATGACATCGTCAGTTTGTAGATCCACGACACCAGAATGTCGGTGCCGCCCGCATTCGACCCCACTACCGCCGGCCCGCCGTTATTGAACAGATAGATGATGTTGAAATTATTGAAGTTGAAGGTGTATTGCGTAATCAGGATCGGCGCAATGGCGTAGAGCACCAGCGGCAGCGTAATGGTCCGCAACCGGGTCCAGCTGCTGGCGCCGTCCATGGTGGCCGCTTCATACAGGTCATCAGGAATGGCCTGCAGCACGCCGGTGGTCATGGCGAAAACAAACGGGAAACCAAGCCAGGTTTGCATCATGATCAGCGCCGTTTTGGTCCAGAACGGATCTGTCATCCAGGCTTTAGGCGCAATCCCAAAGAAGGCCAGAATGGCGTTGTTAATCACCCCGAACGAGTCATTAAACATCCCGGCGAAAACCAGGATGGTGACAAAGCCCGGCACGGCCCACGGTAGAATAAAGATGGTGCGGATCAGCGGCTTAAAGCGTAAATCTTTCTGGTTCACCAGAATCGCCAGCAGTACGCCCACCGTACACTGCAGCGTAGTGGCGAGCAGCGTCCAGACTACCGTCCACTGCAGCACGTCGAAGAAGGTGGAACGCCAGATAGAGAGCGTAAAGATATTGATGAAGTTCTTAAACCCGACCCAGTCAACCAGCTTAGCCGGCGGCGTGTGGTAGAGGTTGTAGTTGGTAAAGGCGATGGCAAACCCGAACAAAATGGGAAACACCACCACAAACACCAGCAGGATAAAGCCCGGGGTGATCATCAGATACGGGAAGCCGTCGCTCAATAGCATCTGATACTGTTTACGCACGCTATTAAGCTGCAACCCTTCGTCACGTTTCAGGCCATTGACCCACGCGTCACGCATCGACAGGTAATACACCATCACGCCGAACGCAGCGATTAACACGCTGATGATCCCCTCCGCCAGCAGGAAGATGGAGTTGTCGCGCGGCACCTCCTCACCCAGCGTCACCAGTCCCCACAGCCCTTCGCGCAGAAAATCAGCAAATACGCCGATAAAACTGGCAAGCAGCACCAGGAAGATGACCCCTTTCAGCCACTGACGGTGGTAAAACTGACCGAAGCCGGGAATGACCGCCAGCAGCAGGCTGGTCCAGGCGTGACGCCCGGCCACGCGCGGTTTGGCAAAATGTTCCGGGATGATACTCACAAACAACTCCTTTCAAAAAACGGGAGAGACGCCCTCCCGTTCTGCGACGTCAGAAAACTACTGGTTGCTGGCCTGCATGGCTTCGATTTGCATCTGAACCTGTTTTTCTGCGCTGTCGAGCGCGGCTTTCGGATCCTGTTTACCGGTCAGGCTCAGCTCGAGGGCCGCGTTCGCCGGAGCCCAGACTTCACCCATTTCCGGAATGCCCGGCATCGCTGTCGCCCGTGCGGCCTGCACGGCAACCGCGCTGGCTTTCTCGTCGTTCTTAATGAGCGGATCGTCAATCATCGCGGTCAGCGGCGGAATTTCACGCGTCGCGATATAGCGCGTTTTGACGTACTGCGGCTGGTTGATAAATTCGATAAATTTCTGCGCCATGGCTTTGTCTTTGCTCCAGGTAGAGACGACATAGCCCTTCACGCCCAGGAATGAACTCATTGGCTTACCGTCCGGCAGCGTCGGCAGCGGCGCAACGCCGTAGTTAATGCCCGCCGCTTCATACGGCTGGAACGCCCACGGACCGTTGATGACGGCTGCCGCTTTTTTCTCGGTAAACAGAGAATCGATCGCATTCAGACCGTTATCGCCAATGATCCCCGCCGGGAATACGTCATCGGCATAGAATTTTTTCAGGTAGGTGACCGCGTCTACCGCGCCCGGCTTGTTCAGGCCCACGTCGCTGGCGTTATAACCGCCTTTATCGTTTTTACCGAAGATGTACCCGCCCATTGGGGAGATAGCCCCCCAGCTGTAGTAAATCTGGTCGAACTTGGCGAGCAGGCCGTACTGGTTTTTGGTGCGCTGCTGTTTAGAAAAGTCATACCAGTCCTGAAGTGAGTTGAGCGGCTTCGCGATCAGGTCTTTGTTGTAAATCAGCACCAGCGTCTCAACCGCTTTCGGCACACCGTAAAGGGTGTTATCCATTTTGAAGGCATTTATCGACGCCGGCGTGTACTGTTCGGTCTGCTTCGCCTCCAGATTCAGGGGGGTCAGCAGCCCTTGCACAACCGCCCCGCCCAGTTGATCATTGGGAATGACCAGCACGTCCGGGCCAATTCCTGCCGGGCCGTCGAGGCGCAGTTTTTCCAGCTGCTGCGCGTAAGGCATCTCCTGCAGGTTAACCTTAACGTCGTACTGCTTTTCGAAATCGGCGACCGCGTCTTTAATGCCGGACGACTTTTTGATGTCTTCCCAGACGTTAAGCTGAGTGGTGGCGTGAGCCTGCACCGCGAGCGTAGAGAGGATCAGAGCAGCGAGTATGTTCTTTTTCATTATCAACCTCATGTGAAGGTATAACAATTTTATGGTTGTTATTGCATTTCACCGCCATACACCTTCGCCAGAAAACCGACTAACACTGGCGTACAACGTATAACATCAAATGCCTTTGGTTTGGTATACGCTACCCTTCACATCATGATAACTCTACAAAAAACTGTAAGTTGTGTGATCGTCATAACATTAATGGAATATCGGTATAGGGTGCGTGAATACTGGAAGTTATAGTCAGAGCAGACAAATTGCACCGTCCAGCCATGTAGCAAATAATTGTTATACGTAATACATACGCGGCGGTTTACTCGGGGAATACAGATGTCGAACATACAATTGAGGAATGTCACCAAACGCTTTGGCGACACCGTAACCTTGCACAACGTGAATCTTGAGATTGAAGACGGTGAGTTTGCCGTCTTTGTCGGTCCTTCCGGCTGCGGTAAATCGACAATGCTGCGCATGATTGCCGGACTGGAGGACATTAGCGAAGGGGAAGTGTTGATTGGTGACGAGGTGATGAACGACGTTGCCCCCTCCCACCGCGGCGTGGCGATGGTGTTTCAGTCCTATGCGCTCTACCCACATATGACGGTGGCCGAAAACATGGGCTACGGCCTGAAGGTCAATAAGGTGCCGAAAGATCAGATCCGCCATCAGGTCGAGATGGTGGCCAAAACGCTGCAGCTTTCCCACCTTCTGGATCGCAAACCTAAGCAGCTTTCCGGCGGTCAGCGCCAGCGTGTGGCCATTGGCCGCGCCATCGTGCGTAATCCGCGGGTCTTTATGTTCGACGAACCGCTCTCTAACCTGGATGCCGAGCTGCGCGTGGAGATGCGTCTGCACCTTGCCCGTCTGCACCAGGAGCTGAAAACCACCATGGTGTATGTCACCCACGACCAGATAGAAGCGATGACCCTGGCTGATAAAATTGTGGTGATGAACTACGGAAAGGTTGAGCAGATGGGCGCGCCGATGGAACTCTACTACAAACCGGCGAACAAGTTCGTGGCCGGGTTTATCGGCTCGCCGAAGATGAATTTCCTGCCGGCAACGGTAGAGGCCTGGCAACCGGGTGAGCTGACGGTGAGATTATCCCAGCAGAAGACGCTCACACTGGCCCTGACCACCACACCGTTGAACGCAGGCAGCCCGGTGACGCTGGGCATTCGTCCGGAACATTTAACCACCGATCTCCGCCACGGCACGCGGCTGACGTTTAACTGTGAAGTGGTTGAGCGTCTGGGCAACAACACCTACCTCTTTGGTCAGTGCTACGGCCACGACAATGTGAAGATTTTGCTGCCGGGCGATGTGAAATTCGCGCCGTGGCAGCAAATTGATGTGGCTTTTGACGATCGCCACTGCATGGTGTTTGACGAGCAGGATGTGCGGGTGAGTGCCGACATCGATGAAGCGGTACGCTCGGTCGCTTAACCCGCCAGACGCGTTACCGCACGCGTAAAGGCATCAATCGCCAGCGCGACATCCTCAGCCATCACCGATTCCGCCGGATGGTGGCTGACGCCTCCCCTACACCGCACAAACAACATCCCTACCGGCCAGCGCTCCTCCAGGGCGATGGTGTCATGACCGGCACCGCTCGGCAGCGATAATGTCTTCCCCTGCACCGATTCTACAGCCTCCGCCAGCAGCGCCTGCAGACGTGTATCGCATGGCGTGGCGGCGATTCGGTAAAATTCGTCGGCTGCAAAATGTATTCCGCGACGGGCCGCTATCGCCTGCGCCTGCGTCAGCAGTGCAGTAAGCAGAAGGTCAAGCGGCGCATCCTGCGGGCCGCGAATATCTAACGAGAGCGCGACCTCGCCGGGGATGACGTTTACCGCACCAGGCAGACAGCGCAACTCACCCACCGTGGCCACCAGGTTGCCGCCGTGCTGACAGGTGGTGTTTTCAATCAGCACCATCCATTCGGCGGCGGCGGCCAGCGCGTCCTTACGATGCGCCATCGGCACGGTCCCGGCGTGGCCGGCCTCACCGGTGAAGCGGCAGTTCAGACGACGCGCGCCGTTAATGGCTTCAACCACGCCCAGCGCCAGACCGGCCTGTTCCAGACACGGTCCTTGTTCAATATGCAGCTCCAGACAGGCGCTGAAATCATCCGGGCGTCTTGCGGCCATCGCGACACGGCTGGGATCTAACCCTGCCTGTACCATCGCCTGCGCCACGCTGATACCTCTGGCATCGCACGTGTCGAGCCAGCCCACAGGCCAGGTGCCCGTCAGCGCGCGGCTGCCCAACAGCGTGATACCAAAGCGGGTACCCTCTTCATCGCAAAAGCCGACAATCTCAACGGCCTGCGCCAGCCGTTTTCCCTGCTGATGCAGGCTGTCAACGACTTCAATGGCCGTCAGCACCCCCAGCATCCCGTCGTAGCGCCCGGCATTGCGCACGGTATCCAGATGCGAGCCAAGCAACACCGCCGGTGCGCCCTCCTGCTCGCCTTCATAACGTCCGCAGATATTCCCCACGCTGTCCTGCCAGACGGTCATGCCCGCCTGGTTCATCCACTGCCCGACCAGCTGATTAGCCTGCAGATGCTGGGCAGAGAGATACACGCGGGTAAGGGAATCCTGGGTTTCGCTGATGGCGGCCAGCGCATCGGCGCGGGCCATCACACGTTCTGCCGCCTGCTGGCGTGTCGCGTGATTCATAGCGCCGTCTCAGTGCGGTAATGATCCCACGCGGCCTGCATCGCGGCACCCTGCGTAGTGGAAAACTTCAGGTAGTTCAGTACCGACTCCAGCGCACTCAGGGTTGTCATCACGCAGTCTTTACGCGCGTTATAGCCCATGGTGCCAATACGCCACACTTTGCCGTGCAGCGGACCAAACGAAGTACCGATTTCAATGCCGAAATCCTCCAGCATCAGTTTACGCACCTGGTCACCGTTTACGCCCTGAGGGATAAGCACGCCCAGCACGTTGTTCATCTTGTGCCTGAGGTCGCCGAAGGTCTCGAGCCCCATCGCCTGAATACCTTTCAGCAGCGCATCCCCGTGCAGCTTGTGGCGGGCGATACCGTTATCCAGCCCTTCCTGCAGAATGAGGCGGGCACATTCGCGGGCGCCAAACAGCGCGGTGGTCGCTTCGGTGTGGTGGTTCAGACGCTCGGGTCCCCAGTAATCCATCACCATGCCGAGGTCGAAATAATTTGAGTAAATCATCTCTTCGTCGCCGTCGCGATGGGCATCGGTACGGATCCCCTCTTCGATGCATTTGCGGCGACGGATTGCCTCTTCCATCCGCGGGCTCAGGGTAACAGGCGAGGTGCCGGACGGACCGCCAAGACATTTCTGCATCCCCGCCGAGACCGCATCCAGCCCCCAGGCATCGGTCTCCAGGGCGTTGCCGCCGAGCGACGCGGTAGCATCGGTATAAAACAGGACATCGTAACGACGGCAGATTGCTCCGAGTTCCGCAAGCGGCTGCAGCATGGTGGTGGACGTATCCCCCTGCACGGTTAACAGCAGGCGCGGACGCACGCGTTTAATGGCATCTTCCACCCGATCCGGTGTGAACACCTCGCCCCACGGTACCTCGATGGTGTGGACCTCTGCGCGGCAGCGGCGGGCAATTTCGCACAACAGATGGCCGAAGCGCCCAAAAACGGGCACCAGCACCTTGTCTCCCGGACGAATGGCCGATACCAGAATCGCTTCAATCCCCGCGCGGGAGGTGCCGTCCACCAGCATCGTCCAGCGGTTTTCCGTGCGGAACACGCCGCGGTAGAGTGCCATGACGTCGTTCATGTAGTGGGTCATCGCCGGATCGTACTGGCCGATAAGCTGGCTCGACATGGCACGCAGCACGCGCGGATCGGCGTTGATCGGCCCCGGCCCCATCAGCAGACGTTGTGGCGGATTGATTTGCGGAAATTGAGCGATATCCATTTTTTAGTCCTTAGTTAATTGAGGCCGCGCACGGAGGAGATAAACTGTTTAAGCTCAGTGGTCTGTGGGTTAGCGAACAGCGTTTTACTGTCGCCCTGCTCCCAGACGCGCCCCTGATGCATAAACACCACGCGGTCGCCCACTTCGCGGGCAAAATTCATTTCATGGGTCACCAGGATCAGCGTCATCCCCTCAGCGGCCAGTTGTTCCAGCACCTTGAGCACTTCGCCTACCAGTTCCGGATCGAGCGCGGAAGTTATCTCGTCACAGAGTAAAACTTTAGGCGACATCGCCAGAGCACGGGCAATCGCCACGCGCTGCTGCTGGCCGCCGGAGAGGCTTGACGGGTAGTAATCCAGACGGTCACCCAGCCCGACTTTCTCCAGCATGCGCTGCGCCAGTGCCTGACATTCTGCTGCGCTTTTCTTCAGCACCCGACGTGGCGCGAGCATCACGTTTTCCATCGCCGTCATGTGCGGGAAAAGGTTGAAGTTCTGAAATACCATGCCGACCGAGCGACTGATTTCACGCGCCTGGGAATCCCGGTCGGTAATGGTCATGCCGCCGAGCTTGATGCTGCCGTCCTGATACCCTTCGAGGCCGTTAATGCAGCGCAACAGCGTGCTTTTACCCGAACCGCTGCGCCCGATAATTGAAATAACCTGGCCCATATCGATGTCCAGATCCACGCCCTTGAGCACGTGGTTATCGCCGTAGTACTTCTGCACCTGATTAATGGTGATGAGAGGCATTGAATTTAGTCTCCAGATAACGGCTGTAGCGCGACAGCGGATAACACAGAATGAAGTAGCCGAGCGCCACCAGCGCAAAGACTTTAAACGGCTGATAGGTCACGTTGGTCAGCATCGTCCCGGCCTTGGTCAGCTCGATAAAACCGATAATGGATGCCAGCGCGGTCCCCTTAATCACCTGCACGGCGAACCCCACCGTTGGGGCGATGGCGATGCGTAACGCCTGGGGAGCCACCACGCGAAACAGCGTCTGGCCGAAGGTCAGCCCCAGACAGCGCGACGCCTCCCACTGCCCTTTCGGCAGCGCACGAATACTGCCAAACCAGATATCAAGCAAAAAGGCGCTGGTGTAGAACGTCAGGGCCAGCGACGCGGCGGTCCACGGCGAAACATCGATACCCAACAGCGCCACGCCGAAGAAGGCCAGGAACAATTGCATCAGCAGCGGCGTGCCCTGAAACAGTTCGATATAGCCGCGGATAAGCCGTTTTACCGTACGCCCACCCGTGAGGCGCAACAGCAACAGCGGCAGCGTTACCGCCGCCCCGCCGACAAACGCCACCAGTGACAGCAGCACCGTCCAGCGTCCGGCGAGCAGCAGATTGCGAATAATGTCCCAGTCGGTAAAGGTGGTCATCATGCCTGTACCCCCAGCCACTTCCGTCCTGCCGCCATCATTAGCTGGCGTAGGGTAATTGACAGCACCAGGTAAATTCCGGTGGTCACCAGATAGACCTCAAAGCTCAGGAACGTTCTTGACTGAATCAGGTTGGCGGCAAAAGTCAGCTCTTCATAGGAGACCTGCGACACCACCGACGAACCGAGCATAACGATAATGCACTGGCTGACCAGCGCCGGATAAATACGCTGCAGGGCCGGTGGCAGCACCACACGTATAAACGTTTGCAGGCGGGTAAGCCCCAGCACGCGGCCGGCCTCCCACTGTCCTTTGGGCGTAACCTGAATACCGGCACGGACAATCTCCGTGCTGTACGCGCCCAGGTTGACAACCATTGCCAGCAGCGCCGCTTCGCCCGCCGTCATCTTCAGCCCCAGATTCGGCAGACCGAACACAATGAAAAACAGCTGCACGACAAAGGGCGTGTTGCGGATAATCTCCACGTAGCCGCCCCAGATCCGGCTAAACCACGTCGTCCGGCCGCTGCGAATCGCCGCCCCGAAAATACCGATCGCCAGCCCGCCGAGGGTTGCCATCACCGTCAGTTGAATGGTGACCCACAGCCCTGCCAGCAGCGCCGGCCAGTACGGCCAGAGCGCAGAGAAATGGAGTTGCTCTGTCATCGCCTTACACGCCCAGGCTTGCCGGCAACGGCGCTTTCAGCCACTGCTCAGAGAGGCTATTCAGGGTGCCGTCTTTAATTCCCTGCTCGATCACCGCATCAACTTTCGCTTTCAATGCCGGTTCGTTTTTCTTCAGCCCGATAAAGCACGGCGAGTCCTTCAGCATAAAGCTCGGAACCGGGGCTTTGGCGGCGTTCTGGCGGGAAATCGCCGCCACGACCAGATTACCTGTCGCCACGTACTGGACCTGACCGGACAGGTAAGCCGACAGCGTGGTGTTATTGTCTTCGTAGCGTTTGACGTCTGCATCTTTCGGCGCAAGGCTGGTCAGCACCATGTCCTCCACCGCGCCGCGCGTCACGCCAATGGTCTTTCCACTCAGTTGAGCAGCATCTTTCAGCTCAGCCCCTTTCGGACCGAACACGCCGAGGAAGAACGGTGCATAGGCACGGCTAAAATCAATCACCTTTTCACGCTCGGCGTTTTTACCGAGGCTTGAGATCACCAGATCCACCTTATCGGTTTGCAGATACGGCACGCGGTTGGCACTGGTCACCGGCACCAGCTGCAGCTTGAGCTTCATCTGTTTTGCCAGATAGCGCGCCATGTCAATGTCGTAGCCCTGCGGCTGGAGATCGGTCCCGACCGAACCAAACGGCGGAAAATCCTGCGGGACGGCGATACGAAGAGTGCCGCGTTTCTCAATATCCTGCAGCTGGTCAGCTTTTGCTGGCAGGTTTGCAAACAGACAGACGGCCCCGGTCAGTGCAATCAATAACTTTTTCATGGTGCTTCCCCGTAACGTTAACATGAAACAAAAGATTCTTTGAATTGGATTTTGCAACTAATGTGCCAGATGAAGCGAAACAGGAAATTTTCTCTGAAGGCCTGATAAAACGAGAGCGGGGCGGAAAAGGCCTCCCTTTCCCGCCCCGCTCTGCTGCACTATTTTAATGCAAAGCACCAGCCTGATGCCCCATTATCGCTGTTCCAGTTCGTCCAGCTGCTGATACAGGGAGGCGATATCGTGGATCCGGGGACGGCCTTTATCGAGGATTTCATGCAGGAAGGCGTTAGCCAGCAGGTTGATCAGACTGTTGACCGACGAGTAGCTGTCGTACGCCGAGACGCTGTCCAGCGGGGCGCAGAGCTGCCAGCTGGTCAGCGGAAACAGGCTGTGTGCCTGCGGCTCACACATCAGCAGAACCGGAATACCGCTGTGCTGAAGCTGCTGCAACAGCGGCCGTACGATCCGCGGGCGACGGCGAAACGCCATCATAATCACCAGATCGTCGGGCGTGAGATCGACCAGTTCCTCGCTCAGACTCTGCCCCGGCTGCGGCAGCAGCAGCACCTGTCCGCGCGCCTGCAACAGCTGCTGGCGCAGGTGCAGCGCCGCCGGATAGGCGTTGCGCATCCCGATAATCACAATCCGCCGTGCCTTCACCATTGAGGCCATGGCCTCGGCAAACTGCTGAGCATCCAGAGCGTTGACCCACTGGGTGAGGTTTGCCATCTCCTGCTTATAATGCCGCGCCAGCAGAGTGTTGCCCTGCACCGCATCGCGGTTATCGGTCAGCGGCATGCCGCTCTGGCGCAGCGTGCGCAGTTCGTCGCGCATCTCTTTATACTTCTCATAGCCCAGACGCTTAAACAGACGGCTCACCGTGGCTTTCGACACCCCGCTCAGCTGCGCCAGCTCGGCGCTGTTATAACTAATGAGGTCGTCGAAATGATCAAAAATAAAATCAGCCACCCGTTGCTCCTGCGGTGACAACGACGCGTATTGCGCTTTCAGACGTTCATCAAGCTGTTCCATAAAGCCTCTGTAACTTTTGTTTCACCTCACTATACCTTTCATTAAGCATGCCAGCTTCTTAAAACGTTATGTTACGACTGACGTGAAACTTTTCATTCATAACTGGAACAGCTTTTGCAGCACCTTGTGACTTTTGGGTTATGAGGACTCTCCATGCAAAGTAATGTCTCCGTACACGGAATGGCCGTGGCGCCCCACCATCTTGCCAGCCAGAGCGCCCTGGCCATTCTGCGTGAAGGCGGTAGCGCGATTGAGGCAATGGTCGCCGCCGCCGCAACCATTGCCGTGGTTTACCCGCACATGAACGGTCTCGGTGGGGACGGTTTCTGGCTTATCGTGCCGCCCGATGGCGAACCGGTCGCCATTGACGCCAGCGGCGCAGCTGGCTCACTGGCGACGCTTGCCGCCTATGACGATGTCTCTCAGATCCCCCATCGCGGGCCTCGCGCGGCGCTGACCGTGGCGGGAACGGTCAGCGGCTGGGACGAAGCGCTGAAGGTTTCGCGCACGATGACGGGCACCGCTCTTCCCCTGAATCGCCTGCTGGCAGACGCCATTGACTATGCCCGAAATGGCACGCCGGTGACCGCGTCTCAGGCCGCCGCCACGGCCAGTAAGCTGCATGAACTGAAGGACCTGCCCGGCTTCGCGGAGACCTGGCTGACGGACGGCAAACCGCCGCAGGTCGGCAGCCGGTTTTATCAACCGGCGCTGGCCTCCACGCTCTCCCACCTCGCAGAAGACGGTCTGGACAGTTTTTATCGCGGCCCGCTGGCGGAGCGTCTGGCCCGGGGCATGGCAACGCTGGGGCTGCCCATCACCCTGGCTGACCTAAACGCGCATGTCGCCCGGCGCACCACGCCGCTGAAATTACAGCATCAGCAGGGTGAAGTGTGGAACCTCGCGCCGCCAACGCAGGGGCTGGTGTCGCTGGCGATCCTCGGGATAACCGACCGCCTGTCCATGGCCGATGCTGACGAAGCGACCACCGTTCACCGCATTGTAGAGGCCACCAAGCTGGCGTTTGGTCTGCGCGATGCCCATATCACCGACCCGCGCGAGCTGAAAACCGATATCCAGAGTCTGCTGGATCCTGCCGCACTGGCCGCCCTCGCCGACCAGGTCGATGATAACCAGGCCGCACCGTGGGGCTGCGGCAAAGGCCCTGGTGATACGGTCTGGATGGGGGTGATGGATAACAGCGGTCTTGCCGTGTCGTTTATCCAGAGCATTTATCACGAGTTCGGCAGCGGCGTGGTCCTGCCTGATACCGGCATCGTCTGGCAAAACCGGGGAGCCTCATTCAGCCTCAATCCCCGTCACCTGCTGGCGCTTGCGCCAGGAAAACAACCGTTCCACACCCTGAACCCGGCAGCCGCGCGTCTGCATGACGGACGCGTCATGGTCTACGGCTCGATGGGCGGTGACGGGCAGCCGCAAACTCAGGCCACCCTATTTACCCGCTATGTGGTGCAGGGGGTACCATTGCAGGAGAGCATCGCCCGCCCGCGTTGGTTACTGGGGCGTACCTGGGGACAGACATCCGACACCCTGAAGGTGGAAGGCCGCTTTACGCCGCAGACCGTCGCGCGCCTGCGGGCGCTGGGCCACGACGTGGAGTGCTTCCCGCCATTCAGCGAAGCCATGGGCCACGCGGGTGCGATTGTTCGTCATCCCAACGGGCTGTTTGAAGGGGCATTTGACCCGCGCAGCAACGGCGCCGCCGCCGGATTTTAAGGAGAGACTGATGAATACCACACAACCTGACTGGCATGCCTATCTGGCGCAAATGGAGTCCGTGCTGGGCGTTGAGCTGGATGACGCCCGCCGGGCAGAACTCCATGTACAGTTCTGCCGTATCGCGGCGATGGCCGCCCCGCTGATGGCGCTGCCGCTTGATGACCGTCTGGAGATCGCAGGAGTATACAAAGCATGACGCTACACGAGATGAGTATCAGTGAGATCCAGCAGGCGCTGAGTGCAGGCGACCTGAGCGCCCATGACATCGCCCGCCAGACGCTGGAAGCCATTACGCGCATCAATCCCCATATCAACGCCTGGACCACCGTCACGGAAGAACGCATGCTGGCCGAAGCCGAGAATATCGACACCCTGCGTCGGGAGAAACGCCCTCTGCCGCCGCTGGCGGGCATTCCCTACGCGGTGAAAAACCTGTTCGACGTCGCCGGGCATACGACCCTTGCCGGTGCAGAGCTGTTCAGCCAGCGCCCCCCCGCCACCGCTGACAGCTTTGCGGTACGCCAGCTGCGCTGTGCCGGCGGCTTATTGTCGGGGATGGTCAACATGGATGCCTACGCCTACGGCTTTACGACGGAAAACAGTTACTACGGCGCAACGCGTAACCCGCACGATGTGACGCGCATTGCCGGAGGATCGTCCGGCGGCTCTGCCGCCGCGGTCGCTGCCGGACTGGTTCATTTTTCGCTCGGTACCGACACCAACGGGTCGATTCGCGTACCGGCCTCCCTGTGCGGAATATACGGTCTTAAGCCCACTTTTGGTCGTCTGTCACGCGCCGGCAGCCATCCGTTTGTCGCCAGTCTGGATCACATCGGGCCGTTTGCCCGTCGCGTGAGCGATCTGGCGTCGGTGTACGATGCACTGCAGGGTCGGGATACCAGCGACGGATTTCAGGCGGAGAGCTCCCGGGAGCAGACCCGGCCCCTGCTCGACCGCGGTCTGGATGGTTTGCGCTGCGCGGTGCTCGGCGGCTATTTCAGTACCTGGTGCGACAGCGACATGCGAGACGCCGTGGCGCGGGTGGCAAAAGCTCTCGACGTGCAGGAAACGCTGCAATTCCCCGATGCCGAGCTGGCCCGCTCCGCAGCGTTTATCATCAGCGCCTCGGAAGGCGGAAATCAGTACCTGCCCGCGCTTCGCCGCGAGCCTGGGCGTTTTGAACCGCACTCCCGCGAGCGACTGCTGGCCGGCGCGATGATCCCTTCAGCCTGGTATATTCAGGCCCAGCGTTTTCGCACGCAGGCCCGACAGGCGTTTAAAGCGCTGTTTGCGCAGGCCGACGTGCTGATCGCCCCGGCCACGCCGCGCAGTGCAACGCAAATTGGCGAAGAGATTATGGAGATCAACGGCCAGCCGTTACCGGTTCGCGCCAGCATGGGCATGCTGACGCAGCCGATTTCGTTTTTAGGTTTACCCGTTACCACCGTCCCGCTGCGCACCGCTCAGGGCGCACCTGTTGGCCTGCAGTTGATCGCCGCACCGTTTAACGAGCAAGCCTGCCTGCGCGTGGCGCGGGTGCTGGAAGCAAGCGGAATAACCGATGCCCGGCCAGCGGAGATGGCACCATGATAAATCACGATGACATTAACCTTCCGTGGGTCGTTGCAGAAGTGACCGCAGCCTTTTACCGCTATGAAGACGCGCTGGTTAGCAACAACATTCCGGTGCTGGATGAGCTGTTCTGGCACGACAAAAACACGGTGCGTCTCGGTGCGGGCGAAAACCTGTACGGCATTGAGGAAATCCGCGCCTTTCGGGCGGCGCGCCCGTCCGCGGGTCTGCAAAGGACATTGCGCCATACGGTAATCACCACCTTCGGAGAGGATTACGCCGTATGTAGCACCGAATTCACCCGCGAAGGAACGGAGCGGATTGGCCGCCAGCAGCAGACATGGGTACGCTTCCCGTACGGCTGGCGAATTGTGGCGGCGCAGGTGAGCGTGATGGCGTAATGTTAATAACCCTGCCCGGTGGCGCTTTTCCCATCAGATAAGCAGCAGGCCGGGACAGACGTCACCGCCGCCCGGCACACTGCTGGACCGTTATTGTTGGAACGGGTGCACTTCACGCCAGTGATCGGCTATCTGCTGGCGGGTGCAGACCCATACCCGATCGTGCTGCGCAAGGTAATCGAGGAACCGCTGCAGAGCACGAAAACGCCCCGGACGCCCCAGCAGACGGCAATGCATGCCGATGGACATCATCTTCGGCGCACGTTCCCCTTCTTCGTACAGCACGTCAAAGCTGTCTTTCAGGTAGGTATAAAACTGTTCGGCGGTGTTGAACCCCTGCGCGGTCGCGAAGCGCATGTCGTTGGCATCCAGCGTATACGGCACAATCAGGTGGGGTTTGCGCGTGCCGTCGCTGCACGCCACTTGCGTCCAGAACGGTAAATCGTCGCCATAGTAGTCGCTGTCATAGTCAAAGCCCCCATGCTCCACTACCAGCTGGCGGGTGTTTGGGCTGTCACGCCCGGTGTACCAGCCGGCAGGCGGTTTGCCAAACAGGTCAGTCAGGACATGCACCGCCTTGTGCAGGTGCTCGCGCTCCTGGTTGATATCCATACTTTGATAGTGGATCCAGCGCCAGCCGTGGCTAACCACGTCATAATCAGCCGCTTTGATGGCGTCAACGATATCGGGATGTCGCGCCAGCGCCATTGCCACGCCAAAGACCGTCAGCGGCAGGCCACGCTTGCAGAATTCGTTATGGATCCGCCAGAACCCGGCGCGGCTGCCGTATTCATAGAGGGAGTCCATCGACATGTGTCTGTCCGGATAACTGGCCGCACCGATGATGTCCGAGAGGAATTGTTCTGAGCCGGCATCACCGTGCAGAACGTGGTTTTCCGCCCCTTCTTCGTAATTGAGTACAAACTGCACGGCGATGCGCGCCTGGTTCGGCCACTGCGCGTGCGGCGGCTTGCCTGCATAGCCGCGTAAGTCCCGCGGATAATCTTCGTTAAAAAGCGCCATTATCACCCCCTCAATTAAAATGGATTCAGTGCCTGAAAGTGTCCGCTCAACGCTTTTTTCTCCGGGAAAGCCAGGTCCCCGTGCTTGCTGGTTGACAGCCCCAGCGCCACCAGCGACTCGACCATTTTCACCGCTGCACTGACGCCGTCGATCACCGGCACGTGCAGCTCGCGCGTCAGCGCCTGCGCCAGCGTCGCCATTCCACCGCAGCCGAGCACAATCGCGCCGCAGCCATCTTCTTTCAGCGCCTGGATGCAGCGCGCGCGCACCTTCTCCTGAGCCAGGCCGCTACCGTCTTCCAGTGCCAGCACCGGCAGATCGATGGCATGCAGGGCTGCACAGTGGTCCTGGAAACCATACTGGTGCAAAAGATGGCGGGCGATAATCCGCGTGCGCGGCAGCGTGGTCACAACAGAAAAGCGTGTTGCCACCAGCGTGGCCATATGCATCGCAGCTTCTGCGATACCGATGACCGGCCCCTGCGCCAGCTCGCGCGCCGCCAGCAGGCCGGGGTCACCAAAGCAGGCAATCACGTGTCCATCCACACCCTGTTGCCGTCCGCGTTTTATCTGTTCGAGAACGCCCACGGCGGCGATGGCCTCATCAAAATGGCCTTCTATCGAGGGCACACCTGCGCTCGGGCAGACGGCGAGGATCTCCGTTCCCGGAGCTGCCACCGCGCGGGCTGCGGCGCCGATGGTTTCCGTCATCGCGAGGCTGGTGTTGGGGTTAATCACTTGTATACAAACAGACGACATTACGACTCCTTGTGGCTGGCGAACAGCCGGGCAAAATCAGGCAGGCACTCACCGGCCCGTTCGAAACAGAGGCTGGCAACAATATGTTCAAAATGGTGCATTAAGGCCTCACTCAGGGGCTGGAGCGCCTTCTGGCGCAAGAGTTCGACCAGTTGCTCGTGGTCATTGCAGCGGCAGCCCTGACGCCACGGCGCGCCCCAGGCGGCGATCACCAGCGACGACCGCTGACTCAGTCCGGTCACCATCTCTGTCAGCACCTGATTGCCTGAAATGGCCTGAAGCTGAATATGGAAATTGGCGGAGTGGCGGATTGCGGCGGGACCGTCATACGCTTCGTGCGCCTGCTGCTCCTGGCGAATAATCCCTTCCAGTGCAGCCAGATGCGGCGGCTGACAGTGGGCCAGCACGTCCGGCAGGTTAGCCACCTCAAGCAGAGCGCGCGTGCGGAAGATCTGCTGCGCCTCTTCTACCGTCGGGCTGGCCACGTGTGCACCACGTTTGGGCGTTAAGGTGACCATTTGCACAGCGGCGAGTCGTTGCAGCACCTTGCGAATACCGGTGCGGCTCACGCCGAAGACCTCAGCCAGCGCCTCTTCAGGCAATTTACTTCCCGGGAGCAACTGATGTTCGACTATCGCGGTCATCAGCGCCTGAAAGATGGATTCATCTTTGTCATGCAGGTCTGGCGCGGTCTGCAGGCTGTTTTTGTTATTCATTAACCACTCCGATTTTTACTTTTCGCTATCGAATCGTATACATAAAAATAAAATATTGCATACAAGATTTATTATTTTGGCCTGGATCCTGCAACACCGTCTGCACTCCCACTTAACGGGTTTTCATTCACAGGAGCAGGTTTCATGCCAAACAGACAAAACGCGCAGTACGGTACGGCCGCTGATTCCGGTGCGGTTTACAGCCCACGTCTTTGCAATGAGGATCTGGCACCGACGCGTGACCAGAACTGGAGCTGGTACAACATCTTTTCTTTCTGGATGTCGGACGTCCACAGCATGGGGGGTTATGTTGTTGCCGCGAGCTTCTTTACGCTCGGGCTGGCAAGCTGGCAGGTCTTGCTCTGCCTGCTGATAGGGATTTGCATTGTGCAGTTGTGTGCCAACCTGGTGGCGAAACCGAGTCAGATGGCAGGCGTACCCTACGCGGTGATTTGCCGTCAGGCATTTGGCGTTTTCGGGGCCAATATTCCGGCGGTGATCCGCGGGCTGATTGCTTTCGCATGGTACGGCATTCAGACCTACCTGGCCGCCAACGCGCTGATGCTGGTGGCGCTTAAGTTCTGGCCTTCACTCGCGACGCTCACCACCGGTTCGTTCCTGGGCCTGTCGCATCTTGGCTGGATCTGTTTCGCTATCATGTGGGTGCTGCAGGCGATGGTCTTCTGGCACGGCATGAGCGCCATTAAGCGCTTTATTGATATCGCCGGTCCGGCGGTCTACGTGGTGATGCTGGCGCTGGCGGGATGGATTGTATACAAGACCGGTTTTGACGGCATCTCCTTTACCCTCGCCAGCAAATCCCTGAGCGCCGGTGAACAGACCTGGCAGATGATCACCGCTACGGCGCTGGTGGTTTCTTACTTCTCCGGCCCGCTGCTCAATTTTGGTGACTTCTCCCGCTACGGTAAAAGCATGGGGGAGATCCGCCGCGGTAACCGCTGGGGTCTGCCGTTTAACTTCCTGCTGTTCTCCATCGTTACCGTGGTGATTGTGTCGGGTACGCAATCGCTGTTTGGCCGCATGATCACTGACCCGATTGAAACCGTCAGCCGTGTGGGCAACGATCTGGCCGTGGCCATTGGCTTGCTGACCATGATCACCGCCACCATCGGGATCAACATCGTGGCGAACTTCGTCTCCCCGGCGTTTGATTTCTCTAACTGTTCACCGCAAAAAATCAGCTTCCGCACCGGGGGGATGATCGCCGCCGTCGGCTCTATCCTGTTAACCCCGTGGAACCTGTTTAACTCGCCGGAGCTTATCCACTACACTCTGGACGTGCTCGGGGCGTTTATTGGCCCGCTGTTCGGGATTCTGATTGCCGATTTTTACCTGATTAAGCGCGGCAAGGTCTCCGTAGACGATCTGTTTGATGACACGCCAAAAGGCAAATACTGGTATCGCAACGGTTTCAACCCGAAAGCCATCGGCGCGCTGGTGCCATCCGTTGCCGTTGGACTGGTGATAAGCTTTATTCCCTCCCTGCATGAAGTGGCAAACTTTAGCTGGTTTATCGGCGTCTTCCTGGGCGGGGTCACCTACCGCTGGCTGGCGCGGGAAGAGCGTGAAGCGGCAGGCGCCTCGTCGTTCAGCCCCCGCGTGGCAACGCAAAAAGAGTAACCCTTCCTCCGGGCCGCAGTTCCTCTGCGGCCTTTTTCATTCTGGCACCGTTTTTGCTCAGTCTCATCACCCCGCTACGCAAACACTAAGGCAGGAATCATGATGGAGTACCAGACTGCGATCCGCGGTGCATTTTTTGATATTGCCCGGGTCTGCGACAGTGCAGACGTTATCGCCCAACAGGCACGCTACCTTGAAGACGGGCTGCTGTTCATCCATAACGGCAAAATTCTGGCGCAGATGGCCTGGCAGGAGGGCGAGCAGTATCTTGATCCCTACAAAAGGTACACCGACCTGCGCGGCAAACTGCTGCTCCCGGGTTTTGTCGATACCCACGTCCATTACCCGCAGACGGAGATGATTGGCGCTTTTGGTGAGCAGCTGCTGGAGTGGCTGACCACATACACGTTCCCGGTAGAAAGCCAGTTTGCCGATGAGGCCTATGCGAAAGAGATTGCGGCGTTTTTCATCAACCAACTGGTCAGCCACGGCACCACCACCGCGCTGGTGTTTTGTACGCTGCATCCTGAATCGGTCGAGGCGCTGTTCACCGAGGCCCTGCGCCTTAACATGCGCCTTATCGCCGGCAAGGTGATGATGGACCGCCACACGCCTGACTACCTGAGTGAAACCGCGAAAGAGAGCTACCGGCAGACGCGCGAGCTGATCCAGCGCTGGCACCACCGTGGACGGTTGGGCTACGCCATTACGCCACGCTTTGCCCCGACCTCCTCACCGGAACTGCTGGCCGCGGTCAGCCTGCTCAGAGAGGAGTTTCCCGACACGTGGATGCAGACCCATCTGAGCGAAAACCCAAATGAAGTGGCCTGGGTAAGCGATCTGTGGCCGGAACATGAACGTTATCTGGATGTGTATCATCATTACGGGCTGACCGGCGAACGCAGCGTGTTTGCCCATGGGATCCACCTCCATGAGAGCGAGTGGCGCTGTCTGCACGATACCGGCTCGGCGGTGGCATTTTGCCCCACCTCGAACCTGTTTCTTGGCAGCGGACTGTTCCGCTTACCCGCCTGCTGGCAACACCAGGTGCGTATGGGCATTGGCACCGATGTGGGTGCCGGAACCACCTTCAGCATGCTGCGCACCCTCGGGGAGGCGTACAAGGTGGGTCAGCTGCAGAGCTACCGCCTGCGCGCCAGCGAAGCGTTTTATCACGCCACGCTGGGCGGCGCTCACGCCCTGAGGCTGGACGATAAGATTGGCAATTTCGCCCCCGGCAAAGAGGCCGATTTTATCGTCATCGACCCGGCCGTTACGCCGCTACAGCGCCTGCGTAACCGGCGCTGTCAGGACATTTATGAGCAGCTGTTTGTGCTGATGACCCTGGGCGACGAGCGCAATATTAGCGAGACCTGGGTCAACGGTGTGCAGGTGTGGTCAACTGCCGCGGTAGGTTGACCACCCGCCCGGCGCAATCACAAACGGCAGGTGGAAATGCTCGTCTGCCGTTTCTCCCGTCACAAAATCGATCTGTGCGCAGGGGTAAAGCGTGTCGCGGCCGGTTTCGGTGAACCAAGCCCCAATCTCAGCCACCAGCCGGTAACGTCCTGCTGGCAGGAAAGGGATAAACGCGGTGATGCGCCCCTGGGCGTTAGTGAAAGCAGTGGCCAATACGACGCCGTCCTGCTCAAGACAAACCCTTACGCCCTGCGCCGGTTTTCCCGTCGAAATATCAAGAATATGTGTGCTTAACGTACTCATTCGTCAATGACTCCTTCCAGCCGAAGCAGCGTAATTTCCCGCAACTGTTCCAGTGCGGCCTGTACCTCCTGCGCATCGCTGTTTTCCAGCCGGGCGTTGAGGGCGCGTAAAATCTCCTCACCGCTACGGCCTTTCGCGCGGATCAAAAACACGCGTCCAAAACGGGCCTCGTAGCGAGCGTTCCCTTCCTGCAGTGCCTGTGCCAGCTGCCTGTCGCGGTTGTCGACGGCGCCCTGCTCCTGGCGCGAAAGCACCGCCTCCGCCCGGGCTCCCGTCGGTTTCTCACCAATTCGCGGGTGCGCATTCAGGGCCTGCGTAAGCGCCGTTTCATCCCAGGTTTGTGCCAGTGTCCGGGCGGCGTCGAACAGTGCTTTGCGGTGTAAATAGGGCCGCCCCTGCACCAGCGCATTGGCCCAGTCGGGCAACGCCACGCAGGGCTGCAACCGCGCGAGCGCCTCTTCGTGGCTCAGTTGATTAAAAGTTTGCAGTGCAATCATACTCACTCCCGTCATATCGTCGTTTTCTCACTTTGCACAAACTACGCCACTCTTGCCATCCCCTATGAAACAGTCGATTCCGAATCGCACAACAGGAAATTATTGATTCATAAAAAGGCATTCTCACCGCGTTTGCGCACCTTAGCAGTGCAAAACCACCCCATACAACGCGCTTTTCGCCACTCTACAGCCTGGTACGCAAATTGCTCTTCCCTTTTTACACCCTGCAAAAGGAGAGAAGCATGAGAGCAATCGTTATTGGCGCGGGCATTGGCGGCCTGAGCGCCGCTGTAGCGCTGAAGAAGGCGGGAATCGACTGTACCGTGTTTGAGGCCGTGAAAGAGATGAAGCCCGTCGGTGCGGCCATCTCCATCTGGCCCAATGGGGTGAAATGCATGCAGCACCTCGGAATGGGCGACATCATCGAGACCTACGGCGGCCCTATGCGCTTTATGGCCTATAAGGATCACCGGCGCGGCGATACCCTCACCCGCTTTAGCCTTGCCCCGCTGGTCGAGCGCACGGGCGGTCGCCCCTGCCCCGTGTCGCGTACGGAACTGCAGCGCGAAATGCTGAACTTCTGGGGGCACGAGAACGTTCAGTTCGGCAAACGCGTTGAAAGCGTCCGTGAGGACGCGGCTGGCGTCACCGTCACCTTCACCGACGGTACTACCGCGACGGGGGATTTCCTGATTGCCGCCGATGGCAGTCACTCCGCTGTTCGCCCGTACGTGCTGGGCTATACGCCCGAGCGCCGCTACGCCGGTTACGTCAACTGGAACGGGCTGGTGAAGATTGATGAAGAGATTGCCCCTGCACACCAGTGGACCACCTTCGTCGGCGAGGGCAAGCGCGTTTCGCTGATGCCCGTCGCCGGCGGACGTTTCTATTTCTTTTTTGATGTTCCGCTCCCCCTCGGGCTGGAGGAAGATCGCACTACCCTTCGCGCCGATCTCACGGGCTACTTCCGCGGCTGGGCGCCACCGGTGCAGAAGCTCATCGCCGTGCTGGATCCCGAGACCACCAACCGTATCGAAATCCACGACATTGAACCGTTCGACACCCTGGTGCGCGGCAACGTGGCGCTTCTTGGCGATGCCGCGCACAGCACCACGCCAGATATCGGCCAGGGCGGATGCGCGGCAATGGAGGACGCCGTGGTGCTGGGTGACTGCCTGCGCGAGAACCACAACATCGCACTGGCGTTGCGGCAGTACGAAGCGCTGCGCTGTGACCGGGTCCGCGACCTGGTGCTTAAGGCCCGTAAACGCTGTGATATCACGCATGGCAAAGACATGTCATTGACCCGGGCCTGGTACCAGGAGCTCAAAGAAGAGACCGGAGAGCGCATCATTAACGGTCTGTGCGACACCATTCAGGCCGGGCCTTTAGGCTGAACGCGAGAGGGACAACCATGAAAATACAACCGACTCCACCCGCCCATTGTACGTTTGAGCCAGAGGACTGGCTGCGTCTGGCAAAATGCTGGCACCCGGTTGCTCGCGCCTGCGACATCGGCGCGGCACCGGTCAAAGCCACCCTGCTCGACGAACAACTGGTTATCTACCGCGTCAAAGACCAGGTTGTGGTCGCCCGGGACGTTTGCCCGCACCGCGGCGTACCGCTGACGCTGGGCTTTCACGATGAACACGGGATAATCTGCCCTTATCATGGCTTACGCTTTGGTGAAGATGGACGCTGCAACCGCATTCCGTCCAGCCCTGACCAGCCGGTTCCCGCGAAGCTTAACCTGATTAACTATGCCGTGGAGGAGCGCTTTGGGTTGATCTGGACCTGCCTGGCGTTGGATCCCGATAACCCAATGCCGTTGCCCACCATGCCGCACTGGGATAACGAGGGATTTCAGCAGATCAACTGCCCGGCGTTTGAGGTGAATGGCTTCGCCGGCCGTCAGGTGGAAGGGTTTCTGGACGTGGCGCATTTTGCCTGGATCCACACTGACACCTTTGCTGACCCCAATAATCCGCTGGTACCCCATTATCAGCCCCAGGAGACGCCGTTTGGCTTTGTTGCCGATTACTGGAGCTCGGTGAGCAACTACCCCGCCAGCTCCGATGTCCAGGCCCCAGAAGGCTTCCAGTGGCTGCGTCATTTTGAAATGCATTTACCGTTTACCGCCACGCTGACGATCCATTTTCCGGGGGAAGCCAGGCTGGTGATCATGAACGCCGCCTCGCCCGTCTCTTCACGGGTAACCCGCATGTTCGCCCCTATCGCGCGCAACTTTGACCTGCATATTCCGGTAGAGGAAGTGCACGCCTTCAATTTGCGTATTTTTGAAGAAGACCGCCTGATGGTTGAGACGCAGCGCCCGGAAAGCCTGCCGCTGGATCTGACTCTGGAAGCCCACATCCCTGCGGATAAAAGCTCGATTGCCTACCGCCGGGGGCTGAAAAAGATGGGCTTCGGCGAGTTTTTCCTGGTGTGACGGAGGAACGTGATGAGCGAAATGTTGAGCGTTATTGTCGACGGTCTCTGGCGCGAGGGGGATAAGAGTCTCGCCATCAGGCTGGTGTCAGAATGCGGTGAAGCCCTGCCGGGCTGGCAGCCCGGGGCGCACATTGACGTGCATCTGCCCTGCGGGCTGGTTCGCCAGTATTCGCTGACCGGAGCAAGCGACAGCGAGAGCTATCTTATTTGCGTAGGACGTGAAGCCGCCTCGCGCGGCGGGTCACGCTATGTTCACGAGACGCTACGTCCGGGGCAGAAACTGCTTATCTCCTCACCGCGCAATCTGTTTGCGCTGCACGAGGCTGAACGCTTCTTGCTGCTGGCGGCAGGGATAGGCATAACGCCCTTGTATGCGATGGCCCGGCAGCTGGAGGCTTCCGGTACCCCATTTACGCTGCACTATTACGTTAAAGAGCATGGCAACGCGGCGTTTGCGCGTGAACTCATGCAATTTAAACACGGCGAGTGTGTCATCCATACCATCAGCCCGCGCACTGCGCTGGCAGAGCACATGCCCACGCCAGCGGTCGGTTTCCACGCCTGGGTCTGCGGGCCGGCAGGCTTTATGGAGAAAGTGTATCAGGTCGCCCTCACGAGAGGCTGGGCGGAGAGCAATCTTCACAGCGAAGCATTCCAGCCCGTTATGCCCGCCGACTGTAATGAAACGGGCGAGATTTTTACAGTCAAGCTGGCATCAACCGGCGAGCGCTGGCCGGTGCCGGCGGACAAAACTATCGCGCAGGTGCTGCTGGAAAACGGCGTGGCGGTACCGCTCTCCTGTGAAATGGGGATTTGCGGCGCCTGTCTGACGCCGGTTATCGATGGCGTAGTGGATCACCGGGATAGCGTGCAGTCGGAGGCGGAGAAAAGCGCGGCAGACCAGCAGGTGGCGCTGTGCTGCTCGCGAAGCCATTCAGGGGAACTGGTGATTGGGTTGTAGAACGAAAAAAACCTGCGATATTGCTATCGCAGGGTTTTCGGATTTGGCGGGATCCACGGATAGTCAAAACAAACGGCATACCGGGCTTCGGAGAAAAAGCATGTCCATAATCACCGATATCACCCCAAAAACAGCGGAACGGACGATAAAACGATCCCTCATGTCAGCATAACTGGCCTGACACGTCATCATCC
>NZ_CP080000.1:682689-781173 GCF_019378755.1 Enterobacter sp. BIDMC 29 | reverse complement strand
GCATTCCATTCACCAGCATATCGACACAATATTTGTTTTTGAGTATTTGTCTGAAATGAAAAAATTTCGGATAAGACCCAATGGCCGGAGTGTAGGAACGTTCCCCACCCGATCGGAAATCAAAAAATGTAACAAAATGTTTCCTATTAGAATCCTGACAGCCAAAGATCATCTTTCTGATTTATAAGAATTTTCTTGCATACCCCTTTAACCCTTATGAAATAAGGGTGTACAGTAAGTGATCAATTTAATTTAGGGACAACTTTGTATAAAATCTCATCAATCATATGAAATATCTGATTTTGTACTTTTATCAAAAAATGAAAGGCAGAACGTACCTGCCTGTGTGAAAAATTGGCGACATTTACTGGCCTTCACCATTTTTATTATTTATTTAAATGGGTCTTATTATTTTCATCAGAAAAACAAATATCGCAGGGGATTTTTGCATGCCTCGCCCCAGTACTCGTGATATGTACATCTCAGGTATCGTTCGAGGAGTGGGTACGACCTTGAACAACAACCTGTTCTGCGTAGTTTGAAAAAATTCGGAAGGGTGTCCATCGTTCCGTAAGTTATATGCATAAGGGCGTACCTGTGAGGCTGATTCCCTTAGAGCGTGTGGCTACATCCGATAACCATGAAAATGTAACCAGACGACTGAATGCTCTCATTGATGAAAACAGGCATTGCAATCGTGATGAAGATGAGATGTTTGCTATTAACTATTTTGAGAAGGGAACGACTCACGTCATAAAACGACCAGATCGGGTGGATAACCCCAATGACATCATCGCTGGCATTATCCTGGAACACCAGGAGCAAGATGTAACAGATGCCGGTTACTAATCCGTCCAATGGATTCTTAGCCCCACCGACGCAAGCCAGACGGCAATGGCATACTGAAAACCGACAAAAAGAAAAAACCCAGGTCGCATAACGACCTGGGTTTCAAATTTGGCGGAAGCGTAGAGATTCGAACTCTAGAACCCTTTCGGGTCGCCGGTTTTCAAGACCGGTGCCTTCAACCGCTCGGCCACGCTTCCAAAGTGAGGCGCACTATAAACATCTATTAGCGCCTTGTAAAGCAGGAATTTTTCTATTTTTTTCTGTGGGTGCTATCCATGCCCCTTAAAAGCAAAAAGCCCCGCGATATGCCTATCGCAGGGCTTTTATGTCTGGCGGAAGCGCAGAGATTCGAACTCTGGAACCCTTTCGGGTCGCCGGTTTTCAAGACCGGTGCCTTCAACCGCTCGGCCACACTTCCTAAGTGAGGCGAACTATAAACACCTCTCCGCATGCTGTAAAGAGTGACCGCATTCGTTCGCTTTAAAAATAGCCAAAACGCGTTTAATCGGTTGAATAGACAACGTATCGGCCATTTTATCAGCACAAAATTCAGCGTTCATGCTCAGTGTTTTTTGATATACATGTCCCTGGTGAAATAGTATCCCAGCTTGTCCGGCGTGAATCCTCCCACCCACGGTTTGACCAGGTGCGTGCGGACATAGTGATATACCGGGATGGCAGGCACATCGCGCGCCAGCAAATCTTCCGCCTGCTGATAGAACTTACCGCGCTCTGCCGGTGTTTTGGCTTTCGCGGCGTTCACCAGCGCCTGGTCATACTCCGGATTGCTGTACTGGCTGGTGTTTTCGCTGTCACCGGTACGGAAGTTGTTCAGGAAAGTGGCAGCATCGTCGTAATCGGCAATCCAGGCGTAGCGCACTGCGTCAAAGTCGTGGGTATGCATCGTATCGAGCATCGTTTTCCACTCCTGATTTTGCAGCTTCGCCTCCACCCCAAGGTTTTTCTTCCACATCGAGCTGGCGGCAATCGCGATGCGCTGGTGCGATTCAGAGGTGTTATAGAGCAGGTTAAAACGCAGCGGATGGCTGGCGTTAAAGCCGGCTTCGGCCAGCAGCTTTTTCGCTTCTTCGATTCGTTTATCCATCGGCCAGCTGGCATAGTCCGGGTTCTGGAGCGTCACACCGCCAATATCAGGCTGGCTGATAAGCCACGCCGGACGCTGCCCCTGCCCTAATACCTTCCCGGCAATGATCTCTTTATCCAGCGCCATGTTCAGCGCCTTACGTACACGCGCGTCGTTGAATGGCGGCCGGGTGGTGTTGAATTCATAGTAATAGGTGGCAAGCTGCGGGGAGACATCCAGCTGGCTACCCAGGGTTTTCTTGAGCTGGGCAAACTGGTTGATCGGCACCGTATAAACAATATCGATTTCACCTGCTTTAAAACGGTTTACTTCCGAGGCCTCGGAGGTGATCGGCAGATAGGTCACTTTATTGATAACGGTATGTGCGTTATCCCAGTAGCGCGGGTTACGCTCCGCCACGATGCGCTCGTTAACCACCCACTGCGACAGTTTATACGCTCCGCTGGTGACGATATGCTCGGGTTTGGTCCACTTATCACCAAACCGGCCAATCAGCACCTTATCCACCGGCACCAGCGACGGGTGGGCCAGCATGGCAAGGAATGCGGCATTAGGTTGAGTCAGCGTGACCTCAAGCGTGGTATCGTTAATGGCTTTTACACCCAGCATATCCGGTGCTTTTTTCCCCTGAGCGATATCAGCGGCGTTAACAATATGCATGTTGCCCGGATAGCTGGCATACGGCGAGGCGGTTTTGGGGTCTGTCAGACGCTGCCAGCTCCAGACCACATCCTGCGCGGTAATCGCGGTGCCGTCACTCCATGTGATGCCTGGACGCAGATGAAAAGTCCAGACGGTGTTGTCTTTGTTTTCCCATTTTTCTGCCAGCCGTGGCTGTATTTCACCAGTTGGAGAAACGCTAACCAGCCCTTCGAAGATATCGCTGATAATATTGAATTCGACATCGCTTTCGACTTTATGCGGGTCAAGTGAGGCCGGTTCATTACCGTTGTTTCTGACCAGTTCCTGTTTATCGGCCAGCTGTGTTCCTGCTGGCACGTTAGCCGCCCAGGTCGCCGTGCTGGCGCACAGGATCCCTGCCGTTAACAAAGAGAGTGTAAAGCGCGTGCGTGCTTGTGGTTTCATTTCCTTCGCCTTATTGTCTGTTTTTTGACGATCCGGAAATAACACTTAGCGCTCAAAGTGTAATAACGCAATATTTTTCAGTAACCTATAAGAGCTTGATCTGAATAAATGAAGCAAACCGTTGTTCATTCTGCTGAAAAGGTTTTCTGAAGAATAAACAACCAGCAGTAACGCTAACGTCCTGAGTAAAGATGGGTAAAACCACTTTGAGACTGGCGCGCCGTTTCCTATTCTTTCCGCTAATTACATCTGTCATAAGAGAGTGACTCATGGATCGTATAATTACTTCTTCACGCGACCGCACATCGCTACTCAGTACCCACAAGGTGCTGCGCAATACCTATTTCATGCTCAGCCTGACGCTGGCATTCTCGGCGATGACCGCAACGGCCAGCACCGTACTGATGCTACCGTCACCGGGTCTGATCCTGACGCTGGTGGGGATGTATGGTCTGATGTTCCTGACCTACAAAACTGCTGACAAACCGGTGGGTATTCTGTCCGCGTTCGCCTTTACGGGTTTCCTGGGCTATATCCTGGGGCCCATCCTTAACGCCTATCTGTCCGCCGGTATGGGCGACGTGATTGGCATGGCGCTGGGCGGTACCGCGCTGGTGTTCTTCTGCTGTTCGGCCTATGTGCTGACCACCCGTAAGGACATGTCCTTCCTCGGCGGTATGCTGATGGCAGGCATCGTGGTGGTGCTGGTAGGTATGGTGGCAAACATCTTCCTGCAGCTGCCTGCCCTGCACCTGGCGATCAGCGCCGTGTTTATTCTGATTTCTTCTGGCGCAATCCTGTATGAAACCAGCAATATCATTCACGGCGGTGAGACGAACTACATTCGCGCCACCGTGAGCCTGTATGTATCGTTGTACAACATCTTTGTCAGCCTGTTGAGCATCCTGGGCTTCGCCAGCCGCGATTAATCAACAATGCTGTGAACCAGAGCCCCGCTTATGCGGGGCTTTGTTTTTTGGTACACTGCTGCGGTTTTTGACTGACGCGTGAATGACTATGTTGAGTTTTGAAGGTAAAGAGATTGAAACTGATAACGACGGTTATCTGAAAGAGAGCAGCCAGTGGAGCGAGCCGCTGGCGGAAAAAATCGCCGAAAACGAAGGTATCGCCCTCTCCCCGGAACACTGGGAAGTGGTGCGTTTTGTGCGCGAATTCTATCTCGAATTCAACACCTCCCCGGCGATCCGCATGCTGGTCAAGGCAATGGCCAATAAATTCGGTGAAGAGAAAGGCAACAGCCGTTACCTGTATCGCCTGTTCCCGAAAGGCCCGGCAAAACAGGCCACCAAAATTGCCGGCCTGCCAAAACCGGTGAAATGCATTTAGTAGCGAATACCGAAGTTAACGTATTCCCGGCCGGGTTGATGGGGTTCGGTTAAAACCTTATCAACCCGCGCGCTGCGCGGCCCACCAGCTTTCAGCCATGCAACCAGCTTTTCAACCTGCTCCGCATCACCACAGGCAACGACCTCAACGCTGCCATCATCCCTGTTTCGCGCGTATCCCGTGAGCCCCAGCTGCATAGCTTCGCGCTGCGTGCTGTAACGGAATCCGACGCCCTGAACCATGCCGTGTACCCAGGCAATTGTGCAGATTTTTGACATTTTTCTACTCCTTAACGTAGCGTTTTCGGCAAACAGCCATAATGTTGCCGGAAACGGGCAGTAAAACGAGAGCTGGAAAGATAACCACATTGTAATGCGATTTCGCCAATAGGTAACCGGGTTGACTGTAAGTGTGACAGCGCAACGGCCATCCTCACCTCCTCAACAATCTGGCGAAAACTCTGCGACTCTTCGCGTAACCGTCTGCGTAGCGTCGGCACGCTCAATGCCAGGCGGCTGGCAACATCCTGTGCAGTCCAGGCCCTGGCAGGCGACAGCATGATGAACTGCCGCACCTGCTCGGACAGGTGGCTATTACGCTCTATAAGCAACGGCCCTGCGACGCCGTCATGTAGCAATGCCAGCAAAAGGCCGAAAGCCTGATGCTTTTGTAACGCCTCCGGTAAATCCTGACGCACGGCATGCAGCAGGTTACCCCACATAAATGCCAGCCCCTCACTCAGGGGAGCACAGAGGGAATGTAATTCTGTTCGCGGCCAGGATTTCAGGTAATGCGTTTTAAACTCCGCCAGAAGCTCCGGTGACAACATCAATAAGTCAGAACGAAAGAGACCATTCGCGGGTTGATTTATGATCTCCAGCGGCGTATTGGCGGGAATAATGATCAGCGACGCTTTCGTCGCCACTAGGCGGTTATCGTCCTGAACAATCACTTTACTGCCGTGAGTGATATGGCAAATGGCAGGAAGAAAGAGTTTAACCTGGTGCAGGTGATGCATTTTACTGGCGCTCACTTCACCAGCCGTCAAATGTTTATGTTGAAACTGGACTCCCTGCACCATGCCATCCTTATCTGCTGTAGGTAACGGTTAAGCTGGCCTTCGCCAGGACGTGACTGTTAAGCATAAAACCCACCAGCGCGCCGCTGGCATTCCTGTCGACAGGCAATTTATCCACATCCAGCGCCCAGACGGTAAACTGATAACGGTGCGGCTTATCCCCTTTGGGCGGACATGCGCCGCCGAAACCAGAATAACCGAAATCATTACGCCCCTGCACAACCCCGGCCGGTAATGTCTCACCCTTCGGGTTTCCGGCATCGGCGGGAAGCGCCAGCGTCTGGAGGGGAATATTGACCACCGTCCAGTGCCACCATCCACTTCCGGTAGGGGCATCAGGGTCAAATACCGTGACTGCAAAACTTTTCGTCCCGACAGGCGGATTTTTCCACGCCAGTTGTGGAGAGTGATTCCCACCGTGACACCCAAACCCGTCAAACACCTGCTGTTGCGACAACGGGCGTTCACTGGCCAGATCCTGACTGCTGATGGTGAAAGACGATGCCGCTAAAACATGAAAACTGACCACCGCCAGGGTGGTTACTGCTATCGCAAGGCGCTTTCTCATTTGTGTTTCCCTTTGCTGTACCGGAAACCCTACTGTAAAGCCCACTGCAGTGCAGCACTGTGCCTAAGCGATTTGATTTTGTGCCGAAACGCTCAAAGGCATCCGCAGATGATTGCGACTTGCTGAATGTGCTACTCTACGCGCCATTTCCCTGGAATCGACAGAATAGCAAATTATGAGTGTACGTTTAGTGTTAGCCAAAGGGCGCGAGAAGTCATTATTGCGCCGCCATCCCTGGGTCTTTTCCGGTGCAGTAGCCCGTATGGAAGGCAAAGCCAGCCTCGGAGAGACCATCGATATCGTTGACCATCAGGGGAAATGGTTAGCGCGAGGCGCATATTCGCCAGCGTCCCAAATCCGCGCTCGCGTCTGGACCTTTGATAAAGATGAAACGATCGATATTGATTTCTTCGTTCGTCGTTTACAGCAGGCGCAGCAGTGGCGTGAGTGGCTGGCACAGCGTGACGGTCTGGACAGCTACCGTGTGATTGCCGGTGAGTCTGACGGTCTGCCTGGCGTGACGATCGACCGCTTCGGTAACTTCCTGGTACTGCAACTGTTAAGCGCAGGGGCTGAATATCAACGTGCTGCGCTGATCAGCGCGTTGCAATCGGTTTTCCCGGAATGCGCCATTTATGACCGCAGCGATGTGGCAGTGCGCAAAAAAGAGGGCATGGAGCTGACGCAAGGTCCGGTCACTGGTGAACTGCCGCCTGCCCTGTTGCCAATCGAAGAGCACGGTATGAAGCTGCTGGTGGATATCCAGGGCGGCCATAAAACGGGTTACTACCTGGACCAGCGTGACAGCCGCCTGGCCACTCGCCAGTATGTTGCCGACAAACGCGTGCTGAACTGCTTCTCCTATACCGGCGGTTTCGCCGTCTCGGCGCTGATGGGCGGCTGTGCCCAGGTTGTCAGCGTTGATACCTCTCAGGAAGCGCTGGACGTGGCGAAACAAAACGTCGAGCTGAACAAGCTGGATCTGAGCAAAGCCGAGTTTGTTCGCGATGACGTCTTCAAGCTGCTGCGTAAGTATCGCGATCAGGGCGAGAAATTCGACGTCATCGTGATGGATCCACCGAAGTTTGTGGAGAACAAAAGTCAGCTGATGGGTGCCTGCCGCGGCTATAAGGATATCAACATGCTGGCCATCCAGCTGCTGAACCCGGGTGGAGTGCTTCTCACCTTCTCCTGCTCCGGCCTGATGACCACAGATTTATTTCAGAAAATCATCGCTGATGCCGCAATAGATGCTGGTCGTGATGTACAATTTATAGAACAGTTCCGTCAGGCAGCCGATCACCCGGTGATCGCTACCTACCCGGAAGGGCTGTATCTGAAAGGGTTTGCCTGTCGCGTCATGTAACTTGAAAAGAGAAATATTGCCCGCACATAACGTGTAAGTAGTGTTTCCCGGGAGGTGACTATGATTGCCAGCAAATTCGGTATCGGCCAGCAGGTCCGCCACACTTTGCTAGGGTATTTGGGTGTGGTCGTGGATATCGACCCGGAGTATTCCCTTGATGAACCGTCAGCGGATGAGCTGGCGGTTAACGCAGAGCTTCGCGCCGCGCCCTGGTATCATGTGGTGATGGAGGGGGATGATGGACAACCCGTTCACACCTACCTTGCTGAAGCGCAGCTGAGTAGCGAACTGCAGGATGAGCATCCAGAGCAACCCACGATGGATGAACTTGCTCAGACTATCCGCAAACAGTTACAGGCCCCGCGCCTGCGGAACTAAGCGTGTAAAAAAAGCCCGATAAACGGGCTTTTTTTTATGACTTCGCCAGCCCCAGACGGGGAATCTCAATCGCCGGACATCGGTCCATTACCACCGTCAGACCGGCTTCTCGCGCCAGCACCGCCGCCTGCTCGTTAATGACACCCAACTGCATCCACAGCGTTTTCGCGCCGATGGCGATGGCCTCTTGTGCCACTCCCCACGCTGCCTCGGAGTTGCGGAAAACATCCACCATGTCGACTTTTTCAGGTACCTCGTTCAGCGTGGCGTATCCCTGCTGACCGAGTAAGGTTTTACCGGCCACTTTCGGCGACACAGGGATGACGTGATAGCCCTGATCGAGAAGGTACTTCATCACCCGGTAGCTTGGGCGATCCGGTTTATCGCTTGCCCCTACCAGTGCAATCGTGCGCGTCGATGTCAGAATCTCGGCAATTTCGTTCTCTTTCATGGTTTTCCTCCAGGCTTTTTTATGAGTGTACGTCAAAGCGCACATCTCAACCATGCATCCCATGCAGATGCATGAGGGCAAAACGGCAGAATATGTCTATATGTTAGTAAACGTGATTATCGAAATATTTGGATACATTACCGCGGCCGAGTCATTTCAACAGGAGCCCTCTATGAAAACCGGCATTGCCACTGCTGTGATTGCGTTAGTGATGCCAGTTTGCGTCTTTGCGACCACGCTACGGCTTTCAACGGATATTGATCTGCTGGTGCTGGACGGAAAAAAAGTGTCCAGTTCCTTGTTGCGCGGTGCGGACAGCATCGAACTTGATAATGGGCCACACCAGCTGGTATTGCGGGTAGAAAAAACCATCGGCCTCGCTAATCATGAACAACGCATGTATATCTCTGCGCCGCTGATTGTCAGTTTTAATACCCAGCGGGTCAGTCAGGTGAACATTACCCTCCCGCGTCTTGAAACCGAAAAAGAGTCGGCGGCCTTTGACGCCTCTCCGCGCCTTGAACTGCTGGACGGGGATTCAATGCCGATTCCGGTAAAACTCGATATTCTGGCGTTAACCTCGTCCCCGAAAGGCACCGATTACGAGGCCGCGACCGAAATCTATAACAAGGCAGGCAAACGCGCTTCCCTTCCACAGTTTGCCACCAGGATGGCCGACGACAGTACGCTGCTGTCCGGTGTCTCAGAGCTGGATGTTATTCCGCCACAGTCCCAGACGCTGACGGAACAGCGTCTTAAATTCTGGTTCCAGCAGGCCGATCCTGAGACCCGGGCCCGTTTTTTACAGTGGGTAAAGCAACAACCTTCATCATAAGCCACATTTTTTTCGCCTTTCTCTTGCAGCGTCAGGCGGTTCCCGTCATCGTGTAGTCAGTTAACCTGATGGATAAGATTATGGAACTGACAACACGCACGCTACCGGAACGCAAACACATTGCTCTGGTTGCGCACGATCACTGTAAACAAATGCTGCTTAACTGGGTTCGCCGCCATCAGCCATTGCTGGAAAAGCATGCTCTCTCAGCGACCGGGACAACCGGTAACCTGATCCACCGCGAAACGGGTCTGGAGGTCAATGCCATGCTGAGCGGCCCGATGGGCGGCGACCAGCAGGTCGGCGCTCAGATTTCTGAAGGGAAAATTGATGTACTGATTTTCTTCTGGGATCCGCTGAATGCGGTTCCGCACGACCCGGATGTCAAAGCCCTGCTGCGTCTGGCAACGGTATGGAATATTCCGGTGGCGACGAACCTGTCGACGGCAGATTTCATCATTGAATCACCACACTTCAACTCACCGGTTGAGATCCTGATCCCAGATTATCAGCGCTATCTTTCCGAAAGACTGAAGTAGTTTTTTGCCCGGTGGCGACATGCTTACCGGGCCTGCAATATTACCGCTCCGCTATCCCGTTAAGGCTTCCTCACCACTGGCACATCAATACTCTTCAGAATATCGACAAACACCGACGGCTCCTCTTTGTTGAACAGCAGCCACACGCGATGACGCGCGCGGGTCATCGCCACGTACAGCAAACGCCGCTCTTCGGCGTCCGGAAAATCTTCCGGGACCGGCAGTAATGCCTGTTCCATTACCGACTCTCGTGCCGGAGCCGGGAAACCATCGCTCCCCTCTTTAAGCCCCATCACTATCACATAGTCGGCCTGCTGTCCTTTGCTGGCGTGGATGGTCATAAAATCGAGCTGCAGCTTCGGCCAGCGGGTCGCGGCTTTTTCCAGCGCCGCAGGCTTAAGATGGTGATAGCGTGCCAGCACCAGAATACGTTCATCCGGCTTCGCATAGCCGCTCAGTTTGTCCAGCAGCGGCTCCAGCTGATCGTCCGCCAGCAGGGTAACGGCTTTTTTGTCCCCGGCCCGGAGGCTATTTAGCGGTTTTGCCAGCTGATGTGGGTTCTGCTGGATAAAGCGGTTAGCAACTTCACCAATCCGGGAATTGAAGCGATAGGTGGTATCCAGATCGCTGCGATCGCCTTCGCCAAAATAGTGATGGAATGCAGTCGTCAGGGAGAGCTGTGCCCCGCTGAAGCGATAGATAGCCTGCCAGTCATCGCCCACCGCAAACAGCGAGGTATGTTTATTTTGCGCCCTTAACGCCGAGAGCAGCGCGGCACGTTGCGGCGAGATATCCTGGAATTCATCCACCAGGATATGCTTCCACGGGCTGACAAAACGGCCCTTCTCAAGAATGATAATGGCCTGATGGATCAAACCGGAGAAATCGACGGCATTTTCCTCTTTCAGCGCGGTTTTCCAGGCTTTCAGCATCGGGGCCATCAGCTTAACCCGCTTCGAAAACAGGGCGCGGATCGTCTCCGGCGCACTTTCAATCATCTCGGCCTGCGATCCGCCGTGCATCCGCATCAGGCTAACCCAGCGGTCGAGGCGAGAGCCCAGGCGACGAGCCAGTTTTTCATCCTGCCAGAAATTGCCTTCCGGTACGTCCCAGTTGAGTTCTTCTTCCAGCCACTGACGCCACCCTTTAGCCTGCGCCTTTTTCTCACTGCACTGCTGACGCCACGTCTTAATGAACAGCGCCTGACGCGCCTGCGTGTCGTTTTCCAGCTTGCTGATGGCAGGCACTTTTTTACTGCCCTGCTGAATGATATGCAGCGCCAGGGCATGGAAGGTTCTGGCGGTAATATCCCGGGTATGCAGGCGTTCCTGTATGCGTTCGTCCATCTCCTCGGCCGCCTTACGGCCAAACGCCAGCAACAGTATCTGGTCGGCAACAGCCTCACCCGTTGTCAGTAGCCAACCCGCACGGGCCACCAGCACCGACGTTTTGCCGCTTCCGGCACCCGCCAGCACCAGCAGGGAGTGCTCGCCGTTAACCACGGCGCGCGCCTGCGCCGGGTTAAGCGGTGAAGATTCAACCGTGCTGAAAAAGTCGGCATAACGGGTCAGCATGGCATCTGTCCACGCCTGGTTGTGCGCCAGCCGGCTCTTGTCTGTATCGCCAAGCCAGGCCTGACACTGACGCCAGGCGTCACGGCAATTGTCGAACTCGTCAAGACGCGTCACGGATAACGGCAGTGCCGCCAGCGCCTGCCTAATCTTTTGCTGCAACCCGGCCGTCTGCTGGCGGGTGAGCCACATTTGTTGCTCGTTACTTTGTGCAATATCATCCAGTACCTGCTGCAGTACCTGAGCGGCAATCACGCTCATATCCTGGCTCCACTGCTGCCAGAGCATATTCAGGTGATGATGGAAGCGCTGGGTCTCAGCCCACTCGGTGCCGTGAAGGCGCACGACTTTATCGTCAGGCAGGACAAACTCCAGTTCGCCCCAGACCAACCCGCGTTTACAGTGGATAGCCAGCAGTTGATTAAACGGAATGAGGTATTCGTGGCGTTCTCCGGAGACTTTCACTCCGGCATTAAGGAGGACAACCCTGTCGTAGGGGTGTTGCGCCAGGCGTTTGCCTAATGATGTTGCTTTCAGTTCCATGTCCAGCCGAATCCACGAAGAGATAATTTACCTGACAGTTTAACTGCCAGTTTTAAGGTGCTCCAGCCTAAAAAAACGTTACAATCACTGGGCGTTAATCATATCGAAAGGAACTGAGGGTTTATGCGTACTGTTCTGAATGTTTTGAATTTTGTGTTAGGCGGTTTTGCCACCACTCTTGCCTGGCTTTTTGCCACGCTGGTGAGCATCGTCCTTATTTTTACGCTCCCCCTGACCCGCTCCTGCTGGGAAATCACCAAACTCTCTTTCATCCCGTACGGGAATGAAGCCGTCCACGTTGACGAACTGAACCCGGAGAGCAAAAACGCACTGCTGAACACGGGAGGCACGGTCCTCAATATTCTGTGGCTGGTTTTCTTCGGCTGGTGGCTGTGTGTGATGCATATCTTTGCCGGTATTGCCCAGTGCATATCCATTATTGGTATTCCGGTGGGGATCGCGAACTTTAAGATTGCCGCCATCGCGCTTTGGCCAGTCGGGCGCAGGGTCGTTCCGGTAGAAGTGGCACAGGCGGCACGTGAAGCAAACGCGCGTCGTCGTTTTCAGTAAATAAGGACTGGCCGTGCTTATGCTAAGCCCACTGCTTCGCCGTTATACCTGGAACAGCATCTGGCTTTATAACGTCAGAATATTTATCGCACTTTGCGGCACGGTTGCCCTGCCGTGGTGGCTGAATGACGTAAAACTCACCATCCCGCTCACGCTGGGAGTGGTTGCGGGGGCGCTGGCGGATCTGGACGATCGCCTTGCCGGGCGCCTGCGTAATCTTGTGATTACGCTGGTCTGTTTTTTTATCGCGTCAGCCTCCGTGGAGCTGCTCTTCCCCTGGCCCTGGCTGTTTGCCATTGGCCTTACGCTCTCTACCAGCGGGTTTATTTTGCTTGGCGGCCTTGGGCAGCGCTATGCCACTATCGCCTTTGGTGCCCTGCTGATCGCCATTTACACCATGCTGGGTGTTTCCCTTTACGATCAATGGTACCAGCAGCCCATACTGCTGTTGCTGGGGGCCATCTGGTATAACCTGCTGACGTTAACCGGGCATCTTATTTTTCCGGTTCGCCCTCTTCAGGACAACCTTGCCCGCAGCTTTGAGCAACTGGCCCACTATCTTGAGCTAAAATCCCGGCTCTTCGATCCGGATATCGAGGAGGAGAGCCAGTCTCCGCTCTACGATTTGGCTCTGGCCAACGGTCAACTGGTCGCCACGCTTAACCAGACGAAAGCCTCACTGCTTACCCGTCTGCGGGGCGATCGCGGTCAGCGCGGAACGCGAAGAACCTTGCACTACTATTTCGCGGCGCAGGATATTCATGAGCGTGCCAGCTCCTCGCACGTTCAGTATGCTGCCCTGCGCGAGAAGTTCCGTTACAGCGACGTGATGTTCCGCTTCCAGCGCCTGCTGTCGATGCAGTCTCAGGCGTGCCAGCAGCTGGCACGCTCCATTTTGCTGCGTACGCCCTATCAACATGACCCGCGCTTCGAACGCGCATTTAGCCATCTTGATGCGGCGCTCGATCGCGTTCAGGCCAGTGGAACATCGCCGGAACATATTAAAGCACTGGGATTTTTGCTGAATAACCTGCGGGCGATAGATGCTCAACTGGCTACCATTGAATCCGAGCAGGCGATGGCGCTCCCCGATAAAGATGTGGAGAATCAGCTTGCTGATGACAGCGTGCATAGCTTCAGCGATATGTGGCTGCGACTGAGCCGCAACTTTACGCCGGAATCGGCACTGTTTCGCCATGCGGTGAGGATGTCACTGGTGCTGTGCGTGGGTTATGCCATCATTCAGATAACCGGGTTACATCACGGTTACTGGATCCTGCTGACCAGCCTGTTTGTTTGCCAGCCAAACTATAACGCCACCCGCCACCGGCTTGCGCTACGTATTATTGGTACGCTGGTGGGCGTCGCTATTGGGCTGCCGGTGCTCTATTTCGTGCCCTCTGTCGAAGGCCAGCTGATCCTGATCGTGATCACCGGTGTATTGTTCTTCGCCTTTCGTAATGTGCAGTATGCGCATGCCACAATGTTCATCACGCTGCTGGTGCTACTCTGCTTTAACCTGCTGGGTGAAGGATTTGAAGTGGCCCTGCCCCGCGTGATAGATACGCTGATTGGCTGCGCTATCGCCTGGGCGGCGGTCAGTTTTATCTGGCCGGACTGGCGGTTCCGTAATTTACCGCGTGTGGTAGACAGGGCGATGAACGCGAACTGTCGATACCTTGATGCCATCCTTGAGCAGTATCATCAGGGTCGCGATAACCGTCTGGCTTATCGTATCGCGCGTCGCGATGCGCATAACTGTGATGCTGAACTGGCTTCGGTGGTCTCTAACATGTCCACGGAGCCTCGCGCCACGGCAGAAATTCGGGAAACGGCTTTCCGCCTGCTCTGCCTGAACCATACCTTCACCAGCTATATTTCGACGCTGGGTGCCCACCGTGAGAAATTGACTCACCCGGCCATCCTCGCCCTGCTGGATGATGCCGTATGCTATGTCGATGACGCGCTTCATCACCGACCAGCCGATGAGCCTCGCGTTCAACACGCGCTGGATGAACTGGCTCAGCGTATAACGCATATTGACCCGGGAAGCGACAGCAAAGCACCGCTGGTTCTTCAGCAGATTGGCCTCCTTATCGCTCTGCTGCCAGAAATTTGCCGACTGCAATTGCAGATCGCTACCTGGAGGAGTGATTCTCCTGTGGCTCAGGCAGCGCATTAAACCACTCCGTTAACTCCCGGCGAATTCCCGCCGGGAGTGCCGCTTCATGAAGTCCGGCGATGGCCCCTTCCAGTGCGAAGAGCACTTTAATGCTGAGCGCTTTATTCTTCGCCCGCATCTTCAGCCAGCTCGCACGGGCCCCCAGCTCCCGCAGCGTCTCTTCATCAGTGATTCCGGCTTCAAAGAGCAGCACTTCAAGCTGAAAGGTGAGATTGGGCAAGTCCTTGAGGCGGTTTCGCCGATCACGCTGCGAACGCTCTTTTCGTGCCGCATTGAGCGCGAACGAGGAGAGCTGAAGCAGCCGTTCTCTGTCCTGCCACAGTCCGTCATCGACACGATAATAATTGAGCAGCACCGGGCGACCCCGTTTCATCAGGGTTAAGAATGATGAGGCATTTTTTACACAGTATTTTGCACTTTCCTCACAGGCCCGGAGATACAGCTCCCCGTCGGAGACCATAGCGAAGACGGCATCATCTACGGCCAGGGTATACCCCCCGAACAGCGCACGATGGTGGATTTCACCTAAGGGTGAAAGGTATTCCTGGGATTTATAAATCCGTTCATAAGATATCTTTTTCATGATATTTCCCTTCAAAATCATAAAGTAACAACGAAATTTCTTACTAGCGGATCCGTTAGCAGGAAAATAGGCAACTTATCGTCGTTGAGCAAGATGATTTTTCCAGGCGCATCAATAATGAATGAATTTTGCGAGTCGCTTTCCGAAAATGAGGTTGATCTTTATGCATACAGGGGTTACTGTATATCCATACAGTAACTACAGGGCTGGAATGAATATGTACACTTCAGGCTATGCAAATCGCTCAACCTCTCTCTCTTCTTCCGCTGGCAATGTCACGCAGAATTCCACCGGGCGTGTTTCGACAGGGCTTATCAGTGAAGTGGTTTATCGTGAAGACCAGCCCCTGCTCACTCAACTTCTGCTGTTGCCGTTATTACAACAGCTTGGTCAGCAGTCGCGCTGGCAGCTTTGGCTGACGCCTCAACAAAAACTGAGCCGTGAATGGGTGCAGTCCGCGGGCCTGCCGCTGACAAAGGTCATGCAAATTAACCAACTCTCTCCCTGCGATACCGTGGAATCGATGATCCGGGCGTTACGTACGGGGAATTACAGCGTGGTGATTGGATGGTTATCAGACGAATTGACCGATGAGGAACATTTTCGACTGACTGAAGCGGCTGAAGAAGGTAGTGCGATCGGGTTGATCATGCGTCCGGTTCGACCAGATTCTTATCGCAGAGGACAACTTTCTGGCCTAAAAATTCACTCAAATTTGTATCATTGAGGAAAATTAAGATTATTCCTGGAATTTTTTTTGACCACAAGATGCGATTTTAGTTCCAGGCGCCAAAACTGCGGCAAGGCTTGTCTGGTGCGGTTCTCCTTAATTTTATTGCACAAAACTCGTTCGAAAAATGTTAAATAATCGGTATACGGAACTTTTTTTTTCATATGCCTGACGGACTTCACACTTGTAAGTTTTCAGCTACGTTGTAGACTTTACATCGCCAGGGGTGCTCGGCCTAAGCCGAAGATATCGGTAGATTTATATTTGACCACGCCCCCCGGTGAAGGATTTAACCGTGAATCTCTATTGAGACCTTCATGGCGAATTTTGGATGATAACGAGGCGCAAAAAATGAAAAAGACAGCTATCGCGATTGCAGTGGCACTGGCTGGCTTCGCTACCGTAGCGCAGGCCGCTCCGAAAGATAATACCTGGTATGCAGGTGGTAAACTGGGCTGGTCTCAGTTCCATGACACCGGCTGGTACAACAGCAGCCTGAACAACGATGGCCCTACTCACGAGAGCCAGCTTGGTGCAGGTGCGTTCGGTGGCTATCAGGTTAACCCGTATGTTGGTTTTGAAATGGGTTACGACTGGTTAGGTCGTATGCCATACAAAGGCGACAACGTAAACGGCGCTTTTAAAGCTCAGGGCGTACAGCTGACCGCTAAACTGGGTTACCCAGTAACTGACGATCTGGACGTGTACACTCGTCTGGGCGGCATGGTATGGCGCGCTGACTCCAGCAACAGCATCGCTGGCGACGACCATGACACCGGTGTTTCCCCAGTATTCGCTGGTGGCGTTGAGTGGGCTATGACCCGTGATATCGCTACCCGTCTGGAATACCAGTGGGTTAACAACATCGGCGACGGCAACACCGTTGGTGTTCGTCCGGACAACGGCATGCTGAGCGTAGGTGTTTCCTACCGTTTCGGCCAGCAGGAAGATGCAGCGCCAATCGTTGCTCCAGCGCCGGCTCCAGCTCCAGAAGTACAGACCAAGCACTTCACTCTGAAGTCTGACGTTCTGTTCAACTTCAACAAAGCTACCCTGAAACCAGAAGGTCAGCAGGCACTGGATCAGCTGTACACCCAGCTGAGCAACCTGGATCCTAAAGACGGTTCTGTAGTGGTTCTGGGCTTCACCGACCGTATCGGTTCTGACGCTTACAACCAGAAACTGTCTGAGAAACGTGCTCAGTCTGTTGTTGATTACCTGATCTCTAAAGGTATCCCAGCTAACAAGATCTCCCCACGTGGTATGGGCGAAGCTAACCCAGTTACTGGCAACACCTGTGACAACGTTAAAGCTCGCGCTGCACTGATCGACTGCCTGGCTCCAGATCGTCGCGTAGAGATCGAAGTTAAAGGCATCAAAGACGTTGTAACTCAGCCAGCGGCATAAGTTATCGTCTTATAAAAAAACCCCGCATTGCGGGGTTTTTTATTATCTGAATCTGAAGAAAACAAAAATCTATTTCTTACCCAACAGAGCCTGAAGATCATTCTTCAGCGTCGACATCTGGTTGGCGTACTTCTCTTTATGCTCGGCATCTTCAATCAACTGCACTATCGTTTCTGACAGCGTTTTCCCACGCCGTTGCGCAAGCCCTGCCAGACGTTGCCAGACCATAAACTCCAGGTCGATGGATTTTTTGCGAGTGTGCTGATGCTCCGCATTAAAATGCCGCTTGCGACGCGCACGAATAGTTTGCTTCATCCGGTTTAACAACGCAGGATTAATGTGTTTCTCAATCCAGCCGTTAACCTGTACCGGTTCATTTTCGAGGGTCAGCAAAATATCCACGGCTTCTTGCGCTGCGCTGGCTTCGATGTAGCAGGTGATCAGCTCCCCTTCACGGTGCTTTTTGACCAGGTACTTCCATTTCCAGCCGCTTTCGAGATTTTCCAGTTGTTGATATTTCATTGCGATCTCAGTGTTACCACGTAACTCTGTTCAGAATATCAGTTTTTTGGCAATCTGCTGAAAAGAAATCATATCCTGTGAGTGAATGCAGCCAATCGCCCTGCCGAAATGCCCAATCCTGCTTGGGTAGAGCCCCCCGCTTACGGTATACTCCACGCTTTTACATCTAACTAAAAAACATCAACTTTGACCATTACGAAACTTGCATGGCGTGACCTCGTTCCGGATACCGAGAGCTATCAGGAACTGTTTGCACGACCCGATCTCGCAAAAGAACACGAATTCATCCTTAGCGATACGCAACCCCGTTTGCATTATGCGCTGGAGCAGGTGTTGAGCCCCTGGGCAACATCACCCTTCATGATGCTCAAGGCCCCGGAAGAAGCGGAATATCTGACGCTTCTGGGTGATGCCATGCGCCAGTTGCGACCGCAAGCGAACGCCGTCTTTGGCGGCCAATATCGTATCGCGGGACATGATGTCACATTCGAACCGGCAGAGCAGCCCGACGACCGCTTTGCTGCCAGGGGTGAAGTGATTACCGCTAACTGGGTCGAGGCTGAACAACTCTTTGGTTGTCTGCGCCAGTTTAACGGTGAGCTCTCGCTGCAACCAGGGCTGGTGCACCGCGCCAATGGCGGCGTACTGATCATCTCGTTGCGCACCCTCCTCTCACAACCTCTGCTGTGGATGCGCCTGAAAACGGTGGTTAGCCAGCAGCGTTTTGACTGGGTTGGCTACGACGAGTCTCGTCCCCTGCCTGTCTCAGTTCCTTCAATGCCGCTGTCGCTGACCGTGGTGCTGACGGGTGATCGTGAATCGCTGGCTGACTTCCAGGAGATGGAGCCCGAACTGGCTGAGCAGGCGGTCTACAGCGAATACGAAGATAACATCCAGATTACCGATGCCGATGATATGGCACAGTGGTGCCAGTGGGTGTTGAGTATTGCGGAACGTTTCGCACTGCCAACGCCGGCCGCCGACGCCTGGCCTGGTTTGATCCGCGAAGCGGTTCGCTATACCGGTGACCAGGAGACGCTGCCGCTCTGCCCGCTCTGGATAGGCAAGCAGTTACGTGAAGTGGGTGTCGTCAGCGGTAACGGCGTATTCACCGGTGAGCAGCTTACCCAGATGCTGGCGCAGCGTGAGTGGCGTGAAGGCTATCTTGCTGACCGTATGCAGGATGAAATTCTGCTGGAACAAATTCTGGTTGAGACCGAAGGCGAACGTATCGGGCAGATCAATGCCCTGTCGGTGATTGAATTCCCCGGCCACCCGCGCGCTTTCGGGGAGCCTTCCCGCATCAGCTGCGTTGTGCATGTCGGTGACGGTGAGTTCACTGATATCGAACGCAAAGCCGAGTTGGGCGGCAACATTCACGCTAAAGGCATGATGATCATGCAGGCGTTCCTGATGTCAGAGCTGCAGCTTGAGCAGCAAATCCCCTTCTCCGCCTCGCTGACGTTTGAGCAATCATACAGTGAAGTCGACGGTGATAGCGCCTCTATGGCTGAGCTGTGCGCCTTAATCAGCGCCCTGGCAGAAGTGCCAGTTAATCAGAACATCGCGATCACCGGCTCGGTCGATCAGTTTGGTCGTGCGCAGCCAGTGGGTGGTCTGAACGAAAAGATTGAAGGCTTCTTCTCGATTTGTCAGCAGCGTGGGTTAAACGGCAAACAGGGGGTGATTATTCCTGCCCCTAACGCGCGCCATTTGAGCCTCAGCCAGGACATTCTGGATGCCGTGGAACAGGAGCAATTCACCATCTGGGCCATCGAAGGCATTGATGATGCACTACCCTTACTGACAAACCTGGTATGGGACGGCGAAGGGCAAACAACCCTGATGCAGACTATCCAGGAGCGCATTGCTCAGGCGACGCAGCAGGATGCTCGTCATCGTTATCCCTGGCCGTTACGCTGGTTAGGCTGGTTTAGATCAAACTGATCGGACTTGTTCAGCGTACACGTGTTAGCTATCCTGCGTCCTTCACTAAAATAAGGCTTACTGAGAACATGGTAGATAAACGCGAATCCTATACAAAAGAAGACCTTCTTGCCTCTGGTCGCGGTGAACTGTTTGGCGCTAACGGCCCACAGTTACCGGCCCCGAACATGCTGATGATGGACCGTGTCGTGAAAATGACCGAAACCGGCGGCAACTTCGATAAGGGTTACGTAGAAGCAGAACTCGATATCAACCCGGACCTGTGGTTCTTCGGTTGCCACTTTATTGGCGATCCGGTAATGCCTGGGTGTCTGGGTCTGGATGCAATGTGGCAGCTGGTTGGCTTCTATCTGGGCTGGCTGGGTGGTGAAGGTAAAGGCCGTGCGCTGGGTGTGGGCGAAGTGAAATTCACCGGACAGGTTCTGCCTACTGCGAAGAAAGTGACCTATCGTATTCACTTCAAACGCATCGTTAACCGCCGCCTGATTATGGGCCTGGCAGATGGCGAAGTGCTGGTAGACGGTCGTCAGATTTATACCGCAAACGACCTGAAAGTGGGTCTGTTCCAGGACACTTCCGCGTTCTGATTTCGCGTTGAGCGACCCCATAAAGGCGAAACCTCCGCAGTGCGGAGGTTTCTTTTTTTGAAAGAGACGTTATCAGGCTATGAGTGCCCTGTCGCCGATGGCTTCTCGCCAGCCTCCAAGCCATTGTGACCTTTGATTTATCGTCTGATAAGGACACATTTCTTTAGATCGTCCAGCGATGCCGGCCTGATAACCACGTTGATGAGCCCGTTCCAGGCGATCTCGTTTCTGTCTCTTCATGCCTCGTTTCCCTCATTCTTTTGTCTGGTGGAAAGAAAACAGTGTCTGCACAAACTTGCGCAGGCACAGATAACGAATACCCCGAATTAGTCGCAGCGTCAATGTTCAAAATTCATACGGGTGTCATATTTGTGAGCTACCTGGAAGATCATTTGTACAAAAATTGTGACCCGGCACAAGTAACGGTCTGAAGTGAAACTGAAAAAAAAACCGCAATCAGCAACAGGCCGACTGCGGTTTTTACCGATGAATTTTACTTATGGCAGCCGGGAAATCTCCCTGGCGATGCTGGCCGACTCTTGCGCCCACCCCTGGGCCAGCACTTTCACCATTTCATCGTAGCCATCTTTCTGCTGCTTCAGCTTAAGATGGAAAGGACGCTTAATCATCTGGCCCTGATGGTTCAGCAACCACTCTCCGCTAATCACCACCGCACCGTCATAACGGCCATGGAAACCCGTAACCGTGACGTTCAGCGTATCCTGGTCGTTACCCAGCGGCTGCGACGCGACAACCCAACCCGGAAGCTGGCTGCCCAGATTGGCCACCAGCGTGTTGCGCAGCTGCTGATCCAGCGGGCTGGCCCACAGATTGTTTGTCGCAATCACGTATTTTACGTCGCTGGTCTGGTAGACCACGCCGTTGCCTGCCAGATAATCCGGCACGGCAACCTGTTCGACCCACAGCAGACGGTTTCCCTGACTGGCGGTACTTTGTACCCCGTTTTGCGCTGCAAGAGGCAACTGATAATAGCTCTTGTTCTCCACGCCTGAACTGCACGCCGTTAACAGCAGAGCGCCAACCATTAATAGCCATTTATTCATTCTTTTGCCCTCTTAGGCTCAGGATCCTTTTTATCTTTCGCTTCGAACACCAGCGCGTTGCTCTTCTCATTGAGCGTTTTCAGAACCGGCTGCAGTTCACGCAAGACCTGATCAAGACGTTGCATATCTGCCACCATCTTGTTGTACGCCGCCGAGCCAGGCTGGAAGCCCTGCATACTGCGGTTAAGCTCACGCAGCGTTTTCTGCATATCCTGTGGCAGCTGCTGCATGCTCTGGCTTGCGGTGATCTTGTTGATGTTATCCAGCGTGGTTTGCAGGCGACGCATCGTTGCCTGACTTTCGCTGAGCGAACTGGTCGCGGCTTCAATCATCGGATTCAGTGGCAGATTGTTAATCTTATCCAGTGTCTCCATCAGACGCTGCTGGATCTGTGCCAGGCCGCTGCTCACCGTCGGGATGATCTTATAACCACCGAACTCCCGGATACCGGTAATCGGCGGGGCTTTTGGATAGAAGTCCATATCCACATACAGCGCACCGGTCACCAGGTTGCCCGTCTTCAGCGACCCACGCAGACCCCGGTTCATCAGTTCGGTAATATGCGTACCAATATCCTGATTCTCGCCAATCTGATTGAGCAGACGTTCCGGCTCAATGCGAATCAGCACCGGAATGCGGTAATCGTCATCCAGTACCTGCTGCAGACCCGGTACAAAGAACGGAACTTGCCCCACCGTACCCAGGCGAATGCCGCGGAATTCAACAGGCGCGCCCGGCTGAAGGCCACGGACGGAATCTTTAAAGAACATCAGGAAGTCGATGTGATCGGTATAGAGTGCGTCCTGAATGCTGCGTTGATCGTCAAAGAGCCTGAACGCCGTTTTCTCTGCAACCGGCTGTCCCAAATCTTGCCCTTCCGGCACATCAAAGCTTACACCGCCACCAAACAGCGTGGTCAGGGAGCCCATCTCCACGCGCATTCCCGCTGACGTCAGATCAACCGCGATCCCGCTGTCCTTCCAGAAACGGACGTTGCTGGTGACCAGCCGATCGTTTGGCGCATTGATGAACAGCTGATAGCTGATGGTGCGCTTTTGCGGATCAAAGGTACTTGTTTCAACCGATCCCACGCGATAACCGCGGAACAGCACGGGATCGCCCGCCGTTAACTGGCCCGCTTTTTTACTGTCCAGGATCACGCGGATGCCTTTCGCATCTGGCGGCGCAAGCGGTGGCGAGTCAAGCAGCTGGTATTGCGCCGGCTGGCTTCCTTTTTTACCCGGCTGCAGTTCAATGTAGGCACCGGAGAGCAGCGTACCTAAGCCGCTGATCCCTTCACGTCCTACCTGCGGCTTGACCACCCAGAAAGCTGAATCACCGTGCAGCAGTTTTTCCATGCCCGCGTTCAGGCGTGCCTTGATTTCTACATGGGTTAAATCGTCGGTCAGGGTTGCGCTTTCAACCACGCCCACATCGACGCTGCGGCTTTTGATGGTCGTTTTACCGCCCTCAATCCCCTCGGCATTGGTGGTGATGAGCGTCACTTCCGGTCCCTGATGGCTGTAATGATAAAACAGGATCCATGCACCGATCAGCGCGGTCACGATGGGGAAAATCCACACCGGCGACCAGTTTTTGACCTTCTGCACTTTCGCCTCTCCACTCTTATTTTCCATGCTCTTACTGTTCCTCATGGCTTGATTCAGGCTCACGATCCCACGATAAACGAGGGTCGAAGGTCATGGCCGCGAACATGGTCATAATAACGACCAGCGCAAACATTAATGCCCCCATCGCGGGATAAATACTCATCAATCCGCCCATCCGCACCAGTGCAGAGAGAACGGCAATAACAAACACATCAATCATTGACCAGCGTCCAACAAACTCGACGACTTCATAAATCAGGTGCATGCGTTCGCTGTCGCGTTTGCCATGGCCTTTCGCATCCCAGCAGAGCCAGGCAATGGCGATCATTTTTAACGTGGGTACCATAATACTGGCAATAAAGATCACCCCCGCAACGGGATAGGAGCCTTCACCCCACAGCAGTATTACCCCTGCAAGGATTGTCGAGGGCATTTTGTCACCGAGCAAATCGGTGATCATAATCGGCAGGATATTGGCCGGCAGGTACAACATGATAGAAGTCACCAGCAGCGCCATTGTCCACTGCAGGCTATTTTTACGTCGCACGTATCCTTTTGTTTCGCAGCGCGGGCACACATCCAGATCGGCTGGCAGCACAGCGGTGCAGCATGGACAAGAACGAAGCCCCTGACGGATGCCTGGCACCCCCACCTTTACCGTCTGTACCAGCGTCGGTGCCGGCGCGATATCGTCCCACGCCCAACGTCTGTCCACACACTGGAAGGCGCGCAGTTGCAGCACGCAGTACAGACACCAGGGTACAAAGCTGCTGCCGATACCCACATCGCCATACGCCATCAGTTTGACGAAACTGACCAGGATACCTGCCAGAAAGATTTCGGCCATACCCCAGCTTTTTAACTGGAACAGGATACGCGCGAGCCAGATTTTAAGCGCGAGGGGCATCGCGACGCGGTTCACCAGCAACAGAATGACGACCAGACAAAAAGCCGGGACGATCTGTACGAACAGGAGGAAAAAGGTGCCGAGGCTGGCATAGTCTTCCGAGAACATAACCCCCGGAATTTCAAGCAAATCGACCTGGCTGGTCATCCCTCCCACCTTCATATAAATGAAGGGGAAGAGATTGGAAAGCAGCAGCATGAACAACGCCGCCAGCGCATAAGCAGTGGGACGCTGCCTTGGTGCGTCCCACTCGGTTGTCAACGTCGTACCGCAACGGGGACACAGGGCTTTATGTCCGTGACCAAGCTCTGGCAACGCCACGAGCATATCGCATTGAGAGCATAATATATGCCTGTCGGCATGGTGCTGGTCACACATATTGTATCCCTGTTTATGCGCCGTTCTTCAGAGACTCAAGGTACTCCCAGCGCTCAAATGCTTCTTCCAGGGCTTTTTCAGCCGCGGACAGTTCTGCCAGTACTTTTTGAGTATAGTCATGCGATTGGGTAAAGAATGACGCATCAGCGACCTGCGCCTGCAGATCTTCAAGTGCGGCTTCCAGCTCTTCAAGACGCTGAGGGAGTCCTTCCAGTTCGCGCTGCAGGTTATAGCTTAGTTTAACCGAGGTTTTCTTGACAGTTTCTGCTTTTGTTACAGCAGGTTCGGAACTGGTTCTGGATTTAGCCTGTTTTAGCGCCTGAGACTGCGACTGCTGTCCTTTTGCATCGTGATAGCCGCCCACATACTGACCGATTCGCCCTTCACCTTCGAAGATCCAGCACTCGGTCACGGTGTTATCGACGAACTGACGGTCGTGGCTTACCAGCATCACGGTTCCCTGATAGCCGTCGATCAGCTCTTCCAGCAGTTCGAGCGTTTCCACGTCCAGGTCGTTTGTTGGTTCATCGAGGATCAGCAGGTTACTTGGCTTCAGGAACAGACGTGCCAGCAGCAGACGATTTCGCTCACCGCCTGACAACGCGCGTACCGGCGTCAGCGCGCGTTTCGGATGGAACAGGAAGTCCTGCAGGTAGCCCAGCACATGGCGCGGCTTACCGTTAACCATCACCTCTTGTTTACCTTCCGCCAGGTTATCCATCACCGTTCTGTCCGGATCCAGCTCCGCACGGTGCTGGTCGAAGTAAGCCACTTCGAGCTTAGTACCGCAGTGAATGCGGCCGCTGTCAGGCTTCAGCTGATCCAGCATCAGCTTCAACAGCGTGGTTTTACCGCAGCCATTCGGCCCGATCAGCGCGATTTTATCCCCACGCTGAACCTGTGCGGAGAAGTCTTTCACCAGCACTTTGCCATCAACCCGATAGTTGACGTTTTCCATTTCGAAGACAATTTTGCCGGAACGGGAGGCCTCTTCAACCTGCATTCTGGCGCTGCCCATCACTTCGCGGCGCTCGCTGCGTTCACGACGCATCGCTTTCAGCGCGCGAACGCGGCCTTCATTACGGGTACGACGAGCTTTGATGCCCTGACGGATCCAGACCTCTTCCTGCGCCAGCTTGCGGTCGAATTCAGCGTTCTGCAACTCTTCCACACGCAGGTTTTCTTCTTTCTCCAGCAGATAGGTATCGTAATCGCCAGGGTAGGTCACCAGCTTGCCGCGATCGAGATCGACAATACGCGTGGCCATATTGCGGATAAACGAACGGTCGTGGGAGATGAAGATAATGGTCCCGTTGAAGGTTTTGAGGAACCCTTCCAGCCAGTCTATCGCTTCGATATCCAGGTGGTTCGTCGGTTCATCCAGCAGCAGTACTTTCGGCCCGCTGACCAGCGCGCGGCCAAGCGCAGCCTTACGCAGCCAGCCGCCAGAAAGCGCCGACAGCTCCATGTCCGGTTCCAGTCCGAGCTGCGCCAGCACTTCATTGATGCGGTTTTCGAGCTGCCACAGGCCGTGGTGATCGAGCATCTCCTGCACTTTCGCCAGTTCGTTAAGATTCTTGTCGCTCGGGTCGGTCATCACCAGGTGTGAAATCTCGTGATAACGCTTCAGGTATTCAGCCTGCTCAGAGATACCTTCGGCAACAAAATCGTAAACGCTGCCGGTCACGTGACGCGGCGGATCCTGCTGCAGGCGAGAGACGATAAGATCCTGCTCGTAAACAATACGCCCGTCGTCCAGGCCCTGTTCGCGGTTGAGGATTTTCATCAGCGTGGATTTACCCGCGCCGTTACGGCCGACCAGACAGACGCGCTCGTTGTCCTCGATGTGCAGTTCTGCATTGTCGAGAAGCGGCGAGTCGCTGAAAGAGAGCCACGCACCGTGCATACTAATTAAAGACATGTATTATTCCTTTCAGACCGCGGAGATCAACCAGCAGTTATGGATCTGACGATTACGGGCAAAGTCCTGGGACAGCGTTTTTTGGCTAATTTCTTGTGCTTTCAGTCCCAGAGCAGCCAGCCCCTCATGATCCATGCGGAAGCCGCGTTTGTTATTCGAGAACATAATGGTACCGCCCTTACGCAGCAGGCGTTTCAGGTCGGTCATCAGGCGCAGGTGATCGCGTTGAACGTCAAAGCTATCTTCCATACGCTTGGAGTTAGAGAACGTTGGGGGATCGATGAAGATCAGATCAAATTGTTCGTCCGTTTCGCGTAGCCAGCCCAGCACGTCAGCCTGCATCAGACGATGCTGACGCCCGGTGAGACCGTTCAGGCGCAGGTTACGTTCTGCCCATTCCAGGTAAGTACGGGACATATCCACCGTGGTGGTACTGCGCGCGCCGCCAAGGCCTGCATGCACGCTGGCGCTGCCGGTATAGGAGAACAGGTTCAGGAAGTCTTTACCCTTGCTCATCTGGCCCAGCATGCGGCGGGCGATACGGTGGTCAAGGAACAGACCGGTATCCAGATAATCGGTCAGGTTAACCCACAGGCGCGCGTTGTATTCGCCCACCTCGATAAAGTCACCCTTCTCACCCATTTTCTGATACTGATTTTTCCCTTTCTGACGCTCACGGGTTTTCAGCACCAGTTTGTTAGGCGCAATGCCCAGCACCGAAATCGTTGCCGCAATCACGTCCAGCATACGCTGACGCGCTTTTTGTGCATCAATCGTTTTTGGCGGCGCATATTCCTGCACCACAACCCAGTCAGCGTAACGGTCAACCGCCACGTTATACTCCGGCAGATCGGCATCATACAGGCGATAACATTCGATACCTTCCTGTTTCGCCCATTTTTCGAATTTCTTCAGATTCTTACGCAGGCGGTTAGCGTAATCTTCCGCCACACCCGATGGTTTACTGTCCGCCGCTTTCTCGGCCAGATGGTAGTTTTTCTGCACGCAGTCCAGCGGGCCGTTTTTCGCCTTAAACTGGCGTTCGGCACGCAGTTGCAGACAGCTCAGCAGTTCTGGGGAGGCGCTAAACAGCGACAGGTTCCAGCCGCCAAAGTCATTTTTCATATTACGGCCCAGCAGGCTGTGCAGGGCAATTAGCGCCGGTTCGCTATCAAGACGCTCGCCGTAAGGCGGGTTGCTGATAACGGTACCGTATGGGCCTTTTGGCAGCGGATTGGTCAGGTTCGCGACGTCTTTCACCTCGAAGGTGACCAGCTCGCCGATACCGGCACGGCGGGCGTTGCTGCGCGCACGCTCAATGACGCGTGAGTCGCTGTCAGAGCCGTAGAAATGGGAGGTGTACTCCGCCAGACCTTTACGTGCACGGGTCTGCGCTTCGTCTTTGACCTCTTTCCACAGCGCCTCATCGTGCTGCGCCCAGCCGCTGAAGCCCCAATGGCCGCGGTGCAGGCCCGGTGCGCGGTCGGTGGCCAGCATAGCGGCCTCAATCAGCAGCGTACCGGAGCCACACATCGGGTCGAGCAGCGGTGTGCCTGGCTGCCAGCCAGAACGCATCACGATGGCGGCGGCGAGAGTCTCTTTGATGGGCGCCATACCGGTACGATCGCGATAACCACGCAGGTGCAGACCCGCGCCGCTCAGATCCAGAGAGATACTGGCGGTGTCGCCGTTGAGCCAGACGTTGATCCGCAGATCGGGATTTTCACGATCGACGTTTGGGCGTTCCTTATTTTTACGCGTGAAGCAGTCCACAATGGCGTCTTTGACGCGCAGGGCACCGTACTGGCTGTTGCGGATCTCATCGTTCACGCCATTAAAGTGCACGGCAAAGGTGGCATTTGGGGAGAAGATCTCTGTCCAGTCGATCATCTGTACGCCGGTATAGAGGTCAAGGTCGCTGTAAACCTTGCACTCTTTCATCGGCAGCATGATGCGTGATGCCAGACGGCTCCACATCAGGCTCTGGTAAATAAGCCGTGTGTCGCCCTCAAAATGGACACCACCCTGAACCACCTGGCACTCTTGCGCGCCCAGGGTTTCCAGTTCAGTTTTTAACAGCTCTTCCAGCCCACGGGCCGTACTGGCAAACAGAGAATTCATATCGTCACTTTTACTCTTAGAAAATTGTCGCGCATTATAGCTAATATGGCGTGTATGTCATAAAGTTGAAGGCTTATTTTCATTCGAGGGGCTGTGCAGTGGCGACGTTATCCAGGCTTTTTATTCATCCGGTGAAATCCATGCGCGGGATCGGCGTTTCACACGCGCTGGCCGACATGAGCGGATTTGCCTTCGATCGTATCTTTATGGTCACCGAACCTGACGGTACGTTCATTACCGCACGCCAGTTCCCACAAATGGTTCGCTTTACCCCTTCCCCGCTTTATGACGGTTTGCATCTCACCGCGCCGGATGGCTCCAGCGTGGTGATCCGCTTTGCTGATTTTGCGCCTGTCGAAGCGCCAACGGAAGTGTGGGGCAATCATTTTACCGCGCGCATCGCCCCGGATGACATTAACCGCTGGCTGAGTGGCTTCTTCTCCCGGGATGTGCAGCTGCGCTGGGTCGGCCCGGCGCTGACGCGGCGCGTTAAGCGCCACGAGGCGGTCCCGCTCTCTTTCGCGGACGGCTTCCCCTTCCTGTTGACTAACGACGCCTCCCTGCGCGACCTGCAGCGTCGCTGTAAAGCTAGCGTCCAGATGGAGCAGTTTCGTCCCAACCTGGTTGTTACAGGCGCTGACGCCTGGGAAGAGGATACCTGGAAGGTGATCCGTATCGGCAGCGTGGTATTTGATGTCGTGAAGCCCTGCAGCCGCTGTATCTTTACCACCGTCAGTCCCGAAAAAGGCCAGAAACACCCTTCCGGCGAACCGTTAAAAACCCTGCAGTCATTCCGCACAGCGCAGGACAATGGCGATGTGGATTTCGGCCAGAACCTCATTCCGCGCTCAAGCGGCGTCATCCGCGTGGGTGACGAAGTCGAAATTCTCGCCCGTGGGCCCGCAAGAGTGTATGGCGCAGGTCAGGAAGAAGAGTTCGTCGACGTTGAGACGCCGGCCAGCTCGCCCGTAGACATTCACTGGCAGGGCACCGTTATCCGCGGCAACAATCAGCAGGTTTTACTTGAACAGCTGGAACAAGCGGGGATCCGCGTACCTTACTCCTGCCGGGCAGGCATCTGTGGGTGCTGTCGAATCAAGCTGGTCGAAGGGGAAGTCAGCGCGCTGAAAAAATCCGCGATTGGTGATGATGGTACAATTCTGTGCTGCAGCTGTATTCCGAAAACGTCGGTACAGCTGGAAGCTTAAACGGCCTGCTCGAGGCTGAAAGCGTCTACGCGTTGCTGCGGTTTCAGCCTGTCATTCATTACCTTAATGGCATCCCCCAGTTGCATCGTCCGCCCGGCAATGGTCACACCGGGCTGGGCCAGCAGACAGAGCGCGGCATTTTCGCCAGGCTCAACCACCAGCAGGCTCACCTCTTCAGCGGTATCGCTCAGGTTTACGCTCGCCGCATCGCCGGTGGCGGGGGACCAGTTCATGCTGTGCGGTAAAAAATGCCAGCTTTTCGGCATTTGCGGTTTCAGGAATCGAATTGCCACTAACGCGTTTAATACCAGTTCGGCACGCTGCTCTTTAGAAAGCACCAGGTCGCGGCATTTTTCTTCAAAGGAGAAATAAAGCGCAGCGTCGTCAACACAAAAGCCTGACGGGGAGAAGGCGTCCGGGGTTAACATTCGGCGAGCAAAACGGGAACGAAACAACATACCATTGGCTAAATCGAGCATCATGCGGTCATGCTCGTCACAAAAATACCAGCGCCAGTTATCGTCAGGTTTAATTCGCATGTTTCTCTCCCGTCCCCAAACTTCCTGTACTAAAAATGTCCTGTTCGCCGCTTCGTTTATAACACCATTAATAAAAGACTATAATGACTAAATAAGCAACAATGACGGAATATAAAACAACCAGGGCTGGAAATAAAGCCCTGGTTGTCTGATAAAGAGAAAAGATTAGATATGAGTAACGATTTCTTTAATCAGCTGCGGTCCTTTAAAAATAAAACCGGAATAGATTTGCACCAGTGAGGCACCCGCCGCCATCTTCTCGCGAGCCGCAATCACGGAGTCGATACCACCGACGCCAATAATCGGCAGTCGTCCTTTTAATTCTGCTGACAGGGCACGAATAATTTCTGTGCTTTTTAATTGTACCGGACGTCCACTTAACCCACCCGCTTCGTCACAGTTTTTCATTCCCTGAACGAGCGAGCGATCGAGTGTGGTATTGGTCGCAATCACCCCGTCAATATTATGGCGAACTAAACTGTCGGCAACCTGGATCAATTCTTCAGCAGAAAGATCCGGTGCGATCTTAACCGCAACCGGAACATATTTATGGTGGATCGCCTGAAGCTCATTTTGTTTATTTTTAATGGCACCCAGAAGATCGTCCAGTGCTTCGCCATATTGTAAAGAGCGCAGACCTGGGGTATTTGGTGAGGAAATATTCACCGCAATATACCCCGCGTAGGCATAGACTTTTTCCATACAAATCAGATAGTCATCTTTACCCTGCTCTACCGGCGTGTCTTTATTTTTGCCAATATTGATGCCTAATACACCATCAAAATGGGCTTTTTTTACGTTCTCAACAAGGTGATCAACGCCGAGGTTATTAAAGCCCATGCGGTTGATCAGCCCTTCGGCTTCGACCAGGCGGAACAGACGCGGCTTATCATTACCTGGCTGCGGACGCGGCGTGACGGTACCGATTTCGATGGAGCCAAAGCCCATCGCGCCCAGGGCATCAATGCACTCACCATTTTTATCCAGACCCGCCGCGAGACCCAGCGGATTTTTAAAGGTCAGGCCCATGCATTGCACAGGTTTTTCCGGCACGTTTTGACGCACCAGTGCGGCCAGCGGCGTTCCGGTAATACGACGTAACTGCTGGAATGTAAATTCATGAGCGCGCTCAGGATCGAGCTGGAAAAGGGCTTTACGAACGAAGGGGTAGTACATGAACTCTCCTGGATTCCCGGTGTGCAAACCGGGAGGGGATTATGTGCGATCCGGCCCGGAAAGGGAATTGACCTGTGGCAAAAAAAACACCGTTAGACGCAATCGTTTACCTCGCAGCCCCGTTCTTATGCGCTTTTTCGCATTTTAATTGCAGATAAATCATTTAGTGGAATAACCGGGCAGTGTCACACTCCTGAAAATTGTTATGAATGTTAGATAAAAGCAAACAATTAGTTATAAGGAGCATGCATGCGCGTCATAACCCTGGCCGGAAGTCCACGATTCCCCTCTCGCTCCAGCGCACTGCTGGAATATGCCCGTGAAAAGCTCAATGCTCTGGATGTGGAAGTATGCCACTGGAATCTGCATAACTTCGACCCCGAGGATCTGCTCTACGCCCGTTTTGACAGTCCGGCGCTGCAAACGCTGACTGAACAGCTTAAAGGGGCTGATGGCTTAATCGTGGCGACGCCTATCTATAAAGCTTCGTTTTCCGGGGCCCTGAAAACCCTGCTCGATCTGCTGCCTGAACGTGCGCTGGACGGCAAAGTAGTCCTGCCACTGGCAACGGGCGGCACGGTGGCCCATTTACTGGCGGTGGATTATGCCCTCAAGCCGGTACTCAATGCGCTAAAAGCGCAGGAGATCCTCCACGGCGTCTTTGCCGACGACTCGCAGGTTATCGATTATCAACACAAACCTCACTTCACGCCGAATCTGCAAACCCGTCTCGACAGCGCCCTTGAAACCTTCTGGCATGCCCTGCACCGCAGAGATATCCACGCCCCGGCGTTTAACCATTCACAGGGAGTCGCCCATGTTTAAAAGATTAACCCGTCTCGGACTGGCCGGGCTGTTAGCGCTCACCTCGCTGGCCCACGCGGCAGAGACGGCGCCTGAACATTTACGCATCGGCTATCAGAAAGGCAGCGTCAGTATGGTGCTGGCTAAAAGCCATCAGCTTCTGGAAAAACGCTTCCCGAAGACCACATTCTCCTGGATTGAGTTCCCTGCTGGCCCGCAAATGCTGGAAGCCCTGAATGTCGGAAGCATCGACCTCGGCAGCACCGGGGATATTCCGCCAATATTCGCGCAGGCGGCGGGGGCCGACCTGGTTTATGTCGGCGTTGAGCCGGCCAAGCCGAAGGCTGAGGTCATTCTGGTCCCTGAAAATAGCACCATTAAGACGGTCGCCGATCTCAAAGGCCACAAGGTTGCATTCCAGAAAGGCTCAAGCTCGCATAACCTGCTGCTGCGGGCCCTGCAGGAGGCCGGGCTTAAATTCACCGACATTCAACCCGTTTATTTGACGCCGGCTGATGCTCGCGCCGCTTTCCAGCAGGGCAATGTCGACGCGTGGGCTATCTGGGATCCCTACTACTCCGCAGCTTTACTGCAGGGTGGCGTGCGGGTATTAAAAGATGGCACCACGCTGAAACAAACCGGCTCGTTCTATCTTGCCGCGCGCCCGTATGCGGAAAAGAATGGCGCTTTTATTCAGGATGTTCTCAACACCTTTACTCAGGCGGATGCGCTAACGCAAAGCCAACGTCAGGAAAGCATTACCCTGCTGGCGAAAACCATGGGCTTACCTGAGCCGGTGATCGCGAGCTATCTCGATCACCGTCCACAGACCACCATTACCCCGGTGGACGCACACGTCGCTGCGCTGCAGCAGCAAACCGCAGATCTCTTCTATCAAAATCGCCTTGTTCCAAAACAGGTGAATATTCGCGAACGCATCTGGCAACCCGCAGGCAAAGAAGGAACCAAATCATGAGTCTGAATCTTTTCTGGTTTTTACCCACCCACGGTGATGGACACTATCTTGGCACAGAAGAGGGTTCACGCCCGGTTGACCACGGCTATCTGCAGCAGATTGCGCAGGCAGTTGACCGAATCGGTTTTACCGGCGTACTGATCCCCACCGGACGCTCGTGCGAGGATGCGTGGCTGGTAGCCGCATCGATGATCCCCGTGACCCAACGCCTGAAGTTCCTCGTGGCACTGCGTCCGAGCGTGGTCTCCCCGACCGTCGCGGCGCGCCAGGCGGCAACGCTCGACAGGCTCTCTAACGGCCGGGCCCTGTTTAACCTGGTCACCGGAAGCGATCCGCAGGAGCTGGCGGGTGACGGCGTGTTCCTCGATCACACCGAACGCTATGAAGCGTCCGCCGAGTTCACCCGCGTCTGGCGACGTCTGCTGGAGGGGGAAACCGTCACCTTCGAAGGTAAACATATTCACGTTCGCGACGCCAGGCTCTACTTCCCGCCGGTGCAGCAGCCGCGCCCTCCTCTTTACTTCGGCGGCTCATCAGATGTGGCGCAGGATCTGGCGGCTGAACAGGTTGATCTCTACCTCACCTGGGGTGAGCCGCCCGAGCTGGTCAAAGAGAAAATTGCCCAGGTACGCGCCAAAGCGGCAGCGCATGGTCGCAAGGTGCGCTTTGGTATTCGCCTGCATGTGATTGTGCGTGAAACCAATGAAGAAGCCTGGCAGGCGGCCGACCGGCTGATCGCGCATCTGGATGATGAGACTATCGCTAAAGCTCAGGCGGCGTTTGCGAAAACCGACTCCGTCGGCCAGCACAGAATGGCGTCATTGCACAACGGTAAGCGCGAGAATCTGGAGATCAGCCCGAACCTGTGGGCGGGCGTCGGCCTGGTGCGCGGCGGTGCGGGTACCGCGCTGGTCGGCGACGGTCCAACGGTGGCTGCACGGATCAATGAATACGCGGACCTGGGTATCGACAGTTTTATCCTCTCCGGTTATCCGCACCTGGAAGAGGCCTACAAAGTGGGCGAGCTGTTATTCCCGCATCTTGATGTCACCATCCCGGACGTACCGCAGCCCCGCCAGCTCCAGCTTCAGGGCGAAGCCGTGGCTAACGAGTTTATCCCGCGAAGAGCCGCACAAAGTTAAGGAGTTGCCATGACTGCCCCCTTACAAAAATGGTTGCTACGTGCCGCCCCATGGTTTTTACCCGTTGGCATTGTGCTTGTCTGGCAACTCGCGTCCTCTGCCGGCTGGCTGTCGAGCCGTATCCTGCCCTCTCCGGAGGGCGTAATAGAGGCATTCTGGTCGCTGAGCGTCAGCGGCGAACTCTGGCAGCATTTGGCCATCAGCTCATGGCGTGCGGTAATTGGTTTTTCGATTGGCGGAAGCATCGGCCTGGTACTGGGTCTGATCAGCGGGCTTTCTCGCTGGGGCGAGCGGCTGCTCGATACCTCCATTCAGATGCTGCGTAACGTGCCGCATCTGGCGCTGATTCCGCTGGTCATTTTATGGTTTGGTATTGATGAGAGCGCCAAAATTTTTCTCGTCGCGCTGGGTACGCTGTTCCCGATTTACATTAATACCTGGCATGGGATCCGCAACATCGATCGCGGACTGGTCGAAATGGCACGCAGTTACGGCCTGACCGGTTTTGCCCTCTTTATGCATGTGATCCTGCCGGGCGCCCTGCCCTCCATAATGGTCGGCGTGCGCTTTGCGCTCGGCCTGATGTGGCTGACGCTGATTGTGGCAGAGACCATCTCTGCAAACTCAGGGATTGGCTATCTGGCGATGAACGCCCGCGAATTCCTGCAAACGGACGTGGTGGTGGTGGCCATTATCCTCTATGCCCTGCTCGGCAAACTTGCCGACGTCAGCGCCCAGTGGCTGGAACGCAGCTGGCTGCGCTGGAATCCAGCCTATATTTCACAGGAGGCTAAAGCATGAATACTGCCCGACTGACTCAGGGTACACCGCTGCTCCTTAACGGTGTCACGAAGCGCTATGGCGAAAACACGATTCTCAACGCGCTGGACCTGCATATTCCTGCCGGACAATTTGTCGCCATTGTGGGCCGCAGCGGCGGCGGCAAGAGTACGTTGTTACGCCTTTTAGCCGGGCTGGAATCCCCCAACGGCGGCGAAATTCTGGCAGGCGCGACACCGCTGGCCACTATTCAGGACGATACCCGCATGATGTTTCAGGACGCGCGCCTGCTGCCCTGGAAAACGGTGATTGATAATGTCGGACTGGGCCTCAACGGCAACTGGCGGGATGAAGCCCGCCAGGCGCTGGCCGCCGTAGGGCTGGAAAACCGTGCGGGTGAATGGCCTGCGGCGCTCTCCGGCGGGCAAAAGCAGCGCGTGGCGCTGGCGCGGGCGCTGATACATCGTCCGGGCTTGCTGCTGCTGGATGAGCCACTCGGCGCGCTCGACGCCCTGACGCGAATCGAAATGCAGGACCTGATTGCCGCACTCTGGCAAAAGCATGGCTTTACGGTACTTCTGGTGACGCATGACGTGAGCGAAGCCGTCGCGATGGCAGACCGCGTGCTGCTAATAGAAGAAGGGAAAATCGGTCTTGATGTCACGGTCGATATTGCGCGTCCGCGCCGCGTAGGGTCGGTAAGACTGGCAGAGCTGGAGGCGGAAGTGCTGAATCGGGTGATGAAGCGCGGGGTCAGCGAGCGAGCGTTAATGACGGCTCACGGGTGACATCCTCCCTCTCCCACGGGGAGAGGGAGGATGGGTCTTTCGATCAGGCCAGTGCCTTAGCGATCTTCTCGTACAGATCGCCAGACAGGTTTTCCAGCCCTTTCAGTTGCTCAAGCGCAGCACGCATTTTCGCCTGGCGCTGTGCATCATAGCGTTTCAGACGGATCAGCGGCTCAATCAGGCGTGACGCCACCTGTGGGTTACGGCTGTTCAGCTCGGTCAACATTTCCACCATAAACTGATAACCGCTGCCATCTTCCGCATGGAACGCCGCCGGGTTGCTGCTGGCAAACGCACCAATCAGGGAACGTACGCGGTTTGGGTTGCTCATGGTGAAGGAGCGATGCTTCAGCAGACTGCGTACATTGCTGAGGGCATCGGCCGCCGGGCTGGTGGCCTGCAGGATGAACCACTTGTCCATCACCAGACCATCCTGATGCCACTTGTCATCGTACTCCTGCATCAGCGCATCACGGCACGGCAGTTCGGCGGCAACACTTGCAGCCAGGGCGGCCAGCGCGTCGGTCATGTTGTCTGCTTCGTGATACTGCTTGCTCACCAGCGTGTTTGCCAGCTCGCGCTCACCAAAGGCCAGATAACGCAGGCAGGTGTTACGCAGGGAACGTTTACCGATGTCAGCATGTTCCACACGATAAGCGTCAAGCTTATTGGCGTTGTAGATTGCGAGGAATTCGTCCGCAAGCTCGTTCGCCAGCGTACGGGTTAGCGCTTCACGCACCGCCACAATGGCAATCGGATCGATGATGTCGAACAGTTCGGCGATTTCGCCTGCGGATGGCAACGTCAGAATTTCAGCCGCCAGCGCCGGGTCAATCTTCTCATCCAGCAGGACTGCGCGGAATGCATCCGCAACGTGAACCGGCAGCGACAGCGGCTGGCCCTGCTGATGACGATTAACGTTCAGCTTGATGTAGGTCGCCAGCAGGCTTTGCGCCGCATCCCAGCGTGAGAAGTCATTGCGCGCATGGCGCATCAGGAACGTCAGTTGCTGGTCGCTCCACTTATATTCCAGTTTCACGGGCGCAGAGAATTCGCACAGCAGCGCGGGAACCGGCTGGAAATAGACGTTATCAAAGATAAAGGTCTGTTCCGCCTGGGTCACGTTCAGGACGTGGTGGACCGGATGACCGCCCTTCTGCAGCGGGATCACGTTACCCTCGTTGTCATACAGTTCAATACTGAACGGAATGTGCAGCGGGTGTTTTTCTTCCTGCTCTGCCGTTGGCGGCGTGCGCTGGCTGATGGTCAGGGTGTACTGCTCGGTTTCCGGATTGTAGTCGTCTTTGACGGTAACAATCGGCGTGCCGGCCTGGCTGTACCAGCGGCGGAAATGGGAAAGATCGACATTAGACGCATCCTCCATCGCCTGCACAAAATCGTCGCAGGTGGCTGCGCTGCCGTCATGACGCTCGAAGTAGAGCTGCATCCCTTTCTGGAAGTTCTCTTCACCCAGCAGGGTATGGATCATGCGGATAATTTCCGCCCCTTTTTCGTACACCGTCAGGGTGTAGAAGTTATTCATCTCGATGACTTTATCGGGACGGATAGGGTGTGCCATTGGGCTGGCATCTTCCGCAAACTGCAGGCCACGCATGGTGCGCACGTTGTTAATGCGGTTCACCGCACGGGAACCCAGATCCGAACTGAACTCCTGGTCACGGAAGACGGTCAGGCCCTCTTTCAGGCTCAGCTGGAACCAGTCACGGCAGGTGACGCGGTTTCCGGTCCAGTTATGGAAATACTCGTGTCCGATGACGCGTTCAATATCCAGGTAATCTTTATCGGTCGCGGTATCGGTACGTGCCAGGACGTATTTGGAGTTAAAGACGTTAAGACCTTTATTCTCCATCGCGCCCATGTTGAAGAAGTCGACAGCAACGATCATATAGATGTCGAGGTCATACTCGAGGCCAAAGCGCTCTTCATCCCACTTCATGGAGTTGATAAGCGAGGTCATCGCCCATGGCGCGCGGTCCAGGTTGCCGCGGTCGACGAACAACTCCAGCGCGACGTCGCGGCCTGAACGGGTTTTGAACGTATCACGCAGCACGTCGAAATCACCCGCCACCAGCGCAAACAGGTAACACGGTTTCGGGAACGGATCCTGCCACTGTACCCAGTGGCGACCGTTTTCCAGCTCGCCTTCACCTACGCGGTTGCCGTTGGAAAGCAGGAACGGATAGAGGGTTTTATCGGCGATGATTTTCGTTGTAAAGCGTGCCAGCACGTCCGGGCGGTCAAGATACCAGGTAATGTGGCGGAAACCTTCGGCCTCACACTGGGTGCACAGGGCCACGCCAGACTGGTAAAGCCCTTCCAGCGCCGTGTTGGCAGCCGGGCTGATTTCATTCACGATGCGCAGCGTAAAGCGTTCCGGCAGGTTGTCGATAACCAGCTGGTTGCCTTCTATTTTATAGTCAGACCATGCTTGATCATTGATCTGCACGGAGACCAGCGTCAGGTCTTCACCATCCAGACGCAGCGGCACAGCCGTCGCGCTCTGGCGCGTGAGCTGGCTTACCGCCGTGACAACGGTTTTAGTGGCATCCAGGTCAAAAGTCAGATCGATATCGCTAATCAGGTAATCCGGCGCACGGTAGTCGTGGCGGTATTTGGCTTGTGGCTGTTGTGTCATAGAAAACCTTATGCATCGTTTGTCGAATAACGAATCCAGTCTATTCCTGTTGTGTAAAACGCGCTATGCAGAATGTTCATCTTTTCAGGTACAAACACCTTTTTCGCTACATTTGTATAACACGGGGCACAAAATGCCCTCGACCATAAAGAGCGCTTATGTTGTGATCGGGGTTCAATAAATCACTAAACAAGGTATACTCCGGAGTTGTTTATTGTACTAAACGCTCCTGTGAGAGGATGCTACTGCGCACCTATGACTCAATTCGCTTCTCCTGTTCTGCATACATTGCTGGATACCGACGCGTATAAACTGCATATGCAGCAAGCCGTTTTCCACCATTACTATGACGTCCATGTCGCGGCGGAATTCCGCTGCCGTGGTGACGACTTGCTCGGTATCTACGCAGACTCCATTCGTGAACAGGTCGATGCTATGCAGCATCTGACGCTGCAGGACGACGAATATCAGTGGCTCTCTGGCCTGCCCTTCTTTAAAGCTGACTACCTGAACTGGCTGCGCGACTTCCGCTATAAGCCGGAGCAGGTGACCGTGGTCAATGATAACGGCAAGCTGGATATTCGTCTTGAAGGCCCGTGGCGTGAAGTGATCATGTGGGAAGTTCCGCTTCTCGCGGTGATCAGTGAACTGGCCCACCGCTACCGTTCGCCGGAAACCGGCGTTGAGCAGGCGGTCGCGTCGCTGGAAAATAAACTGGCCGCATTCTCAACGCTGACCGAAGGGCTGGATATGTCCCGCTTCCGCCTGATGGATTTTGGCACGCGTCGCCGTTTCTCTCGCGAAGTGCAGCAGGCTATTGTGAAGCGTCTGCAGCAGGAGCCGTGGTTCGTGGGCACCAGCAACTACGATCTGGCACGTCGTCTGGATCTGACCCCAATGGGTACCCAGGCGCATGAGTGGTTCCAGGCGCATCAGCAGATAAGCCCGGACCTGGCAAACAGCCAGCGCGCCGCACTGGCCGCGTGGCTGGAAGAATATCCCAATCAACTGGGCATCGCGCTTACCGACTGTATTACGATGGACGCGTTCCTGCGTGATTTTGGCCCTGAATTTGCCGAACGTTATCAGGGATTACGCCATGATTCCGGGGATCCGGTTGAATGGGGTGAAAAGGCCATTGCCCATTACGAAAAACTGGGCATTGACCCGATGAGCAAGGTGCTGGTCTTCTCCGATAACCTCGATCTGGCGAAAGCGGTCGATCTCTATCGTCATTTCACCTCCAGAATTAACCTGAGCTTTGGGATTGGCACCCGTCTGACCTGCGACATCCCTCAGGTAAAACCTCTGAACATCGTGATAAAACTGGTGGAATGTAACGGTAAGCCGGTAGCGAAGCTCTCCGATAGCCCCGGTAAAACCATCTGCCATGACAAAGCCTTTGTGCGCGCATTACGCAAAGCATTCGATCTGCCGCAGATCAAAAAAGCCAGTTAACTGCTTTCGGGAGCCTTTCAGGCTCCCCTCTCCTCAATTTATTTCTTAATTCTTCTCTTTTGACTGCGAAATCTGCTTGTCTGATGGCGGATGCCAGGTAACATAGATATCCCCCCCCAGTAAGGGTGGACAAGTGTTTATTTTTTCCGACTATTAACAGAGAGAATATTATGAGCGTTGTGCCTGTAGCCGACGTACTCCAGGGCCGTGTCGCCGTTGACCAAGAAGTCACCGTGCGCGGATGGGTGCGTACTCGCCGAGATTCTAAAGCTGGCATCTCCTTCCTTGCCGTCTATGACGGTTCCTGCTTTGATCCTGTACAGGCCGTCATTAATAATTCTCTGCCCAATTACAATGATGACGTTCTGCGCCTGACAACGGGTTGTTCCGTTATCGTAACCGGTGTTGTTGTGGCATCACCTGGTCAGGGTCAGAGTTTCGAAATTCAGGCCTCAGCCATTGAAGTCACTGGCTGGGTTGAAGATCCAGACACCTACCCAATGGCGGCAAAACGTCACAGCATCGAATACCTGCGTGAAGTGGCGCACCTGCGTCCACGCACCAACCTGATTGGTGCGGTTGCCCGTGTGCGTCATACGCTGGCGCAGGCGCTACATCGTTTCTTCGACGAGCAGGGTTATTTCTGGGTGTCTACCCCACTGATCACCGCGTCCGATACGGAAGGCGCGGGTGAAATGTTCCGCGTCTCTACGCTGGACATGGAAAACCTGCCGCGTACACCAGAAGGTAAAGTGGACTATGACAAAGACTTCTTCGGTAAAGAGGCCTTCCTGACGGTTTCTGGCCAGCTCAACGGGGAAACTTACGCCTGCGCGCTGTCCAAAATCTACACCTTTGGTCCAACCTTCCGTGCAGAAAACTCCAACACCAGCCGTCACCTGGCGGAATTCTGGATGCTGGAGCCTGAAGTGGCGTTCGCAGATCTGGATGATGTCGCGGGTCTGGCAGAAGCGATGCTGAAATATGTCTTCAAAGCGGTGCTGGAAGAGCGTCCTGACGACATGAAATTCTTCGCAGAGCGTGTCGACAGCGATGCAGTCGCACGTCTGGAGCGTTTCGTCTCGGCAGATTTCGCGCAGGTGGACTACACCGACGCGGTGGCCATCCTCGAGAAATGCGGTGAGAAGTTTGAGAACCCGGTTTACTGGGGCGTTGACCTGGCGTCTGAGCACGAGCGTTACCTGGCCGAGAAGCACTTCAAAGCACCGGTTGTGGTGAAAAACTACCCGAAAGACATTAAGGCCTTCTATATGCGCCTTAACGAAGACGGTAAAACCGTTGCGGCGATGGACGTCCTGGCACCGGGCATTGGTGAAATCATCGGTGGTTCTCAGCGTGAAGAGCGTCTTGACGTTCTGGACGCACGCATGGAAGAGATGGGCCTTAATCCTGCGGATTACAGCTGGTATCGCGATTTACGCCGTTACGGTACCGTCCCGCATGCCGGTTTTGGTCTGGGCTTTGAGCGTCTCATCGCCTATGTCACCGGTGTTCAGAACGTCCGTGACGTTATTCCATTCCCACGCACACCGCGTAACGCCAGTTTCTAATCGACTGAATAACAAATGGCCAGCAATTGCTGGCCATTATTTTATTCTGCATTGTCAGTTTTCGTCAGCGCAAAGTCAGCATTTTTAAACCACAACCCCGTTACAACCACTACCTGTTACGTTTTGTTTCCACGAAACATCTGCGCACAAAAAATAAACCCTATTCTTATTGCGCTTATTGCAATCTGAAGCAATAGCACAAATTTCAACCAGATTTACAGCCATCCAGAAGTCTCTTTTGGGTCATAAGAAAAAATGAGCCGTTTGGCTTCTGTTTATACGAATTGCCTTTATCTAAATTAATTATAAGCTTTTCATATAGATATCAAAGAATCTGCCGTTTAATTCGCCAGTGGACGCTGAAATTTGAGGTGGTTCACAAAGTTCCGAAAAATACATATTTGGTTACACATGATTTCTTTTTGTAACTTAATCTTGAGAATTGTAGCACTTTCAGGCTAGCGAAACGGTTCTATGAATGGAAAGATGCCTGTCAGATACATAAAGACACCTAACTCTCATCAATAGTTCCGGAAATATTTATTGACAGAATTTATTGACAGAATTTATTGACAGAATTTATTGACGGCAGTGGCGAGTGTCATAAAAAAACCAATGAGGGTAATAAATAATGATGAAGCGCAATATTCTGGCAGTGGTAATCCCTGCCCTGCTGGTAGCCGGTGCAGCTAACGCTGCAGAAATCTATAACAAAAGCGGCAACAAACTGGATCTGTACGGGAAAGTGGTTGGTGAGCACGACTTCGTTACCTCTGGTGACAACACTGACAGCAACGACGCTACCTATGCTCAGATCGGTTTCAAAGGCGAGACTCAAATTAACGACCAACTGACTGGTTTCGGTCAGTGGGAATACCGTGCTCTGGCAAGCCAGGCAGAAAGCAACCAGACTCAGCGTACCCGTCTGGCATTCGCCGGTCTGAAAGCGGGTGATGCAGGTTCCATCGACTACGGCCGTAACTACGGTATCGTATACGACGTAGAATCCTACACCGATATGGCACCATCTTTCTCAGGTATGACCTGGGCAAACTACTCTGACAACTTCATGACTGGTCGTAACTCTGGTCTCCTGACTTACCGCAACTCAGACTTCTTCGGTCTGGTTGATGGTCTGAGCCTGGGCCTGCAGTATCAGGGCAAAAACGAGCGTACTGACGTGAGAACCGCTAACGGTGACGGTTTCGGTACCTCTGTAGGTTATGAGTTCGGTGAAGGTTTCGGCCTGATCGGCGCATACAGCAACTCTGACCGTACTGACGCGCAATCCGCAGACGGCAAAGGCGAGAAAGCGGAAGCATGGGCTGTTGGTGCTAAATACGATGCGAACAACATCTACCTGGCAACCACCTATGCTGAAACGCGTAACATGACCCGTGAAGACGACGGTTCTTTCGCAAACAAAACGCAGAACTTCGAAGTTATCGCTCAGTACCAGTTCGACTTCGGTCTGCGCCCATCCGTGTCCTACGTGCAGTCTAAAGGTAAAAACCTTGCACAACGTGGCACCTTCGCTGGCGGCGATGCTGACCTGCAGAAATTCGTTGAACTGGGTGCAACTTACTACTTCAACAAAAACTTCAACATCTATGTTGATTACCAGCTGAACCTGATCGACGACACCGACTACTCTCGTAGCGTGGGTATCGTGAACGGTAAAGACGACCAGGTTGCAATGGCTGTAACCTACCAGTTCTAATCAGTACACCACGTTGTTATATGCTTAATGAACAGGGCTTCGGCCCTGTTTTTTTTATGTCTGATAGCAAAAAATGGCGACTTTTGAAAAGCCGCACGCTTTTTGTCGCAAACGGTTGGCATTTTGTAAATCTACCGTTAACCTGATAGCGGATTTCACTTCTGTAATCACAATGGAACTTCGTCATGTTTGAGAACATTACCGCCGCTCCTGCCGACCCTATTCTGGGCCTGGCCGATCTGTTTCGTGCCGACGACCGCCCTGGTAAAATCAACCTGGGTATTGGTGTATATAAAGATGAAACCGGCAAAACCCCGGTGCTGACCAGCGTTAAAAAAGCTGAGCAGTATCTGCTGGAAAATGAAACCACCAAAAATTACCTCGGTATTGATGGTATCCCTGAATTTGGTCGTTGCACTCAGGAACTGCTGTTCGGCAAAGGCAGTGCAATTGTGAGCGACAAGCGTGCGCGTACAGCACAGACCCCTGGCGGTACCGGCGCGCTGCGCGTCGCGGCGGATTTCCTTGCGAAAAACACCTCTGTTAAGCGTGTCTGGGTGAGCAACCCAAGCTGGCCAAACCACAAGAGCGTATTCAACTCTGCAGGCCTGGAAGTCCGCGAATATGCTTACTACGACGCAGCTAACCACTCTCTAGACTTCGACGGTCTGCTGGCCAGCCTGAATGAGGCTCAGGCGGGTGATGTGGTGCTGTTCCACGGCTGCTGCCACAACCCAACCGGTATTGATCCAACGCTGGAACAGTGGGAACAGCTGGCGAAGCTCTCCGTAGAAAAAGGCTGGCTGCCGCTGTTTGACTTTGCATACCAGGGCTTCGCCCGTGGTCTGGAAGAAGATGCGGAAGGTCTGCGCGCTTTTGCTGCCGTGCATCAGGAACTGATCGTGGCAAGCTCTTACTCCAAGAACTTCGGTCTGTACAATGAGCGTGTCGGTGCTTGTACGCTGGTTGCGGCGAATACTGAAACCGTTGATCGTGCATTCAGCCAGATGAAATCCGTGATCCGCGCTAACTACTCTAACCCGCCTGCACACGGTGCCTCTGTCGTTGCGACTATCCTGAGCAACGATGCACTGCGTGCTATCTGGGAACAAGAGCTGAACGATATGCGTCAGCGTATTCAGCGCATGCGTCTGCTGTTTGTGAACACCCTTGCGGAGAAAGGCGCTGACCGTGACTTCAGCTTTATTATTAAGCAGAACGGTATGTTCTCTTTCAGCGGCCTGACCAAAGAACAGGTTCTGCGTCTGCGTGAAGAGTTTGGCGTCTACGCCGTGGCGTCTGGCCGCGTCAACGTTGCAGGCATGACCCCAGACAATATGGCGCCGCTGTGCGAAGCCATCGTCGCCGTGCTGTAAATTGCACCCATAAAAAAAGCCTGCGTAATGCAGGCTTTTTTTTATTCTGGTTACCAGACAGGCATTTCGTCCTGAAGGAACGGGTTATGGAGTCGTTCATAACCCAGCGTCGACATCGGACCGTGTCCAGGGATAAACGTCACATCATCGCCCAGCGGCAACAAATTCTGTTTAATCGACTGAATCAGCTGTCCGTGGTCGCCACGTGGAAAATCGCTGCGTCCTACGCCACCTTTGAAAATCACATCGCCGGAAATCAGCAGACGGGACTGGTCATCAAAGAAGACAATATGGCCTGGCGTATGCCCAGGACAATGCAACACCTGTAAAGTCACATTCCCTACGTTAACGCGCTCTCCTTCATTTAGCCAGCGATCGGGCGTCAGGGGCAGACACTCATCAAGGCCAAACATGCGGCTCTGGGCTGGTAAACCCTGCAGCCAGAACTCATCTTCTTTTTCCGGACCGATCACAGGCACACCGAAGTGCTGTGCCAGCTCCGCCGCCGCACCAACATGATCAAGATGACCATGCGTCAGTAAAATCTGCATCAGCGTGACACCGCTATCAGCGACTTCCTGCTTGATTTTCTCAGCGTCACCGCCGGGATCGACAAGCGCGGCCAGTTTGGTTTGCTCACACCAGATTAATGAACAATTCTGGGAGAATGCAGTAACCGGAATAATACGATAGTTCATACTGCTCCTGTGTTTCGTTATTACCAGTGCCGGACCGGACCGGTATCAATATGCACAAAGTTGCTACTTGGGTAATATCCTACACCACCTGCGCGCATAGATAACGCAGCTTTGCGAATATTGGCTAACGAAACGCCTTCAATATGGAAATCCATTGCCTGTCCCTTCGTGTGATAGCTTTTTTTCGCTACCCCACGGCTGTGGGCGCGCAGTTCATTATTGGTATCAACAGAGCGATAACCAGAAATAAGCTGCACTGGCTTGCTGGTACCCAGCAGGCCCTGAAGGCGGAATAACTGATCAAACAGTCCTGGGTCGATGGCTTTTATTTTATTCGCGCGGAAATCACGGAAAAAATGGTTAAGTCTTGCTAATTCATCCTGAATATAGCCTCTGCCATCGAAGAACTCCGCTTTTAACGACTCACCGGTGTGGAGATTGTTGAGCGTTAAAACTCGCGGACGAGGTGTCGAGAGGGTGGCAAATGCTGGCGTCGGCAAGATGGCCGCTGCGCCGAGCGCAACACCACCTAACGCCAGCAGTTTGCGGCGATTAGCGTCAAATTTGTCCATGATAATCAGGTCTACAGGTCAATGTTTATCGTAAATATGCTTAGCGCACGAAGGGCACCTTAACTGGCAAAGCTGACTACGTCAAGGCACCCAACCCCAGTAAATACGCGGCCTCCAGCCATATAGCCCCGTATTCACCATTACTTACGACAACCTATTTTCCCGAACTGCTTCATTTACCTGATTAATTGTTCAGCTTTTGGCAAAATTTGTGCGCCGGATCGCGCCGTGAGATCATAATTGTAAATATCTGTACGATACTGCGTCCGCCCGTCCTCACCCACAAACGCCGTCAGATAATAAAGATTGACCGGAATATTATGACGAATATTAACGTAACGCGTATCCCCCTGCTTCAGGGCGTCAGAGATGCGCGTATCGTTCCAGCCTGCATCCTGCAACAGCATATTAGCCAGCTCCGAGGCTTTATTGACACGCACACAGCCTGAACTCAGCGCGCGGGTGTCTTTCTGGAACAGATTGTGGTTCGGCGTATCGTGCAGATAGATAGCATCTGAACTCGGCATATTGAACTTGTAGCGTCCGAGCGAGTTATGCGCACCGGGTGCCTGCTGGAACCGGAATGGCAGATTAGACGCGGTAATGGTTGACCAGTCGACCATATAGGGGTCTATCGCCTCTTTGCTGTTCCAGCCGCGCATCACCGTATAGCCATGGCGTTCCAGGTAACCCGGATCGTTCCAGACCTTGGGCAGAATGTCTTTACGTGCCAGCGTCGGCGGTACGTTCCACGGCGGATTAACCACCACGTTGTTCAGCGCACTGCTCATCATCGGCGTTTTGCGATCGGGACGTCCCACAATCACGCGTGACGCCAGCACTTCACTGCCGTTCTGGTAATAGACCAGCGAATACGCCGGAATATTCACCATGATGCCGGTAGAGAGGGTCCCTGGCAGCAAGCGTAAACGCTGGATATTGAGCGCCAGCACCCCTGCCCGCTGCGCAGGTGAGACGTTCAGCCAGTCGCGTGTTGACTGGCCAATCACGCCATCAGCACCCAGCCCCTGAGCAGCCTGAAACTGCTTAACCGCTGCAACCAGCTCCCGATCGTAGGCCGCGGGCTTATCACTCAGAACGGCAGCTTTTTTCTCTTTCACCGGGGCTGACGGGCTGACAACGACGCTTTGCGCATCGTCACCCGGCAGGGCAATTTTAGGCCCGCTATTCAGAATACCGGAGCGTTTGAGGATCTCACGCAAGGCTGGCACATCGCTGCTCCACTGTCCAGGACGCAGCGTCGCGGTACCACGCATCTGCGGCCATGGACGTGAATCCCCGACCAGTTCCAGAAGCGACTGATGCATGGTCGCGTATTGCGGATGTGCCGGCGCGAGGCTCGCAATAAAGCGCGGCAGATCGCCACTATCCAGTGCCAGTTGCCACTGGTTAATTACCGACAGTGCCGGAGTCGCCAGCTTGTAAGGCTTATCGCTGTACAACCAACGGTTACCATTGACCGGAATACCGGCCACAAACTGGAGATACCCCATCATGGCATCGGAAAGCACCACGTCCCGCGCCTGCCCGGTGACAGCAGGATCGGTTAAGAGCTCAACCCATTTTGTGAACTGCGGCTGGAACCCTGCAATGGCGACTTCTGCCAGCTGTTGCTGGAAGGCACGCACGGCATCACGGTTTTCCCACATGGGTTTCATGTCACGCGCCGCATAGAGCAGCGTGAGCTGGCTGGTATAGACAGGCGTGTAGCCTGCTGGCAGCCCAGACAGCAACTGCTGGCGAAGCGATTCCGCGTCGATGCCTTCTGGCAACGGTTTAATACCGGCCATGATGGCCGTCGCAGGAGACTGCTCCAGCGGTTGAGACAGCGACGTTGGCTGTGTGCCAGTCGTTGCTGTGCTGTCAGTCGGCACAATTTCAGGCTCGTCGGCCTGAGCGGTTAACAGTGGAGCAAACGTCACTGCCAGGCATAAACTTAGCGCAGACAGCTGACGACCACATTTTTTCTTTAGCAACATCCCTTGCCCCCTGTTTTCACGACATGCCCATCACGTTGGGGCTTTCTTTTATTATAGGGTGACGGCAAACCTGTTGCCTTACCTTATGTAAAGAAGTTTAAAGATAACGCAGCCTTAAACACAAGTTAAGCGAAAAAAAAAGCGGCGCTGGTGCGCCGCTCACGGTTAGAAAACGCCTCAGGACGCGTCTGCCGTTGTTTCCGGTAAGGATTCTGGCGGCTGTGGGGCAAAACCGCGTAACCCGACCACGTGAACGTGTTCGGTATTCTGGAATACCTTACGCACCAGTTTATACGTGGTGCCTTTCTCAGGACTGATGTTCTCCGGCGCAGCGATAATGAGCTGCATATCAAGACGCTCACAGAGTTCAAACAGCGTGGCAATTGAGCGGGCGTCAAGACGCGCCGCTTCATCCAGGAACAGCAGTCGACATGGGGAGATATCTTTGCCGCGCAGACGACGTGCTTCATCTTCCCAGCTCTGGACCACCATCACCAGAATCGACATCCCGGTACCGATAGCTTCACCGGTAGAGAGTGCACCGGACTCCGCACGGAGCCAGCCGTCTGAACCACGGTTAACCTCCACTTCCATTTCCAGGTAGTTACGGTAATCCAGGAGCTCTTCACCAATGGTTTGCGGCGTGCGTTGCCCCATGTCAATCTGCGGATTAAGGCGCTGATACAGTTTCGCCAGCGCTTCGGAGAAGGTCAGACGGTTGCTGTTGAACAGATCCTGATGCTGTTCGTGCTGTTCAGACAACACTTCCAGCAGCGTCGAGTGCGCTTCACGCACGTTCACGTTCAGACGCACGCTGTTTACCTGACCAAACGATACGCTCTGCAAGCCCTGGTTCAGCTGGCGAATTCGGTTCTGCTCGCGCTGGATGGTTTTACGGATGATATTCGCCACGCTGCGGGAACTGATAGCCAGTTTCTGCTCGCGGGAGGTCAGCTCTTCCGTCAGGCGGCCCAGTTCGATTTCCATCTGCTCAATGGCTTCGACCGGATCGTCGGTACGAATGATGTCCTGACGAATACGCTCACGCAGGTGCTGATAAACGGCCACGAAGAACTGGATCTTACGCTCAGGGCGTTTCGGATCTTCGGACATACGCAGCACATCGCGCAGGTGTTCGTTATCCGCCACCGCCAGACGCAAGGCACCCAGCGCCTTATCCGACATAGAGCGCAGTTCATCCGCAGAGAGATAGGCCAGCTCGCGACGATGCAGACGGCGTTCAACGTTATTGTCTTTCACCATCCGCATGACGGCGCACCAGCCCGCCTTCGCGGTCACGACCTGCTCACGCATTTCGTGATAATCACGCTCCAGCTTGCGCAGGCGACGAGTCAGGTTATCCATTTCCGCTTCACAGAAGGTCAGCGCTTTTTCCAGCTGATTACGACGTGCGCGGTTATTACTGAGCTGCGCATGCAGTTCATCACGACGGATACGCGCCCGCTCTTCTGCTCCGCTGTCAGCACGGACGCCAATGTCCTGTAACTCTTTCTGAAGATCGTTTAACAGCTCTTTCTTGGTGTCGAAGGAGCTTTTCAGCGAGGCCAGGACCTGATTGTACTGGTTCAGCTGTGCCGAGTGGCTACGCATCGCATCACGGGCGCGAGTACGTTCCGCTTCAGCCTGTTCAAGGCGCTGACGCAGCTTCTCATTGAGATCGCTGTTACCGCTCAGCATCTCCGCGGAATCGGAGTAGCCGAAGTGGGCCCGGCGCTGCACCACTTCCGTCAGGGCAAACGCCTGCTGGCGCGCTTCGCGCTGCACCTGCTGCGACCAGGCGTAATCTTCTTTTAACTGCTCGAACTGCTCCGGATCGCTCTGCAACACGGAGACCATTGGTTCGAGCTTCGCCAGCTGATTACCGTACTGCTGAACAAAACGTGCCGCTTCCTGAGCTTCATCCAGACGTTCCTGAATCTCATCCACGCGGTCAGCCAGCGTGTCATCTGCCAGCAGATTCAGGCGAGGCAGGATGCGGTTAAGGGCCGCAACGCCCTCTTTCGCCTGTTCGAACTGAACGCGACTTTGCTGGTTGTCATTTTCATGGTTTGAGATCGCACGCTCAAGCTCGCCGCGACGGGTGTTGAGCTTGCGAATTTCGGCTTCCGGGTCAGCTTCAAACGCCACGCCCAGATGGCTGCCGATAAAGCGGCTGAACGCCTGATGAAGACGCTGAGTTTTCTGCACGTCAAACGACAGGGTCGCAAAACGTTCAGACAGCGTCTCACGCTCGGCGTGCAGACTTTCAATCCGGTTTTCACGCGCTGCGCGACCAAACAGCGGAAGCTCAGGGAAGCGAGAATAACGCCACTGACGATCGGCGATTTTGACGACAACCGCTTTTTCCAGCTCATCGACGCTGAATACGCTGTCATCGAACGACTGCGGGTCCCCTTCGATTAAATAGAGGTCTTCCGGGCAATCTTCCAGTCCTGCCAGCTGGTCAGCAATCAGCGACAGATCCGGGACCACAATCGCATTACGTGATGGGCCATACAGGGCTGAGAAGTACGGCGCATCGTCCAGACCGACATCGTCATAGATTTCGGACAACAGCACGCCGCCAAAACGTTCAGCCAGGGCGTTCAGACGTGAATCTTCCGAACCACCAGGCTGGCTTAAGCGCTCAATCTCTTCATCGATCTCACGTTTACGGGCGCCGACTTCATCGCGCTCAACAATCGCCTCGCGCTCGCGCTCAAGCAATTGTTGCAGATATTCGGTCACGTCCTGGCTGGACTCAAACTGTTCGCCGCACTGTTCACTGAGCTGGTTCAGGCTGCTTTGGGCAGCCAGCCAGACTGGTGCACGCTGCAGCAGCACCTTAGAACGGGACTGCAGCTGCTCCATCTCCTGGCGCAGCGTCATGCGCTGTTCACTGGCGTTGGATACGGAATCGGAAAGCGCAGCAATACGCGCTTCGAGCTCCTGATGCAGAGCTTCAAGATCGTCGAAATCGTAATTTTTGCCCTGGCGCTTACAGAACTCCGCCAGCATACGCTCGGCTTCCTGCTGTTCGCGAAGACGCTGTTCCAGTTCGTTCAGGCGCATACGCAGCGGCTGAACCTGCTCGGCCAGATGGCGCTGGTTCACACCGTCGCGCAGCAGTTCACGGGCAACTTCCCACGCTTCGTTACGCGCAAGCGGTCCGTTAATTGCCACAACCAGCTGGTACGCTTGCTCAAACTGACTGTGCGCCGTTTGCGCGACGCTCATCTTCTGTTCAAGCGAGAGCAGTTTCTCGGTCGCTTCCTGCTCTTTGGCCTGGAAGGTATCCAGCCACTGGTCAGCGCTTTCCGGGGTGAGGTCAGGCAGATGACACAGCTCTTTTGCACGCTGTAACGCCTGAAGTGCCTGGGTATACTGAATTGCACGCGTCTGCTGCACGTCCAGCGCCTGCTGGTAATCGGCCAGCTGATTTTTCAGCTCATCCACTTCCAGCTCGGCGGCCTCGGCACGTGCTTCGTTCTCTTCCTGCATGTCGGCAGCTTCCGCCACCACTTCATTTTGCTCTTCGAGACGAATTTGCAGCTCATCGAGATCCGCTTCGTAGCGCTCGATCTTCTCCTGCTGACGCAGGGCGGTCTGCACCAGGTTCAGGTGATCGCTGGCAGCCTGGTAATCGGCTTCCAGATCGCCTTCGGCACCGTTGTGCTCGCCCAGTTCACGCGCCATTTCGACGTGCTTATACTGCTCAGCCACCAGCTGTTTACGGGAGGTAAACAGCTCGCGGCGGTACTCTAACGCCTGATCGAGATGGACACGACGTTCATTGGCGTGACGCATATAGTCCGCCGCCACGTAGTTGGTGGCCTCGCTAATCAGGTGCTTAAACAGGTCACGGTCAGACTGCGTCACGCGAATGGCTTCGAGCGTCATCCGGTTTTCACGCAGCGCGGCTTCCATATCCTGGAAGGCCTTACGCACGCCGCTGTTTTCCGGTAACAGGTAGTCGCGCAGGGAGCGGGTAATGGCGCTGGAGATACCACCGTACAGCGATGCTTCGATCAAACGGTAGTATTTGCTACGGTCAGACGCGCTGCGCAGACGACGCGCCACAACGCCCAGATCGAACATCAGGGAGTGGTAATCCGTAATGGAGTTGAACTGCTTGAACTGCACGCCTTCGATGGTTTCGAGCTTATCTTTCAGCTCCTGCAGCGTCAGCACGCGCGCCTGGCGCTCATTCAGGGTTTCCGTCAGCAGCGCTGTGGGCTGCATGGAGGTTGGCAGACCCTGGATGGCAAACGGTTTAATGTCCACTTTACGGTCACGGCCTGCGACCTGCTGCAGACGTACCCCCACCACCACACGCTGATGTCGGGAGTTAATGACGTCCAGTACCGAATAACAGACGCCTGCTTTGAGTTTGCCGTGCAGGCCTTTATCGCGAGAGCCGCTGGTCGCCCCCGCTTCGGTGGTGTTACGGAAATGGAGCAGCGTCAGATCGGGGATCAGTGCCGTAACAAACGCCGCCATGGTGGTGGATTTACCCGCACCGTTACCACCGGAGAGCGTCGTAACCAGCTCATCCAGATCGAACGTCCGGGCAAAGAAGCCGTTCCAGTTAATCAGCGTTAGTGAGCGAAATTTACCGCGTTCAATCATTACTCTTCCTCCCCGCTATCCGGCAGATTCTCTTCATGCTCATCATCGAGCTGCAAATGGTTTTCCACCGGCATCGCTTCACCGTCGCGGATCATGCGAAGCTGCGCTTCACGCGCATCGTCGCCCGCACGCACATCGGCGCCGAAGCGGAAGACAGATTCCGTGATGCGGAATTTGCTGCTGTCATGGCCCATAAACCAGACCATGCCCAGACGACGCAGTCGATTAAGGGAAGAGCGAACTTTTTCCTGCAATTTCTGGCGGTCAAGATCCGAGCCGGTGGAGCGGTTATTCACCAGCTTAAGCAGCTTGCTCTCATCCGCCAGCGCCAGCAGCTCGTCGTAAAGCTCCTGCTGGGTGAAGATGCCTTCATTTGCCAGACGCTCCGGGCTGAGATAGAGGTAACAAAGAATTTTGCCGACCATCATATCCAGCTCAGAGAGCACGGAACGCGGAATCAGGGTTGTGGAACGTGGACGCAGGTAGAAAAACCCTTCCGGTGCGCGGATGAGCTCCACGTTATAGCGGGCGTAAAACTCTTCCAGGTACTCCTGGAAGTCCATCAAAAAGGCGTGATTGTCCAGCTCGTCTAAGCCAATGTGACGACCGGCACGCAGTTGGCTGTCCAGCGCCGGAAACAACGGATTCGCCAGCGCCTGTGCCAGCTTAACTGGCATCACTTGTTCAATATTTGTCAATGACATGCGCCTGTACCTTGGCTCCGTAATCGTTAATCGGCTGCCATTTCGGCGGCAGCCCGGTGAAATCTGCTTGCGCGACGCCCAGACGCACGGCCTGGTCTACCACAATGCGGGCGATGTCGAAGTGGCGCGCGCGAGGATATTGCGCCAGATAGTCGCGCACCACGAGCCCAAGATCCAGCGGCACTTGTCTGGTTTTGTAGACAGCGAGCTGTTCTTCGATCATCGCCGCAAGTTGCTCACGAATTTCGTTGAACTCTTCATATTCCAGATCCGGTGGCAGTTCACCGGTCACTTCTTCATCGCGCAGGGCCATCTCTTCGTCGCGCATATCCAGCAAACGATCGGCACTGGCGTAAGTCAGCGCCCATGGCGCATCGAAATAGGTCTGTACCGACTGGCGCAGACGCTGAGCAAAGACGCGGTTTTTATCCATATCGATCGCGGTACGGATAAATTTATGCACGTGACGGTCATAACCGATCCACAGGTCAATCGACTGCTGACCCCAGCTGATAATACGATCGAGTTTGCTCTGCAGATCGAACACCAGACGGTCAATAAAATGCAGATCGTCATGGGCCATGGTCGCATCCTGGATGCGCAGCAGGTTCGCCTGAAGCTTATCCCCTGCCGCTTCCAGCGTATCCTGCAGTTCACGCAGCGTACCCGAGGTTTCCGACAGCAACATTTCACAGCTGGAGATGGCCGCACGCCAGTCTTTATTCAGCAACTGTGCGATATCGTCTTTTACCTGTTGCTGCTGTTCATCCATCAGACGCTGAGTCAGATCGATGCTGTCGAAAATCTCTGCCACCGAATATTTCAGCGGCGCATAGACGTTACGGTGCCAGTGGAATTCGTCACCGTTTTCATCCGCTGCATCGGCGGCGCGCTTAAGTTCACCCGCCACGATCGAGAGCTGCATGGAAAGACGCAGCGTGGAAAATTCACGCTGGCGGATGTAGTAATCGGTGATGCCGATACCCAGTGGCGTCAGACGATAGATGGCGTTTCCTTCCGCCTGCTCGCTGGTAAAGCGGTTCAGCAGACGTTGACGCACCATATCGTTGATTGCGTTGTTGGCACGCACGCTAATGGTTTCGCTGGTTTGCTCAAACGCATCACTGACATGGCGGAACGCATCCACCAGTTCACCCTCGCTCATTTCGCCATCCAGCCGTTCGCCGTTCAGCGTGGCAACCGCCAGCAGAAAAGAGAGTCTGTCTACCGGCAGCGAGATGGAGAAATCGTTTTTCCTGGCCCAGGCAACCAGTTCGGGGACTGTCTGGGAAAATTCACTCATAGGTTATCCTTGCATCTGCGGCTTGTGCGCGGTGACGTGAATATAGCGGCCAAGACTGACAAAAGGTTCCTGACGACAATACCGCGTTTCTAATTCTGTTAAGGTGTCAAAACAGTCACGCTGTTTGTGTTTTTCACGCAGATAATCATGAAACACCCTGACGCCCGTTTTCCCGGTTATCTCCCAGCCAATCTCTTCCAGCCAGCCATACACCTGCTGCGGATCGCGCGGATAATCCGGGGAAAGCGTGCGTTTTTTCTTTTTTGGCATCCCGACCTGAACATAGTCGAAGTTACCCGCAACCATGTTGTGCATCAGGAAGCCGTTAGCATTGTAGAACATCAATGACAGCGTACCGCCCGGGCGCAACATCGACCACAGGGTGCGTAACACGCTTTGCGGATCGGCAACCCACTCCAGCACTGCATGAAACAATATCAGATCAACCTGGGTTTCCAAATGCTGTGCGATGTCCTGAGCGGCGCATTGTATAAAATGCATGTTGTCGCTCACACCTTTCTCTTCTGCGGCACGCGTCGCACGCGCGATCATCTCAGCAGAAAGATCGCAAAGCGTTACGTGATGACCGCGCTGGGCCATTTTGATAGCCGTCTGCCCTTCACCGCCGCCAGCATCCAGCACGCGCAACGTTTGCCCCTCAAACGAGGCCAGGATGTTGTCCAGATCCTGCCAGAGGATCGTCTGACGCAACTGCCCTTTCGTGGTGCCATAAATGTTGCGCGAAAACTTTTCCGCGATGTCATCAAAATTGCGATCCCGCATTGGGAGAGTTCCACTCGCTAACTGCAAAACCGCTATTTTGTCACACCCGCGCGGAGAATGAACCTCTCTGGTGTAATATCACGAGTAATCACCTGCTATATGGTTAAAAAAGGAACCAAAAAGGATGCTTTTTACCCTGAAGAAATACATTGGGGGGATGATGCTTCCCCTTCCATTGCTGCTTATCATCATTGCGCTGGGGCTGGCGCTGGTGTGGTTTAGTCGCTTTCAGAAAAGTGGCAAAACGCTTATTACCGTCGGCTGGCTGGTCCTGCTGCTGCTGAGTCTTCAGCCGGTCGCGGATAGCCTGTTACGCCCTGTCGAAAACAGGTACCCGACATGGCAGGGTCATCAGGAGGTGAAGTATATCGTGGTGCTGGGTGGGGGTTACACCTGGGATCCGAACTGGGCGCCCAGTTCAAATCTGATTAACAACAGCCTGCCTCGACTGAACGAAGGTATTCGCCTGTGGCTGGCGAATCCGGGATCGAAAATGATCTTTACCGGTGCGGCGGCAAAAACAAACCCGGTCAGCACGGCCGAAGCCGGAGCCAGAGTGGCTGAATCGCTGGGTGTACCGCGTTCCGCTATCATCACGCTGGACAGCCCAAAAGACACCGAAGAAGAAGCTGCTGCCGTGAAGCAGGCGATTGGCGATGCCCCGTTCCTGCTGGTTACGTCCGCCTCGCACCTGCCGCGGGCGATGATTTTCTTCGAAAGAGTTGGCCTGCATCCCCTCCCCGCGCCGGCTAACCAGATGGCCATCGACGCGCCGCTTAACCCGTGGGAACGGGCGATCCCGTCCCCGGTGTGGCTGATGCACAGCGATCGTGTCGGTTACGAAACGCTTGGACGCCTCTGGCAATGGCTAAAAGGCGCGTCAGGCGAGCCAGGGCAGGAGTGATTTCGTGGCGAGATCGAAGTTGGCGCGATTAAAACGGCCAGTATTGACCAGTTGCGCCACTTCATCCCAGAGCAGATAGAGCCAGCGGCGCCAGAGAAACGCTTCTGCAACCGGCGCCCGCTGGAGATAATGCCAGAGTAACCCCTCTGCGGCCCCGCTGTCGCTGAGCCTGAACAACTCGTACTCGCGCGGTGCCCAGAGCATGATCCCCGGCCCTACCATTGCCAGAAGCTGGTCGCTGCGAGGGTCTTTCAGCATGCTGCGCAGGGTAAAATTGCCGTGAACCAGCACGCAGTTGTCGTTAAAGCCGTCAAACAGCGCGGGCAAACACTCCCGGGTGCGGAACAAAATACGTTTGTCCTGCATGGTCAAACCGGTGTTATTAAACTGGTTAAGGGTTCCCCACAACACTTCGACCCGCTGGCGGTACCACAGTGGCCACAGGTTTTCCTGGGTGCTGTCTACCGGCCCGACGAGCCCACCGCTGTCTTGTCTGTGCCAGCCCAGCAGCGCCTCGACAATCTGATCTTTCAGCTGTTCCCAGCGTTCCGGTGAACGAGCAGGCGCTTCCACAGGCACGCCACGTAACCGCTCAATCAGCAGGATATCGGGGCCGGGGTGTTCTTCATGCGTCATCACGCCATACACCGTCGGCATGCGGACGGTCCCTTGTCGCGCAAGCATCGACATTTTCCAGGCCAGCTGCCTGGCAACGCCCGGCGAGGTAAAACTTCGGGCCATCAGCGGCATTGGGTTTCCCTGGCTGTCATATAACGACCAGAGTGCGGTATCTGCTTTTTCGTTCACACACTCAACCCTGCTTAACTTCTCACCCAGCAGATGGCTCAGTTCAGCACGCAGCTGTTCCATATGAGATTACCCCCATTAAGACTACTGCTTTTATAATGAGCGCGCGGACAGAAGATGTCACCCGACAGAGATCAATTATGGAAAAGAAAGGGAAAATAACCTGGAGAGAACATCCCCCCGTAAGGAGGGATGCGGGCGCTATTAACGCAATTCGGCGCGGACGCGCTCAAGATCTTCCGGGGTGTCAACACCCGTACCTGGCACTTCCTGCGCAACGGCAACGTGGATTTTTTCCCCGTACCAGAGCACGCGGAGCTGCTCCAGCATTTCGATATGCTCCAGCGGGCTGGGTGCCCATGTGACATAACGACGAATAAAGCCAGCGCGGTAGCCGTAGATCCCCAGATGACGCAGGAATGAATCACCAATGGTCTCTTTTGAAACCGCAAAACGATCACGATCCCAGGGAATAGTGGCGCGAGAGAAGTAGAGCGCATAGCCCTCGGCATCCATCACCACTTTCACCGCGTTCGGATTAAACGCCTCTTCAGCGTGGAGCACAGGTACAGCGAGCGTAGCCATACCGACCTGGCGCTGCGCCAGGTTTTCCGCCACCTGGCGAATAATGACCGCCGGGATCATCGGCTCGTCGCCCTGTACGTTAACGATGACCGTATCATCACTAAAACCGCATTTCTCAACCACTTCTGCCAGGCGCTCTGTGCCGGACTGGTGATCGGCGCGGGTCATGCACACTTCTCCGCCAGCCGCCTCAACCGCACGGGCAACGTCCGGATGATCGGTTGCCACGATAACACGCTCAGCACCGGACTCACGCGCACGTTCAAGGACATGCACAATCATCGGTTTGCCGTTGATATCCACCAGCGGTTTACCCGGCAGACGGGTTGATGCATAACGCGCAGGAATAATGACAACAAAACTCATGGTTTGCTCTCTTCTGCCACCAGGGAGCGGGCTTCGTTTTCCAGCAAAACCGGAATACCGTCGCGCAGCGGGAATGCCAGACTGTCCAGCTTGCAAATCAGCTCTTGTTTGTCCTGGCTGTAGTAAAGTTTGCCGTTGCACACCGGGCAGGCAATAATTTCAAGTAAACGGTGATCCATAGTTCCTCCGTATGGGTAATCGCTAAAGCTTAACACATTCCTTTTTCAGGGAGTGTCTGTTTCCCAGCCACGTCGACAGGTGCTAAACAACCCGTCAGGCACCCGACCCAGCGCCACGTCGTGGGCCCCCTGCCAGCATGCGAATTCGCTAATGGCGGAGATTAATCCTTTTTCCAGCGCCGCTGTGGTCTTGATCCCCTCTTCAAGATAGAGCGCGATAATCTCCAGCGTGCCGGTTTTGCGGTGCATTTTGGCGTCCATTCGACCGACCAGTTGCCCTTTGTGCAGCAGAGGCAACACAAAGTAGCCGTACTGACGCTTTGGCGCGGGGGTGTAACACTCAAGCCGATAGCTGAAATTAAACAGCTGTTCGGCCCGTTTTCTGTCCCACACGACCGGATCGAAAGGCGATAACACCGCGCTGTGGGTTGCCTGAAGCTTACTGTCCAGAGCCTGGGGTAAAAGCGGGAGGAGATCCGAATGCAGCCACATGTCCCCGAGGGTTTCTACCGTGACGGGGATAACACGATGTTCACGCTGCCACATTTCCAGCAGCGGTTTCAGGGCCGGCTGGCGAAGGCGATAGTAATCCGCCAGCCACTGCGGCCGGAAAATGCCCAGACTGCGGGCGCTGTTTTCCAGCATGATGGCTTCCGCGGCCTCCTGGGTGAGTAAGTCACGCTCATCGTCCCAGTGGGGCATCACGCGGTGCGTCAGGTCATACACGCGCTGAAAATTACGCCGTTCAATCACCATGACCTTACCGGACGTAAACAGTCCTTCAAGGTGGCGTTTGTGCGGCTTCCACTCCCACCAGCCGCTGGTCCCTTTTCTCGGATGTTCAAAATCGGCGGAACGTACAGGACCGTTTTGCTGAATATGCTCGATAAGCTGTGCAATTTCAGTCGCGTGCTCCTGCATCCATTCCTGGCGGTATTTCCAGCCCATCTTTTCGGGGGCCAGCATGCGATGGCGAACCAGGGCAAAATCGCTGCGCGGCAGGAAACAGGCCTCGTGCGCCCAGTACTCCATTAAGTCCCCCTTACTGAGCGTGTCATCCAGCCACTGAGGCGGATAATTCCCCAGTCGACTAAACAGCACAAGGTAAGGGCTACGGGCCACGATATTAATGGTGTCAATTTGAAGGAGCGACATGCGCTGAACGGTAGAGAGAATATCGGCGGGCTGCGCGCGGCGGCGGGGCTTTTTGAGCAGCCCCTGTGCGGCAAGGTGCAAATGACGTGCGGCTGAAAGCGAGAGTTGCGGTAAAGACATGCGTTTTCCTGTCAGTCAAAGCGCCACCAGAACCGCGTAAGCCATTACTGCACTAACGCAATCAGTTCCTTGAGCAATTGTTCCGGTTGCTCACCGCTGAGTTCAGCGTCAACCGGCAGATACCACCAGTTATCCTTCGCAAAGGCACGGCATTTCACCGCATCTTTTTCAGTCATGATTAGCGTCTGCCCCGGCGCAGTCAGGGCCGCGACCTGATCTGGCACCAGCGCCTGATGATCGGCCAGCGGAACGCGTTTTTCAAGCCGGGCGCCACACTGTTCCAGCGTCGCGAAGAAACGCGGAGGATGACCGATACCCGCCATGGCCACCAGCGCGGGTAACAACGAGACAGCACGGCGCTCTCCGGTCAACAGATTCACCGCCATTCCCGGCCTGAGATGCATAGGGATCTCACCCGGTTTGGCCTCTCCACCGTTAACAACCACCGCATCAACGGACCTGAGACGCGAAGCACGTTCACGCATTGGTCCGGCGGGTAGCCACCAGCCGTTACCGAACCGGCGAACCCCGTCAATGACCACAATCTCTTTATCACGCGCCAGCGCGTAATGCTGCAGACCATCGTCAGTAATAATAATGTCTACCGTGTGTTCGGCAAGAAGTGCCTGAACGGCATCACTGCGTACCGGGGAAACCGCAACAGGTACACCTGTACGCTGGTATATCAATACTGGCTCATCACCCGCTTCAGCGGTCGTAGTTTCCGCCGTCAGCAACAGGGGATACTGCGCCGCTTTTCCGCCATACCCACGCGATACCACGCCTGGGCGTATACCGCGTTTTTGCAGTTGCTCCACCAGCCAGATCACCACCGGTGTTTTACCGTTGCCGCCAGCCGTCAGGTTACCCACCACGACAACCGGCACCGGCGCGCGCCATGCTCGCTTTAACCCCAGGCGGTAAAGCAGACGAATGAGGCCGCTCACCAGGCCATAAAGCCAGGAAAGCGGCAGAAGCAGCAGCCACAGCGGTGATTCACCGGACCAGATGCGTGCAATCATTCGCCGAATTGCATCTTATGCAGTTGGGCGTAAACGCCGCGGTGCGCCAGCAAATCAGAGTGGCTTCCGCGTTCGACAATCACGCCATCTTCAACAACAACGATTTCGTCAGCCTGCTCGATAGTCGACAGACGGTGCGCAATCACCAGCGATGTACGGTTCTTTTGCAGCTCATCCAGCGCAGACTGAATGGCACGTTCAGATTCCGTATCCAGCGCAGAGGTTGCTTCATCCAGAATCAGAATCGGGCTATCACGCAACAGCGCACGAGCAATGGCGATACGCTGGCGCTGGCCACCGGAGAGCAGTACACCGTTCTCACCGATAATGGTATCCAGACCGTTATCCATCTTGTTGATAAAGTCCATCGCATAGGCCATACGAGCGGCCTTTTCAATCTCCGCACGGCTGTACTCTTCTGTACGCGCATAGGCAATGTTATTTGCCACCGTATCGTTGAAGAGATGCACATTCTGGGAGACCAGCGCCACCTGGTTACGTAGCGACTGCAGGGTATACTCCCGCAGGTCATGGCCATCCAACAGGATTTCACCCTCGTCGATATCATAGAAACGGGTGATCAGGCTGGCGATGGTGGATTTACCTGAGCCAGAGCGGCCTACCAGCGCAACGGTTTTACCCGCGGGAATGGACAGGTTGATATTACGCAAAGCCGGCGTTTCGCGGCCAGGATAGGTGAAAGTCACATTGCGGAATTCAACATCGCCGTGGGCGCGTTCAATCTCGCGTTTACCTTCATCTTTCTCCTGTTCGGTATCCAGAATGCTGAACAGGGTCTGGCAGGCAGCCATCCCGCGCTGGAACTGAGCGTTGACGTTCGTCAGTGATTTCAGCGGACGCATCAGGGCAATCATCGATGAGAAGACCACGGTGATGGTACCCGCCGTCAGCGTCTCCATCACGCTCGGGAAGCTGGCCGCATACAGAACAAAGGCCAGCGCCAGAGAAGCGATCAGCTGGATGATAGGGTCAGAAATTGAAGAGGCCGAAACCATTTTCATCCCCTGCAGACGCATTTTGTTGCTGACTTTATCAAAGCGTTTGGTTTCGACTTCCTGCCCGCCGAAAATCAACACCTCTTTATGCCCTTTCAGCATCTGCTCAGCGCTGGTCGTAACCTGGCCCATCGTGTTCTGCATATTCTTACTGATGTTGCGAAAACGCTTTGAAACGACGCGAATAGCAATAGAGACAACCGGTGCCAGCACGATAAGGATCAGTGACAGCTGCCAGCTGTAATAGAACATCATGATGAACAGACCGATAATCGATGCACCTTCACGCACCACGGTAATCAGCGCGTTGGACGACGATGATGCCACCTGCTCGGAGTCGTAGGTAATACGTGACAGCAAGGTACCGGTAGACTGCTTATCAAAGAACGCTACTGGCATGCCCATCATGTGGCCAAACAGCCGACGGCGCATGGTCATAACGACTTTCCCGGAAACCCAGGAGATACAGTAGCTCGAAATGTAGCTGGTGATACCGCGTAAGATCATCAGTCCAATAACCACCAGTGGCATCCATATCAGCACTGAGCGATCTGTTTTACCAAAACCGTCATCCAGTAACGGTTTGAGAAGCGATAACATAAACGTATCGCTGGCTGCGTTGAGGACTAACGCTACACCCGCCACGATCAAGCCTGCTTTAAAAGGTGCAATCATCGGCCAGAGTCGGCGGAAGGTTTGCCACGTGGAGAGATCTTTGTCGTTATGCATTCAAAAAACCAGCATCTGTTGAAATAGCCGCATATTCTACCCGTTATCTCCGGGCGCGCCAAACCACTGATGATACCAACGCGGTAAATATTCATCACGTACGCGCTGTATTTGCCATCGATGTTGCGAGAATGTCACCGATATTTGTCCAGAATGGGGGGTATCGTGCCAGATATAGCCCTCTTTTCGATAACGTCTGATAACTTTTGCCGACGGAAAATGCCATGCGTTATAGCGGGCCGCAGAATCGAGCGCGATCCTCCCCTCTACCCGCTGCACCAGTGGCAATGATGAAGACGTATTGCTGCCATGATGGGGTACCTGTATTACAGTGGACGTCAGATGACGCCAGTAATGGCTAAGCATAGTCTGTTCCGCTTGCGCTTCAATATCCCCCGTAAGCAACGCACTCTGCTCACCATCGTCGATTTTTACCACACAGGAGCGATTGTTCCCCCTTTCGGAATAGCCCTCAGGTGGCCAGTGGACGGTGAAGGTTAACCCCTCCCATATCCATCTCTGCCCGCGAAAACAAGGCCGATGTTCCGCCCGATCTAACGGGCTTCTTATCCATAACGTGGGCCATGTTTTTTGCAGCGTCGCCAGACCGCCCGCATGGTCGAGATGCTCATGACTGAGGATGACGCCTTCTGGTTGCAAATGGTGCCAGCGTAGCCACGGAATGATTAACTGCCGGGCACTATCACCACCCGGCCAGGCGAGCCCGGTATCATAAAGAAGGGCTTTACCGTGGCGTTCAATGACCATTGCCAGTCCCTGCCCCACATCCAGCATATGCAGTGTCCAGCCCTCACTTCTCACCGTTCGCCAGAGCGGAAATGCCAGTAAGACACTCCCTGCCAGACACACTGCAGGAACGGATTTCCAGGCATGAAAGCGCCAGCCGATAATGGCAAGCCAGGGCAATAACGTCAGGTATTGCCATCGTTCATCTACGTTCTGCCAGCCATCCGGCAGGCGCATCAGCATCCAGAACAACCCTCCCAGGGATTTATCGGCTGCAAGCCAGAGGGCACTTTCCAGCGCCGTCAGCGGCAACAGATGAAGCAACATTCCGGACAGGATCAGCGGTACGCAGACAAAAGTAACCAGGGGGACGGCAAAGAGATTAGCCACCAGGGAAGAGAGGCTAAACCCATGAAAAATCAGCACCTGTAATGGCATGAGCAGAAGCAACATGCCGGTTTGCAGATAAAGCAGATTCATCAGAGGCTGTAACCAGCGAACCCGGTGCCCGCGAGGAAGAGGCAGCCACTGAAACCAGAAAATCAGTGCGGCGACGGCAAACGCTGAAAGGGCCAGACTTTGAGAAAGCACGGCTAAGGGATCGCTTATCAGGATTGCCGCGATACAGCAACACCACACCTGCCAGGGAGACCACTGACGGGCGCCAATGCGCAATGCCGCCAGCACGGCAAGTGCGATAACCGTTCGCAATGCGGGCGGTTGCAGCCCGGTAAGCCAGGCGTAGAAAGCGGCAAAGAGCAACCCGGCCAGGAGAGGAATCTGCCAGTGGATCCAGTGGCCCGGCATCAAGAACTGAAGCCCACGCGCAAGTAACCAGACGATGGATGCGGCCAGCGCAATATGCAGACCCGAAATTGCCATCAGGTGCAGCGTGCCGGTGTCGCGCATCAGATCTTTAATTTCCCGGGGCACCTCCAGACGTTCTCCCATCCCCAGCCCAAGCATAACCGCGCCCCAGTGAAAAGCAGAAAGCCGGTGTTGCAGTGACATCAGGTACTGAGCACGCAAGCTGCAGTTTTCATCGACGATTTTCGCCTGCGTAAAACGTCCGCTGAGCGTCTGGTGTCGGGCAAAGGCGCTTCGCTGGGGATCATATCCCCCGTCGTTTAGCTCGCCATGCACAGGCCGGAGCCTCAGCGTCATAGCCCAGCGCTGACCGGCACACACCTTTTGCGGCAGGTAATTGCCATACAGCGTCACGCCCGTGGATGCCCACCAGCGTTGACCATCGACACGCAGAATGTTGCCCTGATGCATTGTTGCACCATCGGTGGCCGTGATTTCTATCTCTGCCTGCACTGCTCCCATCGTTAAATGTTGCATCGGCCAGACGCTTTCCTGCGCAGCAAGAAGACCCCAGGCACAAAATAACACCATAATCCCCATATACTTCAGGACGTTGTTTCGCTGGGCGGCCAGCGCTATCCCACAGGCTATCATTACCCACACGGTTTGACGTTCAGGCAGGACGGGTAACCAGAGTAACGGAATGATCGCCAGAATGGCGCAAAGACTTATCGCGGGAATGCCCATTACTACCTCCCTGTTTGAGGGTGACAGTATGGAAGCAGGCAGGGTGAGTCGTCAGCCAGAAGAAACGCGGTTTACAGCGGGCGCTGAAGCATTTTTATCCGTTTGCAGAAAACAAAAGGAAAATTGCGCGGCATCTTCAGAATAAAAGCGACAGGCACAAAAAAAGCACCCGCAGGTGCTTTCTTTCGAACCCAGTTTAGCGCTGATGGCTAAACTCAGTTGCCGTAAATGTTGGCGCGATCGCGCAGTTCTTTACCCGGCTTAAAGTGTGGAACGTACTTACCTTCCAGTTCGACTTTATCGCCAGTTTTCGGGTTACGCCCGGTACGTGGAGCACGATAGTGCAGAGAAAAACTACCGAAACCGCGGATTTCAATGCGCTCGCCCTGGGCAAGAGTGGAGGCCATATGCTCCAGCATCTCTTTTACGGCATCCTCCACTGCTTTCGCAGGGATATGCGGTTGCTGACTGGCAAGTCTTTCAATCAATTCTGACTTGGTCATGATTCCTCCGGTTCCTTTCAAACCAATTAGCTGAACAGCTCATTAAACAAGGGCGGCCGTAGCCGCCCTTTGTTATTGATTACAGGACGAATCCTCTAATCTGTCAAGTTTGCTCCTCATCCTTCTCGCTGTAAATGCGTTACAGCTCAAAATGATGCGGACAACCTGATATTACTCGCCTTTAGCTGCTTTGAAAGCTTCAGCCATTGCGTTGTTAGAGAAGTTTGCATCTTCCTGTTTGTTAACAGTGGCGATTGCATCTTTCTCATCAGCTTCGTCTTTAGCACGAACAGACAGGCTGATTGCACGGTTCTTACGGTCAACACCGGTGAACTTAGCTTCAACGTCGTCACCAACGTTCAGAACCAGAGTCGCATCTTCAACGCGGTCACGTGAAGCTTCAGAAGCGCGCAGGTAACCTTCAACGCCGTCAGCCAGTTCTACGGTTGCGCCTTTAGCGTCAACTGCAGTGACTTTACCGTTTACGATTGCGCCTTTCTTGTTCAGTGCAACCCAGTTGTTGAACGGATCTTCTGCGAGCTGTTTAACGCCCAGGGAGATACGTTCACGCTCTGCGTCAACCTGCAGAACAACTGCAGCGATTTCGTCGCCTTTTTTGTATTCACGCACTGCTTCTTCGCCTGCAACGTTCCAGGAGATGTCAGACAGGTGAACCAGGCCATCGATGCCGCCGTCCAGGCCGATGAAGATACCGAAGTCAGTGATAGACTTGATTTTACCTTCAACACGGTCACCCTTGTTGTGGGTTTCCGCGAACTGCTGCCATGGGTTGTTTTTGCACTGTTTCAGGCCCAGGGAGATACGACGACGTTCTTCGTCGATATCCAGAACCATAACTTCCACTACATCACCAACGTTAACAACTTTGGATGGGTGGATGTTTTTGTTGGTCCAGTCCATTTCGGAAACGTGCACCAGGCCTTCAACGCCTTCTTCGATTTCAACGAAGCAGCCGTAGTCAGTCAGGTTGGTAACGCGACCAGTCAGTTTAGTACCTTCTGGGTAACGCTTAGCGATAGCTACCCATGGATCTTCGCCCAGCTGTTTCAGGCCGAGGGATACACGAGTACGCTCGCGGTCGAACTTCAGCACTTTAACAGTGATTTCGTCGCCCACGTTCACGATTTCGCTTGGGTGCTTAACGCGTTTCCACGCCATGTCGGTGATGTGCAGCAGGCCATCAACGCCGCCCAGGTCAACGAATGCGCCGTAGTCAGTGAGGTTCTTAACGATACCTTTGACTTCCATGCCTTCCTGCAGGTTTTCCAGCAGCTGATCGCGTTCTGCGCTGTTTTCGGATTCGATAACGGCACGACGGGATACAACAACGTTGTTACGCTTCTGGTCCAGCTTGATTACTTTGAACTCAAGCTCTTTGCCTTCGAGGTGCAGGGTGTCACGGACTGGACGAACGTCTACCAGAGAACCTGGCAGGAACGCACGAATACCATTCAGCTCAACAGTGAAGCCACCTTTAACTTTGCCGTTGATAACACCGACCACAGTTTCAGCTTCTTCATAAGCTTTTTCCAGCGTGATCCAAGCTTCGTGACGTTTAGCTTTTTCACGGGAAAGCAGGGTTTCGCCGAAGCCGTCTTCTACTGCATCCAGAGCAACGTCAACTTCGTCACCAACCTGGATTTCCAGCTCGCCCTGGGCGTTTTTGAACTGCTCTGCCGGAATGGCGGACTCAGATTTCAGACCGGCGTCAACCAGTACTACGTCTTTGTCGATAGCAACAACAACACCACGAACGATGGAACCCGGACGGGTTTCGATTGTTTTTAAGGATTCTTCAAATAGTTGAGCAAAAGATTCAGTCATGTTTAATCTTCAGGTTAATATAACGTCCACCTGGCTCCGTGCCGGATGGGGTTGTTTCACATACCCGCCGTCAATCCATTGCAGCGGGGGTACTGCTAAATCGGTCGCAATTACGCGAGTGCCAGTTTTTGGCGCGCATATTGTAGCGCTTTTTCAATCACTTGCTCAATAGTTAAACTGGTTGAATCCAGAACTAATGCATCTTCTGCAGGAACAAGTGGGGCGACGGCGCGGTTACGATCGCGGTCATCGCGCTCTTTTATCTCGGACAAAAGGCGATCAAAGTTAACACTAAACCCCTTTTCCTGCAACTGAAGCATGCGGCGTTGAGCCCGTTCTTCCGAGGAGGCGTCGAGGAAAATTTTCACCGGCGCATCAGGGAAGACAACAGTTCCCATGTCACGCCCGTCAGCGATCAGGCCAGGCAGTTCGCGGAAGGCGCGTTGACGGCGCAGCAGTGCTTCACGCACGCGCGGGAAAGCGGCAACCTGTGACGCGGCATTCGCCACGTCCTGAGTCCGAATTTCACCGCTGACATCTTCACCTTCGAGAATCACTTCCAGATTTCCGTTGGTAGAGATAAAGCGGACATCAAGATGGGTAGCCAGCGGAACCAGCGCGTCTTCGGAGGCCACATCAACATGGTGATGCAGCGCCGCAAGCGCTAACACGCGGTAAATAGCACCAGAGTCCAGCAGATGCCATTGCAATGCTTCCGCCATTGCCTTGCACAAGGTGCCCTTTCCTGCACCGCTTGGGCCATCAATGGTTATGACCGGGGCAATTGCCGTCATCTTTATCTCCTTAAACAGGCATACCGTTAACGTAAACGCCGCGCATTATACGCGCCAATGCCCACAATCGTTAACGTTGTGTGCAAAAACGCGAATTACAGGTATTTAGATGAAGAATTATTGCGCAATGATACTTCTACATCGTTCGCGTTGCTTGCAGGCGGCAGGCGCACATCTTCAGAAGTGTAGATCATCACGTCAATGAGTGGGAACGGTGTAAGCGCGCCAGCACAGAGGCTGGCGCGAAGGCAAATCAGGAAGGGGTACTGATACGCGCCAATTGCTCGAAGTAGTCCGGGAAGGTTTTCGCCGTACACTTCGGGTCGAGAATGGTCACCGGCGTATCGGAGAGCGCCACCAGCGAGAAGCACATTGCCATGCGGTGATCGTTATAGGTGCCGATTTCCGCAAACTGCAGTTTTGCCGGAGGCGTGACGCGGATGTAGTCTTCGCCCTCCTCCACTTCGGCGCCCACTTTACGCAGTTCGGTCGCCATCGCGAACAGACGGTCAGTCTCTTTTACGCGCCAGTTGTAAATGTTACGCAGCGTCGTGGTGCCTTTTGCGAAGAGCGCCGCCGTGGCAATGGTCATCGCCGCATCCGGGATATGGTTCATGTCCATATCGATAGCGTTCAGCTCGCCATGGGTGCAGGAGATGAAATCATCGCCCCAGGTAATCGTGGCGCCCATTTTTTCCAGCACATCAGCAAAACGGATATCGCCCTGAACGCTGTTACGGCCAATGCCGGTCACTTTCACCGTACCGCCCTTAATCGCCCCTGCCGCCAGGAAATAGGAGGCAGACGAAGCATCACCTTCCACAAGGTAATGACCCGGAGACTGGTACTGCTGCGCACCGCGAACCACGAATTGCTGATAAGCGCGGTTTTCCACCTCAACCCCGAAGGTTTTCATCAGGTGCAGCGTAATATCAATGTACGGTTTAGAGACCAGGTCGCCTTTGATGGTGATGACCGTATCCTGTGGTGCCAGCGGCGCAGTCATCAGCAGAGCCGTCAGGAACTGGCTGGAGACGCTGCCATCCACGTCGACGTTACCGCCATTGAAACCACCGCGCAGACGCAGAGGCGGGTAATTTTCCTGCTCCAGATACTCAATCTGCGCGCCGCCCTGACGAAGGGCATCCACCAGATGGCCAATGGGACGCTCTTTCATGCGTGGCTCACCGGTCAGCACAATATTGTTGCTGCCCAGGCACAGGGCCGCCGCCAGCGGGCGCATTGCCGTCCCCGCATTACCCAGAAACAGTTCACGCTCTTCAGCCGAGCGTAACGCGCCGCCGTTGCCGGTCACTTCACAGCGGGTGCGGTCGTCAGACAGCGTGTAATGAACTCCCAACGCTTTCAGCGCATTGAGCATATGGCGCACGTCATCGCTGTCCAGCAGGTTTGTGAGGACGGTGGTGCCGTTTGCCAGAGCTGCCAGCAGCAGAGCACGGTTCGAGACACTTTTTGAACCAGGCAGATTAATGGTGCCATCTACCCGCGCGATAGGTTGTAACGTCAGGGATTCCATGAAACTTAACTCTCAACTCAACATAATAAAAACCCCGCAGCAGGGCTACGGGGGTGAAAACAGCGTAATTAACCGTGGCGACGTTCGAAGTCGATCATGAAATCGGTCAGGGTTTTAACCCCTTCCAGCGGCATCGCGTTATAGATAGAGGCACGCATACCGCCTACAACACGGTGGCCTTTCAGCGCATGCAGGCCTGCAGCGAAGGACGCTTCAAGGAAGACTTTATCCAGGTTGCTGTCCGCCAGCTGGAACGGCACATTCATACGAGAACGGTTAGCTTTCGCGACATCGTTACGGTAGAAATCGCTCTTATCGATCACGCCATACAGCAGGTCGGCTTTCTGCTGATTGATTTTGTCCATCTGCGCCACGCCGCCGTTTTGCTTGAGCCATTTAAAGACCAGGCCAGAGAGGTACCAGGCAAACGTAGGGGGGGTGTTGAACATGGAGTCGTTATCGTTGAGGACCGTATAATCCAGAATAGACGGGCAAGACTGATGGGCTTTACCCAGCAAATCTTCGCGCACGATGACGATCGTCAAACCCGCCGGGCCGATATTTTTCTGCGCACCCGCATAGATAACACCGTAGCGGCTGACGTCAATTGGCGCGGACAAAATGGTTGAGGAGAAATCGGCTGCAACCACCACGTCTTTACCGAAGTTCGGGGTCTCGTCGATGGCAATCCCGTCGATGGTTTCATTTGGGCAATAGTGCAGATACGCAGCGTTATCAGAGAGCTGCCACTCGCTCATCGGCTTCACGGCACGCAGGCCATCAACGGTAATTTTGGCGTCGATAACATTTGGCGAGCAGTACTTTTTGGCTTCTTTAACCGCACTTGCCGCCCAGTAACCCGCATCAACGTAGTCTGCCGTGGTTTTGTCGCCGAGGATATTCAGCGGGACGCCAGCAAACTGACCGCGGCCACCGCCGTGGCAGAACAAAACTTTGTAGTTTGAGGGAATGTTCAGCAGATCGCGAAAATCCTTTTCTGCCTCTTCCGCCACCTGAATAAACTCTTTACCACGGTGGCTGATTTCCATCACCGACGTACCCAGACCGTTCCAGTCACAAAGTTCCTGTTGAGCCTGTTTAAGCACGTCTGCCGGCAACATCGCCGGACCTGAACTGAAATTAAAGACTTGAGCCATTTCCCCTCACCACGCTAAAAGCAATAAGTTATAACTGTGGATATCGGTTTTATCATTCAGTGACACGCGCCGCAATGTCTAAAACTTATGACCGGTGAAATGTGTCCCGCGTCACACAATACAATCTGCCATCTCACTGCGGCAAAACCGACAATATGGCTGTCAGGTAAGGCGTTTGGCCCGGCTAACCTTCGTCCATTCCGGATTTGTACAGCGGGGACATAATTGATGATCGCCCGGCTGCATCGCCACAACATGGCTACATTTTATACAGGCATATTCGCCTGACTCAGGCACGGTCGTGAAACGCTCAATAAGCATATCCGGCAGAATACAGAGCCCCGGCTTCACCTCGTCGTCAGCATAGTAATAGACGCTGATTTGCCCGTTCGTTTCCATGATTGCCAGCCGCACCTGCCCGAGTTGTTCGACACTATTCAGACGCAGTTCCATAAAAAACTCGAACTCGGTCATGTTGGCACTCTGTACATTTTCCCAGGCCAGCCGCCCGTTCTCGACGATAACCACCGGCTTCCCTTCGAGAAGATCTTCCAGCTTTTCACTTTTCGACATCAGCCACATGACAAGCCGGTAAAGTAGCGCCAGTGAGACAAAAACGATAAAGACCGGCACCATCGGCACATCGTCGTAAAAGGCGACATCCCCCGCCGCTGAACCCAGCGTCAGAATAATCAGCACCTCAAAGAGGGACATCTGCCGGACGCCACGCCGCCCGGTGATTTTGAGAAACAGGAAGACCAATACAAAGGTATACAGGCTGCGCAGGGCCACTTCGCCCAAAAATTCGGGAGGAACTTTATCAAACGCCATCCGCTGGAGATCAAATGCTTTCATTTTTCTATGCCTTAACAGTAAGTTACTGTCTGTAAGCATAGTCGAGTCTTTTATTTTCGCCGAAGATAGCACCTGTCACGCAAAACCCGTATCATTGCGCGCTTTACGTACGATAAAAGTGAACGCCATGACTCAAACGTTTATCCCCGGCAAAGACGCCGCTCTGGAAGATTCCATCGCTCGCTTCCAGCAGAAACTGACCGACCTGGGCTTTAATATCGAAGAAGCCTCCTGGCTCAACCCGGTGCCTCATGTCTGGTCCGTGCATATTCGCGATAAAGAGTGTGCCCTGTGCTTTACCAATGGTAAAGGCGCGACAAAAAAAGCGGCACTGGCCTCTGCGCTGGGTGAGTATTTTGAACGTCTGTCGACCAACTATTTCTTCGCCGATTTCTGGCTGGGTGAAACCATCGCCAACGGCCCGTTTGTGCACTATCCGAACGAAAAATGGTTCCCGCTGCCTGAAGACGACGCGCTGCCGGAAGGCATTCTCGACGCGCGTCTGCGTGCGTTCTACGATCCGGAAAACGAACTGACCGCCAGCATGCTGATCGATCTGCAGTCCGGCAATGAGGATCGTGGTATCTGCGCCCTGCCGTTCACGCGTCAGTCTGATGAGCAGACCGTCTATATCCCGATGAACATCGTTGGCAACCTGTACGTGTCCAACGGTATGTCTGCCGGTAATACCCGTAATGAAGCGCGCGTACAGGGGCTGTCTGAAGTCTTCGAACGCCACATTAAAAACCGCATCATTGCCGAATCCATCAGCCTGCCTGAAATTCCGGCTGACGTGCTGGCGCGCTACCCGGGCGTGGTGGAATCCATCGCCAGGCTGGAAGCGGAAGGTTTCCCAATCTTTGCCTATGACGGCTCACTGGGCGGTAAATATCCGGTTATCTGTGTGGTGCTGTTTAACCCTGAAAACGGAACCTGCTTCGCCTCTTTCGGCGCGCACCCTGACTTTGGCGTGGCGCTGGAGCGTACCGTCACCGAGTTACTGCAGGGCCGTGGCCTGAAAGATCTGGACGTGTTTACGCCACCGACCTTTGACGATGAAGAAGTGGCCGAGCACACCAACCTTGAAACCCACTTCATCGACTCCAGCGGTTTGATCTCCTGGGATCTGTTTAAGCAGGACGCGGACTATCCGTTCGTCGACTGGAGCTTTGCAGGTACCACCGAAGAAGAGTTCGCCACGCTGATGGCTATCTTTAAGGCGGAAGATAAAGAAGTCTACATCGCTGACTACGAACACCTAGGCGTGTACGCCTGCCGCATTCTGGTGCCGGGCATGTCCGACATCTATCCGGCAGAAGATCTGTGGCTGGCGAACAACAGCATGGGCGCGCACCTGCGTGAAACCCTGCTGGCCTTGCCGGGCAGCGAATGGGAAAAAGAAGATTACCTGAACCTGATCGCGCAACTGGACGAAGAAGGCCATGATGACTTCACCCGCGTACGCGAGCTGCTGGGTCTGGCGACCGGTAAAGATAACGGCTGGTATACCCTGCGTATTGGTGAGCTGAAAGCAATGCTGGCACTGGCTGGCGGCGATCTGGATCAGGCTCTGGCCTGGACCGAGTGGACTATGGAGTTTAACCAGTCTGTCTTCTCTGCCGAGCGCACTAACTACTATCGCTGCCTGCAAACCCTGCTGCTTCTCGCGCAGGAAGAAGATCGTCAGCCGCTGCAATACCTGAATGCGTTTGTTCGCATGTACGGTGCTGACGCCGTTGAAGCCGCCAGCGCAGCACTGAGCGGTGAAGCGCCGTTCTATGGTCTTCAGGCTGTGGATAGCGACCTGAAAGCCTTCCCGGCACATCAGTCTCTGCTGAAAGCGTATGAAAAATTGCAGAAGGCGAAATCCGCTTACTGGTCAAAATAAGCGCATATAACATTATCAGCTGTAGGCGTATTCAATCGTCTGGGCTATATTACGGGGCAATTTCATTGCCCCGTTTTTTATTTTTTTCGGCAATGACTGTTGATTGTAATAATAAAGTTAAATATGGGTAAATATAATAATATTTGCCTGGGCTTTACTGTTACTTTTTATGGTAATTACTCCATATTAATTAACTGTTGCAGAGGTGGCCGAAAGAAATAATTCAACTCTTTTCATAACTTTTAAAATTTATTTTTATACGGATAATCAAATACTTACTCCGCTTTTGCTGTAAATCCATACACATTGCGGGCCTATAAGCCAGGCGAGATATGATCTATATCAATTTCTCTTCTATAATGCTTTGTTAGTATCTCGTCGCCGACTTAATAAAGAGAGAGTTAGTGTGAAAGCTGACAACCCTTTTGATCTTTTACTCCCAGCTGCTATGGCCAAAGTTGCCGAAGAAGCGGGTGTCTATAAAGCAACGAAACACCCGATGAAGACGTTCTATCTGGCGATCACGGCTGGTGTGTTCATCTCTATCGCGTTTGTCTTCTACATCACTGCCACCACCGGTACTGCCGCGATGCCTTTCGGCATGGCGAAACTGATTGGCGGTATTTGCTTCTCACTGGGACTGATTCTTTGCGTCATCTGCGGCGCCGACCTCTTCACTTCTACAGTGTTGATTGTCGTGGCAAAAGCCAGCGGAAGAATTACCTGGGGTCAACTGGCGCGCAACTGGCTTAATGTCTATGTTGGCAACCTGATTGGCTGTCTGCTCTTTGTTCTGTTGATGTGGCTCTCTGGCGAGTATATGACCGCCAACGGTGGCTGGGGACTCAACGTCCTGCAGACCGCAGACCACAAAATGCACCACACATTTATCGAAGCCGTTGCTCTCGGCATCCTCGCTAACCTGATGGTCTGCCTGGCTGTCTGGATGAGCTACTCGGGTCGTAGCCTGATGGATAAAGCCATGATTATGGTTCTGCCGGTTGCGATGTTTGTTGCCAGCGGCTTCGAGCACAGTATTGCGAACATGTTTATGATCCCAATGGGAATTGTAATCCGCAACTTTGCAAGCCCGGAGTTCTGGACTGCTGTTGGTTCAACCCCGGAAAGTTTCTCTCACCTGACTATTATGAATTTCATTACTGATAACCTGATCCCTGTCACTATCGGGAACATTATCGGTGGGGGTCTGTTAGTTGGGTTGACATACTGGGTCATTTACCTGCGTGGCGACGACCATCATTGATGGTTATCTCAGGCAGTAAATAAAAAATCCACTTAAGAAGGTAGGTGTTACATGTCCGAGCTTAATGAAAAGTTAGCCACAGCCTGGGAAGGTTTTGCGAAAGGTGACTGGCAGAATGAAGTAAACGTACGTGACTTCATTCAGAAAAACTATACCCCGTATGAAGGTGACGAATCCTTCCTGGCTGGTGCAACTGACGCGACCACCAAGCTGTGGGACAGCGTAATGGAAGGCGTAAAACTGGAAAACCGCACTCACGCGCCAGTTGATTTTGACACCTCCGTTGCTTCTACCATCACTTCTCACGATGCTGGCTACATTAACAAAGCCCTTGAGAAAATCGTTGGTCTGCAGACTGAAGCACCACTGAAACGTGCGATCATCCCGTTCGGTGGTATCAAAATGGTTGAAGGTTCCTGCAAAGCGTATAACCGCGAGCTGGACCCAATGCTGAAAAAAATCTTCACCGAATACCGCAAAACCCACAACCAGGGTGTATTCGATGTTTACACCAAAGACATTCTGAACTGCCGTAAATCTGGCGTTCTGACTGGTCTGCCAGATGCCTATGGCCGTGGCCGTATCATCGGTGACTACCGTCGCGTTGCGCTGTACGGTATCGACTTCCTGATGAAAGACAAATACGCGCAGTTTGTTTCCCTGCAGTCTGATCTGGAAAACGGTGTAAACCTGGAAGCGACTATCCGTCTGCGTGAAGAAATCGCTGAACAGCATCGCGCGCTGGGTCAGATCAAAGAAATGGCGGCTAAATATGGCTGCGATATCTCTGGTCCTGCAACCAACGCTCAGGAAGCTATCCAGTGGACCTACTTCGGCTACCTGGCCGCTGTTAAGTCTCAGAACGGTGCAGCAATGTCCTTCGGTCGTGTATCCACCTTCCTGGATGCTTACATCGAACGTGATATGAAAGCGGGCAAAATCACCGAGCAAGACGCTCAGGAAATGATTGACCACCTGGTCATGAAACTGCGTATGGTTCGCTTCCTGCGTACCCCTGAATACGATGAGCTGTTCTCTGGTGACCCAATCTGGGCAACGGAATCTATCGGTGGTATGGGTGTTGATGGCCGTACTCTGGTTACCAAAAACAGCTTCCGCTTCCTGAACACCCTGTACACCATGGGTCCTTCTCCGGAGCCGAACATCACCGTTCTGTGGTCTGAAAAACTGCCTCTGAACTTCAAGAAATTCGCCGCTAAAGTGTCCATCGACACCTCTTCTCTGCAGTACGAGAACGATGACCTGATGCGTCCGGACTTCAACAACGATGACTACGCTATCGCATGCTGCGTAAGCCCAATGGTTGTTGGTAAACAAATGCAGTTCTTCGGTGCGCGTGCAAACCTGGCGAAAACCATGCTGTACGCAATCAACGGCGGCGTTGATGAAAAACTGAAAATGCAGGTTGGTCCTAAGTCTGAACCAATCAAAGGCGACGTTCTGAACTTCGATGAAGTCATGGAGCGTATGGATCACTTCATGGACTGGCTGGCTAAACAGTACGTCACTGCCCTGAACGTTATCCACTACATGCACGACAAGTACAGCTACGAAGCCTCTCTGATGGCGCTGCACGACCGTGACGTTATCCGCACCATGGCGTGTGGTATCGCAGGTCTGTCCGTTGCGGCTGACTCCCTGTCTGCAATCAAATATGCGAAAGTTAAACCAATTCGTGACGAAGACGGTCTGGCTGTTGACTTCGAAATCGAAGGCGAATATCCGCAGTTTGGTAACAACGACTCTCGCGTTGATGACATGGCGGTTGACCTGGTTGAACGTTTCATGAAGAAAATTCAGAAACTGACCACTTACCGTAACGCTATCCCGACTCAGTCTGTTCTGACCATCACGTCTAACGTTGTGTATGGTAAGAAAACCGGTAACACTCCGGACGGTCGTCGCGCGGGTGCGCCATTCGGTCCTGGTGCTAACCCAATGCACGGTCGTGACCAGAAAGGTGCTGTTGCCTCTCTGACCTCCGTCGCTAAACTGCCGTTTGCTTACGCGAAAGATGGTATCTCTTACACCTTCTCTATCGTGCCAAATGCGCTGGGTAAAGACGACGAAGTACGTAAAACTAACCTCGCGGGTCTGATGGATGGTTACTTCCACCACGAAGCGTCCATTGAAGGTGGTCAGCACCTGAACGTGAACGTAATGAACCGTGAAATGCTGCTTGATGCGATGGAACACCCTGAGAAATATCCTCAGCTGACCATCCGTGTATCCGGCTACGCAGTACGTTTTAACTCCCTGACGAAAGAACAACAGCAGGACGTTATCACCCGTACTTTCACTCAGTCCATGTAAGTGGAATTGACTGAAATCACGCGTTAAAAGGCGTACAATAAAGGCTCCACATACGTGGGGCCTTTTTAACACTCTCTCCATCACAGTCTCTTTTGTCCGCTATCTATACTCTATGGATAACAGCCAAAACAGACTTAAACACAGCCGGTTTTGAGCTGTGCATACACAGGCCCCGGACGGGCCGATGCTGGAGATATCACCGCAATGTCAATTATTGGTCGCATTCACTCCTTTGAATCCTGTGGCACTGTCGATGGCCCGGGTATCCGCTTTATCACCTTTTTCCAGGGCTGCCTGATGCGCTGCCTGTACTGCCATAACCGTGACACCTGGGATACGCACGGCGGCAAAGAAGTGACCGTCGAAGAACTGATGAAAGAGGTGGTGACCTATCGTCACTTTATGAACGCCTCCGGCGGCGGCGTAACCGCTTCCGGCGGTGAAGCCATTCTGCAGGCCGAATTCGTGCGCGACTGGTTCCGCGCCTGCCGCAAAGAAGGCATTCATACCTGTCTCGATACAAACGGTTTTGTCCGCCGCTACGATCCGGTCATTGATGAACTGCTCGACGTCACCGACCTGGTGATGCTCGATCTCAAACAGATGAACGATGAGATCCACCAGAATCTGGTGGGTGTTTCCAACCACCGTACGCTGGAGTTCGCCAAATACATCTCCGGGAAAGGCATCAAAACCTGGATCCGCTATGTTGTTGTACCTGGCTGGTCAGATGATGACGATTCCGCGCATCGGCTGGGAGAATTTACCCGCGATATGGGCAACGTTGAGAAAATTGAGCTTCTGCCCTACCACGAACTGGGTAAACACAAGTGGGTCGCCATGGGCGAAGAATATAAACTCGATGGTGTTAAGCCGCCGAAGAAAGAGACGATGGAACGCGTGAAAGGTATTCTTGAACAGTACGGCCACAAGGTAATGTATTAAGAAAAGGCCCGGTGAGAACCGGGCCTTTTTTATATTATCTGAAGACGCCATTAATAATGGTGGTCACAACCGCAGTACTCAGCGCAATTAAGACCAGATCGTCACCGACGACACGCCATTCATAACCAGGATAGGAAGGAAGCTGGCCCAGCATAGAAGCCGGCACGGTTTTCTTCGCAATGCCCGGAGGGAGCGGTTTACCGCGTGCGAGGTTTTTCGCAATACCCGGAGGCAGTGACTCATAACCTGTTAAGCCGTAATTCAGTGCCAGGTGACGGGCATGATCGAAGCTCACACGGGCGTCGACATCGTCACTGACGCTTTTATTCGATTTACCTGGATTTTCCTGACCGTTATTTTGTTTATTACCGTGGGTACCGGAATTTCCGTTGCCATGACTACCGGAATTGCCGTGACTGCCGCCATTACCTTGTCCGCCACTGTTCCCGTGACCACTGCCATTCCCATTACCCGGGTTAGCCATGACCGGAGCTGCAGCAAACGTTAAAGACAACACTACTGCCAGAGCGGTAGTGGTAAAACGACGAGTAGACATGATTGTTGCCTTTTAGTGATAGAACTCACCTGAATTATCGCCTGGTGCAATAAACAAACAATACGTAAAAGTCTTATATGTGATGGGGACAAAAAAGCCAGTCATCGACTGGCTTTTTATTAATCAGGCATGCGCCACAGGCGTTGGGTGTTCTCCCACTTTGCGCAGCAGCATTAAGAGATAAATAAACGATACGCTGGCAATCATAATAAACAGCAAATTGTCGGAGTAATTCTGCATCAGCATCGCGGTAAAGGTCGGTCCCAGCAGGCTGCCGATGGTATAGCTCAGTAACAACGCCTGGTTCATTGCCACTAACTGGTGGTGTTCAACTTTCTCACAGGCCCAGGCCATCGCGACCGGATAGAGCGTAAAACCTGCGGCACCCAGAATAAACAGCGCAGGCGCCATCGCCGCATTGCTGAGCATGGCGAGACAACCCATGATCACCACAAAAACCTGAACACGCAGCACCAACAGGCGACCAAAGCGATCGGCCAGGCGTCCAATCGGCCACTGACCGACAATCCCCGCACTCACCATCACCGCCATCCAGAAACCGATCCCGGAATCGCTGACGCCCTGATGGTTCAGATAAAGCGGCATCAGGCCATACAGTGAACCAAGCACAATTCCGGAGATAATACAGCCGTTAACGCCAAGGCGCGCCTGACGCAGTCTCAGCATTGGCCAGACGTGGGTTGCTTCCTGGTGTTCGCTGTTCTGGTTCACAATGCGCGTAAAGAGCAGCGGCAGGATTGCTGCCAGCACCATTCCCGTCACCCACGGCAGAACGCTCATCAGGTCGGTTGGCAGTTTGCTCACCATCAGTTGACCAAGCACGGTACCGATGTAATAAACCATCATATAGGCTGCCAGCAGGCGTCCGCGGTTACGTGACGTGCCGCTGCACATCAGCGCGCTTTCAACCACCACCCAAATCATCGCGCAACCCACTCCAGCGATAAAGCGCCATACCATCCAGCTCCAGAAGCCCACCATCAGGCCCAGCCCGGCACATCCGACAGCGAAGAGCAGCGAGGCCAGATAATAGCTGCGGTTAAAACCAAAGCGTTTAATCAGGCTTCCTGTAACCAGCGTACCCAGCAGGTTGCCGGTAAAAAAGGACGAGCTGACCATACCCACCTGCCAGGTCGGTAAGTTTTCATGGGCGAGCCACAGCGGGACGAGCGTATTTAACACTGCGATCGCCAGGGTCAGCAGAAGCAGGCCACAGAGCAATAAAAGCACTGGCCGGGTATAGATGGTCATGGATTAAAAACCGTGAGGAAGTTCAGATTTCGTGCGCATCATGCCACTGGCAAAAACAAAGTCAATCCACTGGTTTCACCGCCACGCACGATATGTTCCCTGTCGATTTAAAAAACTTATCCTGCTAATGCAACGCCTGCTATAGATATGAATTATGTATCTGTTTTTATTTATTAATGCCCGAAGTGAAAACAAAACGTCAGTCGAAAAATTTCATGATTAAAATAAAAAAAGCCGGGCGCTCCGTCCCGGCTTTATCTCACCCACTGCAACGTTAACTGGCGACGGCCATACCTACGGTCATATGCAAACCGTAGAACACACCGCGGCCGATCAGTTCACCTGCGAGGACCAGCACAAAAGCCAGTGACAGGAGCGGCAGCGCGGGTTGATACCCCTTAAGCTGAGGCACAATCCAGCACACCAGTGCCGCCACCAGCAGTACCACGCGCCAGGCCATCAGCGAGCCGTATGCCGGCACCAGGGCAGACGCCTGCTGAACAGAGCTGTGAATGGTTGCCAGCTCCGCGCCCTGCATCAGGGTGACGACTGCGCTCACCACCAGCGCCAGCAGTGAAACGACAGGCAGCAAACGCATCGCCCAACCGTCAACACCCGCGACGCGCAGCAGCATGAAGCCAAGAAGCGGCCCACCAATAAACAGCGTCAGGAAGAAGCTCATCGGCGTCCAGATGCTGTACCAGGTCGGCACGGTGTCGATGGTGTTATAGACCCGCACCATCATCCACACAGACACCACGCCCAGCACCATCGTGACAATCAGCCACACGCTGCGCAGCCCTGCCGGCAATTTCTTCAGTGCTGCCAGCAGCCAACCCAGCCCACCCACAGCAAAGAAGATCGCCCCGCTGGCGATTTCATTACTGAGTGACGACGCGCCCACCCGGTTCAGGGAGTTGAACGCGCGCATTGGTGAGCCGAGGTGCAGCGTAGAGGCAATAAAGCCAATTCCCATCAGCACCCACAGGCCAAACATACTCAACACTAAACGTTGTTGTTGCTCAGCAGTGAGATTTCCTTTCAGCAGCGCCAGCGCGAGGACAATAAAACCGCCCGCCACACACTGCCCAAAGACCGTGAAGATCATCAGCGGCCATTCATGCCATCCACTTCCCATCTCACACCTCCTTCGGGTTTGCCAGGTAGCCGGTGGTATCCCCTGTCGGGCGGCTGTTGGCGTTAGGTTTAATCACGATGCTCGGCTTCGTGAAGTGCGCGGACGGCAGCGGCGCGACGGCCGCCAGCTGACCATGTTTTTTACGCAGCTCGTCGATGGGACCGAAGTCCAGCGCGCGCAGCGGGCAGGACTCCACGCAGATCGGCTTTTTGCCGTCCGCCACACGRGTGTGGCAGCCGTCGCACTTRGTCATATGCCCTTTGGCGGCGTTGWACTGCGGGGCACCGTACGGACAGGCCATGTGGCAGTAGCGACAGCCGATGCAGACATCTTCATCCACCACCACGAACCCGTCGTCACGCTTGTGCATCGCYCCGCTCGGGCAGACCTTGGTGCAGGCCGGGTCTTCGCAGTGGTTGCAGGCAATCGACAGGTAGTAGGCAAACACGTTCTGGTGCCAGACACCGTTGTCTTCCTGCCAGTCACCGCCCGCGTATTCRTAAATACGGCGGAAGCTGACGTCCGGGGTTAAATCTTTGTAATCCTTGCAGGCGAGCTCGCAGGTTTTGCACCCGGTGCAGCGGCTGGAATCAATAAAAAATCCATACTGGGTTGTCATCGGTTACTCCTTACACCTTTTCAACCTGAACAAGGTTCGTGTGGGACGGGTTGCCCTTCGCCAGTGGCGACGGACGCTGCGTGGTCAGTACGTTAATACTGCCTGCCTGGTCGATGCGATTCGCATCCGGGCTATACCAGGCCCCTTCCCCCAGCGCGACAACGCCAGGCATCATGCGCGGAGTCACCTTGGCTTCAATGTGTACCTCACCGCGACCGTTAAAGATGCGCACGCGGTCGCCATTGCTGATCCCACGGGCTTTGGCATCCATCGGGTTAATCCACATCTCCTGACGGCAGGCAGCTTTTAGTACGTCGACGTTGCCATAAGTAGAGTGAACACGCGCTTTGTAGTGGAAGCCGGTCAACTGCAGCGGGAATTTCGCGGTCAGCGGATCGTTGTAGTTTTCAAAGCCCGGCGTGTAGATCGGCAGCGGATCGATAACATCCCCTTCCGGCAACTCCCAGGTAGAGGCAATTTTTGCCAGCTCTTCTGAATAAATTTCAATTTTGCCCGATGGCGTGGTCAGCGGATTGGCCTGCGGATCGTCACGGAAAGCTTTGTACGCCACGTGGTGGCCTTCCGGATCACGCTGTTTGTACATCCCCTGCTCACGGAAGGTATCGAAATCCGGGAGGTCAGGGATAGCTTTGCGGGAGAGTTCATGCAGATGGCGCATCCACCCTTCCTGCGTGCGCCCCTCGGTAAATTGCTGCTCAACGCCAAGACGTTTCGCCAGTTCAGAGGTCATCTCATAGATGGTTTTGCACTCAAAGCGAGGTTTAATGGCCTGATCGGTAAAGATGACGTAGGACATGTTGCCGCAGGAGGCATCCAGCGCGAAATCCATCTGCTCAGAAGCCGTGCAGTCCGGGAGAATAATATCGGCATATTTTGCCGAAGAAGTCATGTGGCAGTCGATCACCACAATCATCTCGCACTTCTTGTCATCCTGCAGGATTTCATGGGTGCGGTTAATTTCAGAGTGCTGGTTGATGAGACAGTTGCCGGCGTAGTTCCAGATCATTTTGATCGGGACATCCAGTTTGTCCTTACCCCGCACGCCGTCACGCAGCGCAGTCATTTCCGGGCCGCGTTCAATGGCATCAGTCCACATAAACATGGAGATACTGGTCTGAACCGGGTTTTCCAGCGTCGGCATACGTTCAAACGGCACTTCATAGGAGCCTTCACGCGCACCGGTGTTACCGCCATGAATGCCTACGTTACCCGTCAGAATGGCGAGCATCGAAATGGCACGGGTGGCAATTTCACCGTTCGCATGACGCTGTGGACCCCAGCCCTGACTAATATAGGCCGGTTTAGCCGAACCAATCTCGCGTGCCAGTTGAACAATACGGTCAACCGGAATTCCCGTGATGGTGGACGCCCATTCCGGCGTTTTGGCAATACCGTCGCTGCCCTGACCGAGAATATAGGCCTTATAGTGGCCATTAGCCGGCGCGCTGGCTGGCAATGTTTTCTCGTCATAACCGACGCAGTATTTATCGAGGAACGGCTGATCGACCAGATTTTCAGTGATCATCACCCATGCCAGCGCGGAGACCAGCGCAGCATCGGTGCCTGGACGAATCGGAATCCACTCATCTTCACGCCCTGCACCGGTGTCGGTATAGCGCGGGTCGATAATAATCATGCGGGCATTCGATTTGGCGCGCGCTTGTTCGAGGTAGTACGTTACCCCGCCACCGCTCATGCGCGTTTCACCCGGGTTGTTGCCGAACAGCACCACCAGCTTACTGTTTTCGATATCAGACGGGCTGTTACCGTCTGCCCAACCACCGTAGGTGTAGTTCAGACCTGCGGCAATCTGCGCCGAAGAGTAGTCGCCATAATGGTTCAGATAACCGCCGCAGCAGTTCATCAGACGGGCCACCAGCGTTTTCCCCGGTGGCCAGGAGCGGGTCAGCGTGCCGCCGAGCGTCCCGGTGCCATAGTTCAGATAGATGGATTCGTTGCCGTAGTCTTTGATCAGACGCTGCATGTTCGTCGCGATGATGTCGTAGGCTTCATCCCAGCTAATGCGCTCGAACTTCCCTTCTCCACGCTTGCCAACGCGTTTCATCGGGTACTTCAGGCGGTCCGGGTTATAAACGCGACGACGCATTGAACGGCCGCGCAGGCAGGCGCGGACCTGATGTAACCCCTCGTAGTTATCGTCCCCGGTATTATCGGTTTCGACATATTTAATCTCACCATCCACCACATGCATACGCAGTGGACAACGGCTACCGCAGTTTACGGTACAGGCACTCCACACCACTTTTTCCGGGGTGGCCGGGGACAATGCATCTGCCGCCGACACCAGACGAGAAAAAGGGAGCGTAAAGGCGCTGCTGGCAACGGCCAGACCACCAATTGCCGTGGTTTTCATCAACCCACGGCGAGTGACCTCGGCAGCCATTAACGCTTCAGGCGCTTTGATTTTCATAGAGACTCACTTTGGTTGCTCACAAAGAAAATAGAGGCGGCATAAGCCGCTATATAGTTTTATATATAACGAATGACTTCGTTATTGTTTTTTTATGCTGACTTTCATTCGGAGGAGTATTACTACTTTGGAGGGAGGGGTTATTGCGTCGTATCAATTCTAAGGTATAAAAAAAGCGCCCTGAGGCGCTTTTTTGTTTCACGTCAAGTCATTAACCGATGTACTGCTGGCCTTTCATGTACGGACGCAGCACTTCAGGGATCTCAATACGACCGTCCGCCTGCTGATAGTTTTCCAGCACGGCAACCAGTGTACGACCGACAGCCAGACCAGAACCGTTCAGGGTATGCACCAGACGGGTTTTCTTGTCAGACTTGCTGCGGCAACGTGCCTGCATACGACGCGCCTGGAAATCCCAGACGTTAGAGCAGGAGGAGATTTCACGGTAGGTATTCTGCGCAGGAACCCAGACTTCCAGGTCGAAGGTTTTGCAGGCACCAAAGCCCATATCACCGGTGCACAGCGCCATACGACGGTACGGCAGACCCAGCAGCTCCAGCACTTTTTCGGCGTGGCCGGTCATCTCTTCCAGCGCGTCCATCGACTCTTCCGGGCGGACAATCTGCACCATCTCTACTTTGTCGAACTGGTGCATACGGATCAGACCACGGGTGTCGCGACCGTAAGAACCCGCTTCAGAACGGAAGCACGGAGAGTGTGCTGTCAGTTTGATTGGCAGGTCGTCTTCGTCGATGATCTCATCACGCACGAGGTTAGTCAGCGGCACTTCCGCAGTTGGGATCAGCGCGTAATTGCTGCTGTCAGCTTCCTCATCCAGCGGACGGGTGTGGAACAGATCGCCGGCAAATTTTGGCAGCTGGCCAGTACCGTACAGCGTATCGTGGTTAACCAGATACGGGACGTAGGTTTCGCTGTAACCGTGCTGCTCGGTGTGCAGATCCAGCATAAACTGCGCCAGAGCGCGATGCAGATGAGCAATCTGGCCTTTCATCACAACGAAGCGAGAACCGGTCAGCTTAACTGCGGCCGCAAAGTCCAGGCCGGCATGCATTTCGCCCAGGGTCACATGATCGCGAACCTCGAAATCGAACTCGCGAGGCGTGCCCCAGCGTTTCACTTCAACGTTGTCGTTTTCATCTTTACCGACAGGTACGCTGTCGTCAGGAATGTTCGGGATCGCCAACGCGATATCACGGATCTCGGCCTGAAGCACGTCCAGCTCCGCTTTCGCCTGATCCAGCTCTTCACCCAGTTTGTTCACTTCCAGGCGTAATGGCTCAATGTCTTCCCCGCGCGCTTTCGCCTGGCCGATGGATTTCGATCGAGAATTACGCTCTGCCTGCAGATTTTCAGTTTGTACCTGCAGAACTTTACGACGCTCTTCAAGAGCGCGCAGCTTATCTACATCCAGCTTAAAGCCCCGGCGTGCCAGTTTTTCAGCGACTGCGTCTGGCTCATTACGCAGCAGATTGGGATCGAGCATGCTTATCCTGTGCTTATCGAATTAAAATAGGAAAATGTGACCACAGCCTGCAGCCACAGGGATACATTGCCAACATTACCGCAACGATCGCACTAACGGTAGCGTTTTATAGGGCTATTTTGATCCTGTCCGGCGAGCCAGGCGAGCTTTTCGCCAATCTTGCCTTCAAGACCTCTGTTTGTGGGGTGATAATAGCGGGTTTGTGCCATCTCCTGCGGGAAATATTCCTCCCCGGCGGCGTAGGCATTGGGTTCGTCGTGGGCGTAGCGGTACTCCTGCCCATACCCCATCTCTTTCATCAGTTTGGTCGGCGCATTGCGCAGATGTACCGGCACGTCATAATCCGGACGTTCACGAGCGTCGGACATGGCCGCTTTAAAGGCGGTATAGACAGCGTTACTTTTCGGTGCGCAGGCCAGATAAACAATCGCCTGAGCGATAGCACGCTCGCCTTCAGCAGGCCCGACGCGGGTAAAGCAGTCCCAGGCCGAAATAGCCACCTGCATGGCGCGCGGGTCGGCATTCCCGACATCTTCAGAGGCAATCGCCAGGCAGCGACGGGCCACATACAGCGGATCGCCACCGGCGGTGATAATGCGGGCATACCAGTAAAGCGCCGCATCAGGCGCGCTGCCGCGCACGGACTTATGCAGTGCCGAAATCAGATCGTAAAACCGATCGCCTTTATTGTCGAAACGCGCGCTGCGCTCCCCGGCGATTTCGGTGAGCAACGCCGGTTTCAGTACCCGCTTGCCGGACGCATCCACTTCGGCCATATCGGCCATCATTTCCAGCGTATTGAGTGCCCGGCGGGCGTCGCCGTTAACCAGTTCAGCGATCGCCCGGCGCGTGTCGTCAGGCAGAACGATATCCTGCCCGCCGTAGCCGCGCGCGTTATCGTTCATCGCCTGCGAGAGAACCTGTTCAATATCCTCCACGGTCAGGGATTTGAGCAGGTAAACACGTGCGCGGGAAAGCAGCGCGGAATTGAGTTCAAACGACGGGTTTTCGGTGGTGGCACCGATGAAGAAAATGGTGCCGTCTTCAATGTGCGGCAGGAAAGCATCCTGCTGGCTTTTATTGAAACGGTGAACTTCGTCGACAAAGAGAATGGTACGTCGCCCGGCATTGCGGTTCTGCCGCGCACGTTCAATCGCCTCGCGGATCTCCTTCACGCCGGACGTGACCGCCGAGATGCGCTCGACATCCGCGTTAGCATAACGGGCGATAACTTCCGCGAGCGTGGTTTTGCCTGTACCGGGTGGGCCCCAGAGGATCATGGAGTGCAGATGCCCGGCCTCAATGGCACGCGGCAAGGGTTTCCCCGCAGCCAGCAGGTGTTGCTGGCCGATGTACTGCGCTAAATTTTCTGGCCGCATACGAGCGGCCAGAGGTTGAAACGCATTCTCAGAAAAATCGAGCGACAGATTGCTCACTCATGCCTCTTACTTGTTGCGCTGATCGTCCACCGTTACGCCCTGCGGCGGGGTAAAGGTGAATTTAGACGCGTCAACCGCGCCGTTTTGCTGGGTCTTGAGCTGGTAGCTACTACGCTGGTCGTCCTGCTCAACCGCACCAAACTGATTAATGGTTCCGTTGGTGCTCACGTTGATGGTGAACTGTTTCAGGTTGCCATTACTGCCTTTCGGCGTCAGAACAAACTCATCACCATTCTGTTTGATATTGTACTGCTGCCAGTCGCTGGACTGGTTACGCGCAATCAGCATGAAAGGCGTATTGCTGGTCGCGTCTTTCAGCCAGGTCGCGGTAGCCTGCTCGACAAACGGGTTGTAGAACCACAGGGTCTTACCGTCAGAAACCAGGATGCTCTCATCCGGCTGAGTCATATGCCAGTTAAACAGATTCGGGCGTTTTACCCACAAATCCCCCTGACCTTCCTGCACCGCATTGCCACTGCCGTCAGTCACTTTTTGCGTGAAGCTGGCGTGGAAACTGCTCACTTTATCCAGTCGGCTTTTAAGGTCGCTGGCCGCATCAGCCCAGACGCTGCTGGCGACAAAACTGGTGAGTAATGCACAGGCGATTGCGATTTTTTTCATTGTTATTCCTTAAAATACGTCATCCCGATATGGGGTTCTGCCCTCTATTGTGTACCTGCCCGAAGGCAGGCGACAGAAGAAAATGCTTAATTTTGGCTGATTTACCCTTCTTTGCAATCACTGAAGGTTAATCAAACGGCGGCGGCGCCAGCACCTCACGGTTACCGTTGTGCCCCTGCTCGCTCACAATGCCCTGCGCTTCCATCTGCTCGATGATGCGCGCTGCGCGGTTGTAGCCGATGCGGAACTGACGCTGCACACCCGAGATAGAGGCTTTACGTTTTTCGGTGACGAAGTTAACCGCCTGGTCGAATAACGGATCCAGCTCCTCGCCGCCGTCCAGGCCACCACCGCCGCCTTCGCTTTCGCTGTCGGAGGTAATGCCATCAACATATTGCGGACGACCGCGCGCTTTCCAGTCCTGTACCACGGCGTGAACTTCCTGGTCGCGAACAAATGCGCCGTGAACACGCACCGGAGAGGTGGAGTTCGGGCCAGAGTAAAGCATGTCCCCCATACCCAGCAGCGACTCCGCGCCACCCTGGTCGAGAATAGTACGCGAGTCAATTTTGCTCGATACGGTAAACGCGATACGGGTTGGAATGTTCGCTTTGATCAGACCCGTAATGACGTCCACAGACGGACGCTGCGTCGCCAGAACCAGGTGGATGCCGGCCGCACGCGCTTTCTGCGCCAGACGTGCAATCAGCTCTTCCACTTTTTTACCGACGGTCATCATCAGGTCAGCGAACTCATCCACCAGCACGACGATGTAAGGCAGTTTTTCCAGCACCGGATGTTGGGCATCCATGCTGTCGCCCGGTTTCCAGTAAGGGTCCGGAATCGGACGGCCCATCCGTGCCGCCTCGGCGATTTTCTCGTTATAACCGGCAAGGTTACGCACGCCCAGCGCAGACATCAGCTTGTAGCGACGCTCCATCTCATTAACGCTCCAGCGCAGAGCATTGGCCGCGTCTTTCATGTCGGTAACCACTTCTGTCAGCAGATGCGGGATACCTTCATAGACCGACAGTTCCAGCATTTTAGGGTCGATCATGATGAAACGAACATCTTCCGGCTGCGCTTTATAGAGCATGCTGAGGATCATGGCGTTCACACCGACGGATTTACCGGAGCCGGTGGTACCTGCCACCAGCAGGTGAGGCATTTTTGCCAGATCGGCCACCACCGGCTCGCCCGCAATATCTTTACCCAGAACCACGCTCAGCGGTGACGGGTTATCGCGGAACTTCGCGTTATCCAGGACTTCGCGCAGGTAAACGGTCTGACGTTTCTTATTCGGCAGTTCAAGACCAACATAAGGTTTACCCGGAATAACCTCTACAACACGCACCGCCACGGTCGACAGCGAACGCGCCAGGTCACGGGAAAGGTTAGAAATACGCGCGGCTTTTACGCCTGGTGCCAGATTAAGTTCGAAGCGAGTGATCACCGGCCCTGGGGAGTAGTTGACCACATCAGCCTTGATACGGAAGTCCGCCAGACGCGCTTCCACCAGACGAGCCATCTGCTCAAGAGCAAAGGTATCGACCGGCTCGACTTCAGCCGGCGGTGGAGTTAACAGATCCAGCGACGGCAGAGGCGTGCTTGGACGCTGCAGCGGACGGCTGTCGCCGTTACGCATCAGCAGCGGGTGAATGAGACTCTCCTGCGGCTGTGCCTGAGGCTGCTGGAACTGCGGCGGCTGTGGTGGCTGCTGCGGTTGCACGTAAGCCTGCGGCGCCGGTTGCTGCGGTTGTGCATACGCCTGCGGTGCCGGTTGTTGCGGCTGTRCATGCGCCTGCGGTGCCGGTTGTTGCGGCTGTGCATRCGCCTGCGGYGCCGGTTGTTGCGGCTGTGCATACGCCTGCGGTGCCGTTTGTTGCGGCTGTGCATACGCCTGCGGCGCTGGCGCAGTCTGCGGACGCGTAGGTTCAGCGTCCGGCATCACGCTCGGCGTGAACAGCGGCTCGCTCGGGCCATCATCAACCAGATCTTTCATTGGCGAGAATTCAAAATCCGACAGCGAGAACGGATTCGCTCCGGCAGGCTGCTCACCGGCATAACGCTGCTGCTGCGTGGCCGCGAACTGGCGCGCTAATTCCGCCTCAGCCGCGTCATCTTCGTCTTGTGGATGATGCACTTCATGCTGGTATTCTTCGCCATAGCGCTGATGCTGCTGCGCGGCGAACTGGCGCGCCAGTTCATCCTGATGCATTTCATCAACGTCATCTTCATACTCATTCTCGCGCGCTTTTTCCTCAGCCATACGCTGAGAAGGGAGCTTGATACCGTAGGAGGCCAGCTCACGCCGCGTTGGCACGCGAACACGGTTTGGGCGAGGTAACTGCGGGCCAATGCCCTCTTTCACCTGTGGACGTGGCGCACCGCCTGTGGCGAGGCTAAAGACCGGGGCTGCCGCAGCGGCTGCCGCTGTAGCCTGCTTCACGCTTTCAGCAACAGGTGCAACGGCAGGCGTTGGATCAACCGGAGGAACCGAAACAGAAGGTGCTTTGGTTACAGGCTCCTGCACCGGTTCAGGCACAGGCTGATACCAGGCCGCCAGCTGTTCACGCTCGCGGGCACGACGCTCTTCGACCTCTTCAAAATAGTACAATGGCGGACGAGACGGTTTCGCCTCTTCCACCACGTCAGGCTCTGGCTGAGGCGCTACGTATGGCTGTTCAGGTTCAACCGGCTCCGGCACGTACTCCTGATGAGGCTGTGCAGCAGGCTGCGCGTACTGCGGATATCCCTGAGGCTCATATGCCGGCTCCGGCTGATAAGGCTGCTGCCAGGCTTCCTGCTGGACAGGAATATAGCTCTCTGGCTCTGGCGCAATAACCGGCTCAGGCGTATGAACGCCAGGGGCGGTTTGCCACTCCACCTGAGGTTGCTGAATGGCGGATTCGGGTGGTGGAACCGGTGCTGAAGGCATCACCGCATCGGCTGGAGCGGCATACGCCTGTGAAGCCGTAGTGGCGGCGGCCGCTGCAGCGACCGGCTCGGTCACGGAGTGGCCATTTAACAGCGGGTCGTATTCATCAAACGCTCCCGGCGTGGCACGGTTGCCAGAGAAGAGCACATCGTTTGGATCGACAGCCGCACCGGCTGCACGATATTCAACCTGATCGTCTTCATCCATGCGTTTGCCGGAGAAGAGCGCCGCATCGGTTTTACGGCCTAGCGGGTTGGCAAATTTCTCGGCAACACGCTGACGACGCGCCAGCGCGCCGCGCATAATGCGGGCACGACGAGATTCGCGACGCTGTACGGGAGCATCGTCTTCCTCTTCGTACTCATCTTCATATTCATCTTCGTCAACCCACGTATCGTCGCGACGGGTACGGTTGCTGGCGAAGGTCAGAAGGGTAAGGATAAAGCTGCCAATCTTCTCGGCAATGCTCACCCACGACCAGCCGGTGAACAGCGTCAGTCCTGCCGCCCAGATGCAGAGCAACGCAAGCGTGCCACCGCTGCTGTGAAGCATGGGCTGTAGCGCAGAGCTCAACAGGCTGCCGATCACCCCGCCAGAGGCGAAATACCAGATATCATCGGCGTTGATAGCCGCCAGCCCACACGAGGTGAGGATCAGCGCCAGTGCGCCAATCAGGCGCAGCGACACCGCGAAATAGTCGATATAGTCATCGTTTTGACGATGGCGCCAGGCAAACCAGCATCCGCCAATGATAATGACGGGAAGGGTGTAGGCCATCACCCCGAAAATGAAGAAGAGCGTATCTGCAAGCCAGGCGCCGGGAACACCGCCTAAGTTATGGATAGGCTCATGCCAGGCGGTTTGTGACCAGCTGGGATCTGAGGGGTTGAAACTGAGTAGGGCTGCCATCAGCCAGACGGCAAAAAGGGCAATAACAATCAGCAAAGCCTCGAGGAGACGACGTCCGCTGCTTAGCTTCGATAATGTGACTTCTTTGTCTTCAGTGTATTCCTGGCTCAAGAAAGGCTCTCCAGGTATCAGGCATATCCTGCCTGTTTGCTAAAACGGACAACAGCGCCGGGTATCCCCGGCACTGTTGCTGTATGGATTAACAGGAGTGTAATCAAACTACACTGATTTTGCACCTGTTCCGTGTTAGCGCGTCTTAATAACCAGACGATTGCTCTGTTTGACTTCTTCCATCACCACATAGGTACGGGTGTCATTCACGCCCGGCAGACGCAGCAGGGTTTCACCCAGCAGCTTACGGTAGGCGGACATATCAGGCACACGGGTTTTCAACAGGTAGTCGAAATCACCGGATACCAGATGACACTCTTGAATTTCTTCAAGTTTTTGTACAGCGGCGTTAAATTGCTCAAACACATCCGGCGCACCACGATTCAGAGTAATCTCAACAAATACCAGAAGTGAGGCATCCAGATAATGCGGGTTCAACAGAGCCGTATAGCCCTGAATGAAACCCTGTCTTTCCAGTCGGCGCACACGCTCAAGGCACGGCGTCGGGGAAAGTCCCACACGTTTTGAAAGCTCGACGTTGGAAATACGCCCATCCTTTTGCAATTCATTAAGAATGTTACGATCGATACGGTCGAGATCTTTGCCAGGGCGCTTCTTGCTATCTACCATTATTATTGTCTCTCTGTATTCCTTCCCTACTCCTGCCTGGACCCTGTGCACATCACTGTTCAGAGCCTATACCCGTTAGTCATCACATCGCCTGGTTATGTATTAGACGCGATGCGGATTCGGGTTCTGTTGGTAAGAAGACCGTTGCCCGAAGGCAGTCACCGATATCACGTATGGCGTCTGTCCACGCCATGCGTAGATTTCACTGACCCGGTAAAAATGGCATTTACGTGCATGCCTATGCGGCATGCGGTTAACGCGGTTTTTTTCTTCCTTGAATGTTTTCGCAAAAGCGCAGGGGATTGTCAAAGCAAAACATCGATTTTTAGTACAACATGCCGGATATTCATTACGGCAGGGTATTAATCCTCATTTTATTGCCGTACAAACGAGCGAATTTCGGCGCAAAGCGTGATGTTATAGCGCTTAATTCATCGTCGCTGGCTATTGCACATATCGATATCAAAATTGCTGCGCTCTTTTTTTACGACAACAAATTCCCTACAATCCAGCCAAATGTCTGCCAACAACAATGGGGATCTCATGGGCACGGCCAAACACAGTAAGCTGCTAATTCTTGGTTCTGGACCTGCGGGATATACCGCGGCGGTCTATGCTGCACGCGCTAACCTGCAACCGGTTCTGATTACCGGCATGGAAAAAGGCGGTCAGCTGACCACCACCACGGAAGTGGAAAACTGGCCAGGCGACCCGAACGACCTGACCGGGCCGCTGCTGATGGAGCGTATGCACGAGCATGCGACGAAATTCGAAACCGAAATTCTGTTCGATCATATCAATAAGGTTGACCTGCAGAACCGTCCGTTCCGTCTGACGGGCGACAGCGGCGAGTACACCTGTGATGCGCTGATCATCGCGACCGGCGCTTCTGCCCGTTACCTCGGTCTGCCGTCTGAAGAAGCATTCAAAGGCCGTGGCGTTTCCGCCTGCGCAACCTGCGATGGTTTCTTCTATCGCAACCAGAAAGTGGCGGTTATCGGTGGCGGCAACACTGCCGTGGAAGAAGCCCTTTATCTGGCGAACATCGCCTCTGAAGTGCACCTGATCCACCGTCGTGACACCTTCCGCGCAGAGAAGATCCTGATCAAACGTCTGATGGATAAAGTGGCGAGTGGCAATATCGTGCTGCACACCAACCGTACCCTGGAAGAAGTCACGGGCGATCAGATGGGCGTTGCCGGTCTGCGTATTCGTGATACCCAGAACACCGATAACGTCGAAACGCTGGAAGTGGCGGGTCTGTTTGTGGCGATCGGTCACAGCCCGAACACCGCGATTTTCGAGGGGCAACTGGAGCTGGAAAACGGCTACATCAAAGTGCAGTCCGGTATTCACGGCAACGCGACCCAGACCAGCATTCCTGGCGTATTCGCTGCTGGCGATGTGATGGACCATATCTACCGTCAGGCGATCACCTCTGCTGGCACCGGCTGTATGGCCGCGCTGGACGCTGAACGCTACCTCGACGGGCTGGCGGAACAAGGTAAATAATCTTTACAAGTCAGTAACAAACGTAAATAAAGGCGGCGATAAGTCGCCTTTATTGTCTCTCCGTTGTAACATTGCGCTGCCCAACTTCTAATAACGTCACCTGCTAAGTACGCAATGGAAAAAACCCGTCAACAAGAGTTAACACGCTGGCTGAAACAGCAAAGCGTTCTTTCCCGCCGCTGGCTAACAATCTCCCGTTTTCTGGGGTTTGTCAGTGGTCTGTTGATTGTTGCCCAGGCATGGCTGCTGGCCCGCATTCTTAATCACATGATCATGGAGAACATTCCGCGCGAAGCGCTCCTGTTGCCCTTTATCGTCCTGATCCTGATTTTTGTTCTTCGTGCCTGGGTGGTCTGGCTGCGTGAGCGCGTGGGTTTTCACGCCGGACAGCATATCCGCTATGAGATCCGCCGTCAGGTGCTTGACCGCCTTCAGGAGGCCGGTCCGGCGTGGATCCAGGGTAAACCCGCGGGAAGCTGGGCGACGCTGATCCTTGAGCAGATTGACGATATGCATGACTACTATGCGCGCTATCTGCCACAGATGGCGCTAGCCGTCTTCGTTCCGTTGCTGATTGTCATCGCCATCTTCCCGGTCAACTGGATGGCGGCACTGATCCTGCTGGGCACAGCCCCGCTGATCCCGCTGTTTATGGCGCTGGTGGGCATGGGTGCCGCGGACGCTAACCGACGTAACTTTCTGGCTCTGGGTCGCTTAAGCGGCCATTTCCTTGACCGTCTGCGCGGCATGGAAACGTTGCGCATTTTTGGCCGCGGTGAAGCGGAAACTGAAAATATCCGCCTCGCATCGCAGGATTTCCGTCAGCGCACCATGGAAGTGTTACGTCTGGCGTTCCTCTCCTCCGGCGTACTCGAATTCTTTACCTCGCTGTCGATTGCGCTCGTGGCGGTCTACTTTGGCTTCTCGTATCTCGGCGCGCTGGATTTTGGCCACTACGGCACGGCGGTGACCCTTTCAGCCGGTTTCCTTGCGCTGATACTGGCCCCCGAATTTTTCCAGCCGCTTCGCGATCTGGGCACCTTCTATCATGCAAAAGCGCAGGCCGTGGGCGCGGCTGACAGCCTGAAGACGTTTATGGAAACGCCACTGGCGCATCCGGAACGCGGTGACGTGACGCTGAACGCCAAAGAGCCGGTTACCCTTGAAGCACGGGATTTCTCCATTCTGTCGCCTGAAGGCAACGTGCTGGCAGGCCCGCTTAACTTTACCCTTCCGGCTGGAAAACGTGTGGTGCTCGTAGGCATCAGCGGTTCAGGGAAAAGCTCTCTGCTCAATGCGCTATCGGGTTTTATGGCCTACACCGGATCGCTGCGGATCAACCAAACTGAACTGCGCGATCTCGATCCGCTTGCCTGGCGTAAACAGCTTAGCTGGGTGGGACAAAACCCTCAGCTTCCTGCCGCCACGCTGCGAGACAATGTGCTGCTGGCTCGCCCGGATGCGCGTGACGATGAACTGCAATCCGTGCTCGACCGCGCCTGGGTCAGCGAGTTTCTGCCGCAGCTTCCGCAGGGTGTCGATACCGTTGTCGGTGACCAGTCTGCCGGCCTGTCAGTCGGTCAGGCCCAGCGTGTGGCGGTTGCCCGTGCGCTGCTTAACCCATGCCAGCTCATGCTGCTCGACGAGCCAGCAGCGAGCCTTGACGCACACAGTGAGCAACGCGTCATGGATGCCCTGAATGCGGCCTCGCGACAGCAGACCACTCTGATGGTCACCCATCAGCTGGAAGGTATTGCTGACTGGGATCAGATCTGGGTCATGGAAAATGGTCATATTGTTGAGCAAGGCGATTACGCCTCTCTCGTTGCCGCGCAGGGCCCGTTTGCCACCCTGCTGGCAAACCGTCAGGAGGATATCTGATGCGTGCTCTGCTTCCCTATCTTGCGCTCTATAAACGCCATAAATGGATGCTGCTGCTGGGCATTGTGCTGGCGATTGTTACCCTGCTTGCCAGCATCGGTCTGCTTACGCTCTCCGGCTGGTTCTTGTCCGCTTCGGCCGTCGCGGGGTTCGCGGGTTTATACAGCTTTAACTATATGCTTCCGGCGGCAGGCGTTCGCGGCACCGCAATCACGCGTACTGCCGGACGTTATTTTGAGCGTCTTGTCAGCCACGATGCCACTTTCCGCGTGCTACAGCACCTGCGCATTTACACCTTCAGCAAACTGTTACCCCTCTCCCCTGCCGGGCTGGCCCGTTTTCGTCAGGGTGAGTTACTCAACCGTGTCGTAGCCGATGTCGACACGCTGGATCACCTTTACCTGCGCGTCATCTCGCCCATCGTGGGGGCGTTTGTGGTGATTGTGGTGGTCACGCTGGGGTTGTCGGTTCTGGACGTTCCCGTTGCGCTCACGCTGGGTGGCATCATGCTGCTGACGCTGATTATCCTGCCACCGCTGTTTTATCGTGCAGGTAAATCCACCGGCGAGAACCTGACGCGACTGCGCGGCGACTACCGACAACAGCTGACATCCTGGCTGCAGGGACAGGCGGAACTGACCATTTTTGGTGCCAGCACGCGTTATCGCAGTCAAATGGAAAGCACTGAGCTGAACTGGCATGAAGCCCAGCGCCGCCAGTCGGAGCTCACGGCATTCTCCCAGGCGTTGATGATGTTAATCGGCGGCGTGGCGGTCATCGCCATGCTGTGGATGGCTTCAGGTGGCGTAGGCGGGAATACCCAGCCCGGCCCTCTGATTGCCCTCTTCGTTTTCTGCGCCCTGGCCGCGTTTGAAGCGCTGGCCCCGGTGACGGGCGCCTTCCAGCATCTCGGACAGGTCATCGCTTCTGCCCTGCGCATCACCCAGATTGCCGAGCAGGAGCCGGAGGTTACATTCAGCGGCGCTCAGACCGCCGTGCCGGCGCAGGTTGCGCTGACCCTGGATAACGTCACCTTTGCCTATGAAAAACAGGCGCAGAACGCGCTGGAAGGGATCACGCTGTCTGTTAAAGCAGGCCAGCGGATTGCGCTCCTCGGTCGTACCGGTTGCGGTAAATCCACCCTTCTTCAGCTACTGACCCGCGCCTGGGATCCGCAGCACGGTCAGATTCGGTTTAACGATACGCCGCTGACCGACTTCAGCGAACAGACGCTGCGCAAGACCGTGAGCGTGGTTCCGCAGCGCGTGCACCTCTTCAGCGCGACGCTGCGTGATAACCTGCTGCTCGCGGCACCTCAGGCCTCCGACGATGATCTGCGCGCCATGCTGGAGCAGGTTGGGCTGCAAAAACTGCTTGAGAACGACGGGCTGAACGGCTGGCTCGGGGAAGGCGGTCGTCAGCTCTCCGGCGGCGAGTTGCGCCGTCTGGCGATTGCACGCGCGTTGCTGCACGATGCGCCGCTGATGCTGCTTGATGAACCCACCGAAGGGCTGGACGCAACAACCGAGAGCCAAATCCTTGATTTACTGGCCCATGTTATGACCGGAAAAACCGTGCTGATGGTCACCCACCGCCTGCGCGGGCTGGCGAGTTTTGATCAGATAATTGTGATGGACAACGGACATATTATTGAGCAAGGTAGTCACACAGAACTGTTGGCGAAACAGGGTCGCTACTACCAGTTTAAACAGCGTCTGTAGACTATATTTGTACCGATCCTAACTCGCGTATTGGAGTTCTGCTGTCATGCGCCTGGTCCAGCTTTCTCGTCATAACATCGCGTTCCCTTCGCCGGAGGGAGCGCTGCGTGAACCTAATGGGCTGCTGGCCCTTGGCGGCGACCTTAGTCCTGCGCGGCTTTTGATGGCTTACCAGCGCGGCATTTTCCCGTGGTTTTCACCCGGCGACCCGATTTTATGGTGGTCTCCCGATCCCCGTGCCGTGCTGTGGCCGGCGCAGTTTCACCTGAGCCGCAGCATGAAGCGTTTCCATGCGAAATCACCCTACCGCGTCACCCTGAATTATGCCTTCGGTCAGGTCATTGAAGGCTGTGCCGAAGACCGTCATGAAGGAACCTGGATCACCCGCGATATCATTACCGCCTATCACCAGCTGCATGAGCTGGGTTTCGCGCACTCCATTGAAGTCTGGCAAGAAGGTGAACTCGTCGGCGGGATGTATGGCGTTGCGCAGGGGACGCTGTTTTGCGGCGAATCGATGTTCTCCCGTGCCGTGAATGCCTCGAAAACCGCGCTGCTGATCTTCTGCCAGGAGTTTGCCCAGCGCGGTGGAAAACTGATGGATTGCCAGGTCCTCAATGAGCATACTGCCTCGCTCGGCGCGGTTGACATCCCCCGCCGTCACTACATAGAACATCTGGACGTTTGCCGTCAGGAGAAGCTGCCGCGAGACTTCTGGGTACCAAGAACGCTCTTTATGCCCAATGCCTAAATGTTTTCCGCATATTTTTTGTGAGGGTGTTATAATTATGCCGCAGAGTAGGTTCTGCCTGTTGCCTCGCCGCCGTTTGGGTCCTCCGCTTCAGATAACGTCCTGACGTTTATCCTGTTGTATCCCCTTTACGAATGCGCTTTCCGTTCGGTTGTACCGTGACGCTTGGGCAATGCGCCGAAACTATTTTGCTGCGTTTTAAACGCGCAATTCTTTACTTAATTGATGAATTTCGGCATTATCTTGCCGGTTCAAAACTTGGTAGTGATACCCCAGAGGATTAGATGGCCAAAGAAGACAATATTGAAATGCAGGGTACCGTACTTGATACGTTGCCTAACACCATGTTTCGCGTAGAGCTGGAAAACGGTCACGTGGTAACTGCGCACATCTCCGGTAAAATGCGCAAAAACTATATCCGCATTTTAACGGGCGACAAAGTGACTGTTGAACTGACCCCGTACGACCTGAGCAAAGGCCGCATTGTCTTCCGTAGTCGCTAATTGTTTTCGCCTGTAATGGCAGATGAATATATAAAGGTCGGGTTAACCCCGGCCTTTTTTATTTAACGGCTTAATGCCGGGCAGGAAGATGTATTGTCATGCGGGGCTGCGCCGGCGTGATTAAATCCCCGGCCATGGAATGCGCCATCTCATGCAGCAATCCCGTCAGGTACGGCAGCATATCCCGATCAAAATGGGACACCAGCAGCACGTGGTTTACTGCCCGGCAGTAGTCGCACTTTGTTTCGGTATCTTCCAGTAGCCACGCTTTTTGTCGCGGTGGTTCAGCGTCCTCCTCAAATTCCACTATCTGAAAATCACGCATTGATTCTGTGAGCCCGGTTTTGACTTCTTCCAGATACGCGCCTAAACAGCGGCACACGGGCTGCGTTTGCGGGAGTGATTTGCAATCGAGGAGGATTTCGGTGAGCAGTTTGCAGCGCTCGGCAAGGGTTGGGAGATCGGGGTTGAGGGAGAGTTCGGTGTAGAGCTG
>NZ_CP080000.1:682394-682466 GCF_019378755.1 Enterobacter sp. BIDMC 29 | reverse complement strand
TTCAGGACGCCAATCCCGGCACCTGATTTTGCAGGTGCGCCGCCATTTTAGTACTGTGGGTTTATCCAGCAA
>NZ_CP080000.1:503813-682347 GCF_019378755.1 Enterobacter sp. BIDMC 29 | reverse complement strand
GCATGCATAAAAAAACCGGGCAGTGTATTGCCCGGTTTTTAAGACTAATGCAGGAAATTAGTGAGCCGCTTCCGGCTTGTGCTTCTGCGCACTCTGGAAATCATACGTCAGCTCATTCTTCTCCTGGTCCAGCGCGACCGTCACCTGACCGCCGTCTACCAGCAAGCCAAACAGCAGCTCGTTCGCCAGCGGTTTCTTCAGGTTGTCCTGAATCACACGCGCCATTGGACGGGCACCCATCGCACGGTCGTAGCCTTTCTCAGCCAGCCAGTTGCGGGCCTCCTGGCTCACTTCCAGCGACACGCCTTTCTGATCCAGCTGAACCTGCAGCTCGACGATGAACTTATCCACTACCTGATGGATAACCTCGGTAGAGAGGTGATCGAACCAGATAATGTTGTCCAGACGGTTACGGAACTCCGGCGTAAAGATCTTCTTGATCTCTTCCATCGCATCGGTGCTGTTATCCTGATGGATAAGGCCGATAGATTTACGCTCCGTTTCACGTACACCGGCGTTGGTGGTCATTACCAGCACTACGTTGCGGAAGTCCGCCTTGCGCCCGTTGTTATCGGTCAGCGTCCCGTTGTCCATCACCTGCAGCAGGATGTTGAACACGTCCGGGTGCGCTTTCTCGATTTCATCGAGCAGCAGTACCGCGTGCGGATGCTTGATCACCGCGTCGGTTAACAGACCGCCCTGGTCAAAGCCCACATAGCCCGGAGGCGCACCAATCAAACGGCTGACGGTGTGACGCTCCATGTACTCGGACATATCAAAACGCAGCAGCTCAATGCCCAACGCTTTGGAGAGCTGAACCGTGACCTCGGTTTTCCCCACACCGGTCGGACCGGCGAACAGGAAGGAACCGACAGGCTTATGTTCATGCCCCAGTCCGGCACGGGCCATCTTGATGGCTTCGGTTAACGCCTCAATGGCTTTATCCTGCCCAAAGACCAGCATTTTCAGGCGATTGCCAAGGGTGCGCAGCGTGTCACGGTCGCTCTGAGAAACGCTCTTCTCAGGGATACGCGCGATACGGGCCACCACGGTCTCGATATCCGCCACGTTAACGGTTTTCTTACGCTTGCTGGCTGGCATCAGACGCGCACGCGCCCCTGCCTCATCAATCACGTCAATAGCCTTATCCGGCAGATGACGATCGTTGATGTATTTCACCGCCAGCTCCACCGCCGCACGCACCGCTTTGGCGGTATAACGCACATCGTGGTGCGCTTCGTACTTCGGTTTCAGACCGTTGATGATCTGCACGGTTTCTTCAACAGAGGGTTCAGTCACATCGATTTTCTGGAAACGACGCGCCAGGGCACGATCTTTCTCAAAGATGTTGCTGAACTCCTGATAGGTTGTAGAGCCAATCACGCGGATCTTACCGCTGGAGAGCAGCGGTTTGATCAGGTTAGCGGCATCCACCTGGCCACCCGAGGCCGCACCGGCACCGATGATGGTGTGGATCTCATCGATAAACAGAATGCTGTTGGTGTCCTGCTCGAGCTGTTTCAAAAGCGCCTTAAAGCGTTTTTCAAAATCGCCGCGGTATTTAGTGCCCGCCAGCAGCGAGCCAATATCCAGCGAGTAAATGGTGCAATCGGCAATCACTTCCGGTACGTCGCCCTGCACAATACGCCAGGCGAGACCCTCGGCAATCGCGGTTTTACCGACGCCGGATTCACCCACCAGCAGCGGGTTGTTCTTGCGGCGACGGCACAATACCTGGATCGCGCGCTCCAGCTCTTTATCGCGACCAATCAGCGGGTCGATACCGCCAACGCGAGCAAGCTGGTTGAGATTGGTGGTGAAGTTTTCCATACGATCCTCCCCGCCTGCTTGCTCTTCATTGTTATTGACCTGATTGCTGGAATCCGATGCCTGGTTCGGCTCGTCTTTACGCGTTCCGTGAGAGATAAAGTTAACCACGTCGAGTCGGCTGACTTCGTGTTTGCGCAGCAGGTAGGCAGCCTGTGACTCCTGCTCGCTGAAGATGGCGACCAGCACATTTGCGCCCGTCACTTCGCTACGTCCGGAAGACTGGACGTGGAATACCGCACGCTGCAACACGCGCTGGAAGCTGAGCGTCGGCTGCGTGTCGCGCTCTTCTTCACTGGCTGGCAGCACCGGTGTGGTTTGTTCGATGAAGGCTTCGAGTTCCTGACGTAGCGCCACCAGATCCACGGAGCAGGCTTCCAGCGCTTCGCGGGCAGATGGGTTGCTAAGCAGTGCGAGCAGTAAATGCTCGACGGTCATAAACTCATGTCGGTGCTCACGCGCTCTGGCGAAAGCCATATTTAAACTGAGTTCCAGTTCTTGATTGAGCATAGGCACCTCCCCCAAATTTTATGCCTTATCAGGCCTTTTCCAGCGTACACAGCAACGGATGCTCGTTCTCCCTCGCATAATCGTTCACCATCGCGACTTTGGTCTCCGCCACTTCGGCGGTAAAGATGCCGCAGATAGCTTTGCCACGATAATGAACGGTAAGCATCAGTTGCGTTGCACGTTCTACATCATAAGAAAAGAACTTTTGTAGCACGTCAATAACAAATTCCATCGGCGTGTAATCATCGTTCATTAACATAACTTTATACATAGATGGCGGTTTTAGCGCGTCACGCACTTTATCTTCCGCCAGCTGGTCAAAATCCAGCCAGTCGTTGGTCTTACCCATTTTGCATAACCACTTTGAATCTACCTCAGATGTTAGATAACAATCATCTATTACTGTCATCCGCGATGTCTGTCACAAACTGTTGCAATAGCGTTAACTGCTTCAAACTTTGGTTGATTATTGTCCCATCTCAAGCGCCAAACGCTTGACGACTTCTTTCGTTTCTCTAAATTGTACAAGCGTGAGATGGCGAGGTTTTGAACAGCCCCCACTCCACCACCGGTTCATTCCATCTTAACTTATAAGATTTACGAAGGATGTCGAAGCATGGAAATGGGTACTGTTAAGTGGTTCAACAACGCCAAAGGGTTTGGCTTCATCTGCCCCGAAGGCGGCGGCGAGGATATCTTCGCTCACTATTCCACCATTCAGATGGATGGTTACAGAACGCTCAAAGCCGGGCAGTCCGTCCGGTTCGATGTACACCAGGGACCAAAAGGCAATCATGCAAGCCTGATCGTACCCATTGAAGCAGAAACGGTCGCATAGCTCTCTGTTTTATTGTGTACATCCCGCCGTCAAAATGCCAGCCCGATCGGCTGGCATTTTTATTTTCAGCCTATTCGCGAGCCAACGCATCCACAGGATCCAGACGCGCCGCATTGCGGGCAGGCAGCCAGCCAAACAAAATGCCGGTAAAAGTCGAACACAAAAATGCGGTAAGAATGGCCACCGGCGAGAAACCAATCTCCCAGCCGGGTAAAAAAAGCTGCAGAGCAAACGCGATCATCATCGACAGCGCAATGCCCATCGCGCCGCCCACCAGACACACCAGCACCGCTTCAATCAAAAATTGCTGCAGCACATCGCTGGCTCTGGCACCGACTGCCATGCGGATGCCAATCTCCCGGGTACGTTCCGTGACCGATACCAGCATGATATTCATCACCCCGATACCGCCGACCACCAGCGAGATCACCGCCACCAGCGTCAGGAACAGCTGAAGAGTACGTGTGGTCTTTTCCGCCGTTTTCAAGAGACCGTCCATATTCCAGGTGAAGAAATCTTTCTTCCCGTGACGCAACGTCAGCAGCCGTTCCAGCTGTTGCTCGGCCTGCGCGCTGTCGTAGCCCTCCTTCACGCGAACGGTGATGGAGTTCAGCCAGGACTGCCCCATAATCCGCCCGGAGATGGTGGTATAGGGCAGCCAGACGCGCAGGATCTTGCTGCTGCCAAACATCGACTGTTTCTCTTCCGCCACGCCAATCACCGTCGCAGGCATGTTTCCGACCAGGATAACCTCGCCCACCACGTTGGTTTTATTGGGGAAGAGCTGCCGGCGCGAGTTGGCATCAAGCACCACCACCTGCGCCCGGCCCGCTAACTGCTCGGCATTGAAGGTGGCACCTTCGCTGAAGGTCATGCCATAGACGTTAAAGTAATCGCCGCTGACGCCGTTGGCGCTGGCAGCAACGTCTACATTGCCTACCCGCAGACGGAGGTTTTGTGAGACCGCCGGCGTGGCCGAATTCACCCACGGCTGCTTCTGGATAGCCGCCAGATCGTCGTACTTCAGCGCCTGCTGATACTGCGGCTCGTCATCGCCAAAATCTTTGCCGGGATAGACATCAATGGTGTTGGTCCCGATGGCCCGAATATCCGCCAGCACCAGCTGTTTGGCCGCGTCGCCCACGACCACAATCGACACCACCGAGGCGATACCAATGATGATGCCCAGCATGGTCAACAGGGTGCGCATTTTATTGGCGGCCATCGCCAGCCAGGCCATGGTCAGCGCCTCACGAAACCCGCTGGAAAATTGTCCCCAGCCGGTTGACGCCGGCAGGACTTCTTTCGGCGCCGCCGCCCGGGCGTGTCGCGCCGGCGGGTTGCTGACCAGTTCTCCGTCGCGGATCTCAATGATGCGCTCGGCCTGTGCAGCCACCTGCGGATCGTGGGTAACGATGATGACCGTATGCCCCTGATCGCGAAGCTGGTGAAGGATCGCCATCACCTCTTCACCCGAATGGCTGTCGAGCGCCCCGGTCGGTTCATCTGCGAGGATCACCTGACCGCCGTTCATCAGCGCGCGTGCGATACTGACACGCTGCTGCTGGCCGCCGGAGAGCTGCGAGGGCTGGTACTCCACCCGTTCCGCCAGCCCCAGACGCGTCAGCAGCATCTGGGCGCGCTCAAGGCGTTTTTTCCGCTCGACGCCGGCATAGACCGCCGGCACTTCGACGTTCTGCGCCGCCGTCAGGTGAGAGAGCAGATGGTAACGCTGGAAGATAAAACCGAAATGTTCCCGCCGCAGTTTTGCCAGCGCGTCACCGTCCAGCGTGGAAACATCCATTCCGGCCACCCGATAGGTGCCGCTGGTGGGTCTGTCCAGACAGCCGAGAATATTCATCAGCGTCGATTTACCGGAGCCGGACGCACCGACAATCGCCACCATCTCGCCCGCTTCGACGCGCAGGGTGATCCCCTTCAGCACCTCAACCGGGCCATCGCCCGACGGATAGCTACGACGAATGTCATTCAGCTCAAGCAACGCCGTCATTTAGCGGCTCCGGGCAGGCTTTCGCTGGTGACAACCTCCTCACCCTCTTCCAGCCCTTTGACCACCACCACGTCGGTGTCATTACGCGCACCAATGACCACTTCTCGCTCACGCGTTTCGCCGTTGCGCAGCACTTTCACTTTATAGCGGCTCTCGCCGGTGGATTCACCCAGTGCAGAGAGAGGAATGGTGAGCACATTTTTCACGCCGGTAAGCTGAATGTGCACCTGTGCGGTCATGTCCAGACGCAACACGCCCTGCGGGTTAGGTACCTCGAAGCGCGCATAGTAGAAGATGGCATCGTTCACTTTTTCCGGCGTCGGCAGAATGTCTTTTAGCGCGCCTTCATAGCGCGTCTGAGGATCGCCGAGGACGGTAAACCAGGCTTTCTGCCCCGGCTTCAGATGAATAACATCCGCCTCTGAGACCTGGGCTTTCACCAGCATGGTGCTCATGTCCGCCAGGGTCAGAATGTTGGGCGCCTGCTGCGCCGCAATCACCGTTTGCCCCTGCAGCGTGGTAATTTGAGTCACTTCCCCGGCCATGGGCGCCACAATCTGCGTATAGTCGAGGTTGGTTTTGGCCGTATCCAGCGAGGCCTGGTTGCGCTTGATCTGCGCATCGATAGTCCCGATCTGCGCCTGCTTAACCGCCAGCTCGGTGGCAGCCGTGTCTAAATCTTGTTTCGAGATGGCCTGCGTTTTGGCCAGCGCCTGCTGACGCGTTAACGTTACCTGGGCCAGGTTGCGCTCAGCCTGCGCCTGTGCACGCTGGGCACGCAGTTCCATGAGCGTGGCTTCCACCTCACGGATCTGGTTTTGCGCCTGCTCAGGATCGATAACGCCCAGCAGCTGGCCTTTTTTCACCTTGTCGCCAATCTCAACCGACAGCGTTTTCAACTGACCGCTTACCTGTGCACCCACGTCAACCTTGCGCAGGGCATCCAGTTTTCCCGTCGCCAGCACGTTTTGCTGCAGCTCGCCCGGACGGACAATCAGTGTTTGATACTGTGGTACAGGGGCATTCAGGATCTGCCATAGCCAGAACCCTCCCCCGATAACAATTACCGCCAGCAGCAGAAACCACGTTCTGCGTTTTCCCTTGAGGTTCATAAATATTCCAAATAAATGTTCTGGCAATTATAAACGTTGATTCTATCTAAACGACTCCTCAACGAAACCCCCGCGCACCGAAATCGCCTCAATTTGTTGATGAGTTATTGAAATTTCGCCTGCTGAAATAGAACCCTTCCTTCAGAAGCAGGATCTAACATGTCTTCCATCGTCGATACACTTATTTCTCATCAGCACCAGCCTAAATCCGGCTGGCAGCTCTTCAATAATCTGGCCTTCGGGAAGATCACGCCGGGGCTGGCATGGCAAAACCCCGCTTATCGACGTAAGTTCATGCTCCGTTCGCTGATGACACCGTTCAGCACCACGCGTCTGCTGTCAGAGCTGGCAAAGCAGCCGCGCCTGATGCAAATGTTGCAGGTGCAGCCGGGGCTGCCGTGCCGCCTGCACCGCCCGTGGTTAACGGTGGACATGGATCGCCGACAGGCGCTGGAATCGCTGACCTGGCACTACCAGACAATGACGCGCCAGCTTCCGGCAACGCTGGTCAAGGGTTACCTTTCACCGCAGGGGGCAACCCTGCTGACCCTGACCGGAAAAGACGAACAGCAGTTTACTGTGCGCCTGTGCGCCGACGCCTTCATGGATAAAGAGGGTGAAGCCACCCTCGTCTTTTGTAACCATCAGAATACCGTGCTGGCGGAAATGACCTTCACGCTGTGCCCGTTTGAAGGAAAAACAACGCTGTTCATTGGCGGCCTGCAGGGGGCAAAAGCACATGTTCCACATGAACTGATCCAGGGGGCGACCAAAGCGTGTCACGGCCTGTTCCCGAAACGCCTGCTGGTTGAAACGGCAATGACGCTTGGCGCAGCTTTCCCGGTTGAGCATATTGTCGCGGTGAGTAACGCCACGCATATCTACCGCAGCTGGCGTTACCGCAAGAAAAAAGAGGGAAAACTGCTGGCCGATTATGACAGCTTCTGGCTCTCCCTCGGTGGGCAAAAACAGGATAACGGCCACTTCATGCTGCCGCTCGCCATGCCCCGTAAGCCGATGGAAGAGATTGCGAGCAAAAAGCGCGCTGAGTACCGCCGCCGCTATGCGCTACTGGACAGCCTGACGCAACACGTCACGCAGGCGACCCGCGCTTAATCCGCTTTCCCGCGTGCCAGCCACAGCACGCGGGAGAACATCTTGCGCAGCAGCGTCGGCACGGACTCCACGCCACGTCTCCCCGCTTCCGTCGCCACCTCAATCGCTAAATCAGGTTTTGAAGAGCGGTGGATGGCTTTGGCAATCACGCGCCGCATGTTCATTGGCACATCCACCGGCACCATCGCAATCCGGTGGAACACGTCGTCGAACCCCTGACGGTACATAAAGTGCTCCATGTCCATGGCCGGCAGCATGGTTAGGTGGTCGCGCTCTTCTTCGCGCTCATTATTTAGCAGGCCACGCACGGTCGCGGCATATTTTTTCCCCGCCTCGTCACCATCCACCAGCACATGCCATTCAATGCCCATCCGCCGGGCGAATTTGATCAGCGGCTTGATCCCCGACTGGGCAAATTCGATGACCTTGATACCTTCGGCATCAAAATGGTGGCCGCACTGACGCGCCAGTTCGTTGATAACCCAGGTTTCCGTTTCTCCCTCAACCAGCAGCCAGCAGCGGGCGAACAGCGACGACGCACGATTAAAGCGGATGTGGAACGAGATACGACGTCCCTCTTCCGCGTTCATCCCGCCCGGCCCGAGGCGATAGGCGGTGACGCGGGAAGACTCACGTACCAGACGGCAGACGTGCTCGACCGGGGTCAGCGACAATAACTCGCCGGAATTGGTGGTGGTCACGCGCTGCAGCGGCAGTAGATTCAACAGGTGCCACGCCACCGAGAGCATGATCGGGTGCAGGCGCGTTTCCGGGTCTTCCACCAGCAGCAGCGGGCGGGCGTCACGGTCGAGACGAACGGTGCCCTTGGCCTGCAGAAGCGTCGAAAACAGCCCCAGCAAAATCACCCGATGGGTACGGCCACCGGGCCTGTCGATCATCCGGTTAATGATATCGAGGTAGCGCCAGCTGCGTTGTTCATCGTGAGAGCGGCGGCGCATCAGACGATGGCGCGACTCCGACGTCCCCTGCTCGGAAAAATAGTGTTCCAGCAGTTGTACCATTGCCGACAACCCCTGGCGGATTTGACCATCGGTCAGATTTTGCGGACGCGCCACCAGCTCTCGCGCCAGGAAATCCAGCTCGCGGGCGGTCACTTCCACTTCCGGCATATTCGGTACGGTGCCGTTGCGGATCCGCCGCATAAAACGCGCATCACGCAGGCGCAACACCGGCATCAGGCGAATCAGGTGGCGAGCCAGGTCGTCGATGTCATCCAGCGGAATAGGGTTGGCTTTCTCATCGAGGAAATCACGCAGGGTTAATACGCCCTCGTTTTCTGCCATCTCACCTTCCAGTCGGTAGAAAATCCGGTGGAAACCGTCGTCGCACGGGACCCAGCAGGGTGATAACGGCCGGAAGCGTCGCACGCGGTGACGCCCCGGCTCGGATTCGCGGAACGTCAGAATAATGTGCAGGTGTTTTTCGCGGCCGTTCACATCGCCGGGAGGAAACCAGAAATCATCATGGGCAAAGTGATACAGATCGTCTTCGGGCGAAAGCAGCAGCGTCAGCGCATCCAGCAGGCTGGACTTACCCCACGCGTTCTCACCGATCAGGACGTTGTTCTGCTCAAGCTGCAGCGACAGGCGGTTAATACCGCGGAACCCAACAATTTCCACACGTTCGAGAAGCATAAATCCCCCGCGAGATGATCACTTTTTCCTTTAAGTTATCAGCAGTATAGCGGCAGGAACTTTGACACGACAGCACAACCTTCGTGCTGCAGAGAATTGGTCTATGCTCTATTTACCGTCGATTTGAACAAGGAATGACATCACGTTGCCATAAATCAAATTAACCGAATTAATTTTAGTGGCGAAGGGATGTTTTTGTTTTTAAAATAATGGCTCTTTGAGTCGTCATCCCTTTTTTGACGATATCCCGCACGCAGGAACGCGTGTGAAGTTTATTATTGAGGTGGTTATGTTTAGAAAATTAGCAGCAGAATGCTTTGGTACATTCTGGCTGGTGTTTGGTGGCTGCGGTAGCGCCGTTCTGGCAGCAGCATTTCCGGAATTAGGTATTGGTTTTGTTGGCGTAGCGCTGGCATTCGGTTTAACCGTATTAACCATGGCGTTTGCCGTGGGTCATATTTCCGGTGGTCATTTTAACCCGGCGGTGACATTAGGTTTATGGGCGGGCGGTCGTTTCCCTGCTAAAGAAGTCATTGGTTATATTGTGGCCCAGGTTGTTGGCGGGATTATTGCTGCAGCAGTTCTGTACGTTATTGCCAGCGGTAAAGCCGGCTTTGACGCCGCCGCAAGCGGCTTCGCCTCAAACGGTTTCGGCGAACACTCCCCTGGCGGTTACTCCATGCTCTCTGCCATCGTGATTGAAATTGTGCTGACCGCAGGCTTCCTGCTGGTGATCCACGGCGCAACCGACAAACACGCCCCGGCGGGCTTCGCGCCTATCGCCATTGGTCTGGCGCTGACGCTTATCCACCTGATCTCTATTCCGGTCACTAACACCTCCGTAAACCCGGCGCGCAGTACTGCCGTCGCTATTTTCCAGGGCGGCTGGGCGCTTGAGCAGCTGTGGCTGTTCTGGGTAATGCCAATCATCGGCGGTATTCTGGGCGGCGTGCTGTATCGCACCCTGCTGGAAAAACGCGATTAACTACGTGTGCAGTCGGGTAGCACTTACGCTTACCCGACCTGCATGACAACACTCAGGCCGGGTCAGGCGTTGCCGCCACCCGGCTTTTTTGTTGCTCCTTTACCTGACAACGTTTATTGGGTAGTGTCTCTGGCGCTTAACAGATATTCACAAGGACCCGTTGTTCATGTTTTCAGGACTCCTCATCATTCTGCTGCCTCTGATTGTGGGCTACCTTATCCCGCTACATCGCGAATCCGCGTTACGGCTTATCAACCGTTTTCTGAGCTGGATTGTCTACGTCATTCTTTTCTTTATGGGGATAAGCCTGGCGTTTCTGGATAATCTGGCCACCAATCTGCTGGCGATCCTGCATTATTCTGTCGTCACCTGCGCCGTTATTTTGCTGTGCAATATTGCCGCACTATTCTGGCTTGAGCGCACTATTCCGTGGAAAAATCACCACCACCAGGAAAAACTGCCGTCACGAATTGCAATGGCGCTGGAATCTTTAAAATTATGCGGCGTCGTGGTGCTGGGTTTTGTTCTTGGGCTGAGCGGATGGAATTTTTTACAGCACGCGACGGAAGCCAGTGAATATACCCTCATTTTCCTGTTGTTCCTTATCGGTATTCAGCTGCGAAATAATGGCATGACGTTGAAACAGATTGTCCTGAATCGCCGTGGAATGATCGTCGCGGTTATCGTCGTCATTAGCTCACTGGTGGCGGGCGTGATTAACGCTTTTATTCTCGGCCTGCCGTTAAAAACCGGTCTGGCAATGGCCTCCGGATTTGGCTGGTATTCCCTTTCCGGTATTCTGCTGACCGAATCGTTCGGTCCGGTCATCGGGAGCGCCGCCTTCTTTAACGACCTGGCGCGAGAATTAATTGCCATTATGCTGATCCCGGGCCTGGTGCGCCGCAGTCGCTCGACCGCACTGGGTCTGTGTGGCGCCACGTCGATGGACTTTACCCTGCCGGTTCTGCAGCGTTCAGGTGGGCTGGAGATGGTGCCTGCCGCCATCGTACACGGCTTTATTTTGAGCCTGCTGGTTCCCGTTCTGATGGCGTTTTTCTCCGCCTGATACTCCTCTGGCGGTAGGCTTTCTGCCGCCAAAATTGCGCTAAATCAATCTCCCTCTATTTTGTAGAAGAAAGCCCTTTTCACCGTTCAGTCACAGGCATAATCTCAAACATGTATATCAAATATAACTTTAACAGGTGTGATTATGTTTTGTGTGCAATGTGAACAAACCATCCGTACCCCGGCAGGCAATGGCTGCTCTTATGCGCAAGGTATGTGCGGCAAAACTGCAGAAACATCAGACCTGCAGGATCTGCTGATTGCCGCCCTGCAAGGCCTTTCCGCATGGGCATTCAAGGCCCGCGAATATGGCATTATTGACCACTATGTAGACAGTTTCGCCCCCCGCGCCTTTTTCTCCACGCTGACTAACGTTAACTTTGATTCCCCGCGCATCGTCGGCTATGCTCGCGAAGCAATTGCGTTGCGTGAAGCGCTGAAAGCGCAGTGCCTGATCGCCGATGCCAACGCACGGGTAGAAAACCCAATGGCAGACCTGCAGCTGGTGAGCGACGACCTGGGCGAGCTGCAGCGTCAGGCAGCAGAATTCACCCCCAACAAAGATAAAGCGGCGATTGGCGAGAACATTCTCGGCCTGCGTCTGCTCTGCCTGTACGGCCTGAAAGGGGCCGCGGCCTATATGGAACACGCGCACGTTCTGGGCCAGTACGATAACGCTATCTATGCTCAGTACCACAAAATCATGGCGTGGCTGGGTACCTGGCCTGCCGAGATGAATCCGCTGCTCGAATGTTCAATGGAAATCGGCCAGATGAACTTCAACGTGATGCGTATTCTGGATGCCGGTGAAACCCGCACCTACGGCCACCCGACACCGACGCAGGTTAACGTTAAAGCGACCGAAGGCAAGTGCATCCTGATCTCCGGCCATGACCTGAAAGACCTCTATAACCTGCTGAAGCAGACCGAAGGCACGGGCGTTAACGTCTATACCCACGGCGAAATGCTGCCCGCACACGGCTACCCGGAACTGCGTAAATTTAAACACCTGGTCGGGAACTACGGCAGCGGCTGGCAGAACCAGCAGGTTGAGTTCGCCCGTTTCCCGGGCCCCATCGTGATGACCTCTAACTGCATCATCGACCCCACCGTTGGCGCGTATGACGACCGCATCTGGACCCGCAGCATCGTTGGCTGGCCGGGTGTGAGCCACCTGGAAGGGGATGATTTCGGCCCGGTCATCGCCCAGGCGCAGCAGATGGGTGGCTTCCCGTACAGCGAAATCGAACATCTGATCACCGTCGGCTTTGGTCGCGAAACCCTGCTCGGTGCCGCGGATTCACTGATTGACCTCGTGAGCCGTGAAAAACTGCGCCATATCTTCCTGATTGGCGGCTGTGACGGCGCGCGCGGTGAGCGTAACTACTTCACCGATTTCGCCACCAGCGTACCGGAAGATTGCCTGATCCTGACGCTGGCGTGCGGTAAATACCGTTTCAACAAGCTGGACTTCGGCAACATTGAAGGTTTGCCACGTCTGGTCGATGCGGGTCAGTGTAACGATGCCTACTCTGCCATCATTCTGGCCGTCACGCTGGCGGAAAAACTGGGCTGCGGCGTCAACGATCTGCCGCTGTCGCTGGTGCTCTCCTGGTTTGAACAGAAAGCGATTGTCATCCTGCTGACCCTGCTCTCTCTCGGCGTGACCAACATTGTGACCGGCCCCACCGCACCCGGCTTCCTGACACCGGATCTGCTGGCCGTGCTGAACGAGAAGTTTGGTCTGCGTTCCGTGACCACCGTAGAAGAAGATATGCAGCAGCTGCTGAGCGCGTAAGGAGTTATTCATGACCATGCCAACCTCACAATGTCCGTGGCGGATGCAGGTTCATCACATCCATCAGGAGACGCCGGATGTGTGGACGCTGTCCCTGCTGTGCCATGACTACTATCCGTACCGTGCAGGTCAGTATGCGCTGGTCAGTGTCCGCAACTCAGCGGACACGCTGCGCGCCTACACGATCTCCTCGACGCCGGGCGTGAGCGAGTACATCACGCTCACTATCCGCCGTATCGATGATGGCGCAGGCTCGCAGTGGCTGACCCGGGACGTGAAGCGCGGGGATTACCTCTGGCTGTCGGACGCACACGGGGATTTCACCTGTGACGATAAAGCGGAAGATAAATTCCTGCTGCTGGCCGCCGGGTGCGGCGTCACGCCGATCATGTCAATGCGTCGCTGGCTGGCGAAAAACCGTCCGCAGGCTGATGTTCAGGTGATCTTCAGCGTGCGCTCGCCGGAAGATGTGATCTTTGCCGAAGAGTGGCGTAACTATCCGGTGACGCTGGTGGCGGAACATAACGCAACCCACGGTTTTGTCGCCGGACGTCTGAGCCGTGAACTGCTGCAAAGCGTCCCGGACCTCGCGGATCGTACCGTGATGACCTGTGGGCCGGCGCCGTATATGGATATCGTTGAGCAGGACGTGAAAGCGCTGGGCGTGACCCGCTTCTTCAAAGAGCAGTTCTTCACCCCGGTCGCGGAAGCGGCAACCAGCGGAATTACGTTCACCAGGCTGCAACCTGCTCAGACTTTCTTTGGCCGGGTCGGCACCACGCTACTGGACGCGCTGGAAAGCAACAATGTGCCGGTGGTGGTGGCATGCCGTGCTGGCGTGTGTGGCTGCTGCAAGACCAAAGTGGTCTCCGGTGAGTACACCGTGACGAGCACCATGACGCTGACCGAGGCAGAAATCGCCGACGGATACGTGCTGGCGTGCTCGTGTCATCCACAGGGGGATCTTGTGCTGGCGTAGCGAATGACGGGGGTAAGCGCTCGCGTTTACCCCCGGTTAGTACGCCTACCGCCAGACCGGCGCTTTCCCCAACGCAAAACGCCCAGCGCCTAAACATGCTACCGCCAGCGCACCGATAAAGAAGTACACCAGGCTCTCAATCGCCCAGGCACCTACCGCGTCCAGCGCAAAGGTTTCCCCCGTCCCGACCATCAGCCACGCCACAATCATGGTAAACGCCAGCACCAGTGCCGCCGGGCGCGTAAAAAGCCCCACGATAATCAGGACAGGTGCCACCACTTCGCCAATGAGCACGCCGTAGGCGATAAACCCCGGTAATCCTTTTTCCACCAGCATGCCGCTGATGAACCCCACGCCACCCAATAACTTGTGTAAACCGTGAAAAAGCATCAGCCCACCGACGGCAAGTCGTAACAAGAGTTTGCCGGCATCGTCGCACGATAGCTTTTCATTAACAGCAATTAACAATGATTTAACCATTTGAAATGATTCCTGTTTTCATCTGTGTGATGACCAGATTATGCCGAATCATTGCGGGTGAAAAGCACCTTTTAATAAGGGGGAAAGCGCGGCAATACAGTGACTTTCTTCTAAGCTTGTAAGCGATATCACTTAAAGGAGATGGACACCCATGAAACAAACCGTGGCTGCATACATAGCAAAAACCCTCGAGCAGGCAGGCGTAAAGCGCATCTGGGGCGTAACCGGCGACTCCCTGAACGGGCTGAGCGATAGCCTCAATAAGATGAAGACCATTGAATGGATGCCAACCCGTCATGAAGAGGTTGCCGCCTTCGCGGCTGGGGCGGAAGCGCAGGTGACGGGTGAACTGGCCGTCTGCGCCGGATCGTGCGGACCGGGCAACCTTCACTTGATCAACGGCCTGTTTGACTGCCACCGCAATCACGTACCGGTCCTGGCGATTGCCGCCCACATCCCTTCTTCCGAAATCGGCAGCGGCTATTTTCAGGAGACGCATCCTCAGGAGCTGTTCCGTGAATGCAGCCACTATTGCGAATTAGTTTCCTCACCAGAACAAATCCCTCAGGTTCTGGCCATTGCAATGCGCAAAGCCGTGCTTAACCGCGGTGTTTCGGTGGTCGTTATTCCCGGTGACGTGGCGCTGAAGGCCGCGCCTGAAGGTGCCAGTTCGCACTGGTATCACGCCCCACAGCCTGTCATCACGCCGGCTGAAGAAGAGCTCAAAAAGCTCGCGCAGCTGCTGCGTTACTCCAGCAATATCGCCCTGATGTGCGGCAGTGGCTGCGCAGGCGCGCACAAAGAGCTGGTGGAATTTGCCGGCAAGTTAAAATCCCCGATTGTTCACGCCCTGCGCGGCAAAGAGCACGTCGAATATGACAATCCGTATGACGTGGGCATGACCGGACTGATCGGTTTTTCCAGCGGTTTCCACACCATGATGAATGCCGACACGCTGATCCTGCTCGGCACCCAATTCCCGTACCGCGCGTTTTACCCGACGGATGCCAAAATCATTCAGATTGATATTAACCCGGGCAGTATTGGTGCCCACAGCAAAGTCGATATGGCGCTGGTAGGGGACATCAAATCCACCCTCGCCGCCCTGCTGCCGCTGGTGGAAGAAAAAACCGACCGGAAGTTCCTCGACAAAGCCCTCAGTGATTACCGCGATGCACGCAAAGGACTGGACGATCTTGCCAAACCGAGCGACAAAGCCATTCATCCCCAGTATCTGGCGCAGCAAATTAGCCATTTCGCGGACGACGACGCCATCTTTACCTGCGACGTGGGCACCCCGACCGTCTGGGCGGCACGCTATCTGAAGATGAACGGCAAACGCCGTCTGCTGGGGTCGTTCAACCACGGTTCGATGGCCAACGCCATGCCGCAGGCGCTGGGGGCCAAGGCCACCGCACCAGAGCGTCAGGTGGTGGCGATGTGCGGCGACGGCGGGTTCAGCATGCTAATGGGCGATTTCCTGTCGGTTGTGCAGATGAAGCTCCCGCTGAAAATCGTGGTCTTTAACAACAGCGTGCTGGGCTTTGTGGCGATGGAGATGAAGGCAGGTGGCTATCTGACGGACGGCACCGAGCTGCACGACACCAACTTCGCGCGCATCGCTGAAGCCTGCGGCATCACGGGTATTCGCGTAGAGAAAGCCTCAGAAGTCGATGAAGCCCTGCAGCGCGCCTTCTCCATCGACGGTCCGGTACTGGTGGACGTGGTGGTGGCGAAAGAAGAGCTGGCGATCCCACCGCAGATTAAACTCGAGCAGGCCAAAGGATTCAGCCTCTATATGCTGCGCGCCATCATCAGCGGACGCGGTGATGAGGTAATCGAACTGGCAAAAACCAACTGGCTCAGGTAAAACATTTCACATAACCTCTTAAATTAAAGGGATGTGAAATGATTGATTTACGCAGTGATACCGTTACCCGTCCGGGTCGCGCCATGCTCGAAGAGATGATGGCCGCCCCGGTCGGGGACGACGTCTACGGTGACGATCCGACGGTGAATGCGCTGCAGCGTTATGCCGCCGAGCTAAGCGGTAAAGAGGCTGCCCTGTTTCTGCCATCCGGCACCCAGGCCAACCTGGTGGCGTTGCTCAGCCACTGCGAACGCGGTGAAGAGTATATTGCCGGTCAGGGCGCGCACAATTACCTGTACGAAGCAGGCGGTGCGGCGGTACTGGGCAGCATTCAGCCTCAGCCGATTGATGCCGCCCCGGACGGCACCCTGCCCCTCGACAAGGTCGCGGCGAAAATCAAAGTCGATGATGTGCATTTCGCCCGCACCAGGCTGCTCAGTCTGGAAAACACCCACAACGGCAAAGTGCTGCCACGCGAGTACCTGAAAGCAGCGTGGGAATTCACCCGCGAGCGCAAACTCGGGCTGCACGTGGACGGCGCGCGCATCTTTAACGCCGTGGTGGAGTATGGCTGCGAGCTGAAAGACATCGCGCAGTATTGCGATTCGTTCACTATCTGCCTGTCTAAAGGGCTGGGGACGCCCATTGGCTCGCTGCTGGTGGGCAATGCGGACTTCATCAAACGCGCGGTCCGCTGGCGTAAGATGACCGGCGGTGGGATGCGCCAGGCCGGTATTCTGGCGGCAGCCGGACTGTACGCCCTGAAAAACAACGTGGCCCGCCTGAAAGACGACCATGAAAACGCCGCGTGGATGGCCGTACAGCTACGCGAGATTGGTGCAGACGTCATGCGCCACGATACCAACATGCTGTTCATTCGCGTGGGCGAAGAGCACGCTGCCGCGCTGGGTGAGTTTATGAAAGCCCGTGGCGTGTTGATCAACGCCTCGCCGGTGGTACGCCTGGTTATGCACTTAGACGTTAATCGTCAGCAGCTGGCAGACGTGGTGAAACACTGGCAGGCGTTTTTACAGCGCTAAGGAGCAGAGCGTGCCACAGCGTATTCTGGTACTCGGTGCCAGTGGGTATATCGGTCAGCATCTCACCACTGCGTTAAGTCAGCTGGGGCACCAGGTGCTGGCCGTGGCACGCAACACGGAGCGTCTGCAAAAGCTGCACCTGCCCGGGGTGACCTGTCACAACGTCGATCTCAACTGGCCCACGACGCTGCCGGCGTTACTGGAAGGGGTCGACACGCTTTACTACCTTGTTCACAGCATGGGCGAAGGGGGCGATTTTATCGCCCATGAACGTCAGGTGGCGATGAACGTCCGCGACGCGCTGTTGCGCACACCGGTGAAGCAGGTGATTTTTTTAAGCTCGCTGCAGGCGCCTGCTAACGAGCAGTCCGATCATCTTCGCGCCCGTCAGCTCACGGCTGAAACCCTGCGCGGCGCCAATATTCCCGTCACCGAACTGCGGGCGGGGATCATCGTCGGGGCCGGCTCCGCCGCGTTCGAAGTGATGCGCGACATGGTGTACAACCTGCCGGTGCTTACCCCGCCGCGCTGGGTGCGATCGCGCACCACGCCGATTGCGCTGGAAAATTTACGCCATTATCTGGTGGCCCTGCTGGACCATCCGGCTGAGCAACACCGCGTGCTTGAGGCTGCCGGCCCGGAAGTGCTGAGCTACCAGCAACAGTTCGAACATTTTATGCGCGTCAGCGGCCGCCGACGCTGGCTGATCCCCATTCCCTTCCCTACCCGCTGGATCTCGGTGTGGTTTTTAACCGTCATTACGTCCGTGCCGCCGACGACCGCAAAAGCGCTGATCCAGGGGCTCAAACACGATCTGCTGGCCGACGATCGCGCGTTGCGTGCGCTGATCCCCCAGACGCTGATCCGTTTCGATGACGCGGTACGCAATACGCTCAAGGAAGAGGAACAGCTGATGAACTCAAGCGACTGGGGCTACGACGCCCAGGCGTTTGCCCGCTGGCGGCCTGAGTACGGTTACTTTCCTAAACAGGCTGGCTGCACGGTGAACACCCCGGCAAGTCTGGCGGACCTGTGGGAGGTGGTGAATCAGATTGGCGGCAAAGAACGCTATTTCTTCGGCAATATCCTCTGGCAAACCCGTGGCGCACTGGATCTGCTAGTAGGACACAGGCTGGCGAAAGGCCGTCCTGCGCACCCGTATCTTGCGGTAGGCGATACGGTTGACAGCTGGAAGGTAATTATCGTCGAGCCCGAAAAACAGCTGGCGCTGCTGTTTGGCATGAAAGCGCCCGGTCTGGGACGGTTGTGCTTTACGCTAAAAGACAAAGGCGACCATCGTGAACTGGACGTTCGTGCCTGGTGGCACCCGCACGGTATGCCGGGGCTTTTCTACTGGTTGTTGATGATCCCCGCTCACCTGTTTATCTTTCGCGGAATGGCGAAACGTATCGCGCAGCTGGCAGAACAAAAGACGAAAATAACTCAATAAAACTCTTATTCTTTCACCTTTCCCATTGCAACCCGCCGTAATTCACGAAAGAATGCGCACGAAATTCTTTTTCAACACAGTGGATTGATATGAAGGTACTGGTTACCGGGGCGACCAGCGGCTTAGGCCGAAATGCGGTCGAGTTTCTGCGCAACAAAGGCATCAGCGTCAGGGCCACCGGTCGCAACGAAGCGATGGGTAAACTGCTGCAAAAAATGGGCGCAGAGTTTGTCCATGCCGACCTGACGGAGCTGGTCTCCTCTCAGGCCAAGGTGATGCTGGCCGGTATTGATACGCTGTGGCACTGCTCCAGTTTTACCTCCCCGTGGGGCACCCAGGAAGCTTTTGACCTCGCCAACGTGCGTGCCACCCGTCGTCTGGGTGAATGGGCCGTGGCCTGGGGCGTGCGTAACTTTATTCATATCTCCTCCCCGTCTCTCTATTTCGACTATCACCATCACCGCGACGTGCAGGAAGATTTTCGCCCGGCGCGCTTTGCCTGTGAGTTTGCCCGCAGTAAAGCGGCCAGCGAAGAGGTGATCGATCTGCTGGCGCAGTCGAACCCGCACACTCGTTTTACCGTATTGCGTCCTCAGAGCCTGTTCGGCCCGCATGACAAAGTGTTTATCCCGCGTCTGGCGCAGATGATGCACCACTACGGCAGCGTGCTGCTGCCCCGCGGTGGCGATGCGATGGTGGATATGACGTACTACGAAAATGCGGTCCACGCCATGTGGCTGGCAAGCCAGCCGGACTGCGATACCCTGATTTCCGGTCGCGCGTACAATATCACCAACGGTGAGCCCTGCACGCTGCGCAGCATCGTGCAAAGGTTGATTGACGAGTTGCAAATCGACTGCCGTATCCGTTCCGTGCCCTACCCGATGCTGGATATGATTGCCCGCAGTATGGAGCGTCTTGGGAGTAAATCGGCGAAAGAGCCTGCGTTGACGCACTACGGTGTGTCAAAGCTCAACTTTGATTTTACGCTGGATATCACCCGCGCAGAAAACGAACTGGGGTATAAGCCGATTGTCTCCCTGGATGAAGGGATTGTGCGTACTGCCGCCTGGCTGCGTGACCACGGTAAATTGCATCGCTAGTTGAGCGCGCTCATCTCAGAGAACAGAGACGAAAACGGCAACCCGAAGGTTGCCGTTTTGTTTTACAGCGCCGTCCAGGCGTCTGACCACGCCAGACCCGCGCCTGGCTCGTAGTACGCCGGGGCATTGTTACACCAGCCGCTGTACGGGAACGGTTTGCACTGGAACAGTTTACCGTGGTTATTCACGATATCGCCTGCCTTGTACTTGCTGTTCGCGCTCCACGCGGCGTAAGCACCTGAGGTACCGTCGTTTTCAGACGGCGTCGTGGCTTTCGCTTTAACGTTCAGCAGATAGGAAGTGGTGCTGCTCAGCTCACCATCGCTCACGGTCAGGCTGACTTCATACTGTTGAGCCGTCGCAGACTCTGGCGCGGTAAAGGTCACCACCGCCTTGTCTTCACCGGTGACCGTCTGGCCATCCTGTGAACGCCAGGTGTAGGTCAGCGTATTGCCGTCCTGGTCAGTGGATCCTTCTGCGCTCAGGGATACCTGCGCGCCCGCTTCCACCGCACCGATTGGGCCCGCAATCTGCGCGACCGGGGCGTGGTTCACCACGGTCGGTTCTGCCGGCGTTTCATCCGGAACCGGTGCCGGTGCCGGGGTTTCATCTTCCGATGGCGTCGGTGCCGGAGTGACCGGATGCTCGTCCGGCGTCACGGCGGAACCGTCATCGTTGATGATGTTGACGTTATAGAATTTCTTCACGCAGTTCGTGTAGTCACCCTCTTTAAAGGCGCTGAACGGCGTCTGATAACCGACCAGCTGGCAGGAATACGTTTTACCGTCTGGCGTATCGGCACTCCATCCCCAGTCCTGCTCCCAGTAAATCTTCAGCGCACCGGAGCCGCCTTCATCGAACTGCTTCATGTTGGCACAGCCGAGCACTTCATTTGCCGGGACAGGCACTTTCAGGTACTTCGCAAACTCTTTGTAGTACTTGATACGGTTTTCAGACTGGGCAATCTCAGTCGGGCCGCCACACTCTACGCCACCGTTAATGATCTGGGTGGTCACGCCGAAGCCCGGAACCAGGCCGTTGGCTTTGTCATGATCGTTTGGCTGCCAGGTGCCGTCGATAACCTGCAGCATGCTCGGTTTCGGCGGCTGCGGATAGGCGAAGAAGAAGATGGCGCTTGCCAGGTTCAGCCAGGTGTCAGCCACCAGCTCCGGCTTGTCGAGCAGCGTGCGGACAGTGCCGAACATCGCTTCAGAGAACGGACCGTAGTTGTAGTTATAAGACAGCTGTTTTGCCCCACGGCCAAAGTAACTCACGAAATCGCCGTCTTTGTCTTTGCCGCACGGCCAGGTTTGTCCCTGCCAGATATCAGGATTACATTCGCCGTTGTAACCGCCTTTCTGCCCTTCGGTCCAGCCCATTTCGCGAACGTGAACCAGCGCCTGACGCCACTCGGCTTCCGGACGCCAGCTTTCGTGGCCGCCGGTTTCCTGAGCGAAGTGGGCAAACATGGTGGCCAGCTCTTTACGGCAGATGGCGTCGCTGTCACGGCCGTCGTTGTAGGTCTTACACAGCGCCGGGAATTTGCCCACCGCTTTCAGGAAGTTACTGTAGGTGTAGGACTGCGCTCGCATCGGGAAAAGGTATTCCCAGTCGCTGGCCTTCACAATGCCTTCAACGCGTTTAACGTTATCCGGGTTCGCTGCACGGCCTGGCTCAATCAGCTCAACCTGGGCATTATCCAGCGTACGAATGGTGTCTTTAACCGACGCCATCAGTGGAAAGTTAGTCAGTTCCTGTTCTTTCTTCGCCAGATCGCTGGCTTTCAGGGTGAACGGCTCGCTGGTGGTTGCCTGCAGCGTCGCAGCCTGTGCCATGAAAGGCGCAATGCATGCACCCGCAACGAGCACGCTCAGTAAGGTCCTTTTGGTCATTTCAACTCATCCTATATATAGCAACAAGGGTTAATGCAATCACGGTTTATGTATTATTCCCTTAATAAATAAACCAAAGAGTGCGGTAATTTTTCATTTTCTGAAGCGCACCTCTGGGTACGCTTCAAAAAACAAAAAGCAGAATTAATAAGAGGAACGAGGTTTTATCTCCTGATATTTCGCCCAGACCTTGCGGGCATAATTCATGCGCTTTGAATAATTCTCTTTTTTCACTCCCGCGTTATAAGCCCCGACGGCTTCCCAGTTATAGCCATATACGTTGATCATCGTCGACAGTATTGATGCGCCCACCATAATGGAGGTGCAGGGCTCGGTCACAAGCCGGTTCTCGTCAATGCCCTGGCGCTGCAGTTCGCTGAAATGCGTGCTGTTAATCTGCATTAATCCCACATCCCGCGAGCCATCCTGATTCCACCCCACGGCATTCGGATTCATACCGGATTCCACCTGCGCAATGGCATATAATAAATACGGATCGACATGATAATAATGCGCCGCTTTATCCCAGCAATTTGCTGTCGCACTCTGACTTAAAATAAGCAATAACAATAAAAAGCGTTTCATCTCATTACCTGTTTATTTACTGACGATCCTTCTCCTTGCGCACGCTGTCTTATTCCGGAAGGGGTTGACCACACCCGAAACGGGGTGTGGTCAACGATTGCAGGCGATATCAAACCCGCAACCTCAGGCTAAGAAGGTTATTTGCAGTCTGCTGACGCGCCTTCTTTCACCCATACATCGCTGTTACCTGGTTTATCACCACGGGTCCACCATTTCGCACGGTAGACATACCCCTGGTAGGTGGTCGTATCGCCACCGTTGTAAACCACATCTGAACGCCAGTTCATTTTCACCTGGCTGACCAGCTCCCACGCATCCGCGTCAAAGCCAGGTTTATTGCCCTGTGTCCAGTACTTCGCTTTCCACACCAGGTTGTCGGCGCTCACGGTGTCACCACTGTTGTAGATTTTGCTCGCACTCCAGGCCGGGTACTGGCTGGCATTGGCATCAACAGGTGCATCACAACTGCCGGTGGCAGAGCCTTCATCAGAAGGTGGCGTGACCTCATCGGCTGGTGGTGTCACCTCGTCAGATGGCGGCGTGACCTCATCGGCTGGTGGTGTTACCTCGTCAGATGGCGGCGTGACCTCATCGGCTGCTTTTGGCGTGACAATAACCTGCACGTTCGATTGAACGCTGGTTTTACCGTCGCTGACCACCACGCTCAGGGTGTAGGTGGAATCGGAAGCGACAGCCGGTGCGGTGATATTCACGTTCGCGGTGTCAGTACCGGTTGCGTTCATGTCCGCCGGCACGCTCCAGGCATAGGTCAGCGCGTCACCATCCGGATCGGCCGCCTGCGCATGCAGGGCATAGGTTTCACCCGCCTGCAGCGTGATGCTTTCCATCGGGTTGACCACCGGTGCCTGGTTCGCTTTAGGTGCTTTGTTCACGACCTGAACATCAATGGCGTTCGTCAGGCCTTTCGCATCTTTCACCGTCAGGCGGAAGGAGAGCGTCTGGTTCTGAGTCACTGCCGCCGCGCCGAAGGAGGCTTTGGCTTTCGTGCTGTTGGTAAGGGTCACGGCTGGACCGGAAATCTGGGTCCACTTATAGGTAATGGCGTCGCCGTCCGGATCGCCAGACGCAGAGCCATCGAGGGTGACGGTAACAGGCCCGGTCACGGTCTGATCGGCAGCCGCAGCGATCGGCGCATGGTTGGTGACAACGGGATCAACCGGCGTTGAACCGCCGCCCAACAGGCTTTCGTTCATCGCATTAAGGATGTCGCCATTGTCCGAGTCGATGGACCAGGAGAACAGACCGCCCAGATTTTTCGCCAGCACATACTTACCTTTTGCCGTGGTAGAACGCGCGTCTTCATAGGTAATCAGATCGCCGGTGGCTTTATTGAACAGATACGGCGCTTCTGCCGCGGCATCGTATTTGTATTCCCAGCCTGGCTTGCCTTTGTACTCGTTCGCAATCTGACGGTAGTCAACCACGCCCGGTTCCCAGGTGCCTTTGACCGCGCCCGTTGCCGTACCGGTGAACGGATTATCGCCGGTGTAGCCATGAACGCCGGTCCAGCCGCGACCGTACATGCCCGCCCCCACAACAATCTTGCCCGGCTGCACGCCCTGCTCCAGCAGCGCGTTCACGCCGTTTTCAGTGGTGTAGTTGGTGTCCGGTTTCCACTCCGCGCCGTGCAACGCCGCCTGGTGGCCGAGATCAGTGTTGCTCCAGCCGCCGTAGAAGTCGTAGCTCATCAGGAAGATGTGGTCGAGATACTGCTGCGCCGTGGTGTAATCCACGTCTTCAATTTTGTCTTTACCGGAACCAATGGCGGTGGTCAGTTCGTACGTACGGCCCGTTTCTGCTGACAGCTCGTTCAGCATCGCGCGCAGATCGTGCATCACCGCGGTATAGGTGGCTTTGTCCTGAGCAGGGTTGCCAAGATTTTCCGACACGCCACCACCCCCCGGGAATTCCCAGTCAATATCGACCCCGTCGAAGAATTTCCAGGTTTTCAGGAACTCTTTCACGGAAGAGACGAAGCGCGCGCGGATCGCGGAATCATGCATCTGGAAGAATGGATCGGACATCGTCCAGCCGCCAATGGAAGGCAGCACTTTCAGATCCGGATGGGCTTTTTTCAGCGCCATCAACTGACCAAAGTTACCTTTGTAGGGGTCGTCCCAGTTGGTCACGCCGGCCTGCGGTTTTTGCAATGCCGCCCACGGATCGTGAATGGCCACGGTGTAATCCTGACGGCCCGCACAGGCGCGCTGCAGCGCGGCGAAGCTGTTGCCGTTCTCAACCGTTTTTAATCCGTCGTTGATGCCATCACCGCCACAGATCGGAATGAAACCGTACAAAATGTGGTTCAGGTTCGCCGCAGGGATTTTATCCACCGGGAACTCACGCCCATAGACGCCCCACTCAGGGAAATAGGCACCCACCACTTTGTCCGTATGTTTAGAGAAAGTTTTGTTATTTTCCTTCAGGGTGGTGTTCAGCGGCAGCAGATGGCTCCCGTCCGTGTCCGCCACGATGATCAGTTTGCTGGCACTTTTAGAACACCCGCTGGCGTTACAGAGTTCAACCTGCTCCTGATAGCGTCCGCCCTTTTTCACTTTGAAGGTGGCTGACCCGGAGGCGCTTGCGGCGCCACTCCACACGGCCTGACCATCCAGAAGCACTTTTGCCGAGGTTGGCGCATCGCCGCTCCAGACGTTCCACTCAACTTTCACATCCGCGCCATCATGGACTTTCACAAGGCTGTTATAGTCTTGCGCTGCCTGGTCAACTTCAACAATCGCAAACTTATCATTGCCACTGCTGAGGGTTGGCGTACCTGGCGCCGCCGCGAAGGCAGAGCTGGACGCCGCTGCAACGAAAAGCGCCAGATATTTAGGCTTCATAAATTTCATTTTTATTTCCTGATAAATTTATTTGTAAACGTTAATGACCCATGTCTTCCTTTAAAACATGGAATAGTTTTTTACAGACTTTGAATTTCAACTTAAGCAATAATCGTTAACCGCTATTTCTGTGGCGCGCTGTATTCCTCCATTAAAAGATACAAGCTCGAATTCTGTGAAGCTTATGTCTTTAACGATACGCTGAATAAATACTGTATTCCTTTCATTCCCCAATCGAAAAAATCACTAAAAAAACTTGACCGGTGTATTCAGAATGTGGAACAGGCAACCTGATAAACAAAAACCGTCATGCCGGCAAAAGCTAAATAAGGACCGAAAGAAATAATGCGGTTATTTTTATTCGCATGTCTTGTCGCGAAATATCCGACAATACCGCTTAACGCGGCAATCAATTCCAGGGTGGGCAGTGCCTGCCAGCCGCACCAGGCGCCTAACGCCGCCAGAAGTTTAAAATCGCCATAGCCTAATCCTTCTCGTCCGGTAAGCAGACGAAATACCCAGTAAAGAGACCAGAGCGAAAGGTAGCCAGCCACCGCCCCGACCAGCGCATCCTTAAGCGGCAGCGTGTGGTCAACGAGGTGTAACAACAGTCCTGCCCACAGCAACGGCTGGGTCAGACAGTCAGGGAGCAACTGATGCTGCCAGTCAATCATCGCCAGCGGCAGCAGAAACGCGGCCAGCAACCACAGTGAGAACAACGCCGGTTCGCCCGGAATGCACAAGGCGGTGAGGCCAAAAAAGAGCGCGGTGACGAGTTCGAGCATCAATAAGCGCAGCGGGATGGCCGTGCCGCACTGCCTGCAGCGCCCGCGCAATACTAGCCAGCTGACCAGCGGGATATTCTCCCAGGCCGCGAGATCATGCTGGCACACCGGGCAGTGAGAGGCCGGAAACAGCAAGTTGCCCGTGCCTTCCTCCTCCATCACCATGCCCGGCACGCGCTCGGCGACAACCCCCAGAAAACTGCCCACCATGCTGCCCAGGATCGCACTCATCACCGGGAACCCCACCGGGTAGATTTCCCGCATCAGCGCAACGGTGTTCATGCGGTTTTGCGCCAGGTGAGCTGCACTTCTGCTTTCACATCACTGAGGTGATCGACCGGCGTAAGGTTCATTTTTTGCAGCCTGACGCCGGAGGTCTGGTTGATTTCCCGCAGCCAGTTTTTTAATTCATACACATTTACGCGGTTCACCACGAACGATAAGGTTTGCCCGTCCTGACGCACCTCCGTCAGGGAAAGGTTAATTTCATGAGCGCTGTTCTCCACCACCGTGCGCGGGTTATCCGTTTTAATGATCATCACCGGAAGGTGGTGTTTATCTATTTCTCTGCGCATCCAGTTCAGCGTCTCTTTTTGTCGGGTCAGCGTTGATTTGCTATTTTGAATCATATTATCCAGTGGCATCATGCCCGCGTAATAAACAGCCGCGGCCAGGAGGGCAACGGCACCGGTTTTTAAAATATATTTCTCCCGGATGCTGTATTGTTGATAACGCGACGTAAGCTTCGTGATTCGCTCTTTCATTTATATTTCCCTGCGATCATGGCGGTATAAGGTGCAGTGGTCGAAACAGGCTGTAGGGTGAAATCAAAATGCTCCCCTGTTTTCTCCACAAACGACTGCAGCGCGGCCTGGCTTTGCGCACTGACGCTCAGGGTCAGCGCATTTTGTTGCGCATCGTACTCAAGCAGGGAGATCTCAAGTGCGGGTACGGCCAGTCTGGCTTTCTCAAGATCATCCAGCTGCAGGAATATCCCTTTGTGCTGCTTTTTCATGTTTTGACCAAAGTGGTATTTGATATTGGTCTGCTGGCGCATGCTGGGAAAATGGTGCTGATAAACCTGAACGATCTCCTGCTGAACCCGATTTTCCTGCTGTACCAGCATCCAGGCCATCGCGATCCGCGGGCCCAGCAACAGCCCGAGAGACAGCAGGCCCGCCGCCGCCATCGCGATTTTTATTCCTTTAGACGCGCTGCCTTTTCCTGCCTTCGGGCTGAATTCACCGTGCAGGAGGGTGACCCGACAGGATTGCCACTGTGGCTGGATCAGCACCAGCGGATGCTGCCACGGTTGCAGAAGATCCACCCCGACACCGGCTGGCGGTTCGCCGTAACAGCACACGTCACCGTCTGGGGTTTTTTGCATCAGCAGCGGCAGCAGGCTGGCCTCCATTTCGCTGGCGACATGGGGCGACAGGCGCAGCCAGTAGCGGTCATCCAGGGCAACCAGCGTGCTTCCTCCTGCCGTCACCGGCAGCAGCCAGGCATCCGGCAGCACCTGAATCACCTTCAAACCGGCCTCCTGGCAACGGGCTAACCACCCGCGCAGAAGATCGGTATCAATCGCCACCGCGTCAACGTCGGCCCCCTTTTTGTGAAGCACCGTCCAGTGAAGGTTATCCACCTCGCCAATGAGCGTCTCTTCCGCCAGCCACGAGAACGCCGCCGTCTGAGAGGCAACTTTTTTCGGCAACGTAAAATGGCGGAAGATCATGTTGCCCGCGGGCAACAGTAAACAGACCCGGGCCGCGAGAGGATGGTCTGCCAGCGCGTCAAGGCGCTCCACAACGTCAACCTGCTGGCTGCCGGAAGCACACCACATTATTTTCCCGCCCTCACGGCTGTCGGGACGAACAAAAAGTACCTGTTTCATAGCCATCTGCTTTTCTTATTCAATCATTCGGTAACGACGTTGCCACGTCACGATCTCACCGGCTTCGTTATTGACCTGAAGCTGGCTTACCACGCGAAGCGTTAGCGCATCGGTGTTGCCGGTATAGTTAACGCGGAAGTACCGGCTTTGGGTGGAGAGTTGTCCGGCCACCTGCGGAAGGTCGTCTTTCACCTGCGGGAAGGCCTGCTCCAGCGCGTTGCTGAAGGTTTCCATATTTTCCCAGCCGGTTTCAGGTCGCGATTCAATCAGGCGAACGGCATCGTCTTGCGTTATTTTTCCGGGGAACATGGCGGCCAGTAAGGCGGCCTGTTCCGGTTTCAGGGTGTTCACATCCACCTTGCTGGCGGTATCCGGTAAGGCACACAGCAGCGTGCTCACCTTCCGGTATGCCGTTGCCGGAAATGCCGGCAGCAGCGTGATCTCAGCGATCGTGCGCATCATCTGGTTTGCGGGCTGCCGGGGGGGCACCACGCCCGCCCAGGCATCGCCCTCCGCCCCCTTGCTGGCCGTGGTGGTATCGCCATCCAGATAGTCCACCAGCTGCGAGTAAACCTCGTGCGCCGTGGACTGGCTGAGGCCACTCCCGGTCAGGAGTTGCTCAACAATCTGCTCTTTCCGCGGTTTTTCCGGCACCGCGGGCGCATTTTGCCCCTGCGCGATGTCATCGGCCGCCAGCAGGTTATTCACGTTGAAGCAGTCCTGGGCGTCTTCTACCTGACTGACCACCGTGTAATCGTCACCCCGGGTCTCCAGCGGCTGATGCCAGTCACCCTGCAGGGTAAGGGCTTTACTCTCACCGCTGGCGTCGCTCTGCAGACGATCTTTGACCACCTTCTCCTGAGCCTGCATGGCCCAGCGCAGCTGCTGCTGACTCACCTGGTAATGGGTTTTCTGCAGATTGCGGCAGAACTGCTGGCTGATTCTGGCAGCCAGCGCCGACATCATGACCAGCAGGATCAGTACCACCAGCAGCGCGACGCCTTTCTGTTTACGTAAAGCCTTCATGATGTCGCTTCCGCTGCAGGTGGCGCGGCAGGTGCGTCTGCGGGCGCTGGCGCGGCGGCCTCGGGGATATCGCCCGGCGTCGTAAACACCCAGCGCCAGGTTTCCCCGTTTTCCATCGTCAGCGTCAGCTCGACGCCATCCGGCAGATGTGCCGGGTCGTTCCAGCTTTTTTGCCAGCCCTGACGGTAAAAACGCCACTGCAGAGATTTCACCTCGCCGACAATCGGCACCGCATCGGGTCTGGCACCCGCCGGGCTGTCAATCACCGGCCAGACATCCCGGTACAGTCGCCCCTCTTCCAGCCGCCAGCGCACGCGCTCCAGCTGTACGGTTCCGCTCACGCCGTTCAGCGTGGTCAGCTCAAGGCCGTCATCCCCCTGACGAAATGTATCCGGCTCGTTGCGCGGCGCACGCGCCTGAAGCTGATAGAAATCGCGTTCCATCAGGCTCCAGGCACGCTGAAGCTGATTGAGCTTTGCCGCGCTGGCCTCCGTCGCCGAACTGGTGCGCATCGCCCCGTCGAGGATTTGCCAGGCCAGGGTGCTGATCACCGCAAAAATGGTCAGCGCAATCATGATCTCCAGCAGGGTAAATCCCCGCTGGCGTCGGATTTTCTTCACGGTTCCTCTCCCGGCGCGATGACCTGCAGTGAAATAACCGGCTGGCTTTCATCGCCTTCTGCATAGACGCGGATGGCATTCGCCCAGCCGTTAGCCGCGGTTTTTACGCGCTGCTTTCGCCAGGCCCAGCTGCGCCCGCCCATGACCTCTGCCCCCTGCGCTTCAGCGTCAGGAAAATCACGTCTGTTGAGCTGCGCCTCCGCCAGTTGATTTTCGGCGACCCAGCTGGCCTGCAATGTATCGGCCAGCCCGTGGGTGAAACGCACGTTCAGGGAGACCGAGTTCATCAGCGCCAGTGCGGCGGTGGAGAAGATGACCAGCGCGACCATCACCTCCAACAGAGTCATCCCCTTTTGCTTTCTCTTGCCGTTAGCCATCGTTTTCTACCGTTACAGGGGCCGCGCCTTGCGACACCACGCGGAAATGGTGCGCGTTGTCGCGGCTTTGCAGCGCCAGCGTAAAGCGGCTGATTTCACCGTCTGGCAGAAATAACACCTGCGGTTCGGATGTCACCGTGGCGGCGAGACGCTGCGGCGTGAGCGAGACGTGCATCTCCGGCGGGAAATCACCCCGGGTCGTTATCCGCCCCGCGGATAACGACACCCAGTGACGTTCACCGTTTTTATCCTCGAGCGTCACCAGCCGGTATTTATCCGCGGTCATAACCAACCCCACGATATTTCCGTCCATCACTGCCCGGTCTGAACCATAATCAACGAGGGCTTTTAATTGCTGACCAAATATATCCGCACCGCTGCGTGAGGGTATTGTTGAAACCACCATCATGGCGCAACTGGCAAATATCACCAGCGCCAGAATAATTTCCAGCAACGTAAAGCCGCGTTGACGTTTCATTATTTCTCTTTCTTATCCAGAGACCAGTTTGTAATATCATCGGCGGTATTGGCTTCGCCATCTGGACCTGCGGAGAAAACGTCTACGGCACCGTGTTCACCCGGGCTGACCAGAATATAATCCCCGCCCCACGGGTCCTGCGGCAGGCGGCGGATATAACCGTCCGCACGGTAGCCGTTGGGAATTGGCGCAATCTCTGGCTTCGCGACCAGCGCCTGCAAGCCCTGTTCAGTGGTGGGATAGCGGTGATTATCCAGCTTATACATATCCAGCGAGCCTTCGAGCGCGACGATATCGCTGGTCGCTTTTTGGGTATCCGCTTTTTCTTTATTGCCCATTAAATTGGGTACCACCATACTCGCGAGTACGCCGAGAATAACAATAACCACCATTAATTCGAGCAAGGTGAAGCCCGCCTGGCGAGCCAGGTGTTTACGTTTTATAGCCATGATTTAACCTACCATATTATTAAGTTGCAGAAGCGGTTGTAATATTGACAGGACGATGAATAAAACAATCGTCGCCATAGATACCACCAGTGCCGGTTCAAATACCGACAGCGTTAACGTAATACGATGCTGTAATGCCGATTCCTGGTTTTCCGCCGCGCGGTCCATTAAATGGCCTAATTCCCCACTCTCTTCCCCGGAGGCAATCATATACAGCATGATCGGCGGGAATAATTTCGCCTGCTCCAGAGCCGTATAAAGCGATGCCCCCTGGCGCACGGTATCCGCCGCCTGCTCCAGCACCTGCCGGGCATACCGGTTTTCGATCCCGTCCATCGCGATATACATCCCCTCCAGCAACGGCACGCTACTGGCCTGCAGAATGCTCAGGGTACGGATATAGCGGGCGCTGTTGATGGCGCAGACCAGCTTTTTGACGGGCGAACCGTTCACCAGCCAGTTGTGCCAGCGAAAACGATTTTTAGCGTTTCGAAGCCAGGCCTTAAAACCCATCATCCCGCCAGCCAGGCTGCCGACGATATAGAGGCCGTAAACCTGCAGGAAATCACTCACCGCGATCAGCGTGCGGGTGGTGATCGGCAGCTGCTGTTTCATATGGGTGAACTGCTCAATCACCTGGGGCACAACCGCCACCAGCAGAATGCCGATCACCGCGATGGCCACCACGGTCAGGGTGATCGGGTAGACCATCGCCTGCGTCAGTTTGCTTTTCATCTTCTGACGCTGCTCGTTGTACTCGGCCAGCTTTTCCAGCACGTCGCCCAGATGGCCGGTCTTTTCACCGGCCATTACCAACGTGCAGTAGAGCTTGTCGAAGCTGCGCGGAAACTGGCTGAAAGCGTCAAACAGCGTATGCCCTTCCACCACCTTCTCGCGGATGTCCACCACCATCGCCGCGAGCTTTTTATCCTCCGTCTGTTTCGCGATTGCCTTCAGCGCGCTCTCCAGCGGCAGCGCAGCGTTGACGAGCGTCGACAGCTGACGGGTAAACATCGACAGCACCGGCGTGGAGAGTTTTGCCCCGGCGTTCGCATTACCGGCAGCCGCAACCTCACGGGTTTCGTTGATGCTGACGGGCATTAGCTTTTGCTCGCGTAACATCTGGCGGACCTGCTTTTGCCCCTCAGCCTGCAACGTGCCACGCCGGGTTTTGCCCGCGGTATCCATCGCCGTCCAGGCGTAGAAGGCCATTACGCATCTCCTCCGCGCTCGGCGGTGACGCGCATCACCTCTTCCAGCGAAGTGACGCCGCCGATCACCTTCAGCAGCCCGTTCTCACGCAGGCTGTAGGCCTGCTTAAAGAGTTCGGTTTCGATGGCCATTTCGTCTTTATCTTCATGAATGGCGCGGCGCAGGGTGCTGTCGACCACCAGAAACTCATGAATACCAGCGCGCCCCTGATAACCGCTCTGGCGGCAGTGTTCGCACCCCACCGCGCGATAGATCGCGTGTGGCGGCTGGTCCATAAAGCTGAACAGCGCCTTTTCATTGTCATCCAGCGGACTGGTGGTACGGCAGTGCGGACACAGCCGACGCACCAGACGCTGGGCAATGACCCCCAGTAACGATGAACCGATTAAAAACGACTCCAGCCCCATATCCCGCAGGCGGGTTATCGCCCCGGCGGCGCTGTTGGTGTGCAGCGTAGACATGACCAGGTGACCGGTGAGCGACGCCTGCACCGCAATTTGTGCCGTCTCGGCGTCACGGATTTCGCCGATCATCACCACGTCCGGGTCCTGGCGCAGAATTGCGCGCAGCCCGCGGGCAAAAGTCATGTCCACGCGCGGGTTAACCTGCGTCTGCCCTACCCCTTCCAGCTCGTATTCAATGGGATCTTCTACGGTCAGGATGTTGCGCTCATGGCCGTTCAGCGCCGAAAGAATCGCGTACAGGGTGGTACTTTTACCGGAACCCGTTGGCCCGGTGACCAGGATAATGCCGTGCGGGCGGTCAATCAGCCCTTGTAACTTCTCCCGTTCTTCATCAATCAGCCCAAGCTTGTTGATATCAGGCTTGAGATTGCTTTTATCGAGCAGACGCATGACCACACGCTCACCATACTGGGACGGAATGGTCGATACGCGCACGTCGACAGCCTTACGGCCAATGCGCAGGGAAATACGGCCATCCTGCGGCAGACGTTTCTCCGCGATATCCAGCCGGGACATCACCTTGATACGCGAAACCAGCAGCGGCGCGAGCTTACGCGCGGGCTGCAACACCGGACGCAGCACGCCGTCGACGCGAAAGCGAATGCTCAGCGTACGCTCGAAGGTTTCAATATGAATATCCGACGCGCCCTCTTTTACCGCCTCGCCGAGAATGGCGTTGATCAGGCGGATCACCGGCGAGTTTTCATCGTTATCGAGCAGATCTTCGTTGTCCGGGATCTCCTCGGTTAACGCCATCAGATCGATATCGGCGTCCATATCGTCCACCAGTTGCTGGGACACCCCGCTGCTCTGCTGCCAGATCCTGGCCAGCATTTCATCGAAGGCTTCCGCCGTCAGGGTGACCGGGACAAACGCGCGTCCCAGCACCCGACGCACTTCCAGCAGCGCGAGTGCCGGGGTGTCATCACGGATATAGACCGCATCGTGATAAAATAAAACGCCGTTATCTTTTGCGTAGCCGCTGCTACACAGGGTTTTGCTCAGTTCGTCCACGTGATACCTCCGCCTTACTCTTTAAACGGATTGCGCGACGCGCTGGATTTCATCGATACAGCACTCGCAGCAGGGAACGCGGGTAACACGGCGTTATCCGCCGGTTCAATGATCCCGAGCTTTTTCTCCTCAACGCGCTGCTGCTGGCGGGCGCGGATCTGGTCATATTTCTCTTTCGACGCCGCGCTGTAGTTGTCGTCGTCACGCAGCACGGTGGTATGAATAAAGACCATCAGGTTGCGTTTGGACGCGTCCTGCGAGGTGTAGCGGAAAAGCTGCCCGACCAGCGGAATATCCCCCAGCAGCGGCACTTTGGAGACCGACTGCTTAGTGACATTCTCCATCAGGCCGCCGAGCACCACCGTTTGCCCGCTGTGCACCATCACTTCGTTATTGATGGTTCGGGTATTAAAGGTTGGGCCAAGGCTGGCGTCTTCCGTTGCGCTGTTGTCGACGCTTGAGACCTCCTGCTCAATCTTCAGGTGGATCATGTCGCCGTCGTTGATTTGCGGCACAATTTTCAGTTTGGTCCCCACCGTCTTGCGCTCTACGGAGTTAAAGACATTATCGCCACTGGTGGTCTGCGAACCGGAAAGCACCGGCACGTCCTGACCGACATTAAATGACGCCTCTTTGTTATCCAGCGTGACCACGCTTGGCGTGGAAAGGATGTCGTTTTTGCCGTCGGTTGAGAGCGCGGTCATCAGCGCACCGAAATCACCGTTAAAGAAGCCGGTCGCCAGGCCAGTAAAGCTGGCGCCCTTGATGGTGCCATTTTTTATCTGACTAATGGGCAGGCCGGTGGAGCCGAACTGGACGCCACCGTGCTTGCCGGTCCACTGCACGCCGAGATCCAGACCGTTGCCGTCCTGCACTTCAGCAATGATGGCTTCCACCAGCACCTGCGGACGGCGGATGTCGAGCTTGTCGATCACCTTCTCAAGGGAGTTCATCACGTTAGGCTGCGCGGTGATCACCAGCGAGTTGGTTGACTCGTCGGCGGTAATATTCAGATCGGTTGCCGCGGTGGCCGTTTTCGCCTTCGCGGTGCCGGCTTTGTCTTTCAGCTGTTCGCCAATACCGGTGAGCACCGGAACCACTTTGGTGGCGCTGGCGTACTTGAGATAGAAGACGCGGGTATTCCCCTCGTTGTTCTGCTCGCGATCTAACTCATGGATCAGGCTGCGGGTACGCGTGCGCGCATCCTCCGAACCGCTGATCACCAGGCTGTTGGTTTCGTCATCCGCCACCACTTTGGTGGCCAACTGCGGCGCGTTCTGCCCTTTCTGCTCTTCGTTGTTGAGATTATTCAACATGTCGGAGAGCGCTTTGGCGGAAGCAAAGCGCAGGGGGACGATTTCGCGACGCTGAACACCGTCTTTATCCACGCGCTGGACCAGATCCACCAGCCGGTTCACCACGGACGCTTTACCGGTTAACAACAGCACGTTGGAAGGCTCGAAGTGCACCACGTTGCCGATGCCGGTAGCATCGTTCAGTTGACGCAACAGCGGCGCGAGTTCACGCACCGGCACGTTTTCCATGCGCACGACACGGGTAATAATCTCATCGCCTTTGCCCGGGTTTGTGCTGTCTGCCAGCGGCGCACCGGCGGTGCGGGCCACGCTTGAGCGCACCACTTTAACCATGCCGTTATCCATCGGGATCACCGAGAGACCGTAGAGATCCAGCACGCTCAGGAAGAACTGGTAATACTCATCCTCCGTCAGCACGTTGTAGGTTCTGACAGATACGGAGCCCTGAACCGACGGGTCGACGAGAATGGTTTTGTTAAGGTTGCGGCCTACCGTATCGATAAATTCTCGGATATCGGTATTTTTAAAACTCGCGCTAAAGTTGGCTGCGAGCAGCGAACCCGAATATAACGACAATGCGGTCAGCGCCACGCACGCCCATGGAAATTTCTTCATGTCTGTACACTTATTAATTGTTAAGAACATTGACCCGAATATTTTCAAGGTGAGCGTGACGTCTGACGACAACCTCCGCTTCTTTCATTTTTGACCATTCAGCAATAATATTTTTTGCCTTTACTTCATCGGTCATATCGACAGCATTCACTTCGACTGCCACGTCCCCTTTTTTCAGTCCTGAATGGCTATAAAAGGAAGAAGCATTCCGGGGATTAATGGCATAGCCTTCCAGTTGGCCTTTTTCGACAACCGGTTTTAATACCAGATAATCATTCAGATGCAGCGTGTCTGCGCCTGCATCTTTTGTCGATTTGGTTACCGGGCCGCTATCAACGCCGCCCTTGAAATAATCCGGTTTCTTTAAGGCCAGCGTCTGCGTGATGCCTTCATAATTCACGACGACACTGTCTTTGTTAATTTCCTGAATAAAGGCATCGTTAAACCCGGTCAGCGGCTCCCCTTCGCGGTAGCTCTTCTGGCCCGCGGGCGTTTTAATAACAGCGAAGGAAAGCCAGGGGTCATCACTGCGCACAATGCCTTCTATTTCCGCCGCCAGCGGGGCTTTTAGCGCAGCCGGCCCAATGTCCTGACGTGCTGCCGCCGTGAAAAGCGTGAATGTTTTCTCTTCGCGGCGGTTTTTCAGCGGCTGCGCATCAGAGTTAGCCAACCTATTCGTAACCTTTTTATAATCTTTAAACGTGAAATATCCTTGCTGGCCGCTAAAAATTAACAGCACCAACATCATGCAAGGGGTTATCCACCGTGACAGAAATGAGAACCTCATTTTTCATCTGGCCTTTAACAAAGCGAAAATAAGCAGCATCACGCTGCGACAAAACGTGTGAAGAGAGTAATGAGACGCGGTGAGTACGGCCATCGACTTCGCCACCAACTTTAATAAAGAAAATTATTGACCGTCTAAAATCGAGGTGTTAGGACATTTCTGCCGGATATTTTTACCCAGTTGAAAAATTGATCGCCCCGTCTCCTTACCGTAATTTCACGACCTGTTGCTATTCCTCATCAGAGACGGTAAGTCGTTATGTATCAGAGCCACTTTACTTTTAAAACCCCGCCCTTCAGGAAGGTCACCCGCTTATCCGGGGATTTTCTGGTGCCTTATCATCAGGACGTCTTTAACCTGCTGAAAGAGAAAACCCAACAGGCGGGAATATGCGGGCTCTTTAGCGACGATACCTCGCTGTTGGGCCAGTTCAGCGATGCGCTGAAAAACAGCGACAACCGCGTTCTTGCCATCAACGCGTTTCCAAAACTGAGCGCCAGTAGCCTGCTGTACAAGCTCAGCCCGGACACGAAAGCGATCGCCAGCCGTATTCAGGCGGTCGATACCGTGCTGCAGCAGTGGCAAGCCGGGAAAACGCAGGCCACCGTGCTGGTCATTTCCCATACTGAAGCCATGAAAGAGACCTGCCGGACGGTGCTGGGGATGTTGCTCACCCGTGCGCAGGAGCTGGGGTGTCATTTATCGGTGGTGCTGACGGGCGCGGAAAATCAGGCGGCGCTGCTACAGCAATCTGATCTGCGTGAATATGTGCATACCCACCACACCTTGCGCCCCCTGACCTGCCGTGAATATCTCAGCTACGTGCAGGCGCAGTGCGAAGAGCACGGGGGCGAAAACTCGCCGTTATCCCCGGCGCGCGTGCGTAAGATGCACGCAATGACAAAAGGGAAAATCAGTGAACTGAATGCGCTGGCGCACCTGTCGATGCTCGCGGCCTGGACCGAACGCGCAAGCCAGGTCAGTCCGCGACATTTACGCCTGGCGGCCGCAGAGGTGCTGCCCGCGAAAAAACAGGGTAAGCGTCTGGCAACGGTTTCACTGTTTGCCTCTGTGCTGTTCGCGGCTTGCGGCTGGTATTTCACCGCCTCAATGACTGCTCGCCTCCCGGTTTCTCTGCCGGTCCCGATAAGCTGGAAACACCCGGCCGCCCCCGTTCAGGCCCCCGTCGTGCCGGTTATCGACAAGGAAATAGTCAATCAGCCGGACGCGATGCATCAGCTTTATCTGATGTGGGGGTATGACGCCTCGGCGGACGATGCGCTGTGTCAAAACGCGGTGAAGGTAAACCTGATGTGTAACCAGGGAAATGCCTCTCCGGATGCGCTGGCAGGCGAAGGTTATCCGTGGGTGAGCGAGCTCAAAACCGGCAATCATCTTAACTATGCGGTGGTCGCCCGCGTCGGAGAAACCTCGATGGACCTGCTGATGAATAACCGGACCTGGCAGGTCAGCCGCAGCTGGTTTAACCGGCATGCAACCGGAAACTATACGCAACTGCACCGCCTGACGCCGGAAGGTAAAGACGCCATCAGCGCAACCAGTGACGGCAAAGAGATGAGCTGGCTTGATCAGCAGCTGAGCCAGGCCCTTTCTCAGCCTGAAACCCACGCTCAGCGCTGGACTGCGGAGATGATGAAACGCACTCGCGCGTTCCAGCAAAAAATGCATCTGCATGTGGACGGTATTCCCGGCGAAGAGACATTGATGCAGTTAATGCGGGAAACCAACACCACGCCGAGCGTATTGATCCAGGCTTCGCATGCAATACCGGATGCGAAAATGCAGGAGAAGCATTCCTGATGTCTACTATCAGCCTTGCGGCTCAGCGCAGTTACACCACCGGGGAAGCGGTCTGGTTTTCATATCGCCTTCCCGGACTGAGATACGTTTTTGCCCACACCGTTTTAGGACTCCTGGGTCTGTGCGCCATGCTGATGGCCGGGTTGTACGCGCATGTGTATTGGGATCTGCGCCACCCTGCCCCCGCCCCCATCAACGCGAGCAGTGCCAGACCGGAAACACAGCTTTCAGATATGCATTATGTGTATGTGAGCAAACCCTTCCCGCATCCGCACCCTAAACCTGCGCCGGTGCATGAGGATATGCCAGCCCTGCAGGATCTGCCGATTAACGGCGATGATACCGACTGGCAGCAGGCGCCTGAAGGAGCGGCTCAGCACGATACCGCGCGGGATACGTTACCCGGAACTGGGGCGCACACCGACGCTTCTGCACGGGCTGGCAGCGACAGTTCCTCATTAACAGAATTGTTTAAGCAGGCGTTAAAAGAACAAGAGCAGGATTATTCGCAAGGCAAAATTCCCGCGCCGCCGGTTGACGAAACGCAGGATATTTCCCGGTCCCCTTTACGTCATAAAGGAGACCGGCTGGAGTAATTAATATTTTTCAGGCAAGGATGTCAGGTTAAGGAGTCGCCCCTTTTCCACCACAATATACTGACCTTTTTTCAGGTCGGAGAGAATTTTAATAATGGTACTGCGTGCCAGGTTGGTGTATTCCTGAATATAGTCATATATATTGATATCACGCTGATGCTGAACAATCAGTTCATTAATCTCGTATAAAAATTCGCGCACCACCGAATAGGCACTGCGGGCAACCAGCACATCGTCACGCTTGCTCAGCATACAAATATACCAGGAGAGCACTTTCGTCAGTTCCGGCCACAGATTGTTTTCAGTCATTAGCTGGGCGAAGTCCTCTTTTTTTATCGAGCGCACGACGGTATTTGACCGAATGAGGCCATACATGTGCGTGGCGCTGTAAAACATAGAACAAAGCCCAAATATACACGGCCCCTGCACGGTGAACATGCACAGTTCATCAGATTCGCGGCGGAACTCAACGTCGCCACTGACGATAATATGAATATACTGTGAATCACTGGTAGATATTTTCTGCCACTTTTTTAACGTCTTCTCTTCAAATCCTGACGTTGCAGAAATAATTGCATTGACTTCGTTTTGCGGACGTAATTTTTTACCGTAGATGCTTAACATTATTATACCCAATTTAAGATGTGAAATATAAAACTCAGGATTAAGACGTAAGGCCTCAACCCAGGAATATTTTCCTGATGAAACACTCAAGGAGAAAATAAAAGTAGAAATTGTTTACGTTAATTTGCTGCTTTACTTAGCAAGCTATGTGTCCATCTTAAATCCGGATAATTTTAAGTCAATTAACTAAAAATGAATTGAGTTTGTACTTAAGATTAATCTTACTTAAATTACGCGAAAAATACTCACGAGGGGGTATCCCGCAGGATCACCCCTGTCCGTACTTTTCCAGAAGCGCTTCAGCGATGGCCAGCGTTTCCCGGTCAGCCACACCATTCCACAGCTGTGGACGGAAGTGCATTTGAAACGCGGTAATCACTCTTTTCTGCTGCTGGGCTGTGGCAGCCTCCGGCACTTCATAGCCATACCGCGCTAACAGATCGAGCAGCAGTGCGCTGTCCACTTCCTGATAGCGTGGCTGCCCATTGAGATAAAAGTTGACGCGGTCCGGATCGGGCCAGGCACCAATTCCCTGCTGCGCCAGTTCGCGCCAGGGGAACAGCGGGCCGGGATCGTCTTTACGCTGGGGGGCAATATCAGAGTGCGCGACGACGTTCTGCGGCTTAATGTCGTAGCGGGCGATAATGTCTTTGGCGAGCGGGATCAGAGCCGCAATTTGCGCCGGCTCGAACGGGGTGAAGTGTTTTACTCCCGCCGTTTTTTGCCAGCCCCGGTTTTCCAGCTCAATCCCCACGGAGGTGTCATTAATACGGTTGGTGCCGCGCCAGAAGCTGATGCCGGCATGCCATGCCAGTTCGCTCTCCGGCACCAGCTGCCAGATACGCGGTTTGCCCTCAGGGGCAGGCGGTTTGGCGGGGATCAGGTAGTGAGAGCTGACATTCTTGTCGGTTAACGTCGCCAGCGAGCTGTCAAAGTCATCGGCGGTGTAGTGGATCACCAGCACCTTTATACGCGGGTAAGCCGCCTGGGCCTGATGGCGGGTATCCAGCTCATAGGCACCTTTATCAATAATGCCTTTTTCCGTGGCGCACCCTGCCAGCAACAGCGCCAGCAGGAGTGTGGCAAGCGAGCGCTTCATCGACGGGTTTTCACCGCCGTACCGCTTACGCTCACCATCAGCATGCTGGCATCTTTACCGACCGTTTCGTAGTCAATATCGATGCCTACCACGGCATCTGCACCCAGCGCCTTGGCCTGCTCGCCAAGCTCTTTAAACGCAATTTCGCGGGCTTTGCGCAGCTCTTTCTCATACGCGCCAGAACGTCCCCCCACGATATCGCGAATGCCGGCAAAGAAGTCCCGGAAAATGTTCGCGCCCAGTATGGCTTCGCCGGTGACCACGCCGCAGTACTCGGTAATAGGTTGCCCTTCCAGGGTAGGCGTTGTTGAAAACTGCATACTTTCTCTCCTTCTTTAGCGTTCAATGCCTTAGGTACAGCATTATCGGTTCGTTACGCTATGATTGAAAGGATAGTTAATAAATAAGGAAATCAACATGCGCTATTCAGCTTTAACACTTTTCGTGCCCTGCGCGCTGGTGCTCAGCGCCTGCACCACCACGGTCACGCCAGCCTTTAAGGATATTGGTACCCGCAGCGGCCCATGCATTGAGGGCGGCCCGGATACCGTGGCGCAACAGTTCTATGATTACCGCATACAGCACCGCAGCAATGATATTACCGCCCTGCGACCGTATCTGAGTGACGGCCTGGCGAAACTGCTGAGCGACGCCACCCGCGATCCGCAGCATAACGCGCTGCTTAAATCCGATCCGTTCTCCAGCCGCGCCACGCTGCCTGACAGCGCCGAGGTCACCAGTGCTTCAACGATCCCAAACACCGATGCGCGAAACATTCCCCTGCGCGTCAAACTGACCCAGGGAACCCAAACCTGGCAGGATGAAGTGCTGATGATCCGTGAAGGTCAGTGCTGGGCGGTGGACGACGTAAGGTACGTCGGTGGCAGCGTTCACGCCCCGGCAGGCACGCTCCGCCAGTCAATTGAAAACCGCTAAGCCTCCCGTCTAAAAAGCGTTAACCCCGTAAAATGTGCGGCATTTCATGCGGAATGCCGACATTTATACTCGCCGACATTGCCGTTCGCTATTTTGTGCTATGTTTAGAGGGTATTGCGGGTTATATTTAACTTTTAACGCAGAAATATTGCATAACTATTCTGTCAACGGTACTATCTGCGGCCTCAATTGCTATAGATTGCCTGGATGAGTAAAGACTGCCCCGATGAGTATTAAACTAAACGGCATTAACTGCTTCTACGGCGCACACCAGGCGCTGTTTGACATCACGCTGGACTGCCCGGAAGGCGAAACGCTGGTTTTGCTTGGCCCAAGCGGTGCAGGTAAAAGCTCCCTTCTGCGTGTCCTTAATCTGCTTGAAATGCCCCGTTCGGGTACGCTGGCTATCGCCGGTAACCATTTTGATTTCGCGAAAACACCGTCTGATAAAGCGATTCGTGAACTGCGTCAAAACGTTGGCATGGTCTTCCAGCAATACAATCTCTGGCCGCATCTGACCGTACTGCAAAACCTGATCGAAGCCCCGTGCCGCGTGCTGGGCTTAAGTAAAGATCAGGCGATCGCGCGTGCGGATAAGCTGCTGGAGCGTCTGCGCCTTAAGCCTTACAGCGACCGCTATCCGCTGCACCTGTCCGGTGGTCAGCAGCAACGTGTGGCGATTGCCCGTGCGCTGATGATGGAGCCTGCGGTACTGCTGTTTGATGAACCGACCGCGGCGCTGGATCCCGAAATTACCGCCCAGATCGTGAGCATCATTCGCGAGCTGGCGGAAACCCATATTACTCAGGTCATCGTAACCCATGAAGTGGAAGTGGCGCGCAAAACGGCCAGCCGCGTGGTCTACATGGAAAACGGGTATATCGTTGAGCAAGGTGATGCGAGCTGCTTCTCAAACCCGCAAACCGATGCGTTCAAAAACTATTTATCTCATTGATTGTGTCAGGGGAAATGATAATGAAAAAAGTATTACTTGCCGCGCTGCTCGCCAGCGTCACCCTTTCCGCTACCGCAGCCCAGACGATTCGTTTCGCGACTGAAGCGTCTTATCCTCCGTTTGAATCCATTGATGCGAACAATAAAATTGTCGGCTTTGACGTGGATCTGGCAAACGCCCTGTGTAAAGAGATCGACGCAACCTGTACCTTCAGCAACCAGGCGTTCGACAGCCTGATCCCAAGCCTGAAGTTCCGCCGTATCGACGCCGTTATGGCCGGAATGGATATCACCCCTGAGCGCGAAAAACAGGTTCTCTTCACCACCCCTTACTACGACAACTCTGCCCTGTTTATTGGTCAGAAAGGCAAATTCACGTCGGTTGATCAGCTGAAAGGCAAGAAAGTGGGCGTGCAGAACGGCACCACGCACCAGAAATTCATCATGGATAAACACCCGGAAATCACCACCGTTCCGTATGACAGCTACCAGAATGCGAAGCTGGATCTGCAGAACGGCCGTATTGATGGCGTGTTCGGCGACACCGCCGTGGTGACCGAGTGGCTGAAAGCCAACGATAAACTGGCACCAGTGGGCGATAAAGTGACCGACAAGGATTACTTCGGCACGGGTCTGGGTATTGCCGTTCGTCAGGGCAACACTGAGCTGCAGCAGAAATTCAACGCTGCGCTGGAAAAAGTGAAGAAAGACGGCACCTACGAAACCATCTACAAAAAATGGTTCCAGAAGTAATTCCTGATGAATGAAATTTTTCCTTTAGCAAGCGCCGCCGGGATGACCGTCGGCCTTGCCGTTTGCGCACTGATTATCGGCCTTGTGCTGGCGATGATCTTTGCGGTATGGGAATCAGCAAAATGGTTCCCTGTCGCATGGGCCGGCTCAGCGCTGGTCACCGTGCTGCGTGGGCTGCCTGAAATTCTGGTGGTCCTGTTTATCTATTTTGGCTCCTCGCAGCTGCTGTTAACGCTGTCGGACGGCTTCACCCTCAATCTGGGTGTGGTACAGATCCCGGTGCAGATGCAGATTGAGAACTTTGACGTCAGCCCGTTCCTGTGCGGCGTGATTGCTCTCTCTCTGCTCTATTCCGCGTATGCTTCGCAAACCCTGCGCGGTGCGCTGAAAGCGGTTCCGCAGGGACAGTGGGAGTCTGGCCAGGCGTTAGGCTTGTCGAAATCGGCGATCTTCTTCCGTCTGGTGATGCCGCAGATGTGGCGTCATGCGCTGCCCGGGCTGGGTAACCAGTGGCTGGTGCTGCTGAAAGATACCGCGCTGGTAAGCCTGATCAGCGTGAACGATTTAATGCTGCAAACCAAAAGTATCGCGACCCGTACCCAGGAGCCGTTTACCTGGTACATCGTGGCGGCGGCTATCTACCTGGTGATCACGCTGGTGAGTCAGTACATCCTCAAGCGCATTGATCTGCGTGCGACGCGCTTTGAACGGAGACCAGGCTGATGCTTGACTATTTTCCGGAGCTGATGAAAGGGCTGCACACCAGCCTGACGCTGACCGTCGCATCGATCATCGTGGCGCTGATCCTGGCGTTGATCTTTACCATCGTCCTGACGCTAAAAACGCCGGTGCTGGTATGGATTGTGCGAGCCTACATTACCTTGTTCACCGGTACACCGCTGCTGGTGCAGATCTTCCTGATTTACTACGGCCCGGGCCAGTTCCCGTCGCTGCAGGAGTATCCGGTTATCTGGCACCTGCTTTCTGAGCCATGGCTGTGCGCCCTGATTGCCCTTTCGCTGAACAGTGCGGCCTATACCACGCAGCTGTTCTACGGGGCTATTCGTGCCATCCCGGAAGGGCAATGGCAGTCCTGTGGTGCGCTGGGCATGAGCAAGAAAGACACGCTGGCTATTTTGCTGCCGTACGCGTTTAAACGTGCGCTCTCCTCCTACTCCAACGAAGTGGTGCTGGTTTTCAAGAGTACGTCTCTGGCCTACACCATCACGCTGATGGAAGTCATGGGCCACGGGCAGCTGCTCTACGGACGCACCTATGACGTCATGGTGTTTGGTGCCGCGGGCGTGGTCTATCTGGTGGTAAACGGTTTGCTGACGCTGATGATGCGCCTTATCGAGCGTAAAGCGCTGGCGTTTGAGCGCCGTAATTAATCACCGTTTTGCATAAACTTTATTGACGAAGACGGGCAAGTCTAACGACTGCCCGTCTTTTTTTATGGGTTAAATAATATTTAATCATTTTTATTGAATATAAATTCATTAAATGGCATTGTATTTCCATGCCGCAGACACGGCGCATAAGACAGACTGACAGACGGGAGCATTACAATGAAAAAGTTAGTTCTGGCCGCTTTACTGGCCACTTTCGCCGCTGGCGCATCAGCTGCAGATAAAATCAACTTCGGCGTTTCGGCCACCTATCCGCCATTTGAGTCGCTGGATGCCAGCAACCAGATTGTCGGTTTTGATATCGACCTCGCCAAAGCCCTGTGCAAACAGATGCAGGCCGACTGCACGTTCACGAACCATGCGTTTGACAGCCTGATCCCGTCGCTGAAATTCAAAAAATACGACGCGGTGATCTCCGGGATGGACATCACCCCAGAGCGTAGCAAGCAGGTCACCTTCACCGACCCGTACTACGCCAACTCGGCGGTGGTCATTGCGAAGAAAGGGGCTTACACATCCTTTGACCAGCTGAAAGGCAAACGCATTGGGATGGAAAACGGCACCACGCATCAGAAATACCTGCAGGACAAACATCCTGAAGTGAAAACCGTGGCCTATGATAGCTACCAGAATGCCATTATCGACCTGAAAAATGGCCGTATTGATGGGGTCTTCGGTGACACTGCGGTGGTGAACGAGTGGCTGAAAACCAACCCACAGCTGGGCACCGCGACCGAAAAAGTGACCGATCCACAGTACTTCGGTACGGGCCTGGGCATTGCGGTGCGTCCGGATAACAAAGCCCTGCTGGAAAAACTGAATGGCGCGCTGAAAGCAATTAAAGCTGACGGCACGTACAAGAAAATCAGCGATCAGTGGTTCCCGCAGTAACAGCTTTTTGTCGGGTAGCCTGGCCTACGGGGGTGGTCTGTAGGCCGGGCAAACCCGGCAATTTCACAGTGGAACAAAGAAGCGAAAACGAGCCCCGTTCGTGGACTCCATCAGCCTGATCCCCCCGCCGTGCAGTTCCAGCATACGTTTCACAATCAACAGCCCCAACCCGCCACGGTTTTCCCGTGATGCCTGCGGATTTAACGCCGAAGGACGCTCAAACAGATCGTTGCGAAGAGAAGCATCAACGCCGGTTCCATTATCAGCCACCTCAACCTGTAGCTGCGCGTTCTCCTGCCAGACCGCCAGACGGACCTCTCCACCGGTCGGCGTATGCCGCATCGCGTTATCCAGCAGGTTAGTCACCACCCGCTCAATCATCGAGACATCGGCATTCACCAGCGGCAACGGGCCCGGTACATCAATGCGCAGGTTCACCTCCCGCGTGCGGGCCGTGAGTTCAAATTTCTGCGCCACATCTGAAATCAGCTCCCCCATGGCAAAACGCTCGCGCTGCGGTTTGATGCCGCCGTGCTCAAGGCGCGCCAGTTCAAACAGCTGCTGCGAAAGATGACGCACTTTCTGACCCTGGCGCAGCGCCGTGGCGAGATACTGCTGGTGTTCCTGCGGCGTCAGCGTCGCGGATTTCAGCGACAGCGTTTCGAGATAGCCCAGCAAGGAGGTGAGCGGCGTGCGTAAATCGTGCGAGATATTGGCGATAAACTCCCGGCGCTGGCGATCGCTGTCGGCCAGCTGATCCCACTGCAGGGTGATTTTACGGGCCAGCTCGATAAACGTATTGCGCAGCGTGGCCACTTCATCCTTTACCGTGGTTTCAGTAGGCTGCGCCGCCAGCTGTTTAATGGCGCTAATGCTGTCCTGCTCCAGCCCGGCCACTTCCTGCGTGAGACGTTTGACCGGACGCGTTACCCAGTACCAGACCAGTAACCCCGCCAGCAAACCAAACAGCGCGACCCACATCAATGACCACAGGACGGTGCTCCAGAGCGCCTGATGCCAGGCCATCTCCGCCAGCGCGTTTGACTCTTCGCCCTGCAGAATAATGTACAGATAGCCTTTCAGCTCTCCGTCCTGACGCAACGGCGTTGCGCTGAAAACCTTTTTGTTCTGGCTTCGCGGGTCATCGCCCAGTACCGGCCGTGCGGCATCACTGAGGAAAGTCTGCACCGGCCCGAGGTCGATTTTTTGCCGCTGGATATGCCCCGGCGGCGCGGCGTCAGCCAGCAGTTCGCCATCAGGCGAGACAACGTACAGTTCGACGCTTGGATTGAAGGTCATCAGCCGGTCAAAGAGCGGTTTCAGCGCGTGGCGGTCAACCCTGCCCTGCGCATCCAGAATCGGTTCCCGCTGGACAATCTGCTGCGCCAGGCCACCGGACAGCCGCTGCACCATCGCATTACCGTACTGCATGGTGCTGTAAAGTTGCACCGCGCAGGCGATGGTCGCACAGAGCGTCAGCAGCAGAATAAACAACAGCGTCAGGCGCTGGCTCAGGCTAAAGCGGCGCATCGTTTGGCTCCGCAAATTTGTAGCCTTTGCCCCAGACAGTGCGAATGATCTCCGGCTCGGCGGCGTCCTTCTCAATCTTGATGCGCAGGCGGTTAATGTGGGTGTTGACGGTGTGTTCGTAACCTTCGTGCTGATAGCCCCAGACCTGTTCCAGCAGCGCCAGACGCGAGAAAACTTCACCGGGATGACGGGCAAAGAAGTACAGCAGTTCAAACTCGCGCGGGGTGAGATCCACCACTTGGCCGTGCAAAAGCACGCTGCGCGCCAGCGGGTCGAGCGTCAGGCCGTGAGCCTGAATATTCCCGGCACTTTGCGCCTGCCCCATCGCCTGCTGGCGTCGGAACAGCGCCTTGATACGCGCGATCAGCTCCTGTACCGAAAACGGCTTGGCCAGATAATCGTCCGCCCCGGTTTCCAGCCCGGTAATACGGTCGGTTTCACTGCTGCGGGCGCTGATGATGATCACCGGCAGGTAGCGGGTCATCTGGCGGATGCGACGGCAAATCTCCAGACCGTCGACGTTGGGGAGCATTAAATCGAGGATCACCGCGTCCCACGGCTGCTTCTCGAGGCGCTGTAAGGCATTGCCCCCGTCGGGCTCGTGGGTGATGGCGTAGCCTTCATCTTCTAAGTTGAGGCGCAGAAGCGCCGCGATATCGTGGTCATCTTCCACCAGCAGGATCTGCTTCATGGGTAAGCCTTCTTCAATTCTGATGAGATAAGCTTACCTGATTTCGCAGGCGGACAGAGTTCATATTTTGTTTAAGATTTAACGAGTAGCGTCAGGACTTCATAATGCGCGGTATGCGGGAACATATCGAACAGCTGGACGCGTTCAATGCGGTAGCCCGGCAGCGTCGCGATATCTTTTGCCATCGTCTGCGCGTTGCAGCTGGAGTAGACGATGTAGTCCGGTGCCATCTGGCTCAGATAGTCGCACAGCGCTTTCCCGATGCCCCGGCGCGGCGGGTTCACCAGCACCAGTTCAGGCACATTATCCTGCCCTGTCGCGAACTGCGTGGAGTCCAGCGCCTGGAAGTGCAGCCGGGTCAACCCAAGCTCTGCGGCAGACTGTCTGGCACAGGCAATCGCTTCGGCGGAGATCTCAATCCCGGTAAGCTGCATGTCTGGCGTGGCGCAGTGCAGACCGAAGCCGCCCACCCCGCAGAACAGATCCCACATATGATGGATATTTAACGCCCGCACCCAGTCACGGGCGGTGGCATAAAGCGCACTCGCGACGGTCGGGTTGGTCTGGAAGAAGCTTTGCGGACGGATCCACAGCGGTACATCGTTGAACGTTTCTGCCAGCGCATGCTGTTCGGTGAAGAAGATCTCCCGCTCCCCTTCCATGATAGCCATATGCACCGGCTGAATATTCGCGGTGATAACGGTTAACTGCGGAAGCTGTTGCTGAAGCCATGGCAACGCCGCGCGAAGCTGCTCCACCTTGGCTTCTGAGCGCAGAACAAAGCGCAGCATCATGCTGCCGTCTACCTGGCTTTCGGTAAGAAGAAGGTATTTGAGCTCGCCGCGCTTGCGGGCAACGTTATAGGGCGTTAACCCGGCACGGGCAATAAACGGTTTGATCGCAGCAAAGACCGGGGCGAACGAGGCGGGATAAAGCGGACAGTCGGTTAAATCTTCAGGCGTACCCTCGCGATGCAACATGCCCAGCAGCGGTTTTTCAACGCTGCCGCTCACCACCATTTTGGCTTTATTACGAAAGCCCTGCTCCGGCCCGCTGACGGGTGCGCACCATTCGCCCACGGCATGGTCTGCCAGCAGGTGTTGCAGGTCGGCCATTTTGGCGGTGAGTTGCTGAGAAACCGGCTGTTCTATCCACTGACAGGAGCGGCAGCGACCGGCGTCATAGAGTGCGCACTGCATATCAAAACCTTAAGAATCACGAGGGCTGCGATTATACACATTATTGCAGCTGGAAGAACCGCCGACTGGAAGCAGGCACGAACAGGAAGAACAGCACCAGCATATCCGGGAGTTTTTGCAAAAACAGCGCGTGCAAAATCTCGCGTTTTGATCCACCCGCAATACTGAACAGTTCCGGATAGCCATACCCCAGCGAGGCGGCCCACAGATAGCTCGCCGCCGTAATTTGCGTCAGCAAATAGACCCAGCGCGCCCAGTTGCGTCCTCTGACCAGCGAAAATGCGCAGTAAATCTCGATAAACACCAGTACCAGGCTGCTCAAAAAGACCAGCGTCAGGTTCCACGTCTGTACGCTGCGGTGAATGAATTCAGCCATACCGCGCACACCCAGGGTGTTAAGGATCATCAGCACATCAAGACAGCGGATCATAATAATAGCGAGCGCCGCCACCTGCACCAGTACAGGAACGTTTGGACGAGCGTGCGTAAGACGTGATTTTTTTAATAATCCCAATGTTTTACTTCCCTGAAAAACAGTGCCGCGTCATGCGCGGCACATCACTGGAAAGTTTAAATCCTTCAGCCGCGTCTTGCACGCTGGATATCACGCACACGTTGTTTTTCCGCGCGCGCCATCAAATACCAGGCGATAAATCCGACAATTCCGACCACCCCGAGGATGATCGAGGCCAGGGCGTTAATCTCCGGATTGACCCCCATGCGTACGCTGGAGAAGACCAGCATAGGCAGCGTCGTCGCGCCCGGTCCTGAGACAAAGCTGGCGATAACCAGATCGTCGAGCGACAGCGTAAACGCCAGCAGCCAGCCGGAAATCACCGCCGGCATAATCATCGGCAGCGTGATGATGAAGAAGACCTTCAGCGGCGTCGCTCCGAGATCCATCGCCGCCTCTTCAATGGAGCGGTCCAGCTCGCGCAAACGCGAAGAGATAACCACCGCCACGTACGCGGTACAGAAGGTGACGTGCGCCAGCCAGATGGTGAGCATGCCGCGATCTGCCGGCCAGCCAATGGCATGCGCCAGGGCGACGAACAGCAGCAGCAGCGCCAGACCGGTGATAACGTCTGGCATAACCAGTGGCGCGGTAATCATAAAGGCAAAGCCGTTCGACCCCCGAAAACGCCCGAAGCGCACCATGACCAGCGCGGCAATGGTCCCCAGCACGGAGGCCATCGTGGCCGCCAGCGCGGCGATGGTCAGGCTCAGCCCCACCGCGCTCATCATCGCGTCATCATGGAACAATTCGCCGTACCAGCGCGTCGACCAGCCGGCCCATACCGTTACCAGTTTGGAGCTGTTGAACGAGTAGATCACCAGCATCAACATGGGTGCATACAGGAAAGTAAAGCCAATCACCAGGATGGCAATTCGCCATGGGGAGCGCACTACCGGTAAGTTGTTCATCCGTGGTCTCCCATCTGTTTCTGCTGATGTTTGTGGAACCACATGATCGGTACGATCAGCAGGAGCAACATCACGATCGCCACCGCAGACGCCACAGGCCAGTCGCGGTTATTAAAGAACTCCTGCCACAGCACACGCCCAATCATGATGCTGTCCGGGCCACCGAGCAGTTCCGGGATCACAAACTCCCCTACCGCCGGGATAAAGACCAGCATCGACCCGGCAATAATGCCGCCCCGGGTCAACGGAACGATAACGCTGAAGAAGGTTTTAAGCGGACGGGCACCAAGGTCAAGCGATGCTTCCACCAGCGAATAATCGATACGCGTCAGCGCCGTATAAATTGGCAGCACCATAAACGGCAGATAGGCGTAAACAATCCCGATATAGACCGCGAGATTGGTATGCAGGATTGTCAGGGGCTGATCGATAACCCCAAGCCACATCAGGAAGTTATTCAGCACCCCGTTGTTTTTCAGGATCCCCATCCACGCGTAGACGCGGATCAGGAACGAGGTCCATGACGGCAGGATCACCAGCAACAGCAGAATGTTGCGCGTCGAGGATTTACTGTGCGCCACGGCCCATGCCAGCGGATAACCCAGAAGCAGACAGCAGATCGTCGAGATCGCCGCCACCTGCAACGACTGCAGATATGCTTCGAAATAGAGCGGATCTTCCGTCAACTGCAGGAAATTGCCGAGGTTAAGGGTCAGCGTCAGCTGTCCGTCAGCCCAGTCCAGCAGGTTGGTATAGGGCGGGATCGCCCGCGCCATTTCCGCCAGGCTTATCTTAAAAACAATCAGGAACGGCAGCAGGAACAGCAGGATCAGCCACACGTAAGGCATGGCAATCACCAGCTTGCGTCCGTGATTCATCTGCATGCGCGCCAGCCAGTGCGCAAAGCCACCCGGTTTTTCAACGCGGGCTGGAGGTTCTAAGGTATTCATTGTCCGCTCCTTATACCGTCAGCACTACACAACTGTCCGCATCCCAGCACAGGCGTACTTCGTCGCCCCAGGTCGGCTGTCCCTTGCGATAACGATGTTCGTTCTGCAGCTGGGCGCTGAGCATCTGCCCGCTTTTCAGACGCACATGGTAGATGGAGAGGTCGCCCAGGTAAGCAATGTGCACCACTTCCCCGACGGCGAAGTTAAAGCCATCGGCCGGCGGATCTTCGCACAGCATGATCTTCTCCGGGCGGAGCGCGACATACACCGGCACGTTATCCACCACCGAGCTATCCGGATCGACCTTAAGCGGATGCTGCAGCCCCGGCGACTCAATCACCAGACCGTCATCCTCGCGCGATTTCAGCAGCCCTTCGAAGACGTTGACCGACCCGATGAACTCCGCGCTGTAGCGGGTGGTCGGATGCTCATAAATCTCTTCCGGCTCGCCAATCTGTACGAACTTACCGCGGTTCATGATCGCAATACGCCCGGCCATGGTCATCGCCTCTTCCTGGTCGTGGGTAACCATCACGCAGGTCACCCCCACGCGCTCAAGGATATCCACCACTTCCAGCTGCATACGGTCACGCAGTTTTTTATCCAGGGCGCCCATCGGTTCATCGAGCAGCAGCAGCTTAGGACGTTTCGCCAGGCTTCTCGCCAGCGCCACGCGCTGACGCTGGCCACCTGAGAGCTGATGCGGTTTACGCTTCGCGAACTCCTGCATGTGCACCAGGCTGAGCATCTCTGCCACGCGGGCGGTGATTTCGGCTTTCGGCAGTTTGTCCTGCTTAAGACCAAAGGCGATATTCTGCTCCACCGTCATATGGGGGAAGAGCGCGTAAGACTGGAACATCATGTTTATCGGGCGCTGATACGGCGGCACGCGGGAAAGATCGACACCATCCAGCATGATTTGCCCGGCGGTAGGCTGTTCAAAACCGGCCAGCATACGCAGCAGGGTCGATTTACCGCAGCCAGATGCGCCCAGAAGGGCAAAAATTTCACCTTTGTAGATAGTCAGGCTGACGTCGTCCACGGCATGCTGACCATCGAAAGATTTGGTGAGGTTACGAATTTCAAGAAGCGGGGTCAGCGCTTTACGGACTTTCGCCTGCGGGCGGGGGATCGCGTCATTCACGGGGTGCTCTCCGGCAGAAATCAAAACTGGTGCAAACGCACCATCAGGGTGCGCATCGTCGGGCGGCGCTCACGCCAGCCCGACCGACGGGTTTAGCAGGCCCGGTGAGCGCTTTTGCCACCGGGCAACCGTACCGGACGCCGTTATTTACCGCTTTTCACTTTGGTCCACGCACGGGTACGTACGCGGTCAATTTTTGGATCCTGAACTTTCAGGGTGAACAGCTTGGCAAACACATCCGCCGGCGGATAGATAGCCGGGTTATTGCGGATCTCTTCGCTGACCAGCGGCACAGAGGCCTTGTTGCCGTTAGCGTAATAGACGTGATCGCTGATATGCGCGATGACTTCCGGACGCATCAGGTAGTTAAGGAACTGGTAAGCTTCGTCTTTGTTTTTCGCGTCAGCCGGCATGGCGAAGACGTCGAAGAACGCCAGCGCGCCCTCTTTCGGAATGAAGTAGGAAACATTCACGCCGTTTTTGGCTTCTTTGGCGCGGTTAGCCGCCTGCCATACGTCCCCTGCCCAGCCAATCGCCACGCAGATGTCGCCGTTTGCCAGGTCGTTGATGTACTGTGAGGAGTGGAAGTAACGAATGTTCGGACGCAGCTTCAGCAGCAGATCGGTTGCCGGGCCGGTGTAATCATCGGCCTTGCTGCTGTTAGGATCTTTGCCCAGGTAGTTCAGCACGGTGGCGAAAATCTCTTCTGGCGCATCCAGGAAAGAGACGCCGCAGCTTTTCAGCTTCTCAAGGTTTTCCGGCTTCAGCACCACGTCCCAGCTGTCGAGTTTGACATCTTTACCCAGCACCGCTTTGACTTTATCGACGTTATAGCCAATACCGGTGGTCGCCCACAGATACGGCATCGCGTATTTGTTGTCTGGGTCATGCTTGGCGACCAGCTTAAGCACTTCCGGATCGAGGTTTTTCCAGTTCGGTAATTTGCTCTTATCGAGCGGCTGGAAGACACCTGCCGTCAGCTGACGCTCAAGGAAACTTGCGGAGGGTACCACCAGGTCAAAACCGGTACTGCCCGCCATCAGTTTCCCTTCCAGCACTTCGTTGGAATCGAAAACGTCATAGACCACTTTAATGCCGGTCTCTTTTTCGAAATTAGCGACGGTATCCGGCGCGATATAGTCAGACCAGTTATAAACGTGCAGCGTTTTTTGTTCCGCAGCGAGCGTGCCGGCAGAGACGGCCATCAGAGCACCCGCAACCAGACCCGATAACCATTTTTTATTCAAGGCGATCATATCGTTATTCCTTCTGAAAGCTCGTTAACAAACGAACTAAAACTGTGCAATCTGAAGATATGCAATAATCATGCATAGTTTGTCGCTCTGCACGAAATAAAAAGAAACCTCTTTACCCGGCAGGATCCGCTCGCTTTTTTAAGCATCGCAAGAATAACTGTAGCCCGTGTCTCCGGCTATAGCCCAGACGAAAAAACGCCTTTTATCAATTTTTTATGCAGGTTATGTCTACGTGATAAGCCGAAATGGCGTTTGGGGAGGTGAAAAATTCTTTAAAGAAAGGTTAAAAGCAGCAGAAAAAATGGCGTTATGCAGCCGCTATGGCAGCGACTGCGCAAAAGTCAGACAGGCTTAGTGAAGAAAATTGGGAGATGCATCATTATTCTCTGCATCATCTTCCGCGCTATACAGCAAATGGTGCGCATTGGCTTCCATCATTACCATCGAAATTTGCTCTTCACTCAAGCGCATAAACCAGGAGAACTGCTTGAAAGAGAGGCCGGCACCGGAGAATAAAGACTGGCAAACGACCAGTTTTGGCAGATTATCATCCTGTATATCGAGAAATGCTTTCACCGTCAAAGAACTGGCGTTGATGGCCGACAGGTCAGAGGCCAGTGCCAGCAGCGCAGACGGTTTCACTTCGGCCAGCGCAGAGAAGAGGATTACGTCGTTAATGAGATCGATTTTGGCATCGAAAATACCATCGAAATTTTGCATATGAGGCAAATGCAGCGCCTGGCAGGAATCACATTCAAAGAAAGTGATACCGGCATCATCGAGCCATTGACGTAACGTATCCAGTGTTGGAACGACCTGTAAATCCATCGCGGTGCAGCCTCTTTAATAAAAACTTCGCATAGAGTACGCAAAAAGTGCGCTGTAATCCATTTAACCGCCCGTTTTCAGACAGTAGCCCGGCGTTGCGTGGCGCTCGACCCATGAGATCATTTTACCCGCAATATCGACCCCGGTGGTTTTTTCCACCCCTTCCAGTCCCGGTGAGGCATTCACCTCCATCACCAGCGGCCCGCGCGTCGCCCGCAGTAAATCAACACCCGCCACATCCAGCCCCAGCGTTTGCGCCGCTTTCACGGCAATCTCACGCTCGCGATCGCTGATATCCGCGACTCTCGCCACGCCGCCACGGTGCAGATTAGAGCGGAAGTCGCCCTCTTTTGCCTGACGTTCGATGGCCGCAACCACCTCGTTACCGACAACAAAACAGCGAATGTCGCGCCCTTTGGCTTCTTCAATGTACTCCTGCACCAGAATATGGGCATTCAGCCCGCGAAAGGCGTCAATCACGCTTTCCGCCGCCTGCCGCGTTTCGGCCAGCACCACACCAATGCCCTGAGTGCCTTCCACCAGCTTGATCACTAGCGGCGCGCCACCCACCATATCGATTAAATCGCTGGTGTCGTCCGGTGAATGTGCAATGCCGGTAACCGGAAGATCGATTCCCTGCCGGGCAAGCAGTTGCAGCGAACGGAGCTTATCGCGGGCGCGAGATATCGCAACGGATTCATTGAGCGGATAGCTGCCCAGCATCTCAAACTGGCGCAACGCGGCCGTGCCGTAATAGGTTATCTGGGAGCCGATGCGGGGGATAACCGCATCAAAATGCGGGAGCTTGCGGCCTTTGTAATGAATCGATGAGGCAGCAGGATCAATGTTCATATAGCAGGACATCGGATCGAGGATCTCAACCTGATGCCCCCGTTTTGCCGCCGCTTCTCGCAGGCGTTTACATGAATAGAGCGTTCCATCCCGGGACAAAATGGCAATTTTCACCCTGCACCTCTCTAAAGACATGGAAAAAGCCTGCGTATCATACACGCAGGCAGGCGCAGGATGAATGGGCTATCGTGTCGCCCAGCCCTGTTTGTGCAGATAGTCGAGAATAAACGGGCGATTCTCTTTAATGATGGTGCGACGAATGTGGTCACTCCAGGTATCGCGACGGTTATTGCTGTCGCGCGTCATGTAGTAGTGCGCCAGCTCTTCATCGTATTGCGCCAGCACATCCTGATCGACAGGCTGGTAGTGGTTTTCATGCACCAGCATCGCCGCAGGCAGGCGCGGCTTGAGGTCCGGGTTATCCGCAGGCCAGCCAAGGCACAGGCCAAACAGGGGCAGAACATGTTTTGGCAGCTTCAGCAGTTCGGTAACGCTTTCGATATTGTTACGCAGCCCGCCGATGTACACGCCGCCCAGCCCCAGCGATTCCGCCGCCGTGAAGGCGTTTTGCGCCATCAGCGCGGTGTCCACGACGCCCAGCAGCAGCTGTTCGGCAAGGCCAAGCTCGGCTTGCGGGCAGATCTGCAGGTGGCGGTTAAAATCGGCGCAGAACACCCAGAACTCGGCTGCCTGTGCCACATGCTTTTGTCCACCGGTGAGGGTCACCAGTTGTTCACGCATTGCCGGGTCGGTAATACGAATAATGGAGCTGCACTGCAGGAAGCTGGAGCTGGATGTCGCCCTTGCACTGTCAATAATGGCTTCACGCTGCGCCGGCGTTATCGGCTCGTCGGTGAAGTGGCGAATTGAACGATGGGAACGTAGCAGGTCTATGGTTGGCGTCATCTTGTCTCTCTTTGTCTTGCGTGAATCATATCGCAGCCAGTATAGGCAATGATGCGCGCGATGTAATTGGCGAAACATAGCTGAGAGGTATTATAACGACAGGCGAAACCTTCTTTAATGACGGCAGGTTATCGGGCACTATAGACCCATTCGCCGTCAGGCTTGTTTTCGAGGAGAGAGAAATGTTTGCAGTAATTTTTGGTCGTCCAGGGTGCCCTTACTGTGTGCGCGCGAAAGAGCTGGCTGAGAAACTGACCGAAGAGCGTGATGATTTTAACTTCCGTTATGTCGATATCCACGCGGAAGGGATCAGCAAAGCCGATCTGGAAAAAACCGTGGGTAAACCGGTTGAAACCGTACCGCAGATTTTCCTCGATCAGAAACACATCGGCGGTTGCACAGACTTTGAAGCATACGCTAAAGAGCATCTGGGCCTGTTTGCCGCTCAGTAATGCTAAGACGCCCTCACCCTGAGGGCGTTTTTATTTGTGGTGTCTGCGCCGGGCCAACATGCTGTGGACAAACAAAAAACATAGCGCTCCCAGTGCGCACCAGAAGACGCCACTCAGCAACCACGCCAGCTCCTGCCAGAAACTTCGCGTAGAAATATACAGTGACCGCATCAGCAGCAGACACAGCGGCGCTGCAAGTATTGCGCCCAGTAACGGTTTCACCACTTCCCCCCGGCGGGAGAGAAAACTGGCAGCAGCCCCTGGCAGGGTGAAAAAGAGCAGCCCCAGCTCCGGATGACCCGACGCCCTGAACGCTCCCTTCACATTAAAAGCGAGGGACATGCAAACGACAATGAACAGCAAAAAGCAGCTGATCACCCCCGCCCAGTTTCGTTTAATGTTCAAACTATCCTCCTGACTTATCTCTATCAAATACACTTTCGTCGGGTAGACGCCCAGTCAGATAAAGCAATGCGGCAATCCTTGCCAAAGTACACACAGGGTGAAGCGATAATAGGTGGCTGTCAGTAGCTAATACGATTAAACTAACCGCCAGCTAATGTTTTAGGGAATAAAGCTGGAAACAGGGAGCGTTAAAGCCTTTCCCTGACCCAGAAAACAGTAGCCCAAAAAGTCCTTTCATTCAACAACTTACTGGTAAACAAGAAGTTAGCCTCCGTGAATATAAACGTCGCAGACTTGTTAAATGGGAATTACATCCTGTTATTATTTGTGGTACTGGCGCTGGGCCTTTGCCTGGGTAAATTGCGCCTTGGTTCGGTTCAACTTGGTAATTCCATTGGCGTTTTAGTCGTCTCACTATTATTAGGCCAGCAGCATTTCAGCATTAACACGGACGCGCTCAACTTAGGCTTTATGCTGTTTATTTTTTGTGTTGGTGTGGAAGCTGGGCCCAACTTTTTTTCAATTTTCTTCCGCGACGGCAAAAATTATCTGATGCTGGCGCTGGTCATGGTCGGCAGCGCGCTGCTGATCGCCTTAGGGCTGGGTAAACTGTTTGGCTGGGATATCGGGCTAACGGCCGGTATGCTCGCCGGCTCGATGACCTCCACGCCGGTATTGGTGGGTGCAGGCGATACCCTGCGCCATTCCGGCATGGCCGGTGCGCAACTCTCTACCGCGCTCGACCACCTGAGCCTGGGCTATGCCCTGACCTATCTGATTGGTCTGGTGAGCCTGATTGTGGGCGCCCGCTACCTGCCAAAACTGCAGCACCAGGATTTGCAGACCAGCGCTCAGCAAATTGCCCGCGAACGCGGTCTGGACACCGACAGCAAGCGTAAAGTCTATCTGCCCGTGATTCGCGCCTACCGCGTTGGGCCCGAGCTGGTTGCATGGGCGGACGGGAAAAACCTCCGCGAGCTGGGGATTTACCGCCAGACAGGCTGCTATATCGAACGTATTCGCCGTAACGGCATTCTGGCAAACCCGGACGGCGACGCCGTGCTGCAGATGGGCGATGACATTGCCCTGGTTGGTTACCCGGATGCCCACGCCCGCCTCGACCCGAGCTTCCGCAACGGTAAAGAGGTGTTTGACCGCGATCTGCTCGATATGCGTATCGTCACCGAAGAGATTGTGGTGAAAAACCATAACGCCGTCGGCCGTCGTCTGGCGCAGCTGAAGCTGACCGATCATGGTTGCTTCCTCAACCGCGTGATCCGCAGCCAGATTGAGATGCCAATCGACGACAACGTCGTGCTGAACAAAGGCGACGTTCTGCAGGTCAGCGGCGATGCGCGACGCGTGAAAACCGTTGCGGACCGCATCGGCTTTATCTCTATTCACAGCCAGGTCACCGACCTGCTGGCCTTCTGCGCCTTCTTTATCGTTGGCCTGATGATCGGGATGATCACCTTCCAGTTCAGCAACTTTAGCTTTGGCATCGGTAACGCTGCCGGGCTGCTGTTCGCCGGCATCATGCTGGGCTTCCTGCGAGCGAACCACCCGACCTTCGGCTACATTCCGCAGGGGGCGCTCAATATGGTGAAAGAGTTTGGTCTGATGGTCTTTATGGCGGGTGTCGGCTTAAGCGCCGGTAGCGGCATTGGCCACAGCCTGGGCGCTGTTGGCTGGCAGATGTTGGTTTCCGGACTTATCGTCAGCCTGGTACCGGTAGTGATTTGCTTCCTGTTCGGTGCTTATGTGCTTCGCATGAACCGCGCCCTGCTCTTCGGGGCAATGATGGGGGCCCGTACCTGCGCCCCGGCAATGGAAATTATCAGTGATACCGCACGCAGCAATATTCCTGCGCTGGGCTATGCGGGCACCTACGCTATCGCTAACGTACTGCTTACGCTCGCGGGTACGCTGATCATCATCATCTGGCCTGGACTCGGATAACTCTTAAGTTCTGCGCACGACGAAAAAATTTTCGTTACGCGCAGAACTTTTTTATCAGGGGGCAGTCATAACTATTGCCACTGCTTTTCTTTGATGTCCCCAATTTGTGGAGCCCATCAACCCCGCCGTTTTGGTTCAAGGTTGATGGGTTTTTTGTTGCCTGAAATTCCCCTCTTCAACATTCCGCCTTCCCTCTTTCCGCCCAAACATATATGCTTAACCGCATATATAACCAACCACAGGAAAGCCGATGCTACATCCGGTCCAACTTTTCAAAGCCCTCTCCGACGAGACCCGCCTGTCCATCGTCATGCTTCTGCGCGAAGCCGGGGAACTGTGCGTCTGCGATCTCTGTTCCGCCACGGCTGAATCACAGCCCAAGGTATCGCGCCATATGGCACTGCTGCGTGAATCCGGGTTGGTGAGCGATCGCCGGGAGGGGAAATGGGTTTATTACCGTTTGTCCCCCACTATGCCAGCATGGGCTGCCACCGTGATTGACAACAGCTGGAACTGCTTGCGGGAAGAGACCCGCGCAAAGCTGAAAAACCGTCTTCCGGGCGCGTGTTAAAACACATTCATAAAAACAGATATAACGGAGTTCACGATGTTTCTGGCTGGGGCAATTTTTCTGTTTACACTGGTGCTGGTCATCTGGCAGCCCAGAGGGTTAAGTATCGGCTGGAGCGCCACGATAGGTGCTGTACTGGCGCTGGCCAGCGGCGTGATCCACATTAACGATATTCCGGTGGTGTGGAATATTGTCTGGAACGCGACGGCCACGTTTATCGCCGTCATCATCATCAGCCTGCTGCTTGATGAGTCCGGATTTTTCGAGTGGGCGGCGCTGCATGTGGCCCGCTGGGGTAATGGCAAGGGCCGGTTGCTGTTTACGTATATCGTTCTGCTGGGTGCGGCCGTTGCGGCGCTTTTTGCCAACGACGGCGCGGCGCTTATCCTCACGCCCATCGTTATCGCCATGCTGCTCGCCCTCGGGTTCAGCAAGCAGGCCACGCTGGCGTTTGTCATGGCGGCTGGATTTATCGCCGACACTGCCAGCCTGCCGCTGATCGTTTCGAACCTGGTGAATATCGTATCGGCAGACTTCTTCTCGCTGGGGTTCAGCGAATACGCCTCGGTGATGATCCCCGTGGATCTCGCCGCGATTGCGGCCACGCTGGTGATGCTGCACCTGTTCTTTCGAAAGGATATTCCGCCGGTATACGACCTGTCAAAACTCCGCGAGCCTTCCCGCGCGATTAACGATCTTCCAACCTTCAGAACGGGCTGGATTGTTCTGTTACTGCTCCTTGTCGGGTTCTTTGTACTTGAACCGCTCGGCATTCCGGTCAGTGCGATCGCGACAGCAGGCGCGTTGATTTTGTTTGCCGTTGCAAAGCGCGGGCATGCCATTAATACGGGAAAAGTGCTTCGTGGCGCACCGTGGCAGATCGTTATCTTCTCGCTGGGGATGTACCTGGTGGTGTATGGCCTGCGCAATGCCGGGCTGACGGAGTATCTGTCAGGGGTTCTCAATCTCCTCGCCGGGCATGGTCTGTGGGCCACCACGCTCGGTACCGGGTTCATCACGGCGTTCCTGTCATCCATAATGAACAATATGCCGACCGTCCTGATTGGGGCACTGTCTGTCGATGGCAGCACGGCATCGGGTGTGATTAAGGACGCGATGATTTATGCCAACGTGATTGGCTGCGACCTGGGTCCGAAGATCACGCCTATTGGCAGCCTGGCCACCCTGCTCTGGCTCCATGTCCTGGCGCAGAAAAACATGACGATCACCTGGGGCTATTATTTCCGGACAGGCATCATCATGACGTTGCCGGTTCTGTTTGTGACGCTCGCCGCGCTGGCGTTACGTCTCTCCTTCACACTGTAATGAGTAACGGATATGAGCCATATCACCATTTACCACAATCCAGCCTGCGGCACCTCACGCAACACGCTGGAGATGATCCGCAACAGCGGCACTGAACCCGAAATTATTCTGTACCTTGAGAACCCACCGTCTCGTGATGAACTGACCAGACTGATTGCTGAGATGGGGATTTCCGTGCGGGATTTGCTGCGCAAAAATGTCGAACCTTATGAACAGCTGGGCCTCGCCGGGGACCGGTTTACCGACGACCAGCTTATCGATTCTATGCTGCAGCATCCGATCCTGATTAACCGTCCGATCGTGGTGACGCCGCTGGGCACTCGCCTGTGCCGCCCTTCCGAAGTCGTGCTCGATATCCTGCCTGATGCACAGAAAGGGGCGTTTACGAAAGAAGATGGCGAAGCGGTGGTGGACGCCAGCGGAAAAAAAATCTCCGGCAGCTAATCTGCTGATAGTGATGCCGTAAGTCTTGTCATCCACATACCCTGCCCCGTGGCGGAGTTGCATCCGCCGTCACCCGACCCATAATTTGATAGACCGGTCTGGTGAGGGGATGCAGGTATGAGTCTCAAAAATAAAACCGCCGTTATCTTTGGTGGCAGCGGTGCTATTGGCAGCGCCGCTGCGTACGCGCTCGCCCGTGAAGGGGCTACGGTCTACCTCGCGGCACGCGATCAGGCCAGGCTGGAGCACGTCGCTAACCGCATTCACGCCGCTGGCGGGTCAGCCCGGCTGTTTGTTTTCGATGCTCTCGATGCCGACGCGACGCTCCCGGACGTTACCGGCATTGATATCGTCGTGAATGCCACGGGCTTTATGCATGACCAGGGTAAACGCCTCGACGCATTAACGCTCAGTGAATTCAGACAGGGGTTCGGCCCTTTTCTGGCCGCCTATTTCAACATCGCCAAAGCTGTCGCACCCCGTATGGGCGGTGAGCGTGCCGGAACGCTTATCACCGTCGTTGCGCCGGCTGCAAATATGGCGATGCCGGGACATCTCGGGCATATCGTTGGCTGCGCGGGAACGGAAGCGTTAACCCGTGCGCTCGCGGCGGAGCTGGGGGCAAAGAATATTCGCGTCCTGTGCGTGCGTTCGCATGCGATAGCCGACGCGGTTCAGGCCGGTTCCTGTGTGGGTGACCTGTTCGCCATCAAGGCACAGGCGATGGGCATTACCGTGGAGCAGTTTCTGGAGGGCGCGGCACAGAGCACGATGCTGAATCGCCTGCCCACGCTGGAGCAAGTGGCAGACACCATCGCGTTTCTGGCGTCAGATGCAGCCGGTGCCATCACGGGAACAACGGTAAACATGACGGCCGGCGCGACCACAATCTAACGTCCACTCTCGCCCGCTATCCTGCCGACCATCGCCCGGATTTCCTCCCGGGTGAGCGGGACTCTGTCGGTCACAAAGTGCAGCGTCATCCCTTCGATAAAGGCATCCAGCGCGCGGGTGGTCACCGGGTCGAACCACTGCTCAAGCGTGGTCTGGCTCATTTTCATCCAGTCCTGCATTACCGTTTTGAGCGCCGCACTGCGGTGCATAAAGGCATAGAGCTGGTACATCAGCGCCATATTCTGCGGCGTCGTGACCTGGGAACTGTGGATCAGCGTGGTGATGGATTCGCACGCCATTTCTGGCCCGGTCACGCCGGCGAAGAAATCCCGATACTGCTGCGACATCTGCCGGGTAAACCACGTAAAGGCCTCTTCCAGCAGCGACTCCATACCGTCAAAATAGTAGGTCATCGACCCCAGCGGCACGCCCGCGCAGGTGGCAATTTTCCGGTGCGTCACGGCATGAATACCGTGCTCTGCAATGGTGTCCAGGGTCGCCTGCAGGATCTTCTCCCGGCGTTGAGGATCGTTCGGTGCTCTGCTCATAAATTCCCCACGTGGTTTGTGTACAAATGTACACAAACTTGCTAGTGTTGTCGCTATTGTTGTACTTCCGGTGCTGACTTCAATGACTCTGACCTCCCCCCGTAGAACTCTGCAGCTGCGCATGTGGGCGCTGTTTATGTTCTTCTTTATTCCCGGTCTGCTGATGGCCTCATGGGCCACGCGAACCCCGGCCATTCGCGATATTTTATCCGTCTCAACGGCCGAGATGGGCATCGTGCTGTTTGGCCTGTCGATAGGCTCCATGAGCGGTATTCTGTGCTCCGCGTGGCTTGTCAAACGCTTCGGTACACGGGCGGTCATCCGCACCACCATGTGCTGTGCCGTGTTCGGGATGCTGGTGCTAAGCGTGGCGCTGTGGCTTGCCTCGCCGGTGCTGTTTGCCCTTGGGCTGACGGTGTTTGGCGGCAGCTTCGGTGCCGCTGAAGTGGCCATTAACGTTGAAGGGGCATCGGTTGAACGTGAGATGAATAAAACCGTACTGCCGATGATGCATGGCTTTTACAGCCTAGGCACGCTGGCCGGTGCGGGTGTGGGGATGGCGCTGACGGCCTCGGGCGTCGCCGCGAACCTGCATATTCTGCTGGCCGCACTGGTATGTATTATCCCCATTCTGACCGGTATCCGGGCGATCCCTGACGGCACCGGCAAGAACACCTCTGACGAACACGCCACCGCGGAAAAAGGGCTGCCGTTTTACCGCGACATTCAGCTGATGCTGATCGGCGTGGTGGTGCTGGCGATGGCCTTTGCGGAAGGGTCCGCTAACGACTGGCTGCCGCTGCTGATGGTTGACGGCCACGGTTTTAGTCCAACCTCCGGTTCCCTGATCTACGCCGGTTTCACCCTCGGGATGACCGTTGGGCGCTTTACCGGTGGCTGGTTTATTGACCGCTACAGCCGCGTGGCGGTGGTGCGTGCCAGCGCCCTGCTGGGCGGGCTGGGGATTGCGATGATCATCTTTGTGGACGTGGACTGGATTGCCGGCGTGTCGGTGATCCTCTGGGGTCTGGGGGCTTCGCTTGGCTTCCCGCTCACCATTTCAGCCGCCAGCGACACTGGCCCGGATGCACCGACCCGCGTCAGCGTGGTGGCGACCACGGGCTACCTCGCCTTCCTGGTGGGGCCACCGTTGCTCGGCTTCCTCGGTGAGCACTACGGGCTGCGCAGCGCCATGCTGGTGGTGTTAGGGTTAGTGATCATCGCAGCGCTGGTAGCGCGCGCGGTAGCGAAGCCGGAAACGGAACAAACGACACTGGAGAAGGGATATGAGCGTTAAACTGATCGCCGTCGACATGGATGGCACGTTTCTGAGCGATGCCAAAACCTATAACCGCCCGCGTTTTCTGGCGCAATATGCACGAATGAAAGCGCAAGGCATTCGCTTTGCGGTTGCCAGCGGCAACCAGTACTACCAGCTGATTTCCTTTTTCCCGGAGATTGCCCATGAAATTGCGTTTGTCGCGGAAAATGGCGGCTGGGTGGTCAGCGCCGGGGAAGATGTCTTTAACGGTGAACTGTCGAAGACGCACTTCGACACCGTTGCCGCCGTGTTAAACGATGTGCCGGGCATTGAGATTATCGCCTGCGGAAAAAGCAGCGCCTATACGCTGAAGCATTATGACGACAGCTTTAAGGATATCGCGGCAAAGTACTACCACCGTCTCGAAATGGTGAGTGATTTCGGCAACCTGAACGATATTTTCTTCAAATTCGGGCTTAACGTCTCTGACGACGACATCCCGCGTATTCAGGCGATGCTGCGCGAAAAGCTGAACGACATTATGGTGCCCGTCACGACCGGCCACGGCAGTATCGACCTCATCATCCCCGGGGTGCATAAAGCCAACGGTCTGCGAATACTGCAAAAGCGCTGGGGCATCGACGACAGCGAAGTGGTGGCTTTTGGCGATAGCGGGAATGACGTAGAAATGTTGCGCCAGTCAGGGTTCAGCTTTGCGATGGCTAACGCCAGGCCGCATATTAAGGCGGTGGCGCGCTTTGAAGCCCCGCACAATAACGACGAAGGCGTGCTGGATGTAATTGATAAGGTGTTGAACGGCGAAGCGCCGTTTTATTGACGCCACCATGGCCCTCTCCCGCCGGGAGAGGGAAAACAACTTACGGCTGTAAAGCATTCCCGACGCGTTTATCTTTCAGGAACACCACGATAAGCCCAACCCAGAGCACGCCGTTAGCCAGATTAAACAGGCTGAACAGACCGTTGCCGCCAAATGCGTAGGCGTGTTTGCTCACCTCGATACCGACGGTGAAAATCAGCATTTGCAACATGCCCATCGCCGCTGACACCGTGCCTTTGCTCATCTCGCTGGCAAACAGCGTCAGGCGCACCAGCCCGGCATTCGCCACACCGATACCAAACGCGTAAACGCTTAATCCTGCGGTCATCCACAGATACGCATGGGACGACACCACTGTCGCGACCGCCGCCAGAACCAGCCCGGCAGCGATGGGCCAGCCGCCCATGATGATCAAGGCGCGCACCGTACGACGGGATGTGAGACGCGCCAGCACCAGGTTACCGATAATCAGCGCGCCAAAAATCGGCACCTGCAGCAAGCCATACTCATAGCTGCTGAGCTGCTCGCCGCTGATGATAATGACCGGCGACTGGGCAATCCACGCCAGCAGAGGCAGGCTAACAAACCCCGTCGCCAGCGCGCCCGCCACAAAGCGGCCGTTCTTCAGCACTTCTTTGTAATCCCGGCCCAGCTCTTTTAGCGACAGTTTCTCACCCAGACGGGTAGCGGTTTCCGGCATCGCGCGGTGCAGGCCAAAGAAAGCGACGGCGGCCAGCACGGCAAACAGCACGAACATCCCTTCCCACGGCGCAACGTGTACCCAGGCAGCGCCCACCAGCGGCCCCAGCAGGGGCGCGATCAGCGCCACGTTCGCCATCAGCGCGGTAATCTTGATACACACCGCTTCCTCAAACGATTCCTGGATGGCGGCATACCCGACGGCACCGATAAAGCAGAGGCTCACCCCCTGCAGGAAGCGCAGCAGGGTAAATTGCTCAATATTTTGCGCCAGCAGCGTGGCGAGGCAGGTCACGATAAACCATACCACGCCCGTCAGCATCACCGGACGACGGCCAATACGATCCGACAGCGGCCCTAACAGCCACTGCAAAAACATGCCGCCAGCCAGATAGGCGGTCATGGAGGTTGGTACCCATTCGATCCCTGCGTTGTACTGTTCGACAACGGCCAGCATGCCGGGCTGGATCATATCGTTGCCGATGTAAGTAGAGAATTCGTAGAGCACCAGACATAAGGGGAAAAGCAACGCCTGACGACCCAGACGTGAACCAGAAGAAGAACGGTTTAACATGCAATCTCTTTATCGTGACAAAATCGCGACGAGTGTAATGAAATGCCCTGGCCCGAGATAGTGATTTATCCAGAAGAAACAGAAATAAAGCACATATCGTCTTTGTTTAAGGTTTCCTTAAGTTGACAGATTTATGATAGCCCCATTTCTCGTCAACGACTCCGGATTATGGCACCCACTTCCAGCCGTTCAGAATTGTCTAACTTACAGACAAATAAGACAAAACGACTTTACCGTCTACCACCCCGCTTTTATGGTTATCAGCTTTTAATACTGATAGCCCTTGCCGTGCTGTTTACCTGGCTATCCCGCGATGAAACGCTCGACAGATGGATCACCGGTTTATGGTATGACGCAGCTGCTCACCGTTTTCCACTGCAGCAAGACCACCTGCTGGACCTGCTGAACCATCGACTGGCGAAGTACATCGCCATCGCCGCAGGTGCTGTTGCGCTCATTTATGGCGCGTTCAGGGGCAATGCGAGACTGGTCACGGCCGCGCTGCTGATGGGGCTTGGCGCGCTGGTGGTTGGCGTACTGAAAAGCATAAGCCATCACAGCTGCCCGTGGGATCTGGTGGAGTATGGCGGTAAGGCCGTTTCTTATCCGCTGTTCAGTGCCGCTCCCGCTGACAGCGGTCCGGGGCGCTGTTTCCCCGGCGGTCATGCCTCCAGCGGCTTTATGGTGATGGGACTGTTCTTTGCCTTCTGGCGCGAGCGTCCGCGTCTTGCCTGGTGCTTCGTCGTGCTGGGCGCCGCTTTAGGTCTGGCGATGGGTTACGGCCAGGTCATGCGCGGGGCGCATTTTTTCTCTCACAACCTGTGGGCTGGGTGGTGGGTCTGGTTTTCCCAGTTGGTGGTCTACGGTCTGGTCTCCACCTGGTTTGCTAAAGAGTGACAACGCTATGTTAGAGAATTTGAATTACCAGCTGTTTTATCTCATCAACGCCACTCCGGCCTCGCCAGAGTGGATGATTGATTTCGCCACCTTCCTGGCAAAAGATCTGATCAGTATCGTGCCGGTGCTGGCGGCGATCCTCTGGCTGTGGGGGCCGAGAAGCCAGGTGAAGGCGCAGCGCCAGCTGGTAATTAAGATGGCGATGGCCCTCGGGATAAGCGTGCTGGTCAGCTACATTCTGGGCCTGACGTTCCCGCACGACCGCCCCTTCGTCGACCACGCGGGGTATACCTTCCTGCACCATGCCCCGGATGACTCGTTCCCAAGCGATCACGGGACGGTTATCTTTACTTTCGCGCTGGCCTTCCTGTTCTGGCATCGTCTGTGGTCGGGTGCGGTGCTGATGGTGGTGGCCGGGGCTATCGCCTGGTCTCGCGTTTATCTCGGCGTCCACTGGCCGATGGATATGGTGGGGGGGGTGCTGGTCGGTCTCATCGGCTGCGTCAGCGCAGCGATCCTGTGGAATCTCTTCGGTGAAGCGCTCTACCGCGGCCTGTCTTATCTGTATCGCACCCTTTTTGCTATCCCGATCCGCAAAGGCTGGATACGTGACTAACCCCAGCCTGACAGGTTACACTTGAACCCCCGCCCTGCGGGGGTTCACTTTTTTATCCCGAGGAACTATGGAAACACGTCGCGATGACCGCATTGCTCAGCTGATACAGGCGCTGAAGCGCAGTGATAAGCTTCATCTTAAGGAAGCCGCCAGTCTCCTCGGGGTCTCTGAGATGACCATTCGCCGGGATCTGAACAGCGAGAGCGCGCCTGTCGTGCTGCTGGGCGGGTACATTGTGCTTGAGCCGCGTAGCGCCAGCCATTATCTGATCAGCGACCAAAAGACGCGCCTGGTGGAAGAGAAACGCAAAGCCGCCCGGCTTGCGGCCTCGCTGGTGCAGCCGCATCAGACGCTTTTTTTTGACTGCGGCACCACCACGCCGTGGATAATCGAAGCGATCGACAGCAGCATCCCGTTTACGGCGGTGTGTTACTCGCTGAATACCTTTCTGGCACTGCAGGAGAAACCCGAGTGCCGGGTGATCCTCTGTGGCGGTGAGTTTCACGCCAGCAACGCCATCTTTAAGCCGCTGAATCTGCAGGATACGCTCAGCAACGTATGTCCGGATATCGCGTTTTATTCCGCAGCAGGAGTCACTGTCCGTCAGGGAGCAACCTGCTTTAACCTGGAAGAGTTGCCGGTCAAGCACTGGGCATTAAGCGCCGCGCAGTACCATGTGCTGGTGGTCGATCACAGCAAGTTTGGCAAGGTTCGTCCGGCAAGAATGGGTGAGCTGTCGCGCTTTGACGCCATCGTCAGCGATTGCCGTCCGGATGAAGAGACCGTGGCCTACGCGAAAGCGCAGCAGGTGAAGTTGATGTACTGAGTCAGGTGCAGAGGTCATGCCGGGTGGCGCGATGCCACCCGACAATGGAGGCTTAACTGAACCAGCTGCCAAACCATCCGTGGAATTTCATCATGACTAAGTCCCACATCCGGCTAAAGAAACCGCCCTCTTCTACCGCTTCCATCACAATCAGCGGACGCTGTTCAATCGATTTGCCATTAAGCTGGAAATCAATCGTCCCGACCACCTGGCCTTTTTTCAGCGGCGCGGTGAGCTGGCTGTCGGTCAGGGTGTAGCTGGCTTTCAGGTTTTTCAGCTGACCACGGGGAATGGTCACCGACCCGCCTTCACCCGCCCCCAGGTTCACTTCACTCTTGTCACCAAACCAGACGCGCTGGCTGATGAACGTGGCATCCGGTTTAATGGGCGTGACGGTTTCATAGAAGCGGAAACCCCAGGTCAGCAATTTTTCTGATTCATTAAAACGAATGCGGTCGGTTTTGGTGCCCAGCACGACCGAGATCAGGCGCATATCACCCTGAGTTGCGGAAGCGACCAGGTTATAACCCGCGCCGGCCGTGGTGCCGGTCTTCATACCGTCGACGTTGACGTTGCTGCTCCACAGCAGACGGTTACGGTTCGGCTGGCGGATTTTGTTGAAGGTAAACTCTTTTTCTTTGTGGATGGCATATTCATCCGGCACGTCGTGGATCAACGCTTTGCCTAACAGCGCCATGTCGCGCGCGGTACTGAACTGACCCGGCGCATCAAGACCGTGCACGGTTTTAAAGGTGGTATTGGTCAGGCCCAGTTTTTGCGCGTAGCCATTCATCAGGCCAATAAAAGAGTCCTGGCTGCCCGCAACGTAATCGGCCAGCGCAATACAGGCATCGTTACCGGACTGGATAATGACCCCTTTATTCAAATCAGACACTGACACCTGATCGCCGGGTTTGAGGAACATCACCGATGACCCACGCAGCGCCGGGTTGCCGGTCGCCCAGGCGTCCTTCCCGATGGTGACCATATCGTCAAGCTTGATTTTGCCCGCTTTCAGCGCCTGACCCACCACATAGCTGGTCATGATTTTCGTCAGGCTTGCCGGGTCAAGTTTCTCATCCGCATTGCCTTCCGCCAGCACTTTACCACTGGAATAATCCATCAGGATCCAGGCGCGCGCATCCACAGGCGGCGCTTCGGGCGCAGCCTGTTCCGCTGCGTAGAGAGTTGGTACAAACAGGAAAAGGAGCGCAGAGCCTGCCGCCAGGCTGCGCAGAGAAGTCATTTTTCGCGTCATAAATGCCACCCGAGTGTCCATTCAAAAATTACGTCACATCACCGTGTCGCAAGAAGCGATGAGTAATAGCGCACTAAAACGGTTAAAGAAACCTAACCAAGGTAAAGTTATTAAAGTTTATGCAATAACATTCAGATACGCTTTGATTCAGGCGATTTTTTTGTCTTCTGTTGCGTAATTGTTAGGTTTATCCCACCATGGCAAATCGCTGGCGTTGATTCACATCTCAGGTTGTTTGACTATTTCGGGAGTTTCTATGATTACGCTGTGGGGCAGGAACAATTCAACCAACGTTAAGAAAGTCCTCTGGACGCTGGAGGAGCTGGATTTACCGTTTAAGCAGGTGATGGCAGGTTTGCAGTTTGGGGTAAATAAAGATGCCGACTATCTGGCCATGAACCCAAACGGTCTGGTGCCCTTGCTGCGCGACGAAGAGACCGACGTGACGCTGTGGGAGTCCAACACCATCGTGCGTTACCTCGCGGCACAGTATGGTCAGAGCCGCCTGTGGGTGGACAATCCGGCCCAACGCGCTCAGGGTGAAAAGTGGATGGACTGGGCAAACCAGACGCTCTCCCCCGCACACCGTGTGATCCTGATGGGGCTTGTCAGAACCCCCGAAGCTGACCGCGACTATCCTGCCATTCATGCAGCCCAGGACACCTGTGAAAACCTGTTTGCGATGATGGACGACGAACTGGCGAAGCATCCGTGGTTCTCAGGCGAACGCTTCGGCGTAGGCGATATTGCCGTTGCGCCCTTCATCTGGAACCTGACCAACATTGACGTTACCTGGACGCCGCGCCCGCATCTTGAGCGCTGGCTGAAGCAACTGAGCGAGCGCCCGGCATACCGTCACGTGGTGATGATCCCGGTGACCTGATTACGATCCGGACGGGCTGACTTTCAACAGTTGCCCGTCCGTCTCATCGGTCAGGACATACAGATACCCATCCGGCCCCACCCGCACATCGCGAATGCGCTGGTCTCTGTCACCTAAAATTCGCCCCTTCTCGGTAACCGTGTTGCCCTCCACGCTCAGCACGATAACGTCTTTCTCCTTCAGCGCCCCGACAAACAGCGTGTTTTTCCACTGCGGGAATACGTCACTGTTGTAAAACGCCATCCCGCTCACGGCGGGGGACACTTTCCAGACAAAGAGCGGCTTTTCCGTTCCCTCGACGTGCTCGCCCTGGGCTTCCGGGATCTTCAGGCCGCTGTAGTTAATACCGTGCGTCGCCAGCGGCCAGCCGTAATTTTTGCCTTTCTCCGGGATATTGATTTCATCCCCGCCGCGCGGACCGTGCTCGTTAAGCCATAGCGTGTCGCTCCAGGGGTTCATCGCCATCCCCTGCGGATTACGAATGCCGTAAGACCAGATTTCGGGCCGTGCGCCGGGAGTGTTCACAAACGGGTTATCGGCAGGCACTTTGCCGTCCTCCGTCAGGCGCACAACTTTGCCCTGCAGTTTATCCAGATCCTGCGCCGTCGGACGCTGGTTGTTCTCGCCCAGACCAATAAACAGATGGCCTTTACCGTCGAAGACCAGTCGACCACCGAAATGGTTACCGGTGGACAGTTTCGGCATCTGACGGAAGACCACCTGGAAACCTTCAATTCGGGAGAGATCATCGCTTAAGCGGCCATAGCCAACCGCCGTTCCCGCTTTGCCGTCATTCCCCGCCTCGGCATAGCTCAGCCAGACGCGGCGTGATTTTTCAAAATCCGGGGCGAGTGCCACGTCCAGCAACCCGCCCTGGCCGTTTGCCCAGACCTTGGGTACGCCGACGATCGGATCGGAAAGCCCTTTTCCGGCCTGCCAGTGCTTTAACTGGCCTCCCTTAAGGGTCACCAGCAGCCCTTTATTGTCCGGCAGGAACGCCATCGACCAGGGATGATCGAGCCGGTTTTGCACAACGTCGACTTTTACCGCGTCGGGGGCGGCGAGGAGAGAAAACGGGAATAACAACGCAGGCAGGAAAATCAGCGAGGATCGATGCATAACGCGCTCCTTTATCGGTTTATGGCATAAAGGTTAGCCACTGGGTCCGGGCACGTTATCACTTTTACAAAAGCTTAATCAGAAGGGGGAGTTGCCTCCCCCGGTGTCAGTGTTGTTCAAGCGTCTCGTGCTTGTTCAGACACATGATGCATAGAGAGAGCGTGGTCAGGCAGTTTTCAAGCTTCTCCGCGTTAACAGCAATAAAATTTGGGCAGTCGTGGCGTCCGTTCATCAAACATACCCCTGCAATGGAGAGCACCTCGGCGGCGCGGCGCAGCGCAACGAGTTCGCTTTCGGCGTATTCCGCTTTCAGGACGGGTGCTTTTTCACGCATGAAGTTGCAAAGTTCAAAGAGATTATCACGCAGATGTTCGCTTTCGCTGACTGACATATACCCTTTTGCCTTCCTCAACTGCAGGTACGCGGCAAGGTCGATTCGGGCATTGATCAGCTTGTTAAGCAGATCGCGTTTCAGTCTGTCAACGGACATGCTCTTTCCTCCTCTGTCAGCCATTGTGCACATTCAGAATAAGGTTATTTTTTGTACAGTTTAATGCCTGAGATCAATAATTCTTAACTGATTAACATTATTTACAATGTTACAACCTTCTCGCCGGTCATCCGCCTCGCAAAGAGTGTATAAATCCCCCGCGGAACGCTGTAAAATCCCGCCCTGATAACTCCATAATTGATGAATTTTTAACCTATGAGCAATGTTACGCACCAGCCTAAAATCGGCTTCGTCTCCCTGGGCTGCCCAAAAAACCTGGTGGATTCTGAACGCATCCTGACCGAACTGCGCACCGAGGGCTATGACGTGGTGCCAAGCTACGACAACGCCGACATGGTGATCGTTAACACCTGCGGGTTTATCGACAGCGCGGTTCAGGAGTCACTGGAAGCCATCGGTGAAGCCCTGACGGAAAACGGCAAAGTGATTGTGACCGGCTGTCTGGGCGCGAAAGTGGACCAGATCCGCGAAGTGCACCCGAAAGTGCTGGAGATCACCGGCCCGCACAGCTACGAGCAGGTACTGGAGCATGTTCATCACTACGTCCCTAAACCTAAGCACAATCCGTTCCTGAGCCTGGTGCCAGAACAGGGCGTGAAGCTGACCCCGCGTCACTATGCGTACCTGAAAATTTCCGAAGGCTGCAACCATCGCTGCACCTTCTGCATTATCCCGTCCATGCGTGGCGATTTGGTCAGCCGTCCGATTGGTGAAGTGCTGGCAGAAGCCAAACGTCTGGCAGACGCAGGCGTTAAAGAGCTGCTGGTCATTTCCCAGGATACCTCGGCTTATGGCGTCGACGTGAAGCATCGCTCTGGTTTCCACAACGGCGAGCCGGTGAAAACCAGCATGGTTGGCCTGTGCGAACAGCTTGCCAAACTGGGTATCTGGACACGTCTGCATTACGTCTACCCGTATCCGCACGTTGACGATGTCATCCCGCTGATGGCAGAAGGGAAAATTCTTCCGTATCTGGATATCCCGCTGCAACACGCCAGCCCGCGTATTCTGAAGCTGATGAAGCGTCCTGGCTCCGTCGATCGCCAGCTGGCACGCATCAAACAGTGGCGTGAAATCTGCCCGGACCTGACCCTGCGTTCCACCTTCATTGTGGGCTTCCCGGGCGAAACCGAAGAAGATTTCCAGATGCTGCTCGACTTCCTGAAAGAAGCACGTCTGGACCGCGTAGGCTGCTTCAAATACAGCCCGGTAGAAGGCGCGACCGCCAACGAACTGGCGGATCAGGTTCCGGAAGAGGTGAAAGAAGAGCGCTGGAACCGCTTCATGCAGCTGCAACAGCAGATCTCTGCTGAACGTCTGCAGGAAAAAGTGGGCCGCGAAATTCTGGTCATCATCGATGAAGTGGACGAAGAAGGCGCAATTGGCCGCAGCATGGCGGACGCCCCTGAAATCGACGGCGCGGTCTACCTGAACGGCGAAACCAGCGTTAAGCCGGGCGATATTGTCCGCGTGAAAGTTGAAAACGCCGACGAGTATGATTTGTGGGGAAGCCGGGTTTAACGGCGTTTACCCTTCCCTTCACCCTCTCCCGCCGGGAGAGGGTTTCCATCCTACCCCTTAATCCTCGGATCCAGCGCGTCGCGTAACCCATCACCCAACAGGTTAAACGCCAGCACGGTCAGGAAAATGGCCAGGCTCGGGAAGATGGCCACGTGTGGTGCAATGACCATGTCCGCTCTTGCTTCATTCAGCATCGCGCCCCACTCCGGTGTAGGCGGTTGGGCACCCAGCCCCAGAAACGACAGGCTGGCCGCCGAGATAATCGACACGCCGATACGCATGGTAAAATAGACCACGATAGACGATACCGTTCCCGGCAGAATATGGCTGAACAGGATAGTGGCATCGCTGGCCCCCATGCTGCGCGCAGACTCAATAAAGGTTTGCTGTTTGAGCACCAGCGTGTTGCCTCGTACCAGACGCGCAAACGCCGGTATTGAGAAGACCGCAACCGCAATAATGACGTTAGCCATACCGCTGCCCATTATCGCCACCACCGCAATCGCCAGCAGAATGCCCGGGAAGGCAAACAACACGTCGCAGATACGCATGATAATGCGGTCCCACCAGCCTTCGTAATATCCGGCGACCAGACCCAGCACGGTGCCGATTGCCGCGCCAATCAGTACCGCAAAAACCCCGGCGGCGAGAGAGATCTGCGCCCCCACCAGCACGCGGCTGAAGATGTCTCGCCCAAGCGAGTCCACGCCGAACCAGTGCAGCATCGACGGTCCATCATTGAGACGGTCGTAATCAAAATAGTTTTCCGCATCAAACGGTGCTACCCACGGCGCAATGATCGCCACCACAATCAGCAGCAGGACAAATAGCCCCGCCGTCATGGCGACCGGCTGACGGCGAAAACGCCGCCAGAATTCAGACCACGGCGTGCGGATATGGTCCGGCTTTAGCCCCGGCATAGCGTTTAACATGGCCTGACGACGCCAGTTCAACAATCGCATTTTACTTATACCTGATGGCCGGGTTAATGGCGGCGTAGAGCACATCCACCACTAAGTTGATAAGAATAAATTCCAGTGAGAAAAGCAGGACTTCGGCCTGAATAACCGGGTAATCACGCATTTCGACTGAATCCACCAAAAGACGTCCCAGCCCCGGCCAGTTAAAGACCTTCTCCACCACAATCGAGCCGCCCAGCAGGAAACCAAACTGGAGCCCCATCATCGTCACCACCGGGATCATCGCGTTACGAAAGCCGTGTTTGAGGATGACCCATTTCTCGCTGACCCCTTTCGCCCGGGCGGTGCGAATATAATCTTCGCTCAGCACGTCAACGAACGAGGCGCGGGTAAAGCGGGCCATCACGGCCGCAACGGCAGCACCCAGCGTCATCGAGGGCAGAATGTAGTGTTTCCAGGTGTCGGCCCCGACCGTCGGCAGCCAGCCCAGCTCCACGGAGAATATCTGCATCAGCAGCATCCCCAGTGCAAATGCCGGGAAGGAAATGCCCGTGACGGCCAGAGCCATACCGAGCTTATCCGGCCAGCGGTTGCGCCAGACGGCAGCGACAATTCCTGCGCCAAGACCAAACAGCACCGCCCAGCTCATGCTGGCAATGGTTAACCAGAACGTGGGCATAAAGCGGCTGGCAATCTCTTCCGACACCGGACGACGTGACACCATAGAGATGCCAAAGTCACCCTGCAGAACGTTGCCAATATAGTGGAGAAACTGCATATACAAAGGCTGGTCGAGGCCCAGTTGTTTTCGCACCAGCGCGATAACCGTTGCATCCGCATCTGACCCTGCAACCAGACGTGCCGGATCGCCCGGCAGCATATGAACAAACAAAAACACCAGCACCGCCACAATCAGCAGCGTCGGGATAAGCCCCAACAGGCGTTTACAAACATAATTCAGCATGCCTTTCCCTCTCATCCCACAGGCGGTGGCCTGCGGGCATGAGTATTATTTTAAATCTGCTTCATCAAAGCTAAAGCCCGTATCCGGCATGATGTAGAACCCGGTCAGCGCTTTGTTATGCGCGGAAACCAGTTTTTCCACCACCAGCGGTACCCACGGCGACTCTTTCCAGATGATATCCTGCGCCTCTTTATACAGGCGTGCTTTCTCTTCCGGTTTGGTCGTTTTCAGGGCATCCGCCAGGTCTTTATCCACCTTCGGGTTGCTGTAGAAGGCCGTGTTGAACAGGGTCGGCGGCCAGTTCTGTGAGGCGAACAGCGGCGACAGCGCCCAGTCCGCTTCACCGGTAGAGGCCGACCAGCCGGTGTAGAACATCCGTACGCCGCTCTCTTTCTGCCCTTTCCCTTCCACTTCAGCCGCACGCTGACCGGCATCCATCGCGGTGACCTGCGCCTTGATACCTACCTGAGCCAGCTGCTGCTGGGTAAATTGCAGCACCTTCTGAGCGGTACTGTGATTATGCGACGACCAGAGCGTGGTGCTAAAGCCGTTCGGGAAACCCGCCTCTTTTAACAGCTCACGCGCTTTGGCCGGATCGTAAGGCCACGGTTGATAGTTTTGCGAATAGGCGATCGCCGGAGGCAGCACGCCGGTAGCCGGCGTGGCATAGCCAGCAAAGGCGACTTTTACCAGCGCCTGGCGGTTAATGGCGTAGTTGATGGCCTCACGCACTTTTGGATTATCAAACGGCTTTTGCGTCACGTTCATGCTGATATAGCGCTGCATAATGGACGGGCTGGCGACCAGCTCCAGCTTGCTGTTTTTCTGCAGAATGGCGGCTTGCTCATAGGGGATCGGGAACGCGAACTGCGCCTCGCCGGTCTGCAGCATCGCCGCGCGGGTGTTGTTGTCCACCACCGGACGCCAGGTAATGGTGTCCAGCTTCGGCAGGCCCGGCTGCCAGTAACCCGCAAACTTCTTAACCTTCACAAAGTCGGTCTGGTTCCAGGTGAGCAGCTCGTAGGGGCCGGTCCCCACCGGATGGAACCCGATCTCTTTGCCGTATTTTTTCAGCGCGGCAGGCGAAATCATCGCCGTGGCAGGATGCGCCAGAATATTGATAAACGCCGAGAACGGCTCTTTCAGGGTGATCTTCACCGTCGTCGGGTCGACCACCTCGGTGCTGGCGATGTTTTTATACAGGTTGTAGCGCTTGAGGCTATTTTCCGGGTTGCTGGCGCGATCGAGGTTTATCTTCACCGCCTCCGCGTTGAAATCTGTACCGTCCTGGAACTTCACGCCGGTTCTGAGCTTAAGGGTATACACCAGCCCGTCGCTGGAAACGGTATACCCTTCCGCCAGCACATTTTTAAGTTTCATCTCGCTATCCAGGCCAAACAGCCCCTGATAGAACGATTTCGCCACCGCCTGGGAGAGCGTGTCGTTGGCATCATACGGATCCAGCGTGGTGAAATTGGAACCGACGGCGACCACCACATCTTTGGCAGCGAACGCCGGCGCGGCGGCCAGGGCTGCCGTCACGCTCGCGGCGAGTAACCATTTGCGCGCTACAAATTTAACCATTGTGTTCTCCTGCCTGTTTTGAGTTATAACCGCGAGAATGCATTGTCCTGACGCGGAGGGGCCACAAAATGCCCCGGGCCAACCTCGCGCAGCGCCACGCGCTCCACCGCCTCGCCCCGTTTACGAATATTGCTCGGCATTTCGTCCTGCAGCAGCACACGCTGGCCGTGGCGATGCTCAGGGTCGGCAACCGGCACTGCGGCGATAAGCTTGCGTGTGTAAGGGTGCTGTGGATTTTCAAATACCGCCCTGCGCGGTCCTATCTCCACAATTTGCCCCATAAACATCACCGCGACACGGTGGCTGATACGCTCAACCACCGCCATGTCATGTGAGATAAAGAGGAAGGCAATCCCCATATCCCGCTGCAGGTCGAGCAGTAAATTAATGATTTGCGCCCGGATAGAGACATCCAGCGCCGAGACGGATTCATCTGCAATCACCACTTTCGGGTTAAGTGCCAGCGCGCGGGCAATGCAAATACGCTGCCGCTGACCGCCCGAAAACTCGTGCGGATAACGCCAGGCATGTTCCGGCTTCAGCCCCACGCGTTCAAGCAGCCAGGCCACCCGACGCTGCGCGGCTTCACCATCGAGCAGGTTATGCACCCGCAGCGGCTCCATAAGCGAATACCCCACCGTGTGGCGCGGGTCGAGGGAGGCATACGGATCCTGGAAAATAAACTGGATATCTCGTCTTACCGCCTGCAGTTTGCTGTCCGGAAGGGTATCAATGCGTTCCCCGTTAAAGGTTATGCTGCCCTCCTGGGACTCCACCAGCCTGAGCAGCGCCCGCCCGGTGGTGGATTTGCCGCAGCCTGACTCTCCCACCAGCGCCAGCGTTTCGCCTGGCCATAAATCAAAACTGACGTTTTCAACCGCATGCACCTCGCGCTTCACGCGGTTAAACATTCCGCTGCGCAGGGGAAAACGGGTCACCAGATCGCGCACTTCCAGAATCGGCTTGCCGGGTACCACGGTATCCTGCTCGATTTCATCTTCCTGCTGGCCTGCCGCTTCGAGAGAAATCAACGGGAACCGGCGCGGTAAATCGCTGCCGTTCATCGCCCCCAACCGCGGAACCGCCGCCAGCAGCGCTTTGGTGTAAGGATGAACCGGCGCATGGAAAATTTGCTCAACCGTGCCGGTTTCCACGGCGTTGCCCTTATGCATGACCAGCACGCGATCGGCAATATCGGCGACCACACCCATATCGTGGGTGATGAAAATCACCCCCATCTCCATCTCCTGCTGCAGCACTTTGATAAGCTGCAGAATTTGCGCCTGAATAGTCACATCCAGTGCCGTCGTGGGTTCGTCGGCAATCAGCACCGCGGGACGGCAGGAGAGCGCCATCGCAATCATGACGCGTTGACGCATACCGCCGGAAAGCTGATGCGGGTAGCGCCCCAGAATGGCCTGCGCTTCCGGTATGCGTACCAGGTCGAGCATGCGTTTCGCTTCACGAAGCGCCTCATCACCGCTCAACCCCTGATGCAGGCGTATGGACTCGGCAATCTGTTCCCCGACCGGAAAGACCGGGTTCAGCGAGGTCATCGGCTCCTGGAAGATCATCGCAATATCGGCCCCGCGCACGCTCTGCATCTGTGAGGCGCTCAGCTCATTCAAATCAATGACCTGGTGATTACGCCGGCGCAGCAGCATTTTTTCGCAGCTGACCTGTCCGCCGGTCTGTTCCAGCAGACGCATCAGCGCCAGTGCGGTGACCGATTTCCCTGAACCGGACTCGCCCACAATCGCCAGCGTTTCGCCGCGGTTGAGCGAGAACGATAAATTCTGTACTGCGGGGATGAACTGCCGCTCTTCCTGAAACGCAATATTCAGTTGATGGACAGCCAGCACTTCACGGTTGTCCAGCTCTTCACTGTGCGGCACGCTTTGCCCCCTTATTCACGATAGATCCCCGTACTGGGTTCATCACCGGCATAACCCCACGCGCGGTACATACCTTCGCTGTTAAACGGCAATGCCACGTTGCCCTCACGATCCACCGCAATTAACCCACCGACACCCCCCAGTGCGGGCAGTTTCTCCATCACCACGCGCTCACAGGCTTCGGCCAGGCTTAACCCGCCGTAATCCATCAGCGCGGTGATGTCGTACGCCGCGAGGGCGCGAATAAACACTTCACCGGTTCCGGTGCATGACACTGCCGCCGTGGCGTTATTGGCATAGCACCCTGCCCCCGGCAATGGACTGTCACCTACCCGGCCCGGCAGTTTGTTGGTCATACCGCCGGTCGACGTGGCCGCAGCCAGATTCCCGGCTTTATCAAGAGCCACCGCCCCTACCGTGCCCATTTTGCTGCGCTCATCGAGCGGCGCGGTATGGTCAAGCTGCGCCACGTTTGCCGAGCGCGCCTCAAGCAGCTGTTGATAACGCTCCGGCGTTGAAAACAGATCGGGAGAAACTGGCGTCATGCCATGTTCCGCGGCAAACGTCTCCGCCCCGGCCCCGGTCAGAAGAACATGCGGGCTCGCTTCCATCACCAGACGCGCGGCCAGCACCGGATTACGAAGATGGCTCACCCCCGCGACGGCGCCCGCTTTAAGGGTGACACCGTCCATGACGCAGGCATCCAGCTCGTGTGTTTCATCGCGGGTAAAGACCGAACCAATGCCCGCGTTAAACAATGGGCACTCTTCCAGCAGACGTACCGCCTCGGTAACCACATCCAGCGCGCTCTCGCCCGCCTCCAGCATCCGCTGGCCCGTTTCCACAATGGCATACAGCGCATCAATATAACGTTTTTCCTGCTCGGGACTGAGCAGGGCACGGGTGATTGCCCCGGCGCCACCATGAATTGCGATTACCGCATTAACCATTCCCATCACCCGTTAGCCTGATTTGCGGCTTTTTCTATAAATATCATTATCGTCGCTGAAACTTCAGATGATTTTTGAATATAGAAAGACGCAACTGTGATGTAAAGCGTACACCCATCGGGTCATACAGTTAGTGGCACTTTTCTGCCATAATGGACGCTTTCGTCGTTACTCCTCAGGAGCCCACCATGGATTTTACCGCCGGACTGATGCCGCTTGAGGCGGCACTCACGCAGATGCTTGACCGAATTTCCCCCCTGCACGACCACGAGACGCTGCCATTGGTGCGCTGTTTTGGTCGTATTGCCGCGCGCGATATCGTCTCTCCGCTTAACGTGCCTGGGTTCGATAACTCCGCAATGGACGGCTACGCGGTACGCCTGGCGGATATCCGGACGGATACGGCGCTGCCCGTGGCGGGTAAGGCATTTGCCGGTCAGCCGTTTAACGGTGAGTGGCCTGCGGGTAGCTGCATACGCATCATGACCGGTGCCCCCGTGCCGCCAGGCTGCGAAGCGGTGGTGATGCAGGAAGAGACCGAACAAACGGAAGCGGGCGTCCGCTTCACCGCGAGTGTTAAAGCGGGACAGAATATCCGTCGTACCGGTGAAGACATCACGCGTGGCGCAACGGTATTTGCCGCCGGGCAGAAACTGACGGTGGGCGAACTGCCGGTGCTGGCCTCGCTCGGCATTGCAGAAATTGACGTTATCCGTAAGGTACGCGTGGCGGTCTTTTCCACCGGCGATGAACTCCAGCTTCCGGGCCAGCCACTGCAGGACGGCCAGATTTACGACACTAACCGCCTCGCGGTACACCTGATGCTTGAACAGCTGGGGTGTGAGGTCATTAACCTTGGCATCATTGCGGATGATCCGGAGAAACTGCGCGCCGCGTTTATTGAAGCGGACCAGTCTGCGGACGTGGTAATTAGCTCCGGCGGCGTTTCCGTAGGTGAAGCGGATTACACCAAAACCATTCTTGAAGAGCTGGGAGAGATCGGCTTCTGGAAACTGGCCATCAAGCCGGGCAAACCGTTCGCGTTTGGTCAGCTGAAACACAGCTGGTTCTGCGGCCTGCCGGGTAACCCGGTTTCCGCCGCCCTGACCTTCTACCAGCTGGTCATTCCGCTGCTGGCAAAACTGTCTGGTAACCAGGCCCACCCGCTGCCGGTTCGCCAGCGCGTACGTGCGGCGACGCGCCTGAAGAAATCACCGGGCCGTCTTGATTTCCAGCGCGGTATTCTGACGCGCAACGCTGAAGGCGAGCTGGAAGTGAGCACCACCGGACACCAGGGCTCGCACATCTTCAGCTCGTTCAGCCAGGGCAACTGCTTTATCGTTCTCGAGCGTGAACGCGGCAGCGTGGAGCCGGGTGAATGGGTTGAGGTGGAAAGCTTTAACCACCTCTTCGGAGGCTAACATGACGGCTGAACTCAGCGACCAGGAGATGATGCGCTATAACCGCCAGATTGTTCTGCGCGGTTTTGATTTCGACGGCCAGGAAGCGCTTAAGGCAGCACGGGTGCTGGTCGTGGGGCTGGGGGGGCTGGGCTGCGCTGCGGCCCAGTATCTGGCCGCGGCGGGGGTGGGCAATATGACGCTGCTGGATTTTGATACCGTGTCGGTGTCGAACCTTCAGCGCCAGACGCTGCACAGCGACGCGACCCTCGGCCAGCCCAAAGTGGAATCGGCCCGCGCGGCGCTGGCGCGCATCAATCCTCACGTGAAGTTCACCCTGATTGACGCCCTGCTGGATGATGAGGCGCTGTCGGCACAGATAGCACGACACGATCTGGTGCTGGACTGCACCGATAACGTCACCATTCGCAATCAGCTGAATGCAGGATGTTTTGCCCACAAAACGCCGCTGGTCTCCGGTGCCGCCATTCGCATGGAAGGCCAAATCAGCGTCTTTACCTACGCCGGAGGCGAACCCTGCTATCGCTGCCTGAGCCGTCTGTTTGGCGAGAACGCCCTCACCTGCGTGGAGGCGGGCGTCATGGCTCCGTTAGTCGGCGTCATAGGTTCGTTGCAGGCTATGGAAGCGATCAAAGTGCTGGCGCATTACGGGACGCCTGCCGCGGGGAAAATCGTGATGTATGACGCGATGACCTGCCAGTTCCGCGAGATGAAACTGATGAGCAACCCCGGCTGTGAGGTATGCGGACGCTAAATGGTTGCCGGGCAAGCGTTAGCATAACCCGGCAACCGTATCAGAGCGTCGTTCTGCCAAACGCCCCTTGCCAGTCCTGCTCAAACTTCACTATTGCCGCATCCACCGCAGGCGAAGTAATAAACTGCTGAGCAACATCCAGCGGCAGGGTGATGGATTCACAACCTGCCAGCAGGCAGTCCAGTGCCTGACGCGGCGTTTTGAAGCTCGCGGCCAGCACTTTTGACTGCGGGGCATGCAGCGTCAGAAGCTGCTGCAGTTCAACCACCGTCTGGATCCCGTCCCCGCCCTGCGCGTCCACGCGGTTAACGTAAGGGGCAACATACTCAGCGCCCGCCAGCGCGGACAGCATCCCTTGTGCTGCACCGTACACCGCCGTACCCAGCGTCGGGATCCCTTCCGCTTTCAGCATTTTGATCGCCGCCAGACCTTCCGCCGTTACCGGCACTTTTACCACCAGGTCGTTGATAATGGTGCGCAGTTTACGCGCCTCTTCCACCATCCCTTCAGCGGTGGTCGCCATGACCTGCGCGAACAGGCGACCTTTCCCGCCGAGCGCATCCTGCAGCGCCGGTAGCAGCGCCTCGAGCGGCGTTTTCCCTGCCGCCACGATACTGGGGTTCGTGGTCACGCCCGCCAGCGGGAAGATACGCGCCAGCCGTTTCACTGCCGCGACGTCGGAAGTATCGAGATAAAGTTCCATGATGTAACCCTCAAATTTAGCCTGCACTTACCCTATCACGACAAAACCTGCTCAGGAGTTGACCTGCATCAAGATAACTTTCATTCGAAAGTAATTTAATCTTCATATGCAAGATGAGAGGCGAAAACATGATCTTCAATATTCAGCGTTACTCTACCCACGATGGCCCCGGTATTCGTACCGTTGTGTTCCTGAAAGGCTGCTCGCTGGGCTGTCGCTGGTGCCAGAATCCGGAAAGCCGCTCCCGCCACCGGGATGTTCTCTTTGACGCACGGCTGTGCCTGGAAGGCTGCGACCTGTGCCAGAAAGCGGCGCCGGGCATTATCGATCGTGCGCTGAATGGGCTGGTTATCCACCGTGAAAAGCTTAACGAAGAGACTCTCGACGCCCTCACCGACTGCTGCCCGACGCAGGCGCTCACCGTCTGTGGTGAAGAAAAGCAGGTTGAAGAGATTATGTCCACCGTACTGCGCGACAAACCGTTCTATGACCGCAGCGGCGGCGGGATAACCCTGTCCGGCGGTGAACCGTTTATGAATCCCGATCTGGCTCATGCCCTGTTTAAAGCCAGCCATGAGCAAGGCATACATACCGCCGTGGAAACCTGTCTCCACGTGCCATGGCATTATATTGCAACGTCATTACCGTATGTCGATCTGTTCCTGGCGGACCTGAAACACGTTGATGGCAGGACGTTCAAACAGTGGACCGACGGTTCAGCCAAACGGATCCTTGATAACCTGAAACGCCTGGCCGCCGCCGGTAAACAGGTCACCATCCGCGTACCGCTGATTCAGGGCTTCAACGCCGATGAAGCGTCGATTACCGCCATCACTAACTTTGCCGCAGACGAACTCAACGTCCGCGAGATCCATTTTCTGCCGTACCACACGCTGGGCATGAACAAATATACCCTGCTCGGCCAACCCTACTCTGCCCCTGATAAACCGCTGGATGATCCTGCGCTTCTGGACTTCGCACAGCAGTACGCCTGCCAGAAAGGGTTAACCGCGACCTTACGAGGATAAACTTATGACGACCCTGAATCTCAGCACCCTTAGCGAGCGCATAAAAGCACACAAAACGGCCCTCGTGCATATCGTGAAGCCGCCGGTCTGTACCGAGCGCGCCCTGCATTACACCGAGATGTACCAGCAGCATATGGACAAGCCGATCCCGGTGCGTCGCGCGCTGGCGCTGGCGCATCACCTCGCGCAGCGCACCATCTGGATAAAACACGATGAGCTCATCATCGGTAACCAGGCCAGTGAAGTCCGCGCCGCGCCAATTTTCCCGGAATACACCGTCTCGTGGATTGAAAAAGAGATTGACGATCTGGCGGACCGTCCGGGCGCAGGCTTTGCGGTGAGCGAAGAAAACAAGCGCGTATTGCATGAGATCTGCCCATGGTGGCGCGGCCAGACGGTGCAGGATCGCTGCTACGGCATGTTCACCGACGAGCAAAAAGGGCTGCTGGAAACCGGCATTATCAAAGCGGAAGGTAACATGACCTCCGGCGACGCACACCTGGCGGTTAACTTCCCGCTGCTGCTGGAAAAAGGTCTCGATGGTCTGCGCGACAAAGTGGCCGAGCGTCGTTCGCGTATCAACCTGACGGTGCTCGACGACCTTCACGGGGAACAGTTCCTGAAAGCGATCGATATTGTGCTGGAAGCGGTCAGCCTGCACATCGAACGTTTCGCCGCGCTGGCGCGTGAAATGGCGGCAACCGAATCCCGTGAAAGCCGTCGCGACGAGCTGCTGGCGATGGCAGAAAACTGTGATGTGATTGCCCATCAGCCGCCAACAACCTTCTGGCAGGCGCTGCAGCTGTGCTACTTCATTCAGCTGATTCTGCAGATTGAGTCCAACGGCCACTCCGTCTCGTTTGCCCGCATGGACCAGTACCTCTATCCGTACTACCGCCGCGACGTGGAGCTGAACCAGAGCCTCGACCGCGAACATGCCATCGAGCTGCTGCACAGCTGCTGGCTGAAGCTGCTGGAAGTGAACAAAATCCGCTCCGGTTCGCACTCCAAAGCTTCAGCGGGTAGCCCGCTGTATCAGAACGTCACCATCGGTGGACAGACGCTGATCAACGGTGAGCCTATGGACGCAGTCAATCCGCTCAGCTACGCGATTCTGGAATCCTGCGGTCGCCTGCGCTCCACGCAGCCAAACCTGAGCGTGCGTTATCATGCGGGCATGAGCAATGACTTCCTCGACGCCTGCGTGCAGGTGATCCGCTGCGGCTTTGGTATGCCCGCGTTCAACAACGATGAGATTGTTATTCCGGAATTCATCAAGCTCGGCGTCGAAAAAGAGGATGCCTATGACTATGCCGCGATTGGCTGCATCGAAACCGCAGTGGGTGGCAAATGGGGTTATCGCTGCACCGGCATGAGCTTTATCAACTTCGCCCGCGTGATGCTGGCAGCGCTGGAAGGCGGCCGCGATGCCACCAGCGGTAAGGTATTCCTGCCACAGGAGAAAGCACTCTCTGCCGGTAACTTCGATAACTTCGAAGAGGTGATGGCGGCGTGGGATACCCAGATCCGCTACTACACCCGCAAATCTATCGAGATTGAGTATGTGGTGGACACGATGCTGGAAGAGAACGTCCCCGATATTCTCTGCTCAGCGCTGGTGGATGACTGTATAGAACGCGCGAAAAGCATCAAACAAGGCGGCGCGAAGTATGACTGGGTGTCAGGCCTGCAGGTGGGTATTGCTAACCTGGGCAACAGCCTGGCCGCGGTGAAAAAACTGGTCTTCGAACAGGGTACGATAGGTCAGCAACAGCTGGCCGCCGCTCTGGCCGATGATTTCGACGGGCTGACCCACGAGCAGCTGCGTCAGCGGCTGATCAACGGCGCGCCAAAATACGGTAACGATGACGACAGCGTGGATATGCTGCTGACCCGTGCCTACGAAACCTATATCGCCGAGCTGAAGCAGTACCATAACCCGCGCTATGGCCGTGGTCCGATTGGCGGTAACTACTATGCCGGCACGTCATCTATCTCCGCGAACGTGCCGTTTGGCGCGGCAACGATGGCAACCCCGGATGGACGTAAGGCGCATACTCCGCTGGCAGAAGGAGCCAGCCCGGCCTCCGGTACTGACCACCTCGGCCCTACGGCGGTAATTGGCTCTGTCGGCAAACTGCCAACCGAAGCGATCCTCGGCGGGGTACTGTTAAACCAGAAGCTCAATCCGTCGACGCTGGAAAATGACAGTGACCGTCAGAAACTGATGGTGCTTCTGCGTACCTTCTTTGAAGTGCACAAGGGCTGGCATATTCAGTACAACATCGTTTCGCGTGAAACGCTGCTGGAAGCGAAGAAACACCCGGACCAGTATCGTGACCTGGTGGTGCGCGTCGCAGGGTACTCCGCGTTCTTTACCGCCCTGTCGCCGGATGCGCAGGACGATATTATTGCGCGTACCGAGCACACGCTTTAACTCTCTTCAGACTTATGCCCTCTCCCATCAAGGAGAGGGAACCTGTCTTTAAGCGGCAATTTCGGTTGCCGCTTTGCTTTGACTTTCGAATGAAATTAAATTTGTGCTCTCCGTCACCTTGTTATTAGAATGTTTCAAACGCAGTGACTCAGGAGCACAGTATGACCGTAAAAGTTATCGTCACCGATATGGACGGAACTTTCCTTGATGATGCCAAGCAGTACGACCGCGACCGCTTTCAGGCACAGTTTGAGCAGCTTAAAGCCCGTAATATTGAATTTGTTGTCGCCAGCGGCAACCAGTATTACCAGCTCATCTCCTTCTTCCCGGAACTGAAAGATCAGATCTCCTTCGTGGCGGAAAATGGCGCGCTGGTGTTCGATCACGGTGAGCAGATTTTTCACGGTGAACTGACCCGCCATGAGTCGCAAATTGTCATTGGCGAGTTGCTGAAAGACAACGCGCTCAACTTTGTGGCCTGTGGGCTGGAGAGCGCCTACGTCAGCGATCGGGCGCCGGACGCGTTTGTGGCGCTCATGTCAAAGCACTACCACCGCTTAAAACGCATCCGTGATTACCGCGAAATTGACGACGTGCTGTTCAAATTCTCCCTGAATTTGCCGGACAGCGATATCCCGAATCTTGTCGACAAACTGCACGTCTCCCTCGACGGGATTATGAAACCCGTCACCAGCGGTTTTGGGTTTGTCGATTTGATTATCCCGGGCCTGCACAAAGCCAACGGTATTAGCCGTCTGCTGAAGCGCTGGAAAATCTCGCCGCAGGCGTGCGTGGCAATCGGGGACAGCGGCAACGATGCGGAAATGCTGAAGCTGGTGAAATACAATTTTGCCATGGGCAACGCGGCGCAGAGCATCAAAACGATCTGCCGCTACAGCACGGATGACAACAACCATCAGGGCGCACTGAATGTGATTCAGGCCGTGCTTGACGACCACTCCCCGTTCGACGCGTAATCTCTCTCTTGCCGGAGCACTGCTCCGGCACCTCACTCTTTTTCCATCCTGTGGCACACGTCAAACATTTAAACTTGCATTAACTAATTTTTAACTTAAAGTATCACTTGTAGATATTTTTACTTTCGAATGAAAGATGCGAGGCAGTTATGACGTTTACCAGTGAAAGTTTGCCTGCGGACCATAAAGCAGCGATTCGTCAGTTGAAGCGTGAACTACGTGCGCAGATCGGAGACGTTCAGGCGGTATTCGACACGCTCAGCGATAAAATCGCGACCCGCGTGGCGGAAATTAATGCCCTGAAGAACAAAGGTGAAACCGTCTGGCCGGTTATCCCGTTTGCGGATGTGAAAAACGGGACGATCACCCAGGCACAGCGTGACGCGGTCAAACGCCGTGGCTGCGCGGTGATTAAAGGTCACTTCCCCCGCGAGCAGGCGCTGGCGTGGGATCAATCGATGCTCGACTACCTCGATCTCAACCGGTTTGATGAGGTCTATAAAGGTCCGGGCGATAACTTCTTTGGTACCTTAACCGCCTCACGTCCGGAAATTTACCCTATCTACTGGTCGCAGGCGCAAATGCAGGCCCGCCAGAGTGAAGAGATGGCGCAGGTACAGTCGTTCCTGAACCGTTTATGGACCTTCGAGAGTAATGGCAAGCAGTGGTTCGATCCGGACGTCAGCGTCATTTATCCGGACCGTATTCGTCGTCGCCCACCGGGTACCACCTCTAAAGGGCTGGGCGCGCATACCGATTCCGGCGCGCTGGAGCGCTGGCTGCTGCCGGCCTATCAGCAGGTCTTTGCCCGCGTTTTTGACGGCAACGTGGATAAATACGATCCGTGGAACGCCGCACACCGTACCGAAGTGGAAGAGTACACCGTGGATAACACCACAAAATGTTCTGTATTCCGCACCTTCCAGGGCTGGACGGCGCTGTCAGATATGATCCCGGGTCAGGGGCTGCTGCATGTGGTGCCGATCCCGGAAGCGATGGCCTACATTCTGCTGCGTCCGCTGCTGGATGATGTCCCGGAAGATGAACTCTGCGGCGTCGCGCCGGGACGTGTCCTGCCGGTCTCCGAGAAATGGCATCCGCTGTTAATCGAAGCGCTGAGCAGCATTCCTGCACTGGAAGCAGGCGATTCCGTGTGGTGGCACTGTGACGTGATCCACTCCGTTGCACCGGTGGAAAATCAGCAAGGCTGGGGCAACGTAATGTATATCCCTGCCGCCCCGATGTGCGAGAAAAACCTCGCCTATGCGAAAAAAGTGAAAGCAGCGCTGGAAACCGGTGCATCGCCGGGCGATTTCCCGCGCGAAGATTATGAAAAAAACTGGCAGGACCGCTTTACCGTGAACGATCTGAATATTCACGGCAAGCGTGCCCTGGGCATGGCTTAACTGTCGTATAACCCTTCCCGCTCCACGGCGGTGCGTCGTTTCCCCTGACGTATCCGCCGGACAGAACCCCGCACGGCCAGCGTGCCGTTAAGCAATAACGTTCCCACCGGCGCATCCGGGCGCATCAGCCGTTGCTGAAGCATATGCACCGCTTCGGTTCCCAGTTCATCGCGAGGTACGTGCACCGCCGTGAGCGGAACATCCTGAATGGCCGCCAGATTAAACCCGTCAATGCTCATCACCGAGATATCCTGCGGCACACGCAAGCCCTGTTTTTGCAGCGCACTGATGGTGCCCGCCGCCATAAAATCGCCGCCGACCAAAAATGCGGTGGGCAGATCCTTACCCTGCATTTGACGGAGCCAGGAGGTGACCAGCTCTTCCGTTTCGCGCGCGCTGAAGCTCGGAGCCACCAGCAGATCGCGTTTATCGTTGAATTTCAGGTTGTGAGACTGCCACGCATCGCGGATCCCGGCCAGACGCAGTTCCATGGTGTAACGCCGCAGGCAGAGGACATTCATCACCTCACGGTGTCCCATTTCAAACAGATAGTCCGCGGCCCGCTCACCTATCGCGCGGTGGTCCGGTGCCACTGCAGGCAGGCGCATATGCCGGTCGCGGCAGTTAATCAGCATGCAGGGTTTACCCACATCCACCGCCAGATCGTGAATATGCGGATCGTCGATACCGAGAAGAATAGCGGCCTGTGTCTCCGGCTCGTTCATCCGTGCCAGAAAAAGCTGTGCGTCGCTGTCATTCTCTTCCAGCGCGCAATAACGCAGACGGACATCGTGGGAAGCAAGGCCTTTACTCACGCTCTGGATCACGCGGTAGTAAAAGATGTCGGACCGCTCGTCAAAGGCGCGCTGTGGCGCAAAAACCACCAGGCTGTTGAGCAGCAGACGCCCCGCCGCCAGACCGTCCATCACCCCCAGCTCCCGCGCGCAGGCCAGCACCGTGGCGCGCGCTTTTTCACTGGTGTTCGCTTTTCCTGCCAGCACCCGCGACACGGTGCTGATGGAGAGCTGCGTGCGGGCGGCAATTTCGGTGATTTTTAGCCTTTTGTCCATTTTGTGATCTGGCTCCATTTGCGAAATGAAAAAATTTTCATAGCGTACTTATCAGGCAGTAACGGGCATGAAAAGCATCATGCCAGATGATTTATGTCATTGATGAGAAATTTTGCACAAAATCCACTATTGCCCGCTCATTTTCTCCCTTAAGGTGAATTTGTCACACCACTTCCATACTAGTTGTATAGCAACTTCCAAATTAAAACGGATAGAAATCAAAGCCATAAAAATCAGTGTGACACCTGAACCTCCGTCCCCTTACCGTCCGTCTTGTGGAGAGTAAAATGAGTCAGGACATCAATAACACCGTTGCGACAAGCAAAACCCGTCGCGTCATTAAGAACCTGCGCTGGTATGTGCTGGTGCTGTTCTTACTGGGCGTCACCGTTAACTACATCACCCGAAACTCGCTGGGTATTCTCGCCCCTGAGTTGAAAGAGAGCCTTGGGATCACCACCGAGCAATACTCCTGGATCGTCGGGGCATTTCAGATTGCCTACACCATTTTCCAGCCTCTGTGCGGCTGGTTGATCGACGTGATTGGTCTGAAGATTGGCTTTATGGTTTGCGCCGGGATCTGGGCGCTGATGTGTATTTTCCACGCCGGGGCGGGCAGCTGGCTGCACCTGGCTATCTTGCGCTTCTTTATGGGTGCTTCTGAAGCGGCCGCCACGCCGGCGAATGCGAAAACCATTGGCGAATGGTTTCCGAAATCGGAACGTCCTGTCGCGGCCGGTTGGGCGGGCGTAGGGTTCTCCATTGGCGCGATGCTGGCACCGCCCATCATCTATTTCGCGCACGCCTCGTTTGGCTGGCAGGGCGCGTTTATGTTTACCGGCGTGCTGGCGCTGCTGTGGGTGATCCTCTGGTGGGCTTTTTACCACAACCCGGAACAGCATCCGAACCTGAGCAAGGACGAACTGGCATTTATCAAGCAGGATAACGAACCGCCTGCGGTAAAACTGCCCTTCCTCACCGCGCTGAAAAATGTCTCCAAAAATAAGCGCTTCTACGGTATCGCCCTTCCGGCGTTTATGGCCGAACCGGCCTGGGCCGTGCTGAGCTTCTGGGTTCCGCTGTATCTCGCCAAAGAGCACGGCATGGATTTGAAGCAGATTGCGATGTTTGCCTGGCTGCCGTTCCTTGCCGCGGACCTCGGCAGCGTGGCAAGCGGCTACCTCACCCGTCTGTATGCCCGACTGTTCGGCTGCAGCCGTGTGAACTCGGTGGTGGCCAGCTCCGTCACCGGGGCATTCCTGATGATCTCCCTGGCCGTCGTGGCCATTACCCGCGACCCGTATATCACCATCGTGCTGATCTCCATCGGCGGTTTCGGGCATCAGATCATCTCCTGCATGCTCAGCGCGCTGGTCGTGGAGTCATTTGATAAAGGTCAGATGGCGACCGTTAACGGCATGCGCGGCTCGGCGGCCTGGATCGCCAGCTTCCTGTTCTCCCTGTTAATTGGGGTGACCGCCGACAAAATCGGCTTTAACCCGCTCTTTATTGCCATGGGGTTCTTTGACCTGATTGGCGCTGTTTTCCTGGTGGCATTTATTGCTGAACGTCGCGCCAAGCGCGCCTGATAGTGGATGTATTGCGTATGAAAACCCTGAAAAACTGGACCGTTGATAAGCAGTCGGCAAATCATCTGGAACTGCTGGTCGATAACCAGCACCGTCTGTGCCTGTATGTGCTGGAAGAAAATCTGTTCCGCGTGCTGATTAAACGCAAAGGTGAACTGACGCTGGATCGCACCTGGAGCATCGCCCCGCAACAAGATGTGCCGTGGGAAGGTCGCCGCCGCGACGATCTGAGTGGTTTCACCTGCCCCGCCTGGACGCTAACGCAGCAGGACGACGTGCTGACGGTTGCCACCGAACAGCTGCGTGTGACCGTGCATCAGCCGCTGTGGCTGGAGTGGCACTACCGCAATGAGGCAGGTGATTGGCAGCCGCTGGTCAACGACCGTCCAACCAGTGCTTATCTGCTGAATGCCCATGGCGACGGTGCGGCGCACTACCTGAGCCGCCGCAAAGATGAACGCTTCTACGGTCTGGGTGAGAAAGCCGGCGATCTGCAGCGTAACGGTAAACGCTACGAGATGCGCAACCTCGATGCAATGGGCTACAACGCGGCCAGCACCGATCCTCTGTACAAACATATTCCGTTCACCCTCACCCGTCGCGATGACGTGAGCTACGGTCTCTTCTACGACAACCTGAGCAGCTGCTGGCTGGATCTGGGCAACGAGATTGACAACTATCACACCGCCTATCGTCGCTGGCAGGCGGAAGCGGGCGACATCGATTACTACATTTTTACCGGCAAGCGCGTGCTGGACGTCACCAAAGCTTTCGTGCGTCTGACCGGGAAAACGCTCTTCGGGCCGAAATGGAGCCTGGGTTACAGCGGTTCGACCATGCATTACACCGACGCGCCGGATGCGCAGAACCAGCTGATGAACTTTATTCGTCTGTGCGAAGAACATGCTATTCCCTGCGACTCGTTCCAGCTCTCTTCGGGCTATACCTCGATCAACGGCAAGCGCTACGTCTTTAACTGGAACCACGACAAGGTGCCGCAGCCGAAGGTGATGACCCAGGCTTTCCACGACGCGGGGTTAAAGCTGGCGGCCAACATCAAGCCATGCCTGCTGCAGGATCATCCGCGCTATAACGAAGTTGCGGAAAACGGGTTGTTCATCCGCGATTCAGAAACCGACGCGCCAGAACGCTCCAGCTTCTGGGATGACGAAGGTTCTCACCTCGATTTTACCAACCCACAGACGGTGAAATGGTGGCAGGAAGGGGTAACCACGCAGCTGCTTGAGATGGGGATCGACTCCACCTGGAACGACAACAACGAATATGAAGTGTGGGATGGCGAAGCCCGCTGCCACGGCTTTGGCAAGGAAATCGCGATCAAGCACATTCGCCCGGTGATGCCGCTGCTAATGATGCGTGCCTCGCTGGAAGCGCAGCAGCGTTTTGCCCCGGAAAAACGTCCGTATCTCATTTCCCGCTCCGGCTGCGCGGGCATGCAGCGTTACGTCCAGACCTGGAGCGGCGATAACCGTACCAGCTGGGATACCCTGCGCTATAACACCCGCATGGGTCTGGGAATGAGCCTGTCCGGGCTGTTTAATGTGGGGCATGATGTCGGTGGCTTTTCTGGCGACAAACCCGACGCGGAACTGTTCGTACGCTGGGTGCAAAACGGCGTGATGCATCCGCGCTTTACTATTCACTCATGGAATGATGACCACACCGTTAACGAGCCGTGGATGTATCCGGGCGTGACGCCGGCTATTCGTGGTGCCATTGAATTACGTTATCGTCTGCTGCCGTACCTTTATACCCTGCTCTGGCAGGCGCATACCGACGACGAACCGATGCTACGCCCGACCTTCCTCGACCACGAACACGATGCGCAGACGTTTGAGGAGAACGATGATTTCCTGCTGGGTCGCGACCTGCTGGTGGCCAGCGTGGTGGAGGCCGGGCAGCGCGAGCGACGCGTCTGGCTGCCGGATAACGAAACGGGCTGGTACGATTTTTACACCCACGAGTGGTTCGCTGGCGGGCAGTGGATCGTACGTGATGCGCCGCTGGAGAAATTGCCGCTGCTGGTACGTGCCGGTGCGGGTCTGCCGCTCAGCGAACGCATTACGCATGTCAGCGCGGAAAAAGACACTACCCGTGAGCTGAAACTGTTCCCGGTGAAAGGCGTCGGTTCAACCGCGGGCCTGCTGTTTGAAGACGATGGTGAAAGCTGGGGCTATCAGAACGGCAATGCGCTGTGGGTGGAATGGGACATGGCATGCGACGGTGCCACCATCAACCTGAAGGTCAGTGCGCGGGGAGATTATCGTCCGGCGTGGAAAGCGCTGAAGATATCGTTACCGGCCGGGGAAAAACGCACGCTGCTGGTGAATGGTATTGAAGGGAGTGAATGGGTGGTCTAGTACGGCCTGATGCCCGCTCCCACAGGGAGAGGGCATCAAACACAGGCCCGGTAGGCGTAGCGCCACCGGGCTTTTTTTAACCCTCGATACCTTTACTGCGCAGGTAATCTTCGTAGTTACCGGTGAAGTCCACCACGCGCTCAGGCGTAATTTCGATCACGCGGGTCGCCAGCGAGCTGACGAATTCACGGTCGTGAGAGACGAAGATCAGGGTCCCCTGATACATCTCCAGCGCCATGTTCAGCGATTCGATAGATTCCATATCCAGGTGGTTAGTCGGTTCATCCATCACCAGGATATTGGGTTTTTCCATCATCAGCTTACCGAACAGCATGCGCCCTTTTTCACCACCGGAAAGCACTTTAGCAGGCTTCTTGATGTCGTCCTGGCTGAACAACAGACGACCCAGAATGCTGCGCACCGCCTGCTCGTCATCGCCTTCCTGCTTCCACTGGCTCATCCAGTCGAAGACGGTCAGGTCGTTTTCGAACTCGTATTCATGGTCCTGTGCGTAGTAACCAATCTGCGCGTTTTCAGACCACTTCACGGTACCGTTATCCGGCTGCAGTTCGCCGACCAGGGTTTTCAGCAGGGTGGATTTACCCACGCCGTTGGCACCCAGAATGGCGATCTTCTCGCCCACTTCCAGCAGCAGGTTAAAGTTTTTAAACAGCGGACCGTTTTCAAAACCTTTAGCCAGGGCTTCCACTTCCAGCGCATTACGGAACAGTTTCTTGTCCTGCTCGAAGCGGATGAATGGGTTCTGACGGCTGGACGCTTTCACTTCATCAAGCTTGATCTTGTCAATCTGACGCGCACGAGAGGTCGCCTGGCGAGATTTAGAGGCGTTCGCGCTGAAGCGGCTGACGAAAGACTGCAGATCCGCAATCTGGGCTTTCTTCTTGGCGTTATCCGCCAGCAGACGTTCACGCGCCTGCGTGGCTGCCGTCATGTACTCGTCGTAGTTGCCCGGATAAACGCGCAGCTCGCCGTAGTCCAGGTCCGCCATGTGTGTACACACCATGTTCAGGAAGTGACGGTCGTGCGAGATGATGATCATGGTGCTGTCGCGATCGTTCAGCGTCTGCTCCAGCCAGCGGATGGTGTCGATGTCCAGGTTGTTCGTTGGTTCGTCGAGCAGCAGGATATCCGGATTAGAGAACAGCGCCTGCGCCAGCAGAACACGCAGTTTCCAGCCTGGCGCGACTTCGCTCATCGGGCCGTAATGTTGTTCTACCGGAATACCCACACCCAGCAGCAGCTCGCCCGCACGCGCTTCCGCAGAGTAGCCATCCATTTCGCCGTACAGCACTTCGAGATCGGCCACTTTGTAGCCATCTTCTTCGCTCATCTCCGCCAGCGCGTAGATGCGATCGCGCTCCTGCTTCACTTCCCACAGCTCCGCGTGTCCCATGATAACGGTGTCAAGGACGGTGAACTCTTCAAAGGCGAACTGATCCTGACGCAGCTTACCGATGCGCTCGTTTGGATCGAGCGAAACGTTGCCCAGCGTCGGCTCTAAATCACCGCCGAGGATTTTCATAAAAGTAGATTTACCGCTACCGTTGGCGCCAATCAGGCCGTAACGGTTGCCGCCGCCAAATTTGACGGAAATGTTTTCGAACAGCGGCTTACTGCCAAACTGCATAGTGACGTTGCTGGTAACTAACACGGGGAGATTCCTGCGAAAAGTGTGATAAACACGGCATTATGCCACAATTCCGAATTGAGATCCCGCGTTGCGGCAATCCGCTAAACTTTAACAAAATCGAAAAAAATGTGATTTCGTACACATCTGAATTCCCTGTTAGCGGGAATGCACATATAATGCGCTCCCATCAAGATTCAGACTTATCAACTCATCGCCGGAATGGCTTAGATACCTCGCACAACATGAACATGAAATTAACAACGCTTTTTGCGGCGGCGTTAGCCGTAGTAGGTTTTTGCAAAACCGCTTCTGCGGTGACTTATCCGCTGCCGACAGACGGTAGCCGTCTGGTTGGTCAAAACCAGGTGGTCACGGTGCCTGAAGGTAACGCTCAGCCACTGGAATATTTCGCGGCGCAGTACCAGTTGGGCCTGTCTAACATGCTGGAAGCGAATCCGGGTGTTGACCCGTATCTGCCTAAAGCCGGTACCGTGCTGAACATTCCTCAGCAGCTGATTCTGCCGGATACCGTCCATGAAGGTATCGTCATCAACAGCGCGGAAATGCGTCTGTATTACTACCCGAAAGGCACCAACACGGTTATCGTGCTGCCAATCGGTATCGGCCAGCTGGGTAAAGACACCCCAATGAACTGGACGACCAAAGTTGAGCGTAAGAAAGCAGGCCCAACCTGGACGCCAACCGCCAAAATGCACGCAGAGTACATCGCTGCGGGTGAACCCCTGCCAGCTGTTGTACCGGCAGGCCCGGATAACCCTATGGGTCTGTACGCACTGTACATTGGCCGTCTGTACGCGATTCACGGGACCAACGCCAACTTCGGTATCGGCCTGCGCGTAAGCCACGGCTGCGTACGTCTGCGTAACGAAGACATCAAATTCCTGTTCGAAAACGTGCCGGTCGGTACCCGCGTCCAGTTCATCAACGAACCGGTTAAAGCGACGTCTGAGCCGGATGGCAGCCGTTACATTGAAGTACATAACCCGCTGTCCACCAGCGAAGACCAGATCAACAACAACGAAATCGTTCCGGTTACGCTGAACAGCGCGGTGCAGTCCGTGACCTCTCAGCCGGATGTAGAGACAGCGATTGTTGACCAGGCCGTTCAGAACCGTTCTGGTATGCCAGTGCGTCTGAACTGACCCTCTGCCCGGTGGCGCTTTGCTGACCGGGTCTGAGAATAAAAAAGCGGGCTCTGATGCCCGCTTTTTTTATCCGTTATTGACGATAACTATCCCGCCGTGGTCGTAACGGTAGTGACAGTGGGCATACTCAAGCGGTGTGCCATCCTCCAGATAGATAACCTGCTCCACCTCCAGCACCGGATCGGTCTGCTCGCAGATAAGGTGTTGCATATCCAGCGCGTTCGGTTTTAGCGCCCGCACCACCCGGTACGACCCCATGATTTTCAGCCCCAGCGTCTCCTGCACGTAGCGGAACACGGAGCCTTCAAGATGGCTTTTATTCAGACCGGGCACCAGATTAAGCGGCATAACGGTGGAGTCCAGCGACATCGGCTCACCGTTGAGCAGACGCAGACGAACAAAGTCATAGACAGGCGCATCGGCGTTAATCATCAGCGAGGCCTGCTCCTTCTCGTTCGGAAAGCGCAACTCGAAATGGACCACGACGCTGGAAACGGTGCCCAGATGCTCCCAGGTTTTTGTTGCGCCGAAGTAGTCGCTGCCGGAAAGATCCCACTGCGAGAGTTGCAGGAAATTTTTGCGGATAAACGTCCCCTGCCCCTGACGGGTATAGATCAGCCCTTCCACAATTAACTGGCGTATGGCCTGCTGTATGGTCATCCGGCTGGTGCTGAACTCCGCCGCCAGGGCAAACTGGTCCGGGAGCGGTTCGTTGGCGGCGTATTGCGAGCTAATAATGCGTTTCTTAATTTCCCGCGCTATGGTGATGTACTTCGCCGCCATCGTCCTTCCTTTCTGTTAGTTTTCTGTCCCGCTGTTTTTTAATGCCACTCTCTCGGCAATTTTGAGGAAAGGCAGGTAGAAGAATACACCAAATACAATGATTGCCAACTGCACGACCACGGCGCGCCAGTCCCCTGCCGTTGCCAGCCAGGCGCTCAGAATGGGCGGAGTTGTCCACGGGATCATAACCACACAGCGCGACATTACCCCCAGGGTAGTACAGAACCACGCAAACCAGATACCTATGGCAGGTAGCAGCACAAAGGGGATCATCAGCGGCAGGTTGAACACAATCGGCAGGCCAAAAATGACCGGCTCGTTGATGTTAAACAGACCCGGCGCCAGCGACAAACGGGCCACCTGTTTCGCCGATTTTTGCCGTGAGAAGACGAAAATGGCAATCAACAGTGAAATCGTGCTGCCGGTGCCCCCCACCATACCAAAGGTCGGTACAAAGATATTGTTGATGATATGTGGGACAGGCTGACCGTTGGCAAAGGCCAGCATATTCTCGTTGGTGTTGATCAGCAGAAACGGCTCCAGCACCACGCTGTTAACCACCGACTGATGGATCCCAAGCGTGAACAGGAAGTTACCAAAGCTATAGATAAAAATCGTGCCCGGCAGGCTGGTGTTGATCAGGCGCAGCGGCTGCTGAATAAAAGTGGTGATCAGGTGGATGAGATCCGTGTGCAACACGTTCGCCAGAAGCGCGGCCAGTATAGCAAACAGGGAAAGCGTCAGGATCGTCGGGATCAGCGCGGTAAACGATTTACTGACCGCCGGCGGTACATTTTCACCTAAAGAAATGTGCAGCGCTTTCAGACGAGAAATGGCGATAAACAGTTCCGTTGAGAGCAGACCAATCAGCACCCCGGCAAAAATGCCGGTTGAGCCAATATTGGAGAACGTCAGCACCTGCGTGACGTTCACCGTGGCGTCGCTGCCGACGGGCGTGAGCTGTAAGCGCATCGGCATCATAATGATAAAACTGCTGATGGCGATAACCACTGCCGAGACCGGGTTGTCGAAGTCTTTGTTGCGTGCCAGCGACCAGGCAATCATCGGTGCCAGCAACAGCGCGGCGATATTCAGCGTACCGTTAATAATCGCCTCGCCCCACACCTTAAAATGCGCCAGCGTGTCGCCTTCAAAAATCCATGGGAATACCACGTTATTCACCAGCACCGCCAGACCGGCAAGGATGAAAATGGGCATGACCGTGGCGAAGGCATCGCGCAGGGAACGCAGGTGCACCTGGTTTGCCAGGCGCGCCGAGAACTCAACAAATCTGTCGACAAAAGACTGCATATGCGGTGTTATTTTTGTTTCAGACATAGCGGATATTTCCCTTCAATCAGTCACAAAAACGGCCCGGCAGCGTACGGCTTACATCTCGCGTCCGTTGGTATGGATAACCTGTTTCAACCATGCGTAGCTCTTCTTCGGTACGCGCTTTAAGTCTTTCAGGTCGTGGTTTTCACGGTTCACATAGACCACGCCGTAACGCTTACGCATGTCTCCCTGTGAACTCAGAATGTCGATTAAGCCCCAGCCGAGGTAGCCGATCACCTCTGCGCCATCCTCAAACATGGCTTGTTTCATCGCCTCGATATGCGCCCGGTGGTAGTCAATACGGTAGGTATCTTCAATCGGATTCACACCGTCCCAGGACTCGATCACCCCAATACCGTTTTCAATCGGGAATACCGGCATACGCCAGTCGTTGTAATAGCGGGTGATGATGGTGCGAAAGCCCAGCGGATCAATCTGCCAGTTCCATTCGGTCGCTTTCAGGTACGGGTTATTTTTATCACCGTGCAGAAGGTAATCGTTGACCGGCGTTCCTTCGGGGATCGCATCGCTGTCGAGGGTTTTACTGGCGTAGTAGCTGAAGGCCATATAGTCGTTTTTGGTACGCGCCAGCAGCGCAAGATCCTCAGCGCGGTAGATATCCGCAAAACCTTGCTGTTCCACGACGGCCATCACCGCCGGGCTGTAACCCTGGCCGGCAAAGACGCGCAGCAGGTTCTGGTTGAGGAATTCGTCATACTGCTGGGCGCAGAAGATATCACGCGGTTTACAGGTCGCCGGATAGACCAGCTGGTGCGCCAGCATACCGCCCATCAGCTGGCCCGGACGGGTCTGGTGCAGGTATTCGGTCAGGGTCATATGCGCGACCATGGTGTGGTGCTGCAGTTCATACAGCTCGCGCAGGGTTTTCTCGCCTTTCATATAGCCCGAGATCCGGAAGGCTTCCGGCATGTGGAAGATGTTCTGCTCGTTAAACGTCAGCCAGTATTTCACCCGGTCGCCGTAACAGTCGATCATCTTTTTGCCGTAGCGGATAAACGCGTCCATCACACGGCGATCGTTAAAACCGTTGTACTCCTGCGCCAGCGCCAGCGGCATATCGAAGTGGTAGAGGCAGATCATCGGCTCAATGCCGCGGGCAATTAAATCGTTAATAAAGCGGTCATAAAAGGCGATACCTTCGTCGTTGAAGTCACCGTCGCCCTGTGGACATACGCGGCTCCAGGCGATCTGAAAGCGGTAGCAGTTCATGCCCAGATCCTGCATCAGGTCGAAATCTTCCCGATAGCGGTGGTAGGAATCGGTCGCGACTTTCCAGTCAGAAACGTTCTCCCCGGCTTCGCGAATGTCATATACCGACATTCCCTTTCCTCCCTCATTCCAGGCCCCTTCCGTCTGCATACTGGATACGGAATTGCCCCATAAAAAATTGGCTGGCAGAAATTGATTCATGATCGCTCCCTATATGACTAGTCATTTAAAATTTCATGACTAGTCATATAGACGAAGACGAAAAATCAATCAAAGAGGAGGATCGTTTTTTGTGAGCAAGGCGGGAAAAAAACCCGGTCAGCGAAGCGAGACCGGGGGGAAGGACGGTTATTGTTGTGCGAGCTGATGACGACGATATTCACCCTGCCGCTCCAGCATCCAGCCCGGGTATTCGCGCGGCAGCGCGCTGACGGCATCAAGCTGTTTAAGCTCGTCTTCGCTTAAACGGATCCCGGTGGCGGCAATGTTGTCGTCCAGCTGGTCGACACGTTTGGCACCAATAATGACGCTGGTTACGGCCTTCTGATGCAGCAACCACGCCAGCGCAATTTGCGCCACAGAGACACCTTTGCGCTCGGCCAGGGTGCGCATCACATCCACGCAATCGAAAGCACGCTCTTTATTCACCGGCGGGAAGTCAAATTCCAGGCGGCGACCGCCGGATTCACTCTGCCCGTCACGGCCATATTTTCCGCTAAGCAGACCGCCTGCCAGTGGGCTCCAGACCATCAACCCGACGCCTTCACTCTGCATCATCGGTATCAGTTCGCGCTCAAGATCGCGCCCGGCGATGGTGTAATACGCCTGCAGCGAAGCAAAACGCGCCAGCCCAAGGCGTTCGGAAATGCCCAGCGCTTTGGCAATCTGCCACGCCGCCCAGTTAGAGACGCCGATATAACGCACGTGCCCATGCTGCACCAGGTTATCCAGCGCGTAGAGCATCTCTTCGACCGGGGTTGCCGGGTCAAAACCGTGGAGCTGATACAGATCGATATGGTCGAGCTGCAGACGGCGCAGGCTCTCTTTGACGCTACTGATGATGTGATAGCGCGAACTGCCGCGGGAGTTCACCCCGGCCGTGCCCGTTTCGCCAAACACTTTGGTGGCAACCACCACGTTTTCGCGCGGAATTTTCAGGTTCTTCAGCGCCTGGCCGGTGATCTCCTCCGAGCGCCCTTCCGAATACACATCCGCGGTATCGATGAAATTAATTCCGGCATCCAGTGCACGGCCCACCAGCTGCTCGGCTTCACTTTGCTGCAGCTGACCAATCTTGCCCCACATGCCGCCTTCTCCGCCGAAGGTCATGGTGCCAAGGCACAGTTCAGACACAAACAGACCGGTATTGCCCAGTTTTTGATAACGCATAAGATAATCCTCGCATGTCGTTCGATGGGTACCCGATAGTTATACCCGCCCCATAGCCATCGCGAATGTGGTGTTCCTGTCCGTTTCTTGCCCAATCCTCTGAATCTTATCCGCGAGGAGCCTCACCAAAGACCTTGTAATCCGGTAATTGCACCTGCTGATACGGCTCCCAGCCGCCGCCCAGCGCTTTGTAGAGCGCCACCAGATCGAGAGCGCTCTGCACCTGCGCCTGCGCGCGTTGCTGCTGCGCCTGCGCCAGCTGCCGCTGGGCATCCAGCACGTCAATAAAGCTGGCGATCCCCTGCCGGTAGCTGTCGCTTGCCAAATCAAACGCGTTTTGCAACGCATCGATGGTTTTAGCAAGGCCGGCTTCACGCTGCTGATCGGTGCGGTAGCTCACCAGCGCATTCTCCACGTCCCCGAGCGCGGTGAGCACCGTCTGGCGGTAGTCGAGCACTGCCGCGCCCTGCTGCGCACGCGCCACCTTCACGCTCGAGACCAGTCTTCCGCCCTGGAAAATCGGTATCGAGACCTGCGGGCCGAAGCTGTAGAAGTGGCTGCTCCAGTCCGTCAGCCAGTTGGTTTCGCTGTTTCGCAGACCAAACTGCCCGGAGAGGGTAAAGCTCGGGAACAGCTGCGCCACGGAAACGCCGATTTGCGCCGTGGCGGCGTGTAGATTGGCTTCCGCCTCGCGCACGTCAGGACGACGACGGGCCAGCGTGGAGGGGATACCCGTTTGTACAATATCCGGCAGGGCGGGCATCGGCTGCGCCGACTGCAGCTCCGCATCCAGCGCCCCCGGCGGCTTGCCGAGTAAAATCGCGAGGCCATTCATTGCCTGCCGTGCCTGGGCCTGATACTGAGGAAGCTGCGCTTCGAGGTTCCCCAACTGGGCACGCGCATTTTCAACGTCCATCTGCGGTGACAGCCCGCCCCGCTGGCGGCTTTCGGTGAGTTCCAGGGTTTGTTGCGCACTCTTAATCTGGGTGTTCAGCGTGGCAATGATGCTCTGCGCCCCCCGCAGCTGCAGCCATGCGCGCGCCACTTCCGCCTCCAGCGACACCAGCGCGTCGTTACGCTGCTCTATCGCCACTTTCTGCTGCGCTTCGGCAGCCTCGACCTGTCGGCGCACCTTGCCCCAAAGGTCGATTTCCCACTGCGCATCGAAGCTCCCCTGGTAAAGATTGATCGGCTGCGTCAGCGGTCCTAGCGCGCCCCTGAGTTCAGGATCCACGTTATCAAGCTGGTCGTACACGCCGTGGGATTTCAGCTCTCCCTCCAGCCCAAGCTGCTGGCGCGTGGCCTGCAGATTACCGTTTACGGAAGGGTAAAACGCCCCACCCGCCTGGTTAATCTGTTCGCGCGCCCCGGCAATACGCAATACCGTCTGCTGCAGGGATAAATTTCCCGCGATCGCGCGTTCAATCAGGCTGTCCAGCTGCGGTGAACCGAAGGTTTTCCACCAGCGTGGGTTGGTTGCCGTCGAGGCCGTTTTTGACTTCACGCCGCTGTCACCCGGGTCGTTCCAGTGTGTCGGGGTCTGCGACGCCGGCGGCTGGTAATCCGGCCCCACGGCGCAGCCTGCCAGCAGCATGATCATCAGGGGGGTTAAACGTCTGTGTATCATCAATGTGCTCCTGCACTCCCCTCGCTCTTAACCGGCGAGAGCAACAAACAAAATGGAATCAGTAACATGGCTACCACGCTCAGAATGGTGAACACGTCGATATACGCCAGGAAGCGCGACTGCTCGATCATGGTCTGGTACATGCGCCCGGTGGCGATACCGGTAGGGTCCCCGACCTGAGTGGTGAAGTTCTGGATCGCCTGCGCGCTTTCGCGTATCGCCAGCTGGAACTGTTCATTAAACGGTGACGCGTGATAGGCCAGATGCGCGCTGTGCGCCTGAGAACGTTCGGTAATGGCCGCCGTAGAAAGCGAGATGCCAATTGAGCCCGCCACGTTGCGGAACATGGTAAACAGCGCCGCCGCATCGGCGTTCAGCCGCCTCGGTATCGAAATAAAAGCAATGGTGGTGAGAGGCACAAACAGGAACCCAAGCCCTATCGACTGGGCGCTGCGGAACAGCACCAGCGTTTCGAAATCGATATCCGGGGTCAGCGTGCGTGACCAGAAGAACGACACCGCCAGGCAGGTAAAACCAAAAGCGATAATCCAGCGCGTCTGCACCACCGGCATCAGCTTCAGCACCAGCGGGATAGTCAATACGATCAACACGGCGCCCGGTGAAAGCACCAGCCCGGACCAGGTGGCGGTGTAGCCCAGGTCCTGCTGTGCAAGCTGCGGAATCACCACCGAACTGCCGTACAGAATCATCGCCATGCCCGCCATCAACAGGCTGGAGATGGCGAAGTTGCGATCTTTCATGCAGTGCAGATCTACCACCGGTTTTTTGGCATACACCAGCCAGTAAATCACACCAATAATGCCGATGAGCGTCAGCACGGCGAAGGTGCGAATAAAGTTCGAATAAAACCAGTCCTCATCTTCTCCCCGGTCGAGCATCACCTGCAGGCAGCCTAGCCCCAGCGCGATCAGGCCAATCCCCGTCCAGTCGATAGACAGCTTCTCTTTCGATTTGCTTTCCCATGGCGGGTCTTCCAGCAGCTGGTAGATCGCCAGCACCGTTACAATCCCCACCGGAATGTTGATGAAGAAAACCCAGCGCCAGGAGTAGTTATCGGTGATCCAGCCGCCCAGCGTCGGGCCAAGTACCGGCGCAACGATGATGGCGATTGACGACAGGCCAAACGCTTTACCCCGGTCCTCGGGTTTAAAGTAGTCGAGCAGCACCGACTGCTGCGTGGGCTGCAGCCCCCCGCCGAAAAAGCCCTGCATTACGCGAAAGAGAATGATTTGCCACAGCTCGGTGGCGATCCCGCACAGGAACGAACAGACGGTGAACATCACGATGCAGATGAGGAAGAACAGCTTGCGGCCAAAAACCCGGCTCAGGAAAGCCGATATCGGCAGCACTATGCCGTTTGCCACCAGGTAGCTGGTCAATACCCAGGTGGATTCGTCGTAGCTGGACGAGAGCGACCCGGCCACATGCGGGAGCGCCACGTTAACGATAGTGGTGTCGAGGATCTCCATAAACACCGCCAGCGTGACCACAATCGCCACCGCCCACGGATTACTGGCGGGTCGCCAGTTGTCGTGGCTGTGATCCGTCATTCCACTGTCACCTTCGGTGCAACCGACAGCCCAAGCGGCAACGGTTTGTTGGGATCCAGCCCTTTATCAATCACGATCTTCACCGGCACGCGCTGAACGATTTTGACAAAGTTACCGGTAGCGTTTTCCGACGGGAAGGCGGAGAAGCGCGAGCCGCTGCCCTGTTGAATACTGTCGACATGGCCTTCGAGCGCCATATCCGGCCAGGCATCTACGGACACCTCGACCTTATCGCCCGGCTTCATGCGTTCGAGTTGCGACTCTTTAAAGTTCGCCACCACCCACACATTCGGAGAGACCAGTGAAAACAGCGCGGTACCCGCCTGCACCAGGGTGCCGGGCTGGACGTTGCGTTTAGTGACAAAACCGTCAAACGGGGCGCGGACTTCGGTGTAAGAGAGGTTCAGCGTCGCGGTTTCCAGCTGCGCTTTGGCCTGATCGACCTGGCGCTGACGCGCTTCCACATTGGTTTCCTGCTGGCGGATCTGCAGCTGTACCTGCTCTGCCACTTCAAGCTGCGCCTGCGCACTTGCCAGGCCCGCCTGGGCACTGCGCAGCTGGGCATTGGCGGTATCAATACTTTGCTGGGTGGTCGCTCGCGGGTCAACGCCTCGCTGGCGGCGATACTCCGCCTGCGCATTGGCCAGATCGGCCTGCGCTTTAATCACCTGCGCTTTGGCTTCATCACGCTGAGCGGGATACTGGACTTTTGACAGCGCCAGCTGCGCCTGAGCCTGATGCAGCTGGGCTATCGCCAGCCCAAGCTGGGCCTGCGCCTGATCGCGCTGGGCGGTGGTATCACGCGGATCGATAACCACCAGCAGGTCACCCTTTTTCACCCGCTGGTTATCGCGCACGCGCAGCTCGGTGACATAGCCTGCCGTTTTCGGGGCAATCGTCACCACATCACCGTCGGTAAAGGCGTCGTCAGTGGTCTCTTCGTTACGGGTTAAAAACCACCAGACCAGCGCCACGATAACCATCACCACCACGACAATGCCAAGGATGATTAACGGTTTTTTGCCCGGGCGCTTACGCTGTTTAGTGTTGTTTTCCTGCTCGTCAGCAGGCAGGTTTTGATCTTCAGCCATAGGTCAGCAACAGTCCTGTCAGTGAGCGGCATCACACTATGCCGTTCACTAAAGCTAGGACGTTGCTATACGTTTGCCAGGAAAAACTGACAAATTGCGCACTATATGAGAAGGAAAATTCCGAAACCGATCGCCGCGGCCCAAATCAGCATCGGGATCGACCAGACATGGAAACGCCACCAGATACGACGATCGTTAGCCATACGCAGGGCAATCAGGTTAGCAAGCGAACCGGGCAGCAGCCCAAACCCACCGATATTCACCGCCCACGCCAGCAGCGTGTCAGGGGGAACGTAGTTGAGGAGTAAAATGGTGGAAGGCACGTTGCTGATGAACTGTGACAGGCCAATCGCCGTGAGCCACAATCCCGGCTGCGACAGGCCGCTGACGCTGTGCAGAACGTGTTGCAGTACCGGAAGCTGGATAAGCAGATGCACATCAATAAACATCACCATAAAGACCAGCAATAACGTCCAGTCCACGCTGACCAGCACGCGCCGCGCCAGGAATAAAAAACCGGCGGCGACGAGCAGTACGCCCGCCAGTTCATACTTCAGTTCCAGCGCGAACAGGAAAACGATGTACAGCGCCAGACAACTCCACACCAGACGCGGCTGCCACTGCGGGCCCGTGGTACCGCTGTGGTACTGCAGTTTTTTAACCGGGAACGCGAACCAGCAGACCGCCAGCAGCGACACCATCATCACCAGCGCCAGCGGAGCCATCTGCCAGGTAAAAGCGGCAAACGACAGCCCGGAGCGTCCCCACAGGAGAATATTTTGTGGGTTGCCAATAGGGGTCAGAAGCGAACCGGCGTTAACGGCCAGCGCCTCGAAGATGATCAGCCGGCTAACCGGGATCTCGCAGAGCTTACGCAACGTGAGCGTGAGTGGCACGATGATAAACAGCGCCACGTCGTTGGTCAGAAACGTCGACAGCACCGCAGCAGAGAACACCATAAACAGCGCCAGGCGGCGTTCAGTGGCAAAGCGGCGCACCATTTTACGTCCCAGGACGTCAAAATAGCCGCTCAACTCTACCCCTTTGGTGAGCATCATCAGGCCACTGAGGGTAATGATGGTGCGCCAGTCAATCACCGCAGGCCAGGTGTGTGGCGCAAACGGCACAAAGATGCTCAGTACTGCGCCAATGATGAATAAGAGATGGAAGAAACGATCGCGTGCCAGGGCCTGCAGTCCAGGGATGTTCATTCAGCGGAGGGACCATATTTAAGGGTAAACTCGCGGAACTTAACCAGCGTCTCTTCGCTGACGTGGTGTTCCATTCCTTCCGCGTCCCGGCGGGCAATTTCCGGGCTTACGCCCAGCACCAGTAAGAAGTTTTCGACGAGCTGGTGGCGCTCGCGACTCTCCTGGGCGAGTTTCTCCCCTTCCGGCGTCAGAAAGACGCCGCGCCAGGGGATCATTTCAATCAGGCCCACGGAGGCCAGACGTTTTAACATTTTTGCCACTGTCGGTTGGGAAACGCCCAGCCGTGCAGCCATATCCACCTGGCGCGCCTCCCCGACCTCGCGAATCAAATCGGAAATCAGTTCAACATAGTCATCAATCAGCTCACGACGGTGCGCTTCACGTACCTGGCGAAAACCTTCGACATGTTCTTCAACATTCACCAGTTGCGTCGTTTTTCTGATTGTTGGCTTACCTGCGCGACGGTTCATTGTACTTCCTCAGTGGGGTGACGCTTCCAGCGCCCGGTATCGAGAGCGCACATTGTAAACCATCCCTCTACAAGCACAAAAAATTAACGAAATAGCCATAGCTATACAATATAGCCTGTGCTATATCTGTATGTAATGCAGTCACCCTTCACGGATCGAAGGGATCAAAAATCAGGAGGTCTCATGAACGAATTCAAGAGGTGTATGAACGTGTTTACCCACTCTCCCTTTAAAGTACGCCTGATGCTGTTGAACATGCTGTGCGATATGTTTAACAACAAACCCCCGCATCAGGACGACAAACCTTCCCACTAAGCGGCGTTGCGGTACGCCGCTTCATTTTTCCGTCACAAACCCTCTGTACACTGGCTTTCAGCCGCCCTATTCCCGATCTTTTTTACGGATTTGCAATCCCCTTCGCAAAACATCTGCTTAGCAACTGTTGCTATTATTTAGCGCTCGCACTATCTTCTTGCAGCCCTGCACAATTTGCGGCTCGCTGAAGCGGACCCTCATTCCCTCTCCACGCACTGTCAGGCAGGTTATGACCCTTGACGCCAGGGTGAGCACATGGCGTTTTTATCCATGATAGTGACCTATGAATTTAACCCTGATAGACACCGTTGTTACCCGTAGCCGGGCCTTAAGCCCGTGGACGGGATTTTACTTTTTGCAGTCATTACTGATTAACTTTGCGCTTGGCTATCCCTTTAGCCTGCTCTATGCCGTGGCCTTTACCTGCATATTGCATGTGCTGTGGCGAACGGCTCCGCGCGCGCAAAAAACGTTAGTCGGAATCTGTTCTCTGGTCGCTGCACTCTATTTCCCGTTTGGTCAGGCTTACGGCTCGCCGAACTTTAATACCCTGCTGGCGCTGCACTCGACCAATATGGAAGAGTCGACAGAGATCCTGACGATCTTCCCCTGGTACAGCTATGTGGTCGGCCTCTTTATCTTTGCCCTTGGCGTGATAGCCGTTCGCCGTAAAGCGGAAGAGAAAAAAACGTGGGGAAAAATTGAGCACCTGTGCCTGGCGTTCAGCGTGGTGGCGTTCTTTGTCGCACCAGTACAAAACCTGGCCTGGGGTGGGGTTTTCAAGCTGAAGGATACCGGCTATCCGGTGTTCCGTTTTGTGAAAGACGTCGTCGTTAACAATAAAGAGGTGCTCGACGAACAGGCACGTATGGCTGAGCTTTCAAATATGAAAGACACCTGGAACGTGCTGGCCGTGAAGCCCAAATATCACACCTATGTGGTGGTGATTGGTGAAAGTGCACGTCGCGACGCCATGGGAGCCTTTGGCGGACACTGGGACAACACGCCGTTCGCCAGTTCGGTCAAAGGCACCCTGTTTACCGATTATGTTGCGGCCAGCGGCTCAACGCAGAAATCTCTCGGCCTGACGCTGAACCGGGTGGTCGATGACAAACCCCAGTTTCAGGATAACTTTGTTACCCTGGCGAACCGCGCAGGTTTCCAGACCTGGTGGTTCTCCAATCAGGGACAAATTGGCGAATACGATACAGCCATTGCCAGTATCGCCAGACGCGCCGACGAAGTGCAGTTCCTGAAGAACGGTGATTTTGAAGCGGACAAGAATACGAAAGATGAAGCGTTGCTGAAAATGACGGCGCAGGTCTTTGCCTCTCCGCGTACCCAGCCGCAGCTGATTGTTCTGCACCTGATGGGGTCTCACCCGCAGGCCTGCGATCGGACCGGCGGTAAATACGCAGAGTTTGTGCAATCCAAAGAGACCTCATGCTATCTCTACACCATGACGCAAACCGACGACCTGCTGAGCAAGCTGTACGATCAGTTGCGCAATACGGGTGACAGTTTCTCGATGGTCTACTTCTCGGATCACGGGCTGGCGTTTAAAGAGCGCGGTAAAGAGGTGCAGTATCTGGCGCACGACGATAAGTTCCAGCAGAACTTCCAGGTACCGTTTATGGTTGTGTCGAGTGATGATAAAACGCATCGCATTATTAAAGCGCGGCGTTCGGCCAATGATTTCCTGACCTTCTTCTCGCAGTGGACGGGGATTTCGGCACAGCAGATAAAAAATGCGTACCCGTTTGTCTCTAACAAGAAGGCTCCCCCAGTTTACATTACCAACTTCAAGTTACAGAAAGTTGACTATAACCATCTGGGAACCGATATCTTCGATATTAAGAGTAAATAATCCGGGCAATCTGCTACCCTCTCATGCAAGGCGAGGGATTAACGTAAAAAAAATCCGCCACATTGGGCGGATTTTTTACTGGCTCACCGAAGTGATTAGAAGCGGTAACCTACGCCCGCGATCCAGGTGCCAACGTCAACGTTGCGGATACGGCTCTGCTCATAAGAGAAGTCCAGAGCGACGTCCTGGATTGGGTTGAACTGTAGACCCGCGCCATAGGAGAAGCCGTAGTCGCTGTTGCTTGCAGTGCGGTTCAGACCCTGGTTTTCGGTCTGCTGGAATTTACCGTAGCCAACACCTACAACACCGTAGATGCTTGCCCAGTCGTTCAGACGGTAAGCTGGACCAGCGGTGATGCCGTAGTACTGGCCTTTGTTGTATGCGCCGTTTTCAGAACGATCTTTCTCGGTGTAGGTGAAAGAACCGATCACGCCCAGTGGGTTGTTATCCTGCTCGTAACGATACTTCAGGTTGAAACCGTTAGCTTTGTTCATCACGCCCTGCATATCGCTCTGAGCGTAACCACCAGTTACAGTAGAAGTAGCAGCTACAGCGGTACCTGCGGAAACAGCCAGTACAGCGGCCAGTGCTGAAAGACATGCAATTTTTTTCATAACCACCTCAAATGTGCTTCAAGTAAGTCCGTAAGTTTTAAATATATCAAAAAAATTTGCGAAACTCTTTGTGATTCGTGATGTCTAACTGAACCTTTCCTGTAACAGAACGTTTCCAGCGTCAGCTATCTCATTCAAATCACATACAATTTTCGCTATAAAACGCTCATACTGCGCGTCTGCGCCGTTACATTCATCCAGATTATTCCTAATCTGACAGGCGATAAATCCACCAGCGCTTAACCATTTTACGGAATTTACACGTTTTTTTTTCAACGGTCTCTCAACCGTTGCAGCTTATTTCCTTTACACTGCAACCTTTACTTCATTTGACATAAGTTGACAGGAGAAAGGATGCCTGGGTTATCCCGCTCGTCGTCGGTCTGGTTGCCGGTTGTCGTCATACTCATCGCCATGTTGTCCATTCAAAGCGGTGCCTCGCTGGCTAAATCCCTCTTTCCGCTGGTCGGTGCGCCTGGGGTCACGGCCCTGCGTATTGCCCTCGGAACCGCGATCCTGGTGGTGATTTTCAAACCCTGGCGTTTACGCTTTAAAAAAGAACAACGCTTACCGCTGCTTTTTTACGGGCTGTCCCTGGGAGCGATGAACTACATGTTCTATCTCTCCATCCAGACAATTCCGTTGGGGATTGCCGTGGCACTGGAGTTTACTGGCCCGCTGGCGGTAGCGCTTTTCTCGTCCCGTCGTCCCGTTGACTTTATCTGGGTAATTCTAGCCGTTCTTGGCCTGTGGTTCCTGCTGCCGCTGGGTCAAAGCGTCTCAGAGATCGATCTCACGGGCGCGGCGCTGGCTCTGGGGGCGGGTGCCTGCTGGGCTATCTATATATTGACCGGACAGCGCGCCGGGGAAGAGCATGGCCCGGCGACGGTGGCAATCGGTTCATTAATTGCCGCTATCATCTTTGTGCCGGTGGGTATGGCTCAGGCCACCGAGTCCATCTGGCAATGGTCAGTCATGCCCATCGGGCTGGCGGTCGCCATTCTTTCCACAGCACTCCCCTACTCTTTAGAGATGATAGCCCTTACGCGCCTGCCGACGCGCATTTTCGGCACGCTGATGAGCATGGAGCCCGCGCTCGCCGCCCTGTCAGGGATGGTCTTCCTCGGGGAAACCCTGACCTTCACCCAGACGCTGGCCCTGTGTTCGATTATCGCCGCCTCAATGGGCTCAACGCTGACGATGCGCCCGGAACCTAAAGTTGAGAAAATTGACCTCAATTAGCGCCCTATATTCTGCGTGGCTTTATAGCCATGCAGAATAAAGGCCAGTTTCCCGTTTAAAATATTTTTTTACATACTTTGCACTCTTCGTGAAATATTTCCCCCGCTGTCTATAACGTTTTCCTGAATTAGGATTGATCTGCATCAATTTTAAATAATCCCTTTAATTTCATACCATTGTAAACACAACGCCCTTCTCACTATTAAACTGATAGGCAGAGCCTCCCCGCAGGGAAAAAATCCGGTGCTATACTTAATCCCGCAATTACCTGGGACACAAACATCAAGAGGATATGAGATTATGAGTACCGCTAAACTGGTGAAAACGAAAGCGTCTAATCTGCTTTATACCCGTAACGATGTATCGGATAGCGACAAAAAAGCGACCATTGAGTTGCTGAATCGCCAGGTGATCCAGTTCATCGATCTTTCGCTGATCACCAAACAGGCCCACTGGAATATGCGCGGTGCAAACTTTATTGCCGTTCATGAAATGCTGGATGGCTTCCGCACAGCACTGGTTACCCACCTCGATACCATGGCCGAACGTGCCGTACAGTTAGGCGGTGTGGCACTGGGTACCACGCAGGTCATTAACAGTAAGACGCCACTGAAAAGTTATCCGCTGGATATCCATACCGTTCAGGATCACCTGAAAGAGCTGGCAGACCGCTACGCGATTGTGGCTAATGATGTGCGTAAAGCTATCGGTGAAGCGAAAGACGAAGATACTGCTGATATCTTCACCGCCGCTTCCCGCGACCTGGATCAGTTCCTGTGGTTCATTGAGTCCAACATCGAATAATTCATAAGAATTTCCTATACAACCCTCGCCCTCCGGTGAGGGTTTTGCACATCTATGGTGCACGTTTTTGGCCTGAGACGCTGCAAAAGTGAAAAAATTGTAATAATCACCTCACACAACCGTTAACGGAAGATTGTTTTTTCGTCAGAATTTACGCTAAATAACGCTTCGTCTGTTGAGCCAAATGACGCGCACCAAAACGGTGCTCCACTTTGGTGCAATAAAAGTTCATTGCCCCGTTTTCTGTGCAATGCATGACATCATCCCCTTTGTAAAACAACAGCTTGTAAAGTTGGCACGATTTTTTCATTGTGCCACTCGTTCTCGCAGGGGATCGCCCCGTGGATATAAAAGGAAATGCTATGAAGTCTGTATTAAAAGTTTCACTGGCTGCACTTACCCTGGCTTTTGCGGTCTCTTCCCAGGCTGCCGACAAACTGGTTGTGGCGACCGACACGGCGTTCGTTCCGTTTGAATTCAAACAGGGTGATAAGTACGTCGGCTTTGATGTTGATCTGTGGGCTGCTATCGCAAAAGAACTCAAACTGGATTACACCCTGAAGCCAATGGACTTCAGCGGCATCATCCCGGCACTGCAAACGAAAAACGTTGATCTGGCCCTGGCCGGTATCACCATTACTGAAGAACGTAAAAAAGCGATCGACTTCTCTGACGGCTACTACAAAAGCGGCCTGCTGGTGATGGTGAAAGCCGATAATAACGACGTAAAAAGCGTGAAAGACCTCGACGGTAAAGTCGTCGCGGTGAAAGGCGGTACCGGTTCTGTTGATTACGCGAAAGCAAACATCAAAACCAAAGACCTGCGTCAGTTCCCGAACATCGATAACGCCTACATGGAGCTGGGTACCAACCGTGCTGACGCGGTGCTGCACGATACCCCTAACATCCTGTACTTCATCAAAACGGCGGGCAACGGCAAGTTCAAAGCCGTCGGTGATTCTCTGGAAGCCCAGCAGTACGGTATTGCGTTCCCGAAAGGCAGCGACGACCTGCGTACGAAAGTTAACGGCGCGCTGAAAACCCTGAAAGAGAACGGCACCTACAACGAAATCTATAAAAAATGGTTCGGTACCGAGCCTAAATAATAATTCTTAAAAATGACGTTCACTCGGGGGCGACCTTTCGCCCCTGCTATTTTAGAAACACGGTAACAGTAACAGGAAACTATCATGCAGTTTGACTGGAGCGCCATCTGGCCTGCCATTCCTATCTTGCTTGAAGGCGCTAAAATGACCCTGTGGATTTCGGTCCTCGGTCTGGTTGGTGGGTTGATTATCGGTCTTGTCGCCGGTTTCGCCCGCACCTACGGCGGCTGGATTGCAAACCACATCGCACTGGTTTTCATCGAAGTGATCCGCGGCACCCCAATTGTCGTTCAGGTCATGTTCATCTACTTCGCCCTGCCAATGGCTTTCACCGACCTGCGCATTGACCCGTTCAGCGCCGCTGTCGTGACCATTATGATCAACTCAGGTGCCTATATCGCGGAAATTACCCGTGGTGCGGTCCTGTCGATTCATAAAGGTTTCAGTGAAGCGGGTCTGGCGTTAGGCCTTTCTCGTCGCGAAACGATCCGCCACGTCATTCTGCCGTTGGCCCTGCGCCGCATGCTGCCACCGCTGGGGAACCAGTGGATCATCAGTATTAAGGATACGTCGCTGTTCATCGTTATCGGCGTTGCTGAGCTGACCCGTCAGGGCCAGGAGATCATTGCGGGCAACTTCCGTGCGCTGGAAATCTGGAGTGCGGTAGCCGTTGTCTACCTGATCATCACTCTGGTTCTGAGTTTCGTTCTGCGTCGTCTTGAAAGAAGGATGAAAATCCTGTGATTGAATTTAAAAACGTTTCCAAGCACTTTGGCCCAACCCAGGTGCTGCACAATATCGATCTGAACATCAAACAGGGTGAAGTGGTGGTCATTATCGGGCCATCCGGTTCCGGTAAATCGACCCTGCTGCGCTGCATCAACAAGCTGGAAGAGATCACCAGCGGCGATCTGATTGTCGATGGCCTGAAGGTGAATGACCCGAAAGTTGACGACCGTCTGATTCGTCAGGAAGCCGGCATGGTGTTCCAGCAGTTCTACCTGTTCCCGCACCTGACGGCGCTGGAAAACGTAATGTTTGGTCCACTGCGCGTACGTGGCGCCAGTAAAGCGGCGGCGGAAACGCTGGCTAAAGATCTGCTGGCTAAAGTCGGCCTCGCGGAACGTGCTCATCACTACCCCTCTGAGTTGTCCGGTGGACAGCAGCAGCGTGTGGCCATCGCCCGCGCACTGGCGGTAAAACCGAAGATGATGCTGTTCGATGAGCCAACCTCGGCGCTTGACCCGGAACTGCGTCACGAAGTGCTGAAAGTCATGCAGGATCTGGCTGAAGAAGGGATGACGATGGTCATCGTGACCCACGAAATCGGCTTTGCTGAGAAAGTGGCTTCCCGCCTGATCTTTATTGATAAGGGCCGTATCGCTGAAGACGGTAACCCACAAGCGCTGATCGCCAATCCACCGAGCCAGCGCCTGCAGGAGTTCCTGCAGCACGTCTCCTGATAGCGCTTCAGTTACGCCATTCTGAGCCGGGCATGCCCGGCTTTTTTACGCCAGATTGTTCCCAAAAATCCTCCCGCGCGCCTCGCCCTCTATACTTATCTTTTTGTTCATTATTTTCACCGGAGGATGCCGTGCCGTGGATCTTGCTGTTGCTTAGCCTGTTTTGTGCGCCATCGTTCGCCGTTTCCATCCCCGGCGTCACCACCGGCACGACCGCCACACAGCAAACGACACCGCCCCCAGAGCCGGATGTTGAACAGAAAAAAGCCGCCTACAGTGCCCTTGCCGATGTGCTTGAAAACGATACCTCCCGGCAGGAGTTAATCGGACAGTTGCGAAAAGTCGCCGCCACGCCGCCGCAGGAGCCGGTGCCAACAATTACCCCTCCGCAAGTGGAAGAACAAAAAACGGTGCTGGAAAATGTCACCGACGTGAGCCGTCACTATGGAAGCGAGCTCTCCTCGCGCTTTGCCCAGCTCTATCGCAACCTGATTGGTTCGCCCCATAAACCGTTTAATCCCCATACGTTTACGACAGCCGCCACGCAGTTTTTGATGCTGGCGGGCGCTGTATTTCTGTTTTACTGGCTGGTACGCCTGTGCGCATGGCCGCTCTACCGTAAAATGGGGCAATGGGGGCGCAAGAAGAACCAGCAGAAAAGCAGCTGGTTACACCTGCCGCTGATGATAGCGTCGGCGTTTATCATCGATTTACTGCTGCTGGCGCTGACGCTGTTTATGGGCCAGGTCCTGGCCGACAGGCTTAACGCCGGCAATAAAACCATCGCTTTCCAGCAGGCGCTCTTCCTCAACGCCTTTGCGCTGATCGAGTTCTTTAAGGCGCTGCTGCGTTTGATATTTTGCCCGCACGTACCGGATCTTCGTCCCTTCTCGATTCGGGATGAGAGCGCCAGATACTGGGCGCTGCGCCTCAGCGTGCTCAGTGGATTGATTGGTTACGGTCTGCTGGTTGCCGTGCCGATCATCTCCAACCAGGTCAACGTGCAGTTTGGCGCCCTGGCGAATGTGCTGATTATGATCTGCATTACCGTCTGGGCGTTGTACCTTATCTTCCATAACAAAAAGACCATTACCCAAAGCTTGCTGCATCTGGCCGATCGTTCCCTGTCGTTTTTCAGTCTCTTTATCCGCGCCTTCGCGCTGGTGTGGCACTGGCTGGCGAGCGCCTACTTTATCGTGTTGTGCTTCTTCTCGCTGTTCGACCCGGGCAACAGCCTGAAATTTATGATGGGGGCGACGTTCAAGAGCCTGGCCATCATTGGCATTGCGGCATTTGTCTCTGGCCTGCTGTCGCGCTGGCTATCGAAAACCTTCACCCTCTCGCCACAGGTGCAGCGCAGTTATCCGGAACTGCAAAAAAGGGTCAACGGCTGGATCTCGGTATCACTGAAAGTGGCGCGCATTCTCACCGTCTGCGTGGCGATTATGCTGTTGCTTAACGCATGGGGATTGTTTGACTTCTGGAACTGGCTGCACAACGGCGCGGGTGAAAAGACCGTCGATATTTTAATTCGCATCGCGCTGATCCTCTTCTTCTCTGCGGTTGGCTGGACGTTGCTGGCGAGCCTTATCGAGAACCGTCTGGTCTCCGACATTCACGGCCGCCCCCTGCCCAGCGCCCGTGCCCGCACCCTGCTGACGCTGTTTCGCAATGCGCTGGCGGTTATTATCAGCACCATCACCATCATGATTGTGCTCTCGGAAATCGGCGTGAACATCGCGCCGCTACTGGCAGGTGCCGGCGCGCTGGGGCTGGCTATCTCTTTTGGTTCGCAAACCCTGGTGAAGGATATAATCACCGGCGTCTTTATCCAGTTTGAGAACGGGATGAACACCGGGGATCTGGTCACGATTGGGCCGTTAACCGGCACGGTAGAGCGCATGTCCATTCGCTCCGTCGGCGTGCGCCAGGACACCGGGGCGTACCACATAATTCCATGGTCATCGATAACCACCTTCGCTAACTTTGTCCGAGGCATTGGTTCGGTAGTGGCCAACTACGACGTTGACCGTCATGAAGATGCAGATAAAGCGAAACAGGCGCTACGGGACGCCGTGGAAGAGATGATGGCGATGGAGGATATTCGCGGGCTGGTGATTGGAGAGCCGTCGTTTGCCGGTATTGTCGGCCTGACGAACACGGCATTTACCCTGCGCGTGTCGTTCACCACGCAGCCACTGAAGCAGTGGACGGTGCGCTTTGCGCTCGACAGTATGGTGAAAAAACACTTTGACCTGGCCGCGGTGCGGATGCCGGTGCAGACCTACCAGGTATTACCCTCACCGGCGTCCCCCACACCGCCACAGGAGCCCACCTTATAGCGTGGGGACCGGGTAACGGCGTCGCCTTACCCGGCTTGCCTGTGGGTTATTTACTGCGCTTGTTAGCGTCCATAAATGACCAGGCGATAAAGCGGCTCTGCTTCTGGCCTTGCGCCATCTCTTTTTTCACCACGTTAACGGCGCCCACGTCGGTCAGTGCACGGTACAGGGGGGGCAGGTTATCCCCACGGGATACCAGCGTCGTGAACCATTTAACCTGACGGCCAAATACTTTACTTTCCTCAATCATTCGCAGGATGAATGCCACTTCTCCCCCCTCGCACCACAGTTCCTGTTGCTGCCCTCCAAAGTTCAGCGCGGCATCTTCCGCCTGACCGAGATTGCGGCGTTTGCGCTCGCTGCCCGCACGGGCGGTGGCCGCGGAGTCATGGAACGGTGGGTTACACAGGGTGGCATCGTAGCTTTCGTTCTTGTGGATAATCCCGTTGAAGATCGATGCGGCATCTTTCTGCCGACGCAAGCGGACAGACCGGCTTAACCCAGGGTTGGCGTTGATAATCGCCTGTGCGCTGGAAAACGCCTCATTACCGATTTCACTGCCGGTAAAGCGCCAGTGATATTCATGAACGCCAATCAACGGATAAATCAGGTTCGCCCCGGTACCGATATCAAGCACGGATGCTTGCTCAGGGATGACACCGTTGCGATCGTCAGCGAGAAGATCGGCAAGATGGTGGAGATAATCGGCCCGCCCCGGCACAGGTGGGCAGAGAAAGCCTTCCGGAATATCCCAGTGCGCCACACCGTAATAGTGTGCCAGCAGGGCTTTATTGAGCATTTTAACCGCCTGCGGATCGGCAAAGTTGACCGAAGGTTCACCGGCAGGTGTCTGCACAATGTAGTCCTGCAGCGAAGGACAGCTCTGACACAACGCATTCATGTCATAGCGGTTACGATGGCGATTTCGTGGGTGCAATCCCGGCTTTTGGGAAGTCATGGCTTTCTCCTTTAAACAGCGGCGTAAGATACCCTTTGCAGGCTCAACGGTAAATATTTCTCTGCGACGCTCAAAAACCCGTCATAAATCAAACACCTTTATGTCTATGATCTGTCAGTAAAACGTCAGTTTTTATCGTTCAAAAAATAAGCAGATCATCATCAAATTTTTGCGCTAAATCACACTCGCCAGGCTTCTAAACTTAAAGGGAATCACCTGTTGTTTCCTCATGAGGATGTGATTATGAAAAAATACCTGACCCTTGTTGTTCTCGCGGGTGCACTGGCTACCGCGTCATTCTCTGCCATGGCGGTACAGTCATTGACCGACAATACAGATACCAGCCAGCTCAAGCCTGCGGGCACCGTCTCGGTAAGCCGCGCAAGTAACCTTGACGATCTCCAGAATAAACTCGCCGAAAAAGCCCGCCAGGAAGGGGCTAAAGGTTTCGTGGTTAACGCCGCGGGCGGGGATAACCATATGTATGGCACGGCGACCATTTATAAATAACGTCTCTTTCTATAAACAAACTGCATCTGCCTGACAGATGCAGTTCCTCTCTGCCTTGACTGCACGTTTTTTCACCCCATAGTAAAAACAGGGCTTAACAGATCCCAGGAGTAAACCATGGCTTCCGGTTGGGCGAATGATGACGCCGTTAACGAACAAATCAACAGTACAATTGAAGATGCGGTTGCGCGCGCTCGCGGTGAAATTCCGCGCGGTGAAAGTCTCTATGAATGTGAAGAGTGTGGAGAAGTGATCCCAGAAGCGCGGCGCAAAGCCATACCAGGCGTACGGTTATGCATCGCCTGCCAGCAGGAGAAAGATTCGAAAAATAGCGCGCACTCAGGATATAATCGCAGAGGATCGAAAGACAGCCAGCTACGTTGACTTTCCTTTACCGAAGTTAACGGCGCAGGCGGTTACCTTTACGCTCACGGTTTTTTGCGAACCGCGTAGCAAAATGTGCCCTTCTCGTCGCTTCTGTAAAGCGCAGCTACAAGAAGTGTAAAGTCGTCCTCTGAATTTATTAATATTCAATAAGTTATTTGTCATTCAATTTTTTTGAGCAACCACGTCAATTCTCTTCGATTTTCTCTCGCATAAAAAAACGTGATACTTATCACATCGACGGAACATCGTCCCCTTAACAGAATCACCTGCGAGAGATTAATTATGAAAACCATCAAATATGCTGTTGCTGCTGTTGCCCTGTCCGCTCTGTCTTTCGGCGCTTTTGCTGCAGAACCTGTGTCTCCATCTCAGGCGCAGAGCATGAACAAACTCGGTGTGGTAAGTGCTGAAGGCGCGACCACTCTGGACGGTCTGGAAGCGAAACTGGCTGAGAAAGCTGCTGCTGCCGGTGCAAGCGGATACACCATCACCTCCGCGAACACCAATAACAAACTGAGCGGTACTGCGGTTATCTATAAGTAATTGACTGAATGCTCCACCCTCGCCATACCCTCTGGTGAGCTGCTCCAACCCTCATTGACCCTGTTGTTGTTACCCTTGCTTGCCCGTCCGCCACTGGACGGGCTTTTTTTTGGGCTTAAAACGTCTTCCCGACGCGTTCCATCCCTGCCTCTACGGATTCAACTTCACCGGTCGCCAGCAGGCAACAGGCCATCTGCAGCTTGATCGCGTGCGGTACCGGAACCTTTCCGGCCAGGCACTGCTCAATCCAGTGGGCGGTGGTATGCGGATCTTTTGCGTCAGGCAGGATCGCGTCGGAACGCTCTTCCCCTCGCTCGAGAATGGCGCGCGTGCCAGCGGAATCAATCAGCATCATCTGTGGGCAGCGCTGCGGGTTAGCATACACCTCGCCTTCCGTGCCGTGCATCAACAAGGCCCTGCCGCCTATGTCTTCAAAGAATTTCCCCACGCGCGTCACGTACTCCGGGTGAGAGACGCTGGAAAGACGCAGAGCCGCGTCTTCGCCAAACGGCGTAGCCAGTTTCGCCAGCGTATGCGCGCTGTTACGCACGCCCATGCGCCAGCGCATATCAAGCTGCTTCTCCAGCGGGGGGCAGAGTGCTCCGACAGGGATATAAACCGGCTGATGGCCATCAAGCTTCGCCTGTGCCTGGCCGGCATGCCGTGTGGGTTCGATACCCAGCATGCCGAAAATCGTTTCGGTCAGCACGCGGGTTGGATCTTCGCTTACACCATGCACCACCACCGGGAAGCCCAGCTTGTGCAATAAAATAGCGAGCAGCGGCGTCAGGTTGGCCTGCTTGCGTGCCCCGTTATAGCTCGGGATCACAATCGGCATCGGTTTTGCCACTGGCGCGTTTAAGCGCAGGGTCTGCGCCTGCATTGCTTCGTAGAAGCCACGCATCTCCGCTTCGCCTTCTCCTTTGATACGCAGCGCTATCAGGATACCGCCCATTTCAAGGTCGGGTACGTCACCGTTGAGCATATGCGTATAGAGCGCACGAGCGGTTTCATGGTCCAGATCGCGGGCATGATTTTTCCCTCGTCCTACCTCTTTGATAATTTTGCGATAATCCACGACATCTCTCCTGACAGCTTCATCTTGTTAACAATATAGCCCTGAAGAACGTCTGGCCGTTAGTGTTTTTGAACCGGATCATCCTTCTGTTTTTATCATGAAAAAAGAAACTCAAGCACTATTTCAATTATTTGTGATTGCCGTTGAAGATTCTTACCCCACCCGTTTCTGATTAAATAACCAACGGAAAATCATTTAAGGTCAACGGTGAAAACGTCCAGGCAACGTTCTCACCAGAAACATACCAGGATTTGTTATGAACAAGGTTGCTATAGGTTTATTTATCGCCGCAACGGCAGGATGTTCTGCATCCGCATTTGCGGCAACAAACGGTGAAGGTCAGATTAACTTCACCGGTGAAATTATTGATTCTGCTTGTCAGGTAGTGAACGGGTTAAGTAATCCATTAAATGTTCAGTTAGGCAAAGTGTCTAAAACGGTATTTACCGGGGCTGGATCTACCAGCACATTAACCAAGTTTGATATTCAATTAAAGAATTGCCCGGAGACCGTGACTTCCGCCGCCATTAACTTCGGTGGCACGCCGGATCCGGATAACAACACTACGCTTGCATTAACGCCGGATGTAGATGCTGCAACAGGTGTCGCTATTCAGCTGGTGGACGCGTCTGAGCAACCGGTGAGTTTGTATACGCCCTCTCAGCAATATCCGTTAGCCTCCGGTACGGCGGTCAATAACCTGGAATTTGGAGCCCGTTATATTCAGACCCAGGCTGCAATCACCGCAGGCCTGGCAAACGCCGTGTCGACCTTCACTGTTATTTATAACTGATATTATCCATCCTGAGATATTAGCTCTGTTCTGAGAGTTAATATCTCTTCTTTTATTGAGATACCTTTATGCGCCACGGTTATTTACTGAGTGCTCTTTTACTGGTAGCCGCCACTTCCCATGCCAGTGTCGTTATTAATGGCACACGCCTGGTCTATCAGGGCGACAAAAAGGAGTCGTCTCTGGGTCTTTCAAACCCAGATGCCACGGATTATCTGGTACAGTCCTGGGTTGATTCTGGCGGTAAAAACCCGGCTAAAGCCCCCTTCCTGATCACCCCACCGCTGTTTCGTCTCGATGCAAAAGAGGATAACGTCCTGCGTGTCGTGCGCACCGGCGGAAATTTGCCCGAGGATCGTGAGTCTCTCTACTGGCTTAATATCAAAGCTATTCCCTCGTCAAAGCACGTCGAAGGGGTAAATACCCTGCAGATTGCCATTAATACACGCATTAAATTGTTGTATCGCCCGTCAGCAATAACTGGCAAACCCGACGCTGTGGCGGACAAGCTTCAGTGGCATCGTGAAGGTCACGACCTGGTTGTGAATAACCCGACGCCTTTCTATATGAATTTCCAGACGGTGATGCTTAACGGCCATAAAGTGGATAAAGCCACCTGGGCAGTCCCCAAAACGGAAACGCATTTTGCCTTACCCGATAATGCCAGCGGGTCGACCGTCACCTACTCCATTATTACTGATTACGGCAGCATCAGTCAGACCTGGTCGGCATCCGTTCATTAACACCCACTCAGGCTATTAATATCATCATGTACAGCCATAAAAAGCCGTTCATCCATCGCCTTTCTTCAATGCTGGTCATTTTATGTGGCCTGGCACTGGCGATCTTTGCGCAGCAGGTTATGGCTGATGATTATTTCAACCCGGCATTACTGGATATTGATAATCCTCAACAGGGGAAAACCGACCTGTCTGTTTATGAAAAAGGACCGGGACAAGCCCCCGGGAAATATCAGGTCAACATTTTCATCAACAATAATAAAATTGATACCCGTGATGTCACGTTCAAATTAATAAAAGACGCTCAGGGCAATCATTCTCTTCAACCCTGCTTTAGTCTGAATGAGCTAAAAAACCTTGGGATCAAAACCCGGCAGTATCCCGCGCTGATGGCTAAAGGCCAGTGCGCCGATATAAGCGCCATTCCCGCGGCATCCGCAACGTTTCAGGTTCGTCATCAGCAACTGTTACTCAGTATTCCACAAACGGCGCTGGGCCAGGTCCCGCGCGGGTATATCGACCCGAAAACGTTCGACGAAGGGATCACCGCAGGTCTGCTGAACTACAGCGCCACCGCCAGCCAGAGCCATGCCCGTGTGCAGGGAGAGCAGGATAACAGCAGCCAGTACGTTAATCTGCGCCCGGGCCTCAATGTGGGCGCCTGGCGCATACGCAATTATTCCACGTGGAATCGCAGCACAACGGGCAGCGAGGAAGAGCACAGGTTCTCCTCCGTCTACACCTATGCTCAACGCGATATCGTGGCGATGAAAAGCGATATGACCGCCGGGCAAAGCACCTCCCCGTCGGACGTTTTCGACAGCGTGCCCTATACCGGGGTTGAGCTGAAATCCGATACCGACATGCTCCCGGACAGTGAAAAAGGCTATGCGCCGATTATTCGCGGCACTGCCCACAGCAATGCGCTGGTGATGGTTCGTCAGAACGGTTACGTCATTTATCAGAACACGGTTGCACCCGGTGCGTTTGAAATTAACGATCTCTATCCCACCGGCAGCAGCGGCGATCTGCAGGTCACCGTGAAAGAGACCGACGGCAGCGAAAGTCACTTTGTCGTGCCCTACGCCTCGGTCCCGGTACTGCAGCGTGAAAAGAATCTCCGCTACAGCGTGACCGCCGGGCGTTACCGGTCTTACGACAAGGACGTCGAACAAACCCCGTTTGCCGAGGGCAGCGCCATCTACGGCATGCCATTGGGTTTCACCGCCTACGGTGGTGCGCAGCAGAGTCGCCATTATCAGTCCCGGGCGCTGGGCGTCGGGAAAAACCTGGGCGATTTGGGTGCTTTCTCCCTTGATGTCACCCGCGCCAAAGCGCTGCTGAAAAAACAGCAGACCAGCAAAGGCCGCTCCTGGCGCGTTCGCTACAGCAAAGATTTTGTCGCCTCGGGCACTCACTTCTCCCTGGCGGGCTATCGCTACAACAGCAAAGGGTTTTACACCCTGGAAGACACGATGGAGTCTTACACCCGTTCAGATGACGGGTCTGCGCCGCAGCAGCGACGTGCCCGAACGGAAGCCACCGTCGACCAGACGCTGCCCGCGGGCTGGGGCTCTGTCACCCTGAGCCTGGTCAAAGAGACCTACTGGAGCCAGAGCCAGGATATGACCTCCATGAGCGTCAGCTACAACAATAGCTGGCACGGCGTCAGCTACAGCCTGAGCTACAGCATGAACAAAAACACCCAGGACAGCGATGCGAACGGTGAGGATGTGATGAACGACAACCAGTTCTCGTTAAACGTCTCCGTTCCACTGGATCGCTGGATGCATAACACCTGGGCCACCTACAACCTCAACAACACCAAAGACGGTACGACGCAGAACATCGGCCTTAATGGTACCGCGCTGAAGGGAGACAACCTGAACTGGAATATTCAGGAGGGGCTGAGCAGCACCGGTAGCGGAAACTCCACCAGCATGAACGCCGATTATAAAGCGACCTATGGCGAAGTGAGCGGCGGGGTAAGCCAGGATAAATATCAGCAAACCGTAAACGTCGGGCTGCAGGGTGGCGCGATCGTGCACGCCAACGGCATAACCCTGAGCCAGCCGCTCGGAGAGACCATCGCGCTGGTGAAAGCACCGGGAACACACGGTACGCATATCGCCAATCAGACGGGCGTTGAGACCGACTTCCGCGGCTATACCGTCGTGCCGTTTGTTACCCCTTATCGCCACAATACCATTGCGCTGGATACCGAAACCCTGCCCGACGAGGCCGACGTGACGCACGCAGCGTTCGTTGTTACCCCGACACGCGGGGCCGTGGTGCGCGCCAGCTTTAATACCCGCGTGGGCAGCCGCGTCCTGATGACGCTGACGCACAACGGTAAACCACTGCCCTTCGGTGCGACGGTAACAACGGAGGATAAGGACAGCGAATTTATTGTCGGCAATGACGGCCAGACCTATCTCTCCGGCCTGCCAAAGCAAGGGCATCTCGCCGTCACCTGGGGACAGGATGCGAGCGAGCACTGCGAGGCCGACTACGTCCTTACGGATGAGACAGAGAAAACCAACATCCTTAACGCTGCTGCGCAGTGCCACTGATTCACCGTTCAGGCAAACCATTATGCAAATGATTAAACAGTGCTTTTTCTTCCTGGTTCTGGGAACCGCCGCGTTATTTATGCCACATGCTAACGCGCTCTGTACCTCATCCGATCTGCCAAAACAGATTAATGTGGCCTCCGTATCCGTCTCGAGCACGTTGCCGGTAGGTGCCACCATTCCGGGTACCGAGCAGACCGTTCACGTGGCGGGCAACTGCTATAACCCTTCTGACTTCGGGCTTCCGATTGTTGCGTGCTATTACGGCGCAGGTCTGGAGATCCCCGGTCTTTCTGGGGTGTATGAATCAGGGCTGGAAGGAATTGGCGTAGCGCTGATGAATGACAAAGGCCAGCGAATTACCGGCGCCGGGGGAATTTACTGTAACTCAAGCGGCACGCCGCTGGGCTATGTCTCCAACGACATTTCTGAGTCCTTTAACTTTAATGTCACGCTGGAACTGGTGAAAACGAGCAATTCGGTCAAATCAGGTTCGCTTTCTCAGGCGGAGTCTAAATTTGGTGTCGGGGTTTATCAGCATGAAGGCATCAGCGATCCTAATACGATTTCCTATGCGGGCAATGTGAATCTCGAAACGGTTACCTGCTCTGTCCTGCCTAAAAATCTCACCGTGAACCTGGGCGATTTTCCCGTCAGTGATTTTATCAGTATTGGGTTGCTATCCAGCCCTGCACAAAACTTTGACGTCACGATTAATTGCGACAGCACCGTCCAGCCTGAGCTAAAGGTGACCAGCGCAAACGGCTACGAAACGGCATTCGAAGGGGTGATCAAATTGACTCAGCAGAACGGCATGGCAACCGGCGTGGGCGTGAGAATGCTCTTTGATGACCATCTCGCCACCTTTGACACCTATGTCAGCACCCGAAGCCAGGCCATCGCCAACGAAACCCTGCGAATACCGTTCGAGGTTCGTTACGAACAGGTCAGCAACGTGGTGACACCGGGGCCGGCCAATACCGTGGCGACGATCACTCTGGCTTATAAGTGACCAACATGAAAAAGACACTTGCGATCCTGATTCTCGGCTTGATTGCCCGGGCACAGGCGGACGATATTCAGATCCAGATGACAGGCAATATTTACGCCAACACCTGCATTATTGACAGCGCCAGCCGCAACCTGACGGTGGATTTAGGCCAGGCGGTATCAGGGGATTTTAAAAATGTGGGCGATACCGGCGCGTGGAAAGACTTTACGCTCTCGGTCTCGCATTGCCCTCCCACACTTGCGCTGGCGACCGCCTTTTTCTATGGTCAGGCCGACAGTACGCACCCGACAAAATTCGCCAATATCGGCAGTGCGAAAGGGTTAGCACTGGAACTGGCAGACCGCCAGGACAATATACTCATTGCCCCGCAGGCAGCCTTTAACGTTCCGGTTAACTCAGCGGACCACACGGCAACGTTTCCTCTGGCTGCCCGCTATTATGCCAGCGCATTGCCCGTCACCGCCGGAACGTTTAACAGCGTGGTCCAGGTGACCTTTACTTACCAGTAGGCCCGCGCCCCTTCGTACGGATGCTTTTACGCCGTCCGGCGGCAGGTTTTGCCGGACGTTTTTTAACATCGGGCACGTCCGGCTGTTCAATCGGAAAAACAGGCAGAGCGTTGAGTAACCGCTGGCCGTAATTTTTGGTGAGCAGACGTTTGTCATAAATCACCACCTCTCCCCAGCAGCTGTGGCTACGGATGAGACGCCCCACCTGCTGAATCAGATTAAACGATGCCGCGGGTAAGCTTTGGACCTCGAACGGATAGCGATTGAGGCTTTTGAGCCATTCACCTTCGGTGATGACGACCGGGCTGTCGATGGGCGGGAAGGCAATTTTATGGATATGCACCTGCGTCAGGTAATCCCCCTTCAGATCCAGCCCCTCCGCGAATGACTGCAGCCCGATCAGCACGCTACGTTCCCCGTTATCAATGCGTTTGCGGTGCAGCTCTACCAGCCGGTAGCGAGGCTGATCGCCCTGCACCAGCAACAGTAATCGCAGGTCGGTAACGTGCTCCAGAAAACGCTGCATCGCCCTTCCACTGGCAAACAGGACCAGCATGCCGGGATATTTTTCACTCTCCAGCTGCTCGCGGAAATACGCTGCCATTTCGGCAATGTGCTGTTCTTCGTTGTCGATAAGCGGCTCATACTTCATGCGCGGAATGACCAGCTTGCCCTGTTCACAGTGGTTAAACGGCGAATCCAGCGCCACAAAACGATCGCCAGCTTTCTCTTTCAGCCCGCTCATCTCCTGTAAACGGGAGAAACTGTTCAGGGAACGCAACGTCGCGGAAGTCACTACCACGTGCGGCACGCTGCGCCAGATAAGCTTTTCCAGCTGATCGGCAACACGAATCCCCACGCAGTGGAAAAACAGGTGCGCCTGTCCGTCTTTCACGTCACGGGTTGCCCATTTGGTGACCGGCGCACCGGACGCCTGCGCCATCGAGGCCAGACGCCAGAGCTTGCTCTGGGCTTCGAACATGCCCAACGCACGGTTCATCTGCAGCAGAATGCGGTGCAAACGCACCACGTCGTGGCTACCGGTTTTCTCACTGAGATCGTTTAAGAACATCTCCGCCAGCCCGCGCAGCTTTTCAAGGTGCTTCGCCAGCTGCTGGCAGATCTCCATCACCTCGTCGGGCAGCTCTCCCATCGCAAAGCGGTGCTCTGCTTCCTGGGTCGCCGGGAGATAAAGATTGAGGATGTTATTCAGGGAAGCAATAAGGCTGTAGACCGCTTCACAATGTTCGCTCAGCCGCTCGGGCACCGCCAGCGGCGGCGTGGTTTTCGGGCGGAACTGCTCCATGCAGGTCGCCACCAGCTTGCAGAACAGATCCAGCTGCAGGCGGAACCACGGCGCGGTGATTTCGGCGCTCATCTCCAGCGCATCCCGCGCCACATCCGGCAAATGGTGGCCTTCATCGAGCACCAGCAGCAGGTTTTTAGGCTCCGGCAGGACGGCCTCACTCTCCAGCGCGGCCATGACCAGCGCGTGGTTAGCGACAACCACCTCCGCTTCCTGAATCTCCCGCCGTGCGACAAAGAACGGGCACTCGCGGTAGTAGTGGCAGTTGCGGTTAAGGCAACTGGCTTTATCGGTGCTGAGCCTGCGCCACAAATCATCGCTGATGGCATGGCTGGTGTGATCGCGAAGGCCGTCCCACTTGTAGCTGTCGAGCTCGGTTTTTAGCTTCGCGCACTGCTCCTGTTCCGCTTTGTTGTTCGGCGTCAGTTCATCATCCAGGAAGGCCAGCAGATCCTGCTGAGAGGGCTCACTGCTGGCGAGAGCCGCGAGATTGCGCGGACACACATAACGCCCGCGGCCAAAGGCGGCTGTAAATCGCAGTTCAGGGATGATTTTGCGCAGCAGCGGCAGGTCTTTGCTGAAGATTTGATCCTGCAGGGCCACGTTAGCGGTGCTGACCACCAGCGTTTTTTGCTCTTCCCGCGCAATGGCAATGCCCGGGATTAAATACGACAGGGTTTTCCCGACACCCGTCGGGGCTTCAATCGCCAGATGTCGTCCGTCGTCCCCGGAGAGCGTTTTTGCCACATCAGCAATCATCTGCCGCTGAGGCGCTCGGGGGATAAAGTCGGGGATCTGCTGTTGTAGCGCCTTATACCAGGCGCCAATTTGCGCTTTGAGCGCCGCGGTTAAAGCCATCGGAGGACCTGAAATACTGTATAAACAGCCACTATTGTGGCACTTTCTTTCCGCTGCCGCAAAAGAAAAGCCCGGCTTTACGACCGGGCTTCCAGATTACTGCGGGTTAGCAGGTTTACGCGGGCGGCGTCGGCGCTGCCCTTCCCCTGCCGGTTTCCCCTCGCCGCTACGCCATGGGCTTTCACCGCCTGGCTTAGCCTCTGTATTACGACGCGGAGGTTTGCCCGCGGCTTTCGGTGCACCGCCTTCAGAACGACGCGGCTGCTGACTGCGCCCCCCGCCACCCTGACCACGACCACCGCCGCCGCCCTGACGGCCATTCTGAATAGGCTCCGCCTTGATGGACGGGTCCACGTCATAGCCCGGGGTTTCGATACGCGGGATCTCTTTTCTCAGCAGACGTTCGATATCACGCAGCAGTTTGTGTTCATCCACACACACCAGCGAGAGCGCTTCACCGGTTGCCGCCGCACGACCGGTACGACCGATACGGTGAACATAGTCTTCCGGTACGTTTGGCAGCTCGTAGTTTACGACGTGCGGCAGCTCTTCAATATCCAGACCACGGGCAGCAATGTCGGTCGCAACCAGGACGCGAATGTCACCGGATTTAAATTCAGCCAGCGCGCGGGTACGTGCCCCCTGGCTTTTGTTGCCGTGGATCGCCGCGCTGCGGATACCGTCTTTATTCAGTTGTTCCGCCAGATGGTTAGCGCCGTGCTTGGTACGGGTAAAGACCAGCACCTGCTGCCAGTTGCCCTGACCAATCATATGGGAGAGCAGTTCCCGCTTACGCTTTTTATCAACGAAGTGCACGTGCTGGGTAATTTGCTCAGAGGCGGTGTTGCGACGCGCCACTTCCACTTCCAGCGGGTTATGCAGCAGTTTTTCCGCCAGCGCCTTGATCTCATCAGAGAAGGTGGCAGAGAACAGCAGGTTCTGACGACGCGGCGGCAGCTTAGCCAGCACGCGACGAATGTCGTGGATAAAGCCCATATCCAGCATGCGGTCAGCTTCGTCCAGCACCAGGATTTCGATGCTATCAAGCTTCAGGGCATTCTGGTGCTCAAGATCCAACAGACGACCCGGCGTTGCCACCAGCACGTCCACGCCACCGCGCAGCTTCATCATCTGCGGGTTAATGCTTACTCCACCGAAAACCACCAGCGAGCGAATGTTGAGATAGCGGCTGTACTCACGCACGTTCTCACCAATTTGGGCCGCCAGCTCACGCGTTGGGGTGAGGATCAGGGCACGCACCGGACGACGTCCTTTGGCGTGCGGCTGATTTTTTACCAGCAGCTCTAACAGCGGCAGGGTAAAACCCGCGGTCTTACCGGTACCGGTCTGGGCGCTGGCCATCAGGTCGCGGCCCTGCAGAACGGCTGGAATAGCCTGCTGCTGGATTGGGGTTGGCTCGACGTAGCCCTGCTCTGCGATAGCGCGCAAAATTTCAGGGTTCAGGCCAAGGGAATCAAAAGACATAAAAACTCCGAACCGCCCCGACCATCACAGGTGTAGTTTTCAGGGAGATATAACGAATAGGGAAGGACAAAAACCACAATGTCGTGAAGCAGCGGAGTGTAGCAGGTTTTGTGACGTGGCGCATAAAATATCCCGCGGCGCTGCGTTGACGAAAGATTTCCCGCCGTGTGGTCACTGGACAAAAAGGGCAACCGGGCATAATGTTAATCAATCGATTGATTAATTTTTAAAACCGCCATGAATACGACCCCAACGACATCGAAAGGTGAACAGGCCAAAAACCAGCTTATTGCCGCCGCGCTGGCGCAGTTTGGCGAATATGGTCTGCATGCCACCACGCGGGACATCGCGGCGCAGGCCGGGCAAAACATTGCGGCTATCACCTACTATTTTGGCTCAAAAGAAGATTTGTACCTCGCCTGTGCCCAGTGGATCGCCGACTTTATCGGTAACCATTTTCGGCCACACGTTGAAGAGGCCAGCGGGCTATTGAGCCAGCCGTCGCCGGATCGCGCCGCCATCAGGCAGCTGATTATCAGCGCCTGCGACAATATGATTCGCCTGCTGACCCACGACGAGACGCTGAGCCTGAGTAAGTTCATCTCCCGTGAGCAGCTCTCCCCTACGGCGGCTTACCAGCGAGTGCACGATCAGGTGATTGCCCCGATGCATACGCACCTGACCCGGCTGATCGCGGCCTATACCGGACGAGACGCCGACGATACCGAGACTATTTTGCATACCCACGCCCTGCTGGGTGAAATTCTCGCCTTCCGTCTTGGGCGCGAAACGATCCTGTTACGCACCGGCTGGACACAATTTGATGAGGATAAAGCCGCGCAGATTAGCCAGGTCATCACCTGTCATCTCGATCTGATCCTGCAAGGCTTAACGCAAAGGAGCCTGAAGTCATGAAAAAACCTGTCGCCATCATTCTGGTGGTCGTTGTTCTGCTTGCCGCAGGTATCGGCGGCTGGCTGTGGTATCAAAGTCACCAGGACAGAGGCCTGACGCTGTACGGCAACGTCGATATTCGCACCGTGAATATGAGTTTCCGCGTCGGGGGGCGCCTGGCCTCCCTCACCGTTGATGAAGGCGATACCATCAAAACCGGTCAGATGCTGGGGATGCTCGACAAGGCCCCGTACGAGAACGCGCTGATGCAGGCGAAAGCAGGCGTTTCCGTGGCGCAGGCGCAATATGACCTGATGCTGGCCGGCTACCGTGACGAAGAGATTGCTCAGGCCGCCGCCGCGGTCAAACAGGCGCAGGCCGCCTATGACTACGCGCAAAACTTCTATGCTCGTCAGCAGGGCCTGTGGAAAAGCCGCACCATTTCTGCCAACGACCTAGAAAACGCCCGCTCCTCCCGCGACCAGGCCCAGGCGACGCTGAAATCCGCTCAGGATAAATTAAGCCAGTACCACACCGGTAATCGCCCGCAGGACATCGCGCAGGCAAAAGCCAGCCTGGAACAGGCGCAGGCGCAGCTGGCGCAGGCGGAACTGGATCTGCACGACACCACGCTCATTGCCCCGTCTGACGGCACGCTGATGACCCGCGCCGTGGAGCCGGGCAGCATGTTAAGCGCGGGAAGCACCGTCCTGACGCTTTCTCTGACGCGTCCGGTATGGGTGCGCGCCTACATTGATGAGCCTAATCTCGGCCAGATGCAGCCGGGCCGCGAGCTGCTGCTCTACACCGACGGTCGGCCGGATAAACCGTATCATGGCAAAGTTGGCTTTGTGTCACCGACGGCTGAATTCACACCCAAAACGGTTGAAACGCCGGATCTGCGTACCGACCTGGTTTATCGCCTGCGCATCATCGTGACCGATGCCGACGACGCGCTGCGTCAGGGCATGCCTGTCACCGTAAAAGTCAGCGACGGGGAACGACATGAATGACGCGGTTATTCAGCTCAACAATCTGGTCAAACGCTTCGCGGGAATGGAAAAACCTGCCGTCGCCCCGCTGAACTGTACCATTCAGAAAGGCTATGTGACCGGGCTGGTTGGCCCGGACGGCGCAGGCAAAACGACGCTGATGCGGATGCTGGCGGGTTTGTTAAAGCCCGATGAAGGAACCGCCAGCGTGCTCGGACTCGACCCGATTAAAGACGATGGCGCGCTCCATGCCATGCTGGGCTATATGCCGCAGAAGTTTGGTCTGTATGAAGACCTGACGGTGATGGAAAACCTCAATCTGTATGCTGACCTGCGCAGCGTCACTGGCGAAGCCCGTCAGAAGACCTTTGCCCGTTTGCTGGAATTTACCTCGCTTGGCCCCTTCACCGACCGGCTGGCGGGCAAGCTCTCCGGCGGGATGAAACAGAAGCTGGGGCTGGCCTGTACGCTGGTGGGCGAGCCGAAGGTTCTCTTACTCGATGAACCTGGCGTGGGCGTCGACCCGATTTCGCGCCGCGAGCTGTGGCAGATGGTGCATGAGTTAGCCGGCGATGGGATGCTGATCCTCTGGAGCACCTCGTACCTTGATGAAGCGGAACAGTGCCGTGACGTTCTGCTGATGAACGAAGGTGAACTGCTTTATCAGGGAGAGCCGACCACGCTGACGCAGAGCATGGCTGGACGCAGCTTCCTGCTGCACAGCGCCCAGGCCTCCAACCGTCAGCTGCTGCAGCGGGTGCTAAAGCTACCTCAGGCCAGCGACGGAATGATTCAGGGCCGTTCGGTGCGCGTGATCCTCACGAAAGAGGCGACCGCGGACGATATACGCCGTGCACCGGGAATGCCTGAAATTGAGATGGAGGAGACCGCGCCACGCTTTGAAGATGCGTTTATCGATCTGCTCGGCGGCGCAGGGACATCAGAATCCCCCCTCGCCGCGATCCTGCACACGGTTGAAGGCACGCCGGGTGAAACGGTGATTGAAGCCAAATCCCTCACCAAAAAGTTTGGGGATTTCGCCGCCACCGATAACGTCAATTTCGCGGTGAAACGCGGTGAGATTTTTGGCCTGCTCGGGCCAAACGGCGCCGGGAAATCGACCACTTTTAAGATGATGTGCGGCCTGCTGGTACCGACCTCGGGGAAAGCGCTGGTGCTCGACATGGACCTGAAGGTCAGCTCCGGCAAGGCGCGTCAGCATCTGGGCTATATGGCGCAGAAATTCTCGCTGTATGGCAACCTGACGGTCGAGCAGAACCTGCGCTTTTTCTCCGGCGTGTACGGCCTGCGGGGCCGCGCGCAGAACGAGAAAATCCACCGCATGAGCGAGGCCTTTGGCCTGACGGGCATTGCTTCCCATGCCACCGACGAACTGCCGCTCGGTTTCAAGCAGCGGCTGGCGCTGGCCTGCTCATTAATGCATGAGCCCGATATCCTGTTTCTCGATGAGCCGACCTCCGGCGTTGACCCCCTCACCCGCCGCGAGTTCTGGCTGCATATTAACAGCATGGTGGAGAAAGGGGTCACGGTCATGGTAACCACCCACTTTATGGATGAGGCGGAATACTGCGACCGCATCGGGCTGGTGTATCGCGGCAAGCTGATTGCCCACGGTACGCCGGACGACCTGAAAGAACAGGCCGCCGATGACGAGGTGCCGGACCCGACCATGGAACAGGCGTTTATTACCCTCATCCACGACTGGGATAAGGAGAATGCCCATGCGCAATAACGCCATTTCATGGCGCAGGGTGCGTGCGTTGTGTATCAAAGAGACGCGCCAGATCGTGCGTGACCCCAGCAGCTGGCTGATCGCTGTGGTGATCCCCCTGCTGCTGCTCTTTATCTTTGGCTACGGGATCAACCTTGACTCCAGCAAACTGCGGGTCGGGATTTTGCTGGAGCAGCAGAGCGAAGAGGCGCTTGATTTCACCCACACCATGACCGGCTCCCCTTACATTGACGCCACCATCAGCGACAACCGGCAGGCGTTAATCCAGATGATGCAGGCCGGGAAGATACGTGGGCTGGTGGTGATCCCGGTGGATTTTGCCGCCAACATGGCGCGCACCGATGCCAATGCGCCGGTGCAGGTGATCACCGACGGCAGCGAGCCAAACACCGCGAACTTTGTACAAGGCTATGTGGAGGGCATCTGGCAGCTGTGGCAAATGCAGCGCGCCGAAGATCGCGGGGAAACCTTCGAACCGCTGATCGACGTGCAGACGCGCTACTGGTTTAACCCTGCGGCCATTAGCCAGCATTTTATTATCCCGGGTGCGGTGACCATCATCATGACGGTTATTGGCGCCATTTTGACCTCGCTGGTGATTGCCCGCGAGTGGGAACGCGGCACCATGGAGGCGCTGCTGTCTACCGAGGTCACACGGGTTGAACTGCTGCTCTGTAAGCTTATCCCCTACTACTTCCTCGGCATGCTGGCGATGCTGCTCTGCATGCTGGTCTCGGTGTTTATCCTCGGCGTGCCGTACCGCGGATCGCTGGTGGTGCTCTTCTTTATCACCAGTCTGTTTTTACTGAGCACCCTCGGGATGGGGCTGCTTATCTCCACCATCACCCGTAACCAGTTCAACGCCGCGCAGGTGGCCCTGAACGCCGCCTTTTTACCGTCGATTATGCTGTCCGGGTTTATTTTCCAGATAGACAGTATGCCCGCCGTGATCCGTGCCGTGACCTACATTATTCCGGCGCGCTACTTCGTGAGTACGCTGCAAAGCCTGTTCCTGGCGGGGAATATTCCGGTGGTGTTGATCATCAACACGCTGTTTTTGCTGGCATCGGCAACGATGTTTATTGGGCTGACGTGGATAAAGACCAAACGGCGTCTGGATTAAGGAGCGAACATGTTTCACCGTTTATGGACATTGATACGCAAAGAGCTGCAGTCGCTGCTGCGCGAGCCGCAGACGCGCGCCATTCTGGTATTACCGGTGTTGCTTCAGGTGTTGCTCTTCCCGTTTGCCGCCACGCTGGAGGTGACTAACGCCACCATTGCTATCTACAACGAAGATAATGGCAAACATTCCGTCGAATTGACGCAGCGTTTCGCCCGGGCGAAGGCTTTTACCCACATCCTGCTGCTGAAAAGCCCGCAGGAGATCCAGCCCACCATCGATACGCAAAAAGCGTTATTGCTGGTGCGTTTTCCGGCCGATTTTTCCCGCAATCTGGATACCTTCCAGACGGCACCAATGCAGTTAATCCTCGACGGGCGCAACTCCAACAGCGCCCAGATTGCAGCCAACTATCTTCAGCAGGTGGTGAAAGATTACCAACAGGAGTTGATGGACGGGAAACCGAAACCTAACAACAGCGAGCTGGTGGTGCGCAACTGGTATAACCCGAATCTGGATTACAAATGGTTCGTGGTGCCATCGCTGATTGCCATGATCACCACTATCGGAGTGATGATCGTAACGTCGCTCTCCGTCGCCCGTGAGCGCGAACAGGGGACGCTCGATCAGCTGCTGGTTTCCCCGCTCGCAACATGGCAAATTTTCGTCGGCAAAGCGGTTCCGGCGCTGATTGTCGCGACCTTCCAGGCCACCATCGTGCTGGGCGTGGGAATATGGGCCTACCAGATCCCGTTCGCCGGTTCGCTGGCGCTGTTCTACTTCACCATGGTGATTTACGGGCTGTCGCTGGTCGGGTTTGGACTGCTGATTTCCGCGCTCTGCTCTACCCAGCAGCAGGCATTTATTGGCGTGTTCGTCTTTATGATGCCGGCGATTTTGCTTTCGGGCTACGTCTCGCCCGTGGAGAACATGCCGGTATGGTTACAGGATTTGACGTGGATAAACCCGATTCGGCACTTCACGGATATCACCAAGCAGATCTATCTGAAGGATGCGAGTCTGGACATTGTCTGGGGAAGTTTGTGGCCGCTACTGATTATAGCGGCCACGACGGGCTCAGTGGCGTACGTGATGTTTAGACGAAACATCGCGTAGCTTTTTCTCTTTGGTCAGTAACGAGACCACGGCAGGCCCTGCGAGGATTGCCAGACCGGCCAGGGCCAGCAGCAGGTTGTTTTGCAGCACACGCGACAGCAACCAAAGCACAATCATCGCCGCACCAAAGTACCAGGTGGTGGTGAGCTCTTCGAGCACATCACCCACCTCACGCCAGCGTGCTTCGTGGTGGCGCTGTAAAAACAGCATCGACAGTACGGTGACGCCATAGAGGACGCATAGCCCTAAGCCGACCCGCACCAGCGTGCCGCTCATCCAGCCCATCACCAGTACGGCCACGACCAGTAAATGCAACATTATCTGCCAGCAACTCAGGCCAGTTGCGACACGAACGCGTTGTTGCCACTTCATGGCTTCTCTCCTGAAGGATTTTTCTCTGCTTAATCAGACTACCGCACTTTACGGAAAATTCCGTAACACCGCATCTTTTTGTGACGCCTACTACACTTTATTTTCATCGGGATAGTCACCCTGGAAGGAACGTATGACCAAAAAAATGCAGCATTTCTCGCTTAAAGTGCTGACGATAAACATTCATAAAGGCTTCACAGCATTTAACCGCCGCTTCATTTTACCGGAGCTGCGCGACGCGGTTCGCACCGTCAGCGCGGACATTGTCTGTCTTCAGGAAGTCATGGGCGCGCACGAAGTGCATCCGCTTCACTTTGAAAACTGGCCGGACACCCCGCACTACGAATTCCTGGCCGACACCATGTGGAGTGATTACGCCTACGGGCGCAACGCGGTGTACCCGGAAGGGCATCACGGTAATGCGGTGCTGTCACGTTTTCCCATCGAACATTACGAGAACCGCGACGTCTCTGTGGGTGAAAGTGAAAAACGCGGGCTGCTTTACTGCCGTATCGCCCCGCCGGACCTGGCGTTCCCGGTGCACGTGGGCTGTGTTCATCTGGGCCTGCGCGAAGCCCATCGCCAGGCACAGCTAAAAATGCTGGCCGAATGGACCAATGCCCTGCCCGAAGGTGAACCCGTGGTCGTGGCCGGTGATTTCAACGACTGGCGGCAGCGGGCTAACCATCCGTTGAAGGTTGATGCGGGACTTGAGGAGATTTTCACCCGTGCAAACGGCAGGCCTGCACGCACCTTTCCGGTACGGTTCCCGTTTTTGCGACTCGACAGAATCTACGTAAAAAACGCCCATGCCAGCAGCCCGACCGCACTGGCGTTACTTAACTGGCGACATCTTTCCGACCATGCGCCGCTCAGCGCGGAGATCCACTTATGAAATGTTCATGGCAGGAAGGCAACCGGATCACGCTGCTGGTCAACGGGGATGAATATTACCCCGCGGTGTTTGACGCGATTGACCACGCAAAGCAGAAAGTGATCCTTGAAACGTTTATCTGGTTCGAAGACGACGTCGGTAAGCAGTTGCACAGCGTGCTGCTGCGTGCTGCCCTGCGTGGCGTCAAAATCGAAGTGCTGCTGGATGGCTATGGCTCACCGGACCTCAGTGATGCGTTCGTCAATGAGCTCACCTCAGCAGGCGTCGTGTTCCGCTACTACGATCCTGGCCCTCGCCTTTTCGGCATGCGTACCAATCTTTTCCGCCGGATGCACCGCAAAATTGTGGTGGTGGATGAGACGGTAGCGTTTGTTGGCGGCATTAACTACTCCGCTGAACATATGTCCGATTACGGCCCGGAAGCCAAGCAGGATTACGCGATTCGCATTGAAGGACCGGTGGTGCAGGATATCCTGCTCTTTGAGCTGGAAAACCTGCCCGGTAAAGAGGCTGCCCGGCGCTGGTGGCAGCGCCGCCATCATCGTCCGGAAGAGAACCGTCACCCCGGTGAAGCGCAGGCGTTATTTGTCTGGCGGGATAACGGTGAGCACCGGGACGACATTGAGCGGCATTACCTGAAGATGCTGGCGAATGCGAAGCGCGAAGTGATCATCGCCAACGCCTACTTTTTCCCGGGCTATCGCCTGCTGCATGCCATGCGCAATGCGGCCCGACGCGGCGTGCGCGTGAAGCTCATTGTTCAGGGCGAGCCGGACATGCAGATTGTCAAAATCGGTGCCCGGTTGCTGTACAACTATCTGGTGAAAGGTGGCGTACAAATTTACGAATATCGCCGCCGGCCGCTGCACGGCAAAGTTGCCCTGATGGACGATCACTGGGCCACCGTGGGCTCCAGCAATCTCGATCCGCTGAGTTTGTCACTGAATCTTGAAGCTAACCTGATCATCCACGATCGCCAGTTCAACCAGACTCTCAGGGATAACCTGCAGGCGTTGATCGTGAACGACTGCGTGCGCGTGGACGAATCCATGGTGCCCAAACGCACCTGGTGGAATCTGGGCATTAGCGTGGTGGTGTTCCACTTCCTGCGTCATTTCCCGGCGATGGTGGGCTGGCTGCCGGCGCACACGCCAAAACTTGCGCTGGTGGATCCGCCTGTCCAGCCCGAAATGGAAACCCAGGACCGCGTTGAAGCGGAAGATGGAGGGAAAACCTGATGTCGAAATCACATCCACGCTGGCGGCTGGCTAAAAAGATCCTCACCTGGCTGTTTTTCATCGCCGTCGCGGTTCTGCTGGTGGTTTACGCCCAGAAAGTTGACTGGGAAGAGGTGTGGAAAGTTATCCGCAACTACAACCGGTTGGTGCTGCTGGGCGCGGTGGGGCTGGTGATTGTAAGCTACCTCATGTACGGCTGCTATGACCTGCTGGGCCGCGCCTACTGCGGCCATAAGCTCGCGAAGCGCCAGGTCATGCTGGTGTCGTTTATCTGCTACGCCTTTAACCTGACATTGAGTACCTGGGTGGGCGGGATCGGCATGCGCTATCGCCTTTACTCGCGCCTCGGCCTGCCGGGCGGGACCATTACGCGCATTTTTTCCCTCAGCATCACCACCAACTGGCTGGGTTACATTCTGCTCGGCGGGGTGATTTTCACCATCGGCGTGGTGCAATTGCCTGCGCACTGGTACATCGATGAAACCACGCTGCGGATTTTAGGCTTTGCATTACTGCTCATCATTGCGCTCTATCTTTGGGCCTGCGCCTTTGCCAAACGCCGACACATGACCATCAAGGGACAAAAACTGGTGCTGCCTTCGTGGAAATTCGCGGTCCTGCAGATGGCCGTGTCCAGCGCCAACTGGATGGCGATGGGGGCGATTATCTGGATGCTCATTGGTGAAGATGTGAATTACTTCTTTGTGCTGGGCGTGCTGCTGGTCAGCAGCATTGCCGGCGTGATCGTACATATCCCGGCGGGGATTGGGGTGCTGGAGGCGGTATTTATCGCCCTGCTCGCCGGAGAGCATGTTTCACAGGGTACGATTATTGCCGCCCTGCTGGCCTACCGTATGCTCTATTACTTCCTGCCGCTGGCGCTGGCAACGGTGTGTTATCTGGTGCTGGAGAGTCGGGCGAAGAAACTGCGGGCTAAGAATGAGAAAGCGTTAGCGAAGTGAGGTCTGGCGAGGGAACTTACCCGGCCTGCGCAACGCAGGTCGGGTAAGGGAAATACCCTTAACGACGGTTGCCTAAAATACGCAGCAACATCAGGAACAGGTTGATGAAGTCCAGATACAGCGTCAGGGCGCCCAGAATCGCGTATTTGCGCAGGTTTGAGCTGTCGCGTACGTCAATCTGTTCGCCAATATTTTTCAGCTTCTGAGTGTCGTAGGCCGTCAAACCGACGAAGATCACCACCCCGATATAGGTCACCGCCCACATCAGCGCTTCACTCTTCAGCCACAGGTTCACCAGCGACGCCAGCACAATCCCAATCAGCCCCATAAACAGCATGCTGCCGAAACCGCTCAGGTCACGCTTCGTAGTGTAGCCGTAGAGGCTCATCGCACCAAACATCCCGCCAGCGACCACAAACGTGCTGGCGATGGAGGAATAGGTATACACGATGAAGATGCTGGAGAGCGTTAGCCCCGTCAGTGCCGAATAGAGCATAAACAGCGTGGTCGCCATTCCGGCGCTCAGCTTCTGCACCAGGCCGGAGAGAACAAAGACCAGCGCCAGTTGCGCGATGATCAGCCCAAAGAAGGTGATTTTGCTCGAGAAGATAAACATCATCAGCTCAGGCGTGTTGGCTGCATACCATGCGATAAAGGCGGTCAGCAGTAAACCGACCGTCATCCAGCCATAAACCTGAGCCATATACGTCTGCAGCCCGGTACGGGTCTGCTGTACTATTGAATCGGAACGCGGAAATCGGTCCATGATTCACTCCTGATTAAGTAGACACACACGTTAAGACTAACACATCCACGCAAACCGACTACCAACGACTGGCGGCTTCTTTGTCACTGTCACGCGACTCAACCCACCTGTCGCCTTCCGGCGTCGCTTCACGTTTCCAGAATGGCGCTTTGGTTTTGAGGTAATCCATAATGAACTCCCCTGCTGCAAACGCACTACTACGGTGGGCACTGGTCACGCCGACAAAAACGATTTCCTCGCCAGGCCACATTTCACCAATACGGTGGATAACCGTCACTCGCCCGAGCGGCCAGCGGCCACGCGCCTGTTCAACGATCTCCGCGAGGGATTTCTCCGTCATGCCCGGATAGTGTTCCAGCGTCAGCGCCTTTACGCTGTCGCCGAGATTATGGTTACGCACTTTGCCGGTGAAGGTGACAACCGCACCGTCTTCGTCACGCTCTGCCAGCCAGTCATATTCTGTACCAACGCTGAAACGATCATGACCTACCAGAATTCGGGTTTCAGCCATCTTAGCCCCCTGTCACCGGCGGGAAGAAGGCCACTTCATCCCCGGCCGTCAGCGGATGGGTCAGCTCCACCAGCGTCTGGTTAACCGCGGCCAGCAGCTTGCCTTCATCCAGCGCCAGCGCCCAGCGGTCGCTTTGCGCGGCAAGATGCGCACGCAGGTCGGCAACGGTGTCAAAGGGGGCATCAAGCGTCAGGCTGTCGGTGCCCACCAGCTCGCGGACCTGAGCAAAAAAGAGCACCTTAATCATGGCTGTCCACCTTAAAATCACCGGATTTACCACCGCTTTTCGCCAGCAAACGAACCGGGCCAATCACCATATCTTTCTGCACCGCTTTGCACATGTCATAGATAGTCAACGCGGCGACAGAGGCCGCCGTCAGGGCTTCCATCTCAACCCCGGTTTTCCCGGTTAAACGGCAGAGCGACTCGATGCGCACGCGGTTGTGCTCCGGCTGCGCCTGCAGGTTGACTTCCACCTTGCTCAACATCAGCGGGTGGCAGAGCGGAATTAAGTCCCAGGTGCGTTTTGCAGCCTGGATCCCGGCGATGCGGGCGGTGGCAAAGACGTCGCCTTTGTGATGGCTGCCGTCAATAATCATCGCCAGGGTCTCTGGCAACATGGTCACGAAGGCTTCAGCACGCGCTTCACGCACCGTTTCGGCTTTGGCGGAGACATCCACCATATGTGCTTCGCCAGCGGCGTTAATGTGGGTCAGTTGCGACATAACTTATTTCTTTAAATGGGGATGGAAATTACACGGACGGGTACGGGCATCCAGCTGCGGCGCAATGATATTTTCCCACGCGGTGCGACACGCTTTTGTCGAGCCGGGCATGGCAAAAATCAACGTGCCGTTCGCCACACCGGCAACCGCACGCGACTGCAGCGTGGAGGTGCCAATCTCTTCAAACGAGAGCATGCGGAACACTTCACCAAAGCCTTCCACTTCCCGGTCAAACAGCGGGACGAGCGCCTCGGGAGCCTGGTCGCCTGTGGTAAAGCCGGTGCCACCGGTGATCAGCACCACCTGCACCTCATCGCTGGCAATCCACTGAGAGACCCGTGCACGAATGGCATAACGGTTCTCTTTCACGATCGCCTTATCAACAATACTGTGCCCGGCATCATGTGCCGCATCGCGCAGCCAGTGGCCGGAGGTGTCATCCTCTTCACCGCGGCGGTCGGAAACGGTAAGAATAGCAATGCGTGTCGGGATAAATTCCGCGCTAACCTGACTCATCTTCTGGTTCCTTCTTAAGCCTGATTACCCGCCAATGTAGGACAGGTTCTGAGTAATGCCGGTGTTGCCCTGATGCAGGAAGTGGGTCTGTTTTTTGTGCGTCAGAGCTTCAGAAATCCGCGCTTCAAGCGCGGCCTGTTGGGCGTCGTCCGCCAGCAGATCGCGAAGGTCGACACCGCCATCCCCGAACAGGCACAGATGCAGCTTACCAACGGAGGAGACGCGAAGACGGTTACAGCTGGCACAGAAGTCTTTCTCATACGGCATGATAAGCCCGATTTCCCCTTCGTAATCCGGGTGACAAAAAACCTGCGCCGGGCCGTCGCTGCGCTGACGGATCTGGTGGATCCAGCCGCGTTTCAGCAGCTCATCTCGCAACACCATCCCGGAGATGTGATGCCGACGGAACAGCTCACTGCCCTCGCCAGTTTCCATCAGCTCGATAAAACGCAACTGGATGGGGCGGGATTTGATCCACGCCAGGAAGGTATCAAGCTGGTGATGGTTGACGTCACGCATCAGCACCGTATTGACTTTGACCTTCTGGAACCCGGCACTGAACGCCGCGTCAATTCCATCCATCACCTGGCGGAATTTATCCTGGCCGGTAATGGCATGAAACTGGCGGGCATCGAGGCTGTCCACGCTGACGTTGATGGCGGTTAAGCCCGCGTCGCGCCAGGCCGCAACGTCGCGAGCCATGCGGTACCCGTTGGTGGTGACCGCAATCTGACGGATACGATCGTTCTCACGCACCGCAGCAATGATATCGGGGAAATCACGACGCAGAGAGGGTTCCCCTCCGGTCAGGCGGACCTTTTCCGTGCCGAGTTCAGAGAATGCGCGCGTGACGCGGCGCACTTCGTCCACGGAGAGAAAGCCGTTATTGGTGACGCTGCCCGGTTTGTAGCCATCGGGCAGGCAGTAGGTGCAACGGAAGTTGCACACATCGGTAATCGACAGACGTAAGTAAAAAAACTTACGCGCGAATGCATCAGTAAGTTGTGAAGCCATGTACACCTTTCCAGAGACGGGAGGCACAGTCATTTCTTTCTGTACCCTGGTGGCATATTCGCCACGGCCAGGACGCCATATCTTTCGACACAGGCGCCAGGGCTCGAGTGTATGTTTTCAAATTTGAAAACGTGGTTATGGCGATAGTAGCGCGGAAATCTTCCCTTCGCCATTATCACTTAACGCTATATAACCATATACATAACGACATAATCGTGTATTTTCGCTACAGAATACCTAAAAACAGCATATTCACATTGATATACGTCATTTTGCGCCGGGTGAGGCATCGTCTTTTAGGGGTAGTTAGGGTAGTGTTACGCAGATCGAACGTGATAAGGAATGTGTATGCGCAATCGCACTTTTGCGGATCTTGACCGTGTTGTCGCTCTTGGCGGAGGCCATGGTCTGGGGCGAGTGATGTCTTCTCTGTCTTCACTTGGCTCAAGGCTGACAGGGATAGTGACAACCACGGATAATGGCGGCTCCACCGGGCGTATTCGACGCGCGGAAGGGGGTATCGCCTGGGGCGATATGCGTAATTGTCTGAACCAGTTAATTACCGAGCCGAGCGTCGCTTCGGCGATGTTTGAGTACCGTTTTGGCGGTAACGGCGAACTTTCCGGGCATAACCTTGGAAATTTGATGCTTAAAGCGCTGGATCACCTGTCAGTGCGCCCGCTGGAAGCCATCAATTTGATCCGAAACCTGCTCAAGGTTGACGCGTTCCTGATCCCAATGTCCGAACAACCGGTCGATTTAATGGCGATCGATGCGGAAGGGCACGAGGTTTATGGCGAAGTGAACATCGACCAGCTTACCGTGCCACCAAAAGAGCTGATGACCTACCCAAGCGTGCCCGCCACGCGTGAAGCCATTGAGGCCATCGGCGAAGCGGATTTGATTTTGATTGGGCCGGGCAGTTTTTACACCAGCCTGATGCCCATTTTACTGGTCAAAGAGCTGGCACAGGCCCTGCGCAGAACGCCCGCCCCCATGGTTTACATCGGCAATTTAGGCCGTGAGCTGAGCCCGGCGGCGGCCAGCCTGTCGCTGGCGGATAAACTGAATCTGATGGAGCAGTACGTCGGGAAGAAAATCATCGATGGCGTAGTGGTCGGCCCGAAAGTTGATGTATCAGGGATTGGCGATCGCGTGGTGGTTCAGGAGCCGCTGGAAGCAAGCGATATCAAATATCGCCACGACCGTCACCTGCTGCGTGAAGCGCTGGAGAAAGCGATTCAGGACCTGGGATAGAGATTAGCCCTCACCCAACTTCTCTCCCACGGGAGAGAGCAAACACTAAAAAAATGACAGCCTGCGGCTGTCATTTTGCTTTTACCTAGGAGGCGGCGATAAACAGATCGCGCAGCTGATGCAGCTGGTCGCGGATTTGCGCGGCCTCTTCGAATTCGAGGTTCTGCGCATGCTGCATCATCTGCCCTTCCAGTTCGTGGATTTTCTGCTGCAGCGCTTTTGGCGTCAGCTCGACGGTATCCGGCTCAACCACTGAACGCGCTTTCCCGCGCCCTTTCGCTTTGGTCTTCGCAATGTTCTGACCCAGCGCCAGAATATCCACCACTTTCTTGTTCAGGCCCTGCGGCGTAATGCCGTGCTCTTCGTTGTAACGCTGCTGTTTCTCACGACGACGCTCCGTTTCGCCAATTGCTTTCGCCATTGACGGGGTAATTTTGTCACCGTAAAGGATCGCTTTACCGTTAACGTTACGCGCGGCACGGCCAATGGTCTGGATCAGGGAGCGTTCAGAACGCAGGAAGCCTTCTTTGTCGGCATCCAGAATCGCCACCAGCGAGACTTCTGGCATATCCAGGCCTTCTCGCAGCAGGTTGATACCCACCAGCACGTCAAACTCGCCCAGACGCAGGTCGCGGATGATCTCCATACGCTCGACGGTATCGATATCCGAGTGCAGATAACGCACCCGCTCACCGTGCTCCTCAAGATACTCGGTGAGATCTTCCGCCATGCGCTTGGTCAACGTCGTTACCAGCACGCGCTCGTTGATGGCCGCGCGGATACGGATTTCTGACAGCAGATCGTCAACCTGAGTGGCGACCGGACGCACCTCGATAATCGGATCCAGCAGCCCGGTCGGACGCACCACCTGGTCAACCACCTCATCGCCCGATTTTTCAAGCTCGTAGTTGCCCGGCGTAGCCGAGACGTAGATGGTTTGCGGTGCCAGCGCCTCAAATTCTTCAAACTTCATGGGACGGTTATCCAGCGCCGATGGCAGACGGAAACCATACTCCACCAGCGTCTCTTTACGCGCCCGGTCACCGCGATACATCCCGCCAATTTGCGGGATAGTCACGTGAGATTCGTCGATCACCAGCAGACCGTCTGCCGGCAGATAGTCAAACAGCGTCGGCGGTGGCTCGCCCGGACCACGCCCGGAGAGGAAACGTGAGTAGTTTTCGATACCGGAGCAGTAGCCCAGCTCGTTCATCATCTCCAGGTCAAACTGGGTGCGCTGGCTCAGGCGTTGCTCTTCCAGCAGCTTATTATTCGCCAGAAGCACCTTACGGCGGTCTGCCAGTTCAACTTTGATCTCTTCCATCGCCTGCACGATACGCTCGCGTGGCGTCACGTAGTGCGTTTTCGGGTAGATGGTATAGCGCTGAACAACCGACTCGACGTGGCCGGTCAGCGGGTCAAACAGCGACAGGCGTTCAACTTCTTCGTCAAACAGCTCAACGCGCAGGGCGATATCGTCCGACTCTGCCGGGAAGATATCAATCACCTCGCCGCGCACGCGGAAGGTACCGCGCTGGAACGCCTGATCGTTACGGGTGTACTGCAGCTCTGTCAGACGGCGTAAAATAGCGCGCTGATCGATGATCATCCCCTGGGTCAGGTGCAGCATCATCTTCAGATAGAGATCCGGATCGCCCAGACCGTAGATAGCCGACACTGACGCCACCACCACCACATCGCGACGCTCAAGGAGCGCCTTCGTCGCCGACAGACGCATCTGCTCAATGTGTTCGTTCACCGAGGCATCTTTCTCAATGAAGGTGTCAGAGCTCGGGACATACGCTTCAGGCTGGTAGTAATCGTAGTAGGAGACAAAATATTCCACGGCGTTATCCGGGAAGAACTCTTTCATCTCACCGTAAAGCTGAGCGGCCAGGGTTTTGTTTGGGGCCAGCACCATCGTGGGGCGCTGCAGATCGGCGATAACGTTGGCAATGGTAAACGTTTTGCCCGAACCGGTTACCCCCAGCAGCGTCTGGTGCGCCAGCCCATCTTCCAGCCCCTCTTCGAGACGTCGGATCGCCTCAGGCTGATCGCCGGAAGGACGGAATGCAGAATTCAATTTGAACGGTTTACTCATGGGCGACAACCTGATGACGTTATAAGCGGCAGGTGAGTAATTTTACTCGTTGCTGCCAGGAATGCCAGTAAAAAACACTGGATGAAAAACCAGTAGCATGTCAGGATATTTAGAGTACCGGCAGGGTGATTAGCGCGATAGCGGTCAAAATTTGGACCGTGACAACATAAAACACCAGTCAGGACGGGTTATCCCCAGAACTTTTTCTTTTTTAACATTTGTCAAGCCAGGTAATGATAGTTTTATGGCAACAGGTGACACTTTCATTACGGCAATTGCTTTTATCTAACCAATTAAATATTAAGCGATATTTTCTAAAGCCGCGTTTCGCGCCAATTTGGTCGTAACCCGCGTCTTCTCTCGCTTATCGCGTGTTTTCTAACTCTAATGCACATGGTTATCCACAGGAATAGTGGATAACTGCTTCCAGCCCGTGCAGACCGCCGCTCAGCAAATTCCCGACTTTTCCCACGAAACGGCAGCAAAAATTTTTTATAGCTATTTTTTGCTGATAAACAGTTGTGTCATTCATAACCAACCGATGCGATCTTGCTCACATTTCCACCATTTTAACCCTGCACCACAACTCATCACGTCCGGCACCGCAGATGTGCAAAGGGAGTAATCACACACCGCTTATCCAGGACGAATTCCTAAAAAAGTCTCTTTTTTAATCAATTTAGGGTTTCTGGCAGGAGTTTTGCACATCCCACAATGAGCCTCACCCACACAGATTTTTAAGGAGAGAAAGATGTTGAGTCTGCGTGCAGTTAACCAGTTTTACGGAAGCCAACATACGCTATGGAACGTGGATTTAGATTTTCCCAAAGGCATGTGTACAGGCGTTGTTGGCCTGCCGGGGATGGGCAAAACGACCCTGATGAATTGCATCGCCGGGAAAGTGCCTGTCGACAGCGGCACCATCATCTGGCACGAAGCCGGTGCACCGCCGCGAGATTTGCTTAGCCAGACGCCAGAACCCTTCGCTGGCCCGGGAATAGGCTATGTCCCGCAGGACAGGCGGATTTTCTCCCAGTTAACCATTGATGAAAATCTGCATATCGCCATGCGCGCGACAGGGAAACCTGACCCTGAAGCGAAAAGTGACGTTTACGACCTCTTTCCGGAACTCTATGCGCTGCGACAAACCCGGGCCAACACGCTTTCGCCAGACGACCAGTATCAGCTGGCGCTGGCCAATGCGCTGGTCATCCGTCCGCGGATGCTGATTCTGGATGAGCCTATGCATGGCGCGGGCCACAGCTTCGCCCAGAAGCTGAGCCAGCTGCTGGTGCGGTTAAACCGGGAACTGGGAATGACGGTGTTGTTAGCTGAGCAGCAACTGTCGTTTATCCGCCGGGTTGCGGAGCGCTTTTGCATGCTGTATCGCGGGCGTAACGTGGCCCAGGGCCACGTTAACGAGCTGGACGACGAGCTTATCGCCCACTGGATGTCGCTGGAGGCAAGACGCTGAGATCGAGGTAATGCCCGGTTTCAGCGCACCCGGCAGTGTCAGCCAGCCACGGGATCTCCCCAAGAAACGGCGCAGGAAGCACCCGCTTCAGCGTTGCCAGATACTCCTGATGTCGCCTGCCCGGCGCAACCACGTCGTTGGCTATCCAGCCGGCCAGGCGCAGCCCGGCCTGCTGAACGGCCTGGGCGGTCAGCATCGCATGGTTGATACAGCCGAGTTTGACCCCTACCACCAGGATTACCGGCAGCTGCTCGATTTGCACCCAGTCAGCAAAGGTCTGGTCCGCCGAAAGTGGCGTAAACCAGCCACCGGCGCCCTCCACCAGCACCCAGTCAGCCTGGCATTCAAGGGCGCGTAACCCGGCAGAAAGCACGGCAAAATCAATCGGGCGACCTTCATCGGCGCTGATAATATGCGGCGAGGTGGGCTCGGCAAAGGTGTACGGATTCACCGCTGAATAGGCAAGTTCAAGCGTGCTGTTGCGCTGGAGCGCCAGCGCGTCGGTATTGCGCAACCCGTGCGCCGTCATCTCGCTGCCGGAGGCGACAGGTTTATATCCGGCGGTGGTTTTTCCCTGCATGCGCGCCGCCTGCAGCAGCGCTGAGCTGGCAACCGTCTTGCCCACTTCGGTATCTGTTCCGGTGACAAAATAACGTTCAGTCACGTTCAATAATCCCATGAAAAAGTTGATATGAGAGCGGGAACTGCCCCCGCTGCTGCGGCCACGCCAGCTCCAGACGCTGCAACTGGCCGCGGGTAAGAGGCTTCTTTTCACGCCCCGCATGCAGATGGGTCGCGCCAATGCCCTTCAGGGAGCGCATGGCGCTGAAGGCATCGTCGAAATTCAGCGTAATGGTCTGCTCAGCACAGCGATAGCGCCATCCCGCCAGCGCGTGGATGACCTGCTCGTGCGACAAAAAACGGTTAGCGTGAGGTTGTTCATCCACCGCTTTCCACGCCTGATTAAGCTCCGGTAAAGAGCTTTCCAGCAGCGTGGTGAAGGCCACGCATCCACCCGGGCGCGCCACGCGATAAAGCTCGTTTAATGCCTGCGGGAGACTACTGCACCACTGTACCGCCAGATGGCTCCAGACCAGATCAAACCGCGCATCCGGCAGCGGAATGGACTCAATATCGGCAACCAGATAGTGGTGCGCGGCCTGCTGCTGACGGGCCTCCTCAAGCATATCGGGCGACAGGTCGATGGCCGTCACCTCGCTGCCGGCCGCACGCCAGTGTCGGCTATTGGCACCTGGCCCACACCCGGCGTCCAGCACCTGAGAGAACCGGGTCTCGTTAAGTAAAGCAAGCAGCCCCTGCGCGCTCTGACGCTGGAGTTCATCGTGCTGCGAATAGCTGCGCGCGGCCCGGCCAAATGCCGCCGCGATCGCCTGTTTATTCACGGGTGTCATGCAGCGCCTCCAGAAGTGCCTCGATATCCTCTGCTTCGTGCGCCGCCGTGAGCGTCAGACGCAGTCGGGCAGTGCCTGGCGGTACGGTTGGTGGACGGATAGCCGTCACCCATATCCCCCGCTCGCGAAGCGTCTGCGCCAGCGTGAGAGCCAGACCGTTTTCCCCCACCATCACCGGCTGGATTGCGCTCTGCGAATCGGTGCTCTGGAACGGGAGATGGCGTAACCCCTGGCGAAAACGCCGGATATGTTCCGCCAGACGCGCCCGTCGTTCCGCACCTTCAGCGCTGCGGATCACCGCCAGTGATGCAGACAGCGCCACGGCCTGTGCGGGTGGCATACTGGTGCTGTAAATGAGATGACGGGCGAACTGCAGCAGATAGTCGGCGACAGACTCGCTGCACAACACGGCCGCCCCGCTCACGCCAAAACCTTTCCCGAAGGTCACCACCAGCAGTTCCGGCTTCACGTTTTGCTGATGAACGCTACCGCGCCCTTCCTCACCCATCACGCCAATACCATGCGCATCATCAACCAGCAGCCAGGCGTTTTGTCGCTGCGCCGTCTCATGCAGCGGACGCAGCGGTGCACTGTCGCCGTCCATGCTGAACACCCCTTCTGTGACCACCAGCTGCTGTCCGGTGCAGGGCTTATCGAGCAGACCAGCAAGCTGAGCCGCATCGTTATGGGCAAAGCGGCGGAGCTGCGCAGGGCTTAAACTTGCCGCTTCCAGCAGCGAGGCGTGACTTAAGCGGTCGGCAACAATGCGGTCGTCCTTGCCCATTAGCGCGGTGATGACCGCCTGGTTGGCGGCAAAACCTGAAATGAACAGCAACGCACGCGGATACCCCAGCCAGTCGGCAAGGGCCTCCTCCAGCGCCTGATGCGCCGTGGTGTAGCCGCTGACATGCCCCGAACCGCCGCTGCCGACGCCAAACCGCTCCGCCCCCTGCTGCCAGGCGCGGACGATTGCCGGGTGCTGGCTCAGCCCGAGATAATCATTGCTGGAGAAATTGCAAAACTGCCGGCCCTCGCGGGTGAGAAAACGGCCTGCGCCGTTTTCTACCACGTTGCGAACGCGAAAGGCATCTGCCGCCCGCCGTTCTTCGAGCGCGGAATGGATACGTGCCTGCCAGGTCATACGGTTGCCGCGTTGTAGAACTGGTCAGTATCGGCGTTGAAAATCTGCTGCTCCAGCTGCTGCTGTTGCTCGTTATCCCCCGTCAGGACGTCGGTCTGATGCGGGTTCAGCCCCAGCTTGCGGAACAACTGGACGTCTTTGTCCTCTTCCGGGTTCGGGGTGGTCAGCAGTTTGCAGCCGTAGAAGATGGAGTTGGCCCCGGCCATAAAGCACATCGCCTGCGTCTGCTCGCTCATCTGCTCACGACCCGCCGAGAGGCGCACGTAGGAGGTCGGCATCATGATACGCGCCACCGCAATGGTGCGGATAAAATCAAATGCATCCACGTCTTCGTTATCCGCCAGTGGCGTACCTTTAACTTTCACCAGCATGTTGATCGGCACGCTTTCCGGCGGCGTGGGCAGGTTCGCCAGCTGCAGCAGAAGACCTGCACGGTCTTTCACCGTTTCGCCCAGTCCCACAATCCCGCCTGAACAGACTTTGATGCCGGCGTCACGCACTTTATCCAGCGTGTCGAGACGCTCCTGATAGGTCCGCGTGGTGATGATATTGCCGTAAAATTCAGGGGAGGTGTCGAGGTTGTGGTTGTAGTAATCCAGCCCTGCCGCGGAAAGGCGTTGCGCCTGCTCTTCGTTCAGCGTGCCAAGGGTCATGCAGGCTTCCAGCCCCATCTCTTTCACCCCTTTCACCATCTGCTCCAGATACGGCATGTCGCGATCGTGCGGGTTTTTCCATGCCGCGCCCATACAGAATCGGGTTGAGCCTGCATTTTTCGCCTTACGGGCAGAGTCGAGCACCTGCTCCACTTCCATCAGACGTTCAGATTCAAGCCCGGTTTTATAGCGCGCACTCTGCGGGCAGTATTTGCAATCTTCTGGGCATGCGCCGGTCTTGATCGACAGCAGCGTACTGACCTGCACATGGCGTGGATCGAAGTGCTGACGATGCACCTGTTGGGCTTCAAACATCAGCTCAAGGAAAGGTTTATTGAATAATTCAGTAACTTGCGACATCGTCCAGCGTGCGTGGTGAGCCATGGGGCTTCTCCAAAGGGTTTTGTTAATTTTCAGATCGGTTTATACTCGTAAACCTAAAACTTTTCAAAATGGTTTACAAGTCGATTATGACCCAGGACGATCTCGCCTTCGACAAGCAGCATATCTGGCACCCATACACTTCCACTACCCGCCCCCTCCCCGTTTACCCGGTCGCCTCGGCTCACGGGTGCGAACTGACCCTGAGCAGCGGTGAGTCGCTTGTGGACGGCATGTCATCCTGGTGGGCGGCTATTCACGGGTATAACCACCCGCGTCTGAATGCGGCGATGAAAGCGCAGATTGACCAGATGTCGCACGTGATGTTTGGCGGTATCACCCATCAGCCTGCGGTTGACCTTTGCCGGCGTCTGGTCGCGATGACCCCGGCCCCGCTGGAGTGCGTTTTCCTTGCAGATTCCGGCTCTGTTGCCGTGGAAGTGGCGATGAAAATGGCGCTGCAGTACTGGCACGCCAGAGGTGAGACCCGCCAGCGGTTCCTCACCTTCCGCAACGGCTATCACGGCGACACGTTCGGCGCGATGTCGGTGTGCGATCCGGATAACTCCATGCACAGCCTGTGGAAGGGCTATCTGCCAGAGAACCTCTTTGCCCCGGCACCGCAAAGCCGTTTTGACGGAGAGTGGGATGAAATGGACATGGTCGGTTTTGCGCGGCTGATGGCTGCCCACCGCCATGAGATTGCCGCCGTTATTCTTGAGCCGGTTGTACAGGGTGCAGGCGGGATGCGGATGTACCACCCGGCGTGGCTGACGCGCATTCGTAAGATGTGCGATCGCGAGGGCATTCTGCTGATTGCCGATGAGATCGCCACCGGCTTTAGCCGCACCGGCAAGCTGTTCGCCTGCGAGCATGCGGGGATCGCACCGGATATTCTGTGTCTGGGTAAAGCGCTGACCGGCGGCACCATGACGTTGTCCGCCACGCTGACAACGCGCCACGTTGCCGACACCATCAGCGACGGCGACGCGGGCTGCTTTATGCACGGCCCGACGTTTATGGGCAACCCGCTGGCCTGCGCGGTGGCGAGCGAAAGCCTGGCCATTCTCGAGAGTGGCGAGTGGCAAACGCAGGTCGCGACGATTGAAGCGCAGCTTCGCCAGGAGCTGAGCGCAGCGTCAGCGACTGAATTCGTGGCGGATGTGCGCGTGCTGGGTGCCATCGGCGTGATTGAGACCACCCATCCGGTTAACATGGCGGCGCTGCAGCGTTTCTTCGTGGAACGGGGAGTGTGGGTGCGTCCTTTCGGCAAGCTTATCTATCTGATGCCGCCTTATGTTATCTCGCCGGCTCAGCTACGTAAGTTAACGGCTGCGGTAGTTGACGCCGTTAACATTCCCGCACATTTTGCGATTTAACCCTGAGCGTTAACGTCGGTACTCTGTTTATGCATTACACTTTTTGCATAATCGGGTACCGAGGTAAATCGTATGAAAATCATCAGTAAAGATCTGCGCGACGGGGAAAAACTGCCTGAACGCCACGTTTTTAACGGCATGGGTTATCAGGGGGATAATATCTCTCCGCATCTGGCGTGGGACGATGTTCCGGCGGGAACCAAAAGCTTTGTTGTCACCTGCTATGACCCGGATGCTCCTACAGGCTCAGGGTGGTGGCACTGGATAGTGGCGAACCTGCCTGCGGATACGCGCGTTCTGCCGCAAGGTTCCGGCTCTGACCTGGTGGCGCTGCCTGAAGGCGCTATCCAGACCCGAACCGATTTTGGCAAAGCGGGTTACGGTGGTGCCGCGCCGCCAAAAGGGGAAACGCACCGCTATATCTTCACGGTTCACGCGCTGGATGTGGACAAGATTGAGGTGGATGAGGGTGCGAGTGGCGCAATGGTCGGCTTTAACGTCCATTTTCATTCGCTGGGCAGCGCATCGATCACGGCGATGTATTCGTAAAAAAACCGGTGGCCTGAACGTGTCCGGGCCACCGGGCAAATCTTAGAGCACCGAAGGCAGTAAGCCCACCAGGCTTCCCTTCTCCAGCAGCGCGATCGCTTTATCAATATCCGGCGCAAAGAAACGGTCATCATCGTAATGCGCGACCTGTTCACGCAGCAGATGACGCGCCTGTTCCAGCAGCGGGCTGGACTTCAGACCTTCACGCAGATCAACGCCCTGACATGCGGCCAGCCATTCCACCGCCAGCACGCCACGGGTGTTGGCGGCCATCTCCCACAGACGACGTCCAGCGGCCGGGGCCATCGAGACATGATCCTCCTGGTTCGCTGACGTTGGCAGACTGTCCACGCTGTGCGGATGCGACAGGGCCTTGTTCTCGCTCGCCAGCGCCGCGGCCGTCACCTGGGCAATCATAAATCCGGAGTTGACCCCGCCGTTGCGGACCAGGAACGGCGGCAGCTGGGACATATGTTTATCCATCATCAGCGCGATGCGACGTTCGGATAAGGCCCCCACTTCCGCAATCGCCAGCGCGATATTATCCGCCACCATCGCCACAGGCTCGGCGTGGAAATTTCCCCCGGAGACCACTTCGTTTTCCTGAGCGAACACCAGCGGGTTATCAGACACCGCATTCGCCTCCACCAGCAGCACTTCTGCCGCGTGGCGCAGCTGCGTCAGACAGGCTCCCATCACCTGGGGCTGACAGCGAAGCGAATACGGATCCTGTACCTTGTCACAGTTATGGTGAGAGTCTGCAATTTCGCTGGTCTCGGTCAGCAGGTGACGGTACATCGCCGCGGCGTCAATCTGCCCGCGCTGGCCGCGCACCTCGTGGATACGGGCGTCAAACGGACGACGTGAGCCAAGCACCGCCTCGGTGGTCAGCGCACCGCACACGACCGCGGAGGCGAAAAGATCTTCGGCTTCAAACAGACCACGCAACGCAAACGCCGTCGAGGCCTGGGTCCCGTTAAGCAGCGCCAGCCCCTCTTTCGCCGCCAGCGTTATCGGGGTCAATCCGGCTTTTTTCAGCGCCTCTTTCGCGGGGAGCCACTCGCCCTTCCAGCGAGCCTGACCTTCACCGAGCAGCAGCAGCGACATATGGGCCAGTGGCGCAAGATCGCCGGATGCACCGACGGAACCTTTTGCCGGGATCCACGGATAGACCTCCGCATTCACCAGCGCCATCAGCGCCTCGATCACGCTGAGGCGAATTCCGGAGAACCCACGTGCCAGGCTGTTGATTTTGAGCACCATCATCAGGCGGACAATGTCATCATCCAGCGGTTGACCGACACCCGCCGCATGCGAAAGCACCAGCGAGCGCTGTAAATTTTCCAGATCGTGCGTGGCGATACGCGTCTGCGCCAGCAGACCAAATCCGGTATTGATGCCGTAGGCGGTACGTCCTTCGGCAATAATGGCTTCAACGCAGGCAACGCTGTCGTTAATCGCGGCGTGGGCGCTTTCATCAAGTGAGAGCGTAACCGGTTGACGCCAGACGTTACGCAGCTGTTTGAGCGTCAGTGAGCCGGGAGTGAGGGTTAAGGCGTTCATTAATGCTTTCCTTGTGTGGCAGGGATCATCGGCAGGTTCAGGCCCTGCTCTTTGGCACATTCAATCGCAATCTCGTAACCGGCATCCGCGTGGCGCATTACGCCGGTTGCCGGGTCGTTATGCAGCACGCGAGCGATACGCGCTGCCGCTTCATCCGTACCATCACACACGATGACCATTCCCGAGTGCTGGGAGAAGCCCATACCTACGCCACCACCGTGATGCAGCGACACCCAGGTCGCCCCGCTGGCGGTATTCAGTAAGGCATTCAGCAGTGGCCAGTCGGAGACGGCATCGGAGCCGTCGCGCATGGCTTCGGTTTCACGGTTCGGGCTGGCAACAGAGCCCGAGTCGAGATGGTCCCGTCCGATAACAATCGGCGCGGAGACTTCACCGCTGCGCACCATTTCGTTAAAGGCCAGACCCAGTTTTTGTCGCCACTCCAGCCCGACCCAGCAGATCCGCGCCGGCAAGCCCTGGAAGTTAATGCGCTCGCGAGCCATATCCAGCCAGTGGTGCAGATGTTCGTCGTCGGCGACGATCTCCTTCACTTTGGCGTCGGTTTTGTAGATATCTTCCGGGTCGCCGGACAGGGCCACCCAGCGGAACGGACCAATACCGCGACAGAACAGCGGACGAATATAGGCAGGCACAAACCCCGGGAAGTCGAAGGCGTTACTCACGCCCATCTCTTTCGCCATCTGGCGAATATTGTTGCCGTAATCAAATGTCGGAATGCCCATCTGGCTAAAGGCCAGCATGGCGTTCACGTGCTCCGCCATGGAACGTTTAGCGGCGAGCACCGTGCCTTCCGGGTCACTTTCGGCTTTTTGCTGATACGCTTCCCACGTCCAGCCCGATGGCAGATAGCCGTGAAGGGGGTCGTGCGCGCTGGTCTGGTCGGTGACGAGATCCGGGCGTACGCCACGGGCCACCAGTTCAGGGAGAATGTCAGCCGCGTTGCCGCAGAGCGCAATCGACATCGCTTTGCCTTCTGACGTGTATTTTTTGATGCGTGCCAGCGCGTCATCCAGGTTTTCAGCCTGTTCATCGACGTAACGGGTACGCAGTCGGAAATCAATGCGGCTCTGCTGACATTCGATGTTCAGGGAGCAGGCACCGGCAAGGGTCGCGGCCAGCGGCTGTGCGCCCCCCATTCCCCCCAGACCGGCGGTCAGTACCCAGCGACCTTTCAGCGAACCGTTATAATGCTGACGACCGGCTTCCACGAAGGTTTCGTAGGTGCCCTGCACAATCCCCTGACTGCCGATGTAGATCCAGCTTCCCGCCGTCATCTGGCCATACATCGCCAGCCCTTTGGCGTCCAGCTCGTTAAAGTGTTCCCAGGTCGCCCAGTGCGGGACAAGGTTAGAGTTGGCGATCAGCACGCGCGGTGCATTCTTGTGGGTTTTGAACACGCCGACCGGTTTGCCGGATTGCACCAGCAGGGTTTCGTCATGTTCCAGATGAGTCAGGGATTCAACAATCGCGTCATAGCACTCCCAGTTGCGCGCGGCGCGGCCTATGCCGCCATACACCACCAGCTCGTGGGGGTTCTCCGCGACCTCAGGATCGAGGTTATTCATCAACATGCGCAGCGGGGCTTCGGTGAGCCAGCTTTTGGCGGTAAGTGTGGTGCCGCGCGCGGCGCGGACATCCTGCTGGCGGTATTTACCTGACGACATTGTGTGCTCCTCATACGGGACAGATGATGTATTCAGATATACTTGTATAGACAAGCACACACAAGGTCGGATTTAACAAAAAAGATACAATTTTGTTATATTGCGTTAGCTATCACGCTTTTAAAACGTATGACCCTTACGACATGAAATGGCCCTGCAGCCGGTATCGATTTCCCGGGAACAGCAGTCTGGCATGCGACACAATATGCGACGAAGACCAGGTACGGCGACGAATGAGCAGGCAAGGATCGTGCTCTTTGATCCGCAACAGTTCGCACTCCTGCGGCGTAGCGCGAACCGCTTCCACAATATGTTCCCCTTCCGTCAGCGGCGCGATGAGCGAAAGATAGGCATGCGGTGTGGTCTGGGTGTAATCCTGATCCAGGTACTCGGGCACCCGATCGGCGTTCACGCAGCGATCTTCAATCTGCACCGGGATGTCGTTTTCATAATGCACCATCACGGAATGAAAGATGCGGCTTCCCTCTTTGACATTCAGCTCCACGGCCTGCTCGGCGCTGGCCTGTGTCTCTTCGAGCACCAGCACTTCACAGTGGTGCTGATGGTTACGCGAGGCTATCTCATCGGCAATACTTCTGATCTCAAACAGCGCTGATTGCCCTTTCGGCTCCGCAACGAAGGTTCCGACCCCCTGCAGACGCACCAGAAGGCCCTCATCGGTCAGCTCGCGCAGCGCCCGGTTGATGGTCATTCGGCTAAAACCAAACTGTGCGACCAGTTCGGCCTCGGACGGAATGCGATCGTGCGGCCGCCAGACGCCGGTTGCGATTTTTTCGCTGATGGCCTGCTTCACCTTTTCATAGAAAGGCGCGGGAGGGCTGGACTGCGACAGCGGTGAGCGTGAAAACATCCTGACTCCTTAAACGTTGTTATGCCCACCAGTGAGCAATTTGCCAGGCCAGACGAGCGGCAAGCTTTGCCCCCTGTCCGTCCCGATCGTACTGCGGGTTAAATTCTACCAGATCGGCAGCCTGCAGTTTTCCACTGCGGCAGATATGTTCAATCACCGGCAGAAGATCCAGCGCGGGTACCCCTAACGCCGCGGGCGCTGAGACGGCTGGCATTTCGCCAGCAGGCAAAACATCGAGGTCAATGGTGAGGTAAACGCGGTCGGCCTGGGCCAGAACCTTGTCCAGAGCCGATAACGCATCTCGCCTGAAATGAAGGTCTTCCACCAGCGTGACGTTTAGTCGCTCAGCTTCATCCCACAGCGCCTGCGTGTTCGCCGCCCGGCTGACGCCCAGGCAGGCATACTGAAAATCGCGCGCCTGTTCCACACAGTAGTGTGCCAGCTGACGAAAAGGCGTGCCGGAGGTCGCGTGGTCCGCCTTGCGCAGGTCAAGGTGTGCATCCAGGTTTATCACCACCACGCGCGCGTTCGGGAAAGCATCCAGAACCCCGCGGCCATGCGCCCAGGCGGTCTCGTGTCCCCCGCCAAAAACCAGCGTACGCATGCCGGACTGCTGGCAGGCCTGCACGGCATCGCTTAACGCCCGCTGAGCCGCTTCCAGGTTATCGCCCTCGACATATACCGACCCCATATCCACCAGCCGGTCATGTCCATGATGACTTGCCATGTTCGCCAGCGCTTTGCGAAGCACCTCCGGGGCCTGTACGGCGCCGGGCCTGCCCTGATTGCGTTTTACCCCTTCATCACATTCAAACCCTATCAAAGCGATGCCGGATGACTGAGGGGTAAATACCGGCATCTGTCGTAGGGTCTGAAAAATACGTTTTGCATTGCTGGCCTCGGCGCTGTCGTCGCGCCCCTGCCAGACGGTCTCGGCAACCGGCCGCCAGAGTCTCATACGCTCTCCCCACGGAAAATACGTTGATACAACGGATTGCGTCCCGGCTCGTAGACCATTTCGACCGGGTGATGTGCATCCCAGACGACAAAGTCAGCCACGAATCCAGCCTGCAGCTGCCCGTGCGTGGCCCCGCGTCCCAGCGCCTGGGCAGCATGTCGCGTCACGCCAGCCCAGGCCTCTTCAGGCGTCAGGCCAAACTGCACGCAGGCCATATTCATCGCGAGATGAATACTCGCGAACGGGCTGGTGCCGGGGTTATAGTCGGTGGCGACAGCCATGGGAACGCCCTCTTTTCTGAGTTTTTCAACCGGCGGACGCTGGCGCTCCTGAAGAAAATAGAACGCCCCCGGCAGTAATACCGCAACCGTGCCGTTGTGCGCCATCGCCTGAACACCGTCATCGTCGAGATATTCAATATGATCGGCGGAAAGCCCCTTAAAGCGGCTGACCAGCGCCGCGCCGCCAAGATTTGAAAGCTGTTCCACGTGTCCTTTGACCGGAATCCCCAGGGCAGTGGCAGCGCGGAAAAGCCGCTCGGTTTGCGCTGGCGTGAAGCCGACATTTTCGCAAAACACATCCACGGCTTCGAATAAGCCTTTTTGCCACAGCGTGGGCATCATCTGCTCGCACACCCTGGTGAGATACGCGTCCGCGTCGTGGCGGTATTCCGCCGGAACCGCATGCGCAGCCAGAAGCGTTGGGCTGATCTCTACCGGATTGTTCTGGCCCAGCTGGCGGGCGACCTGCAGCATCTTCTCTTCCGCTTCGGCGTTGAGACCATATCCCGACTTGATTTCAACCGTGGTCACCCCTTCATCGATCAGCCGCTGCAGACGCTGTTGCGCCAGCCTGAGCAGGGTCTCGGGCGAACTGCTCCGCGTCGCCGTCACGGTCGCGTTAATCCCGCCGCCCTGCGCGCTGATGGTTTGATAAGAGACGCCGTTCAGACGCTGCTCCCACTCTGCCGCACGATCGCCACCGAACACCAGGTGGGTATGGCAGTCAATCAGCCCGGGGGTGACCAGACGACCGTGCAGATCGACACAGTGACGGTGGCCGGAAGGGATGTCAGATTCGGGAATGACGGCCAGAATCGTCTGGCCGCGCACCACCAGGGCGTGCTGCGCTTTCAGGCCATAAGGCGTGCTGTCGTCCGGGATCATTGTCGCCAGTCGCGCATTGCGCCATATTACATCGTCGGGATGAAGCTGCTGCATGGGCATTCCACTTGTCATGGGTTGTATAGACATTTATTTTCATCTGCCCCCTGCTGTCAACCGCTCTGGCGGAAAATGTTATTTATTTGTGATGACTTTCCCGCCTCCCGCGGGTAAAAAATGCATCTTTTACCCTTTTTATCTTCCCGTTTCGCTCAACTTAGTATAAAAAAGCAGGCTATTTCGTCTATCCCGTTAAGACTTGCATACCCAGGAGCTTTACCTTGAACATTTCCAGGATTTCCCGTCTGGCGTTAGCGCTCGCCTTTGGCGTGACATTATCCGCATGCAGTTCTACCCCACCGGACCAGCAGCCTTCTGAGCAGGTTGCACCGGGTACCGCCTCTCGCCCGATTTTGTCCGCTGATGAAGCGAAGAACTTTGACCGTGCACACTACTTCTCGGCGATGGACCCTAACGCTGCGCCGTGGACACCGTCTTCTATTAACCTGCCGAAACAACCTGACTTCGTTGTCGGTCCGGCAGGTACGCAGGGCGTGACGCACACGACGATTCAGGCTGCGGTTGACGCGGCTATCACCAAACACAGCGCCTCTCGCCAGTACATCGCGATCCTGCCTGGGGAATATGAAGGCACCGTTTACGTTCCGGCAGCACCGGGCAGCATCACCCTTTACGGGACGGGCGAGAAAGCGGTCGACGTGAAAATTGGTCTGGCGATTGATTCTGAAATCGACAGCAACACCTGGCGTCGCCTGGTCAACCCGGCGGGTAAATACATGCCAGGCAAACCGGCGTGGTACATGTTTGACAACTGCCAGAGCAAGCGTGCAGCTACCATCGGCGTGATGTGTTCGGCGGTCGTCTGGTCTCAGAATAATGGCCTGCAGCTGCAGAATCTGACCATTCAGAATACCCTGGGCGATAGCGTGGATGCCGGTAACCACCAGGCCGTTGCACTGCGTAGCGATGGCGATAAAGTGCAGATCAACAACGTGAATATTCTCGGCCGTCAGAACACCTTCTTCGTGACGAACAGCGGTGTTCAGAACACGCTGCAGAATAACCGTCTGACCCGTACGCTGGTCACTAACAGCTACGTTGAAGGTGACGTGGATCTGGTCTCCGGTCGCGGCGCGGTGGTGTTTGAGAACACCGATTTCCGCGTGGTGAATTCACGCACTCAGCAGGAAGGTTATGTGTTTGCCCCGGCCACGCAATCCAACCTGTTCTACGGCTTCCTGGCCGTTAACAGCCGCTTTAACGCGTCCGGTGACGGCGTCGCGCAGCTGGGCCGCTCGCTGGATGTGGACTCTGCCACCAACGGTCAGGTTGTTATTCGTGACAGCGTGATCAACGAAGGTTTCAACATGGCTAAGCCATGGGCCGATGCCGCTATCTCCAAACGTCCTTTCTCCGGCAATACCGGTAGCGTGGATGATAAAGGTAACGTGCAGCGCAACCTGAATGACGCTAACTTCAACCGCATGTGGGAATACAACAACCGCGGTCTGGGTAGCAAAGTAGTTGCTGAGCCTAAGCAATAAAAGAATGCGTTGATGTCTTTTGCTGTACTCGCCCGGCGCCCACCGGGCATAAAAAAACCTCGCATTTGCGAGGTTTTTTGTTTTAAGCCTTTTAGTGTGCGTTTACCACCACCCACATTGGCCCCTGGCCGACGGCGTAACGCCCTTTCTCTTCCAGCAGCCCCTGCGCACCTTTGATTTCGTACAGCGCGATGTGGTGGGATTTTTGCCCCGCCGCAATCAGGTATTTACCGCTGTGATCGATATTAAACCCGCGTGGCTGGGTTTCGGTAGGCTGGAAACCTTCAATCGCCAGCACGCTACCGTCTTCAGAAACGCTGAATACCGTAATCAGGCTGGAGGTACGGTCGCAGGCATACAGATGACGCCCATCCGGGGTGATGTGAATATCAGCCGCCCAGCGGGTGTCAGAGAAGTCAGACGGCATCATATCCAGCGTCTGCACGCACTCAATCTTGCCGTTAGGATCTTTCAGTTCCCATACGTCCACAGAACTGTTCAGCTCGTTCACCACATAGGCGTACTGCTGGTTCGGGTGGAACACCAGATGGCGCGGGCCCGCGCCCTCAACGGTGGTCACTTCTGCAGGATTCTGCGCCACCAGGTGACCGTCATCGCTCAGGGTAAACAGGCAGATACGATCCTGTTTCAGCGCAGGGACCCACAGCGTACGGTTATCCGGAGAAATATTCGCCGAGTGGCAACCTTCCAGCCCTTCAACCACCTCCACGGTTTCAACCGGTAGGCCCGCTTCCAGACGCGTTACGCTGACACAGCCCGCATTGTAAGAGCCGCTGAAGATGAAGTTGCCTTTGCGATCGGTGGAGATATGCGTTGGGCTGCCCGGCAAAGGTGCTTCCGCAGTGTAAGTCAGCGCGCCGTCGTCCGGCGAGATGCGGTAGGCCAGCACGCGAAACTCCGGGCGCACACCCACGTACAAGAAACGTTTATCCGGGCTGATAACCATCGGCTGCACCTGACCTGGCACATCAACAACCTGAACCAGCGTGAGGGTACCCTCGGTATTTAAACGCCAGACGTGGATCTGCTGGCTTTCAGGACTGGCGGTATAAACGGTTTGTTTCATGAATATTCACTCCTCACTGCGCATGAAAGTAGTTAACTTTTGACGGTGAATGCTGAATTGTCATCGGGAATTTTGAAGCCTTTGCCTCTCGGTGTACCATCCCTTCAGAACGTAAATTCAATATTAACCCGGAAAAACAAATGACCTCGCGTGTAATAGCTCTGGATTTAGACGGTACCTTACTTACTCCGCAGAAAACCCTTCTCCCCTCTTCCCTTGAAGCACTCAAACGCGCGCAGGAAGTGGGATATCAACTCCTTATCGTAACGGGTCGACATCACGTTGCCATTCATCCTTTTTATCAGGCACTGGCGTTAGATACACCTGCAATTTGTTGTAATGGCACTTATTTGTATGATTATCAAGCAAAAAAGGTTTTAGAATCCGATCCGCTGCCCGTGCCTCAGGCGCTGCAATTGATTGATCTGCTTGATGAGCATGCCATTCACGGCCTGATGTATGTGGATAACGCAATGGTGTATGAACGTCCGACAGGCCACGTGATCCGCACCAGCAACTGGGCATTGTCTCTGCCTGAAGCGCAGCGTCCGGTCTTTACCCAGGTTTCCTCCCTGCGCCAGGCGGCTCAGGATGTCGATGCTATCTGGAAATTTGCGCTGACGGATGAAGATACCACCAAACTGAATGCCTTCGCGACGCACGTTGAACAAACGCTGGGTCTGGAGTGCGAGTGGTCCTGGCACGACCAGGTCGATATCGCCCGCAAAGGCAACAGCAAAGGCAAACGTCTGGCACAGTTCGTGGAGTCTCAGGGCGGGTCAATGCAGGATGTGATTGCCTTTGGCGATAACTACAACGACATCAGCATGCTGGAGGCCGCCGGTACAGGCGTGGCAATGGGCAACGCCGACGATGCGGTAAAAGCGCGTGCTAACGTCGTGATTGGTGATAACACCACCGACAGCATCGCGCAGTATATTTATACCCACCTGCTGTAATCAGGTGGTGATGGAGACGCTCTTGATTTGTGCGTAAAGCCACAGGCCAGGCTTGATCCCTAACTCATCTCTGGCCCACGGACTGATGCGCGCCCAGAGCGTCTTGCTGCCCACTTCGAGCTTCACTTCAACCTGACCGTCATCATCAAAACACTCCGCCACTTTCGCGCGCAGGATATTGCGAATACTGGTCTGCAGCGGCGCTTGCAGCACCAGAGAGACATCTGAAGCCTGAATACGTATACGCAACGCAGACTGCAGCGGTTTGTCGATTTTGTTGACCCACAGATGCTGGTCGCCCAGCGCCAGCGCGGTCATCGCATAGTGCGGGTGATGTTCCAGCACGCTCACCTTAAGGATGCTGCTCTGCTGCTCCTTCGGTAACCACGGGTGCATCACGCTGCTGCCCCACACCTCTTCCAGATGACCGAATGCCTTAACGCTGCCCTCTTCCAGTACCAGCACTTTATCGGCCAGATGCAGGATCTCATCCAGCGAATGGCTGACGTAGAGCATCGGGATATTGATTTCACGCGCCAGTCGCTGAAGATAGGGCAGCAGTTCACGTTTTCGCGGAATATCCAGCGAGGCCAGCGGTTCGTCGAGCAACAGCAGTTCTGGCGCGGTGAGCAACGCGCGGCCTATCGCCACGCGCTGTTTTTCACCACCAGAAAGCGATGAAGGGAGACGGTCCAGCAGTGACTCAATGCCCAGCAGCGCCACCAGCTTATCAAATTGCGCGGCCATGCTTTTGGCCATGCCGTAGCGAAGATTACCGCGCACGCTGTAATGCGGAAATAATCGCGCATCCTGAAAAACATAACCAATTCGCCGCTTATCCGGTGCCAGGTAAATTTTGTTCTCAACGTCGTTTAAGACACGATCGTTGAGCACAATCCGTCCGGACTGCGGTCGCGTCAGTCCGCTGATGGCATTGATCAATGAGGTTTTCCCTGCACCTGATACGCCAAAGATGGCGGTAATGCCGCTCGCAGGCAGCGTCTCGTTAAGGGTCAGGGTATGATTTCCCAGCGTCTGGGTGAACTGAAGTTCGAGCATGACTATTTCCCCATCCGCTCGCGACTGAGTCGCGCCAGCCATTCCGAAACCAGCAGCGAGACCAGCGCCAGCACAATTGAGATAATGCACAGCCGCGCCGCGGCACCTTCTCCACCCGGCGTCTGGATCAGGGTGTACATTGCTGACGGGATCGTTCGCGTCTCACCGGGGATATTCGACACAAAGGTAATCGTGGCACCAAACTCACCCAGCGAGCGGGCGAACGCCAGTACCGTGCCGACAATAATGCCCGGCAGCGTAAGCGGGAGCGTGATGGTGAAAAAGACGCGCCAGCGCCCGGCACCCAGCGTGCGGGCAGCCTGTTCCAGTTTGATATCAACCCCTTCCAGCGCCAGGCGAATGGCCCTGACCATCAGCGGGAATGACATCACCGCCGCCGCCAGTACCGCCCCTCGCCAGCTAAACGCAAACGTCAGCCCAAACCAGTCATATAACCATTCGCCAATGAAACCGCGCCGCCCCATCGACACCAGTAGCAGGTAGCCAACCACCACCGGTGGCAACACGAGGGGAAGATGAAGAACGCTATCCAGCAGGGCTTTGCCGGGAAACTTACAGCGAACCAGTAACCAGGCAAAGAAGATCCCAAAGGGCAAACTCAGCGCAACCGCCAGGGAAGAGACTTTCAGGCTCAGCAGGACAGCCTGCCATTCAGGATCGGTCAATATCATTAGTGAGTCGTAAATCCGTAACGTTTAAAGATTGCGGACGCTTCGGGTCCCTTCAGGTATTCGCTGAAGGCCGTCACGGTCGCATTTTTATGTCCATCAACAATCGCAACAGGATATTCCACTTTCTTGTGGGAGTCTTCCGGGAACGTACCAACCACTTTCACCCCTTTACTGGCGACGGCGTCCGACCCGTAGACTATCCCCAGCGGCGCTTCATTACGTTCAACCAGCGCCAGAGCACCGCGCACATCTTCAGCCGGAGCCAGTGTGGGCGATAACGTCTCCCAGGCACCCAGTTTTTGCAATGCTTCTTTGGCGTAGATCCCCGCCGGTACATGCTCCGGATCGCCAACGGCCAGGCGTCCTCCGTTCAGCAACCGGGTCCAGGGGGTCTCGTTGTTGATAGTGATTTCGCCTTGCTGACTGGCTTTCGGCGCCACCACGACGAGGCTATTCCCCAGCAATGTTTCGCGGGTTGTCGCATCAATCGATTTCTTTTCAGCCGCGTAATCCATCCACTTCTGGTCTGCAGAAATGAACAGATCGGCCGGCGCTCCCGCTTCAATCTGACGTGCCAGCGTCGATGAAGAAGCAAAAGAGGAGACCACCTCGACGTTCTTCTCTTTTTTATACGCTGTCGCAATATCCTGCATCGCGTTGGTCAACGACGCTGCCGCAAAGACGGTAATTTTACCCTCGTCAGCCAGCGCGTGTCCGCTCAGCGAAAGTGTCAGCGTTGCCCCTGCGAAAAGGCGTACCCATGTACGTGCCATTTGTAGCTCCTGTGAGTATCGTTATATACACACTAATATAACGGTAACTCCGGGGAGATCCCAGCGTTAAATCGTACCGCTCAAGGGGTACAGCAAGCTGATGCTTTAAATAATATCGGCGAGAAAGGGAAATACTTGAGAGCAAAACGCCCGGGCAAGCCGGGCGTTTCGGGGGGAAATTAATGCTGCTTTTTAGCCTGGTCTCTGTGACCAATGTTCGAAAATACGTTGAACACTTCACCCAGGCCGTAGATGGCACCGAGGATAACGGCCATCACTACTGGTACCATGATCACGGCGAATACCAGACTTTTCAACAATTCCAACATGGTTTTCTCCAGATATTGTGAATGGCTTATTCTACCCTGAAAAGTGAGAAAAACATCCCCTTTTGTGCGGTGCCCTTTGCGACCTTCGCCATTTGGGTCACAATGCACTTTTTGCCAGGACAGTGTTATGCAGGCCGAAATTCTCCTCACTCTACGACTACAGCAGAAGCTTTTCGCCGATCCGCGACGTATCGCCCTGCTTAAACAAATAGAACAAACCGGTTCAATAAGCCAGGGGGCTAAGAACGCTGGCATCAGCTATAAAAGCGCCTGGGATGCCATCAACGACATGAACACCCTGAGCGAGCAAACGCTGGTTGACCGGGCCACGGGCGGCAAAGGCGGTGGAGGTGCGATCCTGACACGTTACGGCCAGCGCCTGGTTCAGCTGTATGATCTGCTGGCGCAGATCCAGCAAAAAGCGTTTGATGTGTTAAGTGACGACGATAATCTCCCGCTGGACAGCCTGCTGGCTGCCATTTCACGTTTTTCGCTGCAAACCAGTGCCCGTAACCAGTGGTTTGGCACGGTGATGGCGGGCGATAACGCCCAGGTGCAGCGTCATATTGAGATCCTGCTTGCCGATGGAACAACCCGTCTGAAAGCCGCGATTACCGCACAAAGCGCAGACCGGCTGGCGCTGAATGAAGGTAAAGAGGTGCTGGTGTTACTGAAAGCGCCGTGGGTGAATATCACTGCCGATGCCGAAAAAGCAAAAGCCGCTGATAACCAGCTACGCGGTACCATCCGCCACGTTGAACGCGGTGAAGAGCAGTGTGAAGTACTGATGACCCTGCCGGACGGGCAAGAACTCTGCGCAACCCTTCCCCTCAGCGACGCCGCAGAATTAGAAGAAGGTGCTGTGGTGACCGCATATTTCAACGCCGACCGGGTGATTATCGCCACATTGTGCTGAGCACATTGACAAGCGTGTCGACAGTGAGTATCCCTGACAACTGTTGCTGCAAAAAATGGGATAAGTCATGTCATCATTGCATATTTCGCAAGGCACGTTTCGTCTTAGCGACACCCGAACGCTGACGATTTCTGATTTAACAATACGCGCCGGGGAAAGCTGGGCGTTTGTCGGTACAAACGGAAGCGGGAAATCAGCGCTGGCCCGTGCGCTGAGCGGAGAGCTCGCGCACCTTAAAGGTGAATACCAGTGTAACTTTACGCGCCTGACGCGCCTGTCATTTGAACAGCTGCAAAAGCTGGTGAGCGATGAATGGCAGCGCAATAACACCGATTTACTCAGCCCGGGCGAAGAGGATACGGGCCGCACAACGGCAGACATTATTCAGGATGAGGTCAACAATCCTGCCCGTTGTGCGTATCTGGCAGAACAGTTTGGCATCACCTCCCTGCTGAACCGGCGCTTTAAATACCTCTCGACAGGTGAGACCCGGAAAACGCTGCTGTGTCAGGCGCTGATGAGCGAGCCGGAACTGTTGATTCTGGATGAACCGTTCGACGGTCTCGACGTGCAGTCCCGCGCACAGCTGGCCACCCTGCTCGGCTCGCTTAACCAGCAGGGCTATACGCTGGTACTGGTGCTTAACCGTTTTGATGAAATTCCTGAGTTTATTCAAAATGCTGGCGTGCTCGCTGACTGCAACCTGACTGAAACCGGCGAAAAATCGGCGTTACTTAAGCAGGCGTTAATTGCCCAGCTGGCGCACAGTGAAAACCTGGACGGCATCGCGCTGCCGGAACCAGACGCACCTTCTGCCCGCCACGCGTTAGATCCCCACCAGCCGCGCATCGTGCTGCGTGATGGCGTGGTAGCGTATGACGATCGACCGATCCTTAATCATCTCAGCTGGACGGTCAACCCGGGTGAACACTGGCAAATTGTTGGCCCCAACGGCGCGGGTAAATCAACGCTGCTGAGCCTGATCACCGGCGATCACCCTCAGGGCTACAGTAACGATCTCACCCTGTTTGGCCGCCGCCGCGGAAGCGGTGAAACGATCTGGGATATCAAAAAGCATATCGGCTATGTCAGCAGCAGCCTGCATCTGGATTACCGGGTCAGCACCACGGTGCGCAATGTGATCCTGTCCGGGTATTTTGATTCCATCGGCATTTATCAGGCGGTCTCGGACAAACAGCATAAGCTGGCCCAGCAGTGGCTGGATATTCTGGGGATGGATAACCGGGTCGCTGACGCGCCGTTTCATAGCCTTTCATGGGGACAGCAGCGTCTGGCGCTGATCGTTCGCGCGCTGGTGAAACACCCGACCCTTCTGATCCTCGACGAACCGCTACAGGGGCTGGACCCATTAAACCGCCAGCTGATCCGCCGTTTTGTGGATGTCCTGATTAGCGAAGGTGAAACGCAGCTGCTGTTCGTTTCCCATCATGCCGAAGATGCCCCGTCCTGCATTACGCACCGCCTCGAGTTTGTGCCCGACGGTGAACGCTATCAGTACCTGCTGAGCAAAATCGATTAACTCCGGAGGGCTCTGCCCTCCATTTTTTCGGATAACCTGCACAAAGACTTCCCTATCCCTTTGATCTACAATGTCGCATTGCCGCCAAAAAACGGATTTTAAAAGCAGTGTAAACGATTCCACTATTTTATCCCATGTCACACTTTTCGCGTCTCTGTTATGCTATGGTTATTACATACCATAAGCCCAATGGAGCGAAATATGCGAGTTCTGGTAACAGGTGGTAGCGGTTACATTGGTAGTCATACCTGCGTGCAGCTGCTGCAAAACGGTCATGATGTCATCATCCTCGACAACCTGTGCAATAGTAAGCGCAGCGTGCTGCCTGTGATTGAACGTCTTGGCGGTAAACAACCAACCTTCGTGGAAGGCGACATCCGCAATGAAGCGTTGATGACCGAGATCCTTCACGACCATGCCATTGAGACGGTGATCCATTTCGCCGGCCTGAAAGCGGTGGGTGAATCCGTCGCGAAACCGCTGGAGTATTACGACAACAACGTCAACGGTACCCTGCGTTTGATCTCCGCCATGCGCGCAGCGAACGTCAAAAACTTTATCTTCAGCTCTTCCGCAACCGTCTACGGCGATCAGCCAAAAATCCCTTACGTTGAAAGCTTCCCGACCGGTACGCCGCAAAGCCCGTATGGCAAAAGCAAACTGATGGTGGAGCAGATCCTCACCGATCTGCAAAAAGCACAGCCTGAATGGAGCATCGCCTTGCTGCGCTACTTCAACCCGGTTGGCGCCCATCCGTCAGGCGATATGGGTGAAGATCCACAGGGCATCCCGAATAACCTGATGCCGTACATCGCCCAGGTGGCCGTTGGCCGCCGTGAGTCTCTGGCTATTTTCGGTAATGATTATCCAACCGAAGACGGTACCGGTGTGCGTGATTATATCCACGTCATGGATCTGGCCGACGGCCACGTGGCGGCAATGCAGCAGCTGGCCGATAAGCCAGGCGTGCATATTTATAACCTCGGCGCCGGGATCGGCAGCAGCGTGCTGGACGTCGTGAATGCCTTCAGTAAGGCCTGCGGTAAGCCTGTGAACTATCACTTCGCACCGCGCCGTGAAGGCGACCTCCCGGCTTACTGGGCCGATGCCTCCAAAGCCGATAAAGAGCTTAACTGGCGTGTCACCCGCACGCTTGATGAAATGGCACAGGATACCTGGCACTGGCAGTCTCGCCATCCACAAGGTTATCCGGACTAAGGATCCGTCATGACTTCGTTCAATCCCGTCGATCATCCGCATCGTCGTTTTAACCCGCTAAGCGGGCAATGGATTTTGGTTTCTCCGCATCGCGCCAAGCGTCCCTGGCAGGGGGCGCAAGAGACGCCTGCAAAACAGACGCTTCCCCAGCACGACCCGGACTGCTTCCTGTGTCCGGGCAACACGCGTGTGACGGGCGATAAAAACCCGGACTACAAAGGCACCTTCGTTTTCACCAACGATTTTGCCGCCCTGATGACCGACACGCCCGACGCGCCGGATAGCCAGGACCCGCTGATGCGCTGTGAAAGCGCGCGCGGCACCAGCCGTGTTATCTGTTTCTCGCCCGACCACAGCAAAACGCTGCCGGAGCTGAGTGTTGACGCGCTGAAAGAGGTCGTCAGCACCTGGCAGACGCAAACTGCTGAGCTGGGTCAGACCTACCCGTGGGTACAAGTGTTCGAAAACAAGGGCGCGGCAATGGGCTGCTCTAACCCGCACCCGCACGGTCAGATCTGGGCCAACAGTTTCCTGCCAAACGAAGCCGAGCGTGAAGACCGTCTGCAAAAAGCCTATTTCGCGGAAAACGGATCGCCGATGCTGGTGGATTACACCCGTCGTGAACTGGCCGATGGCAGCCGAACGGTGGTGGAAACCGAGCATTGGCTGGCCGTCGTACCTTACTGGGCAGCATGGCCTTTTGAGACGCTGCTTCTGCCAAAAGCACAGGTTCTGCGCATCACCGATCTGAGCGACGCACAGCGCGATGACCTCGCCCTGGCACTGAAGAAACTGACCAGCCGTTATGACAACCTGTTCCAGTGCTCCTTCCCCTACTCAATGGGCTGGCATGGCGCTCCGTTTAACGGTGAAGAGAATCAACACTGGCAGTTGCATGCCCATTTCTATCCGCCGCTGCTGCGCTCTGCGACGGTACGTAAATTCATGGTGGGCTATGAAATGCTGGCAGAAACCCAGCGTGACCTGACGGCAGAACAGGCTGCAGAACGCCTGCGTGCTGTGAGTGACGTCCATTATCGCGAATCAGGAGTCTAAAAAATGAGTCTGAAAGATAAAACACAATCCCTGTTTGCTGAGAAATTTGGCTACCCTGCCACCCATGTCATTCAGGCGCCTGGCCGCGTGAACCTGATTGGTGAACATACCGACTATAACGATGGTTTCGTTCTGCCGTGCGCCATTGATTACCAGACGGTCATTAGCTGCGCTAAGCGCGATGACCGCACAGTCCGCGTTATTGCAGCGGATTACAATAATGAGACGGATGAGTTTTCCCTCGATGCCCCCATCGTTACCCACGACAGCCAGCAATGGTCTAACTACGTGCGCGGCGTGGTAAAACACCTGCAGAAACGTAATAAAAACGTGGGCGGCGCTGATCTGGTCATCAGCGGAAACGTGCCTCAGGGCGCCGGGTTAAGCTCGTCTGCGTCGCTGGAAGTCGCCGTGGGTACCGTCTTCCAGCAGCTTTATCATCTGCCGCTGGACGGGGCACAAATTGCCCTGAATGGTCAGGAAGCGGAAAACCAGTTTGTGGGCTGTAACTGCGGCATCATGGACCAGCTGATCTCTGCGCTGGGTAAAAAAGAGCATGCCTTGCTTATCGACTGCCGCTCTCTGGGCACCAAAGCCGTTCCCTTGCCAAAAGGCGCAGCTGTGGTAATTATTAACAGCAACTTTAAACGCACGCTGGTGGGCAGCGAGTACAACACCCGCCGCGAGCAGTGTGAAACCGGCGCACGTTTCTTCCAGCAACCTGCGCTGCGTGACGTTTCGCTCAACGAGTTCAATAAAGTGGCGCACGAACTGGATCCGGTAGTGGCGAAACGCGTTCGTCATGTGCTGACGGAAAATGCCCGTACCGTTGAAGCGGCGTCCGCGCTGGCGAAAGGTGACCTGAAACGTATGGGTGAACTGATGGCAGAATCTCACGCCTCCATGCGCGATGATTTTGAAATCACCGTTCCGCAAATTGATACCCTGGTGGACATCGTCAAAGCCACGATTGGCGATAAAGGCGGCGTGCGTATGACCGGCGGCGGCTTCGGTGGCTGCATTGTTGCCCTGGTGCCGGAAGAGCTCGTTCCTGCCGTCCAGCAGGCGGTGGAAAAACAGTACGAAGCGAAAACAGGTATTAAAGAAACTTTCTACGTGTGTAAAGCATCACAAGGAGCAGGACAGTGCTAAACGAAACGCCAACCCTTGCCCCGGATGGCCTGCCGTATCGCCTGTTAACCCTGCGCAACAGCGCAGGAATGGTGGTTACGTTAATGGACTGGGGTGCCACTTTGCTATCCGCTCGCGTACCAATGCCTGATGGCAGCGTACGTGAAACCCTGCTTGGCTGCGCGTCGCCTGAGCAGTATGTCAATCAGTCCGCCTATCTTGGCGCGTCTGTCGGCCGTTATGCTAACCGCATCGCGAAAAGCGCTTTCGAACTTGATGGCGAGCGTTACTCGTTGCTTTCCAGTCAGGGCGAAAATCAGTTACACGGTGGACCTGAAGGGTTCGATAAGCGCCGCTGGAAAATCGTTCAGCAAAACGACCGCGAAGTGCTGTTCTCACTGGACTCGCGTGACGGTGACCAGGGATTCCCCGGTAACCTCACCGCGTTCGCGCATTTCACGCTGGCTGACGATAACCGTATCGCCATTGAATATCGCGCGAAAGTTGATAAGCCGTGCCCGGTCAATCTGACCAACCACGCTTATTTCAACCTGGACGGCAACCAGTGCGACGTGCGTAATCACGCGCTCCAGATCCTGGCCGATGCCTATCTGCCGGTGGATGAAATGGGGATCCCGTATCAGGGACTCAAGGCCGTCAGCGGTACCAGCTTTGATTTCCGCAGCGGAAAAACCATCGCGCAGGATTTCCTGAGCGATGACGATCAGCGCAAGGTGAAAGGCTATGACCACGCGTTCCTGCTGCAGGCGAAAGGTGATGTGACTCAGCCTGCCGCGCAGGTCTGGTCTGCAGATGAGAAACTGCAGATGACGGTCTACACCACGGCCCCTGCCCTGCAATTCTATTCAGGCAACTACCTTGGCGGTACCACGGCACGCGAACATGAAGAGTACAGCGACTGGCAAGGTCTGGCGCTGGAAAGCGAGTTCCTGCCGGACAGCCCGAACCATCCAGAATGGCCACAGTCGGACTGTGTGCTGCGCCCGGGTGAAGAGTACGTTAGCGTGACAGAATATCATTTCATCCCGCATTCATAATTCCCAGCCCTCCTTGCGGAGGGCTTTTTCTCTCCGTCTTGCTGAAAATAGCGCCGATCGCAGACAAAATCATAACCCTGGATTCACAAGCATCTTACACTCAGAGACTATTTTCGCTATGGTTAGGGTTAAGCGTTGCTGCTGGCACTGTCACGGCAATATAATGAGAATTGTTATCATTCAATAAAGCTTATGAGGAGTACGATATGGCTGTAACTAAGCTGGTCCTGGTGCGTCATGGCGAAAGCCAGTGGAACAACGAAAACCGCTTTACCGGTTGGTACGACGTTGATCTGTCAGAAAAAGGCGTAAGCGAAGCAAAAGCAGCAGGTAAATTGCTGAAGGCTGAAGGCTTCAGCTTTGATTTTGCTTACACCTCTGTGCTGAAACGTGCCATCCATACACTGTGGAACGTTCTGGACGAACTGGATCAGGCCTGGCTGCCGGTTGAGAAATCCTGGAAACTGAACGAGCGTCACTACGGTGCGCTGCAGGGTCTGAACAAAGCGGAAACCGCTGAAAAATACGGTGACGAGCAGGTTAAACAGTGGCGTCGCGGCTTCGCGGTAACCCCACCAGAGCTGACCAAAGATGACGAGCGCTACCCGGGCCACGACCCGCGTTACGCGAAACTGACGGATGCTGAGCTGCCAACGACCGAGAGCCTGGCGCTGACCATCGACCGCGTTGTGCCTTACTGGAACGAAACCATTCTGCCACGCCTGAAAAGCGGCGAGCGCGTGATCATCGCAGCTCACGGTAACTCCCTGCGTGCGCTGGTGAAATACCTGGACAACATGGGTGAAGACGAGATCCTCGAACTGAACATCCCAACTGGCGTTCCGCTGGTGTATGAGTTCGACGAAAACTTCAAACCAATCAAACATTACTATCTGGGCAACGCTGATGAGATCGCTGCAAAAGCCGCGGCTGTAGCGAACCAGGGTAAAGCGAAATAATTTTCGCTGGACATAAAAAAAGCGTGGAGCAATCCACGCTTTTTTATTTGGCTCCTGAAACTCAGCCGCGACGCGCTTTTACCGCATTCGCCAGCTGACGCAGAAGGGCATCCGTATCGTCCCAGCCGATGCAGGCGTCCGTGACGCTCTTACCGTAGACCAGCGGCTCGCTGCCTTCCAGATTCTGGTTACCTTCCACCAGATGGCTTTCGATCATCACGCCAATAATCGCGTTCTCACCGCCGGCAATCTGCTGACAAACATCGGCGCCGACTTCCATCTGCTTTTTAAACTGCTTGCTGGAGTTGGCATGGCTGAAGTCGATCATCACCTGTTGTGGCAGACCCGCTTTTTCCAGCCCGACCTTCACGTCTGCGACATGTTTTGCGCTGTAGTTCGGCTCTTTACCGCCACGCAGAATAATATGACAGTCACCGTTACCACTGGTATTCACAATGGCGGAGTGACCCCATTTGGTGACGGACAGGAAGCAGTGCGGTGCCCCGGCGGCATTGATGGCGTCAATTGCCACCTTAATGGTGCCATCGGTACCGTTTTTAAAACCAACCGGACACGAGAGACCTGACGCCAGTTCGCGGTGAACCTGAGATTCTGTAGTACGCGCACCGATTGCGCCCCAGCTCATCAGATCCGCCAGATATTGCGGCGTAATCATGTCGAGGAACTCACCGGCAGCCGGCAAACCGCTGTCGTTGATCTCCAGCAGCAGTTTGCGCGCAATACGCAGACCGTCGTTGATCTGGAAACTGTTATCCATATGCGGGTCGTTAATGAGCCCTTTCCAGCCAACGGTCGTACGCGGCTTTTCAAAGTAAACACGCATGACAATTTCCAGCTCGCCTTGCAGTTCTTCGCGAAGCTGGAGCAACCTTGCTGCGTACTCTTTGGCCGCAGCAGGATCGTGAATTGAGCAAGGGCCAATCACCACCAGAAGACGATCGTCATTACCTTTCAGGATCTTATGGATCGCTTTACGAGCATGAGACACCGTGTTTGCGGCATTTTCAGTGGCGGGGAATTTCTCAAGGAGTGCTACAGGAGGTAATAACTCATTGATCTCTTTAATACGTAAATCGTCGTTCTGATAATTCATTTTCTTTCCAGCTCTGCCATATCTTTAGTAATGAAAGCAATCCTTTCAATCTAACTTGCCGACCAGAAAGTGTAAACACGGTTTTACACTTCACGCAGATAATTCCTGGAATTCACCTAAAAATCGCCACAAAATAGCGAAAAACGAGATCTAACCTAAGCTTTTTAACTGTAACAACCACTTTTGTTTGATTAAACGCGATTCCATACTGACGTAAGTCCGTATGACGGAATCTTTCGCCTCTGAAAAAGATGCACTGTTGGAAAATGTTATCCAGCGTAACGACAAGAACAGGAGCACCAAGATGAAAATGACGAAACTGGCAACCCTCTTCCTCACAGCCTCCCTCACCCTGGCAAGCGGCAGCGTCCTTGCTGCTGAGACGGGCTCAACAGATAACAACGGTGACGCGAATGCCGCGGCGGCGGCGGGACAGGTCGCCCCTGATGCAAAACAGAATATCGCCCCGAATAATGTCGATAACAGCCAGATCAATACCGGGAACACCAATACCGGAGGCACGATGTTGCATCCGGACAGTAGCGGCTCTGGCACCATGAATCATGACACGATGAGTACCGATGAGATGCATAAGAACACCATGTGCAAAGACGGTAAGTGTCCGAATTCGAATGACAAAGTGGGCGACGATGCCAATACCAAAACGGATGGCACAACCCAATAATCCGTGACGGATGTAAACGTAAAAGGAGAGCTCTGGCTCTCCTTTCTTTTTGGAGTAAGCCATTAAAAACGCTACACTAAAAACAATAACAAAAAGGAAAGCTGATATGGCGCACACGCATTCACACACCCCGTCTCCTGGCGATGACAACGCTAAACGCCTTATGCTGGCCTTCGGCGTCACGGCAACGTTTATGGTTATCGAGGTCATTGGTGGCCTGGTATCCGGCTCCCTGGCGCTTCTGGCGGATGCCGGACATATGCTTACCGATGCCGCCGCCCTGCTCTTTGCCCTGTTGGCCGTGCAGTTTGCCCGCCGTCCGCCTAACGCGCGTCATACCTTTGGCTGGCTGCGGCTGACCACTCTGGCGGCGTTTGTTAACGCTATTGCTCTGGTGGTTATCACCCTTCTTATCGTCTGGGAAGCCATACAGCGCTTTCGACACCCACAGCCGGTCGCCGGAGCGACAATGATGGTTATCGCCGTAGCAGGTCTGCTGGCGAATCTTCTGGCGTTCTGGATTTTGCATCGCGGCAGCGGGGAAAAGAACCTCAACGTGCGCGCTGCGGCTCTGCATGTTATGGGCGATTTACTGGGTTCCGTCGGTGCTATTGTGGCCGCGCTGGTGATCCTTTATACCGGCTGGACGCCCGTCGACCCGATTCTTTCCGTGCTGGTATCGTGTCTGGTATTGCGCAGTGCCTGGCGGCTGCTGAAGGAGAGCGTGAATGAACTGCTTGAAGGGGCGCCGGCATCCGTGGACATTGCCGAGCTTAAACGCAACCTGCGTCGTTCCGTGCCCGAAGTGCGCAATGTGCATCATGTTCACGTCTGGCTGGTGGGTGAGAAACCGGTCATGACATTGCACGTCCAGGTGATCCCTACCCATGACCATGATGGCCTGCTTGAGCGCATCCAGCACTTTCTCGAACATCACTATGAGATTGGCCACGCCACCATCCAGATGGAGTACCAGCCCTGTAACGGCCCGGACTGCCACCTGAACGAGGCGCAGTCCGGACATTCACATCATCACCATCATTAGTTCGAAAGCGCGCGAGAGCCTCGCTCACGCGCGCTATTAATCCACATCCGGCTCCCGTTCAGGGCAATGAAGGTCAGCAGCAGATACTCCAGCGACATCGCATAGACGCCCTGAAGTGCAAAAATAACCACGCTAATGACGTTAATGACGACCCAGAGCAGCCAGTTCTCAACGTATTTACGGGTCATCAGGATCATCGCCGCAATCGACAGCACCATCATGCAGGAGTCCCAGAACGGGAAAGCATCCGGCTGGAGTGATGGCATAGCGACATTCAGCCCGAGGCCAGACATGACCGACACCGCGACACGGGTCAGGAATGCAAACACCGGGTTGATATAGACGGTCATTAAACCAATGGCGACAACGCAGGCGACAAACCAGGCGATGGCTTTCGGTAAGGGCAGCCAGCGGATTTGCAGCTCCGCCTCCTGCTGGCTGTTCTGCCGCGACCACGCGTACCAACCGTAAATGTTCGCCGCAAAGAAGAACAACTGCAAAAGCAGGCTGGCGTACAGCTGGATCTGGAAGAAGATAATCGCAAAGAGCGTAACGTTAATTAACCCGAACGCGTAGTTGCTGATCTTCTCCAGGCTTGCCAGCCAGATACACAATAACCCAGCCAGCGTACCCACGGCCTCAATCCATGACAGGTCATAGCCACCTGCACCAATCGGTATATGAACCAGAATGTTCTGTGTGCTAAAAAAATCCATCTTTTCCCCAGGGCGTATTGAATTAAGTACGTAGTGTAGCCGCAAAATCCAGCATGCGGTTAAGCGGAATTAACGCACCTTCACGCAGAGCAGCATCCACATGGATTTCATGCGCTGCTCCGCCTTTCTCCAGCCCCTCAGCAATAGCTTTCAGGCCGTTCATCGCCATCCACGGGCAGTGCGCGCAGCTACGACACGTCGCCCCCTCGCCCGCCGTTGGTGCTTCAAGCAGCTCTTTCTCAGGCACGGCCTGCTGCATCTTATAGAAGATACCGCGGTCGGTTGCCACGATGAGCTGCTTGTGCGGCAGCGTCCTGGCAGCATTGATAAGCTGGCTTGTGGATCCCACGGCATCCGCCATGTCGACAATGGACTGCGGTGATTCCGGGTGAACAAGGATCGCTGCGTGCGGGTAAAGCGCCTTCATGCGCGAGAGCGCCTGCGTCTTAAATTCATCATGAACAATACAGGCACCCTGCCAGCAAAGCACGTCAGCGCCGGTCTGCTTCTGCACGTAATTGCCGAGATGGCGGTCAGGCGCCCAGATGATTTTCTCGCCCAGGCTGTCCAGATGCTCAATCAGTTCAACGGCGATGCTTGATGTCACGACCCAGTCTGCCCGCGCTTTCACTGCGGCAGAGGTATTGGCATAGACCACCACGGTACGGTCCGGATGGGCATCGCAGAAGGCCGAGAACGCATCAATCGGACAGCCGAGGTCGAGTGAACACTCCGCATGTAGCGTTGGCATCAGAATGTTTTTTTCAGGGCTGAGAATCTTTGCGGTTTCCCCCATAAAGCGAACGCCTGCGACCAGTAACGTGGAAGCAGGATGTCTGGCACCAAAGCGTGCCATCTCCAGAGAGTCAGAGATGCAGCCCCCGGTTTCTTCCGCCAGTTGCTGGATTTCCGGGTCGGTGTAGTAATGTGCAACCATCACTGCATCTCGCTCTTTGAGAAGACGTTTGATCTTCTCACGGTAAAACTGCTTCTCATCCTGACTCAACGGGACAGGCTTTGGCGGGAAGGGATAGATTGCGGCTTCTGGATCAAACATCACGCTCATTATGGCTTCTCGTTTTACTGGCTTAACATTATTGCCTTTCTTTTGCATGACATAGCAAAACGGACGGCAAATGTGTTTTGTATACTAAACAAGATAGCGAATTTGCGAGAAAAAGTCACCGGAAATAGGTGTGCGTAGCACGCATCGGATGGCGACTTCGCTGGAGCCGACCTGCAAGGTCAAAATATGCGGAATACAGATAGCAAAAAAGCGCCTTTAGGGCGCTTTTTTACATTGGTGGGTCGTGCAGGATTCGAACCTGCGACCAATTGATTAAAAGTCAACTGCTCTACCAACTGAGCTAACGACCC
>NZ_CP080000.1:500568-503638 GCF_019378755.1 Enterobacter sp. BIDMC 29 | reverse complement strand
GATGACGGGCTCGAACCGCCGACCCCCTCCGTGTAAAGGAGATGCTCTACCAACTGAGCTAATCACCCACTCTGTACTACCGGAACTGCTTTAAGTGGTGGGTCGTGCAGGATTCGAACCTGCGACCAATTGATTAAAAGTCAACTGCTCTACCAACTGAGCTAACGACCCACTTTTACGCTGTTTTCACGTTGTTTGATATCCCGTGGCAACGGCGGCATATATTACTGATTTAAGAATTCAGCGCAACAAAAATTTCGATGAAGATCACTTAACTGCTTACGAATCATGCTGCACGACCAGAAATAACGCGATTTCTGGTCATGCGATAATCATCCCATCGAATTCAGACGTTTTTGCGCCTGCTTCGCACCTTCGGTGCCAGGGAATTTAGCAACCACCTGCTGATAAACCGCTTTCGCTTTCGCAGTGTCACCTTTGTCCTGCATGATGACGCCGACTTTAAACATCGCATCAGGCGCTTTTGGCGATTTCGGGTAATTTTTCACCACTGAGGCAAAATAAAACGCCGCATCGTCCTTTTTACCCTTGTTGTAATTCAGCTGACCCAGCCAATAATTTGCATTTGGCAGATAAGTGGAATCAGGGTATTTCTTCACAAAGTTCTGAAACGCAACGATAGCGTCATCCTGACGAGATTGATCCTGTACCAGAGCAATGGCCGCGTTGTAGTCCGTATTCGCGTCACCGCTCTGAACAGGCGCTCCCGTCGAGGCCGAAGCATCTGCCGCAGGAGCAGGGGTCGACGTCGCCGCACCGCTCTGATCGCCTGCTGCTGGCTGCGCAGCTGCGCCACCGCTGCTGAGGCTATCCATCTGCAGCAAGATTTGCTTCTGACGTTCCACAACCTGGTTAAGCTGATACTGGCTTTCCTGAATCTGACCACGGAGAGAGTCAATATCGTTTTGGTTGTCGGAAAGTTGTTGCTGGAGTTGGGTTAAAAGCTGACTGTGAGCGTTAGAAATACGCTCGAGTTGAGTGACCCGGTCTTCTACCGAGCCTGAGCCGACACTACTGATTGGTGCCTGAGCAAAAGCGGCCCAGGGGGCCGCTATTCCAACCAGTAACGACAGACTCAACAGATGATGTCTGAAGTTACTGCTCATGCAATTCTCTTAGTAAACCAGTACGGCACGACGGTTTTTGGAGTAAGCCGCTTCGTCGTGACCCAGTACTGCAGGTTTTTCTTTACCGTAAGAAACGATGGAGATCTGGTCAGCAGAAACGCCTTTACCCTGCAGGTACATTTTAACGGCGTTAGCACGACGTTCACCCAGGGAGATGTTGTACTCTGGAGTACCACGTTCGTCCGCGTGACCTTCTACGGTGACTTTGTAAGACGGGTTGCTACGCAGGAAGTTAGCGTGAGCATCCAGCATCGCAGCGAAGTCAGAACGGATGTCGTATTTATCCAGATCGAAGTAAACGATGTTGTTCTGCTGCAGCTGCTGCATCTGAAGACGCGCTTGCTCTTCAGAAGACATGTTGCCATTGCCATTCGCGTCCATACCGGTACCGGCACCCATCATGCCTTCGCCGCTCTGGTCATTGCTTGCATTCTTGTTAGAAGAACACGCTGCGATTGCCATTACAGGCAGAGCGATCATCAGCCCCTTCAGCACTTTGTTCAGTTGCATTTCTATGATTCCTTTAGTAATCAATTAATTATTATTTACAGATACGGCGACCAGGCAGGTGATTTTACCTGTCCATCAGTTGCCGGAATACGCGCTTTGAAACGCCCATCTGTAGAAACCAGATTCAGCACAGATCCCATCCCCTGAGAAGAGCTGTAGATTACCATAGTGCCGTTAGGTGCCAGACTTGGCGTTTCATCCAGGAACGTTGACGACAGAACTTGAACGCCACCCGCTACCAGATCTTGTTTGGCAATGTGCTGCTGCCCACCGTTGGAGCTGACCATTACCATAAATTTACCGTCGCTGCTCACATCTGCGTTTTGGTTCTGCGAACCTTCCCAGGTAATACGCTGTGGAGCACCGCCGTTGACGTTCACTTTATAGATTTGTGGACGACCTGCCTGGTCAGACGTAAATGCCAGGTTCTGGCTGTCCGGGAACCAGGACGGTTCGGTGTTGTTGCTGCGACCATCGGTCACCTGGCGAATTTGACCAGAGCCAATGTCCATCACGTACAGGTTCAGGCTACCGGTTTTAGAGAGCGCAAACGCCAGTTTGGTACCGTCCGGAGAGAACGAAGGCGCACCGTTGTGACGAGGGAACGACGCAACCTGGCGAACAGCACCGTTAGCCAGCGTCTGGATAACCAGCGCTGAACGACCGCTTTCGAAGGTAACATAAGCCAGTTTAGAACCGTCCGGAGACCAGGCTGGAGACATCAGCGGCTGAGAAGAACGTTTCACCAGGAACTGATTGTAACCATCGTAGTCAGATACGCGCAGCTCATACGGGAACTGACCGCCATTGGTCTGTACCACATAAGCAATACGGGTACGGAACGCACCTTTAATGCCGGTCAGTTTTTCAAATACCGCATCGCTGGCAGCGTGTGCCGCATAGCGCAGGTACTGTTTAGTGACCTTGTAAGAGTTCTGTGCCAGAACGGTACCCGGTGCACCGCCGGTATCAACCAGCTGCCATGCAACGTTGTAAGAGCCGTCCGGGTTAGGTGTAACCTGACCAACAACGACAGCATCGATACCGAGCGCAGACCATGCGGCAGGCTGTACTTCCTGCGCGCTGCCCGGCTGCTGAGGCAGACGAGAACGATCTAATGGGTTGAATTTACCGCTGTTACGCAGGTCAGCCGCAACGATGCCACCGGCATCTTCAGGCGCAGCGCCAGGACCGGCCCACTGGAACGGAACAACACCGATTGGGCGTGCCGAATCCACCCCCTGGGTGATCTCGATACGTACTTCTGCGTGCAGTACTGCTGCCCACAGCATTAAAAAACCAAATGCTACACGTAATGCCTGCTTCATCATATCTCCCTTATCCGGGTAACCTTACCCACGATAATTTAGCAGAATGTTAACAAACCCAAATAGACAAAACTACTAAACCCT
>NZ_CP080000.1:361473-500201 GCF_019378755.1 Enterobacter sp. BIDMC 29 | reverse complement strand
TCCTTTCGCACCACCGCCCGCTTTCGGCGCATTCTTACCAGAACTCAGATCGCCCAGGAGATCGTCAACGCCAGCGGCATCCGCGGCTTTCTCAGCGGCGGCCGCTTTTTTGGCGGCGGCTTTCTCTGCAGCTGCTTTTTTGTCAGCAGCCGCTTTCTCTGCAGCTGCTTTTTTGTCAGCAGCCGCTTTCTCGGCGGCGGCTTTCTTCTCTGCTGCGGCTTTTTCAGCAGCGGCCGCTTTTTCTGTTGCAGCCTTCTCGGCAGCAGCCGCTTTCTTCGCAGCATCGGCAGCAGCTTTCTTCTCTGCTTCCTGAGCGGCTTTCTTCGCGGCTTCCGCTTCAGCTTTTTTCTGAGCATCAGCAGCAGCTTTTTTTGCCGCTTCCGCTTCAGCTTTCTTCTGAGCATCAGCAGCGGCTTTCTTCGCCGCTTCGGCTTCAGCTTTCTTCTGAGCATCGGCTGCGGCTTTCTTCGCCGCTTCCGCCGCTAATTTTGCCTGGGCATCAGCTTGTGCTTTCGCGTCCGCCGCGGCTTTGGCTGCCGCCTCTTCCGCCTGCTTCTGCTGTTCCTGAGCTTTCTTCGCGGCCTCTTCAGCTTGCTTCTGCTGTTCCGCCTGCTCTTTCGCCGCTTCCTGCGCCTGCAAACGTTCTTTCTCAAGCTGCTTCAGTCGCTCCTGCTCAGCGGCCTGCTTTTCACGCAGTTCTTCCGCTTGCTGTTGCGCCTGTTTTTCACGCTGCTCTTCAGCCCGTTTTGCACTCGCCTTCTGCTGTTGCTCGCGGTTATAGTTCTGCACTACCGCACCGGGATCCACCATGACGGCGTCAATGGAAGAGCCTCCACCGCCGCCCGATGATGCATCAATGTGCTCGTCGAACGAACTCCAGATCAGCACTGCAAAAAGAATAACGTGCAGCACTGCGGAGACGATTATCGCTCGCTTAAGCTTGTCGTTCTGTTCGGTTGCCTTTGACACTATCGGTTCCCAAAAACTACGCAGATGATCAAATAGGCTGAGTCATTAAGCCAACTGACTTAACGCCCGCGCTATGTAGCAAGTTCAGCGCTTTAATAATTTCATCGTATGGTACGTCTTTCGCGCCACCGATTAAGAAGACCGTTTTCGGATTTGACTCCAGGCGTCGCTGCGCTTCAGCAATAACCTGCTCAGGTGGCAGTTGATCCATACGATCTTTTTCTACCACTACGCTGTATTGCCCTACACCGGAAACCTCAATGATGACTGGAGGATCGTCATTGGTGCTTACCGCCTGTGATTCTGTCGCATCCGGCAGATCAACCTCCACGCTCTGGGTAATGATGGGTGCTGTCGCCATGAAGATCAGCAGCAGTACCAACAGAACGTCCAGCAGTGGAACGATATTGATTTCGGACTTGAGCTCGCGACGATTTCGTCCACGCGATCTGGCCATGGTTTACCCCTTGTTACTCTCGGTACTGGTAAACGCCTGACGGTGCAGAATCGCGGTGAACTCTTCCATAAAGTTGTCGTAGTTCAGTTCCAGTTTATTCACGCGCTGGTTCAGACGGTTGTAAGCCATAACCGCCGGGATCGCCGCAAACAGACCGATAGCGGTCGCAATCAGTGCTTCTGCAATACCCGGGGCAACCATCTGCAACGTCGCCTGCTTCACCGCCCCCAGGGCGATAAAGGCGTGCATAATCCCCCAGACCGTACCAAACAGACCAATATACGGGCTGATGGAACCAACGGTCCCCAGGAAAGGAATATGCGTTTCAAGGTTTTCCAGCTCGCGATTCATGGAGATACGCATCGCACGCGAGGCACCTTCCACAACCGCTTCGGGCGCGTGGCTGTTTGCGCGATGCAAACGAGCAAACTCTTTGAATCCGCTATAGAAAATCTGTTCGGAGCCTACGAGGTTATCACGGCGTCCCTGGCTTTCCTGATACAGACGAGAAAGCTCAATACCCGACCAGAACTTATCTTCAAACGCTTCTGCTTCACGGCCAGCCGCATTGAGGATACGCGTTCTCTGGATGATGATGGCCCAGGATGCGATTGAAAAACCAATCAAAATCAACATGATAAGTTTAACCAGAAGGCTTGCCTTCAGGAACAAATCAAGGATATTCATGTCAGTCACTGCTTAAACTCCGCGACAATAGACTTAGGAAGCGCACGAGGCTTCATTATGGTTGGATCAACACAGACGATCAGGACTTCAGCTGAGTTCAGTACCGTATTTTCTGCATTGACTATCCGCTGCGTGAAAACCATTGAGGTTCCGCGCATTGATGTAATTTCAGTTTGGACTTCGAGCATATCGTCGAGTCTGGCAGGCGCAAAATACTCAAGCGTCATCTTGCGAACCACGAAGGCAACTCGCTCAGCCAACAGCTCCTGTTGACTAAAGTGATGATGGCGCAGCATCTCTGTGCGTGCCCGTTCATAAAAAGCAACGTAGCTGGCGTGGTAAACCACACCCCCGGCATCGGTATCTTCGTAATAGACACGAACCGGCCATCGAAACAGCGTTGTATTCACTTTACATCCCAGTAATGCAACAAAAGTTAGAGCTTTTAAACTTCGCTACTATACGCGCGGGAAAGATGGTTTGGAATGGGAGAAAGTAAACGGAGAGTAAATTTTTATGGGCCAGGGTAAGCCCATATCATTAACGGACATTTCTTATTCAGAAGAAGAAGAAAATCAAGCCAGCGAGAAGCACCAGATCGGCGATAAGTGGGCAGAAAATCCCCTGCCAGTGCAGCGCTTTCGGACGAAAGCCTACGCCGTGGATCACACCTGCGCACACCGCCCACATAATGAGGAAGCCGTGCCAGATCTCAAGCTCGCTGGTCTTCGCTGCAAAGCGCGAAGGGTCCCAGAAGATACAACCTGCCAGCAGTAATGCCATCACTAAAGAAAGCGCCCTTAACGGGCGCTTATCCATTACCGCGTAAAGCGTCGCGATAATGTTCATTAGTGTTTGTCTTCACCTGCTTTAGACGCTTCGACGTGCTCAAGCGCCAGGGCAGTAATGACACCAAATGCACAGGCAAGAAGCGTCCCTAAAATCCATGCGAAATACCACATATTCAGCTCCTTACTTAGTACAGAGAATGAGTGTTGCTTTCAATATCTTCTTTCGTGATACGACCGAACATTTTCCAGTAACACCAGGCGGTGTACAGCAGGATAATCGGTACGAACACGCAAGCAACATACGTCATCAGGTTAAGCGTCAGCTGGCTGGACGTTGCATCCCACATGGTCAGGCTTGCATTCATCATCGTGCTGGACGGCATGACGAATGGGAACATCGCGATACCCGCAGTCAGAATAATGCACGCCAGCGTCAGTGAGGAAAATACAAATGCCAGGGCACCTTTTTCCAAACGTGACGTCAGTATCGTCAGCAGCGGCAGCAACACACCCAGAGCCGGAATAGCCCACAGAACAGGCATATTGTTGAAGTTCACCAGCCACGCGCCAGCCTGACGCGCCACTTCTTTCGTCAGCGGGTTAGACGGTGCCGTGTGGTTAATTGCAGACGTAATGACATAACCGTCGATACCGTACATCACCCATACGCCGGCCAGTGCGAAGCACACCAGGGTAATAAGCGCAGCAACCTGCGCCGTTGCACGAGAGCGAAGATGCAGTTCACCTACGGTACGCATCTGCAGATAGGTCGCACCCTGAGTAATGATCATTGCCACACTCACCACGCCTGCCAGCAGACCAAACGGATTCAGCAGCTGGAAGAAGTTACCGGTGTAGTAAAGACGCATGTATTCATCGATGTGGAACGGTACACCCTGCAGCAGGTTACCGAACGCCACGCCAATCACCAGCGGTGGAACGAAGCTACCAATGAAGATGCCCCAGTCCCACATGTTGCGCCAGCGGGTGTCTTCAATCTTGGAACGGTAGTCGAAACCAACCGGACGGAAGAATAAAGAAGCCAGCACCAGAATCATCGCCACATAGAAACCGGAGAACGCAGCCGCATAGACCATCGGCCAGGCAGCGAACAGCGCGCCGCCTGCGGTGATCAGCCACACCTGGTTACCGTCCCAGTGCGGGGCGATGGAGTTAATCATGATTCGACGCTCGGTGTCATTACGACCGAGGAAACGGGTGAGCATCCCCACCCCCATGTCGAAACCGTCAGTGACTGCGAAACCGATCAGCAGAATACCGACCAGCAGCCACCAGATAAAACGCAATACTTCATAATCGATCATTTGATGACTCCTGTCTTAGCGTGCCGGCTGAGTAGTCGCACCGGACTGCTCGTAGTGATAGCGACCGGTTTTCAGGCTGCTTGGGCCAAGGCGCGCGAACTTGAACATCAGGAACAGTTCAGCCACCAGGAACAGGGTGTACAGACCACAAATCAGCAGCATGGAGAAGATCAGATCGCCTGCAGTCAGAGAGGAGTTCGCTACCGCCGTTGGCAGCACCTCACCGATCGCCCATGGCTGACGGCCATATTCCGCAACAAACCAGCCGGATTCGATAGCAATCCACGGCAGTGGGATACCATACAGCGCGGTACGCAGCAGCCATTTTTTCTCACCGATGCGGTTACGAATCACGGACCAGAAGGACGCCGCAATGATCAGCAGCATGATGATGCCGCAGCCCACCATGATACGGAATGCGAAGTACAGTGGCGCCACGCGTGGAATGGAGTCTTTGGTCGCCATCTGGATCTGCGCTTCCGTCGCGTCGGAGACGTTCGGGGTATAGCGTTTCAGCAGCAGACCGTAACCCAGATCTTTCTTCACATCGTTGAACTGGTCACGCACGGCCTGGTCGGTAGAACCCGCACGCAGCTCCTCCAGCAGCGCGTAGGCTTTCATACCGTTACGGATACGGCCTTCATGCTGCACCATCAGCTCTTTCAGACCCGTCACCTGCTTGTCGACGGAGCGGGTAGCAATGATGCCGAGCGCGTAAGGAATTTGAATGGCGAAGCGGTTTTCCTGTGCATCCTGGTCGGGAACACCGAACAGAGTAAAGGCAGCAGGCGCGGGTTGGGTTTCCCATTCGGCTTCGATAGCGGCCAGTTTGGTTTTCTGCACGTCACCCATTTCGTAACCGGATTCATCACCCAGCACGATAACAGAGAGGATTGCAGCCATACCGAAGCTTGCAGCGATAGCAAAGGAGCGCTTAGCAAACGCGAAGTCACGACCACGCAGCATGTAGTAAGAGCTGATGCCCAGTACAAACATCGCACCGCACACATAGCCAGACGCCACGGTGTGAACGAATTTAACCTGTGCGACCGGGTTCAGCACCAGTTCGGCAAAGCTGACCATCTCCATACGCATGGTTTCGAAGTTGAAATCAGACGCGATAGGGTTCTGCATCCAGCCGTTCGCGACCAGGATCCACAGTGCGGACAGGTTCGAACCGAGTGCCACCAGCCAGGTCACCGCCATATGCTGGACTTTGCCCAGACGGTCCCAACCGAAGAAGAACAGACCTACAAAGGTGGATTCGAGGAAGAAGGCCATCAGACCTTCAATGGCCAGCGGCGCACCGAAGATATCCCCAACGTAGTGAGAATAGTAAGACCAGTTAGTCCCGAACTGGAACTCCATGGTCAAACCGGTAGCCACGCCCAGTGCAAAGTTGATACCAAACAACTTGCCCCAGAACTTGGTCATATCTTTATAAATCTGTTTGCCGGAGAGGACGTAGACCGTTTCCATGATGGCCAGCAGGAACGCCATACCGAGCGTTAGTGGCACAAACAGGAAGTGGTACATCGCGGTCAAGGCAAACTGTAAGCGCGACAGTTCGACTATATCTAACATCATGACTCCTTGCTCATCGCATGAAGACTCCGAGAGTGAACCCCGTTAGAAAAGGATTCACACACATGCCCCAATACAAATTATTCGCATCCATGTCGTCGCGCTTAGCCTGAGAAAGGATAAAAGCAATGACGATAGGTTACAAATACGTTAATAAAAAACTCAAATTGATCCCGCAAATATAATACGCTGCAAAACCCTTACAATAAACAGGTTTTTATTGAATCACATTTACGTTTTTCGACGGCGATCAATTTATAGCAAAATTACCACTTTTCAGCCATTTTGATCGGGGACAATTTACCGCCTTTCGACACCTTTTTCCAAGGATTAAACTTTGATTTAAATCAAAAAGCACCGTTTCTGTTAACCATGTTTAAATGTGGTGTGAATGGTAAAGACCTTGTTAATGCTATGTGTACGACGCGATATTTGGAGTTATCAAAAGCAAGAAAGAATATAAACAGACGTGATTTATTTTAACGCTGAAGAACAACGCATCTTTACATTCGCGTTAACGTATAAAGGTAGTCGTCAGCGCGTTTTTTTTCCATTGTGCGACGACAGCCGCAGATAATTACATTTATTTTACCTGCGACACGCTTAAAATTAACACCTCAATGTGACTATTCAATAAAAAAGGCTGCCCTGCGTGCAGCCTTTTGTTCACTTCAGACGCTACCTTTCCGTTTTCAGGCTAAAAGTCCGCGATTGCCCAGGCCTGAACAGGCCCGTAATGCCCTTTTCTTCTCCCCTGCCTGCCAGCACCTGTTCATTTAAATCCGTCTCGCAACAGCCTTTAAGCGCCTGATTCCACGATAAAGAGGCATCACAGGACACAGATTCCGACGGATTGAACAGACGAAGGATAAGCGCGTCCCGATCCTCCGCCTTTTTTATCGCGCTCATAACACAGCCTGTCGGCGAAAGGGTCAGCAGGCTGTATCTGTCCGGCGTGCTGAACGGCGCACGGTTAAGCTTCATGGCATCCCAGGGGATTTTGTTATAACACTGGACGGGGGTAAGCCACGCTTTCGCCTGCTGAGCAACGCCGGCGTTCTCGGGAGAGCCGCTAAAACTCAGAAGGCTAAAACGGCAATCGAGCCGGCCCCGAAGCTGCGAGTCCGGAACGGCCATTTTTATGCCGGACGGTCGGCCCGGGCGCAACAGCAAATCTTCCTTTCCCAGCACGCCCACACCGCGTAGAAGGGTCAGAGCAAACGCTTTTTCTGCCTCCCCCACCACTTCAAATTCGCGTAACCCTTCTGTGAACAGGGCGAGCCCGTTTCGTTCCTGCTGCAGCACGGCGTAGTTAAGTAAATTCCAGACGGGAACCGGTGCCTCTTTCCAGCCCTCTTCTTGCCAGTTAGCCATCGCGTCATCGCGAACCGGGCGCGTTATGGAGCCAAACTGCGTATCTGACAGTACCTGCTCCGTCATAAACGGCGTCGGGATAAGCACGCGGACCCGGTGATCGTCAGCCTGATTATCCAGACGCGCCACAACATCTACACGCCTGCTGTTATGGCTGAGAGTAACCTCAAATTCAACCGCAAGAGCGCCATTGCGCAGGTGGGCCGACCGCTCGACCAGGTTTGCCGGAACGGCGATGCGATGCTGGATCACCGCCCTGCTCTGCCAGGCTTCCTGTATCACCTCAACATGATGCTGCCCGTGCGCTGAAGTGAGCCGCCACTCTTCCCGGGAAGGCGAGTAGTCGTACTCATCGCCATCATCCGACCCCTCTTCAATTTCCAGTACGCGGTCATAAATAAGTCCGGATTCTTTATCACGCAGGCGCAGCGTGCCATCGTCATTTATATCAATTTGCCAGAAGGCGTTTTCCAGCAGAGCATCCGTTTTTGCCCTCGCGGGAAGCCTCTTTTCAGGAACCTGGGGCTCGATGTAAAGCGTGCGGTATCCCATCGCGGGCAGGATCTGACAGATTTGGATATCAAACTCCATAAACGGATCGTAATTACCATAGTGCACGATTTGCCGGTCAATCAGCCCCGGGTCTATTTCCCGGGCGCGGCGAATAAAACAGGGGATCTCATTGCCTTTATCATCCCGCAACCGGAACTGGCTCGCGCGCAGACGAAGGGTGGTGTTAATCACCTCTTCACGGGGCCAGGGCATCAGATTGAACATCACCAGCTTGTCGGCCTCGCTTTGCGGCATATTGTCGACAATCTTGCGCATCGAGAAACGCGTGAGGTTATCGGCCATGTCTTCAGCGAGCGCAAACCGGGCCATAATCTCACGATGCACTTTGTCGCTGCAGCAGCAGCCAATACTGTCGTGAGCATGATTCTTGAGGATCTCTTTCCACATTTTCTCCAGCAAACCGTGGTGATACTCGAAGCCCAGCATCCAGGCGAGCGCCGCCAGCGGTTCGAGGATATTCACGATTTTGTTTTCAATGCGGGCGTGGGCAATTTTGATGTCCATCCGTGTGGAGCCGATTGTCCGGTGTACACGCATGTATTTGCCGTCGATAAACTCCCCTTTCAGCGTCGCCAGTTCGTCACGGTGCGCTTCAGTATGTTCAAAGACCTCCTCGAACCGGCTCATCACAAATTTCCGCTGCGGGTACATCTTTCGAAGGGTATCCATCACCGCGAAAATGTTCTGCTGGAGGGGCATCTGGTCGTGACCGTTAGGCAGCAGAATCTCTTTCGTCACGGAAGCGTTCTCCAGCAATGTAAGCCAGGTATCGAGCCGTTTACGCAGCCCCGCTTCATCCTCCGGTAAGTACTTACCAATCGCGTAGCCCAGCGGTAGTACCTGCGCCGTAACTTCGCTGCCGTCTGCGCTCTGCCATAAAAATTCTGTTTTATCGGTGCCGTGACGCTCAGAACATCCGCGCCAGAACAGCGTGCGGGTGATACCAAAGCCGTTATAGATATGCGGAAGTTGCCCGGACATGCCAAACGAATCCGGCAGATACCCTATTTTCATCGGCTCACCGAATTCCATGCAGTCGCGCATCCCGTACATCAGATTGCGAACGATCGATTCGCCGCTGACAATCGTGGTGTCGGTCTGGGTATACCACGGCCCGATAATCAGCTTTCCGCGCTCAACCAGCGCTTTTACCCGGGGCCGGTTGTCCGGCACGACGGCGAAGTAATCCTCCAGTACCGCGGTCTGTCCATCAAGAACGTAGTATTTATACTCTTCGTCCTGCTCCAGACGGGTCAGGATCTCCTCCATGTTATTGACCAAAAGGATCCGCGACGCTTCGGTGGTGAAATACCACTCACGGTCCCAGTGCATATGTGGCGTGATATGAACGCGAGATACAGCTTTCATCTTCGTTTCCTGTAAGTGAATTTATGGCGTGACGTCTTCCGTCAGGTATTTGCCTTTTTTTACGCCCTGACGTCGCCAGAACAGTAAGATGAGCGTAGAGAGCGTCGTTCCCCCCAGCGCAGCGCCAAACCAGCCTGCCGCCGCGATCACGCCACCCATCCCCGCGTCATGCAGTAAAAAGAGAGAGAAGATGCCCGCCCCCGGCGTAGACAACCCGATGCCCATTGCACCGATAATCGCCCCTGTTGCCATCGAGCCAACAACAAACGAGCCAATCACCCGCAGCGGATCTTCAATGGCCATCGGAATTGCCCCTTCGGTGATCCCCGCAAGGCCCAGCAGCCACGTCGACTTGCCGGTTTCGATTTCAAACGGTTTAAAGAGATGCGGTGCCAGCATGGTTGAAGCCGTGACGGTAAAAGCCGAGACCATTTTGACGGAAGCAAAAATGGCATACGGCCCGTAAACGCCGTTGGCCATCGCCCCCAGACAGAACGCATAGGCCGCTTTGTTGACCGGTCCCCCCAAATCGAACGAGCACATAAAACCGAGCAGAGTGCCCAGTAGCAGCGCATTGGCACCGGAGAGCCCGTTAAGCCATGCCGTGAGGGAGGTGTTGATCCACGCGACCGGCTCGCCGATCACGAACAGCATCAGGCTGCCCGCGCCCAGCACGCCAATCACCGGGTAGAGGTAATAGGTTAAAAAACCGTTATAGCGCTGACTCAGACGGATATGGTTTTTCACCCAGCGCATCAGATAGCCGGCAATCAGGCCACCTGCAATCGCCCCTAAAAAACCTGAACCGATCATATTGGCGGCAAGACCGGCCGCAAAACCCGGCGCCAGAGCAGGTTTATCTGCCAGCGAGTAGGCGGTATACGCGGCCAGCACCGGCACCATTAACGTGCCTAACATCCCCCCGCCGAGTTTGCGATACATCCACAGCCATGAGTTCTCTTGCTCAAACAAATGCTGTAATCCCAACATCTGTGCCAGCAATACCGCAACGGCCAGCACCGTACCTCCCGCCACAATCAGCGGCACGGCAAAGGAAATACCGCTGAGCAGGGCCTGCTTAAGCTCCGTTTTAAGGCTCTTGCTCACATCATTGCCGGTGTGCACCTGGCGATCCGTGTCCGCGGGGGGTAAGGCCAACGCTCGCTTAATAAGCGCTTCGGCATGGCGAAGCGGTTCCGCGACCGGCACGGACAGCGTCGGGATGCCCTGAAAACGCTCGCTCTCTTTGAGAGCCACTTCTGCGGCGATGATACAGGCCTGCGCAGTGCGTAAGTGCTGCGCGGTCAACCGCCCTTCGATACCGTTCGCCCCCTGCTTTTCCACCACCACGTTTACGCCAAGCTTACGCCCCGCTTTTTCCAGATACTCAGCTGCCATATAGGTATGCGCAATGCCGGCGGGGCATGCAGTTACACAAACGATGGTTGGCGCATCCACGAACGCGACAACGTCATCTTCCTGTGGCGCATCGTCCAGCGCGGCGAGTAGCGCTGCTGCCGTGGTAGCCGCCATGACGCGCGCCCGAAGAGTTTCATCCGCCAGACGAGAAGTAAGTTCCGTCAGCACCTGGATATGGGTTGAGCCAGCTTCAGCCGGCGGAATGGCAAGCAGGAAAATCAGCTCGACATTTTCCGGGCCATCCACGCCTTCCCAACTCAGCGGTTCACGCAGGGTGGCTACGGCAAAAGCCGCCTCTTTCACCACCGCTGATTTACCATGCGGAACTGCCAGCCCTTCGCCGAGTGCGGTAGGGCCTAGCGATTCCCGATGAAAGACTTCGGTTAAAAACGCATTGCCGTCGGTAATTTTGCCGAGCGTCACCAGCCGCATCGTGAGCTGGCGTATTGCTTCATCACGACTGGTGTACTGCGCCTGCACGCAGACAGCGTCGGGATGGGTCAGGGTCGTCAGGTTCATCAGGATCCTCACACTCAAGGGGAATTGTTCAGGATCGATTGTGACAGACGAACTGATACCTTTATGTGATCATTTTCACTAAAACCGATAATTTGTATTTAATTTGTATTATTTACAAATTCTATGCTGGAGGCATAATTCCGTGAAAAGGTATTAGAAGGCAGACGACATGGGCAATAAACCGATGTACCGGCAGATAGCGGATGCGCTTCGCGAGAAAATTACCGCCGGTGAGTTAAAACCCGGTGATGCGTTACCGACGGAATCCAGCCTGCAGGAGACATTTAGCGTCAGTCGCGTCACGGTGAGGCAGGCACTGAAGCTCCTCACTGAAGAGCAGATTATCGAGAGCATTCAGGGCAGCGGCTCCTATGTGAGAGAGGAGCGCGTCAATTACGACATTTATCAGCTTACCGGCTTTTATGAAAAACTGGCGGACCGAAACGTCGATACCCACAGCGACGTAAAAACATTCGAAGTGATCAAAGCGGATGTGAAACTGGCTGAGACGCTTAACATTCGCCCGGATGACAAAGTGTGGCATGTCAAACGGGTGCGCTTTATTAAGCAAAAACCGGTGAATCTGGAAGAGACGTGGATGCCGCTGACGATGTTCGCCGACCTCACCTGGGAGGTGATGGAAAATTCCAAATATCACTACATCGAACAGATTAAGAAGATGGTTATCGATCGCAGTGAACAGGAACTGGTTCCGATCGTGCCCTCTCAGGAGGCGATCGACGCGCTGGCGCTGGATCCGGCAAAACCGATACTGGAAAAGGTGTCACGCGGCTTTCTGAAGGATGGGCGGGTGTTTGAATACAGCCGTAACGTGTTTAACAGCGACGATTACAAATTCACGCTGGTCGCGAAACGCAGGCATTAAAAAAGGCCGCTTTACAGCGGCCAACCATGTCGAAACGGACACTTATTACTTCAACGCTCCCTTTTACAGGGAGCAGAGAGGATTTACTTAATGATGGATTTCAGTGCTTCGCCGATATCCGCCAGGCTGCGAACGGTTTTCACGCCTGCGGCTTCCAGCGCGGCGAATTTCTCATCAGCCGTACCTTTACCACCTGCGATAATCGCGCCTGCGTGACCCATACGCTTACCTTTCGGCGCTGTCACACCTGCGATATAACCGACAACCGGCTTGGTCACATGTTCTTTGATATACGCAGCCGCTTCTTCTTCTGCGCTACCGCCGATCTCACCGATCATCACGATCGCTTCGGTCTGCGGATCTTCCTGGAACATTTTCAGGATATCAATGAAGTTAGAACCTGGGATGGGGTCACCACCGATGCCCACACAGGTGGACTGGCCGAAACCGTAGTCGGTAGTCTGCTTAACCGCTTCATAGGTCAGCGTACCGGAACGGGAGACGATACCCACTTTACCCGGTTTGTGAATGTGACCCGGCATGATGCCGATTTTGCATTCGCCTGGGGTGATAACGCCCGGGCAGTTCGGGCCGATCATGCGCACGCCAGCTTCATCCAGCTTCACTTTCACGGTCAGCATATCCAGCGTCGGGATACCTTCGGTGATGGTGATGATGAGCTTGATGCCCGCGTCAATCGCTTCCAGAATCGAGTCTTTGCAGAACGGAGCCGGAACGTAGATAACGGTCGCGGTCGCGCCCGTCGCTTCAACCGCTTCGCGCACGGTGTTGAATACCGGCAGGCCCAGGTGCGTGGTGCCGCCTTTACCTGGCGTTACGCCGCCAACCATCTGCGTGCCGTAGGCAATCGCCTGTTCGGAGTGGAAAGTCCCCTGGCTACCGGTGAAGCCCTGGCAGATAACCTTGGTATCTTTATTAATTAAAACTGACATTATTTCCCCTCCACTGCGGCAACAACCTGCTGAGCTGCATCCGTCAGACTTTTCGCTGCAATAATATTCAGGCCGCTGTCAGCCAGTTTTTTCGCGCCGAGTTCAGCGTTGTTACCTTCCAGACGCACCACAACCGGGACGTTAACACCCACTTCTTCTACCGCACCGATGATACCGTCTGCGATCAGGTCGCAACGCACGATACCGCCGAAGATGTTAACCAGCACGGCTTTGACGTTGTCGTCAGAGAGGATGATTTTGAACGCTTCGGTTACACGCTCTTTGGTTGCGCCACCGCCCACGTCGAGGAAGTTTGCAGGCTCACCGCCGTGCAGCTTAACGATGTCCATGGTGCCCATCGCCAGGCCTGCGCCGTTAACCATGCAGCCGATGTTGCCATCCAGCGCCACGTAGTTCAGTTCCCACTGTGCAGCCTGCGCTTCACGCGGGTCTTCCTGAGACTGGTCGCGCATTTCACGCAGATCCGGCTGGCGGAACAGTGCGTTGCCGTCAGCGCCCAGTTTGCCGTCGAGGCAGATCAGGTCGCCCTGAGTGGTGATGACCAGCGGGTTGATCTCGATCAGCGCCAGGTCGCGCTCCAGGAAGATGGTGGCCAGACCCATGAAGATCTTGGTGAACTGCTGAACCAGCTTGCCTTCCAGACCCAGTTTGAACGCCAGCTCACGACCCTGGTAAGGCATAGGGCCTGCCAGCGGATCGATCGCCACTTTGTGGATGAGGTGCGGCGTCTCTTCTGCCACTTTCTCGATTTCCACGCCGCCTTCGGTAGACGCCATGAACACCACACGACGGGAGCTACGGTCAACAACCGCGCCCAGGTACAGTTCTTTCGCGATGTCAGTTGCAGCTTCAACCAGGATCTGGTTGACAGGCTGACCGTTCGCATCTGTCTGGTACGTTACCAGACGCTTGCCGAGCCAATGTTCAGCAAACGCACGAATCTCTTCTTTACTCTTAACAACCTTCACACCGCCCGCTTTACCACGGCCACCAGCGTGAACCTGACACTTAACTACCCAAGGGCCGGAACCGATTTTAGATGCGGCTTCTTCTGCTTCACGCGGGGTAGTACAGGCATAACCCACCGGAGCCGGTAAGCCATACCGGGCAAACAGCTGTTTGGCCTGATATTCATGTAAGTTCATGTGTTCTATCCATCCTTCAGGTAATCGTTAGGTAGTGCTTTTGTAGGCCCGGCAGACAACGCGCCGCCGGGCAAGACTGCTAAAACTAGACGTCCAGCAGCAGACGCGTTGGATCTTCCAGCAGCTCTTTAATGGCAACCAGGAAGCCCACGGACTCGCGGCCGTCGATCAGACGGTGATCGTAAGAGAGTGCCAGATACATCATTGGCAGGATCTCAACTTTGCCGTCTACCGCCATTGGACGATCTTTAATGGCATGCATACCCAGGATCGCGCTCTGCGGCGGGTTGATGATCGGGGTAGACATCAGTGAACCGAAAACGCCGCCGTTGGTAATGGTGAAGTTACCGCCGGTCAGATCGTCTACGGTCAGCTTGCCGTCGCGACCTTTTACAGCCAGCTCTTTAATCTTTTTCTCGATGTCAGCCATACCCAGAGTATCGACATCACGCAGAACCGGGGTAACCAGACCACGTGGCGTAGAGACTGCCATGCTGACGTCGAAGTAGTTGTGATAAACCACGTCATCGCCATCGATAGAGGCGTTAACTTCCGGGTAGCGTTTCAGCGCTTCAACAACCGCTTTCACGTAGAAGGACATAAAGCCCAGACGGATACCGTGACGTTTTTCAAACGCGTCACCGTACTGCTTACGCAGGTCCATGATTGGCTTCATATTCACTTCGTTGAAGGTGGTCAGCATCGCGGTGGAGTTTTTCGCTTCCAGCAGACGCTCAGCCACACGCTTACGCAGGCGAGTCATCGGCACGCGTTTTTCGCTACGGGCACCCAGCGCAGGCTGTGCTGCCGGCGCCGCTGCCGCTGCCGCTGCTGGCGCTTTAGCTTCTGCCTGAGCAGGGGCTTTCGCCAGGTGCTTCTCGATATCTTCACGGGTCAGACGACCACCGACACCGGTGCCTTTAATGGCAGCCGCATCCAGGTTGTGCTCGGCCAGCAGGCGACGGATCGCCGGGCTGAGCGCGTCGTTAGTTTGCTCTTCCAGAGAGGCCTGCTGACGCTGGGCTGGGGTAGACGCTTTTTCGTCAGACTTCGCGCTGGACTCTTTGCCCGCGCTGTTGCCTTCACGCAGGCGACCCAGGATCTGACGGGAGGTTACGGTTGTCCCTTCGTCTTCCAGGACTGCATCCAGAATGCCATCCGCTGAAGCCGGTACTTCCAGTACCACTTTGTCAGTTTCGATTTCTACCAGCACTTCATCGCGCTTAACGCTATCGCCCGGTTTTTTGTGCCAGGTGGCGACGGTCGCATCTGCTACGGACTCAGGCAGGTCGGGAACAAGAATATCTACGCTACTCATTATGTATCCTTTAATTAATCGACGTTCAGCGCGTCATTGACCAGATCTTGTTGCTGCTTCTGGTGAACGGACATATACCCTACCGCCGGAGAGGCGGAGGCCGGGCGACCTGCATAACGCAGGGCAGACCCAAATGGAATGACTTCACGGAAATGATGCTGACTGCAGTACCAGGCGCCCTGGTTGAGCGGCTCTTCCTGGCACCAGACAAAATCATGCACGTGAGCATACGGTTTCAACGCTTCCTGCACCGCCTGGTGCGGGAATGGATAAAGCTGTTCGATACGCACGATGGCGACATCTTTCTGGTCGTTCTTACGGCGCTGTTCCAGCAGGTCGTAATAAACCTTACCAGAACACATCACAACACGCTTAACGGCCTGCGGATCCAGTTCGTCAACCTCACCGATGGCAGGCAGGAAGGTGCCGTTCGCCAGTTCGTCCAGGCTGGACACCGCCAGCGGGTGGCGCAGCAGGGATTTTGGCGACATGACCACCAGCGGACGGCGCATACCGCGCAGCGCCTGACGACGCAGCATGTGGTAGACCTGAGCCGGAGTGGACGGCACGCAGACCTGCATGTTCTGCTCAGCGCAGAGCTGCAGATAACGTTCCAGACGGGCGGAAGAGTGCTCCGGACCCTGACCTTCGTAACCGTGTGGCAGCAGCATCACCAGGCCACACATACGGCCCCATTTCTGCTCGCCGGACGAGATGAACTGGTCGATAACGACCTGGGCACCGTTGGCGAAGTCACCGAACTGCGCTTCCCAGATAGTCAGGGTGCGCGGTTCCGCGGTGGCGTAGCCGTATTCGAATGCCAGTACCGCTTCTTCAGACAGGACGGAGTCCCATACCTTGAACTGACCCTGACCGTTATGGACATGCTGCAGAGGAGTATAGGTTGAACCGTTAGTCTGGTTGTGAACTACCGCGTGACGGTGGAAGAAGGTGCCACGGCCCGCATCTTCACCGGACAGACGAACAGGAATGCCTTCATCAACCAGCGTTGCGTAAGCCAGTGTTTCCGCCCCGCCCCAGTCGAACAGCTTCTCGCCCGCCGCCATTGATTGACGGTCAGCATAAATTTTCGCTACGCGAGACTGCATCTCGATAGCGTCTGGTACGGTGCTGATGCGTTTAGCCAGCTCCTGCAGGCGCTTCATCTCTACCTTGTTCGGGTAGCTCTCATCCCACTCGTGGTTGAGGTACGGCGACCAGGTAAAGGAGTGCATGTTCATCGGGCGCAGCTCTTTCACTACGCATTCACCCGCATCCAGCGCGTCGCGGTAGAGGTTGACCATTTCGGTCGCATCTTCCAGCGTCGTCACGTTGTCGCCTTCCAGCTTGTCAGCATAGATTTTGCGTGGCGTCGGGTGTTTTTTGATTTTCTGATACATCAGCGGCTGCGTTGCACTTGGCTCGTCAGCTTCGTTGTGGCCATGACGGCGGTAGCAGAACAGGTCGATGAACACATCGCGTTTGAAGGTGTTACGGTAGTCCAGCGCCAGACGGGTAACGAACGCCACGGCTTCCGGGTCATCCGCGTTAACGTGGAAGATCGGCGCCTGAACCATCTTACCGATGTCGGTGCAGTACGGGGTAGAACGCGCATCCAGTGGGTTAGAGGTCGTGAAGCCCACCTGGTTGTTGATAACAATGCGAACGGTACCGCCCACTTCGTAACCACGCGCCTTGGACATGTTCAGCGTTTCCTGAACCACGCCCTGCCCTGTGACCGCCGCGTCACCGTGAATGGTGATTGGCAGAACTTTGTTGCTGCTCGGCTCGTCCAGACGATCCAGACGCGCACGCACAGAACCGATAACCACCGGGCTCACGATTTCCAGGTGTGACGGGTTAAACGCCAGCGCCAGGTGAACCAGACCGCCTTCGGTTTCGATATCAGACGAGAAGCCCATGTGGTACTTCACGTCACCGGTGCCGAGGTGCTCTTTATGTTTGCCCGCGAATTCGTCGAACAGGTCCTGCGGTTTTTTACCCAGCACGTTGACCAGTACGTTCAGACGACCGCGGTGCGCCATACCCAGCACCACTTCACGGGTACCGCTTTTGCCCGCGTGACGAATCAGCTCTTTCAGCATAGGTACCAGCGCGTCGCCGCCTTCCAGCGAGAAGCGTTTCGCACCCGGGAATTTCGCGCCCAGATAGCGCTCAAGGCCTTCTGCTGCGGTCAGTTCGCTGAGGAAGCGTTTTTTCTCTTCAGCAGAGAAATTCGCGTGACCCGCCACAGATTCGATGCGCTGCTGGATCCAGCGTTTCTCTTCTGTAGAGGTGATGTGCATATATTCCGCGCCGATGGAGCCGCAGTAGGTTTGCTTGAGCGCGTCAATCAGCTCGCCCAACTTCATCGTGTCTTTGCCGATGGCAAAGGAACCTACGTTAAAGCTTTCCTGGAAATCGGCCTCGGTCAGATCGTGATACGCCGGATCGAGATCCGCCACACGATCTTGTTTCCACAGTCCCAGCGGATCGAGATTCGCATGCTGGTGACCACGGAAGCGATAAGCGTTGATAAGCTGCAGGACTTTAACCTGCTTCGCATTGGTGTCAGGGTCGGAAATCGCAGAAGAGTAACGTGAGGCATCCTTCGCCAGACGACGGAAATAATCACGTGTTTTGGAATGGAATTGATCCGGTTTGACTCCAGTGCCAGGTAACTGCTGGAACATGGAACGCCAGTTTGCGTCCACTGAGTCAGGATCGGTTAAGAAGTCTTCATAGAGCTGTTCTATCCAGCTCTGGTTTGAACCAGAGAGGTAAGAAGAGTCCAGCCAGGCTTTCATTGCGCCGTTCTGCATCGTGATCCCTTAAGCATTTTTATGCTTACTTTCGCCGTAGAAACTACCACGTACAACACGTACGTGCCGGGGTTCACCTGCGAGCTCTTATGTTGTCTTGGGCTCGCGAAGGAACCTTTAAAAACTGTCTGCACCTCGGGGCAGTTTTTAGAGGTTTCCTACATTTTATCCCCTCTCCTGTCAGGAGAGGGTCAGGGTGAGGGGAACAACGCTCCCCTCCTGTTACTTATGCACTGCGCTGCAGCAGCATCGACTTAATATGGCCGATGGCGCGCGTCGGGTTCAGTCCCTTAGGACATACACTGACGCAGTTCATGATGCTATGGCAGCGGAATACGCTGAAAGCATCACTCAGTCCTTCCAGACGACTGTCGGTTTCGGTGTCGCGGCTATCGATCAGGAAGCGATAGGCAGCCAGCAGACCGGCCGGGCCGATAAACTTGTCCGGGTTCCACCAGAACGACGGGCAAGAGGTCGAGCAACATGCACAGAGAATACACTCGTACAAACCATCGAGTTTTTCACGCTGCTCAGGAGACTGTAAGTGCTCACGAGCCGGTGGATTTTGCCCATTATTCAATAAGTAAGGCTTAATCTTCTCATATTGTGCATAGAATTGCCCCATGTCTACCACCAAATCACGAACGACTGGCAGACCTGGCAAAGGACGGATAACAATTTTCTGGCCCGCGCGCTGCAACGCTGAAATTGGCGTGATGCAGGCCAGACCATTTTTACCGTTCATGTTCACACCGTCAGAGCCACAAACGCCTTCACGGCATGAGCGACGGAACGACAGTGTCGGATCTTTTTCTTTCAGCTGGATTAAGGCATCCAGCAGCATCATGTCACGGCCTTCTTCCGCTTCCAGGGTGTAATCCTGCATACGCGGAGCATCATCTACATCCGGGTTATAACGATAAACTGAGAATTCGAGTTTCATTATCCTGTCTCCGCATTAGTAAGTACGAATCTTCGGCGGGAACGCCGGACGCAGTTTCGGTTCCATATTGACGCTACGACGCGTCATGGATTCCGACTCTGGCAGATACAGGGAATGGCACAGCCAGTTTTCATCGTCACGATCCGGGAAGTCGAAGCGGCTATGCGCGCCACGGCTCTCGGTACGGAAGTTTGCCGACATCGCGGTAGCGAACGCCGTTTCCATCAGGTTATCCAGCTCCAGACACTCAACGCGCTGGGTATTGAACTCGCTGGACGTGTCGTCCAGACGGGCATTTTTCAGACGCTCGCGGATCGCTTTCAGCTGCTCAAGACCTTTGGCCATCGCATCCCCTTCACGGAATACCGAGAAGTTGTGCTGCATACATTCCTGCAGCGCTTTGCGGATTTCCACCGGATCTTCACCATTACGGTTGCCGTTCCAGCGGTTCAGACGCTCAAGCGACGCATCAATTTCATCGTCGGTGGCATCACGCAGCGCACCCTGCTCGGCAATAGACTCTTGCAGATGCAGACCTACCGCACGACCAAATACCACCAGGTCAAGCAGGGAGTTCCCGCCCAGACGGTTTGCACCGTGTACGGATACGCAGGCAATTTCACCGACGGCAAACAGGCCCGGGATAACAACGTCTTCACCCTGCTCGTTCACGGTCAGCGCCTGGCCGGTCACTTTGGTCGGAATACCGCCCATCATGTAGTGACAGGTTGGGATTACCGGGATGGGCTCTTTCACTGGATCGACGTGCGCGAAGGTACGAGACAGCTCCAGAATGCCTGGCAGACGTGATTCCAGAACCTCTTTACCCAGATGGTCGAGTTTCAGCTTCGCGTGTGGACCCCATGGGCCGTCACAGCCGCGGCCTTCACGGATTTCGATCATGATGGAACGCGCCACCACGTCACGACCCGCCAGGTCTTTCGCATTCGGGGCATAACGCTCCATGAAGCGCTCGCCGTGTTTGTTCAGCAGGTAACCCCCTTCACCACGGCAGCCTTCTGTTACCAGCACGCCGGCACCGGCGATGCCGGTTGGGTGGAACTGCCACATTTCCATATCCTGCACCGGTACGCCGGCGCGGATAGCCATACCTACGCCGTCACCGGTGTTGATGTGGGCGTTGGTGGTAGATTGATAAATACGGCCTGCACCGCCGGTCGCCAGCACGGTAGCACGCGCTTTGAAGTAGACCACTTCACCGGTTTCAATACACAGCGCAGTACAACCCACAACGGCGCCATCGGCGTTTTTCACCAGATCCAGCGCGTACCACTCAGAGAAAATAGTCGTGTGGTTTTTCAGGTTCTGTTGATACAGCGTGTGCAGCAGTGCGTGACCGGTACGGTCAGCCGCAGCTGCGGTACGTGCCGCCTGCTCGCCGCCGAAGTTTTTCGACTGGCCGCCAAACGGACGCTGATAAATGGTGCCATTTTCCAGACGGGAGAACGGCAGCCCCATGTGGTCCAGCTCCAGAATCGCTTCCGGGCCAGTCTTACACATATATTCGATAGCATCCTGGTCGCCGATGTAGTCGGAACCTTTGACCGTGTCATACATGTGCCATTCCCAGTTATCTTCATGGGAATTGCCCAGCGCAACGGTAATACCGCCCTGCGCGGAGACAGTGTGGGAACGGGTCGGGAAGACTTTAGAGAGCAGCGCACAGGTCTGGCCGCTCTGGGAAATTTGCAGTGCTGCACGCATACCTGCGCCACCAGCACCAATCACAACAGCATCAAATTCTCTGACTGGCAGTTTCATTACACACCCCACACCACAACGAATCCATAAATAACGTAAACCACCAGTGCAACGACAATGACCAGCTGCAGAGGAAGGCGAATCGCCAGTGGTTTAACGTAATCGGTCAACACCTGCCACATACCAATCCAGGCATGAATAAGGATGGAGAACAGAGCCAGCAGGGTGAACACTTTGGTGAAGGCAGATCCGAAGAACCCACTCCAGATTTCCCACGTCAGCGTGCCGCTGGTCGCGAAGAAACCAATCATATAGATGATATAAAGGGTGAGAACGATGGCGGTAGCACGGACCAGAATGAAGTCATGTACGCCGTTGCGTCCTAATGCGGAGGCGTTGCTTACCATACGAGAACTCCTGCGAGAAGTGAAAGCACGACAGTCAATACAAATGAAATATTAGCGGAGCGTTTACCGGCTTCGAAAGTCTCTTCCAGGTAGCCAAAGTCCATCAGCATATGACGAATGCCCACAACAACGTGGTACGCCAGCGCAGTCAGAATGCCCCACATGATAAATTTCACGAAGAAGCTGTTCATGATGGCAGAGGCCTGGAGGAATCCTTCAGGAGAAGAGAGGCTGGTACCCAGTAACCACAGCAGAATGCCGACCGCCACAAACGTAATCACACCAGAAACGCGGTGCAGAATGGACGCTATTGCTGTTACAGGGAACCGGATCGTTTTGAGATCCAGATTGACAGGTCTTTGTTTTTTCACATTTCTTATCATGAATAACGCCCACATGCTGTTCTTATTGTTTCCTTCCTCCGGACTGCGATGCGGGTCAGACAGCGTTCCTTTTCTATAACTGCGCGTCATGCAAAACATTGCTTCCAAATGCTAAAACGACACGTTACAACGCTGGGTGGCTCGGGATTGCAGGGTGTTCCGGAGACCTGGCGGCAGTATAGGCCGTTCACAAAATCATTACAATTAACCTACATACAGTTTGTCGGGTTTTCTCTGGAACAGTGATCAGGGTCACGATAACAACATCTTTTTAATTTTTAATCATCTGATTTGACAAATGTTAAACAATATTGTTACAAACGTCATCAGAAAAGGCATATAATGCGCAAAAGTTATGAGGTCTCACTTTCACCTGACAAATAGTTATGTAACAGTGTGATGGTATTGACCGAAGTTATCAGGACAGTTATTAGTGATATACAGGTTTGAATAATTCGGACTGCGAAGACACTGATTTGCTGTTGTTTCACTGATTTTTCATGTTTTTACCTGCAAGGCGCCATAGCTCTGTACCCTGGTTTCTCCTCGTGAGCTGAGCGGTAAGCCAAATAACAAACTGGTAACGGTGAGAAATCAGCAGAATGCAAATCCGGTAATTGGCAGTCTTAAGCAATAAGGCGCTAAGGAGACCGTAAATGGCTGATACAAAGGCAACGCTCACCCTAAATGGTGACACTGCTGTTGAACTGGATGTGCTAAAAGGCACGCTCGGTCAGGATGTTATTGATATCCGTACGCTGGGTTCTAAAGGTGTATTCACCTTCGACCCTGGATTTACCTCTACCGCATCTTGCGAATCCAAAATCACCTTCATTGATGGTGACGAAGGTATCCTGCTCCATCGCGGCTTCCCCATCGATCAGTTAGCCACCGAATCCAACTATCTGGAAGTGTGCTACATCCTGCTGAACGGCGAAAAACCGACGCAGGCACAATACGATGAATTCAAAACCACCGTGACCCGTCACACCATGATTCATGAGCAGATTACCCGTCTGTTCCATGCTTTCCGTCGTGATTCTCACCCAATGGCGGTGATGTGCGGTATTACCGGTGCGCTGGCAGCGTTCTACCACGACTCGCTGGACGTGAATAATCCACGTCACCGCGATATCGCGGCGTTCCGCCTGCTGTCCAAAATGCCGACAATGGCAGCGATGTGTTACAAATACTCCATCGGCCAGCCGTTTGTTTATCCACGTAACGACCTCTCCTACGCCGGTAACTTCCTGCGCATGATGTTCTCCACGCCGTGTGAAGAGTACGAAGTGAACCCGGTACTGGAACGTGCGATGGACCGTATTCTGATCCTGCACGCTGACCACGAACAGAACGCCTCCACCTCCACCGTCCGTACCGCAGGCTCTTCAGGCGCGAACCCGTTCGCCTGTATCGCTGCGGGTATCGCCTCCCTGTGGGGACCGGCGCACGGCGGCGCGAACGAAGCGGCACTGAAGATGCTGGAAGAGATCAGCTCCGTTGAGCACATTCCTGAATTCGTGCGTCGCGCGAAAGACAAGAATGACTCCTTCCGTCTGATGGGCTTCGGTCACCGTGTGTACAAAAACTACGACCCACGCGCTACCGTTATGCGTGAAACATGCCACGAAGTGCTGAAAGAGCTGGGTACAAAAGACGACCTGCTGGAAGTGGCGATGGAGCTTGAGCACATTGCGCTGAACGACCCGTACTTCATCGAGAAGAAACTCTACCCGAACGTCGATTTCTACTCTGGCATTATTCTGAAAGCGATGGGCATTCCGTCTTCCATGTTCACCGTGATCTTCGCCATGGCACGTACCGTTGGCTGGATTGCGCACTGGAACGAAATGCACAGCGAAGGCATGAAAATCGCCCGTCCTCGTCAGCTGTATACTGGCTACGAGCAGCGTGATTTTAAGTCTGACATCAAACGCTGATGTTAACGGGGTGTGGCCTGATGTCCTCACCCCATCCCTCTCTTACTCCGAGAGAGTGAAGACATTAAAAACGGTAACCCCCTGGGTTACCGTTTTCATTTTACTTCTGGCAGTGCGGACACCAGTAAAACGGTCTCGATGACAGCGTGGTTTTCGCAATTAACCCGCCGCACCGCTCACACGCCTTCCCTTCACGATGAAACACCTTAAAGCGGAACAATGCCCCATGGTGCTTGTTGTCATCCACCATGCCACGCGTGTTGTACGACAGGCGCGGGATATCCAGCAGTGTGTGGGATAACGCCTCCAGCTGTTCATCACTGAGTTGCGATGCCTTATGCTGCGCCGCCAGGCCCACCTCCCAGAGGATCTCCACCCGCAGGTAATTTCCTAATCCAGCCAGAAACGCCTGATCGAGCAACAGTCCGGAAAACTGTCGGTTACGAAACCGAGGTGACACCAGACGGGTTTTCACCTCGCCCGGGGTCAGGCTCATATCCAGCACATCCGGCCCGACGCGCTGCAGGAACGGATGAGTGAGCAGCTGCTCTGGCGTTAACATTTCGATATCGGATGCGCTGTAGAGCAGAATCGCGTTGTCTGCCGTCTGTAGCCTGACGCGCAGCACGCGGGTAGTTTGCGGCTGCTCGTTTGCCTTCACCACGCGCCAAACGCCGTACAGCTGATTATGGCTATATAACGTCAGGTTATGGGAGAAATGCGTAAGCAGCGCTTTGCCGCGCGTTTCAATGTGTGTCACCGTCTGCCCCACCAGCTGGGTTTCAAACGGTTTCAGTTGAGGAAAAGCAAACCAGACATCCGTCAGCGGTTTGCCCTTTATCGCCGCCTCGAGGCTATCCGCTGCACGGCGGATCTCCGGGCCTTCAGGCATTTTTCTGTCCTTATCGTTATGTCATGCACTCACGAGAATACCCTGCTCCGCAAAGGCCGTCCGTAAGCGGCGTGCAAACTGCAGCGCATGCTCACCATCGCCGTGTAAACACACCGTATCCGCCTGGACTCTGGCCGTTGAACCATCAATTGCCTTTACCGAGCCCTCACATACCATCGCCAGCGTTTGCGCCAGCGCCTGTGATTCATCGGTAATAAGCGCACCGGGCAGTGAACGGGGAACCAGGCTGCCGTCCGGCTGATACCCTCTGTCAGCAAAAACTTCCTGACGGGTGGTTAACCCCAGCCGCTGTCCCGCGCGAATAAGCTCGCTCCCCGCCAGCCCCACCAGGATGAGCTGCGGGTTGCAGTCCCGCACCGCGCGGGCAATGGCATCCGCGAGAGCCGGATCTTTGGCCGCCTGATTGTAGAGCATGCCGTGGGGTTTCACATGGCGCAGCACGCCCTGCTGGGAACGCACAATCGCCTCCAGCGCGCCCGTTTGATAAAGCGTCTGGGCATACACCGTCTCAGGAGGGAGATCCATTGCCGTGCGGCCAAAATTATCCCTGTCAGGAAAACTGGGATGTGCCCCTATCGCCACGCCGTGCTTAATCGCATTACGCACGCTGTCCAGCATGGTTTGCGCGTCACCCGCGTGAAACCCGCAGGCAATATTGACCGAAGAGACCAGCGTCATCAGTTCAGCATCGGCACTTCCGCCCTCACCCAGATCGGCGTTTAAATCAATCTTTGCCATCGAGCCTCCATGCCAGTTGTTCCAGATAACGCTGCTGATCCTGGCGTGCCTTCAGCGCCTCCTCCAGCGAACATTGCACAAAATGAATCGGCTGTCCGAGAGGAATTTGCGCCAGATGGTAGCGATCTGCTTCAATGATGCAGGCAATACGCGGGTATCCCCCCGTGGTTTGCGCATCGTTCATCAGCACGATCGGCTGACCGTTACCCGGCACCTGAATGACACCAGGCAATAAACCGTGTGAGAGCAATTCCCGATCTGTCGTACGGGTCAATGGCTGCCCCTGCAGGCGGTATCCCATACGGTTACTTTGCGGGCTGATCTTCCACGGCGAACGCCAGAACGTCTCCTGAGCGACTTCATCGAACTCCTGATATTCCGGCCCCGGTAAGGCACGGATTTGGTTGGTCCATAACAGCTGTTTTACCCCCTGGGCCGTCGAGAAGTGGCGCGTTGAGGGGTTAACCGCCAGACGATCGCCGTCACGCAGCAGGCGCCCTTCATGACCGCCAATGCCGGCTTTCTGATCGGTACTGGATGAACCCAGAACCTCTGGCACATCAATCCCTCCTGCGACCGCAAGATAGCTTCGCACGCCGTGCACAGGACGTTTAAGGGTCAGACGCTGCCCGGCTTTCGCCCGCAGCCGCCAGCCTGTCCAGACCGCTTTGCCATCCAGCTCGGCGTCACAAGCGGCCCCGGTTAAGGCAAACCAGGTCTCCTCGCCGAATTCAATCACACACTGGCCAAGCGTAATTTCGAGTGCCGCCGTGCTGCCAGGGTTGCCCACCAGCACGTTAGCAATCTCCAGCGCAGGCCTGTCCAGCGCACCACAGTAGCTCACGCCCGACTGACGCATGCCAAAGCGGCCGGCATCCTGTACGGACGTGTAAAGCCCGGCGCGAATCAGCGTTAACATACCCCCTCCTTCTGCGGGATAAAGCGCAGGGTATCGCCGGGACGAAGGAGTATGGGAACCTCCTGCCCTGGTTCAAATAACGGCCTGGACGTATGCCCGATAAGCTGCCAGCCCCCCGGTGACGTCAGAGGATAAATGCCGGTCTGTTCACCACCGATAGCCACCGTGCCCGCCGGCACGCTCAGGCGGGGTTCGGCGCGACGCGGCGTATGCAATTGCGGTGAGAGCCCCCCCAGATAGGGGAAGCCCGGCTGGAAACCTAAGAACCAGACCACGTAATCAACGCAGGCGTGCAATTCAACCACCTGCTTTTCCGTTAATCCGCAGTGTTCCGCCACTACGCCAAGATCGGGTCCATGCTCGCCGCCATACACCACCGGGATCTCAATTGTCCGGGAATCCGGCTCCAGCGCCTCGCTCTCTTCCCACCAGCGCTGCAAACGTTCAATAGCATCCAGCGCCAGCGTATGCGGATTACGCAGCACCACGGTGATGTTATTCATACCCGGAATCGCTTCAACCACTTCAGGCACATCGGCCAGGCGCTGCGTTAGCCGCCAGATACGCTTTTGCGTGGCAAGGGTCACTGGCGGTTCCAGCTCCAGAACCACTGCCGTTTCCCCCAGAAGATAACAACGCGCTCGCTGCACTCAGATACCTCTCATCAGGCCGGGTTAGGGATATCAATAAACGTGACATCCAGATCGGTATTTTCGGTCAGCCATTCACTGAGGGCGCGAATTCCGCCACGCTCGGTGGCATGGTGACCTGCCGCGTAAAAATGCAGACCTTGTTCACGCGCCGAATGGACGGTCTGCTCGGACACTTCTCCAGTGATGAAGGCGTCGACACCAAAGCGTGCCGCGCTGTCAATAAAGCCCTGACCACCACCAGTACACCAGGCAACCCGCTTCACCGTATCCGGACCGGTGTCACCGCACCAGAGCGGACGGCGTCCCAGACGCGCTTCAATCCATGAGGCCAGCTCCAGGCCGGGCACCGGCATGGCCAGCTCTCCCCAGGGCACCAGCGGCTCAATTTCACCCATGACGGTAATCCCCAACAGCTGCGCGAGCTGTACGTTATTGCCCAGCTCCGGGTGCGCATCCAGCGGCAGATGGTAACCGTACAGGTTGATATCATTTGCCAGCAGCGTTTTCAGGCGGTTTCGCTTCATACCGCGAATGATCGGTGCTTCGTTTTTCCAGAAATAACCGTGATGGACAATAACGGCATCCGCTTCCTGACGGACGGCTTCGTCCAGCAGCGCCTGGCTTGCCGTCACGCCAGTGACAATTTTCTGCACCGTTTCGCGTCCTTCAACCTGGAGGCCGTTCGGGCCGTAATCGCTGAAGGAGGCGCTGTTCAGTTTTTCGTTAATCAGGCTTTCCAGTTCGCTGTTTTTCATCATCACTCTCTTAAGCTTTGCGGGCGGCCTCGTACGCCGCCAGCGTGGCGACACGCGCCTGTTTATGGTCAACAATCGGACGGGGATAATCGAGCTTCACACCCTGTTTATCCGCCCATGCCCACGGGTCGTGGATCGCTTTTGCAGGGACATTGCTCAGCGCGGGCAACCAGCGGCGGATAAACTCGCCGTCTGCATCAAATTTTTGTCCCTGCGTGGCAGGATTAAAAATACGGAAATAGGGCGCGGCGTCGGTTCCAGTGGACGCCGCCCACTGCCAGCCGCCGTTATTCGCCGCCAGATCGCCATCGATCAGCTGAGAAATAAAATACCGCTCCCCGACACGCCAGTCGATAAGCAGATCCTTCACCAGGAAGCTGGCGGTAATCATTCGCAGCCGATTGTGCATCCATCCGGTTTCATTGAGCTGGCGCATCGCGGCATCAACAATCGGGAAGCCCGTTTCGCCTTTCTGCCAGGCCTGTAAGTGGCTCTCGTTGTGTTGCCATTTTACGTTATCAGTCCAGGGTATAAACGGACGATGCTTACATAAATCAGGGTGATACGTCATCAAATGGCGATAAAATTCGCGCCAGATAAGTTCGTTAAGCCAGACGGAGCCGGGCCCCCCGTCCAGTGCCTGCGGTTGTTCCGCCAGAAGACGATGCAGACACTGGCGCGGAGAGAGCACGCCCAGCGCCAGACAGGCCGATAAACGGCTGGTGCCCTCTGTCGCGGGAAAATCCCTGCGCGCGTCGTAATCGCCTGCGCCCGCTTTACAAAACTGGCGCAGCTTCGCGATAGCGTTTTTTTCGGTAGCCGGGAACAGAGTCTCATCAAACGCCTGTTGCGGATAGTCAAACTCCCGCTCGGGTATCTCCGTTATGGCGTCTCCCCTCACGTTAGGTGCAGCCACGCATTCCGGCAGTGCCTCCTTCAGTCTTTTAATGAAGGCATTTTTAAACGGCGTAAAGACTTTATACATCTCGTGGTTGCCGGTCATGACACTGCCCGGCGGCAGCATGACGCTGTCATCAAAACCCTGACACTCTACATCCTGCAGGATTTCCTCCAGCTGACGATCCCGCTGACGTTCATTGAATTCGTACTGATAGTTGTAAAAAAGGTGGGTGACATCGTACTGCTCACAGATTGCCTTCACAGCCTGGCATTGCGTGGAGAAGTCACTGACCTCTTTATAAATGAGCGGGATCCCTTTTTCGGCAAGCGAACACTGCAAGCCATTCAGATGTGAGCTGAGGTAAGCCGCCTGGCGTGGTGCCATAGCATGCTGCTGCCACTGCCCGGGGGTGGCGATAAACACCGCCAGCACGCGGGCTTCCGGGGAGCGGCAGGCAGCCGCAAGGGCGAGATTGTCATGTACGCGCAGGTCCGCGCGAAACCAAACCAGATGGGTGGGCATAAAACTCCTGGCAATTATCCATTATGTCCGTAAGGCCATGCCATTAAAGAGAAAATGCGGCTGGCTTTTATCTACTTTGCCATGAAGTGTAGACGCGATGAAATAAAAAAGGCCGCCCGGGGCGGCCTTAACGCTACGTGTCCTGCGCCATCATGGTAAAAGCAATAAACACTGTCGGTTCATCACGTCTTACCACGAGTACGCTGGTGACAATGAACGCAATGCAAAAAGAGCGTTTCATCATGCGGCCCCTGCTGCTAACCGCTCCACCGTTCACCACCGATGATAAGTCGGTGGACACACGCTCTGACGAGAGCCCAAAAACGGCCCAACGGACCGCGGACCCTGAGGAATAAAAAAAACCGCCACATTGCTGTAGGCGGTTTTTTTTATTGCTGTGTGTCGTCTTCGTATCAGTAAAAATCGCAGGTCGCTTTCTCGGCCTGATCCATCCACACCGGCTTCTCGCTGGTTTTGGCCCAGACGCGGTGCAAATAGCTATAAAAACGTGCGCGGTCTTTCCAGAAGAGCATCACCGGCAGGGCCAGCACGCCAGCCACTACGGCGAAAGTGCGACGCATGAAAACGATATGAGCCGGATACGCTTTATAAAGATCCATATTTTCTCCCCTATAGTTGGCCGGAAACATGCTCCGGAAAATTTGAAATCTGTGATCTGGCTAAAATAATACCGCTTTGTTTGTAATTTTACTACTCATCAGACCAGTTATTTTCATCCATTTAGTGAATATTTACATTTCCGCCGTAAGTAAGTTACAAAAAAGTTAACGATTTACTTACCAATAGTTAAATTGTGCCTTTTCCATTTTTATACTTTTTTTACACCCACCCTGCGGATTTTTGCGAAATCTTTGCGCCATAAATCCTACCGTTAACACAAATACAAATGTCACTCGGAGGTGGATTGTGAGTGCAGGTCTGATTACCGGCATCGTGCTGGTGTTCCTGTTATTGGGTTATCTGGTCTACGCCCTGATTAATGCGGAGGCCTTCTGATGGCTGCTCAGGCGTTTTTACTTATAGCCAGCTTTTTACTGGTCTTATTGGTGCTTGCCAGACCGCTGGGAACGGGGCTCGCGCGGCTGATCAACAACGTGTCCTTACCGGGTACGGGAAGTATCGAAAAAGGGATCTGGCGCGTACTGGGAATACGCGATCAGGAGATGAACTGGCGTCAGTATCTGGTCGCTATTCTGTTGCTGAATATTGTTGGGCTGGTCGCGCTCTTTGTTATGCTGATGTTGCAGGGTAGCCTGCCGCTGAACCCGCAACAGTTACCGGGCCTGTCCTGGCATCTTGCGCTGAATACGGCCGTCAGCTTTGTCACCAATACCAACTGGCAATCCTACGCCGGCGAAACCACGCTGAGCTACTTCAGCCAGATGGTGGGATTAACCGTACAAAATTTCCTCTCAGCAGCCAGCGGCATCGCGGTTGTCTTCGCGCTGACGCGTGCGTTTGCACGTCAGAATATGGGTACGCTGGGCAATGCCTGGGTTGATCTCACGCGCATTACTCTGTGGGTCTTACTTCCAATTGCTCTGCTCATCGCGCTGTTCTTTATTCAGCAAGGTACGCTGCAAAACCTGCTGCCTTACGCCCCTTATACCTCGCTTGAAGGGGCAAAACAGCTTCTGCCGATGGGGCCTGTGGCCTCACAGGAAGCCATTAAGATGCTCGGTACGAATGGTGGCGGTTTCTTCAATGCCAACTCATCGCATCCGTTTGAAAACCCAACGGCACTGACCAACGCTGTGCAAATGCTGGCGATCTTCCTGATCCCCGCAGCGCTGTGCTTTGCTTTTGGCGATGTAGTGAACGATCGTCGTCAGGGTCGCACCCTGCTCTGGACCATGTCGCTCATCTTTGTCGTCTGTGTTGCGCTGGTGATGTGGGCCGAATGGCAAGGTAACCCGCATTTCCTGACGCTGGGCGCTGACGGCACCATGAATATGGAAGGGAAAGAGAGCCGCTTTGGCATTCTCGCCAGCAGCCTTTATGCCGTGGTCACGACGGCGGCATCCTGCGGGGCGGTCAATGCTATGCACGACTCCTTCACGGCACTGGGCGGCATGATCCCGATGTGGCTGATGCAGATCGGTGAAGTGGTATTCGGCGGCGTAGGCTCGGGTCTTTACGGCATGCTGCTGTTTGTTCTGCTGGCGGTGTTCATTGCGGGTCTGATGATTGGTCGCACCCCGGAATATCTGGGCAAAAAAATCGATGTCCGTGAGATGAAGTTAACCGCGCTGGCGATTCTGGTCACCCCCGCCCTCGTGCTGGCTGGTACCGCACTGGCACTGATGACGGAGGCCGGACGCAGCGGCATCTTCAACCCTGGCATCCACGGCTTTAGCGAAGTGCTTTATGCCGTCTCTTCTGCTTCTAACAATAACGGTAGTGCCTTCGCAGGCTTAAGCGCTAACTCACCGTTCTGGAACTGTCTGCTGGCGTTCTGCATGTTCGTGGGTCGTTTCGGGGTCATTGTGCCGGTGCTGGCGATTGCCGGGTCGCTGGTGAGCAAAAAAATTCAACCGACCACCAGCGGGACGTTGCCGACCCACGGCGCGCTGTTTATCGGACTGCTGACCGGTACCGTGCTGCTGGTCGGCGCCCTGACCTTTATCCCCGCCCTCGCGTTAGGCCCGGTCGCGGAATACCTCTCTTTACGCTGATTTTGCGGAGAATTTGTCATGAGTCGTAAACAAATGGCCCTGTTCGAACCGTCGTTAGTTCGACAGGCCCTCATGGATGCGGTGAAAAAGTTGAGCCCGCGCGTGCAGTGGCACAACCCGGTGATGTTTATCGTCTGGATAGGGAGTTTACTCACCACCGCGCTGGCGATTGCCATGGGAACGGGTCATCTGCAGGGGAATGCGATGTTCACCGGCGCTATCAGCCTGTGGCTGTGGTTCACCGTACTGTTTGCCAACTTTGCGGAAGCGCTGGCGGAAGGCCGCAGCAAAGCGCAGGCCAATAGCCTCAAAGGGGTGAAAAAGACCGCTTTTGCGCGCAAATTACGCGAACCGAAATACGGTGCCCAGATGGACCATGTCCCGGCAGATGAACTGCGTAAAGGTGACGTGGTGCTGGTCGAAGCCGGGGACATTATCCCCTGCGACGGTGAAGTCATCGAAGGCGGCGCGTCGGTAGATGAAAGTGCCATCACCGGGGAATCCGCTCCCGTCATACGTGAATCCGGGGGTGATTTCGCCTCCGTGACGGGCGGGACACGCATTCTCTCCGACTGGCTGGTGATCCAGTGTAGCGTCAACCCGGGTGAAACCTTCCTTGACCGTATGATTGCCATGGTGGAAGGCGCGCAGCGTCGTAAAACACCAAACGAAATTGCCCTGACCATCCTGCTGGTGGCGCTGACGATTGTCTTTCTGCTGGCAACCGCCACGTTATGGCCATTCTCCGCTTACGGCGGTACCGCGGTCACCACCACCGTCCTGGTGGCGCTGCTGGTCTGCCTGATCCCGACCACCATCGGGGGGCTGCTGTCGGCCATCGGCGTGGCCGGTATGAGCCGAATGCTGGGCGCGAACGTCATCGCGACCAGCGGACGTGCGGTCGAGGCCGCAGGGGATGTGGACGTTCTGCTGCTGGATAAAACCGGGACAATTACCCTCGGTAACCGCCAGGCGTCAGAGTTCTTACCTGCCCCCGGCGTGGATGAAAAAACGCTGGCGGATGCGGCGCAACTCTCTTCCCTCGCCGATGAAACGCCGGAAGGCCGCAGTATCGTGATCCTCGCCAAGCAGCGCTTTAACCTGCGCCAGCGCGACGTTCAGAGTCTCCATGCGACTTTCGTTCCCTTCACGGCACAAACCCGAATGAGCGGCATCAACATTCAGGACCGCATGATCCGTAAAGGCTCCGTCGACGCAATTCGTCGCCACATTGAAGCCAACAATGGTCATTTCCCACCAGAAGTGGACAACCTGGTCGAGAGCGTGGCACGTCAGGGCGCGACGCCGCTGGTGGTGGCTGAAGGGGCACATGTGCTGGGGGTGATTTCGCTGAAGGATATCGTAAAAGGCGGGATCAAAGAGCGCTTTGCCCAGCTGCGGAAAATGGGGATCAAAACGGTGATGATCACCGGGGACAACCGTCTGACCGCCGCCGCGATTGCTGCCGAAGCGGGCGTGGATGATTTTCTCTCGGAGGCAACGCCTGAAGCCAAGCTGGCGTTAATTCGTCAGTATCAGGCGGAAGGTCGCCTGGTGGCGATGACGGGTGATGGCACCAACGATGCCCCAGCCCTTGCGCAGGCCGACGTGGCGGTGGCCATGAACTCCGGTACCCAGGCGGCGAAAGAGGCGGGCAACATGGTCGACCTCGACTCGAACCCGACCAAGCTGATTGAAGTTGTGCACATCGGTAAGCAGATGCTGATGACGCGCGGTTCACTGACAACGTTCAGTATCGCCAACGACGTCGCAAAATACTTTGCCATCATTCCCGCGGCGTTTGCAGCCACCTATCCGCAGCTTAATGCGCTGAACGTGATGCATCTGCACTCGCCAGCATCAGCCATTCTCAGTGCGGTTATTTTTAACGCCCTGATTATTGTCTTCCTGATCCCGCTGGCGCTCAAAGGGGTGAGCTATAAACCGCTGACCGCGGCCGCCATGCTGCGCCGCAACCTGTGGATTTACGGGCTGGGTGGGCTGATTGTCCCCTTCATCGGTATCAAGGTTATCGACCTGCTGTTGACGCTGTTTGGGCTGGTTTAAAAGGTGAATCAAATGACGATGTTACGTCCCGCTATACTTCTGTTTATTCTGTTGTCGCTTATTACCGGCGGGCTTTACCCGCTGGTGACCACCGCGCTGGGCCAGTGGTGGTTTAAGGATCAGGCCAACGGCTCGCTGATCATGCAAAACGGTGAAAACCGCGGTTCGCGTCTGATTGGACAGAATTTTACCGACGCCCGTTACTTCCAGGGACGCCCTTCCGCCACTGCCGAAAGCCCGTATAATCCGATGGCATCCGGTGGCAGTAACCTGGCCGGCAGCAACCCGGAGCTGGATAAAGCCATTGCCGAACGTGTAGCCGCCCTGCGCGCCGCAAATCCACAGGCCAGCCGGGAGGTGCCTGTGGAGCTGGTGACGACCTCTGCGAGCGGGCTGGACTACAGCCTGACGCCGAAGGCGGTGGCATGGCAGATCCCCCGCGTCGCGGCGGCCCGTCAGCTGACGGTGGAACAGGTGAGCAAGCTGGTCGCAGAGCATACGCAAAAACCGCTGGTCAGCTTCATCGGCATGCCCGTGGTGAATATTGTTGAGCTGAATCTGGCGCTGGACGCGCTAAGGAAAAACTAAATGACCGACGAGCCCATGCGCCCGGATCCGGACAGGCTGCTTGAACAGACGGCTGAAGCCCATCGCGGCAAACTGAAAATCTTCTTCGGCGCCTGTGCTGGCGTCGGGAAAACCTTCGCCATGCTGACAGAAGCCCAGCGGCTTCGGGCGCAGGGGCTCGATATTCTTATCGGCGTGGTGGAAACCCACGGCCGGAAAGAGACGGCAGCACTGTTGAAGGGGCTGGCGACACAGCCGCCTCGCCGTATCAGCCATCGTGGGCGTCTGGTCACGGAGTTCGATCTCGACGCCGCCCTCGCCCGCAGGCCCGCGCTTATCCTGATGGACGAACTGGCACACAGTAATGCTTCAGGCTCGCGCCACCCCAAACGCTGGCAGGACGTTGAAGAACTGCTTGAAGCAGGCATTGATGTTTTCACCACGGTAAATGTTCAGCATCTCGAAAGCCTGAACGACGTGGTCAGCGGCGTGACCGGGATTCAGGTTCGCGAAACCGTACCCGATCCCTTTTTCGACTCTGCGGACGAAGTGGTGCTGGTCGATCTGCCTCCAGACGATCTGCGCCAGCGACTGCATGAAGGAAAAGTCTATATTGCAGGTCAGGCCGAACGCGCCATCGAACATTTCTTTCGCAAAGGCAACCTGATAGCCCTGCGCGAGCTGGCCCTGCGTCGCACGGCGGATCGCGTAGACGATCAGATGCGCGCCTGGCGTGACCTGCAAGGGCAGGAGCGCGTCTGGCATACGCGGGATGCCATTCTGCTGTGTGTGGGTCACGGCAGCGGCAATGAAAAGCTCGTCCGCACCGCAGCGCGCCTGGCGGCCAAGTTTGGCAGCGTCTGGCATGCGGTCTATGTCGAGACGCCGCAGCTTCACGCGCTGCCTGAAAACCAGCGCCGCGCGATCTTAAGTTCGCTGCGTCTGGCACAGGAGCTGGGCGCAGAAACCGCCACTCTCTCCGATCCCCAGGAAGATAAAGCCATTCTGCGCTACGCGCGTGAGCACAACCTCGGGAAAATTGTCATTGGCCGTCGTCAGCATCGTCGCTGGTTTAGCCGCGAATCCTTTGCTGACAAACTGGCCCGGCGTGCTCCCGACCTCGATCTGGTGATTGTCGCACTGGATGACAAACCCACCCCTTTACCCAACCGCGCACCGGACAGCCGCACTTTTAATGATAAATGGCGAATTCAGATCCGCGGCTGTCTTGTTGCCGTCGTGCTCTGCGCGCTGATCACCGCGATTGCCAGCCACTGGCTGATTGCCTTCGATGCGGCCAATCTGGTGATGATCTACCTGCTCGGCGTGGTCGTGGTGGCGCTCTTTTACGGGCGCTGGCCCTCGGTACTGGCAACGTTCATCAACGTCATCAGCTTCGATCTGTTCTTTATCGCGCCCCGCGGAACGCTCGCCGTTTCGGATGTGCAGTACATTCTCACCTTTGCCGTGATGCTTACCGTTGGGCTGGTGATCGGTAATCTGACGGCGGGCGTACGCTATCAGGCCCGTATCGCCCGCTACCGCGAACAGCGCACACGGCATCTCTATGAGATGTCTAAATCGCTGGCGGTTGGCCGTACACCGCTGGATATTGTGCAGACCAGCGAGCAGTTTATCCGCTCGACCTTTCACGCCAGCAACCTGATTTTACTTCCGGACGAACACGGGAAACTGCGCCCGCTGACCTCGGCCTCAGGTATGACGCCCTGGGATGAAGCCATTGCGCGCTGGAGCTTTGATAAAGGACTCCCTGCGGGTGCAGGAACGGACACCCTGCCCGGCGTACCGTATCAAATTCTGCCGCTGCGCAGTGCCGATAAAAATCAGGGGCTGGTGATCGTTGAACCTTCGAATCTGCGCCAGCTGATGATCCCCGAACAGCAGCGATTGCTGGAAACATTTACCCTGCTGGTGGCAAGCGCGCTGGAACGGCTGGCGCTTACCGCCAGCGAAGAACAGGCCCGTCTGGCAAGCGAGCGCGAGAGCATTCGTAACTCATTGCTGGCCGCCCTCTCCCACGACCTTCGCACCCCACTCACCGTGCTGTTTGGCCAGTCAGAAATTTTGACGCTGGATTTGGCAGCGGAAGGCTCGAAACATGCGTTGCAGGCCAGCGAGATCCGCCAGCATGTGCTGAACACCACACGCCTGGTAAATAATCTGCTTGATATGGCGCGTATTCAGTCGGGCGGATTTAACCTCAAAAAAGAGTGGCTCACGCTCGAAGAGGTGGTGGGTAGCGCCCTGAAAATGCTGGAGCCAGGCCTCGGTGGGCGCCATATTGCGCTGAACATGCCCGAACCGCTGACGTTAATTCACGTTGATGGCCCGCTGTTTGAACGCGTGCTGATCAATCTGCTGGAAAATGCCGGCAAATACGCAGGAGCAAACGCCCGGATTGGGGTGGATGCCACAGTGGAAGATCACACGCTACGGCTTGACGTCTGGGATACCGGGCCGGGTATCCCTGCCGGACAGGAGTTCGCTATTTTCGAGAAATTTGCCCGCGGTAATAAAGAGTCGGCCATTCCCGGCGTGGGTCTGGGGCTGGCGATTTGCCAGGCGATTATTGACGTTCATGGCGGTACCATTTCGGCGGAGAATCGCCCGGAAGGCGGCGCACGTTTTTGTGTTAAACTTCCTCTGGAAGCCCCGCCAGAACTTAATGAATTACCAGAGGATTTGTGATCAACGTTCTGATTGTTGAAGATGAGATCGCCATTAGCCGGTTTCTGCGTGCTGCGCTGGAAGGCGATGGCCTGCGCGTTCATGACGCCGGCACGCTCCAGCGGGGTCTGATTGAAGCGGCCACGCGCAAACCTGATCTGGTGATCCTCGATCTCGGCCTGCCGGATGGCGACGGCATCGATTTTATTCGTGAGGTTCGACAGTGGAGTCAGATGCCCATTCTGGTGCTGTCAGCCCGTACCGAAGAGTCGGATAAAATCGCGGCGCTGGATGCCGGAGCGGATGACTATCTGATTAAACCTTTTGGTATTGGCGAACTGCAGGCTCGCCTTCGTGTCGCACTGCGTCGTCACAGTGCCACCACCCCTGCCGACCCAACATACACGTTTGGTGATATTCGGGTTGATCTGGCAGCACGGCGCATTGTTCGCGGTGAAGAGGAAATCCATCTCACCCCCATCGAGTTTCGGCTACTCGCCGTTTTGCTCAATAATCACGGTAAGGTACTCACCCAGCGCCAGCTGTTGAGTCAGGTGTGGGGGCCAAACGCCGTGGAACATAGTCACTATTTACGCATATATATGGGACACCTTCGACAAAAACTGGAAGTTGACCCCGCGCGTCCTCGTCATTTATTAACTGAAACCGGTATCGGTTATCGGTTCATGCTTTGAATAACTATTCAGTTTATTTTTAAATAAATACCTACCCTCCCATAAAATACGCGCAAAAATAATCTCCGGGTTATTTTTTGGTGTATTTATGTCCATTCAGCACATTCATAACACAATCCGTTAACGCAACATCAACATATCAGCATTTTGATCTGCGATATTCATCAAAAGCGAATATTTATTTCTGATTTGATCGGTTAACGGTGATCTGTTTCACAGTTAATCGCTTTTTCCAGGATAAAATGTCCATGCTTTCAATTACTGAAAGGAAATGAAACATGGAAAACAATAATCGTTTAATGCCCCATATAAGGCGGACAACTCATATCATGATGTTTGCCCACCGAAACTGTTTTGACTTTCATATCTTTAATGCCCGGTAGTCCTTCGACTTCTGGCGCACCCGCTTACAGGTTATCCTGAAACACCCTATTTTACAGGCCTTTGCCTGTGAACCCGTGCGCTCATTCATCTTAATTCAGGCTCATCCGCGACCGGGCGGACTGAATTCTATTCAGCAAAAAACGCATTACTGATTTTTTTAATCAGCGGCCTCCTTTTGCTGTTTTCCGGCATATTATCGATTTCTTTTCTGCAAGAAATCGAGGGACTGTTATTACCTAAAATAAAGAGAGAAAGATGAAAAGTTTAAAAATTGCAGCCAGCCGCGCCTGCCCTGATTGCTTTACCACTCACCGTGAACTGGTGGATATCAACGCCACGGATTATATTGATGTTGCCGCCATTGTTCTGGCCGTCAGCGATATTTTCACTGGTCGTATAGAAGAAATAGAAGCAACCGGATTTGGCATTCCTGTTTTTGTCGCGACGCATAAAGAAGAAATTATCCCGGCAGAGTATTTATCGCGGATCCACGGCGTATTCGAAGCATCAGACACCAGCAACGACTTCCACGGACGCCAACTGGAAGCGGCCGCACAAAAGTATGAAACCCAACTGCGTCCGCCGTTTTTCCGGGCTCTGGTCGACTATGTCAAACAGGGTAACAGCGCCTTCGACTGTCCGGGTCACCAGGGCGGGCAATTCTTCCGCCGTCACCCTGCCGGCAATCAGTTTGTTGATTTCTTTGGCGAAACCCTTTTCCGCTCAGACCTGTGCAACGCCGACGTGGCGATGGGCGATCTGTTGATCCACGAAGGGGCACCCTGCATTGCGCAGCAGCATGCGGCGAAAGTCTTTAATGCCGATAAAACCTACTTCGTGCTGAACGGAACCTCATCGTCCAACAAAGTGGTGCTCAACGCCCTTCTCACTCCGGGCGACCTGGTCCTGTTCGATCGCAACAACCATAAATCCAACCATCACGGAGCACTTCTTCAGGCGGGCGCAACGCCGGTCTATCTGGAAACCGCACGTAACCCGTACGGCTTTATTGGCGGCATCGACGCCCACTGCTTCGAGGAGAATTATCTGCGTGAGCTGGTGTCCGAAGTGGCGCCGGGCCGTGCCCGCGACGCGCGTCCGTTCCGCCTGGCGGTGATCCAGCTGGGTACCTACGATGGCACCATCTATAACGCTCGCCAGGTCGTGGATAACATCGGCCATCTGTGCGACTACATCCTGTTTGACTCTGCCTGGGTGGGTTACGAGCAGTTTATTCCGATGATGGCCGATTGCTCTCCGCTGCTGCTGGAACTGAATGAAAACGATCCGGGGATTCTGGTTACCCAGTCAGTCCATAAACAGCAGGCCGGTTTCTCGCAGACCTCGCAAATCCACAAGAAGGACAGCCACATCAAAGGCCAGCAGCGCTATGTTCCGCATAAGCGGCTGAATAATGCCTTCATGATGCACGCGTCCACCAGCCCGTTCTATCCGCTGTTTGCTGCACTGGACATCAACGCCCGCATGCATGAGGGACAGAGCGGTCGCAACATGTGGATGGACTGCGTGGTGACCGGTATCGAAGCCCGTAAGCTGATCCTGCAGAACTGCCAGTATCTTCGCCCGTTCGTGCCGGAACTGGTTGATGGCCGTCCGTGGGAAAGCTGGGACACCGCTGAGATTGCCACGGACCTGCGCTTCTTCCACTTCGTGCCCGGTGAACACTGGCACGCCTTCGAAGGCTATGCCGAACATCAGTATTTTATCGACCCGTGCAAACTGCTGCTGACCACGCCGGGTATTAACGCCAGGACCGGTGAGTACGAGGATTTCGGCGTCCCCGCCACTATTCTCGCCAACTTCCTGCGTGAAAACGGCATCGTGCCGGAAAAATGCGATCTCAACTCCATCCTGTTCCTGCTCACGCCTGCCGAGGATATGGGCAAACTGCAGCAACTGGTCGCGCAACTGGTACGCTTCGAAAAACTGCTCGAGACGGATGCCCCTCTCAAAGAGGTACTGCCTTCTGTCTGTAAACAGTATCCGGAGCGCTATGCAGATTACACCCTGCGCCAGATTTGCCAGGAAATGCATGAGCTGTACGCCCGCCACAACGTGAAGCAGCTGCAAAAAGAGATGTTCCGCAAGTCTCACTTCCCGCGCGTCATGATGAACCCGCAAGAGGCGAACTATGCCTACCTGCGGGGTGAGGTCGAGCTGGTCTCGCTGCGCGATGCGGAAGGTCGCATTGCCGCCGAAGGTGCCCTTCCTTATCCACCGGGGGTGTTGTGCGTTGTGCCGGGTGAAGTCTGGGGCGGTTCCGTGCTGCGCTACTTTGCTGCGCTGGAAGAGGGTATCAACCTTTTACCGGGCTTCGCGCCGGAACTGCAGGGCGTTTACGTTGAGGAGTGTGACGGTCGTAAACAGGTTCGTTGTAACGTCATCAAACACGCTGCCGCTCAGCCATCGCTGCTGAAAGGAGAAAAATTATGAGCAAGTCCAATAAAATGGGCGTGGTGCAGCTGACCATTCTCACCATGGTAAACATGATGGGGTCCGGGATCATCATGCTGCCCACCAAGCTTGCGGAAGTAGGAACCATTTCGATTATCTCCTGGATGGTGACCGCCGTGGGGTCAATGGCACTGGCCTGGGCATTCGCCAAGTGCGGTATGTTCAGCCGCAAGCCCGGCGGGATGGGCGGCTACGCCGAATATGCCTTTGGCAAATCCGGTAACTTCATGGCCAACTACACCTACGGCGTCTCTTTGCTGATCGCTAACGTGGCGATTGCCATTTCCGCCGTGGGTTACGGTACGGAGCTATTCGGTGTGGCGCTGACCCCGGTGCAAATCGGGCTGGCGACCATCGGCGTGCTGTGGATCTGCACCGTGGCTAACTTTGGCGGCGCGCGCATTACCGGACAGATCAGCAGTATTACCGTCTGGGGGGTCATTATCCCGGTGGTTGGGCTGTGCATCATCGGCTGGTTCTGGTTTAGCCCCACGCTGTACGTCAACTCCTGGAACCCACACCATGTTCCGTTCTTCACCGCAGTGGGCTCTTCCATCGCCATGACGCTGTGGGCCTTCCTGGGGCTGGAATCTGCGTGTGCTAACGCCGAAGTGGTGGAAAACCCGGAGAAGAACGTACCGATTGCCGTGCTTGGCGGTACGCTGGGCGCTGCGGCCATTTACATTGTCTCAACCAACGTGATTGCAGGGATTGTACCGAACATGGATCTTGCCAGTTCCACGGCACCGTTCGGTCTGGCCTTTGCGCAGATGTTTACGCCGGGTGTCGGAAAAGTGATCATGGGGCTGATGGTGATGTCCTGCTGCGGCTCGCTCCTCGGCTGGCAGTTCACCATTGCTCAGGTCTTTAAATCATCCGCTGACGAAGGGTATTTCCCGAAAATCTTCTCCCGGGTCAGCAAAGCAGAGGCACCGGTTCAGGGCATGCTGGCGATTGTTATCTTCCAGAGTGGGTTATCTTTAATGACCATCAGCCCGTCGCTGAACAGCCAGTTCAACGTGCTGGTCAACCTGGCAGTAGTGACCAATATCATTCCATATATTCTGTCGATGGCGGCGCTGGTCATCATTCAGAAGGTGGCGAAGGTGGACGCAGGCAAAGCGAGGGTGGCGAATATTGTGGCACTGATTGGGGCAATTTACAGCTTCTATGCGCTCTACTCTTCCGGCCAGGAAGCCATGCTGTATGGTGCGATGGTGACCTTTATGGGCTGGACGCTGTACGGTCTGGTATCACCACGGTTTGAATTGAAAAATAAACACAGTTAATGCAAAAGCAAAACGGCAACCCTGGGGTTGCCGTTTTGACTGCATCGTGAGGGCATCAGCCCACCGCGATTTACGCGTTTTTCAGCACTTCGCTGACAATCTCTACCGCTTCTTTCTCAATCAGCTTACGGTGTTCGTCGCCGAGGAAGCTCTCACAATAGATTTTGTATGCATCTTCCGTACCGGATGGACGCGCGGCAAACCAGCCGTTTTCGGTCATCACTTTCAGACCACCGATAGAGGCACCGTTACCCGGGGCCGCCGTCAGACGGGCCGTGATAGGGTCACCGGCCAGCGTGCTGGCACTGACCATCTCCGGAGAGAGTTTAGACAGCGCCGCTTTCTGCGCAGAGGTCGCGCCAGCCTGAATACGGTTATAGCTTGGCGCGCCAAAGCGTGCCGCCAGCTCGTTATAGTGTTCCTGCGGATTTTTACCGGTGACAGCGGTGATTTCCGCCGCCAGCAGGCACATGATGATCCCGTCTTTATCGGTAGACCATGGCGTGCCGTCGAAACGCAGGAAGGATGCGCCCGCGCTCTCTTCACCGCCAAAACCGAAGCTGCCGTCGTGCAGACCGTCAACAAACCATTTGAAGCCTACCGGTACTTCCACCAGCTTACGGCCCAGCGCCTCAACCACGCGGTCAATCATCGCCGAGGAGACCAGCGTTTTACCTACAGCCACCTCTTTGCCCCACTGCGGACGATGCTGGAACAGGTAGTTGATGGCAACCGCAAGATAATGGTTCGGGTTCATCAGCCCTGCCGGGGTGACAATACCGTGGCGGTCATAATCCGGGTCGTTGGCAAACGCCAGGTCAAATTTATCACGCAGCGCCAGCAGGCCCGCCATCGCACACTCGGAAGAGCAGTCCATACGGATTGCGCCGTCTTTATCCAGGTGCATAAAGCGGAAGGTCTGATCAACGTGATCGTTAACGATGGTCAGGTTCAGCTTGTAATGCTCTGCGATGCGTTTCCAGTATTCGATACCGGAGCCGCCGAGAGGGTCAACGCCCAGCTTCAGACCGGCTTTCTGGATGGCCGCCATATCGACAATATCCGCCAGACCTTCCACAAATGGCTGCACCAGATCCTGCTCTTTCACATGGCCGGACGCCATGGCTGCATCCAGAGAGAGGCGTTTCACCCCATTCAGGCCATCCGCCAGCAGCGCATTGGCACGATCTTCAACCACTTTCGTGACGTTCGTGTCTGCCGGTCCACCGTTAGGCGGGTTGTATTTGATCCCACCGTCTTCCGGCGGGTTGTGTGATGGGGTGATCACAATCCCGTCAGCCAGCGCGCCGCCTTTTTTGTTGTGGACAAGGATCGCGTTAGAGACCGCAGGGGTCGGCGTGAAGCCGTTATTTTCCTGAACAATGACGTCAACGCCATTCGCCGTCAGCACTTCCAGCACGGAAATGAACGCCGGTTCAGACAGAGCATGGGTATCTTTTCCCACATAGCACGGACCGGTAACGCCGTTTTTAGCGCGCTCTTCCGCGATGGCCTGAGCAATAGCCAGAATGTGCGGTTCGTTAAAGCTATGGCGCGCCGCGCTACCGCGGTGGCCAGATGTACCAAACTTCACTGCGTGTTCTGCGTTGCCCACGACCGGTTTCAGCACGTAATACTGCGCGGTCAGCTGAGCGACGTTAATCAAATCGCTTTGTTGTGCAGGTTGGCCTGCACGGCTGTGATTTGCCATTACCGGGTCCTTCTGATGCAAGGGTTAAATTGTACCGCAAACCTTTTCAATCAATTCCGAAGGGAACTGCATGGACTGCATGATGTGTTCAACCATGCTGCACTTGCGGCCCGTATTGGTATTGGTGATGACCCAGTACGGCGTGCCTGGGACATGTTTAGGTTTGGTTTGGTTGCCATTTTGCAGCAGCGTTTGCTCGTCGCCCGCGAAATAGACGCGGGTACGACCGTGCAGCGACTCAGTCGCTTCAGCAAACGCTTTGTTATCCAGTGAATAGAGTGTAGACAGCACCAGCATGAAGCGGTTAACCGCTTTTTTCTGCTCGGCGTACTCATCAGAGAGCAGCAACTCGCGCATCGCACGTACTTTGTCTTTCACTTGCGCGACGGCAGGTTTTGCTTGTGCAACAACGTTTTGTTGAGACACGACATCTTTAGTGACTGGGGTAGCAGGCTGTGAGGCGGCGGAAATTTTAAGCATGCGCCGTAAAATGTCGGACGCGCTCTCCCCGATATGCCGCGTCTGGCTGGCAATATACTGATAGAGTTCGTCATCAACTTCGATTGTTTTCATCTTAATCCAGTGCGATATCTTATCTGAATACAAGTCGTTGGGATTATAAAGTTAAATTCCAACAGCGGATAGCGTCAAACCAGGTTGGCGGCAAAAGTCAGATTAAACTGGAACCTTGCAGCCGGGCGGCAGAATGGTCAACATGATACCCTAACCTGACATACGTAAAAAAAGAACTTTGCCATGAAATTGAATACCCGAGCGCAAACTGCACAATCGCCGAACAATAATTATCCCATCGTACTGGTTCACGGGCTTTTTGGCAGCCTGGATAACCTGGGGGTGCTGGCGCGCGATCTGGTTACCGATCACGATATTTTGCAGGTCGATATGCGAAATCACGGTCTTTCCGGGCGTTCAGAGGAGATGACCTACGCGGCAATGGCCCAGGATCTGCTCGATACGCTTGATGCCAACCATCTTCAGAAGGTGACGCTCATCGGGCATTCTATGGGTGGCAAGGCGGTAATGGCCCTGACGGCGCTGGCACCGGACAGAATCAACGGTCTGGTCGTGATCGACGTTGCCCCGGTGGATTACGACGTGCGCCGTCATGACGACATTTTTGCTGCCATCACTGCGGTGACAGAGGCTGGGGTTTCAACCCGCCAACAGGCCACAGCCGTCATGCGCGAACATCTTAATGAAGAAGGCGTAATTCAGTTTCTGCTGAAGTCGTTTGTCGACGGCCAGTGGCGTTTCAACGTGCCGGTACTCTGGGCGCAGTACAACAACATCGTCGGCTGGGATACGGTGCCCGCCTGGCAACACCCTACCCTCTTTATTCGCGGCGGTAACTCCCCTTATGTCACCGACGCCTATCGCGACACCTTGCTGGCGCAATTCCCGCAGGCCCGCGCCCATGTCATCGCCGGTGCCGGACACTGGGTTCACGCGGAAAAACCTGACGCCGTGTTACGCGCCATCCGCCGCTATCTCTCTGATACTGCGAATTGATTAAAAAGAGAGCGACTGGAAGGATGCGGGCTTCCAGTCGTTGGCGTGCCGTTTTTGGTGATGTATGATGGCGCGCTCATCGCCCGGGCAATAGCAGGGCGGCTTGTTTCCCCCGAAGTCTCAGAATCATGGCCAAAGAACAAACGGACCGTACGACACTAGATCTGTTCGCGAATGAGCGTCGACCGGGACGACCGAAAACGAATCCGCTTTCGCGCGATGAACAGCTGCGTATTAATAAACGCAACCAGCTTAAACGCGATAAAAATCGTGGGCTTAAGCGTGTCGAACTGAAGCTCAATGCCGACGCCGTCGATGCGCTTAACGAACTGGCTGAAGCGCGTAATATCAGCCGTAGCGAGCTCATTGAAGAGATGTTGATCGCCCAGCTTGAGACGTTGCGCCGCCAGGCATAAGTCTGAAAATCCCCTTTCTTACCCTTTTCATGTAGCACAGAGTGCAGTCCTGCGCGATAGCTGTTTCCGCGGGGTTGCCAGTTCTGCTATTATTGCCCTTATCCGTGGACAAATTGCGCCACCATACCATTAAGTTTCAAGAGGTTATTTTACTCATGGCAATCATCGGCATTTTCTTCGGCAGTGATACCGGCAATACCGAAAATATCGCAAAAAACATTCAAAAACAGCTCGGTAAAGACGTTGCCGATGTGCATGACATCGCCAAGAGCAGCAAAGAAGATCTCGAAGGCTATGACATCCTGTTGCTGGGTATCCCAACCTGGTACTACGGTGAAGCCCAGTGTGACTGGGATGATTTCTTCCCGACGCTGGAAGAAGTGGACTTCAACGGCAAGCTGGTCGCCCTGTTTGGCTGCGGCGATCAGGAAGACTACGCTGAGTACTTCTGTGACGCGCTGGGCACTATCCGCGATATCATTGAACCGAATGGTGCAGTTATCGTAGGCCACTGGCCGACTGCCGGTTACCACTTCGAAGCGTCTAAAGGCCTGGCCGATGACGACCACTTCGTGGGTCTGGCGATCGACGAAGACCGTCAGCCAGAACTGACCGCAGAGCGCGTTGAGAAGTGGGTGAAGCAGATCCGCGAAGAACTGCACCTGGACGATATTCTTAACGCCTGATTGTTATTGTGGCGCAACCCCGGTTGCGCCCAGGAACCAGGTCAAACGATTAAATTAATCGCTACAATCTTTTAACTTTTTCGCCCAGACCTGTACAATGTCTCCCAGGTAAAATGGGGTGCCATTGAGCAAGTTTGTCGGTGATACCACGTTTTTATAAGCATACTTTGCCTGAGACTTGCAGTTTTCATTTAGCCATGGCAGTTCTATAATGAGACGCATTATTCCAGGTGCATTTTCTGTCACTTCCTCCAGAAGTGAATCGTTTAGCAACAGGACAGATTCCGCATGACTGACAACAATACCGCATTAAAGAAGGCTGGCCTGAAAGTTACGCTTCCTCGGTTAAAAATCCTTGAAGTGCTTCAGGGTCCAGACAATCACCATGTCAGTGCGGAAGACCTTTACAAGCGTCTTATCGACATGGGTGAAGAGATTGGGCTGGCAACCGTCTATCGCGTGCTGAACCAGTTTGATGACGCGGGCATTGTTACCCGTCATAATTTCGAAGGCGGTAAATCTGTATTCGAACTGACCCAGCAGCAGCACCACGATCACCTGATCTGCCTGGATTGTGGCAAGGTCATTGAATTTAGCGATGATTCCATCGAAGCACGTCAGCGTGAAATCGCTGCTCGTCATGGTATCCGCCTGACCAACCATAGTCTGTATCTGTATGGTCACTGTGCTGAAGGTGATTGCCGCGAAGACGATCACGCACACGACGCCAAATAAGTCGAACTTTCATACTCTGAGCCAGCCGCAAGGTTGGCTTTTTTTTGCCTGTCACCCGGCGAAAAAAAGCCCGGTAAGCACAGCGCCACCGGGCCTTAACACGCTTAATTAATTTCCGTTGTTACTGCGTATTTCCTTCCAAATCTGGTCGCAACGCTTCGCCACTTCCTGATCGTTACCGGTTTTACGCGCCTGAATACAGGCCTGATAGTCCATTACGCGAACATTTTCCTGCGTCGCAAACTGCTCATGCGCCTTCTCTTTCTTCAGCACATTCAGTACGCTCTGGCAGGCTTCAATTTTCTCCGGTGAGCCTTCAGCGGTGTTAATGCAGGCGCTGTAAGCCTCCTTCAGACGAGAATCTTCTTTCGGCGCCGGGTCCTGGGCGCAAGCCACCAGCCCCGAGGCCAGCAACGCGACGATTACCATTTTTTTCATCATGTGCAGTCTCCATTCCGGCGGGACGGAACCCGCCGGAGCGTTCATCAGAAGATAGTGAATGGTGCGATAACCATGAATTTCACGTCACGTTCATCCTGGAAGATGTTGCCGTAACCGCCCGCGTAGCTTGGAATATCAGAGTGGTTGTCATACTGCGTGAAGTGCAGCTTGAACATCGTGCCTTTCGCACGTCCATCCTGCACGGTATAGATGGCATCCAGGCTGTAAGAGGACTCTTTCAGACGGTAGTTCGGATCGTAGTACGCATCCGGTGTGGCCATGTCGCCCGGTTTGGCATCCCAGGCATACGCGTAGGAGGCGCCCACCGCCCAGCCCGGCAGGTTCCAGTTTTTCAGGTCATACATTGCGCCGAAGAAGACCGCTTTTTCGCCGTCGGCGTTGAAGTCAGAGCGGTTATCCCACCAGATATCCAGACGACCGTTGGAAGATGCGTAAGTCGGGGTCATACGCTGCAGGAAGTAGCCCTGCTGCCCTTCCGCCTTCACCCATGTTCCTTCCAGACGCAAATCCACCTGACCCACTTTATAGCCAAAGGTCAGCGCCTGCAGCCAGGCCGTGCCGTCATAAATATCGTTGACGCCACCATCGCTGACTTTGTCTCGCGTGCCGTAGAACTGGTAACTGGTACTCAACGGACTCCCTGCGATATCAAACTTGTAGCTGGCTTTGGCAAAATACTGATCGATATAACCTTCAGCCTGACCAAAAGCGGCTTCTAACACGAGGTCGTTTTTAAAATCGTACTTCGCACCCAGCGAGTGGAGGTAATCCACTTTGGTCTTTTTATCGTTCTGGTAAAACTTATCCATTTCGATATGCCACGGGGCTTTGTATTCGTTGGTCCACATATAGGAGAAACTCAACGCACCCGCATCACCGTAGTCAAAGTTAGCGCCAGCTTCAGCGCCCTGGTAAGTACCAGGCATAAAACTCCAGTGTGGCGCTAACAGGGTTTGGCCAGTTGGCTGAATATATCCGCCGCGCGCCCAGACTGGACCATATTTGAATTTCGCAGCGGCTTTATACAGGCTGATACCGCTTTTATCGCCGGACCAGTCTTCTTTATAGGCCTTATTGCTGGACGAGAAGGCAATTTCGTTCGGATGTCCGCTGTCGCCATTTTCCGCCATTTCAATTGCCGTGAACGCGGCAATATCCAGGCCGAACATATCGGCGGCATAGCCTGACTGGAAGTCGAGGTTGGCGTTCCAGGTAGAGTGAGAAAGGTTGGTTTTGTATTTGTCTTCGGTAACGTCTTTACGGTCACGTTCACGCTGCCAGTAATAAATACCGCCCGTGAGGGTAGAATCTTCGATGAAACCTGCTGCCTTAGCCTCTGGCGCAATCACCAGGCCTGACATTGCTGTCACACCGGCGATAGCCAGCGCCAGCGCACTACGTTTGCCACTGAACGTACGCATAGATTATTCCTCTTTGACGAATTAAAACGCCTGAACGGCGAAAAATATAAAAGACCAAAAGGTCAGGGGTAGTCAGAAATACCCTCGAATTAACTACCGCCTTTAGGTTATTTTTCGCGACGCGAATTATCAATGCTTTTCAGTGGGCAAAAGTCAGGATTATGACGAAGTGCACATAATTAGTAGTGCTTTGTAACATTTAGCGGGAGACGAGATTTGGCGGGGCAAGTCATTAAATTTAAGCCAGTAATTGTGTAAATTACTGGCTATTTTCAGGCCTTCACTATTTTCAGAAATATACAAACTTTTTTTAGAAAAATAAGTAGCACCACATTGACCTGAATATTGCGCAGACATTATTTTTGCTCGCGCTTAACGATATGATCATTCAATAAAAAAACGCCGCATTACGCGGCGTTTGTCTCTCATTGACCAGAGCAGCGTTATTATTCGCCGACTTTAGTCCAGGTATCACGCAGACCAACGGTACGGTTAAACACCGGTTTTTCCGAGGTACTGTGACGGCTGTCGAGGCAGAAGTAGCCTTCACGTTCGAACTGGAACGCTTTGCCCGCTTCAGCGACTTTCAGAGACGGCTCAGCATAACCCTGCTTGATGACCAGAGATTCCGGGTTGATTGTCGCCAGGAAGTCTTCTGCTGCACCTGGGTTAGGCACGCTGAACAGACGATCGTACAGGCGAATTTCAACCGGCAGCGCATGTGTTGCACTTACCCAGTGGATCACGCCTTTCACTTTGCGGCCATCTGCCGGATCTTTGCTCAGGGTTTCAGCGTCGTAAGAGCAGAAGATGGTGGTGATATTCCCTTCTGCATCTTTCTCAACACGCTCAGCTTTGATCACGTATGCGTTACGCAGACGCACCTCTTTACCCAGCACCAGACGCTTGTACTGCTTGTTCGCTTCTTCGCGGAAGTCAGCACGATCGATCCAGATTTCACCGCTGAACGGCACGTCACGGGTGCCCATTTCCGGCTTGTTCGGATGGTTAGGCATGGAGACCATTTCGCTCGCGCCCTGCGGGTAGTTTTCGATAACCAGTTTTACCGGATCGATGACGGCCATTGCGCGCGGCGCGTTGTCGTTCAGATCTTCACGAATGCAGGATTCCAGAGAGGCGATCTCAATGGTGTTATCCTGCTTGGTCACGCCGATGCGCTTACAGAACTCGCGAATAGACGCGGCAGTATAACCACGGCGACGCAGACCAGAGATGGTTGGCATACGCGGATCGTCCCAGCCCTCAACGTGCTTGTCGGTCACCAGCAGGTTCAGCTTACGCTTGGACATCACCGTGTATTCCAGATTCAGACGAGAGAATTCGTACTGACGCGGATGCACCGGGATGGTGATGTTATCCAGAACCCAGTCGTACAGACGGCGGTTGTCCTGGAACTCCAGCGTACACAGGGAGTGCGTAATGCCTTCCAGCGCATCGCTGATGCAGTGGGTAAAGTCGTACATCGGGTAGATGCACCACTTGTTACCGGTCTGATGGTGTTCAGCGAACTTGATACGGTACAGAACCGGATCGCGCATCACGATGAACGGTGATGCCATGTCGATTTTGGCACGCAGGCACGCTTTACCTTCCTCGAAGCCACCCGCACGCATTTTTTCAAACAGCGCCAGGTTCTCTTCAACACTGCGATCGCGGAACGGGCTGTTTTTACCCGGCGCGGTCAGCGTGCCGCGGTATTCGCGGATCTCTTCAGCAGACAGCTCGTCGACATACGCCAGACCTTTATTGATAAGCTCGACCGCATAGGCGTACAGCTGATCAAAATAGTCAGAGGAGTAGCAGATATCGCCAGACCAGTTGAAGCCCAGCCATTGCACGTCATTCTTAATAGACTCAACGTATTCGATGTCTTCTTTTACTGGGTTGGTGTCATCGAAACGCAGGTTGCACTGTCCCTGGTAGTCTTGCGCGATGCCAAAGTTCAGGCAGATCGATTTTGCATGACCAATATGCAGGTAGCCGTTTGGCTCCGGTGGGAAACGGGTATGAACTGTGGTGTGCTTACCACTGGCCAGATCTTCATCGATGATCTGACGAATAAAGTTACTCGGGCGGGCTTCAGCCTCACTCATCGTGGATTCCTCAAAGCGTAAACAACGTATAACGGCATATGATCTTATAAGCCGGACGTAGTGACAACCCTTAAAACGTCTCTGAAGAAAATAATGGGGGCAATTGCTGCAAAAAAAAGCGGCGGAGGAAAACCCCCGCCGCTTAAGGCATGACTCTACTCAGGAGCGATTACTTGCCTTTAATCTCATACAGTGGCGTCTGGCCCGCAACGACCTGACCTTTCGCCTGAATCACCAGGCCGCTGAAGTCGTCGATATTGCTGCAAACGACCGGGCTAATCATGGAGCGCGCGTTAGCGTTCAGGTAATCCAGATCCATTTCCAGAATCGGCTGACCTGCCACCACGTCGGCCCCCTCTTCCACCAGACGAGTAAAGCCCTGACCGTTCAGCGCGACGGTATCGATACCCATATGGACAACGATCTCCGCGCCCTTTTCAGTTTCGAGGCAGAACGCATGGTTGGTGTTGAAGATTTTAACGATGGTCCCGGCAGCCGGTGACACCACGGTTTTGTCCGTTGGTTTCACCGCCACACCGTCACCGACAGCTTTGCTGGCAAACGCTTCGTCAGGCACCTGCTCAATCGCAACCACTTCACCGGTAATCGGTGAAACCAGCGCGGCAATGGTCGTTGCGTTAGGGACGGCCTGCGGTTTTGCCGCCGGGGCTTCCGTCACTGGCGCGCTGTTCGCTGCAGAAGCCGCGATCGGTCCACGGGCAACTACTTTCTTCATTTCATCGCCAATCGATTCCGCTTTCGCACCCACGATAACCTGGATGGTCTGCTTGTTCAGTTTCACCACACCGGATGCGCCAAGGCGTTTACACATGGCATCGTTAACGCGCGCAGAATCACCTACCGTCAGGCGCAGACGGGTAATACATGCATCGATAGCTTTCAGGTTATCCGTACCGCCTACTGCGGCAATATAATTGGTTGCCAGCTGGGTCAGCCCTTCTTCGGTATTGCTGTTAGCTTCGCCAGTAACGATGTCGTCTTTCGTATCTTCGCGGCCTGGTGTTTTCAGGTTAAACATACGAATGACTGCGCTGAACAGAACGAAGTAGATAACGAAGAACACCAGACCCATTGCGACCAGCATCCAGACGTTCTTGCTCGCCGCGGGCAGGTTGTACATCAACACGTAGTCGATCGCGCCGGCGGAGAAGGAGAAGCCCGCATGGATACCCAGCAGCGTTGCAACAAACAGGCTAATACCCGTCAGCACAGCGTGCATGAGGTACAGCAGCGGAGCCAGGAACATGAACAGGAATTCCAGCGGCTCAGTAACACCGGTCAGGAACGCGGTGATGGCAACTGACAGCAGCATCCCGCCAACCATTGGACGACGCGCTTTCGGTGCGGCCAGGTACATAGCCAGCGCCGCGCCCGGCAGACCAAACATCATGATAGGGAAGAAGCCCGACATGAACATGCCCGCGGTGCCGTCACCTGCATAGAAGCGGTTGATATCCCCGTGGAATACCGCGCCCGCGGCGTTGGTAAACTCACCAATCTGGAACCAGGCAATGGTGTTCAGCACCTGATGCAGGCCGGTTGGGATCAACAGACGGTTGATGAAACCGAAGATACCCGCACCCACTGCGCCAGCGGAAACAATCCACTCACCGCCCGCATGGATAGCGTGCTGCACCGGTGGCCAGATGTAGCCAAAGATCGCGGCCAGAATCAGACAGAAGAAGCCTGTCGCAATCGGCACAAAACGTTTTCCACCGAAGAAGCTCAGGAAGTCTGGCAGTTTGATCCCCGCCCAACGGTTATAAACAGCCCCGCCGACCAGACCGGTAATGATACCTGCCAGAACGCCCATGTTAATTTCTGGGTTTATCGTCACCATCGCTTTCGTCAGGATGAAGTAACCGACAGCCCCGGCCAGCGCCGCTGCACCCGCGCTGTCTTTTGACCAGCTGGATGCCACACCGATGGCGAAAATCAGCGCCAGATTGTCAAAAATCGCGCCACCCGCTTGCGCGATAAATGGCACATTAAGCAGATCGGGTTGCCCGAATCGCAGCAGCAGTGCTGCAACCGGTAGCACGGCGATAGGGAGCTGCAAAGCCCTACCGAGGCGCTGGAAAAAACCTAAAATATTCATCCTATTCCCCCTACGAGACCCTTATTAAGGCTCGTGCATAAACTATGTTTTTATTGTGTCGACAACGATAAATACAGTTGATGATTCACTGGCATTGTGAGTGTGTGAAAAATTAATTCGTATCGCAAATTAAACACGTATTTTTTGTGATTTTTGTCACCAAATATCGTTAATAACCCTCCCTTTCTCTGGCTAACAGTGAAAACTTATTTTATCATTCAAAAAATCAAGACGGATTGATCCGGCCTGAAAGGTTCCAGGTTACGCTTAGTTCAGGTTCCGATAGCCATCCGCCCACTCTTCTACTTTAACTCTTGAGGTGAACAATGAGACTGATTCCCCTGGCAACTGCTGAACAAGTCGGTAAATGGGCCGCCCGTCATATCGTTAACCGTATTAACGCGTTCAAACCCACCGCCGATCGTCCTTTCGTTCTCGGCCTTCCTACCGGCGGTACGCCGCTGACCGCGTATAAAGCCCTGGTTGAGATGCATAAAGCAGGCCAGGTTAGCTTTAAACATGTTGTGACCTTCAACATGGATGAGTATGTCGGCTTACCCAAGGATCATCCGGAAAGCTACCATAGCTTTATGCACCGTAATTTCTTTGATCACGTTGATATTCCGGCTGAAAACATTAACCTGCTGAATGGAAACGCGCCTGATATTGACGCAGAATGCCGTCAGTATGAAGAAAAAATCCGTTCCTACGGTAAAATCCACCTGTTCATGGGTGGCGTGGGCAACGATGGTCATATCGCGTTCAACGAACCGGCCTCTTCTCTGGCTTCCCGTACGCGTATTAAAACCCTGACCCATGACACGCGCGTGGCAAACTCCCGCTTCTTTGACGGTGATGTTAACCAGGTTCCAAAATACGCCCTGACCGTAGGCGTAGGCACCCTGCTGGATGCCGAAGAAGTGATGATTCTGGTTCTGGGCGGCGTGAAAGCGCAGGCGCTCCAGGCTGCCGTTGAAGGCAACGTTAACCACATGTGGACCATCAGCTGCCTGCAGCTGCATCCAAAATCAGTCATCGTGTGCGACGAACCGTCCACGATGGAGCTGAAAGTGAAAACGCTGAAATACTTCAACGAGTTAGAAGCTGAGAACATCAAAGGTCTGTAATTGAATAACCGCCTCTTCATCAAGAGGCGGCCGCTTTTTTTAACCGGGGGTCGTTATGTACGCTTTAACCCACGGTCGGATTTATACCGGCCATGATATTCTGGATGACCATGCGATTGTTATCGCCGATGGCCTGATTGAACGTGTTTGCCCGCTGGCAGAACTGCCGCCGGGGATTGAACAGCGCTCACTCAATGGAGCAGTAATCTCCCCCGGTTTCATCGACGTACAGCTGAACGGCTGCGGCGGTGTGCAATTTAATGATACCGCGGAGGCGGTGACGGTCGACACGCTGGAAATCATGCAGAAAGCCAACGAGAAATCGGGCTGCACCAGCTATCTGCCAACCCTCATCACCAGCAGTGATGATCTCATGAAACAGGGTATCCGCGTGATGCGCGACTACCTGGCAAAACACCCTAATCAGGCGCTGGGTCTGCATCTTGAAGGACCGTGGCTGAACATCGTGAAAAAAGGAACGCATAACCCGGATTACGTGCGTAAACCTGACGCTGAGCTGGTCGACTACCTGTGTGCCAACGCCGATGTGATCACCAAAGTGACGCTGGCTCCTGAAATCGCGGGACCTGACGTTATCAGCAAACTGGCCGCCGCCGGGATTGTCGTTTCAGCGGGCCATTCAAACGCAACGCAAAAAGAAGCGAAAGCAGGTTTCCGCGCCGGCATTACCTTTGCGACGCACCTGTACAACGCGATGCCGTATATCACCGGTCGTGAACCTGGGCTGGTCGGGGCAATTCTCGATGAGCAGGACGTTTACTGCGGCATTATTGCTGACGGCTTGCACGTCGATTACACCAACATTCGCAACGCCAAGCGCCTGAAAGGTGACAAACTCTGTCTGGTAACCGATGCCACCGCACCGGCAGGGGCAAATATTGAGCAGTTCATTTTTGCCGGTAAAACAATATACTACCGCAATGGACTGTGTGTTGATGAAAACGGTACGCTGAGTGGTTCCTCCCTGACGATGATTGAAGGGGTGCGTAACCTGGTTGAACATTGCGGGATTGCGCTTGATGAAGTCCTGCGTATGGCGACCCTTTATCCTGCGCGCGCGATGGGCGTAAATAAACAGCTTGGCGGAATTGCACCAGGTATGGTTGCAAACCTGACGGCATTCACACACGATTATAAAATTATCAAGACCATCGTTAATGGTAACGAGGTCGTCACTGAGTAAGTAAAAGTATGACACCAGGCGGACAAGCTCAAATCGGTAATGTCGATCTCGTTAAACAACTTAACAGCGCGGCGGTTTATCGTCTGATTGACCAACACGGGCCAATCTCGCGCATTCAGATAGCCGAACAAAGCCAGCTTGCTCCCGCCAGCGTGACAAAAATTACCCGTCAGCTCATTGAGCGCGGACTGATCAAAGAAGTCGATCAGCAGGCCTCCACCGGAGGCCGCCGCGCCATCTCCATTATTACCGAAACCCGCAATTTTCAGGCGATCGGCGTCCGTCTTGGTCGTCATGACACCACCCTTACGCTCTATGATCTGAGCAGCAAAGCCATCGCGGAAGAACACTACCCGCTTCCGGAGCGCACTCAGGAGACGCTGGAACACGCGCTGCTGAATACCATTGAACACTTTATCGAGAGCTGTCAGCGCAAAATCCGTGAACTGATTGCGATCTCGGTGATCCTGCCAGGCCTGGTAGACCCCGAAAGCGGCGTGATCCGTTATATGCCCCATATAAAGGTTGAGAACTGGGGGCTGGTAGATGCGCTGGAAAAACGCTTTAAAGTGACCTGTTTCGTGGGGCACGACATCCGCTCTCTGGCCCTGGCAGAGCACTACTTTGGTGCGAGCCAGGATTGTGAAGATTCGATTCTGGTGCGCGTACACCGGGGGACAGGGGCAGGCATCATCTCTAACGGCCGCATTTTTATTGGCCGCAACGGTAACGTCGGTGAGATTGGTCATATTCAGGTAGAGCCGCTTGGCGAACGCTGCCACTGCGGAAACTTTGGCTGTCTGGAGACGATTGCCGCCAACACGGCGATTGAACAGCGGGTGCGCCATCTGCTTGAACAGGGTTACCAGAGCCGCGTCACGCTGGACGATTGCAAGATAGGGACTATCTGCAAAGCCGCCAACAAAGGCGACGCGCTGGCCTGTGAAGTTATTGAGCAGGTGGGTCGCCATCTGGGTAAAACCATCGCCATCGCCATCAACCTGTTTAACCCGCAAAAAGTGGTGATCGCCGGTGAGATTGTGGAGGCCGAGAAGGTCCTGCTGCCCGCCATTGAAGGCTGCATTAACACTCAGGCGCTGAAAGCCTTCCGCCAGAACCTTCCCGTCGTTCGTTCTAAGCTTGACCATCGCTCAGCGATAGGCGCATTTGCGCTGGTTAAACGCGCCATGCTCAACGGTATTCTGTTGCAACATTTGCTGGAAAGTTGATCGGGTCTTATAGTAACGCCTTCTTTTTTTGATGTCGGAATGTCCATGACCATTAAGAATGTAATTTGTGATATCGACGGCGTGCTGATGCACGACAACGTTGCTGTACCAGGTGCTGCGGAATTTCTTCACCGCATCATCGACAAAGGAATGCCTCTGGTTCTTCTCACGAACTACCCTTCTCAGACCGGTCAGGACCTGGCAAACCGCTTTGCCACAGCAGGCGTCAACGTGCCGGACAGCGTGTTTTATACCTCTGCCATGGCCACCGCTGATTTCCTCAAGCGCCAGGAAGGAAAAAAGGCCTACGTGGTGGGTGAAGGGGCGCTGATCCACGAGTTATATAAGGCAGGGTTTACCATCACAGATGTGAACCCGGACTTTGTGATCGTTGGCGAAACGCGCTCCTATAACTGGGAGATGATGCACAAAGCCTCCTACTTTGTTGCCAACGGTGCGCGTTTTATTGCCACCAACCCGGATACCCACGGCCGTGGTTTTTACCCTGCATGCGGCGCGCTGTGTGCCGGTATCGAAAAGATCTCTGGCCGGAAACCATTCTACGTGGGCAAGCCCAGCCCGTGGATCATCCGTGCGGCGCTGAACAAGATGCAGGCCCACTCTGAAGAAACGGTGATTGTCGGCGACAACCTGCGCACCGATATCCTGGCCGGATTCCAGGCGGGCCTGGAAACCATTCTGGTGCTTTCCGGTGTCTCCACGCTCGACGATATTGACGCCATGCCCTTCCGACCGAGCTGGATTTATCCCTCCGTCGAAGAAATTGATATTATCTGATCCCAAACCACGCCTCAGCGCGTGGTTTTTTATTTTCACGCCCGATAAACAACCCCACATCTAACAAAACAGCCATTTTATTGCATAATCATCAATAAAAGCGTTTATGACGTACTCGTTTTTCACTATTCGGCAATCAGCATTGCACTATTTCCGTTTTATCCCGTAAAACCCTTGCGCGCCCTCCCCCTTTGCGGCATTTTCATAAGCAAGCAACATTACAAAGCAACAGGGTTAACGGAGAAGGTTATGTGTTCAATTTTTGGCGTACTGGATATTAAAACTGACGCAGGCGAACTGCGTAAAAAGGCACTCGAATTGTCCCGCCTGATGCGCCATCGCGGCCCGGACTGGTCCGGCGTTTACGCCAGCGATAAAGCCATCCTGGCACACGAACGTCTGTCCATTGTTGACGTCAACGCCGGCGCGCAGCCGCTGTATAACGAGAAAAAAACACACGCGCTGGCTGTCAACGGTGAAATCTATAACCATCAGGCGCTGCGCGCCGAGTACGGCGACCGTTACGCCTTCCAGACCGGTTCTGACTGTGAAGTGATCCTGGCGCTGTATCAGGAGAAAGGCCCGGAATTCCTCGATGATCTGCAGGGTATGTTTGCCTTCGCCCTGTACGACAGCGAAAAAGATGCCTATCTGATTGGCCGCGACCATATTGGTATTATCCCGCTGTATATGGGTCACGATGAACACGGCAACTTTTATGTCGCCTCAGAAATGAAAGCCCTGGTGCCGGTTTGCCGCACCATTAAAGAGTTCCCGGCAGGAAGTTACCTGTGGAGTAAAGACGGCGAGATCCGTGAGTACTATCAGCGCGACTGGTTCGACTATGATGCGGTTAAAGACAACGTGACTGATAAAGCCGAACTGCGTCAGGCGCTGGAAGATTCTGTTAAAAGCCACCTGATGTCAGATGTGCCATACGGCGTACTGCTCTCCGGCGGGCTGGACTCGTCCGTGATCTCCGCGATCACCAAGAAATTCGCCGCGCGTCGTGTTGAAGATCAGGAACGTTCAGAAGCCTGGTGGCCGCAGCTGCACTCCTTTGCTGTGGGCCTGGAAGGCGCACCGGATCTGAAAGCCGCGCAGGAAGTGGCAAACCATCTCGGTACCGTGCACCATGAGATCCACTTCACCGTGCAGGAAGGCCTGGATGCGATCCGCGATGTTATCTACCACATCGAAACCTACGATGTGACCACCATTCGCGCTTCCACGCCGATGTACCTGATGTCGCGTAAGATCAAAGCGATGGGCATTAAGATGGTGCTCTCCGGTGAAGGGTCTGACGAAGTGTTTGGCGGCTACCTCTATTTCCACAAAGCGCCGAACGCAAAAGAGCTGCATGAAGAGACAGTACGTAAACTGCAGGCGCTGCATATGTTTGACTGCGCACGCGCCAACAAAGCAATGTCTGCCTGGGGTGTGGAAGCCCGTGTTCCCTTCCTGGATAAGAAATTCCTCGACGTGGCAATGCGCATCAACCCGCAGGACAAAATGTGCGGCAACGGCAAAATGGAGAAACATATCCTGCGTGAATGTTTCGAATCCTACCTGCCGGCGAGCGTGGCATGGCGTCAGAAAGAGCAGTTCTCTGACGGTGTCGGGTATAGCTGGATCGATACCCTGAAAGAGGTGGCGGCAAAACAGGTTTCCGATCAGCAACTGGAAACCGCGAGCTTCCGCTTCCCGTACAACACACCAGGCTCCAAAGAAGCGTATCTGTACCGCGAAATCTTTGAAGAGTTGTTCCCGGTGCCGAGTGCGGCGGAGTGTGTTCCGGGCGGCCCGTCCGTTGCCTGTTCTTCGGCTAAAGCCATTGAATGGGATGAATCTTTCAAGTCAATGAACGATCCATCAGGACGTGCGGTAGGCGTACACCAGTCTGCCTATAAGTAATCGAAAAGCATCCAATCAGGCCCTGCGGGGCCTGATTTTTTTTGCCCCCTATTTCACTCCCTAAAAACGATAAATAACCAATAATTGCCGAATATTCGGTCACGCTGTTCGCAACCTAACCAAACAGTCACATTCCGGCTATTTTCGTTGAAAAAGGTGTTGACGCTGCAAGGGTCTATACGCATAATGCGCCCCGCAACGCCGATAAGGTAACGCGAAAAAAAGATGGCTACGTAGCTCAGTTGGTTAGAGCACATCACTCATAATGATGGGGTCACAGGTTCGAATCCCGTCGTAGCCACCATCTTTTTTGCGGGAGTGGCGAAATTGGTAGACGCACCAGATTTAGGTTCTGGCGCCGCAAGGTGTGCGAGTTCAAGTCTCGCCTCCCGCACCATTCCCAGGTAAGCGTTGCACGGATGGGGTATCGCCAAGCGGTAAGGCACCGGTTTTTGATACCGGCATTCCCTGGTTCGAATCCAGGTACCCCAGCCATATTTCTTCGATTTTGCGGTTCTCCGCGGTATTGGGGTATCGCCAAGCGGTAAGGCACCGGTTTTTGATACCGGCATTCCCTGGTTCGAATCCAGGTACCCCAGCCATCGAAGATTGCAGTACTGGCTACGTAGCTCAGTTGGTTAGAGCACATCACTCATAATGATGGGGTCACAGGTTCGAATCCCGTCGTAGCCACCAAATTAGTCATCTGTCGAATGATTCGGTAGACGAGAAAAAATTGTTGGGGTATCGCCAAGCGGTAAGGCACCGGATTCTGATTCCGGCATTCCGAGGTTCGAATCCTCGTACCCCAGCCAATTTAAAAAAGTCGTTAAGCACATTGTTTAACGCAATTGGGGTGTCGCCAAGCGGTAAGGCTCTGGTTTCTGATACCAGCATTCCGGGGTTCGAATCCCTGCACCCCAGCCACTTAGTAACAAAAAAGCCCGCTCTGCGGGCTTTTTTGTTTTTGTTGGATTATGTACCGCATCCGAAAGCCCTCTCCCGCAGGAGAAGGCACTCAGATTAAAGGCCTAACGCGTACTTCAGTGCCTGACGCTTCAGCCCACCGGCACGCTCCGCCGCCATCAAACCAATGTTACGCAGAATGCGCACCGGACCAAGATCGTTACTGAACCCGGCGTAAAACAGATCCATCCCCGACTGCATGATGAAGTTATCCGCCATACGTCGCGTCTGGTAACGTTTCAGTACCGGATGGCTGGCCCAGGCCTCCGCGTGAGCGCGCGCATTGCCCAGCACATCCAGTAAAGCCTCAACGTCACGGTATCCCAGGTTCACGCCCTGCCCCGCCAGCGGGTGAATGGTGTGTGCCGCATCCCCCACCAGCGCCAGCCCTGCACGGGCATACTGCAATGCATGGCGACGGGTAAGCGGAAACGCCCCGGCGGCAACCGGCATGACGTTGCCCAGACGGCGTGGGAAGTGCTGATGGATCTCTCGCTGCAGCTGCTCCATTGAAAGCCCCTGCAACTGACGAATGCGCGCCGGTTTGTCATACCACACCAGCGACGCCCAGCGATCAAACAACGGTAAAAAGGCATGCGGGCCATTCGGGGTAAAGTGCTGCCAGGTGCTCTCACCTGGGTCATTCTCACACTGCACGGTGATCAGCATGCACGCCTGCTGGTACTGCCAGGCATGAATACCAATTCCCGCCATTTGCCTGACCTGTGAGTTGGCACCATCCGCTCCGACAACCAGCCTCGCGGCCAGCTCATCACCCTTATCCAGCTCAAGCAAATACCCGCCTTCGTGGGGATGCAGTGCGTTAAGTGACGCCGGGACGCGCAGCGCCACTTTCGGATGCGCCTCCAGGGCCTGCCAGAGCGCCATCTGGAGGACCGTGTTTTCCACCATATAGCCCAGACGGGGCAGCTTCAGTTCAGCGGCATCAAACGCGACATGCGCATTCTCCCACTCCCAGGTTTCGAGACGGCTGTAGGGGTGCGCGCGCATCCCGAGCACGGCATCCCAGACGCCCAGCCCGCGCAGCAGATCGACAGAGGCGGCGCTGATAGCTGAAATTCGCACATCCGGCTTTGCCGTCGGGTCAAACGCAACAGGGGCAGCCTGCTCGATAACCGTCACCTCAAATCCCTGCTGCGCCAGCCCCAGCGCGAGTGCGCCGCCGACCATACCGCCGCCGACAACGGCAATTTCGGTTTGTTGGAGAGTCATGGTCAATTATCCTTAATGGTATATACCTTAAGTTTACCGGATTTTTTCGGTCTTGAGGTTGACAACCTTCATACTGGTCACAACCGCAGCAAAGCATTACAATACGCGCCCTGCATTCCTGAGCATGAGCAAGTCGATGACAAAAAAACTCCATATAAAAACCTGGGGCTGTCAGATGAACGAATACGATTCATCCAAGATGGCCGATCTGCTGGATGCCACGCACGGGTATCAACTGACTGACAACGCGAACGAAGCGGACGTGTTGCTGCTCAATACCTGTTCGATCCGTGAGAAGGCGCAGGAGAAGGTGTTCCATCAACTGGGCCGCTGGAAGCTTATCAAACGCAAAAGACCCGATGTGATCATTGGCGTGGGTGGCTGTGTGGCCTCGCAGGAAGGCAAACTGATCCGCCAGCGTGCTCACTATGTTGATATTATTTTTGGCCCGCAGACGCTGCACCGTCTGCCGGAGATGATCAACGCCGTTCGCGAGAATCGCCGCCCGGTGGTTGACGTAAGCTTCCCGGAAATCGAAAAATTTGACCGTCTGCCAGAACCACGCGCGGATGGTCCAACAGCCTACGTCTCCATTATGGAAGGCTGTAATAAGTACTGCACCTATTGTGTCGTACCGTATACCCGCGGCGAAGAAGTGAGCCGTCCGACCGACGACATTCTGTTTGAAGTGGCGCAACTGGCGGCACAGGGTGTGCGTGAAATTCATCTGCTGGGCCAGAACGTCAACGCCTGGCGCGGTGAGAACTACGACGGTACCACCGGCAGCTTTGCAGAACTGCTGCGCCTGGTGGCCGCGATCGACGGCATCGACCGCCTTCGCTTCACCACCAGCCACCCGATGGAATTTACCGATGACATCATTGATGTGTATCGCGATACGCCAGAGCTGGTGAGCTTCCTGCATCTGCCGATTCAGTGCGGTTCCGACCGCGTGCTGAACCTGATGGGACGTCCACATACGGTACTGGAGTACAAATCCATCATCCGCAAGCTGCGTGAAGCCCGTCCTGACATCCAGATTAGCTCCGACTTTATCGTTGGCTTCCCGGGCGAAACCACGGATGACTTTGAGCGCACGATGAAGCTCATTGGCGAAGTGAATTTTGACGTCAGCTACAGCTTTATCTTCTCAGCGCGTCCAGGTACTCCTGCGGCCGATATGGTCGACGATGTGCCGGAAGAAGAGAAAAAGCAGCGTCTGTATATTCTGCAGGAGCGTATCAACCAGCAGGCCAACGCCTGGAGCCGTCGTATGGTCGGCACCGTCCAGCGTATTCTGGTGGAAGGCACTTCCCGTAAGAGCATTATGGAGCTGTCAGGACGCACCGAAAATAACCGCGTCGTGAACTTTGAAGGCACGCCAGACATGGTCGGTAAATTTGTGGACGTGGAGATTGTCGACGTGTTGACCAACTCCCTGCGCGCGAAAGTGGTCCGTACCGAAGACGAAATGGGTCTGCGCATCGCACAGTCGCCGGAATCCGTCATGTCCCGCACCCGCAAAGAAAGCGACGCTGGCGTCGGTATTTACCAGCCATAACGCCATCCGGCCTGCCGTTTCGGCAGGCCTTGTATTTCCTCTCATCGCCCCCAATATCTTCCGCAACGCTTGCGCCTTTATTCTATGGCGTGAATAATTTCGGTAATGACCGTTTTATTACGCCACGTGGCACCGGGTCAGTAAAACAATCAAAGAGGAACAGTTTGAACATAGATACGCGTGAAATTAGCCTTGAGCCAGCAGACAACGCTCGCCTGCTGAGCCTGTGCGGGCCGTTTGATGACAACATCAAACAACTGGAGCGACGTCTGGGTATCGAAATCAATCGTCGCGATAATCATTTCAAACTCACCGGACGCCCTCTCTGCGTCAACGCCGCTGCGGATATTCTGCGTAGCCTGTATGTGGATACCGCCCCAATGCGCGGTGAAATACAGGATATCGAGCCAGAACAGATCCACCTCGCGATCAAAGAGGCGCGCGTGCTTGAGCAAAGCGCAGAAAGTGTGCCGGACTATGGCAAGGCCATCAATATTAAGACCAAACGTGGCGTCATTAAGCCGCGTACGCCAAACCAGGCGCAGTACATCGCCAACATTCTCGACCATGACATCACCTTCGGTGTGGGCCCGGCGGGTACGGGTAAAACCTATCTGGCCGTTGCCGCGGCGGTTGATGCGCTCGAACGCCAGGAGATTCGTCGCATCCTGCTGACCCGTCCGGCGGTGGAAGCGGGTGAAAAACTGGGCTTCCTGCCAGGCGATCTGAGCCAGAAGGTTGACCCTTACCTTCGTCCGTTATACGACGCACTGTTCGAGATGCTCGGCTTTGAGAAAGTTGAGAAGCTGATTGAGCGTAACGTGATTGAAGTTGCCCCGCTCGCCTATATGCGCGGCCGTACGCTGAATGATGCATTCATTATTCTCGATGAAAGCCAGAACACCACCATCGAACAGATGAAAATGTTCCTGACACGTATCGGCTTTAACTCAAAAGCGGTCATTACCGGTGACGTCACGCAGATTGACCTGCCGCGCAGCACCAAATCGGGTCTGCGCCATGCCATTGAAGTGCTGGCCGACGTCGACGAAATCAGCTTTAACTTCTTCCACAGCGAAGACGTGGTCCGTCACCCGGTTGTGGCGCGCATCGTTAACGCTTATGAAGCATGGGAAGAAGCAGATCAGAAGCGTAAGGCCGAACTGGCCGCAGAACGTAAGCGCGAAGCGCAGGAGCAAGAACAAAAATGAGTCAGGTGATCCTCGATTTACAACTGGCATGTGACGATAATTCCGGCTTGCCAGAAGAGGCGCAGTTTCAGACATGGCTGGATGCGGTTATCCCCCAGTTTCAGGAAGAATCAGAAGTCACGATTCGTCTGGTGGATGAAGCCGAAAGCCATGAGCTTAACCTGACCTACCGCGGGAAAGATAAGCCGACCAACGTGCTCTCTTTCCCCTTCGAAGCCCCGCCGGGAATTGAGATGCCGCTGCTGGGCGATCTGATCATCTGCCGCCAGGTCGTGGAACAGGAAGCTAAAGAGCAGCAAAAACCGCTGGAAGCCCACTGGGCGCATATGGTGGTACACGGTAGCCTGCATCTGCTCGGCTACGACCATATTGAAGATGACGAAGCGGAAGAGATGGAGTCCCTCGAGACAGAGATAATGCTTGCTCTGGGCTATGAGGATCCGTACATTGCCGAGAAAGAATAGTCAGTCGACCGACTGACTAACATGCCGCCGCGTAGGGAAATAGCGCGGCGGTAAACGTTGAACTAACAAGAGAACCCTTAACAAACGCCATGAGCGACGACAATTCACACAGTAGCGACACGACAAACACCAAAAAGGGATTTTTCTCCCTCATTCTGAACCAGCTTTTCCACGGCGAACCTAAAAACCGTGACGAACTGCTGGAGCTGATTCGTGATTCCGGGCAAAACGACCTTATCGATGAAGATACGCGCGAAATGCTCGAAGGGGTAATGGACATCGCCGACCAGCGCGTTCGCGACATCATGATCCCCCGCTCGCAGATGATCACCCTGAAACGTAACCAGACTCTGGACGAGTGCCTCGATGTGATCATCGAATCCGCACACTCGCGTTTCCCGGTCATCAGCGAAGATAAAGATCACATTGAAGGGATTTTGATGGCGAAAGATCTGCTGCCGTTTATGCGCAGCGATGCCGAAGCCTTCAGCATGGAAAAAGTGTTACGCCAGGCCGTGGTTGTGCCGGAAAGTAAACGTGTGGATCGGATGCTGAAAGAGTTTCGCTCTCAGCGCTACCACATGGCGATTGTTATTGATGAATTTGGTGGCGTTTCCGGTCTCGTCACGATCGAAGATATCCTTGAGCTGATCGTGGGCGAAATCGAAGATGAGTATGACGAAGAAGAAGATATCGACTTCCGTCAGCTTAGCCGTCACACCTGGACCGTTCGCGCGCTGGCCTCGATTGAGGACTTTAACGACGCCTTTAGTACCCATTTCAGCGATGAAGAGGTCGATACTATTGGCGGGCTGGTGATGCAGGCCTTTGGCCACCTTCCGGCACGCGGCGAGACCGTTGACATCGACGGTTACCAGTTCAAAGTGGCAATGGCCGACAGCCGACGTATTATACAGGTTCATGTCAGAACGCCGGACGACTCACCGGTGCCAAAACTGGAAGATTAATGTAAATGGCATTTGCCCCATTACTTGAACGCCAGCGCGTACGTTTGCTGCTGGCGCTGTTACTCGGAGCCAGCGGAACGCTGGCTTTTTCTCCTTACGATATCTGGCCTGCAGCCATTCTCTCCCTGATGGGACTTCAGGGTTTAACCCTGAATCGTCGTCCCGTCCAGGCGGCAGCGATTGGCTACTTCTGGGGACTGGGGCTGTTTGGCTCCGGCATCAACTGGGTCTATGTCAGCATCGCTCAGTTTGGCGGTATGCCAGGACCCGTTAACGTCTTCCTCGTGGTACTGCTGGCCGCTTATCTCTCGCTCTATACCGGTCTGTTCGCGGGTATCCTTTCTCGCCTGTGGCCAAAAACCACCTGGCTGCGCGTTGCCATTGCTGCGCCGGTTGTCTGGCAAATTACCGAGTTCCTTCGCGGCTGGGTACTGACTGGCTTCCCGTGGCTGCAGTTCGGTTACAGTCAGATTGATGGCCCGCTAAAGGGGCTTGCTCCGGTAATGGGCGTTGAAGCGATTAACTTCCTGTTGATGGTGGTGAGCGGACTGCTGGTCCTGGCGCTGGTCACACATAACTGGAAGACGCTGGTCGTGGCGCTGGTGTTGTTTGCCCTGCCTTTCCCACTGCGTTATATCCAGTGGTACAGCCTGGTGCCAGAGCGCACTACACAGATTTCAATGGTGCAGGGGAATATCCCTCAGTCAATGAAATGGGACGAGAAAGAGCTGCTGAACACGCTGAAGATCTACGCTAACGCCACCGAGGCGGTCATGGGTAAATCGCAGCTGATCATCTGGCCAGAGTCGGCGATTCCGGATCTGGAAATTAACCAGCAGCCGTTCCTGAACATGATGAACGATCTACTGCTCGCTCGCGGCAGTACGCTGGTTACCGGGATTGTCGATGCGCGTCTGAATCAGCAGAACCGCTATGACACCTACAACACCATCATTACGCTGGGTAAAGACAGCGAATACAGCTACAACTCCACTGACCGGTATAACAAGAATCACCTGGTACCGTTTGGCGAATTTGTACCGCTGGAGTCCATTCTGCGCCCGTTAGCACCGTTCTTTGACCTGCCGATGTCCTCATTCAGCCGTGGCCAGTACGTTCAGCCCCAGCTGCATGCGCACGGTTTTGCCCTGACGGCGGCCATCTGCTACGAAATTATCCTCGGCGAGCAGGTGCGCGATAACTTCCGTCCGGACACTGACTTCCTGCTGACTATCTCCAACGATGCCTGGTTTGGTAAGTCGATTGGCCCGTGGCAGCATTTCCAGATGGCGCGGATGCGCTCCCTGGAGCTGGCGCGCCCGCTGCTGCGTAGCACCAACAATGGCATTACCGCCGTGATTGGCCCGCAGGGCGAAATCCAGGCCATGATCCCGCAGTTCACCCGTGAAGTGCTGACGACCAACGTCACGCCTGCGACGGGCCTGACGCCTTATGCCCGCACCGGCAACTGGCCGCTGTGGATCCTGACCGCGCTGTTCGGATTTGGCGCGGTGCTGATGAGCTTGCGTCAGCGTCGTCGATAATTTCCCCTCCCTTCCCCTCTCCCGTTGGGAGAGGGCATTTCTGGCACGTCTCTTGCTTTATTTCCCCACGTAAACGCAGTTTGGCTTAACGTGCAACTTCGTCGCACCAGCGTAGATCACCGGTAGCACCGAAACGGTGCAACGAGAGATATTTGCCTCTGATTGGTGCGGCGCGCTTCGCAAAAATAAACAATAACGCAGCAAAATCTTTACATTAAGCCAGACTAAATGTTAACAAGCTTGCATAACACTGCACTCGCATAGCGCGAGATATAACAACATCACAATGGGTATCAATGCGTCACTGGCGCTGATAAGAAAGGAGTTGGGTATGCAATTACGTAAACTGGCCACAGCAATGCTGGTTATGGGAATGTCGGCAAGCGTCGTTCACGCTGAAGATGCTCCGGCTGCCGGGAGCACTCTCGACAAGATTGCCAAAAACGGCGTGATCGTGGTCGGCCACCGTGAATCTTCTGTCCCGTTCTCTTACTACGACAACACGCAAAAAGTCGTGGGCTATTCACAGGATTACTCCAACGCTATCGTTGAAGCTGTGAAGAAAAAGCTGAACAAACCTGACCTGCAGGTGAAGCTGATTCCAATCACTTCACAAAACCGTATTCCACTGCTGCAAAACGGCACGTTCGATTTTGAGTGCGGTTCCACCACCAACAACCTTGAACGTCAGAAACAGGCTGCCTTCTCTGACACCATCTTCGTCGTGGGCACCCGCCTGCTGACCAAGAAAGGCGGCGAGATCAAAGACTTTGCGGACCTGAAAGGCAAAGCCGTCGTTGTTACCTCCGGTACCACTTCCGAAGTGTTGCTGCACAAGCTGAACGACGAGAAGAAAATGGATATGCGCATCATCAGCGCGAAAGATCATGGCGACTCTTTCCGTACCCTGGAAAGTGGCCGTGCTGTGGCGTTTATGATGGATGATGCCCTGCTGGCAGGCGAACGTGCAAAAGCGAAGAAACCAGACAACTGGGATATCGTCGGCACGGCGCAATCTAAAGAAGCGTACGGTTGTATGCTGCGTAAAGACGATCCGCAGTTCAAGAAGCTGATCGATGACACCATCGCTCAGGTTCAGACCTCCGGTGAAGCGGAAAAATGGTTCGATAAATGGTTCAAGAACCCGATTCCACCCAAAAATCTTAACATGAACTTCGAACTGTCTGACGACATGAAAGCGCTGTTCAAATCACCAAACGACAAGGCTCTTAACTAATTAGAACAACAGGGGCGGGATCTCCTGCCCTCTCGATTGTCGGGAAGCATGGACAGACTATACGTTGAGTGGTCGTTCCCCACTCAGCGCGAAAAATGAGCTTCTCACCAATCTTCGAGGGTAGCGCTGCTACCCTTTTTTTTCTGGAGTTTATTATGTCAATAGACTGGAACTGGGGCATATTCCTGCAACAAGCCCCGTTCGGCAACACCACCTATCTTGGCTGGCTGTGGAGCGGTTTTCAGGTTACCGTCGCCTTATCGATCACGGCGTGGATTATCGCGTTTCTTGTCGGTTCACTGTTCGGTATTTTGCGCACCGTACCTAACCGTTTTCTCTCATCTCTCGGCACCCTGTATGTGGAACTGTTCCGTAACGTTCCGCTGATTGTGCAATTTTTCACCTGGTATCTGGTCGTCCCGGAACTGCTGCCGGAAAATATTGGCATGTGGTTTAAGTCGGAACTGGATCCGAACGTGCAGTTCTTTGTCTCCTCCATGCTCTGTCTGGGGCTCTTCACCGCCGCGCGCGTTTGCGAGCAGGTGCGTGCCGCCATTCAGTCACTGCCGCGCGGACAAAAAAATGCTGGCCTGGCGATGGGCCTGACGCTGCCACAAACTTACCGCTACGTACTGCTGCCTAACGCTTACCGCGTCATTGTTCCACCGATGACGTCTGAGATGATGAACCTGGTGAAAAACTCGGCCATTGCCTCGACCATCGGTCTGGTGGATATGGCCGCACAGGCGGGCAAGCTGCTGGATTATTCCGCCCACGCGTGGGAATCCTTCACGGCGATCACACTCGCCTATGTTCTGATTAACACTTTCATCATGCTGGTGATGAACCTGGTTGAACGCAAAATCCGCCTGCCGGGCAATCTGGGGGGCAAATAATGTACGAATTTGACTGGAGTTCTATCGTTCCATCCATGCCTTACCTGCTGGATGGCCTGCTGATCACCTTAAAAATCACCGTGATTGCTATTGTGGTGGGAATCGTCTGGGGCACCCTGCTGGCGGTCATGCGCCTGTCGGCCTTTAAACCGTTCGCCTGGTTTGCCACGGCCTACGTTAACGTTTTCCGCTCCATCCCACTGGTGATGGTACTGCTGTGGTTTTACCTGATTGTTCCCGGCTTTCTGCAAAACGTGCTGGGGCTGTCGCCGAAAACCGATATCCGCCTGATATCCGCGATGGTCGCGTTCTCAATGTTTGAGGCTGCTTACTATTCAGAGATTATCCGAGCGGGTATTCAGAGTATTTCCCGTGGTCAGTCCAGCGCCGCGCTGGCGCTGGGGATGACGCACTGGCAATCCATGCAGCTCATTATTCTGCCGCAGGCGTTTCGCGCCATGGTTCCCCTCCTGCTGACCCAGGGCATCGTACTGTTCCAGGATACCTCTCTGGTCTACGTATTGAGCCTGGCAGACTTCTTCCGTACCGCGTCTACCATCGGTGAACGTGATGGTACGCAGGTCGAAATGGTGCTCTTCGCGGGTGGCGTCTATTTTGTGATTAGTTTAAGCGCGTCGCTGTTGGTCAGCTGGCTGAAGAAAAGGACTGTATAATGATTTCCCTGAAAAATGTTTCTAAATGGTATGGGCACTTTCAGGTGCTGACCGACTGCTCAACCGAAGTGAAAAAAGGTGACGTGGTGGTGGTATGTGGGCCATCCGGCTCTGGTAAATCCACGCTGATCAAAACCGTTAACGGCCTGGAGCCGGTGCAGCAAGGTGAGATCCTCGTCAATGGCACCAAAGTCAATGACAGGAAAACCAACCTTGCTCAGTTGCGTTCCCACGTCGGCATGGTGTTCCAGCACTTTGAGCTGTTTCCGCACCTCTCCATTATTGAGAACCTGACGCTGGCGCAGGTAAAAGTGCTGAAACGCGATAAAAAGCTCGCGCGCGATAAAGGTCTGAAGCTGCTGGAACGCGTGGGGCTCTCTGCGCATGCTGATAAATTCCCGGCGCAGCTCTCTGGCGGTCAGCAGCAGCGTGTGGCTATTGCCCGGGCCCTGTGTATGGATCCGGTCGCCATGCTGTTTGATGAACCGACTTCCGCTCTCGATCCCGAGATGATCAACGAAGTGCTGGACGTAATGGTTGAGCTGGCGCACGAAGGGATGACGATGATGGTGGTGACCCACGAAATGGGCTTTGCCCGCAAAGTGGCGAACCGCGTGATCTTCATGGACGAAGGGAAGATTGTTGAAGACTCGCCGAAAGAAGAGTTCTTCGCCAATCCAAAATCCGAGCGAGCAAAAGACTTCCTCGCCAAAATCCTGCACTAATCTCCCCGGTGCGCAATCTGCGGATTGCGCACTGCTTCACGCTTTAGCTCTCTTCTTCTCGTCGGCGTCACATTGCAGCGTTAACCTTGTCACAAAATAATGCTACGTATGGAGCACGCTATGGCACAACCTATCCTTCTCGATTGCGACCCGGGTCATGATGACGCGATCGCCCTCGTCCTTGCACTTGCCTCCCCTGAACTGGACGTCAAAGCCGTCACGTCCTCTGCCGGAAACCAGACCCCGGAGAAAACGCTGCGTAACGTCCTGCGTATGCTGACGTTGCTCAAACGCACCGATATACCGGTCGCCGGTGGTGCCGTCAAACCGCTCATGCGCGATCTGATCATTGCCGACAACGTGCACGGTGAAAGTGGGCTGGATGGCCCGGCACTGCCCGAACCGGGGTTTGAAGCGCAACCCTGCACCGCCGTAGAGTTGATGGCAAAAGTACTGCGTGAAAGCGCGGAACCGGTCACGCTGGTGGCCACCGGCCCGCAAACCAACGTTGCGCTGCTGCTGAACAGCCATCCGGAATTGCACAGTAAAATCGCCCGAATCGTGATCATGGGCGGCGCAATGGGACTCGGGAACTGGACGCCAGCGGCGGAGTTCAACATTTTTGTCGATCCGGAAGCCGCAGAGATTGTCTTCCAGTCTGGCCTGCCGATTGTCATGGCCGGCCTGGACGTTACCCATCGCGCACAAATAATGGCGCACGACATTGCGCGCTTTCGTGCCATTGGCAACCCGGTGGCGACAACCGTCGCAGAATTGCTGGACTTCTTTATGGCGTATCACAAAGCCGAGAAATGGGGTTTTCACGGCGCGCCGCTGCACGATCCGTGCACCATTGCCTGGCTGCTCAAACCGGAGATGTTTACCACGGTAGAACGGTGGGTAGGCGTGGAAACCCAGGGGAAATACACTCAGGGTATGACGGTGGTGGACTACTATTCGCTGACGGGCAATCAACCCAACACCACGCTGATCGTGGATATCGACCGGGAAGCGTTCGTGGATTTGCTGGCGGAAAGACTCAACTATTACAGCCAGGCCCGGTAAGCGATGGCCACCGGGCATGGTAGACTGCTCTGCGGCATGATGCCCTCCCTCTGACCTGCAGGCAGAGGGCGGCTTTTACTTAGGGCTCAAACGGCCGACGCTGGAACTGATCGTGTCCACACTTTGGACACAGCGGCAACACATCCGGCGTATAGACTGCAATGTGGTGATGGCATTTCTCGCACACCAGATTCCCCAGTCCGACCACTTCTCCGCTGTGATAGACCCCGTGGTGGTTGAGGTCCTGAAAGACTTCACGCCACTCCAGCTGCGTTTTATCGGTGATATCCGCCAGCTCCTGCCACAGGCTTTCTTTAATTACCCGCATAAAGACACTGTCGGTAACCTCGTTCTGACTCTCTTCGTAGCTTCGCGCAAACTCTTCCAGGTCGCGGCGTACGGCGCGCGTCACCTCTTCCACTTCGGTTCGCGTTAACTCACCCGTTTGCGTCACGCGGGCCCGCGCCTGTTCCACCAGCGCATCGATATCACGCTCGCCGTTACGCAACCGTTCCGTCAGTGTTGTCACCAGTTCTCGGTAAAATTGAGCAACCTTGTTCATCATTTTGCCTCCCGGGTAAGTAACTGACTCTAATAATAGACCTTATTTCGCCACCGCTTTGCCAGGTGAACCACAGACCCGACAAATTCCTCACGCGCGCATTTGTGCGAAAGGCTGTTTTGGCGCGGGCGTTTGGGCTATGCTATGCGGATCTGAATTACCACATCCATTGGCTACATTTGTAGCTGTATTGAAAACAGGACCACTGGCTGCCATGCAAGAGCAATACCGCCCGGAAGAGATAGAATCAAAAGTCCAGCAACACTGGGACGAGAAGCGCACCTTTGAAGTAACCGAAGACGAGAGCAAAGAGAAGTATTACTGCCTGTCGATGCTTCCCTATCCTTCTGGTCGACTACACATGGGCCACGTGCGTAACTACACCATTGGTGATGTGATTGCCCGCTACCAGCGTATGCTCGGCAAAAACGTCCTGCAGCCAATTGGCTGGGATGCGTTTGGTCTGCCTGCAGAAGGCGCGGCGGTCAAAAACAACACGGCACCTGCCCCGTGGACGTACGACAACATCGCGTACATGAAAAACCAGCTCAAAATGCTGGGCTTTGGCTATGACTGGAGCCGCGAGCTGGCGACCTGCACCCCGGAATACTACCGCTGGGAGCAGAAATTCTTCACCGAGCTGTACAAAAAAGGCCTGGTGTACAAGAAGACTTCTGCCGTTAACTGGTGCCCGAACGACCAGACCGTACTGGCGAACGAGCAGGTTATCGACGGCTGCTGCTGGCGTTGTGATACCAAAGTTGAGCGTAAAGAGATCCCGCAGTGGTTTATCAAAATCACCGCCTACGCTGACGAGCTGCTAAACGATCTGGATAATCTGGAGCACTGGCCTGATACCGTCAAGACCATGCAGCGTAACTGGATCGGCCGTTCAGAAGGCGTGGAGATCACCTTCAACGTTGAGAACGACGATCGGACCCTGACCGTCTACACTACCCGTCCGGACACCTTCATGGGTGCGACCTATCTGGCCGTGGCCGCTGGTCACCCGCTGGCGCAGAAAGCCGCGGAAAACAACCCGGAACTGGCGGCCTTCATCGACGAGTGCCGCAACACCAAAGTGGCCGAAGCCGACATGGCGACGATGGAGAAGAAAGGCGTTGATACCGGCTTTAAGGCTATCCATCCACTGACGGGCGAAGCAATCCCTGTCTGGGCAGCCAACTTCGTGCTGATGGAGTACGGTACGGGCGCCGTCATGGCCGTTCCAGGCCACGATCAGCGTGACTACGAATTTGCCACAAAATATGGCCTGACCATCAAGCCTGTCATCCTCGCGGCTGATGGTTCTGAACCAGACCTCTCCGCACAAGCCCTGACCGAAAAAGGCACCCTGTTCAACTCGGGTGAATTCAGCGGTCTGAGCTTTGAAGATGGCTTCAACGCGATTGCCGACAAGTTAGCGTCGCTGGGCGTCGGTGAGCGCAAAGTCAATTACCGCCTGCGCGACTGGGGTGTCTCTCGCCAGCGCTACTGGGGAGCACCTATCCCAATGGTGACGCTGGAAGATGGTACCGTGATGCCAACGCCAGAAGATCAACTCCCGGTGATCCTGCCGGAAGATGTGATCATGGACGGTATCACCAGCCCAATCAAAGCCGATCCTGAGTGGGCAAAAACGACCGTTAACGGCCAGCCAGCGCTGCGTGAAACTGACACCTTTGATACCTTTATGGAATCGTCATGGTACTACGCGCGTTACACCTGCCCACAGTATCAGGAAGGCATGCTGGATTCCGATGCAGCAAACTACTGGCTGCCTGTGGACATCTACATCGGCGGTATTGAACACGCCATCATGCATCTGCTCTACTTCCGCTTCTTCCACAAGCTGATGCGCGACGCAGGCATGGTCAACTCTGACGAACCTGCAAAACAGCTGCTGTGTCAGGGCATGGTGCTGGCCGATGCCTTCTACTACGTCGGGGCGAACGGCGAGCGTAACTGGGTGTCTCCGGTTGACGCGATCGTTGAGCGCGACGAGAAAGGTCGTATTGTGAAGGCGAAAGACGCCGAAGGTCATGAACTGGTTTATACCGGCATGAGCAAGATGTCGAAGTCTAAAAACAACGGCATCGACCCTCAGGTGATGGTTGAGCGTTACGGCGCAGATACCGTGCGTCTGTTTATGATGTTTGCCTCTCCGGCTGACATGACCCTGGAATGGCAGGAATCGGGCGTTGAAGGGGCTAACCGCTTCCTGAAGCGTGTCTGGAAACTGGTTTACGAGCACACCTCTCAGGGTGATGCTCCGGCAGTGAACGTCGCGGCACTGACTGAAGATCAGCAGGCGCTGCGTCGTGATGTTCATAAAACGATTGCAAAAGTGACCGATGATATTGGTCGTCGTCAGACCTTCAATACCGCAATTGCGGCTATTATGGAACTGATGAACAAGCTGGCAAAAGCCCCGCAGGACGGCGAGCAGGATCGTGCCTTAATGCGTGAAGCGCTGCTGGCCGTCGTTCGCATGTTGAACCCGTTCACCCCGCACGTCAGCTTCACCCTCTGGCAGGAGCTGAAAGGCGAAGGCGATATCGACAACGCACCGTGGCCAGTGGCTGACGAATCCGCGATGGTGGAAAACACCACGCTGGTTGTGGTCCAGGTTAACGGCAAAGTGCGCGGTAAAATTACCGTGGCGGTCGATGCTACCGAAGAACAGGTTCGCGAACGCGCAGGCCAGGAACATCTGGTTGCGAAATATCTTGAGGGCGTTACCGTACGTAAAGTGATCTACGTACCGGGTAAATTGCTGAATCTGGTCGTTGGCTAAGCGCGGGAGGAAACGTGCGACAACTGGCAACAATACTCTTATCTCTGGCGGTGCTTGTCACCGCTGGTTGTGGCTGGCATCTGCGCAATACCACGGCAGTGCCTGCTGAAATGAAAACGATGATTTTCGACTCATCGGATCCGAATGGTCCACTCAGCCGGGCAATTCGAAACCAGCTGCGTCTTAACGATGTTGAGTTGATTGAGAAAGGGACGTTACGTCAGGATGTTCCATCCCTGCGCGTTCTGGGCTCAACCTTAGCCAAAGACACGGCGTCCATTTTCCAGGACGGCCGTACCGCAGAGTATCAGATGGTCCTGTCGGTTAATGCCGCCGTTCTGATCCCGGGTAAAGACATCTACCCAATCAGCACGAAAGTGTACCGTTCGTTCTTCGATAACCCGCAGACGGCTCTGGCAAAAGACGCCGAGCAGCAGATTATCATTAACGAAATGTACGATAAGGCCGCAGAGCAGCTGATCCGTAAGCTGCCGGGCGTTGCCGCGTCAACGAAACAGGGTTCTGACATCATCGAAAAACCGGATGCCACCACGCCTCCTGTTTCTGCCTCCATGGGTAACTGATGATCAGGCTGTATCCTGAACAACTCCGCGCGCAGCTCAATGAAGGGCTGCGCGCGGCGTATCTGCTTCTCGGAAACGATCCGTTATTACTTCAGGAAAGCCTGGATGCCGTCCGACAGGCGGCGGCCGCGCAGGGCTTTGATGAACACCACACCGTCCAGCTGGATAACAACACCGACTGGAATGCCCTCTTCTCGCTTTGCCAGGCGATGAGCCTCTTTGCATCGCGCCAGACCATACAGATCCTGCTGCCGGAGAATGGCCCTAACGCGGCCATCAATGAACAGCTGGCAACGCTGGTCAGTCTGCTGCACAGCGATCTGCTGTTTATTGTGCGCGGCAACAAGCTCACCAAAGCGCAGGAAAACGCGGCCTGGTTTACCCAGCTCGCGGCCAATGCGGTTATGGTGACCTGTCAGACGCCTGAACAATCCCATCTGCCAAAATGGGTCGCGACAAGAGCGAAGCAAAACAATCTTCAGCTGGACGACGCCGCAAACCAGCTTCTCTGCTACTGCTATGAAGGTAACCTGCTGGCACTGGCGCAGGCGCTGGACAGGCTCTCCCTGCTCTGGCCAGACGGTAAGCTGACACTGCCACGCGTGGAGCAGGCCGTTAACGATGCCGCGCACTTTACGCCCTTCCACTGGGTGGATGCGCTGCTGGCAGCGAAAAGCAAACGCGCCCTGCATATATTGCAACAGCTGCGTCTGGAAGGTAGCGAACCGGTTATTTTGCTGCGCACCCTTCAGCGTGAATTATTACTGCTGATTACGCTCAAGCGTCAGTCTGCACATACGCCATTACGTTCGCTGTTTGATAAACATCGGGTGTGGCAAAACCGTCGGGCGATGACCACCGAGGCCATCAACCGCCTGAGTCATGAACAGCTGCGTCAGGCCGTGCAGCTTCTGATGCGCGCTGAGCTTACGTTGAAACAAGATTATGGTCAGTCGGTCTGGGCGGAGCTGGAAAGTCTCTCTCTGCTGCTCTGCCATAAGGCGCTGGCAGACGTATTTATCGATGGATAGTATGCATTCTTTACAGGCCCTGTACGGTGGTACCTTCGACCCGGTCCATTACGGACATCTGAAGCCGGTTGAAATTCTGGCGAATCTGATCGGCCTTCAGCGCGTAATCATCATGCCCAATAATGTGCCGCCACACCGTCCGCAACCTGAGGCGAGCAGCGAGCAGAGAAAAGAGATGCTCGCTCTGGCCATCGCGGATAAACCGCTTTTTAGCCTTGATGAGCGAGAATTGCGCCGCAACACACCGTCCTGGACGTCGCAAACGCTGCAGGAGTGGCGAGCCGAGCAAGGGCCGGACACGCCGCTGGCCTTTATTATTGGTCAGGACTCCCTGCTCAATTTTCCCACCTGGCACCAGTATGAAACGATCCTGGAAAACAGCCACCTGCTTGTCTGTCGCCGTCCGGGCTATCCGCTGACCATGCGAGAAGAGCAGTATCAGCAGTGGCTTGAGGCGCATCTCACAGACAATATTGAAGACTTGCACAACCAGCCTGCCGGGAAGATTTATCTGGCAGAGACGCCGTGGTTCGATATTTCTGCGACCCTCATTCGCGAGCGTCTGCAGCAGGGATTAGCCTGTGACGATCTGCTGCCATCAGCTGTGCTGGACTACATTCACGCGCATGGGTTGTATCAGAAAAGCGCAGACGCATAGCGGGGGCGCATGAAAAAGCGGCGTAATGATTATCCTGCCTTGACAGGGTAAGCCATACTGTTATCCTCCGCTGCCAGACTTTCCCGCCGATCATTGCTTTACAGAAATTGTTTTACAAAAATGGCGATGCAATCTCAGGCGGAGGGTGGGATGATACCCGCCTTCAAAAGCCCGGCCGGAGACATTTGTCCCGACACTGGCGTCAGTTCAGGTATACTGTCTGGCCATGAATTCATAGTTATACAATCTCATTAACCCCAGGGGGAAAACTTGCAGGGTAAAGCACTCCAGGATTTTGTTATCGACAAAATTGATGACCTGAAAGGTCAGGACATCATCGCTATCGACGTTAAGGGTAAATCCAGCATCACCGACTGCATGATTATCTGCACCGGTACTTCAACGCGTCATGTTGTTTCGATTGCCGACCACGTTGTTCAGGAATCGCGTGCAGCAGGCCTGTTACCGCTTGGCGTTGAAGGTGAAGCGACCGCTGACTGGGTGGTTGTCGATCTCGGCGATGTGATTGTCCATGTCATGCAGGAAGAGAGCCGTCGCCTGTATGAGCTGGAAAAACTCTGGGGTTAATGCGTGAAGTTGCAACTGGTCGCCGTCGGCACCAAAATGCCGGACTGGGTACAAACCGGTTTTACTGAATATCTGCGTCGTTTTCCAAAAGACATGCCGTTCGAACTGGTGGAAATTCCCGCCGGGAAACGCGGCAAGAACGCCGATATCAAACGTATTCTCGATAAAGAGGGAGAGCTGATGCTGGCTGCCGCAGGCAAAAACCGCATCGTCACCCTCGATATTCCAGGTAAACCCTGGGATACGCCGCAGCTGGCGCACGAACTGGAGCGCTGGAAGCAGGATGGTCGTGACGTCAGTCTGTTGATTGGCGGGCCTGAAGGGTTATCTCCTGCCTGCAAAGCGGCGGCAGAACAAAGTTGGTCTCTCTCCGCGCTGACGCTTCCCCACCCGCTTGTTCGGGTACTGGTGGCAGAAAGCCTGTATCGCGCGTGGAGCATTACTACCAACCACCCATATCACCGCGAGTAGTGACTGACCAGGGTAGATTAAGCAGCGGATGAAACTACAGAATTCTTTTCGCGACTATACGGCTGAGTCCGCGCTGTTTGTGCGCCGGGCGCTGGTCGCCTTTACGGGGATTTTGCTGCTTACCGGCGTGCTGATCGCCAACCTCTATAATCTGCAAATTGTCCGCTTTACCGATTATCAGACGCGTTCAAACGAAAACCGTATCAAGCTGGTGCCCATCGCGCCCAGCCGCGGCATTATCTACGACCGTAACGGCACTCCGCTGGCGTTAAACCGCACCATTTATCAAATCGAAATGATGCCGGAAAAAGTCGATAATGTGCAGGATACGCTTGAAGCGCTAAAAGGCGTTGTCGATCTGACCGACGATGATATCGCCGCGTTCAAAAAAGAGCGTGCCCGCTCCCACCGTTTCACCTCAATCCCGGTTAAAACGAACCTGACGGAAGTCCAGGTGGCCCGCTTTGCCGTGAACCAGTATCGTTTTCCCGGCGTGGAAGTGAAAGGTTACAAGCGTCGCTACTACCCTTATGGTTCCGCGCTGACGCATGTCATTGGTTACGTTTCCAAGATCAACGATAAAGACGTTGAACGCCTCGATAAAGACGGCAAACTGGCGAACTACGCAGCGACACACGATATCGGTAAGCTGGGGATCGAACGCTACTACGAAGATGTCCTGCACGGGCAGACCGGCTATGAAGAGGTTGAAGTTAACAACCGTGGCCGCGTCATTCGCCAGCTCAAAGAAGTGCCACCGCAGGCGGGGCATGACGTCTACCTGACGCTCGACCTCAAGCTGCAGCAGTATATTGAAACCTTACTGGCAGGCAGTCGAGCTGCCGTTGTCGTCACCGATCCGCGTTCCGGCGGCATTCTGGCGATGGTGTCCATGCCAAGCTACGACCCGAACCTCTTTGTCGATGGTATCTCCAGCAAAGATTATTCCGGTCTGCTCAATGACCCGAATACGCCGCTGGTGAACCGCGCCACACAAGGGGTTTACCCGCCAGCGTCAACGGTAAAACCGTACGTGGCGGTCTCTGCGCTGAGCGCGGGTGTCATCAACCGCAATACCAGTCTGTTTGACCCGGGCTGGTGGCAATTACCAGGCTCTGAAAAACGCTATCGCGACTGGAAAAAATGGGGCCATGGTCACCTCAACGTTACCAAATCGCTGGAAGAGTCTGCGGATACCTTCTTCTACCAGGTTGCGTATGACATGGGCATTGACCGCCTGTCAGAGTGGATGAGCAAATTCGGTTACGGACATTACACCGGCGTTGACCTTTCAGAAGAACGTTCCGGTAACATGCCAACCCGTGAGTGGAAGCTGAAGCGCTTTAAGAAGCCGTGGTATCAGGGTGATACCATTCCGGTGGGTATCGGTCAGGGCTACTGGACGGCGACCCCGATTCAGATGAACAAAGCGATGATGATCCTCATCAACGATGGCGTAGTGAAAGTTCCGCACCTGCTGCAAAGTACGGTTGAAGACGGCAAAAAAGTGCCGTGGATCCAGCCGCATGAAGCCCCGGTGGGTGACATTCATTCCGGTTACTGGGAAATTGCCAAAGACGGTATGTACGGCGTGGCGAACCGCCCGAACGGGACCGCACATAAGTATTTCGCCGGCACACCGTATAAAGTGGCCGCCAAATCCGGTACTGCCCAGGTCTTCGGTCTGAAAGCCAATGAAACCTATAACGCGCACCGCATTGCTGAACGTCTGCGTGACCATAAGCTGATGACGGCCTTTGCCCCTTATGATAACCCGCAGGTTGCGGTGGCGATGATTCTGGAAAACGGCGGCGCAGGTCCGGCCGTGGGGACCATCATGCGCCAGATCCTCGACCACATTATGCTGGGTGATAACAACACCGAACTGCCGGCTGAAAACCCGGCCGCCGCTGCGGCGGAGGACCAATAATCATGACGGATAATCCAAATAAGAAATCGCTGTGGGATAAAATCCATATCGACCCAGCCATGCTGCTGATCCTGCTGGCTCTGCTGGTTTACAGCGCCCTGGTTATCTGGAGCGCCAGCGGCCAGGACATCGGCATGATGGAGCGAAAAATCGGCCAGATCGCGATGGGTCTGGTCATTATGGTGGTCATGGCGCAGATCCCGCCACGGGTCTATGAAGGCTGGGCACCGTATCTGTACATATTCTGTATTGTGCTGCTGGTTGCGGTAGATGCCTTTGGGGCTATCTCTAAAGGCGCGCAGCGCTGGCTGGATCTGGGCGTTGTCCGCTTCCAGCCCTCTGAAATAGCCAAAATAGCGGTTCCCTTGATGGTGGCGCGTTTTATTAACCGTGACGTCTGCCCGCCTTCGCTGAAAAATACCGCCATTGCGCTGGTGCTGATTTTCCTGCCGACGCTGCTGGTTGCGGCGCAGCCTGACCTCGGTACCTCGATTCTTATCGCCCTCTCCGGCCTGTTTGTCCTGTTTCTGTCGGGTTTAAGCTGGCGTCTGATTGGCATTGCAGTCGTGCTGGTGGCAGCGTTCATCCCGATTCTCTGGTTCTTTCTGATGCATGATTACCAGCGACAACGCGTCATGATGCTGCTCGATCCGGAAACCGATCCGCTGGGTGCGGGCTATCATATTATTCAGTCCAAGATTGCGATCGGTTCCGGCGGCCTGCGCGGTAAAGGCTGGCTGCACGGCACCCAGTCCCAGCTGGAGTTCTTACCGGAACGCCACACCGACTTTATCTTTGCGGTTCTGGCGGAAGAGCTGGGCCTGGTTGGCATCCTGATTCTGCTGGCGCTGTATGTGCTGTTGATCATGCGAGGGCTGTGGATCGCCGCACGTGCGCAAACCACCTTTGGCCGCGTGATGGCAGGCGGGTTGATGCTGATTTTATTCGTTTATGTCTTCGTAAATATTGGTATGGTGAGTGGTATTCTGCCGGTTGTTGGCGTCCCGCTCCCGCTGGTGAGCTACGGAGGCTCGGCACTGATCGTGTTGATGGCCGGGTTTGGTATCGTGATGTCGATCCATACCCACAGAAAAATGTTGTCAAAAAGCGTATAAAAATAAGGGGATCGGAATGCGTAAGCAGTGGCTGGGGATCTGCATTGCGGCAAGTTTACTTGCGGCCTGCACAAGTGATGATGGTCAGCAACAGGCAACCGTCGCGCCGCCGCAGCCTGCGGTTTGTAATGGCCCGATCGTTGAAATCAGCGGTGCCGATCCCGTTTATGAACCGCTCAATGCCAGCGCGAATCAGGATTACGAGCGCGACGGCAAAAGCTACAAAATTGTTCAGGATCCCTCCCGCTTTAGCCAGGCTGGCTTTGCCGCCATTTATGATGCCGAGCCAGGCAGCAACCTGACGGCGACCGGCGAAGCGTTCGATCCGATGCAACTGACGGCGGCTCACCCGACCCTGCCTGTCCCGAGCTACGCCCGTATCACCAACCTGGCGAATGGTCGTATGATCGTGGTACGCATTAACGATCGTGGTCCCTACGGTAACGACCGGGTGATCTCCCTGTCACGCGCGGCTGCAGACCGCCTGAACACCTCGAACAATACCAAAGTCCGTATTGACCCGATTATCGTGGCGCAGGATGGCACCCTCTCCGGGCCAGGTACCGCGTGTACGACGGTGGCGAAACAGACTTACGCCCTTCCCGACCGCCCGAACCTGGACGGCGGCATGGGAAGCGTCTCTTCTCCGGCAGAGCCTTCTCAGCCAGCAGGAGAAGTGCGCCCAATCAGCAATGATACGCTGCAGAGCGAAGACACGACGGGTGCGCCGGTAAAGAGTAGCGGCTTCCTGGGCGCGCCGACAACGTTAGCCACCGGCGTGCTGGAAGGCAGCGAACCTACGCCAGCACCGGCTCCTGTTGCCGCTCCTGCCACACAGCCTGCGCCCGTAACGGCTCCGGCGACGGCGCAAAGCACACCGGTTGCGGCTCCAGCGGCGGCCAGCGGCGGCTTTGTGGTTCAGGTTGGGGCGGTAAGCGATCAGGCCCGGGCGCAGCAGTATCAACAGCGTCTGAGCCAGCAGTTTGGTGTTCCGGGACGCGTTGCGCAAAACGGCGCAGTATGGCGTATTCAGATGGGGCCGTTTGCCAGCAAATCGCAAGCAGCGTCTCTGCAGCAGCGCCTGCAAAATGAAGCCCAACTACAATCATTTATCGCTGTTGCGAAATAATGAACTGGCGGCATCCAAAGTGTCAATTTGTGTAAAACACATTCACAAACTCATGCTTAAAGTCGGATGCCTGCCTGAATAGCATTTGCTATAGTAAGGCACTTTTTTTAATTCCATCACGGATGTCGTTGTTCTGACCATGAAGACCACTTTTTCTGCTCGTTTTGTGCAGCGCATGGCGCTGACCACGGCCCTTTGCGCAACTGCTCTCTCTGCAGCTCACGCCGATGACCTGAATATCAAGACCATGATCCCTGGCGTTCCGCAAATCGACGCGGAATCGTATATCCTGATCGACTACAACTCTGGCAAAGTGCTGGCTGAACAGAATGCCGACGCCCGCCGCGATCCGGCCAGCCTGACCAAAATGATGACCAGCTACGTTATCGGCCAGGCCATGAAAGCAGGGAAGTTCAAAGAAACGGATCTGGTCACCATCGGTAACGATGCGTGGGCAACCGGCAACCCGGTATTTAAAGGTTCATCATTGATGTTCCTGAAACCGGGCATGCAGGTTCCTGTTTCTCAGCTGATCCGTGGTATTAACCTGCAATCCGGTAACGATGCGTGCGTGGCAATGGCCGATTTCGCCGCGGGAAGCCAGGATGCCTTCGTCGGTCTGATGAACAGCTACGTCACCGCGCTGGGTCTGAAGAACAGCCATTTCCAGACCGTACATGGTCTGGACGCAGATGGTCAGTACAGCTCCGCACGTGATATGGCGTTGATTGGTCAGGCGCTGATCCGTGACGTGCCGAACGAATACTCCATCTATAAAGAGAAAGAGTTCACCTTCAACGGTATCCGTCAGACCAACCGTAACGGCCTGCTGTGGGATAACAGCCTGAACGTTGACGGCATCAAAACTGGCCATACCGATAAAGCTGGCTACAACCTGGTTGCTTCTGCCACCGAAGGTCAGATGCGTCTGATCTCTGCCGTGATGGGCGGTCGTACCTTCAAAGGTCGTGAGACAGAAAGCAAGAAACTGCTGACCTGGGGCTTCCGTTTCTTCGAAACCGTGAACCCGCTGAAAGCCGGTAAAGAGTTTGCTTCTGAGCCAGTCTGGTTCGGTGATAACGACCGTGCTTCCCTTGGTGTGGATAAAGATCTGTACCTGACCATTCCTCGTGGTCGCATGAAAGATCTGAAAGCCAGCTACGTGCTGAACACCACTGAGCTGCACGCGCCACTGCAGAAAAACCAGGTGGTGGGCACCATCAACTTCCAGCTGGATGGTAAAACCATCGATCAGCGTCCGCTGGTTGTTCTGCAAGAAATCCCGGAAGGCAATTTCTTCGGCAAAATCATTGATTACATTAAATTGATGTTCCATCACTGGTTTGGCTAAAAATTGAACACTTGAAAGTGTGATTTTGATCCCCATATACTAGATATCCTGATAACTCCCACCTGTCGTGGGAGTTATTCTTTTTGACGTTACGCCGGAGCTGACATGAAAACCAAACTTAACGAACTGCTTGAATTCCCTACCCCGTTTACCTACAAAGTAATGGGTCTGGCGAAACCTGAGCTGGTTGATCAGGTGGTTGAAGTGGTACAGCGCCATGCGCCGGGTGACTACTCTCCGTCAGTAAAACCAAGCAGCAAGGGCAACTACCACTCGGTATCTATTACCATTACCGCAACCCACATTGAGCAGGTTGAGACGCTGTACGAAGAGCTCGGCAATATCGAAATTGTTCGTATGGTGCTGTAGTCCCTCTGCGGTTACCCGGTTTGCCGGGTAACCAGCCTCCCCGCTTGTGATATACTCTCCCTCACCTTTTGTCCCTCGTCTTCGGAGACGTCCTTTTGTATCAGGATAAAATTCTTGTCCGTCATCTCGGGCTGCAACCTTACGAGCCTGTCTCCCAGGCCATGCATGATTTCACCGATTCACGCGATGACACCACCCCTGATGAGATCTGGCTGGTCGAACACCTGCCGGTATTTACACAGGGACAGGCGGGAAAAGCGGAACATTTATTGATGACGGGAGATATCCCGGTAATTCAAAGCGATCGCGGTGGGCAGGTCACGTACCATGGGCCTGGGCAGCAGGTGATGTACGTTCTGCTGAACCTGAAGCGCAGAAAGCTCGGCGTTCGCGAACTGGTTACCCTGCTGGAACAAACCGTGGTTAACACGCTGGCGGAATACGGTATTGAAGCCCATCCGCGTGCCGATGCGCCGGGCGTCTATGTGGGAGAAAGTAAGATTTGCTCACTGGGGCTGCGTATCCGCAAAGGCTGCTCCTTCCACGGGCTGGCACTGAATATTAATATGGATCTTACCCCTTTCCAGCGCATAAACCCCTGCGGCTACGCCGGAATGGAGATGACGCAAATGCGCCAGTGGGTTGAAAGCGCAACGCCAGAGAATATTCGTCCTGTGCTTTTGAAGAACGTTTTAGCCCTACTTAACAATCCATCTTACGAATATATCACTGCTTAATATATCATGCATCATGGCTCGATTATTTGACGAGCCACTGTTTATTTACCGCTTTTACGCTTTACAATAATCCGCTTATTCTATATTTTCGAAGCGCCCGAATATTACCGCTACATATTATTTAGCCTCCAGCCAGAACTGCATACAGGGCGTAAGTAACTTGCGTGATAATCACACAACTGTTTGTTTTTGATAAACAAGTGAAACAAAACCAACACTTTACGAATCTCTACAAGCATAATAAATAAATTCAACTATCATTCATAATGTGAATGTATACGGAGTGAAAGCGTGGAGTATAATAATTTACCAGCCAAACGACTGAATGACCCAGGTGGTGAGGACAAGCCACAAATTTTTCGGACTTTACGTAATATTGATCTCAATTTGTTGACTATTTTTGAGGCAGTATATGTCCATAAGGGTATCGTTAATGCTGCGAAAATTCTTAATCTCACGCCTTCAGCAATAAGCCAGTCAATTCAAAAACTGCGCGCTATATTTCCCGACCCGTTATTTATTCGTAAGGGCCAGGGGGTTACGCCGACGGCCTACGCTACCCATCTGCATGAGTACATCAGCCAGGGGCTGGAGTCGATTCTGGGTGCGCTGGATTTAACCGGCAGCTATGACAAACAGAGAACCATCACTATCGGCTGCACCCCGTCTGTCGGCGTGCTGGTGATGCCCGCTATTTTTCAGGCGATAAAAGAGCATGTTCCCCAGCTCCTGCTGCGAAATGTGCCGCTCAACGAGCCTGATATTCAGCTTGCTCAGTTTCAGACCGACCTGATTATAGAAAGCGGCAGCTTTAGCGCCCGAGCGCTCGGACAACATGTCCTGTATGCGGATAACCTGGTGCTGGTGTGCCGCCAGCAGCATCCCGCCCTGAGCGGGCCGTTGACCATTGAAAATCTGCGTAACTATGATCATTCGTCTTTCATGACCGAAGGACAGTCCAATCATGCGCTGCGTCAGCGAATCGATGAGATATTCCCGGAACGCCAGATCAGCTTCAGTAGTTACAATATGTTCACCACTGCCTCCCTGATTGGCAGCAGCGACATGCTCTGCATCATGCCTTCGCGTCTGTATACCTTGTTGCGTAAATGTTGGCCGCTGGAGAGCATTCCTCTCAACCAGCTCAATGCGGAATCTATCGAGATTTCACTGCATTACAACAAACTCAGCTTGCGCGATCCGGTGCTGGAAAACGTTATCCGCGTCATCCGCCAGGCCTTCTGACAGGTTGATACAGCACAAGCCCCTGCCCCCTGCCGGGCAAAACGCACAAAACAACAACTATTTTACAAATTGGCGACCTGGCAGGCTGCTTTACCGACCGTTTCAATGATATACTGCCTGTCGTTCGTTCAAAAATAGTTGATAAATACAACATTCCCTTGAATAGAAACGCTTTCCTTCGATATTCGCAACTGGAACACGCACGCTATGAGTAAACCCATTGTGATGGAACGCGGTGTTAAATACCGCGATGCCGATAAAATGGCCCTTATCCCGGTTAAAAACGTGGCTACAGAGCGCGAAGCGCTGTTAAGAAAACCGGAATGGATGAAAATCAAACTTCCGGCTGACTCTTCGCGTATCCAGGGGATCAAAGCGGCGATGCGCAAGAACGGCCTTCACTCCGTCTGTGAAGAAGCCTCTTGCCCGAACCTTGCTGAATGTTTCAATCACGGTACCGCGACGTTTATGATTCTGGGTGCCATCTGTACCCGCCGCTGCCCCTTCTGCGATGTGGCTCATGGCCGCCCGGTAGCACCCGACGCCAACGAACCTCAGAAACTGGCACAGACCATCGCCGATATGGCGCTGCGTTATGTCGTTATTACCTCCGTTGACCGTGACGATCTGCGTGATGGCGGTGCTCAGCACTTCGCTGACTGCATTACCGCTATTCGTGAGAAAAGCCCGAACATCAAAATTGAGACGCTGGTTCCAGACTTCCGCGGCCGTATGGATCGCGCGCTGGACATCCTGACCGCGACGCCACCAGACGTGTTTAACCACAACCTGGAGAACGTGCCACGTCTCTACCGTCAGGTACGTCCTGGTGCGGACTATAACTGGTCTCTGAAGCTGCTGGAGCGTTTTAAAGAAGCGCATCCCCATATTCCAACCAAGTCAGGCCTGATGGTTGGTCTCGGTGAAACGAATGCTGAGATCATCGAAGTGATGCGCGATCTGCGCCGCCACGGTGTGACCATGCTGACGCTGGGACAGTATCTGCAGCCAAGTCGCCACCACCTGCCCGTGCAGCGCTACGTGAGCCCGGATGAGTTTGATGAGATGAAAGCCGAAGCGATGGCGATGGGCTTTACCCATGCAGCCTGCGGCCCATTTGTTCGCTCCTCTTACCATGCCGATATGCAGGCAAAAGGCGAAGAAGTGAAATAAAGCTGTAATATTCACTTACAGTAATACAAAAAAACCGGCCTCTTGAGCCGGTTTTTTTTCGCAAGCCCTCAGGCATTGCCGTTACTCTTTGTGAGAAAGCTTCTCTGCCGGGATGTCACCCTCGGCGCTTTTCTTCGCAGCCGCATCATCGTCGTTCATTGCTTTCTTAAAGCCTTTGATGGCGGCACCCAGGTCACCACCCAGCGTGCGTAACTTCTTGGTACCAAACAGCAGGACGACCAGTGCGGCAACCACCAGCAGTTTGGTAATACTAATCTCACCCATAGATACCTTCTTTACATAAACCAGGCTGCATTCAGCGCCAAAAACCTGATTGTATTAACGGTCATTTGACGCGTGCACACAATAGCAATCTGTAACAAGGTGAATCAAGCATTGTTGAAAAAAACATCACAATAATTGCGGTGGCGCAAACCGACGGTTGCGAAGAACCGGTAATTGCTGCCGTGCAAGCGTAATCCTCTCCCGCTGTAACTCTGTCATCAGCAAAACCGGGGCCTCCGCCGCAGCGGCTATCGTAACTCCCAGCGGATCCACCACCCTGCTCTGCCCAATGTTCTTATTGCCGCACTCCCCCGAGGCCACAACATAACAGGTTGTATCCAGCGCACGCGCTGTAAGGAGCGTTGCCCAGTGATGCTCTTTAAGCGGCCCCTTGACCCACGCGGCAGGCACAACCAGCACGTCAGCCCCCTTTAACGCGAGCGTAAGTGCCAGCTCAGGAAAACGCAGGTCGTAGCAGGTCATCAACCCAATCTTAAAGCCATCGACATCAAGCAGCGGTGGGATGCTGTCTCCCGGATCCACCCGCCGTGACTCCTGAATGCTGAAGGCATCATAAAGATGGAGTTTGGCATAGCGCGCAACGACCGCGCCGTCACGGATGGCCACGAGGGTATTTACCGCCCGTCCCGCCGTCGAGGGGACATGCACCGTAAAGAGGGTGGTCAAACCATTGCCCGCACTTTCCGCCAGCAGGTGCTGTAAAAATCCGCCGTCCAGGGGCTGGGCAGACTTCACCGACAGGTCCGGGTCGTTGTCATCTCTTGCCAGCAGCGCCTCCGGCAGCACCAGCAAGGAAGCTTCTTTCAGGCGGGCCTGCCTCATCAGAGAGACACATTTATCTGCATTCTCTTGCCAGTCAGGCGTAACCGCAAACTGTCCTACCGCAACATACATATTTGTCCCCTCAGCAAAAACCGCGTTAAACTCGCCACTCTTACACATCAAATAGCAGGTATTTACAGTGTTACAACTACTTTTAGCCGTTTTTATTGGTGGGGGTACGGGTAGCGTTGCGCGGTGGTTCTTGAGTATGCGTTTTAATCCCCTGCATCAGGCTATTCCAATGGGTACGCTGGCGGCTAACCTGATAGGTGCTTTCATTATTGGCGTGGGGCTGGCCTGGTTTAACCGTATGACGCATATCGATCCCGTGTGGAAGCTATTGATTACCACCGGCTTTTGCGGCGGTTTAACCACCTTCTCAACGTTCTCGGCGGAAGTGGTTTTCCTGTTTCAGGAAGGGCGTGTCGGCTGGGCGCTGATGAACATTGCGATTAATATGCTCGGCTCCTTTGCGATGACGGGGATCGCATTCTGGCTATTTTCTTCCGCCACGACGCACTAACAGACGCTGCGTTAATGTTGGCTTAATTTTTCTCTGTCACTCTGAACGCAATACTGAACGAGGGTGACAGAATGAAACAGAACCTGATGAGCGCAGGTGTGGTGTTGTTGAGCGTGCTGATCGTTGCCAGCTTCCTCAAAATGTATCTGCTTAGCTGATTCCACGCGAAAAAAAACCCGCTCAGTGAGCGGGTTTTGAAATTCTTGCTGACGCGTCTGAATTACAGAGCGATTACGTTAGCAGCAGAAGGGCCTTTGGCACCGTTAGTGATTTCGAACTCTACACGCTGACCTTCAGCCAGAGTTTTGAAACCATTAGACTGGATTGCAGAGAAGTGTACGAACACGTCTTTGCTGCCATCTTCAGGAGTAATGAAACCGAATCCTTTGGACTCATTAAACCACTTAACGTTACCTTTAATCTTAGACATCAAAATTACCTTTACATTAAAAAACGACACAAATGCTGTGTCGGGTACCAGTACATCAATTGTGGGACCTTTTGTCCAGCGGTTCTTTGATAAAAAGTGACTAAAGTCGCGTTAATTTCTGCTGACGGTTTTTTATCTCAACGGAATCAACGGCTGCACACTTTTTCACCAGTACGTGACGTTTTTTCAGTTAAAACTGAAAACGCATCCAGGCGAAGTAAACGTTACCGTTGTTGTATGTCCCCGGAATATAGGTCATCTGGAACGTTGCCGGACCATAGCCGATAGAGGCCAGAGGCAGCAGCACCGGAATCGGAATGTAGTTCCAGTTGTCGCGTGCGGTCACACCGGCGGTGTAGCCCAGCCCCACATGGAAGTTTTCATCGGCTAACGGACGCCAGGTTTTCTCCCAGCCATAACCCCCGATTGGTTCCCACTTGTTAAAGGAATCTTTAAAGGCCATCAGATAGATGCCATGCCAGTTCCCTTTTTCGTCCCAACGCGACTGACCAAAACCAGCCCCCCACGGGCGCTCGTTATATTTGTCAGTCTTTTCTTTGTCATAGGCAAAACGCGCATGCCACGTTATTGCCGGAACATACAGGTCATAATGCTCTGGCGCAGTCCAGGTCTGCGACACATTATCAGTGAAGGTGGAGAACCAGCCTTTATCGGTTGCATTGCTCTCGGCGTGTGCAACAGACGACAATGCTAACTGCCCAAAAATAAACAACAAAATGAGGAAAAATTTATTACGTACAATCACAATGCAATTACCATTCTTAGTATTCGAGGCAAAGTTTACCATAAAATAGTTTAATCAAAGCTTAACAGCATCAGCGTTATTCCTAATTAATCAGCTTCTTCCTGGGAATATTCTGAGAGGAACATACCTTCACGCCATAATAATCACATAAAAAGTAAGCCTTTATTAGGCTTTAATACGCTGGACAACCTCACCAACGCCAGCAATGACGGTCTCCAGGGCCCGTTCCGGAGGGCTGCCGGCAGCCATTAAAAACTCAATTCCCAAAGGGTTTTTGCCTTTTCTTTCTGCGGCGAATTTAAACCCACAAAATATTTAACAACCCATTATCATTTAATTGACATATAGTGATATCTATACCGGTCAATATGCGCATGAGATAAATGCCGGGGCGATGGCAAAAATACCGTTAATATCTTCTTTAGTAGTCTGTTTATTGATTTTAATCAGCAAGGACAGAACATTAATTCGGCACATTTCATCCTTCTTTTTTATTGATTATTTGTGCTCTCGGGCAGCAAGGACACAGGGGAAACCATGCTTACGTTTATCGAGCTCCTTATCGGAGTCGTCGTCATTGTCGGTGTAGCGCGCTACATCATTAAAGGTTACTCGGCCACAGGGGTGTTATTTGTCGGCGGGCTAACCCTGCTCATTATCAGCGCCATCATGGGCCATCAGGTGTTACCGGCCAGCGCAGACAGTACGGGCTACACCGCCACAGACATTGTTGAATACATTAAAATCCTGCTCATGAGCCGCGGTGGCGACCTGGGTATGATGATCATGATGCTGTGCGGTTTTGCGGCGTACATGACCCATATCGGCGCGAATGATATGGTGGTTAAACTGGCGTCCAAACCGCTGCAGTACATTAACTCCCCGTATCTGCTGATGGTCGCGGCCTATTTCCTTGCCTGCCTGATGTCCCTCGCCGTGTCGTCCGCCACCGGTCTGGGCGTACTGTTAATGGCCACCCTGTTCCCGATTATGGTTAACGTCGGTATCAGCCGCGGCGCGGCCGCCGCGATTTGCGCCTCGCCGGCCGCCATTATTCTTTCCCCCACCTCCGGTGATGTCGTGCTCGCAGCCAAAGCCGCTGAAATGTCGCTTATCGACTTTGCGTTCAAAACCACGCTGCCCATTTCTATCGTCGCCATTGTCGGCATGGGCATCGCGCACTTCTTCTGGCAGCGTTATCTCGATAAGAAGGAGAACATCAGCCACGAGATGCTGGACGTGAGTGAAATCACCACCACCGCGCCGGCGTTTTATGCCATTCTGCCGTTCACACCTATTATTGGCGTGCTTATTTTTGACGGTAAATGGGGCCCGCAGCTGCACATCATCACCATTCTGGTGATCTGCATGCTGCTGGCCGCCCTGCTGGAGTTTGTGCGTGGGTTTAACACGCAGAAAGTCTTCTCGGGTCTGGAAGTGGCCTATCGCGGTATGGCGGATGCGTTTGCAGGGGTCGTTATGCTGCTGGTTGCAGCAGGCGTCTTCGCCCAGGGTCTGAGCACCATCGGCTTTATTCAGAGCCTGATTTCCATCGCCACCTCGTTCGGCTCGGCCAGTATTATCCTGATGCTGGTTCTGGTGGTGCTGACCATGCTCGCCGCCATGACCACCGGTTCAGGTAACGCGCCGTTCTACGCCTTCGTTGAGATGATCCCGAAACTGGCTCACTCCTCAGGCATTAACCCGGCCTATCTCTCCATCCCCATGCTGCAGGCGTCAAACCTCGGTCGCACCATTTCGCCGGTATCGGGTGTGGTTGTAGCCGTTGCCGGGATGGCAAAAATCTCGCCTTTCGAAGTGATCAAACGCACCTCCGTCCCCGTGATTGTGGGGCTGATTATCGTGATTATTGCCACGCAGGTGCTGGTACCCGGCGCAGCTTAAGCTAAATTCCTGATATCCAGAAAGCGCCTGCGGGCGCTTTTTGTGCTTTAATAATTTCCAGAAATTATTCATGCTCATTCGATCAGGAAATCACATGTTCAGGAAGGATATCGTTATTCCGTCTGGCGCAATCGCGCTGGCACTCTGTGTATTCTCCGCACAGGCCGACCCACTCAAGGCAACGCAGTATGGCGATTTCGATCGCTACGTTCTGGCTCTTTCCTGGCAAACCGGGTTCTGCCAGAGCATGGCCGACCGTAACCGCAACGAGCCCGAAGAGTGCCGTTTACAAAAAGAGAGTGATAACAAAACCGATTTTCTGACCGTGCACGGATTATGGCCGGGGCTGCCAAAATCTGTTGCCGCACGGGGTGTAGATGAACGTCGCTGGATGCGTTTTGGCTGCGCGACCCGTCCAATCCCGAACATGCCGGAGGTGAAGGCCAGTCGCAAATGCGCTGCAGCCGAAACCGGACTGTCGCTTTCAGGTGCTGCGAAGCTGAACAGCGTTATGCCAGGTGCTGGCGGTAACTCCTGCCTGGAACGCTACGAATATGCCAAACATGGCGTGTGCTTTGGTTTTGATCCTGACGCGTATTTCGGCACAATGGTGCGCATGAATCAGGAGATAAAAAACAGCGCGGTCGGCAAGTTCCTCGCCGATAACTATGGAAAAACCGTAAGCCGCCGCGACTTTGACAGCGCCGTGGCCAAAGGCTGGGGCAAGGAGAATGTCAAAGCGTTCAAGCTTACCTGTAATGGCAACCCGTCCTACCTGACCGAAATGCAGATCTCACTGAAGGCAGAGACCATTAATAATCCGCTTTCTGCGACCTCATTTGCTCCGCAGCCACACCCGGGTAACTGCGGAAAACAATTCGTCATTGATAAAGCCGGTCACTGATTGACGATCGGTCGGGTCATGTCAAACCGGTGCTCGTCACTGATGCCATAGTAAGCCGTCGGCCCACCCGCACGCAGGATGGGCTGCGCTTTCGCCGTCTGATAAATCCCCTCTTCCAGCAACGTTTCGGCGATGTGAATACCCACCACTTCGCCGAGCACCAGCCAGGTATCAACCGGTGTGCCGTCGGCCCCGGTAAGCTGAATACACTGCGACAGGCGACACTCAAAGTTAACCGGGCTTTCTGCCACCCGCGGGGCGTTCACCAGCTGGCTGGCCGCTGGCGTTAATCCCGCAAAGGTAAATTCATTTTCATCGTGGGGAAGCATCGCCGAGGTCGCATTCATCGCTTCAGCCAGATCGCGCGTCGCCAGGTTCCAGACAAACTCGCCGGTTTCGGTAATATTACGCACGCTGTCTTTCCAGCCGTTGCTGGAAAAACCGATGATGGGCGGACGATAGTTAAAGCAGTTAAAGAAGCTATACGGCGCGAGATTCAGCTGACCGGCGTTGTCGCACGAGGAGATCCAGCCAATCGGGCGTGGGCCAATAATCGCGTTCAGTGGGTCATGCGGCAGGCCGTGTCCCAGAGAAGGTTGATAGAAATACATAGTGCTCTCTTAATGGTGGGGCAGACACGAATTGCGTTTCGCTCAGTACCCTGGATCAGGACACTCAGCGTAACGCAATCCGCCAGGAATTAAGACTGAATAAATTTCAGCAAATCGTCATTGATCTGGTGCTTATGCGTGGTGCATATGCCGTGAGAACCCCCGGCATAGACCTTCAGTTCAGCGTTCGGCAGGATCTCTGCAGCCACCCGACCACAGGTCTCGATCGGGACTATCTGGTCGTCGTCGCCGTGGATCACCAGCGTCGGGATAGTCATCTTTTTCAGATCTTCACGCAGATCGGTTTCAGAGAACGCTTTTACGCAGTCATACAGCGCCTTGATCGACCCCTGAAGCCCCTGCTCAACGAAGCTCTCCCGCACCGCTTTGGACTCTTTCGCCCCCGGGCGGTTATAGCCATAAAACGCCTCGGTCAGCGCATAGAAGAAAGCTGCGCGATCGTTAATCACGCCTTCCCGAATACCATCAAACACCTCTTTCGGCACACCGTTCGGGTTGAAATCGGTTTTGATCATAATCGGTGTCACGGCACCAATAAGTACCGCTTTCGCCACGCGATCCGTACCATGGCGACCAATATAGCGCGCCACTTCGCCACCGCCGGTTGAATGCCCCACGTGAACAGCGTCTTTCAGATTCAGACGCGCCGTCAGCTCAGCCAGGTCGTCGGCGTACTGATCCATATTGTGCCCATCCCACGGCTGCGCTGAGCGGCCATGTCCGCGGCGGTCATGTGCAATTACGCGAAATCCTTTTGATCCCAGGTATAACATTTGGTCTTCAAAGGCATCCGCCGTCAGCGGCCAGCCGTGGCTAAACACCACGGGTTGCCCGCTTCCCCAGTCTTTAAAATATAAATAACTGCCGTCTTTCAACGTAATTTTGTCGTAATCGCTCATGAGATCTCCTGAGAAGAAACACTGAATGCGGATAGTCGCCCGCAGGGGGCGCTTAAAAAGAATAATGCAAATTGGCAAGGGAGCACGTTTTTCACCGAAAATTCATATGACCCATGAATGTGACCTGTATCACTTCAAAGTTGTGCGCTCAGCCAGTATCATCAGAAGAGTTAAACCCTCGCTGCCAGACGGCGAGGGTTTTCTTTTGGATTGGTTTCTGCGTTACACGCAGCATTAACGACATGGAGTAAAAAATGTCCAGACCCACCATCATCATCAATGAGCTTGACGCAGAACGTATTGACAGACTGCTGGAAAAAGCAGAATTCGCTTCGCTTCCGGTGGCTGACGCCCTGAATGAAGAGCTTGACCGGGCGCAGATGTGCACGCCTGAATCCATGCCTCACGACGTGGTCACCATGAACAGCCGGGTTAAATTCCGTAACCTGGCCACCGGTGAAGAGCTGACCCGAACGCTGGTCTACCCGGCGCAGATGACCGACAGCAGTGCACAGCTTTCGGTCCTTGCCCCTGTGGGTGCCGCGCTTCTTGGTCTGCGTACGGGAGACACCATCAACTGGGCGTTGCCAGGCGGTGCCGCGGCGCATCTGGAAGTGCTGGAGCTGCTCTACCAGCCAGAAGCCGCGGGCGACTACCTGCGTTAACCCCATCTGAACAAACGCTCCCGCGTTGCACAGAGGATGCACCCGCATCCTCTTTCCGCAAATTCACCCGATTATCCTATATCGCCCGAAAACCCCTTAACCCACGCTTAATCTGTTTGGGTGCCGCGGGGACGGTCATGAGTGAGATAGTGGTTATCACACTTATTTTTCTCATTATTCTGGCGATCATCGTCATGGCGGTGCTTTATCTTGAGCGTCATCGGTAAGCGATAATCTCACACCACCCCACCCGGGAAAGCATTGACCAGGCCTTTCACCTGCTGTGCCGCCGCGTCAGGCGTTTCCGCCCCCGGCACCAGAATGACCTTGCGGCACTCCTCCTCCCGTTTTTCGAAAATCTTGTAGGCGCGTTCCGCATCCGCCAGCGGCAGATAGTGGGTCACAATCTCCTCCGGCGTAAGCAGCCCTTTTTCGATAAGCGGCAGCAACTCGCCAAGCCAGGCGTGGACGTGTGTCTGCCCCATCCTGAAACTCAGCCCTTTATCGAAGGCATCGCCAAACAGGAAGCCGTGAATAAACCCGGCGTAAACGCCAGGGACGCTGACAACGCCGCCGCGCCGGACAGCCGCGATACACTGCCGCAGCGCTTTGCCGCTGCTGCCTTCAATTTTAAGGTTGCTGAGGATTGTTTCCGTGGTGCTGCCTTTGGCTTCGAACCCGACGGCATCAATCACCGCATCGACACCACGCTGGCCGGCAGTTTGCTCAATGATTTTTTCGGCGGCATCGTTATCATCATCAAAGTTGACAGGGATTGCGCCGTAGCGCGCCTGAGCGAATCGCAGGCGATACGGGTGATGGTCGATGACGAAGATCTGTTCCGCCCCGAGCAGTCGCGCGCAGGCAATGGTCAGCAACCCCACCGGCCCGGCGCCGAACACGGCCACGCTCGATCCTTTTTCGATCTGCGCATTTTTTGCCGCCTGCCAGGCGGTGGGTAAAATATCTGACAGGAACAGCGCTTTGTCATCGGACAACAGCGGCGGCACCTTGAACGGCCCAACGTTCCCCTTCGGTACGCGAACATATTCCGCCTGGCCTCCGGGCACGCCGCCGTAGAGATGGCTATAGCCAAACAGCGCGGCTGGCGCGGGAATCTGTTTTTTGTTCAGCGCGGCGCCCTGCCCTGCGTTGGTCGTCTCGCAGGCCGCGTATTGCTGCAGACGGCAGAAGAAACAGTCACCGCAGGCAATTACAAACGGGATAACCACGCGATCGCCTTTCTGTAAATTCTTCACCTCCCTGCCGCACTCAACGATTTCCCCCATAAATTCATGACCAAAAATATCGCCGTGTTGCACCTTCGGGATTTTGCCGCGATAGAGATGCAGATCGGACCCGCAAATCGCCGTAGCCGTGACCCGCAGAATAATATCGTCTGGCTGTTCAATGATGGGATCGGGGACATTCTCGACGCGAACATGATGTGGGCCGTGATACGTGAGTGCTTTCATGCAACCTCCGAAAGGATCCAGGACAGTGTATAAAGGGTAGCTACCCCAGAAGACTTGCCCGTGATGACGGATCTTTTGAGATTTTTCCTGGCGAGATCAAAAAGTGGCGCCGCGCTTACAGAAACCATTCATATTTTGTGGTTGAATGAATTCAGCGTTTATAAACAAGGAGAAACGGGTATGTATCAGACAATCATTATGCCGGTTGATGTTTTCGAGATGGAGCTGAGCGACAAGGCCGTACGCCACGCGGAGTTTCTGGCGCAGCAGGACGGGATCATCCATCTGTTACACGTGTTACCGGGTTCCGCCAGCCTGAGTCTGCACCGCTTTGCCGCCGATGTACGTCGCTTCGAAGAGCATCTTCAGCACGAAGCTGAAAATCGTCTACAAACCATGGTCGGGCATTTCAGCATCGACCCTTCACGTATCAAAACTCACGTCAGGTTCGGCAGCGTGCGGGATGCCGTTAATGAACTGGCCAATGAACTGAAAGCAGACGTCGTGGTGATCGGTTCCCGTAATCCTTCCATTACCACCCACCTGCTGGGCTCTAACGCGTCGAGCGTGATCCGCCACACCCACATTCCGGTGATGGTCGTCAGGTAAAAAAAAGAGGCCACCTTTCGGTGGCCTCTTGCTGTTGCAGGTGTAGTCTTGCTTTCTTTTTATGCCGTTTTGGTGCGAATCAGATAATCGAACGAGCTCAGAGACGCTTTCGCCCCTTCACCGGTGGCAATGATGATCTGTTTGTACGGAACCGTGGTGCAGTCCCCTGCCGCGAACACCCCTTTCACGCTGGTTTCGCATTTCGCATCGATAATAATTTCGCCCATGCGGTTGCGCTCAATCGCGCCGTCCAGCCAGGTGGTGTTTGGCAACAGACCAATCTGTACGAAGATCCCCGCCAGCGCCACGCTATGCACGTCACCGCTCACGCGGTCGCGGTATTCCAGACCGGTCACTTTGCTGCCGTCACCTTTCACTTCCGTGGTCTGCGCATTCAGCACGATATCGACGTTTTTCAGGCTACGCACTTTGTCCTGCAGCACCTGGTCCGCTTTCATTTCTGGGGCGAACTCCAGCAGGGTGACGTGTTCAACGATACCCGCCAGGTCAATCGCCGCTTCCACACCGGAGTTACCGCCGCCGATCACCGCCACGCGTTTACCTTTAAACAGCGGGCCGTCGCAGTGCGGGCAGTAGGTGACGCCTTTGGTGCGATACTGATCTTCACCCGGGACGTTCATGTTGCGCCATTTGGCGCCGGTGGCAATGATAATGCTGCGCGCTTTCAGCACCGCGCCGGAGGCAGTTTCAATCTGGTGTAATCCCCCTTCAACCGCGGCCGGAACCAGCTTGCTGGCGCTCTGGCTGTCGATCACATCCACTTCATAATCGCTGACGTGCGCCTTCAGTGCGCCAGCCAGTTTCTGGCCTTCGGTCTTCGGCACAGAGATGTAGTTTTCGATATCCACGGTGTCGAGCACCTGGCCACCGAAGCGTTCGCCCATCAGGCCGGTACGAATGCCTTTACGGGCGGAGTAAACCGCCGCCGCCGCGCCCGCCGGGCCGGAGCCGACAATCAGAACATCATACGCGTCACGTTTGTTCAGCGCTTCTGCCGCACGTTTTTCGGCGCCCGTGTCCACTTTGGCAACGATTTCGGTCAGCGTCATACGGCCCTGGCCAAACTCCTGACCGTTCATAAAGACCGCCGGAACGCCCATGACGTTACGGTCGGTGATTTCGTTCTGGAACGTACCGCCGTCAATCGCCGTGTGCTTAATGCGCGGGTTCAGCACCGACATCAGGTTCAGCGCCTGCACCACGTCCGGGCAGTTATGGCAGGAGAGTGAGTAATAGGTTTCAAACTCAAAATCGCCGTCAATGTCGCGGATCTGCTCGAGCAGCGCCTGCGCCTCTTTTGACGGATGACCACCGGTCCACAGCAGTGCCAGCACCAGCGAGGTAAATTCGTGGCCCAGTGGAGAACCGGCAAAACGCGGCCCCTGGTCAGAACCCGGAGTGGTGATCAGGAAGGAGGGCTTGCGCACCGCCAGACCGTTATCTTCTTTGAAGGTCACGTTCGGTGACAGTTCGGCGATCTCTGCCAGCAGTTCCTTGATCTCTGCCGATTTAGCGCTGTCGTCCAGCGTGGCAATCAGCTCAACAGGTTTGGTCAGTTTCTCAAGGTAGGCCTTGAGCTGGGTTTTCATATTGGTGTCGAGCATTGTTCTTCCCTCTCTAAAAACGTCATCATGCAAGCTGCCTTATTCGGGCGGCCTGAATGCAACTTGCATCATGGTGCTGGAATAAAATGGGCGCGGGCGCGCCCATTACAACTGTCATTTCCGGAGCCTGTCGCGTCAGAGCAGGCGATGCTCTGCGCGAAAGACGGCGGGAAACTTAGATTTTGCCAACCAGGTCTAAAGACGGTGCCAGAGTCGCTTCGCCTTCTTTCCATTTCGCCGGGCAAACTTCACCTGGGTGAGAAGCAACGTACTGCGCCGCTTTCACTTTACGCAGCAGGTCAGAAGCATCACGGCCGATACCTTCAGCGGTAACTTCGATTGCCTGGATAATGCCCTGCGGGTCAACAACGAAGGTAGCACGGTCAGCCAGGCCTTCATCTTCACGCATGTTGTCGAAGTTACGGGTCAGGGCGCCAGTCGGGTCGCCGATCATCGCATATTTGATTTTCGCGATGGTTTCAGAGCTGCTGTGCCATGCTTTGTGGGTGAAGTGGGTGTCGGTAGAAACAGAGTAAACGTCTACGCCCAGCTTCTGCAGTTCGTCGTAATGGTCTGCAACGTCACCCAGTTCGGTAGGGCAAACGAAGGTGAAGTCAGCCGGATAGAAGAAGAAGACGCTCCAGCGGCCTTCGGTATCTTTCTCGGTCACTTCGATGAATTCACCGTTTTTGAACGCCTGGTTTTTGAAAGGTTTAATTTTGGTATTAATCAAAGACATCTGTACTTCCTCCGTGTTTTCGTTGAGATGTAAGGTAACCAACTTTCGCCGGGTGGGCTAATGCGTTTGCTTTATCAAATCAATCAGCCATACCTAACAACCCGAACAAGACAACGTGATGAACTGAATTAACGAAAAGCCAAAAGTAAAAAGGCCGCCCTGGTGGGCGGCCCTGATACCTGAACTTTCCACAGGAACTTTCAGTACCAGCAATTGCTGGCGTTGCGTTGCGCTCTACAAACCTCATATCAAGGCCGTAACAGCGCCTTGATTACAACACCCGCACAGCGCGAGGGCAATGCACATGAGCGCCAATCGTATCTATGGCTGTGATAGGTTTCATCGAACACAGTTTATCGCGCAGGACTGAAGATGCGCCTACGAGGATTAATAAAAATGAATGATAATTATTTGTCTATATATAATTGAGACTATTTTAATGCAAACACTCTCGCAGTTTTAGAGATAAAAATATCTTAATATTCATTGAAGCTCTATTTTATAAATCTGCCATCGTGATATATTAAGTCAACATACAACTCTAATTAAGTAAGTTAATTGCATGGATGGCAAATGATTAACTTCCTTCTATAGTTATCAGTGATGTGTTAACGCAACGCAGTCCACTCAGGATGAAACATGGCTAATCTCTACGATCTGAAAAAATTTGATCTTAATCTGCTGGTAATTTTCGAGTGTATTTATCAGCACTTAAGCATCAGCAAGGCAGCAGAAACGCTCTATATTACGCCCTCGGCGGTCAGCCAGTCGCTGCAAAGGTTGCGTAATCAGCTCAACGATCCCCTGTTCATTCGTTCCGGGAAAGGGATTACGCCCACCACGGTAGGCGTGAACCTGCACCATCATCTTGAGCAAAACCTCAACCAGCTTGAGCAGACGATTAACATCATGCATGGCTCAACGCTAAAAAAGAATTTTGTGGTGTACAGCCCGCAAATCCTGACCACAGAAAATCTGTTGGGCCCGCTTAAATTATTGATGCGTGAGCACAATTACGAGATTGAACTGCATGACATGCTGCTCTCTGCTGACTCCGCAGAGGATCTACTGGCATACCGTAAGGCAGACTTAATTTTCTCAATGGCCCCGGTTAGCAACCGTTCAATGATTTGTGTGCCATATGCATCCTATTCCGTCCTGCTGGTCTGCAGCCAGGATCATCCGCGGATGAAAGAGGTGGCCACCATGGAAGAGCTTCAGGAAGAGAAGTTTACGATATTCCTCAGTGATGAGCCGGGCGTTAAAACCTATCAATCGATGGCAGAAAAAGTGCATGCGGAAAAGACAATCGGTTTTCGCTGTGACTCTGTATTTACTATTATTTCTATGATAAGTGCCTCTCAGTTAATTGGTTACGTACCCGAAATTTTATTTGATAAATACAGTGAAGTGCTAAGACTCAAAAAAATCACTGCACCGTTCACCCTTCCCTCGCTTGACATTTTTATGATTTATAACCGCTCGGCATTAAACAGTACGGCATTCGCGAAATTCATTAACGAAGTAACAGAAAAATAACAGCGACGGGCTGTGTCGCTCACAGCCCGTTTTCTCTGTTAATACATAATCCTGACTTATATTTTATAACGCTCTTTCGCGTTATTTTGACTGATATTACTCTCACTTATTACGGGCAGACCGCCGTTATTCTAACGTGAGAGGGATGACACGCTCAGAGTGTATTCAGCCGCTCCGCCGCCGCGAGAAGCGTCGATTCCTGTTTCGCAAAACAGAGCCGGATCAGCTTATGCGGGAACGGGTCGTCGCAAAATACGGACAGCGGAATGGCAGCAACGCCCACCTCTTTTGTCAGCCACTGGCAAAAACTCACGTCATCCCGATCCGAAATCGCGCTGTAGTCCGCCAGCAGGAAGTAGGTCCCTTCGCAGGGTAAAATCTCCAGACGGCTCTGGCTTAGCGCATTCACAAACAGATCCCGACGCTGACGGTAGAATGCCGGCAGGTCGCGGTAGTGCTCCGGTTCGGCGCGCAGCATATCAGCCAGGGCCAGCTGGGCCGGCGTGTTTACGGCAAACGTCAGGTACTGATGTACTTTACGCAGCTCAGCGCTGATGGCCGCGGGAGCCACGCAGTACCCCACCTTCCAGCCGGTCATGTGATAGGTTTTACCAAATGACGATACCGCCACGGCACGCTCGCGAAGCTGCGGATGGGCCAGCACGCTGGCATGCCCTTCCTGCGCAAAACAGATGTGCTCATACACTTCATCGCTCAGCACGTAAATTTCACGCCCGGCAATCGCCTGCCAAAGTTTTGCGAAATCGGCTTTCTGCCATGCGGTCGCCGACGGGTTGTGCGGAGTATTGATAATAACCAGACGGGTTTTGTCGCTCAGCAAGGCAGCAAACGCCTGCCAGTCCGGACGGAAATGCGGTGGCTGTAGCGCGATACGTTTCACCACGCCGCCGGAGAGTTCAACCGCCGGCGCGTAGCTGTCATAACTCGGGTCAAAGCAGATCACCTCATCACCCGTGCGCACCAGCGCGGTAATTGCGGCATACAACGCTTCGGTCGCCCCTGCCGTCACCGTGATGTCGCTGGTAGCGTCTGGCTTATAGCCATACAGCTCAGCCGTTTTGTCTGCTATGGCGTCCCGCAGTGCCTGCACGCCCGTCATCGGTGCATACTGGTTCGCCCCCTGCGCAACGTGGTACGCCAGACGTTCCTGCAAATAACGCGGGCCATCAAAATCAGGGAACCCTTGCGAGAGATTAATGGCGTTGTGCTGCTGGGCCAGTGCGCTCATTTGCGTAAAGATGGTGGTACCAAGACTGGGAAGTTTACTCTGAGGAATCAATGCGTTATTGCTCATTGTGTTGTGCCTGCATGTAATACTTATGTTGCTGACACTATAACACGATGTTAGTCTTTGGCAATCAAGACGCTTAGACGTCTAAACAATATGAATATTCCTGACCGAGAGGGAAAAAGGAAGATGACCGACAACCTGCAACTCACACACCTGGTCGACGCCTGCCGCTGGATCGGCGCCAAAGGCTGGGCTCCCGCGACCGGCGGTAACATGTCCGTGCGTCAGGATGCGCATCTGTGCTGGCTCAGTGAATCCGGCAAAGATAAAGGCAGCCTGACCACAGACGATTTTCTGCAGGTGGAGATTGCGACCAACCGTGCACCGTCTGGCCGCACGCCGTCGGCTGAAACCGGGCTTCACACGCTCATCTATCGTCTGTTTCCCGAAGCCAACGCGGTTCTGCACGTCCATACCGTCAATGCCACGGTCTTGTCGCGGCTGGTCAAAGAGCCCGAGCTGAAGATCACCGGCTTTGAGATGCAAAAATCCCTCTCCGGGCAGAGCACGCATCTGGATACGGTCGCCATCCCGGTGTTTGATAACGACCAGGATATCGACGCACTCGCCGTGCGCATTGCCGAATACGCTCAGGCGCACCCGTTTAATTATGGTTTTCTTCTGCGCGGTCATGGCTTAACCTGCTGGGGACGCGATGTGGCCGAGGCCCGCCGTCATCTGGAAGGACTGGAATTCTTATTTGAATGCGAAATGCGTTTACGACACTGGGAGAGAGTATGATTCGCGCGATTGTGACGGATATTGAAGGGACCACCAGCGATATCCGTTTTGTCCATGATGTTTTGTTCCCCTACGCGCGTGAGCGTCTGTCGGCCTTTGTGACCGCGCAGCAGTACGCCGAGCCGGTCAAATCCATTCTGGACAACCTGCGTGATGAAATTAACCATCCGCACGCCAGCGTAAGCGACCTTATCGACACACTCTTTACGTTTATGGATGAAGACCGCAAGTCAACCGCGTTAAAGGCGCTGCAGGGGATCATCTGGCACGACGGCTACGTTAACGGCGATTTTACCGGCCACCTCTACCCGGACGTCCTGCCTGCGCTGGAAAAATGGAAAGCGCAGGGTATTGATCTCTATGTTTATTCCTCAGGCTCCGTCGCGGCGCAGAAACTGTTATTTGGCTACAGCGACGAAGGTGATATTACTCATCTGTTCAGCGGCTATTTTGATACCCACATCGGTGCCAAGCGCGACGTCCAGTCTTACCAGAACATTGCGGCACAAACGGGTATCCCCCCGTCGCAGATCCTGTTCCTGTCGGATATACATCAGGAGCTGGACGCCGCTGAGCAGGCAGGTTTTCGCACCCTGCAGCTGATTCGCGGCGATGATGACGGTGCAAGCCATCACCATCAGGTACACCAGTTCGACGAGATTAACCCGGAGCAGATCCCTTCATGAGCGCATTGACCATTTATTCCGATAAAGACCCCAGTCAACCTCGCTGGCACAGCACCGACGCTGCCGACATCGCCCAACAGCTCAACGCCAGAGGGGTGCGTTTTGAACGCTGGGCCGCAGACCGCGACTTAGGCCGCGATCCTGCCCCCGATGCGGTTATCGCGGCTTATCAGCACGCGATCGACACGTTAGTGGCAGAGAAAGGTTATCAGAGCTGGGATGTCATCAGCCTGCGTGCCGATAACCCTCAAAAAGAGGCGCTGCGCGCTAAGTTCCTGAACGAGCATACCCACGGGGAAGATGAAGTGCGTTTCTTTGTTGAGGGTGCGGGGCTGTTTTGCCTGCACATTGGCGACGAGGTGTGTCAGGTATTGTGTGAGAAAAACGACCTGATTTCCGTGCCTGCCGGAACGCCGCACTGGTTTGATATGGGCTCAGAGCCGAACTTTACCGCCATTCGTATTTTTGATAACCCCGAGGGGTGGATTGCGCAGTTCACCGGCGATGCGATTGCGGATGCGTATCCGCGTCTGGCATGATTTTTCCCCTCTCCCTCCAGGGAGAGGGGGCGAAAAAACGTCAGTGTTTCAATCCCTTCGTATACGCCACCAGTTGGTCCAGCACAATGCCCCACCCTTCGTGGAAGCCCATCTGTTCATGCTGCTCGCGGATTTCCGCCGTTGGATGGCGAGCAATGGCGGTATAACGCGTTTTGCCCTCCCCCACATCATCCAGCAGTAGAATGGCCGTCATAAACGTCTTTTCGGCGGGCTTCCAGCCTTCCGTGTAACCGTCGGTAAAGACCAGCTTCCTGCCGGGATCGATTTCGAGAAACACACCCCGGTTATCCATCCGTTGCCCGTCTACCTCAAACACCGTGTTAAACCGCCCGCCAACGCGCAGGTCAAGGTCACACTCGGTCACTTTGTGCGGAACCGGAATGAAGAAGTTTTTGATGTGCTCGGGTGTCGTCCAGCAGAGCCACAGCAGATCGCGCGGGGCATCCACCACGCGTTCCAGTTTTAAGTCTGTATCAGGATCAAGCGTCACGTGACTGTCCTCCTAAAGGGAACCCCTTAAAGGATAGTCGTCCTCAGGCGAATTTCCCTTTTGCCACCTCTTCCGGCGTGACGATGCCCGTATCCAGCACCCAACCGCTTATCAATGCCGCTGGCGTGACGTCAAAGGCCGGGTTGTAGACCTGCGTGTTTTCAGGAGCCCACTGCACCGCGCCAAAACTCCCGGCCACGCCCGTTACTTCGCTGGCCGCACGTTGTTCAATGGGGATTGCCTCACCGTTTGGGCACGCCGGGTCAAGCGTGGTATGCGGGGCAGCGACATAGAACGGAATACCGTGGAACGTTGCCAGAACCGCCAGAGAATAGGTGCCAATTTTATTCGCCACGTCGCCGTTGGCCGCAATACGGTCTGCGCCCACCCACACCGCGTCAACCAGCCCTTTTGCCATCAGGCTGGCGGCCATGGAATCGGCGATCAGCTGGTACGGCACGCCCAGTTCGCCGAGTTCCCATGCGGTCAGTCTTCCACCCTGCAACAGGGGGCGGGTTTCATCCACCCAGACAGAGCTGACGCGTCCTTCCTGATGCGCGCGGGCAATCACGCCGAGCGCGGTGCCAACCCCTGCCGTCGCCAGCCCGCCGGTATTGCAGTGGGTCAACAGACGGCTGCCGGGTTTCACCAGCGTACTGCCGGCATTCGCGATGGCCTCGCACAGCTGCTTGTCTTCATCAATCAGACGCAGCGCTTCCGCCACCAGCGCAGGCACAAAATCCTCCTGCCAGAGAGCCAGCTTCATGCGGTCGAGGTTGTTCATCAGGTTCACCGCCGTCGGGCGGGATGCCCGCAGGGTCTCCAGCGCCACAGCCAGTTCATCACGGCTTTTGCCGTTTTCCGCCAGAAGGGCCAGCAGCAGGCTTGCAGAGAGACCAATCAGCGGTGCCCCGCGTACGCGCAGGGCGTGAATATGGCCGACCAGCGCCTCTACCGTCGAGGCGTCAAGCCAGCGTTTCTCCTGAGGAAGCGCCTGCTGATCGAGAATAAATAACTGATTCTCCGCCACTCGCAGGCTGGTCGTCTGTAATGTCTGCATGTCGTTAATTCCCTGTTGCGTTGTTGTAGCACATTGTGTCAGGATGAAATCCAGATGTATAGACGTCTAAATGTCTTTATTAGCAAAACCAGTGAGGAACAGGCAATGTCGCAATACCGTACCTTTACCGCCCAGGATGCCGTGGAGTATGCAAAGCAGTTCGGCGGCCTTGATGATCCCTCATCGCTGGTGGAGGCGCAGGAAGTGGGCGACGGTAACCTCAATCTGGTGTTCAAAATTTTCGATACCGAGGGCGTGAGCCGCATCGTTGTTAAGCAGGCGCTGCCGTATGTGCGCTGCGTCGGCGAATCCTGGCCACTGACCCTGGATCGCGCCCGCCTGGAGGCGCAAACGCTGATCGAACACTACCAGCACAGCCCGCAGCACACGGTGAAAATCCACCACTTCGACCCCGAACTGGCGGTGATGGTGATGGAAGATCTCTCCAGCCATGCCATCTGGCGCGGGGAGCTGATCAAAAATACCTACTACCCACAGGCGGCGCGTCAGTTGGGTGAATACCTCGCGCACACGCTGTTCCATACCAGCGACTTTTACCTGCACCCGCATGACAAGAAAGCGCAGGTCGCGAAATTCCTTAATCCGGAGATGTGCGAGATCACCGAAGATCTGTTCTTCAACGATCCGTACCAGGTCCACGAACGTAACAACTACCCTGCTGAACTGGAAAAAGACGTTGCCGCCCTGCGCGATGACGCTCAGTTAAAAATTGCCGTGGCCTCGCTGAAGCACCGCTTCTTCTCACACGCTGAAGCCCTGCTGCATGGCGATATTCACAGCGGCTCGATTTTCGTGGCAGACGGCAGTCTGAAAGCCATCGACGCAGAGTTCGGCTATTTCGGCCCCATCGGTTTTGACGTCGGCACCGCCATCGGCAACCTGCTGCTCAATTTCTGCGGCCTGCCGGGGCATCTGGGTATTCGCGATGCTGCCGCGGCCCGTGAACAGCGTCTGACCGACATTCAGACGCTGTGGAACACCTTCGCGGAGCGCTTCCAGATCCTGGCCAGTGAGAAAACGCGCGATGCGGCACTTGCTGCCCCGGGCTACGCCTCTGAATTCCTGAAAAAGGTGTGGAAAGACGCGATCGGATTCTGCGGCACGGAGCTGATTCGCCGCAGTGTCGGTCTGTCGCACGTGGCGGATATCGAGACCATTCAGGATGAAGCAATGCGCCACGAATGCCTGCGCCACGCGATTACGCTTGGCAAGGCGCTGATTGTGATTGCCGACCGTATCGACACCGCCGAAGATCTGGTGGCGCGGGTGCGTCAGTACAGTTAAACGCCTCGGCCCTCTCCCGATGAAGAGGGCCGTCAGAAAGACACCAGCGCGCCGTTACCCCAGATACTCAATCACCGACAATCCACCGTTATAATCCGTGCTGAAGATAATGCCCTGCGCATTGACAAACACATCGCATGACTGGATCACCTGCGGTCGATTCGGCCGCGTATCCATCATCCTCTCAGGCGCCGCCGGCACCAGCGCACCGGTTTCAACCGGACGGTAAGGATTGGAAATATCAAACGCGCGCACGCCCGCATTCTGCCAGGTCGCAAAAATCAGCGTAGAGCTGACAAAGCTTCCCGGCCGGTTCTCGTGCAGGTTGTGTGGACCAAAATGCGCCCCTTTCGCCACATAATCCCGCTCCTGCGGCTGCGGGAATGTGGAAATACTTACCGGGTTCGACGGCTCGCGAATATCAAACAGCCAGATGAACTTCTCACCGTCCTCCTGGTTATCCAGTACCGCTTCATCCAGCACCACCAGCAGGTCACGATCCGGCAATGGCAGCGCGGTGTGCGTGCCACCTCCAAACGGCGGGCTCCAGTTGCGATGGCTAATCAGCTTCGGCTGCGTGCGATCCTTCACGTCCAGCAGCGTCAGTCCCCCGTCGCGCCAGCTCCCGTAAGCGGTATCCCCGGCAATAATCGCGTGGTGCAGCGCGTAGCGTTTACCTTCCGGCCAATTGGGTTGCTCACCGTCGGCCTGGTTCATCCCCGGCAGCCACCAGCGCCCGGCCACCTCAGGCTTTTGCGGGTCGGCCAGATCGATCGTCAGGAAAATATAGTCGGTAAAGCCGTCGATCAGCGCCGAAACATACGCCCAGCGCCCGCCAACGTACCAGATACGGTGAATGCCGATGCCGCTCAGGGATAAAAAGCCGATTTCACGCGGTTTGTCAGGGGTGGAGATATCAAACACCCGCAACCCGGCGCTCCAGCCTTTGTCCTGCACGTCGCGTACGGTTTCTCCTACCTGACGGGTGTAGTAGACCTTTTCGTCAGCGAAACGGGCATCTGCGAACAAGTCTCGCGCATTAATGACCAGCAGGAGATCGTCGTGCGCCTGGAGATGAACGTTCCAGGTGCCGGGCGGCGCGGGCATATAGCCTGCCGGTTTGGGATGTTTCGGGTCGCGCACGTCCACAATGGAAAAGCCCTGCGAGACCATATGCCCGATGTACGCGAAACCGCGATGCACCATCAGCTGCACGCCGTCCGGGCGACCGCCCTGGTCGCTATGGCCAATCAGCCGCATATTGCGGCTGTATTCAGGCGTGGGAAGCACACTCATTGATGTTTCGCTTCAAGCGTCGCAAACCACGGGGCGATAAAATCTTCGGTCTGACCCCAGCCTGGAATGATTTTCCCCAGCGACGCCACGTTCACCGCGCCTGGCTGTGCGGTCAGCAGCGCCTGCGGGATCGCCGCCGCTTTGAAATCATACGTGGCGGGTGTGGTTTCACCGGCAATCTTGTTGGCAATCAGACGTACGTTGGTTGCACCAATCAGCTTCGGATCCACCGCCACGCTCACTTTCCACGGGCTGCCTGGCTCGCGCATCAGCTGAAGATCCTGGTTTGAGATATCGATGCTGTAGAGTTTGATTTCGGTGCGGCCGTTCTCTTTCAGAGCTTTGTAGGCCCCCTGGCTGAAGGCATCCCAGGTTCCCCAGATGGCGTCAATTTTGCCTTTCGGGTATTTCGCCAGAATAGCGCCCACTTTATTCGCGGTATCTCCCTGCACGTCAGACGAAACGGCACCGATAGACTCCAGCTCTTTAATGTCCGGATACTGCTTCTGCAGCGCTTTATAGGCTGCCTGACGACGTTCCATCGGCGGGAAACCGGCAACCCACAGCTTCACGATGTTGGCTTTACCGTTGAAATCTTTCGCCAGCTGGCCGAAGGAGAGATGGGTCAGGGAAGCATCATCCTGCTGGGTCACGGTCACCCCGGGGATGTCGCCCTGAACGGCGGTATCAAACACCGACACTTTAATGCCGGCATCGACGGCTTTTTTCACCAGCGCGGTCGCATAGGGGTCGCGCCCCTGAGAGAGGATAATCCCGTCATATTTCTGGCTGATCGCCTGATTGACGAAGTCCTGGAATTTGGCATCGTCGCCATTGCTCAAAAAGGTGCTGACCTTAAAGCCGAGCTTTTTGCCTTCCTGAATGGCACCGGCGACAAACTGCGTGGTGTTGTCGTCAGAGCCGAGGTTACGGATCACCGCAATGCGGATGGGGCCGTCATGATTTGCAATGGCGGGCGGAAGCGGTGCGGGGGTTGCCGCAAGGCCTGGCAGCGACGTCAGTAACCCTAATGCCACCAGAGAGAGGGTGATTTTTTTCATTCTGTTTTCCCGTTGTGTTGTGATCAATCGTTAGCGTTTTTGTATGTAGGTAATCGCCAGCGCCACGGCGAGCACCAGCCCTTTTATAATGTCCATCGCGTAATAGGGTACGGAAAGCATCACCAGACCGTTCGACAGCACGCCAAGAATGACTGCCCCGACGAGCGTACCCAGCGCGTTCGGTTTTCCGGACCCGGCAAGCGAGAAGCCAATCCACGCCGCCGCAACCGCATCCATCAGATAGCCGCCGCCCGCATTCACCTGTGACGATCCAATCCGCGAGGCCAGTAAAATGCCGCCTAATCCGGCGAGCAGAGAGGCAATCACGTAGGCCGCCACCTTGTAGCGCGTGGTGCGAATACCGGAGAGACGTGCCGCCTCCGGATTACCGCCGATGGCATACATGCGTCGTCCGTGGGTGGTCAGTGACAGCCCCAGCTGTGCGAGGATCGTTACCACCAGCATGATGATCACGATAGTCGGCACCTGTCCCAGCAGGCTGAATGCCGCCGGAATGGTCCCTTCAGCCATGTCGCCGCTCGGCAGCACCATGTTTTCGGTAATTGACCCGCCGTAGCTGTAGGTCATCGCCACGCCCTGGATAACAAACAGGCTGGCAAGCGTGGCAAGCATGTCCGGGATCCGCAGGATGACAATCAGAAACGCGTTAAACAGGCCAACCAGAGTACAAAGCGCCAGGGTAATCAGTATCGATTCGGTGGTGCCGAAGCCGTACCAGACGAACAGTGACACCACCAGCGCGTTAGCCAGCGATGCCGTTGAACCAACCGACAGGTCAAACCCGCCGATGGTCAGCGAAATTGATACCCCGATAGCAATCACCGTCACGATGGCAATGGAGCGCAGGATATTGATAATGTTGTTCGGATCGAGGAAGTTGTCCGACGCCAGGCCAAAGATGGCCACCAGCGCCACCACGGTCAGCAACATGCCCCACTTGTAGAGAAAATCAAAAATTTGCTGACGACCAGACGCTGCCGCCGTCACTGAAAGGGCCTTGCTCACGACGCCGTTCCTCCGGTTGAATAATAAAGTAGTGTCTCTTCGTGGGCCTCGGCCCCGGCGATTTCCGCCACGATACGTCCGTCCCACAGCACGCAAATGCGATCGCACAGCCCCACCAGTTCAGCGAATTCACCGGAAGCGTAAATCACCCCTTTGCCCTTGCGCGCCAGGCCGTCAATTAACTGGAACAGATCGGTTTTCGCTTTGACATCGACGCCTTTGGTTGGCTCATCGAAAATCAACACGCTGGCGTCGTTGCGCAGCCACTTGCCGATGGCAATCTTCTGCTGGTTGCCCCCCGACAGACGACGCAGCACCTGCCCCGGCCCACGCGCACGCACGCCGACGCGGGCAATCACCTCTTCCGCCCAGCGCCACGCCTGACGGTGGCCGAACAGGCTCCAGCGCGAGAAGCTGTTATCCGCAGTGACCGCCAGGTTCATGCTCACCGGTTCATCAATAAAAATGCCCTCTTTGCGCCGCTCCTCCGGTACCAGCGCCAGACCGCGCAATACCGAATCCGCCGGATCGCGCGGCTGCCAGGGCTGATGATTTAGCTCACCACGCGCTACACGGCTTTTGCTGGCCCCAAACAGCGCCTTGCAGAGTTCCGTTTTGCCCGCTCCCGCCAGCCCGGCAATGCCCAGAATTTCGCCTTTTCGCAGGTGCAGGGAGATATCTTTCAACAGCGCGTCATCGTGCAGCCCTTCCACGCGCAGTAATGTCTCGTCACTGTGCGCAGGACGGGCCGGCGGATAGATATCGTTAAGCTCATGGCCAAGCATCTTCTCAACGATTGCGTCACCGCTGAGGTTCGCCATCGGGCCGGATTCAATCAGCTTGCCGTCGCGCAGCACGGTTAAGGTGTCGCAAATAGCGTTCAGTTCGTGAATACGGTGAGAGATAAACACTACGCCAATCCCCTGCTTTTGCAGACGTCTCACTACGGCGAAAAGCCGTTCGCTTTCATGGCTATCCAGCGGCGCGGTCGGTTCATCCAGAATCAGAAAACGGCAGTGGTGTGAGAGCGCCCGCGCCAGCAAAATCTGCTGCTTTTCTGCCAGCGTGCAGGTGTCGACGATGCGTCGCACATCCAGAGCGATACCCAGCTGCGCCAGCGCCTGTTTCGCCTGCTGGCGGATTGCGCGCCAGCGATAGCGATGCCCCGGCTGTGCGAGCTGATCGAGCATGATGTTTTCGGCAATGCTCAGCCCTGGTATCAGCGCGACGTCCACTTCCTGCTGCACCAGGTGGATACCCAGCCGTTTGGCATCAAGCGGCTCGCGGATCGTCACCGGCTGGTTATTAATGCAGATCTCACCTTCGTAGCGATCGTAAGTGCCGCACAGCACCGCCATCAGCGTCGATTTCCCCGCGCCGTTTGCGCCGGTCAGCGCATGCACGGAGCCGCCCATTAACGTCAAATCCACGCGCGACAACGCCTGAAAGCCGGAAAAGGCCAGGCTGATACCGCGCATCTCAAGGCGACTGGAAACCATCCGCGTTAAATCCTTCTTTCATATTGTGATTTATCGAATTTTTCACAGCTCCGGTTGACTGACAACGACGGAAAAGGCATAAGATAAAGCGAAATATTATTAGCCATCCGGATGTCCAGACATAACATCGGGTTAGCGCTTGCTAAAAAAAAGGACAACACATGAGCAACACCGATATCCGCGTCGTGCCAGGCCCGGCGAACTATTTCTCGCATCCGGGAAGCCTTGCGCACCTGAATGAATTCTTTACGCCGGAACAGCTCTCCCGCGCGGTGTGGATTTATGGCGAACGCGCCATTGAAGGCGCGCGCCCTTTCCTGCCGGAAAGCTTTCACACACCGGGGGCGAAACATCTGCTCTTTAAAGGGCACTGCAGCGAACGTGACGTCACCGATCTGGTGACGGCGTCTGGCAATAACGCCAGCGTGGTGATTGGTGTCGGCGGTGGCGCACTGCTTGATACCGCCAAAGCGGTGGCGCGCCGTCTCGGCGTGCCGGTGGTGGCTATTCCCACCATCGCCGCCACCTGCGCCGCCTGGACGCCGCTCTCCGTCTGGTATAACGATGCCGGTCAGGCGCTGCAGTTTGAGGTGTTCGACGATGCTAACTTCCTGGTGCTGGTGGAACCGCACATTATCCTCAAAGCCCCAGCGGAGTACCTGCTGGCAGGCATCGGCGATACGCTGGCGAAGTGGTATGAAGCGGTGGTCCTGGCCCCTCAACCTGAAAACCTGCCCCTGACCGTACGTCTGGGGATCAATGGCGCGCTGGCGATCCGCGACGTGCTGCTTTCCCGTAGCGAAGAGGCGCTGGCCGACCAGCAGCGTGGCGAAGCGACGCAGGCGTTCAGGGACGTTGTGGATGCCATTATTGCCGGGGGCGGAATGGTGGGCGGTCTGGGCGAGCGCTATACCCGCGTGGCGGCCGCGCATGCGGTGCACAACGGTTTAACCGTTTTGCCGCAAACGGAAAAATACCTGCACGGTACCAAAGTGGCCTATGGCATCCTGGTGCAAAGTGCGCTGCTCGGCCAGGATGACGTGCTGGCCGAGCTGGTGGCGGCCTATCAGCGCTTTACCCTGCCCACCACGCTTCGCGAACTGGAGGTGGATATCAACAACCGCGACGAGCTGGACAAGGTCATTGCCCATACGCTGCGCCCGGTGGAATCTATCCACTATTTGCCGGTCGCGCTCACCCCTGCGGTTCTGCGCGCCGCGTTTGAGAAAGTGGAATCCTTCAGCCGTTAATCGTTCCGACCGACTATACCTAATGATGATTCTCATCACTCTCGCAACGAGGTCATCATGCAGATCGATTTAACAGGTAAGAAGGCGCTGGTTACCGGCGCCAGCCGTGGGTTGGGTCGTGCCATCGCACTTTCACTGGCACGCGCCGGTGCCGATGTGGTTATTACGTATGAAAAATCCGCCGACAAAGCCCAGGCGGTCACCGAAGAGATAAAGGCGCTTGGGCGCCACAGCGAGGCGATTCAGGCCGACAGCGCCAGCGCACAGGCCATTCAGGATGCGGTTACCCATGCGGCGCGCTCCCTGGGCGGGCTGGATATTCTGGTCAACAACGCCGGGATCGCACGCGGCGGTCCGCTGGAGTCCATGACGCTGGCGGATATTGACGCCCTGATTAACGTCAATATCCGGGGCGTGGTGATCGCCATTCAGGAAGCGCTGGTGCATATGTCTGACGGCGGGCGCATTATCAACATCGGCAGTTGTCTGGCAAACCGTGTGGCGATGCCCGGTATTGCCGTCTATTCGATGACCAAATCTGCGCTCAACTCCCTTACCCGGGGTCTGGCTCGCGATCTCGGCCCGCGCGGCATTACCGTGAACCTTGTGCATCCTGGCCCGACAAACAGCGATATGAACCCGGAGGATGGAGAACAGGCTGAATCTCAGCGCCAGATGATTGCGGTAGGACATTACGGCCAGCCGGAAGACATCGCCGCCGCGGTCACCTTCCTGGCCAGTCCTGCCGCCGGACAAATATCCGGCACGGGACTGGATGTCGATGGCGGGTTAAACGCCTGATCGCATGTTGAATGTAAACAAAAGCAGATCAGCCTTTGTTTACCGAAAGAGGGTTAACAGCACTTCGCGCCGCCCTTGCCGCCGTAGCGGGCGTCCTGGCGGTCGCGGAAGAAAGCTTCATAGGTCATTGGCGTCTGGTCAGGGTGGTTGACGCGCATATGCTCGACGTAGTTGTCGTAATCCGGTACGCCGATCATCATTTTGGCGGCCTGGCCCAGGTATTTTCCTGCTTTGGAGAGGGTGTCGAACATAGTGGATGTCTCGTCTTTTATCCCCTCTCCCCGGCGGGGAGAGGGTGAGGTTGAGCGATTAATGCGCCCCTTTCGCCTGGGTCACAATCTCTTCCAGGTTCTCAGGCATTGGCTCATACGGTGTCTCTTTTGCCGTCGGCTTGTCTTCTTTCAGCGCCGCCAGTGCAGTCTTCAGAGAATACAACGCCAGCACCACAACCACCACCATAAAGAAGATGGTCAGTCCGGCGTCCAGACGGTTGTTAAACACCAGCTGCGACAGTTGTGATTCCGTATATTGCGCCGGGATCTTACCGCTGTCGATCATCGCCTGGAACTTGTTGGCGATAGCCAGGAAGCCCACTTTGTTGTCCGGGCTGAAGGCTTTCTGCCAGCCTGCCGTCAGGGTACAAATCAGCAGCCATGCGGTTGGCAGTAACGCCACCCACGCATAACGCTGACGCTTCATCTTGAACAACACTACCGCACAGAGCATCAGCGCCATGCCCGCCAGCATCTGGTTGGCAATACCAAACAGCGGCCACAGGGTGTTAATCCCCCCCAGTGGATCGACGACGCCCTGATGGAGGAAATATCCCCACGCCAGTACGCACAGCGCCGTTGCCAGCAGGTTCGCCGGTAATGAATCGGTACGTTTCAGGTTCGGTGAGATCACCCCCAGCAGATCCTGTAGCATGAAGCGTGCCGCACGCGTTCCTGCATCCACCGCCGTCAGAATAAACAGCGCTTCAAACAGAATGGCGAAGTGATACCAGAACGACACGTCCATCAGCCCGCCCAGCGCGCCGTGCAGAATATACGCCATGCCCACCGCCAGCGTTGGCGCGCCCCCCGCACGGGAAATAATTGACTGCTCGCCCACTTCACTGGCGATATGGGTCAACGTGTCAGGGGTAATGGCAAAGCCCCAGCCGCTTACCACCTGCGCGGCAGAGGCCACCACGTCAACGGTGCCGGCCGGTGCCAGCAGCGCCATTGGGCTGTTCATCGCGAAGTAAACGCCCGGGTCGATAATACAGGCCGAGACCAGCGCCATTATCGCCACGAACGATTCCATCAGCATGCCGCCGTAGCCAATCAGGCAGGCCTGATTCTCATTGGCGAGCATTTTCGGCGTGGTACCGGAGGCAATCAGCGCGTGGAAGCCAGACACCGCGCCACAGGCGATGGTGATAAACAGGAACGGGAACAGGTTGCCGGTCCAGACCGGGCCGGTGCCATCAATAAATTTGGTCAGCGCAGGCATGGTCAGCGTCGGGCGCATAATCAAAATGCCGATTGCCAGCCCCACAATCGTGCCAATTTTCAGGAAGGTGGAGAGGTAATCGCGCGGGGCCAGCAGCAGCCACACCGGCAGCACCGCCGCCACAAATCCGTACCCTACCAGCATCCACGTCAGCTGTACGCCGGTGAAATCGAAGAACGGCGCCCACGTCGGGCTCTCAGCCACCCAGCCGCCGGAGATAATGGCAAACACCAGAAAGACCAGGCCGATGACCGACACTTCACCAATGCGTCCCGGACGCAGGTAGCGAATGTAGATCCCCATAAACAGCGCCAGCGGAATGGTAAAGGCCACGGTATAGGTTCCCCACGGACTGTGGGTTAGCGCTTTCACCACAATCATCGCCAGCACCGCGAGGATGATCACCATGATCATAAAGGTCGCGATCAGGGCGATCACCCCGGCCGTGGCTCCCATCTCCTCTTTCACCAGCTCACCGAGCGAACGTCCGTCGCGGCGGGTGGAGACGAACAGCACCATAAAGTCCTGCACCGCACCGGCCAGTACGACGCCCGCGAGGATCCAGATCATCCCCGGCAGATAACCCATCTGCGCCGCCAGGACTGGCCCCACCAGCGGGCCCGCGCCGGCAATCGCCGCAAAATGGTGACCGAACAGCACTTTCTTGTCGGTAGGCACATAGTCCAGACCGTCGTTATGACGAACCGCAGGCGTCATGCGCGTGCCGTCGACCCCTAACACCGTCTTCGCGATATAGCGGCCATAAAAACGGTACGCGATCAGATAAATACAGACCGAGGCGACAACGATCCACAGCGCGTTGATCTGTTCCCCCCGGTTGAGGGCGATATAGCCCAGGGCAAATGCTCCCACAACGGAGAGCCCTGCCCACGTAAGGTATTTCCCTGAGTTGTTCATAGTTGTTGTCCGTTGTTGTGAAACAGTGAGATGTTACATTTTGTTTCTAGAACAACGCTCAAAATTTAACAACTTTGAAACGCAATAATGCGTGGTCAAACCAGACATTTACACCACATTGTTAAGCCGATCACCTTCCGCTGAAACACCCCTGCCGCCACGGGTCACACTTTTGCCTTTTTCGTCCCGACACCGCCTTACGAAATGATTTGTATCATTTTTTTTGCTCAAAACCTCGCCAGAATGACCCTGCGCAATCGCGTGCATACAAGGAAAAGGATATGAACAGTTCAGTACCTCAGGATCTCAAGGTCGGGCCCGGCGCGTACGTTGCGCTGGCGTTCGCAGCCGTTTTCTTCTCTGGCCTGCTGGGCGGAAAAGAGTGGTACGGCGTGTTTGATTTCACCACCCTCAACGGTGCGTTTGGCAAGGTGGTCAGCAAGGCCAGCCTTGAAGACGGCACCCTGACCACCGCCACCAGCGCCTTTCGCGGTACCGGCGGCAGTGGCGCAATGGACGGGTTTCTCTTTGCGCTCGGTTTAATTCCAGCCGTGATGTTTGCCCTCGGGATGATCAACGTGCTGGAGCACTATGGTGCGCTGCGTGCGGCACGTAAGCTGTTAACGCCGCTGCTGCGCCCGCTGCTGGGCATTCCCGGTACCACCGGGCTGGCGCTGATTGGCAGCCTGCAGAGCACCGATGTGGGTGCATCCCTCACCCGCAACCTGTCCGATGAAGGGCAGATTAGCGAAAAAGAGAAAGACGTTTTCGCCATGTTCCAGTTCTCCGCCGGGGCGATGATCACCAACTTTTTCTCCTCTGGTGCCATCCTCTTTACCCTGGTCGCCGTTGACGGGACGGCCGCGGTACCAACCTCCATTGGTGCCTGCATCGCCGTGATGTTCATCATGAAGATTGTCGGCGCGAATCTGCTGCGCCTGATCCTGACCGTCATCGGCAAAGATGCCCCTGAGCAACAACCGACACAAGGAGAGACCGTATGAGTGCCCCACAATCTCATCCCGTGATTACCGATGTGTTTGTCGAAGGCGCACGCAAGGGCTGGAGTATTGCCACCGGCAGCACCCTGCCCAACGTGGTCATGGCTTTTATCATCATCAAGGCGCTGGAAATTACCGGGGCACTGAAAGGGCTGGGGATGATCTTCTCCCCGCTGATGTGCCTGTTTGGCCTGCCGGGTGAAGCGGCTGCCGTGCTGATTGGCGGCTGGATGTCGATGGGCGGTGGGATCGGCGTGGCGATCGGCCTGTTTGATAAAGGCATTATTACCGGCGAGCACCTGGCGATTCTGGCACCTGCTATCTATCTGATGGGCTCACAGGTGCAGTATCTCGGCCGCATTCTGGGTGTGATCGGCACCCGCGCTAAACGTATTCCGCTGATGATTGCCATTTCGGTCATCAACGCCTTCTTAGCCATGCTGCTGATGCGCATTATTCTCTGAACAGGACGTTATTATGAACCTTGACCATTATATTGAAGAGCTGAAAACCCTGGTGAACGTGGACTGCGGCACCCGTACTGTCGCAGGCGTCGAAACCGTGGCTGGCATTATTGAAACGCTCTGGCAGCGCGAAGGCTGGCACACCGAACGGGTCAATCTGGGCGACAAAGTTGGCCCGGGCGTATTCGTCAGTAATAAGCCACAGGCGGCACAGTTCGACGTTCTGCTGGTCGGCCATCTTGATACGGTATTTGCCCCCGGCACCGTCGCCGAGCGTCCGCTGAGCGAGGACGCCACCCGTCTTTATGGCCCTGGCGTATCGGATATGAAGAGCGGCCTGCTGAATATCTTGTGGGCGATGCGTGAGCTGGACGCAGCCGACCGCGATCGTCTGGCCATTGCGATCGCCATGAATCCCGATGAGGAGACCGGCTCCGTCTATTCACACGAATGGATTGGCGAACTGGCAAAACGCGCCCGCTGCGTGCTGGTATGCGAAGCCGCGCGTGCCGACGGTTCGCTGGTGAAGGCTCGCAAAGGGATGGCGGGCTATCACCTGACGTTCAGCGGCGTGGCGGCACACGCGGGTAACGAACCGGAGAAAGGCCGCTCGGCGATAACCGCCCTGGCAAACAGCATTATTGCCATTAATGCCCTGACCGACCAGGAACGTGGCACCATGCTCAACGTCGGCGTGATCCACGGCGGCAGCGCGGCAAACGTGGTGGCCGATAAAGCCGTTGCCGAACTGGACGTGCGTTTCTGGGAAAACGATGAGTACAGCCGGGTGAACCAGGCGCTGGAGGCATTGTGTGAAAAAGGCTTTTTAGAGGGCGTCACGACCTCGTTGACGCGCGTGAACCACAAACCGGCGATGGCAGCGAGTAAAGCCACGCAGGCGCTGATGCAGCAGGTTGAAGCGGCAGGTCAGGCGGAAGGAATAGCCATTACCTGGCAGGCGGTCGGTGGTGGCAGTGATGCCAACCACACCGCCGCGCTGGGCATTCCGACCCTGGACGGGCTGGGGCCGATCGGTGCCGGGTTCCACAGCCCGGCGGAGTGGCTGGATAAAGCGTCGATTGCGCCGAGAATACGCTTGTTGAAGCGGGTGATTTCAATGCTGTAAGCCTTATCCCTCTCCCCAACGGGGAGAGGGATGTTGACCGTGCAACGCTAGCCCAAAATTTGGGTACTCAACCGGCAGGTACAGCACCGCCGTCCCTGCTCGTCGAACACCACAATCTCCCAGCTCTGGCTGGTTCGCCCAAGATGCAAGGGCTGACACACTCCGCGCACCTTCCCATGCGATACCGCGCGATGGTGCGTTGCGTTCAGCTCCGTTCCCACCACGCTTTGTCCGTCGCGGGTCATCAGAAACCCGGCCATCGACCCCAGCGTTTCCGCCAGCGCCGCCGACGCCCCGCCGTGCAACAGACCGAACGGCTGATGGGTACGCGCATCCACGGGCATTTCGGCCTCAAGCGTATCGTCACCGATGCAGGTATAGACGATGCCCAGATGCGCCACCATGGAGTTCAGACTGGTGGCGTTCATTTCTTCACGCGATAAGTGACGTTTCCAGATCATCTACGCCCCCAGCGTGGAGCCGCCGTCCACCACGATATCCTGCAACGTGATATGGCTGGCAGCATCGGAGGCGAGGAACAGCACCGTGCTGGCAATCTCCTGCGGACGGGCGATTTTGCCCAGCGGAATACCGAGCTTGAACTGCTCACCAAAGCCGCGAATACGCTGCTGCTCAGCGTCGTCGCTTTTCCACAGGGTGCGCTGCATATCGGTATCCGTTGACCCGGGCGACACCAGATTACAGCGCACGCCACTGCCCGCCAGCTCAAGCCCGACGGTCAGCGCCAGGCTTTTTAGCGCCGCTTTCGACGCACCGTAGGCGCTCATTCCGATACGCGGCGTGTGGGCCGCGTCAGACGCCACGGTGACAATCGCCCCGCTTTGCTGGCGACGGAACTGGCCCATCGTCTGCTGGAACAGGTTAAATGCCCCGCCGACATTAACCGCGAAGGTTTGCTGCCAGTCCTCCTGCGCAATCTGGTCGGTCGCGCCCATACGCAGTATTCCCGCCGCGTTCACCAGCACGTCCAGACGCTCAAGCCTTGCCAGCGCGCGCCCGCACACCTCGCGGACCTGTGCGGCATCCGCGATGTCCAGCGTTTCGGTGGCAAAGGGATACGCTTCCTGCGGGAAGGCCAGGTCGAATCCGGTGACCTGCGCGCCCGCTTCAACAAACGCCCGCGCCGTCGCGTAACCGATGCCCTTACCCGCGCCCGTTACCCAGACGGTTTTGCCGGTAAAATCGAACCCCGCCATCACTTCACCTCGCGGGAAAGCAGCGCCCACCAGGCGTCGAGGGTGGGATTTTTCGCCAGCATCACAAAGTCGATATCGCCGTGCACTTTGCGCCAGCGGGCGGCCAGCGCCATCATGCGCACCGAGTCCAGACCGTAGTCGATCAGGTTTTCGTCATCCATCGGCTCATCTGATTCATCCAGCAGCGGCAGGATGATGTCACGCAGCGCCGCTTTCGTGGCCGGAATGGACGGCAGCAGGTCGTCCGTCATGACCACCCGGCCGGCGCGCCCTGCGACGTAGTTCAGGGACATCAGGTGCTCATCGCGGGTAAAATCGGCCAGCGCATCGGCGATAAAGAACGGTTTGATATCCCGCATAAAAGCGTCTGTAGCGGTCGTCATGCAGCCAATATGGGCGTAAACCCCGGTGATCAGCAGCTGGTTGCGCCCCGTCTCTTTCAGCATCAACTCCAGCGGCGAGCGGTGGAACGCGCTGTAGCGCCACTTCACCAGTACCGTATCGGCTTCATCCGGCGTCAGCTGAGACACAATGCGCTGCTGCTCTGGTGAGCGGGTCAGCCCCGGTCCCCACATATCGTTCAGCAAGGCGCGGTCTTCATCGCTCTGCGCTTTCGGCTGAGCGGTGTAGTAAACCGGAATATTGTGTTGCTTGCAGTAATCGCGAAGTCTGGCGATATTCGCGACCACCTGGGCCATCATCGGGCTGTTTTCGCCCCAGAAGTTCAGGAAATACTCCTGCATATCATGGATCAACAGCGCGGCACGTTCTGGCTCAAACGCCCAGTTCACTTTGTTATCTGGCAGGTCTGCGGCCGTCGGCAGCGCATAAGCGGTTAATTGTGGAATGGCCATACTCTGTTCCTTAGCCCCGGGCGCGTTCAGCTAGCCACAGGCGCAACTGTTTCTTATCGACTTTGCCGACGGGCGTTAACGGAAGCGCATCAACGCTCTCCACGCGGTCCGGCAGTTTAAATTCTGCAACGCCCTGCTCACGCAGGAAGCGGCGCACCTCCACCGCACGCAGTGGCTCTTTCACCACCAGATACGCGCAGCTCTTTTCACCCAGCAGGCTGTCCTCCATGCTCACCAGGGCCGCGTGGATCACCGCGTCGTGGCGCAGCAGCAGGTTTTCAATCTCTTCTGCGGCAATCTTTTCGCCGCCACGGTTGATCTGATCTTTCTCCCGTCCCTGAACGGTGATGTAGCCCTGTTCGTCAATGGCGATCAGATCCCCGGAGCAGTAAAAGCCGTCCGCATCAAAGGCGCTGGCGTTGTGCTCCGGACTGTTGAAATAGCCGCGGAAGGTATACGGCCCGCGGGTCATCAGGCGCCCGACTTCACCGCGCGGGAGCGGATTACCGTGCTCGTCCGCCACCCACACTTCGTCATCCGGGCACATCGGGCGCCCCTGCGTATTGATAATGCGTTCCGGCGTATCATCGAGCGCGGTGTAGTTCACCAGCCCTTCCGCCATACCAAACACCTGCTGCAGCTGGCAGCCAATTTCTGCCGGAATACGCGCCGCGAGCGTCGCGGACAGGCGCGCCCCACCGACCTGCAGCAGCGTCAGCGATGAGAGCGGGGCATTCCCTGCACCGTCGGCAATCGCCTGCAGCCACAGGCTGACCGCCGGGGGCACCAGCGAGGTAACCGTGATCTGATGTTTTTCTATCAGCGGGAAGCAGATTGTGGCGCTCGGATCGTTTGCCAGCACCACGCAGCCCCCCGCCGTAAAGACGCCTAACGAGCCGGGCGAGCTCATGGCGTAGTTATGGGCCGCTGGCAGCGCATTCAGATAACGCGTGTCCGCGGTAATCCCGCAGATCGCATTGCTGCGACGGATGCTGTAGTCATAGTCGTTATGCGTACGCGGGATCAGCTTCGGCGTGCCGGTACTCCCGCCCGAGAGCTGGAAGAACGCCACTTCGTCGGCAGGGGTCGGGTTCGGAATGAAATTTTCTGCCGGATGCGCAATCGCCGCGTCCAGCGCATGTTCACCCTTGTCGCCGCGCAGCAGCACGACGCGCACCGAACGGTGCTCATCGACAAAAGTATTGAGGAAGTCATCCCCCGCAAACAGGGCGTGCTCGCGATCGGCTATCAGCAGTGCAGGTTTGATCTGCGCGGCGTAGGCGTTCAGCTCCGAGCGCTGATGGCTAAAGAGCGCATTGACCGGCGCCACGCCCACCTGCAGCAGGGCGAAAAAGGTCATGTAAAACTCGCACACGTTGCCAAGCTGCACCAGCGCCGTTTCACCGCGATGGAGCCCCAACGCCTGCAGCCGCGATGCCAGGTTATTCACGGCCTGGTTAAACTCGCGGTACGTTATGCGACGGTCACCGTCGACGATCGCCACCGCATCGTTATTCGCCTGATCCGTCAGGATGTGGGTCAGCGGCAGATCCTGCCAGTAGCCTTTTTCACGGTAGCGCCGGGCAAAATCCTCGGGCCAACGGGTAAAGGGAAGGGTCATGAGTGTTCCTTAGTGCAAACCAAAAACATTGAGCATGGTGGAGAGTTTTACGCCGGTTTCACGCCACTCGCCCACGGGTGAAGAGGCCGGGACAATGCCCGCGCCGGCAAACAGGCGAACGGTATTCTGCTGCAGACGTGCGCAGCGGATGGTGACCACCCATTCGCCATTGCCTTCACTGTCACACCAGCCGACGATGCCGCCGAACAGCTCGCGATCGAACGGCTCCAGCCCGGCGATCAACGCCTTAGCAGCCTGATGCGGGAAACCGCTCAGGGCTGGCGTCGGGTGCAGTAGGCAGGCCAGCGTCAGCGCGTTTTCGTTTTCACGCGCCTCACCTTCCACCGGCGTGGCCAGATGCCAGAGCGTGGGGGTGGTGATCAACTGTGGGGAGGACGGCATGCTGAGGTGATGGCTGCGCGGTTTGAGAATGGCTTTCATCGCCTGGGTCACCAGGTCATGCTCGTGACGATCTTTTTCGGACGCCAGCAGCTTGTTGCCCGCCTCGCGATCCAGCACGTCATCCGGCTGACGACGCGCGGAGCCTGCCAGCGGCAGAGAGCTAAAATGCGCCCCTTCTTTACGCAGCAGCAGTTCCGGGCTTGCGCCGAGCAGCACGCCACCGTCTTCCAGCGGTACGTGGAAGTTGTAGCTGGCCGGGTTCTGGGCGATCAGCCGCTCCATGAGCGCACCGCTATCAATCGGTTTGTCGGTAACGATATCAATCAGGCGCGACAGCACCACTTTGTTCACCTGCGGCGTGGCGGTGAGGGCAGCCGCGCGGGCGACCATCTCTTCAAATACCGGCTGCGGTGGGATCTCGGTGCGTTTTTCCACCTTCAGCGCCTGTGAGCCAGCAACATAGCGGGCGGACTGCTGACGCGCCGGGCGAGAAAAGGTCTGCCAGCGTTGCGGAATAAACAGCGACGACGGCTTGCGGGTATCAAACGGAATGGCACCCACCATCACAGGATGGGCAATGCCGCTGGCTTTTGCGTTGCGGAAAGCCTGGGCTAATTTCTGCTGAAACTGTCCTGCCGGATCGTCACCCCCGACGGCGGATTCAGAGAAGCGGGAAAAACAGCCGGACGTGGTAAAACTGCGGTAAGGCGACATAAAGAAAAAGCTGTCTGATTGCAGCGTGCTGGCGGTGTGCTGAACTTCCTCAGCCAGGGACGTATCCATTTCATCCTCCTAAAATGATAAAGGCAGTAATAATGATTATCATTTATATTTACGCTCGCTAACCTAATCTCACATCGCGTCGCTGTCAACCGCAGAGCAAACATCTTCTTCGGGTAACGCTTGCATCCCGTCGTCGCAGACATGAAAATGAGAAGCATTAACTTCAACAGAAACAGGATGCCACGTTGTGAAATGTCTTGCCGTCTGCCGTAATCCCCTGCTTTTCATCGGACTTTTTGTTTTAGGACTTACCTCAGCGCTTGCCGCCGACTGGCCGCGTCAGGTGACAGACAGCCGCGGCGTGCATACGCTTGAGCACAAACCGACGCGCATCGTCTCCACCAGCGTGACCCTGACCGGCTCCCTGCTGGCGATTGACGCGCCGGTCATTGCCAGCGGCGCCACCACGCCCAACAATCGCGTGGCGGATGCGCAGGGATTCCTGCGCCAGTGGGGCGATATTGCGAAACAGCGTCAGCTTGCGCGTCTGTACATTGGCGAGCCGAGCGCCGAAGCGGTGGCCGCCCAGATGCCGGACCTGATTTTGATCAGTGCCACCGGCGGGGATTCGGCGCTGGCGTTGTATGACCAGCTTTCAGCTATCGCGCCGACGCTTGTTATTAACTACGACGACAAAAGCTGGCAGGCGCTGCTAAAACAGCTCGGCACAATCACGGGTCAGGAAAAACAGGCCGCCGAGCGCATCGCCGCGTTTGATAAGCAGCTTGCCCAGGTGAAACAGCAGATGACATTACCGCCGCAGCCGGTGAACGCCATCGTCTACACCGCCGCCGCACACTCGGCAAACCTGTGGACGACGGAATCCGCTCAGGGCCAGTTATTACAGCAGTTGGGCTTTACGCTGGCTGAACTGCCTGCCGGATTGCACACCTCCAAAAGCCAGGGTCAGCGTCACGATATTATTCAGTTAGGCGGGGAAAATCTGGCAACCGGGCTGAACGGCGAAGGGCTGTTCCTGTTTGCCGGTGATCAGAAAGATGTGGATGCGATTTACGCCAATCCGCTGCTGGCGCACCTTCCTGCCGTGCAGAACAAGCGCGTCTGGGCACTGGGAACAGAGACGTTCCGCCTGGATTATTACAGTGCAATGCGGGTACTGCAGCGTTTAGACGCACTGTTCAGGTAAGAGGCTAACCCGGCCCTCTTGGTGAGAGGGCCGGTGTGAACGCGTCAGGCCGCACTGTCGTTCAACACAACCTCCTGCCTGAACCGACGCAGCTCAACCAGGACCACCAGCAATATCACTCCCAGCATAGCCAGGACAAAGCCGCTGCTGCTCGCTGAAGCCACCGGGGTCATTATCGCCCCCAGCCCGCCGAGGATAGCCGCGCCAATGGCATCGCCCGTCACGTTCTGCGCGGTCCACAGACCGTTGATACGCCCCAGCATCCCTTCCGGCGTCTGGGTCTGGATCAGGGTGTACTGCAGCAATGAACTGATGGCGCTTAGCCAGCCAAAAATCACCAGGCACATTACGCCCAGCGCCCATACCGGCATCAGGCTGAAGAAACCAATCGCAATAAACGACGCCAGGGTAGCCAGCAGCATGATCAGCCCGGGACGCGCACTCTGCGCCAGGTTACCGCTGGTCAGCGCGCCGCATGCCGCGCCGAGCGGAATAGCCGCGTACAGCACGCCGATTTCCGACGCGCTCATCTGCCACACGCCCGCCAGCGCCGGGTAAAGCACGCGTACGGCGCTGGCCATCGTCAGCAGACCGCCGAGCAGCGCAATGCCACCTATCAACGGATTGCTGAACAGAAAACGGATAGCGGCCATCAGTGATGTCAGCGGATGTTCGCGCGGCTGTGGCGGAGGCGGCAGACGCGGCAAACGCAGGAGCGTGAGCGTAGTGATAAAGGTGCCCGCCGCCGCCAGCCCGTAGTTCCACGCCACGTTGCCGGTCGCCAGCAGCAGGCCACCGACCATCGGTGAAATTACCGACCCAAGGCGCACGGTCAGCATGGTGATTGCCCCCGCCTGCATCAGGTTTTCGCGCCCGACCAGCGCGGGCGTGGCTGCCAGCAGCGCCGTGACGCCGAGTGACGCAAAAAAACCGTCCCACAGACCGAGGGCGTAAATGGCAATCAGTGACGGCTCCGGCAGCATGGCGTTCAGACACAGCCCGATAAAGCCTACGCCGCAGGTGCCGCGTGCCAGCAGGATCAGTTTTTTACGCTCGTACCGGTCCGCCAGCACGCCGCCCACCATCAGGCCGATAAACATCGCCCCACCGGTTAAGGTGACCGAAAGCCCCACCAGCCAGCTGGAGTGGGTCATGGACTGGATCTGCACCGGCACGGCAACCCCAAGCAGGCCGAGGGAGAGGATGGAGATAAAACGGGCGATAAAGACAGCGCGGTATGCGGGGTGCGTCTTCAGCAGGCTGAGGTTGAGCAGCCAGGATTTTTGATTCATGACAAGGCCTTGAGTGTATTTCTACCAATTCCATTGGCGCACATGCTAACATAGCCAAATAAGATAGATAACGATAATCACTATCATTATCAAATCATGGATGTTGCTATGTCGTTTTCCTCTTCCGCGGTGCGCGCCGTTGCCGTGCCCGTGTTATTGCTACTGTTAATCCTTGCGATTGCACTCAGTTTGCTGGTCGGCGCGAAGCCGCTGCCCGCGTCCGTTATTGTCGATGCGCTCACTGGCAGCTGTCAGAGCGCCGACTGCACCATCGTGCTCGATGCCCGCCTTCCCCGTACCCTTGCCGGACTGCTGGCCGGGGGTGCGCTGGGTCTTGCCGGTGCCTTAATGCAAACGCTCACCCGTAACCCGCTGGCCGACCCCGGTATTCTTGGGGTAAACAGCGGTGCCAGCTTTGCGATTGTGCTTGGCGCGGCGCTCTTCGGTTTTACCTCTCCGTCTGAACAACTGGTGATGGCCTTCTGCGGCGCGCTGGCGGCGTCGCTGGTGGTGGCGTTTACCGGTAGCCAGGGTGGCGGACAGCTGAGTCCGGTACGCCTGACGCTGGCGGGCGTGGCGCTCGCCGCCGTGCTGGAAGGGTTATCCAACGGCATCGCCCTGCTTAACCCGGATGTTTACGACCAGCTGCGCTTCTGGCAGGCCGGTTCGCTGGATATCCGCACCCTGGCAACCTTAAAAGTGGTGGTGATCCCGGTCGTCATCGCCGCCGCCGTCGCGCTATGTTTAAGCCGGGCGCTCAACAGCCTGAGCCTCGGGAGCGACACCGCAACCGCGCTCGGCAACCGCGTGGCGCGCACGCAGCTAACGGGTCTTGTCGCGATCACCGTACTGTGCGGCAGCGCAACTGCGGTAGTCGGCCCCATTGCTTTTATCGGCCTGATGATGCCCCACATGGCACGCTGGCTGGTGGGTGCCGATCACCGCTGGTCGCTGCCGGTCACGCTGCTTGCTACCCCTGCCCTGCTGCTGTTCGCGGATGTTGTGGGTCGCCTGCTGGTGCCTGGTGAACTGCGCGTCTCGGTGGTAAGCGCGTTTATCGGTGCACCGGTGCTGATCTTCCTCGTGCGACGTAAACGCGGAGGTGGCGCATGATGGCCCCGTCCCGACGTTTAGTCACCAGCGTGTCGTTGCTGGCCGTCGTCATTCTGATGCTGGCGGTCTGGAGCCTGCGCAGCGGCGCGGTCACGCTCGATTTCGCGCAGATTTTTAACGCGCTGCTTGGCAGTGCGCCGCGCAATGTCACCCTGGTGGTCACCGAGTGGCGACTGCCGCGCGTGGCGATGGCGATTCTGGTGGGCGCGGCGCTCGGCGTCAGCGGTGCCATTTTTCAGTCGTTGATGCGCAACCCGCTTGGCAGCCCGGACGTAATGGGGCTGAACACCGGCGCCTGGAGCGGCGTGCTGGTGGCGATGGTGCTGTTTGGTCAGCACCTGACGGCCATCACGTTCACCGCGATGACCGGCGGGATAGTCACCGCGCTCATTATCTGGGCGCTGGCCTGGCGCAACGGTATCGACACCTTCCGCCTGATCATTATCGGTATCGGCATTCGCGCCATGTTGATGGCTTTCAACACCTGGCTATTGCTGCAGGCTTCGCTCGACACCGCGCTCTCTGCCGGTCTGTGGTATGCCGGTTCACTCAATGGCCTGACGTGGGGCAAAACCTGGCCCGCTGCCCCGCTGATCCTGGTGATGTTTATTGGCGCGGTGTTGCTGGTACGCCGGATGCGCCTGCTGGAGATGGGTGATGACAGCGCCTGCGCGCTGGGTGTGGGCGTTGAGCGCTCGCGCCTGATGCTGATGCTGGTGGCAGTGTTACTGACCGCTGCCGCCACCGCCATCGCCGGGCCGATCTCGTTTATCGCGCTGGTTGCACCGCACATTGCCCGGCGCATCAGCGGCACGGCGCGCTGGGGATTAACCCAGGCGGCGCTGTGTGGCGCAGCGTTACTGCTGGCCGCCGACCTCTGCGCCCAGCGGTTATTTATGCCTTATCAACTTCCGGTAGGCGTCGTGACCGTCAGCCTCGGCGGGATTTACCTCATCGTCTTGTTAGTTCAGGAGTCACGCAAGAAATGACAAACAGCACAACCCGCTTGCGCGGCGAATACTTAACCCTCGGCTATGGCAAAAAAATCATTGCCCGTGACCTGACGGTGGCTATCCCGGACGGCCATTTTACGGCGATTATCGGCCCGAACGGCTGCGGTAAATCGACCCTGCTGCGAACCCTCAGCCGCCTGATGACGCCGGTTGAGGGCTGCGTGTATCTCGACGGCGAGCAGATCCAGCGCTTTGCCAGCAAAGAGGTGGCGCGCCGTATCGGCCTGCTGGCGCAAAACGCCACCACGCCCGGGGATATCACGGTGCAAGAACTGGTCTCGCGCGGGCGCTATCCGCATCAGCCGCTGTTTACTCGCTGGCGTAAAGAGGATGATGAGGCGGTGAAGCGAGCAATGCAGGCGACGGGCATTACCGACCTGGCCCGGCAAAGCGTGGATACGCTCTCCGGCGGACAGCGCCAGCGGGCGTGGATTGCGATGGTGCTGGCGCAGGAAACCGCCATCATGCTGCTGGACGAGCCTACCACGTGGCTGGATATCAGCCATCAGATCGATCTGCTGGAGTTGTTGAGCGAGCTGAACCGCACGCAGGGCTATACGCTGGCGGCCGTGCTGCACGATTTAAATCAGGCATGCCGCTATGCCACACATTTGATTGCGTTGCGCGACGGCGAAATTGTGGCGCAGGGTGCGCCAAAAGAGATTGTGACGCCGGATCTGATCGCGCAGATCTACGGCATGCGCTGCATGATTATCGACGATCCCGTGGCCGGTACACCGCTGGTGGTGCCGTTGGGCAAGCGTGCACTCTGATGCCCTCACCCTCTCCAGGAAAAGAGGGTGAGAGTAGGGGAAACCGCTACCCCAATATCGCCTTCAGCACCGGTCCTATCGTCTCAAACGCCTGCGGTGAAATGATATCCACGTGGGCACAATCCTGGCTGTAAACCTCCAGTTCCCCCACCCACGGCGCCCAGGCCTGCTGCGGATCCAGCGTTTGCGTGCGCCCGGCAACAAACAACGTCGCTTTACCGTCGAACCGTGAACTGTGCGCCGTTGTCAGGAGGCGGACGGCATCGGCGTAATTCCCTTCGATGGCGTTAAAGAGCTCGCCAGAGCCTTGCCCTTGCTGCGCGGCGATAAACGCCTGCCGCTCGCGTTCAATTTCTGCCAGTACGTCCGGATCGAGACCATTGGCCTCTTTCTCTGCCCAGTTCTGGGTTTCCGGCGGCCAGGTATCCAGCAAGCCGAGAAACGCCACCGCGTCACCCTGCTCGCGCAGACGGGCCGCAATGCCCTGCGCCAGCGTGCCGCCAAGCGAGTAGCCGAACAGATAATACGGCCCCTGCGGCTGTTGCCCGCGCAGAGTCTGCAGATGATGTTCGATCACCTCGTCCAGCGTAGCGCACTGCTGCATCGGCCCTTCCGGACGCGGCGACTGAATGCCGGTGATTGACCAGCGCGGGCTGAGATAGCGCGCCAGCACGCTAAACTGCCAGGCAAAGCCGGATGCCGGATGGAAGCAGAACAGCGTCGGACCGTTGCTTTCACGCAGCGGCAGAAGGGTCTCGTAGCCCAGACGCTGTGCCTGTTCGTCATTCATCGATGAATCCAGCAGCGCGCTGAGCATGCTGACCGTCGAGGCCACCATAATCTGCCCCGGCGTGACCCTGCGGGCAAACGTACGGCTGAGCTGCGCGGCCAGGCGCATCGCCAGCAGGGAATGACCACCGAGGGCGAAGAAATCGGCATCGATGTCGTTCACCTCACAACCGAGCAGGGCAGAAAATGCCTGCGCGACGGCCACTTCAGCGTCTGTTTCTGGCGCCCGCCCGGACGTCTTGCGGGTCAATTCCGGCAACGGAAGCGCCTTGCGGTCAAGCTTTCCGTTGGCAGAGAGCGGCAGCGCGCTGATTTGCAGCAGCACCACCGGCACCATATGGGGCGGCAATTGAGCTTTAAGCGAGTGCAGCAGCGCATCGCGGTCCAGCGGCAAGCCGGACCCGGAGACGACATACCCTACCAGCTGTCGGGCATCGCCCCCGGTTGCCGCCGCCTGATTAAAGACGCACGCGTGCGCTACGGCCTGCGCCACGTCAGGCAGCAAAAGCATCGCACGATCGATTTCGCCGAGCTCGATACGCTGACCACGAATTTTGAGCTGATCGTCACTGCGGCCCAGATATTCCACCGCGCCGTTATCCAGCCAGCGCGCCACGTCACCGGTGCGGTACATCCGCTCGCCAGGTGCAAAGGGATCGGCAATGAAGCGGCTGGCGGTCAGGTCCGGCCGACCGAGATACCCCTGCGCAAGCTGGGTCCCGGTAAGATAGAGGTCACCGGCCACGCCGAACGGCACCGGACGCATCATCGCATCCAGAATGCGCAGCCCGGTATTCCACACCGGGAAGCCAATCGGCACGCTGTTGCCCGCCACCGCAGCCAGTTCCGGACCCGACGCCGGATACCAGCTCACGTCCACCGCCGCTTCTGTTGGACCATAAAGGTTATGCAACGGGACATGAGTAAGGTGCTCCCACTCCCGACACAGTTCTGTCGGCAGCGCTTCCCCGCTGCAGAACACCTGCTTCAGGGTCTGACAGCAGTCGGCATTTTCCGGCGTCAGCGAGGCAACGAATGCCGCCAGCATCGACGGCACAAAGTGTGTCGTGGTCACGCCATAATGCGCGAAGAAGTTCTGCATCGCCTGCGGATCGCGGTGCGCGTCCGGCTCGGCCATCACCAGCTTCGCGCCGGCGATAAAGGGCCACCAGAACTCCCAGACCGAGACGTCAAAACTGCACGGCGTCTTCTGCGCCACCACGTCATGCGCGTCCAGCGGATAGTGATCCTGCATCCACATCAGGCGATTAACGATGGCGGTATGCCCTACCATCACGCCTTTTGGCCGCCCCGTTGAGCCTGAGGTAAAGATGATGTACGCCGTGTGCGCCGGCTTTGCCAGCCGCAGCGGTTCACTGCCCGCTGGGGGTAATAGTGTGTTGTAACTAAATACAGGGACCGGCAGATCGCTAAAGCGCGAAAGCTGATCGTCAGAGGCGATCAGCAGGGACGGTTTCGCGTCCTCCAGCATCATGCGCAGACGATCGTCCGGGTAACCGGTATCCAGCGGCAACCACGCGGCGCCCGCCTCCACGATGCCGTGCAGCGCCAGGGTAAGAAACACCGAGCGCGGCAGGGCTACCGCCACGCTGTCGCCAGGCTTAACGCCGCGTTCCCGCAGTAATGTCGCAAGAGCCACCACCTGCTCGCGCATCTGGCGGTAATTCAGTTCGATGTGCGCATCAGCAAGCGCGGGGGCATCCGGCGTTTTGCCCGCCTGGTCTGCCACCAGCTGAGCCAGCGTGGTTGACGGTAGCGCCAGCCCGGTATCATTGATACGCGCCAGCTGCTGGTATTCCTGCTCTGAAACGGTTTCTGCTTCGCCGCAGCGCAAATCCGGGTTGGCAGCAAACTGCATCAGCATGGCGTTCAGGCGTGCAACGTGGCGCGTTAGCGTCGCTTCATCGTAGCGCTGCTTATTGGCAAGGATTTCAATACTCAGTCCGCCCTGCTCGTCCGGGAACAGCGCCAGTTCAAGGTCATTGACCGGGCCAGTGGCCAGCGTATGGGTGATGGCGTCCACGCCATCCATATCCAGCTGATAATCAAACACCTTGACGTTCAGTACCGGGCCAAACAGCGCGTCATCGCCCGCGGCACGTCCGCTGTCGCGCACGATCTGCTCGGCGTCATAACGCTGATGGCGACGCATTTTTTTCAGCTGATTTGCCAGACGATGCGCCAGCGCAGGCAGGCTTTCGTGCGGGGCAATGTTCACCGCCAGCGGCAGCACGTTCAGCACCGGGCCGGTTGCCGTTAAGGCCGCCGACCCCATTCGGCGCATAAAGATAAACCCGGCGGCGTAGTCCAGCCGTCCGGTCAGACGCCCGATCCACAGTGCCACCAGCGCAAGCGCCAGATCGGTACGCTGAACCGGCCCCGCCGCCTGAGCAAGCCGGGTAAAGGCGCGGCGGTCAGCCGTCACCTTCAGACGCAGAATATCGGTGGTCGCCGCACGGCCCGGCAGCGGTGCCGACGACAGCGAGACCGGGGAAGGAAGCTGCTTACGCTGCTCCGCCCAGAACGCCCCGTCGCGCTGATACGCTTCGCTATCGCGATAGCGCTGGTACTCCCCCACCACCTCGGCGAAAGGGGTAAACGGCGACACGGGCGTGGGCTCGCCGTTTTGCCATGCGCGATAAATGGCGACGATCTGGCGGGTAATCGCCGGAAAACTGAAGCCATCCACCACCAGATGATGATATCGCTGATACCAGTACCAGTGCCCTTCGCCTACCTGAATCAGCTGATGGAACGCCAGCGGCTGACCGCTGTCCACGCGCAGGTTCTGGTTTAAATCCGCCGCCATCAGGGCCATCGCCGCGTCATGGGATTCGGCGCGAACCACGGACGGTTCAGGCAGTGACATAGCGTCATCCACCCACTGCCACACCTCGCCATTCTCTTGCACAAAACGCATGCGCAGGGTGTCGGCCTGCCGCATCCCTTCAACAATGGCTTTTGCCAGCAGCGGTGCGTCAATATTGCCCTTCAGCTCGGTGTAGTGCGCCACGCTCCAGGCGTTTGGCAGGGAGGAAAGCTGCTCCGCCATCCAGATACCCGGCTGGGCGGCGACAAGAGGAAGACGGTTCATGCTTTCTCTCCCGCAAAATACGACGGTTGCAGGGTTTGCCAGTGGTCGGCGAGCCACTGCTGACAGGCTTCCTGAGATTGTGCTTCACAGACCACGCGCCAGCCCGCCGGCAGCTGGCACTGCTGCGGCCACAGACTGTACTGTCCCTGGTCGTTACGCAAAATCGCAAACTGCCCCTGCGGATTATCGAAAGGGTTGCTGAATTCCATACAGACTCCGTTAGTGAATAAGCGGCTGCCAGAGGGTCATCAGCCCCTGCGTCAGCCCACCGCGCCAGCAAAGCGCGTCGTGTCCGCCGTCAACCTGACGCCAGATAACCGGTTGCTGCGGGTGCAGTTCGGCGTAGATCGCCTGATTCGCGCGGAAGATGAGCGGCTCATTGCGCCCGGCCTCAAGAACGATACGCAGCCCGCGCGCGGTGAGGTCGCCCGCTTTAAGTTGTTCGATGAGCAACCCGTCCTGCTGACCGCCACGGTGCGGCCACCAGTAGGAGCCGGACTGGCTTAATACGCAGCCAAAGCGCTCGGGCCAGTTAAGCCCGGCATAAAGTGAAGAGAGGCCGCCAAAGCTTTGACCCGCGACTACCGTTCGGTCGGCGCGGTCGCTGAACGGAGTGCGGCTGTTCACCCGCGGGAGAAGTTCCTCCTGCACCGCCCGCCAGAAATCCGGGTTGCAGGGCAACTCGTGATTGCGGTGCGCCATGTCGATCACATCGATTAAGACGTAGACGGCAGGCGGCAGTTTGCCCGCGTTTGTCAGCGCGGTCAGCGGAGACCACACGGGCATGCTTTCGGCCCAGAACTGGCCGTCGAGCAGTACGGCAAGCGGCCGCTCCGGGCTGTCTTCACCGGTGGTGAAAACCCACACCCGGCGGCGGTTATTCAGACGCACGCTTTCCCATTCAAAGCAGACGGGCGCGTTGCCGGGCGTTGCGGGCGTGTTCCAGCCGGGCTGAACCGGGGCCTCGGGCATTTCGAGCGCCGAGACGGGATGCCCTCGCCCGCCGCGCCAGCTTTGCGGATTTAAAGGGTCGGCCATCGCCGCGGGGAGCAACTTTCGCCAGCCTTCACGCAGCGCCAAACGATCGGGTTGCTCGCCGTGGAAGACCGCGTCGGCAAAATCATCTTCGTTCACTGAGGGGATAAAACAGTAGCTGCCACGCCATTGCGGGGTGAACGCGCCCTGCCACTGCCAGACGTCAGTATCAGGAATGCGCTCAAGGGATTGCGGACGGGCATTTTGATGGTGATCGGTCACGCCGGTGATGTAGAGCCAGACGCGTTTTAGCGGCGAGGTTTTTTGCGTTCCTGCCGGATCACGCCACCAGAGAGTGACGCGATAGTGCCCCTTCTCGCGGGTCCATTCGGGTCCATTTTTCGACTGCCACCAGGCTTCACTTCCCGTTTTTAACCCCGTCACCCGTATAACCTCATGTTTATCAGTCTTTTTTGTTTCAGGATAAATTTTATTGATAATATTATTGATAACTATTTGCATTTGCAATAGCGTAGTGGCCGCGCTGTGGGAAGCGCGCTCATAAAACAACCATGCCACGCGTTGTGTGCGCTCGAGGACGGGGCTGCTTACGCAAACTGCGGGTGACACCATGCCGCCTCCTCTCCCTTTCGGGAATGGAGCCCGGGGATGCGGCGCGAAAAGCAGGACGTACAATGAATAAGAAGATTCACTCCCTGGCCTTGCTGGTCAACTTAGGGATTTACGGCGTTGCGATGCCAGCGCTGGCAGACGACAACACCGCCGACGCGCAGCACGAAGACACCATGGTGATCACCGCCGCAGAGCAGAACCTGCAGGCACCAGGGGTATCGACCATCACCGCCGATGAAATCCGTAAAAACCCGCCCGCACGTGACGTGGCCGAAATCATTCGCACCATGCCTGGCGTTAACCTGACCGGGAACTCCACCAGCGGACAGCGCGGCAATAACCGTCAGATTGATATTCGTGGTATGGGTCCGGAAAACACCCTGATCCTGATTGACGGCAAGCCGGTCACCAGCCGTAACTCCATCCGTCTGGGCTGGCGCGGCGAGCGAGATACCCGCGGTGACACCGGCTGGGTACCCCCAGAGATGATTGAACGCATTGAGGTCATTCGTGGCCCGGCCGCAGCTCGCTACGGTAACGGTGCGGCAGGCGGCGTGGTGAACATCATCACCAAAAAATTCGACAACCAGTGGCATGGCTCCTGGAACACCTATCTGAATGCTCCAGAACATAAGGATGAGGGTTCCACTAAGCGCACCAACTTCAGCCTGAGCGGCCCGCTGGGCGGCGACTTCAGCTTCCGCATGTTTGGTAACCTGGACAAAACCCAGGCCGATGCGTGGGACATCAACCAGGGCCACCAGTCCGATCGTACCGGTACTTATGCTGACACCCTGCCTGCAGGCCGTGAAGGGGTCGAGAACAAAGACATTAACGGCGTGGTCCGCTGGGACTTCGCGCCCATGCAGTCCCTGGAGTTTGAAGCGGGCTACAGCCGCCAGAACAACCTCTACGCGGGTGATACCCAGAACACCAACAACGACAACAGCTCCAGCGGTCTGGTGAAGAAAAACTACGGTAAAGAGACTAACCGTATCTATCGCCAGAACTTTGCGGTGACCTGGAACGGCGGCTGGGATAATGGCATCACCACCAGCAACTGGGCGCAGTACGAGCACACCCGCAATTCGCGTCTCGGCGAAGGCCTGGCAGGCGGTACGGAAGGATTATTCAACAGCAATAAATTCACCGACACCGACCTGGCTGATGTGATGCTGCACAGCGAAATCAACCTGCCGATTGATTTTCTCGTCAACCAGAACCTGACGCTGGGCACCGAGTGGAACCAGCAGCGCATGAAGGACTCGACCTCCTTCTCGCAAACCCAGCAGGGCGGGACCATTCCGGGGCTCAGCAACGATCGTAGCCCGTATACCTCGGCGGAGATCTTCTCCCTGTTCGCTGAAAACAACATGGAGCTGACGGACAGCACCATGCTGACCCCGGCGCTGCGCTTCGATCACCATACGATCGTCGGTAACAACTGGAGCCCGTCCCTGAACCTGTCGCAAGGCCTGGGTGACGACTTTACGCTGAAGATGGGTATCGCCCGCGCCTATAAAGCGCCGAGCCTGTACCAGACCAACCCGAACTATCTGTTGTACAGCAAAGGCCAGGGCTGCTACGCAAGCTCCGACGGCGTGGGTTGTTACATGATGGGTAATGACGACCTGAAAGCCGAAACCAGCATCAACAAAGAGATTGGTCTGGAGTGGAAACACGACGGCTGGCTGGCGGGCGTGACCTGGTTCCGTAACGACTACCGCAACAAGATTGAAGCGGGGTATGCGCCAGTCGGCCAGACCTCCACCAGTAAAGTGACCACCGATATTTACCAGTGGGAAAACGTGCCTAAAGCGGTGGTTGAAGGTCTGGAAGGCTCCCTGAACGTGCCGGTCAGCGACACGATCAACTGGACCAACAACATCACCTATATGCTGCAAAGTAAGAACAAGGAGACCGGCGACCGTCTGTCGATCATCCCGGAGTACACGCTGAACTCAACCCTGAGCTGGCAGGTACATCAGGATGTGTCGCTGCAGTCGACCTTCACCTGGTACGGCAAGCAGCAGCCGAAGAAGTACAACTACAAAGGCCAGCCGGTGACCGGGTCTGAGAAAGACGAAGTCAGCCCGTACAGCATCGTTGGCCTGAGTGCGACCTGGGACGTGACCAAAAACGTCAGCCTGACCGGCGGCGTGGATAACGTCTTTGATAAACGCCAGTGGCGCGCGGGTAATGCCCAGACCACCGGCAACGCCACAACCGGTGCGTATATGTACGGCGCGGGTGCATACACCTATAATGAGCCGGGCCGAACCTGGTTTATGAGCGTGAACACGCACTTCTAAGGCGGGCTGTGTCTCCCCTCTCCTGCCGGGAGAGGGGCTGAATGTCTCCCTCTCCCGGCAGGAGAGGATCGGGGTGAAGGCATCAGGCCGCACTATTCCTCAACGTCAGGACGAGAAAACATGCGTACCACCCACTCCACATTTCGTCTTGCCGGAACCACGGTCCACCAAATTACCTTCGATCCCACCACCTTTACCGACGCAGACCTCCTCTGGCTTCCTCACCATAACGCGCTTGCTCACGCTGCCTCCAAACGTAAAGCTGAACACCTGGCCGGACGCCTCGCCGCCGCCTACGCCCTGCAGGAATATGGCTTTACGGCCATACCGGCTATCGGCAGCAGCGGCGAGCCGCTGTGGCCTGTCGGCATGACGGGCAGCATCAGCCATACGGCCAGTCGTGCGCTGGCCGTTGTAACGCCGCACGGGCTAACGGGTATCGACGGGGAAATTATCCTCGCTGATGACGAAGCGGTGGAGATCAAAGACGGGATTATTGGCCCCGCAGAGGACACGCTGCTGCGCCACACCGGCCTGCCATTTGCGCAGGCGCTGACGCTGACGTTTAGCGCCAAAGAGAGCCTGTTTAAGGCGCTGTTTTCACAGGTTAACGCGATGATGGGCTTTGATTGTGCCCGCGTCACGGCGCTCGACGAGAACACCCTGACGCTGGCGCTAACCCGCCCGCTGGCGGGGTTTTCGCAAGATGATGCCTTCACGCTGTTTTGGCTGCGTGACGGCAACACGCAGATCACACTGCTTCCGCCTTTTCCCGCCGCTTCACACAAGTCATCATCACGGCGTTGAACAATACGCCAGACTGCAGTCTTTTCAATCCTTGCCCCAGGTGCAGCGCAGATAAGGCTGGGTGTTACTTCTTACTGAACAAAAACCTCATGCAAATGACTGTTATCCCAGTGGCACCAATGGCCGAGACGGACAGAGCAAGAATCGAAGCAAAATCATGCACACCCTCTATGCCGTAAATACTAAACACGTTTGCCAGACGTTGAATGTTGTCCAGTGGAAAAAAGGCTGCCCATACCAGGCCGCAAACGAAAAACCAAAATACTATTTGTACGCAAAAAAGGAAAAAACCGGTGAAAGTCCTCATCGGGTCACCGTTATTGCTCCGCAGG
>NZ_CP080000.1:346851-360589 GCF_019378755.1 Enterobacter sp. BIDMC 29 | reverse complement strand
GAGCCGTTAATCTCAACACCGCCATCGCCTTTAAGCCACACGTAAGCTGGGTTCGTCATTTTTATCTCCTTATAAAAACCAGCAGTATTATCGTAAATCGCTTTTTGAATTAATGCATTTGTGCCTGAGGAATGACTGATAAAAACAGATAAGGCAGATAAATATAAAAAAAGAATGGGCAAATAGCAGTGCTGCTGAGTCGTAAAGGATAAGCAGTCGTAGAACGGGGCCAGAACTGGCCCCGCGGTTTTATTCAATTCAGTGCTCAAACATCCGGGAACATCACGCTATTCCCCGGCGCCTCGCGATGGAGGTGAATAAAGTTCAGGTGCCGCTCATACTGATCCAGTATGTCCGTTATTACCTGTTCCTTACTGTAATCCATCAGGTCATTCCCCTGGCTCCCTTCCAGCAGGAACGTCTCAAGGCGGTAATACGTTGATTTCCCACTGCGTGCGCGATAGGTAAACCCGGGCACCGAATACTGCTGTGGCCAAATCTGGTAGACAAAGTTTTGTTCGTCGCCCATATGCACCAGCAGGTCCAGGTGTCCCAGGGTCTCACCGTCGTCCGGCGGCAGGTTTTTCAGTTCAACATACGCACCACGCAGCTTCAGCTCCTGCGCCACCTCTTCCATCGCCGGGAAGCAGACCGTTTCCATCATCTGTTTGGTGTAGCGCGTGCCCGGATAGTTCATCAGGCGTGACAACCGCTTTTTCCAGCTCAGTCTGTCCTGCGCACCCATCGGGCGTGGCGCGGTGTCGCGGCTGGCGCTGACGCGGCGGTAATCTTCCACCTTGAGAGATTTATACAGCCCGGCCATCACGAAGAAGATCACGAAACTGAACGGCAGCCCCATGATCACCGTGGTGTTCTGCAGGGCAGAAATACCGTTGGTCATCAGCATGCCCAGGGTCAGCAGGCCAATGGCGACAGACCAGAAGATGCGCAGCCAGTTAGGGGCATCGCTGTTGATGTCCTTGAGCTTCGAGGTAAAGTTCCCCAGCACCAGCGCGCCGGAATCCGCCGAGGTGACGTAAAACAGCAGGCCGGTAATGGTCGCAACAGAGGCGCTAAAGGTAAACGCCGGATACTGCGCCAGCAGGCTGTAGAACCCCCGCTCCGGATGCACCATCGCTTCCTGCGCAAACGTCGCATTGCCGTGAATGATCTCGTGCAGCGCGCTGTTGCCGAACACCGACAGCCACAGCAGCGTAAAGGTGAACGGGATAATCAGCGTGCCCATCACAAACTGACGAATGGTACGTCCACGCGAAATACGCGCCAGGAACAGGCCAACAAACGGCGACCACGCGACCCACCACGCCCAGAAGAACAGCGTCCAGTTGTTCATCCACTCGACCGGGCGATCGAAGGCGAAGCTGTTCAACGTCATACCCATAAAGCGGTTCACGTAATCACCCACGTTCAGCACTAACGCATTGAGCAGGAATGACGTATCGCCCATAAACAGCACGAACAGGATCAGCCCCAGCGCCAGCGCGACGTTCAGCTCAGAAAGCACGCGAATGCCCTTGTCCACGCCGGAGGTAACCGAAATGGTGGCGATAATCACCGACAGCGCGATCAGCGCCGCTTTGGCCGCCATGGAATCCGGGATATCAAACAGCACGCTCAGACCGTAGTTGAGCTGCACCACGCCGATACCGAGCGTGGTGGCGATCCCAAAGATGGTGCCAATCACCGCCGCAATATCCACGGTGTGTCCAATCGGTCCGTTAATTTTTTTACCGAAAATCGGATAGAGCGCGGAGCGGATCGTGAGGGGTAAATTATAACGATAGCTAAAGTATCCGAGCGCCATACCCATCAGGGCATACATCGACCAGCCGGTTAAGCCGTAGTGGAACAATGTCCAGACCATCGCCTGTCGCGCAGCCTCCATCGTCTGCCCCGCCCCTTCCGGTGGCTGCATATATTGCGTGACCGGTTCCGCCACGGAGAAGAACATCAGGTCAATACCAATGCCCGCGGCAAACAGCATCGCGGCCCAGCTCAGCAGGCTGAACTCGGGTTTTGACTGTTCCGGCCCGAGCTTTACCGAGCCAAAGCGCGAGCAGGCGATGCAGACGACGAAGACGATATAGAGCGTCGCCGCCAGCAAGTAGTACCAGCCGAAGGTCTTCGACACCCAGTTAAGGGTGCGCCCAATCCACTCGGCAGAAAAATCGCTAAAGAAGATCGTCATCAGGGAAAACAACAAAATCAGTCCTGCGGATGTATAAAAAACAACCGGATTGATTTTGTCCTTTTCTCTGTCTTGCGAAAGATCTGTCATCCAGTATCCCCACTGTTTTTGTAACTATTGAAATCCAAAACCGCAACAATTAAGACACATTTTATATTGAACGTCCAATCAAAAACCGCTTTAATGGTTAACCAACGCTGATGAATGGAGTGGCAAAAATGCCCAAAGTGGGGATGCAGCCAATCCGGCGCAGGCAACTGATCGACGCCACGCTGGAAGCAATAAATGAAGTGGGAATGCATGACGCGACCATCGCGCAGATCGCCCGTCGGGCGGGCGTTTCCACGGGGATCATCAGTCACTATTTCAAGGACAAAAATGGCCTGCTGGAAGCGACCATGCGCGACATCACCGGCCAGCTGCGCGACGCGGTATTGAACCGTTTGCATGCCTTACCGCACGGCAGCGCTGAGCAGCGTCTGCAGGCGATTGTCGGCGGCAATTTTGATGAAACCCAGATCAGCGGCGCGGCAATGAAAGCCTGGCTGGCCTTCTGGGCGAGCAGCATGCATCAGCCAATGCTCTACCGTCTGCAACAGGTGAGCAGTCGCCGTCTGCTGTCGAACCTGGTGTATGAGTTCCGCCGCGAGCTGCCGCGCGAACAGGCGCAGGAGGCGGGTTACGGGCTCGCGGCGCTGATTGACGGGCTGTGGCTGCGCGCCGCGCTGAGTGGCAAACCGCTGGATAAAACCCTGGCCCAGTCGCTCACCAGCCACTTTATTAGCCAGCATTTACCGACCGATTAACCGAGGAGAATTTATGTCCCGAATGGCAGAACAGCAGCTTTATATCAATGGTGGTTATACATCGGCCACCAGCGGTCGCACCTTCGAGACCATCAACCCGGCCAACGGTGAAGTCCTGGCGACCGTTCAGGCCGCCGGGCGCGAGGATGTTGATCGCGCCGTAGAAAGCGCGCAGCGCGGGCAAAAAATCTGGGCGGCAATGAGCGCCATGGAGCGCTCGCGCATTCTGCGCCGTGCGGTAGACATTCTTCGTGAGCGTAACGACGAGCTGGCGAAGCTGGAAACCCTCGACACCGGCAAAGCGTACTCAGAAACCAGCACCGTTGATATCGTCACCGGCGCGGACGTGCTGGAGTACTACGCAGGGCTGATCCCGGCGCTGGAAGGCAGCCAGATCCCCCTGCGCGATACCTCATTTGTCTATACCCGTCGTGAACCGCTGGGCGTGGTCGCGGGCATTGGCGCGTGGAACTACCCGATCCAGATCACCCTGTGGAAATCCGCGCCAGCGCTGGCCGCAGGTAACGCGATGATCTTCAAACCGAGCGAAGTGACGCCCCTCACCGCCCTGAAGCTTGCCGAAATCTACACCGAAGCGGGTCTGCCGGACGGCGTGTTTAACGTTCTGCCGGGCGTGGGCGCAGAAACCGGCCAGTTCCTGACCGAGCACCCGGGCATCGCCAAAGTCTCCTTCACCGGCGGCGTTGCCAGCGGCAAAAAAGTGATGGCCAATTCGGCGGCCTCGTCCCTGAAAGAGGTGACGATGGAGTTGGGCGGGAAATCCCCGCTGGTTATTTTCGACGATGCCGACCTGGATCTCGCGGCGGACATCGCCATGATGGCCAACTTCTTCAGTTCCGGCCAGGTATGCACCAACGGCACCCGCGTGTTCGTGCCGGCGAAATTCAAAGCCGCGTTTGAGCAGAAAATTGTTGATCGCGTGGCACGTATTCGCGCGGGCGATCTGTTCGATGAACGCACCAACTTTGGCCCACTGGTGAGCTTCCCGCACCGCGAAAACGTGCTGCGCTATATCGCCAAAGGCAAAGAGGAAGGCGCGCGTGTGCTGTGCGGTGGCGACGTGCTGAAAGGCGAAGGCTTTGACAACGGCGCGTGGGTGGCTCCCACCGTGTTCACCGACTGCACCGATGAGATGACCATCGTGCGCGAAGAGATCTTCGGGCCGGTGATGTCCATCCTCACGTACGAAACCGACGAAGAGGTGATTCGTCGCGCCAACGACACCGAGTACGGTCTGGCGGCGGGCATCGTGACTGCCGACCTGAACCGCGCACACAGCGCGATCCACGAGCTTGAAGCGGGTATCTGCTGGATCAACACCTGGGGTGAATCCGCGGCAGAGATGCCGGTTGGTGGCTACAAACACTCCGGCATTGGCCGCGAGAACGGCGTAATGACGCTCCAGAGTTATACCCAGGTGAAGTCCATCCAGGTTGAGATGGGTAAATTCCAGTCCATATTTTAACCGGGAGGTTTTTTTGCAATTTGACTACATCATTATTGGTGCCGGCTCTGCCGGCAACGTACTGGCAACACGACTGACGGAAGATCCCAATACCACCGTTCTGCTGCTAGAAGCGGGCGGCCCGGATTACCGTTTTGACTTCCGCACCCAGATGCCTGCCGCGCTGGCGTTTCCCTTGCAGGGCAAGCGTTACAACTGGGCGTATGAAACCGAGCCCGAGCCGCACATGAACAACCGCCGTATGGAGTGCGGTCGCGGCAAAGGGCTGGGCGGCTCATCCCTGATCAACGGCATGTGCTACATCCGCGGTAACGCGATGGATCTGGACAACTGGGCAACTGAGCCGGGTCTGGAACACTGGAGCTATCTCAACTGCCTGCCCTACTACCGTAAGGCTGAGACCCGTGACGTGGGGCCAAACGACTACCACGGCGGCGACGGCCCGGTGAGCGTGACCACCTCTAAACCCGGCGTAAACCCGCTGTTTGAAGCGATGGTAGAAGCCGGTGTGCAGGCGGGCTACCCGCGTACTGACGATCTTAACGGCTATCAGCAGGAAGGCTTCGGCCCGATGGACAGAACCGTGACGCCGCAGGGCCGTCGCGCCAGTACCGCACGCGGCTATCTGGATCAGGCGAAATCACGCCCGAATCTGACCATTCGCACCCATGCCATGACCGATCACATTATTTTTGACGGCAAACGCGCGACAGGCGTCGAGTGGCTGGAAGGCGAGAGCACGATTCCGTCAAAAGCGACGGCCAGCAAAGAGGTGCTGCTGTGCGCCGGGGCGATTGCCTCTCCGCAGATCCTGCAGCGCTCCGGCGTGGGTAACGCGGAACTGCTGAAGCAGTTTGACATCCCGCTGGTACATGACCTCCCGGGTGTGGGTGAAAACCTGCAGGATCACTTAGAGATGTACCTGCAGTACGAGTGCAAAGAGCCGGTCTCTCTCTACCCTGCCCTGCAGTGGTGGAACCAGCCGAAGATTGGCGCGGAGTGGCTGTTTGGCGGCACCGGCGTGGGAGCGAGCAACCACTTTGAAGCGGGCGGGTTTATCCGCAGCCGCGAGGAGTTTGAATGGCCGAATATTCAATACCACTTCCTGCCGGTCGCCATTAACTACAACGGGTCGAACGCGGTCAAAGAGCACGGCTTCCAGTGCCACGTTGGCTCCATGCGCTCACCAAGCCGCGGGAGTGTACGGATTAAATCACGCGATCCGCATCAGCATCCGGCGATCCTGTTCAACTATATGTCCCACGAACAGGACTGGCAGGAGTTTCGCGATGCTATCCGCATCACCCGTGAGATCATGCACCAGCCGGCGCTGGATAAATACCGTGGACGGGAAATCAGTCCGGGCATTGAGTGCCAGACCGACGAACAGCTGGACGAGTTTGTGCGTAACCACGCTGAGACTGCCTTCCACCCGTGCGGCACTTGTAAGATGGGGTATGACGAAATGGCCGTGGTCGACGGCGAAGGTCGCGTTCATGGGCTGGAAGGATTGCGCGTGGTGGATGCGTCCATTATGCCGCAGATCATCACCGGCAACCTGAACGCCACCACCATCATGATTGGCGAGAAAATTGCCGATGCCATTCGCGGGCGCGAGCCGCTGGCGAAGAGTACCGCGGCATATTATGTCGCCAACGGTGCACCGGTTCGCCTGTAACGCAGTTTGCTAAGCAGCCTCTCTCCCAACGGGAGAGGGGCATATTTTACAGACGAAACGCCTCCAGCTTTTTACGCTGCCGCCCTTCCCCGTCAAAATTCGCTTCAGCCAGCCAGGCGCGGAGTTCGGCATCCCGCTGTGGCCATTCGCCATCAATGATTGACAGCATGTCGCTGTCGCGGTTGCGCCCTTTGCGCACCAGCTTCTGACGCAGCCGGCCTTCCCAGACAAACCCCAGCCTTTCCGCCGCATTACGCGAGGCAGTGTTCATTGAATCGCACTTCCACTCCAGCCGACGATAGCCATGCTCGAATGCATTCCTGAGCAGCAGCCATACGGTTTCCGTGCCGAGGCGGGAGCCTTTCATCTTGCGTGACCAGGTGACGTGGCCGATCTCCACCGACCCTTGCATGCGCTCTATTGCCATATAGCTCACCAGCCCCACCGCTTGCCCGGTACGTAAATCGATGACGGCGTACGGCACCAGCTCATCATCCAGTACTTTGCCAAGGACCCATTCTGCGGTGTCTTCAACGCTCACGGGCTGGGTGCTGACAAGCCACGTCCAGTCGCTGTCGTCCCCCAGCGCATAGGCCTCATACAAATCCGCGGCGTGGCGTTCGGCATCCAGCGGCTCCAGACGACAATACTGACCGACGAGCGGAGTGCGGGTTAACGCACGGGCGCATTTCCAGTCGGGGACGATATCGTTAACAGTTTGACCATGTTGATTAAGCTCGGGCACGGCGTTGACTCCCGGAAGGATAAGGGTTTTGTTATAGCAGGTTAAAAAGCGGACGAAAAGAGACGCGGCGTATTGCCTGCTGGGGAAAACGGGAGGGAGTGGCGTTTGCACGCCAGGATGACAGCGGTACGCCGGGTAAGACGTCGCCCTACCCGACAAAACATTATTTCAGCAGCTTCACCGTAGCGTCGATGTCGATCTCATCTTCCGTGAAGATCATCGTCGTATTCTGGAAGGTGGTGATAGCCAGCTTCTTCACCGTGCGCATTTCACCCGGTTTTTTGTCAGACTTGGGTTTGATGTTGTTCATCAGCAGCCCCACGGACAGTACCGCGTTCTCTTTATCGATGCCGGTATCTGCTGGCTCTTCTTCGCTAAACACCACAAACGATTTGATCGAAGTGAGCTTCACGCGCTCGCCTGCGATATAGAGGTGTTTGCTTTCCGGGATCACCTTCACCGCATAGGCGGAAAGGCCTTTGTTGTTGGTTGTGGGCTCGAAGGTCACCGCTGCGTCTTTCTTAATCAGATCAGGGTTGGCGACCTTAATCACATGAAAATAGCGGTTGTCACCGTTTTCATCTTTGATAAATCCAAAGCCTTTATCTTTAAACCACGTTGTGATTGTACCGTTCATCGCTGTTACCGCCTGTCAGATCTCTAAGACTAAAGTTTTGCAGCGCGCAGTGTAATCCACAATGGCTGAGGAGACAAAAAAAAGCCCCTGCACGGGGGCAGGGGAAAACTCATGTCAGAGCTTATTAGTATTTAGTTGAACACCATACCACCGTCAATCAACAGGGACTGACCGGTCATGTAGTCGGAATCTGGCCCGGCGAGATAAGAGACGCAGGCGGCCACATCTTCGGGTTCGGACAATCTGCCAAGCGTAATGCGTTTGGCAAACGTTTCAGTGCCGTAGCCGAGCGGTTTACCCGCCGCTTCGGAGACCTGGCGGTCAATTTCCGCCCACATCGGCGTTTTGACGATGCCCGGGCAGTAAGCGTTAACGGTGATCCCTAATGGCGCAAGGTCACGTGCCGCCGTCTGGGTTAACCCGCGTACCGCAAACTTACTGGAACTGTAGACCGCCAGTTCAGGGTTCCCGGTATGGCCTGCCTGGGAACAGGCGTTGATGATCTTGCCGCCGTGCCCTTCTTTACGGAAGGCGTCAATGGCAGCCTGGATACCCCAGATAACCCCTTTGACGTTGATGTTGTAAACTTTGTCGACAATTTCCGGGGTGATCGACTCAATTGGCGTGGAAGGCGCGATCCCGGCATTGTTGACGATCACGTTGAAACCGCCCAGCGCAGTGCGGGCTTTTTCCACCGCTGCAAACACCTGCTCGCGGCTGGAGACATCCACCTTCACGGCGACGGCCTTCCCCCCATTGCGAGTGATCTCATCGGCAACGGCTTTTGCCGTCTCTTCGTTGTAATCCGCGATGGCGACGGCAAAACCGTCTTTCACCAGGCGAAGCGCAATCGCTTTACCAATCCCCTGGCCTGAGCCTGTTACGAGAGCAACTTTTTGCATTTCTCTGTCCTTATATTGATTCACAAAATCTGGCTGAGATGGAGCTGGCCCATCAGCAGCGGGTTATCGCTATAGTCGACGGGAATGGCGACCACGGCCGGGCCATCGACATCCATTGCAGCACGCAGCGTAGGCTCCAGCGCATCCGCGCTCTCGACGGCAAAGCCTTTCGCCCCGAAGGCATCGGCATAGACTTTGAAATCGACCGGGCCGAACTCTACGCCGGAAAGGCGCTGGTATTTTTTCTCTTCCTGGATCGCCACCATGTTGTAGGCGTTGTCTACCCAGATGATGTGCAGCACATTGGCGTTAAGACGCACGGCGGTTTCCAGCTCCATGCTCGACTGCAGGAAGCCGCCGTCACCGGACACCGAGACCACCTTGCGGCCAGGATTGACCAGCCACGCACCAATCGCCCACGGCAGTGCAACACCCATGGTCTGCTGACCGTTAGAGATCATGACCTGACGTGCGCGGAAGCTATAGAGATAGCGGGCGATCCAGATGTGGAAGCTCCCCATATCAACGGTGAGCGTAACGTCGTTATTGACGATGTCCTGCATGGCCCGCACGATGCGCAGCGGATGCAGGGCAAACTGATTAAGCGAGGCGCCACGGCGATCGAGCAGATCCCGTTGATGCTGACGATCGACCAGGATTTCTGACGCACGCGCGCTGAGCTCCAGCTTGTGGCCGATCCGGCTGGCGAGCAGGTTCAGCGTTTCGGCGATGTCCCCCACCAGCTCGAGGTCAGGCACATAATTGCGTTCTTCATAGGCGGGCAGCACATCGATATGCACCAGCGTGGCGTCGCCGCTGTTCCACATGGACGGTTCGTATTCCACCGGGCTGTAACCGATGCAGATAATCAGATCCGCCAGATGGAGCAATCTGTCGCCTGCCTGGTTGTTAAAGAGGCCGACACGTCCGGCAAAGCGGGTGAAATGTTCCTGATTCACCGCCCCGGCCGCCTGATAGGTACTGGTGACCGGGATGCGGCTTTTCTCCAGCAGCTTACGCAGCGCGGCGCTGTTGGCAGGCTGGCTGGCCATCAGGCCCAGTAAAATGACCGGATTCTTGGCTTTTTCGATAAGCTTCGCCACATCGTTAATGGCGGACTCCGGTGCCGGCCCCATTTTGGCAGTACTGCTGCCCGGCAAAATCGCGCCCGTGGCGGGCTGGTCGACAATATCCTGCGGCAGGCTGACGAACGCGCCCCCAGGCCTGCCGTGCTCGGCGGCGCGAAACGCGTTCGAGACCACTTCGGCAATCGCATCCGGTGAACTCACCTCTACGGCGTACTTCGTCACCGGGCTGAACATGGCGACCGTGTCCATGCTCTGATGCACCAGCTTCGCTTTATCTGCCCGCTTCACGGCACCGCCCAGCGCGACCACCGGATCGCCCTCACTGTTGGCGGTGGCAATCCCGGTGATAAGGTTTGAGCAGCCCGGTCCGGAGGTGACCAACGCGACCCCGGCCTTGCCGGTCAGGCGCCCTACCGCTGCGGCCATAAACGCCGCGTTCGCTTCGTGGCGCACGGGAATGATTTCGATGGAGGAATCGAGCAAGGAATCAAACACTTTGTCGATTTTTGCACCCGGAATACCGAAAACCTGCTTCACGCCCTGCGCTTCCAGCTGGCCTACGACCATATCGGCGCCATGCGCCCACTGACGTGCCTGTTTATCACTGTTCACGGTGGTTCTCCTGTTAGTTTTCGACGGAACGGATTGCAGCATCAAGGTTGCTGGGGTGAAGGTTGGCCTGTAAAAATGCGCTGTCGGCAGGCAGGTCGATCATCAGTTTGTGAATTTCACCGAAGGTCAGCACGCCGCTCTCCAGCTGGTAGTCGAGCAGGTGCCCGCCGCCCTGACGATCGTCGGTGATAAAATGTTCGTGATATCCCGCGACGTTAATGCCCTGCATATGCTGCGGCGTGCGGAACCCGACCAGTACCCCTTCTCGCTGGTTAAAGCGGAACACCGGCTGGTCGTCCAGCACGTCGGTCATCGCACGGTATGGCGGCTTTTGACGCGGAACGGTACGGGTGTGGGCGTGGCGGAAATTACCGTCGATGCGTAACGCACAGAACAGGTTATCGGAGGGGATTTGCTGGTCGATCACGTCATGGATCTGCTGACGGCTGACCGGCGCATCGAAGGTTTTGCGATACTGCGGCTGGAACCAGGTCATCACCGCAAACGGTGTTTTTTGCTCCGGCTTCGCGGCACGGGCACTCCCGTCGGCGCGCAGCTGATACACCTGGCTGCTGAAGGCAATCATTTCGCCATCCAGCTCGTTGAACGTACCCAGACCAAAATCGCCGTGCGCAAGCAGATCGGCGATAGTGGTATCCCCCTCGTACACGCCGCTTAACAGGGCGCTCATTAGCGATGTCTGATAGATCACGCTGTCAGGATGCTGGGCAGAAAACCCACGCAGGGTCTCGCACAAACTGGCCTCACAGTCGCATGCAGATGAATGCACCATCATGCTCGTCCTCTTCAACTTTATTTAGAAAGGTTAAATAAATGTTGACCCGATTCAGCATAGAGTTCCAATATAGAATCCATGCTGGTTTGAGACGTTTTTGATATGGAACTTCGTTATCTGCGGTATTTTGTCGCCGTTGCACGTGAGCGACACTTCACCAAAGCGGCCAAAGCGCTGGGTATTTCACAGCCTCCTCTGAGTCAGCAGATTAAACGGCTCGAGGAAGAAGTGGGCACGCCGTTATTCAGACGTCTGACGCGAGGCGTGGAGCTGACTGAAGCGGGAGAAGCCTTCTATGAGGACGCCTGTAAGATCCTGGCGCTGAGCGACGCCGCGCTGGAGAAAGCCCGGGGCATTGCCCGCGGGCTGAACGGCAGTCTGTCGATTGGGATCACCAGTTCAGACGCCTTTCACCCCAAAATCTTCACCCTTATTCGCCAGTATCAGCTGCAGAACATGGCGGTGAGAGTGCACCAGGTAGAAGCCAATATGTCTTCGCTGACGGCGATGCTGGCGGAGGGTGAGCTGGATATCGCGTTTGTGCGTCTGCCGTGTGAGAGCAGCAAAGCGTTTGAGCTAAAAATTCTCGACCGTGAGCCGATGGTTGTGGCGCTGCATCGCGACCATCCACTGGCGAAGTGTGGATCGCTGGCGCTGGACCAGCTTCGTGATACGCCGGTCGTTTTGTTCCCGCAGGAGGTCGCGCCAGGGCTGTACGATCGCGTTTACGGCTGCTGCGAGCGAGCCGGAATTGACGTGCAGCACACGCTGCAGTCTTCGCAACTTTCCTCTTCCCTGAGCATGGTGTCAGCTGGCGGCGGGTTCGCCCTGGTGCCGAAGTCGATGGCCGCCATTTCGCCCCCCAATGTGACCTACCATGCGCTGACATCACCGGAGCTTTATACCGATATCGCGCTGTGCTGGCGGCGTTTTGAACGTTCGCGGACGGTGAAACGGTTTCTGGCGATGCTGAGTGAAGGGTAATGGCGCGGCGTTGCTTGCGCCCGCTAAGGCCTTTCTGGAAGCCGCCTCGCAAACCTGCAAGTAACCCTGTGTAATTCAGGGTTACTGCTTTTCTTACTCTCCTCCCGGCCGTAAAGTGCCTGCGTTGCGGCACATCCGCAACCGGGCGTAGGAACCCGTTGGCATAAAGCGATTTTTTTTGTCGCGACAGCGCATATACCGTTAAAATCACGGTGGCGCTGGCGGAGCAGCCGAAAGGCTGGCCGTTTTTCTTTATGCACGGTATTCCTACCTCCGTCAGCGCTACCCCCCAAGAGCGTAGGAACTCACCGGGCGGTTAATAATTTTTGCATAAAGAGGATGCCATATGGCTACTATCCCTTCCCTGTCTTACGCGCTCTCTGAAGAAAGCGCTATACACCATCTGCTTCATCTACAACTGCCTGAATCTGCAGATCTCTTCGAACTGGCCGATGCCTGCACCGCGTATGTAAGCGTGCTGGTAGAAACTGACGATGCGGTCACCCATGCAACACTGTGCACGCGTTTGCTGGCAGTCCTTAAACGCCTTCGCGCGCGTTGTGATTCTGCCCTCCCGCCTTATCTGGTCGAACAGCTGATTGCAGGAGAGAAGATTGTCTCCTGCGTTCCGGACTGCTGGCAGGATACGTCGCTCCAGGTGGACTATGCGCTGGCGTTAACGCAGGCGGTAATGGACGGAACATTGCCTGCAAACGTGGCAAAAGAGCTGACCGGTCTGCTACATGATATGGTCTGGCTGCTGGCGGAGTTCGTGAAAGAGCCGTATATCACGGCGCACTAAGGCCAGAGCTTAAGGGCCGAAATTCAGCTGGTCTGTGAGCCAGAATTTCGGCCTTAATAATATAAAAAACTCATGCAGACGAAGGGTTAAAGTACTGAGATAGCCTCGTCCAGCCAGCCGGGAAGCGTTTCTCTGTACCAGTTCAGATACAGCTCAAAATCTGTTTTATTTCGATCATAGAGCAGGGACACCACCTCTGACACAATCCATGCTTTAGCAAAGGTTATTTCCGTCGCTAGCTGTCGGGCAGGCATATGCAGATAATGCACGCTGTAACGCTCCGCAAGCTGTAAAATGCTTTGCCTGGAGCCCATCCCCTTTACCAGCGGGGCGAGGTCGATAGCCGGACTGCCCGTGCCAAACCTTTCCCAGTCAAAGAGAACCCACTCTCCGTTTTCTCTCCTCCCCCAGTTACCGGCATTGGTATCCCCTGAGATTAAACATTTCTGCCGAAACAAAACGCTGCCCGCTTGCTGAAAACAGCGCATCTGGTGGGCCGCGCGGTCCGGTAATTTCAAAAGCGCCAATGATTTATGAAGCGCTTTCTCGGACCAGGAATGAGGGTGATACACCCAGGTTGGGTCCGGTGGAGTGCGATGAAGATGAGAGAGGCATTTCAATATGTCATCCCCCGACACCTCATCCTGAGACACTTTTCCAGGGATATATTCCAGCCTTAACCGGCGTAGATGTGGATCGGCAGACAACAGCGTCGGCGTTTTGATCCCCCTGCTGTTGAGCTCTTCCGCTGCACGCTCGTAGAAAGCGTATTCCACAGGGCTAACAGGGCATTTATCTATGACTTGCTGACCATATTGATCCACCAAACGCTGCACTTTTGCCGCACCCATTTGGGATAAATTCTCCGCAGACATACATGACTCCCTGTGTCAGGTTTGGCTTTAAGGGATAAGTGTAGTGTGATGCGGAGGGATCAGGGGCATTGCGGTTTACGGGCAGTGTTGCGGGTTGTGGGAAGGTCCGCTTAGAGCG
>NZ_CP080000.1:345755-345828 GCF_019378755.1 Enterobacter sp. BIDMC 29 | reverse complement strand
GCATGCATATTGACATCGAGAGTCTTGAGCAATGGGGAGCAAGTCAAAGGTTCGAAAGATAGCCACCTGGAAA
>NZ_CP080000.1:344767-345749 GCF_019378755.1 Enterobacter sp. BIDMC 29 | reverse complement strand
CCTTTGTACGTCATTGAGCAAGATCGGTCAGGCAAACTGAATCGCCTTCGAGCATATTAAGCAGCACGGAGGAAGTCATGTGTGATAATAAAACTGATAGTTACGCCAGACGCTTTAAACAGGTCTTTGATTATATTGACCACCATCTCGATGACGCTTTATTACTGGAAAAACTGAGTGAAGTGGCTCACTTCTCGCCATTTCATTTCCATCGTCAGTTTTGTAGTTATTGTGGGATGCCACCTGGCCGTTACATCCAGATGATGCGCTTAAAACGCGCATCTTATCGACTGGCTTTTAATCCGTTAGAGAAAATCACTGATATCGCGTACGACGCCGGTTTCCAGCATTCTGAATCATTTAGCCGTGCTTTCAGACAAATGTTCGGTCTATCACCGACGCAATTCCGCCAGCAGCCCCCCTGGGTGGATTGGCATAAGCGCATATCCGAACCTTACAAAGCCAGGAGACAAACCATGCAAAGCCAGGTCAGGATCATTACTTTCCCCGCGACGTCAGTCGCAATGCTGACACATTATGGACAACCGGAGCGAATAAACGAAACGGCGGCTCGCTTTATTGAATGGCGAAAAACCACGGGTTTTTCACCGGTTGCCAGTAGCCAGACATACGGTATTGCACCACACGATCCAACCTTAACGCCGCCGGATGAATTTGAGTTCCATATTTGCGGAACCGTCACGTCACCCATTATTGAAGACAATCGCTTCGGGGTGATAAATAGTGACATTCCGGCTGGTCGCTGTGCGGTGTTACGTCATCAGGGATCGCATGATGCGTTAACCGGGTTGGCTAAGTCTCTGTATCGTGACTGGTTGCCAGAGAGCGGAGAGGAACTTCGCGACTTCCCGCTTTTCTTTCATTACCACAACTTTGTGCATGAGGTAGCAGAACATGAATTACTCACGGATATATATTTGCCGTTAAAATGAGCTGATTCAGGGTTATTGTTCATCGTTGA
>NZ_CP080000.1:342696-343450 GCF_019378755.1 Enterobacter sp. BIDMC 29 | reverse complement strand
TGAGCGAAGAGCAGACCTTTAAAAACAATATTTAATGGATTGATTGTAGGGAGCTAAATGATTAGCATCTGCTCTTTCGGACAAAGAAAATGACTGTTAACGATTCCCTCTTCGCATTCTCTCTCGCAGCACTGTTACTTACCCTGACTCCCGGTCTTGATACGGCACTTATTCTGCGCACCGCTTGTGCTGAGGGCGGTAAAAAGGCTTTTCACGCTGCGCTTGGCATTGATGCTGGCTGTTTTGTATGGGGCGCGCTGGTTGCGTTAGGTCTTGGTGCTCTTCTGGCGGTTTCAGAGATGGCTTACACTGTGTTCAAAGTTTGTGGCGCGGTCTACCTGAGCTGGCTGGGCTTACAACTGCTGATACGTCCTCGATCATCTTTCAGTGATGGTGATGGCAACAACGTTTCTCAGGGGAACTGGTTTATCAGAGGAATGCTGGGGAATGTGCTCAATCCCAAAATGGGCATTTTTTATGTCTCTTTTTTGCCGCAGTTCGTACCTGCCGGTCACTCACCTTTAATATGGACTTTTATCCTGGTCAGCATCCACGTAGCGATTGGGACTATATGGTCAGTCACTCTCATTTTATCCACGCATTTTGCATCAGCCGTACTGAAGAAAAGTCGCGTTGTCCGGGTGATGGACAGAGCAACAGGGGGCTTATTTTTATGCTTCGCGGCTAAACTTGCTATTAGCACGAGATAGCCTTGGGCTGGCTGGCAATGTCCGCTTCTGGCACAAAGCGGACT
>NZ_CP080000.1:303589-332355 GCF_019378755.1 Enterobacter sp. BIDMC 29 | reverse complement strand
AACGTCCGCTTCTGGCACAAAGCGGACCGACATAAGAGCCGCAAGGTTTGCTACGAGCGATAAGCGACCCCACAAACTTAAAATGAGTGCGGAGTAATGCCGCTATTTCAGGCCACTTCGTCGGCTGGCTTAACTCTCCCCACTTGAGATCCAGAAATCGTTTTCTGCGGTGCGCTCCTGGGACCTTATCCGCTCCCCGCATCAGGTGTCCCCTGATGGAATACCAGTTTCCATTGCCCGCTCCCGGCCCGCTCCCAACACGAAGAGCGCAAAGTCGGGCGAGTGCCGTCCGTATTGAATGTCCTGTAGTGCAATATCGCGACATCCTCTCGTATTTGGATGAGCTGAAAGTCGCTGCTGAGAATGGTCGGGATAACTGTTTCGGCAGAAAGTGCCTCGATTGTCTGCGAACGATCGATCAACATACCTGATCGTGTCATTTCCCTGAACTGGTCGTGAAGTATCTGTTCAAGCCATTCACGATCGTTGCGCCTGCTGCCATGAAGCGTGCGTTCCAGCGTTTTCAACTGTTCCAGAAGCATGGCATTTACCCTCATTCAAATTCGATTGTCAGTTTCATGGCCATAAATGTTTTGCGGCAACTCGTCCGCCAGCATGTGAAGTGTCGTCTTCAGCCATTTGGTTGCCCCTCTCTGGCCACTGCGTTTATGCGAGTAAATCTTTACTTCAAACGGGCTTATGGTGAACGGCAATGAAAAAATCTGAATACTGGCAGCATGTTTCAGCTTCTCAGCAGCAAAACGGGGAATGGCCATTAGCAGGTCGCTTTCCGCAACGATAAACGGAGCACTCAGCATGGATGGCGTCTTAAGCGCTATCTGCCGCGTATACCCCAACTGCTCAAGCCGTAAATCCAGTACCCCCTGCTTTTCGTTCCAGGGGGTTATCACCAGATGCCGTGCGGCAAGATAATCTTCCAGCGTCAGCTGTGTTCGGCGGGTATTGCTGATGACAACATACTCATCCTCAAACCAGTTTATCTCGTCCAGTTCATTGTGACGGATATCGTCGGGTGTACTGAATCCCAGCGCCAGATCCACTTCTCCTGCCAACAGTTCGTTCAGCGCCGGGCTGTGTGGCAAATAGCGTAAATCAAAGCGCAAGCCAGGCGCTTCCTGCTGCAGTCTCTGCATCAACGTCGGGAAAATGCACAACGCGGTAAAGTCCGTGATCGCAATCTGGATCCGCTCCGTGCTTTCGCAAGCCACGAACGCCGGTTGTACAGTCAGCTCCTGATTGAGAAATTTCAGTGCTGATGCAATAGAGGGCGCGAGCTGGGTGGCATACACGCTTGGGCACATCCGGTGGCCTTCCCGGTAAAATAGCGGGTCATTGAGCGCAATACGCAGTCGGGACAGTGCGTGGCTCAACGCAGAGGTGCTCATCGCCAGTTCATCCGCGGCGAGGCGAACGGAACAGTGCCGATAAATGGCGTCAAAAATGAGCAACAGGTTTAAATCAAGACGTCGTAGCGCTGGATGCATAATATTCATCATGGGGTGATTTCATTGCACTTAATTCTTCTGACAATACCCCCTATGCTTAACGCCATCAATAACGATGCCTTGCAAAAAAGACAGGAAAACATATGAGTATCAGCCTTCGCCAGGCCCGCCCGGAAGATGCCTCCGCTATTTACGATATGATTTATGAGCTGGCGGTTTACGAAAAAGCCCCGCAAGAAGTGGTCACCACACCGGATGAGATTCGCGAAACACTCTTTGGCGACGGCAGCCATACCGAAGCATTAATCTGCGAGATTGAAGGGACAATCGCCGGATACGCCGTGTTCTTCACCAGCTACTCCACATGGCTTGGACGTAACGGTATTTATATGGAAGATTTGTATATTTCCCCCGCTTATCGCGGCAAGGGCGCGGGAAAAGCGATGCTGAAGAAAATTGCGCAGTACGCCGTGGAACGGCGCTGCGGACGCCTTGAATGGAGCGTACTGGACTGGAACCAGCCCGCAATTGATTTTTACCTCAGCATTGGCGCATCACCTCAAAACGAATGGGTACGGTATCGCCTGGAGGGTAACGCGCTGTTGAACTTTGCCGAATAACGCGACCGTGTTGCGGCAAATTGCAGATGCAGGCTGCTTCTGTTGAGGGGCAGTCATGTTCGCGTTGAGGGGAGTATCAGGAACACATTGATCAGGCTTCGGGCCTGTTCAACCGCGGCGTGTTCGTCGGTGGAGTATTTCTTCGACATAATGGTCAATGGCAATATTGTGCTCACGGCTCACGCGCGAAATGAATATGTGCAAAAGCGCCAGCGATGCGTGGAGTGTGACTGCGACCAGATTGTCGAAGTCTTTCTGAGTGAAACGGTCATTCCCCTTCAGTGTCGAATGCTGGAGCAAGGTGTGGGCCGTGATCTCGAGGACGGCTCGCCTGTAATCGCTCGACAGCAGGACATTCAGATCGGTCTGGCGAAGATCAAACGTGAAGTTAAAACTGACAAATCCGGAATCGACCGGCAAAGAGTAGGTCAGTCTGTCACCCTGTTGCTCAACGTACGGTTCATACCCCTCCCCCATCAGCCGTTGCGACTGCATATCGCCCTCTCCTCTCTTCCAGGCACCAGGCACACGTGTTGACCAGGGAGCGTCACCGCAGGATTAAACAAGTGTTTCACCCGCTTTGATTGATTGACTGATAAAGGGTGCGGGCTTTCCAAAGAGATATCCTTGTGCCAAATCACACCCTAAACGTTGAAGGCATAACAGTTGATCATTGGTTTCAACGCCTTCAGCAATAATTATCATATCAAGGCATTTCGCCATGCCGACCATTAATTTTGCGATGGTCTGAGTTTCTTCATCCGTGGATATTGTTCGCACAAACGATTTATCGATTTTTATTTTATCAAAGCCTAACTGAATCAATCTTGAAAGGGAGGAATAACCCGTACCAAAATCATCAATAGAGATTTTTATGCCCAGCACTCTGAGCGCCATAAGGATTTCGATGGGGGTTTCACTGTCGGTAAACAGCGAAGATTCCGTCACCTCCAGCTCAAGCCGGGTAGCGGGCAACCCCGTTTCGGCCAGCACTGCGCGTACTGTATCGACAAAATTCATACTGCTTAACTGCACCGGCGACACGTTGACAGAGATCCTTGCCGGCACCTTCCATGTCGTGGCTTCCTTGCAGGCGATTTCAAGCGCGGCTTTGCCTATCTCATGGATGAATCCCGTTTTCTCTGCTACTGAAATAAAATCATCCGGCGCAATGATGCCCTTAACGGGATGATTCCAGCGCAGAAGGGCTTCATAGCCATATATTTCAGTGGTGTACGAATCAACAATCGGCTGATAGTAAACGACCAACTCTTTATTTGCGACTGCCACTGATAAATCACGCTCCAGGGTTCTGCTTTCCTCGAGCTTTTGCAGCATAATGCGGCGAAACACTTTGATCATGTTTAAGCCTGCACGTTTAGCTTCATACAGAGCCAGATCGGCAAACTTATAAAGATAATCTGAACGTCGTTCTAACTCTGAAACAACAATACCGACGCAGGTACCAATGGTGACGTTAGAGTTACCTATTATGTAAGGCTTTTTAATGCACTCACAGATTTCCATTGCCAGATTAACGGCACTTTCTTCTGTCAGCTCATGCGACAATAATGCAAACTCGTCGCCCCCGAGGCGATAGAATGTATTTGTTTCGTTGCTCATGGAAGATAAACGGTGCGCAACCTCACGCAATAACAGATCGCCGGCATCGTGACCAAAGCTGTCATTGACTTCTTTAAAGCGATCGAGATCAAACAACATGACCGTGACTGGCCTGTGTATGCGGCTCGCTATCGAGATGTTATTAATAAGATCATCCCAGAAATAAAGCCTGTTTTTAAGCCCCGTTAACGAGTCATGGTAAACGTCATACGCCAGTTTTTTATTCTGTTGCTGGAGTATTTCCTTCGATTTCTGAAGTTCATTTGCCAGGCTGGTAACCTGTCGGTGAGTTTTAAGTATCTTCCTGTTCTGGCAGACGTTTAAAACACCCAATATCGCACTTAAAATAATCAACAGAACCGAAAGGCCTGAATAGATACGATACAGCTTTTGTATATTCTGGTTTGTCTCGTTGATGGAGTTAACATCATTGGAGAGTGCACTGGATGAAAACTGGCTAAGGGAGGAATCAAGCGCATACATTTTCTCAAGATAATCAGCAAGTTGAGCGCGACTCATCCCTTCCAGATGATGATCAAGGTAATCAAGCGTTTCATGCAGATTTTTTGCCAGTGCATTATGGCTTTTATTCGACTTTACATACTTACCCAAATCGCCTTCTTTCAGTAACTCACGCTGGCTAAGCATGATCTCCAGCCGCATGCGGAGATCGTCCATGGTGATATCAGGATTATTGTCAGAATAACGGCTGATCCACGACTCCAGCCTGTAGTATTCTGAAACCATCTGAGAGACAGACCAGGAGTCCTTATAATGGTTGAGTTTTTGCAGATCCTCCTGCCGCTCATGCAAAAGAAATGAAATATACCCGGTTGTAATGAATAGGAAAAATATAATGCCTACCAGGATCCTGTTCATGCATTTCTCCAGATTATTACTCTACGACCATTTTGCTAATCTGCCATGCTGATCTCGAGTAATAGACCTGGTTATCCAACTCTTTGTTACTTTCATAAGGATAGACAATAAACAGAGGGCCCTTGTCGCGAACGCGCATATATTGGCCGTTCATTTTTATTGCAAGGATCACGTTATATTTTGTGAAGTCTTCAATGGGAATTTCAGTCGTATAATCATTGAGCGCGGTTACACTCAGAACAGTGCCTTTGGCGCCGACCAGTTCCATGAGTTTTTTCATGGGAATACCCTCAAAGCTTGTCTGGTCATTATACCATGGGTTACGGGTACGCATGGTAACGAGGCCGATTTTTTCCAGGCCAGCGATATCAAAGACTGCAGCGCCATTTTGATTACTGTTCTCGATTTTCCCGGAGATGGTTAACACGGGTTTCCCTTCAAGCTTAGGGAGTTCCTTCCCCCAGGAACAGGTCGAAATAATCAAGAAAAGTAGGGTGATTGCCATTCTCATGCGCGATGACTCCATTAAGGAAATAGGTATGTCTTGTCGTCTATTCTGACACAAATTGTTACCAGCCAACCAGATAAGACTCCAGGACGAAACGGTCCCGTTATACTCTCGTTTAACGGTCCATGACAGCCATCCCGACGTTGTTGCTTGCCGTATCGTCATTAACAAAGATTAGCCTTCAGACGTGTCCCTGTCTCCCTTTTACACCATGATAATATGAGACAGAGCAGGTTATTAAAATTGGACGAAGGCGGAATTTGAAAAAATTGTCGTTTCTAATCCCCCGTTGAGTCTTAAACGGTCAGAATTTGTGCGGAGTGGTCAATTATTGGTACGGAATACCCTCAGGATAGGTGCACATTGCGCCCTTATAAGCAGGTTAAAAGGGCAATGTCGTGCTATCGAGCGATCAATCCGATACAAGAATATTGTCGATCACCGGCTGGACGATTTGCTGAAATACTTTCGCGTCGTTAAACGCGCGTGCGGCTAACATGGCACCATGTACCGTTGCCATTAACTGCCCCGCCTCGCTGGCGTGGGTTGACCGGACAGTAAAGCATTTTTCCCTTTCTCCTCTCTGGAGCAACTCCGTCAGCCAGCCAGAGAGATCGGCGAAATGTCCCGTCACTTCCGAAGCGACTTCGGGCGGCAACGTCGGCAGTTCGGCGGCAAGCATCGCGCAGATACAAAATGGCGCAGAACCGTCCTGGATGCATTTGGCCCAATAATCGGCATAGGCCTGAAGTTCGGCAACCGGATTATTTAGTTGATGGCTTAATGCCTGCATTCCGGCGCGGGCCTCCTGGCGATACTCGCTCACGACGACCCTTACCAGCTCCGCCTTGCTTGAAAAATGGTGGTGAATACTCGCCTTGCGAATATTCACCTTTTCAGAAAGGTCGGCAAAACTGAAGCTTCGGTAGCCACCGGTGGTAAGCAATTGTCGCGTGAAAAATATAATGTCGTTTGCTTTCTGTGAACGTTCGGTGGACATAGCCGTAACCCATTGTCAGTATACAGATCAATAAGATATCAGAGAGCAGAGCGAAAACCTACCGACAGGCCGCCTTTACTGCCGCCGTCTGCCGGTCCCCGCCATACTGTCAAAGACGCCATCACGCAGCACTAACGCATGAAAAAGCGCGGCCGCCAAATGCAGCATCACGGTAGCAAATAGCATCAGCGCAACCAGAGAGTGCAAAGGGCGCAGAATGGCAAACCAGTCGTTATTCACCGGAACAATGGGTGGCAAAACAACCCCGCCCCCGAGGGTGATGGGGTACCCCGCCGCTGACTGCATCGCCCAGCCAATCAGGGGCTGAAGGAACATCATGAGGTATAACGCCCAGTGTGAGAGATGTGCTATCAGGCGCTGCCAGGCCGGTATGGAAGCCGGTAGCGAAGGGACGGAGGTATAAAACCTCAGCCATAGCCTGACCACCACCAGAACCAGAATCATCAGCCCCAGCGGTTTGTGGATCGCCACCAGCAGGGCATGCTTCGACGAAATGGTTGAAACCATCGCAATGCCGATAAACAGCATTGCCACGATAGCCGCTGCCATGAACCAGTGCAGAATGCGCAACGCCGGATGGAAATAAGCAACCTGTTTCATAAGCCAGCTCCTGACTGTTGGGACTGTTCACGGGTACGCGCATTGTAGGATTTGGCATAGGCCGCCGAGCGCGCATTCAGTAAAGGATCGTCCGAAGGGGCAATGCCATCGGGCAAAATCAGCGGATCGTAGTTGATGTCATTGCACGGACCGTTTTGCTGCGGTGTTGCACGCGTCAGCACGAGCATGCCGGCATTGATGGTTTGCCGATCTTCAGGCCAGACCTGGCTTGCATCGTTGCCCGGATCGCCCGGTTTAGCGACGGTAATCATCAGATCCCATTTCAGCGGCCCTTGCTTCAGGCGCTCTTCAAGATCGTGTTGCAGAAAATCTTTATCATTTTTATCCGCCTCGCTCATCGGCTGAGAGCCAATATGCGGCACCATACTCCAGCGGACCAGATGCTCTTTACCCGTTTTATCAATAAAGCGAAATGCATTCAGGCTATTAAAGCGATCGCTTGCCCAACTGGATGAAGGTACATACTGCTTTGCCCAGGCGAGGTAGGGTTGCATCTGAGGATGCGCGATCACAAACGCCTTAAGCTTATCGGGGTTGGGTTTACCGGTTGCCGGATCGGGCAGAGTCAGGTTTTGCAGCGCATAGAAGTCTTCAACGGTAGAGACCGGAAAGCGTGGCATCGCGTTCATGCCTGTTCGCCACTGCTCGCCGTTGCTCTGCCTGAATTGCAGCGCCATGCTGCGCACGGGAACGGCATAATCCGGCGCTTTTGGGTTACCCCCTGCGATGGCGAAACGCCCCGTAACCGGCGTTTCGCCAGGGGCAAACAGCGCTGCTCGCGATAACGAGCTGACCTGGCCGTTAGAGATAAAATCCCCCACCACGCACACGCCCTTCGCGTGATTGCGGCGAAAACCGGGATGTTCCCCACCCAATTTCTGCAATACCGAAACCAGTTTGTCAGACGTCAGGCGATTCGGCGTCAGCCAGCCGCCTGACCAGAGAAACAGCGCTATCAAGACAAGGGGAATAATCGCGACCAGGCACAGGCGGACTATTTTTTGGCCGGTGGAAAGTGAAGTGTTCGTCATATTTTTGCTCACACAGTGAATACACAATCAAATACGCGAGAACGTATTCCTGAAAACATTAAGCACGTCTTTCGCTGCTGGCGTGATAACTCGCCCATTAAGACGCGCCACAGGATGAATGAAGCAGGATTTTTTTAACTGTAGCCCAGAGCCGCTCTTTATCTCTGTCACGTATTTTTTCATGCTGAATTTCTCGCATGAATGCCGCTTTATCAGCTCCGGAAAAGCCGCCCTCCGTTTTTAATTTCCGGGCGATACTGCGAAGCGTTGATTCATCGGCATGGGCAATTTTTGCTCTCACCGCAGAGAGCGGCATCGGTGTCCTCGGTGTGTCTTCTTCCATGAGCCAGTCGGCACAATGGAAATGCTGGATAGCCTTCGCAATGTCCATCTGCAGTTGAATGAAAGACCTGACGCTCTCTCTTTCCAGCCCTGACGCGTGGGCGACAGCAAAGGCTCTTTCAAGCACGTCCCGTTCCTGTTCAGGGTCGGCAATTGCCTGACCCTGCTGCGCCTTATACGCCGCAACCTCTTTCATCAGGCAAAAACGCAGGTTGATACTCATGCCGGGGCCGGAAAAAACCTCGATCGCTGTCGTTGTTTCCGCAATGCCATCTCCCTGAATGGATGGCCCTGCCGCTAACTCATGCTTTTTCTCCATTACCGATCTCACTTATCGCTTAGGTAAAAAAATAACGTTCTCAGGCCCGGATCCGGTTGGCTGGAAAGCGAACGAAAACCAACCTACCAGTTGGTAGGTTGGGTGTCAATTTCATCACTCATTTTTTACTCAATGCTGGATGCCATGTTTGTTCGGAATGGTTTTCAAAAGAATTCGGGGTAAGACAGGCAGCCGAAACGGCGAGCGAGGGGGAACGAAGAGAAGTGAACAGTACTCAGAAAAATCATGCGGGCAGGAATACTGCATCCTGCCCGCATACCGGCCATACGGTCATTCCACTCCCCCAGCAAAAAAAATCGTATGGCGAGTTATCTTAGGCGTGAACCATATCTGCACAATACTGGATGCCAATACCGAATGCTCCGCCATGTTTCTGGCTGATCGAAGTGGTCAGTTCGTAGGTTTCATGACGTGCCCAGTCACGTTGCAGTTCAAGCAGGTAAGTCAGGGCAGTAATCGGCTTTGCGCCAGCCTGAATCATGCGTTGCACAGCGCGTTCATGAGCTTCTGCACTCATGTCACCGCTGGCGTCTGTGACGATATAGACGTCAAAACCTTGCTCAATGGCAGACTGAACCGGACCATTCAGACAGACCGAGGTCCACAGACCTGCAAACACCAGGCGGTCGCGCTCCAGTTTGTTGACGGCATCAACAAAATTACCATCCTCCCATGCGTTGGAGGTGGATCGGTTAACGTACGACGCGTCATCCGGGAATACCGCTGAAACTTCAGGAAATACCGGGCCCGCAAAATCATGGCGTGAAATCGTCGAAACAAGGGTCGGAATATTAAACCCCTTACCTGTTTCCGCGAGGACTGCGGTATTTTGTCTCAGCAGGCCGATATCAATATTTTTCACATTGAACGCCATCTGGCTCTGGTGATCCAGCAGGATCAGCGCATGGTTTTCCGGGCTTAACAGATTTCTGGCCGCTGCAGGTGTTGCTTTAATCGTCATAATAATTTCCGCGATGTTTGTTTAAATTTATCAGTGTATTAAGGACCTGATTCGTGAACTCGGGAAAACTATACAAAACGAAATATTCTTTTGTCCGTTCATTTTTGCAAAGGGCTTATTGCAAAAATGAACGCTGTGAAATATTAATGAATTTTATATGAAAAAAGGAATTAACATGTTTGTCCGAATATTCTCTTTCTGTTCTCTGCTAAATAGTGGGAACAGTGATTCATAAATTCCCTTATTTTTGCTGATTTCCTCACATCAGGATGCGCGAGCAGCCAAATGTCTTCACCCAGTCCCTCCACGATGGGGCTAATCTGAGCCAGTTTATCTATCTGATTGCCATGCATGCAGGGTAACAAACCGATCCCAATCCCGCTTGAGATAGCCGACGCAACACTGAGAACGGAGTCGCCGCGAAAGGTGATATTTTTCTCGGGAATATTTTTTTCAATCCACAGAAAGGCGTTTAACTTAGACATTGCGTAATGGAAAGAGACCCAGCGATGCTCCGTGAGCGCCATAGCATTGACTTGCTTTTTTTCCCATTGTTCACGTAAACCATATACTGCCCAGAACGCCGATCCCACCTTGCGGCCGGAAAGATGCTCCGGAATGTCTCTGGTGGCTCGAAACGCGATATCCGCCCCGCCATCGAACAAATTGACGGATTCATTTCCTGTCGAGACCTGAAAGGTAATGTGGGGATTTACCCGGCTAAATGACGCGATCAGCGGGTTAAGGTAATCCTGCAAAAGGGCATCCGACGTGGTGACCCTTATCTCCCCCGAAAAACCGTATTCATCCTCTTCAATGTTCTGTAGAACATAGTGGATATCTTCTTCAATGCGGTGTCCCAGGGCGATCAGCGCGGTTCCGGCTTTTGTCGGAACGTAGTGGGTACGGCGACGCAGAAAGAGGGCTAATGCCAGCGACGTCTCAATGGCCCCCAACCGACGAAACAAGGTGGAATGATTGATGCCCAGAGCATCTGCGGCGCGTGACAGATTACCGTGCTCACCTACAGCCATAACGGTTTTCAAATCATCCCATGAAAAGTTCTGGGAGGTCATTTTCTTCATACTCTTTAAATCCAAATATCTTATCGGCAGGCCAGCTGTAAAAATTGCTGGCGGATGCGCTCGGCAATGGCATTGACCACCGCCGCACTCTCCAATATCAACCCGGAAGGGACGTTTCCCGCAGGTGTAGTGACGATATTGACTATTGCCTGTGCGGCATGACCGTGCAGGCCTCATCGCTCATTTACCCCGAAAGCGTATGCATTCGCCTGTCGGGGGGATTAGGCGAAGCCACCGTTTACACGAATAACCTGCGAGTTGATCCAGCTCCCGTCCGGACCGGCGATCATCGCTACTGCGCTGGCGATCTCTTCTGGGGTACCGATGCGCTCGAGCGGGGCCAGTTTTGCAACGGCCGCAACCTGCTCTTCGCTCTTACCGTTAAAGAAGAGCTCAGTCCCGGTGGGTCCCGGGGCAACGGCATTAACGGTGATATTTCTGCCCCGCAGTTCGTTTGCCAGCACGTGTACAAGCCCTTCCACGCCTGCTTTAGAGGCGATATAGGGACCATAAGCCGGGAAGGATTTGGCGATCACGCTCGTCGAAAGGGCAATGATTCTGCCGCCTTCACTCACGGTTTCAGCCGCATTTGCCAGCACCAGAAATGCGCCACGCAGGTTGGTATGAATGACACGATCAAAATCGTGAAGACCGGCAGGGGTAATCTTCGCCATTGGCATGATCCCCGCGCTGTGCACCACCACATCCAGTCTGCCGGTAACCGCTTTCGCTTGCTGGAACAAGTGGCTGACGTCCGCTTCGCTGGCAACATCAGCCTGAATCGCCGTCGCACGGCCACCTTTAGCAACGATGCTCTGCACGGTTTGCTCTGCCGCCTCGGCATTACCTGCGTAATTCACGATAGTGGTAAAACCGTCCCGCGCGAGACGCTCAGCAATGGCGCGGCCGATACCACGGGAACCGCCCGTAACAAGGGCAGTTTTATTGACTTTGTCCATCGTTCTCTCCGGTTTCAGTGAAAGGGGGTCTGAATGGAGATATTAATGTTTTAGCGGGAGAGATAAATGGGTGATATTTGATAACATAATTCCATTATCGTTAATAATCGTCTTCAGGATCCGTGATGGATAAATTTGATACCATGCTGCTCTTCACCCGCATTGTAGAGCTTCAAAGCTTCAGTCAGGCCGCGGACCAGCTAGGGATCCCCAGAGCGACGGCCAGCAATGCAATAAAAAGCCTGGAGAAAAACCTGGAGTGTCGTCTGCTGGAGCGGACGACCAGACACGTGCGGGCCTCGCTGGATGGCGAGGCATTTTATGAACGCTGCGTGCATATTCTTTCTGAACTGGACGATGCGGAGTCTTCCCTGCGTCATTCCGGCGTAAGACCACAGGGGATTTTGCGCGTGAATCTTCACGGGGCCCATGCAACCCGCATTGTACTGCCCCGTATTGACGAGTTTCACGCCCGCTATCCCGCCATCAGGCTGGTTATCAGCAGTGGGGATCGTCTGGTCGATCTGATTCGGGAAGGCGTTGACTGCGCCGTACGCGCGGGCAAGCTCTTTGATTCATCATTAATTGCCCGGCCTTTAGCCCAGATGCCTCAGGTTATCTGCGCCAGTCCGGACTATCTTCGTAAGCACGGCCGACCGATGACTCCAGACGATCTGCTTTCTCATCAGAGCGTCAATTTCTTTTCCACCAGCCGGGGTAAGAACTACCCTCTGGAACTCATTGTTAACGGTAAAGAGAAAAGCTATCCGACCAAAGGCTGGATGACAGTGAATGACGCAGAGAATTACGTTATTTGCGCGTTGCGTGGATGTGGGCTGGTTCAGCTTCCACGTTATCATGTGGACGATGCCCTTCGGGATGGCCTGCTACAGGAAGTGTTAAGCGACTGGAAAAGCCCGGCCATGCAACTTTCGGCTATCTATCCACAGCACCGACAGCTGTCTCCCCGTGTCCGGATTTTTGTAGACTGGCTGGTTTCTCTCTATCGGGAACGCTTTGAGGTGAACGCTTAATGGCTGCGTAAACCGTCGCTCACGTTGACGGCGCCGCGGGATCGGCAAGCATCGCATCGGCGATATCTAGCATAACCCGCAGGCGATCCATATGCCGGAGGTCAGAGTGATACCCTACCCATATATCTTTGGACGGCGGTGGCTCCGGCATGCTGATAGCCGCTAAGCCGGTGATGGCATCACCAAGCGGGCGCGGTAACACGGCGATGCCCATTCCACGCTGGCACATCTGTGCCTGTACGGCCCGGCTGGTACTGGTGAACACACGTCGTGACTGGGGGAACCTGTCGAGCAGCCAGGCGACGTCAGAGAAGTGGGATTGTGCCGTGTTCATCAGAATAAGCCCCACTGCGGCCGGATCGTGTCGGGCGATATCGGCGATTTCCGGCGTTCCATATAGCGCATAGGGGATGCGCATCAGGCGGCGCTGGACAATATCCGGTTCGGTAAAGGGAACGATGCGAAACGCAATGTCGGCATCACGCCGCGACAGGTTAAGTAAGCGGTAGCTTGCGATAAGCTCCGGCACAATCGCCGGATGGCGGCGCGTCAGTTCCTCCAGGACCGGTGCGAGAACATAGTTGGCAAACCACTCTGCTGAAGAGATCCGCAATATCCCTTCAAGACGTTCGTGATTACCGGCGAGACGCCGCTCCATCGCCAGCGCGGAGTTTTCCATCGCTTCTGCCAGCTTCAGCACCCTGTCGCCGGCGTCGGTCAGAACCAGCCCCTCCTGTGTCCGGCGAAATAGCGCTTGCTGCGCCTCTTCCTCAAGCGCCTTTATCCGGCGACCAATCGTCGGATGGCTCACACCCAGGCTTCGTGCCGCCTCGCCGAAAGAGCCCTTACGCATAACTGCAAGAAATACCCGGACGTCGCCCCATTCCATGCCAGTGTCTCACCGTACAAAAATGAACATTGAATATACAAAAGTGGCAGTTCCAAAACAACTTTGTCGATATCACTATAGCGTCCTCACCCCCCCAGTCAGGAAATGAATGACATGTACAAATTAAAAGACAAAGTGGCGATTGTAACCGGTGGTTCCAAAGGCATCGGAGCCGGGATTGCCCGTCAACTGGCGGCTGACGGTGCAAAGGTTATTGTCAATTACGCGTCAGGCAAAAGTAGTGCTGATAACGTCGTTGCCGATATACAAGCTGCCGGTGGGCAGGCGGTAGCGGTCGCGGCGGATGTCACCCGTCAGGCTGAGGTTGAGGTGCTGGTTCACGCGGCCATCGACATTTTCGGGCGGCTGGACATTGTGGTGAACAACGCCGGCATTTATGAGTTCGCCCGCATTGAAGAGAGCACAGAGGCACTCTACCGCAGACAATTCGACATCAATGTTCTGGGCCCGCTATTAATGTCCGGCGCTGCTGCGCCGCATCTGAATAAAGGCAGTAGCATCATTAACATCAGTTCGTTCGTCACCCGCGTCTTTATCGCCGAGAGTGCCATCTACAGCGGCACCAAAGGGGCGATCGATGCTATTACCGGGGTACTGTCACGAGAACTCGGCCCCCGGGGAATTCGCGTCAACGCGGTCAACCCTGGCCTTATCGAAACGGAAGGCAGTCATAGTGCAGGCGCGATGAACTCGGACTTCCAGACATGGAATGAAAAGCAGACCCCACTCGGCCGCATCGGTCAGGTGCAGGATGTTGCGCCGATCGTCTCATTTCTCGCATCAGACGATGCGGGATGGATCACCGGTGAGGTGATTCTTGCCTCTGGTGGCATGCGCTAACGCCCTGCCTCTCAATCTCTGCACATAACCGTTACCTGTGGAGTGTTCCATGTCGCCCCCTATCCTCCCGCAAGCCGAGCCGCGTCGCTGGGCAATGTTTGTCATCCTGCTGGTTGGTGCATTTTTGCCCCCGCTCGATTTTTTTATCGTCAATGTTGCGCTGCCTGCTATTCAGGACGAGCTGAGCGCTTCTTCCTCTGCTGAACAGCTGGTCATTTCGTCCTATGCAGCCGTGTATGCCGTAACCTTAATTACCGGCGGCCGTCTGGGTGATATTTATGGTCGTGGGAAGATGTTTTTTATAGGGCTTATCGGTTTTGCGGCGGCATCGCTGCTGTGCGGTTTAGCCTGGTCACCATGGGTACTGATTAGTGGACGCGTGTTACAGGGTGCTACGGCCGCGATTATGGCGCCTCAGGCACTGGCTTCCGTACAGGCCATTTTTCCGGAAGCGGAAAAACCGTTCGCGTTGAGTATCTATGGCGCTGTATTTGGCCTGGCCTCGGTTATCGGGCAGGTAGTGGGCGGTATCCTGATCTCAGCGGATCTGTTTCACCTGGGATGGCGGGCTATTTTCCTCGTTAACTTGCCGGTGGCGCTGCTGGTCATTCTCTTCGGGTTGCCACTGCTGAAAGAGACGCGTGCGCCATCCGCACAACGACTGGACCCGGTCGGCATGTTACTGGCGACCGCCACGTTGAGTGCGCTGATTGTGCCATTAATTGAAGGCCGTGAAGCGGGATGGCCCTGGTGGACATGGCTATCATTTCTGGCTGTCCCGCTGCTGGCGTCGCTGTTATGGCGTTATGAGCGTCGCCTTAGCCAGAACGGCGGTTCGCCTCTGCTTGATCCGGTCGTATTACGCGCGCCGGGGCTGGGCCAGGGGCTGGCGATCGTTTTGCTGTTTTATTCTATCGGGGCCTTCTTTCTTTTGTTCTCCGTTTATCTACAAGAGGCGTTGCAGTTAAACGCCCTGACTGCGGGCCTGCTTTTTCTGCCTTTTGGCGTGGGTTTTCTGATCGGTCCGTTGCTAACACCTTATCTGAGGCGTTTTGTCGGCAATTACCTGAGCGCAATCGGGATGGGATGCGAGACGTTGGGGTTAGCAGGCCTGGCAGGGTTGATTGCCCATACTATGACGGGTAGCGCACCGTCCATGCTGCCACTCGCCGTATTGCTTTTTATTACCGGCCTCGGCCAGGGACTGGCGATGCCGACGCTGGTCCGGATGGTGACAGGCCGCGTGGCACCGGCGTTTTCAGGCATGATTGCCGGAGTAACCAGCTCGACACTCCAAATCAGCACTGCACTGAGCGTCGCCGTCATCGGTGGCATTTTTTACAGCATGCTGGACACCGGCAGAAGCGGTGCAAATATTACGCATGCCTTTATCGTCGCCCTTCTGGCGATGGCGATATGCCTGGCCACGGGTGCCGCGCTAAGCATCCGGCTTATCCGGCAGGCCTCCGGTTTATTTTCTGCTGCGAGCGGCGCGTCTATCAAGTAACGTAACAGACAATCAACTGGCTGAGGGGTGGACATCCTTGCTCATGTTCCTCCCCAGCGTGCCGTTTACCCGTAGCACGTACTCCTGCATCAACCTGAGAAAAAATCATGAAAAAATCGATAGTCCCTGAAGAATTTCAACACTATTTCGATGACTGGCACTTCTCGCCTGTCATCGAAGCAGATGGCACGGTGTATCTCTCTGGTGTTACCGCGGCACGGAAGGACAAACCGATAAGTCAGCATCCGGAAGAACAATTCCATGATGCGTTTTATAAGCTTGGTGTTTATTTGAAAGCCGCAGGCTTAGGGTATGAAAATATTCTTGAGATGACCACTTTTCATATTGATCTAAAAAAACATATAGACGTTTTTTCTAAAGTGAAAGATGAATATGTAAAGGCACCCTACCCGGCATGGACTGCCATAGGCGTATCAGCGTTCATTCCAGAAAATGCGCTGGTGGAAATGCGGATTGTGGCTAAAAAGTAGTACCACCGTGTGTCCCCAAATCACCCCAGGCACGAACCGGATCGGCTTAAGCGCCGCAAGGTCTGCTACGAACAAACGGCAGACCTCGACGAGACGACAATGTCTTCATCAACTGCAATAGGCTATGTTTACAGATTCAGAAACCCTGGCAATGGCACTGCGGCCAGAAAATGGGACTTGCCGATGAATGCAGAAAACCTTCCTGTGGTACTTATCCCGGGATTTATGCTTGATGAAACACTGTGGGACGATTTTATCACCGCATTTCCCGAGCGCAGGCTCTTTATACCTGCGAGCCTGGGCCAGGGAACCACAATCCAGGATATTGCCGCTAATATAGTCCAGAAACTACCGGAGCGTTTTGTGCTGGCCGGCTTTTCGCTAGGTGGTTATGTTGCCAGAGCTATTTATGAGGCTTTTCCGGAGCGGACAGCGGCGATGATCCTCATTGCCACGTCTCTCAGAGAGGATTCGGCAGAACAGATAAATACCCGTGTTGCTGCAGCGAATATCAATTCCTCCAGAGAATTTAGTGGGCTGAGCACAACGGCCATTAGAAAATCACTTCATGCTGATCTCGCCAGTAATACGGCCATTATTGAGAAAATCCGTAATATGGGAAAAAGGCTGGGAGCCGATGTATTCAGAGTTCAGTCAGGGCTAAACCGCGGGCGAATAACGTTAAGACCCATTTTATGCCCGACCTACATTATTGCAGCGAAACATGATCGGCTGCGTTCAACGGAGGAGGCAGAAGAACTCGCCAGGCTAACCGGAACCTGTGTGGATTATGTTGACGGTTGTGGACATCTTATTCCTCTGGAAAAACCGGATGAACTGGCCCAGCGTGTGTCCAGATGGCTCGATAAAACAGGCCTTTAAAATAACGTTGATGCAAACAGAGTCCCCCTATTCTCTGCGAATCAAACGCCAGGTCATTTTTCTTAGATGTCTGCTTCTGGCCTCTGCTACGCATTTTCGGCTATCGGAGTTGGGAAATCGACAGTGACCAGCAGCCCGCCTTCTGCAGACGTACACAGGCCTACGCTGCTGTTGTGTTGCTGCGCAACCGCGTTGACGATGGCAAGTCCCAGTCCACTCCCGCTTTGCATCTGGTTGGGGTCGCGAAAAAATCGGTCGAACACACGCTCCCTCAATTCAGGCCGAATACCGGGCCCGGCATCTGAGACACGAAGCTGCGTGGATTTATCCCGCGATCGTATCTCTACTTCAACCCGTCCACCCTCAGGGCTGTACTTGACTGCGTTCTCAATCAAATTGTCAATCAGCGACATCAGGCGCTCCCTGATGCCTGTGATCCAGACTTCATCATCAGAGACGAATTCAAGCTCTATCCTGCGCTCCGTAGCCAGCGGTTCCAGTGCAGCCATTCGCTCCTGAATGAGCGTCGTCAGCGGCACTGGCTGCATAACGGCATCAATACGTGCTTCACTGTGCATCATCAGCAACAATTGATTGACGAGTCGGGCGGCCCGGCTGTTGCTGCGAACAATCCCCACCAGTAATTCCTGTTGAGTCTCATTGCTTACATACGACTGCAGCGCCTCCACGTTGATTCGCATTGCAGCCAGAGGAGTACGCAGCTCGTGAGCGGCATCAGCAATGAAAATCCGTTCCCTTTCCGCGCTTTCGCGCACCCTGGCAAGAAACACGTTTATCGCGTCCACCATTTGACGAAGCTCCCTGTGTTTTGGCATGGCTTTTAATGGAGAGAGATCGTCTGGCGTTCGCAAGGATATTTCATTTACGACCTTGCTCCAGGGTCGCATTGCAATACGAATTGACAGCCACGCGGGAAATAAAAGAAAAGGAATGCATACCAGTAGCGGCAATATGTAATAGCCACGCGAGTTCAGGTAGATAAAGAAGTTCCATCCTCCGGCAGGCGTCACAAGTGTCACCTCCACATCGGAGTTCCCGGATTTTAGCGTACGGCTGGTCCAGGTGCGCCCCTCACTCTCAATACGCTGTAATTCCCCCAATTGGGTGTTTACGACCCCTGTTGGTGCGCCATCAGATGAATAAATTATCTCGTTATGTTTGCGAATAATGAGGCTGATTGACAGTTCGGGATCTTCACCTCCGCCATATCCCTCCCGCAACGCCTTACTGAACGTGTTCAGCACATCGGTGCGTTCCTGGGGGCGATCGTCCATACTGTCCACCAGCGTAAAAAGGGTTTCGTAGGTCTTACTGCCCGTTAATATCGGGGGGCTACGCAAGTCCTCCCACAAAACAAAAGTCAAAAAAAGACACCACAGCAAGGTCAGCAGCAGCATCTGGGCGATGATGATTCGCCGAACGAGCGTGGGGAGTCTCAGGGTGGGCCAGATATTTCGCATCAATCACCGCCTTTGTAGATCGGGACAGTATCAATGACATACCCTACCCCTCTCACCGTTCGCACATAACCGTCCCCGATTTTTCGACGCAAATTCCCCATATGCACGTCGAGAGCATTACTCAGATTTTCTTTGGTGCCGAAGATTCTTTCTTCCAGAAATCGTCGTGTAAGCACGCGGTCAGCGCGCAACATTAACGTTTCAAGCAGCGCGTATTCACTTGCCGTCAACTCCACATGACGGGCACTCACCGTCACGCGACGCGTTGGCACATGCAGAGATAACCCTCTGATTTCTATCGCCTCATTCTGAAAACCGTAACTGCGGCGCGCAAGCGCTCTTACCCTGGCCAACAACTCGGCGAGAATAAAAGGTTTAACAAGGTAATCGTCTGCACCGGCATCCAGCCCACACAGGCGATCCTGTAGCGTGCCTCGAGCAGTCAGGATGATGACAGGGATCCCCTTGAACTGTTGCCGCAAGCAGGTCATCAGGCCCATGCCATCGCCATCGGGCAGTCCCAGGTCGAGCAATATCAGTTCTGGCACGCAGGCATCAAGCTGATGCAGCGCATCCTCTTTGCGGCGAACCCATATGACTTCAAATCCTTGATCTGCAAGGGCTATCCGCACGCCATTGCCCAGATCCAGGTCGTCTTCGATTAGTAGAATTTTCACATTGGTAACGGTATCAACAGTGAATGAAGAACGTCTTAAGAAAAAAACGGTTTCGATAAATCTATCAGGTTTACTGCAGCGGTACTTGCTTCAGCGTTTCTTCATTTTCGGCTCATAAGAACCTTAGGGTGCGTATTCAAACTGAGAAAACTGGCGTGAATAACCGCTTGTATCGTCATCATTTGAATCCACAAGGACTTCTTTAATGAGAAACATCGCACTGCGTCATCAGTTTCCTCCTATGCTCTCGCCTCGCAGCCTGAAAAAAATAGTGCCGGGAGTCGTTCTGGCGTTTCTGACCACCCCAACACTGGCGGCAGAACAGAACCAGGGTAACGTGTTGACCCTGGGGGGAGGTGTGGATATTGCGCCACGCTATTCTGGTTCGGATAAAAGCCGCGCCACTACAGCATTAGTGCTCGATTACTCCATGGCAAATGGCGTCTTTATCAGCACCACGCGGGGTATCGGTTACGGTAACAGTGTCGGTAAACTGGATTACAACGCTGCGCTGAGCTACCGCGCTGGTCGCAAGGATCGTGACGTGAACAGCGATTCAATAAGCTCCGGCAGTGACGACTTGCGGGGTATGGGTGACGTCAAAGGCTCGGCCATCATTGTGCCCGGACTGGGGTATAAGGTGACCGACTGGCTGAGTGTGCAATTGCAGGCTGAAGTGCCGGTTTCTGAAAGAAACAACGGTGAGGCCCTGCACTTCGGGATTATCAGCCCGCTTTATACATCACCGAAAAATTCCCTGACGCTGGCGCTGACCACCAGTTGGGGATCCAGCAAGTACATGCAGACATACTACGGGGTGAATGCCGCACAGTCAGCAGCATCGGGGTTTTCCCGACATGATGCTGGATCCGGTATTTATGCTTATTCGCTGAATGTGGACTGGACCCACAAGCTGACCCCGGACTGGAGCGTAGCTGTCGCAACAGGTGTTACGCAGTTGACGGGAGATGCAGGCAATAGCCCCATTGTTCAACGAAAAACGTCGCCCACGGGAAGTTTGAAAGTGACGTACAGCTTCTAATCATGATGGGATAAGTGCTTCCCGACGACTTCACGCTCAGAACTCTCAATAATATGTATTCGTTCCGCCCCTGTCAGATAACGGGGCGGCACTCAACACGCCCTGATGCCCCCCTGACTCGGGGCATCAGAATCGATGATGCACTCTGGCGATCAGGCAGCTTTAACGGCTCTGATTTTTTTACTGCCAGCCGCTTCTGGCTCTGGGTTATCTGTGGCAGTGGCGGCATTGAGATCGGGAAGCTTGCTGGTACGCAGAATATGCTGCACGGCCTCTTTCTGCTCGGCGAGATACAGCCCAAGATTTTCAGCCTGCGTTTCATCCATCTGCATGCCGCTTTGCAACAGCCAGTCGGTGAACGCTTCTGCCATGTCGAGCAGTTTGTCGTGAGCGTCAGCCTCTTTTTTACTGGCAAATGTCATTTTCTCTTCACCTTTTCGTACGACAACATATTTTGTTTCAACAGCCATTATGCACCTCTTGTACTGTATTTATATACAGTATAGCATTTCCAGAATTGTGTTGCAGTCAAATTGTACTTTCGTTTTAGCCCGAGCCCGCAGACCACTGTGTCAGTAGCGCATGCAGTTTGGCGGGCTCCAGCGGCTTACGCAACACCAGGTAGCCTTCCTGCTCCGCTTCCAGCAGAACCGGCGAGTTAAACTCCCCGCTGACCATCGCGCCGCTCATGTCGGGCAGACGTTCGAAAAGTGCTTTCAGGATGTCGAACCCGCTTTCGCCGGATCGCAGGCGCTGGTCGCACAGTACAGCAAATGGCGTGAAACCGTCGTCAATGATGGCAAAAGCGTCTTCGGCCGAGGCCGCGCAGCGCACGTTAATCCCCCAGAGGCTCATCAGGCTCTCCCAGGCGGACGTCACCAGCGGATCGTCGTCAACGACCAGGCAGGAGCCATGCAGTGGCGCATAGCGTACTGGGGAAGCGATGTTGTCACCGGCGGGCAGTGGATCCACCGCTTTCACGTCACCCGTGTATTGCGTAAAGCGCATCCAGAAGCGTGAACCTTTGCCTTCAATGGAGTGCATTCCATACTTCACGTTCATCAGCTTGGCACAGCGGGCAACCACCGCCAGGCCCAGCCCGTGCCCTGCGCTGTCGATCTTCCATGCCAGCTCGGGGCGGTAGTAAGGCGAGAAGATTTTGCTTTTTTCGTCGTCGGCAATCCCCACCCCGGTGTCCCATACTTCCACCAGACACTCGACACCGCGCGGACGGATGGCAACCAGCACACCGCCCTGTTGCGTATAGCGAAGGGCATTTTGTATCAGGTTAATCAAGGACTGACGCACCAGCAGCGGGTCCCCCATCACGAAGAGGCGACGTTTGGGCCGCCAGGTTCGCAGCCGCAGTGCGCGACTGTTGGCCTCTTCGCGAAACAGGGTGATCACCGAGTCGAGAAGCGTGCCGATGTCCACGCGTGTAGGGGCGGTCATTACATTGCCAGATTCAATTTTGCTGAGATCGAGCAGGGAATTGAACATCAGGTGCACCGAACGAACGCTCTGTTGCAGGTCAAGCAGCTGTGGCGTCAGGCTGTCGTCCTGGTTTCTGTGGATAATGGCTTCGATCAAAAAGCCCATGGCATGCACTGGCTGGCGCAGATCGTGGCTGGCGGTCGTCAGGAACTGATTTTTATCGAGCAACGCCTGTTCCGCTTCTTCTTTGGCCTGCCGGAACTGCTCCGCCAGGCGTGAGCTTTGCTCTTCCAGCAGTGCTTGCTGGATAAAGAACGCGTGGGACGTTAACGCATGGCGGTAGATTGCGAAGCCGTACAGCAGGTTCAGCATCAGCACGATGAACATCAGGTCATCCAGTCGCAGGATGATACCGAGAGTCAGAACTCCCCAGGAGGCAAAGAAAAACCGTGTGAAGGTGCTGATGACCGGCGTCAGATGCGTCGCATTGGCAGCGACAATAGCGGCAATGCTGATATTAAGGAGCAGGAAAAAGTCAAAATTCTGCGTCTGCGGGGTAATTAAATAGAGTGATGAAATCCCCAGCCCGTGAAAAAAGGCCACCTTATTAATGCGCGGAAGCCAGCGGCGCAGGACGGCCTCATCATCATTTTCTTTAACCTCTTGCTGATAGCGCCGATGCACTATTCGGATCGCCACAGCACAGAGCAAGTAAATTATTATCCAGGTAATGGTTGGACCCAGATCGTCCCCCAGCAAATGGATCCAGATAGCGAAAGGAATGCCGACAAAAGGCACAGCGCTAAAGCTGAATACCAGCCGCAGAAACGTATTATTCAGCAGGCGAATTTGCGCGGGGGGAGAGATGCCATCGTTCTGTGAACCCTGGAAAAACCTCATTCCGACGGCTCCCGTTTGCCATGCAGTAGCGTGATGGCTTCCACCCGACTGTTAACGCCTATCTTTTTCAGAATATTGCTGATGTGTTCTTTTACCGTGGGCTCAGAAATAGAAAGCTGGGCGGCAATTCTTTTATTTGGCAGGCCGCGCATAATCATATTCAAAACATCAATTTGCCGCGGCGTTAAGTTAAATTTACTTAACTGCTCATTATTCGTCTTAACGGCACATTCGTTTGCACAAGGAAACCATGTCAGATTATCCGCCAGGGCAAAAACGGCCCGTGAGAATAATTCAGGAGGTTCGCTTTTCAATACGAAACCGTGTCCTCCGGCCGTATGCACTTTCTGCCAGATATCGTTATTTTCATCCCCACTGACGACCAGGAGGCGCACCTGAGGGTAAAGTTGTTTCACTTCTTTGAGTAATTTCAATGCCGTACCGGAAGATAGCCAAAAATCGATTACCAGTAAACGTGGCGGGCCATTTTCCCTAATATGACGGTAGCAATCTTCTTCATTCGTCACGACATACGCCTGTTTGAACCGGCAATGTGTAATCAGAAAATTGGCGATGCCGCTTGCTACCAATGGATGATCATCAACGACCAACGCATAATTCTGCCCCAAAGGAATCTCCTTTCACCTTCGCGTATCTGAGAGTACAGATGAATTATTATCGACCCACCCTACTTTAGGAGGGTTTTTTCAATTAGGAAAGAGAAATATATTACCCGCTGATTTGGGTAATAGAAAACATAAATACAATCAGTGATTTTAACTGGTTGGATATAAAGGATAATTTATGAAAAGACCACTAATCGCTTTAACCGTTACGTTGATGCTAGCCGGTTGTTCCACCCTGAAAACCGATCAGGCTATTCCACTGCTGCAGGCGGAAACCGCTAAAATGCTGGGGCTGGGCTCATCGGACGAAATAACGGTGACCAACGTGAATGGTGCCCAACCGGATGCATTGGGCGGGCAAAAACTTTCTTATCGCGCCACGACAGAAAAAGGGCGAATTTTCGATTGCTCATCAATGATGATGCCTGGAATTTTAGGATCTGCGCCGACGCTAAGCGCGCCGACCTGTACGCCGGTTGTCACGCATAAATAATTTCCTCAATACCAAAAGGCGTACAAATAATAACGCCTTTTAAATTTCCCGACACATTTGAGTTTCATATAAAAACGATTTTCCAGACATCATGCTAATGAGTACGGAGATAGCCCGTGAATAACTCTACATCGCATTCTTTAGCGGTTAAGACACCGCTTTCCAGACTTTACCTCGCTCTATTTTCCGCACCGCTGTTGATGCTCTCCCCTGCCGATTTCGCTCGCGCAGCGGATGCCATTTTTGACGGCGACGCGCGTGTTACCGAATCTTTAGGTTACACCGGCGATGTTTACGTCGGCCGTAACCAACGCGGAAACCTGCTGATCGATAATGGCAAAATCACTGCCTATAACATCAATATCGGTCGACTGTTCAACGGCCAAATTTATGAAAGCGTGGTCACGGTCCGCGGACCAAACGCTGAGCTGAACGCGGTTAACGATCAGTACATTCTGCGTGGTGGCCTGAATCTTGGCCTGGGCACCCTGCGAGTCGAAGACGGTGCGCTGGCCAGCGCGAAGGAGATCGTGGTCGGTACCACCCGTGGCTACGACAGCCACCTTATCGCTACGGGCGCCGGTTCACGCGTCGTCAGTAATTTTCTCAGCGTTGGCACTGACCTGGGAGCCCGCTCCACGCTGGCGATTGAAAACGGTGCGACGCTCAACACCACCTACGATGCCCGTATAGGCAATGGTTCCGGCCCAGATGAAACCGACAAGCTGAGCCCAAAAGCCACCGTCACGGGATCCGGTTCGCAATGGAATGTTGGCCGTACGCTCACGCTTTATGGCGATCTGGACGTGCTCAACGGCGGAGCGGTTAACGTGGGCAACATTCAGGTGGCGGGCGTCTCTGGCGCACGTAAAACCGCCGAGCTGGTTATCGCGGGCGAGGGCTCGCGTTTTACCAGTGCCAGCAGCGTTAGCGTTGGCGATTACGGCAATGGCGTACTGTCGGTCATGGACGGCGGTGCATTTTCCGCAGGCGGTAACGAGCTGGTAGTGGGGATGACGGGTTCCGGCTCGAACCGGGGCGCGCTGATAATCGGCAGCCGCGGCAATATGGACTCCGGCACCGGTTTAACGGAGCCGACGCTTGGCGCGGCGGGCGGCGCGGGCACTCTTGATGCGAAGACGGCAATCAGCCTTCGGGGTGGGTTATTCGGCAGCTATGTCTACTTCAACCATACCGACGGAAATTACGTTTTCAGCAACAAGATGAGCGGCGAAGGTGAAGTGATCAATACCTCCGGTCAGACCACGCTGAACGGCGATCTTTCAGGGCTCAAGGCGAACGTGACCGCGCGCGGTGGAAAAGTCATTATTGCCAGCAATATCAACACCCAACCCGAAGACGATATTTTTGATGTGCAGACGCTTAGCGCCGAGAACGGCGGCACGCTGATCCTCAACGCGACGGCGGGATCGGAGGTCAGTAACGGACAAGGTTACAGCAGCGCCGCGTCGATCAAAGCCGGCGGCACGCTGGGCGGTGACGGCACGCTGGGCCAGACAGAGATCCTCTCCGGCGGCCATATCTCGCCCGGTGATGGCACTATCGGCACGCTGACGCTGAAACGCTACCTGAACTTTGTGGGTGAATCGTTCTATGACGTTGATATCGCCGGTGACGGCCGCAGCGATCAGTTACTGGTGTCTGGCAAAACGACCATCAGCGATCAGGCTAAAGTACAGGTTACCGCGCTGGATCCTCAGACCAGCTACAAAACGGGCCAAAGCTATCGCATTCTAACCTCCGACGGGGGAATTGACGGCCAGTTCGCCGGGGCCATCTCCAAATCCGCCTTCCTGGACGTGGCACTGAAACAGAGCACCGACGCTGTCGATCTCACCATCGCGCAGAAAGAGACCGGCGGAGAGAATCCTGGGGGTGAAAACCCGGGTGGTGAGAATCCGGGCGGTGAGAACCCAGGGGGTGAAAATCCGGGTGGTGAAAACCCTGGCGGCGAGAAYCCWGGCGGCGAGAATCCAGGTGGAGAAAATCCAGGAAGCGGTAAACCGGGTATTTTCCAGACGGTGGCCAACACCAGCAACCAGTGGAATACCGCCGGCGCGCTTTCCACGCTGACACAAAACGGCCCTTCCCTGGCGCTGTATAACTCTCTGCTGGTACTCAGCGCACCGCAAGCGCGCGAGGCGTTCAACCAGCTGTCAGGTGAAGTTTACCCGTCGGTACAGTCTAACCTGATCGCCGGCAGCACTCAGCTGTTCAACGTACTGAACCAGCGCATGCAGCGCGCGTTCGATAATGACAGTCTGCCGATACCGCCGTTAGCGATGTCGCTGGTACAACAGCCGGAGCAACAAAATAACGGCGTATGGGGCCAGACCTTCAGTTCCTGGAGCAGAACGCGCGACAACGGTAACGCAGGCAAGCTGGACGGCAACACCACCGGCTTCCTGCTGGGCGCGGATCGCACGTTGGCTGACCATAACGTACGTGTCGGGGGGTACTTCGGCTATAGCCGTGGTGATTACGACGTCGATAGCCGTCGTTCATCCACGGATACCGACAACTATCACCTTGGCCTGTATGCCGCAGGGCAACAGAATGCGTTCTCACTGCGCGGCGCGCTGGGTTACACCTGGCACAAGATTGAAGGCGAGCGCAACGTTGATTTCAGTGGTTTCTCGGACCGCCTGAAGTCAGATTACGACGCCAACTCGCTGCTGGCGTTTACCGAGGCGGGCTACCGTTTTGGCCAGCCGGCGATGAATGTTGAACCGTTTATCAACCTGTCCTGGATTCGACTGCATACCGACAGTTTCAGGGAAGATGGCGGTGCCGCCGCGCTGAGCGTGCGTAATGAAACGATGAACACCTTCTACTCCACGCTCGGGATGCGCGGCGTCACCGAACTGCCGAAAAACGTTAACCTGTATGGTTCGTTGGGATGGCAGCACGCCTACGGGGATAAAAACACCTCATCGCGGATGGCATTTGCCGGCAGTGACGCGTTCATCACCCAGGGCCAGGCCGTTGATGAGGACGTGATGGTGGGCGATATCGGCGTCAGCGTACAGCTGTCGCGCGCTGCGACGCTGGATGTCGGTTATCAGGGGCAACTCGGTCAAGACACCCGCATCAATTCGGTCAACGCTAACCTGCGCTGGTCGTTCTGATTACCCTTTTCAGCATTTATATAGACCCGCGTACTGCGGGTCTTTTTTTGTCCGTTTTCTGTCCATCGCAAACTGATATCTGGTGAGGCTGACCTGTTCCCATTGGTTAACACACCAGGGTATTCGTCGTGTGCGTTTCGCCACGACAGCACACAATCGGATCTGTCGAATTACGTCAAAACACATATATGCTTAAATCAGAGAGCATCAATTAATGAAAGACATATTCCCGTCAACACATATCAGGAGGTCTGTTTGCGAATTGAAACAGCTCGATTGTGCCTTCGCCCGGTAATGGCATCAGACGTAGCGGATCTCTTCAGAATTTATGGTGATCCGGCGACGAACACGTTTAACCCCGCAGGCCCCTACCCGGATATTGATCATGCAAAAACGGTTCTCAATCGCTGGCTCGCCCACTGGCAAACTCACAGCTTTGGTAGCTTCGCCATATCGCTTCTCGAATCCCCTGAAAAAATCATCGGATTTGGTGGTCTGAGCATCCGTAGCTATGGCGATTGTGGGATTAACAATCTTGGATATCGGTTATCGACAGATGCCTGGGGAAAAGGCCTGGCGACAGAATTTGCTACACGCGCGGTAAGGTATGGTTTTGATGATATGAAACTCACCGAGATCTCAGCCGTTGTCAGAGCTAACCATCTGGCGTCACAGAACGTTCTTGAGAAAACGGGACTGAGATATGTCAGAGATATACATGATATTAAAGACGCACCGCCGAGCCTTTTGTATTCACTCACCTTAACGGAGTGGATGAACAAAACCAGGTAAACATCACCGTCCGTCGTTAAGGTGAAAAATACGCATACAGGCAAATGCCAGTGGGTTATGTTTTCACGTGAGCGTATATTAAAACGACAAACTCGTTGAGTATAAATTCATTTTAAGGCATGGAAGTTGAGGTCCTGGTGAGAAGACGTTATGTGATTGCAGATGTGTTTACTGATAAACCGTTTTGCGGTAACCCGGTCGCTGTCGTTCTGGATGCCGAGGGATTGACCACTGAGCAAATGCAGCTGCTCGCGTTAGAATTTGGCTACAGTGAAACGACGTTTGTTTTACCTCCTGAAGAACCATCACATACGGCTTGGGTACGGATTTTTACCCCGACGCGTGAAATCCCTTTCGCTGGTCATCCCAATATTGGGACTGCTTTTGTCCTGGCGTATCAGGCTGAACTGAATGGCGAATCGCTACCTGAAACGCTGATATTCGAAGAAGCTGCCGGGCGGGTACCTGTCAGGATTATCAGAGAAAATGCAAAGGTCACGGGTGCAGAACTTCTTGTTCCGCAAGCTTTATCCTGCCATTCAGAAGTCAGTACGGAAAACGTGGCGGCCTGCCTCTCTCTTGAAGCCAGTGATATACGCACTGAAATGCATATGCCTGTCGTCGCCTCTGTTGGCCTGCCTTTTTTGATTGTCGAACTCGCGACCCGAAATGCGCTTCGCTGTTGCGTACCCAATTTGCAGGGTTTCCGGGCTATTTTGCCCCTCGACGGTGCGGTGTCCATTTACGCCTATACGCTGGAAACGGATCCTGAAGACCCATGCGATTTGCAGGCCCGGATGTTTACGCCGCGCATGACCGAAGATCCGGCAACAGGCAGCGCGACTGGCGCAGTAACAGCCCTGCTGGCCCAGCTTCGCAATAAAAAAGAGCTCTCTCTTCGCGTAAGCCAGGGCGTTGATATGGGGCGCGCCAGCATATTATTTTCAGGCTATGACGGCACTGCAGAAAGCCCGTCAGTTCGGGTAGGAGGAAAAAGCGTTATTGTCATGGAAGGTTCATTTACATTGCCCTGACGCCCGCGGTGAATGAGG
>NZ_CP080000.1:197950-295161 GCF_019378755.1 Enterobacter sp. BIDMC 29 | reverse complement strand
ATTAATGTCCACTCCCGGCACAAAGCGGACCGAAATAAGAGCCGCAAGGTCTGCTATCAGCAAGGAATGAACATCAACAATTTTCGACCATAAACAAAAATGTACCCGAGCCCCTAAACCTCGCGTTTTTCTGCCCATTTCAGCATCGCATCAAGAGCCGGACACAGCGCCTGCCCCCACTCAGTGAGCCGATATTCGACTTTCGGTGGAACCTGGGGATATACCCTACGTGACACAATGCCGTCGGCCTCCAGCTGTCGCAGCTGTTGTGCCAGCATCTTCTGCGAAATTTCGGGGATCAGTTTTTCAAAATCAGAATAGCGTTGCACCTTTCCGTCGAAAAGATGAAACAGAATAATGAGTTTCCAGCGGCCTTCCAGCATTCGCAGAACTTGTTCCACGCCGCTTGCGGCGGTTTCAGGGCTATATAACTTACTCATAATTCAGTTGCTCACTTTTTTGTGCGTACTTGTCAATTTTACAGTCTATGTTAAAAATTCCCGTACTGTAAATAACGGGAGTAAGGGCCATGTCATTATCTCTACCGCAAGCTATTTCAACCTATTTTGCGATCGGCAATGGTGCCGATATTGCCAGCGTTAAGCGCTGTTTTACCCTCAATGCCGTCGTGTTCGACGAAGGTAAAACCCATCGGGGGCACGCGGCAATCGAAGCGTGGCAACGCGCGGCGCGGGCTGCGTTCGACTATAGCGTTCACCCCATTGAAGTTCTCACGGAAGGCGATCGGGTAATAGTCACCACGAACGTTGTCGGTAATTTTCCCGGCAGCCCCGTGATGCTTACACATACTTTCGGCCTCGCTGGCGACAAGATTGCGACTCTGGAGATAATCTGATGCTGATGGATCTTGATTTACAGGGCAGACGTGTTCTGGTTACCGCAGGTACCAAAGGGATCGGCAAAGCAGTTGTCCGCCTTTTAAAACAGCAAGGGGCAACGGTGCTAACCACCGCGCGTCACGAGCCCGCAGAATCTACCGCAGACGCTTTCGTGGCAGCGGATCTGACCACCATCCAGGGATGTAATTTAGTCGTGGACGCCGTTCAGAAACACCTGGGCGGCGTCGATATCATCATCCACGTAGCAGGCGGTTCTACCGCTCCCGGCGGTGGGTTTGCAGCCCTTGGGGAAGAGGAATGGCAACAGGAACTCAATCTTAATCTATTGCCTGCGGTACGCTTAGATCGCGCGTTGTTGCCGGGGATGCTGGCGCAACAGGATGGAGTGATCATCCACGTCACCTCTATTCAGCGTGAAATGCCGTTACCGGAATCGACCACCGGATATGCGGCGGCCAAAGCGGCACTGTCGGCGTACAGCAAAAGCCTGTCGAAAGAAGTGTCCCCTAAGGGGATTCGGGTGGTGCGTGTTGCGCCTGGCTGGGTAGAAACCGAAGCATCGGTAGCGATGGCGGAACGACTTGCTCAGCAGGCTGGAACGGACTACGAGGGCGGTAAGCAGATCATCATGAATGCACTCGGTGGAATTCCGCTGGGCCGTCCCTCAAAGCCTATCGAAGTGGCGAACCTTATCGTCTTCCTCGCGTCATCCTGTGCTGCCACTATTACCGGTACGGAATATGTGATCGATGGCGGTACTATCCCGACGGTATAATTTTATATCTTAAACAGTGCATTATTTTGAGCCTTAACGTTTCCTCACGACAAACGAGTGGCCAGGCGTAACGGCGGCTTAGGGTATAAAGCGGCCTGATATAAGAGCCGCAAGGTCTGACTTGAGGCATAGATTAAGGCAAAAAGTCGCGCGGCGTTGAGTCCATAATGAAACGAAAGCAGCAGTGAATGCCGCCGGGAATTGGTTTCAGCGTCAGCTCATGCTACGGAGCAGAACGCTACGCGCAACTTCAGGCCCGCGTAGAACAAAGGGCAGACGACCTCTTTGCAGACACTCAACATGCTGTGTCCAGCAATAAGCGATTACCTACCCTACTGAGACGCTTCAGCCAGTAATGCAGCCTGTACAGCAGGTCGGGCATTTATTTTTTCCATGTACGCCGGTAGCGCTGGCCAGCGTTCCAGTTGGATTGAGAAGAATTTACACCAACCCAGTACAGTAAAAAGGTAGGCATCCGCTACGCTGAAGGATGAGCCAGTCAGATAGGTGTTTTCGTCGAGCCTCGCCTGGAGTAAATCGAACTGTCGGAAGAGCTTATCCTGAAAAATCGCTTTAATGTCCTCAGGCAGCGCGGGGTTGAACAGCGGTGCTGAGCCAGCGTGTATTTCACTAGTGATAAAGTTAAGCCATTCCTGCAGACGCACCCGAGCCCAACTGTCCGCGCGCGGTGCCAGGCCATATTCTGGTTTAAGATCGGCGAGGTACTGCACAATGGCTGGCCCCTCAGTGAGTATCTGCCCATTATCCAATTCAAGTGCAGCGACATAACCTTTAGGGTTAATGGTGCGGAACTCGCGACCATCAGCAGTGAGCTTGCTTTTGTTGTTAACCTTCACCAGTTCAAATTCAATTTCCAGTTCGCGCAGCACAATGTGCGGTGATAACGAACAGGCATCCGGGGCGTAATAGAGTTTCATGTTGTCTCCGTTAAATGTGTAAAGCCATCGAGAAATTCGAAGCAATTCTGAACTCACTGTATTTGACGCGTATTTCACTGTAAAATTAATGATATAGAATTTAACTATTAGCTGAGCTACTGATAATCATGATGAATCTTTTACACTGGCGCCTGCTGGTGGCCGTCGCGGATGCCGGCAACATCTCGCGCGCCGCAGAAGAGATAGGAATGACTCAGTCAGGTGCCAGCCAGGCCATCGCCCAGCTCGAAGCTTCGCTTGGATTCCCGGTATTTACGCGTGAGCGACGGTATATCGGTATTACCGCGCTGGGTGAGCAGGTTATTGAAAATGCACGAAACATGCTTTCGCAGCTGAATGCCATTCGCATACTGGCTGATAAGAGCCGAGACTTACACCGGGGGCGCATTCGCCTGGCCAGTTTTCCCTCAGTGACGTCCACATTGTTGCCAGGGCTTCTTCGCGACGTTAAGCGCCTGCATCCGGGTATTGAAATCGTTGTCCTGGAAGGATCGGACGAGGAAGTCGAGGAGTGGCTTGCCGCCGATACCGTAGAACTTGGGGTGGTCATGAATCCCGGCCCCGGGCGTGCAGAGGTTATATTAGGACAGGATGCATGGGTCGCGGTAATACCAGCGAAACATCAGCTGGCACATCATGCCAGGGCTTATGGCATAACGCTAAAGGCGCTGGCAGACCAGCCCTTTATTCTGGCGACAGGCGGATGTGTCGTTAATGGAAAAAGCCTGATGGAAATGGCTGGTTTGCAACTTTCTGATATACGCGTGACAGTACGCGACTGGATTAGCGCCTGTAAGCTGGTCGGGGAAGAGATGGGCGTCGCCCTTGTACCTGAATCAGCCCTGCCGGAGACGCTGCGCAACCTGTGCGTGGTGCCTTTGACGCCTGCTATACACCGGGAATTTGGGCTGGTTTGTTCGTCATCTGGAGCGTCTTCTGATGCAACGCAGACGCTACTTAATGCGCTACGTAAGCGAAGATGAGACAGCAGGTGTTATTCAATGCAGCGCCTTGTTAAATGTCCGTTTCTGACACAAAGCAGCCAAACTCACTGGAGTGGACATTCAGTGTATAAGGGAAAAAATTGCTGATTTTGCATTCAGGCCCTGTTAACTTGAATGACAATGAAAACACACTCTGTCCTATTCCATTCAATGATTATTATCACCTGTCTGACTCAGGTGGGATAACGTTCGCCATTTTCCCGCCGGTAAGGCGGGCCTTACCGGTAAAAATCCCGTGAGGTAAATAATGGATATCGCTTCAGTAACAACGTCAGAAAAACCCACTTTGCACTTGTTATGTGGGAAAATTGCATCAGGCAAATCCACATTGTCAGCAAAGTTAGGTGCATTACCCGGCACCATAATTGTCAGTGAAGATTATTGGCTGGCTGCCCTCTTTGCCAATGAAATGCAATCCATAGCTGATTATGTGCAGTATTCCTCAAGACTCAGAAACGCTATGAAGCCTCACCTGGTGTCGCTACTCAAAGCGGGTTTATCCGTAGTTCTGGATTTTCCGGCAAACACACAAACCAATCGTGAATGGATGATGAGCATCATTAAGGAGTCAGGTGCCAGTAACAGACTGCATTATCTGAAAGTTACTGATGAAGTATGTAAATCCCGCTTGCGCGCCCGTAATGCAGAAGGAATGCATGAATTTACAGCCTCAGATCAAGAATTTGAAACCATAACGCGCTTTTTCGCAGAGCCAACGGCTGATGAAGGGTTTGATATTATTGAATACAGCTGAATTTACTTTTCTGCACAAAGCGGACCGGCATACGAGCCGCAAGGTCCGCTTTGAGCGAAAAGCGGACCTTACGCATCCCTGCTAACATTGGCTCTGAGCATTAGAAATTAAACTTAGCGATTTACTGTGAATTCCCGACCGCCTTCGGAGCCAGTTTGATTCAGCGTAACTTTTGAATTACCGATCCTAATTAATCTGTCCATTGTTGCCATAGTGGTGAAAAAATGAAATTTGAAACCGGATTTATGGCCATGTATCACGATCTTGTTCCCCACACAATAATCGTATGAGGCCTTTATGCTGATAGCGCAGGTTTCAGACATTCACGCCTCACCCGAGAATGATCATCTGTTTCGGTTCGACCAGATATTAAATTGGCTTACGCATCTGCAACCGGACGTACTGGTACTTACAGGTGATCTAACGGATGGGTATTGGCAGGAAGGTTATGTACAGAAAGCTGACCGCCTGAATCAGCAAAATTACCCTTCGTATATCCTGCCGGGTAACTCAGACGACCGCAGTCTGATGCGTTCTGTTTGGGATGAAAATAGATGGGCGCACGATGCCCAAGGAGAAGCCCTGCACTTAATTCATAATACCGGTGGCATTCGCCTGATTGGTCTGGATTCGACGGTTAATTATAAGGATTACGGCAGTGTGACTGACCATCTGGAATGGTTGGATAATCAATTTAGCGACGCAGACAGCCCTCCTTCATTGCTGTTTTTGCACCATCATGTATTTGCATCTGGCATACCAACGCTAGACGAAACTATGTGCAGAGGTCTAACTGAGATGGAAGATTTGATAAGACGCTCCCCGACCAGACTACTCGCCATTTCTACAGGCCATGTCCATAGACCAATAGCTGGTACATTTGCGGACATACCTGCCTACATTTGTGGCTCCGTCTGCCCGGCTAATCCTGTCTGGTTTGGAACAGTAAACGCTCCTCCTGCAAATGACCCGCCAGCGTTGATGATTCACCGCTACGTCAGTAACTCTCTTACCAGTCATCACGCTTGCGTTTAACTGGCATTCAGAAAATGCATAGACCTCATAGAAAACGACCTGACCCCCAGTGATTAATACATAATGGTTGCGAAGGAGAAATGCCTGCTTTTGGCACAGAGCGGGCGAACTCACCGAGCATAAAGTCCGCTGTGAGCGAACAGTGGAAGTTCGGCATGCATATTGACATCGAGAGTCTTGAGCAATGGGGAGCAAGTCAAAGGTTCGAAAGATAGCCACCTGGAAATGCTCCCCTTTGTACGTCATTGAGCAAGATCGGTCAGGCAAACTGAATCGCCTTCGAGCATATTAAGCAGCACGGAGGAAGTCATGTGTGATAATAAAACTGATAGTTACGCCAGACGCTTTAAACAGGTCTTTGATTATATTGACCACCATCTCGATGACGCTTTATTACTGGAAAAACTGAGTGAAGTGGCTCACTTCTCGCCATTTCATTTCCATCGTCAGTTTTGTAGTTATTGTGGGATGCCACCTGGCCGTTACATCCAGATGATGCGCTTAAAACGCGCATCTTATCGACTGGCTTTTAATCCGTTAGAGAAAATCACTGATATCGCGTACGACGCCGGTTTCCAGCATTCTGAATCATTTAGCCGTGCTTTCAGACAAATGTTCGGTCTATCACCGACGCAATTCCGCCAGCAGCCCCCCTGGGTGGATTGGCATAAGCGCATATCCGAACCTTACAAAGCCAGGAGACAAACCATGCAAAGCCAGGTCAGGATCATTACTTTCCCCGCGACGTCAGTCGCAATGCTGACACATTATGGACAACCGGAGCGAATAAACGAAACGGCGGCTCGCTTTATTGAATGGCGAAAAACCACGGGTTTTTCACCGGTTGCCAGTAGCCAGACATACGGTATTGCACCACACGATCCAACCTTAACGCCGCCGGATGAATTTGAGTTCCATATTTGCGGAACCGTCACGTCACCCATTATTGAAGACAATCGCTTCGGGGTGATAAATAGTGACATTCCGGCTGGTCGCTGTGCGGTGTTACGTCATCAGGGATCGCATGATGCGTTAACCGGGTTGGCTAAGTCTCTGTATCGTGACTGGTTGCCAGAGAGCGGAGAGGAACTTCGCGACTTCCCGCTTTTCTTTCATTACCACAACTTTGTGCATGAGGTAGCAGAACATGAATTACTCACGGATATATATTTGCCGTTAAAATGAGCTGATTCCGGGTTATTGTTCATCGTTGACCTGCTCCCCATCAATTAAAACCGTGATATTTGCAACGTCCACTCCTGGCACAAAGCGGCCAAACTAACGGAGCAGAAGGTCCGCTRYGAGCGATGAGAGGACGTTGAGTTTCTAGTAAAACTGACATGAAAACGTCCAAAGCCCCTCTGGGGATTTGTGAAAGTAGCCGATACCATTGTCCGCCCACATCCAGTTTACTTTTTCTTCTGACCCCACTTGAAAGACAAAATCTTGAATCCCCACACCATGTTGTATCTCCATTGGATATCCTCCAACCTTGGTTCCCCTGTACCGGTTAAAACCATCATAGAATCTATCACTTGCATCCTCATCATCGTTTACGTGAGACAAGTCAATAATATCCCAAGCGTCCTCCCATCCTGGAGCATCATCATTGACACTCACCCACCGAACCGGAAATGCTCGATATGGAGTGTTAATTGCAGGCAATAACTCAAGCCCATCAAGGGTGGCGTATTCTCGTATTAGCCACCCCTCGCCATGAGGTTTATCAAATGGATGGCTTTCCATATTATGATAAAGCACTAAGAGCGCGATCCCCTTCAGTTGTTCAGGAATCACGGGAAGCTCATCTACGCGAATCTGGAGAAGCGGAAACATCGGCTGCCCCTTCCAAACTGGCAACCCTTCACCTGGAAGAGCGACTCCTTTTAAAAACCAGGATGTAATTGGGTCTGCTGTAGGGCGGAAACCACCGACTTGTGCCACAGATGCAGTACGTAATTTGGATCTGAGTTCTTCTAAAACTAACGCACTCTTGGATTTCATAATTGCATCCTTGCGTATGCCCATACTCTTGGATTCTGAAATAGAGAAGTTTTTATTATATATCGTAATTATTACACAACAGACCTAAATATTTCTGTGCTTCCTCTTCAGAATAGTAACGGAGGTCCGCTTCTGGCACAGAGCGGGCGAACTCACCGAGCATAAAGTCCGCTGTGAGCGAAGAGCGGCCGTCCCATCCAGCGTAAGAACGTAAAAAAAACCGCCGTGAGGCGGTTTAGCTGTCTTGTCAGGAAGTTGCGCTTGCGAGTCGCGCTGCAAATCCAATGAAGAACATACCTACCAGCGCGTTTCCAATGGTTGATAACCTACGGTTGCCTTTCAGACGGCTGAGCAGATAAGAGCCGCAGAAAACGAGGAAACCGAAATAAACGAGAGTAATTGCGAACATTACTGCAGCAAGAATGATAAACGCCATCCAGGAGTGTTCAGCCTGAACATTGATGAACTGGGCGAAGAAAGAGATATAGAACAGCAGCGTCTTTGGATTCAGTAGAGTAACCAGCATTCCGCGCCCGATGATCTCCTTAGCATCAGCTGAAGATTTATTTTCCTGACTCGTTTCGAGAGCTGGCTTAAAGATAGCGCGTATCGTCTGGACACCGAGATAGAAAAGATAGGCAGCACCTGCGTATTTGATGGCGTTAAACAAGGCAGGAGTTGAGCTTATAACCGCGGCCAGCCCACACCATGCCAGCAGAACCAGAAGTACGTCACTCATGAGAATGGAAAATATTGCAGCAAAGCCTCGTTTGATGCCGCTCGTAATGCTTGTTTTAATCACGAACATGGTCTCAGGGCCGGGGGCAAGGACTATCAGTGTCGCACCAAGTAGATACGTCCAGAAATTCACGATACCAAAATCAGCAAACATTTTTACTCCAGCTCTATCGTTTTCAACGAGGCTATTCTAACGTAACCGGTCATAATGAAAACACATCATGGCTACTTTCAATTCAGCCTACGTCCGCTGCTGGCATAAAACGGCCAAACTAACGGAGCAGAAGGTCCGCTATGAATGAGAAGCGGACCTTCCATAATGATATGGTTTTCAACGGGGAGTATCTTTGCCTGAATGCTTCAGTTGGCACGACGGGCAAGCTTATCTATTGATGGGCCTGAAATCCGATGATAGTTAACGCTCCTGATAATCTGAGCACCGAGAGACTCATAAAACGTCTGCGCCAGTGGGTCTGCTGTCACAGATAACCAGTCGAGCTGAAAGCACCCGCGTTCTATAGCACGACTGGCTATAAAACTCATCAGCCCTCTCCCAATTCCAGCCCTTCTGAAAGGTGCAGAGACAAAAAGCTCTTTGATAAACATTTGCCCACTAAATCGCGGAGAGGGGTACATCACTGATACACATGAGAACGCAGCGATAACTCCATCACAAACCACTTTGTGAACTTCGGTACCGGAGTCGGCTGCAAAGATCTTATCCCTCAGATACACGGACATGTCACGCCTGGACAGGCAAAGCGTCTGGTTATAGTAGGTTTCCATTTCGATAAAAATATCAGCCAAATCATCATATTCGTCTGGTCTGCAGATGGAGATGTTCATGTATGGCCCTTGAGCAAAATATAATGATTTATCATAGCGTAAGGAAAACCGAAGTGAGGGAGCTATCTCAACAAAGAGCGCTGCAGCGCTTCCCTCCTCAGAGCACTAATGTTTGCCGCTAGCGGTACACAGCGGCTGGATGCAACTGTGAGCGAAAAACGGAAGTGACCTAAATTTATCGTGGTCATGAGATTCAGTCTGAAGCAAGGTGAAGAATGTCCGATAAATCGAAGTGCGAGATAGCGTTCTTCGTTAATCACACCATGAGGTGCTTTCTGATGATATGGTTATACCCTCACCATCCCTAAAGAGAGAACACTAATGATTGTAAGGACCTGGCATGGATGTGTTCCGCTTGAACATGCGGAAGGTTTTGCAAAACACCTTGAAAAAACAGGGGTAGAGCATTCCAGGAGCATATCGGGGAACAAAGGCGCGTTCGTTCGCAGAGAAACGCAGGGAAGTTGGGAGCATTTCTTTCTGGCAACTTACTGGCAGGATCTGCAGTCAGTGAAGGCATTTGCTGGAGAAAACTATCATGTGGCGGTCACTTACCCGGATGATGATGAATTTAAGCTACTTTCTGACCCTTACGTTTTCCAGCATGTTGTTGAGGCAATTTCACCGCTTTAATGTCATCTTCCGGGTATCCTGTCGCTATCCCTGAATTGTCRYWATCCCTGAATTGTCATAACCCCCATATTGACTCAACGCATCCACTTAGGGCACAGAGCAGCCTGTTTCATCTGGTATCAACATGCTGCTCTGTGCGAAGACTGTTCTGTTTAACATCACCCGATTTAGACCCTATCACTCAGGTCTTCGCGGGTTGGACCTTGAAAGTAGAGGCTACTTATATGGCAACTACGCGGTTGAACCAACACAAAACGAATCGCTTCCCAGACCGATCGCCCGTTCAAGAGCCGCTCTCCCATTCTGCATTGGCTATCGACACTCGAATCTAACCCTGTAAGTTCGAAATCAGGAGGGTACAGTCCGGTAACCCGTATATTTTCTTTGGACAATTGCTGTGCGAGTTTTGTTGTAAATCCGCTGAGCCCATGTTTGCTGGCGAAAAAAGCGGGGTGCGCAATTGAATCCGTGAAATTCGGGATCCCGCAGGAAGAGATAATTGAGACGATATCAGCACTGTCTGAACGTCTTAATCCAGGCAGCAGAGCCTGCGTCAGAAGAATCGACGCTGTCAGGCCGGAACTGACGGTATTAATAATGTCGGTATCAGGCTGGTCGTCTAACGTTCCTGACAACCATTGGGCAGCATTGAGAATTAAAATATCTATGGGCTTGTCTGAAGTTAATAGCTGTGAAGAAAACGCAGAAAGGGATTCAGCCCGGGTTAAATCACAGATATACCCTTTTGCCATACCGCCTTCAGCAGTGATAAGACTGCAGGTTTGTTGAATATCATCAGCCCGCCGCGCGCAAAATTCTACCTCAACGCCTTCCCGCGCCAGCCATACGCACAGCGCCTGACCAAATCCCCTGCCCCCACCCGTAATAACCGCTCTTTTGCCTCTCAGCATCTCCATACGTCCTTTCATTAATGGGTATGTTTACGGAGATATAGCATGAGGAGAGGGAGTGACATCTTTCCGTGAGTGCTATTTTAGATGCGGACATGGCGTCTGCGATGCGCGATAAACGCCCCCTGCAATGAATACCCTCCTGTGTTCAGGCCATCATGATCACAATACTTAGCGTTCAAGCGCAGTAAGGATTGCGGCTTCCATTTTCTCGGGGGTGGTGATCGGCGCAAAACGCTTGAGCGGTTTACCGTCGCGTCCGATCAGAAACTTGGTGAAGTTCCACTTGATTCGCCCCCCCAGCACGCCGGGCAATTCGTTTTTCAGATAGCGAAACACCGGATGCGCTGCGGCTCCGTTGACCTCGATTTTCTCAAATATCGGGAAGCTCACACCGTAATGAATGTGACAGGTCCTGGCGATGTCGTCGGCATCGCCGGGCTCCTGTTTACCGAACTGGTTGCAGGGGAACCCAAGCACCACCAGCCCCTGAGCGGCGTATTTCTTATAAAGCGCCTCAAGGCCGCCGTATTGTGGCGTGAAGCCACATTGGCTGGCGGTATTCACGACCAACACCACCTTGCCAGCGAAGTCGAGCATAGCGACAGGCTGTCCATCCAGACGGGTGGCTGTCAGTTGATAAAACGTGGTCATAGCGGGATCCTCAACGCAGAACCTGTTCGACGCCAACATTACCACGTCGCGCACAGCGGCGGGGAATGAAACGTGGGAAGTCGGTTCTGTTTCTGGTTGCGCGGCAGGTCTGGAAACTTACCCTAAATAATAGCGAAGTATAAAGGCAAACATCACGCCGGAGATCACCGTCACAGGCATTGAAAAGCGCATTGCAACAACCAACGTTAACCCTAACGCGATAAGATCTGCAGGATTTCCGGAGGCAAAAAAAGGCGCAATGAAACCCAGCATGACACAACCGGGAGACGATTTAAGTACCGTCATCGCCCTGGGCGTAAGCACCCGGTTTCGTAATATAAGATAAGCGGTCACACGCGTTGCATACGTGGTGAGTGCCATTAATACGATGGCGATGAAGGTCTGATAATCAGGCATCCTCTCCCCCTAAAAATGCGGCAACGGCTAATCCTGCTAAAGGGCCAGCAATGACGTACCACAGGCCGGCAATAAAATGACATACCGCAACGGAGACGACCAGACTGATTATCCAGGGCACGGCTTTACGAATGCCATTCCACATGCCTCTGACCAGCACAAGAAAGACCGCCGGAAAGGCCATATCAAAACCATACTGGTGAACATCGCCCAGCACCGGGCCAATTAACGCACCGAGTGCGGTACAGAAAACCCACATCGTATAGAAAGATAAAGAGACCGCCATATAATACGGCATGCTGAACAGCGGCGGCGTTTTGTTATTTCTGGAATGCGCGTCATTATAACTGAGTGCCCAACTCTCATCCGTCATAAAAAAAAGCGCAGGTAAGACCTTTCGTTTTGGAAAACGAGAAAGTAAGGGAACCAGCGTCGCCCCCATTAAAATATGACGACTGTTTACCAGTAATGTCACGGCCATAATAAGTAAAAAAGGTGGCGGCGACGTCCAGATTTGTATGGCGGCAAATTCAGACCCGCCGGCAAAATTTAATCCTGTCATCAAGGGAACGTCGAGAGGCGTGAGCCCCTTATGGCTTGCCTGCGCACCCAACACCAGCGCAAACGGGATCACGCCCAGTAATACGGGTAACCCATCTTTCAGGCCACGAAGGATTTCTTTTTTCTTCGTTTCACTCTTATCCAGTAATGGTCTGGCAGAACTGACATCCACACGTTGTTCACTCATGCGCTTCGCTCATTTCGTCTATTTCAAATACTGGCGCCAGAATAAAAGATGTGACACTATCAGTAAATATAAATAGTGTCACATTACACTTATGGTAATCTCATGCGCGAACGTTCTCCGTGGCAACCCCATCTTGCAGAAGGCAATTCATCCCCTACCGATCGGCTGGTCCAGGCGTTGTCAGACGATATTCTTTCAGGCCTGCTGAGGCTCGGCGCGCGCCTTCCGGCACATCGTGAACTGGCAGATACGCTCGGTATCGCGGTGGGTACTGTAACGAAAGCCTATGGGATCCTGGAGAGACGGGGTCTGGTTCGAAGCGTTAAGGGCAGCGGAATGTTTGTCGCGCTGGCCAATTCCAGAAGCCGAACCTTTATCGACCTGTCGCAAAACACCCCGCCGGCAGCACTGACCTCCCGGTCACTGAGTAAGACACTCACCACCCTCGCCCGGCGTCCTGACATGGATATGTTTAACACTTACGCCCCGGCAACGGGCCATGATGAACACCGGCGGCTTCTTGCGCAGTGGTTCAGTCGTCTGGGTGTCCCGGCCGATTACCAGCATCTCATCTTAACGAACGGTGCTCAGCATGCGCTCTCTGTAGCGTTGTCTACGGTCTGTGAACCTTTTGGCCGACTGTACGTTGAGGCTCAAACCTATTCAGGGCTGATTCAGCTGTCGCATTTACTGAAGCTCACATTAGTGGGGATCCCGATGGATGACGAAGGCATGGATGTCTCTGTTCTGGAAAAGATCCTCGATGAAAATGCGGAAAAAGGCGGTGCTGTCTATGTCACGCCGCTCTTACAAAGTCCGTCCACACGCATTATGAGCCTGGCCCGCCGTCAGGAACTGGTTCGGGTTTGTCGGGAAAGGGGCATAAAGATTATTGAGGATGATGTTTATCGGCTGATGAGCACGACAGAATTGCCACAGATTGCCAAAATAGCCCCCGATATCACCTTATATGTGAATAGTTTATCTAAGATCCTTAATCCAGCATTGCGGATTGGCGGGCTGCTGGTACCGGAGGCGCTGTATTCACGAGCAGAATCCATGCTGAGGGCAACGGCGATGATGGTCTCTCCGCTAAGCAGTTCCATCATGGAGCAATGGCTGATTGATGGCACAGCAGAAACCGTCACCCTCGCAATTGAACACGAAACCCGGCGTCGTTACCAACTCGCTATCGACATTTTAGGAGAGCACGTTTATCGCTCGGGGCTTCCCAGCTTTCATCTCTGGTTACCGTTTTCACGCGATGACGCGCACTCTTTCTACAATGCAGCGCTGGCGACAGGCATCAAAGTGACAGCACCGGCCTCAACTGAAGTGGGTCAACAGTCGGATCAGTACGGCGTCAGGTTGTGTATTGGCGGAACGGAGTTCAGCCAGTTAAAGCAAGCACTCTTGAAACTCAACGAGATTGCCGGGCAACTCAAACAGAAACCAGACCCGTTCCCGCTTTTTAATGTATGAATGACAGGATAGATCTGACTCCTGTTTCTTCTGACGAGGGTAATGTCATTCCCTTTATGTGCTCAAAAAATCAGCGGCGATTCGATCAGCATTTTTTCATAATATTTTTATCAGTCGCCATGATGAAATAGACGATGCTTATACAATCGGTAAAGCGTATGGATGGGTCTTATGTTGCCATTCGACGCGAAGCGTAAACGCTTTTTTACGGGCCAGGCCAGGCGTTGTCTGCTTCAAAAAAATTGCCGTATTTGTTATATTGTTACTTATTGATTATTCACCTCTGCGGTGCCAAAAAGAACAAGATTCACCGCAACCCAGGACAATGAAATGTTAGATTACCGCTTCCCGACAGCTTTGCAGATGGTTCTCAGCGTAGCGATGGCGGAGCAATCGGGTGAACGTTCGACGAGTGCGATTCTGGCCTACGGACTGGAAGCAAATCCGAGCTTTATCCGCAAGTTGATGGTTCCGCTTACGCGTGACGGCATTATCGTCTCAACCCTTGGCCGTAACGGTTCTATTCATCTTGGTCGTCCGGCGGATAAGATCACCCTGCGTGATATCTATGTTTCTGTCATAGAAGATAAAAAGCTGTGGGCGTCGCGTCCTGACGTACCGGCTCGCTGCGTCGTCAGCGCCAACGCGTGCTGGTACTTCAAATCTATCGCCGATGAAGCGGAGCAGGCTTCGTTAGAGGTTCTGGCTCAACATACCGTGGCCAGCGCGCTGGAAAAAGTCAAAAAAGCCGATACCAGCGGGTGCGATCCGGTGCCTGAAATTGAAGGCCTGCATAAAAAAGCGTAGCCATGCCCTTACTGATACGAAAAAAAACCGCCTTAACGAGAAGGCGGTTTTTTTGTGCCCTGTAAAAACCTAGGCAGGTAAAACGTCGTTGACCGGCTTGCCGCGCGTAACGAATTTACGCAGCGTCACGTAAAACACCGGCGTCAGGAACAGACCAAACAGCGTCACGCCCAGCATCCCGGAGAACACCGTGATCCCGGTGACACCGCGCACTTCTGCGCCTGCGCCGTGACCGAGGATCAGCGGAATCGTCCCGGCAATAAAGGCGATGGAGGTCATCACAATCGGGCGTAAACGCAGGCGGCACGCTTCCAGCGCTGCTTCCATAATCCCTTTCCCCTGAAGCTCCAGCTCGCGCGCAAACTCAACGATAAGAATCGCGTTTTTACATGCCAGCCCCATGAGTACCACCAGCCCCACCTGCACGAAGACGTTGTTATCGCCCCCGGTCAGCCAGACACCAAACAGCGCGGACAGCATCGTCATCGGAACGATCAGGATCACCGCGAGCGGCAAGGTCCAGCTTTCATACAGTGCGGCCAGCACCAGGAAAGCCAGCAGCACCGCAACCGGGAAGACGATCAGCGCCGTGTTGCCCTGAGTGGCCTGCTGGAAGCTCAGGTCCGTCCATTCAATATTCATCCCGTTCGGCAGGATCTGCTTAGACATTCCGTCCAGTTGCGTCATCGCCTGTGCCGAAGAGAGAATGCGCGGATCGGCATCGCCAATCAGATCCGCCGCCGGATAACCGTTATAACGGATCACCGGATCCGGCCCGTAGGTGGTGCTGATATTCACCATACTGCCGATTGGCACCATTTCGCCCTGATTATTACGGGTGCGCAAATTCGCAATGTCTTCCACGCTGTCGCGGAACGGCCCGTCGGCCTGCGCCATCACGCGCCAGGTACGCCCGAACTGGTTAAAATCGTTCACATAAGACGATCCCAGATAGGTTTGCAGCGTACCGAACAGATCGGTCAGCGACACGCCCTGCGCTTTCGCCTTATCTCGATCAACCTGCACATCCAGCTGCGGAACGTTAGCCTGGTAGGTTGAGATCGGGAAATGCATCCCCGGCGTCTGCATAATCGCACCGGACATGGTGTTCACCGCGTTTTGCAGCGCACCATAGCCCAGACCACCGCGATCCTGGATGTACAGCGAATAGCCCGACCCCTGCCCCAGCCCTAAAATCGGCGGTGGCAAAATGGAGAAACCAAAGCCCTGCTGAATTTGAGCGATTTTGGCATTGATCTCAGCGTTAATTTCCGCCGCCGTATGTTTACGCTGATCGAAAGGTTTCAGACCAAAGAAGACCGTCCCGGTATTCGGCGTGTTGGTGAACTGTAGCGCGTTAAGCCCAGGAAAAGCGACCGCATAATCCACGCCTTCGGTATTCATCCCGATTTCGCTCATTTTGCGGATCACCGCATCGGTGCGGGCCAGTGAAGAACCTTCCGGCATTTTCACGCCGCCAATTAAATACAGCTTATCCTGGGTAGGTATAAACCCGCCGGGGACCGCTTTAAACATGACGCCAGCCGCGCACAACAGCAGCACATAAACAACAAACACCGCGCCACGGCGTCCGAGCGTTTTCCCCACCAGCCCCTGATAACCGTTTGAGCTACGGTGGAAAAAGCGGTTAAACGGACGGAACAGCCAGCCGAACAGACGATCGATAAGCCGGGTCGGGAAGTCTTTCGGGGCACCGTGCGGTTTTAACAGCAGCGCTGCCAGTGCCGGCGAGAGCGTCAGCGAGTTGATGGCGGAAATCACCGTCGAAATCGCGATAGTCACCGCAAACTGTTTGTAGAACTGGCCGGTTACCCCGGAGAGGAACGCCATCGGTACAAACACCGCGCACAGCACCAGCGCAATCGCAATAATCGGCCCGGAAACTTCACGCATCGCCTGATGCGCCGCCTGAAGCGGAGAAAGCCCCTCTTCGATATTTCGCTCGACGTTTTCCACCACCACGATGGCGTCATCCACGACGATACCGATAGCCAGCACCAGCCCGAACAAACTCAGGGTATTCAGTGAGAAGCCAAGCAGGTAGAGAATGCTGAACGTCCCCACAACCGATACCGGCACCGCGATCAGCGGAATAATCGACGCGCGCCAGGTCTGCAGGAACAGGATCACCACCAGTACTACCAGCACCACCGCTTCCAGCAAGGTCTGTACAACCGCGCGAATGGAATCGCGAACGAAAACCGTCGGGTCGTACGGTGCTGCCCATTTCATATCTTCCGGGAAACGCGTGGCCAGTTCGTTCATTTTCGCGCGCACGGCGTTAGACAAATCGATGGCGTTCGCACCCGGGGACTGGAAGATACCAATCCCGACCGCGTCTTTGTTGTTGAGCTGGGAACGCAGCGCATAGCTGCCAGAGCCCATTTCAATACGCGCCACGTCGCGCAGGCGTACCAGCGAGCCGTCTTGCGCCGTTTTCAGAATAATATTGCCAAACTCTTCTTCCGTGTGCAGACGCCCCTGGGCGTTAATGGAGATCAGGAAATCGCTCTCTTTCGGCAGCGGCTCGGCGCCAAGCTGCCCGGCGGAAACCTGAACGTTTTGCTCCTGCATCGCCGTCACGACATCCGAGGCCGTCAACCCGCGGGCTGCCACCTTGTCGGGATCCAGCCAGATGCGCATCGCGTATTCGCCAGAGCCAAAAATCTGAATCTGACCCACGCCCGGCAGACGCGCCAGTTCGTCCTTCACTTTAAGCGTGGCGTAGTTACGCATATACAGTGAATCGTACTTGCCGCCCGGCGAAAACAGATGCACTACCAGCGTCAGCGTCGGTGATTGTTTCTGGGTGGTAATACCCAGACGTCGTACATCTTCCGGCAGACGCGCCTCGGCCTGTGACACGCGGTTTTGCACCTGAACCTGCGCCTGATCCGGGTCGGTACCCGGGCGGAACGTCACGGTGGTTACCAGTACGCCGTCAGAGCCTGCAACGGATTTCATGTACATCATGTTTTCAACGCCGTTGATGGCTTCTTCCAGCGGCGTCGCCACGGTTTCTGCAATCACTTTCGGGTTGGCACCCGGATACTCCGCGCGCACCTGCACGCTTGGCGGTACGACGTCAGGATATTCGCTCACCGGCAACAGCGGGATAGCGATTAATCCTGTGATGAAAATCAGAATCGACAGTACTGCAGCGAAAATCGGCCTGTCGATAAAAAAGCGGGAAAAGTCCATATGTCGGATTCTCGGGTAAGGGATCAGTTAAGCGCGGCGCTGGCGGTCATCGGAACGGTTTTCGCGTTAACCGGCATACCCGGCATAAACACTTTTTGTAAACCGTCGACGATGACTTTATCGCCAGGGTTCAGCCCCTGCTGCACGATACGTAAACCGGCGGCCAGACGCCCCGGCGTGATATCGCGGCGCTGCGCTTTACCTTCTTTATCAACGATATAAACGTATTTGCGATCCTGATCGGTCAGCACCGCTTTATCGTCGACAAGCGTGGCTTTGAATTCAGCGCTGCCCGGCAGGCGTACGCGGGCAAACAGTCCTGGCGTGAACTGACGCTGCGCATTATCCAGTAGCGCGCGCATACGGATGGTGCCGGTGCTCGGCGTTAACTGATTATCAAGAAAATCCACCTTGCCCTGATGGGGATAACCCTCCTCCCCCACCAGACCAATCTCAACCGGGAGCGCCAGGTGATTACTGGACGCACCCTGCCCGCTGCGGGCGAGATTTTGATAGTGGAGGTAGGTTGCCTCATCCACGTCAAAGTAGACGTAAACCGTTTTCAGGGAGACCAGCGTGGTGAGGACGCTGGCACTGTCACCCGCAGTGACCAGATTACCGCTGGTGATCAGCGCGCGGCTGGCGCGGCCATCAATAGGCGCGGTCACTTTGGTGAAATCGAGGTTAAGTTGTGCCGCGTCAACTGCTGCCTGCGCGGCGCGAATGTCGGCCTGCGCCTGAGCGGCGGCCGAACGGCGCTGCTCCCACTCTTCACGGGAGACGACGTTGGTATTGACGAGTTTATCGGTACGGTTAGCCTCACTGCGCGCCAGGCTGGCCTGCGTTTTGGCTCTCGTTAAGGTGGCCTGCGCCTGTTCCAGCGCAGCGCGATAGGTTCTGTCATCGATAGTGAACAGCACCTCGCCCTTTTTCACTTCCTGGCCGTCGGTGTAATTCACTTTATCAATGTAGCCGGAGACGCGGGGGCGCAGCTGAACGCTTTCCACCGCTTCAATCCGGCCGTTAAAGCTATCCCACTGACTGATGGATTTCACTACCACGTCAGCGGCGCTCACAGCGGGCGCTTGTGGGACGGCATTTTGTGCCACGCCGTCATCGCATCCGACAAGCAGCATGGAGAGGAACATCGCTCCCAGCGCCGTCAGATGAACGTTAACCCAGGGTTTTTGCAGGCTCATTATTTTTATTCCGGTAATGGTAGCCGCCGGGCAAGACGCTGCGGGAGACGCGGCGCCACTTCCTTTGTCCGGACTGGCTTGAGACTATTTGTGTCGTTCATCGCCACAAAACTGTAACAGTTGCGAATACACTATCGCGGCGATTGTAGGAAGGCGTCAGATTTAGTGCAAGAATAATTAATACACTTTATGTGCTATTTGGCTCAGGGACAAAAGGCGCGTTTTCGGCAAGGAATTAAATGCAACAATAAAACTTGCATTTAATGTCAGAGCGAGTCATCTTTAAATGCAACAGACAAAAATGCTTTTTAAAACGCGGCGTGGGGGAAACCATGAACACTGACGCATTTATTCATGATCTACTCGACTGGATCGACAACAACCTTGAAAGCCGCCTGGACATTAACACCGTTTCCAGGCGCGCCGGCTACTCGAAATGGCATCTCCAGCGGATCTTCAAGGAACATACCGGGTATCCGCTGGCCGAGTATATTCGTGCACAAAAGCTGCAAAAATCGGTCGAGCGCTTAACCCACAGCGATGAACCGATCCTGAACGTGGCGATCGCGCTGGGCTTTGACTCCCAGCAGTCCTTCAACCGCAGCTTTAAGCGTCAGTATGGCCAGGCCCCCGGGGCATGGCGTCGCAATACCGTCTGCCCTGAACGCCAGCAATCAACATAGTGTCGCGGCTTTCGCCGCGACCGGTACTGGCCGGTGGCAAACCGGCCTGTAATCATGTTCCCGTGTTCACCGCTCAGCCGTCCGTTGAACGTGTTAACGCTTCCCAGCGATCGATTTCCTCACCTAAACACGCAAGCTTTTCCCGCACTAAACTCAAAGCATCACTACCAAGCAATAAATGCGTCGGCGGGTTCTGGCTCTCAATGATAGCCAGCATGGCGCGCGCCGCTTTTACGGGGTCGCCGAGTTGCTGACCACTTTTTTCCTGACGAGCCTGGCGGACAGGATCGAATAACGCGTCATAGTCCGGGATGCTGCGCGCGCTGCGTACCATCGAGCGTCCTGCCCAGTCGGTGCGAAACGAGCCCGGTGCCACCGCAGTGACATGTATGTTGAACGGAGCAAGCTCTTTGCTTAGCGTATCTGATATGCCTTCGAGCGCAAATTTACTGCCGCAGTAATAGCTGATGCCGGGCAGAGTGATGAAACCGCCCATCGAGGTGATATTAAGAATATGGCCGTGACGACGCTGGCGCATGCCCGGCAGCACGGCTTTGATCATCGCGACGGCGCCAAACACATTCACCTCAAACTGGCGGCGCATGTCTGCGAGCGAGGACTCTTCCAGTATGCCTTCGTGACCGTAACCGGCATTGTTCACAAGGACATCAATCGGGCCGACGGCAGACACACTCAGCGTAACCACTTCATCAATGTGCGCATAGTCCGTGACATCAAGCAGGCAGCCGAATGCCCGCTGCGTATCGAGTGCCTCGAATGCCTGCTTTGCTTCGGGGGTGCGCACGGTCCCCACGACCCGATGGCCTGCGGTGAGGGCTTCCTCCGCCAGAGCACGACCAAAGCCGCTGCTAACGCCGGTGATTAAGATTGTTTTTGCAGATGCCATAAATTACTCCCATGAACAGTGAAGGTTGCATGGTATTCTCTGATTTGCCGTATTTTTAGGCCGTATTTTCTCTTTTTATTGCCTGATTTTATGAGGTGCAGTGATGTCCGGGATGATTACCTTAGTAAAAGCACTGGCGGTGCAGGAGGGGTACAACCTGACGGCGTTACCTGATGTGCGAATTTTGCGTGCCGACCGCCCGCTTGCGCGAACGCCCGTGCTTTACGATCCGGGGATTGTGATTGTCTGCCAGGGCAGCAAACGCGGTTTTTTCGGTCAGCAGACCTATCTGTATGATGAACAGCACTATCTGGCCGTGTCGATTCCGGTGCCGTTTGTGATGGAAACCGACGCGTCGGCAGAACACCCCTTACTGGCGATATATCTGCATCTGGATTTTCAACTTGCCGCTGAACTGATGTTGCAAATTGAGCAGCATCACGCCCCTCATCCTCCCGCTGCGCCACAAAGCATGATGTCGAGCCCGATGGACGACGCGGTAAAAATGGCCGTGCTGCGCCTGCTTGAAGTACTGAACAATCCGCTTGAGGCGGCGATCCTCGGCCCGGCGCGGGTGCGAGAGCTCTATTTCCGCGTCCTGACGGGCGCCCAGGGCAAGGCCATGCGCGCCGCGCTGGCCTTACAGGGGCAGTTCGGCAAAATTGGCAAAGTACTGCAGCACATCCATGCCGCCTACGCTGAGCCGTTAACGCTTAATCAACTGGCGATGGAGGCCGGAATGAGTGTGCCGACGTTTCACACCCATTTCAAAGCGATAACCGGTATGCCGCCGATGCAGTATGTGAAATCGGTGCGCCTGCACCAGGCAAGGATGTTGATGGTGCGTCAGCATATTACCGCCGCCGCCGCGAGCTACGCCGTCGGTTATGAAAGTCCGTCGCAGTTCAATCGTGAATTCAAGCGGCTGTTTGGTTTGCCACCCGCAGAGGAAATAAAACGCATGCAGCGTAATTTCGCCGTTCCGCCTGTGCAGCAGGCGTCGATATTTGTCTCTTCCCATTAAGCCTGATACTACATACCAGGCCTGAATACAGGCCTGGTATGTACACGGCGTCATGACGCTGCGGATTACACTAACTCAGGAACTTACCTTTGAGCAGATTAAGTCCCGCAGACATCAGGTCGCCCTGAGCCGGGGCTTCGCCCTGTGGTGAAAGGCCATCGACGATTTTAGGCAGGTATTCAGCAATCAGCGTCGACGCGGTTTGAGAATCCACGCCCAGTTTTGCGCCGAGATCCTGCAGCGCTGGCGATCCAAACACCGATGTGATCTGTTCGCTGTTCACCGACTGATTACTCTGCTGGCTAAGCCACGACTCGACAACGCCGCCCAGGCCGCCATTGCGGAATTTTTCGAGGATCCCCTGAATGCCGCCCTGCTGCTCAATCCAGGTCATGATCGCCTGGAGTTGCTCCGTCTTACCGCCCTGCCCGCCGGCCAGGCTGCCGATTTGATCTAATAATCCCATCACAGACTCCCTACAAACATCGCTAACACGTCCTGATTGACGGCTTACTTAGCCGGGATAATCAGTACCTGACCCGGGTAGATTTTGTCGGGATGCGTCAGCATCGGTTTATTGGCTTCAAAAATACGCTGATACTCATTGGCAGAGCCATACATCGCTTTTGAGATGGCGCTCAGGGTATCGCCGGATTTCACCGTGTAATAGCGGCTTTCCACCCCGCTTTGGGTGACGGTCACGCTATCATTGACCTGACCAATCCCGGTGACGTTACCTACCGCCACCAGAATTTTTTCTTTATCTTCCTGGGAGCCCACGTCGCCGGTCACCGTCGCCGTACCGTCGTCCGCGACATTAATGTTGACCTTTTCGGCACCAGGCAGGTTAAGACTATCAATATGTTTTTTCAGCTTGTCGGCCTGATCTTCCTTGCTACCGCCGGATACGGCATCCCAGATTTTCTCGCCCGCTTCTTTCACAAAACTTAATAATCCCATCTTCCTCACCTCCATAACTGTTTCATGGTGAACATTTTCATTGGTTCCCGTTGCAGGATGTACGATGCGGTGTCTCCGCTCTGGCTGAAAAATCCGGAAACAGCACAACCTGCCACATGAAGTATATCCAATCAGCGTCAGGGTGCAGGATATTTGCCCTGGTATCGCCGTTATGCCGCAATATAAACAGGGACTCCCGTCGCCCTCAACGCACCACCTCCACGCTCGCCGACAACCCGGCTACCAGCTCAACCCCCTTCGGCAATGCATCAATATGTATGCGCACCGGGACGCGCTGCGCCAGCCGCACCCAGCTAAACGTCGGCTCGACGTCGGGAAGCCCAAGCCCGCCCGTCTCATCGTTGTTATCACCGATCCCATGGCCGATGCTCTCGACATGTCCGGCAATCACCGGTTCATAACCCATCAACACGATATGCGCCGTGTCCCCAACGCGAATATGGCGAAGTTTGGTCTCCTCGAAATACCCCACCACCCAGAAACTGTGCGCATCGACGATGGCGACCTTAGTCTCCCCCGCGGTGGCATAGTCCCCCGGGCGAAGCCGCAGATGGGTGATATAACCCGAGACGGGAGCCCGTACGGTGGCGTGGGACAAATTAAGCTCGGCCAGCTCCAGCGCGGCCAGCGCACCGTGATAATTCGCCACCGCGACGTTCGCGGCGCTGCCCGTTTGCTGTAAATCCTCGCTGGATATCGCGGCTTTAATCTGTGCACGTCGTCTGGCGGCATCCTGTCGCATCACCATCTCATGCCGTCTGGATTCCACCTCAGCCTGCGCGCTGGCCACCGCCAGCGTGAGCCAGTGCGGGTCGATAGCGTAGAGCACATCGCCCCGGTTAACCCACTGGTTATCCCGGACGGCCACGCGGATTACCGGCCCGGATACGTCCGGCGCAATCTGTACCACATCCGCCCGTACCCGGCCGTCGCGGGTCCAGGGCGTTTGCGCATAATGTTTCCACATCATAAAAGCCAGAAGCGTGGCCGCCGCGACGGCACATAACGTCAGCGCATAGCGACCGACCAGAGAAAGTAATGATTTCATCTAAATAACCCCAGCGCGGTCAGGCCCTGCATCAGCAGGAAAAAGGTGACCAGATAAGTTGAAACGTCCAGCAGCGGGCGAAAAGGCAAACGACGGTAGAGCCTGCTGAGCGATAAAAGCGCGATGAGTGCCAGCGTGCAGGCCAGCGCCGCGAGCGCGGTGACAAGCAGTCCCGGGATAAAAACGCCCCCAATATTCAGATCATTGACCATCGTCTGCCCTCCGTAATGCGCAATGTAAATCCACCAGATGGCCGACAAACTGGCGCGTTTGTGCATCTGCGGCAGGCAAACAGAGGCGGATGTGGTCGGCGATGTGTTCACGCAAGGCGTCGGTGTCGTTCAGGTGATACAGGCGCGCGCTAATCTCCCTGCTCGCGGGCATACCGCAGCGGCGTAAATGCATCACCGAAAGGCCGATGCGCAGCGCGCGCAGCAGCGGGTTAAGCACCTGCTCTGAGGCACGTCCGCTGCGCTGCAGGCGCGGCAGTAACAGGGCAGCGCGGTCAATCATCAGATTGGTCCAGTGCGTCTCATCCAGCAGAAGCGTGCCCTTCACGCTGCGACGAATATCGCGCTGGCACAGCGTGTGCAGACGTGCGATGGCCGCGTCGGCCTGCACGGTTTGCAGCAGGCTCATGCTGATAACAGCAAAGCCGGTTGCGGCAAACAGCGCAATGGCGGAATTGGCCGCCGTGGCAAAGTCTCCGCTGTAGTGGGCACCCAGCTCGCACAATACCGGCAGCGTCAGGGTGATCCCCATTGCCATAAACGTGGTAGGAGGACGTGCCTGAAGCGACCCGGCCAGCAGATATACCGGCGCCAGCACGGCCACCAGCACGGGGAAATCGCCCACCTGCGGAAGCAGCGCAAAGCTGTACAGCAGGCTAATCAATACGCCCCAGAACGAGCCAATAATGTATTTCACTATGTGCGGAGCCGGGGTGTCGAAACTGCCAAACAGCGTGCAGCAGACCCCAAGGATAGAGACCGCCGTGCTGCCATCGGACCACGCAGAGAAGATCCAGACCAGGCAGCCGCTCAGGATGATGGCGAACGCGCCCAGCGCGGTGCGGGCGGCAGTAAGAGGATCGCGATGAAAAACATACCCTTTAACTGCCCTGCCCGCCGTCAGTCCGTGGGCGGGCTTCGCATGGTGGATGGCATCAGAAAGACGTTCGCACTGCTGCAACAGCGTAATGGCCTGCGTCAGATAACGGACAAAACTGGCCAGCAGCGCGTCGTTCATCGTTCGGGCCTCTGCAGCGTAGCGCTCTGCGAGCTGCTCACTGCGTGCCATTAACGCATCTGCCGTGCTGTGGCGTGCAGCATCTTCATCCCCCAGCCAGGCCTGAACGTCGTCGAGCAATACCTGCAACCCGGCAGGCACCGTCGCCGGTAAGCGATCGCGTAATTCACAGTTAACGATGACCAGCCGCGCCAGTCGGTCATGGATAGCCTTTCTGCCCTGCCGCACCGGAGCAGACAGGGCAAAATCATACGGAATATGGTGGCTTATACCCTGCAGAAACTGCAGCGCCAGCGCCAGATGCAGCGGGTCTGAAACCGCGACGGGTTTGCCTGCGAGGGTGTCAGCCACCCGCTCACGCGCGGCGTGCAGGGTTTGCGATAACTTACTGTTGAACAGGCCGGAGATACGCGCGGGTAACACATAGCGATGTATCAGCGCCGCGCAGAAGATCCCAATGACAATCTCCTGCACACGGATAATGGCGATATTAAAAATCCCGCCGGGGTCGGATACCGCAGGAAAACCAATCAGGCTCGCAGTGTACCCGGCCAGCACAAAGGCATACGCCCGCGGGGTGCGCTCCAGCAGAGATAAATAGAGGCAGAACGTGATCCAGCCCGACAGCATCACGCTGCAGAGGATCGGCATATTGACGAAGACAGGTACGATCGCAACGGTGGCGCAGGCCCCCACAACGGTGCCGGCCAGACGATAGAGACTTCTGCTCAGCGAGGCCCCTACCGACGTCTGCGACACGATATAGACGGTAATAATGGCCCACGATGGACGTTCGAGGCCTATCGACAGCGCAATGTAGTAAGCGAGCATCGCCGCTGCAAAACTTCTCGCGGAATAGAGCAACGCACTGGCATCGTTACGCAGCACGGGAGATAAGCGCTCACGCATGGCGCGCCACGAATGAAAATGAAAAGCGTTTAATATGTTCATGCCAGAATTATTACTGGCTTGCGAACCCGCTTAAATACTCTACTCTGTCAAAAAATACCTAAATGTTGCCAGAAACGTGAAACCTCAACTTGCCAATACGCTCTTCGACCCTGACGCCACCGCATGCCCGGCCGTAGCCCGACATCTGGATTTCGTGGAGTACGCCGCGGAAGTGCCGGTGCACACCCACCGTAAGGGGCAGCTGATTATTGCTTTGTATGGCGCGGTGATTTGTCATGCGGAAAATGATATCTGGATCGTGCCGCCAGACTGTGCCGTCTGGATCCCTGGCGGGATCGCACACAGCGCCAAAGCGACCTGGAATGCTCATCTCAACTATCTGTTTATTGAGCCCGGTGCCGCCGCGCTGCCGGAGAAATGCTGCACGCTGGCCATTTCCCCGTTGATCAAAGCGCTGGTTGACCGTTTGACGCATGAACGCGTTGATTATCCGTCAGAGAGCCATGCCGCACGGCTGACCAGAGTGACGCTTGATGAGCTCGCCAGCATGCCGCAGCAGAAGCTGAGCCTGCCCGTTTCAGCCCATCCCAAAATACGCGCCATGGCCGACGCGCTGGTCAGCCATCCTGACGACAGAAGCACCCTGAAAGCGTGGGCGAAACGGCTGGCGCTGAGCGAGCGCTCCTTTGCACGTTTGATGGCGCGCGAGACCGGGCTGAGCTTTGGCCGCTGGCGTCAGCAGCTACAGTTGATTATTGCTCTGCAGGAGCTGGCAAGCGGTGTCCCGGTCCAGAACGTGGCGACAACGCTTGGGTATGAATCCGTGAATGCGTTTATCACCATGTTCAGGAAAGCCATGGGCACCACGCCCGCGCACTATTTTGCCGAACGAAAAGTCAGCGGCCGTTAACCCGGCCCTTCGCTGCCTGCAGCAAGCAGGGGAACCAGCACATCGCTAATCGGAACGGGAATACCGTGAGCACGACCATAGCGCTGGATCACGCCGTTGCGGATATCCCACTCCATGGGACGGTTGGCCTGACGATCGGCGAGGATAGACGTGCCCAAATCGGCAGGTGCGCGCTGGAAATTCGCCAGGATCTCCTGCGCAACGTCATCGTGCAGCACCGCGCCTTCTGCTCGGGCCACGGCAAGCCCCTCGCGCAAATACGCCAGCGCCAGCTCGCTGATATCCTCACGGGAGAACATCCCGGCACGACGATTCGCAAGCACCATCAGGCCTGCAACCGCATTTTGCAGCAGCTTGCGCCATGCGACGGTAAGAAAATCTGCCGACAAGTCTACCGCGCAGCGCGTGCCGTTCAGCGCATCAGCCACTCGTTTTGCCTGCGGCACATCCGGCAGCGTCAACCGCGGACTGGCGCGCAGCCAGACGGAGGCATCCGGCTCACGCTGCGCCGGGAACCAGACCACCGACGGCAGTACCGTCGCGCCATTGACCCACGGTGCCAGCTGCGCCTTTTGCTCGACGCCGTTTTGCAGCGCGCAAACCACCGTGTTTTCATCGCACAGCGCGTTCAGCCATCCCGCGCTGTCGGCGTTCTGGGTCGTTTTCACTGCGATAAAAACCAGATCGTACGGACGATCGATGACCGTCGGATCGGTTAATACCGGACCGGGTACCACGATTTCACCCTCATCGTGCCGCAAACGTAATTGCGGATGTGCGGTACGTCCGCACAGTTGCGGCGTGCGGCCTGTCTCATGCAGCACCGCAGCGATAGTGGTTCCGATTGCACCGGGTCCAATCAGCGCAATGGTTGGATAGTCAGACATTGTTAACTCCCCTGGTCGCTAAAGCCCTAATCAGTGTGCCGTGGCGTTCAGCATAGCCGCCACACGTCCCTTTATACCACCGCCTGAAGTGGGAGCCATACCCGTTGTCTATACTCATGTCATCTACGACAACGGAGTGCACCATGCCATTACCCGATTTCCATTCCTCTGAACCTTATACCCTTGGTATTGAACTTGAACTGCAGGTGGTTAACCCGCCGGGGTACGATCTGAGCCAGGACTCCTCCGCCCTTATCGCTGCCGTCAAAGACGACATCAAAGGCGGGGAGGTGAAGCACGATATCACCGAGAGCATGCTCGAAATCGCCACCGGCGTGTGTCAGAACATTGATCAGGCCGCCGCACAAATCTCGGTGATGCAGCAAAGTATTCTGCGCGCCGCTGCGGAGCAGCATATTCAGATCTGCGGCGGTGGGACGCACCCTTTCCAGAAGTGGCAGCGTCAGGAGGTGTGCGATGACGAGCGCTATAACGTCACGCTCGAACGGTTTGGCTATATGATTTTGCAGGCGACGGTATTCGGCCAGCACGTGCATATCGGGTGTCGGACCGGCGACGACGCTATTTATCTGCTGCATGGTTTGTCGCGCTTTGTCCCCCACTTTATTGCTCTGGCGGCGTCCTCACCCTATATGCAGGGTACGGACACAAAGTTCGCCTCGTCGCGACTCAATATCTTCTCGGGATTTCCGGATAATGGACAGATGCCGTGGGTGAACAACTGGCAGGAGTTCGAAGGGCTGTTTCGTCGTCTGAGCGCCACCAGCATGATCGACAGCATTAAAGATTTGCACTGGGATATTCGCCCCAGCCCGCATTTTGGCACGGTCGAGGTGCGGGTGATGGATACACCGCTGACGCTCGGCCACGCGATCAACATCGCCGGGTTGATTCAGGCGACGTCTCACTGGCTGCTGACCACGCGGCCCTATAAGCATCAGGAAAAGGATTTTCTGCTGTACCGCTTTAACCGTTTTCAGGCGTGTCGTTATGGGTTAGAGGGCATTCTGACAGACGTGCAGACTGGTGAGCACAAAACCGTGGCGGAAGATATTGGGTGGCTGCTGGAGCAGGTTGCGCCGTCGGCCGAGAAGCTCGGCGCGACGAGCGCAATTGAGGAAATAGCCCTGATGTTAAAACAGGGCAAGAGCGAGGCGCAGCGCATGCGCGATTTTATCGCAGACGGCGGTTCGCTTATTTCTCTGGTTCAGAAACATTGCGAGCTGTGGGCGACGAGTCCGTAAGGCGATGCCCCCACTCACGCAGGCGCTGGAACAGCACAAACAGCGCCGGGATAAACAGAATGCCGACCACGGTGGCCACCAGCATCCCGCTGAACACCGTGGTGCCAATGATGCGGCGGCTCTGCGCCCCTGCCCCGGACGCCAGCATCATCGGCAGCACACCGATAATAAATGACACCGCCGTCATCATCACCGCCCGGAAGCGGCGTGAGGCGCCTTCACGGGCCGCATCGACAATCGCCATCCCCTCATGACGCCGTGCGCGGGCAAACTCGACGATCAGGATCGCGTTCTTGGCCGCCAGCGCGATTAACAGCACCAGGCCAATCTGCACATACACATCGTTGGCGTATCCCGCGATCCACAGCCACACCAGCGCGCCCCCGATGGCGAACAGGACTGAGAGCATCACGCTCGCGGGCAGCGTCCAGCTCTCATACTGCGCGACAAGGAACAGCCACGCCATAACCACTGCGGCCAGGACAATCCAGATGGCCTGATTTCCGGTCTGCTGCTCCTGATAAGACATCCCGCTCCAGGCATAGTCGTACCCGGCAGGCAGGTTTTCCGCCAGAAGCTCGCTCATCACGGCCATCGCCGTGCTGCTGCTCACGCCGTCTGCCGCCGACCCGCTCACTGACACCGACGGGAACTGGTTGTACTGCTGCAGGAACGGTGCGCCAACGGTCGGGGTAATCGTGACAAGATTACTCAGACGCACCCGCTCACCGTTATTGCTACGCACGAACAATTCGCTGATTTGCCCGGCACGCTCGCGCCACTGCATTTCGTTCTGTACCACCACGTGGTAGACGCGGTTGTTAACGCTAAAATCCCCGGCACGCGTGCCGCCAAAGGCGGTTTGCAGGCTGCTGAAGATGCGCGAGACCGGCACGTCGAGGCGGGCAGCGCGCTCGCGATCAACGGTCAGCGTCAGCTGTGGCACGTTGCTGCTCCAGGTGGTAAACACCCGGTTAAGCTGCGGATGCTGGTTAGCTTTTATCAGAACGTTGCGGGTAACGCGTTCCAGCTCCGCCGGGCTTTGCCCCGCCTGGGCCTGAATACGCAGGTCGAAGCCGGAGGCGTTGCCCAACCCCGGCAACGTCGGCGGGGCGAAGGTCATGATGGTCGCTTCCGGCAGCGCCAGCAGCTGACGCTGCAGCGTTCCCATCACCTCATCAAGCGGCGGACGCTCACTCCATGTCTTCAGCATGATGGAGATAAACCCGCCGTTAGACGCGCTGGTACCGTTGAGAATGTTAAAACCGGAGACCTGAATCACATCCTCGACCGCAGGGTGTCTGGCGATAAGCTCCCGCGCGGTGGTCATCACCGCTTCGGTACGCTCCAGCGACGCCGCTTCCGGCAGTTGCACGCTGGCGAAGAAGTAGCCCTGATCTTCCTGCGGCAGGAAGCCCTTTGGCATCGACATAAAGCTGAACACCACCACGCCCGCCGCACCGGCCGTTGCCAGCAGCACCAGCCACGGACGGAGGTTAATGCAGTTAACGATGCGGGTATAAACGGTGCGCGTGGTATCCAGTCCGCGGTTGAAAACGCGGTAAACCGCGGCTGGCTTCTTCGGGCGCGGGCGCAGCAACAGTGCACAGAGCGCTGGCGTCAGGGTCAGCGCCACCAGGCTTGAGAGCGTGACGGCGGTGGAGAGCGTGACCGCGAACTGGCGATACAACTCCCCCACGATCCCCGGCAGCAGCGCCACCGGCACAAACACCGCCAGCAGCACCAGGGTGGTGGCAATCACCGGCCCGGCAATCTGGCGCAGCGCCTGTGCGGTAGCCGCCGTGCGGCTTTGCCCTTCCGCCATCAGCGTTTCAACGCTCTCCACCACCACAATGGCGTCATCCACCACCATGGTAAGCGCCAGAATAATGGCGAACAGACTGAGCGTGTTGGCCGAATAACCGAGGGTATAGAGCACCGCAAAGGTGCCGACCAGCGACACTGGAATGGCGAGCGCCACAATCAGCGTCGCACGCCAGCTCTGCAGAAATAAGGAAACCACCACCACGACGGCGAGCAGGGTCAGCGCCAGCGAGACGCCAATCTCCTTGATGGTCGCGGCGACAAAGGTGGTGGTATCGAATTTTACTTCATAGGTCAGATCGTCCGGGAAGCGTGCAGAGAGTCGCGCCAGCTCCGCGCGAACCGCATCGGCTACGCGCAGGGCGTTGGCGGACGGCGTAGGGTAGATGCCAAGATAGGCCGAGTCATGCCCGTTCAGCTGGGCGCCGGAGCTGTAGCTGCGCGACCCCAGTTCAATCGTGGCGACATCTTTCAGGCGCACCAGCTGGCCCATCTCCCCCGCACGGATAATGATGTCCGCAAAGTCCTCAGCCTGATTTAAACGCCCCAGGCCGTTAATCGTCAGGGTTTGCTGCTGGCCGTTAAACACCGGCGGCGTTCCGACCTGGCCTGCCGCCCCCTGGACGTTCTGCTCGCGTAACGCCTGAGCCACGTCATCGGTGGTCACGTTCAGGGCGTTCATGCGATCCGGACGCAGCCAGATACGCATGCTGTAGTCGCGCGCGCCAAACATCTGCACCTGCCCGACGCCCGGCAAACGCGCCAGCGCTTCACGCACCTGCGTGCTGGCGTAGTTACTGACGAAAAGCGGCGTGTGGCTATTGTCCGGTGAGTAAAGGCTTACCCCCATCATCAGATTGGTGGCGCGTTTACGCACCTGCACGCCGTTTTGCTGCGCCTCGGTGGGCAATTGCGCCACAGCCTGCGCCACGCGGTTTTGCACGTCGATGGCGGCCAGATCCGGATCGGTCCCTGCCGCAAATGTGATGTTCAGGCTGTAGGCACCTTCATCCGAACTGGTGGATTCCATATAGAGCATGTGATCCACGCCGTTAAGCTGAGTCTCCAGCGGCGTGGCAATGGCTTCCGCCACGTCAGCCGAACTGGCACCGGGCCAGCTGGCGGAGACATTCACCACCGGTGGGGTGATCTGCGGGTACTGCTCCACCGGGATAATCTTCAGCGCGATGGCACCCAGCAGGGTTATCACCAGCGCAATCACCATCGCGAAGCGCGGGCGTTTGATGAAAAACGTCAGCATGATGGCTCCTTAATTCAGTATCTGGACGGCTGCGCCAGGCTGTACGCGCTGGGCACCGTCGGTGATCGCTCGCTCACCGGGATGTAAGCCGGATGAAATCTCAAACTGCTGGCCAATCTGTCCGGCAATCTTCAGCGGGCGTTTTTCGGCTTTGCCTTCTGCGTTAACCACCCAGGCAAAGAATCCCTCGCCGTTTTGCTGTACCGCCGCAGCGGGCACTATCAGCACCGGCTGCGCGCTTGCCGGACGCAGGTAGACATTCACATTGCCGCCCGGCAGCAGCTGATGGCGCGGGTTGGCGAATTCGGCGCGCAGCATCACGCTGGCGGTACGCGGGTCGATACGATTGTCCACGGAGGTCAGTTCACCGCTCAGGCGCTGACCATTGCTGTCAATCCGCGCCTGCCAGGCGCGCTTCAGGGCGCAGATATCCGCATGTTGTCCGGCTTTGGTGGCAAACGCCCCCTCTTCCAGCGCAAAGGCGATACGGATCGGATCAAGCTGCACGACATCCACCAGCACGCCGCTTGACGGGTTCACCAGGCTGCCGGCATGGAACTGGCTGTGCCCCACGCGGCCATCAATCGGCGATGTGATGCGCGTGTACGCCAGCGTCACGTTGCGGGTTTCGAGGCGAGCTTTCGCCTGCTCCAGCGCAGCGCTGGCGACATCGCGCTGCATGCGCGCGTTATCCACGTCGTGACGGCTGATGGCATTGCTGTTGCCCAGGCTTTCAAAGCGTGAAAGCTGCTGCTGCGCCTGACGCAGCGTGGCTTCCGCGCTCTTTACCTCAGCCTGTGCCAGACGCACGGCGGCGCGTGGCTCGGCATCGTCCAGCTCAAACAGCACGTCACCTTTTTTCACGTATTGTCCGTCACGGAAATGAACCTGGGTAATCACGCCTTCCGTGCGCGCTCTTATCTCGACGGTATGAATGGCTTCAATGCGGCCAGGCACGTGCCGTTCAGCTGCGTGGGTCGTTTGCTCCACAACCGCCACGCGAACCGGAATGGCAGCAGCAAACGCGGGTTGAAAGAGGGCGAGGAGGACGAACAGGAGCGGGAATTTCATGGGGATGTACCTCTGATGTGTTTCCCTCACCCCGGCCCTCTGCCCAATGAAAGGGAGGTCAGCATCCCCTCTCCCGGCGGGAGAGGGTTAAGGTGAGGGCAAAAGGTTATGCAGCCTTACGGAACCTGCGGGTCAGTCGCTTCTCGATTTCAACAACGAAGAACATCACCGCGGCTACCGCCAGCGTGACGAACCAGTAGCGCAGAGGCAGCGCTTCCGTGCCGAAAAGCATCTGCATAAACGGCAGGTAGATGATTGCCGCCTGGAGCAGGAACAACACGCCTGTGACCAGCCAAATCCCTTTGTTCGCCAGCAGGCCACGGTTCAGGGAGAACCCTTCAGTGTTGCGGCAGTTAATCATGTATACCCACTGGGCGCAGACCAGCATCTGCAGCAGCACGGTACGGATGAACTCCGCGCTGTGGCCGCGCGGTGCCAGCCAGGCTTCCAGCGCAAAGGCGGCGATGGCAATCATGGTCCCGACGAAGGCCACGCGCCATACGGCGTACGCATCCATCACGTGCTGTCCGGTCTGACGCGGCGGACGCTTCATGATGTTGCGCTCAGCGGCTTCAAAGGCCAGGCCAAAGGAGAGCGTGGCGGAGGTTGCCATGTTCATCCACAAAATCAGTACCGGCGTCAGCGGGATAATATTCCCTGCCAGCAGCGCAATAACAATCAGCAACCCCTGCGCCAGGTTGGTCGGCATAATGAACAGAATGGTTTTCTTCAGGTTGTCGTAAACGCGACGCCCCTCTTTTACCGCGCTGGCGATGGTGGCGAAGTTATCGTCGGTCAGGACCATGTCCGCCGCCTCTTTGGTCACTTCGGTGCCTTTAATGCCCATTGCGATGCCCACGTCCGCCTGGCGCAATGCCGGAGCGTCATTCACACCGTCGCCGGTCATGCCCACGATCTCACCCTTGTCCTGCAGGGCTTTCACCAGGCGCAGCTTATGCTCCGGGCTGGTACGGGCGAAAATGTCATATTTCACCGCGGCGTCTGCAAGCTCAGCGTCGTCCATTTTCTCCAGCTGGTAGCCCGTCACCGCCTGCTCGCTGTTGGTGATCCCGAGCATCTGACCGATGCTCATTGCCGTCTGCGGGTGATCCCCGGTGATCATCTTCACGCGGATCCCGGCCTGCTGGCAGGCATGAATCGCATCAATCGCTTCAGGACGCGGTGGATCCATCATTGCGGCAATACCGAGGAAGATCAGCCCGTGATTCAGATCGTCATGCGTCAGCGCCTGCTCACCGTTCGCCGGTTTGAACGCTGCGGCAACCATACGCAGCCCCTGGCGTGCATAGCGCTCCATCTCGGTTTCCCAGTAAGCGCGGTCGAACGCTTCAGCGCCGTTACGGGCCTGCTGCTGTTTACACAGCGCGAAAATCACGTCCGGCGCGCCGGTAATCAGGATGTGCTCCTCGTGACCAATCTGATAGTGGGTGCTCATGTACTTGTACTGCGAATCGAACGGGATCTTGTTAATCAGGGTGGTCATCACCGGCTCAAGATGCGCCTTCGCCGCCAGCACCTTCAGCGCCCCTTCGGTCGGCCCACCGGTGATGCCCCACAGACCGCGTTCGTCCTGAATCAGCTGGCTGTCATTACAGAGATCGACAGTGCGCAGGTACTGCTCCAGCACGGTGCCCGGCTGGATCTGCATCGGCTCGTCGCTGCCTTCCAGGTAAATGTTCCCCACCGGCTCGTAGCTGTTACCGTCCACGCGGTAGCAACTGTCGGCAGTAATGATGGCTTTCACCGTCATCTCGTTCATGGTCAGGGTGCCGGTTTTATCCGAGCAGACCACGGTCATCGCCCCCAGGGTTTCAACCGTTGGCAGCTTGCGGATAATCGCCCGCTTGCGTGCCATCGCCTGCACGCCAAGAGAAAGGATGATAGAAATAATGGCTGGCAGACCTTCCGGCACGGAGGCGACCGCCAGGCTAATCAGAGAGAGCAGCAGCTCGCCCATGGGGATTTCGCGGAACACCAGGCTGAAGACAAACAGTGCCGCCATCATCGCCAGAATAATGGCGAAGATCGCTTTCCCCAGCTTGTCCATCTGCACCAGCAGCGGCGTACGATGCTTTTCAATACCCGCCATCATCTGGTTAATGTGGCCAAGTTCAGTCTCTTGCCCGGTGGCAATGACCACGCCAATGCCGCCCCCTGCACTCACGGTCGTACCGGAAAAGACCAGGTTAGTGCGGTCGCCCAGCGGTAATTCACCGGTCAGCGGATTAATGTGTTTATCCACCACGGTAGATTCGCCGGTCAGAATAGCCTCTTCCACGCGTAAATTATGCGCTTCGATTAAACGCATATCCGCCGGAATACGATCCCCCGCGCGTAATACAATAATATCGCCCGGGACTATTTCAGTTGTCGGTAGCGTTTCATGATTGCCATTGCGAATGACGCGCGCTTCGCTGGAGAGCATATTGCGAATACTCTTCAGGGATTTTTCCGCATTGCTTTCCTGAATATGGCCAATTAACGCGTTGATTACCGCCACACCGAGGATAACCAGCGTATCGACCCAGTGGCCCATAACCGCAGTTAATACCGCCGCGGCAAGCAGAACGTAAATCAGTACATCATTAAAATGGGCGAGAAAACGTAGCCAGGCGGGCTTGCCTTTTTTCTCCGGCAACGCGTTAGGGCCATACTGATGCAGACGTGCCTGCGCTTCAGCACGGTCGAGGCCGCTTGCCTGGCTCTGCTTGTTAGCAAGCACTTGCTCAACGGTCTGCTGATACGCCTGCCCACCAGCAGGTGGCATGTTCTGAGAGAGATTTTTTTTGGTCATCGTATTTTTCCTTCAATATACGGTGGACGGAAGCCTGAATTCCTTTCTGGCTTTAATAAATTCATTTTTAAGGCTTGCGGGTAAAATTGATCTACCGCAATATAATTACTGCCGGGATATTCAAAACTAATAAATATTATTCGAATACGATGATTTTTACAAAATATTTCTAAACCAACGCTAAACGAGGAGGAACCATGTTTGGTATTTATCGCGCACGCCGCCTGGCGTTATACATTGTCGCAGCCATTGTTATTGCCACGTTAATTGGATATAGCACTTATATGTTTGTAAAATTATTTGCATGACAAGGACATTTATTTACATAACGCGATAATAATTTAATCGCTTCTGAGAGATTATTCTCTTTCTGTTATTTATTCGCAGAAAAGTGCATTTGATTTAACAAAAAACGTCTGCCGGGTTTATATTGCTTTACGTTCCGCGATGCCGGACAATGACATTTTTAACTGACGATTAACATTAAGATGAAACACCCGTTAGAATCGCTGCTCACAGCGGGGGGCATTTTGTTGATGGCCCTGCTCTCCTGCCTGCTGTTACCTGCGCCGTCGCTTGGGCTGGTGCTGGCGAAAAAGCTGATGACGATCTTCCACATGGTCGATCTTAACCAGCTGTACACCATTTTGTTCTGCGTGTGGTTTTTACTGCTTGGCGCCCTCGAATTCTTCATCCTGCGTTTCGTCTGGCGTCGCTGGTTTTCACTGGCATCGTAAGTAAAAAAACCGGGTGCGGCTGCGCCTTACCCGGTCGGATTTCTGCATAACGACACGTTCAGTGTGTCCGGCTGTGGTTCTCTTTGCGGTACGCGCCAGGCGGCTGGTTGAAGGTACGGGTAAAGATACGCGTAAACGTCTGCTGCGAATCAAAGCCGTAGCGCAAACAGATATCGTAGACACGCTCGTCCGATTCACGCAGGTCACGCGCTGCCAGCAGCAGCTTGCGTTCGCGAATGTAACGCCCGAGACTTTCGCCCTTGTACTGCATAAACAAACGCTGCAGATGCCATTTTGAGTAACCCGCGTGGCGGGCGATCTCTTCGATACGTAATGGCTGGTGCAGGTTGTCGTCGATCCACTCGACGATGGTGTCGATGACTTGAGCGGAAATGGTCATACTGCTCTCCCCCTCTGCTTCTCGCTTAAACATTATTCCCACCACTCACGAAAGGTTTGCGTGGTATCACTCACGTGAACAGGTTCACCCAGCTCCGGCGTCAGTAGCCGATAATTTTTATCTTTGCTGGCCTGCGCCAGCTGGATCAGCGGATCGTTCCAGGTGTGTTTCGCCAGCACAAAGCGTCCGTTATGACCGGGCACGACAGCTTTCGCGTTAAGGTCAGCCGACGCCTGCGCCGTTTCCGCCGGCATCATGTGAATGTACTTCCAGTCCCGATCGTACTGGCCGTTTTCCATGATGGCTAAATCCACCTCGCCGAACTGCTCACCGATGGCCCTGAAGTGCGGGCCGTAACCTGAGTCTCCGCTGTAATAAACCTTCTGCGCCGGCGTGACGAACATAAAGCTCCCCCACAGGGTTTGATCGCGTTTAATCCCGCGTCCGGAGAAGTGACGTGCCGGCAGGACGTGCACCGTTAAGTCATCACTGATGCGCACCGACTGGTTCCAGTCGCGCTCGTCGATAATTTCCGGCTTCATGCCCCAGTAGCGCAGATGAGATCCAACGCCCAGCGGGGTAACCACACGTTTCACCTTCGGCAGTAACGCCCTGATGGTGGCGTAATCCAGATGATCGTAGTGATCGTGGGAGATGATCAGCAGGTCGATCTCCGGCATGTTCTGCGCATGCCAGGGATACTCGCCCGCAAAAGCTTTATTGAGGAACGAGAACGGCGCGGCATAGTTGCTGAGTACCGGGTCAATCAGAATACGTTTACCCGCCAGCTGCATATACCACGATGAGTGGCCGAGCCAGACCAGCGTGTCCTGCTCCAGCGGCAGACTGGCGAGATCGGTTTTCACCAGCGGCAGCGGCTGCGCGGGACGGGCATTTTCGGTTTTGCGGGTCAGAAATTGCCACCACGCTACCAGCATATTTTGCTCGCCGGTGAAGCCCGGTGTCGGCAACGTATTGTGGAATTTCCCGTCGCGATACTGCGGGGAGGCCTCCACTTCGGTAAGCTGCGCACCCTGCGGTGGCTGGCCAAATCCAGGATTCAGGACAAAAGGTAAACTCGCAGCTGAAGCAATAATCATGACGAACACCACGCAGATGAATAGAGGCTTTTTCATATCCTGACCCGAAAACGCGCCCCATCCGATGGTTTACGCGGGTTGAACTTGATTATGAGTGAGTAAGCACTCATTATAGATATGATGATAAAGTCGTCAAGACGTTTTCGATCTTTGACATTGCGCGTTGCAGCCTGTCAAAGCACGTGTTTCAATCAAGGTTTTTACAATTGACAGGAGGAACAATTTAGTGGCACGTCCGAAGAGTGAAGATAAAAAACAGGCCTTACTGGACGCAGCAACCGCTGCATTTGCACAGTCAGGTATTGCCGCCTCAACGGCCTTAATTGCCCGGAACGCGGGCGTCGCTGAAGGCACACTGTTCCGCTACTTTGCTACCAAAGACGATCTGCTGAATGCCCTCTATCTGCACCTGAAGCAGGATCTCTGCCAGACGATGCTGGCGGAGCTTGATCGCACACTCACCCTCCCCAAAGAACATACCCGCAATATCTGGAACAGCTACGTGGACTGGGGCATCCGTAATCCTGTCGCTCACGCCGCCATTCGCCAGCTTGGCGTCAGCGAGAAGATCAGCGCCGAAACGGAGCAGGCCGTGCAGGAGATGTTCCCGGAACTGCATGAACTGTGCCGTCGCGCAGTGCGCCCGGTATTTATGTCCGATGAGTTTCGTACCTTTGGTGATGCCATGTTCTTATCGCTTGCCGAAACCACCATGGAATTTGCCACCCGCGATCCGTCCCGCGCCGTCGATTTTAAAGCGCTGGGCTTTGAAGCCATGTGGCGTGGACTCGCCTCCGAGGATATTGATGGACAGTAAATCGCTGCAGGAACACGCCAAACGCGTGGCGCTGGAACTGCCGTTCACCGAACACTGCTGGCCGTTCGGGCCGGAATTTGATGTGTTTAAAGTGGGTGGCAAGATTTTCATGATTGTTGCGGTTGCTCACGGGCGACCGCATGTCAGCCTGAAATCCGAGCCGGAAAAATCCCTGTTAAACCAGCAGATCTACCGCGGCGTTGAGCCGGGGTATCATCTCAATAAAAAACACTGGATTTCACTCTACGGCACCGACGATGTTACGCCGGAACTGGTGGCCGATCTCATCAACGATTCCTGGAATCTGGTCGTCGATAAGCTGCCGAAAAAAGACCAGAAATGGATCAGGCCGCGCTGATTGTTCGTCTGAGACGAACAGATTAAGCGCTCAAAATGCACTTATCTTTTCCCGCTTCGCACGGTAATCTGCACTCCTTTTCGCGCCCGCACGCGGGCGAATTTTATCACCAGGAGTTGTTATGGATATCCTTTCCGTTGCCCTGAAACGCCACTCCACCAAGGCGTTTGACCCAAGCAAGAAACTGACCGCTGAAGAAGCGGAGAAGATCAAAACCCTGCTGCAGTACAGCCCGTCCAGCACGAACTCCCAGCCATGGCATTTTATTATTGCCAGCACTGAGGAAGGTAAAGCGCGCGTGGCCAAATCTGCGGCAGGCACTTACGTGTTCAACGAACGCAAAATGATGGACGCCTCTCATGTGGTGGTGTTCTGCGCGAAAACCGCCATGGACGATGCGTGGCTTGAGCGCGTCGTCGATCAGGAAGAGGCCGACGGTCGCTTCAATACCCCAGAAGCAAAAGTGGCGAATCACAAAGGTCGCTGCTATTTCGCCGATATGCACCGCGTGGATCTGAAAGATGACGACCAGTGGATGGCGAAACAGGTTTACCTCAACGTCGGTAACTTCCTGTTAGGCGTGGCCGCGCTGGGCCTGGATGCCGTACCCATTGAAGGTTTTGACGCCGCCATCCTCGACGAAGAGTTTGGCCTGAAAGAGAAAGGCTTCACCAGCCTGGTAGTGGTCCCGGTTGGACACCACAGCGTGGAAGATTTCAACGCCACGCTGCCAAAATCTCGCCTGCCGCTGAGCACGATTGTGACCGAGTGCTAAGACAAACGGGCCGCAACTGCGGCCCGTTTTCAATCACGCGTCATCTGCCTGGTTTCGCCATTGAACCAGCATCTCACGCAGACGGCGTTTTCTGCGTCTTCCCGATAAAAACGCGTAAAACTTACTTCTCCGCACGCCCGGCATGCCAGATCCGCTCCGCATACCGCCCTATCACCGCCAGCGACGCCGCCAGAATCAGGAAGAACACCACCTTGTTCATCCCATCCCAGAAGTATTCGAAGTAGCGGGTATAGAGGTTAATGGCCAGGAACGTCAGGCCAAACCCGCGCAGCATGCCGTCGTCGGTTTTCAGACTGATGTAAATACAGAGAACCGCCGCCACCGCAAACAGCAGCGCCCACGGCAGCAATGAGGCCTGGGTCACGCTGTACCAGTTATCGATATCGTAATTACCAAATATCGACATGATCCACAGGGCGACAAAGAGATACGTCAGCCCCATCGCTTTACTGGTGGTGTAGAGATGACGGGACTGCAGCACAGCACGCAGGATCCAGCACAGGGCCAGCAGTGCGCCGCCGAAAAAGATAAAGCGCACCGGATAGTTCATCCCCAGCCAGTAAGCGCCCCAGCCGGACATATAGCCCGTCTCCGCGCCAAACCAGTTGCCAAGCGAGAGCAAGAAGAACAGCCAGACCAGCCCGGAGCGGCCGAAAAAGCCTACCAGGCCATAGACGGCACAGCCGGCCAGGAACAGGGGCGCGATGTGGCCGCTGCCGTTATCCAGCCGTTCACCCAGCTGCCAGAGCGCGATGGCGGTAAACAAGACTCCGAGGAACAAAATCGCTTCGGTACTGTAATGCCACTGCGTCTCCCGCCGCTGGCGGCTGAAGCCCCACAAATAAAACAGCACGGCCATCAGTGCCGGCAGCCCGATGCGGGCAAGGGAGGAAAAAGCGAAGAATTCGATAATGCGCGCCATCATTTCGCTGTCCGAAAACAGGCTGCCGATGGCGATAATGACGCAGGCGAGTGCCGTCCAGAAGGCATAGCGGCTCAGCCGCTGCCAGTCCATGGTCACGCGTTGAAGCGTACCGGCCAGCCGCTGATGGTCATCAGCGGTTAATGTGCCTTCCTGTTGCCACTCGTTGAGTGCGCGGCGTAGCAGCCGCTCCTGTTTGCCGGTAACCTTCATTTTGCCTGCTCCGTCAGCCATTCCATTGCTCTCTCCCCGGCTTCATCTACTGGCAGATACACCAGCAACCGGGAACCGTTTCGTGGAGCAGAGTACCAGTACATCTGCTGCAGGGTAAATTCCCCAAGCTCCGGATGGGTAAACAACTTGAGCTGGTTTTCCACACCGCGCACGTCATTGCGCTGATGCCACAGATTTTTAAACTCCTCAGACACCGCAAAGAAGCGCGCCAGTTTGGCTTCCCACAGCGGGTCACCCCGGTGCTCGGCCATCGCCGCCCGGAAATAGGAGACAAAAACGGGCAGCACATCGTCACGTCTGCCGAGACGGGCGCGCCATGCCGGGTGGGTGAGGAACAGATAAATACAGTTGCGGTCTTCCGGGGGGATCGCATTGAAATCGACCCCCATCAGATGACCAAAGCTGTCGTTCCACGCCACGATGTCGAAATTGGGTTTCTGAATGCTGGCCGGTTTCGGCATCAACGTATCAAGCAGGCGGCGCGTGCCTTCGCTGATCCCTTCACAGCAGGTGGCCTGCGGTGCTTCACCCGGCGGTAGCCCGGCCAGCACAAAAAGATGGCGCGCTTCGGTCGGGGTGCATTGCAGCGCTTTTGCCACGGCGGCCATCACCGCGCTGGACGGATTGACGTCCCTGCCCTGCTCAAGCCAGGTGTACCAGGTTACCCCGACGTCCGCCAGCAGGGCCACCTCTTCACGGCGCAGCCCGGGCGTGCGGCGTCGACCGCTGCGCGGCAGGCCGAGCCGCTGCGGATCGAGGCTTTCGCGTCGGGCGCGTAAAAACGCACCAAGTTGTTTTCGGGTGTCATCCTTGAGCGAGACGACGGGTTCAGACATCAGCGCCATAAATCCCCCTGCATGGTAGTGCCAGTACCAGTATAAGCAAGAACTGGTACCCGTTTATCAGATCGTTGATGCTACGACCATCTGTTGAATGACGCAATGGAGTTACCATGAATACGTCAGTCGTTTCACCGGGCCGCGCAGGCCTGATATTGCTGTTAACCGGCCAGATGCTGCCGCTGATTGATACCTCAATCACCAACGTGGCGCTGGATGCTATCACCCACTCGCTGCACGCTACGGCCACCGAGCTGGAATTAATTGTGGCCCTCTACGGTGTGGCCTTTGCCGTCTGCCTTGCCCTCGGCAGCAAGCTGGGGGATAACCTTGGCCGCCGTCGTCTTTTCATGTGGGGCGTGGCGAGCTTTGGCCTGGCCTCGCTGCTGTGCGGAATGGCAGGCAACATTGAACAACTGCTGGGCGCCCGTATTCTTCAGGGGGCTGGCGCGGCGCTGATCATGCCGCAAATTCTCGCCACCCTGCACGTAACGCTGAAAGGCACGGCCCACGCGAAGGCCATCAGCCTCTTTGGCGGCATCGGCGGCATCGCGTTTATCGTCGGCCAGATGGGCGGAGGCTGGCTGGTATCGGCGGACATTGCCGGCCTCGGCTGGCGCAACGCCTTCTTTATCAACGTGCCAATTTGTCTGGTGGTGCTGGCCATGAGCCGCCGCTACGTGCCGGAAACCCGCCGTGACACGCCATCAAGCATTGACTGGACGGGCACCGTCCTGCTGGCGATCGTCCTCTGCTGCCTGCTGTTCCCGATGGCGCTTGGCCCGCAGTGGCACTGGTCCTGGCCGCTCAAGGTCGCGCTTATCGCCATTATTCCGCTTGCCGGGTTAATGGCCCTCAACGCCCGCAAAAAAGAACGGGACGATGCGCATCCGCTGATCCCGCCGCGCCTGCTGCAGTTGCGCAGTATCCGTTTTGGCGTGCTGATTGCGTTGCTCTTTTTTAGCGTCTGGTCCGGCTTTATGTTCTGCATGGCGTTAACCATGCAAACCGGTCTGGGGATGGCGCCGTGGCAGTCTGGCAACAGTTTTATCGCCCTGGGTGTCACCTACTTTATTTCAGCGTGGTTTGCCCCGCGTCTGATTGCCCGCTACAGCACCAGTACCATTCTGCTGACCGGTCTGGCGATCCAGATAGCGGGCCTGCTGGCACTGATTGTCACCTTCCGCCTCTGGGGAATGCACAATACCGCGCTGACGCTGGCACCCGCGACCGGGCTGGTCGGCTACGGTCAGGCGCTGATCGTGAACAGTTTTTATCGTATTGGCATGCGCGATATTCAGCCTGATGACGCCGGGGCGGCGAGCGCCATTTTGAGCACGCTGCAGCAGGCGGCACTTGGACTCGGCCCGGCCATCTTTGGCGCGATTTTGCTGCACGGTCTGCAAAATCATCACGGAGATTACACCCAGGCGATCACCCTCTTCCTCGCGGTGGAAACTGGCCTGATGGTGATCCTCGCGCTGGCGACGCTGCGGGTTCGCCATCGGCTGTGCCTGCCGGTGGTGACGACCTGCCACGCCGTCAAATAACCCTGACGAATTTGCATAATAGATCCGCAGCCGCCATTATGGGGCTGCATCAATACAGGAGACGTTATGCAGGAATTAATTGCTCAGGTTGAAGAGTTAGGCATTGAAATTAATCACACCACCTCTTTAGTGATTATCTTTGGTATTATTTTTCTTACCGCACTCATCGTTCATTTTATTCTGCACAAAGTGGTCCTGCGGGCCTTTGAGAAGCGCGCGCAGGCCAGCAGCCATTTATGGTTGCAAATCATTACCCAGAACAAGCTATTCCACCGCGTCGCCTTTACCCTGCAGGGGATAATTGTCAACGTTCAGGCGGTACTGTGGCTGCAAAAAGGCAGCGAAGCCGCGGAAATGCTCACCACCTGCGCAAAGTTGTGGGTGATGGTGTATGCCCTGCTCTCGTTCTTCTCGCTGCTGGACGTCATTTTCAATCTTTCGCAAAAGATGGCGACAGCCTCGCAGCTCCCGCTGAAGGGCATCTTCCAGGGGATAAAACTGGTGAGCGCTATTCTGGTGGGGATTTTAATTATCTCGCTGCTGATTGGTCAGTCGCCAGCCATTCTGATTAGCGGCCTGGGCGCCATGGCTGCGGTGTTAATGCTGGTGTTTAAAGACCCGATCCTCGGGCTTGTCGCCGGGATCCAGCTCTCCGCCAATGACATGCTTAAACTCGGTGACTGGCTGGAGATGCCAAAATACGGAGCCAACGGCACGGTCACGGACATTGGCCTGACCACCGTCAAGGTGCGCAACTTCGACAATACCATCACCACCATTCCGACCTGGGCGCTGGTCTCTGATGCCTTTATCAACTGGAGCGGCATGTCGGCCTCCGGCGGGCGACGCATCAAGCGTAGCCTGAATATAGACACCACCAGCATCCACTTCCTCGACGAGCAGGAGCAACAGCAGCTGATTCAGGCGAAGCTGCTTAAGCCGTACATGGCGGCGCGTCATGAAGAAATTTCGCTCTGGAATCAGGAAAACGGTGAAGGCGAATCGGTGCTGAACCTGCGCAAAATGACCAATATTGGAACCTTCCGCGCCTATTTAAATGAATATCTGCGTAATCACCCGCGGATCCGCAAAGATATGACGCTGATGGTTCGCCAGTTAGCGCCAGAAGCTAACGGGCTGCCAGTTGAAATATACGCGTTCACTAACACGGTCGTCTGGGCGGAATATGAGGCGATTCAGGCCGATATTTTCGACCATATATTCGCGGTGGTGGATGAATTTGGTCTGCGTATTCATCAGTCTCCGACCGGAAACGATATTCGCTCGCTGGCTGGCGTAATAGCGAAATAATCAGGCGCTGGCGCGGGAGATAAAGCGCCAGTCCATCATCACTCTTTCCGTGGGCGCATCCGGGTTATCGATTTTATTCAACAACAAATCGACCGCCTTGCGCCCAATATCCCGAGACGGCTGTTCGATGGTGGTGAGCGAAATCATCTCCGCCAGTTCCGTACCGTCAAACCCGACTACCGCAATGTCTTCAGGCACGCGTAATCCCGCCTGCTGGATCGCATGCAATGCGCCTGCCGCCAGGGTATCGGAAACAGCAAAGACCGCGTCCGGCGGGTTTTCCTTCAGCAGATTTTGCATCGCCGCCATTCCGGCGCCGAAGCTGAGATCGCTGGCGTATTCCACCGCCTGGTAAGCCAGATCTTTCAGGTGGATAACGCTCTTATAGCCACGCTCGCGCAGGCGGGCATATTTATAACTCAGGTCGTGGTTAATCATCGCGATCCGCCCGCGCCCGCCGTCGGCAAGCTGGCTGACGGCATGCTGCGAGGCGTCCACATCGTTAATACCGACGCAAGAGACCGCACCGGCATCGGCGTATTCGGCGCACTGCACCCACGGCGCAGCGCCAATCAGGGCGGCCAGCTCAGGAAGCTTTGAGAAGGCATCCATGGTGATAATGCCGTCGACAATTTTACCGGACAGCAAACTCAGCCCCGAACGCGAGCGTTCAATGTCAGAGCCGGAGTTGCACAGCAGAATGCGGTAGCCGTTCTTTTCGGCTTCCTCTTCAATGCCTTTCACCACTTCGGCGCAGAACGGGTTAGCGATGTTCGACACCATTACCAGAATCATATAGCTGCGGGCAGTCCGCAGCTGGCGCGCCAGCAGGTTGGGCTGGTAATTACTCTCTTTGATCGCCTGCAGGACGCGTTCGCGGTTTTTCGCTTTCACGGTATCGCTGTTGTTAAGCACGCGAGAGACCGTTGCCACGGACACCCCGGCAAGCTGAGCGATTTTCTGAATGGACATAGCGACGGCACTTCCTGCGGTTAACGTTTTATGCAGGCTACCATAAATTCGTTGCCCGGCGAACCGGGCAACGCGTCAATAGGCAACGCGCACCCAGCGCTGCTGCTGATGGCTTTTCACTATCGCATCAATGATATACATGACGTTCGCGCCGTCATGGAACGTCGCAAACAGCGGCTGTGCCGGCATCTCCCCCTGCATCACGGCGCGGTAAAATTGCGCCATCATATTTTTAAAGGCATCAGGCCAGCCTTCGATATGTCCGCCGGGAAAATGGGCGCTTTCGGCCACGTCACGGTTCATCAGGTTTGGATCGTCGGAGAGGGTCTGGTTTGCCTGCGCGCGATGGCCGATCCAGAGTTGCTGCGGCACCTCCTGATCCCACGCCACGGACCGTTCGCTGCCGTTAATTTCAAACGTCAGCCGATTTTTGCGCCCGGCGCTGACCTGCGAGACGTTAAAGCTGCCTTTGCTGCCATCGTCGAAGCGCACCAGCACCGAGCCAAAATCTTCGGTGGTGACCGGTTTGTCTTCATCGTTCGCGCTGCGATCATCCGTGAAGGTCCGGTTTCCCGCCGCACTGGCCTTGCGCGTTGGCCAGACGATGGTGAGGTCGGCCATCACGTCGGTGATCCGCCGCCCGGTCACAAACTGCACCGTGTCACACCAGTGGGAGCCAATATCCGCCACCGCGCGCGACGCACCGCCCAGCGTGGCATCCACCCGCCAGTTGTAGTCGGTTTCCAGCAGCATCCAGTCCTGCAGGTAGCTGCCATGCGTGGCAAACAGCCGACCGAGACTGCCCTCGCGCTTCATGCTGGCCGCCTGACGCACCATCGCAAACTGGCGATAGACAAAGCTGACGCCGTGTACCACGCCCGCCTGCTCAGCCAGTGCCACCAGCTCGCGGGCCTCCTCCGGGGTCATACACAGCGGCTTTTCGGAAAAAACATGCTTACCCGCCTGCAAAATCTGTCGGTTAATCTCTGCGTGCAGATGGTTTGGCGTGCAGTTATGCACCACGTGCAGATCCGGATGGGCGAGCAGTGCCTCAACGTTCCCGTAAGCATGGGGCACATTCAGCTGGTGCGCCTTTTCCTGCGCTTGTGAAAGCGAGCTGTCGCACAGGGCGACCACCTGCACACTGCCGAGACGCCGCAGCGCCTCAATGTGCGCCGGGCCGATAAAGCCGCTGCCGACGATCCCGACGTTAATCATGGCTGCCTCCCGCGGCGAAATCGTCAAACGCGCGCCCGGATACCGGAATGATATGACGACGGATAAATTCGCTGCCTTCGCGGGCGCCGGTATCGCCATCCTTAAGACAGCACTCCCACTCCAGCACTGCCCAGCCCTCGTAGTCGTACTGGGTCAGTTTGCTGAAAATACCGGTGAAATCGATCTGCCCGTCGCCCGGCGACCGGAAGCGACCCGCGCGATGGATCCACGGCTGGTAGCCACCGTATGCACCGCTGCGCCCGTTAGGACGAAACTCTGCATCTTTGACGTGAAACGCTTTAATGCGCGCATGGTAGAGATCGATAAACGTCAGGTAGTCCATCTGCTGAAGCAGCATATGGCTGGGATCGTAGAGAATATTGCAGCGCGGGTGGTTGTCCACCAGCGCCAGAAAACGCTCAAACGTCACGCCGTCATGCAGATCTTCCCCCGGATGCAGCTCATAACAGACATCGACGCCGTGCTCATCAAAGGTGTCCAGAATGGGCCGCCAGCGGGTTGCCAGCGTCTGGAAAGCGTCCTGAAAACGCTGCGCGTTGTGCGGCGGCCACGGGTAGAAAAATGGCCACGCCAGCGATCCAGAAAAAGTGGCGTGCGCTGTCAGGCCTAATTTTGCGGAGGCCGCTGCCGCCTGATTGAGTTTGCTGGTCGCCCACGCCCGACGGGCCGCGTCGTTACCCCGCACGCCTGCCGGCGCGAAATGGTCAAACGCGTCGCCGTAGACCGGGTTCACCGCAATAAGCTGCCCTTCCAGATGGGTCGACAGCTCGCTGATCGCCAGCCCGTGCTCCGCCAGCGTGCCGGTAATGTCGTCACAGTAAGCCTGGCTCTCAGCCGCTTTCTCCACGTCAAAAATGTGCGGATGATTGCAGGGGATCTGCACGGCTTTGTAGCCCTTACCTGCTGCCCAGCCTGCCAGCCCATCCAGCGAGTTAAACGGCGCTTCTGCGCTGATAAACTGCGACAGGAAAATACCGGGTCCCTTAATCGTTCTCATACCACCTCCTGAACGTTACGCCTTGTCATCGTCATATTTGAACGTGAGAAGGAAAATCAGCGCAATCATCGCTGCCGCCACCGCCGGGATCCACCAGAAGGTGACCCACGCCTGCGGCACGGCCTGTCCCGCCACCAGACGGTTATACAGCGCGCCAGAAATCTGCGAACCAAGCAGCATGCCGATGCCGTAGGTGAACATCACGATCATGCTCTGCGCCTGGCCTTTCACCTTTTCGCCTGCCACGCGGTCGGTATAGATAAAGCCCACCACAAAGAAGAAGTCATAGCACACACCGTGCAACAGGATGCCGAGATAGAGCAGGAAACGTCCCTCCTCACTCACCCCCATGGCAAACATCGCGTAACGGACAAACCACGCCAGCATGCCGACCAGCAGCATGACTTTCACGCCCAGACGGCGGAAAAGCAGCGGGATCACCAGCATGAAGACAATCTCTGACATCTGGCCGAACGACATCGCGGTGCTGACATCAGCAATCCCGGCATCCGCCAGATATGAGGCGGTGTAAGCGTAGTAGGTGCCAAGCGGCACGGAAATCAGCATTGCGCAGACGGAAAAGACCAGGAAGTGGCGGGTTTTCAGCAGGGCAAACGCATCAGCGCAGAACAGATCGCGAATCTGGACCGGCAGCCCTTTTGCCGGGGCGGGCGTGTGCGGCAGCGTCAGACTGTAGATCGCCAGCAGCACGGAGCTCGCCGCCGCAACCTGGAAGATCGTGACGCTGGAGGCCACGCCAGTAACGCCGATAAAGATCCCCGCGACAATCCAGCCGATAGTGCCGAACACGCGCACCACCGGGAAGGTTTTATCGACGTTTGCCAGGCTGTGAAACGCGATGTTGTTCGTTAACGCCAGCGTCGGCATATAACAAAGCGTGTAGCCAAACAGCAGGCCGATCAGCAGCGCACCATTTTCAGCGATCAGCGCCCCCGGAACGAACCACAGGATAGCCGCGCCCGCCAGGTGCATTACCGCCATCACCTTCTGCGAGGCGAAGAAGCGATCCACCAGCATCCCGAGCACGAACGGCGACAAAATAGAGGCGATGGGCCCGGCGGAGAACGCATCGCCAATCAGCAACGACATGTTGTGCTGGGTCATCACCAGACCCAGCGTGACCGACCAGCTACCCCAGATAAAAAACTGCAGAAACATCATCAGCGACAGGCGCGGAACCAGCAGCCGGTGCTGCGCTATCACCTTCCCACTACTTTCAGTTGTTGACACCATAATGAGCCTCACCCTAGAAAAGTAATCGATTACAAATACCCTCAAATGAAAAGTAATCGATTACAAAATAAAGATCCTGTGGATCAGGAGAGATTTGGGAGAGGGGTCACGATAAAGAGGTTAATCGCGTTGGGATGGGAAACCGGATAGCTCGCCCTCTCCCACCGGGAGAGGGCGGCATGCATTATTGCTTGCGGGAAAGTTTAAACGCCACAAACAGGAAGATGACCCACACCGGGAGCAGCATCGCGGAAAGCCGCATGTCGTCCATGCTGCACATCAGCACAAGGATCAACCCGAGGAAAGCAATGCAGAGATAGTTTCCTGCCGGATAAAGCAGCGCTTTAAACTGCGTCTCACGTCCCTTGCGACGCATCGCGGCACGAAAACGCAGGTGCGCCAGGCAGATCATGATCCAGTTCAGCAGCAGGGTGGCAACCACCAGCGCCATTAGCAGGCCAAACGCCTCTTTTGGCAGCAGGTAGTTGATCACCACCACCAAAGAGGTGATCGCACCGGACAACAGCAGAGAATTCACCGGCACGCCGCGACGGCTGACGCGGGTTAAGAACTTCGGCGCATTCCCCTGCACGGAGAGGCCAAACAGCATCCGGCTGTTGGAGTAGACGCCGCTGTTATAGACCGAAAGTGACGCCACCAGAATAACGAAGTTCAACGCTGAGGCCACCACATTGCTGTTGAGATCGTGGAAAATCATCACAAACGGACTGCTGTTTGATTTCACCTCAACCCAGGGATAGAGCGCGAGCAATACCACCAGCGAACCGATGTAGAACAGCAGAATACGGTACACCACCTGGTTGACCGCTTTCGGAATGCTTTTATGCGGGTCGCGCGCTTCAGCGGCAGTGATACCAATCAGCTCCAGCCCGCCGAAAGAGAACATGATCACCGCCAGCGAAAGGATAAGCCCCTTCCAGCCGGTCGCCAGGAACCCCCCGTGCTGCCACAGGTTGTCGATCGTGGCACGCTCACCGCCGTGACCCGAGAACAGCAACCACAGGCCAAAACCAATCATGCCGATAATCGCCAGCACCTTGATGAGCGCAAACCAGAACTCGGTTTCACCGTACAAACGGACGTTCACAAGGTTGATGGCATTAATGATGATGAAGAAGGCCGCCGCCCAAATCCAGGTGGGCACATCCGGGAGCCAGTACTGCATGTAGATGCCAGCGGCGGTCAGCTCTGCCATCCCCACCAGCACAAACATCACCCAGTAGTTCCAGCCGGAGAGGAACCCCGCAAACGGGCCCCAGTATTTATACGCAAAGTGCGCGAACGAGCCTGACACAGGCTCTTCGACGACCATCTCGCCAAGCTGGCGCATGATCAGGAAGGCGATAATCCCGGCGAGGGCATAACCCAGCAATACCGCCGGACCCGCCATCTGAATGGCCGGGCCGATGCCGAGAAACAGCCCGGTACCGATAGCCCCACCGAGGGCAATTAACTGTATATGTCGATTTTGCAAACCACGTTGCAGCGTCGGATTCTGTTCCGACGAAGCTTCAGCGCTACCGGTGCCTGAAGCGGATGACGCGTCTTTCACGCCCTACCCCTGTCTCTTTTTTAGAAGGGGCACGTTTTAACACTTCAGGCTGGTGGTAGCAAGGGAATGGGGCATCCCTGCCCCGGATAACGAGCGGCGTTCTCAGAATGCGTAGCCCACCGAGACTTTAAAGGTACGCGGTTCGCCCTGGGTGATGTAGGTACCTGAATCATCCACGCTGGACCAGTAGTTTTCATTGGTCACGTTGTCGATACCCGCACATACCGTCATCTGATTTTGATTGTGGTTAACGGCGAAGCGATAACGCATACCCAGATCCAGCGTAGTGTAGCTGTCCAGCTTTTTGGTGTTCGCCAGGTCCGCATATTGCGTGCCGGAGTGGTTCACGCGCGCGGTAGCGGTCAGGCCATCAATCGGTTTGATGTCATACTCTGCGCCCAGAACGGCATAGAAATTCGGAACGCCAATCGCATCATTGCCCTGGTTGAGGCCGTTGTTGGTTTTGGTCAGCTCCGCCTGCAGCCAGGTAGCGCTGGCGTTCAGACGGACGCCCAGCAGGGGCTCGCCGAACACATTCAGCTCCACGCCGCGGTTACGCTGCTCGGCATCAAGACCATAATGACCGTTGCTGTTGAGGATCGCCGACGGCATTTTGATCTCAAACAGCGCCAGGGAGCCGCCCACGCGACCAAAATCCGCCTTCACGCCCACTTCGTTCTGCTTAGAGTGAACGATGCCGGTGCTCTGCCCGTAGTTGGTGGCGGTGTTGGGGGCTGCCTGACCCGGCTGCAGCGCTTCAGTGTGGTTAGCATACAGGGAGATCGCCTCCCACGGCTTGTAAACCACGCCGTAGGTAGGCATCCAGCGGCTGCCGTCGAAGCCGTCTGCTTTATTTTCCTGCCCGGTAATTTTGTTGTATCCGCGAATGACCACCTTCTGATGACGTGCCCCGGCGGTAAACAGCAGTTTGTCGTCCAGCACGCCCAGCGTATCACTCAACAGCCAGCCCTGCGTCCGGGTACGCCCGCTGGTGAGCGGATCGCTGTAATTTCCGCCTAAGCCGTTGAAACTGGAGCTGTCCGGCATATCCACACCGGTATTGTGATAGATATTGGTGGTTGGGTTATCCGCCGCCGACGACATTTTCCAGCCGATTTTTTCGTTTTTGGTCATCGCGGAGTAACCGACGTTGACTTTATGCGTTACGAAGCCGGTAGCAAAGTTACCGCGAATACCCGCCATCCCGCTGACGGAATCGCTGATGCGGTTGGTATCAAGACGGCTGACCGTCGCCTTACCGCTTTTATCCAGCAGCTTCGGCGCGCTGTAAATCCCTTCTTCGTGAGCGTGCTGTGCGCCGAGGCCGGTATAGGCCGTCCAGTTATCAGTAATGTCGTACTCGCTGCGCCACATCCCGAATTCATTTTCGATGTTGCTGTAGGCCCATTTCTGCGAGAAGTTACGATCGTTTTTCGGCGGTTCAGGCACGAAATCCACGGCGGAGATATTGACGCTGGTCGGGCTGCCATGGAAGGTTTTCTTCTGATACCCCACATCCAGCGAGGTGCGGAAATTGTCGCCTTTGTAGTCGAGGCCGGTGGAGAGCAGCGTGGTGCGGCGGCGATCGTTGGGCACCCCGCTTTCCCCTTCGCGATGAACGAGGTTCACGCGCGCGCCAAACTGGTCGTTGTCCCCATAGCGACGGCCCGCATCCAGCGTAGTGCCAAACTGGGAATCGGAGGTGTAATCGACGCCCACTTTTGCCTGCGGCGTTTCATCCGCGTGTTTCGGCTCAAGGTTAATCATTCCCCCCACGCCTGAACTTGCCGCGCCGTTCATCAGGGCGTTTGCCCCTTTAAAAATCTCAATGCGGTCGACCATCTGCGCATCCACCACCTGACGCGGCAGAACGCCGGACAGGCCGCCGAAGGTCATGTCATCCCCGTCAAACTTCAGGCCACGGATACGGAAGGTTTCGGCGCTGTTGCCGTAACCCTGCACGTACTGCACCCCCGCGTCGTTAGCGACCACATCAGCAATGGTTTTCGCCTGCTGATCTTCTACCAGCTTCGAGGTGTAGCTGATGATATTAAACGGCACGTCCATGGCGTTCTGCTGCCCCAGCATCCCCATGCGTCCACCGTTCGCCACCTGCCCGTCAAGGAACGCCGGCACAAGCTGGTCGCCGCCGGGTTTAAAATCGCTGGCAGGCGCAGACTGGACAATCAGGGTGTCTTCTTTCTTTTCATCCGCCGCCAGGGCGGAGTGCGTGACCGCGCCAATGGCGAGAGCCAGCAGCGTTTTATGCCTTTTCGTGTTGTTCATAATTAACTCATTAAACGTGCGCGCAAAAAGGGCCCGTTGTCGGGCCTTAGAATGTAATCAAGTGCAATGCAAATGAGAACTATACGCATTACATGATTGTTGGCAAGCGTAAACGCACGTCACTGCGTGAGAAAATCGGTTAACAGACGCGGGAAATCAGGAGGACGTATAGACGGGATAGCATGGCATAACCGCCCCGTTTCCGGGACGGTCTTTCAGGCGCGGCGGGAGAACGATAAAACGCGGGCGGTTCCCGCAACATCAATACGCACAGCCGTACCCGGATTCCAGCCAGGCTGGCTTACGGTCTTCAGAACAACAGGCTCCTGATGCCCAGCAAACGCCAGGGTGAGCGTGGACAAATGACCGGTAAAATCGACATCAATTATCGACACCGGGCTTTCATGCGGCGCGCACGCCGTCACGCGCAGTTGTTCAGGGCGCATCATGACGCGGCCCTGGCCGGTGGCATGCGTATTGTTGGTGGGTATCTCACCCAGCGCGCACACCGCATGGCCGGCGGTAAGCTGAGCGGGCAGGATCACCGCGTCGCCCAGAAACAGCGCGGTCTCTTCATCAACGGGCTGAGTGTAGACGTCATACGGGGTACCCACCTGGGTAAAGCGCCCGGAACGCATTACTGCCACCTGGGTGGCAAAAGATAATGCTTCGTTTTGATCGTGCGTCACCAGAATCGAGGCAACGCCCGCTTCCGCCAGCAGGTCAGCGGTCGCTTTGCGGGTCATGGCGCGAAGACCGGTATCGAGCGCCGAGAACGGCTCATCCAGCAGCATCAATGAAGGACGCTGAGCCAGCGCGCGGGCGAGCGCCACACGCTGCTGCTGTCCGCCAGAAATCTCATGCGGCCAGTGGGTCGCGAGCTGCCTGTCCAGCGACACCATCTCCATCAGCGCCTCTACGCGCTGGCGCTTTTCGTGGCGCGTGCCGTCCAGCCCCCAGGCAATGTTGTCTGCAACGCTGAGATGCGGGAATAACGCCCCCTCCTGGGGAACAAAGCCGATGCCGCGCAGATGGGCGGGAACGAAGCTGTTTTCGTCAAACAGCGTTCGGCCCTGCATCACTATCCGCCCGGCGTCCGGCGTTTCGAAGCCGGCAAGAATGCGCAGCAGCGTCGTTTTCCCCGACCCGGACGGCCCGACTATCGCCGTCCGGCTCCCCGGCGCAACGCTCAGGTTTAAGCTGTCGAGCACCTGCACACCGGAAAAGGATTTAGAAATGGACGTCAATTCAAGCATGTCATAGTCCTGCAATTTTTTTCGACTGCACGTAGAGGATGGCGGTCAGCGGGAGTGAAATCAGGATCATCAGCATCGCGTACGGCGCGGCGGCAACATAATCGATCTCACTGGTCAGCGCCCAGAAACCGGTGGAAAGCGTGCGTGTTCCCAGCGGGGAGAGCAGCAGCGTGGCGGTCAGTTCGTTGCTGACGCCGAGGAAAACAAGCGCAGCCCCCGCGGCGGCACCCGGCGCGGCCAGCCGCATGGTAACGCTCCACAGCGCCTTCGCAGGCGTGCTGCCAAGGCTACGCGCCACGTTTTCCAGCTCTACCGGCGCCTGTGCAATCCCGGCCCGCAGGTTGATGAGCGCGCGGGGCATAAACATCAGCAGATAGGCGAGGAACAGCGTAATTTCCGTCTGATAAATGGGGCGGGCGTAATGAATCGTCACCGTTACCAGCGCGAGAGCGGTCACAATCCCCGGCAGCGAGCTGGTGATGTAGATACACCCTTCCAGCATCCGGAAGACGCGGTGCGGATAACGGATACCAAGCCACGCAATGGGGATCACGCAGGCCGTGGTCAGCAGTGCGCCACCCACGCCGAGCATGAGCGTCTGGCGCAGGGAGTGCCAGAGGTCCACGCTCATCCAGTTCTCAATACCGCCCAGCCAGACCCAGCGACAGAGCACAATTAACGGTACGCCCAGCGCCAGCACGATCAGCGTGAGGAAAAACAGCTGGCCCAGCGTGGCCGCGACCGGCTTCAGCGGCCAGCGTTTCTGTTCACGTGCAGCCCCGCCGCCGATGCGCGCATAGCGTGCTTTTCCGCGCGTCACCCCTTCCAACATTAAGATGGCCAGACAGCATAAGGCCAGCACGCCCGCCAGCATATTGGCTGCCGGGCCGCTGAAGGTAGACTGAAACTGGTCATAAATCGCGGTGGTGAACGTATCAAAGCGGATCATCACGTACAGGCCGTATTCCGCCAGCAGGTGCAGCGCGACCAGCAGCGCCCCGCCGCAGATAGCAAGCTTGAGCTGCGGCAACACTACGCGGAAAAAGACCCGCCACGGCGGCGTGCCGAGCGACGCGGCCACATCTTCAAGCGTCGGGTCGAGGCGGCGCAGTACCGCGGCAACCGGCAAGTAGATAAACGGGTAGTAAGCTAAAACAGAGAGGAATACTCCCGCTGAGAGACCGTGCAGGGAGGGGACGACGCTCACCCAGGCATAGCTTTGTACAAACGCGGGGATTGCCAGCGGGGCGACCGCCAGCGCAGACCATATTCCCCGCCCGGCCAGCCGGGTACGCTCCGTGAGCCAGGCTATCGCCACGCCGGTCACAATACAAAGCGGAACCGCTAAGGCCGTCAGCCACAGCGTGTTGCTGAGTAGCTCAGCAACACGCGGGCGGAACACCAGCGTCTTAATGGTCTCCCAGCCCGTCTCAATGCCAATGGCAATGATAAAACCCAGAGGCAGAAGCGCCATTAATGAAAATAAGACAGCTAACGCAACCATCGGCAGCGCAGGTCGCCTGCGGGCAGGCTCCTGCATCCTGTTTTTTCCGATGTCGAGACTCAGACCAGACATAAGGCGTTCACTTAACTCTCAGGATCACAGCAGGCCGGCTTGCGTCATCAGCTCGATAACTTTTTTGCTGTTAAGCGTTGAAGGTTCCACTTTCGGCGCATCCAGATCTTTCAGCGGAACCAGTTTCGGGTTAGAGGCCGCGTTCACGCCAACCGCATATTCAAACGCGTTGTTGGTGCGCAGGCTCTCCTGACCTTCTTTACCGGTGATCCACTTGATGAATGCCTGAGCCTGTTCTTTGTGTTTGCTGGACGCCAGTACGCCACCGCCGGAAAGGCTGACAAAGGCGCCCGGATCCTGATGTTTGAAGTAGTAGAGTTGGGTGTTTTTGCTGTTTTCACCCGTTTTGGACTGATCGACAAAACGGTAGTAGTGATAAATCACACCGCCATCAATCTGGCCGGCGTTAACGGCTTTCATCACGGTGCTGTTACCTTTGTAGGCCACAAAATTGGTTTTCATCGCCTTCAGCCACTCAAGGGTGGCCTGCTCGCCTTTCAGGGCCAGCATCGCACTCACGATCGCCTGGAAATCCGCGCCTGACGGCGATGCCGCCCAGCGGCCTTTCCACTCAGGTTTCGCCAGATCCATCAGCGATGTTGGCAATTGCTGTTCGCTCAATTTTTCCGGGTTATAGACAAACACCGTGCTACGCGCAGCAATCCCGATCCAGCGCCCGTGCACAGGACGAAATTCCGCAGGCACCTGCTTCAGGGTCTCTGCATCCAGTGGCGCGAACAGTTTGGCATTATCCACCAGAACCATTGAAGGCGAGTTTTCCGTCAGAAACACGTCTGCAGGTGATGCCGTGCCTTCCTGAACCAGCTGATTACCCAGCTCGCTGTCATCGCCATTACGCAGCGTCACCTTAATACCTGTTTCTTTGGTAAAACCGTCAACCCACGCCTTCACCAGATTTTCATGCTGCGCGTTATAAACAACGATACCTTCGTTGTTATCAGCGGCAATTGCTTGTGTGGAAAGGAAAAGAGATGAAGACAACAAGGCAAGCGAGAAGCATGACAACAGGCGAGAATTCATGAACATATCCTTTATAGACCAGGGTGATTTACCACGCATAGCGTTGTGGGACAGGATTAAAGCATACAAAAACGCTAATGATAATTAGTATCAATCAAGTTTAGTCGTAAAAGTGTAAAATATTCTTATACAGCGGATAAATATGATAAAAATCCAGATTATAAAAATGGATGAAATAAAGATTAAGAAAACCTTAGGCTGGAAAAATAACAAATATTCATTAGCGTTCTATTTATTTCCCGATTATTTAATCGACAGAATGAGATCGGCATAAACGTGTATTTAGCGTAAAACGGGAGAGTGGAAGCGAAAAAGGGTGAAGGCAGTAAATGGCACGCCCTGTAGGATTCGAACCTACGACCTACGGCTTAGAAGGCCGTTGCTCTATCCAACTGAGCTAAGGGCGCACTGAGAAGAGTGAACTTCGCGGTGGTGAAACGCCTGGAATTATACGGTCAATGACAGGTGAGTCAATGCCTTTTCGGCTTTCAGGGGCAATTACCGCTAGCCGATTGTAAATACGGCTGTTTTTTCAACATTCATCGCTTTTCCGTCGTAGAATTTCGCGCTGCGAAAAGGCTTAGTTGCATTTAAGTAACGCCTGCTGTTTTCCTGAGCGTCAGCTCGTCACACTAGTGTGAGGTATCCCGGCCGCCTGGAGGCTGACAGACAACAGGACCATGGAGTGACAGCGCAAAACCTGACCTATACGCCCCCCCGGTTACAGTACCTTTCTCAGGACATCGTCGGCATCAAACTTGAGCCCATCGTCGCCCTCTCCTCTTTACGCAGGGTCGGCGTGGAGGTCCTTAGCGTCCTGTCTGAAACGCAGCATAGCGAAGCCTTTTTCCGCCATCAGTCTGCAGACTGGTCGATAACGCTGCTTGAAGCACAGCTCACCGCGTTAAAAAATACCCCGCACTGTAATAATTTTTTCATTAATCTGCCGATAACCGTCCTGACAGAGCCCGACGCTTTTCAGCGGCTTAGCCGGATAAAATGTCCGCCGCTGAATATTGAACTTGTCGACCCCAGTGCTTTTTTAACGCTGTCAGCCGCGCAGAGGCAGACCGTTACCCGGAGCCTGTTGCAGCTCATAAGACAAGGTCACGGTATCTGGCTGGATGACATTGATGAAACACTCATCCCGCCCTTTTTATCCTGCCAGTTACCGTTAAGCGGCGTAAAAATCGATAAGAATGCATTCTGGCGTTTACGCGCCACACCCGCGCTAAGGCAACTGGTGTCCCGGTGCTTTCAGCTTGCCGGGAAAGTGCTTATTGAAGGTATTGAGACTGAGCAGGATTGTACCTGGGCACTGCAGGCAGGCGCAGAACTCGGCCAGGGCTATTACTGGCCGTCCTGGACATGGCCGGAGGATTAAAAAGCCATTTCCAGGGGGGAGGCCATGCGAATGACAGTGCGCCGTTACCGGCGGCGGCGTACAGGAAGTGATGCACTGGGATTTACGCGCTCGCCTTTTGCTCCCCCCTTCTTCGACCGGCTCGAATTTTTGAGTCAGTCCATCAGCCAGCCCCGCAAAACAGACGCTCCGTTTATCATTCTGGTGACGGAGGATCATTTTCTGCGCACCGGTTTTCTCAACGGCCAATTTCCCCTGAGCAGCTGTTGCGACTACCCCACGCTGGAGGATGCGTTTAGCGCCCTGGCCCAGTGGCCATCCGCCCGTCTGGTGGTGGATATTGAAAGCCGCTCCACTGCGCTGATCGACAAGCTGGATCAGCTCAGAAGGCATAGCCTCTATCCCCCTTTTCTGACGCCCTATCTGTTAGTCAGGGCGGATAATTACGATACTCGCCTGTTCTGCAAAGCGGCGGGCCCTTTTCACGTGCTCGAACGTCAGCTGACGCCGTCTGCTTTCCAGCACAGCCTGATGGATACCAGCCCTCCCCAGGGCTGCGATAAAGACTGGTTCTCCCGCACCGAATGGCCTATTTTGCAGGAGTTATCGCGGGGGAAGACCCTTCGCCAGATAGCGTTGATGCAGAATCGCCCCTATAGCCGCATTATCTATCGTCTCAGCTGCATTCTGTTGAAACTGGGTCTGACCCATCGCCAGGAACTGCTGCACCTTCTCAATAACCTCTCAGACTGCACCTTCTAACCCACCCACTAAGCCCTTATTTCCTAAAGACCTTTAGGAATTTACTTATCAATCATGTTACTTAATTGTTAAATTTTAACAATAATTTCAATTTTATAACTATTCCTAATTTACGGGCTTAAACCATGTGAAATGTCACAGAATGAATAATCTGCAGCACTTTCCTCCGTGCGTTAAGTGTTTGATAAAGGAGTTAATAAGACGATAATGATGTAAAAACAAGCGGCTCGGCGAGACTGCCTGGCAGTCAAAAGCGAAGTCTGTAGTATGTTCTGCTGTACGACGGGTGCCCTTTCCGGCGACGACCCGATCACTTTCAAACGAAGGTCTGGTGCCCTCTGTGAACACTTTTTCGCCATCCGATCCCGCTTTCAGCCCCTGAAAATGGCCGTCGATTTGTTAACATTTGATCAACATACAGTGTGATATGTCATTTTTTGTTATTACATAAAGATCAAAAGATGCGGTAAATGGGATAACAGGATATTTAAGCTAATTTTAAAAAAATAGCTATTCGGATCCAGAAGATAATACAAAGTAATAAGCGAGGGGTAATTTACAGGGTTTTCGGAAAAAACTTACACGGTATAATAAGACGCGTATCAAATATGAATAAGAAAAACCTTTTTGCCAACACCAGCCAAATGAGATGACCGCGCTGAGGCATAGATTTCTTCACTACGTTAACAAGGATGCTTTCGCTCTTTCCAGGGAAATACTACGGTATAAGGATCTGCACATTTATCCTTCCGGCATTTCGAGAGTTTTAACCAAACTCGGCATAACGCTTTTAACAGTCTGAGGCATTAAAAATGAAACCGGCATCCGTTATCATTATGGACGAACACCCTATCGTCAGAATGTCGATAGAAGTCCTGCTACAGAAAAATAAAAACATCACAGTCAAACTCAAGTCTGGCGACAGCCATGAAGTCCTTGACTGTATCCGTAACCACCCTATCGATCTGGTGATCCTGGACATCGAACTTACGGGCACAGATGGCTTCGCTTTACTGAAGAGAATCAGAAACTTAAATAAAGACATCAAGGTCCTGTTCCTCTCTTCAAAATCCGAGTCTTTTTACGCGGGACGCGCCATTCGCGCCGGGGCAAATGGTTTTGTCAGTAAACGAAAAGATTTGGGCGAGATCTACAACGCCGTTGAAATGATCCTGATGGGCTATTCTTTTTTCCCGTCGGAAACGTTGAATTTTATAAACCATTTGGGTTCGGGGAAAGGGATGGTCGCGGATATGCCATTATCGAATCGTGAGGTGACGGTATTACGTTACCTGGCAAATGGTTTATCCAATAAGGAGATTGCAGAGCAGTTGCTATTAAGCAACAAAACCATCAGCGCACATAAATCCAATATTTATTCCAAGCTGGGTGTGCAAAGCATCGTTGAATTAATTGATTATGCCAAAGCACACGAACTGCTATAACCTGAATTCACTCCCTGCAGCTTATCCGAGCTGCAGGGAGTGCGGTCAGCGCTAATTATAATTAATCATGAAGGTGGCATCAGCATCAGCCCGTCCGGGCTGAGGGTTATCAGCAGTGGCAATATAATTGGCATAAAATGACAATGTCGCATTTCCCTGCGCATCAACCGCTACCGGCTGGCTGGCCTCCTGAAGTGCCAGACGCGTTTTATCCGCATCCCTGATCTCGACGGCAACGTTGCTTGCCGTACTGGCATCATTGAGCGCCAGTAACCCGTTATTGCTTCCGTCGGCTTTACCCGAAAACGTGATGGACGCCGCACCAGGCGGACAGCCGGTCAGCTTCAGCGTAAACGGCATGGGCTGCGTGCGGCTTCCCGTGGTGCTGAGCTGTTTCGTGGGCCAGGTTCCCAGCGTGACGGTCTTGTCGCTATCGCTGCCCTCGGCCACACAGGTAAAATCAACAATGTTGCCGTACATCTGAATATTGATCTCCCCCAGCGCAGTGGCTGCCTGCGCGCTGGCGTGAAGCATCATCAGTGTCATCGCGGCGAAATGCCAGTTCCGGTTCCGCATCTCTTCCCCTTAATCGTAATCCACACGCAGATAACCCCGTGACGTGAAACGGCCTTCCGCAGGCTTATTCCCCGTCACGCTGACCGGCCAGACCCGGATCCCCACCTGCGCCTGCGCACTGTCGTCGAGCCGGAACGGAATTTTGCTGGTCAGGTTGTTGGGTGTTAGCGGGGTACCGCTTTCGTTGGCAATCACAAACCCCACATCGGGGTTATCCGACACCACCGCGTTGCTGGAGACCTTTTCTGCCTCAACGCGCATCGTCAGCATTGCGTTCGCTTCCACGTTGGTGCATTTGATGGCGATGGTTTTGCTTTGTGCGGTTACCCCTTCCGGTTTGTTACCCGCCCCGGCCTTGCTGAACAGGGAGGCCCCGATATCGCCGAAGTCAAACTCCACGATATTCCCCGCATTGATGGCGCAGCTTTGCGGCACCTGAATGGTCCCGCTGTAGCTGATGGTGTAGACCGGCGAGGTTAACGGATCAGAGGAGGTAGTGGTGACATAGACGCGGAACATGGTCGCCCGCGGGATCACCACCATATTAATAAACCGTCGGGTCACTTTGAGGCGAAAGACGAGGCTGGAATCCTGAACGCCAAACGGTTTGTTTTTAGAGACGTTCGGGTGACTCCCCATCTGGATGTAACTTTTGGGCGGATAAAATACGCCAGCAAAGCTGTCCGTAATTTTCATTGCCCCATCCAGATAGTCGTTTAGCTTCAGGTACTGATAGCCATCACTCGTTCCCGTGACCGGGTAATCGGTAACATAACTACGTTTGGTCGTGTTCCCGGTGGTACCCTTCGGGCAGACGGCATTCACCCCCACCCACTGCGATTTCTCGCTGAGCGTCACCACCTGTCCGATCTGGTTATTCGAACTGTTAAATTTATCCGTCAGGTCGTAATGCACCTCCGTAGGGACGCCCTTTTCATTCACACACACGGTGGCTAAGGCATTCCCCACGGGCAAAATAGAGAGAAGTGATAAAGCCAGGCAATGGATTTTACTCACAGCGAATCCCCTTAAGTGTGATTGCCTGTTGCAGGCTCTTTTCTGGCAAGCTGTAGTGCGCACGACACTGGGATTGCATCCCGTTGCCCCACTGGATCAGCAGTTCACCTTCCAGCGGCAGGCCGCTCAGGTAAATCTGTCCGTCATCGCCCACCATACTGGTGACGCCGCTCTGGGTTTCACGCACCACGGCACCGAATGGCACAGGCTGGTTGCCGCGCGTGACGGTTAGCAGGGCGCGCACGCCAATACGGGTATCAAAGCTGGCGCGTACCAGCGCCCCTTTTGTCGGCACCACGCTGCTCACGTTATTTTCGATATCGGTGTTATTGCTCATGGTGTTGGTATCCAGCGCCACGCGGTTATAGCGGTAGACGGTGGCATACGGCATCACCGCATAGCCACGCCAGTCGGTTTTCACACCGGTCTGGTTTTCCACGCTCACGCCCGATGCTCCCGGCGCTTTGATCAGAACGTTGGTATCACCCAGCGGCTGGCTGAAGGTTACGCCATCCGCATGGCCGACCACGCCGCCGGAGAGCTGCCAGTTGAGATCGTGCTGGTCGCGTGCGTAGTTGTAGCCAACCCCCAGCGTGCCGTAGGTTGCCTGCCAGTTCGCGCTGGCGCTTCCGCTTGAGCCGTTATTGCTGGTGTGGCCCTGGGTCACGCTGTAGTTCAGGTTGCGATCTTCCAGCAACGTCCCACTGACCCCGGTTTGCCAGCTTGTGTCGCCATCACTATTACGGCTGGCTGACGCCGTGGCATAGGCGCGGTCAATGGCGCTGTCCCGACGAAAACCCTGGCGGGTAAAGAGGCTGAACGGTACGGAGACGTTAAACGACGCGATTCGGTCCGTGCCGTCTATCCCGACCGATTTGTTCCATGACCAGGACACGGAGTAGTTGACGCCCTTCACGCCACCCGCGTACCCCAGCTGATACCAGAGGTTGGACTCATCGGTGCCCCAGTACGTCTGTTCACTACCGGAGATATAGACCGAGCCGTAATCCCCCAGCGACTGGGAAATATTGAGCTGGAAGCGCCCTTTTTTATTCCACGTCAGGTTGTGATAACTCTCCACATCCGGCACACCGTCATCATCCTGGTTGTCGGCATACTGGTAGCCTTCCATCGAACGCCACGCGACATCGTCCAGGGTGTAGAACCCTTTTGTGGAGTAGCGGTAGCCCAGCAGCTGGAAGTTGGTTCCGAATCCGTTAAGCGATTTTGCATAGAGGAAACGCAGCGACTGCCCTTCATGGCGGCTGTCATCCGCGAGCTGGCTGCGGGCATGGGTGATATCGAGCGACACCGCCCCCCAGTCACCGAGGTTTTTCCCCGCCCCGATGGCTACCGCGGTATAACGTGACGCGAGTTGGGTACCGCCGTACAGCGTGTAGCCGTCGCCAAGCCCGGTAATCAACGTACCCTGCGTGAAGAATGGCGTATCCTGTTCGCTGTTGCCGCTGCGGTAATCCCCGGCCACCAGGTCATACTTCCAGCGCCCTTCGCGCTGCAGGAGGGGCACGGTGGAATACGGCACGGTATAGCGCTGCTGGCTGCCATCCTTCTCTTCAACCGTCACCTCAAGATCACCGCTTGACGAGGTTGGGTTAAGATCGGTGATGGCAAAGGCGCCAGGCTGTACATAGCTTTGATAGATAACGTAGCCGTTTTGTCGAACGACCACTTTGGCGGGCGTTCGGGCGATGCCGCGAACGGTTGGCGCGTAGCCCTGCAGGCTGTCCGGGTACATGCTGTCAGACGAGAAGAGCCGCCCGCCGCGAAAACCCACGCTGTCGAAAACGTCATTACCGGTATTGCTGTCGCCCAGCACCAGCTCGCTTTTCAGCGGGATCACGGTGCGCTGCGCCCAGGTGCCAATATTCTGCCAGTTGCTGTGCCGCTGCCCGTTATTCTGCGTGTAACGCCATGCGCCATTATTGCGTAAACGCCACGCGCCATAGTTCAGCCCGCTCTGCAGGTTCAGATAATAACTGTCGTCCTCGCTCCCGCGGTTGCCGGTAAAGCTGTAGTTCACCAGCGCGGCAGGGATCCCTTCATCCCATTGATCGGGCGGAATATAACCGCGTGCGCTGTTCTGCATCGCCACCTGTGGCAGGCTGATATTCAGGCGCAGCGAGGCGAAGTTGAACGCGATCTCACTGCCGGGAATCGCCTTCGCCAGGGGAATACAGGTATCCCCTTTCACGTTAACCAGCTCAGGAAAGGCCGCGATATTGACGCCAAAACGCTCCAGCATCACGCGCGTAATGCACGGCGACAGCCCACCGGCAACCGGCGGTGTATTGTCGGCCTGCTCGAAGCGCACATCCTGCGTCGCGATAAACTCATCGTTACGCCAGATATCCACGCGATAAACGCCAGGCGCCTGCTGGTGACCTTGTTCAAAACGCGATAAATCCGCCACGTTGGCGGTGTCATCGGACAAGAAGGCCGGGTTAAAGTAGCTTTCGCTCCAGCCAGCCTGTGGCCAGAGCGCTGCCATGAGCGCCAGTGCGACCGGGCAGTAACGTCCCTGGTGATTATTCATCGCGCTGACTCTGCTCACAGGTTGACGCTACGCGCCGGCGTAATGGCACCGTAGTCATTCACGCTCTGCCAGGAGAGCGTACCGCTTGCGGCGGCTGGCAGTACCTGCTGCGCCGAGTTTTTAGGCGCAACCATCAGGTTATCCAGCGTCTGTCCGCCCAGCTTCATATTGACCAGCGTGATGTAATACGGCGAAGCGTTACTGACTTTGAGGTGGTTGCCGACGCGCTCAAAACGCAGCTGCGAGAGCGCCTCTTCCGGCTGCATCGGCAGATTTGTCGGGCGGACAAACAGCTTGATCCGCGACAGGATAGCCAGCTGCAGCACGTTATTGTTTTCCGTTTTCGCTTTGTTCACGGACGGGATCGCTTTCACGTTCATGTAGAAGAGCGATTCACGATCGGCAGGCAGCGCGGGCCCGGCATAAATAATGCGCAGCGTGTTTTCGCTGTCCGGCTCGCTGACAAACAGCGGCGGGGTCACGGCAAAGGTTTTTTCTTTTTGCCCGTTCGCATTTTCGATCCACGCGTTGATTAAATAGCGCTCTTGTTTATTGCTGTTGGTGATCGCCAGCGAAGTTTGCTTTGCATCTGCCGGATAAATAACGCGGGTGGCCCCCAGCGCAATACCGCCGGAAGCATTTGCGCATGCAGAAACCATCATTAAAATTAACGATAAAAACAGTCCTGGTTTAATTAGGGTATTCATCACAACCGTACCTTTAATAATGTGTTCGCAGGTGTTATGGATAAATCAACGTAAACCAGACATCCGACTGAATATTGCCTGGCACGAGGTGTTCGGAAATAGCCCGATAGCGGGCGCTAAAATGAAACGCAAGCTCACTGGTATTCACCGGCAACCAGCTGACGGCCGTTGCGTTCGGGATAATCTGACGTTGTTGTTCGTCAAAAAGAGCCAGCCCGACGCCGCTGCTTATCGGTGATTCACCTGGCCGCGATGTCGCCAGAAAAACCTGCGGATCTTCTGCTGGCGTAACGCCCTGAAACTGGATCCCCACGGTGCGCGAGACATCCACGCTGCAATCCAGCAGCCGCACGGTGAAGGGCACATTGACCGTGGAAAAACTGCCCACACCGGAAAATGAATTGGTTCGGTACTGCCCCATTTCGATGCGCATGTTCTGGCTGTCGGGTGCCACGGCGCAGCCGCCGTTCACCAGCTCACCTCTGAGATGAACTTTGCCGCCGTCGATCACCACGGTATGTGCTGAGGCCTGGCAGGCCATCGCAAGGGTTAACAGCAGTAGTGTTCCGGTCCTTGTCATCCTTCGTTCCTGGCCTTTGCGTATGACGGCCTCTTCCCTGAGGCCTGAACATCCCTGTGCGGAGGAATTACTCGTATTTCATTACGAAAGTGGCGTCAGCGTTTGCCTGGCCTGGCTCGGTGGTCGCAGCCGTTGATTTGTAACGCGCGGTGAAGTTCAGGGTGTTAGTCCCTTCGATCAGGTTCTGCGCGGCAGAGAAGGTTGAACCATCTGGAGTCAGGGTGGTGGATTTGCTGTCGAGGATCTCGATGCCCACGCCCTTCGCGGAGTTGTCGTTGTTACCAGAGGTTACCGCCAGCAGGGTTTTGTCGGTCGCGTCGATCTGACCGGTGAACGCAACTGCGGCCGTTTTCGCAACCAGTGGGTCACAATCATTCAGTTCAATGGTGAACGGAATATTAGAGGTGGTGTCACCCACTTTCGTGAACTTCGCGGTACGGTATTGGCCCAGGTTAACCGTCTGCTCGGAAGAATCAGTATTTACTGAACATGCAGCATTAACCAGTTCACCTTTAAAGTGTACGGTACCGCCATTTACGGTAACCGGAGTGGCTGTATCTTCTGCATTTGCGGCACCCGCAACCAGGGCCAGAGTAGCAATAACAGTAGAAGCAATGTTGCTGAGTTTCATGTCTATTCCTTTAAAATATAAATAACCCTTCCCGCGAATAATCGGGAATAAGAAATACGTTCAATTGATTAATTGAAAGCTTATTTCGGAGGAGACAAAGTAGCTCATGAATGTATTTTAAAATATGTCAAAACGCTGTCATTTCGCCAGGTCACATCCTAATCCTGCCTAAGAAATTGACCATCCCCTCAGAAGGGTTTTTACGGCCTCCTGATGAAAACTCGCAAAGGGTGACTGACAGCGGCGCTCGCTTCTGACAAAATACAGGCAATCCCCCCTTTCAAACGTTACAGACGGAATCTTCTCTCTGATGGCAGCAAAGATTATTGACGGTAAAACGATTGCGCAGCAGGTACGCTCTGAGGTCGCGGAAAAAGTGAAGGCGCGTAAAGCTGCCGGAAAACGCGCCCCCGGGCTGGCCGTTGTGCTGGTCGGCAGCAACCCGGCATCGCAGATTTATGTCGGCAGCAAACGCAAAGCGTGTGAAGAGGTGGGGTTCGTCTCCCGCTCTTACGATTTGCCGGAAACCACCAGCGAAGCAGAACTGCTGGAACTTATTGATACCCTGAATGCCGACAACGCGATCGACGGTATTCTGGTTCAGCTGCCGCTGCCAGCCGGCATCGACAACGTGAAGGTGCTGGAACGTATCGCCCCCGACAAAGACGTCGACGGTTTCCACCCGTACAACGTGGGCCGTCTGTGCCAGCGCGCGCCGCGTCTGCGTCCGTGCACGCCGCGCGGTATCGTTACGCTGCTGGAGCGTTATAACATCGATACCTACGGTCTGAATGCCGTGGTCATTGGCGCATCAAACATTGTTGGCCGTCCGATGAGCATGGAGCTGCTGCTCGCTGGCTGCACCACCACCGTGACCCACCGCTTCACCAAAAATCTGCGTCATCACGTAGAAAACGCCGATCTGCTGATCGTGGCGGTCGGGAAGCCGGGCTTTATTCCGGGTGAATGGATTAAAGAAGGCGCGATCGTTGTGGACGTCGGTATTAACCGTCTGGAAAACGGGAAAGTGGTCGGTGACGTGGTTTACGAAGATGCTGCGGCTCGCGCCTCTTACATTACCCCAGTACCGGGCGGCGTAGGCCCGATGACCGTTGCCACACTGATTCAGAATACTTTGCAGGCATGCGAAGAGTACCACGACGTAGAGGACGCGTAAGATGGCCACATTTTCATTAGGTAAACACCCGCACGTTGAGCTGTGCGATCTGCTGAAGCTGGAAGGCTGGACCGAAAGCGGCGCACAGGCCAAAATCGCCATTGCCGACGGGCTTGTTAAGGTGGACGGCGCAGTGGAAACCCGCAAGCGCTGCAAAATTGTCGCGGGTCAGACCGTGAGCTTTGAAGGGCAAACCGTGACGGTGACCGCCTGATGCTCTCCCCCTCTCCCGTCGGGAGAGGGAACCCACATTCCCCCACACCCATCACGGTTAATTATCGATCGACTTCAAATAATCACTATTTCATCTGTTGAAAAGTGAAAATTCTGTTGCGCGTTTTTCACTCTTTCCCCACGATAAGTAGAACGTTCTACTAAAACGTTCTACTTACAATAACAGCGCCAAAAAAAGCGCTACTCGGGGGAAATCAGCATGAGTCTGATATCAGGATTTGTTAAATCGCTCTCTAAATTATCGATGATTGGTCGCGCGTTAATGCTGCCAATTTCACTGCTTCCCGCTGCGGGCCTGCTGCTGGCCTTTGGCGATAAGTTTCACCTGCCGCTGATGATGAACGCGGGCGGGGTTATCTTTGATAACCTGCCGATGCTGTTTGCCATTGGTTCCGCCGTGGGGCTGGCATCCGAGTCCGGCATTGCCGCGCTCTCGGCGGCGGTCTCGGTGTTTGTCACCAACATCACCATCAGCACCGTCTTGAGCATCACGCCGGAAATGGCGTCTCAGGGCGGCAAATACGCGATGGTGGTCGGCATCCCGACGTTGCAGATGGGCGTCTTCGGCGGCCTGATCTGCGGGATTCTCGCCGCCTGGTGCTATAACCGTTTCCACACCCTGCAGTTGCCAGAGTTCCTCGGGTTCTTCTCCGGGAAACGCTTTGTGGCGATTGCGACAGCGTTTCTCTCTTTCCTGCTCGGCCTGCTGTTGCCGTATGTCTGGCAGCATATCCAGGCGGGCATCGATGCGCTCTCCGTGGTGGTTAATGGCGATAATCAGGCAGCCTCGACCTTTATCTTCGGTCTGGTGGAACGCGCGCTGATCCCACTCGGCCTGCACCACATCTGGTATCCCTCTTTCTGGTATTCGTTTGGGGATTACACCACCCAGGCCGGTCAGGTGATTCACGGCGACCAGACCATCTGGTTTAAGATGCTCGAAGAAGGGGTCAAATCCTTCAGCAGTGACAGCTACCAGAACGCCGGTAAGTTCATGCAGGGTGAATTCCCGCTGATGCTGTTCGCGCTGCCTGCGGCGTGTCTGGCGATGTACCACGAAGCGCACACCAAAAATAAGAAAATCGCGGCCGGTATTTTGTTCTCTGCGGCGCTCACCTGCTTCCTGACGGGGATCACCGAGCCGGTTGAATTTACCTTTATCTTCGTCGCCCCTATTCTGTACGTCTTTAACGCCATCATGGCCGGTCTGGCGTACATGACCATGTATCTGCTGCATGCGCATATCGCCAAGTCGTTCTCTGCGGGCTTTATCGACTACCTGTCGTTCGGGATCCTGCCGTCATTTAACGGCTACAAAACCAACTTCCTGAACGCCATTATTATCGGCATTCCGATGGGCCTGATTTACTACTTCACGTTCCGCTTTGTGATCCGTCGTTTCGACGTGAAAACGCCGGGCCGTACAGAAGTGACCGCCAGTGCGGACGATAAGTCAGATTCAGAACTCGCCACAGAGATCATCAACCTGCTGGGCGGCGCGCACAACATCGACTCCGTCGGCTCCTGCATCACCCGTCTGCGCCTGGAAGTGGCAAAAAGTGAAGCGGTTGATAAGGACGGTCTGAACGGCCTTGGCGCCCGCGGCGTAGTGTTCGTCGGTGATAACGGTATTCAGGTGATTTTCGGTGCCAGAGCACAGTTTATCGCCCAGACCATGTCCACCATGATTGGCAAATAATAAGATGCCTGAACGACACGTCTCCTGTACGCTGGGGGACGTTGTCTTATCTGGCTGATAATCGGTAAATTTCAGGGAGCGGTTTTGAAGAAAGTCAGCATCATTGATGTCGCAAAGCATGCGGGCGTTTCGGTCTCCACCGTGTCGCTGGTGCTGCGCCAGAAAGGGAAGATTTCAGACGCAACGATCGCGAAGGTCAATGCTGCCATCACTACGCTGGGCTATGTTCACAACGTCGCCGCTGCCAACCTCCGCGCCAACACCTCCAACCTGATCGGCCTGATCCTGCGCGACTTTAGCGACAGCTTTTCCATTAAGGTGATGGCGAGCATCGTCCAGGAGCTGGAGAGACAGGGGTATATGGTTTTCCTCGGCCAGCCGCTGAACGACCATGAACATCTTGAGCGCTGCCTGCTGTCGTTTAAACAGCAGGGGGTCGCCGGCGTTATCTATCTGGCCTCTGACACCCGGGCATCCTCGCTGCCGGAACACATCCGCCAGTGCCCGCTGCCGCTGGTGGTGGTCTCTCAGTCCCTGCTGGATGAAAAATGCAATCTGGTGATGCGCGACAACCGCCAGGCGGCGAACCTTGCCGCGCGTTATCTTATCGAGCGCGGACACCGCAACATTGCCTACATTGGGGGTCGTGAAGGCTGCCTTATCCGCGAGCAGCGTCTGCTCGGCTTTCGCAGCGCGATGACCCAGAACGGTCTGGTCTGGCGTGAGGAATACTCGCCTGCGTGTAGCGATGACACGCTGGCCGCAGGTTTCGCCACCCGCCAGCTGCTGGAAAAAAACAACACCATAACCGCCCTGCTCTGCCACTCGCCGGATGCGATGATCGGCTCCATCTCCGGCATTCATCAGGTGGGGCGCACCGTGGGGAAAGATGTGTTTCTCACCCAGCAGGTCGCGCTGGTTGGTTTTGAAGATATGTTGCACGTGAACCTGACGTCTCCCTCGTTTACCTACGTTTCCTCCGCCAGTGAGGAGACAGGGCGTCAGGCGGCGGGGTTGATTATCCGCAAGTTAAAAGAGCCGGATCTGCAAACACAGCGTATCACCCTTTCCGGGCAGCTTATTGCCCGGGAATCGGCGTAAATAAGACGCTAACACCATCCTCATTGCGCCCATTCGCTGCTATATTTCCCTGCTTTGCCATGGATAATCGCAATGCCTACCGTTATCACCCACGCTGCAGTGCCTTTGTGTCTGGGCTTAGGCCTGGGAAGTAAAATCATCCCTCCCCGCCTGCTGCTTGCCGGCGTCGTCCTCGCCATGCTGCCGGACGCCGACGTGCTGGCGTTTAAGTTCGGCGTTGCCTACGGCAATGTGTTCGGCCACCGCGGCTTTACCCACTCCCTGCTGTTTGCCTTTGTGGTGCCGATACTTTGCGTACTGATGGGCCGACGATGGTTTCGGGCAAGTCTGACCCGCTGCTGGCTGTTCTTAACCGTGTCTCTGCTGTCGCACAGCTTGCTGGATTCCATCACCACCGGAGGGAAAGGCGTCGGCTGGCTGTGGCCGTGGTCAGATGAACGGTTTTTTGCACCGTGGCAGGTCATTAAGGTCGCGCCGTTTGCGCTGTCACGCTATACCACGCCCTACGGGCATCAGGTGATTATGTCGGAGCTGCTGTGGGTGTGGCTGCCAGGGGTCGTACTGATGGGGCTGTTGTGGTGGAAGCGGAGGTAAAAGCAAAACGGCAACCCAGTTGCCGTTTTAGTGTTTGCACCCTCTCCCGGTGGGAGAGGGCATCAGCGCGCACCAGAATTATTTTCGACGCCAGGTGGTTCCCTGCGGGCCATCTTCCAGAATGATGCCCATTTCCGTCAGACGGTTACGCGCGGCATCTGCTGCCGCCCAGTCTTTCGCCTGACGCGCTTCCAGACGCGCGTTGATAAGTTGCTCAATCTCCGCCACTTCGCTATCGTCCGCCTGTGCACCGCTTTGCAGGAACAGATCCGGTTCCTGCTCCAGCAGACCCAGTACCGAAGAGAGCTTACGCAGATGGGAGGCCAATGCATTCGCTGCCGCCATATCTTCTGACTTCAGACGGTTAACTTCACGCGCCATATCAAACAGCACGGAGTAGGCTTCCGGCGTGTTGAAGTCATCGTTCATCACGTCAATAAAGCGCGCTTCAAACGCCTCACCACCTGCCGCGGGTACAGATATATCGGTACCGCGCAGGGCAGTGTACAGACGCTCCAGCGCCGCACGCGCCTGTTTCAGGTTCTCTTCGCTGTAGTTCAGCTGGCTGCGATAGTGACCAGACATCAGGAAGTAGCGCACGGTTTCCGCATCGTAATATTTCAGCACGTCGCGCACGGTGAAGAAGTTGCCCAGAGATTTAGACATCTTCTCACGGTCAACCATCACCATCCCGGAGTGCATCCAGTAGTTCACGTACTCGCCACCATGCGCACAGGTTGACTGTGCAATTTCGTTTTCATGGTGCGGGAACATCAGATCCGAACCGCCACCGTGAATATCGAAATGTTTGCCCAGCTGTTTGCAGTTCATCGCCGAGCACTCAATGTGCCAGCCAGGACGCCCTTCGCCCCACGGGGAAGGCCAGCTTGGTTCGCCCTCTTTGGACATCTTCCACAGCACGAAGTCCATCGGGTTACGCTTCACGTCCACCACATCAACGCGTGCACCGGCCTGCAGCTGATCCAGATCCTGACGGGAAAGCTGACCGTAGGTAGGGTCAGTCGGCACGGAGAACATCACGTCACCGTTATCGGCCACATAGGCGTGACCACGTTCGATCAGCTTCTCGGTGATGTCGATAATTTCGTGGATATGGTGGGTGGCACGCGGCTCGCTGTCCGGACGCTGAATATTCAGGGCGTCGAAATCTTTGTGCATTTCCGCGATCATACGATCCACCAGCGCAACAAAGCTTTCGCCATTTTCGTTCGCGCGCTTGATGATTTTGTCGTCGATGTCGGTGATGTTGCGCACGTATTTCAGGTTGTAGCCCAGAAAACGCAGGTAGCGCGAGACAACGTCGAATGCAACAAAGGTACGGCCATGGCCGATATGACAGAGATCGTAAACCGTAATACCACACACGTACATGCCGACTTCCCCGGCATGGATAGGTTTAAATTCCTCTTTTTGGCGCGTCATTGTATTAAAGATTTTTAACATCGAAGATTCCATGTAAACACGTGTGTGGTTGAAAACCGGTTATTCTACCTGTAATTCAAACCTGAAGCAGCACACAATGCAAGGTGATCGCATCCTGTGGTTATGCTATAACAAGCCCCTATAGATGACCCAAACGCGGGTCGACGTACCACAATAACGGAACAGGATGCAAAAATGGTTACTTTCCACACTAATCATGGCGATATCGTAATCAAAACCTTTGATGACAAAGCGCCTGAAACAGTTAAAAACTTCCTGGACTACTGCCGCGAAGGTTTCTACAACAACACTATTTTCCACCGCGTGATCAACGGCTTTATGATCCAGGGCGGCGGTTTCGAACCTGGCATGAACCAGAAAGCGACGAAAGAAGCGATCAAAAACGAAGCGAACAACGGTCTGAAAAACACCCGTGGTACGCTGGCGATGGCGCGTACGCAGGCTCCTCACTCTGCAACAGCCCAGTTCTTCATCAACGTTGCTGACAACGACTTCCTGAACTTCTCCGGCGAAAGCCTGCAGGGTTGGGGCTACTGCGTCTTCGCAGAAGTGGTTGAAGGTATGGACGTAGTCGACAAAATCAAAGCCGTGGCGACCGGCCGCAGCGGCATGCATCAGGACGTTCCAAAAGAAGACGTCGTGATTAACAGCGTGACCGTCAGCGAGTAATTCGTGGCGACACTCTTTATTGCAGATTTGCACCTGCAAACAGAAGAACCGGCGATCACCGCCGGTTTTCTGCGTTTTTTACGCGGTGAAGCGAAAAGTGCCGATGCACTTTACATTCTGGGTGACCTGTTTGAAGCCTGGATTGGCGACGACGATCCCAACCCGCTGCACCGTGAGATGGCGGCTGCCATTAAAGCGCTGGTCGATTCCGGCGTCCCCTGCTTCTTTATCCACGGCAATCGTGATTTCCTGCTCGGCAAGCACTACGCCCGCGAAAGCGGCATGACGCTGCTGCCGGAAGAGCAGGTACTCGACCTTTATGGCCGAAAGGTGTTAATCATGCACGGTGACACACTCTGCACTGACGACACCGGCTATCAGGCGTTTCGCGCTAAGGTTCATACCCCGTGGATCCAAAAACTATTCCTGGCTCTGCCGCTGTTTATCCGCAAGCGGATCGCAGCCAGAATGCGTGCCGACAGTAAGGCCGCCAACAGCGGCAAATCCATGGCCATTATGGACGTTAATCCCCAGGCGGTAGTCAGGGTCATGGAAAAACACCGCGTTCAGTGGTTGATCCACGGTCATACTCATCGTCCCGATGTGCATACCCTTACCGCCAACGGCGAAGTGGCCCACCGCGTCGTCCTGGGGGCCTGGCACAGCGAAGGTTCAATGGTCAGCGTCACGCCTGACGGTGTGGAATTGATCGCTTTCCCGTTTTAACCTGCCAAAAAATCATTCTATTTTTTTGAACAATATCGGCAAATTGTTTCGATTTTAATCAGCCCGTGGTCGGCCTATTATTTATCACATCAGGGCAACACGCCCTATCCCAGATAAAACATTTAAGGAATACGACCATGAAATCCATCAAAACTTTCGTTGCAGTTGCCGCACTCTCTCTGATCTCTTTCGGTTCTTTTGCTCAGAGCGTCAGCGCTACTGCCTCTACCCTTGACCGCGCAGAAGCGAAAATTGCCGCTCAGGCTGCTGAACAGGGCGCGTCTTACAAAATCACCAGCGCTCAGTTTAACAACCGCGTTCATATGACGGCAGAACTGACTAAATAAGACGTCTGCTGACCGTGCCGTCCGTCAAAAGCACATCAAAGCACATCGATGCATGATAAAACAGACCGCCAGAACGCGGTCTGTTTTGTTATCTCCTGAGAGCCACAACGGCTCAGTTTTTAACCGCGCAACCGTTTTCCTTGCCCCTATTACATGCTATTCTCTGTGCCCTCGAAAGCAGTGTGTTTCGCACCACAGGAGTTTTAAGACGCATGTCTTCCCGCAATAATCCGGCGCGTGTCGCCATCGTGATGGGGTCCAAAAGCGACTGGGCTACCATGCAGTTCACCGCCGAAATCTTTGAAATCCTGAATGTTCCGCACCACGTTGAAGTGGTCTCCGCACACCGTACACCGGACAAACTGTTCAGCTTCGCCGAAAGCGCCGAAGAGAAGGGTTATGAGGTGATCATTGCCGGTGCGGGCGGCGCAGCACATCTGCCAGGCATGATTGCCGCCAAAACGCTGGTACCGGTTCTGGGTGTTCCGGTGCAAAGCGCTGCGTTAAGTGGTGTCGATAGCCTCTATTCCATCGTTCAGATGCCGCGTGGCATTCCGGTCGGCACGCTGGCCATTGGTAAAGCGGGCGCTGCCAACGCTGCCCTGCTCGCCGCGCAGATCCTGGCGACTCACGATAAAGCGTTACATCAGCGTCTGGCGGACTGGCGTAAAGCCCAGACCGACGAGGTGCTGGACAATCCGGACCCGCGGGGTGCGGCATGAAGCAGGTATGCGTCCTCGGTAATGGTCAGTTAGGCCGTATGCTGCGTCAGGCCGGTGAGCCGCTGGGTATTGCCGTCTGGCCCGTCGGGCTGGATGACGAACCGGAAGCCGTGCCGTTTCACCAGAGTGTGATCACCGCGGAGATTGAACGCTGGCCACAAACGGCCCTGACGCGCGAGCTGGCGCGTCATAATGCCTTCGTTAACCGCGACGTCTTTCCCATTATTGCTGACCGTCTGACGCAAAAGCAGCTGTTCGATAAGCTCGGGCTGCCGACTGCGCCGTGGCAGCTGTTGTCCGATAAAAGCGAGTGGAAGGATGTATTTGCAATGCTGGGCGAGCTGGCAATTGTGAAGCGTCGCGTCGGCGGGTACGACGGTCGTGGACAGTGGCGTCTGCGCGCCGATGACACTCACGAGCTGCCGGACGATTGCTACGGGGAGTGCATCGTTGAGCAGGGCATTAACTTCAGCGGTGAAGTCTCTCTGGTAGGTGCTCGCGGGCAGGACGACCATACCGTTTTTTATCCGCTGACGCATAACCTGCATCAGGACGGGATCCTGCGTACCAGCGTTGCATTCCCGCAGGCCAGTGCTGAACAGCAGGCGCAGGCAGAAGAGATGCTCTCTGCCATCATGCACGAACTCGGTTACGTCGGCGTCATGGCGATGGAGTGTTTTGTCACGCCGTCCGGTCTGCTGATTAACGAACTGGCACCGCGCGTTCACAACAGCGGTCACTGGACCCAAAACGGGGCGTCCATCAGCCAGTTCGAGCTGCACCTGCGCGCCATCACTGACCTGCCGCTGCCGCAGCCGGTGGTGAACAGCCCGTCGGTGATGATCAACCTGATCGGTACCGATCTGAACTACGACTGGCTCAAGCTGCCGCTGGTGCATCTGCACTGGTATGACAAAGAGGTGCGTCCGGGTCGTAAGGTCGGTCACCTGAACCTGAACGATACCGACACCGATCGTCTGGGCGCCACGCTGGAAGCGATTATTCCTCTCCTGCCGCCGGAATACGCGAGCGGAATTATCTGGGCGCAATCAAAGCTTAAGTAATACTCCTCTGCCGGGGAGTTGACCTTCCCCCTCCCCGGCGTACAATCCCCGCCCATTGCAGCTTAGTTTTCTTCTGGAAAAACCATGAACGATGGAACGGACTATCGCGCGATCCTCGCATCCGATACCCCTTTAATCGACGTTCGCGCGCCGATCGAATTCGCCCAGGGCGCGATGCCTGCGGCAATCAACCTGCCTCTGATGAACGATGATGAACGCGCCGCCGTCGGCACCTGCTATAAACGCCAGGGGCCGGACGCTGCGCTTGCTCTCGGCCATAGCCTGGTCGCAGGCATTACCCGTGAGATGCGCATTAACGCCTGGCGCGAAGCCTGTCTCTCCCACCCCACCGGCTACCTCTGCTGCGCGCGTGGCGGTCAACGCTCGCATATCACTCAGGCCTGGTTGAAAGCGCGCGGCGTGGATTACCCGCTGATCGCAGGCGGCTATAAAGCGCTGCGTCAGACCGCAATTGAGGTAACCGCTGAGCAGGTGCAAAAACCGATGGTGCTGATCGGCGGCTGTACCGGGAGCGGCAAAACGTTGCTGGTGAAACAGCACGCGCAGGGCGTGGATCTGGAAGGGCTGGCGCACCATCGCGGCTCGTCGTTTGGCCGCACGCTCACACCACAGCTTTCGCAGGCGAGCTTCGAAAATCAGCTCGCCGTCGTGCTGTTGAAAAAAGAGGCCGCACGCTGGGTGCTGGAGGATGAAGGGCGGATGATTGGTTCCAACCACCTGCCGGAATGCCTGCGCGACCGCATGGTCCAGTCACCTGTTGTGGTGGTAGAAGACCCGTTTGATGTCCGTCTTGAACGCCTGCGTGAAGAGTATTTCGACCATATGTGGGCGGATTTTTCTGCTGCCTTTGGCGAAGAGGCGGGCTGGAAAGCGTACAGCGAATACCTGCACCACGGCCTGTTTGCCATTCGCCGCCGTCTGGGGCTGCAGCGCTTTGCAGACTTTACGGCGCTGCTGGATTCCGCCCTGCAGGAGCAACAACGTTCTGGCAGCACCGACGCGCATTTGCGCTGGCTTGCCCCGCTGCTGAACGACTATTACGACCCGATGTACACCTGGCAGCTGGCAAAAAAGGCGGAGAAGATTGTGTATCGCGGAACGTTTGAGGACGTGGCTGACTGGCTCAATCGCTGAATCACGCGCAAAAAAAACGGCAACCCAGGGTTGCCGTTTTCATAGCGGGGTGACTCCCCTGCTGACTGAACTTAGAAGTCGTAACGCAGACGCACCAGGTTCATGTCGCCCAGGTTATCCGTGCTGGAGGTGAACACGTGTTCGTAATCAACACGGAAACCGTAGTCCAGCTGGACGCTAACACCCACGCCGTTATCGATACGCTGGTAGTTACGACCATTCACGTACTCAATACGGTCACCCATGAAGTAAGGCTGGATGGATTTCACCGCATACTGATCGATTGGGAATTTGTACCCTGCGAAGTATTCAATACCCCATGCATCACCGGCAAAGTAGTTGTCAGTAGACACTTTTTTGGTGGTCAGGAAGTTCTGGTACCAGCCGCCGCCAGCCGAGAAGGTCCAGTTATCCGGCGTCCAGCTCAGCGCGGTACCGAGGATATTCTGGTCGTAAGATTTGCTGTCGCCGTTGTCCGGGTTACGCATGTCCGCGCGGGTGTAGTTCCACGCTGCGCCCCAGGTCAGATCGGTGGTCAGGTGGTAATCCAGACCCAGTGAACCGCCGCCTTTACGTTTGTAACGCAGGCCATTGCCCGGCAGGTATTCGCTGTCTTCAAACAGGTAGGATGCATAGATATCCGCATCGCCTACGGTTTTCTTATATTTCAGCATTTTGCGTGAACGATAAGAGCCGTCGTAGTCACCGTTGATCCCGTTACCTGGAGCCTGACCAATCATGTCGTAGTCCCAGATATCGGTTTTCACGCCAACCACATCATAGTAAACGCTGTTCTGTTGACCGAAGGTCAGCGTACCCCAGGTGTCGCTCTTCAGACCGGTGTACAGCATACGGCGAGAGGTGTCGTTAGCACCTTCAGCGTAGTGGTTATCCCAGTTGAACAGCGCCGGAATGTTCACACCCAGCTCGTAGTAGCTGATCCAGCTGATGTCATCAAACAGATAGTAATCTGCTGCGAAACGGAAACGGGTGCCGCCGTCGAAGCCATTACGTTTGTAGGAGCCTTTATCGCCGTCGCCCGTCATCATGTTGAACTGAGGACGAATACTGCCGCCAACGGTAAAGTTAAGACGGCTCAGCGGGTTACCCGCCTGAGGGTCTTGTTTAAGAACCGTGATTTCCGCCTGAGATGCGAAGGAGGTCAATGCCACTGCTGCGCCAATTGTTACTGCCAGCGCTGATTTTTTTATAGTCATTATTTTTCCTTTATAGACACGCTGCTAAATATTTAGCAGGTGAATATTAACTGGAAATAATCTTGCTGTGTGCGCGGGTTTTTAATGTTTTGTGCTACTAAACGCATGGGTATTACCGATTTGTGCTGCTAAATTATTACGCACCAGCAGATAAACCGGTGCGTAATTATCACGGATTTGAACTAACTGGCAAACTGACGGAACAGCGCTTTGCCTTTTAGCAATCGCGTGCCGAGCCAGCCGCCGCACAGCGACAGCAGCACCGCACCGCAGACCGGCAGCGTGAACCACAGTCGCCAGTCAGGCTCCCATGGGAAATCGAAGACCCGGGTCTGCAGCACGGCTAACGCCGTCTCAGCCCCCATCGCCGCCACCAGACCCGAGACCAGCCCCAGCAGGGCGAACTCGCTCCACAGCGTGGTGCGCAGCAGTCGCTTGCTCGCCCCGAGCGTGCGATAGACCACCAGCTCCTGATGACGCTGCCGCATCCCGACCTGCACCTGGGCCAGCAGCAACAGTACGCCGCAGATCGTCACCAGCACCACCATAACCTCCAGTGCCCGGCTGACCTGCTCCAGCACCTGCCCGACCTGTTTAAGGATCGCGCCAATATCCAGCAGGCTGACCGTCGGAAATTCGCGGTTCAGCCGGGTCAGCATACCGTTGCCGTTTTCCCAGCGGAAACTGGTGAGCCAGCTTTGCGGCTGTCCGTCCAGTGCGCCTGCGGGGAAAATAAAGAAGAAGTTCGGCCGCAGGCTTTCCCAGTCCACCTTACGCAGGCTGGTGACCTTAGCGCTAAAGTCCTGGGTATCGCCGGTAAAAGTCACGCTGTCGCCCAGCCTGACGTTCAGGCGCGTCGCCAGCCCCTCTTCCATCGAGACTTCTCCCGCTTTCGGCGGCCAGCTGCCGGCGGTAATCGGGTTGTGATCTGGACGTTTCTCCTGCCAGGTCAGGTTCAGTTCGCGGTTAAGCGATTCATCCTTGTTTCCCTCCGTGGACTGGCCGTTGATCTGCGTCAGACGCGCACGGACGATGGGGTAGAACGACTCCGGCACAATCTGGTGTTCCGCCAGGAACGTCTTCAGCGGTGTCACCTGCTCAGGGGCGATATTGATCAGGAAATAGTTCGGGCTTTCCGGCGGAAGCTGCTGTTGCCAGCGATCCAGCAGATCGCCGCGCAGCACCAGCAGCAGTGCCAGCAGCATAAACGACAGCGAAAAGGCAGACAGCTGACTCAGCGTAGACCAGGGCTGGTGCAGCAGACGGTTCACCGCCAGCCGCACGGGAAGCGACTTCACCGTCAGCTTTTTAAGCACATTAAGGAGCACCCAGCCGACCACACCACACAGCAGCGCCAGCACCACCGCCCCGGCCAGTACGGCCCACAGCAGCGTGCTGCCGCCCATCAGCCAGGCCAACAACCCAACCGACACCGCAACAATGACAGGAAGATAGAACTTCAGCGGCCAGACGTTGGCCACCACGTCACGGCGCAGCACGCGCAGCGGCTGCGTCGCGAGCAATAGCCGGTACGGGCGAAGCCCCACCAGCACCGAGATCACCATCATCGCGCCAATCGCCCACAGCCACGGCCAGAGGCTGGCCGGTGGAAGTGCGGCAGGCAGTACCGGTTTCAGCATGACCATCAGCAGCTTTTCAAACAGCAGCCCCATCGCCCCACCGGTGAGTGCTGACAACACCAGCAGCATCAGCCACTGGCCGACAATCAGCTTACGCAATTGGGCGCTGCCCGCGCCGAGGGTTTTGAGGATCGCCACCAGATCGTATCGGCTGCGGCAGTAGTGCCCCATGGCCACCGCCACCGCTGCCACGGCCAACAGCAGGGTTAACAGCGCTGAAAGCAGCAGGAACTGCTGAGAACGTTCGAGAGATTTACCAAGCGCCCCTTCGTCCTGCTCCAGTCCGTACCAGCGGTGCTCTGGTTTTAACTGCGGCAGAAGCCATTTTTCATACGCGTCAAGCTGGGCGGGCGTTCCCGCAAACTTATAGCGCCAGGTGACGCGGCTTCCCGGCTGCACGGCATGGGTATTTGCCACATCAGCGGTATTCATCAGCAAGCGCGGGGCAAGCTGGAACGGGTTAAAGCCGGAGTCAGGTTCCTGAACCACCTCCCCGGCGATACGGAGCGTGGCGTCACCCACGTCGATGCTGTCACCCGTTTTCAGGTTCAGCAGCGCCATTAAACGTGGCGCCAGCAGCACCGTGCCCGGTTTCGGCTTTAAGCCAGGCGGGCTGGTCTGCAGTTCACCGTACAGCGGGTAAAGGTCGTCGACGGCTTTGACGCTCGCCAGCTGCGGCGTATCGCCGGCAAAGGTCATGGTCTGAAAGCTCAGCTGTTCCCCCACCTTCAGTCCACGCTTACGCGCCTCCTCAAGCCAGCCCGGCGGGACGGGACGCGAGCTTTGCAGCGCCCTGTCTCCGGCCATAAACTCGCGGCTTTGCTGGCTTAACCCTTTCTCCATGCGATCGCTGACGCTGCCCAGCGCCAGCACGCAGGCTACCGCCAGGCTTAACGCCATCCAGACAATCAACAGCGTGGGCGAGCGCCATTCGCGCCAGAACCAGCGGGCAATCATGCTTCCTCCTGCAGTTCACCGTTAACCAGCCGCAGGCGACGGTCGCAGCGGGCAGCCAGTTGCGGATCGTGGGTCACCAGAATCAGCGTGGTCCCGTGTTCACGGTTGAGCGAAAACAGCAGGTCAGCAATTTTATCCCCGGTCTTTCGGTCGAGGTTTCCGGTAGGCTCATCCGCAAACAGCACGTCCGGGCGGCCGTTAAACGCCCGGGCCAGGGCCACACGCTGTTGCTCCCCGCCGGAAAGCTGCGCCGGGAGATGGTCGAGGCGTTTGCCAAGCCCAAGCTGCTCCAGCAATGCCTTGGCGTGGGCGCGACTTTCACGGCTGTTACCGCCGCGCAGCAGTGCCTGCAGTTCAACGTTTTCCAGCGCATTGAGCGTCGGGATCAGCATGAAGGACTGAAAGACAAAGCCGATATGACGTGCACGGAGCGCGGCACGTGCCTCTTCATCAAGCTGATGCAGCGGTTGCCCGACCAGGTTGACCTCTCCACTGCTACCGTCGTCCAGACCGGCTAAAATGGCCAGGAGCGTGGACTTCCCGGAGCCGGACTCGCCAATCAGCGCAATGGTTTCGGCGCGTTTGACAACGAGTTCAACTCCGGTGAGGATGGAAAGCTCGTGTTCCCCCTGACCGACGGACTTCTTAAGACGATGAACTTCAACAATGTTTTCCGCTGGCATTTGCCCTTCCTGTTTTTAATCCTGATGACTTTCCGCGCGGCGGCAGCGGACACGTTACTGGTTCTCGGTGACAGCCTGAGTGCAGGCTATCGCATGGCGGCCAACGCGGCCTGGCCGGCTCTGCTCAATGACAAATGGCAGAGTAAGACAACGGTTATTAATGGCAGCATCAGCGGTGATACCTCGCAGCAAGGCTTGTCGCGCCTGCCAGCCTTGCTCAAACAGCATCAACCGCGATGGGTGCTGGTTGAGCTGGGCGGTAATGATGGCTTGCGTGGTTTCCAGCCTCAGCAAACGGAACAGACCCTGCGCACGATCCTTAAGGATATTAAGGCCGCGAATGCGCAACCGCTGCTGATGCAAATTCGCCTGCCCGCCAACTATGGACGTCGGTATAATGAAGCCTTTAGCGCGATCTACCCAAAGCTTGCCAACGAGTTTGATATTCCGCTGCTGCCATTTTTTATGGAAGAGGTCTATCTCAAATCCCAGTGGATGCAAGACGATGGGATCCACCCCAATCGCGATGCGCAGCCGTTTATTGCCGACTGGATGGCAACACGGCTGGCCCCTTTAGTTAAACATGACTCCTAATTCAGCGGAGATCCTGACAGGTAAAGTTATGCAAAAATCGGTCTTAATTACAGGATGTTCCAGCGGAATCGGTCTTGAAAGTGCACTCGAATTGAAGCGTCAGGGATATTGGGTACTGGCGGCCTGTCGTAAACCCGACGACGTCGAACGCATGAACGGGCTGGGCTTTACCGGTGTGTTACTGGATTTAGACTCACCGGAAAGCGTGGAACGCGCAGCCGATGAGGTGCTGGCCCTGACCGACAACCGTCTGTACGGCCTTTTTAACAATGCCGGTTACGGCGTGTATGGTCCCCTGGACACGCTTACCCGCGAGCAGCTGGAAAAACAGTTTTCCACCAATTTCTTTGGCGTCCATCAGCTCACCATGCGCCTGCTTCCCGCCATGCTGCCGCACGGTGAAGGACGCATTGTGATGACCTCCTCCGTGATGGGGCTGATTTCAACCCCGGGCCGCGGGGCCTATGCCGCCAGCAAGTATGCGCTGGAGGCCTGGTCCGATGCCCTGCGCATGGAGTTGCGTCACAGCGGCATTAAGGTCAGCCTGATCGAGCCGGGCCCTATCCGCACCCGCTTTACGGAAAACGTTAACCAGACCCAGGCGGATAAACCGGTCGAAAATCCCGGTATCGCCGCACGCTTTACGCTCGGGCCGGAAGCAGTCGTCGCTAAAGTACGCCATGCTTTTGAGAGCGAAAACCCCAAAATGCGCTATCCGGTGACGCTGGTAACCCATGCGGTAGGCTGGTTAAAACGCCTGCTGCCGGGCCGGATGATGGACAAAATTTTACACGGTTGAGTTGAAGCGTCGTCGCTAACCCCCATGTAAATAACAAACCGATAAAAGAGAAGGCCGCATGTCCGTACAGAATATCGTCAATATCACTGAAGCAAACCTGCAACAGACCCTCGAACAGTCCATGACCAAACCGGTGCTGTTCTACTTCTGGTCTGAGCGTAGTCAACACTGTCTGCAGCTGACGCCGGTACTCGAAAGCCTTGCCGCGCAATACAATGGCCAGTTCATTCTCGCCAAACTGGATTGTGACGCTGAGCCTATGGTGGCGTCTCAGTTTGGCCTGCGCGCGATTCCTACCGTCTATCTGTTCCAGAATGGGCAACCTGTTGATGGCTTCCAGGGGCCACAGCCTGAAGAAGCGATCCGCGCCCTGCTGGATAAAGTCCTGCCGCGCGAGGAAGAGCTGAAGGCGCAGGAAGCCATGGGACTGATGCAGGAAGGCAAATACGACGAAGCGCTGCCGCTGCTCAAAGAGGCGTGGCAGCTGTCGAAACAGGACAGCCAGATTGGCCTGCTCCTCGCGGAAACGCAGATTGCCCTGCACCGTTCCGACGATGCGGAAGCTGTGCTGAAGACCATTCCACTGCAGGATCAGGATACCCGTTATCAGGGTCTGGTCGCGCAGATCGATCTGCTGAAACAGGCGGCGGATACGCCGGAGATCCAGCAACTTCAACAGCAGGTTGCCGATAACCCGACCGATGCCGCGCTGGCAAGCCAGTTGGCGCTGCAGCTGCATCAGGTGGGACGTAACGAAGAAGCGCTGGCACTGCTGTTCAGCCATCTGCAAAACGATCTGGGTGCCGCCGACGGTCAGGCGCGGAAAATGTTCCAGGAGATCCTGGCCGCGCTGGGCACCGGCGATGCGCTGGCGTCGACGTATCGCCGTCAGCTGTACGCCCTGCTCTACTGATGAACAGGCCCGGTGCCGCTTGCGCTCACCGGGCCTGCAAAAGAGGCGGTCACCCCGCCTTTTTCAACTGCGTCACCACCAGCTGATGGCGCGCGTTGTAGAACTTCCGATAGGTTAAATAGCAGGCAATGATGGTCGACAGGCTGGCCGTAGAGAGCAGCATAAAGGTCACCATGATCTGATATTTAATGGCTTTGACCGGATCGATACCGGCAAAAATCAGCCCCGACATCATTCCCGGCAGGCTAACCAGCCCAACCGTTTTTGCGGAATCCACCGTTGGGATCAGCGACGAGCGGATGCTGTCGCGGATCAGTACCGCCGAGGCCATTTTCGGTGTTGCCCCCAGACTTAATTTCTCCTGCAGCTTCTGTTGTTCACTGCTAAATCGCTGGCCGAGGTTGTTGTAACACAGTCCTACAGCCACCATAGCGTTCCCCGCAATCATCCCGGAAATAGGGATAACCTGCATCGGCGTAAACTCTATTGAGCCGGACACCACCAGCACCGCCAGCGTCAGCGCCGTCCCGGTTGTAATGGCGATAAACGATGAGACAAACGCTTTATCGATATACTTACTGCGTTTCTGCGCGTTCCACGCCGCGTTAAAGCAGATAAACAGCACCATCAGGAGCGTCAGCACCGCGTGGTTGACGTTAAAAATATACTTCAGCACATAGCCGACAATAATGAGCTGGATAACCGCGCGGCAGATACTCCAGATAATATCTTTCTCCAGACCCAGCTTTTCCCGGTAGCTCACCACAATAGCGATCAGTACCAGTACCATCGAAAACGCCAGCGACGTATTCGTAATATTATGCTCACCCACGGTTTGCCTCCTGCATTTTCCCGCCCTGCGGCTCAAGCGTAATGACGTCATCCGCATGGGTAATTTCGTTTGAATCGTGCGTAACCCACAGCACGGCAATATTCTGCTCGCTTGCGTAACGATGAATAATCTCGTTAACGTTGCGTTTGTTCACCTCATCCAGCGCGCTGGTGATCTCGTCCAGTAACAATATCTTCGGCAAAAACTGCAGATTGCGAATCAGCGAAACACGCTGCTTTTCGCCGCCCGATAATTCATTGATGGATTTTGTCAGCGTCTCTTTCGACAGGCCAAAGCGGGCCAGATCGGCGATAAATTTTTCTGGCTCCGGCGTTTTATGACGGATTTGCCACGGAAAGACCAGGTTGTCATAAACCGTGTCCCCGAACAGCGAAGGGGTTTGCACGCAGTAAGAGACCTGCTGGCGATAGCTTTCTGGCGACAGTGTCGCGATATCCTGCCCTTCAAACAGAATAGCGCCCTCAGTGGGGCTGAGCAGTGAAGCGACAATCTTTAATAACGTACTTTTGCCACAGCCTGACGGCCCTGTTATCAGTTTGAACTCCCCCGGGGAAAGACAAAAATCGACATGCTGAAGGATCGTGGTATTTGCCACACGAAAACCGACATCCCTGACCTGCAAGAGCGTATTTTTATTGTTCATCATGCATCCTGTAACCACCTTTATTGCAACCACGCGTAGAATAATCCTTTCACGAACGTAGCGCGAATAGGGTGTGTCGATGGCTGGAGTAAAGGTTTTACCGGTATTCGTCGCGCCCCCTTCTTTACAGGGGCGAATTTCAGCCCGATAGCCGATATACTGACTCATAACACACACGCAGTTCCCTTCGTCACAGCATGCAAAACAGGAGGTTTTTATGCTTATCGTTATACCTGTCCTTATTTTCGTTGCGCTGGTTATTGTCGGCGCTGGCGTCAAAATTGTCCCACAGGGGTATCAGTGGACCGTTGAACGCTTTGGCCGCTACACCAACACGCTCCAGCCGGGTTTAAGCCTGATTGTCCCTTTCATGGACAGGATTGGACGTAAAATCAATATGATGGAACAGGTGCTGGATATTCCTTCCCAGGAAGTGATCTCCAAGGATAACGCCAACGTCACCATTGATGCGGTCTGTTTTATACAGGTTATTGATGCGCCAAAAGCGGCCTATGAAGTCAGCAATCTGGAGCTGGCTATCGTAAATCTGACGATGACCAACATTCGTACCGTGCTCGGTTCAATGGAGCTGGACGAGATGCTCTCTCAGCGCGACAGCATTAACACCCGCCTGCTGCACATTGTCGACGAGGCCACCAACCCGTGGGGGATCAAAGTTACCCGTATTGAGATCCGCGACGTGCGTCCACCGGCAGAGCTGATCGCCTCCATGAACGCACAGATGAAAGCGGAACGGACCAAACGCGCCTACATTCTGGAAGCTGAAGGGGTACGTCAGGCAGAGATCCTGAAAGCCGAAGGGGAAAAACAGTCGCAGATCCTGAAAGCGGAAGGTGAACGCCAGTCTGCCTTCTTACAGGCGGAAGCCCGTGAACGTTCTGCAGAAGCGGAAGCCCGCGCCACCCAGATGGTCTCTGAAGCAATTGCAGCAGGTGATATCCAGGCGGTGAACTACTTTGTTGCGCAAAAATACACTGACGCGCTGAAAGAGATTGGCTCCGCGAACAACAGCAAAGTGGTGATGATGCCGCTGGATGCCAGCAGCCTGATGGGCTCCATCGCCGGGATCACTGAACTTATCAAAGACAGCGGAAACGAGCGCAAAAAATGATTGAGCTAATCGTCGCACATCCTCATGCATTCTGGCTAAGCCTCGGTGGCTTATTGCTGGCCGCGGAGATGCTTGGCGGCAACGGTTACCTGCTCTGGAGCGGTGTTGCCGCTGTCATTACCGGGTTAGTGGTCTGGCTACTGCCCCTGGACTGGGCGTGGCAGGGGGCGTTATTTGCCGTGCTGACGCTGTTGGCCGCCTGGCTGTGGTGGCGCTGGCTTAACCGCCAGGTGACAGAACAGAAACCGCTCGACGCCCACCTCAATCAGCGCGGTCAGCAGATTGTCGGCAAACGTTTTACGCTTGATACGGCGCTGGTTAACGGGCGCGGACATATGCGCGTGGGCGACAGTTCATGGCCCGTGGTGGCCGACGATGACCTCAGCGCCGGCACGCAGGTTGAGGTCATTGCGGTGGAAGGAATAACCCTGCGGGTTAAAGCCTGTCAGGCATGAGCCTTACGATGACAGCAGCCGGACAGATTATCGATAATCGGGCAGTCGGCGCTGTCATCCCCCGGACAGGATTCCGCCAGCGCCAGAAGCTGCTGACGCATCGCCTGTAACTCGGTAATGTGGCGTTCAATCTCAGCCACTTTCTCCAGCGTTCGTTTTTTCACGTCTGCGCTATGGCGTGCCGGATCGTTGAATAAGGTGACCAGCTCGCCGCACTCTTCAAGGTTAAATCCCACCTGCCGCGCCTGGCGCAGCAGCGTCAGTTCATCAAGATGCAGTTGCGTATAACTGCGGTAGCCATTTTCACTGCGCAGCGGCGGTGTCACCAGCCCCTTCTCTTCATAAAAACGGATCGCTTTGCTGGTCAATCCGGTTTTTTTCGCAACATCACTGATATTCACATTTCCCCCTTGACCTTCCCCTTGATGGAAGGTTTAACCTTCATAACAGTTAGCGAAAAGCGTTATGCCGGTCAACATCTGACCAGATCATTATACGGGAGTTTTGTTATGTCTCACACTATTGACCTGACACTGGACGGCCTCTCCTGCGGCCACTGTGTCAAACGCGTTAAAGAAAGTCTGGAACAGCGTCCTGATGTAGACAGCGCTGAAGTGACCCTTGATCACGCCGCCGTCACCGGTAGCGCCAGTGCGGATGCGCTGATTGATACGATCAAACAGGCTGGTTATGGGGCGGAGCTGAGCCACCCAAAGGCTAAACCGCTGGCAGAGTCATCATCCCCGTCGGAAGCACTGACAGCGGCCACTCCTGAGCTTCCGGTAGCTGATGATATTGATGACAGCCAACAGCTGCTGATCAACGGCATGAGCTGCGCCAGCTGCGTCTCCCGGGTACAAAATGCCTTGCAGGCTGTACCGGGTGTCGCGCAGGCACGGGTCAATCTTGCGGAGCGTACTGCGCTGGTGATGGGCAGTGCCTCCGCCGCAGATTTAGTGCAGGCCGTTGAAAAAGCGGGCTACGGCGCAGAGGCCATCGAAGATGACCTCAAACGTCGTGAACGCCAGCAGGAAACGGCCGTCGCCACCATGAAACGCTTCCGCTGGCAGGCCATCGTCGCGCTGCTGGTTGGGGTGCCGGTCATGGTGTGGGGTATGATCGGTGACAATATGATGGTCACCGACGATAACCGCACGCTGTGGCTGGTCATTGGGTTGATTACGCTTGCCGTGATGGTCTTCGCAGGCGGTCACTTCTACTCCAGCGCCTGGAAAAGCCTGAAAAATCGCACCGCGACGATGGATACCCTTGTCGCACTCGGCACGGGTGCGGCGTGGCTGTACTCCATGAGCGTCAACGTCTGGCCCCAGTGGTTCCCGATGGAAGCGCGTCATCTCTATTATGAAGCGAGCGCGATGATTATCGGCTTGATTAACCTCGGCCATATGCTTGAAGCGCGCGCCCGTCAGCGCTCCTCCAGGGCGCTGGAGCGCCTGCTGGATTTAACCCCACCGACCGCGCGCGTCGTGACGGATACGGGTGAAAAAAATGTCCCATTGGCTGAAGTTCAACCCGGCATGACGCTGCGCCTGACCACCGGCGACCGCGTTCCCGTCGACGGTGAAATCACTCAGGGCGAAGCCTGGTTTGACGAAGCGATGCTGACCGGAGAACCCGTCCCGCAACAGAAAGCCCAGGGCGATGCCATTCATGCCGGTACGGTGGTGCAGGACGGTAGCGTGCTTTTCACCGCCAGTGCGGTCGGCAGCCATACCACGCTGTCACGCATTATTCGCATGGTGCGTCAGGCACAGAGCAGTAAGCCGGAAATTGGTCAGCTGGCCGATAAAATCTCCGCCATTTTTGTGCCGGTCGTGGTCGGTATCGCGCTGCTGAGCGCGGCTATCTGGTATGTCTTCGGTCCGGCACCGCAAATTGTTTATACCCTGGTGATTGCCACCACGGTGCTGATCATTGCCTGTCCTTGCGCGCTCGGTCTTGCCACGCCAATGTCGATCATCTCAGGCGTAGGCCGTGCCGCTGAATTTGGCGTGCTGGTACGGGATGCCGATGCGCTGCAGCGGGCGAGCACGCTGGACACGCTGGTGTTTGATAAAACCGGCACGCTGACGGAAGGGAAACCGCAGGTAGTGGCCGTGATAACCGCAGGCATCACGCAGGATGACGCGCTGCGTCTCGCCGCGGCGCTTGAACAAGGCTCCAGCCACCCGCTGGCCCACGCCATTATTGAGAAAGCCGGGAATGCCAGCCTGCCGCAGGTGAGCAATTTCCGCACCCTGCGCGGTTTAGGCGTCAGCGGTACCGCCGAAGGGCACACGCTGCTGCTGGGGAATCAGGCACTGCTGAAGGAGCATGGCGTTGAGACCTCTGCCCTGGAACAAGACCTGAAAGCTCAGGCCTCTCAGGGCGCAACCCCGGTTCTGCTTGCCGTTGATGGCAAGGCCGCGGCGCTGCTGGCAATTCGCGATCCGCTACGCCAGGACAGCGTGCAGGCGTTGCAACGCCTGCATCGCGCGGGCTATCGCCTGGTGATGTTGACCGGGGATAATCCTGTGACGGCGAACGCCATCGCCCGGGAAGCCGGGATTGACGAGGTCATTGCCGGGGTGTTACCTGACGGCAAAGCAGATGCCATCAAGACGCTGCAAAGCCAGGGCCGCCAGGTGGCGATGGTCGGTGACGGGATTAACGATGCGCCGGCGCTGGCACAGGCGGAAGTGGGTATTGCGATGGGGGGCGGTAGCGATGTCGCCATTGAGACGGCCGCCATCACCCTGATGCGTCACAGCCTGATGGGCGTTGCGGACGCGCTGGCGATTTCAAAAGCCACCTTGCGCAACATGAAGCAGAACCTGCTGGGTGCCTTCGTCTACAACTCGCTCGGTATCCCGATTGCTGCCGGTATTTTGTGGCCGCTGACCGGCACGCTGCTGAACCCGGTTGTCGCGGGTGCGGCGATGGCGCTCTCGTCCATTACCGTGGTGAGCAACGCAAACCGGTTGTTGCGGTTTAAACCGAAAGATTGAACCTTCTTCTCCTACGCGCTAGCATGAACCTTTCCGTTTATGGAGCGCGTATGAGTCTGTTTAATCGTATAAAAACATCGTTTCGCGCCCTCTTCCCCCGCCGTTATGCCTGGCCCGGCATGGATATCTCGCTTCCCGGCGGGCAGCACCTTCACCTGGTGGGCAGCATCCATATGGGCACGCAGGATATGTCCCCGCTGCCAGCCGGTCTGATGAAACTGCTGAAGAGCGCCGATGCGCTGGTCGTTGAAGCGGATATTTCGGGCCAGACGTCGCCGTTTGCCGGCCTCGAAAGCGATCTCCCCCTGGCTGAACGTTTGAACGACACGCAGTTTGCTGAACTGACGCGCGTCGCAGATGAGACGGGGGTGTCGCTCTCCATGCTGGACACACTGCCGCTGTGGCAAATCGCGATGGTCCTGCAGGCGACCCAGGCGCAGCGTCTGGGGCTACGCGGCGATTACGGTATTGATTACCAGCTGTTGAATGCCGCGAGAGCACGCCATTTGTCAGTCATTGAGCTCGAAGGTACGGACAGCCAGATAGCCCTGCTGCGCCAGCTTCCTGATGATGGGCTGATGCTGCTGGATGATACCCTGACCCACTGGCACACCAACGCGCGTCTGTTGCAAACGATGATCGGCTGGTGGCTGAATGCGCCGCCCACGGACGGTAAACTGGCGCTGCCGTCGACGTTCAGTGAATCGTTGTATGATGTGCTGATGAACGAACGCAACAAAGCCTGGCAGCAGACGTTACATGCATTGCCTGCGGGGCGTTACGTGGTCGCTGTCGGGGCGTTACATTTGTACGGGGAAGGGAATTTGCCGTCACTGCTGAAATAAAAAAATGGCCAATATTTCTATTGGCCCGTCAAAGAGGAATTTCATCGTTTTTATTATGCCGAAGGAGACCTTCGGTTGAGCCGATTGTCGCTCAAAGTGACCATCACTGCCAATACTATTGCGCAAGATGGTGCTATTTTTTAGACAAACGTCAGGCGTATGCTGTCAGCATGAATTGTCTGTCGTAAGAAGGATAGCTATGACTCCCGCCGTTAAATTACTCGAAAAAAACAACATTCCCTTTCGGATCCACACCTACGATCACGATCCCAGCGAAACGAATTTTGGTGATGAAGTGGTGCGCAAACTGGGGCTGAACGCCGATCGGGTTTATAAGACGCTGCTGGTGGCGGTGAACGGTGATATGAAACACCTCGCCGTTGCGGTAACGCCCGTTGCCGGGCAGCTGGATCTCAAGAAAGTGGCCAAAGCGCTGGGGGCAAAGAAGGTGGATATGGCCGATCCGATGGTTGCGCAACGCACTACCGGCTACCTTGTTGGCGGTATCAGCCCGCTCGGGCAGAAAAAACGCCTGCCGACGCTGATTGATGCCCCTTCGCAGACGTTCGACACCATTTATATTTCCGGCGGCAAACGCGGGCTGGATATTGAACTGTCCGCAGGCGATCTGGCGAAAATACTGGACGCGACATTTGCGGATATTGCGCGACGGGATTGAGGAAGTGGCCCGGAGGCACTGTGCTTACCGGGCCGACGATTCTCATACAGGCCGGGTCAGGCGTAGCCGCCCCCCGGCACAAAACCGCACTACTGCCAGCTCACCTCGCCTTTCGGCTCATAGGTATTCACGTCGATCGGTGAATTCTGCTCGATGAACTGCTTCAGCACCTCCGCATCGATAAACCCGGTATTCACATAGCCCGGTTTATTGTCGATATGCGGATAACCGTCACCACCGGTGGCGTTAAAGCTTAATGTTGCCATGCGGTAGGTTTTGGCAGGGTCGACCGGCTCGCCTTTGATTTTGAGGTCGTTGAGCTTGCCGTCCTTCGCCACAAAGCTGACGTTGGCAAACTGCGGATAAGCGCCGGAGTCCGGCTTCATCTGCGCCACGGCGGTGAGATAGTCAATCACCTCTTTACCGCTCATGTCGACATACACCACGATGTTACCGAACGGCTGAACCTTCAGCACATCTTTATAGGTGATGTTTCCGCCTTCGATGGAGTCGCGGATACCGCCGCCGCTCATCACGCCAAAATCGGCATTTGTGCGCGCCATTTGTGCCGCCAGCACCAGATGCCCCATATTGGTCTGCACAAAGCGAACTTTGCTGCGGTCCCCTTCCAGACGACCATTCAGCGTACCAATCTTCACGTCCAGCTGCGCCTTGCCTTTATTCTGGAAGGGCGTCAGCAGGGAGAGCATCTGTGCGTTCTCGGCAATTTCCGGGGTGTAGAGTACGCGCTCACTTTTCCCGTCAGGGTAAGTCACTTTCTTCTTCAGGTTGACCGGAATGAGCTGATAGTGCACCAGCTTCATCTCGCCGTTACGGAACTCAAAGTCCGCACGCCCCACGTATTTACCCCATTCATGCGCCTGCACAATCCAGATACCGTTCTGACGGTCCGGAGCACACGGCGTGCCTGGCACGTAGTCGACCTGCTTTTTATTCTCTGACGCCATGCAGACCGGGTCTTGTGAATGACCGCCCACAATCATCGCCAGCGAGCCTGCAGGCAGGCTGCGAGCCATCTCCACGTCACCCGGCGCATTCGAGCCGTGCTCACCGTTGTCGTAGTGGCCCATATGGGTGGTGGCAATAATGACATCCGGCTTTTCGTTCTGCTGCAATTCCTGAATGACCAGTTTCGCTTCGTCTGCCGGTTTACGGAATTCGATATCGGTAAAGAACTCAGGGTTGCCGATTTTCGCCGTATCGTCGGTGGTTAACCCGATGACCGCAATTTTCAGATCCTGACGCTTAAACAGCGCCCAGGGTTTGAACAGTCGCTCGCCGGTGCTTTTCTGGTAGATGTTGGCAGAGAGGAACGGGAATTTGGCCCATTTTTCCTGCTGACGCAGCATCGTCAGCGGGTTATCGAATTCATGGTTACCGACGGCCATCGCATCGTAGCCAATAAGATTCATGCCGCGGAAATCAGGCTCCGCATCCTGTAAATCAGATTCCGGCACACCGGTATTGATATCGCCCCCCGACAGCAGCAGTACGCTGCCTCCCTGGGCTGCCACCTCTTTACGAATGCCATCCACCAGCGTTTTTTGTGCCGACAGACCGTATTCGCCGTATTCACTGCGCCAGAAATGGCCGTGGTGATCGTTGGTATGCAGAATGGTGATTTTATAGGTTTTATCTTTTTCATAGGCCTGCACGGGCAGGCTAACCAGACCCCAGGCGGCGATCAGCGCCAGCGCGACGCTCCGCTTCATTAACTTCATCTTCTCTCTCCCTGACCAATAGACAAAGGCAAAAATTACAGTGACTAATAAGAATAGACAAATAAGTTTTCAGAATTGCGACTTTATTCAAATGTCACTGCCGGGTATGTTAGTTGGATAATAATTACACCCTGCATTTCTAATAACAAAAGACGTGGTATTCATCTCTATGGCAATCAGTGAATCAACCCAGCCCGTGTCTGGCGCTCCGGCGTCGCGCACCTCGTTTAAAGTGTTAGGCGCAATCAGTCTTTCACATCTGCTCAACGACATGATCCAGTCGTTGATTCTCGCGATCTACCCGCTGCTGCAGTCCGAGTTTTCGTTAACGTTCGTGCAGATCGGGATGATCACCCTGACCTTCCAGCTGGCCTCCTCGCTTCTGCAACCGGTCGTGGGCTACTGGACGGATAAATATCCCATGCCGTGGTCGCTACCGATTGGCATGTGTTTTACCTTGAGCGGGCTGGTGCTGCTGGCAATGGCAGGCAGCTTTGAAGCAGTGCTGATTGCCGCCGCGCTGGTGGGCACGGGGTCGTCGGTCTTTCACCCGGAGTCCTCACGCGTGGCGCGCATGGCCTCCGGGGGCCGTCACGGGCTGGCGCAATCGCTCTTTCAGGTGGGCGGTAACTTTGGCAGCTCCCTCGGCCCACTGCTGGCAGCGGTGATCATCGCTCCGTACGGCAAGGGTAACGTGGCGTGGTTTGTGCTGGCAGCCTTGCTGGCGATTATCGTACTGATTCAGATCAGCCGCTGGTATGCCGCGCAGCATCGCGTGAACAAAGGTAAACCTAAAGCGAAGGTTATCAATCCCCTTCCTCGCGATAAGGTCATTCTGGCCGTCTCCGTGCTTCTGGTACTGATTTTCTCGAAATACTTCTATATGGCGAGCATCAGCAGCTATTACACCTTTTACCTGATGCAAAAATTCGGATTATCGGTCCAAAACGCCCAGCTTCACCTGTTTGCCTTCCTGTTTGCGGTGGCTGCAGGGACGGTTATCGGCGGGCCTGTGGGCGATAAAATCGGGCGCAAATACGTCATTTGGGGCTCTATCCTCGGCGTGGCCCCGTTTACCCTTATTTTGCCGTATGCAAGCCTGGAGTGGACGGGGATTTTGACCGTGATTATTGGGTTTATCCTCGCCTCGGCGTTTTCCGCCATCCTTGTTTACGCTCAGGAGCTGTTGCCAGGCCGTATCGGTATGGTTTCCGGGCTCTTTTTCGGTTTTGCTTTCGGCATGGGCGGCCTTGGTGCGGCAGTGCTGGGCATGATTGCCGACCACACCAGTATCTTCCTGGTCTATAAAATCTGTGCTTTCCTGCCACTTCTGGGGATGTTGACCATATTCCTGCCTGATAACCGCCATAAAGCGTAATATAACGGTCGCTAAAGTTTTACTTTGGCGACCTGACCCCCTGATGCCATAAGGGTTTCTTCTGCATCCCCCCGCCTAATTTATCAAAATGCGCTTTTTTACACGCATATTGCTGTTTTATTCAAACTTCAACAATTATTCATAAACATAACGGCAAAAATTGTCATAAACTATTACTCGGTTTTTGGTTTTTTAACCAAATGGAACACCCACAACGAAAGGAGACGGAATGCATCACGCCACACCGCTTATCACCACCATTGTTGGTGGACTTGTGCTCGCTTTTATCCTCGGCATGATTGCCAATAAACTGCGTATTTCGCCTCTGGTGGGCTATTTGTTAGCGGGTGTGCTGGCGGGTCCTTTTACGCCAGGTTTCGTGGCGGATACCAAACTGGCGCCTGAACTGGCGGAATTAGGCGTGATTCTGCTGATGTTTGGCGTGGGTCTGCATTTCTCACTCAAGGATCTGATGGCGGTAAAGTCGATCGCCATACCGGGAGCGATCGCACAGATAGCCGTAGCGACGCTGCTGGGAATGGCGCTTTCGACAGTGCTTGGCTGGTCGCTGATGACCGGTATCGTCTTTGGGCTGTGTCTTTCAACCGCCAGTACTGTCGTACTGCTGCGCGCGCTTGAGGAGAGGCAGCTTATCGACAGTCAGCGCGGACAAATCGCGATAGGCTGGCTGATTGTGGAAGACCTGGTGATGGTGCTGACGCTGGTGTTGCTGCCTGCCGTCGCCGGTATGATGGAAAAAGAGAGCGTCGGCTTTGCGACGCTGGCGCTGGACATGAGCATCACCATCGGGAAAGTGGTGGCGTTTATCACCATTATGATGCTGGTGGGCCGCCGTCTGGTGCCGTGGATCCTGTCCCGCAGCGCGGCCACCGGCTCCCGTGAGTTGTTTACCCTGTCTGTCCTTGCCCTGGCGCTGGGGATTGCCTTTGGTGCCGTTGAACTGTTCGACGTCTCCTTTGCACTGGGCGCGTTCTTCGCCGGGATGGTGCTGAACGAATCCGAGCTGAGCCACCGTGCGGCGCACGATACGCTGCCTCTGCGCGACGCCTTCGCCGTCCTGTTCTTTGTCTCCGTCGGGATGCTGTTTGATCCGATGGTTCTGGTTCAGCAACCGCTGGCCGTGATGGGCACCCTGGCGATTATTATCTTTGGTAAGTCGGTTGCCGCCTTCTTCCTGGTACGGATGTTTGGCCACTCGCCGCGTACCGCTCTGACCATCGCCGCCAGCCTGGCGCAGATTGGTGAGTTCGCCTTTATTCTGGCGGGCCTGGGTATGGCGCTGAATCTGCTGCCGCAGGCCGGGCAAAACCTGGTCCTCGCCGGAGCGATCCTCTCCATCATGCTGAACCCGGTCCTGTTTGCATTGCTGGAAAAATACCTCGATAAAACCGAAACGCTGGAAGAGCAGACGCTGGAAGAAGCTATCGAAGAAGAGAAGCAGATCCCGGTGGATATTTGCAATCATGCCCTGCTGGTCGGCTTTGGCCGCGTAGGAAGCCTGCTCGGTGAGAAGCTGATGGCGCAGGGGATCCCGCTGGTGGTGATTGAAACATCACGTACCCGTGTCGACGAGCTGCGCGAGCGCGGCGTTCGCGCGGTGTTGGGCAATGCGGCAAACGAAGAGATCATGAATCTCGCGCATCTGGACTGCGCGCGCTGGCTGCTGCTGACCATTCCAAACGGCTATGAAGCGGGTGAAATTGTGGCGTCCGCACGTGAGAAGTGCCCGAATATTGAGATCATTGCCCGCGCCCATTATGACGATGAGGTGGAGTACATTACCGAACGTGGTGCGGATCAGGTGGTGATGGGTGAACGCGAAATTGCAAAAGCGATGCTGACGCTGTTAACGAAACCGCCGGTTGACGAGGTGGTGACGGGGTAAGCGTGCCTCCTGCAGCCCTTGACTGCCCCTCTCCCACT
>NZ_CP080000.1:57648-194486 GCF_019378755.1 Enterobacter sp. BIDMC 29 | reverse complement strand
TCCCTCTCCCACCGGGAGAGGGTACAAACACGAAAACGGCAACCGCAAGGTTGCCGTTTTGCCTTTATCGGTCCCAGTAGGCTTCTTCGAGGCTATCTTCCCTTTCCGGCAGACCGCGGGTTAAGCGTGGCGAGTGCTGGTTCAGCACCTGATAACTCACGCGGTTCGCGTACTTACACACCTGCGCCAGCGACGAATAGGTCAGCCAGTTGAATTTGTGCTTGCTGGAATTCGGGACGTTGGTTTTATGGTAGGCATTCGCAGTGATGTCATGCAGCAGCGCCGCCAGTGCGCCATCTCCCGCGCCATTGGTGTTCATGATCTTTTCTGGCCCGCCCATATACGGCGCGATGTGGGAGTAAATACGCAGCGGGTTTTCGCAATCTTTATGGCGAATCGCGCGGCTGAACTCGTACTGGTTAAACTCGGCAATGGCGCCTGGCAGCAGTGGATGCTGCGTTTTGCGTTTGCTCTCTTCTTCCGTGAAGCCTGCCATATACAGCCCTACCGGTCCGGCCGTGCAGAGCACCAGATCGACCCAGTCGAGCGCTTTATCGGAGGCCAGCAGCGGATCGCTCTCGCCGGTCAATGCTTCAGCCTCTTCTTCGTTCATCGCCAGAATCGAGACGTGTTCCTTCAGGAAGGCCTGCCACCACTCGGGGTTGTCGGCTATCACGAATTTGGTGCCCAGCGTCAGAACGACCGGCACATTGTATTTCTTCGCGTACTCAATCGCTTTCATGGTGGCTTCCGGCATCGGCTCGCCGGGTTTACAGCGCACCAGATACGACGTCAGCACCAGTGCAGACGCGCCCGCAATCACCGCTTCCGGAATGCTCTCTGCACGCAGCTTATTCATGTGGCCGGGGCTGATGGCAAAGGTACGTTCGCCGGAATCGCTGATCAGCGTGAAGCAGCGGCCAATCGGCCCGTCAACGCCCTGAAGGTAGTTCAGATCGGTGCGGCTGGAGGTATTGCACAGGTAACGGTAGGCGTAGCCACCAATTTCGATGTTGCTGCACATGACGCCCAATAACACAGAGCGGTCGTCGGCAAGCACCGAGTAGTTGTGCATGGTGTTGCCGATAGTGCCACCGGCAAACTGATGGGTGATCAGGTTTTCGCGCGTCAGCTCCTGATACAGGGCTTCGGCAACATCGTCCTCAATCACCAGCGAGTGACCGGCGCTCAGACCGTAACGAGCGACAAACGCATCATCCACTTTAGCTTCAATGTCCACCAGCGTCTGATCGATACCGACGACCCATGCGGCGCTGGTTTCATTTTCCGGCTGGATTTGCTGCAGGAGCGGATCGCGGGCATCAACGGGAAAGTAGTGTTTAGATTTGCGTTTACCGGGAAATTTCATGGGTCTGAACTGTGCAAGGATTATGGGCCGGGAATGGTAGCACAAACCCGGCCCATAGTGCGATCAGCGGCTGTTTGTCACCAGCGACACCATCATCTCGATATGCTCAGGCGAGTCGTTAAGGGCCGGAATGTATTCGTATTTCGTCCCGCCCGCCTCGAGGAAGAACTCTCTGTTCTGCACGGCAATCTCTTCCAGCGTTTCCAGACAGTCGGCGGAGAAACCGGGTGACATCACCTGAATATGTTTCACGCCCTTCTCACCGAGCATTTTGAGGGTTTCGTCGGTGTAAGGCGTTAACCACGGCTCGCGACCAAAACGCGACTGGAAGGTCATCATCACTTTCTCTGGCGGCAGGCCGAGGGCTGAGACCAGCTCACGGGTAGTATCGCGGCAGCGCTGCGGGTAATCATCCCCTTCATTGGCGAAGCGCTGCGGGATCCCGTGATAGGAGAGCAACAGCAGATCCGGCTCGCCATGTTTTTCAAACGACGCGCGCGCGCTACTGGCAAGCGCTTTAATATAGCGTTCGTTATCGGCGTAATCGCGAATAAAGGTCACGCCAGGAATACGGCGGCGGGTCGCCAGAATACGTGCCAGCTCATCCCAGACGGCGGCAACCGTCGAGCAGGAGTACTGCGGATAAAGGGCGAGTACCACAATGTGGTCGACGCCCTGCGCCAGCAGCGAGTCGACCGCGCTTTCCAGTGACGGTTTACCGTAGCTCATGCCCAGCGCGACAGGCATATCCGGCAGGCGGGCGGCCAGCGCTTTTTCCTGCCGACGGCTATACACCATCAGCGGTGAGCCCTCTTCCATCCAGACGGACTGATAAAGCTTTGCTACACGTGGGGCACGAATCGGCAGAATGACGCCACGCAGCAGCGGCCACCACAACAGTCTTGGGGTATCCACGACGCGCGTGTCGCTTAAAAATTGTCGCAGGTAGCGTTTTACCGCTTCTGATGTCGGTGCATCTGGTGTACCCAGATTGGCAAGCAGGATGCCGGTTTTCGCCTGACTCATTCACGCCTCTTAACCATTTGAATGGTTTTCAATTGTAGCGGAAAAGCGTTTAAACGAAACCCATTGCTGCAATAGGTAAGATGAGAATTTTTCTCACCCGGAGAGCCCGGGTGAGAGAGGTGCAATTAGCCGAGGATTTTTTCCAGCTCTGCACGAACGTCAGCAACGGCTTTGGTGCCGTCAACTTTCGCGTATTTGGTGTTACCCGCCTGCGCTTCTTTGGTGTAATAACCGATCAGCGGAGCGGTCATCTGATGGTATTCCACCAGACGTTTACGTACGGTCTCTTCCTGATCGTCTTTACGGGTGGTCAGCTCTTCACCGGTAACGTCATCTTTACCTTCAACCTTAGGTGGGTTGAATTTGATGTGGTAAACGCGGCCAGAGGCAGCGTGTACGCGACGACCAACAATACGGTCAACGATCAGCTCGTCCGGCACGTCGAACTCGAGCACGTAGTCCACGTTGATGCCCGCTTCTTTCATGGCATCAGCCTGAGGAATGGTGCGTGGGAAGCCGTCCAGCAGGAAACCGTTACGGCAGTCTTCCTGAGCAATGCGCTCTTTGACCAGAGCGATAACCAGCTCGTCGGTCACCAGCTTGCCTGCGTCCATGATGTCTTTCGCTTGTTTACCCAGCTCGGAGCCAGATTTAACAGCGGCGCGCAGCATATCACCGGTGGAGATTTGCGGAATACCGTATTTCTCCATGATGAACTGAGCCTGAGTTCCTTTACCCGCGCCCGGAGCGCCAAGCAGAATAATACGCATTGCGAAAATCCCCTCAAAAGTCGATTCAATTTTTCAAAAGCGCTAAACAATACCACCAGAACGGATATGGCTCAAGGAAGGCAGGCGGGCTGAAACGGTTAATGAAGGGAGATTAACGGGAAGGAGCGGTCTGGTGCCCTCCCCCGGTCCTCTCCCACAGGAGAGGGAGAAGACCAGGGGGAGGCGGGTCAATTACGCCAGCAGCAGCGCATTCACACGTTTAATGAACAGGTTAGGATCTTCCAGCGTGCCGCGCTCGGCCAGCAGAGACTGATCCAGCAGAAGCTCAACCCACTCGGCGAAGCGTGCTTCGTCCTGCGTATCCGCCGCGCGTTTCACCAGCGGGTGATCCGGGTTCAGCTCGAAGATATACTTCACTTCTGGCATCGCCTGGCCCGCCGCGGCGAACAGTTTCGCCATCTGGGTGCTCATTTCATCCGCATCCGTGGTGACAATGGCCGGGGTATCAGTCAGACGGTGAGTGAAACGCACCTCTTTCACGCGATCGCCCAGCAGCGTTTTCACGCGCTCAACGAAAGGCTCCAGCGCCTTCTCCGCTTCTTTCGCGCTTTCGTCCACTTCATCGGCCAGCTTATCGATCGACTCATCGGCTTTGGCGACGGACTGGAACGCCTTACCGTCGAACTCGGTCAGGTAGTTCATCATCCACTCGTCGATGCGGTCAGACAGCAGCAGTACTTCGATGCCTTTCTTACGCAGCAGCTCGAGGTGTGGGCTGCTCTTCGCCGCGGCGTAGCTGTCGGCGGTGATGTAGTAGATCTTCTCCTGCCCTTCTTTCATGCGGGAGACGTACTCTTCCAGCGACACGGTCTGCGCAGAGGAGTCGGTGTGAGTGGAAGCGAAACGCAGCAGCTTAGCAATGGTTTCTACGTTGGATGTATCTTCCGCAGGGCCCTCTTTCAGCACCAGACCGAACTGTTTCCAGAAGGTCTGGTATTTTTCTGCATCGTCTTTCGCCAGTTTTTCCAGCATCTGCAGCGCACGTTTGGTCAGTGCATTACGCAGGTTGCGGGTGACGGTGCTGTCCTGCAGAATTTCACGGGAGACGTTCAGCGGCAGATCGTTGGAGTCAATCAGGCCACGCACAAAGCGCAGGTAGTTCGGCATGAACTGCTCGGCGTCATCCATGATAAACACGCGCTGGACGTACAGCTTCAGACCGTGCTTGTGATCGCGGTTCCACATATCCCACGGCGCCTGAGACGGGATATACAGCAGGCTGGTGTACTCCTGCTTACCTTCCACACGGTTGTGGCTCCAGGTGAGCGGATCGGTAAAGTCGTGGGCGATGTGTTTGTAGAATTCGTTGTATTCGTCGTCTTTAATTTCAGACTTATTGCGCGTCCACAGCGCCTGCGCCTTGTTGATTTTCTCCCAGGACACCACGGTTTCACCGTCTTTCTCTTCCTGTTTTTCAATCTCAACCGGCAGGGCAATATGGTCGGAGTATTTGCTGATGATGGAGCGCACGCGCCAGTCATTCAGGAAATCATCTTCGCCTTCACGCAGGTGAAGGGTGATTTCGGTACCGCGGTCCGCTTTGGTGATGTCATCAACGGTGTATTCGCCTTCGCCTTTAGATTCCCAGAAGACGCCGTGATCCGCACTGTCGCCTGCTGCGCGGGTACGTACGGTGACTTTGTCCGCAACGATGAACGCCGAGTAGAAGCCCACACCGAACTGGCCGATCAGCTGGCTGTCTTTCGCCTGATCGGAGCCCATTGATTCGAGGAACGCTTTGGTACCGGATTTAGCAATGGTCCCGAGATGGTCGATGACCTCGTCGCGGTTCATACCAATGCCGTTATCGGCGATAGTCAGGGTACGGTTCTCTTTATCGAAAGAGACGCGCACGCGCAGCTCTCCGTCGCCTTCGTACAGATCCGGGTTAGACAGGGCGCGGAAGCGCAGCTTGTCCGCCGCATCGGAGGCGTTGGAAATCAGCTCACGCAGGAAGATTTCTTTGTTGGAATACAGGGAATGGATCATCAGGTGCAGAAGCTGTTTTACTTCTGACTGGAAACCACGGGTTTCTTGTCCTTTCATCTATGTCGACCTCAACAATGCCATTTAATGGGGTTTTAAAACGTTGAGGGAGAGATGGGGATACGAGGGGAGAATTTCAAGCGGAGGCCGCGATTGCAGCCTCCGTTTGGTCAGAAAATAATCTTGTGACGTCCAGCCAGAGAGTGGGACAGCGTGGTGCCGTCCACCATCTCCAGCTCACCGCCCACTGGCACGCCGTGAGCGATGCGGCTGGCGTCAACGCCATACTGTGCGCACAATTCGGCGATGTAGTTGGCCGTAGCTTCCCCTTCCACCGTTGGGTTGGTGGCGAGGATCACCTCTTTGATCGTTTCGGACTCAAGACGCTGTTCAAGGCGATCGAGACCGATATCGTCCGGGCCAATACCGTCCAGCGGGGAGAGATGCCCCATCAGCACAAAATAGCGGCCAGAAAACTGCCCGGTCTGTTCGATGGCATAGATGTCCGCCGGACTCTCCACCACGCAAATCTGACCGTTTTCCTGACGACGCGGATTAGTGCAGATGTTACACACGTCCTGCTCGGTAAAGGTACGGCAATCCGCACAGTGACCAATTTCTGACATGGCACGGGTCAAAGCCTGCGCCAGGCGCATCCCGCCGCTGCGGTCGCGCTGCAATAGCGTAAACGCCATGCGCTGCGCCGACTTCGGGCCGACACCCGGCAGACAGCGCAGTGCTTCCATTAACTGCGTGAGCAGCGGACTGGTTTGCATCAGAATGGCATCTTGAAGCCAGGCGGCAGTTGCATACCGCTGGAAACAGAGGCCATTTTCTCTTTCTGAGTTTCATCGATACGGCGCGCAGCATCGTTAAACGCGGCTGCAACCAGATCTTCCAGCATGTCTTTGTCGTCTTCGAGCAGGCTTGGGTCGATTTCAACGCGACGGCAGTTATGCGCACCGTTGATGGTCACCTTGACCAGACCGGCACCGGATTCACCCGTGACTTCCAGCTGAGCGATCTCTTCCTGCATCTTCTGCATTTTTTCCTGCATCTGCTGAGCCTGCTTCATCAGGCCACCCAGACCGCCTTTTCCACCAAACATAGGCTTCTCTCTTCTTTCACGTTTAAGGATTACAACCGTAAGTCAGACTCACGATCAAATGGGGCGAATACTCTCTTCATCCAGATCGGCGTCGAAGAACCGGCGCAGAGTCTGGATATTGTTATCCGCGATAATCGACTCGCGCGCTTGCGCGAGCTTCTCTTCATAAATCGCCTGACGCCATTCCAGTGGCGTTCGCACCGCCGGATTATCATCTTCAATGATAGTCAATTCAACCGGTGCACCGTGTAATGCGGTGAGCGCCTCGGCCAGCGCTTTTTGCGCGCCAGGGGAATTCAGGTGCCGCTGACCCGGTCGCAGGTGTAAACGTACCTGATGACCGTCCTGCTCTTTCCAGGCATTCAGCGCGACCTGCTCAACCAGCTTCGGCAACTGCAGTTTACTGACCTCTGCGGCCCACGCGTCACGCTCAATAGACTCTTCGGCAAGTTTCGCGGAAAGCTCAGGTGTTTTTTCATGCTCCAGCGCCTTTTTTAGCGCTTTCGGTGTGGCAACTTCTTCTTTCACTTCTTCAACGAGGGTCGTTGCCTTCCAGCGGTAAGCCTCTTCTTTCACCGGGGCTTTTTGCTCGAGCGCGGACGGTGCAGGGCGCGACTGAACGCGCTCCGTAACCGAAGCCAGTCGTTCAAGCGCGGCGTTGTTCACCGGCCGCGCTCTTCCTGGCGCTGCCGGTTCACTCTTTTTTGGTTTGGTTGCTCCCTGAGCACGTTGCAACTGGCTTCGTGCGGCAAGCACCGAACTGGTGGCCTCCGGCAGCGGTACGTTCTGCTGCGGGGGAGCCGTCGGCTGCGGTGGCACCTGCTGAGGCGACATCACCGCAGTGGGGGCGACCGGAGCAAAAGACTGTCGGGGCACTTCCGGCTCCGGCAGAGGCATGCGCGGATGGAACGCCAGCGCACGCAGCAGGGTCATTTCAACGCCCATCCGGGGATCCGGCGCAAACGGCAGCTCTTTGCGGCCAATCAGCAGCGTCTGGTAATAAAGCTGCACGTCAGCCGGTGGGACGGTGCGCGCAAGTTCACGCATCCGGTGTTCAATAACCGCCATATCGGCACCGATGGCGGACGGAGAAAGCTGCAGCATCGCCACGCGGTGCAGCAGACTCAGCATCTCAACCAACAGCGCTTCCCATTCAATGCCCCGGGCAGCCGCGGCGTTCACCAGCGACATGACGCGTTCACCGTTGGCGGAAATCATCGCTTCGATGAGAGAAAGCGCCTGATCGTCATCCAGCGTGCCGAGCATGGTGCTGACCGCGTCGGTCGAGAGTTTACCGTCACCGCTGGCAATCGCCTGGTCGGTGAGACTTAAAGCATCACGAAGGCTGCCGTCTGCTGCGCGGGCCAACAGCTGCAGGGCGCGCGGTTCGTGGACAATCTTCTCTTCATCAAGAATATGTTCAAGCTGAGCGCGGATCTGCTCGACGTCCAGCGCCTTCAGATGGAACTGCAGGCAACGCGACAAAATAGTGACCGGCAGCTTTTGCGGATCGGTGGTCGCCAGCAGGAATTTCACATGCGCGGGCGGCTCTTCCAGCGTTTTCAGCAGGGCGTTGAAGCTGTGGCGTGACAGCATGTGCACTTCATCGATCAGGTAGACCTTGAAGCGGCCACGCGCCGGTGCGTACTGCACGTTGTCGAGCAGATCGCGGGTATCTTCCACTTTCGTGCGCGAGGCGGCGTCGATCTCAATCAGATCGACAAAGCGCCCCTGCTCAATTTCACGGCAGTTGTCACACACGCCGCACGGCGTGGCGGTGATCCCGGTTTCGCAGTTCAGACCTTTTGCCAGCAAACGGGCAATAGAGGTCTTACCGACGCCGCGGGTGCCGGAGAAAAGATAAGCGTGATGGATGCGACCTAGCGACAAGCCGTTCGCCAGGGCCGTCAGCACATGCTCCTGACCGACAACGTCAGCAAAGGTTTGTGGTCGCCATTTACGGGCTAACACCTGATAACTCATGGGCAGGCTCTGCAACGCTGGAAGGTGAATTTATGGAGGGGAATGCTATCACAACCTCACCCATTGAGCGAGGTTGTGAAAACCGGGATTAATGACCCGGGAAAGGCACCAGGCTGTAGCTGGTAATGCCCTGCTTTTCCAGGCGCTGTTCGCCACCCAGATCGAACAGGTTAATGATGAATGCCGCGTCGGTCACTTCACCACCCAGACGACGGATCAGCTTCACGGTCGCTTCAATCGTGCCGCCGGTCGCCAGCAGATCGTCAACCACCAGCACTTTATCGCCAGGCTTGATCGCATCAACGTGGATTTCCAGCTGATCGGTGCCGTACTCCAGTTCGTAGCTCTCTGCGATGGTTTCACGCGGCAGTTTGCGCGGTTTACGCACCGGCACAAAGCCAACACCCATTGCCAGCGCGACCGGCGCGCCAAACAGGAATCCACGGGCTTCGGTACCCACTACTTTGGTGATCCCGGCGTTTTTATAACGCTCGACCAGCAGTTCAATGCTGAGCGCGTACGCTTTCGGGTCTTCCAGCAAGCTGGTGACATCACGGAAAAGAATGCCAGGCTTTGGATAGTCCTGGATACTTTTGATGCTGTTTTTCAGATATTCAAGCTGCTGTGCAGTTGCGGTCATCGGTTTGTGCCTAAATGAAACAGTGTTACTCACAGCGCGCAACGAGTCGGCCAGGGTAACAATTGTTTAACCTTTGACCAGGCGCAGCTGTGCTCGAAAACGGTCGAATTTACTGGCTGCGCGCAATAATTGCAACAGCCATTATAAGGCTTCAGTGCTTTTGTTGCTTTTCATCAACCACGGGGATCCGCCACATAAAGAAAAGCAGACAGGCGAGGATCGTCAGCAACAGAATGCGCACCCACATCATTTTCACCAGCCATAATGAAATGGCAAAGGTAATCAGGATCACCGCGATCGCACGCGGCTTCGCACCGGGCGGCATTGCCCGATGTTTTTGCCAGTGGCGCAAATAGCCGCCAAACCAGGAGCGGTACAGCAGCCAGTGGTGAAAGCGCGGCGATGAACGGGCGAAGCACCAGGCTGCCAGCAGGATAAAAGGCGTGGTGGGCAATAAGGGCAAAACCACGCCCAGCGTGCCTAACACTACCGCGAGCCAGCCAATGATGATTAAAATAGTACGCTGCATAATGCGAATCGTTATCAAACTGAACGGCTACTTTACCACTGGAGAGCGTATTGAAAACAGCCCTGCTTCTGGAGACGCTGCAAAATCAGCTGTCCACCCTGCGCGCGCAGGCTACGCCGTTAATGGGGCATGCTACGCTGAAGCCGCGCTTTGACCGGCAGCTTTTTCGTACCCGCAGCACGCGCATCCAGGATTATGTTGATGAGGCGCAGATGAATCTTGATGAGTTGCGACACGCGGTTGAGAACAATCAACAGCAACAGGTCGCCTGGCTTGCGGAACATCTCACCGAGCAGATCACCGCCCTGCACCGAGAAATGACCGCCTGGCCCTTACGCGTCTGGGACAACGCGTCGCCGGGTCTCGGTAAATGGCAGCGCAAGCGGCTGGAGAACCAGGAGTTTGCGCGCCGTCTGTTTGAGATGAAGCAGGAGCGGGAAACGCGCCTGAACGCAAGCGAGACGCTGGAAGAGCAGCAGTTATTAATGCGAGAGATTAGCGCCCTCGAGGGCCGCATCGTTCGTTGCCGTCAGGCGCTGGATGAAATCGAACGCGTCATTGAACGTCTGACCCGTTAACAGGAGCCGTAAATGTCACTGGAAAATGCACCCGATGAGGTCAAACTGGCCGTCGATTTGATTATGCTGCTGGAGAATCATGACATCCCTGCTCAGACGGTGTTGAAAGCCCTTGAGATAGTGAAGACGGATTTTGAAGGCAAGGCGAAGGCCAGTCGCCTTCACCCTGACCCTCTCCCACCGGGAGAGGGAACCTGAATTACGCCGGGGTAGGATCGTCACCCTGAATCTCGCGCTTCACTTCCGTATGCTCATCACCTTTCTCGTTACGCAGGTGAACTTCAAGCTGGTTGAAGGCGATGTTAATGTTGTTTTCACGGCACAGACGATCGATAGTGCGGTTCAGCTCATCCACGGTGTAGCTGCGATCGCGCAGCTCACGCACGTATAACCGCAGCTCGTGATCCAGCGTGCTCGGCCCAAAGGTGGTGAAGAACACATCTGGGGCGGGCTCGTGCATCACCTTAGGATGCGATTTCGCGGCTTTTAACAACACCTCTTTCACTTTATCCAGATCGGAGCCGTAGGCCACACCCAGTCGAATGACGACGCGCGTTGTGGTGTCAGAGAGTGACCAGTTGATCAGTCGCTCGGTGACGAACGCTTTGTTCGGGATGATCACCTCTTTGCGATCGAAGTCGGTGATGGTGGTGGCACGAATACGGATCTTGCTGACCGTTCCCGAGAAGGTGCCGATGGTGACGGTATCACCGATACGTACCGGACGTTCGAACAGGATGATCAGGCCGGAAACAAAGTTACCGAAGATCTCCTGCAAGCCAAAACCGAGACCGACAGAGAGCGCGGCCGCCAGCCACTGCAGTTTATCCCACGAGACGCCAAGCGATCCAAAGACCGTCATCGCCCCGACAATAATAATGACGTAGTTGAGGATGGTGGTGATGGCATACGACGCCCCCTGACGCAGGTTCAGACGCGACAGCACCAGCACCTCAAGCAGGCCTGGCAGGTTTCGAATCAATGCCCAGGCCACCACTGACGATACCAGGGCAAAGAGCAGGCTGCCCATGGTCACGCTTTTCATTACCGCGGCGCCCGCTTCGGTGCCGTTGTATTGCCAGAGGGTGATACTGTCGAGGTAGGCGAAGACGGTGATTAAATCAGACCAGATCGCCCAGAACATCACCGCAAACAGCGCGATCATCACCAGCATGGTGATACGCAGTGTCTGCTGGTTAACCTGCTCCAGCGCAATGGTTGGCTCTTCCTGTGGCTCCGCGCCTTCAGCCCCCTCTTTCACTTGATGCTGGCGACGCGCGATGGCACGACGATAAGCGATGCGGCGAGCCGCCACGCTCAGGCCGCGCAGTACGGTCTGATAGAGCAGGTTCCAGACGATCACCAGATAGACGGTTTCAATCCAGCGTCCGGACAGGCGCAACGTGGTATAGAAGTACCCCGTCGCCGTGAGCACCATCAGTGCCAGTGGAATAATCGCCAGTACCGTCACGGTGGCCAGACGAATGTTGTGAGACTCTTTATCCCGCCAGCTGTCGCGGCACATCGGCCACATCAGGATGGCAATGAGCAGCAGGTTCAGCAAAATAACCAGCTGGCCCATGACATCGTCCATCAGGTGCAGCGGAGACAGCTCAGCGACAACGGACCAGAAGTGCAGCGGCAACAGCGCCAGGCTGACGCGTACAATCTGACGACGCCAGTGGCTGGTCAGTTGCGCAGGCATGTTGAAATGACGCACCGCAACGCCGTCTTTTTCCAGCACTTTCCAGCACACGCCAAACACCAGCCAGAACAGGGCCAGTTTTTTACTGAACGCCCACAGCAGGTCGCTGATGTTGAGCTGCATCGTCAGCAGGATAAGCCCCACCGCCAGAATAATCAGGCAGACCGGCAGCGCGCGGATCAGATCGATCAGAATCGCTTTTGGCGTGTGCAGCTGACTGTCGTTACGCAGTTGCCCCACTTCAGACGCCAGCTTATCCTGGTATTTCTTCAGCCAGCCCAGACGCCAGCGGATCAGGCCGGCAATCAACAGCAGCGGGAGCCCCGCCAGGAAGGCAATCATCACCGCAGGCCAGGCTTTCTCCCAGTTTACGGTGATTTTCATGCTCTTAATCTGCGCCTTCAGCGTTTCAGGGAAGGATTTAATCCAGTCCCAGTCCATCGGCTTATTGCTGTTAACCCAGAAAATCTGCTGGGTCAGGATCTCCTGCAGACTTTTCGACACGCTCACCAGCTGTTGCTGGTTGATCTGCAGGTTAATCGCCATCATCAGCTGGTTGCCGAGCTGTTTGTTGAGCTGGTCGAGCAGCTCGCGGCGCATATCCACAACCTGCAGCAGAGCGTCGTGAACTTCCGGGTTCACTTCACTGGAATGGCCTTCTTCCAATTTGGCGACAAACGTATCGCTCTGGAAAAGGGCGTCGCGCTGCTGGTTCACATCGAATTGTTCCAGACGCAAATCCGCAATGCGGTTGGTCATGTCCTCGAGCTCATCGGCGGACGGCAGCGTCTGCTGTTGCTGGTAGAGAATACGCGACAGCAGCAGGCTGCCTTTCAGAACCGCAATCTGCTCTTTAATGTTGCGTTCAGCCTGCAGCGCGCGGTCCAGCCAGTTTTTCACTCTGATATTTTGCTGAACCAGCGAGTTACCGCTTTCTGTTGCCAGTATCAGGCGCTGGCTCAGCTGATGGTTAGCCTCGAGCTCCTGTTTCACCAGCGGGTTCGCCTGAATGCGGGCAGTTTCGTCCGGTGAGACGGCTTCCTGAGCCGTTTTCTCCGTCAGCGTAAGGCGCTTACTGTTAACCGCCTCCTGCAACAGCTGAAGCTGATGTTCCAGACGATTAATGTTCGCCGTTACGTAGTCGCGCTGCTTCTGGAGCGTATCCTGCAGCACCGTATTCCCTTCCAGGCTTTTACGCTGCTGTTCGATTTGTGCATTCAGTAAGGCCTGCTGCACCAGCAGCAGCGTTTGCTGCGTTGGGCGCAGGGTGCCTTCGCCAACCGACGTACCGTTCAGACGGTTGCGGATCTGCTGCAGCTGCTGAGAGGCGGCGTACATCGCATTTTGCACGCGCTCGGGCTGGGTTTGCAGGGAGACAAGCTGGCTGTTGTACGTACCGAGATCGGACTGCGCCGTTTGCAGATCGTCGAGCAGCTGTGCGACGCGCGATTCCAGCTGACGCAATGACAGGGTCGCGAGCGTTTTACGGGTTTCGTCGTCATTATCCACATCGCTCAGGGCATTCAGCGATTCCGTGGCCTTACGCATGTTTTCAGGCGCCTGCGCCACTTTCTGCCGAAGCTGTGTGGTTTCCGCTTTAACACGCTCAATTTTATCAAGCGTTTCCAGCGTCTCCGTCAGATCCTGCTGAACGAGCTTATCCAGAGCAGAGAGATCTTTTTGTTTATTCAGAGTGTCGAGTTGCGACTGAACATCACTGCGTGAAGGGATGTCATTGTTGTTATCGGCGCGGGCCCAGGAAAGCGGTGCCGTTGCGAAGAAAAACAGCGTCGCCAATAAAAATACAAGAACAGGATGTTGCGAGCGATTGGTGTGCAGCATAGTTGTGAATGATGTCAGAAGATGACCGAAAATAGTCCGGCGTGCAGGATATCACGCTCGCCTGAAGCAGAATAGCGCGAACGTGAGCCTCTAAGAGAAATCCTGGAATCGCGTCAGGCTGTTAGCGAGCCTGACTTGCCATGCAGCGTCGGGGAGAGCTGGCACATCTCCAGGAAAATAGCGACATAGCTGCGGGCTTCGTTCTTCAGGTCAAAGGAGTCCGGGGCGAAAAGCCAGTTTTCCATCAGGCCGGAAATATAACTGCGCATCAGGACAGCCGCCCGTCGGGTCATTAACGTCGCCGGCAGCTGGTTCGCCTGCATGCACTGGGTGAGGACCTGTTCAATGCGATCGTAGCTTTCCAGACACAGGCTGCGCTGCGCCTGCTGGACGACCGCCATCTCTCCGACCAACTCGCATTTATGGTAGATGATTTCCATCATTAACCTGCGACGTTCTTCAACTACCGTTGCTTCAAGGATATATACTAATATTTCTCTTAATACTGAGAGTGGATCCTCGGGGAATTTTGCCCGATACTCAGTCTCAAGATCGCTAATGCTGGACTCTGAGAGTTGCCAGATTTCACTGAACAGATCTGTCTTGTCTTTAAAATGCCAGTAAATCGCTCCCCGCGTGACGCCCGCGGCCTGAGCAATCTGCGCCAGCGAGGTTGACGAAACACCCTGCTGAGAAAACAAACGCATAGCCACATCCAGAATGTGTTGTCGGGTTTCAAGCGCTTGTTGTTTGGTTTTTCGTGCCATACGTTAGTGAATTTACAGGAGTCAGATTTACATACATTTGTGAATGTATGTACCATAGCATGACGATAATATAAACGCAGCAATGGGTTTTTGGACTCAGGACCATTGATCAATTTGAAATCGGACACTCGAGGTTTACATATGAACAAAAACAGAGGGTTAACGCCTCTGGCGGTCGTTCTGATGCTCTCAGGCAGCTTAGCGCTAACAGGATGTGACGACAAACAGGCTCAACAAGGAGCTCAGCAGGTGCCAGAAGTTGGCGTGGTGACGCTCAAGTCCGAACCTCTCCAGATAACGACAGAATTACCGGGCCGTACCAGCGCATACCGCATCGCAGAAGTGCGTCCTCAGGTGAGTGGTATCATCCTGAAACGTAACTTCACCGAGGGTGGTGAAGTGAAAGCTGGCGAGTCTCTGTATCAGATTGATCCGGCAACCTACCAGGCCTCCTATGAGAGCGCGAAAGGCGATCTGGCGAAAGCAGAAGCTGCAGCCAAAATCTCCCAACTGACGCTGAACCGTTACAAAAAACTGCTCGGTACCAAGTACATCAGTCAACAGGATTATGACACTGCCCTGTCTGATGCACAGCAGACCAACGCCGCCGTGATTGCCGCGAAAGCTGCAGTGGAAACAGCGCGTATCAACCTCGCCTATACCAAAGTGACCTCCCCAATCAGCGGTCGCATCGGTAAATCTTCCGTCACGGAAGGGGCGCTGGTGCAGAACGGTCAGACCAACGCGTTGGCCACCGTGCAGCAGCTTGATCCGATTTACGTTGACGTGACCCAGTCCAGCAACGATTTCCTGCGCCTGAAACAAGAGCTGGCAAACGGCACGCTGAAGCAGGAAAACGGTAAAGCCAAAGTGGAGCTCGTGACCAATGACGGTATCAAGTTCCCGCAGGCAGGCACACTGGAATTCTCCGATGTGACGGTCGACCAAACCACCGGTTCCATCACCTTACGTGCGATTTTCCCGAACCCGGATAAGACACTCTTACCTGGTATGTTCGTTCGCGCGCGTCTGGAAGAAGGCACCAACCCAACCGCACTTCTGGTGCCTCAGCAGGGTGTCACCCGTACGCCACGTGGCGACGCGAGTGCACTGGTTGTCGGGGCTGATGACAAAGTCGAAACGCGCAACATCACTGCCACGCAGGCGATTGGCGATAAATGGCTGGTGACGGAAGGTCTGAAAGATGGCGATCGCGTGATTATTACTGGTTTGCAAAAAGTTCGTCCTGGCGCGCAGGTCAAAGCACAGGAAGTGAAATCTGACGATAAACAACAAGCTTCGGCCGCTGGCCAGTCAGAACAAACCAAGTCTTAACTTAAACAGGAGCCGTTAAGACATGCCTAATTTCTTTATCGATCGCCCCATATTTGCATGGGTGATCGCCATAATCATCATGCTGGCTGGGGGACTTGCGATCCTGAAGCTGCCTGTCGCGCAATATCCAACGATTGCGCCACCGGCGGTAACAATTTCCGCAACCTACCCCGGGGCTGATGCAAAAACGGTGCAGGACACCGTGACACAGGTTATCGAACAGAACATGAACGGTATCGATAACCTGATGTACATGTCCTCAAACAGTGACTCAACCGGTACGGTACAGATCACCCTGACCTTCCAGTCAGGTACTGATGCTGACATCGCGCAGGTTCAGGTCCAGAACAAACTGCAGCTCGCCATGCCGTTGCTGCCACAAGAAGTACAACAGCAGGGTGTGAGCGTCGAGAAATCTTCCAGTAGCTTCCTGATGGTTGTTGGCGTTATCAACACCAACGGCACCATGACGCAGGAGGATATTTCCGACTACGTGGGCGCCAACATGAAGGACGCCATCAGCCGTACGTCTGGTGTGGGTGACGTTCAGCTGTTCGGTTCTCAGTACGCGATGCGTATCTGGATGGATCCGAACAAACTGAACAACTTCCAGCTGACGCCGGTGGACGTGATCAACGCCATCAAAGCGCAGAACGCCCAGGTTGCCGCCGGTCAGTTAGGCGGTACCCCGCCGGTGAAAGGCCAGCAGCTTAACGCCTCGATCATCGCACAGACCCGTCTGACCTCCGCCGATGAGTTCAGCAAAATTCTGCTGAAGGTGAATCAGGACGGTTCACAGGTTCGTCTGCGCGACGTGGCGAAAGTGGAACTGGGGGGCGAAAACTACGACATCATTGCGAAGTTTAACGGCAAGCCGGCTTCCGGTCTCGGGATCAAACTGGCGACAGGTGCTAACGCCCTGGACACCGCGACGGCTATCCGTGCGGAACTGAAGAAGATGGAACCGTTCTTCCCGTCCGGCCTGAAGATCGTTTATCCGTATGACACCACGCCGTTCGTCAAAATCTCGATTCACGAAGTGGTTAAAACCCTGGCAGAAGCGATCATCCTGGTATTCCTGGTCATGTATCTGTTCCTGCAAAACTTCCGCGCGACGCTGATCCCAACCATCGCCGTACCGGTCGTATTGCTCGGGACCTTCGCCATACTGGCCATCTTTGGCTACTCGATAAACACCCTGACGATGTTCGGGATGGTGCTCGCCATCGGCTTGCTTGTGGATGACGCCATCGTGGTGGTAGAAAACGTCGAGCGTGTCATGGCGGAAGAAGGTCTACCGCCGAAGGAAGCAACCCGTAAATCCATGGGCCAGATCCAGGGCGCGCTGGTCGGTATCGCGATGGTACTGTCTGCGGTATTTATCCCGATGGCCTTCTTCGGCGGCTCAACCGGTGCAATTTATCGTCAGTTCTCCATCACCATCGTCTCGGCGATGGCGCTGTCGGTACTGGTTGCATTGATCCTGACGCCTGCACTGTGTGCCACCATGCTGAAACCTGTTCAGAAAGGCGGTCACGGCGAGCATAAAGGGTTCTTCGGCTGGTTTAACCGCATGTTTGATAAGAGCACGCATCACTACACCGATAGCGTGGGTAACATCCTGCGCAGCACCGGTCGTTACCTGCTGCTCTATATCATCATCGTGGTGGGTATGGCCTATCTGTTCGTTCGTCTGCCAAGCTCGTTCCTGCCCGATGAAGACCAGGGCGTGTTCCTGACGATGGCACAGCTGCCGGCGGGTGCCTCGCAAGAACGTACCCAGAAGGTGCTGGATGAAGTGACGGATTACTACCTCACCAAAGAGAAAGCTAACGTTGAATCCGTGTTTGCGGTTAACGGCTTTGGCTTTGCGGGTCGTGGTCAGAACACCGGTATTGCCTTCGTTTCTCTGAAAGACTGGTCAGAACGTCCGGGCGAAGAGAACAAAGTTGAGGCGATTACTGGCCGTGCAATGGGCACGTTCTCACAGATTAAAGATGCGATGGTCTTCGCCTTTAACCTGCCAGCGATTGTTGAACTGGGGACAGCGACAGGTTTCGACTTCCAGCTGATTGACCAGGGCGGTCTGGGTCATGAAAAACTGACGCAGGCACGTAACCAGTTGTTCGGTGAAGTGGCGAAACACCCTGACCTTCTGGTCGGCGTGCGTCCTAACGGTCTGGAAGATACGCCTCAGTACAAAATCGACATCGATCAGGAGAAAGCACAGGCACTGGGCGTTTCCATCAGTGACATCAATACCACGCTGGGCGCGGCCTGGGGCGGTAGCTACGTCAACGACTTCATCGACCGTGGTCGTGTGAAGAAAGTGTACGTGATGTCAGAAGCGCAATACCGTATGTTACCGAACGATATCAACAACTGGTACGTTCGCGGCAACAACGGTCAGATGGTGCCGTTCTCATCCTTCTCTACGTCGCACTGGGAATACGGTTCGCCGCGTCTGGAACGTTATAACGGGCTGCCATCCATGGAGATCCTGGGTCAGGCCGCACCAGGCCGAAGCACCGGTGAAGCCATGAACCTGATGGAAGAGCTGGCAGGTAAACTGCCTGCGGGTATCGGCTATGACTGGACCGGTATGTCCTACCAGGAACGTCTGTCCGGTAACCAGGCCCCTGCCCTGTACGCCATTTCACTGATTGTGGTCTTCCTGTGTCTGGCGGCACTGTATGAGAGCTGGTCGATTCCGTTCTCCGTTATGCTGGTGGTGCCACTGGGGGTTATCGGTGCGCTGCTTGCGGCAACGTTCCGTGGATTAACCAACGACGTGTACTTCCAGGTGGGCCTGCTGACAACCATTGGCTTGTCGGCGAAGAACGCGATACTTATCGTTGAATTCGCCAAAGATCTGATGGAGAAAGAAGGTAAAGGCCTGATTGAGGCGACCCTTGACGCGGTGCGTATGCGTCTGCGCCCAATCCTGATGACGTCACTGGCATTTATCCTCGGGGTAATGCCGCTGGTTATCAGTACCGGTGCGGGTTCCGGTGCACAGAACGCCGTCGGTACAGGCGTTATGGGGGGTATGGTTACCGCAACCGTACTTGCTATCTTCTTCGTTCCGGTATTCTTCGTGGTGGTTCGCCGCCGCTTTAGCCGCAAGAATGAAGATATTGAGCACAGTCATTCGGTAGAACCGCACTGATACCGGTTTCACATGATAAAAAGGCCGCATTAGCGGCCTTTTTCTTTTTCAGAAAAAAATCATAAAATAGGCTTATTGTGCTTCTATTTATTTCCTGCCGCCTACAATGACATATCATAATTAAGTGATAACGTAATCGCTGAATTCAGGATTTTTTTAATTTCATTTCCCTGCTTAAGTGATTAGGAATATTCCTAACCATATCTTCAGACAAAGAGAACTCCGGATTTGGACATCTTAGGATTGTTTACGCTAAGCCAATGAAACGTAAGGGAGCGAAAAAAGTTCCGCGTTAATCTGGATAAAAATGTTTAGCGCTGAAGGCACATTTGCGTAAAGGCTCGCAGTCAGTGCTTTTATTTGTAATTTTTCGTAATAGCGCGGTGAAATCTTGATCAGAGTGGATTATAGTTAGAGTTATCAGGAACACAGCACCCGTGCGGCTAAGTATGTTGTATCCATCCCGACATGATGTTCGGTGAGTAAGAAATCACTCAGAAGGGGATGCGCTATGGACGAGTACTCGCCAAAAAGGCATGATATCGCGCAGTTGAAATTTCTCTGCGAATCCTTGTACCATGACTGCCTTGCCAATCTTGATGAAAGTAACCATGGCTGGGTAAACGACCCAACGTCTGCCATCAATTTACAGTTAAACGAGTTGATCGAGCATATTGCAACCTTCGCACTTAATTATAAAATTAAGTACAATGAAGATAATAAGCTGATTGAGCAAATTGATGAATACCTGGATGACACCTTTATGTTGTTCAGCAGCTACGGCATTAATGCGCAAGATTTGCAGAAATGGCGTAAATCGGGCAACCGACTATTTCGTTGCTTCATCAACGTGAGCAGAGCTAACCCCGTTAGTCTTTCCTGTTAAAATTATTACAATTAGTAAGGTAAATTTATGTCTGAAAAACCACTCACAAAAATCGATTATTTGATGCGTTTGCGACGCTGCCAGTCAATAGACACGCTTGAACGTGTAATTGAAAAGAATAAATACGAGCTTTCTGATAATGAACTGGCGGTATTTTATTCAGCGGCTGACCACCGTCTTGCAGAACTGACTATGAATAAGCTGTATGACAAAATCCCAACGTCCGTGTGGAGATTTGTCCGTTAATCTTTGAAGTGTGTCTGTAGAGGTTCTACGCCACTTTCTCAGCTGTATTCAACTTTCTGGCTATACCCTCCTGCCCGAGTGCAGGTCTCCGTGTAAAACGTGCTCATCCGCAATATTATTGTGATTATAGTCACAGTGATTTTCCGGGAACGTTCCCCTGCCATCCTGTTCCGATTACCCTACGGTAAAGACGACCAGTGAGGTTCCCAATGAGCATAGAAAAGCAGAAGATGATTGCAGGTGAACATTACCGCCCTGGTGATGAAACATTACGGGCCGACCGATTACGCGCCCGACACCTGGTTCACCGTTATAACCACACTGCACCTGATGAGAAACTCGAACGCCAGAACATTCTGGCGGAACTCCTCGGGCAAAGCGAAGGGGCCTATATTGAGCCGAGCTTCCGCTGTGACTATGGATATAACATTTATCTGGGCAAAGAATTTTACGCCAATTTCGATTGCGTGATGCTGGATGTCTGCCCGATACATATTGGCGACAACTGCATGCTCGCGCCAGGGGTGCATATTTACACGGCAACCCATCCGCTGGACGCCGACGCGCGTAATAGCGGCGTGGAGTTTGGCAAGCCGGTGACCATCGGCAACAACGTCTGGATTGGTGGACGTGCGGTTATTAACCCGGGCGTTACGCTGGGTGATAATGTGGTGGTGGCCTCCGGCGCTATCGTAACGAAAGACGTCCCGGCGAATGTCGTCGTCGGCGGCAATCCGGCAACAATCATTAAACGGCTGTAAAGTGACGGGGAGTCAACTGTTATGGTCTTTTAGCGCCTGACTGTTACTTTTTTCAGCCAAATGGCTCCCCTAAAATTGGCAGACATCCTGTATTGTCAATTCTCATAAAGGCAAAAAATGACCGAGATACAGCGCCTGCTTACTGCCACCATCGACGATCTTAATCACCGCGAAAAGCGCGACAATCGCCCGCGCTTTAGCATCAGCTTTATTCGCAAACACCCTGGACTGTTTGTCGCAATGTATGCCGCCTGGTTGGCGACACTGATTGTGATGCTGAAGTCCGAAACTCTGGTGGACTCCGTCTGGCTGCTTGTCATTCTGTTTGTGGTGTTTAACGCCTTTTTCTTTTTTGACGTTAATCCCCGCTACCGCTACGAAGATATCGACGTCCTTGATTTCCGGGTTTGCTATAACGGTGAATGGTATAACACGCGTTACGTGCCGCCGGAGCTGATCGAAAGCATCATGCACTCCCCCGCGGTTGAAACAGTGCAAAAAGAGAAGCTGCAGAAGATGGTATCCACCAAAGGTCAGCTCTCTTTTTATGATGTCTTTACCCTTTCCCGTCCTGCTGCTGTGTGATTAAAGCCTGTATGCGTCGGATACCCGACACAAACTGAGAAGCAGAGGTATTGCCGTAACCTAACACCAGACCGGTTTGCCCCTGCTTCGGCTCCAGGTAATACCCGCTCAGTGCAGCGGGTGCCAGCTGAAACGCCCTCGCCTGCTCGACCACTTTTTGGTCGTCGATGCCGTCTATTGCCAGCGTCAGATGCATCCCCCCTTCACCCGCCAGAATGCGATGCGGGGTATGAAGCTCGGCACTCAGCGCCTCACGCAGCTGTCGGTAGCGCTTACGGTAGAGCCGGCGCATGGCGGCAAGGTGGCGGGCATAATGTCCTTCCTCAATAAACAGCGCCAGGGTTCGCTGTTCGGCGCGATGCCCGCCACGCAGCAGCGCGCCAATGGCCTGACGGGCCGCTTTTGCCAGCGCCGGAGGTAACACCATGAACCCCATTCTCAGCGACGGAAAGAGGGTTTTGCTGAAGGTACCGAGATAGACAACCGGCGCATTGTTGACCATTCCCAGCATTGCGGGCACGGGCTCACCGGAATAACGAAACTCGCTGTCGTAATCATCTTCAATAATCCAGGCGTTATGCTGCCGGGCCAGATCCAGCAGCGCCAGGCGTCGCCGCGCACTGAGCACGCTTCCGTACGGAAACTGGTGCGAAGGTGAGGTGAAAATAAGCGCAGGGGACGGCGTATCCAGCCCTTCCCAGAACATGCCTTCGTCATCAACCGGCATCCCCGTCATGACTAAGCCCGCTTTGACAAAGGCGCTTTTAGCCCCACCATAGCCAGGATCTTCCACCCACGCGACGCTGCCGGGTTCGCTCAGCAGCATCGTGCAAAGGTTTACCCCCTCAAGCGCGCCTTCGGTCATTACTATCTGACTGGCATCGCAGTCAATGCCGCGCGAGAGGGCAAGATGGCGGGCAATGGCCGCCCGCAGCGACGGCTCCCCCGCAGGATCGCCATACCCTAAGAGCGCGCTGCCCTCTTCACGCAGAACCCGGTCGTACAAGCGCCGCCACAGCGGCAGGGGAAAGTAGTTGATGGCCGGTGTTCCCGGCGTAAATGCCGGAACCGGGGTATCACGCGGCACCGGCGCAGGCAGCGAGGCGACCCGGCTGCCGAGCGCGACGGCAGAGTCCGGCAATGCCTGAACGAGCGTACGCTGCGCCAGCTGCGCCACCCGCGTCCCCTGGCGGTTACGCAGCAGATACCCTTCGAGCGTCAGCTGTTCCAGCGCCGCATTGACGGTATTCCGTGAAAGCGAGAGCTGCTGAGCCAGCATTCGCGAACCGGGAAGCCGGCTCCCGGCGTGTAGCTTGCCGCACAGTATCGCTTCACGCAGTGCATGATACAGCGCGCGCTGCAGCGTCTCTTCCCCCCGCGCTTTCAACGCGGCATTCAGCAAAGTATAAAATTCATCGCCCGGTATGTTCATCTCGCCTCCCGTGGTACCACCAAAACATAGCTGAGTGGCACTTTTTAAGGAACCAGTAATTCACTAGTCTGGCGTTCTTATCAACGTCACGGACAGTAAAATGAAAACATTCAATGAGTTTGGACAGCCAGTAGGCGAGGCGCTTATCGACTGGCAACCCCGCCAGCACCCTTCACGTGTGGTGCTTCAGGGCCACTATTGTCGCCTTGAGCCGCTGCGGGTGGAGCACGCTGAGGCGTTGTTCAGCGCGTATTCTCTGGCCGAAGATACCCGCAGCTGGACGTGGCTGTTGCGTGAGCCGGATGCCAGCGCAGAGGCGTTTGCAGGGTGGGTAGAGAGCGTGCGTGACTTATCCGATCCGATTCACTTTAGCGTTATCGACAACCAGACCCAGTCTGCGGTCGGCACGCTGGCTCTGATGCGGATCGATCCAACCAATGGCGTTGTGGAGGTGGGACATGTTCATTTCTCCCCGCTGCTCAGCCGCACGCCGATGTCGACGGAAGCGCAATATCTGCTGATGCGATACGTGTTCGACACCCTTGGGTATCGTCGATACGAGTGGAAGTGCAACAGCCTGAACGCGCCTTCGCGCAAGGCGGCACTGCGTCTTGGCTTTCAGTTTGAGGGGCGTTTTCGTCAGGCGCTGGTCACGAAAGGTCATAACCGGGATACCGACTGGTTTTCAATTCTCGACAAAGAGTGGCCGGCGCTGGCGAGTGCCTTTGAAGGCTGGCTTGCCACCGACAATTTTACTGCCGATGGCAACCAAAAAAGATCCCTGGAAAGCTGGCGCGAAACACGCGTCTAGCGTCTTTTCTTACGTCCCTGAACCGCCTTAAAACGCGGATTGGATTTGCAAACCACGTATAAGCGTCCCTTGCGTTTGACTATCTGGCAATCCGGGTGACGCTGTTTTGCACTGCGCAATGAGTTAAGTACCTGCATGGTTATCCCCGCTTCGCATTAAGAAAGCCGCCGAAACGCTTACGGAAGCGCGCCGCACTGCCATCCGTCGAGAACGTTTTCTGCTTGCCGGTGTAGAACGGGTGCGATTTTGAAGAGACCTCGATGGTGATATACGGATACGTTTCACCGTCGAGTTCAATTTCGCGGTCGGTCTTAATGGTTGAGCCGACTTTAAAGTATTCATTAGCACTGGTGTCGTGGAACACCACGGTGCGATAGGCTGGGTGGATATCTGGTTTCATCGTAAACTCTTTATGTTTTGTTATAACATAACAAAATGATATCTAACCCCTGCTGAAAAAACAACCCCTCTGCCCCGACGATATTTTCTGTTGTGCCGTAAATCATGACCTGCGCGTGCTATAACTTTATCATTTAGCGGTAAAATCTTTCTCCTCTGGCAGGTTTTTCAGCGCCCAGGAGCGGGCATAAGAGGAAGGAAACAGCACCATGAAAACCCGACATCTGGTCAGTCTGGTGACCGGCGTACTTATCATTGCGGTGCTGGTTCCGATTAGCCTGAGCATCTGGCTGGCACATCGCCAGGCGGAAGATAAGTTTGTCGATGCGCTGGATAGCTATGCCTCACGCGTGCTGATACGTACCGCCAGGGTGGTGGATGATGCAAAGGAAGCGCTCAATAGCCTGCAGACCTTTAAAGGGATCCCCTGTAGCGTTATGCATTTAAGGGAGATGCGGCGGGTCGCTTTTTCATGGCGTTATGTTCAGGAAGTTATTTATATCAACAATCTTGAACCCCTTTGCTCGTCCCTGGAACAAACCAGTCAGTCGGCCCCTTTCCCGCCGCCCATGCGAATCACGGAAGATGGTTATGGCGCATGGCTCACCACGCAAAACGATCTCGGTTTTAGCCGCTACATGGCGGTCCTGGGTCGGGGCCACTATCTGGTGCTGGTGGATCCTGCCTCGCTTGTCGATGTGATCCCTTTTGGTGAGATCGCCACAGATGCCGCCCTGGTGGGCAGCAAATCACATCTCATTTTTGCCAGCAGCAGCAAGCTCGATCCGCATATCCGCAATCTGGTTAAGGATCAGGGCGTCACCCGTATTCAGTACAACGGCTCGATATACATTATGAAGCCTGTTCCTGAACTGGGGTTTACGGTGGTCGCCTGGGCGGCGTTAAAACCGCTGGCTGAAACCTGGCACCAGCAACTTCTCATCTGGCTGCCATTCGGCATACTGATAAGTCTGCTTGCCGCACTCTTTGTTTTACGATTGCTGCGTCGCATCCAGTCGCCACGCAACCGCCTGCTTGACGCCATCAATAACCGGGAATTTGTGGTGCATTACCAGCCCATTATTGAACTCTCTAGCGGGAAGATTGTGGGCGCAGAGGCGCTAACCCGCTGGCCCCAGCCTGACGGCAGCAGCCTTTCACCGGATATTTTTGTGCCACTTGCTGAGCAAACGGGGCTCATCTCGCAGCTGACGCATTTGGTCATTGAAAAGGTGTTTGAGGATATGGGCTACTGGCTGCACCTTCACGCCGGTCAGCATATTTCCATTAACCTCGCGCCGGCCGATTTGACCTCGGGAAAACTCCCGCCACTGTTGAGTCACTTAATGAATAAGTGGAAAGTCCATCCGCAACAGATCGCCCTTGAGTTAACCGAGCGCGGCTTTGCCGATCCTAAAATCAGCGCACCGGCCATCTCCGCCTTTCGTCATTCAGGCCACGCAATCTATATTGATGATTTCGGTACGGGCTATTCCAGCCTGAGCTACCTGCAGGATCTGGATGTCGACACGCTAAAAATTGATAAAGCGTTTGTGGATGCACTGGAATATAAAAACGTGACGCCACACATTATTGAAATGGCAAAATCGCTGAAGCTGGCGATGGTTGCGGAAGGCGTGGAGACCGAAGGGCAACTCGCCTGGCTACGTCGTCACGGCGTGCAGTATGGGCAGGGTTGGTACTACAGCAAGGCGTTGCCGAAAGCGGACTTTATTCTTTGGGCGGAAGATAACCTCAAAACACATCCTACTTAAGATAGGATTTGATCACCTGTAACACGACGCCAAGATCGGCTTCGCGCTGAGCTTCTTCAGGCTCTTTCACCACATGATCGGTGAGATGACCTTCGATCACCTGCATCATCATGCCGTTTACCGCGCCGCGGATCGCCGCCAGCTGTTGTAACACGTCGGCGCATTCGTGGTCGCTATTGAGCATTTTTTCCAGGGCAGCGCTTTGCCCCTGAATTTTCTTCAGGCGAGTCAATAACATCTTCTTGTCGCGAACCGTATGTGACATCTCTGTCTCCCTCATCGTATGGCTTTTAAAGCATATCATGCTCTACTCCCCCTGAGTATTTTTCTACTGGGGGGTAGTATTAGACTACTGGGGGGGAGTAGTATCTGAACACGCTTTCCACTCCGGAATTTTCCATGAACGATTTTGCTTCACTCCTGCAGCAGGGCAATGCCTGGCTGTTTGTACCCAGCGCTATCCTCCTCGGCGCGCTGCATGGCCTGGAGCCGGGCCACTCCAAAACGATGATGGCCGCGTTTATTGTGGCTATTCGCGGTACGCTGAAACAGGCGGTGTTGCTTGGTCTGGCGGCAACGCTTTCCCATACGGCGGTGGTCTGGATCATTGCCATGGCAGGATTATGGTTTGGCCGGGGCTGGGATGCGCATACGTCTGAGCCCTGGTTCCAGCTGGTCTCGGGGATACTGATCGTGCTGATCGCCCTGTGGATGGCCTGGCGAACCTGGAAGGAGAGTCAGCCACACGATCACCACCATCATCACGATCACCATGACCATCATCATGATCATCACGACCATGACCATGACCATGACCACCATCATGATCATCACGACCATGGGCATCCACTGGTTGAAGAAGAGTGGCAGGACGCCCACCAGCGCGCGCATGCACAGGATATTAACCGCCGCTTCAACGGCCAGAACGTTACCACCGGACAAATTGCACTGTTTGGCCTGACCGGAGGGCTTATCCCCTGCCCGGCCTCAATCACGGTCCTGCTCATCTGCCTGCAGCTGAAGCATTTTGCCCTCGGCGCAACGCTGGTATTCAGCTTCAGTATTGGTCTGGCGTTAACGCTGGTCGCTTCCGGTGCAATTGCCGCCCTGAGCCTTAAGCATGCGACAAAACGCTGGCCGGGTTTCAGCGAGTTTTCACGAAAAGCACCGTGGATCTCCGCTGCCCTGATTACTGTGGTCGGGATTTACATGAGCCTGCACGGCCTGAGCGGTATCCTGGCGTAAGCGAGGCGGCCACTGCTGTGGCCGCCTCTTTGCTCAGTCAGGGTTCTGCTGCCAGTTGAAGGTATAGCGAAGCTGGCGTTTCTGCAGAATAAATTCCGGCGAGACGCTGGGGCTCCACGAGTCATCACCGCCCACGCCCATATGGAACGCGTCCAGGTTAAACCAACACCCCGGCTCCTCGCGCAACAGATGATGGTGAGTTGTCTCATGCAACTGCTGCTGGCTGTAGCGGCTGACGGAGAAATGGAACAGGCCATTCAGCCGATGCGCGCCCAGCAGCAGTTCACGGGTATCACAGCGCAGACCATTTTCTGTCGGGAAGATGTAAGGTGTGTGCATGGCTTCCAGCGGTAATGTCCAGCGCCCCTGCTGAGCCGCCAGCGTTCTGTCCGGGTAATTTTCATGTGGCCCAAGCCCCAGCCATTGAACCGTTTCCGGCGTTGCGGCAAGGTGAACACTCAGGCCTACGCGTGCCGGTTCCGGGATATCAGACGCAATATCGACCTGAATATCGCCATGCAAAACGCCCCGATCGTCCACCCGCCAGACTTTACGGCTCAGGAACAGCGCTTTACCGCGATACTCCCAGACATGCAGGGTTTTCACCACCGCCTCGGCTGCATGCTGCTCTCCTTCACAGTGCAGTAATCGCGGGGTGAGCTCGTACATGCCTGCCGCTTTCCAGCGCTCCACCCACGCATTAGGATCGATTCGCGTGGCCTCGCTCACGCCAATATCATTGTCCAGCGGTGCGCGGCTAACGTTATCCGTCAGCGGTGAGAGCAGCGTTTCAACGCCGTTGCGCCACCATTGCGTCAGGTGTCCTGACGCGCGGTTGAACTGCCAGCGTTGCTGCTGATGCACCAGCTCAAGCACGTCGCCAGTTTGCGTTAACACCGGCGGTACACCTTCTGGCACTGGCGGGGCGATATACAGGGGCGTCGGAACCGGCCACTGCTCCCACGCGCAGCGATGGTTTGCCGGTGACCACGGCGTCGCCCGCGGCTGGTGCACTTCAACGTTCAGCCAGACGTCACCCGCTTCAGGCGCCAGCGCTGGCAGGTTGATGTCCAGACGCTGTGTGCCCTGGGGAGCAATGGCAAGCGTCACGTCCCCCCTGGCCAGCACGTTGCCGTCACGGACAAGGGTCCAGCGCAGCACCTCGTTATCGGTATGACGGAACAGGTAATCGCTGTGGACTTCAAGCACCAGCGGAGACATACTTATCCGCGTAAAGGTGAAAAACTGCTGAGCGCGCTGGGCTTCATACAGCGCCGGATGCGGTGTGCGATCGGGAAAAACCAGCCCGTTAAGGCAGAACTGGCGGTCATTGGGCGTGTCGCCAAAGTCTCCCCCGTAGGCCCAGAACGGTGTGCCATTTTCGTCTTTTCTGGTCAGCGCCTGGTCAACCCAGTCCCAGACAAATCCCCCCTGCAGGCGAGGATGGCGGCGAAACGCCTGCCAGTATTTGGCAAAACCACCGAAGCTGTTCCCCATCGCGTGGGCGTATTCACAGAGAATAAGCGGACGCGTTTCATCCGGCATGCCGATCCATTTTTTAACAGACCATTTCGGTACCGCCGGGAAGGGCTGATCCTCATCGACCCGGGCATACATCGGGCACACGATATCGGTCGCTGCCGTATTCGCCCCACCGCCTTCGTACTGCACCGGACGCGTCGGATCGGTGGTTTTCAGCCAGCGATACAGTGCGTCATGGTTCGCGCCATGGCCGGACTCATTCCCCAGCGACCAGATGATAATCGAAGGATGATTGCGGTCGCGCTGCACCATGCGGGTGACGCGTTCGCTCATGGCAGGGAGCCAGCGCGGATCGTCAGCAAGGCGACTCATCGGCACCATGCCGTGGGTTTCAATATTGGCTTCGTCGACGACATACAAACCATAGCGGTCGCAAAGCGTGTACCACAGCGGATGGTTCGGATAGTGCGAGCAGCGCACGGCGTTGAAGTTATGCTGCTTCATGAGTTCGATATCGCGGCGCATCGTCGCTTCATCCATTACCTGGCCGTTTTCCGGGTGATGCTCATGCCGGTTAACGCCGCGGATCAGCAGGGGTTTACCGTTGAGCTTCAGCAGGCCATTGCTGATCTCTATGCGGCGGAACCCCACATCGCAGGCCTCCGTTTCCAGCACCTCACCCTGCGCGTTCAGAAGGGTCATCGTCAGGCGATAAAGTTCCGGCCTTTCCGCACTCCACAAGGCAGGCGCCTCAACGGGGAACGTCACCGTTAGCCGCTCGGCCCAGCCGCCGCGCTCATCGACAACGGCAGTGCCCGGCCGCCCGGTGGCACTGGCGCATTTTCCGCTGTTGCGCCACAGGGTAAACGCCACCTCACACTCCGCAAACTGTGCGCCTGCGAGCGCGAGATCCACCTTCAGCACCGCGCGATCCCGCTCCGCATTCAGGTCAGTCACAACCTGATAATCGGCAATGTGCGTCTCTGGCTTATGCAGCAGCGACACATCGCGGAAAATCCCGCTCATGCGCCACATGTCCTGATCTTCCAGATAGCTCCCGTCGCACCAGCGCAACACCATGACCGCAATGCGGTTCTGGCCAGGGCGCAGCACCGCTGAGAGATCGAATTCGGCGGGCAGTCGGCTGTCCTGTGAATAACCGATCCACTGACCGTTACACCACAGATGAAACGCCGAGTTCACGCCATCGAAGATAATGCGGGTTTGGCCGTTCAGTAGCCAGGCATCATCCATCTCAAATGTGAGCGAGTAACAACCGGTTGGGTTTTCTTGCGGCACAAACGGTGGGTTTACGGGGATCGGATAGGTCACGTTGGTGTAGATGGGCATGTCGAACCCCTGCATCTGCCAGTTAGAGGGCACGGGCATCAGCACGGCATCGGCGCAATCTTCACTGACCCATACCGAAGGAACCTGCTCTGGCGCAGGAAAGAAGCTAAAACGCCACTCCCCGTTAAGGAGGCGTCGGCTGACGGTTCCCCCGTCTTCTCTGGCAGAGTGTTCGTCACGCCAGCTGTGCAAGGGAGCATGTGCTGCCAGGCGGTTCCACTGGGTGACCCCCGGGTTTTCCCAGTCCCGACGAGCCAGAAGTGCGCTGAGGGTCAGCGATGGAGTGTTGGACATATTAACCTCTTTGCGAAGCGCTCACAATTTTAGCTAACATGCCCTGGCTACCGGGTGCGGTAAAGCGTCGGATCGCGGGGTAGCGAGTCAGATCACAAAAGTCTTACCGGCGGGCAAGTTGCTCAGCCGCTAGCGCCAGGCTCCTGAGCTGCTGTGCCAGATCCTCGCGTTCGATCTGCTGCGGATCGTGGCGAGCGGTAGAATGGCGGGTCACCAGCGTCACCGGAAGCTGAACCTGCCAGCATGCGTCACCCTCAACTGGCGCCAGCAGCCACTCCACGCTTCGCTCGCCGGCCTCGCGAAAAGCCTGGCGAATAGTGGTCAGTGGGGGAGAAAACCAGGCGCTGTCTGCCGTATCGTCGAACCCGACAACCGACATCTGGCCCGGGATCGCAGTCCCTTTTTCCGCACAGGCGCGCATCACCCCCAGCGCCATTTGGTCGTTCGCGACCACTATCGCATCCGGGAGTTGCGCGGCAGATAACAGCAAATGTCCTTTCTCATAGCCGCTTGCCGCACTCCAGTCGCCGTGCGCCACCGCGACAGCCTCAAGCCCGGCCTGTGCCAGCGTGGCGTTCCAGCCTGCGAGACGTGCCCGGGCAGAGACAGAGCTCTCCGGTCCGCTCAGCAGCGCTATACGCTCATGCCCCAGCGAAAGCAGATGCTCAATCCCGAGACGAGCACCCTGCTCTGCATTAAACACAAGACTGTTTACCTGAGCCGAGGGTGAGACATCCAGAAACAGCACCGGAATGGGCGATGCGAGGGCTTTTAGCGCTTCAGCATGAGAATTCTCCAACGGCACATTCACCAGCAGAGCTTCCACACGCTGCGCCAGCAACGCCTGAAGGGCAGACTGGCACTGCTGTGGATGTTCCACCATTGAGATAAGCACGCTCGCCCCCTGTTCAACCGCCCGGGATTTTACCGCCGAAACAATTTGCGAAGGGGCGTGCAGCGCCAGATCGGTAGTAATAAGGCCAAGCGTACGGGTACGTTTACCCGCCAGCTGTTGTGCCCTGAGATTGGGGACGTAGTGCAGTTCCGCCATCGCCTGCTGCACCTTTTCCCGCGTGCGGGCAGAGACATGCTCCGCGTCGTTAATCACACGGGAAACGGTCTGATAAGAAACCCCCGCAAGGAGGGCAACATCATAAAGAGTGATTGCTTTCATGCATTCTGGCATCGCGTCATTCGAAGGCCACTATTCTGACACAGCGACGCCATGAAAACATGTGAGCGCTTCGCAGAATTAAACAACCCGCTCCGGCTGGGGAGTCTTCTCAACGCGCGGCTTATAACGGAACAGAGGCAAGCAGATCTGGATAAGCGGGCCAATGGTCAGCGCATACGCGACGGTGCCTATCCCGAACGTTCCGCCCAGCATGCACCCAATCAGCAGCACGGACACTTCAATCGAGGTACGCACGCTGCGGATGGACCATCCCATACGGGCATGGATCCCGGTCATGAGACCGTCGCGCGGGCCCGCCCCGAAACCGGCACCGATATACATACCGGTGGCTATCGCGTTCACGACAATTCCAGCCACCAGCAGCGCGATACGCAGGGGCAGCGAGGTCACCTCGGGGATCAGGGCCATGGAGGCATCTGCCGCCAGGCCAATAATAATCACGTTACTGAGGGTTCCCAGACCAGGCATCTGACGCAGCGGGATCCACAGCAGGAGTACCGCCGCACCGGTTAAAATAATCACCATTCCTATGCTCAACCCCAGCTGGATCGCCACGCCCAGGTGGAAGACGTCCCACGGATCGAGCCCCAGATCCGAACGAATAAACATCGTGGTTGAAAGCCCATACAGCCCTAAACCGACATACAGTTGTAGCAGACGACGTACCATTTTTATCTTCTCCAGTGAACCAGGCTTTCATCTTGAGCGAAAATGGCATTATGATTAATGTCCAGTTTTCAAATAGTGGACTGCACATGTCATCTCGCCGCTTCGGAAGCCAGTCATTGGTACGCCTGTTAGGCCATTGGCAACAAACCTCGTCCCGGACCCCGCTCTGGCGTCAGCTGGCGGATGCATTACGCCTGTTAATTCTTGATGGCCGACTGGCACTTAACACCCGTCTACCCGGCGAGCGGGAGCTGGCCACTGCGCTGGATGTGAGCCGGACCACCATCAGCAGCGCACTCGCCCATCTGCGTGAGGAAGGTTATCTCGAAAGCCGCCACGGCAGCGGTTCACGCGTGATCCTGCCCGACACACGCGCCGTGCCAACCCTTTCAGCAGCCAGTGCCGCGCTGGATCTCTCCACCGCGGCGCTCAATGCCGGGCCTGAGATCCACCAGGCCTATACCCATGCGCTCACGGCCATTACGCAACATCTCTCGCTTACGGGTTACGATCAGCTTGGGTTGCCGGCGCTGCGGGAAGCCATCGCCGCACGCTATACCGCGCGGGGGCTTCCGACCCGGACAGACGAGGTAATGGTAGTCAATGGTGCGGTCAGCGGTTTTGCGCTGGTCCTGCGGATGATGACCGGCCCGGGGGATCGCGTCGTGGTCGATCATCCCACTTACCCGCTGGCGATCGCCGCCATTCAGGGAGCGCAGTGCCGTCCAGTGGGCGTGTCGCTGCCGGAAACGGGCTGGGATACTCATGGGTTTGCCGCAACGCTTGCCCAGACAGCGCCGCGCCTGGCATACCTGATGCCCGATTTTCATAACCCGACCGGGCGATGCATGGATATTCCCACCCGTCAGGCAATCACCGAGATTGCCGCGCAAACCCGCACGACGCTGGTAGTAGATGAAACGATGGTGGATCTGTGGTTTGACTCGCCCCCGCCGCCGCCGCTGGCGTCATTTAACCCGCAGGCCACCGTGATAACGTTAGGCTCTGCCGGAAAAAGTTTCTGGGGCGGCCTTCGTCTTGGCTGGATCCGTGCCTCCTCGCGCACCATCGCTACGCTTGCCCAGACGCGGGATACCCTGGATTTAGGATCGCCCATGCTCGAACAGCTGGCGACGCTGTGGCTTATCAATAACAGCGAAACGTTTTTGCCTGCTCGCCGGAAGATGCTGGCGGAACGACGAGACCAATGCGGCGCGCTGTTGCGCGAGCACTTCCCTGAATGGACATTCCATGAAGCGGAAGGCGGGCTTTCCTACTGGATTGAACTGCCGGGGATGCTGGCAACACAGCTTGCTGCACGCGCAGAGATACTGGGAATCAACCTGGGGACCGGCACGCGGTTTGGTTTATCGGGTGCGTTTGATCGGTATTTACGTATGCCCTTTTCACTCGATCCGGCTGAGCTTGAACAGGCATTACTGAGAATTAAACCCTTGTGGCTCGCCCTGAATAAAAACGTGCCATCAATAAAAAGAAGTCTGGTTTGATATAAAAAATTTGAAGTGGATCATAAAATAAAAACTGCTGACTGTCACAGATACAGTCAGCAGTTTTCACCATTCAGGATTTAGTGCTGAGGAGGAATAGGAAAACCTTTCAGTGAAATAACGAAATTTTCACCGTCTTTCTTTATTTTTGCGCCGGTATCACACCAGTCAGACGCAATACGAAAGAACTCATCACTTCCTACATTCCAGCCAAGACGTACATGCTTCACGTAGCCTGAACGCAACAGATCGCAGGCCTCGTTGTAGTCACTGGCAGTTGACAGTTGTTGTTTCATTTTCTCTTCTTAAGAATTTTACGTAGAGCCTTGATTTCTTTAGGAGTAAATGGAGAAACACTCTCTTCTTCCGTATGCTGGTTATCAATATCCTCTTCCGATACTCCCGCCTCTTCTACCGCTTCGAATGCCAGCAGCAGCAGTTTCTCTGTCGTCACGCTTAAATTCTCGTTATTAACTTCAGCATAGTGGCGAAGTCTTTCTTTTAGCGCTTGATCAATCTTAACGTTTAACACCGCAGTAGCCATGTTTGTCACTTCCCTTCGGAATAAGTACTTTATTTAATACACGAACTTAACAATGTTATCCAGATATATATTTTTAAGTTATGACAGAAAAAAGACATCCGATATTAAAATGACAGTCTATTATTACAGGTTTATGACAGTAATATTTCAATGCAATGAAATATATATTACATGCAGTCAGTAAAGTCCTAATAACGTTGTGGATTAAAGGCTATTCGAAGCGAAGAGAAACAGGGAGAGTGTTGATGAGAGCAGAAATGGGTGGGGGCCCTGCCAGCTACATCCCGGCACACACGTCGTCTGCCCTGGCTGCTTCCTTCCGGACCTGACCTGGTGAACAGAGTAGCGTTGCGGGAGAACCAACAGAGCCCCCATTGAGAGCGTTGATAACCAACGCGCTGGCGCATTATCCCTGTGCTTACCGCCAATTGCAAGCGACCCGCAACCGGATGCTGGTTTCTTGCGCAAACTGGCGCAGCAATTGGGTTTATCTTCGTTTAACATGACTGTCCAGACATTCCCCACAGGTAGACGTATGGACGAACATGACTCCTTTCCACAACGCGTATGGCAAATTGTGGCCTCTGTGCCGGAAGGTTATGTCACCACCTATGGCGACGTAGCGCGTCTGGCCGGTTCTCCGCGTGCGGCGCGGCAGGTCGGTGGCGTACTGAAAAGGTTGCCGGAAGGAAGCACCCTGCCATGGCATCGGGTGGTAAATCGTCATGGGACAATCTCGTTGACCGGGCCGGATCTGCAGCGCCAGCGTCAGGCGTTACTGTCAGAAGGGGTGCAGGTGTCGGGGTCAGGACAGATTGATTTGCAAAAGTACCGCTGGGTGTATTAAACCCTCTCCCGAAGGAGAGGGTTTAAAGCGTTACATTTGGGTCGGAGGGGTTGGCAGAGACGGTTGGTTAGTCTGTGGCGCAACCGGCACTTCGGTTTGCTGTACCGGAACCAGGTTCAGGTCAACTTTTGTCCCGCCGTGGTTAATCGCTTCCTGCACCGTATCGGTGATAAACACCAGTTTATCGTTGATCGTTACTGCTGCGCTCAGGAGGATACGGGCATTAGGCTGCACGTCTGATGGGTTATACGGCAACACGAAGCTAAACGGTGCCTGCTTACCTTCCGTACGTACGGCACGCTGGGCCAATACTTTAGACGGCGCGTCTGCCAGGGAAGCATCAGACAGGGTTACCGTTAATACCGCATCTGGCGGTAACGCGACTTTCTGTTTAATCCAGATAGTCCCGGAAACGTTAGGCTGCTGAATGGACTGCTGTGAGAGTGTATTAATCCCGTTTGGATCTGCTGCTGGCACCGGCACCTGGGCGCTCTTTCCTGCACAGGCGGACAACGCCACCGCAATTGCTACACCACTTAGCATGGGCACGAGTTTCATTGAAGTCTCCTTATCATCAATGCACCAGCGGGATCGATCCCATCCGATGTCATTTCAATCACATAACACAGGTAAGTTTGGCACAGATCACTGATTTATGCCTAAAATCGTCCAGATATTCAGATTATTCTACCCATCGGACCACTTTCATTTCTGCGTTATACTCTGCCTATCTTTCGCTACGGCGTTTATTGAGGACAACTATGAGTCAGGCACTGAACAATCTGCTGACATTACTGAATCTGGAAAAAATTGAGGAAGGACTCTTTCGCGGACAGAGCGAAGATCTCGGCTTACGCCAGGTCTTCGGCGGGCAAGTCGTAGGACAAGCGCTCTACGCAGCAAAGGAGACCGTCCCTGCAGACCGTCTGGTGCACTCATTTCACAGCTACTTCTTACGCCCTGGTGATAGCGCAAAACCCATCGTGTATGACGTTGAGGTATTGCGGGATGGCAACAGCTTTAGCGCGCGTCGTGTGGCGGCGGTTCAGAATGGCAAGCCTATCTTTTACATGACCGCCTCGTTCCAGGCGCCGGAACCGGGTTATGAGCATCAGAAAACGATGCCACCCGCGCCGTCGCCAGACGATCTCAAATCCGAGACCGATATCGCCCGTGCGCTGGCGCATCTGCTTCCACCGCAGGTAAAGGAGAAGTTTCTCTGCGATAAACCGCTTGAGATCCGCCCTGTCGAATTCCATAACCCGATGAAAGGCCACACGGCCGAGCCAAAGCGTCAGGTCTGGATCCGCGCTAACGGTACCGTGCCCGCGGATTTCCGCGTTCATCAGTATCTGCTGGGTTATGCCTCAGATTTCAACTTCCTGCCGGTAGCGCTGCAGCCGCACGGCGTGGGCTTCCTTGAAAAAGGGATGCAGGTGGCCACCATCGATCACTCCATGTGGTTCCATCGTCCGTTCGACATGAACGAGTGGCTGCTCTACAGCGTGGAGAGTACTTCGGCGTCAAGCGCGCGCGGCTTTGTGCGCGGTGAGTTTTACACTCAGGATGGCGTGCTGGTCGCGTCGACGGTGCAGGAAGGGGTAATGCGTAACCGCGGGTGATGTTGTACTGCGGCCCTCTCCCGACGGGAGAGGGAACAAAACGAAAACGGCAACCCTGGGTTGCCGTTTTGCTTATCAGGCGTTGTACGCATTCTCGCCGTGGCTGTTTACGTCCAGACCTTCGCGTTCCTGCTCTTCCGGAACACGCAGACCGACGGTCATATCCGCCAGCTTATAGCCGATGAAGGCCACAACGGCAGACCACACGACGGTGATGGCAATACTTTCCAGCTGCACCAGCACCTGGTGAACCATGGTGACGCCTTCTGCGTAACCCACGCCACCCAGCGATTTCGCCGCGAAGATACCGGTCATGATACAGCCGACGATGCCGCAGACGCCGTGTACACCGAAGACATCGCACGGGTCATCGACGCGCAGAACACGTTTCAGCGCCGTCACACCCCACAGACCCGCCAGACCGGCAACCAGCCCGACAAGCAGCGCGCCGCCAACACCAACGTAGCCACAAGCTGGCGTGATACCAACCAGACCGGCAATTGCACCTGAACAGGCACCCAGCAGTGAAGGCTTACCGCGTACCGCCCACTCACCAAACACCCATGAGAGGATCGCACCCGCCGTGGCCACAACCGTGTTCACGAAGGCCAGCGCGGCGATTTCGTTTGCTGCGCTTGCTGAACCGGCGTTGAAGCCGAACCAGCCAAAGTAAAGGATCGCTGTACCGGTAAAGACCATCGGCAGGTTGTGCGGTTTGAACGCTTCTTTACCGAAGCCCACGCGTTTGCCAATCAGGTATGCCCCTACCAGGCCCGCCACCGCGGCGTTGATGTGTACAACAGTACCGCCTGCGAAGTCCAGCGCGCCATGGCTCGCCAGCAGACCGCCACCCCAGACCATGTGCGCAATCGGCACATAGGAGAGCGTCAGCCAGACCACCACGAAGATCAGTACGGCGGAGAAGCGAATACGCTCAGCCAGCGCTCCGACGATCAGCCCGACGGTGATACAGGCGAACGAGCCCTGGAAGGCAACGTGAATATATTGATAGAAACTGCCCATCAGCGCGGTCAGTTCGATGTTTTTCAGCATGACCCAGTCAAAGTTTCCGAAGAACGCATTGCCCGTGCCGAAGGCCAGAGAGTAACCGTAGACCACCCACAACACGCAAACCAGCGCGAACGTGACGGCAACCTGCGTCAGCATGGAGAGAACGTTTTTGCCACGGATCAGGCCGCCATAGAACAGCGCAATGCCCGGAATGGACATGAACAGCACCAGCGCGGTGCTGATCATCATAAAGGCGTTATCGGCTTTGTCTGCCACCGCAGGGGCAGCCAGTGCCAGGCCCGGCAGCAGTGCCAGCGAACCCAGACCCGTTTTGATTGTTGCTATCTTCATTTTCTCGATCCCTATCACTGTGTGCCAGGAGTTACTTACAGTGCCGCTTCGTCAGATTCGCCGGTACGGATGCGAATGACGCGCTGCAATTCGGCAACGAAAATTTTGCCGTCGCCAATTTTGCCGGTGTAGGCCGCTTTGCTAATGACATCAATAACTTCATCAAGCTGGTCATCAGCAATCGCGACATCAATTTTTACTTTTGGCAGGAAGTTAACGCTGTATTCTGCCCCGCGGTAAAGCTCGGCATGACCCTTCTGACGACCAAAGCCTTTCACTTCGGTGACAGTCAGTCCCTGAATACCCATGGAAGACAATGCTTCACGCACGTCTTCGAGTTTGAATGGTTTGATTACAACCGTAACCAGCTTCATAGATCCCCTCCAGTCAGAATTCGGTAATGGCCGCCGCTAATACGCAGAAGACATTGCAAGGGGTGTGCCAGAAATGAAAACCTGAGGGAAACGCGGTGCAATGAGCATTGCATGAGCGTGTTTAACGAACCGGTGAAAAAAAACGCACCATGACAGTGCACGGTGCGTTTCAGTTTTGCACCAACAGTAATGACTGTTAGCGCGCTGCCTTGTTTTGGTGCATCAGGCGCTGAGGGATTCGTCCTCACGCACGCTGGCGGCCAGCTCTTCACCGGCCAGCTGCAGCTGATACATCTGCCAGTAGCGCCCTTTTGCTTCGAGCAGCTCCCGGTGCGTACCGCGTTCGACGGCCTGACCGCGGTGCAGCACCAGGATGGTGTCTGCGTCGACAATCGTTGAAAGACGGTGTGCGATAACCACCAGCGTCGTGTGGTCACGCACCGCGGCCAGCGCCAGCTGGATAGCCTGCTCAGTACCAGAGTCAATGCTGGCGGTTGCTTCGTCGAGTATCAGCACCTGCGGCGTTTCAATCAGCACCCGCGCCAGGGCCAGAAGCTGCTTTTGTCCTACCGAGAGGTTATTCCCCTGCTCACCGAGCCGGGTATTGATCCCATCGCTAAAGCCGCGCGCCAGCTCTGCCAGCTGCACGGTTTCCAGCACATCCCACACCTGTTGCTGGGTATAGTCCCGACCGAGAGTGACGTTGGCGTAAAAGGTATCGGCCATGACTACCGGGTCTTGCTGCACCATTGCAACGCCTTTGCGCAACACATTGTGGCTCAGTGATGCGAGCGGACGACCATCAATGCGGATTTCACCCTGACTGACCGGGTAATAGCCCATCAACAGGCTGGCGAGGGTACTTTTGCCGCTGCCGGTGTGCCCCACCAGCGCCACAAAGCCGCGCGACGGCACATCAAGAGAGATGTCCTGCAACACCAGACGGTCTTCACGGTAAGCAAACGAGACCTTATCAAACGTAATCTCTCCGCTTTGCAAAGGACGCTCATCATCGCCGTAGGTCTGACGTGGCCGGTCCATCAGTTCGAACACGCGCTCCCCCGCCACCACGGCCTGTTGCAACATAGACTGCTGGGTGGTGAGTTCTATCAACGGTTCATTAAGGCGTCCCAGATAGCTGATAAAAGCGTACAGAACCCCAACTTCAATTGTTCCGTTCGCGCTCATCCCGAAAAGCATCAGCAGGCCACAGAGAACCAGCGCCGAGAAGAGGCTCAGCAGCGGACGCAGCAGGAAACCGTCCAGTCGCAGCGTCTGCATGCGCGCCATATAGTGCGACCGGCTGGCTTCCCCCATGCGTTCACCAAAGCGTGCCTGCTGGCGGAACTGCTGAATGACGCTCATGCCGTTGATCACTTCGTTGAAGCCATCGTTGATATCGGCCAGATAGGCGCGCACCCGACGCACAATCGGCGTGCTGTAGCGTTGATAGATGACCATTACAATCAATACGGCCGGGAAGATGGTGATCGCCACCAGAGCCATACGCCAGTTGAGGCTAAACATCGCCACCAGCATGGCGCCAATCAGCGCCGCGCTGCGCAGCACGGTTGCCACGACGGTGACATACAGATCGCGGATCACCTCGGTATCGTTGGTCACCCGGGATATCACCTGCCCAACCGGCTGGGTATCAAACTCGCTCAACGGCTGGCGCAGTGCCGCATCCATCACATCCGTACGTAACTTCTGCACCACGCCCACGGCCGCCCGGTTAAAGAGCAGAGACTGGGCGTAATGCAGTGACGCCGCAGTCAGCTGTAGCCCAACGTAGGCCACACCTAACCCCGCGACGAGCCCCAGCGGCAAATAGCTTTTCGCCACCATATTGTCGATAAAGTAGCTGATGAGCAGCGGACCGCTCACTTCTGCAATCGCGGCAATCCACAGCAACAGCACGGCAAGTGAAAGCGGTTTTCGCCACGGAGAACCATAGGCCAGCAGGCGTTTTAGCGTCGGCCACTGCGTCACGGTCTTACGCATTAGCGTTCTCCTCATCCTGTTCCGGGGCGTCGTCTAGCGCCGCTTCAAGCTGCTGATAACGATACATATCGCGATACCAGCCCGGTTGCTCCGCAAGCGGTTCATGCTGTCCGCGCTGGGCAATGTGCCCGTGCTGTAATACCAGAATTTCATTGGCTTCCGTCAGCGCCGACAACCGGTGTGCACTGATGATCACCGTCCTTCCATCCCCCCACTGTCGCAGGTTATGCAGGATCTGGTGCTCGGTGCGGCCATCGACGGCGGAGAGCGCATCATCAAGGATCAGGATTTCGGCATTCAGCAGCAGCGCGCGGGCAATCGAGAGACGCTGTTTTTGCCCGCCGGAAAGCATAACGCCACGCTCACCCACTTCCGTTTCATAGCCCTGTGGCAGACGCAGAATATCGTCATGGACGCTGGCCAGGCGCGCGACGTGCTCAATCTCTTCCTGAGTCGCCGCCGGGCGTCCGAGGGCAATGTTATTCGCCACGGTGTCAGAAAAGAGAAACGGCGTCTGGCTGACCACCGCCAGACGACCGCGCCAGTCATCGAGCAGCAGGTTCGTCAACGGAATATCATGGAAGCGAATATCGCCCTGCGTGACGTCAAAGTGACGTTGAATCAGGGAGAGTACGGTACTTTTCCCGGCGCCTGTCGGACCGCAGATACCGAGCATCTGACCCGGTTTGAGCGTAAAGCTGACGTTCTCCAGTACCGTATGTTCCGTTTGCGGATACACAAACTTACGGACGTCGACATTCATCACGCCGCGCCCTTCCGGTACCGATTCGCTACCGTCATTCACCACTGGCGCTTCGGCAAGCATCGCGCGAATACGGCTGTAGGCGGCGCTGCCGCGCTCTACGATGTTAAACATCCAGGCCAGTGCCAGCATCGGCCATATCATCAGCCCCAGGTACATGGCAAAGCTGGTCAATTGCCCGAGGGTTAGCGAGCCCTGCACCACCATCCAGCTCCCGCCACCAATGGCCAGCAGGTTTGCCATGCCAATCGCGACATAGATTGTCGGGTCAAACCGCGCATCGATACGCGCAACGCGCATGTTCTTCGCCCCCGTGTCGGCGGCATCGGCTGCAAACAGCGCGGATTGTCGATCTTCCAGGCCAAACGCTTTGATCATGCGGATGCTGGTCATGCTCTCCTGCGTACGGTCATTCAGCGAGGAAAACGCCGCCTGCGCCAGCTTGAAGCGCTCATGAAGCTGTTCGCCATAGCGGTTGATTGCCAGCGCCATCAGCGGCATAGGCAGCAACGCCAGCAGCGTGAGCTGCCAGCTTATCTGGGTGGACATCACAATCAGAACCGCACAGCCCATCACCAGAGAGTCCACCAGCGTTAACACCCCTTCCCCGGCGGCAAACACGACGCGGTCAACGTCATTGGTGGCGCGAGCGATAAGATCCCCGGTGCGATGACGCAGGTAGAACTCGGGATGCTGGCGGCTCAGCTGACGATAAAAATCTTCACGCAGTTCGACGGCCAGCTGATAGGACGCGCCAAACAGCAGTACCCGCCAGACGTAGCGCAGCAGATAGACAATGATGGCTGTCAGCACCAGCGTGCCGACCCACATCAACACCCGTGCGGTGGTGTAATGCTGTTCTGTAACGCCATCCACCACGTATCCCACCACTTTCGGCGGAATTAACTGCAGGATGGCAATGATAATAAGCAGGGCCACAGCGCCGAGGTAGCGTTGCCACTCCCGACGAAAGTACCAGCTTAATTGGGCAAATAATCGCACGCGGTTTGTTCCTGAAGGTATGGATCCGGCTACGCCGGGAAGTTATTCAATTAATCAATGGGTAGTGCTGTGGTGTATTTAATCTGTTCCATGGCGAAGCTCGAGGTGACGTCCGACAAGCCCGGTACGCTGTTCACCAGCCGCTTGTAAAAATCATCATAACGCTTCATGTCTGCCACCTGGACGCGCATCAGATAGTCATACTCTCCCGCCATGCGCCAGAAACCGAGCACCTCCGGCATCTCGGAGACCTGTGTTACGAAGCGGCTGTACCACTCGCTGCTGTGATGTTGGGTTTTTATCAGGACAAATGCCGTCAACCCAAGCCCCAGTTTTTCGGGATCTAAAAGCGCGACTCGCCCCAGAAGGATGCCGTCATCTTCAAGCTTCTTGAGGCGCTTCCAGCACGGCGTGGTGGTCAGATTAACGGCATCTGCCAGTGCCTGCAAAGAGAGGGTACAGTCACTTTGCAGTAAAGAAAGCAGCTTACGGTCTATTTTATCTAGCATACCCACCTCACAGAGAAAAATTTTCTCCCTTCATTCTATTTTAAAGGCCATATAGCAACAATTTTTTCTGTGCTTTTCGCTATGCTGGGCACAAAATGACAAACGGATAAATACGATGAATAGCGCCTGGGTTAAACATGCCATCAGCGAAATCAATGCCGACTATCAGCGCTCGGCGGACACCCATCTCATTCGCCTGGCTCTGCCGGGTTTTGCTGGCATCCAGCTGTACCTGAAAGATGAAAGCACCCATCCCACCGGTAGCCTGAAGCATCGCCTGGCGCGTTCGCTCTTTTTATACGGTTTATGTAACGGCTGGATTAAGGAGGGAACCACGATTATTGAATCCTCCTCCGGTTCAACCGCCGTATCCGAAGCCTACTTTGCCCGCCTGCTGGGCCTGCCGTTTATCGCCGTGATGCCCTCCTGCACCGCGAAACGAAAAATTGAGCAGATTGAATTTTACGGTGGACGCTGCCACTTTGTGGAAAGCGCCTGCGAAATTTACGCTGCGTCTGAAATGCTGGCCCGTGAGCTGAATGGCCACTATATGGACCAGTTCACCTTTGCGGAGCGAGCCACAGACTGGCGCGGCAATAACAACATTGCCGACAGTATTTTCCGCCAGATGACCCACGAACCTCACCCTGTTCCGTCGTACATCGTGATGAGCGCCGGTACTGGCGGCACCTCAGCCACCCTGGGACGTTACATCCGCTGTCAGGGCTATGATACGCAGCTGATGGTGGTTGATCCGCAGAACTCGGTGTTCCTGGACTACTGGCAAAGCCGCAATGCGGATCTGCGCAGCCCGGTGGGCAGTAAGATTGAAGGTATTGGCCGCCCGCGCGTGGAGCCTTCATTCATTCCGGACGTGGTGGATGAGATGCTCCGCGTGCCGGATGCCGCCAGCGTGGCAACGGCGCACTGGCTGGAGACACAGATTGGCCGTAAAGTCGGTGCATCTACCGGCACCAACATGTGGGGAGCCCTGCAGCTTGCGGCTCGCATGCGTGAAGAGGGGCGCACCGGCTCTATCGTCACCCTGCTCTGCGACAGCGGCGAGCGCTATCTTGAGACCTATTACAATGCGCAGTGGGTTCAGGCAAACATCGGCGATATTGAGCCGTGGAAAGCGCAGATTACGCAGCTGGTGAAATAAAAAAAAGCCAGACCGGGGTCTGGCTTGCTGGAAGGGTCTCACTATTCGGGGGAATATGGGAGGTTGTTGTTGTCCAGCCAATGCGTCAAAAAATGAGACACTGCTTCGTTACCGCAGTGTCCGATAACCGGTAGATGGGGAAGCTCTGCCTTCAACTGCGGCATCGCATTTCCCATGATCAGACCGCGACCAACGCTGCCCAGCATTTCGCGGTCGTTCATGGCGTCGCCAAACGCCATACATTCCTGCATCGTTAAGCCTAAGTGATCGCTCAGTACCGCCAGCGCCGATCCTTTATTACACCCAACCGGCAAAACCTCGAGACAGTCCACCGCTGAAAAGGTCAGGTGTGCCCGGTCGCCTAACGCGTCATTCAGTTGAATGCGTAAGCGACAAAGATCGTCATGATCGCCGCAGAAACAGATCTTCGTCACCGCGTGAGCCGGAATACGGCGCAGATCGATGAGCTGATAGCGGAAACCACTGTAGACATGGGCGTGCAGCAATGCCGGAATGTCATGCCCGGTAAACCAGCCGTTATCGTTAAAGACATGAACGCTGGCCCGGGTGTCCCAGGTGCTGTGCAGGACGATATCTGCCACTTCCGGGTTGAGATCCTGACGGTGGAGAACATCGCCTTCGACAGAGTGAATGCGCGTCCCGTTGCCGGTAATAAGAAAAGCATCCAGGGAAAATGCCCCCAGCAAATGGCGCATCTCCAGCACATGACGGCCGGTGGCAAACGTCAGGGTGACATCACGTTCGTGCAGGCGCTTAAGAGCACTCAGGGTTTTCTCACCCAGACGGTGATCCGGCATTAACAACGTACCGTCCATATCAAACGCAGCGAGACGAGCCATGATTACTCCTGAAATGTGATGCGGTTAACTTGTGCATCAGTATTGCGTGAGATATACGGAAGTAATAGTGAATAGATGATAATTATTGTTCAGGGTTTCTCATGCGCCAGCTTAACCGACTCAACCAGTACCACCGTTTGTGGCAGCCTTCCGCTGGCGCGACGCAGCAGGCCACCATCAGCGAGCTGGCCGCCCGCTGTTTTTGCAGCGAACGGCATGTCCGTACGTTACTGCGTCAGGCGCAGGAGGCGGGCTGGCTTAGCTGGCGAGCGCAGTCTGGCCGCGGTAAGCGTGGGGAGCTGACTTTCCACGTCACCCCGGAGTCACTGCGCAATGCGATGATGGAAGAGGCGCTGAAGCGTGGGCAGCAGCATAACGCGCTTGAGCTGGCCCAGCTGGCACCGGAGGAGCTGCGGTCACTGCTTCATCCGTTTTTAGGCGGCCAGTGGCAAAACGATACGCCGACGCTGCGCATTCCCTATTACCGCTCGCTGGATCCACTGCATCCCGGCTTTTTACCCGGTCGGGCGGAACAGCATCTGGCAGGACAGGTTTTTTCCGGGCTGACGCGTTTTCACGGTAACAGCAGCGAACCGACGGGCGATCTTGCCCATCACTGGGACGTGTCGGAGGACGGGCTGCGCTGGCATTTTTATATTCGCTCCACGCTTCACTGGCATAACGGTGATAAAGTCGAAACGGTCCAGTTACAGGAGAGTCTGAATGCGATGTTGACGCTCCCGGCCATGCACAGGCTTTTTCAGAGCGTGCTGCGCATTGAAGTTACCCATCCGCAGTGTCTGACGTTTATTTTACACAAGCCCGACTACTGGCTGGCGCATCGGCTGGCAACCTATTGCAGCCGTGTGGCGCACCCGGCACAACCGATGACAGGCAGCGGACCTTTCAGGCTCACCGCGTATAAGCCGGACCTGGTTCGTCTGGAAAGCCATGAGCAGTATCACCTTAGCCACCCGCTACTGAAGGCCATCGAGTTCTGGATCACCCCTCAGCTATTTGATCAGGGGCTTGGAACCAGCTGCCGGCATCCGGTACAAATCGCCATCGGAGAGCCTGACGAACTGACCCGTTTGCGGCTAGTGAGTAACAGCATCAGCCTGGGGTTTTGCTACCTCACGCTGAAGCGCAGCCCGCGTCTTAGCGAAATGCAGGCAAGACGCCTTATCAACATCATTCACCTCTCAACGCTTCTGCATACTCTTCCTCTGGATGAGGGGCTTATCACCCCAACGCAGGAGTTGCTGCCGGGCTGGCGTATTCCTGAGTGGCCGGATCTCACGGATGTCCCTTTGCCTGAGACGCTGACCCTGATTTACCATCTGCCCGTCGAGTTACATACCATGGCGAGTCAGCTAAAAGCGTATCTTTCCCGCCAGGGCTGTGCGTTAACGGTCATCTTTCACGATGCCAAAACGTGGGACGGATGTCAGCATCTTGCCGACGCGGACCTTATGATGGGAGATAGGCTGATTGGCGAAGCACCGGAATACACCCTTGAGCAGTGGCTTCGCTGCGATGCGCTATGGCCGCACCTGCTGAGCACGCCGCAATATGCCCATCTGCAGGCGACACTGGATGCCGTTCAGACTCAGGCTGACGAGCATGCCCGGCATCGCGGGCTGAAAGCTATTTTCACCCAACTCATGGAGAGCGCGGTGCTGACGCCGTTGTTTAACTACCAGTACCAAATCAGCGCCCCCCCGGGAGTCAATGGCATACGGCTTAACACCCGCGGCTGGTTCGATTTCACCGAAGCCTGGCTCCCGGCCCCCAAATCGTGAAGAAGCTGGTCGTCGCCGTAGTCAGACGGTAACATGATGTTTTTACCGTAACTGTCGAGATGATTTATGAAACGTGCCGTCGTCGTGTTCAGCGGAGGACAAGATTCCACTACCTGCCTGGTTCAGGCGCTTCATCAGTACGATGAAGTTCACTGTGTCACTTTCGATTATGGTCAGCGACATCGCGCTGAAATCGACGTCGCCCATGAACTGGCGCTGAAACTGGGCGCGCGCGCGCATAAGGTGCTGGACGTTACGCTGTTAAATGAACTGGCCGTCAGTAGCCTCACCCGCGACAGTATTCCCGTTCCTGACTATGAACCTGATGCCAGCGGTATTCCGAACACCTTTGTGCCAGGCCGCAACATTCTCTTCCTGACGCTGACGGCGATCTACGCCTACCAGGTGAAAGCCGAAGCGGTGATCACGGGCGTGTGTGAAACCGACTTCTCCGGGTACCCTGACTGCCGTGACGAGTTCGTGAAGGCTCTCAACCACGCCGTGAATCTGGGGATGGCAAAAGAGACGCGCTTTGAAACGCCACTGATGTGGCTTGATAAAGCGGAAACCTGGGCGCTGGCAGACTACTGGGGCAAACTGGACATGGTTCGCAGCGAAACCCTTACCTGCTACAACGGCATAAAAGGTGATGGTTGTGGCCAGTGTGCGGCCTGTAATCTGCGCGCAAACGGACTGAATCACTATCTGGCCGATAAAGCGGGCGTGATGTTGGCGATGAAGAAAAAAACCGGGCTCAAATAAGCCTCTTTGACCGTGCTGGCGAACAGAATATCGACAGCACGGGTCATGAACACAACGCGCTTAGACGATCATCAACTGCAGTTTTTCCCGCAACTCCCCTTCCAGCGGCAACGCTTTCTGGGTTTTCAGATCGATACAGACAAAGGTGATCAGCGCGTCGGCAACGGCCTGGCCTTCAGGATCCAGCGTCACCGCCTGGGTTAACACGCCGCTCTTGCCGTTTAACTGTTGAAGCTGGCTGGTGATGGTCAGCACATCACCCAGCACGGCCGGGCGACGGTAGTTGATATTGATGTTGACGACCACGAACGCGATGTTGTGCGCGGTCATCCACTGAAAGCTTTCGCTGCTTTCCAGACCGTCCCAGCGCGCTTCTTCAAGAAACTCAAGATAACGGGCGTTGTTGACGTGCTGGTAAACATCGATGTGGTAGCCGCGTACTTTGATTTTTGTCTGCATAGCGCAATAGCCTTTACTGTTGTTATAGGATAAGAGGTCATGACTGGTATGACCTCTTTATCCTGGCAAAATTTTGCCGCCGTGCAAGTAATTATGTGATTACAACGTCAGGTGTGAGAGGTTGCGCTCAACCAGCGCTCCGCCCATACCGGGCACTTGCTTAAGATCGTCAACCGTTTTGAAAGGACCGTACTCTTCGCGATAGCTGACTATCGCCTGCGCTTTTTTTAGCCCTACGCCATTCATTACCCGGGCGAGATCCTCTGCCGATGCCGAATTGATACTGACTCGCGTACCGTCATCATCCGCGCTTTTTCCGGCATCCGTGGCTTTCGTCTGGCCAGCTGCGGGTGCCGCTGCGTCAGACCTGGTTTGCACCGCCGGTGTTTTCGCCGCAGGTGTCGTCGCCAGCGCACCTGCGCTCATCCCGGTGGTGGCAATCGCCAGAGTAATGAACAAAGCCTTGATTCCACATTTCATGCTGTTATCTCCTTGTTTGTTGACAGCCAGGCCACAATATCCAGCGTTATAACCCGGTACAAATGGCAGATTGCAGAAATGGAAAAGGCCGCGAAAGCGGCCTTTAGTTATTGCAGAGCGTTACGAAAATATGCGAGCAGATACGTAATTATTGCTGCTGAGTCATCACGTCACCGAGCTTGATTTTGGCTTCTGTGCGCAGGTTGCTCATCATCGCTTCGAAAGCAATCTGGGCATTGTTCTGGGTAATACCCTGCACCATCGCTTTCTTCTGCTCTTCAGGCATCGTGCCTGCTTTCACATCGTCCAGCGCGAGCAGAACGACGTTACCCTGCATATCGGTAGTGGTACCGAAGCTTGGTTTGTCCTTCGCAGGCAGGCTCAGACCGAACGCTGCCTGACTGACAGGATCCTGACCGGTACGGCTCAGCGTTTTTGGCTCACCGAAGCTCAGACCTGCCGCTTTCAGCGCATCCTGTTTACCCGCTTTCAGGTCAACCAGAATCTTCTCAGCATCCAGTTTTGCCTGCTGTTCCGCTTTGTTGTGCTTAACCTGAGCAACCACCTGATCTTTCACTTCTGCCAGCGGTTTAATCGCTTCTGGTTTGTGCTCGCTGACGCGAAGAACAAACGCACGATCGCCGTCGACGGTAATGATGTCAGAGTTGCTGCCCGGCGTGCCGTTCTCGCCAACCAGACCACCGTTGAAGATGGCATCAGCAACCGGTTTGAAATTCAGCTCTTCCGGCAGGTTATTACGACCGAACCAGCCGGTCTCAACCGCTTTCACCCCTGCAGCCTGCTCAGCACCCGCCAGAGATTCGTTGTCATTGCTGGCAGCATCACTGACTTTCTGTTGCAGCGCGTAGTAAGCATCCAGCGCTTTTTCCTGCTTCACTTTCGCTGCGATATCATCGCGAACGTCAGCCAGCGGCTTGGTTTTCGCGGCCTCGATGTCATCCAGACGCGCCACCAGGAAACCAACGGAAGATTTAATGACACCCGAAAGCTGGCCTTTGTCTTTCAGACCGGCATTTTTCAGTTCGTCAGGCGTGGTGCTCTCTTCCAGCCAACCCATATCACCGCCGTTTTTAGCAGAGATAATATCGGTGGATTTTGCTTTCGCGAGGGAGGCGAAATCAGCGCCCTTATTCAGCTCATCCAGCACGGCTTTGGCGTCTGCTTCAGTTTTGGTCTGGATCACGCTGTAGCGGTTACGCTGCGGCTGAGTGAACTGATCCTGATGCTGATCGTAATAAGACTGAATTTCCGCGTCAGAGGCTGTTTCCTGCAGCGCGGCAGCATCCAGCTTGATGTAGCTCACACGGAACTGTTCTGGAGCAACGAAGTTACTCTTGTTCTGCTCGTAGTAGGCGTTAATGTCCGCGTCGCTAACCTGCTGCTTCGCCGCCAGAGCATTCACATCGATGGTCGCTTCACGTACCACGCGCTGCTGTGCAACCAGGGCTGCCAGCTCTTCCGTCTCACCTTTGAGCATGAAATCAGTGCCAACGACGGCATTGATGAGCTGTTGGGTTGTCAGTTGATTACGCAGAGCCTGAGCGTATTGATCGGCAGTCATGCCCATCTGATTAATGATGCCGTTGTAACGCGCATTGTCGAATTTGCCGTTAGACTGGAAAGCCTGAGTCGATAAGATGGCTTTTTTAACCTGCTCATCGCTGATGCCCAGCCCCAGTTTTTTCGCGTATTGATCGAGCAGCGCTTCGTCGATCAGACGGTTCAGGGTCTGTTGGCGCAGGGATTTCATATACCCTTCGTTTGCCGCGAGTTCAGAGAATTGGTCGCCCAGCTGTTGCTGCATACGGTTACGTTCACCGGCAAAAGCATTCTCGAACTGACCACGGCTGATCTCCTGGCCATTCACTTTTGCGGCATAGTTCGCGCCACCGCCGATAAGGTAACTGCTCACGCCGGTCAATATGAACGACACGATAATGATACCGAAAATAATCTTGAGCACGAGACTGTTAGCAGCCGTGCGTAAGCTGTCCATCATGGTGTAACAACACTCCGCTGTAGGTGACTGGTTACCTGACGCTAACGGAAAATCCTGCCCGTCGCGCGTAAAGGCGTATTGTGACAAGAAAACGGTGCGATTGTCAGCCCACAACTCGCATAAACTCGCACAAATCAGGCCTGGACAAACAAAAAAGGCACATCAAATGATGCGCCCTTGTACTATTCGGCTTCCCTGAGATGGGAAAGCAATCAGTTTACTGCGTCTTTCAGCGCTTTACCTGCACGGAAACCCGGCACTTTAGCGGCAGCAATGGTGATCTCTTTACCGGTCTGAGGGTTGCGGCCAGTACGGGCAGCACGCTCTTTAACAGCAAAAGTACCGAAGCCTACCAGTGCAACGTCGTCCCCAGCCTGCAGAGATTCAGTAACAGAAGCAATTAATGCATCTAACGCACGTCCAGCTGCAGCTTTAGAAATATCAGCACCAGCAGCAATTTTGTCAATCAGTTGAGATTTATTCACTGTTCTCTTCCTCTCTTTATAATTTATATCGCGCCTGAATCCTTCACAACGCGACCGCGCAGCAGTTATATCAGGCCTGCCATGACCTTACAACACCCGTTGTTGATGGCTGGCCTAATCAGCAATCTAAATTAGCTATACAAAAAAAGGCTGGCAAGTGCGAAATGACTTACCAGCCTTACTTTTATTGACGCTCTTTGCGCGAGGTCACTATTTTGCGGTTACAACCTGCATTCCGGAAGGTTCATTCTGCAGGGCGAGAGTCAGAACTTCCTCAATTCGCTTCACAGGATGAATCTGCAGATCGGCAATCACGTTGTCCGGAATCTCTTCCAGGTCGCGTTTATTTTCGTAAGGGATCAATACGGTTTTGATCCCACCACGGTGTGCCGCCAGCAGTTTTTCTTTTAACCCACCGATTGGCAGCACCTGGCCACGCAACGTGATCTCACCGGTCATGGCCACATCGGCACGCACCGGGTTGCCGGTAAGGCAGGAAACCAGTGCGGTACACATGGCAATACCTGCGCTTGGGCCATCTTTCGGCGTTGCCCCTTCAGGCACGTGCACGTGGATATCGCGTTTCTCGTAGAAATCAGGGTTAATGCCCAATTTCTCCGCACGCGCGCGTACCACGGTCAGCGCGGCCTGAATCGACTCCTGCATCACTTCACCCAGAGAGCCGGTGTAGGTCAGCTTGCCTTTACCCGGGACACAGGCGGTTTCAATGGTCAGCAGATCGCCACCCACTTCCGTCCATGCCAGACCGGTGACCTGGCCCACGCGGTTTTCATTGTCCGCACGACCATAGTCAAAGCGCTGAACGCCCAGATAGGCATGCAGGTTGTCGCCATTGATCACGATGTGTTTCAGGCTCTTATCCAGCAGCAGCTGTTTAACCGCCTTACGGCACAGTTTAGAGATTTCGCGCTCAAGGCTACGCACGCCCGCTTCACGGGTGTAGTAGCGGATGATGCCAATAATCGCGCTGTCCTCAACGGTCAGCTCGTTGGCTTTCAGCGCATTACGCTCAATCTGCTTCGGCAGCAGGTGCCGTTTCGCAATGTTCAGTTTTTCGTCTTCGGTATAACCGGAGAGACGAATCACTTCCATACGGTCCAGCAGCGGCGCCGGAATGTTCATGGAGTTCGAGGTCGCGACAAACATGACATCGCTCAGGTCGTAATCCACTTCGAGGTAGTGATCGCTGAACGCCACGTTCTGTTCTGGATCAAGAACTTCCAGCAAAGCAGACGCCGGATCGCCACGCATGTCCGAAGACATTTTGTCGATCTCATCGAGCAGGAACAGCGGGTTTTTAACGCCCACTTTCGCCATCTTCTGGATCAGTTTACCCGGCATAGAACCGATGTAGGTACGACGGTGACCGCGGATCTCCGCTTCATCGCGTACGCCACCCAGCGCCATACGGATATACTTACGTCCGGTCGCTTTGGCGATGGACTGACCCAGAGAGGTTTTCCCTACCCCCGGTGGTCCCACCAGGCAAAGAATCGGGCCTTTGATTTTGTTCACACGGCTCTGGACTGCGAGGTACTCAAGAATGCGGTCTTTCACGCGCTCAAGGCCGTAGTGGTCGGTATCCAGGATCTCCTGCGCCTGACGCAGGTCTTTTTTGACCTTGCTGCGGGCATTCCAGGGAACCTGAACCATCCATTCGATATAGCCGCGCACGACGGTCGCTTCAGCCGACATTGGAGACATCATTTTCAGCTTCTGCAGTTCTGCTTCGGCTTTCTCTTTGGCCTCTTTCGGCATTTTCGCCGCGTCGATCTTACGCTTCAGCGCTTCGTTTTCGTCCGGCGCGTCATCCATCTCGCCGAGCTCTTTCTGAATGGCTTTCATTTGCTCATTCAGATAGTACTCACGCTGAGATTTCTCCATCTGCTTTTTAACGCGGTTACGAATACGCTTCTCAACCTGCAGCAGATCGATTTCAGACTCCATCATCGCCATCAGATATTCCAGACGTTCGTTAACGTCGGACATCTCCAGAACGGACTGTTTGTCAGCCAGCTTCAGCGGCATGTGTGCAGCGATGGTGTCCGCCAGACGCGCAGGATCGTCGATGCTGTTCAGCGACGTCAGCACTTCTGGTGGGATTTTCTTGTTCAGCTTGATATAGCCTTCGAACTGGCTAATCGCGGTGCGCACCAGCACTTCCTGCTCGCGCTCATCCAGCTGAGGTGATTCAAGGTACTCTGCCTTGGCAGAGAAATGCTCGCCATCGTCAGACAGGGTGGTAATACGCGCACGCTGCAAGCCTTCTACCAGCACCTTAACGGTGCCGTCAGGCAGCTTCAGCATCTGCAAAATAGAGGCCACGGTCCCGACGGTGAAAAGATCGTTTACACCCGGCTCATCCGTTGATGCTTCTTTCTGCGCCACCAGCATGATTTTTTTATCATGATCCATGGCGGCTTCGAGGCAACGGATAGATTTTTCCCGCCCTACAAATAAGGGTATGACCATGTGCGGATAAACCACCACATCGCGCAACGGCAATACGGGGATTTCAATGCGTTCAGAACGCTCAGGATTCATAGAGCTCTCTCTTAGTTTAGTGTCCGCCAGGTAAACTGGTCATGTCACTGTGCTTCACATAACCATTAACATGTATCCAGTATATGGGGATGTTTCCCACACATTCAACGCCGCGTATACGGAAAAATAAAAGGGGAGATAAAATCCCCCCTTTTTGATTAACTGCTTGTATGATTTGGTGAATTATTCGCCAGATGCCTGTTGAGCTTCCGGCTTGCCATAAATCAGCAATGGCTTGGTCTGGCCGCTAATGACCGACTCATCAATCACCACTTTCTCAACATCTTCCATCGACGGCAGATCGTACATGGTGTCAAGCAGCGCCGCTTCCACGATAGAACGCAGGCCACGCGCACCGGTTTTACGGATCATCGCTTTCTTGGCAATCGCGTCCAGCGCTTCGTCACGGAATTCCAGCTCAACGCCTTCCAGATTGAACAGCGCCTGATACTGCTTGGTCAGCGCATTTTTCGGCTCTTTCAGGATCTGGATCAGCGCGTCTTCACTCAGTTCGTTCAGCGTTGCCACAACAGGCAGACGGCCAATGAACTCAGGAATCAGACCAAACTTGATCAAGTCTTCTGGCTCAACCTGTGACAGCAGCTCGCCTTCGTTCGGCTTTTCAGACGAGGCTTTCACCGTCGCGCCAAAACCAATGCCGGAGCCGGTTTCAACACGGTGAGAGATCACTTTATCCAGACCGGCAAACGCACCACCACAGATGAACAGGATCTTGGACGTATCAACCTGCAGGAACTCCTGCTGAGGATGTTTACGGCCACCCTGCGGTGGAACGGCTGCAACCGTACCTTCGATCAGCTTCAGCAGCGCCTGCTGCACGCCCTCACCCGATACGTCACGGGTGATGGACGGGTTGTCAGATTTACGGGAGATCTTGTCGATCTCATCGATGTAAACAATCCCGCGCTGCGCTTTCTGTACATCGTAATCGCATTTCTGCAGCAGTTTCTGGATGATGTTTTCTACGTCCTCACCCACATAACCGGCTTCGGTCAGGGTGGTGGCATCGGCCATTGTGAACGGAACATCCAGCAGACGCGCCAGCGTTTCAGCCAGCAGCGTTTTACCGGAACCGGTTGGGCCGATCAGCAGAATATTACTTTTACCCAGTTCTACGCCATTGCTGGTATCACCGTTACGCAGGCGTTTGTAGTGGTTGTATACCGCCACGGCGAGCACTTTTTTCGCCTGCTCCTGACCGATGACATAGTCGTCAAGATGATGACGAATTTCATGCGGCGTTGGCAGCGCGCTGCGCTCGCGGTGAGGTGCTACTTCTTTAATCTCTTCGCGAATAATGTCGTTACATAAGTCAACACATTCGTCGCAGATATACACGGACGGCCCGGCAATCAGTTTACGCACTTCATGCTGGCTTTTGCCGCAAAAAGAGCAGTACAGCAGTTTGCCCGAACCATCTTTGCGTTTATCTGTCATGAGTCCAAACCTCTTTTTAAGTTCTTTGTGCCGCACATGACGACGCAAATGCCATTTTCAGACGCAAGCTGCTTTTAGCAACATGCCGCCCTACCTGAGTATAGCGGCACACTCGCGTCACGGGCATCAATTACGATGGGTCAAAACGGAGTCGACTAAGCCGTACTCAACAGCCTCAGAGGCAGAGAGGAAACGATCGCGCTCGGTATCGCGCTCGATCTGCTCAAGAGATTGACCCGTATGCTGCGCCATAAGTTCATTCATGCGCGCTTTTACTTTCAGAATTTCGCGGGCGTGGATTTCAATATCCGTCGCCTGCCCCTGATAACCCCCCAGCGGCTGGTGAATCATCACGCGGGAATTTGGCAGGCAGAAACGCTTACCTTTAGCCCCTGCGGTTAACAGGAACGCACCCATAGATGCAGCCTGCCCCATACAGATAGTGCTGACATCTGGCTTGATGAATTGCATGGTGTCATAAATGGACATACCTGCCGTGATCACGCCGCCCGGGGAGTTAATGTACAGGTAAATGTCTTTTTCCGGGTTTTCCGCTTCCAGAAACAGCATCTGCGCCACGATCAGGTTAGCCATGTGGTCTTCCACCTGGCCGGTCAAAAAGATAACGCGCTCCTTGAGCAGACGGGAATAGATATCAAAAGAACGCTCACCACGTGAGGTCTGTTCAATAACCATTGGCACCAGAGCCATATGGGGTGCAAAGTTATCTCGTTCGCCACTGTATGACATTTCCGTCTCCTGGATCAAAATTGAAAACACCTGCTGTACTGATTGTAACCTTACGGACGGATTATCAGCCAGTCTCAATCATCGTGATTACACACTTATGGGGTTCATACTGCCCTATTTCAAGCATAACAACCTTTTGTTGTTACGCTAACACTGAAAGGGCGTTTTAGCACTCTTCCTGGGGTAAAGCCGTGATAAAAAAAACCCGTCGCCGGAAGGCAACGGGTTTTTTGTTCAAACTTTAAACCCTGGGGGCGAAATTACGCCTGCTGGTTCATCAGTTCGTTGAAAGAGGTCGCTTTTTCGGTCACTTTCGCTTTCGCCAGTACCGCTTCAACAGCCTGCTCTTCCAGTGCAACATTGCGCATGTTGTCCATCAGCTCTTTGTTCTTACCGTAGAACTCGATCACTTCTGATGGATCTTCGTATGCAGAAGCCATCTCTTCGATCAGGCCTTTCACACGCTCTTCGTCAGCTTTCAGCTCGTGGGTACGAATCACTTCGCCCAGCAGCAGGCCAACAACAACGCGGCGTTTAGCTTGCTCTTCGAACAGCTCGCGTGGCAGTTCCATCGCTTGCTGCTGGTTGCCACCGAAACGCTGTGCAGCCTGACGGCGCAGAACGTCGATTTCGCTGTCAATCAGGGCAGCCGGAACGTCGATTTCGTTCGCTTTTACCAGACCGTCAATCGCCTGAGATTTCACACGGTTACGTACAGCGCCGTTCAGCTCACGTTCCATGTTTTTACGCACTTCGGTACGCAGACCGGCTACAGAACCATCTTCCACGCCGAAACGCTTGATGAATTCTTCAGTCAGTTCAGGCAGTTCGCGCTCTTCAACTTTCTTCAGGTTGATAACGAACTTCGCTGCTTTACCTTTCAGGTTTTCAGCGTGGTACTCTTCCGGGAAGGTCACGTCGATGGTGAACTCTTCGCCCGCTTTGTGACCTTTGATACCGTCTTCGAAGCCTGGGATCATACGACCCTGGCCCATTGCCAGTACGAAGTCAGACGCTTTACCGCCTTCGAACTCTTCGCCGTCTACAGAACCGGTGAAGTCGATGGTCACACGGTCTTCCGCGTCAACAGCACCTTCTTTCTCTTTCCAGTTCGCCTGCTGCTTACGCAGGGTGTCCAGCATGCCGTCAACGTCTTCGTCAGTCACGGAAACAACAGGTTTTTCAACTTCGATAGATTCCAGACCTTTCAGCTCAACTTCCGGGTACACTTCGAACTCTACGGAGTAGGTGAAGTCTTCGCCCTGTTTGTATTCGCCTGGAACGTAATTCGGCGCACCGGCCGGATTAATTTTTTCTTTGATGATCGCATCAATAAAGTTGCGGCTCATCAGTTCACCCAGCACATCCTGACGCACGGAAGCGCCATAACGCTGAGCAACAACATTCATCGGTACTTTGCCCTTACGGAAGCCGTCAATACGTACTTTTTTTGCTACGTTGACCAGCTCGCTTTTCACAGCAGTTTCGATGCTGTCAGCAGCGATAGTAATCGTTACACGGCGGCCAAGGCCTTGAGTGGTTTCAACTGAAACTTGCATCTTGTTACCTCAAAAAAATCACAGTGCTCGGTCAACTCTGAATCTGTCTGTTATACCGGGATGCTCTCTTAGTGCAGATTCACATTCCCTGTCGCCAGAATCATCCCGAAGACATTCATTAAGACGCGGCATTATAGCGGCATCACTTAGGTGAGTCGAGAACGGTTGGGGCATGTTGCTGCGGCTTTTTTCACACTTTAAGGCTATTTTTAGCCTTAAAAACGCACCATCCGCTCAAAACTCAGACAAAACAAAACGGCCCGGAGGCCGTTTTGAGGAAATCTGTATGCAACATACTGGAAAAGCTCCAGCCGTTGCAAATCCGATTTATCAGGCGATGGTGCCTGCGCCGCGACACGGCGGCGATGCAAATACCGTATCCTGCAAGCCTTCCCATTCCTTAATGGTATAGGTGTGCAATGCCAGCGCATGTACGGTTGTGGAGAGTTCTTCCGTCAAGGTGCTGTAGATCAAGCGATGTCGGTTCAGGAAACGTTCTCCCGTGAAGCGATCGCTGACCAGAACCACTTTAAAGTGGCTTTCAGAACCTGCCGGCACGTTATGACGATAGCTTTCGTCGACGACTTCGAGGAACACAGGGTTGAACGCTGCCCTTAATTTATCTTCTATCTGTTCACGTATCATCATGAAATCACTCCTCCGACAACGCCAGGATGTCACCCATCCCTTTAAATATTAGCCGCTTTTACCGTTTCCATTACAACAAGACAACAAATATTTAGCTTTCGTCTTATTTTCTCATTCAGACGAATGAAGTTCACTGTGAGACTCATACCTTTTGACCTTCGCGCGTGGAGAAAAAGGCGGGGCTGGTCAGTTTTCGGACAAGGCGATGAATTTACATGCGTTGACCACTTCCCCTGGCCGTTAGCGATGTTATGATGGCGGCAATTTTTCTCTGTAATGCTTACGATTCGTTGAGAACCTGAAAATGTTAAAAAAACTCTTCTTTCCGTTGGTAGCACTTTTTATGCTGGCAGGCTGCGCTACCCCGCCTACAACCATTGATGTCTCCCCTAAGATTACCCTGCCTCAGCAGGATCCTAGCCTGATGGGCGTAACCGTGAGCATTAACGGTGCCGATCAGCGTCAGGATCAAGCCCTGGCTAAAGTGACCCGCGACAACCAGCAGGTGACGTTGACCGCCTCACGCGACCTGCGCTTCCTGCTGCAGGAAGTGCTCGAGAAACAGATGACTTCCCGCGGCTATATGATTGGCCCAAGCGGTGCGGTTGATCTGCAGATCATCGTGAACAACCTGTACGCTGACGTGTCCCAGGGTAACGTTCGCTACAACATCTCCACCAAAGCGGATATCGCCATCATCGCGACCGCGAAGAACGGCAATAAGATGACCAAAAACTACCGTGCGAGCTACTCTGTTGAAGGCGCGTTCCAGGCGTCCAACAAAAATATTGCTAACGCGGTTAACAGCGTGCTGACTGACACCATTTCCGATATGGCGCAGGACACCAGCATCCACGACTTCATCAAGCAAAACGCGCGTTAATCCCGCTTCCTGACCCGGTGTTTCACCGGGTCAGCTTTATATGAACATGTCGAGTCATTACTTACGCATTTTCCAGCAACCCAAATCAGCCATCCTGCTGATCCTTGGTTTCGCCTCCGGTTTACCTCTCGCCCTCACCTCCGGCACGCTGCAGGCCTGGATGACCGTCGAGAATATCGATCTCAAAACCATTGGTTTCTTCTCCCTCGTCGGCCAGGCTTACGTCTTTAAGTTCCTGTGGTCGCCGGTGATGGACCGTTATACCCCGCCGTTCCTGGGCCGTCGGCGCGGCTGGTTAGTGATGACCCAGGTCCTGTTGCTGATCGCAATCGCGGCGATGGGCTTTCTTGAACCCACGACGCAGCTTCGCTGGATGGCCGCCCTTGCGGTGGTAATCGCCTTCTGTTCTGCCTCGCAGGATATCGTTTTTGATGCCTGGAAGACGGACGTGTTGCCTGCAGAAGAGCGGGGAGCCGGCGCAGCCATTAGCGTGCTGGGCTATCGTCTGGGGATGCTGGTATCCGGTGGTCTGGCGCTGTGGGTGGCCGACCGTTATCTCGGCTGGCAGGGCATGTACTGGCTGATGGCCGCCCTGTTGCTCCCCTGTATTATTGCCACCCTGCTCGCCCCCGAACCGAGCGATGTGATCCCGGTTCCACGTTCTCTGGAGCAGGCCGTTGCCGAACCTCTTCGCGACTTCTTTGGCCGCAACAACGCCTGGCTTATCCTGCTATTAATCGTCCTTTATAAGCTCGGCGATGCCTTCGCGATGAGCCTGACCACCACCTTCCTAATTCGCGGGGTCGGGTTTGATGCTGGCGAAGTCGGCGTAGTGAACAAAACGCTCGGGTTGTTTGCGACTATTGTCGGGGCCCTGTACGGCGGCGTATTAATGCAGCGTCTGACGCTCTTTCGCGCACTGCTGATCTTCGGCATCCTGCAGGGGGCATCGAACGCCGGTTACTGGCTGCTGTCGGTGACGGATAAGCATATGATCAGCATGGGCGCCGCGGTGTTTTTTGAAAACCTGTGCGGAGGTATGGGGACAGCGGCGTTTGTTGCCCTGCTGATGACCCTGTGCAACAAATCGTTTTCCGCGACGCAGTTCGCTCTGCTCTCGGCGCTTTCCGCCGTTGGTCGCGTGTATGTCGGTCCGATTGCCGGCTGGTTTGTTGAAGCCCATGGCTGGCCAACGTTCTACCTCTTCTCCGTGGTAGCGGCAGTGCCTGGGCTCTTATTGTTACTGGTCTGTCGCCAGACGCTGGAATATACCCAGCGAACAGAACACTTTATGCCACGCACGGAATATCATCGCGCTTACCGTTTTGCGTTACGACTGTTAATGGCGGGTTGCTTTGCCCTGGTGCTGTGGCTCGTGGTGCTCATTATTAATGCCACCACCTCTCTGGTACTGCCTCTCGAAGCGCTTCTGCTGGATGCCGGCGCGCTGCTGGCGGTTGCCGGGATCCTGACTGGTGGGCTGCTCGATTTCATGGCGCTGCGTAAAACGCAGTTAACCTGAAGTAAAATCCGAAAGGTTATTTCCCGTTGTAATCACGACCCGAAATTATAACGGTGAAATAGCCGCCAGCCGCTAAAAAAAATATTTGTTGTTTTGTGCGGGATAGGATTCGGAAATTATTGGAGTCAATTGCAGAACGCTATTTTTCATTAAACGATTCAGCATCAGAGAGTTTGATTTTTCGTTTTTTAGTTGTCTTTTTATTGATAATTAATTGTTAATTTTTTGTTTATTTTTCACAATGGTTATACCAATTGCCCCTTTTAGGGTATGCTTGGGGGTCCTTTCGTTATAAAGCCCATGCCATGCGGCTTACGTCTTAAAAAGCGACATAATTTGCAACACTTGTGACATGTGCGGCAGAACCCGGTAACACCTTCCTGACACAGGTCTAATGATGTTTACAGTAATGTAACCTTCCCGTAAAATGCCCCCACACTTTAAACGCCACCAGACTCCCGTGGAATTGAGGTCGTTAAATGAGACTCAGGAAATACAATAAAAGTTTGGGATGGTTGTCATTATTCGCAGGCACTGTATTACTCAGTGGCTGCGATTCTGCACTACTTGACCCCAAAGGACAGATTGGACTGGAACAACGTTCACTGATATTGACGGCTTTTGGCCTGATGTTGATTGTGGTTATTCCAGCCATTTTGATGGCTGTTGGTTTCGCCTGGAAGTATCGTGCGAGCAATAAAGATGCGAAGTATAGCCCTAACTGGTCACACTCCAATAAAGTGGAAGCTGTGGTCTGGACGGTACCTATCCTGATCATCCTGTTCCTTGCCGTACTGACATGGAAAACCACTCACGCACTTGAGCCAAGCAAGCCGCTGGTTCACGATGAAAAACCGATTACCATTGAAGTGGTCTCCATGGACTGGAAATGGTTCTTCATCTATCCGGAACAGGGCATTGCCACCGTGAATGAAATCGCCTTCCCGGCGAACACTCCGGTTCAGTTCAAAGTGACCTCCAACTCCGTAATGAACTCCTTCTTCATCCCACGTCTGGGTAGCCAGATTTACGCGATGGCCGGTATGCAGACTAACCTGCACCTGATCGCGAATGAAGCAGGCACCTACGATGGTATCTCCGCCAGCTATAGCGGCCCGGGCTTCTCAGGTATGAAGTTCAAAGCTATCGCGACGCCAGACCGTGCCGCTTTCGACCAGTGGGTTGAAAAAGTGAAGCAGTCTCCAAACACCATGTCTGACATGGCGGCGTTCGAAAAAGTGGCAGCACCTAGCGAATATAACAAGGTGGAGTACTTCTCTAACGTGAAACCAGATTTGTTCAAAGACGTTATTGGCAAATTTATGGATCACGGCAAGAGCATGGACATGACCCAGCCTGAAGGTGAGCATAGCGCACACGAAGGTATGGAAGGCATGGACATGAGCCACGCGGAAACCGCTCACTAAGGGGCCGAGGAAGAAAATGTTCGGAAAATTGACACTGGATGCAGTGCCCTACCATGAACCCATTATCGTGGTTACGGTTGCTGCAATTATCATCGGTGGCGCAGCCTTACTGGCCTTGATCACTTACTTCGGTAAGTGGAGCTACCTGTGGAACGAGTGGCTGACTTCGGTTGACCACAAAAAACTGGGTATCATGTACTGCATCGTCGGTATCGTCATGTTAATTCGTGGCTTTGCGGATGCGATCATGATGCGTAGCCAGCAGGCACTCGCGTCCGCGGGTGAAGCCGGCTTCCTGCCGCCGCATCACTACGACCAGATCTTTACCGCCCACGGCGTTATCATGATCTTCTTCGTGGCGATGCCGCTGGTTATCGGTCTGATGAACGTTGTCGTTCCGCTGCAAATCGGCGCGCGCGACGTAGCGTTCCCGTTCCTGAACAACCTGAGCTTCTGGTTCACGGTTGTCGGCGTTATCCTGGTTAACCTGTCACTGGGTGTGGGCGAATTTGCGCAGACCGGCTGGCTGGCTTACCCGCCGCTTTCGGGAATTGAGTACAGTCCGGGCGTTGGCGTCGATTACTGGATTTGGGCACTTCAGCTCTCCGGTGTCGGTACAACCCTGACCGGTATCAACTTCTTCGTGACCATTATCAAGATGCGTGCCCCTGGCATGACCATGTTCAAGATGCCGGTATTTACCTGGGCATCTCTGTGCGCCAACATCCTGATTATTGCATCATTCCCAATTCTGACCGTCACCATCGCGCTGCTGACCCTGGACCGCTACCTGGGCACCCATTTCTTTACCAACGATATGGGTGGCAACATGATGATGTACATCAACCTGATTTGGGCCTGGGGTCACCCGGAAGTGTACATCCTGGTTCTGCCGGTCTTCGGTGTGTTCTCCGAAATCGCAGCAACCTTCTCGCGTAAACGTCTGTTTGGTTACACCTCTCTGGTGTGGGCAACCGTGTGTATTACCGTTCTGTCGTTCATCGTTTGGCTGCACCACTTCTTCACCATGGGTGCTGGCGCGAACGTAAACGCCTTCTTCGGTATTACGACAATGATTATCGCAATCCCTACCGGGGTTAAGATCTTCAACTGGCTGTTCACCATGTACCAGGGCCGTATCGTGTTCCACTCAGCAATGCTGTGGACTATCGGCTTCATCGTCACCTTCTCCGTGGGTGGGATGACCGGTGTACTGCTGGCGGTACCGGGTGCTGACTTCGTTCTGCACAACAGTCTGTTCCTGATTGCGCACTTCCATAACGTTATCATCGGTGGTGTGGTCTTCGGCTGCTTCGCTGGCGTAACCTACTGGTGGCCAAAAGCGTTCGGTTTCACCCTGAACGAAAAATGGGGTAAACGCGCATTCTGGTTCTGGATCATCGGCTTCTTCGTTGCATTTATGCCGCTGTACGTGCTGGGCTTCATGGGTATGACCCGTCGTCTGAGCCAGCAGATTGATCCACAGTTCCACCCAATGCTGATGGTTGCAGCGGGCGGTGCCGTGCTGATTGCTTGTGGTATCGCGTCTCAGCTGATTCAGTTCTACGTTTCTATTCGCGACCGCGATCAGAACCGTGACCTGACCGGTGACCCATGGGGTGGCCGTACGCTGGAGTGGGCAACCTCTTCTCCACCACCGTTCTATAACTTCGCCATTGTGCCGCAGGTCCATGAACGCGACGCATTCTGGGAAATGAAAGAAAAAGGTGAAGCGTACAAGCAACCTGCTCATTACGAAGAGATCCACATGCCGAAAAACAGCGGTGCGGGCATTGTTATTGCCGCCTTCGCAACGGTATTTGGCTTCGCAATGATCTGGCACATCTGGTGGATGGCGATTGTTGGTTTCGCCGGCATCGTAATCAGCTGGATTGTGAAGAGCTTTGACGAGGACGTAGACTACTACGTACCAGTCCGTGAAGTCGAAAAACTGGAAAACCAGCATTTCGATGAGATTTCTAAAGCGGGGCTGAAAAATGGCAACTGATACTTTGGCGCACTCTACTGCCCACGCGCATGAACATGCGCACCACGATACAGGACCGACGAAAGTCTTCGGTTTCTGGATCTACCTGATGAGCGACTGCATTCTGTTCTGCTGTCTGTTCGCAACGTATGCCGTTCTGGTGAACGGCACTGCGGGCGGCCCGGCTGGCAAGGACATCTTTGAACTGCCGTTCGTTCTGGTAGAAACCGCGCTGCTGCTGTTCAGCTCCATCACCTACGGCATGGCGGCTATCGCCATGTACAAAAACAACAAGAGCCAGGTTGTCTCCTGGCTGGCGTTGACCTGGCTGTTTGGTGCTGGCTTTATCGGGATGGAAATCTATGAATTCCATCACCTGATTATGGAAGGCTTCGGGCCGGATCGTAGTGGCTTCCTGTCTGCGTTCTTCGCACTGGTAGGGACCCACGGTCTGCACGTAACGTCTGGTCTGATCTGGATGGCAGTACTGATGTTCCAGATCTCCCGTCGTGGCCTGACCAGCACTAACCGCACGCGTATCCTGTGCCTGAGCCTGTTCTGGCACTTCCTGGACGTTGTGTGGATCTGTGTGTTCTCTGTTGTATATCTGATGGGGGCGATGTAATGAGTCATTCAAACGATCATGGCGCTTCCCACGGTAGCGTAAAAACCTATATGACAGGTTTCATCCTGTCGATCATTCTGACGGTGATCCCGTTCTGGATGGTGATGAGCGGTTCTGCGTCTAAGCCGGTTATTCTGGGTGCAATCCTGGTAACCGCGGTGATTCAGATTCTGGTGCATCTGGTTTGCTTCCTGCACATGAACACCAAGTCCGATGAAGGCTGGAACATGACGGCTTTCATCTTTACCGTGATTATCATCGCTATCCTGGTAGTCGGTTCCATCTGGATTATGTGGAACCTTAACTACAACATGATGGTTCACTAAGAGCGGCGAGTATGTTTAAGCAATACCTGCAAGTCACGAAACCAGGCATCATCTTTGGCAACCTGATCTCCGTAATTGGGGGGTTCCTGCTGGCCTCTAAAGGCAGCATCGATTACACCCTCTTTATCGCTACGCTGGTCGGTGTGTCGCTGGTTGTTGCATCCGGTTGTGTATTTAACAACTACATCGACATGGATATCGACAAGAAGATGGAAAGGACTAAAAATCGGGTGCTGGTTAAAGGCCTGATCGCCCCTTCCGTCTCGCTGGTGTACGCCACCTTGCTGGGTATTGCTGGCTTTATGCTGCTGTGGTTTGGCGCTAATCCTCTGGCCTGTTGGCTGGGGGTGATGGGGTTCGTCGTCTATGTGGGCGTTTACAGCCTATATATGAAACGCCACTCCGTCTACGGAACGCTGATTGGTTCTCTCTCCGGCGCTGCGCCGCCGGTGATTGGCTACTGCGCCGTCACGAACGAGTTCGACAGCGGTGCGCTGATCCTGCTGGCTATCTTTAGCCTGTGGCAGATGCCGCACTCCTATGCCATCGCGATTTTCCGCTTTAAGGATTATCAGGCAGCGAACATCCCGGTTCTGCCGGTCGTGAAGGGCATTTCCGTGGCTAAAAACCACATCACGCTGTACATCATCGCCTTTGCCGTGGCAACGCTGATGCTCTCTCTGGGCGGTTACGCCGGGTACAAATACCTGGCGGTAGCGGCTGCGGTGAGCGTCTGGTGGCTCGGCATGGCTCTGCGCGGCTACAAAGTGGAAGATGACAAGGTCTGGGCACGTAAGCTGTTCGTGTTCTCCATTGTCGCTATCACTTCGCTGTCGGTGATGATGTCCGTGGATTTCATGGTGCCTGATTCACACAACCTGCTGACTTACGTCTGGTAAGTCACACCAGGTGAATAAAAGGGTGCTTCGGCACCCTTTTTTATTCATCGAATCCATTAATAACGCATGTAATATTTGTTAAATAACCCTTTATTTACCCCGCCCCTTCCCCGCACTACACTATGGCCTGCTTTTGAATTGAGGTGGTAATGAACGATTATAAAATGACGCCAGGCGAATTGCGCGCGACCTGGGGTTTAGGGACTGTTTTCTCGCTACGGATGCTTGGCATGTTTATGGTCCTGCCTGTTCTGACCACGTACGGCATGGCGCTACAGGGTGCCAGCGAAGCGCTGATTGGCCTGGCGATTGGCATCTACGGTCTGGCTCAGGCGGTATTTCAGATCCCATTTGGCCTGCTCTCGGATCGGGTTGGCCGTAAACCGCTGATTGTCGGCGGCCTGCTTATTTTTGTGCTCGGCAGCGTGATAGCCGCCCTCTCCCACTCCATCTGGGGAATTATTCTTGGTCGCGCCCTGCAGGGCTCTGGCGCGATTGCCGCCGCCGTGATGGCGCTGCTGTCAGACTTAACGCGTGAGCAGAATCGCACCAAAGCGATGGCGTTTATCGGCGTGAGCTTTGGCGTCACTTTCGCAATTGCGATGGTGCTCGGGCCTATCATCACGCATAAACTCGGTCTGCATGCCCTGTTCTGGATGATTGCCGTGCTGGCGACCGTCGGTATTGCGCTGACCCTTTGGGTGGTGCCGGACAGCAAAAACCACGTCCTTAACCGTGAATCCGGGATGGTGAAAGGCTGCTTCAGCAAAGTGCTGATGGAACCGCGCCTGCTTAAACTTAACTTCGGCATCATGTGTCTGCACATCCTGCTGATGTCGACCTTTGTCGCCCTTCCCGGTCAGCTTGCCGCCGCGGGCTTCCCTGCCGCGGAGCACTGGAAAATCTATCTGGTGACCATGCTGATTTCGTTCGTTTCGGTCGTGCCGTTCATCATCTATGCCGAAGTGAAACGCAAGATGAAGCGCGTCTTCATTGGCTGCGTGGCGGTGCTGCTGATTGCCGAGATTGTGCTCTGGGGATCCGGCCCGCACTTCTGGGAACTGGTGGCCGGCGTGCTGCTCTTCTTCCTGGCCTTTAACCTGATGGAAGCCCTGCTGCCATCGCTGATTAGCAAGGAGTCCCCGGCCGGCTATAAAGGCACAGCAATGGGGATCTACTCCACCAGCCAGTTTATCGGCGTGGCTATCGGGGGCTCGCTCGGCGGCTGGGTGGACGGCCTGTTTGATTCGCAAACCGTGTTCCTCGCGGGCGCACTGCTGGCGATGGTCTGGCTGCTGGTCGCCAGCAGCATGAAAGAGCCGCGCTACGTCAGCAGTCTGCGGGTCGAAATTCCTGAGGATGTTGAGATTACCGACGCGCTAAAACAGCGTCTTGAAGCAACAGAGGGGGTAAGTGAAGTGCTTATAGCCCCACAAGAGCGCAGCGCTTACGTCAAAATAGACAGTAAAGTGACTAACCGCTTCGAAATCGAGCAGGCTCTCAAAGCCTGAAAAAATGCCCGGTAAAACCGGGCATTTTTGTCTTAATCGCGGAAGTTCTTGAACTGGAACGGCTGCCCCAGATCGCCGCCACGTACCAGCGCCATAACGGCCTGCAGGTCATCGCGGGATTTACCGGTCACACGAATTTCTTCACCCTGGATTTGCGCCTGAACCTTCAGCTTGCTGTCCTTGATGAGCTTAACGATCTTCTTCTGAACCGCGCTCTCAATACCCTGCTTCAGTTTGGCTTCGACAAACCAGTTTTTACCGCTATGCACAAACTCGTCTGGTACATCCAGTGAGGTGCCTTCAATACCGCGTTTAAGCAGCTTGGCGCGCAGAATATCCAGCAGCTGGTTAACCTGGAAATCAGATTCGCTCAGGACCTTAATGGTCTTATTCGCATCGTTCAGCTCGAAAGTTGCCTCAACGCCACGAAAGTCGAAACGTGACTCAACTTCACGGCTTGCGTTTTCAACGCCGTTGCGGACTTCCTGGATATCAACTTCGGAAACAATATCGAAAGATGGCATCTTTTCTTCTCCCTTCATTTTTGTTGCGTTGCATAATACCCGCTACAAGGCAGATACCCCAAATAATTCGAGTTGCAGCTATCCCTGGCCGCTCACGTGAGGAAACACCGCACAGATGTCACAGGGTTTACTCAACAGAAGCTTAGCTGACGGCGCTATACTTAGGCCGTAACACCTGGCGCAGTTGCAGGTGAGGAGGAACAATGAAAATTACAGTGCTCGGATGCGGAGCCCTTGGACAGCTATGGCTGACCGCGCTTTGCAAGCACGGACATGAGGTACAGGGCTGGCTGCGCGTGCCCCAGCCCTATTGCAGTGTGAACCTGATTGACGAAGACGGAAGTATATTCAACGAATCACTCACCGCGAACGATCCGGATTTTCTGGCGCAAAGCGATCTGCTGCTGGTCACGCTCAAAGCATGGCAGGTTTCAGATGCGGTAAAGACGCTGGCCGCGCAACTTCCCCCAGACTCCCCCATTCTGCTGCTGCATAACGGCATGGGAACCATTGATGAGCTGAAAAGCATCCCGCATCCCTTGTTGATGGCGACCACCACGCACGCTGCACGCCGCGATGGCAACATTATCGTGCATGTCGCCAACGGCGTAACGCACATGGGCCCCGCCCGTACGCAGGATGGTGACTACAGCTATCTGGCGGATGTTCTGCAGAAGGTCCTGCCGGACGTGGCCTGGCATGACACTATCCGCCCGCAGCTGTGGCGCAAACTGGCGGTTAACTGCGTGATCAATCCGCTGACGGCGCTGTGGAACTGCCCGAACGGGGAACTGAAAAATCATCCGCAGGAAATTGCCACCCTGTGCGCGGAGGTCGCCTCGGTTATCGAACGTGAAGGCCTGCATACCTCGGCGGAGGATTTACGCTATTATGTTGAGCAGGTAATTGAAAGTACTGCAGAAAACATCTCCTCGATGTTGCAGGACATTCGGGCATTACGCCACACAGAGATTGATTACATCACGGGCTATTTGCTCAAACGCGCCCGCGCCCACGGCATTGCCGTGCCGGAAAATGCCCGTCTGTATGACCTGGTTAAACGTAAGGAGAGTGAATATGAGCGCGTCAGCACTGATCTGCCTCGCCCCTGGTAGCGAAGAGACAGAAGCCGTCACCACCATTGATTTGATGGTGCGCGGCGGCATTAACGTGACCACCGCCAGCGTCGCCAGCGACGGTAATCTGACCATCACCTGTTCACGGGGCGTAAAAATCCTCGCCGATGCACCGCTTGTGCAGGTGGCCGACGGGGATTACGACATCATCGTACTGCCGGGCGGCCTGAAGGGCGCGGAGTATTTTCGCGACAGCCCGCTCCTGGTCGAAACCGTCAGGCAATTCCATCTGTCGGGGCGCATCGTGGCGGCAATTTGTGCCGCAGCCGGCACGGTTCTGGTGCCGCATAACATTTTCCCGATCGGGAATATGACCGGTTTCCCGGGACTGAAAGAGACCATTCCTGAAGAGCAATGGGTGGATAAACGTGTGGTCTGGGATCCGCGCGTCAATCTGCTCACCAGCCAGGGGCCGGGTACCGCGATCGATTTTGGACTGAAGATTATCGACCTGCTGGTCGGGCGTGAGAAAGCCTACGAGGTGGCGTCGTCGTTAGTGATGGCGGCGGGGATTTATAATTTTTACGAAGCGTAGCGTGTAAAGAAAGCCGGGTAAGCGAAGCCGCCACCCGGCAAACGGTTAAGGGCGATAGACCTTCACATTTGCAAAGCCCTGCTCGCGCAGATACAGCGCCTGCAAACGGCTCATCACCCCGCGCTCGCACCACAGCAGATACGTTTTGCTCTGGTCGAGATCGCCGAATTTGGTGCTCAGCTTGTAGAACGGCAGGGAAACCACGTCCACGCCTTCAACCTGCAGCGGTTTGTCATCCTGTTCATCAATGGAACGGATATCCAGAATCGCGTCGTTGGCACCGAAACCGCTGACGGTTTCAACTTCAACCACTTCCTGCTCGGTCTGCTGGGCGATCTCGCGGATATCGATGTTGGTCGCTTCCGCCACCACCTTCTCCAGAATGCCGAAATCGAAGTTCTCTTCTTCGGCTTCGATTTTCGCCTTCACCGCTTTGACGGTCGGGCTTTTTGAGATCACACCGCAGTATTCCGGCATGGTGCGGGCAAAATCTTCGGTACCGATTTTGCGCGCCAGATCGATGATGTGCTCTTTATCGTAGGAGATCAGCGGACGCAGGATCAGGGTATCCGATACGTTGTCGATAAGACGCAGGTTGGTCAGGGTCTGGCTGGAGACCTGGCCCAGCGCTTCACCGGTGACCAGCGCCTGCACGCCGTACCGCTCCGCCACTTTGGACGCTGCACGCACCATCATGCGTTTCAGCACCACGCCCATCTGACCGTCGTCCACTTTTTCAAGGATTTCGCCGACCACTGGCTCAAAGTTGATCGCCACAAAACGCACGCGGTGGGAGCTGCCGAAGCGGTTCCACAGATAATGCGCGACCTGACGCACGCCGATTTCATGCGCCGCACCGCCCAGGTTAAAGAAGCAGTAGTGTACGCGGCAGCCGCGGCGCATCAGCATATAGCTGGAAACACCGGAGTCGAAACCGCCGGAGATCAGCGACAGGACATCTTCCTGCGTGCCGATTGGGAAACCGCCGATACCTTCATAACGGCCTTTCACCAGCAGCAGGCGATCGTTTTCGATCTCCAGGTTTACGGTCACATCCGGGTTAGTCAGGCGCACGCGGGCGCTCTCAACGTGCTGATTGAGGCCGCCCCCCACATAGCGCTCCACTTCAATGGAGCTAAACTCATGCTTACCACGACGCTTCACGCGCACGCAGAAGGTTTTACCTTCAATCTGATCGCGGTACTGCACCAGCGCTTTTTCAAAAATGTCATGCAGGGAGGTGTAAGGAACGTCTTCCACTTCCAGAATATGGTGAATGCCCGGAATACGGGTCAGCGCGTCGCGAATATCCTGACGTTTGTTTTCATCTTTCGCGCGAACCTCAACGTGGTCCCAGTGACGCACCACGGCGAGCGTTTCGTCGTAGTGTTTTAATACGTTACGAATGTTCCCGGTGAGAATTTTAATAAAGCGCAAACGCACAGATTGGCTTTTGATGGTGATTTCAGGGAACAATTTAATGATAAACTTCATGGCGGCAATGTTTCTTAGGCAAGCTTAAGGCTTGTAATGGAAAATGAAATATACACAAAATCATTCAGGTGGCATCAACGCGGCGAGTCACAGCCCCCCGCAAGCTTACGCGAGTAAGTAACGGAAAGGCGCAAACGTAGCCCAAACAGAGACAACCTGAAGGATGACGTGTATAGCAGCCCACACCCGTGGCTGCATCCAGGCGCGCAAGTATATCATCTTCACGCCGCTCCTGTGCACATTGCGCGTTATTTGATAATTGCCCCGAGTCCGTTACCATGTCGGGGCTGAGAATATAAGAGTCAATTCACTATGCCGAAGAAGAACGACGCACCGGCCAGTTTTGAAACTGCGCTGAGTGAGCTGGAGCAGATTGTCACCCGCCTTGAGAGCGGCGATTTACCGCTGGAAGAGGCGCTCAATGAATTCGAGCGCGGCGTGCAGCTGGCGCGCCAGGGGCAGGTCAAACTGCAGCAGGCCGAGCAGCGCGTGCAGATCCTGCTGTCCGACAGCGAAGACGCTAAAACTACGCCATTCACACCGGACGCCGAGTAAATGGATTTCGCCAACGAGCTTCAGGCATGCGTCGCGCGTGCCAACGATGCGCTGCGCCGTTTTATTGAGCCACAGCCTTTTCAGAACACTCCACTGGTTGAAGCCATGCACTATGGCGCACTCTTGGGTGGAAAGCGCCTGCGTCCGTTTCTGGTCTACGCCACGGGCAATATGTTTGGTATCAGCGCTAACACGCTGGATGCCCCGGCAGCCGCCGTTGAGTGCATCCATGCCTACTCGCTGATCCATGATGATTTGCCAGCCATGGACGACGACGATCTGCGTCGTGGCCAGCCTACCTGCCACATCAAGTTTGGCGAAGCGAATGCCATTCTGGCGGGGGATGCCCTGCAAACCCTGGCGTTCTCGATTCTGAGCGATGCGCCGATGGCCGAAGTGGCCGACCGTGACCGTCTGTCGATGATCTCTGAACTGGCAATGGCCAGCGGCGTCGCCGGTATGTGTGGCGGTCAGGCACTGGATCTGGAAGCGGAAGGACGTCAGGTTAATCTGGAACAGCTGGAGCGTATTCATCGCCATAAAACGGGCGCATTGATTCGTGCAGCCGTTCGTCTGGGCGCCCTGAGCGCGGGTGAACAGGGGCGCAAAGCCCTGCCGATACTGGACAGATACGCAGAAAGTATCGGTCTGGCATTCCAGGTTCAGGATGACATTCTGGATGTGGTGGGCGATACTGCAACATTGGGTAAACGTCAGGGTGCGGATCAGCAGCTTGGCAAAAGTACCTACCCCGCCCTGCTGGGTCTTGAGCAAGCCCAACGTAAAGCCCGGGATCTGATAGAGGATGCCCGCCAGTCGCTGAATCAACTGGCCGCGCAATCACTGGATACTTCGGCACTGGAAGCGCTAGCGGACTATATAATCCAGCGTGATAAATAAACACACTATCTCGATGAGCCTTTGATGAGTTTTGATATTGCCAAATACCCGACACTGGCGTTAGTTGACTCCACCCAGGAGTTACGCCTGTTGCCGAAAGAGAGCCTGCCGAAGCTGTGCGATGAGCTGCGTCGCTACCTGCTCGACAGCGTAAGCCGCTCCAGCGGCCATTTCGCCTCCGGGCTTGGCACGGTAGAGCTGACCGTGGCGCTGCACTATGTCTATAACACGCCGTTCGATCAGCTCATCTGGGATGTCGGCCACCAGGCCTATCCGCATAAAATTCTGACCGGACGTCGCGATAAAATTGGCACCATTCGTCAGAAAGGCGGCCTGCACCCGTTCCCATGGCGTGGCGAGAGCGAGTACGACGTATTAAGCGTTGGGCACTCCTCCACCTCGATCTCTGCGGGTATCGGTATTGCGGTGGCAGCCGAAAAAGAGAATAAACAGCGTCGTACCGTCTGCGTCATTGGCGACGGGGCGATCACTGCCGGTATGGCCTTTGAGGCCATGAACCATGCGGGCGATATCAAGCCAGACATGCTGGTTATCCTTAATGATAACGAAATGTCGATTTCCGAAAACGTGGGCGCGCTGAACAACCATCTGGCGCAGCTGCTCTCCGGCAAGCTTTACTCCTCGCTGCGCGAAGGCGGCAAAAAAGTCTTCTCCGGCGTACCGCCAATCAAAGAACTGCTTAAACGCACCGAAGAACACATCAAAGGCATGGTCGTACCGGGTACGCTGTTTGAAGAGCTGGGCTTTAATTATATTGGTCCGGTGGACGGGCATGACGTTCTGGGGCTTGTCACCACGCTGAAAAACATGCGTGACCTGAAAGGCCCGCAGTTCCTGCATATCATGACCAAAAAAGGCCGTGGATACGAACCGGCGGAAAAAGATCCCATCACCTTCCACGCGGTACCGAAATTCGACCCGAGCAGCGGTTGCCTGCCCAAAAGCAGCGGCGGCATGCCGAGCTATTCAAAAATCTTTGGCGACTGGCTGTGTGAAACCGCCGCTAAAGACAATAAGCTCATGGCGATCACCCCGGCCATGCGTGAAGGTTCTGGCATGGTGGAGTTCTCCAAAAAATACCCGGACCAGTATTTTGACGTTGCCATTGCCGAGCAGCACGCGGTGACCTTTGCGGCAGGCCTGGCGATTGGCGGTTATAACCCGGTTGTCGCCATTTATTCCACCTTCCTGCAACGCGCCTACGACCAGGTGATCCATGACGTTGCCATCCAGAAGCTGCCGGTCCTGTTTGCTATCGACCGCGCAGGCATTGTGGGTGCTGACGGCCAGACGCACCAGGGGGCATTTGACCTGTCGTTCCTGCGCTGCGTCCCGGATATGGTCATCATGACGCCAAGCGATGAGAACGAATGTCGTCAGATGCTGTTTACCGGCTACCACTATCAGGATGGCCCTAGTGCGGTGCGCTACCCGCGCGGCAATGCCGTCGGCGTTGAACTGCAGCCGCTGGAAAAACTGCCGATAGGTAAAGGTCTGGTGAAGCGTCGTGGTGAGAAAGTGGCGATCCTGAACTTTGGTACGCTGATGCCGGAGGCCGCGAAAGTGGCTGAAACGCTGAATGCGACCCTCGTGGATATGCGCTTTGTGAAGCCGCTCGACGAGGCCCTGATCCTGAGCATGGCGGAATCTAATGACGTGCTGGTCACGCTGGAAGAAAACGCCATCATGGGCGGTGCGGGCAGCGGCGTAAACGAAGTGCTGATGGCTAACCGTAAAGCCGTGCCGGTACTGAACCTTGGTCTGCCGGATCATTTCATTCCACAAGGCACCCAGGACGAAGCCCGTGCGGCGATTGGCCTGGATGCGGCCGGCATTGAGACAAAAATCCGTTCCTGGCTGGCCTGATCCCTCCCCTTTTCCGCTCCTGCTATGCTTAAACGTATTGTTTAAAAAAGCAGGAGCGGAACCATGCAATACACGACATTAGGAAAAACAGACCTTCAGGTTTCCCGACTTTGCCTGGGATGCATGACCTTTGGCGAGCCAGACCGGGGAAATCACGCCTGGACGCTGCCGGAAGAGAGCAGCCGCCTTATCATCAAACGCGCACTCGACGGCGGGATTAACTTTTTTGATACTGCCAACAGTTACTCCGACGGCAGCAGCGAAGAGATTGTCGGCCGCGCCCTGCGCGATTTTGCCCGCCGTGACGATGTGGTCGTCGCCACCAAGGTATATCACCAGGTGGGTGATTTGCCTGAAGGCCTTTCCCGTGCGCAAATCCTGCGATCGATTGATGACAGCCTCCGGCGTCTGAATATGGATTATGTCGACCTGCTACAAATCCACCGCTGGGATTACAACACGCCGATTGAAGAGACGCTGGAAGCCCTTAACGATGTGGTTAAGGCCGGGAAGGCGCGTTACATCGGCGCATCGTCTATGCACGCTTCGCAGTTTGCCTCAGCGCTTGACCTTCAGGCGCAGCACGGCTGGGCACGGTTTGTCACCATGCAGGATCACTACAACCTTATCTATCGCGAAGAAGAGCGCGAGATGCTGCCGCTCTGCTATCAGGAAGGCGTAGCGGTGATCCCATGGAGCCCCCTGGCGCGCGGACGCCTCACCCGACCTTGGGGAGAGACCACTGCCCGCTCGGTGTCGGATGCGTTCGGTAAAACCTTGTACGAAGGTACGGAAGCCAGCGATGCGTTGATCGCCGAGCGTTTAGCGGGGATTGCCGATGATACCGGTGCCACGCGTGCGCAGGTAGCGCTGGCGTGGCTGCTGAGCAAACGCGGAGTCGCGGCACCGATTATCGGTACATCGCGGGAAGAACAGCTGGATGAGTTGTTGAGTGCCGTTGATTTAACGCTGACGCCTGAGCAAGTCGCCGAGCTAGAAACGCCGTACCAGCAGCATCCGGTGGTAGGGTTTAAGTAAGCCCACGCCCTGCCCCTCTCCCAAAAGGAGAGGGAACAAAATCCCTCGGCCGGGTAAGCGCAGCGCTACCCGGCCGACGAATCACGCAAAGTGGTCGTAACCCTTCCAGTCAAGCGTAACCGGCGCGCCATCACGCACAAATTTCAGCCCTTCACTTTCCGGCATAATCTGTCCGATACAGGTAAACTTCGCCCCAAGGTGAGCTAGCGCCACGTCCAGCGTTCCCCGGTTCAGCTCCGGTACGGTAAAGCACAGCTCATAATCTTCGCCGCCGGAGAGCGCCCAGCGCAGAGCCTGCTCGGGTTCCACATGGCGAAGCAATGGCTCTGACAGCGGGAACAGATCCAGATCTACGCGCGCGCCCACACCGCTGGCCTTCAGAATATGGCCGAGATCGGAGATAAGCCCGTCAGAGAGGTCGATAGCCGAGCTTGCCCGCTCGCGCAGCGCCTGGCCGTGCAAAATACGCGGCGTTGGGCGCAGATGGCGTTTCACCAGATATGCCGCATCGTCGGCATCCTTGACGCGTAAGCGGTCCTGGAGGATTGCCAGCCCTGCGGCGCTGTCACCCGGCGTGCCGGTTACGTAGATCCAGTCACCCGGCTTTGCGCCCGAGCGTTTCAGCGCCCGGCCCAGCGGGACATAGCCGTGGATCGCAAGCGTCATCGACAGCGGCCCGGCAGTGGTGTCACCGCCAATCAGCTGCATATCGTAGTAGTTGAGCTGATCAAACAGCGCATCGCTAAAGGCTTCAAGCCAGTCTTCGTCCACCTCGGGCAGCGTCAACGCCAGCGTCAGCCACGCGGGATCGGCGCCCATGGCCGCTAAATCGCTTACGTTGACCGCCAGCGCTTTATACGCCAGATCGGCGGGATCGATATCAGGTAAAAAATGACGTCCGCACACTAAGGTGTCGGTGCTGATTGCCAGCGTCTGTTTTTCGGGAATATTGAGAAGTGCGCAGTCATCGCCAATGCCGGTTTCAACATCAAGACGAGAGGTTCTGACACGGTCGAAATAACGGGCAATCAGGGAGAATTCGCCGCATGCCATACGTTATGCCTCAGCAAATTAAATAAAAAAACCGGAGCCGCACTGCCCGGCAGGCAATGCAAAACTCCGGTTTGCGGATCACTTTTTGTGGGGACGGATCGCAGGTGCGGCTTTATCCAGCACACCGTTTACAAATTTATGGCTGTCTTCAGCGCCGAAGGTTTTCGCCAGTTCGATCGCTTCGTTGATGGCCACTTTGTACGGCACATCATCACGTTTAGACAACTCAAACAGCGCGATACGCAACACTGCTTTCTCAACCTGACCCAGCTCTTCGAGCAGACGGGACAGGTATGGCTTCATCAGACCATCGAGATACGCGCTATTAGTCGCCACTCCCGACAGCAGTTCACGGAAGTACAGAACGTCAACGTCTTTCACGTCCTGTTCTGACAGGAACTGGTATTCAACATCAGCGATGTCGTTCTGGGACAACTGCCAGGAGTAAAGTGCCTGGACGGCACATTCACGGGCGCGGCGACGAGCAGCAGGTTTCACGGAATTCCCCTTACAAAAAAATCAGGCCTTAATGGCTTTCAACACATTGATCATTTCAAGCGCGGTCAGTGCAGCTTCTGCACCTTTGTTACCGGCTTTGGTACCAGCGCGCTCAATGGCTTGTTCAATACTTTCGGTAGTCAGCACGCCAAACGCGACAGGAATTTCTGCATCCTGCGCAACGTGTGCCAGACCATTGCTTGCACCGCCTGCAACGTATTCGAAGTGTGCAGTGCCGCCACGAATAACGGTACCCAGCGCAATCACCGCGTCGTATTTACCGGTTTTCGCCAGCGCGCCCGCTGCCAGTGGCAGTTCATAAGCACCTGGAACCCAAACAACGGTAATGTTGTCATCTTTAACCTGGCCGATACGTTTCAGGGCGTCAATGGCACCTTCCAGCAGGCTGTCGTTGATGAAGTTGTTGAAACGCGCAATGGTGATGGCGACGCGAGCGTCCGGGGTAGCTACAGCAGCTTCAATAATGTTCATACTCTTCCTTTACGGGTTCATTTGGCCCCGCAGGGGGGCGGATTTTATCATAATACTTTGCGCACTGCTTCCCTATTTCAGGAGCAATTACGCTGGCGTTAAATGGAGGCAGACATCCGGGCCCACCGGACGAATCTCGCTAAATTTGAGTTGTGGTGCATCGCCAAGTTTTTCAAGACCCGGCAGCACAAACAGACCACGCGCATCGTTACCCAACAGTTTGGGTGCTACGTAGACAATCAGCTCATCCACCAGCCCGGCCTGCAGCAGCGCGCCGGCCAGCGTCGGCCCCGCTTCTACCCAGATACTGTTCACCTGTTGCTTACCAAGCAGCATCATCAGCACCACTAAGTCGAGGTGCCCGTTATGCTTTGGCACCATGATGCTGCGTACGCCTTGCGGCCATTCACGCGCATCGTCCTGCGTGCGTGCAATCCAGGTTTCGCCCTGCTGTTGCACGATGCGGTGCGCAGGCGTGATGCGATTCTGGCTATCGATGACAATACGCAGCGGCTGACGCAGGTTTTCCTGCGGGTAGCACGCCTGGGTATCGGCATTCAGTTCATCCCAGCGCACGGTCATGGCAGGATTATCAGCCAGAACCGTTTCACTGCTGGTGAGGATAGCATGGCTTTGCGCGCGCAGACGTTGCACATCGCGCCTTGCCTGCGCAGAGGTGATCCACTGGCTCTCGCCGTTCGCCATCGCCGTGCGACCATCCAGTGAGGCCCCAAGCTTAAGCTGAATGTACGGGAACCCGGTGCGCATGCGCTTCAGGAAGCCTTTGTTGATCGCCTCAGCATCCTGCATCATCAGGCCGTGACTGACGTCAATCCCTTCCTGCTGCAGTCGATACAGGCCGCGTCCGGCAACCTGCGGATTGGGATCCTGCATCGCCGCGACAACGCGCGCGACACCCGCCGCAATGAGTGCTTCGCAGCACGGCGGGGTACGGCCGTGGTGGCTGCAGGGTTCCAGCGTCACGTAGGCCGTTGCACCGCGCGCCTTTTCGCCGGCCATGCGCAGGGCATGAACTTCGGCATGGGGCTCACCGGCACGGTAGTGAAACCCTTCGCCCACGATCTCGCCATCGTTGACAATGACGCACCCGACGTTAGGGTTGGGATGGGTGGTAAAACGACCGCGCTGCGCCAGCTTCATGGCTCGCGCCATGTAAATCTCATCCTGCATGAGCTTAATCCTGTAAGCGGGCGATCTCTTCGCCAAACTCTTTGATATCTTCGAAACTGCGGTACACAGAGGCGAAGCGGATATAGGCGACCTTATCGAGCTTTTTCAGTTGCTCCATCACCAGGTTGCCAATCATCTTGCTTGGCACCTCGCGCTCACCCAAACCACGAAGGTAAGATTTTATGTGGTTTAACGCCATTTCGACGTCATCTGCACTGACAGGGCGTTTTTCCAGCGCCTTGAGCATCCCGCTGCGCAGTTTCTCTTCGTTAAACGGCTCACGCACGTCGTTACTTTTTACCACGCGCGGCATTACCAGCTCTGCAACCTCAAAGGTCGTGAAACGCTCGTTGCACACCAGACATTGCCGGCGGCGGCGTACGGAAGACCCTTCGCCCACAAGGCGAGAATCGATAACTTTGGTATCCACAGCGGAGCAGAATGGGCAATGCATACGGTATCCCTGTTATGTGGTTAACTGATTTTCATTTTACCCTGATCTGGCCTGACAACAAAGGAAGAGCTTTTTGAGACAAAGGATCTATGCCTGTTGATGCGATGCTGGCTACCATTACGGAGATCCGTTATTTCAAGGAAATAAACGCAATGACAAGACGTTACCTGAAAATATTGCTGGTGGGGAGTCTGTTTACCCTTAGCGCCTGTGCACAGCAAACCGAAGTCCGTCAAATGAAACAAAGCGTGAATACGCTCAATACCGCGATGGACAAACTGAACAAAGAAACTGTGAAGATCACCCAGCAAAACGCGCTGAATGCCAAATCCAGCAGCGGGGTTTATCTGCTGCCCGGGTCTAACACCCCGGCGCGCCTTAACAGCCAGATTGGCACGCTGAAAATGTCGCTGGTTAACGTGGCGGCCAATGCGGATGGTACTCGCGCAACATTACGCATTCAGGGGGAATCCAACGATCCTCTGCCAGCCTTTAGCGGCACCGTCGAGTGGGGGCAGATTCAGGGCACCACCGAGAACTATCAGGAAGTGAACGTGAAGAGCCAGCTGTTCACCGCACCCGCCAGCGTGCTGGCCCCGAGCGATGTTGACATTCCGATCCAGCTGAACGGACTTACGCCGGATCAGTTAGGTTTCATCCGCATTCACGATATCCAGCCCGCCGCGCAGTAATCCCCTTTCAGCGGAGTGCAATGTCACTCCGCTAACATTTACAATCCGCAAAGATTGGCAACAGAAATCATTGCCGCTACAATCCCCGCCGTTTAAAGTACGCAAACGTGAACGCAATCGATTACGCGTGTGAGAGATATGTGAAACAACACATATTTTTGTGAGCAAGGATTCCTATAATAGGCTCCGCAGAAACACGAAATATTTAGAAACGCAATTCGCGCATTTTTCACTCCCGGAAGGGAATTTCAATCAGTGGCATGATTATGAAAAAAACATTACTCGCGGCTGGCGCCGTGCTGGCACTCTCCTCCACTTTCACTGTTAACGCAGCGGAAAACGATAAACCACAATACCTCTCCGACTGGTGGCACCAGAGCGTTAACGTGGTCGGCAGCTATCACACCCGTTTCGGACCACAGATCCGCAACGATACCTACCTGGAGTACGAAGCCTTCGCCAAGAAAGACTGGTTCGATTTCTACGGCTATATGGATGCACCGGTCTTCTTCGGCGGTAACACCGATGCGAAAGGTATCTGGAACCACGGTTCCCCCCTGTTCATGGAGATCGAACCCCGCTTCTCCATTGATAAGCTGACGGGCACCAGCCTGGCGTTTGGTCCATTCAAAGAGTGGTACTTCGCGAATAACTACATCTACGACATGGGCCGTAACGCGTCCGGTCGTCAGAGCACCTGGTATATGGGTCTGGGTACCGACATCGATACCGGTCTGCCAATGAGCCTGTCCCTGAACGTCTATGCGAAATACCAGTGGCAGAACTACGGTGCCGCGAACGAAAACGAGTGGGATGGCTACCGTTTCAAAGTGAAATACTTTGTGCCAATTACCCAGCTGTGGGGCGGTAACCTGAGCTATATCGGTTTCACCAACTTTGACTGGGGTTCAGACCTGGGCGACAACGACTTCCGTGACCTGAACGGTAAGAAAGCGCGTACCAACGACTCCATCGCCTCCAGCCACATCCTGGCGCTGAACTATGATCACTGGCACTACTCCGTTGTTGCGCGTTACTGGCATAACGGCGGTCAGTGGAACGATGACGCAAGCCTGAACTTCGGCAATGGCGACTTCAGCGTACGTTCTACCGGCTGGGGTGGTTACCTGGTTGTCGGTTACAACTTCTGATGTGAAAGAAGGTAAAAAGGGACAAAGCCAGCTGATATGCTGGCTTTTTTATTGCTTAACCTTACGCAGAAAATCCGCCAGCGATCGCTCCGCGCTTTCGCTAAAACGCCTCTGCGTGAGCGTAATATTCAGACACCTGTCGAGCCGGAAGCAGCGGTAGTCATCACGCCGTTCACACCACGCGGCCAGCAGCCAATGCTCTCCCCAGAAGAACAGCCCCAGCGGCTGAATGTCGCGCCATGTCAGATGCCCGGCTTCATCACGATAATGCAGCGCCAGTACGCACTGGGCAGAAATAGCCTGATGAATAACATCAAAGTCGCTACGCGAATGCGGCTGAAGCGCAATATCCGGCGCATATATCCGCGTCTGTTCCGCCTTACGTCGGCTCTCCTCGGGCAGGATCGCCAGTACCTTCTCCTGCGCCGACTCAAGCTCACGCGAGAGCGAGTCGCCGCCCCAGGTTTTCAGCAGACGGATGGCGACCATCAACGCTTCAGATTCTTTATTCGTCAGCATCAGCGGAGGTAAGTCAAAACCCGACATCAGCCGATAGCCGCTTCCCGCCTCCCCTTCCACCGGCACGCCGGAAAGCGACAGGTCGCGGATATCACGGTATACGGTCCGTTCCGATACGCTCAACCTGTCCGCCAGATGCGCTGCCGTTGTCAGACGCCTGCCTCTCAGGATCTGCACAATCTGAAACAAACGGTCAGCGCGTCGGGTCATATCGTATTCAGCTCTCAGGCAGGTTGATGGAGGCCGACGCGATTACCTTCGCTGTCGGTAAACAAGGCTATGGTGCCAATGCCACGCGGCAATTCCAGCGGACCAAACACGCACTCGCCACCCGCAGACGCGATGCGATCGAGCGTTGCCGCCAGGTTGTCAGTATGCAGGTAAATAATAGCGCCCTGTACGGACGGTGTAATGCCCTCAAATTTTGCCAGCGCGCCGCCGGTGGCCGGATCGTCATGCGGGAAAACGGCTAACTCAGCCACATCCATTTTCTCTCGTCTCAGCTGTACCTGCATCACGGGCTCATAAAATTTGATAGCGCGATCCATATCGGCGACCGGAATTTCAAACCAGTTAATCACACTTTTCATACATCCTCCTGCCTGTTGTTTGGGTTCGAAAAGAGTCTACGACAGGGCTCCTGACAGCATACTGTCAGGAGTGTTTGGCAGGAGCAGATAAAAAAAATCCCGGTCAACAGACCGGGATTTCGGGAACGAACGACACGTCGTCTTACGGCAGAATAGACGGCTGATCCGCCCCTTCTTTCTCGACTTTCTGCTGGAGCAGGTGCTCGCGCTTCATGCCAAGTTTCAGAGCCAGTGCGGAGGCGACGTAGATAGACGAAGCCGTACCGATAGAGACACCGATCAGCATGGTCAGCGAGAAGCCTTCCAGTACCGGGCCACCGAAGAGGAACAGCATCAGGATCACCATCAAGGTGGTTCCGGATGTGATCAACGTACGGTGCAGCGTCTGGGTCAACGACACGTTAAAGATTTCGTACGGCGTACCGCGACGGATCTTACGGAAGTTTTCACGAATACGGTCAGATACCACGATACTGTCGTTCAGTGAGTAACCGATAACGGACATCAGGGATGCCACGATTGTCAGGTCAATCTCAATGTGGAACAGAGACAGTATGCCCATGGTGATCACCACGTCGTGCGCCAGGGCGATAACCACACCCGCCGCCAGTCGCCACTCAAAGCGGAAACCGACGTACACCAGAATGGAGATCAGAGCCACCAGCAGCGCCATCGCACCGGTTTGCGCCAGGTCAGCACCTACGCTTGGCCCGACGAACTCGATACGCTTAACCGTCGCATTCTGGTTGGTTGTTTCGTTAACCACGTTAACAACCTTGCTGCCCAGCTCCTGGCTGCCGTTCGCATCGTGCACCGGCGGCATACGCACCATGATGTCACGGCTGCTGCCGAAGTTCTGCAGCAACGGCTCTTCAAAGCCCGCTTTCTGCAGAGACTGGCGCATCTGGTCCATATCGACCGGTTTTTCCAGGGAGATCTCAATTACCGTACCACCGGTGAAATCAAGACCCCAGTTAAAGCCTTTCACGCCCATCACGATAAGGGAGAGGATCAGCAGTAAACCTGAAATGCCGAAAGCCCAGTAGTCCCAGCGCATAAAGTCCCAGACTTTACGGCCGTGGTTCAATTGTTCAACAGTATATTCCTGTGCCACAACGCACTCCTCAGATAGACAGCTTTTTGACGCGCTTGCCGCCATACAGCAGGTTCACGATGGCACGGGTGCCGACAATAGCGGTAAACATTGACGTTGCAACACCGATACCGGTGGTGATCGCAAAGCCTTTGATAGCGCCAGTCCCCACTGCATACAGGATAAGAACCTTAATCAGTGTTGTTACGTTCGCATCGAAGATGGAGCTAAATGCCCCTTTGTAGCCTTCGTCAATCGCCTGCTGAACAGAGCGACCGTTGCTTAACTCTTCTTTGATACGTTCGTTTATCAGTACGTTGGCGTCGACCGCCACCGCAAGGGTTAAGACGATACCGGCAATCCCCGGCATGGTCAGCGTCGCCCCCGGCAGCAGAGACATGATGCCGATAATCAGCACCAGGTTCGCAACCAGTGCGCTTGTCGCAATCAGACCAAACTTCTTATAGAAGAAGATCATGAAGAGGATGGAGACCACCAGACCGGCCAGACACGCTTCCAGACCCTGCTTGATGTTTTGCATCCCCAGCGTTGGACCAATGGTACGTTCTTCAACAATCTGAATCGGTGCAATCAGCGCACCGGCACGCAGCAGCAGCGAAAGCTGACGCGCTTCGTTCGGGTTGTTGATACCGGTGATGCGGAAGCTATTACCCAGACGAGACTGGATGTTGGCGATGTTAATCACCTCTTCCTCTTTCACCAGCACCGCGCGGCCGTTTGCGTCTTTCTTACCGCTGTCTTTGTACTCCACAAACAGGGTCGCCATCGGTTTACCGATGTTGTCCTTGGTGAAGTTAGACATGATGTTACCACCCGCGCTATCCAGCGAGATGTTAACCTGCGGCTGGTTGTATTCGTCCTGGCTGGATGTGGAGTCGGTGATGTGGTCACCGGTCAGGATCACGCGTTTGTACAGCACAACTGGCTGACCTTCGCGGGTCTGTTTCACTTCCGAATCGCCCGGAATACGGCCAGCGGCGGCAGCGGACTGATCGACGTTGGAGTTAACCAGACGGAATTCCAGCGTAGCAGTTGCCCCCAGAATCTCTTTCGCACGTGCCGTGTCCTGAATACCCGGGAGTTCCACCACGATACGGTCAGCACCCTGACGCTGTACCAGTGGCTCAGCAACCCCCAGCTGGTTTACACGGTTACGCAGAATATTGATGTTCTGCTGAACGGCGTATTCACGGGCTTCTTTCAGGCGAGCATCGGTCATCACCGCGCGCAGCTGGTTGCTGCCCTGAGAGGTGATCACGAGGTCACGGTGACGTTGAGTCAGGTAATCTACAGCCTGATCGCGCGCCGCGCTGTCGCGGAACGTGATGCTCATACCGTAGTTATCTTCTTTACGAACGGTAGTGTAAGCGATGCCTTTCTCGCGCAGATCGCTGCGCAGGCTGTCGATGTTTTGTTCCTGCAGTTTGCCGAGCGCGGTATCCATATCCACTTCCATCAGGAAGTGAACACCGCCACGCAGGTCAAGACCGAGTTTCATTGGCTCTGCATTCAACGCAGCCAGCCAACGCGGGGTTGCAGGAGCAAGGTTAAGCGCCACGACGTATTTATCACCCAGCACGCCCATCAGCACTTCGCGAGCGCGGAGCTGCGTGTCGGTGGTGTCGAAGCGAGCAAGAATTGCGCCCTCTTCCAGAGCCACAGACTTAGCGGTAATTTTTTCTTCTTGTAACGATTTCTGGACCTGGATCAGCGTTTGCTCACTGGCGGCGACACCGCGCGCGCCAGTGATTTGAACAGCCGGATCCTCACCATACAGGTTGGGAAGCGCGTACAGCAGGCCGACGAGAATCACGGCGACCAGCATGATGTACTTCCACAAAGGATAACGGTTTAACACGGCAGTTCCCTTTGGGAAAAGTTGGGATTACAGCGCCTTCATGGTGCCTTTCGGCAGAACGGCAGCTACGAAGTCACGTTTGATAACCACTTCAGTGGTGTCGTTCAGGGCAATAGCAATGTAGCCACTTTCAGCCACTTTGGTTACGCGACCGACCAGACCACCGTTGGTCAGCACTTCATCACCTTTGGCAATGGAGTCCATCAGCTTTTTGTGCTCTTTGGTACGCTTCTGCTGTGGGCGCAGGATCATGAAGTAGAAGATCAGACCGAACACAACCAGCATCAGAATCAGAGACATCGGGCTGCCCTGCGCCGGAGCACCTGTTGCCGCTACCGCATCAGAAATAAAAAAGCTCATTCAAATTCCCTCATTATTAAAATTAATCAACGTTCAAAGGTGGAACGGTTCGACCCTGACGTTGGTAAAAATCGGTCACGAAGCTCTCTAATTTACCCTCTTCAATAGCCTTGCGTAAACCAGCCATTAAGCGCTGATAATAACGAAGATTATGAATGGTATTGAGACGCGCGCCCAAAATCTCATTGCAACGATCAAGATGATGCAGGTACGCGCGAGAATAATTGCGACAGGTGTAGCAATCGCACTCGGTATCGAGCGGGCTGGTGTCACTCTTATGCTTCGCGTTACGGATTTTCACCACGCCATCGGTCACAAACAGATGACCGTTACGCGCGTTGCGGGTTGGCATAACGCAGTCGAACATATCAATGCCGCGGCGCACACCTTCAACCAGGTCCTCAGGTTTACCCACACCCATCAGGTAACGGGGTTTATCTGCCGGGATTTGCGGGCAGACATGCTCCAGAATGCGATGCATGTCTTCCTTCGGTTCACCCACAGCCAAACCGCCGACAGCGTAGCCATCAAAACCTATCTCTACCAGACCTTTAACAGAGATATCGCGTAAATCTTCGTAAACGCTGCCCTGGATAATACCGAACAGCGCATTTTTGTTCTGCAGGGAGTCAAAGCGGTCACGGCTACGCTTCGCCCAGCGCAACGACATCTCCATGGAGCGTTTCGCGTAATCCCAGTCGGCCGGGTATGGCGTACATTCGTCGAAGATCATCACGATATCAGAGCCGAGATCGTACTGAATCTCCATAGACTTTTCAGGATCGAGGAAAATCGGATCGCCGTTGATCGGGTTACGGAAGTGTACGCCCTGCTCGGTGATCTTACGGATGTCGCCCAGGCTGAAGACCTGGAAACCACCGGAGTCGGTCAGGATCGGGCCTTTCCACTGCATGAAGTCATGCAAATCGCCGTGCAGCTTCATGATCTCCTGACCAGGACGCAGCCACAGGTGGAAGGTATTGCCGAGGATAATCTGTGCGCCAGTGGCTTCCACTTCTTCCGGCGTCATCCCTTTTACGGTGCCGTAGGTGCCCACAGGCATAAACGCGGGGGTTTCCACCACGCCGCGATCAAACACCAGGCGGCCGCGACGTGCGCGACCATCGGTGGTATCAAGTTCAAATTTCATTTTTTCTCCGACGTCAGAAAAACAGTCCAACGTTGTAAAACGGTGCCGCGGACTTATTCCCCGACACGCTCATTCAAAGCCTGCGGATTGTACGTGATAAACATCGCGTCCCCGTAGCTAAAAAAGCGATATTTTTGTTCTACCGCAGACTTGTACGCCGCCATGGTGTGCTGATAACCCGCAAAAGCGGACACCAGCATAATCAGCGTTGATTCAGGCAGATGGAAGTTGGTTACCAGGGCATCAATCACGTTGTACTGGTAGCCCGGGTAGATAAAGATCTGCGTATCGCCAAAGAAAGGCTCAATCAGGTCATTTTTGGCGGCCTGCGCGGCGCTCTCAAGGGAGCGTACCGACGTAGTGCCCACTGCCACAACGCGGTTACCGCGTGCTTTGGCGGCCAGAACGGCATCTACCACCTCTTGCGGCACTTCGGCATATTCGGAATGCATGATGTGGTCTTCGATGCTGTCCACACGCACCGGCTGGAACGTACCCGCACCGACATGCAGGGTCACGAAGGCCATCTCGATGCCTTTCGCGCGCAATTTTTCCAGCAGCGGTTCATCAAAATGCAGGCCCGCCGTCGGCGCGGCGACCGCGCCAGGTTTCTGGCTGTAAACGGTCTGGTACAGCTCGCGGTCAGCCTCTTCGTCCGGGCGCTCGATGTAAGGGGGCAGCGGCATATGGCCGATCGCATTCAGAATGTCGAGCACCGTGCGCTCGTCATTGAACGCCACCTCAAACAGCGCATCGTGACGCGCGGTCATGGTTGCACGGATGCTCTCATCATCGCCAAGCAGCAGCTCTGCACCCGGCTTCGGCGCTTTAGAGGCGCGAATATGTGCCAGAATACGTTTATCATCAAGCATACGTTCGACCAGCACTTCAATCTTGCCGCCGCTGGCTTTACGGCCAAACAGACGCGCCGGGATCACGCGGGTATTGTTAAAGACCAGCAGATCGCCAGGGTTGAGCTTGTCGAGCAAATCGGTGAAAGTACCGTGCGTCAGCTCGCCCGTCGGCCCATCCAGTGACAGCAAACGACAGCTACTGCGCTCAGGCATTGGGTAGTGAGCAATCAGGGATTCAGGTAGTTCAAAGGAGAAATCGGCGACGCGCATGACGTATACTCGTGACTTAAAAACAGGCGGCATAGTCTAGTGCTCACACCCTTTTGCTGCAACAACTAGCCGCCCCTGGACAAATAAAACGCATGAATTTTCTCGCTCACCTGCATCTTGCTCATCTCGCTGACAGCTCTCTTTCCGGCAATCTGCTGGCCGATTTCGTGCGCGGTAATCCCGCCGACGCGTACTCCGCAGAGGTTGTCGACGGGATTTTTATGCATCGCCGTATCGACGTACTGACCGATAACCTGCCGGAAGTCCAGGAAGCCAAAGCGTGGTTCCGCCCTGAAACGCGGCGCGTCGCGCCAATCACGCTCGATGTGATGTGGGACCATTTCCTCTCGCGGCACTGGGAAACACTCTCTCCTGAGATGCCCCTAAACGCGTTCGTGCGCTATGCCCACCAGCAGGTGTCCATTATTTTGCCGGATTCGCCGCCGCGCTTTGTGAATCTGAATAACTATCTCTGGTCAGAACGCTGGCTTGAGCGCTATCGCGAGATGGACTTTATACAGAATGTGTTAAACGGGATGGCGAGTCGCCGACCGCGACTCGACGCGCTGCGCGACTCCTGGCATGACCTGGACGCCCACTACGAGGCGCTGGAGACACGATTCTGGCAGTTCTACCCGCGTATGATGACCCAGGCGAAAAACAAACAGCTATAACAGAAATGCCATTGATAGGTGAAAGCTTGCTGAACGATTGTTAGCGCCTCTTTGTCTTATCAATGAACACTCTCTATACTGGGCGGCGTTGCGTTCCAAATAACCTTAGTATCTACAGGAGAATCACATGGTTCTGGTAACTCGTCCGGCTCCGGATTTTACAGCTGCAGCAGTTCTGGGCAACGGTGAAATCGTTGAAAACTTCAACTTCAAACAGCACACCAACGGTAAAGCGACCGTTCTGTTCTTCTGGCCAATGGACTTCACTTTCGTTTGCCCGTCTGAGCTGATCGCATTCGACAAACGTTACGAAGAATTCCAGAAGCGTGGCGTAGAAGTTGTAGGCGTCTCCTTCGACTCTGAATTTGTACACAACGCATGGCGTAACACCCCTGTCGACAAAGGCGGCATCGGTGCGGTGAAATACGCAATGGTTGCGGACATCAAACGCGAAATCCAGCAGGCTTACGGTATCGAACATCCGGACGCTGGCGTTGCACTGCGCGGTTCTTTCCTGATCGACGCAAACGGCATCGTTCGTCACCAGGTTGTTAACGATCTGCCACTGGGTCGTAACATCGACGAAATGCTGCGCATGGTTGACGCGCTGCAGTTCCACGAAGAGCACGGTGAAGTGTGCCCGGCTCAGTGGGAAAAAGGTAAAGAAGGTATGAACGCGTCTCCGGACGGCGTTGCTAAATACCTGTCTGAGAACGTATCCAGCCTGTAATCGGCACGGTTTACGGAAAAGGCCCGCATCTGCGGGCCTTTTTGTTTTGTACGATCTCGCTTTCACACGTTAAAACGCGAAGCACGAACACCCCAGCACGCCCCAGAATGCCTGGTCATCAGATACCGGGATATCCGATTGCCGCGCAATGCCGTGCGCATGGCCATGCACTCCGCAGCTACCAATGCACTGGTGCATCTGTACCACCGCCCCCACTTTACTGGCTGCAGGCGGCGCAGAGCGGTAATGCCCCGGGACTTTCACGACCGGTGACCACGACGGCACAACCGGGATCGGCGGCGGTGACAGCGGACTGAAATGACCGGCGGCATACACGACCTTGCCATCCACAACGGTCAGCACCGATTCAATGCCCTTGATCTCCTCTTCCGTCACGCTGAAGTAATCTTTCGACAGCACCACCAGATCCGCAAGCTGCCCTTCAACCAGACGGCCTTTTTTACCCTGCTCGCTGGAAAACCACGCGCTGCCTGCGGTCCACAGCTCCAGCGCTACCTCACGCGGCAGGCGGTTATTGTCGTCATACATCGCCAGGCCGCCGACGGTTCGCCCGGAGACCAGCCAGTAGAGCGCCGTCCACGGGTTATAGCTCGCCACACGGGTTGCGTCGGTACCTAACCCAACCGGCACGTCCAGCTCCAGCATTTTCGCCACCGGCGGCGTGTGTTTTACCGCCTCTTTGCCGTAGCGGTCGACGAAATATTCGCCCTGGAACGCCATACGGTGCTGCACCGCAATACCGCCCCCCAACGCTTTGACGCGCTCGATATTACGCTCGGTAATGGTCTCCGCATGGTCAAAGAACCAGTGCAGGCCGTTAAACGGAATCTCACGGTTCACCTTCTCAAAGACATCCAGCATCCGGCTGATGGATTCGTCATAAGTGGCATGCAGCCGGAACGGCCAGCGGTTTTCCACCAGGTGGCGCACCACGCGTTCCAGCTCGTCTTCCATCCCTTGCGGCAGATCCGGGCGCGGCTGGAGGAAATCTTCAAAATCCGCCGCCGAGAAGACCAGCATCTCTCCTGCCCCGTTCGCACGATAAAAGTCTGTGCCCTGCCCCGGTTTGAGCATATCGGTCCAGCGCTCAAAATCCTCCAGCTCCTGTTTAGGGCGCTGGGTGAAGAGGTTGTAGGCAATACGCACCGTCATCTGCTCTTTGGCGTGCAGTTCGGCAATCACCTCGTAATCTTCCGGGTAGTTCTGGAAGCCGCCGCCGGCATCAATGGCGCTGGTCAGCCCCAGACGGTTAAGCTCGCGCATAAACTGGCGCGTGGAGTTAACCTGCTGCTCGATGGGGAGTTTCGGTCCTTTTGCCAGCGTGGCGTAGAGGATCATCGCGTTAGGTTTAGCGATCAGCAGCCCGGTCGGGTTGCCGTGGTTATCACGCACAATCTCCCCGCCCGGCGGGTTTGGCGTCTCTTTGGTGTAGCCGACAGCTTTCAACGCGGCGCGGTTAAGCAGGGCACGATCGTAGAGGTGCAGGACAAACACCGGCGTATCCGGTGCCGCCTCGTTAAGCTCTTCGATGGTCGGCATCCGGCGTTCGGCGAACTGAAACTCGCTCCAGCCGCCCACCACCCGAACCCACTGAGGTGAAGGTGTACGATCGGCCTGATCTTTCAACATCCTTAGCGCATCCGCCAGCGACGGTACGCCTTCCCAGCGCAGCTCGAGGTTGTAGTTCAGCCCGCCGCGGATCAGGTGCAGGTGCGAATCGTTAAGCCCGGGGATCACCGTACTTCCCTTCAGATCGACAATCTGCGTTCCCTGCGTCGCATAGCTCATAATGCGATCGTGGTTGCCCGTCGCCAGGATCTTGCCGTTAGCAATAGCCACCGCTTCCGTGAGCGGGTTTTCGCGATCGAGGGTATGGATCTTACCTTTGGTTAAGATCAGTGTGGCAGTTTGAGACATAACGTACTCCTTTCAGACGAATCAGGCTTTTTTGAGCCATCCGGCAAACAGACGGGTCACGATGGGCATCCACAGCCAGACCACCAGCGCGACCACACAGGCATCGTTAATCAGATGCAGCAACAACGTACCTTTCAGGCCAGGAAGCAACGCACCGGTCACCAGCGGCACCAGGTTGGTACTGGGGAAGATAACCAGCAGGGTAATGAGAAACTGTTTCCACTGTTTAGGCTTACGCACATGAGGCTCCGGTGGAGTAAACCAGAACGCCGCCTCGGTACGCACTTCGGTTTTATCGCCTTCCGCCAGCAGCGGTTCAATCTCTTTTACCAGCGCATTACGGGTATCGGACTGGGTCCATGCAGAAAGGTGTTCGAGGGTGTCGAAACGGATTATCACCGTCCACAGATGTTGTCCGTCGGTCGGGCGGATGACGTTCGCGCCAAGATGCCCCGGAAATTCCGCCGCGATGGGCATGATCTTACCCAGCCACTGTTCGTATCGCTCAGCCTGACCCGGCAGCAAGGTGTGGGTGATCACCAGCGTGACATGCGATGTGTGCGCCATAATAGTTTCCTGGTCATTAATGGGCGGGAGAACCCCGCCCTGAAAGGTTTACGCTTTGCGTTCTGGCGCGCCGTGAACGAGGGTGTAGGCATAGTCAACGCCCATGCCATAAGCACCGCTGTGCTCACGGACCAGGTCCATGACCGCGTCGTAAGTGCCTTTGCGAGACCAGTCGCGCTGATACTCAAGCAGCACCTGCTGCCAGGTCACAGGAACCGCGCCCGCTTGAACCATACGGTCAATCGCACGTTCATGGGCATCTACGGAGGTACCGCCGGAAGTATCGGTCACTACATAAACTTCAAACCCTTCATCCAGAGCCATCAGCGCCGGGAAGGTCAGGCAAACTTCGGTCCACAGGGCTGAGATGATAAGTTTCTTGCGGCCCGTTGCTTTCACTGCCGCAACAAACGCATCGTCTTCCCAGGAGTTCATAGAGGTACGTTCAATCGGTTTAACCTCCGGGTGAACCGCCAGCAATTCTGGCCAGATGTATCCGCTAAAGCTTTTTGTTTCGACAGAGGTGTAGATAACCGGAACATCAAAAATTTTGCCTGCTTTTGCCAGAGCCACCGTATTATTCTTTAATAACTGACGGTCAATATTTGCCACGCCAAAAGACATTTGCGGTTGGTGATCGATAAAAATCAGTACGGAATTGGACGGGTCAATCAGTTCACGAATAGACATAAAAGTACCTTTTAATCAATGTGTTAAAAGCCAACGTTTTGGTGTGCTATATGAGAAAGGGCCCTGACTGATAAAGCAATTTGAGTATAGCGAGAATTGATTGAGCGGATAGTAAAGATATTTGTCCCCTCTGTTGAAATTAACCGAACAACTTAGGGGAATTTTCAGCAACCGGGAAATAAACCGGTTGCTGATGACGATTAATTTCCGAACCAGACGGAGGCGGAAATGGCCGGTAGGGAGAGAATGCCTTCCTGAATCGTGCCTTTACCCTCTTTGCGTTGCCACGCCTTCACGTGCAGCAACGGAGAGTCATCCAGCACCACTTCACAGGCTTCTCCGCGGTTGATGGCGACCAGCACGCGTTGCTGGTTGTAGACGCGGGCAAACACCACCACGTTATCGTGGGCATACACCGCCTGACAGCCACCGTAACGCAGCGCCTGGTTCTGTTTACGAAGCTTAGCCAGACGCTGGTACAGGCTGAGCAGCGCCTTGTCCTGCTTCGCCGGATCCCAGGGGAAGGTTTTGCGGCAGAAGGGATCGTTGTTCCCCTCCAGCCCCACCTCATCACCGTAGTAAATGCACGGCACGCCTGGCCAGGTGAAGAGCCAGGTAACGGCCAGCGGCAGGCGCGCCACATCCTTGCCAAGCAGGGATTTAAAACGTGCGGTATCGTGGCTGTCCAGCTGGTTAAACATCCGCAACTGCTGCTGATGCGACAGGCTGGCGCGGTAGTTATCCATCCATGCCATACAGGTTTCGGCGTCGATATGCTGCGGATCGTAGGAGATATCGGTGTTCGCCAGAAATCCCCATAGCGGGAAGGTAAAACCGCGGTAGTTCATGGCCGAATCTTCTGCATCGGCTTGCAGCCACTGGCGTGCATCGCCAAAATGCTCGCCAAAGACAAAGGCCTCCGGCTGCGCGGCTTTCACTGAGCGGGTGATACCTGAAACGTGCTGAAGGTTATTACGCGCTCCGCCCGCTTCACCCAGCATATGCACCACGTCAAGACGCCAGCCGTCCATGTTCCATGGCGCCTTAAGCCAGTGGCGGACAACGCTGTCTTCACCGCCGTAGATTTCGTTGACCAGAGAAGGCGACTGGAAATCCAGCTTCGGCAGGCTTGGGTAGCCCAGCCAGTCCAGCGCGTAGCCCTCTTCATTAAAGCTGTACCAGTCACGCTGCGGCGAATCCGGGTTATGGCATGCCCCGCTCATCGACTGGTTATGACGGTCAAACCACGCGTGCGAATCCCCGCTGTGGTTGAACACGCCGTCCAGAATCAGGCGCATCCCTTCGTTTTTAGTGTTCTGTCGCAGGCGCAGCAGCGCCGCATCGCCGCCAAACTGCTCATCAACATGACGATAATCTTCGGTGTCGTATTTATGCACGCTCGGGGCTTTAAACACCGGGTTAAGGTACAGCGCCGTCACGCCCAGTTTTTTCAGGTACGGGAGTTTTTCGCTGATCCCGTCGAGATCGCCGCCGTAAAACGTCGAGCCACCCGCCTGCGCGGTCAGCGGTTCATCCCATGCTTTGAGGATAATGTCGTGACCTGCTGCGTGGTGGTAATAAACCTTGTCCTGGTCTGCAGTGCGCTTTTCGCTGCGGGCAAAGCGGTCCGGGAAAATCTGGTAAAACACCTGATCGTTAACCCATTGCGGGCCATTGTCCGGGTAATCGACGGCAAACTGCTCCAGCCGGGCCGGCGGAAAACGGCTAAACCCCTGCGGGGTAAACCACAGCTGGCGGTTATTCCACAGCAGTTTAAAACTGTAGCGACGACGCGGCTGTCCACGGGTTAAATCGATGTTTGCCCGCCACGCCGTGATCCCGGGCTGCGGCTGGCTGCGCTGCTTATGCATTTTCAGCGCGGTCTCTTCGTTATCAATTTCGGCGCGTAGCGTCACGCGTTCAGGCTGATTTTCCCCCGCCAGCCAGAGCGTAATCACAAGGTTGTCTTTGTTTTTCTTAACAAATGGGGCAACCGGAAGGTGCCAGGCGTTTAACATCACGAATCCCCTTTGATGAAATTGACGTCACCTTGCCACAGGGGGGTTAAGGTTAGCTCATCATGACGAGGTTTATTGAGGGAGGAGGACGGGGGAGGAGGCATCAGTGTGAGCGGATGCCTCCTTCCAGTCCCTCTGCGGGGAGAGGGAAGTTTACTGTGCCTGCGCCAGCTGACGGTCGCGGCGGCATTTGAACATCCAGCCCAGCAGCAGCAGGACGATCCACGCACAGCCCACGTAAAGGGAGATACGGGTATCCGGATGATAGCCAATCAGGGCGATGATAAAGACCAGGAAGACCAGACCGACAGCGGTTGTCACCACCCCACCCGGCACTTTGAACTTCAGCGCTTTCGCCTCTTCCGGTGACAGACGGTGACGGAACGCAATCTGTGACAACAGGATCATGATCCACACCCACACGGTCGCGAAGGTCGCCAGCGACGCAATCACCAGGAACACATTCTCCGGCATGATGTAGTTCAGGTAGACCGACAGCAGCAGGGCTACGGTCATTACCATTACCGTCACCCACGGCGTGCCGCGACGAGAGGTTTTGGCAAACACCTTAGGCGCACTGCCCTGCTCCGCCATTCCGTGCAGCATGCGGCCCACGCCAAAGACGTCACTGTTGATTGCCGAAAGCGAGGCGGTCAGCACCACAAAGTTCAGGATGCTGGCGGCAAACGCGATGCCCATATGCTGGAAGGTCAGCACAAACGGGCTGCCGTTAGTGCCCACCTGGTTCCACGGGTAGATGGACATAATGACGAACAGCGTCCCCACATAGAACACCAGAATACGCATTGGCACTGAGTTGATGGCGCGCGGAATGGATTTCTCCGGGTCTTTCGCTTCCCCGGCGGTAATGCCGATAATCTCGATCCCGCCGTAGGCAAACATGACCATCTGCAGCGACATCACCATGCCGAGCCAGCCGTTGCTGAAGAAGCCGCCGTTGCTCCAGAGGTTATGGATCCCCGTTGGCTGACCGCCGTTGCCGATACCCCAGATGATGATCCCGAAGCCCGCGATAATCATGATGATAATGGTGGCAACTTTGAAGAAGGAGAACCAGAACTCCAGTTCGCCAAACACCTTCACGCTCATCAGGTTGACGGCACAGATGATCAGGACCACGCTCAGCACCCAGATCCAGTGCGGAACCGCGGGGAACCAGACGCCCATGTAGATACCAAAGGCGGTAACGTCGGCAATAGCCACAATCAGAATTTCGAAGCAGTAGGTCCATCCGGTGATAAAGCCCGCCAGCGGGCCTAAGTTTTCCTGCGCATAGCGCGAGAACGAACTGGCAGACGGATTGTGAACCGACATCTCCCCGAGGGCGCGCATGATGATATACGCAGCCACGCCACCGATGATGTAGGCCAGCAGAACGCTGGGACCGGCCATTTTAATGGCATCTGCCGAGCCATAAAAAAGACCGGTACCGATAGCGGATCCCAGCGCCATAAAGCGAATGTGGCGGGTGCTGAGTCCACGTTTGAGTTTGTTAGTGCTTTCCATTTAAATCTTGCCATTCAACTCGAAAAAAACAAAAAACCACGGGGCCTTAAGCCCCGTGGTTAAACAGTTTGTTGCCGTTGATTAATGGGCGTTCGATGCGACCTGACGCCCTGCAGCACGATCCCAGATAATAGCCAGAACCAGTGCAACAACGGTAGGCATCAACCAGGCCAGGCCCTGCTCGGACAGCGGCAGACGCTGTGTCCAGGCTGGCAGTATTTGCGCAAAGGCGGATGCTTTAATCCCGTCAAGGATACCAAAAATCAGGCTGATAAACATGGCTGGCGCAATAATTCGCGACGAGTTGTTCCACCACGGGCGGGTGAAGCTCAGCACCACCAGCACGATACACGGCGGATAGATGGCCGTCAGCACCGGGATAGAGACCTGAATCAGGTGGCTCAGACCGAGGTTTGACACCGCCATGGAGAAGATGCCCAGGATAAAGACCAGCGTACGGTAAGAGAGCGGCAGATACTGAGCAAAGAACTCAGCGCAGGCGCAGGTCAGCCCCACGGCGGTGACAAGGCACGCCAGGAAAATCAGTACCGCCAGCAGCAGGCTACCCGCACCACCAAAGGTGTGCTGTACGTAAGCATGGAGGATCGCCGCGCCGTTGGCATTTTGATCGACCAGTATGGCGCTATCTGAGCCCAGGCGGAACAGCGCCAGGTACAGCAGCGTCAGCCCTACACCGGCCATCAGGCCAGCCCAGATGGTGTAGCGAGTCAGCAGACGCGCTTCCGTCACGCCGCGGGAACGTGCGGCATTCACGATAACAATACCAAACACCATTGCGCCCAGCGTATCCATCGTCAGGTAGCCGTTCACAAAGCCGTTGGAGAACGCGGCGTTTTTATAGGCGTCCATCGCATCGCTAATCGGGCCTGCGGGCCAGACGATGGCTGCAACCGCCAGCACAATCAGCGCCACGATTTTCAGCGGAGCCAGGAAGTTACCCACGGTATCCAGCAGCTTGCCCGGATAGAGGGAAACCAGAATCACAATCGCGAAGTAGATCAGGCTGTAGATAAACAGCGGCATCGCGCCATCGCCAGTGAGCGGGGCAATCCCCACTTCGAAGGATACGGTCGCGGTACGCGGGGTCGCAAACAGCGGGCCAACGGCCAGATAGCAGACGGTCGCCAGCAGAATGCCGGCCACTTTGCCAATCGGGGTGCTGAGGCTATCAACGCCACCACCGACTTTCGCCAGCGCGACGACGGTCAGTACCGGCAGACCCACAGCAGTAATCAGGAAACCAAACGCAGCGGTCCAGACGTGTTCACCCGCCTGTAAGCCAACCATTGGGGGGAAAATGATGTTGCCTGCGCCAACGAACAGCGCAAATGTCATAAAGCCCAGCGCGATGATGTCACGCGATTTTAAGTGATGGGTCATAAAACCTTACTGCCTGTGGATGTGGTGTTGAAAACATTGAGATTTTCGCTATCCCTGACGGGACGATACAGCGGAAAATTTGCTCAATTTCAGCGGGATATGCTCCCGTCCTGGCGTGGAGAAGAATAGTTTTTCGATTTACCACGCAAATACAGTCGGTATGACAGTATCTGGGGCGCAATTTAAACGCTTATAACGTTTAAAGGCAAGATGGGATCGTGAAACCAGAACAATATGCCAGCATCAAAAATCAGACCAGCACAATACGCTAATTATAAGAAAAACCCATGGCTAATCATGCGAACAAAAAACAGCCAGCCGTATAATATTCAGCCGCGTTTCGCTTGACTGCAAAGCAAACGGGCCAGCAAACGCTGGCCCGTGGAAAGGTAAACTGACACGCCTGTCGTCAGGCGATCTTTTTGGCAATTAATCGTTCCGGGATAACGAAACTGAAGCGGGTTCCCTTACCCAGCGTGCTTTGAATATCGAGACGGCTTTCATGATGATTTACTGCATGTTTCACAATAGCCAGCCCCAGACCGCTGCCGCCGGTTTGCCGTGAGCGCGCTTTATCCACCCGGTAGAATCGCTCGGTCAGACGCGGGATGTGCTCAGGCGCGATCCCCGGCCCGTTATCCTCTACGCTGAACTCAGCGCCCGTTGGCGTGTGCTGCCAGCGCACCACGATCTCCGTCCCCGCTGGCGTATGATTCACCGCGTTATACACCAGATTAGAAATGGCGCTGCGCAGCTCATCTTCGCTGCCAAGCACCTTGAGCGTGTTGTCGACCTCGAAGGTCAGCTGATGCATTTTATGGCTTAACGTCTGCGCTTCGCGCTCCACCACCCGCAGCATCATCGGAACATCAATGGTGTCATTCAACGCCAGCGAGGGGGCGGCCTCAATTTTCGAGAGCGTCAGCAGCTGTTTCACCAGCCCTTCCATACGGTGCGTTTGTTCACGCATCGTATGCAACGCTTTCTCGCGCGGCGCGCCTTCCAGCGTTTGCTCCTGCATCATCTCCAGGTACCCCTGAAGCACCGTCAGCGGAGTGCGTAATTCGTGGCTGACGTTGGCAAAGAAGTTGCGTCGCGCCCCTTCCAGCTGGTGCATCTGGGTGACATCACGGGCAACCATCAGCCACTGCTGGTCGCTGTAAGGCATCACACGGATTTCCAGATGGCGCCCATTATTGAGCTTCAGGTTGTGGGGGCGGGTAAAATCACGCTTTTTCAGGTACAGCGTGAACTCGGGGTAACGCAGAAGGTTGAGGATGTTCTGGCCATTATCGTCCGGCCAGCGCAGGCCCAGCAGCTGTTGCGCGAGGCCGTTACACCAGAAGATCGTCCCTTCTTCGGTCGTCAGAATGACAGCATCCGGCAGCGACTCAGCGCCGCTACGGAAGCGTTTGATCAGGCTTCCCAGCTCCCGACGCCGCTTTTTGTTACGCATCTGCATCTGGTGCAGACCGTACAGCAGCGGCTCCCAGCTTCCGCTTCCCGGCGGAGGCGTCATACTTCGGTCAACCCACAGCCACCACGAGAGGCGCAGCAGGTTCCAGAAATGCCAGATCAGAAGCCCGGTAACCGACGCCAGCAGAAACCACGGCAAATATCCAAGAAAGGCCCCCAGAATGAAGGCCGGAATACAGCATAAGATCAGTTCAAAGACGAGCCTTTTCCATGACAGACGTTCCAGCACGCGTCACACTCCTGTCATTGTTCAGAAACGGGTTGAAAAACGATAACCCGTGCCGCGGACCGTCTGCACCATGCGATCGTGGCCGCTCAGTTCCAGCGCTTTTCGCAGGCGGCGGATATGTACGTCAACCGTCCGGTCTTCGACATACACGTTAGTTCCCCAGACGTTATTCAGCAACTGTTCGCGGCTGTATACGCGCTCCGGGTGAGTCATAAAGAAATGCAGAAGTTTAAATTCGGTAGGCCCCATATCGAGGGGATTTTCACCGGTCATGACGCGGTGTGAGGTAGGGTCAAGGCTCAGTCCCTGCATCTCAATCACCTCTTCCACCGCCATCGGTGAAATGCGGCGCATCACGGCTTTAATGCGGGCAACCAGCTCTTTCGGTGAGAACGGTTTGGTAATGTAATCGTCCGCCCCCGTTTCCAGACCGCGTACGCGATCCTCTTCTTCACCGCGCGCCGTGAGCATCACAACCGGTATATCGCGGGTTAGCGCTTCACGTTTCAGGTGTTTGATAAACTGCAGCCCGGAGCCGCCAGGCAACATCCAGTCGAGCAGAATCAGATCGGGCCAGGGTTCATTCAGCTGGTTCACCGCGCTGTCATAATCTTCCGCCTCAACCGGCTGGAAGCCATTTTGCTCGAGCACGAAGCACACCATTTCACGAATCGGAGCTTCATCTTCTACGACCAGAATACGTCTCGCCATACTTTGCCCTGTTTTATCTTATTTAAGTTACAAGTTTGTAATGCGGCGTCATTATGCGTCAGATTTATGACAGATTTATGAAAAACAGTACCACTATAAAGGGCAAACTGTTGTTTTATTACAGCGGTTATTTTCTGTTCCCTGACAGTTTATAATCCTGCTTTCTCTTTTTCGCCACGGATCAGCAATGCGCATACTACACACCTCTGACTGGCATCTGGGTCAAAATTTTTACAGCAAAAGCCGGGCGGCTGAACACGAAGCGTTCCTGAACTGGCTGCTGGATACGGCCCGCTCTCATGAGGTGGACGCCATTATTGTGGCGGGCGACATCTTCGATACCGGCTCGCCCCCCAGCTATGCGCGCGAGTTATATAACCGTTTTGTCGTCAATCTGCAGCAAACGGGCTGTCATCTGGTGATTGTTGCCGGCAACCATGATTCCGTCGCAACGTTAAATGAATCCCGCGATATTCTGGCGTTTCTCAATACTACCGTGGTGGCCAGCGCAGGACATGCGCCGCAGATCCTGAAAAAGCGCGACGGGACGCCGGGTGCGGTACTGTGTCCGATCCCATTTTTACGCCCGCGCGATATTGTCCAAAGCCAGGCGGGGCTTTCCGGCGCTGAAAAACAGCAGCATTTGCTGCAGGCTATCACCGACTATTACCACCAGCAGCATGCCCAGGCCTGTGCCCTTCGCGGTGACCAGGCGATTCCGGTGATTGCCACCGGGCACCTCACCACCGTTGGGGCCAGCAAAAGCGACGCGGTGCGTGACATTTATATTGGCACGCTGGATGCTTTCCCGGCACAAAACTTCCCGCCCGCGGATTATATTGCCCTCGGGCATATCCACCGGGCGCAGGTTATCGGCGGCTGCGAGCACATTCGCTACTGCGGCTCGCCCATCTCGCTGAGTTTTGATGAGACCGGCAAAGCCAAAAGTGTCCATCTGGTGAGCTTTAGCGACGGCAAGCTCAGCGCCGTTGACACGCTGGAAGTGCCCGTCACCCAGCCGCTGGCGGTGCTGAAAGGCGATCTGGACGCCATCACCGCCCAGCTTGAACAGTGGCGCGGCGTGGAACAAAACCCGCCGGTCTGGCTGGATATTGAGATCGCCAGCGGCGACTACCTGCATGATGTGCAGCGTAAAATTCAGGTACTCACGGAAGACCTGCCGGTAGAGGTGCTCCTGGTGCGCCGCAGCCGCGAGCAGCGCGAGAAAATTCTGCTCGGCGCTCAGCGCGAAACGCTCAGCGAACTCAGGGTGGAAGAGGTTTTTGAACGCCGGCTCTCCCACGAGGAGATTGACGACGCAAAACGCGCACGGCTGAACGAGCTGTTTACGCACACCCTGCATGCCCTGAACAATGAGGAAGAAAACGCATGAAAATCCTCAGCCTGCGTCTGAAAAATCTCAACTCACTGAAGGGTGAGTGGAAAATCGATTTTACCGCAGAGCCGTTTGCCAGCAACGGACTGTTTGCGATTACCGGGGCTACCGGCGCAGGGAAAACGACCCTGCTCGACGCCATTTGTCTGGCGCTGTATCACGAAACGCCGCGCCTGCAGAAAGTCTCCCAGGCACAAAACGATTTGATGACGCGCGACACGGCCGAATGCCTTGCCGAAGTTGAGTTTGAAGTCAAAGGTATTGCCTATCGCGCTTTCTGGAGTCAGAACCGCGCGCGAAATCAGCCCGACGGTAATCTTCAGGCCCCACGCGTCGAGCTGGCACGCTGTGAGGACGGTAAAATTCTGGCCGACAAAGTGTCGGATAAACTGGAACAAACGGCCGCCCTCACCGGGCTGGATTATGGCCGTTTTACCCGCTCAATGCTGCTCTCTCAGGGGCAATTTGCCGCCTTCCTCAATGCCAGACCTTCCGACCGCGCCGAACTGCTGGAAGAACTGACCGGAACCGAGATCTACGGTCAGATTTCCGCCATGGTGTTTGAGAAACACAAAGCCGCACGTAACGCCCTTGAGGTGCATGAAGCACAGGCTGCAGGCGTCGTGTTGTTGAGTGAAGAGCAACAGCAGCAGTTACAGCAAAGTTTGCAGGCACTTACTGACGAAGAGAAAACGCTGCTGGCGCAACAGCAGAATCAACAGAAAGATTTTCAGTGGCTTACGCGCAATGACGAGCTTATACGTGAGCAGCAGCGCGTTGCCACCTTGCAGCAACAGGCGCAACAGACACTGACCGAGGCTGCGCCCGAGCTGGCAACGCTCCAGCTTGCTCACCCCGCCGCCCAGCTGCGTCCACTGTGGGACAGCCAGCAAGAGCAAACCACCCGGCTGGGGCAAACGAAGCAGCGCATTGTTGAAGTAAATGCTCGCTTACAAGCAAAAACCGCGCTGCGCTCGCGTATCCGTAATACGGCCCAGCGTAGCCATGCACAACTGCAGACCGACCTTACGGCGCTGGCACAGTGGCTGGCAGAGCACGAGCGGTATCGTCAGTGGGGTCAGGAGATAGCAGGCTGGCGCGCCCATTTTGCACAGCTGAATCGCGATAAAAATCAGATCGCCACGCTTTCCACGCGCATTGCTGAATTACGCCAGAAGCTGGCAGAGATGCCGGAAAACGCCCTGACGCTCACGGCTGACGAAGTCAGCGTGGCGATGGAGCAACAGGCTCAGTCACGGACTTTCCGCCAGCGGCTGATGTCGCTTCAGGCCCGTTATCTGCCGCTGCAACAGCGTCTGCGCCAGAACGGTGAAAGCCTGCAGAAAGCCCAGGCAGAGCAGGTAAAACTCAATGAAACGCTGACGCTGCGTCGCCAGCAGTACAAAGAGAAAAACCAACATTATCTGGATCTTGAAACGCTCTGCAGACAGGAAGAGAAGATTAAAAGTCTGGAGGCAGAGCGTGCGCAGCTGCAGGCAGGACAGCCCTGCCCGCTGTGCGGCTCAACCTCGCACCCGGCGGTCACTGCCTATCAGGCGCTGGAGCTGAGTGCCAACCAGCAGCGTCGCGACCAGTTAGCCAAAGAGGTCGCTGCGCTTAAAGATGAAGGATTGTTAGTTCTCGGTCAGGTGAATGCCCTGACCCGGCAGATCCAGCGTGAGACAGACGACGCTCAGACGCTCTCTCAGGAGGAGCAAGCGCTCACTAAAGAGTGGCAATCCGTTTGCGCGTCCCTGAATATCACTCTGAATATTCAGGAAGATATTGCCCCATGGATGAACGAACAAGAGCAGTATGAGCGTCAGCTTTACCAGCTGAGCCAGCGTCTGACGCTGCAGCAACAGCTGAATGAACAGGACGCGCAGGCGCGTCAGTATCAACAGCAGCTGACGGCCACGCGCCAGGCGCTGGAAACGACCCTGCTTACGCTGTCACTCAACGTCCCGGAAGAAGGCACAGAGGCTGCCTGGCTGAACGAACGAGAAACCGAGTTCGCACAGTGGCAGGAAAAACAGACTCAGCATGGCGTCATGCAGGAGCGCATGACGGCTCTGATGCCGCTGCTCGACACCCTGCCCGTCACAAACGACACAGAAACCGAACCGGCCATTCCTGATAACTGGCGCGCAACGCACGACGAATGCGTTTCTCTTCAGAGCCAGCTTGCCACACTGCAACAGCAGGAAAGCCTCGAAAGCGAACGGCTGCAGCACGCCACGACGCACTTCACCGCCGCATTGACCGCAAGCTGCTTCGCCGATCGGGAGGCCTTTCTGGCTGCACTGCTTGATGAAGAGACCATCCGCCGTCTTGAACACCGTAAGCAGACCCTGGAAAACCAGTTTCAGCAGGCAACCGCGCTGTTCGCACAGGCAAACCAGCAGCTGCAGGCTCATCAGACGCAGCGACCGGAAGGGCTGGAACTCGACGCGCCAACCCTGCAGTTGCAGCTACAGCAACTCGGGCAACAGCTTCGGGAGAACACCACTCATCAGGGTGAGATCCGCCAGCAGCTTAAACAGGACAGCGATAACCGTCAGCACCAGCTGGCGCTCATGCAGCATATTGAAGAGGCCGCGCGGCTGGCTGATGACTGGAGCTATCTGAATTCGCTGATAGGTTCCAGCACCGGCGACAAGTTCCGTAAGTTTGCCCAGGGGCTCACGCTGGATAATCTGGTCTGGCTTGCCAACCAGCAGCTAAATCGCCTGCACGGGCGCTATTTGCTGCAGCGCAAGGTCAGCGATGCGCTGGAACTCGAAGTGGTGGATACCTGGCAGGCGGACGCGGTGCGCGATACCCGTACCCTCTCCGGCGGCGAAAGCTTCCTTGTTAGCCTGGCACTGGCGCTGGCGCTTTCCGATCTGGTGAGCCACAAAACACGCATCGACTCGCTGTTCCTGGATGAAGGCTTCGGCACGCTCGACAGCGAAACGCTGGATACCGCCCTGGATGCGCTCGACGCGCTGAACGCCACCGGGAAAACCATTGGCGTGATTAGCCACGTCGAGGCGATGAAAGAGCGGATCCCGGTGCAGATCAAAGTGAAGAAGATTAACGGGCTGGGGTATAGCAAGCTGGATAAGGTGTTTGCGGTGGAGTGAAGGTGCCCTGCGTTAGGGCACCTCATCCCGCCCCTCTCACGTATGGAGAGGGAGAATGGCTATAGCGGCCAGAGCCACGCGGCGCCGCGCACGCCGCTGGAGTCCCCGTGCACCGCTTTGCGGATCGGGGTTTCACACTCGCCGCCGAAGACCCACTGCTTCACCAGATTCGGTACCGTGGCATATAAACGGTCGACGTTGCTCATCCCGCCGCCGAGCACAATCACGTCAGGGTCAAGGATATTCACCACGTGCGCCAGGGATTTCGCCAGCCGCATTTCATAGCGGCTGAGAGCCAGCTCAGCCACCGGATCGTGTTCCCCGACCCGGCGCATAATCTCGTTCCCCTTGAGTGGCTGGCCACTCAGGCGATGGTAATCGGTGGCAAAACCGGTGCCGGAGATAAACGTCTCAATACAGCCCTGCTTGCCGCAATAGCACGGCACCTCGGCGCGGTATTTAAGTTCATCGTCATCCATCCACGGCAGGGGGTTATGTCCCCACTCGCCCGCCGTACCGTTGCCGCCAATATGAGCGCGCCCGCCCAGGGCCACGCCTGCGCCACAGCCGGTCCCGATAATGACCGCAAAGACGGTCTGGGCCCCTGCGGCGGCACCGTCAATGGCTTCGGAGACGGCCAGACAGTTGGCGTCATTTGCCAGACGCACTTCCCGGTTCAGGCGCTGACTTAAATCTTTATCAAAAGGCTGACCGTTGAGCCAGGTGGAGTTGGCGTTTTTAACCACCCCGGTATAGGGCGAGATTGAGCCCGGGATCCCCATCCCAACGGTGCCGGTCTGCCCTGTCGCCTGCTCAGCCATGTCGACCAGCCGGGCAATCGTCTCGATAGTCTGGTGATAATCATCGCGCGGCGTAGGCAGACGGTGGCGGAACAGTTGCTCCCCCTGCTCGCTCAGTGCGATGACTTCTGTTTTGGTGCCGCCCAAATCAATCCCAATACGCACAAGACACTCCTCATTATTTTGATTATCAACAGAGTAGAAGCCCGCTTCCCGATTAGCAATGCAAGCGATGCGACAATTCGTTATCATGCCCGCTGATTTAACGACAAGGCCGTGGAAATTATCATGCTGTGGTTCAAAAATTTGATGGTTTACCGTCTCAGCCGCGACGTTTCGCTGCGTGCAGAAGAGATGGAAAAACAGTTAGCCGCTTATAGCTTTTCCCCTTGCGGTAGCCAGGATATGGCAAAAACCGGTTGGGTTCCTCCAATGGGTTCACAAAGCGATGCATTGACCCACGCCAGCAGCACGGGTCAAATCATCGTCTGCGCCCGCAAAGAAGAAAAAATTCTGCCCACGCCGGTGGTCAAGCAGGCGCTCGAAGCGAAAATTTTCAAGCTTGAAGCCGAACAGGGTCGCAAGCTGAAAAAAACCGAAAAAGATTCGCTGAAAGACGAAGTTCTGCACTCTCTGCTGCCGCGCGCCTTTAGCCGTTTCAGCCAGACAATGATGTGGATCGATACCGTTAACGGGTTGATCATGGTGGACTGCGCCAGCGCCAAAAAAGCGGAAGATACGCTGGCCCTGCTGCGCAAAAGCATCGGATCGTTACCGGTCGTTCCGCTGGCGCTGGAAACGCCGATTGAACTGACCCTGACCGAATGGGTGCGCAGCGGTACAGCAGCCCAGGGCTTCCAGATCCTTGATGAAGCCGAGCTCAAAGCCCTGCTCGAAGATGGCGGCGTGATCCGCGCGAAAAAGCAGGATCTGGTGAGCGACGAGATCGCCGTACACATTGAAGCGGGCAAAGTGGTAACCAAACTGGCACTCGACTGGCAGCAGCGTATTCAGTTTGTGATGTGCGATGACGGCTCGGTGAAGCGTCTGAAATTCTGCGATGAGCTGCGCGATCAGAACGAAGATATCGATCGTGAAGATTACGCCCAGCGCTTTGACGCGGACTTTATCCTGATGACCGGAGAGCTGGCAGCGTTAATTCAGAATCTGGTGGAAGGCCTCGGCGGCGAAGCGCAGCGGTAATGCCTGCAGTGACCCTCTCCCGGCAGGGAGAGGGAATAAAACGTTTTATTTCAGGTAGCGGCACAGATAAGAGGTCGGTTCAGCAACCTGCAGATGGAATTCGCTGTGGCCAGGGACGTTGAACGCTTGTCCGGCAGAGTAAACTTTCCATTCTGTTTCCCCCGGCAGTAAGACGTTGAGCGCACCGCTGATCACCGTCATCTCTTCAGCTTCGGCTGTACCAAAGGTGTATTCCCCTTCAGCCATAACGCCGACACTGGCGCGGCCAGTGCTGCTGCTGGTAAAACCAATGGATTTCACTTTACCGGAAAAGTATTCGTTACTTTGAAGCATGAACTGGCCCTTATATTTTTAGATAAAAATTCACTATAGGGGCCATGATCATCACCTGTCACGCAAAATCATTAGATCAACAGTTCTGCGGCCAGCCGGGCCATCAGAACATTGGACAACAGCACCGGGACATCCAGCGCCTTTTGCAGTAAATCACGGTGGTGCTGGTGGAATCCAAGGCAGTCCAGAATCAACACATCGGCCCCTCTCTCCAGCAGTTCCCGTCCCGCCTCAATCAGCGCGGCCTCGCTGTCCCAGAAGGGATTGGCCAGCGCATACAAAGGCATTTTTTCGAGTACGTGCCATTTTGCCGTCTGGTTGTCCATGAGCTCTTCAATGGGAACAATGACCCCCACCTGATGCCCGTCAACAATGGAGGCCACCAGCGGCGGAATGATCCGCATCGGCTCCAGCAAAATCGCATTACGCGCGATGAGTCCCTTAACAGGTGCAGTACTCATCAGTAAAATAACGTCATAGCCTTGATTATCGAGCACTTCTATTACGCTCTGCAGCGAGCGCTCGATTTTCTGACGCGAAACATGCGCCAGTTTACCGTCACTTAATAACGTCGCCAGGGGATCCTCCCCCGCCTCTACAGCGTAGTCTTCCATGACCTCTTCCCGACTCATCTTCCCCAGCAGGCTTAGATGCGTTATCTGTTGTTCAGATACATGCTCGGTTAAGAGCGGTAACACTTCGCTTACAGGGACCACACCAATAGTGAGGATCGCCAACGTCGCCTTCATCTTCATCGCCTTCCATTACCGCTAAATCTTTCACACAGGTGCAGGCTCACTACGCTGCACAGTTCGTTTTTTCAACAAAACAGCACCAAGCGTAGCAGGTGATCCCCATCGCGAAATGTAAAGATCGCCTGCCCGTTACGGAGTTACCTGTAATAACTAAATATTAACCCCTGCTTAACATTTGCGATGAGTAAAAAGTGTGATTCAGGCACGGTATTTAGCCCTTTAGGAATTCATTCACGACTTATCAGGATCTTCGTAGCGCCGTTTGGCATCCAGCGCTTCCTGTTCAGTTTCATGTTCACTGATCAGAGAGTCTGGTTTGGGGTGATCGGCACGCAGCTGATACCAGGTGATGGTTTGATCGCCATTGCCTTTTTCAACGGTAACGATGCGTGCTTCACGTGGATAGGGAGGTCTGGTTGGCATAGCTCATCCTTTTTTTATGTCTGAGCTATAAGTATAGACGCCGCTTAGCTGGCACAAGCCAAACGCAGGGCGGTAATAATCTGAATTACCACGTCCTCGGGTGAAGCGGAAGCATCCACAACGTGGTGTGCCGCTTCGCGGTATAACGCATCGCGTTCGGCCAGCACTTCGCTCACCTCTTCGCTGAGCGGCCGGGAGGTCAGCGCAGGACGTTGTCCCTCTTCCGGAAATGCTTCCAGCCGCCCTACCAGGGCCGAAACGGGTGCGCTGAGGTAGATGACAATCCCTTTTTCGCGCATAAAGCGACGGTTACACTCGGCGAGAACAATGCCGCCACCGGTTGCGATAACAGCAGACGGCGTGGTGACCGCCTTCAGCGCGGCCGTTTCACGGGCGCGAAAGCTCTCCCACCCCTCTTGCTCAACGATTTCCGCGATGCTTTTCCCGGCTTCGGTTTGCAGCCAGTGGTCGGTATCAACAAACTGACGATCGCACGCGCGTGCCAGTTCCAGGCCAACGGTGGTTTTCCCACAGCCGCGGGGGCCAACTAAAAAGATGGGTTGGGTCATAACCAGGTGTTCCCCTTGATGCCGGATGGCCGAAGAGCGTAAAGAAATAATTGCAGAAGATGTTGCGTTTACTTTACTGCAAAGCGGTACGGGATGACAACCCTGCGGAGGCCATACTGTACCACAAAGTGACAATGGTTATCATTACGCAGTGCGACGCTTGACTTCGAGCAGCCACTTATCAAGCTCTGCGGCGAACTGCTGGCGATCGCGCTGGGACAGGCTGTCTGGCCCGCCGGTTTGCACGCCGCTGGCGCGAAGCGTATCCATAAAATCACGCATGGTGAGTCTTTCACGAATGGTCGCCGGCGAATAACGCTCCCCTCTCGGGTTCAGCGCCGCCGCTCCCTTTTCAATTACTTCCGCGGCCAGCGGGATATCCGCCGTGATCACCAGATCCTCGGGACTACACAGACGCACAATCTCGTTATCCGCCACGTCAAAACCAGCCGGAACCCGCAATGCGCGAATAAATCGGGAAGGCGGTACGCGAATATTCTGGTTCGCCACCAGCGTAAGCGGCATCTGCACGCGCTCGGCCGCGCGGAATAAAATCTCTTTAATCACATTCGGACACGCGTCCGCATCAACCCAAATCGCCATATTGTCTCCCCATAATGATTCTGCCGACTATTGTCGCCTGCATTTCGTTGTTAAGCTATCAATCAGAGAAAACAACGCATAATGACGGAGAATCGTGATGGATAAGAAAATCGGGTTTATCGGCTGCGGTAACATGGGCAAAGCCATCCTGGGTGGCCTGATCGCCAGCGGACAGGTGCTGCCGGGTCAGATTTGGGTCTACACCCCATCACCGGACAACGTCGCCGCGTTACGCGATCGGTACGGGATCAACGCAGCCGAAAGCGCCCAGGAAGTGGCTCAGGTAGCCGATATTGTCTTTGGCGCCGTCAAGCCGAACATCATGATCAAAGTGCTGAGCGACATCACCACCAGCCTGAACAAAGAGACGCTGGTCGTATCGATTGCCGCGGGCGTCACGCTCGATCAGCTGGCGCGCGCGCTGGGTCATGACCGTAAAATCGTACGCGCTATGCCGAATACCCCGTCACTGGTTAACGCCGGCATGACCTCCGTCACGCCTAACGCGCTGGTGACGTCGGAAGACGTGGCGGATGTCCTGAACATCTTCCGCTGCTTCGGTGAAGCGGAAGTCATTGCCGAATCCATGATCCATCCGGTAGTGGGAGTGAGCGGTTCAGCGCCTGCGTATGTCTTTATGTTTTTAGAAGCGATGGCCGACGCCGCGGTGCTTGGCGGCATGCCACGAGCGCAGGCGTATAAATTCGCTGCACAGGCCGTGATGGGCTCTGCCAAAATGGTGCTGGAGACCGGTAAACATCCGGGTGAACTGAAAGATATGGTCTGCTCGCCAGGCGGAACCACTATCGAGGCGGTGCGGGTGCTGGAAGAGCGCGGCTTCCGTTCGGCCGTTATTGAAGCGATGACAAAATGCATGGAAAAATCAGAGAAACTGAGTAAATCCTGATTATCTGCTCCGGACGTCAGGCGGCCACCTCGGTGCGGCCGCGTCCGGCATTTTTGGCCTTATACAGCGCCACATCGGCCGCTTTTAACCACTCCCGATAGTGCCCGAACTGCGGTCCCCAGGGCGCGACACCGACGCTAATACGCAGAGATTCCTTGGGCGCACACGGTAACGACAGCGTTTCCAGCCGTTCATGTACGCGTGACATCACGGCGATGGCACTGTCAGCCGCCGTCCGGGACATGATCACCGCAAACTCATCCCCGCCAAAACGGCCTATCGCATCCCCGGAACGCACCGTTAGCTGCAGTTGCCGCGTCAGGGCAATGATCGCTTCATCACCCACATCGTGGCCCCAGGTGTCATTGATATTCTTAAAATGATCGATATCGATAAGCAAAATCGTGGCGGTGCAGTGGTTGCGGCGACAGTGTTCAAATTCATTTCTCAGCAGCACTTCCCAGTGCCGGCGATTAAAGACGCCGGTCATGCCGTCGCGGGTACTCATCAGCTCCAGCCGCCGTTTATGCTCTGCAAGCCTGATGGCAGTACGATGGCTGAGCCAGGCAAAAAGCATCGGATACAACACCAGCACGGGAAGCGTTAAGCCCCATGCCAGAGGCTCCGGGTTAAAGACAGCCACCCGGCCCACGATGGGGATCGTCACCAGGGAAGACAGAAGGGTTAACATGATGCCGGTAAAAAACAGCCGACACCCGCCGGACCCCATCATGTTCATTCCCACCATCATCAGCAGCGCTGCCGCAGGTAGCGCATTGATCCCCATCATGCCGATCCAAAGCCCGGCAATAATGGCATCAATTTTCAGATTAAAACGTTCCTGCTGATGAGGCGAAGCAGCACGGCAGGACCACTGCCAGGCGAAATGGGGCCAGACAAATGCCCACCCCACCAGGAACAACCACCAGACGCCGGATACAGAAAAGGTGACCAGTACGCCAGAGAGGGGGAAGAACATCGCTGCCAGTCCGACAACACGCGCCAGCCGGGCTCGCCGGGCAAACGGGATCCCGGTACGGTGGGGGTCATCCTGAGAAAGGGTCATATTCCACTCTTCCCGAATGCGCTTTATATTGTAATAAGATTCATCATTCATCATTTTTGGGAATATTCTGAAATATTTCCCAAATTATAGAGAGGGGGCTTACGGGGAAAGTATGAAATTTCGGGTGAGCCGCCGGGGCCACTCACCCGATAGGACTACACGTTTTTCTTCAGACAGGCACTCATGAACTTGCTGCGATCGTCGCCTTTCAGGGACTGTTCGGTCGCTTTCGCATTACACTCGCGCATTTTTTGCTGCTGCGGCGTCAGGCTTTTCTCACCCGGTTTCGCGGCACCGTTTTTGAGGCAACCGCTCATGTAGGTCTTACGGGCATCGCCCTTCAGGCTCTGTGCGGTCGCCTGTTGATTACAGGTGGTCATGCGTTGCTGCTGCGGTGTTAATGTTTTCTCTTCCGCGTTCGCCGATGAGATCAGAAACAGACTCGAGAGCAGAGTAACCAGTAATGTTGTTTTCATTGCACCATCCTTTTGTGAACATTCACTGTAAGTCTGGTTCGTGACAGGAAAAAAACCACCCGGCAGATGTGATTTCCGCCGGGCTTTTATTATTTCAGCCCCAAAGCCGCTTTCATGGTGTAGAACAGATCCGTTTGATCGGTCAGCCCTACCACGTTTGCCGCATGCGGACCGTATGCTGCGATGCGCAGCTGGGTTCCGGTATGCTCCATGGACTCTTCTTCAGAGTTGCCATAGCTCAACACCATCACCGCGCCGTCTTTGGTGTTCAGCGCCTGCGTCAGGCCCGGTGCTTTGGTATCCGCTGGGATGATCTGGCTGGCGTGCGCATGGTCTGCGGTAACGACCACCAGGGTGTTGCCGTCTTTCTTCGCGAACTCAAGTGCCTTCTGCACTGCTTCGTCCAGATCGACCGTCTCGCCAATCTGACCGCACGGGTTAGCCGCATGATCCTGTTTATCGATCGACGCGCCTTCCACCTGCAGGAAGAAGCCCTTTTCACTCTTGCTCAGCAGTGAAATCGCTTTATCGGTCATCGCCGCCAGCGTCGGGATGCTGTCGGTACGTTTTGGGTTTGGCGTACAGGTTACGGCAGGTTTATCAATGTTGCCGTGGTAGGATGCTTTTGGTCCTTCCCAGCGCACCGGCATATTGCCATCAGAGAAAAGACCCAGCAGCGGTTTATCCTGGCTTGCTTCGGTAATCGCCGCCAGAGAAGATGCATCACTCACCAGCTGATAGCCGCGAGCCTGCGCCTGCTCACGCAGCGTTTTGCCCTGCCATTCGCCCGCCGTTGCGGTTTCCGCGAAGGTTTTCGCCCCGCCGCCAAGCGTCACGTCAGGACGTGCGTTCAACAGTTGTTCCGTAATCGAGCCTTTGCCGCCCTTTTCCAGCGCGTTAGTCGGGCATTTTTCGCTGGTCACCGACGGGCCGTAGCATTTACGCGAGGTGACATGAGCCACCAGCGCCGCTGGCGTTGCATCCTGAAGTTCAGCCGTAGAGACGTTGCCGGTAGCCAGTCCCGCCGCTTTAGCCATCTCCAGAATGGTCTGGTGATCTTTTTCGTGAATATCCACACCCAGCGCACCATTATAGGTTTTCACACCGGTGGACCACGCCGTGGCAGAGGCAGCAGAATCCGTCACGTAATCGGGTTTACCGGTTTTTTTATCCAGCGCGTAATGGGTATATTGTCCGGTGAGAGGCAGTGCGTCGATACCTTTAAAAAAGCCGCCCGCGCCTTCGGCATAATTTCGTGCTGCCGTTATTTCGGAATCGCCCATCCCGTCGCCAATCAGCAGAATAATGTTTTTAGCGGGTTTCTCATTCAGCGAAGCGCGAATGGCGGCGGTTTGATCTTCAGTCAACCGGCGCGCGCCGCCAGGCTGGGTGATATCCCCTTTGGCCGCACGATTATCCAGCACGCTGGTATTGTGATTGTCGGCATAAATAGCGGGTGACATTAACAGGGGAAGTAATGCGATGAAAAGTGCGCTCTGTTTCAATTTATTTTCTCCATGTACAAATACATAAAAAATAAAACAGAGCGACTATAGGCATCCTGCATGACAATTCTATGACACGCCGTCAGGTTCCATGATGGTTTAGTTGCGAGGATGCCTTAACAGCTTTTTTACGTACTGGCGGAGCATTTCAGCATCCTCAACCGGCACCTGGGAATCGGGTCTGACGCTTTCCAGCGCGCCTTCAACGTTCTCAATCAACGTCTGTTGTTCGTTTTTCGCCATTTGTCGCAGCAGCGCGGTGACCACAATTTCCAGCGCTTCAACCTGGGCGACCAACTCTTTTGACTCTTCTTCCTTTTGTGCAAGCTTGACCAACAACTCAGCAATGAGATTTTTCATGGTGCTATTTCCTTATCCGTTTTGTCTGAACTTAGCATTCTGAATCCATTATGCAAAGAGAAGAAATTTATTATGTTATGCAAAAGTGATGCGGCAGGAAAAATAGATTCCTCGCGGCTTTCAGCGAAACGTTTTTCTATAAAAAACGCCGCATTTAGTTATATAAAAATGCGGCGACCATAAGAATATATAATACATCTGCGAAACGGTTATCGCGCCGACTTCGCCTCCGCCATTTGTCTGCGGCGACGCAGTGCAATAGCCAGTTGAATAATATTTATCAGCACCACAATGGCGGTAGCAGCAAATACCCAACGGAAACCGGCCATTGCCGAAACAGCGGCTCCCATAAGCGGACCGGCAACGTTACCTAAATACATAAACGACTGGTTATAGCCAAAAATACGGCCCGTTACCTGGTCACTGGAATATTTCACCAGCAATGTTTGCACCGCGGGTAACATCGCACCATCGGCAAAGCCCAGCAGAAACCGCAGCACGCCAAGCTGAAACGGAGAAGTGACAAACGACATTGCGAAAAAGAGCACCACCGCAAAAATCAGCGTGGCCATCAGGATACGCGCCGTGCCGATCCTGTCGCCCAGTTTTCCAAGGCGTGGCGCCGAAATGAGGGCTGATACGCCCGGGACGGCGGCAATCATCCCGCTGAGGAAAGCAATATTATTGCTGTCTGGCTCCATCGACTTAATAAACAGCGCCAGAATCGGGCCGACCGAACCGTTGCAAAGCTGGATCACCATGGTGGTCACAAACAGGCTGATCATCAGGCCCGGATAGGGCAGCGAGGCGAAAACGGCCTTGCCGCTCAGGCGTTCAGCTTTGCTGATGACGGGGCGTCCTCCCTCTTTAATGAGGAAGAGCGTGACCAGAAAACTGACCACCAGCAGGATGGCCGTAATGATAAACACCGCGCGCAACCCCACATGATCGGCGAGGAAGCCCCCTAGCAGCGGGCCGCCAATGACCCCGCTTATCTGAGCAGTAGAGAGCGTACTCAGCGCCCAGCCGCTGCGTTCACGGGGCACCTGCGAGGCCACCAGCGCCATGGCATTCGGAATATACCCGGACGTCAGCCCCATCACCGCTCGCAGGAAAAAGAGCTGCCATACGTTAGTGGCAAAGGCCTGCAGCAGAATGGCTATCGCCATCCCCAGCGATGCGCGCAGCAGCATCAGCTTGCGCCCTTTGCGGTCGGCCAGACTGCCCCACATCGGCGAGACGATGGCAGAGACCAGAAACGTGACGCTGAACGTCAGACCTGACCACATGGAGAGCGCTTCATGGGAGGTAACGCCCAGCTGCGACACGTACAGTGGCAGGAAGGGCAATATCTGGCTGATGGCCAGCCCGGTAAAGAAGCACCCGAACCAGACCGAGATGAGATTTACTTTCCAGGATTCCATAAAAGAAATAGTCTTCATTTTTAGGCGAATTCGCCGACAGATTAGCAAGTTACGCGTTATGACGTCGCACCAGAGATGCGCACTTGCCGACTTTGGTGTTTTATCTTCCCAGTCATCATATTTGTGAAATAAGTCACAAATCATCCATTTTATGACGGAATATTATGCTTCAGCGGCAGAGACCGAAACCGCGCATCCCCAGGTGAAAGTGGCTGGCATGGGCAGCGTTATACTCTGGCCCCAGGCTGTTACCGTAATAGCTGCAGCTCGCCGCCAGCATGCCTTTCAGCCATGGCTGCGTTTTGGTCGCCTTCCAGCCGTTTTGTACCGTGACCCTCTCACCGTTTGCCAGCCCAAACGCCGTGATATCCAGTGCCTCTGCCGTGGCATGTTCACTGCGTCGCGCGTCGGGGCGATGGTAAATGTTGCGGCAGGCAAAGCTGCCGAGATGCTCAATACGCGTCAGCTCACTTCCCGTATAGCGTCTGGTGAGTGGCCGGGCCTGCTGGCTGATAAACAAGGCAGAACTGAGCGCCAGCGGGCAGCTCGCAAGGAAACTGCTGTTCAGGCTGACCGGACCGAAGTGACGTACCCGGACGACGTTACGGAGTGGACACTCCCCACCGCTGTCTGCGACCGGTTGTGTGCGGATAAGCGCGCGTTGATTGGCCTGCGATAACAGGCTCGCGCACGCCTGGGGCGTTAAGTTCCGAAGCTTATACTGGGTAATGCGGCCTGGCGGGTCGTCGAGATGTAGGGGCGAGAAAGGGTTGTAGTAAGACGGCAACCAGCGATACCCCACCGTTGCGACACCCACAATAATGAAAACGGTCAGCAGAGTTTTTCCTTTCACGCTCCCCCCTTAACATTCCCCAAAACATTATGGCAGAAGGCCGCGAAACCCGCTGGGCATCGTGGTATGTTATTGGTTTTTCGTCAGACTGGAAGAGAGTGAGATGGCAAAGCAGCGCGTAGGTATTGTCTTTGGGGGAAAATCAGCGGAGCACGAGGTTTCATTGCAATCGGCCAAAAATATCGTCGATGCAATCGACAAAAGCCGTTTCGACGTGGTGCTGCTGGGCATAGATAAACAGGGGCAGTGGTATGTCAACGATGCCAGCCAGTATCTGTTAAATGCTGACGATCCGGCGCATATCGCCCTGAATCCTTCTGCAATCAGCGTCGCGACCGTACCCGGCGTGGTGCAAGGGCAGCTCATCGACGCCGGTAATGCGCAGTCTCTCGCCCAGATTGACGTGGTCTTCCCTATCGTTCATGGCACCCTTGGCGAAGATGGTTCGCTGCAGGGGATGCTGCGCATGGCCAACCTGCCGTTTGTCGGTTCTGATGTGCTGGGTTCCGCTGCCTGCATGGATAAAGATGTCACCAAGCGCCTGCTGCGTGATGCAGGGCTGAATATTGCGCCGTTTGTCACCCTCACCCGCGCCAACCGTGACCAACACAGCTTCGCTCAGATTTCCGGTCAGCTGGGCCTGCCGCTGTTTGTGAAACCCGCAAACCAGGGGTCTTCCGTCGGGGTCAGCAAGGTGACAAGCGAAGCGCAGTTCACGCAAGCGGTCAACCTGGCGTTTGAGTTTGACCATAAAGTGGTGGTTGAGCAGGGCATCAAAGGCCGCGAAATTGAGTGCGCCGTGCTGGGCAACGATTTCCCACAGGCAAGCACCTGCGGTGAAGTGGTGTTAAACAGTGATTTTTACTCTTACGACACCAAATACATTGATGATAAAGGCGCCCAGGTTGTTGTGCCTGCGAATATCGATCCGGCAATCAACGATAAGATCCGCGCGATCGCGATTAACGCTTATCAGACGCTCGGCTGCAGCGGCATGGCGCGCGTGGATGTGTTCCTGACGCCTGAAAACGAGGTGGTGATTAATGAAATCAACACCCTGCCGGGCTTCACCAACATCAGCATGTATCCCAAGCTGTGGCAGGCCAGCGGGCTTAGCTACTCAGCACTTATCACCCGCCTGATTGAACTGGCGCTGGAGCGTCATGCTGCGGACAGCGCCCTGAAAAGCTCCGTAAACGGTTAATCGGGAGTTTTCGCCGTTTCCGTCTCATCCGCTGTCGTCTCTTCAGGACGACGGCGGATAATCATCCCCGCCAGCCAGAAGCTGATAACCCAGGTCACCAGACCCACGGCATACGTTTGCCACCCTTTTGCTTCAAATCCCAACAGCCCCACGACACCGTTAAGAATAAAGATCAGCCCGATAGCAAAGGCGTAGTAATGCCAGTCACGGCGTAGTTTGGAAGTGAGCTTCATGACAAACTCCGGCAGGAAAAAAAGATATCCTCTCACAGATTTATGACGAGGTCTGTGGCTGATGCGGAAATTCTGAAACACGCTGTTGTTTCAATTAAGTTAAGAAATTGTGATGCGCTGCAGAATTCGACAATCCAGGAGAATTCCTTAGGGTAAATTAACACGATTCTGATATTGACAAATGCTATGACCTGTCAAACTCACCTTGTAAGACGCATATAAAACAGAGTGATTTATCGGGAGGTCGTGATGGCTGACTTTACATTGTCGAAACCGATTTTTGGCGGTAAACAACCAAAAACCTCCACGGCGGGTAATATCGCTTATGCCCTGTTTGTCTTGTTCTGTTTCTGGGCGGGTTCGCAGCTACTCAATATGCTGGTTCATGCACCAGGAGTCTATGAACACCTGATGCAGGTGCAGGATAACGGACGCCCGCGAGTGGAAATTGGTTTTGGCGTAAGCACCCTGTTTGGCCTCATTCCTTTCCTCGCAGGGTGTATGATTTTAGGCGTTGTGGCATTAGTACTGCGTTTTCGCCGTCGCTTTTAAAGCCCCATACAGCGAGCCCGGCGGTCATCCACGCGTTTTGCGAACCAGGCGGTTGTCAGGTTACGCGTGATCTTCGGGCTTTCCAGCTGAATACCCGGCAGGATTGCCCTCGGTAATGTTTTCCCACTTTTCTGTTCTGCAAGCGTAAAGACTTTCTTGTACAGATCGGTTTTCTCAAACGCCAGACTATCGCCTTTCTCAAGCTGATGGCGAATGTCGCTCTCACTCATGCCAAGCCTGTTCGATAATTTCCGCACCGCCCGCTCCGTGGTGCCAGCCTCGCTGCTGCCGTAGGCAATAAGATCGCCATCCAGTGCCAGCTTCACGCCGCTCGCGCGGCTGACCGCATTCTGAAACGCCGCGTTACGACTGGCATACCAGCCCGCGTTAAAGTCCGCAAAGCGGTACAGCGGCTCACTGTAATTCGCCGGATAGTTCAGCAGATGATAAGTGCCGAACCACAGGCCGCCACGCAGGGAGAAGACCTCCTGACGCACCGTACCGTCGATTTTCCACGGGTAGCCGTCGGTATGCTTTTCCGCAAAGGCAATGCTGACCTGCATCGGCCCGCCGGTGTGTACCGGGTTAAGTGAACCAAACAGTGTCTGCCCCATCGGCACCATGCTGATGAAATCATCAAAGATGGCGCTGAGCTGTTTCTCGGTTTTTACCGTGTCCAGCCGTTCGCTGTAGCTTTTTCCATTTGGCGAGGTGATTTTAAACGCGGTATGCACGAGAAATACCGGGATATGCATCGATTCCGCACGGCGGTCGATCTCTTTCCAGGCTATTTTGTTCAGACCCGGCACGACCGGGTCTGACTGGTACATTGATTCCTGCTGCGCCACCGCCAGTACCGAGCAGATGTTCTCCTCGGTAGGAGCAATCTTCTGGCTTTCAAAGGTTTTTGCCAGCGCATCCGCCCATGCATTGCGATCTTTCACGCTGGCGGGCATTTTTTGCCGCACAACGCTTGCCACATCAACAGGCTTCTCCCCTTCTTTAAGCGGGGCAGCCCCTTTTTCGGCACACCCTACCAGCACCAGAGCAGCCAGTAAGGACAACGGTAACGCACGCGGTACGGCAAAGGTCATAGCAACTCCCTGTATTAGCTAAATGTATTGGTGACTTCCTGCAGTTCCTGGCCGTCCAGCTCACGCTCAAAGCTGCGTAAACGTTTATAGATGGACATCAGTTCCACCAGCGTGGTCCAGGAGCTGATCAGATACTGGAATGAGCCACGCACCTGACCAAAAACGTTTGTTATCTGGGTCATCAGACCGAGCGTAATCGTACCCGCAACGATGGACGGGAACAGCAGGAACAAACCGAAAACGTTATCGACCTGCAGATACAAAATGCGCGCAATATTGAAATACATATAGTGGAAGTAGAGACGGAAGTAGTTGCGACGCACGGCACCAAACAGCTCACGTACGGTTGGTGGCGAGGCACGATTAGCATCATCTTCACCGTAGACCAGCTCTTTACGATAAGCCGCTTCCACGCGTTGATTTTTAAACTCCAGCCCCGGCAGCTTAATCCCGACCACCGCCAGCAGCCCCGTCCCCATCAGAGACCAGACAATCGCCGCAATCACCAGCCCATACGGCAGATGACCGACAAGAGGCAGATCCGGCACGTGAGCCGAGAGTGTCACCAGCACCGGCAGGAAGGCAATCAGCGTCATGATGGCGTTGATAAAGCTGACGCCCATGTCTTCAAGGGTGGAGGCAAAACGCATGGTGTCTTCCTGCACACGCTGTGCTGCACCTTCAATATGACGCAGGTGTTGCCAGTGCGCCATATAGTGTTCGTTCATCGCGGTACGCCAGCGGAAAACGTAGTGGCTGACGAAGAAGTTGTTCATCACCCCGATCACCACCGCAATCAACGCGATACCGAGGAAAATGCCCACCTCATGGTAAAACTGATTAATGGTTACCTTATGCGGCGAACTCAGCGCGGTCTGGATAAGGTCGTAGAACGGGGCATACCAGGCGTTTACTGCCACCCCCACTTCCACCAGGAACCAGGTCACAAAGATAATCAGCGAGGTTCCCAGAATCGACCAGTATTGCCAGCGGTGCGGCGCATAGACAAACCAGAACAGGGCAAACAGGCCAACGCATACCATGTAGTAGGCGTAAAACAGCAAATAGCTAAGCGACCAGAAGCGAGCGGCGCTGATCGGGACGTCACCCGTTGCGCCCGTAATGCGGGCCAACCACGCCCCGCCGCCAGCCTGCCAGAAAATGACAGCGATCAGTGCCCAAATAAATGCCGACAGGAAAAAAGGCCCCGGCTTTGGGAAAAAAGACTTAAACATAATGCATCCTTCTTGTTGTTATGGCTGTTGCTGTGCTCAACACATCACCACACGAAAATCTCGCCTGAGCCAGACGGCGCAGGCAAAAAGGTCAGACCCGAGGGTTAATTATTAGTTCGCTTTCCAGTTTTCGAGAATTGTTTCGGTGCGTTTCACCGCGAGAGGATTGGCCGGCGCAATAAAGTCACGCCAGACGTCGTTGTAATGGTTAATCAGAATGGGCGCGTCGGCTGCCGGACGATTAGCCGTGGTATGGGCATCTTCCGCCACGGTAATGTGATAGCCACGGCTGACCCCATTCTTGATGGTCGCGTCGACACAGTAATCGGTGGCACAGCCGCAGATGACAAACTCGCGAATACCTTGCTCGCGCAACACCGCTTCAAGTGCGGTGTTATAAAATGCATCGCAGGCAGTCTTGGTGACGTAAAGCGCGTCAGCGGGCTGATGGAGTTCAGGCAGCAGCGCAAACCCTTCGCTCCCCTCTTCCAGACCGCCTTCACCGGTATGCTGAATAAAAATCACCCGTTCGGCGGCCTGCGTGAGCTGATTGATAAGCGAAACACATTTTTCGCGTTGGTAACGCGGCGTTGCAAATACCCCTTGCTGCATATCGACAACCATAACCACACGCTTCACTGACATATCGTTCTCCGCAAGATTGAGTGACACTGGCCTCTATCATACGGCCGATGTCACAAAATGGGAGACCGGTCGCCAGGAAATTATGCTTATTTACCCATGGTTACGTTTTTCTCGCTATCGTTATGCAATTCGGGGCATTGCACCGTGCGCTTTAGTAGTATAAATACCCATTACTTTTCTCATTCAATTCATGGATGCTTTTCGTTGAAACGTTGTCTGCTCTCTTTTGCCGCGCTGTGTGCGGTGAGCTTCTCCACCGCCCAGGCAGCTCAGCCGCTGACGGCCCCCGTTTTGGCTTCAGATATTGCCGATCGCTACGCGAACCTTATCTATTACGGCAGTGGCGCGACCGGGATGGCGATGGTGGTCATCGACGGCAACCAGCGCGTATTTCGCAGCTTTGGCGAAACGCGACCGGGAAATAACGTTCACCCGCAGCTGGATTCCGTGATCCGCATTGCGTCCTTAACCAAGCTGATGACCAGCGAAATGCTGGTGAAATTACTCGATCAGGGCGTGGTCAAGCTCGACGATCCGCTCAGCAAATATGCGCCGCCAGGCGCACGCGTTCCAACCTATCAGGGCACGCCCATCACGCTGGTAAACCTTGCCACCCATACCAGCGCGCTGCCTCGCGAACAACCCGGCGGCGCGGCGCACCGTGACGTTTTTGTCTGGCCAACGCGCGAACAGCGCTGGAACTACCTGAGCACCGCCACGCTGAAATCGGCCCCGGGTTCACAGGCATCTTACTCAAACCTGGCGTTTGACCTGCTGGCAGATGCGCTCTCGACGGCAGCAGGCAAACCTTACCCGCAGCTCTTTGAAGAGCAGATAACGCGCCCGCTCGGCATGAAGGACACCACCTTTACCCCTTCTCCGGATCAGTGCCGACGCCTGATGGTGGCAGAGAAAGGCGCAAGCCCGTGTAATAACACCCTGGCAGCCATCGGCAGTGGCGGGGTCTATTCAACGCCAGGCGACATGATGCGCTGGATGCAGCAGTTCCTCTCATCAGATTTCTATGCGCGCAGTCACCAGGCCGATCGCATGCAGACCCTGATTTACCAGCGTAGCCAGTTGCACCGCGTGATCGGCATGGACGTACCGGGTAAAGCCGACGCGCTGGGCATGGGCTGGGTCTATATGGCACCCAAAAATGGCCGACCGGGCATTATTCAGAAAACCGGTGGCGGCGGTGGATTCATCACCTATATGGCGATGATCCCGCAGTCCAACGTGGGCGCGTTTGTGGTCGTCACCCGCTCTCCAAATACGCGTTTCGTCAATATGAGCGATGGCATCAATAACCTGGTGGCTGAGCTGAGCGCCAATAAAGCCCAGGTGCTCACCGCCTCCATCCAGCCTTAATATTCCGTGGGCAAACGGTTGATGCTGACCAGTTTGCCCCGGCTCATATTGATATAGTTGCCTTGTCGCAAAGCGGCGAGCACTTCGGCAACGACAGAGCGTGAAATACGCGTGCTTTGCTGTATATGATTCATCACACCAATTTTTGAACGCAGCGTTTCATCCCACTCGGCCATATTCAGCAGCATTGCGCGGATCTGGTGATAGGAGTTATTTCCCACCAGTTGCCTGTCGCGTTTGCCCAGAATGTAATTTATCCAGGATAACCAGCAAAACGCGTCTTTCCAGAGCGAATGCTGTTGAATGAGTTGACGGGTGGTCGTCGCGGGCAAATAAAAACCGGTACAGGCCGTTTTGGCAGTGACTCTGTATTCCTGACTGTGATTAATCACTACGGCAGACAGGCCAAAAATAAAAGGGGCTGACGCAATGCCAACCAGCAGATCGTCTGAATGACGATAAACTTCAATAACGCCGGTCTGGAATACGTAGGTACAAGGCTCACTCCCCTTGCCCGAGGTAATTAATTGCTGTGGAGCAGATTTAAACGGGGTACTGGCTGCTATCAAACATGCTTCGAGCCGGCTTAATTCAGAAAGTGGTTTCGCATTAACGTTCATGCAGACCTCAAGACATCCGTATTTGTCGGTTCACTATTATTTTTTATTGTCATCTATAAAAAAGCGGGGGCTTATCCCCCGCTTTTATTTATTACCAGGTATATTTCACACCCAGATTTGCGCCCCAGTTCTGGTCAACGTCACCGCCGCCCAGATAAGTGGCATCAGTGTAAGCACTGAAGTTCTTCGTAAAACTAAACTGGGTACCCAGACCAACCCGCACTGCGGAGCCTTTCACGCCATTATCAATGCTGTCACCGTTAACATCGGCATCGTTACCAGCGTCGTCATAGACATAAGCGAGTTTGAAGTAAGGCGTAAGTGCCTGGTCACCGCCGTAGTTAAAGGTGTAACCGGCATCCACACCCGCTTCGTAACGCAGGCTGTCATAGGATTGACTATCCATGCGCATGTCGTTGCTGAGGCGATAGTCATCACCGGACTGGAACAGACCCGACACGGCTGCGTATGGCGTCACATAACCAGAGAGGTTTGGTTTCCAGTCATAGCCCAGTTTCAACCCAAAACCAACGGCATCGGTGGTGGTGTTACCGTCAACATACTGACCATTGCTCATGGTCGCGGAAAGATCGTTGTTGAATCGGGTGTAGCTCAGGGAACTGTCGATGAACAGATCGTTCGCAAATTTCGCGGACGCGTACATCATTGCCGTCTGGCTGTCCTGATCCACCTGACCGGTACGATCGCTGATATCGCCTTTGGCGAAACCTGCCGCGCCACCGACGATCCACTTCGCATTATTACCGTCAATCAGGGTATCCAGACCAACCATGATACCGCTCACGTCCTGATCGTAGCTGATAACGCCATTATCGCCGTCGAAGTTGCCGCCAACGTAGCTTACCCATGCCCCGCCGTTATCCGCCAGGCCGTGACGGCTGTTGGTCAGACGCGCACTAACTGCATCCTGCTGCAGATTCCAGATGTTGGTGTTGGCAGACGGGATGCTCAGCGCCATGTTGGCATAATCGGTCAGCGCTTGCTGTTGCAGAACAACAGTGTCGCCTTTCTGCTGCGCCTGATAAGTATATGCCCCTAAATCGGCTTTATTTGCCGCAGTGAAGCTGGCGCGGGTCTCCGTGTTGTTGTCATAAACACGGATAATCTCCTGACCATTATAGTCAGCAACAGAGCCGGCGCCGGTGGCGTTGTCGATACGCACGGCGTAATTCCCTGCCACGTCACCATTCACGGCCAGATGGCCGTCAGCGTTAAGTGCCACAACGCCGTAGTCGTAATCGGCTTTGCTCATATCATTGGTGATATAGCGGGCGTTGTTCAGATCGCTGTTCAACACGTAATCACGGCTGGCCACGTTCAGCACGCCGCCATCCGTTAACACCATATTGTGCGTATCCACCTGACCGAGGCCGAGAGACAGCTCCGCACCGTTGTCCACGGTAATGGTATTGGCATACAGTTCCGCGGTTTCCTCTGTCAGGGCCGCACGGCTGTCGCTGTCCAGATAGAGGCTGTCGGTTGCCACGGCACCCTTGTCACCGATGTTCAGAGATGAAGCATTGGACAGGGTGATGGAATCAGCCAGCAGGCCCGAGTTTTCAACATTGACCTGCGAATGATTATTCACCGTCAGCGTGTCGATGTTAGAGAGCTTACGGGTATCCCACTCAGAGCCGTTATCCAGCGTGACGTTGAACAGACCGCTCTGATAGACCGCTTCACCCGCGACATGTCCATTATTGTCGAACGTGGAATCCGGCCAGATGCTATCTGGAGAGAGGGTGCGCCAGTCAACGTCACTGTAGCCCAGGCCATACATCTGCGCGGTGCCGATGGCCTCAACGCTGGACTGCGCTGCGCCGACCCATTTGCTGCCATTGGTCAGCGTGACGTCCAGCTTATCGGTGTCATCCCAGCCGTTGGTGGTTGGGTTGTATATACCGTCAGCCGTCGTATCGGTTGCCGGATCGCCGTTCGGGTAGAAGTTGTTATCGAAGGTACTGGAAAACAGGATATCGCCGGTGATCGTGGAGTGATCAAACGTGGCGGTGGTCTGCATCGCGTTGTCAGACGCACTGGCAGCAACAATCAGTGCCGCGTCGTCAGCCGCAGTGGCATTGGTTTCACCATAATCGCTCGGCTTCGCGGTTTGACCATAGAACCCACTGGTGCCCAGGTCACTGTATGCGCCAGAGGTCAGCACCGAGTCTTTCACCAGCAGCGTGTCGGTAAAGACATTGCTGCTGTTCGCCACACCTTCCACCCCGTCATACGGGGTATTATCACGTTCCTGATACCCCTGAGTCAGGGTAATGCCGGCGATGTGAGAGTTATTCTGAATAACAATATCCGATTCCACATCCAGGGTAATTGCATTGCCCAGCGCATAGGTGTCCAGATAGTGCGTTTCCGTATTTTCCCCGTTCACAACGTCATACGCATAATGCTCGTAAGTATCATTGATCGTGGAGTTATCGACGGTCAGGCTAAAACGGTCGTATTGAGAATGGGTTGTGCCGTCCGTATCCACGCCATCAGCACATGACGCGGTCATGCATTCTGAAGTGATCATGCCATTAATGGTGCTGTTGGAAATGCTCAGCGCATTCGCCCGCCCATTGATACCATCATCCAAATAATAGGTTGATATAACACCATTCACGGTGGATTTATTAATCACCGGATAAATATCACCATCGTGCGTCGCATCAGAGTAATCCCAGTCAGCGTAACCATAATACCAGGGTGCAGCTGCCGTATTATCATATCCGAAGGTATTATATGTCGTACCAGAAATATCCTTCGCATTGGCCTGAGAAGCGATAGCCAGGGTGCAGGCTAATGCAAGTTGTGATACAACCAGTTTCTTTTTCCATGTTTGCATTGGGTCATCCCTCCTCAGGGACGTAAGCAAGTTTGTCCATCTAACGATTTTGCAATACTTAATTGCGGAGGGAATTATGCATTTTCAATCTGAAAAGGTTCAATGAATCATTCCATTAAGTCCGCATTCAGACAAACAACATGAAAATAATGCAGCGGCGATACAATGCCATCAATAATCATTATAAAACAGGCAGTTAAAACACCCTCTTATAAAGATAAAAAATATAATAAAAATAAATAGATTATTTTCAATGATATATTTACTTCATCATAGAAATAAAACCAATATTTCGAGAACAATTAACGCCAGTGGAAGGGTGTATATTATCGTTCGCGTAACACGTTGGCATCGGGATTTCCCCCTCGACAAAATGCCCACTTTGGTAAAACACCTTCTTTCACTTTGAGTTACACTAACCCTCTTTGTTCCACAAACCTCAGGCATACCATGACCGATTTAATTGCTCGTCCCCGTCGCCTGCGCAAGTCACCCGCACTACGCGCTATGTTTGAAGAGACAACACTGACCTTAAACGATCTGGTGTTGCCGATTTTTGTTGAAGAAGAGATTGACGACTACAAGGCCATCGAAGCCATGCCTGGCGTGATGCGCATTCCTGAAAAGCATCTGGCGCGTGAAATCGAACGTATCGCCAATGCAGGGATCCGCTCGGTGATGACCTTCGGCATCTCCCATCATACTGACGCCACCGGCAGCGATGCCTGGAAAGAGGACGGTCTGGTCGCCCGTATGTCGCGCATTTGCAAAGAGACCGTGCCGGAAATGGTCGTGATGTCCGACACCTGTTTCTGCGAATATACCTCTCACGGCCACTGCGGCGTGCTGTGCGATCACGGTGTGGATAACGATGCTACCCTGCTGAATCTTGGTAAGCAGGCGGTGGTTGCTGCCGCTGCGGGTGCTGATTTCATCGCGCCATCGGCTGCGATGGACGGGCAGGTGCAGGCTATCCGCCAGGCGCTGGATGCTGCCGGTTTTACCGACACGGCCATCATGTCCTACTCCACCAAATTTGCCTCCTCTTTCTACGGCCCGTTCCGTGAAGCAGCCGGTACGGCGCTGAAAGGCGATCGTAAAACGTATCAGATGAACCCGCTCAACCGTCGGGAAGCTATCCGTGAATCCCTGCTCGATGAAGCCCAGGGCGCAGACGCCCTGATGGTGAAACCGGCGGGAGCCTATCTCGACATCCTGCGTGATATTCGCGAACGCACCTCGCTGCCGCTGGGCGCGTACCAGGTCAGCGGCGAGTACGCGATGATCAAATTCGCCGCCATGGCGGGTGCGATCGATGAAGAGAAAGTGATCCTGGAAAGCCTGGGTGCGATCAAACGCGCGGGTGCGGATCTGATCTTCAGCTACTTTGCGCTGGATCTGGCTGAGAAGAAAATTCTGCGCTAAGGCGCAACGGTGCCGGGGGGCGGTTTCGCCTGACCCGGCCTGCTCTCCCTGCCTCACGAAACTTCACCAAACTGCAATACAACCGACATCTCCCCCTTCTACTGTCATCGCAAGACGGCAGGAGGAGTGATCATGTTTAGTCTCGATAGCGTTCTCGATGACCTTTGGCCTCAGGCGAGGCCGGCACCCTGGCAAAAAAGTCTGTTAAAAAGGCTGTTTTACGAAGAAGAATTCCAGCAATTTGCCGCAGCACACCGCCACCTGAAAGGACTGGATATGGTGGAGCAAGTTCTGGAGCACCTTGATATTCTCTGCACCGTTTCCGCCCGCGATCTCGAACAAATCCCCGAACATGGCCCTCTGGTTATCATTGCCAACCACCCGACAGGTACTCTGGACGGGCTGGCGCTGATGTACGCCGTCTCGCGCGTGCGACGCGATGTCAAAGTCGTGACCAACCGGATGCTGACCCACCTGGAGCCGCTAAGCTCGCTGTTTATCCCGGTCGATAATATGGGCGGCAGGACGGCAAAAACGTCGCTGGTACAGATGGAACAACATCTGCAAAACGCGGGCGTGCTGATCTTCTTCCCGGCGGGTGAAGTTTCCCGGCCGACGCGAAAAGGCATTCGCGATAAAAAATGGCACTCGGGATTTATCAAACTCGCCACCAAACTGCGCGCCCCGCTGCTGCCGGTACATATTCAGGCGCACAACAGCCTCCTCTTTTATGCCAGCACGCTGGTATCGCCGACGTTATCCATGCTGCTGCTGATGCAGCAGATGTTCCGCCGTCGCCATAGCCAGCTGCCGATTACAATCGGTCAGCAGATTGCCTGGAGTGACTGGTATAGCGCCACCCTTTCGTCGCGTGAGATGGCCGAAAAGTGCCGTCAGCACGTGATACGTCTTGGCAAGGGAGTGCCTGGCGTCTTTAAAACCCAGTGCGCCATTGCCCGTCCGGAAGACCGGGCTACGCTAAAACGCGAGCTGGCGCAGGCTGAATGTCTGGGCAAAACCGGCGATGGAAAATCCATCTATCTCTGGCAGCGTAACGGCCAGGAAGAGGCGCCACTGCTACGCGAACTGGGCCGCCTGCGTGAGATTGCGTTTCGCGCGGTGGAAGAAGGGAGCGGTAAGCGCCGGGACACTGACAGCTACGATGATGACTATCTGCATCTGATCTTATGGGACGATGAGGATCTGGAGATTGTCGGTGCGTATCGCTTTATGCCCACCGCCAGACAAGTGGAGCGTCGGGGGCCGGAAGGACTGTACAGCTACAGCCTGTTCCACTACGACGACAAAATGCAGGATGTGCTGGAGCACGGCATTGAGCTCGGGCGCAGCTTTATTCAGCCGCGCTACTGGGGACGCCGCGGTCTGGACTATCTGTGGTCAGGCATTGGTGCCTATCTGGCGCGTTATCCCCACTACCGCTATCTGTTTGGTCCGGTCTCGATATCCGGCGGCTTACCGCCTGCTGCGCGGGATCTGCTGGTGGCGTTTTACCGCCTCTGGTTCCCGGCAAGCCATCCGCTCGCGGCGTCACGCCAGCCCTACCCGGCATCGCTTCCTGACGTGCTGGCGCAGTTTGGCGGCGTGGATTATGTCGACGATCTGACGAAGCTAAAATCCCTGCTCGGCAATCTGGGCTGCGGCATTCCGCCGCTCTACAAGCAGTATTCCGAGCTGTGCGAACCGGGTGGTGTACAGTTTATTGATTTTGGGAGCGACCCGGCATTCAATAACTGCGTTGACGGCCTGGTGCTGGTGGATTTGTGTTATCTGAAGGCGAACCGCTATCAGCGCTATATTGAGGCGCATTTGTAACCCTGCTTTCCCCTCTCCCGTCGGGAGAGGGTCAGGTGAAGGCATCAGCCCGCACGGTAAAACGGTTTATCCCCTAAAATCGTCGCCCGCTGCATAATCCGACGCTGCGGCAGATAATCCGCGTTCGCATAGTGTTGCGTCACGCGATTGTCCCAGATCGCCAGATCGTTCTCCTGCCAGCGCCAGCGCACCTGAAATTCCGGCCTGGTGATATGGGCAAACAGGAAGCTTAGCAGCGCATCGCTCTCTTTTTCCGTCACGTCTACGATCCGCGTCGTAAAGCCTTCGTTCACAAATAACGCCTGCTTACCGGTCACCGGGTGCGTACGCACCACCGGATGCAGCAGCGGCGGATGTTTCGCGACCGCGTCCTGCCAGCGCAGATGTTCCTCTTCGCTTTTCCGGTACTTGTACTCCTGGAAGGATTTTTTGAAGTCATGTTCGGCCCGCAACCCGCTCAGCAGCGTCTGGAACGGTACGGACAGCGCCTCGAAGGCGGCGATACCGCTGGCCCACAGCGTATCTCCACCGGTGTCCGGCAACAGCTTCGCCGCCAGTATCGCCCCGGCAGGTGGCGTTTCGATAAACGTCACGTCGGTGTGCCAGTTGTCGTTGTCCGGCGGATTATCGTTATGGGTATCCAGCACGATGATCTCCTCCACGCCTTCCGCATGGGGATAGACCGGGTGAATATGCAGATCGCCGAAGCGCAGGGCCAGCGCACGCTGCTGCTGCGGGGTGATCGCCTGTTCGCGCAGGAACACCACCTGATGGCGCAGCACCGCGTGGTACAACTGCTCGAACTGGTTATCGCTCAGTGGACGGGTCACGTCCAGGCCGGAGACCTGCGCACCAATGTATGGCCCCAGCGGGGTGATGGTCAGACGTTCACTCATTGTATTTCTCCATGCCAGGGCGTCAGACGTCGCTGTAGCGCGCGCAGCCCCAGTTCTAATCCAAAGGCGATCACGGCGATCACCGCGATCCCTGCCAGCACGACGTCAGTCGCCAGAAACTCTCCCGCCGACTGCACCATAAACCCTAATCCGCGCGTGGCGGCGATCAGCTCAGCCGCCACCAGCGTTGACCAGCCCACCCCGAGACCAATGCGCAACCCGGTTAAAATCTCCGGCAGCGCGCCCGGTAAAATCACAAACAGCAGCACCTGAAGACGGCTGGCACCCAGCGACTGCGCCGCGCGGATCCGCACCTGCTGCGCACTCTTCACCCCAGCCAGTGCCGACATAGCAACCGGGGCAAAAATCGCCAGATAAATCAGCAAAATTTTCGAGGTTTCCCCGATGCCAAACCAGATCACCATCAGCGGCAGATAGGCCAGCGGTGGGACCGGACGGTATAGCTCAATCAACGGATCGAGAATGCCGCGCACCGTCGGGCTCAGCCCCATCGCGATACCCACCGGGATGCCAATCACTACCGCCGCCAGCAGCGCCACCAGAATACGCGCCAGACTGGCACCTAAATGCTGCCAGAGCGTGGCATCCATAAAACCCTGCGGCCCGGCGATGGTGATGAGTTTCGCCAGCACCTGTCCCGGTGGCGGAAGGAACAACGGGCTAATCCACTGTTGCGCTGCCACCGCCCACCAGACCGCGAGCAATACCAGCAACGTGCCCGCACTCAGCGTGATCTGGCGAGAGAACGGCCAGCGTAACGCGAGACGAGGACGGCGCGTTTTTTCACTGAAGACAATGCTCATGAGAATGCCTCCCGTTGTTCAAATACGCGGCTTAAAACATATTCGCGCTGTTCAATAAACAGCGGATCGGATTTGATACTGCGGACCGGTTCACCGGCCACATAGCGACGGGCAAAGCTGAGCGGCAACCGCTCCAGCACACGACCCGGCCCCGGCGAAAGCAACACCAGTTCGGTCGCCATAAACACCGCCTCTTCGATATCGTGGGTGATCAGCAGTACCTGCTTGCCCGTTTCGTGCCACAGGCGCAAAAGCAGCGTTTGCATCTGCTCACGGGTGAAGGCGTCCAGCGCACCAAACGGCTCATCCAGCAGCAACAGCTGTGGGTTTGCCGCCAGCGCGCGGGCAATCCCGACCCGCTGACGCTGGCCACCGGAAAGCTGCCAGATAAAACGTTTTTCAGCGCCCTCCAGCCCCACCTTTTTTAGCATCTCACGCGCGGTCGCCAGCCGTTGTTCACGGTGAATCCCCGCAAGCTGCAGGCCGAAGGCGACGTTTTCCTGCACGTTGCGCCACGGAAGCAGCCCTTCACTCTGAAAGACCACACCGCGCTCTGCACCCGGGCCCTCGACCCGTTTCCCTTCCAGCTGGATGGAGCCCTGCTGATACGGTACAAACCCGGCGATCAGATTCAGCAGCGTGGTTTTGCCGCACCCGGACGGACCCAGCACGACCAGCAATTCACCGCTGTCCAGCGTCAGGTTGATCTCCTCCAGCACAGGTTTACCGCCGTAATCAGCAGACAGATTTGTAATATTCAGCATCGTTTCCCCCTTATTTCACAAAGCGATCGGTCACGTACTGGCTGTAATCTGTCGCCACCGCAGGCACTTTGCCCTGCTCTTTCAGAAACGTAGCGGTATCGACAATCGCTTTATTGACCGGCCCATTGAGCTGCTGGACCTGTTGTGCAGGCGTGAGATAGGTATTGCCTTTCACCAGCCCCGGCACGTCCGCTTCCGGAACGCCGCTCAGGCGCGACAGTTTTTCCAGATTGCCCGTCTCTTTCAGCCACGCATCGGGGTTGCTGAGATAAGGCTGTTGGGCGTCAATGGCGCTTTTAGCAAACGCCTTCACCACGTCAGGGTGTTTCTCCGCGAAGTCTTTACGCACGACCCACACGTCGAGCGTCGGTGCGCCCCACTGCCCCACCTGTTCGGAATCGGTCAGCACGGTGCCGTCTTTTTCCAGCTCATTCACGGCAGGTGCCCAGACGTAAGCGCCGTCGATATCCCCACGCTGCCAGGCGGCAATAATTGCGGGTGGCTGCAGGTTGATGATCTGCACCTGGCCCGGCTTGATGCCCCAGTGTTTGAGCGCCGCCAGCAGGCTGTAATGGGTGGTGGAGATAAACGGCACGGCGATGCGCTTGCCAATCAGATCTTCCGGCCGGGTGATGTTTTTCTTCACGACCAGGGCTTCAGAGTTCCCGAGCTGTGACGCCAGCAGGAAAACCTCAACAGGCACCTGCTGGCTGGCAGCCACCGCCAGCGGACTGGAACCGATATTGCCAATCTGCACATCGCCGGACGCTAATGCGCGCACGACGGCCGCCCCGCTGTCGAATTTACGCCAGTCCACCTTCGCGCCGCTTTCTTTGGCGAAGGTGTTATTCGCCTGCGCAACTTTTGCCGGTTCCGCAGAGGTTTGATACGCGACGGTAACGTCTACCGCCTGTGCCTGAAATGCCCACAGCGCCAGCGCGCCGAGAAGTGTAATTCGCGATGAAATTGCCATTGTGACTGCTCCCCTTGTTGTTATGAGGGCAGTATTTCCGGCGCAGGAATTTTGATAAAGGAATAAAAAAGAATCGTTAATTCCGATTCGTTTTTAGAAAAAAAGTGGCAAAGGTTAGTGAATTTTGTGAGGTTTATTCTGGCTCCCTCTCCCGACGGGAGAGGGATGAGGTGAATGCATCAGACGACACACGGCATCAGCGCTGCGCCTTTAGCTCTGCAATGTCTTTCGGCGTGGTCCGGCAACATCCCCCAATCAACTTCGCCCCGGCCGCCAGCCATTGGGGTAAATAGCCCGCCAGCGTTTCGCAGGCTTCGCCATGGTGATGCCAGGTTTTGGTCACGGCGTCATAATGCTCCCCCGAATTCGGGTAGACCACCAGCGGCAGTGCGGTAAGGCTGTGAAGATGTTTCAGTGCCGCGGTGGTATTTTCCAGCGCGATACAGTTGATCCCCAGCGCCACAATTTGCGGATAGCGTTCCAGCGCAGAAATCACATCGCGCAGCGGCGTGCCGTCGCTGAGGTGCTCGCTGTCACGCAGGGTAAACGAGAACCATCCCCGGGCCCGGGGATACTCGGCCAGAAGCGCCGCCAGCGCCTTGATTTCAGCAAAGGATGGCAGCGTTTCACAGGCCAGCAGATCTGCCCCGGCATCCAGCAGCGCTTCCACGCGCGGGCGATGGAAATCGGTAAACGCTTCTGCGCTTCGCACGTAGTCACCGCGATACTCAGAACCATCCGCCAGGTATGCACCATACGGCCCAACCGATCCCGCGACCAGCAGCGTGCCTGCATGAGGGTTTTCCGCGAGATACGCTTCGCGCGCCTTACGCGCCAGCTCCACGCTTTTGCCAATCAGCGCACGGGATTGCGCCTCATCCAGGCCTCGTGCGGCAAACCCCGCAGGCGTGGCCTGATAGCTGGCGGTGATCGCCACCTGCGCTCCCGCCCGGTAGTAGTCCAGATGAACGTCGCGGATAAGATCCGGGTTTTCAACCAGCACTTTGGCAGACCACAGGCTGTCTGCAAGATTACAACCGCGCGCTTCCAGTTCCGTCGCCATCGCGCCATCCAGCACCACAAATGGCTGTTTTTCAAGGATGGCGGTAAGCGGATTATTCTGCGACATGTTCAGGCTCCTGCGATGTCATGTTTCGGGTCAGGTAGTAGGCACCATAACACAGGGCAACAAACGGAAGCCCGCAATAAAGGGCAATACGCTGACTCGGGTCAAACGCCAGACCAACACAGGCCACCACGCAGAGGATAAAGCCAAGCACCGGCACCAGCGGATACCACGGCGCGCGATACTGCAGAGCGGAAAGCGGCTGACCAGACTGAAGATGGCGACGACGGAAGACAAAATGCGACGCGCAGATGCTGATCCAGACCGCCACCACAGCAAAGCCTGAGATGGCGGACAGTGCGACAAACACCGTGTCCGGTGCCACCACGCTTGAGAACAGCGCCAGTACGCCGCCAAGCATTGAAACAGAAATCGCCGTCATGGGTACGCCGTTTTTATTAACGCGCGCAAAGCAACGCGGCAGCGTTTTTTCATTCGAGAGCGACCAGAGCATGCGGCCAGAAGCGTACAGGCCCGAGTTCGCCGCCGACAGGATGGCCGTCAGGATCACGAAGTTAAAAATATCAGCCGCGTACGGAATACCGACCTTTTCGAACACCAGTACAAACGGACTTTTTTCCACGCCCGCCTGATGCATCGGGATCAGCGCGGCCAGCACAAACACGGTACCAATAAAGAAGATGATCAGCCGGGCAATGGTGGTGCGAATGGCAACCGGAATCACCTTGTGCGGATTTTCCGTCTCACCCGCCGCGATACCGATAAGCTCTGTCCCGGAGAAGGCGAAGTTCACCGCGACCATGGTCATCAGGATGGGCAGGCCGCCGTGCGGGAACCAGCCTTCGGCGGTAAGGTTGGTTAAGCCCGGCGCGGGAGAACCGTCCTGCATCGGGATAAAGCCAAACACCGCAGCGCCGCCAAGAATAATAAAGGCAATAATGGTGATGACTTTCACCAGCGAGAACCAGAACTCGCCTTCGGCAAAGAAGCGCGTGGAGATGACGTTAAGGCCGAAGATCACCACGCAGAACACCACGCACCACGTCCAGACGGGCACCTGCGGGAACCAGTACTGCATACAGAACCCGGCGGCGGTAAAGCTCGACCCGAGCGCCACCGTCCAGGTAAGCCAGTAAAGCCACGCCACGGTATAGCCTGTTGCCGGGCCAAGATAGCGGGCGGCATAGACGTGAAACGCGCCGGTTTCCGGCATCGCAACGGAAAGTTCGCCCAGACACTGCATCACCAGCCAGACCACCAGCGCGCCAATCAGGTACGCCAGCAGCGTTCCCGCGGCCCCGGTCGTTGAAATGATATAACCAGTATTGAAAAATAGCCCTGTCCCAATGACCCCACCCAGCGAGAGCATAATCAGGTGGCGTGTTTTCATGGTGCGCTTAAGCTGCCCATTTTCTTGTTGTGTTTGCATATCACCTTCTATACGTATGGACATCTAAACATCCAAAGAAGGTGTGTTATACCGCGATTGTTAAGAAAAAGCTAGATGACCAGACGTAATCGGGCGCGCCGCGCGCTGAGTCTGGGGTGGGTTGTGAGGATCACATACAGGAACGGACGCCAGGCCATAAGCACCTCCGCAAGCAGATACTTACAGCATGGCGCGGACCCTGGCGTTCTTCGGTCAGTCGAAAGTGGTATCCGTAAGGAGCGGGTTCATGCGCGGGATTTTACAGCGGCGCAATTCTTGGTAAATCCCTCAATCAGTTCTATAGTCGACACAGTTTCATCGTTACAGGATCAACTGATGCGCTTTAACGGACTGACCAAAGGTTTCTTTATCTTCATACTCGCCCTTGTCACCTGGGCTTTCTTCGACGTGCTCTCCCCCTACTTCTCCGCGATTTTATGGGCCGCCATTCTTACCGTTATCTTTAACCCGGTAAAAAACAAGCTGCGCGCGGCGATGGGCGATCGCAACGGACTGGCTTCGCTGTTAACCATCGGCATTATCTGCCTCATCGTCTTTATCCCGTTGATGGTGATCTTTTCATCGCTCGCCATTGAACTGAACGTGGTGTACACCAAGCTGCAAGCGAACAATACCCAATTCCCGGAAGTGGTGGCGAGCATCTTTAACCACCTGCCAGGCTGGGCCAGCGGCTTCCTTGCGGATCACAATCTGACGAACGCGGCGCAAATCCAGAAAAAACTCTCCGATGTAGCACTGCAGGGCGGACAGTATCTGGCCGGCAGCGCGTTTCTGATTGGTAAAGGGACGTTTGGCTTTGCGATCAGCTTCGGCATCATGCTTTATCTGCTGTTCTTCCTGCTGAAAGATGGTCCGTATCTGGTACGCCAGATCCTTGATTCGCTTCCTCTGTCTGATTTTGCCAAACAGCATCTGTTCGCCAAATTCGTCGGCGTCTCGCGGGCAACGGTAAAAGGTACGGCGGTAGTGGCGGTGGTTCAGGGCACGCTCGGCGGGATTGCATTTGCCATCGCTGGCATTGACGGTAGCGTACTCTGGGGCGCGCTGATGGCGTTCCTTTCGCTGGTTCCGGCCGTCGGCTCGGCCATTGTCTGGGTGCCGGCCGCCATCTTCCTGTTCGCCACGCATCAGCTCTGGCAGGGTCTCTTTATCGTTGGCTTCTTCGTCATCATTGTCGGGCTGGTGGACAATATCCTGCGTCCATTGCTGGTGGGGAAAGACACCAAAATGCCGGACTACCTGATCCTCATCTCAACCCTTGGCGGGATGGAGCTGTACGGCATTAATGGCTTTGTGATTGGGCCGCTGATCGCCGCGCTGTTCATCGCCTGCTGGAACCTGTTCTCCGGTCGCGATCACGCGGGTAACGCCGAAGAGCTGGATGCGGATTTCATCGAGGAAGGAAAAAACCCTCCAGATTTGTGATGATATGACGATAAAGACCACACCAGGCGGCACTGTGCCGCCTTTTTTTTCGCCTTAAATCAAACGTTTTCTATAATTTGAAAGAACGCCATCCTTCTCATGTCGTAAAAGGATCCACAGGTGCGAATCGCAACGATAACTAACTGGGCCTATGGTGCCACGGTCTGCCTGACCCTTGTCTCAGGCATCATCATGCTGATGGCATCCAATGCCGACACCGTGGAACGTCATGCCGTGGAACAGCGGCAGCGCTTTGATGAGCTGACGGAGGATATTGAAACCGACGCCTGGGCGCAGTCCGATTTAGCCCGCCTGTACGTAATAAAAAAAGATCCGCAAACCCTCAGACAATACAGCCAGTCAGAGAACAACCTGAAAAATGTCGAGCTGAGGCTGGATAAACTGCGCGATAACGGCGCGTCCGATGAGGAGCTGTCCCTGCTGCGGGAAGGTCTCAAGATTATTGATGCGCTACAGGATGAACAGCAGACGGCCCTCACCAGTACAGAGCGGGGAGAAGATGCTCAGGCCATTGCCCTGCTTTATGGTGCCCCCTATGAGCAGGCACTGGAACGCGCGCAAAACCAGATTGATCACTTTCGCCAGATCCTCGACAAGCGGGTGATTGCGTCCGTGCAGGATGCCACCAAAAAATCGAAAGCGCTGCGTACGGCCTCTGAACTGATGGTTGGCCTGACCGCCCTGCTGTTTCTGTTTGTCCTGGGCTTTATCCTGAAACGCCGAGTGCTGCGCCCCGTGGTGCGTCTCAGCGACGTGGTACACCGTCTGGCGTCGCAGGATTACGCCGTCGAAACGCCGAATTTTAATCAGATTGATGAGATTGGCGATATGGCGCAGGCGATCCGTATTTTTCGTGAAAACGGCCTTGCCCGGCAACGGCTGGAAAAAGAGCGCGACGCCGACTGGGCTGTCCGCGAACTGCTGGCCCGCATGACGCAGCGGCTGCAAGGGTGTGAGAACTTTACCGATGTTATCAACGTGGCGGAGCTGTTTGCCCCCAATATCGCCCCGGGGGTCCCTGGCCGGCTCTATGTCCTTGACCGCGATCCCTGGCAGATGCGCTGCGTTGCCCAGTGGCTCTCCCCCACGGGAGAGGAGATGACGTTTCATCCTGACGAATGCTGGGCAGTAAGGCGTGGTCAGAGCCATCCCCCGTTCAGCGGTAAGCCGGATATCGCTTGCTATCATCTGCCAGAATCACTGGCGTATCGTTCGCTGTGCGTGCCGCTCATTGCCCAGGGCGAGGCCATTGGTCTGCTCTCATTCCAGAATATCACCGCGGAAAATGCCCCTGCCCGTGCTTATCTCGAACTGATGGCCGAAGCGCTCGGTCTGGCGCTGGCAAACCAGCGGCTACGCGATGCGTTGCTGGAAAAAGCATTGTTCGACCCGCTGACCGGCTTGCGTAATCGCCATCATCTGGAAGATACGCTTCATACCCAAATGACACAGGCCATTCGTAACGGCGAACCGCTGAGTTGCATGATGATCGATATCGATCACTTCAAGAGCATTAATGACCGGTTTGGCCATGAAGCGGGTGATCAGGTTATTAAAAGCGTA
>NZ_CP080000.1:48254-56773 GCF_019378755.1 Enterobacter sp. BIDMC 29 | reverse complement strand
CCCTTGTCGTTATTGCGTGGTCAGGAGATCAATCATCGCGCGGGTGGCAGCGGATTGGCGCCGGTGTGGCGCGAAGATCACCGAGAACGGCCGCGAGCGTCCGCGAAGGTGAGGAAGCACCTCCACCAGTTGACCGCGCTGTATCCTGTCCCGAACGATAAATTCATAGCTCTGGCAAATCCCCATACCGTGTTCAGCCAGGGAGACGACACCCAGCACATCATCCGATGTTTCGATAGTTGAAGCGGGTAGCCAGTCCACATCGCGTTCGTCTTCCCGAAACACCCACGGAGCGATGCGACCGGTGCGCGGCAAAATAAACGGCAGACACATGTGTCGGTGCAAATCATCCAGCGTTTGCGGAGTCCCCATCCTGTGAAGGTACGCGGGTGATGCGACCAGCAGCAAAGCGGCATCCTCCAGTTTACGCGCGACTAAACCACTGTCGGGCATCTGACCCAAACGAATCGCCAGATCGAACCCTTCAGCAATCAGGTCGACGTTGCGGTTGGTGATGTTCAAATCCACCTGAACGCGCGGGTAGTGTTGGGAGAATCGCGCCAGCAAGGGCGGCAGACGATAGTGACCGTAGGTAGTCGGTACACTCATGCGCACGCGTCCGGTCAGGTCGCCTTCCTGGCCCTGCCCATCACGTTCGGCTTCATCCAGCAGGGAAAAAGCAGAGCGCGCCTGCTCCAGATAGACTCTCCCTGCCTCGGTCAGGCCTACCCGACGGGTGGTTCGCTGTAAAAGCTGTCGTCCCAGACGCGTCTCAAGGCGCGAAACTGCACGACTCAACACCGAGGGCGTGGTGGACAGGGCGACGGCAGCAGCAGTAAATGAGCCGTGTTCTACGACAGCGATGAAGACCTCAACATCGCCAAGATAATCGAATTTTCTGCTCATTATGCTCTTTCAGGAACAAATGTTTTTCAATTCCGCTAATTTATCTCCAGTTGGGCGATGAGTAAAGTGTGCGCATTCATCACCAGAGGGTAAAATCATGGATCTTCAACTCACCGGTAAGACAGCACTCGTTACTGGCGCAACCGCGGGGATTGGTCTGGCCATCGCCCGCACGCTGGCGCGCGAAGGCGTGGCCGTCACCATTACTGGTCGTGACCACGCGAAATTGCAAAACGCCGTGGCAGACATTACCGCCGCTCAGCCTCAGGCGCAGGTCACCGCCATCGTTGCCGACCTGGCAAGCGCTGAGGGGGCAAAAGCCCTGATCGCGGCCTGCCCTGACACCGATATTCTCATCAACAACCTGGGCTTTTATGAAGCCCGAGACTTCGCCGACATCACCGATGATGAGTGGCTGAACATGTTCAACATCAATGTCATGTCCGGCGTTCGCCTGTCACGGCATTACTTCCCGCGCATGCTGGAACGCAACTGGGGCCGGGTGATTTTTATGTCGAGCGAAGTCGGCGCGTTCACGCCGCCAGACATGGTGCATTACGGCGTCAGTAAGTCGGCGCAACTCGCCGTTTCGCGCGGTATGGCCGAACTCACGAAGGGGACGGGCGTTACGGTCAACAGCGTACTGCCTTCAGCGACCCGCTCCGACGGCATTATCGAATACCTGCGCCAGACCGCACCTGCACCGGGTATGACCGACCAGGAGATCGAAGCGAATTTCTTCCAGACCTACCGTCCCAGCTCTCTTATCGCGCGAATGATCGATGCTGATGAGATAGCCGCGATGGTCGCGCTGCTGGCGAGCCCGCTGGGCGCTGCCTCTAACGGCGCCGCGGTGCGCGTCGAAGGCGGCACCTTCCGCTCCATTCTTTAATGCAGCAGCCGTCATGACCTGAGGGGAATCAGTGTCCCCTGCTTTCCCCTATTTACCGGAGCATAGAAATGTTCAAACGTACCCGTAATATGTCCGCCATCGCGATGGCAATGTTGTTCTCTTTTGCGAGCGTAGCCAGCGCAGCGAACCAGGCCCCTCTTGAGCGCTGGCGCAGCTATACCGGCGTAACCTGGAATACGCCTGAGAAGGGGGAAACGCCGACGCCGTTTTCCGGCTCGGTTAACGCGCCCATCGCAGGCATCCACTTTGATGCAAAGGGAAGAGCCTTTGTCAGTACCCCTCGACTGGTTTCAGCCGGTGCACCCGCGACGTTAAGTATTCTTGATACGACCGTGCAGACCGGACCGGCGCGCCTCACGGCATTTCCGTCCCGCGAGGGTAATGCGGTGGAAACCGCTCCCGATCAGAACCTGCGTAACGTGCTTGGCTTCTATATTGACCGTAAGAATGGCTGGCTGTGGGCCCTGGATATGGGGTTCGTCGCGGGAGAAGCGGAATCCCCCGTGGGTTCGCAGAAACTGATGGTGCTGGATCTGAATACCGGCCGCACGATCAAACGCATTCCACTGGATGGCGTGGCAGACCGCAAGGCGAGCTTCCTCAATGATGTGGTTGTTGATGAAACGCGCCGTGTCGCTTACATCTCCGACAGCGGCTCGCGCAGTGCGCCTGAGAACCGCGTCGGTCTTATCATCGCCGATTTCGCAACCGGCACTGCCCGACGTGTGCTCGACCGTCATCCAGACCTGCAGATTGAGCCGGGTGTGAAGGTGGTCTCGCACGGGGCTGAAGTCTGGCCTGGTCATCCATTACTGATTGGCATCAACGGTATTGCGCTGTCTCCGGATACCGGCTCGCTCTACTGGACGGTGACGACAGGGACCCATGCGTTTGCGGTACCGACTGACATTCTGCGAAAGCCAGGTGCTGACGATGCGCAGATTGCGGCGCAGATCCGGGATCTTGGTTCGGTGGGAGGCAATACCGACGGTATCGTGACCGATGCCAAAGGCAACCTCTATATCACCGATGTGACACACAACGGTATTGTCAGGTATGAACCGAAGAGTGGCTCAATGACCCTGATGGCGTCAAACGACGGCGTACACTGGCCGGACACGCCGGCCATCAATCCGGACGGGGATCTGATCTTTACCTCCAGCAGCCTGAACGACCATTTTGCTGGCGCGGTCAAACCTGGCCAGGAGCGCTATGACGTATGGCGTTTACCCCTGAAGGCGTTGCAGGATAAGCGCCAGTAACGCGACTGCGCATGCTCAGCACTGAAAACACTACACGCTCACAGGGACTCTCCTTGTGGGCGTGTACATTACTGACGCCGGTGTATGCGAGATAACCGGTGTAGCCAGAAGCAAACGGGCAATGACAGCAACAGAAAAAGGCAAAATGCGGCCAGGAATGCATCCGTTGTAGTAAAATGCAGGACTGAAGCCGCCAGTCCCCCTGCGATTCCACTGAGCACTATCAGGCCAAAAAACACCCACCCGGTAGAGTACCAGAGAATATTGTTGATTAGTCTTCTTATCATCTGCTGAGTTCTGCGAATAATATTGGAATGAATAAGATATCGGTTTGAGAACGCCGGACATAATCCCTGCCGCCATATCAATAGGGCTGAAATCGCTGTATCCGAAACGACCCGTTCTTACCGGTATACATTGACGCTGAAACTGCCGGTATTATCAGAGTATCCAACCTCTGTATCGGCAATATACAGATGCAGGGTACCGCTCTGGGGAGCCGCCCATTTATATACTCCACCGCCTATATCATAACCTTTGCCAGAGGTATCAAATCTCGCCTTCAGCACCTTATCATTGCAGGTAATGAGCCCTTCTTTCACCCTGCCATCCGGCACCGCCAGCGCAAATTCTTCTTTACCGTATTTAATCCAGCCAGAGGCCATTATCGTTATCTCATCACCGGCATTCAGTTGCAGGCCTGTATTAATACCGGCAGGAATATTTGCAGGAACTTCTCCGGACCATTCTGGCTTAGCCGTCATGCTATTCTCCTTTATCAAGCTTCATTAACATTACATTTGATGCGTGCTTTACATCAATCAAAGACAAAACTCCCCTGCATGTGACAGACATCACATTTAGTATTCATAACATTTCATCATGGATGCATCTGAATATATTTATCTTTTCCAGACTTATGTCGAAAGAATAATGCGATTTCTTTTTTTACGCTGCGTTTTATATAAACACACCGACACAGCCAACAACTAAGACACTGATTTATAATTGATTTTAATGTTAACTATAGGAGTAATCGCACTTTTAATCATGACTGTAATTATACCTTTAGTAAATTAATTATCTTACCTGACAGGCGGTAATAATAGGTACACAAAGCAGTGAGAGGGCGCATTACAGCACCGCCTGCCGTGATATCCGCCCAATAAAAAACCTCTACCTCTCCACTTAATTTCTCGCCTCCACGACGGAAAAGGAATGGGTTAACAAGTATCCATTTAGTTACCATGTCTATTACTTTTTTGGTTTCAACATATACCTCTCACTCACACACATTACCGCTCTGGAGTAACAAAACACAGTATGAGATTAATCCTAATATTTAATTCGCAGAACTGCAGCAGACGGGAGACGAACGAAAATCATCAGCATCATTTCCAGAATATTATTTGCTGAGCGGCATATCTGTTTATATTCTGATTGTGAATGCCGTACCCCTGAGTAACAAAAAACATTATCTATAGGCTATTTATTACCTCATACCACTGACAAGCTGGACGCTCTACGCTGTCACGATTACGGAGAATTATATGACTGTTTCACCTGCATGGTCGGGCAATATTGACGCAACTGCTGACACGGGCATTAATACCGGACTTAAACTAAAAGCCGGGCAAAAAATCAGTATTATTGCGGAAGGATGGATTAAATACGGTAAAGAAGACTACGCCCTGGCATCGCCATACGGCAGGCTAAAAGAGGGCTTTGTCTTACGGAACGATAAGGTGCTGAAAGCCCGATTCAGTGCATCCGGAAAAAGCTATGACATTGGCAGTGGTGTTTACCAGTGGTCAGTACCGGAAGACGGCGAGCTGATTCTCGTGGTCAGTGACTCTTCACATCGCGACAACAGCGGCGCTTTCAGCGCGGTTGTGTATATCGCTGAAGACGAAAAGAAAGCGGCGGCTCAAAAGGCGGACTGGAAAGGTCATGTTCCCGCAACGCGCAGTGACTGGACCCACACCGGCGTATCCGTGAGCAAAGGGGACAAGGTGATGCTGATTGCTGCCGGTACCGCTCAGTACGACAGCCGCGGTCGCAGCTTTGGACCTGACGGCGACAGCCAGCATCCGTCAGCACAAAAACCGGATCCCACTTTTGTCCTGCCAGAAGCACTGGCGGGGAAATTACTGATCAAAGCGGGTGAGCATATTTACGGTATCGGAAGCGGCGGTAGCGACTGGGAAGTCCCTGCTGATGGCGAAATTTCATTCATTTTTAACGATACAAATGTTGCGTCTGAATACGCCAATAATACGGGAGGTTATGACGTCAGGTTTGTTGTGCTCGGTTGAAATGCCCGCAGGGAGGCAACGTGCCATTCACGGCCTTCCCTGCCGGTTCACTGGAAAACAAAAATGAACGTTAATGGAGCCCCTGATATGAGCATTATGGACAATAAAAAAGTTGATTTGGTTTTCATCATCGACAGCAGTCTTTCAATGAAGGATGAAGCGGAAGCGCTCTGTGCAAAACTTGAGAGCGCCATTGAGGAGGCCAGAAAAGCCTGCCCTTCGGATTTACGAACTGATTTTCTGGGTATCGAAGGCGTTTTTGCCGGCACCAAATTTAATAAAACGGTCCGTCAGTTCCTGACGAGCGAGGCCGGTGCTAACCCGTCCGCCCTGAAAGGCAGAGAGTATGTCAAAGAGGGGAACCCCGCTCAGGAAGATGTGGCGCCAGCTGCGGAGGACGTTATCCGTCATTACAACTGGCGTGACGGCGCTGAAAAGAATGTTTTTGTGCTGGGAGACGAAAGTCTGAAAGGCGGAGAGATGACCCTGGATGCGGCCCGCATCAAAGCCTGCGATGATGCCATTGCCACCGCCCTGGAGTACGGTGTCAAAATCCACTCCTATCTGGGCACGCCTCATGTCTCATTACCTTATCCCACCCCGGATGATGAGAAAGCCATGGTTCGGGAATACAAGCGCCTGGCGCTTCGTACGGGTGGTGAGCATTATATCTACACCTCCGGCATTGCCGATTTTGCCTCGGTTTTAAAAAGCACCATTTGCGCCAGTAAGGCCACGCAACACGACAGCGTGGCGAACAAAAAAGAAGAAGCAGATGCGCTGGAAGGTAAAACGCCAGCGAAGACGCCTGGTAATGGCAGCGATCTGTGCGCACAGGCCCCTGAGATTGTCCGGGCGGTGAATACGCTTGCTGATGTGCTTAAGAACCTGATTGACGCTTGCGCCAGCGACTGTCGTTGCAAAGAGAATACGCCCCCTTGCCCGTGTCAGGAACATCACAACAAACCGGTGCCCCCCTCCTCACCCCCCGCTGCGCCGGACACTGCCCCTGTCAGTCCCGAACCGCCAGCAACACCTTTCCTGGATGAGAGTAAGTTTACGAATAATCATCTGAATAACTGGCAATTTGGACCGGCAACGCCTGAGCATGAGTTTTACTCAGAAGGTGGCGCGACCATGATTCGTTTTCCGACCACCAATGTTAAAGGCCGGACACACAATGGTGTGCTGCTTTATAAACATTATTCGGAACTCCAGCCGGGGAAACGCTATCGCTTCAGCCTTCAGGCTCGCAGGGACAATGACTACAAGGTGATACCCGAACTGTCACTGCGGGTGGCAGGCCAGGATATTACCTCGGTTACAGCACTTGCCGTGAAAGGCGAGTGGGTCACGCTGTCAGGAGAGTTTACGGCGACACAGGGCGATAATGTGCTGGAAATTTTCAGCCATAAAGCCAGCGGCGATGGTAACGATTTCAGCATAACTGGAATCACAGTAAAATCAGTCGATTGATTTTGTTACGCTGAATTCATTTCAGATATGAAGTGATGCCGGTTTGGCTACGCGTTGGTTAAACCAGGCATCACTGCTTAGCCAGTGTGCATCACGCAGGCGATAACGTTGGTCTGGCCCGGTAATACACGGTGGGCATGATTACCCTCGTCGACACGTTTATTTGAGCAGTTAAACCTGCGAGTTACCAGGGAAGCGCAATTTTCTCATCATTCGCTTTCTCGCCGTAATACAGAGAAGGCAGGAAACGAGACAAGAACGTGAACTCTGTATAACAGTGTCGCATAAGCGCTAATCCAACGTCATCGGCAGGTTCAGCGTGGTCGTCATTACTCATACCCAGAATAAACCGGCTACGCAGCACACAACCAAAAGGCGTATCCCGGACAACATGTAGCATTTGTCCGTCCAGCGGGTCGCCCTGGCTACCCAGTTCAGTTTTTTCACCGAAGCCTATCCTTGCGGCAATGATTGCCGAGACACTCCCATCCGCCATTGCCTTGTCGACAGCCATTTCGCCAAATACCGATGCAGGGTGATGGAATTTAAGACGCGCGGGAATGGGAGGGATTTCAGCTAATGATTCAACTGCATGGATGCTTGCGCCGTAAAAACTTTCCCCACGCTTCCAGTTGGCGTCCCATCCACGATGCTCAACATGATCAACGGGATGCCACCATTTTATATGCTGCGTCGTTTCAAAAAAGGTAAACCACCAGTTAATCATACGTCCTTTGCAGCCATGTAAATCAGTGCGTACGGAGACCAGCAGACTCCCGTCATCCAGACGTTTAATACCGGTCTCCAGCGGCATGGGAGAAGGATCAAGCAATGCCGAATAATCCAGCCAGGGCCTGGCAATATCGTGTTGTCGCATTTTTTTCTCCATTAGCATTCGGAAGTTCGCACCATTTAGGAAACGAAGTGCGTTTCCTAAACATTACCGATAGAATGGTCGTATGACAAGCGAAAAGGAATCTCAAGGGTGACCCAACCAACCAAACCACGCGGACGCCCCTCAGTCCCTGAGGAAGAGGTGAAGAAACAAATCATTGGTAGCGCGATGGCCTTGCTCTTTGACAAAGGCTATGACGCCACAACAATTGAGGCGGTTGCATCGCATGCAGGCGTTGCCAAAAAGACCGTCTATCGCTTTGCGAAAAACAGAGAGGAATTGCTTGGCCTTTCGGTTAGAAACTGGACGGATAACTACGCCCCACTCCTGCAGAGCGATCCGACAGATAAGAATGACGTTTTACCGGCGCTAAGAAAATTACTGGCTGCGATTTGTGGTCAGGCGCTATCAGTAACCGCCGTGAAAATGTTTCGCCTTCTCAATACTGAATTTCCTGGCAAAGATGATCTTCTCAAGAAATACACTGAAAATGGCATAGCGCGCGGCCAACAATTACTCACTGAGTGGATTACACGACAGCAAAAACAGGGCTGGTTGCCGATGTTACCTGCAGATACCAGTGCCAAAATCATACTCGCCATGTGTGTCGCCGAACCTCTTCGGCAGGCGGCGATTGGTTTAACTCATCCCATTGAGAAAGCAGATATTGAGGCACATTTGGATTCTTGTATGCCTTTTATTTTACTTATATTCAGGCAAGGTGATGAATGACATAGTACCTGGCGATTCGA
>NZ_CP080000.1:0-44127 GCF_019378755.1 Enterobacter sp. BIDMC 29 | reverse complement strand
GAATGGTGCCGATAATAGGAGTCGAACCTACGACCTTCGCATTACGAATGCGCTGCTCTACCAACTGAGCTATATCGGCCCTGAAAGGCCGGTTACGAGCGTAACCACGGGGCAAAAGGTTAGATCTAACCGGGTGATGCGTCAATGCCCTTTTGAATCAAACGGCTATTTTTGCATCACCCGTGATTATTTACGCACGAATCGTATCATCACCGAAGCCGATCCACTTGTAGGTGGTCAGTGCTTCCAGGCCCATCGGGCCTCTTGCATGCAGTTTTTGCGTGCTGACAGCAACTTCTGCGCCCAGGCCGAACTGGCCACCGTCGGTGAAGCGGGTTGAGGCATTCACGTATACGGCGGAGGAGTCCACCTCATTCACAAAGCGATCGGCATTGCGCAGGGTACGCGTCAGAATCGCATCCGAGTGCTGGGTACCATGTTCACGGATGTGAGCAATGGCATCGTCAAGACTCGCAACCACCTTCACGTTCAGATCCAGAGACAAAAACTCGTCGTCGTACTGTTCCGCTTTCACCGGTACCACCGTCGCCGGGCCGTCTTTCAGCAGTGCCAGCGCGTTGGCATCCGCGTGCAGCGTCACGCCGCTTTCGGCCATCTGTTTGCTCAGCGCAGGCAGGAAGGTATTGGCGATGCCCTGATGCACCAGCAGCGTTTCAACCGTATTACAGGTGCTTGGACGCTGGGTTTTGGCATTGACGATAATCTTCAGCGCCGGTTCAATCTCGGCACTGTCATCGACCACGATATGGCACACGCCGATACCGCCCGTGATCACAGGGATGGTCGACTGCTCACGGCACAACTTGTGCAGGCCCGCGCCACCGCGTGGGATCAGCATGTCGATGTATTTGTCCATGCGCAGCATCTCGTTCACCAGCGCACGGTCCGGGCTCTCGATTGCCTGTACGGCACCTGCCGGCAGGCCGCACTCCTCCAGCGCCTGCTGGATAACGTTTACGGTCGCGGCGTTGGTACGCCAGGTCTCTTTCCCGCCACGCAGAATGGCGGCGTTACCGGTCTTCAGGCACAGGGAAGCGACATCAACCGTAACGTTGGGACGCGCTTCATAGATCACGCCAATCACGCCCAGCGGCACGCGACGACGCTCAAGGCGCAGCCCGCTGTCGAGCAGCCCACCATCAATGACCTGACCTACCGGATCGGCAAGATTGCAGACCTGGCGGACATCGTCAGCGATGCCTTTCAGACGTGCCGGGGTCAGCGCCAGGCGGTCGAGCATTGCTTCGCTCAGGCCATTGCGACGCGCTTCCAGCAGATCCTGCTCGTTGGCGAGCAGAATCTCCTGCGACTGCGATTCCAGATAATCAGCGATTTTTTCCAGTACGCGGTTTTTCTCGCGGCTGGAAAGGAGCGCCAGTTTGTAAGAGGCGGCCTTCGCGGCTGCGCCCATTTGTTCCAGCATTTTCTGGCTCCTTAACGAATAATCATGTCATCACGATGCACGGCAACCGGGCCATATTCATAACCCAGAATGGCGTCGATCTGCTGTGAATGGTGACCCGCAATACGGCGCAGGGCATCGCTGTTGTAGCGGCTTACGCCGTGGGCGATGTCACGACCTTCGAGATTACGGATACGGATCACTTCACCACGTGAGAAGTTGCCTGTCACGCTTTTAATTCCTTTAGGAAGTAATGAGCTCCCTCTTTCCAGAATTGCGGCGGTCGCCCCTTCATCAACGGTGAGTTCGCCTGCCGGCGGTGCGCCAAAGATCCAGCGTTTGCGGTTCTCCAGCGGGGAGGCTTGCGCGTGGAAGCGGGTTCCCACGGAGATGCCTTCCATCACGTCGCCAATCACGCCAGGACGGCTGCCCGCGGCAATGATGGTGTCGATACCGGCACGGCATGCCACGTCGGCAGCCTGCAGCTTGGTCCCCATCCCGCCGGTCCCGAGGCCTGAAACGCTGTCACCTGCGATGGCGCGTAGCGCATCGTCGATACCGTGTACATCGGTAATCAGTTCAGCATCCGGATTTGAACGCGGGTCGGCGGTGAAGAGCCCCTGCTGGTCGGTCAGGAGCAGTAATTTATCAGCGCCTGCCAGAATTGCGGCCAGCGCCGAGAGGTTATCGTTATCACCCACTTTGATTTCAGCGGTGGCAACGGCATCGTTTTCGTTAATGACGGGAACGATGTTGTTATCCAGCAGCGCGCGCAGCGTATCGCGCGCGTTCAGGAAACGCTCCCGGTCTTCCATATCCGCACGCGTCAGCAGCATCTGCCCGACGTGGATGCCATAGATAGAAAACAGCTGTTCCCAGAGTTGAATGAGTCGGCTTTGTCCCACGGCGGCCAGCAGCTGTTTCGAGGCGATCGTCGCGGGGAGTTCGGGGTAACCCAGGTGTTCACGCCCGGCGGCAATCGCCCCGGAGGTCACAATTACAATACGATGCCCTGCGGCATGCAACTGAGCGCACTGACGTACAAGCTCAACAATGTGGGCGCGATTAAGGCGGCGCGATCCGCCTGTTAAAACACTGGTACCGAGTTTTACCACCAGCGTCTGGCTGTCACTCATGATTCTCTGCCGTTCAACGATAAGGGAAAATGATGTCAAACGAACGTTTTAACAGGTGTCAGCCCCGTTGCCAACTGCCTTAGCACATCGCGAAACACTTTGTTGCGCGGGATCAGGAAGCGTAGCGGCAAAATTTGACAGTTTTATTACCGAAATAATAAATCACAGTTTTTTAAAATTATTCTTAATTTGTCATAAAAGTTTCATTGCGTAACGTTAAAACCCTTTCTGTTTTTTCACGGGACTTAAGCATGAGCTTATCGTCCAGCGAATTTTTTTAGCGCGTTTATAAGACAGGATCGAAAATGAAAAAGAGCACACTGGCATTAGTGGTAATGGGCGTTGTGGCTTCCACATCTGTACACGCAGCCGAAGTTTATAATAAAAACGGTAATAAACTGGACGTATACGGCAAAGTTAAAGCAATGCACTACATCAGCGATGATGACACTAAAGATGGTGACCAGACTTACGTCCGTTTCGGTTTTAAAGGCGAAACACAGATTAACGATCAGCTGACGGGCTATGGCCGTTGGGAAGCTGAATTTGCCGGTAACAAAGCAGAAAGCGACTCTACACAGAAAACGCGTCTGGCGTTTGCTGGTCTGAAACTGAAAGACATTGGCTCTCTGGATTACGGTCGTAACCTGGGCGCACTGTACGACGTTGAAGCCTGGACCGATATGTTCCCTGAGTTCGGCGGTGACTCTTCAGCCCAGACTGATAACTTCATGACCAAACGTGCGAGCGGTCTTGCCACCTACCGTAACACCGACTTCTTCGGTGCGGTTGATGGCCTGGATATGACCCTGCAGTATCAGGGCAAAAACGAAAACCGCGACGTCAAAAAACAGAACGGTGACGGTTTCGGTACCTCTCTGACCTATGACTTCGGTGGCAGCGACTTCGCCGTCAGCGGTGCCTACACCAACTCTGACCGTACTAACGCACAAAACCTGCTGACGCGCGGCGAAGGTAAAAAAGCGGAAGCATGGGCAACCGGTCTGAAATATGACGCTAACGATATTTATCTGGCAGCGATGTACTCTGAAACCCGTAATATGACCCCAATTTCGGGTGGTTTTGCGAATAAGGCTCAGAACTTTGAAGTTGTTGCACAATACCAGTTCGATTTCGGTCTGCGTCCGTCCCTGGGTTATGTCCAGTCTAAAGGCAAGGATATCGAAGGTGTGGGTGACGAAGATCTGGTGAAATACATCGACGTGGGCGCGACCTATTATTTCAACAAGAATATGTCCGCGTTTGTTGATTATAAAATCAACCAGATTGATGACGACAATAAACTGGGCGTGAGCAGCGATGACATCGTTGCTCTGGGTATGACCTACCAGTTCTGATATTGTTGAAATAAAAAATCCCGGCGCAGATGCCGGGATTTTTTTGCCTGGAGGGGGTCGGGTTTACTGCCCTCACCCCATCCCTCGCGAAGAGAGAGAGAAATATCGCGATTACGCCGTCAGCTTAACCGCTTCGCTGGAAAAGTTATCCGCGGGTTCAAGCTTCAGATCCAGGGTGGCCAGCAGTGCTCTTGCCTTTTCGAGGTACTCTTTCAAAGTATGCTCCAGGCGGTCGATCACTTCCTGGTCTTTGATGGGGGCTGTTTGCCAGTAGCCGTCTTTATTAAACAGGCCGAACTGGTAGCTATACGTAAAACGTTTTTCTTCCGCTTCCATTTTCATCCACCAGCCCCAGAATTCACGTTTTTCGGGTGCAGGCTTCACGTTGACGCATACAGCCAGGCAGTCGAAAAAAAAGCGATTTTCTTCACACTGCTCTTCTCGAATATACGGGCCGAGAGCCATAAACTTCTTGATCAGTCTACTTTTCGGGTGTCCACTCGGTAACGTCATTGCGATCTCCTTTTGTGAAGCCACTGTTTTACCAAACCAGCAAAATTTAGCAATCTATTAACACAATCTCTGCGCGATCCAGCGTGTGATCTCTCTCAATGCTTTGTCAAAATTCTGGTACACCGGGCTGAACGGTACCTCAAGCAATTTGCCATCCGCAGATGACGAAGTGATTAAGCGTGACTCCTCTTCAGGACTGAAGGGATCGTTTTTCCAGTAACCTGACATCATCGGCGTAGGGCAACGCCGTCCCAGCAACCCCTGCGTTTTTAGCGAGTAACGATTGAGTTCAACGCGCAGCGCTTCGTCTGATGCATCATGCATGCCAAGGCGGCTGGCCAACACATCAAGGTACATTTCCGGCACGCGGCCCTGCCGGGTCGGATCGCTGAGCAGAGCGTGCACCACCGGACCGAGACAGGCGACGGCCTTCAGGCGTGAAGCTTCAAGGTAAGCCAGACGCACGGCGACGTTGGCACCAAAGCGGAAGCCAAATGCAGCAACACGCGTGTGGTCAACCCATGGAATGTTTTCCAGCGCTTTTAATGCATGCTGGTGCAGAAGACTCGAGTCCTGAGTCAGTTTCCATTTGGATGAAAAGCCAATTGAGGGCATATCCAGCGTCAGCATCGCGATCCCTTTTGGTGCGAAGTAACGCTCATACAGGCTGTAATAGTCGATTTGCAGTGAATCCAGCCCACCGCACATCAGAACGGTCGGGAACGGGCCTTCGCCTTCTGGCATATGCAGGAACCCGGTGATGGGCGCGCCACCCGGGATGGTAAACTCCAGCTCGCGCATCCGGCCCGGCAAGCGCTGAGCGGCCTCTTCGTAGGCGCGATTCGCCAGCGCCTGAGCCTGCTCGGCCAGCTCATCACCTTTCAAATGCGGGTATGCGGCAATAGCATAGAGGTTGGCCGCATGCAGCCAGTGTTTGCCGCTGAGCGTGGCATCCTCTTCCTGGCTGGCTTTTTGCTGCCAGAGCATCGCCTGTTTAGACCATTCGTAGATCCAGTTTCCCCCGCGATAACCCACGACCGTATCGTAGAGTTCACTGTCGGTGCGCTCGGCTTCGCTCATCACGATACGCGCCTGCACATCAAGGATTTCACGGGGATCAATACCGCGCCAGATCCACATCAGACGGTTAATCATGCGGTACCAGTGGGGCACGTTTTTACCGTCTAATGCAGACTGGACGGCAGGCATGGTCCCCGGATTAAACCGGCGCACCAGCGTCGACGTTTCAGGATGTTTGAAACGGGGTTTGAAGAGAGTCTCGGTGAGATTCGCCTGCGTCATTACGTTGCCTCCATGAATACGTCATATAGAGACCATTGTAACGCGCGCCAGACTAAAAAAAACAACGCCCGGTATCACCGGGCGTTAAATAAGTGCGTAAGAGAATTAACGACCAGAGATTGGCGGTACAAATACCACGCCCATATCCCATGGCTGTTCAATCCAGGTATCCTGAGGGATATCAATCACGTAATCGTCAACCAGCGGACGGCCTGCTGGCTTCGCGAAGATGGTGACGAAGTGAGCTTTTGGATACATTTCGCGGATAGCCACCGCGGTACCGCCGGTATCAACCAGGTCGTCGATAACGATGAAGCCTTCACCGTCGCCTTCCGCACGTTTCAGCACGGTCAGCTCACGCTGGTTGTCATGGTCATAGCTGGAGATGCATACGGTATCGACATGACGAATACCCAGCTCACGTGCCAGCAACGCCCCCGGTACCAGACCGCCACGGCTGACGGCAATAATGCCTTTCCACTGTTCGGAAGGCATCAGACGCGCAGCCAGTTTGCGTGCGTGAATCTGCAACATGTCCCAGGTGACGACGTATTTTTCGCTCATGTGAAGTGTCCCAGCCTGTTTGTATACGGCTTAAAAAGTGTTCGAGGGGGAAATAGGTTGCGCGAGATTATAGAGATCTGACGCACTAAAAACCAGTGTTTAGCGCCCGGAGCCTGAGTTTTTACATGCTTTATGCTACCAGCCACCGGAGAAAGTGGTATTCTCAGTTGCATCTCGCAAGCCTGTCTTGTGGTAACTATTAACCTGCTAACCCTGTGACCTGCAACTCGCTTTGCAGGGCATCGACAAGGAGACTTATCGTGTCTGAACTGTCTCAATTATCTCCACAGCCACTGTGGGATATTTTTGCCAAAATCTGTTCCATTCCCCACCCTTCCTACCATGAAGAACAGCTTGCCGAACATATTATGGGCTGGGCGAAGGAAAAAGGTCTGCATGCTGAACGCGACCAGGTTGGCAACATTCTGATCCGCAAACCGGCGACCGCAGGCATGGAAAACCGTAAACCGGTTGTGCTGCAGGCGCACCTGGACATGGTTCCACAGAAAAACAACGACACCGTTCACGACTTCACCAAAGACCCTATCCAGCCTTACATCGATGGCGACTGGGTGAAAGCGCGCGGCACGACCCTTGGTGCAGATAACGGCATTGGTATGGCGTCTGCTCTGGCGGTCCTGGCGGACGACAGCGTTGAGCACGGTCCGCTGGAAGTGCTGCTGACCATGACGGAAGAAGCAGGCATGGACGGCGCGTTCGGTCTGCAGGCGAACTGGCTGCAGGCGGACATTCTGATTAACACCGACTCTGAAGAAGAGGGTGAGATCTACATGGGCTGCGCCGGCGGGATTGATTTCATCACGACCCTGCCACTGTCCCGCGAAGCGATCCCTGCTGGTTTCCAGACCTTCAAGCTGACGCTGAAAGGGCTGAAAGGCGGTCACTCCGGTGGTGATATTCACCTGGGTCTGGGCAACGCCAACAAACTGCTGGCACGCTTCCTGGCTGGCCACGCGGCTGAGCTGGATCTGCGTCTGGTGGATTTCAACGGCGGCACACTGCGCAATGCCATTCCGCGTGAAGCCTTCACGACCGTGGCAGTACCCGCTGCAAAAGCTGACGAGCTGAAAAAGCTTTCCAGCGTGTATCTGGATATCCTGAAAAACGAACTGTCAGCGAAAGAGAAGAACCTGACCGTGGTGCTCGAGTCCGTGACTACCGACAAAGCGGCGCTGACCTCCCCGTCTCGTGACGCCTTTGTTCAGCTGCTGAACGCGACGCCAAACGGCGTGATTCGTAATTCAGACGTCGCGAAAGGCGTGGTTGAAACCTCCCTGAACGTGGGCGTGGTCACCATGAGCGATGACAGCGCGGAGATCATCTGCCTGATCCGCTCGCTTATCGACAGCGGTAAAGAGTATGTGGTGAGCATGCTGGAGTCTCTGGGTAAACTGGCGGGTGCGCACACCTCCGCAAAAGGTAGCTACCCAGGCTGGCAGCCGGATGCCAGTTCGCCGGTGATGGCGCTGGTGCGAGAAACTTACCAGCGTCTGTTCAACAGTACCCCGAACATTCAGGTGATCCACGCCGGTCTGGAGTGTGGTCTGTTCAAGAAACCGTATCCGAACATGGACATGGTGTCTATCGGGCCAACCATTACCGGTCCGCACTCGCCGGATGAGCAGGTTCATATTGAAAGCGTGGGTCATTACTGGACTCTGCTGACTGAACTGCTGAAAGCGATCCCTTCTAAGTAATTCGCCGTATGATGCCCGGTAGCGCGTTGCCTGCCGGGCTGACAAATCCGCCTGCTATAACCCCAATACCAGCTGCCGCTCCAGTTGCGGGTCCAGCAGCGTCACGTGTAACCCCACCAGCCTCACTCCCCGCCCTGCCCGCCGCTCTTCCCAGGCTTTTCTCGCGGTGGCGATAAGATCGTCTTTATTCAGTCGCGGCCAGACATGCTCCTGCGTCGTCTGCTGGAAATCATTGAACTTCAGCTTAACGCCCTGACGGGCAATCAGCAGATCGGGTTTTACTTTCGCTAACCGCCGCTCCAGTTCGGGATAAAGTTGGTCAGTGATAATGACTTCACACTCGGACCAGTCATGGATGTCTTCCATCAGCGTGCGTTCAACCCCGACCGATTTACGCAGCCGCTCACTGCTCACGCTGCGCTCATCAATTCCCTGACTGCGCTCCCACAGCACGCGACCAAACTTACCGAAACGCTTAAGCAGCATGGCCAGATCGCTTCGCTGTACATCTTCACAGGTCCGTAATCCCATACTTTCCAGCTTTGCAGCAGACACTTTCCCCACGCCGGGGATTTTGCCGAGCGGCAGCGTTTTTAAAAACGCCGGAACCTCTTCCGGAGTGATGACGTACTGACCATCGGGTTTATTCAAATCAGACGCTATTTTGGCGAGAAATTTCACCGGTGCGACGCCCGCGGAAGCGGTCAGATTTAGCTCGTTGAAGATAGTCCGGCGGATCTCCTGCGCCATTAACGTTGCGGAGCCGTGGCAGTGCAGGCTGTCAGTGACATCCAGGTAGGCTTCGTCCAGTGACAGAGGTTCAATCAGCGAGGTATAGCGAGAGAAGATCTCGCGGATATGCAGGGAGGCTTCTTTGTAGGCTTCAAATCGGCCGGGCAGCAGTGTGAGATGAGGGCACAGCTTTAGCGCCATGGCAGTTGGCATAGCGCTGCGCACGCCAAATTTGCGCGCAGGGTAGTTGGCGGTGCTGATCACACCGCGCTGGACACGGCTACCGCCAATCGCAATAGGTATATCCCGCAGCGCCGGATTGTCACGCATCTCCACTGCGGCAAAAAAGCAGTCCATATCAACATGGATTATTTTGCGCATAGTAAGCCCTCACTCATCACTGGATAAGTATACAGTAAAGAAATGAGGATTGAGAAGTGTGTTTCCCCTCTCCTCCAGGAAGAGGGAAAACACCGGACTCACTACAGGATCCGCCGGGCCTCGCGCGCCATGCGTTTTTTACGGGCGTCGCAGGGTTCGGGGCAGTCGCACACTTTTTCCATCCCGAGCGCGGAGATACCACCACAGCTGCCCTGAATGCTTTTACGCTTTATGATCCAGCCCAGAGACATGCCGAGTACAACAAGCAAAAAAACCGCAAAAGTTGCCAGAAACGTCAGCATCATCACCCCCCGAAGTCATCCAGCAGGATGTTCTCATCTTCCACACCCAGATCTTTTAGCATCTTAATGACTGCAGCGTTCATCACTGGCGGCCCACACATGTAAAATTCGCAATCCTCTGGCGCAGGATGCTGCTTGAGGTAGTTTTCATAAAGCACGTTGTGGATGAACCCCGTGTGGCCGGTCCAGTTATCTTCCGGTTGCGGATCGGAGAGGGCCACATGGAAGGTGAAGTTTGGGTTTTCACGCGCCAGTTGCTCAAACTCATCATCATAAAACATCTCTCGCAGCGAGCGTGCCCCGTACCAGAAGCTGATTTTGCGCTTGCTTCCGAGGCGCTTGAGCTGGTCAAAAATGTGCGAACGCATCGGTGCCATGCCCGCGCCACCACCGATAAAGACCATTTCAGCCTCGGTCTCTTTAGCAAAGAACTCGCCAAACGGACCGGAGATGGTCACCTTATCTCCCGGTTTCAGGGACCAGATATACGACGACATGACGCCCGGGGGTGCATCAGGCACATTCGGCGGCGGCGTGGCGATACGCACGTTGAGCATAATGATGCCCTTCTCGTCCGGGTAGTTGGCCATTGAGTAGGCGCGAAGCGTCGGTTCTTTAACGTCAGACACAAAACGGAAAAGATTGAATTTGTCCCAGTCGGCACGGTACTCATCCGGAACGTCGAAGTCCGCATACGCCACGGTGTGATCCGGGCACTCAATCTGGATGTATCCCCCTGCCCGGAACGGAACATCTTCCCCTTCCGGCACGCGCAGCTTCAGCTCTTTAATGAAAGTCGCTTTGTTATCGTTAGAGATAACTTCACACTCCCATTTTTTGACCCCGAAAATCTCTTCCGGCAGCTCAATTTTCATGTCCTGGCGCACCGCGACCTGGCAGGCCAGACGGCAGCCCTCTTTTGCCTCACGCTTCGTGATATGCGCAAGCTCAGTGGGCAGAATATCCCCGCCGCCCTCTTTCACCGTGACGCGGCACTGACCGCAGGAGCCACCGCCACCGCAGGCTGAGGAGACAAAGATCCCGTTGCCGGAGAGCGTATTGAGCAGTTTATCCCCCGCCGGCGTGCGGATCTGGTTTTGCGGCTCACCGTTGATATCAATCACCACGTCGCCGGAATTCACCAGCTTCGCGCGTGCCGCCAGAATCAGCCCTGACAACACCAGTACAATCAGCGTGAACATCACCACGCCAAGAATAATTTCCATCTGTTAGCCCTTATAGCTGCACACCGGAGAAGGACATAAAGCCCAGCGCCATCAGCCCGGTGGTGATAAAGGTGATCCCTAAGCCACGTAAACCCGCAGGCACATTGGCATATTTCATTTTTTCGCGGATCCCCGCCATGGTAACGATAGCCAGCATCCAGCCGATGCCGGAGCCGAAACCATACACAACGGATTCACTGAAGTTGTAATCACGCTGAACCATAAACGAGACGCCACCAAAGATGGCGCAGTTCACCGCGATCAACGGCAGAAAAATCCCCAGTGCGTTGTATAGCGACGGGAAATACCTGTCGAGGATCATCTCCAGGATTTGTACCAGCGCCGCAATCACACCGATAAAGGTGATGAAGTTCAGGAAGCTGAGATCGACACCGTCTACCAGCGCACCGTCGCGCAGCACAAAGTTGTACACCAGGTTGTTAATCGGTACAGATAAGCCGAGCACCACCGTGACCGCAACACCCAGACCAAACGCCGTCGATATCTTTTTGGAAACGGCAAGAAACGTACACATGCCCAGGAAAAACGCGAGTGCCATGTTTTCAACAAACACCGCGCGCACAAATAAACTCAGGTAATGAGCCATCGTCGGTTACTCCTTTTCCTGCTGTTCTGGCTTCAGGGTACGAATCAGCCAGATCAGCAAACCGATAATGAAAAATGCGCTTGGGGCCAGCAGGAAGAGTCCGTTTGGCAGATACCAGCCGCCGTTTTGTACCGTGTCCAGCACCGTGACGCCAAACAGCTTACCGCTGCCAATCAGCTCGCGCAGGAACCCAACGGTCAGCAGGATAACGCCGTAACCGAGACCGTTACCGATCCCGTCCATAAAGCTCGCCAGCGGAGGCATTTTCATCGCATAAGCTTCGGCACGCCCCATCACGATGCAGTTGGTGATAATCAGGCCGACAAACACCGAGAGCTGTTTTGACGTTTCATACGCGAAAGCGCGCAGTAGCTGATCGACCACAATCACCAGCGACGCGATGATCGCCATCTGCACAATGATCCTCACGCTATTCGGGATGTGGTGGCGGATCATGGAGATAAACATGCTGGAAAATGCCGTCACCAGCGTGACCGCGACGGTCATGACCAGCGCGGTTTCCAGTTTTGTCGTGACCGCCAGCGCCGAACAGACTCCCAGCACCTGTAAGGTAATAGGGTTATTCGCCAGCAGCGGGCCGATGAGCACCTTTTTGACTTCTTTCAGTTCACCCGTATCAGCCATTGTTCAGCGCTCCTTCACGTACGTTTTTCAGGAAAGGACCAAAGCCCAGCTCGCCCATCCAGAAATCAAAACTGTGCTGCACCCCTTTTGACGTGAGCGTTGCCCCGGAAAGCCCATCTACGGCATATTCGTCACCCGGACGCGCAGCCCCTTTCATCACCTTCAGGGCAGGCAGTCCGTTATCGTCGAGCACTTTCTTGCCGACAAACTGCGCGCGCCAGTTAGGGTTTTCAACCTCACCGCCGAGCCCCGGCGTTTCGCCCTGGTCATAATAGGTAATCCCTTTCACCGTGCGGCCATCCGTATCGAGTGCCACAAAGGCGTACATCATCGACCATAGCCCGTTGCCGTATATCGGCAGCACGACCTCCTGCACCCGCTTCTGCTCATCGCGCACAAGGTAAATTTCGGCGAGGTTACTGCGACGCTTGATGCCAGCGGGATCTTGCGATGCCTCCAGCGTCAGGCTCATCTCAGGGTCTTTCAGTGCCAGTGCCTGGTTAAATTTCGTCGGGTCTTTATCCAGCAACTGGCCGGTTTTTAAATCCACCAGACGCGCCGAAATGCGCTCCGCGAAGAGTTCAGCCACGTCGTCTGTACTCATCCCTTCCTGCATTAACCCGGCCACAGCCAGGATGTTGCGTTGTTTATCCAGCGCACGCTGCTCCTGTTGCCGTGGTTTTAATCCCACGGCAGAGCCAGCCACGACAATGGAACAGACCAGGCAAAGGACCAGCACCACCAGCAGCGTTTTGCCGATGCTGTCGTTATTCTTGCTTTCAGCCACGCGCTTTCCTCCGCTTAATGTTGGCGCGCACAACCAGATAGTCGAAGAGCGGCGCAAACAGATTGGCAAACAGAATGGCCAACATCATCCCTTCCGGATAAGCCGGGTTGACCACACGAATCAGGACACACATCGCACCAATGAGCACGCCATAGCTCCATTTACCTTTGTCGGTAAAGGACGCAGAGACAGGATCGGTGGCCATGAACATCATGCCGAAAGCGAACCCACCCAGCACCAGATGCCAGTACCAGGGCATGGAGAACATCGGGTTGGTGGCGGAACCGATGAAATTAAACATCGTGGCTGTTAACACCATGCCAATCATTACCCCTGCGACAATGCGCCACGACGCGACGCGTCCGAAGAGAATGATGGCGCCACCGAGTAAAATCATCAGCGTGGAGACTTCCCCAACAGAGCCGGGAATGTTGCCAATAAAGGCATCCAGCCAGGTCACGGGTTGACCCGTGGCGTTGTTAACCAGCGTTTCGCCCCCGTGCGCGGCCCACTGCGAAAGCGGCGTCGCACCCGAGAACCCATCCGCGGCCGTCCACACCAGGTCGCCAGAGATTTGCGCCGGATACGCAAAGAACAGGAAAGCTCGCCCGGCCAGCGCCGGATTGAGGAAGTTGCGCCCGGTGCCACCGAAGATCTCCTTGGCAATCACCACGCCAAAACTGATCCCCAGTGCCGCCTGCCAGAGCGGCAGCGTTGGTGGAACAATCAGGGCAAACAGAATCGACGTCACGAAGAAGCCTTCGTTGATCTCATGTTTGCGAATGATGGCGAACAGCACTTCCCAGAAGCCCCCCACGATAAACACCGTGATGTAGATTGGCAGGAAGAATACGGCTCCCAGCGTCATCATGCTTATCCAGCCGGCATCGGCTGCAAAGCTGACGCCCAACGTCTGGGCCAGGCGGTAGTGCCAGTCCGACTGGATAACCTGAGCCAGCTGTGGGGCATCATATAAATGATGCAGCGCCGGAATGGTCTGCAGGCCAACGTTGTACATACCCCAGAACATGGCCGGGAAGACCGCAAACCAGACCAGAATCATCATTCGTTTGAGGTCGATAGCATCGCGGACGTGTGCCGCCCCTTTTGTGACCAGCCCCGGCGTGTAGAAAATGGTCGCCGTTGCTTCATACAGCGGGTAGTACTTCCTGAGCTTCCCGTGCGTAAAGTGCGGCTCTATTTTTTCAAAGAGGTGTTTTAAGCCCATCAGTTATCCTTCCTGCTCAATGCGGGTTAACACCTCGCGCAATACCGGTCCATATTCGTATTTTCCCGGACAGACATAGGTACAGAGCGCCAGATCTTCTTCGTCAAGCTCGAGGCACCCCAGCGCCTGGGCACTGTCGGTGTCGCCGGCCAGCAGATCGCGCAGCAGCAGAGTTGGCAGAATATCCAGCGGCATAACGCGCTCGTAGTTGCCAATCGGAACCATGGCGCGCTCTCCGCCGTGGGTGCTGGTCGAGAAATTAAAGAGTTTGCGACGCAGGAAGTGCCCAAGGGTGGTGCGGGTCACGGAATACTTCTCAGCGCCCGGCAGAACCCAGCCGAACAGCTCTTTCTCGCGACCTTCCAGAACCACACTGACCTGCAGGTGGAAGCGCCCAAGATACGCCTGCGCGCCAGCCGCATGACGGCCACTGAGCACCGAGCCGGAAATCAGGCGGTTTTCACCCTCTTTCGTTTCACCGGCAAGCAGTTCATTAATGTCCGCACCCAGCAGCGTTTTCACCAGGCGTGGATTTGCTGCCCGTGGCCCGCCGAGGGCGATCACCCGTTCAGAGCACAGTTCACCGGTAGTAAATAGCTTACCTATGGCAATCACGTCCTGATAATTCAGATGCCAGACCTGTTTCGTCAGGCTCACCGGCTCCAGGAAGTGGATATGCGTTCCGACTAACCCCGCCGGGTGCGGACCTGCAAACGTATTAAACGTAACTTGCCCCTGCGGATGGCCCCCGAGTTTGCCGCCGCCCGCCTGACAGACGTGGACCTTCCCCGAGGTCAGACGGGTTAACACGGTTAGCCCGGCATCAAACGCGTTACGCTGCGCCAGAATAATGGGCTCCGGGTCCGCGCTGAGCGGGTTAGTATCAATGGCGGTGACGAAAATAGCGGCCGGAAGCGTGTCCGGAACAGGCGATTTGCTGAAAGGTCGCGTGCGAAACGCCGCCCACAAGCCGGACGCCAGCAGTTGTGCCTGAACGGCTTCCCGGCTCAGGGCGGCGAGGTCTGCTGCGTCGAAACGGGAAAACTCACGTTGTTCGTCGCCTTCAATACGGATAACCACCGACTGCAGGACGCGACGTTCACCGCGATTGATTGCCACCACGGTACCGCTCGCGGGGGCCGTAAACATAACGCCAGGATTTTTTTTGTCCTCGAAGAGCGCCTGTCCTTTAATGACGCGATCGCCTTCCTGCACCAGCATTGAGGGACGCATTCCCAGGTAGTCATCGCCCAAAATGGCGACATGGCGGACACTTGCACCAGGCGAAACGTGCGGCTCGGGCACGCCTGCAATCGGCAGATCAAGTCCTTTTCTGATTTTAAACATGTGGTTAGCAAGCTTCCATGAACTTCAATCCAGAGGGGGCGAAGTGTACCATTTTCACTGTTTTTCGGGCACCAAAACCTCGGTTGCAGGCGCTAAAGTGCGAGGTATTACGCAAAGTTCCTGGAGCCAACGCGATTTTGATGGTTTATAAAGTAAAACTAATTTGTAAACTCACCGCCCGGCTCTTGCGAAAATCTATGGCGGTGCTAATGTGAGCGCACCTAACAGAATAATCTGATTTCGGGTCTCTTTTGCCGTCCTGGCAATTTGGTCTTAGTTTTATCAAGGAACTAGTAGTATGCGTAAAATCGCATTGTTCATTGCGATGCTCCTGATTCCGTGCGTATCGTTTGCCGGGCTGCTCAGCAGCAATAGCTCAACCACGCCGGTCAGCAAAGAATATAAACAGCAGTTAATGGGATCACCGGTTTATATTCAAATCTTCAAGGAAGAACGCACACTCGATCTGTTTGTAAAAATGGGCGAGACATATCAGCTGCTTGATAGTTACAAGATTTGTAACTACTCCGGTGGTCTGGGGCCAAAACAGCGTCAGGGCGATTTCAAAAGTCCGGAAGGGTTTTACAACGTTCAGCGTAGCCAGCTAAAACCTGACAGCCGCTTCTATAAAGCCATTAACATTGGCTTCCCGAACGCCTATGACCGTGCCCACGGTTATGAAGGCAAATACCTGATGATCCACGGTGCATGCGTGTCTATCGGCTGTTATGCGATGACCGATACCGGCATTGATGAGATTTTCCAGTTTGTCACCGGCGCACTGGTCTTTGGTCAGCCGAACGTTCAGGTCAGCATCTACCCGTTCCGCATGACCGATGCCAACATGGCGCGTCACAAGTATTCCTACTACGCGGATTTCTGGAAACAGCTGAAACCGGGTTACGACTACTTTGAGCAGACGCACAAGCCGCCGGTTGTCTCGGTTGTCGATGGCCGCTATGTGGTCAGCAAGCCGCTGAGCCACGAAGTCGTCCAGCCGCAGCTGGCATCAAACTACTCGGTCCCCGAGACAAAATAAGACCCACTCGCCTGGCATAATCTTTTGCCAGGTTTCGTTGCCCGTCAGCGGCTGGGTCGCGATCACTGTGACCACATCATTCGGTGTGGTCTCTCGTTGAAAATCAATTTCCACATCCTGATCGAGCAGCTTGGCGACGCCAAACGGCGCGCGGCGCGTGATCCAGAACAGATTGGTCGAACAGAACGCCATCACATAACGCCCGTCAGACAGCAGCATGTTGAACACGCCCTTCTCACGCAGTTCTGATGCCAGCGACGCAATGTATTTGAAGACGGCGGTCATGTTGCCGGGCGTGCGCGGATAACGCTGCGTCAGCTTGTGCAGCAGCCAGCAAAACGCTTTTTCGCTGTCGGTCTCACCGACCGGACGGAAATTGCCCGTCTCCAGCGACTTGTAGCCGGAGAGCTGGCCATTGTGCGCGTAGGTCCAGTGACGGCCCCACAGCTCGCGGGTGAACGGGTGGGTATTTTCCAGCGCCACTTCCCCACGGTTTGCCTGACGGATGTGGGCAATCACCGAGCGGGACTTAATGGGATAGTCCTGCACCAGTCTGGCAATCGGGGAATTAAAGCTGGGCTGGGGATCTTTGAATGTGCGACATCCTTTGCCTTCGTAGAAGGTAATGCCCCAGCCGTCTTTATGCGGCCCGGTGCCCCCGCCGCGCTGAACGAGCCCGGTGAAGCTAAAGCAGATATCGGTTGGCACATTGGCGCTCATCCCGAGCAATTCGCACATACATCACCTCCACAACAGCGGGGGCAATCATGCCCCCAGCGAAGTCTTACTTAACCATCTCTTTTTCGATCAGCTGGATCAGGATGTGGATCACTTTGATGTGAATTTCCTGAATACGGTCAGCATAACCGAAGTGTGGAACACGGATTTCGATATCCGCCGTACCGTCCATCTTACCGCCATCTTTACCGGTCAGGGTGATGACTTTCATCCCTTTTTCACGCGCTGCGGCAATCGCTTTGATCACGTTAGCCGAGTTTCCGGACGTCGAAATACCCAGCAGCACGTCACCTTCACGGCCCACGGCTTCAACGTAGCGAGAGAAAATATAGTCATAACCAAAATCGTTACTGACGCAGGAAATGTGGCTCACATCGGAAATCGCAATCGCCGGGTAGCCCGGACGGTTTTCACGATAACGCCCGGTCAGCTCTTCTGCAAAGTGCATCGCATCACAGTGGGAACCACCGTTACCACAGGAGAGCACTTTACCGCCGGCCTTGAAACTGTCGGCCAGCAGGACCGCTGCGCGCTGAATAGCGTGAATATTGGCATCATCTTTCAGAAAGTTAGCCAGCGTTTCCGCCGCTTCGTTCAGTTCGTTACGAATAAGATCCTGGTACATGAGGATAATCCTTCAGTATTGATGAAATAACACAGTGGAGTGTACCGGATAGCGGGAAAAGCGAGAAGCTAAAGCCATGCGAATCGTCTGGCGTTTTGCGTTTTCGTGCCGGCTTAAACCTGAACAATGTGAACCAGGTTGTAATTATTTTGTAAACACATTGCTAAAGGAAATAACATCAACTACAACCATATCATCACAAGTGGTCAGACCTCCTACAAGCAAGGGAGCTTTTCTTTATGATGATTTTGAGCATTCTCGCAACCGTTGTTCTGCTCGGTGTGCTGTTCTATCACCGGGTGAGTTTATTCCTGAGCAGTCTGATTCTGCTGGCCTGGACGGCTGCGCTTGGCGTCGCTGGCCTGTGGAATATCTGGCTTTTAGTCCCGCTGGCTATCATTCTTCTGCCGTTTAACTTTACGCCGATGCGTAAATCGATGATCTCCGCGCCGGTGTTCAAAGGCTTCCGCAAAGTGATGCCGCCCATGTCGCGTACGGAGAAAGAAGCGATTGATGCCGGTACCACCTGGTGGGAAGGCGACCTGTTCCAGGGCAACCCGGACTGGAAAAAGCTGCACAACTATCCGCAACCGCGTCTGACCGCTGAAGAACAGGCCTTTATTGATGGTCCGGTGGAAGAAGCGTGCCGCATGGCAAATGACTTCGCGATTACCCATGAAATGGCGGACCTGCCGCCAGAACTGTGGGCTTATCTGAAAGAACACCGCTTCTTCGCGATGATCATTAAGAAAGAGTACGGCGGTCTGGAGTTTTCCGCTTACGCTCAGGCACGCGTCCTGCAAAAACTGGCAGGCGTTTCTGGGATCCTGGCGATCACCGTTGGCGTGCCGAACTCGTTAGGCCCGGGTGAACTGCTGCAACACTACGGTACCGAAGAGCAGAAAGATCACTACCTGCCGCGTCTGGCACGCGGCCAGGAAATTCCGTGCTTCGCGCTGACCAGCCCGGAAGCGGGCTCCGATGCGGGTGCGATCCCGGATACCGGCGTCGTCTGCATGGGTGAATGGCAGGGCCAACAGGTGCTGGGTATGCGCCTGACCTGGAACAAACGTTATATTACGCTCGCCCCTATCGCGACCGTGCTGGGCCTGGCCTTTAAGCTCTCCGATCCGGAAAAACTGCTGGGCGGTGAAGAAGATCTGGGCATTACCTGCGCGCTGATCCCAACCTCCACCCCAGGCGTTGAAATTGGTCGTCGCCACTTCCCGCTGAACGTACCGTTCCAGAACGGCCCAACCCGCGGCAAGGATATCTTTGTACCGATTGATTACATCATCGGTGGTCCAAAAATGGCCGGTCAGGGCTGGCGCATGCTGGTGGAATGTCTGTCGGTTGGCCGTGGTATTACCCTGCCGTCGAACTCGACCGGTGGTTTGAAATCTGTCGCGATGGGGATTGGTGCATACGCCCATATCCGCCGTCAGTTCAAAATCTCTATCGGCAAGATGGAAGGGATCGAAGAGCCGCTGGCACGTATCGCAGGTAACGCCTACGTGATGGATGCTGCCGCCTCCCTGATTACCTACGGCATTATGCTGGGCGAAAAACCGGCCGTGCTGTCAGCTATCGTGAAGTATCACTGTACCCACCGCGCACAGCAGTCAATCATTGATGCAATGGATATCGCGGGCGGTAAAGGCATTATGCTCGGCGAGGGCAACTTCCTGGCGCGCGGCTACCAGGGCGCACCGATTGCCATCACCGTTGAAGGGGCAAACATCCTGACCCGCAGCATGATGATCTTCGGCCAGGGGGCAATCCGTTGCCATCCTTATGTGCTGGAAGAGATGGCCGCCGCGCAGAATAACGACGTGGATGCCTTCGACAAGCTGCTGTTCAAACATATCGGTCACGTGGGCAGTAATAAAGTACGCAGCTTCTGGCTGGGTCTGACGCGCGGTCTTACCAGCGCCACGCCAACCGGTGATGCGACCAAGCGTTATTACCAGCATCTTAACCGCCTGAGTGCTAACCTCGCTCTGCTGTCAGATGTTTCTATGGCGGTGCTGGGCGGTAGCCTGAAGCGTCGTGAGCGTATCTCTGCCCGTCTGGGTGATGTGCTGAGCCAAATCTTCCTCGCCTCTGCGGTCCTGAAACGCTACGACGATGAAGGCCGTCAGGAAGCCGATCTGCCGCTGGTTCACTGGGGTGTTCAGGATGCGATGTATCAGGCGGAACAGGCCATTGACGATCTGCTGGCGAACTTCCCGAACCGCTTTGTTGCAGGTGCCCTTCGCGTGGTGATCTTCCCGACCGGTCGTCATCATCTGGCGCCGTCTGACAAACTGGATCACAAAGTGGCGAAGATCCTGCAGGTACCGAGCGCAACCCGTTCCCGTATCGGCCGCGGTCAGTATCTGGCTCCCACGCCGCATAACCCGGTTGGTCTGCTGGAAGAAGCGCTGCTGGACGTGATGGCTGCCGATCCCATCCACCAGAAGATCTGCAAACAGCTGGGCAAAAACCTGCCGTTCACCCGCCTGGATGAACTGGCGAAACAGGCCCTGACGGGCGGGATCATCAACAATGATGAAGCCGCTCTGCTGGTGAAAGCCGAAGAGAGCCGTCTGCGCAGCATTAACGTGGATGATTTCGACCCGGATGAGCTGGCGACACAGCCGGTAAAGCTGCCGGAGAAGGTCCGCAAACCTGAAGCTGCATAACGCGTTTCGCTTCTACAAACCCCGCCACGCGCGGGGTTTTTTATTGCCACATTTTCTCTTTATGTCGTGCTACAGTGTCAAAAAGTGGTCGTTTGAGGAGTCTGAATTGTGCCTGGTCTGAAGATTTCGATTTTGCAGCAACCTTTAGTGTGGATGGACGGCCCTGCCAACCTGCGCCACTTTGATCGTCAACTGGAAGGCATTACCGGGCGTGATGTGATTGTCCTGCCGGAGATGTTCACTACCGGCTTCGCCATGGAAGCGGCGCAACAGTCAATGCCACAGCAAGAGGTGGTCGCCTGGATGCACGCCAAAGCGCAGCAAACCAATGCGCTGATTGCCGGCAGCGCTGCGCTGCAAACCGAACGCGGGCCGGTCAACCGCTTCCTGCTGGTCGAGCCGGAAGGGAAAGTGCAGTTTTATGATAAACGCCACCTGTTCCGCATGGCAGATGAACATCATCACTATGAAGCGGGTGATACACGCGTGGTGTTCGAATGGCGCGGCTGGCGTATTCTGCCGCTGGTTTGCTACGACCTGCGCTTCCCGGTGTGGTCACGCAACCGCAACGATTACGACCTGGCGCTGTATGTCGCCAACTGGCCTGCCCCGCGCTCACTGCACTGGCAGTCGCTGCTGGTCGCACGCGCCATTGAAAACCAGGCGTATGTGGTCGGCTGTAACCGCGTGGGGACCGATGGCAACGGGCATCATTATCGGGGGGATAGCCGGGTGGTGAACCCGCAGGGTGAAATTATTGCCACCGCCGAGCCGCATCAGGCAACGCGCATTGATGCTGAGTTGTCACTGACGGCCCTGAAGGAATATCGCGAGAAGTTTCCGGCCTGGCAGGATGCGGATCCCTTTAGCATTGGATAACGGTTTCCCCTCCCTCTCACAGGTAGAGGGAGGGGACATCATTAACTCACCAGCGCCTGCCCGTCTTTGCGGCTCTCTGTCGCCGCCACATAGTGCCCTTCCGGCATACGATAAATCACCTGCGCGCCGCCGAAGTTGTAATCCTGGAGCGGATCTTCCACCACGATCTGGTGCCCGCGCTCACGCAGTGCGGCGATAGTATTGCGATCGAACGTCGATTCGACGATCACTTCCCTGCCCTGCACCACGCGCCAGCGAGGCGCATCAATTGCCGCCTGTGGGTTTTGCCCGTGCAGCATGATGCGCAGCGCCATCTGCATATGCCCCTGCGCCTGCATTGGCCCGCCCATGACACCAAAGGACATCAGCGGTTTGCCGTTGCCGTCCATCGCAAAGCCCGGAATGATGGTGTGGAACGGACGCTTACTGCCCGCCAGCGCATTCGGATGGTTTGGATCCAGCACAAAGCCACAGCCGCGGTTTTGCAGACTGATCCCGGTCTCCGGCACCACAATCCCGGATCCAAAGCCCATATAGTTGGACTGAATAAAGGAGATCATCATACCGCTGGAATCTGCAGCGCTCAGGTAGACCGTGCCGCTCTGCGTCGGCGAACCGTAGACGAAATCGGAGGCGTTATCGGGGTCGATAAGCGCCGCGCGCGACGCCAGATAACGATCGCTCAGCAACGCCTGGGCCGCGAACTCCATGTGTTCTTCATCAGCGACGTAGCGATCGAGATCCGCCAGCGCCAGTTTCATCGCCTCAATAGACAGATGAAGCGACTGCACGGAATCCGGATGATGTTTTTCAATTCCACACTGCTCCAGAATACCGAGCGCAATCAGCGTGGCGATGCCCTGCCCGTTTGGCGGCAGCTCCTGCACCGAACCACCGGCAAAATCACGCGACAGCAGTTCTACCCAGTCCACACGATGATTGGCCAAATCCTCTGCCGTCAGGTGCGCACCATGCTCTTTCGCGAAAGCGGCAATTTTCTGCGCCAGCTCGCCGCGGTAAAACGCTTCACCGTTGGTTCTGGCAATCAGCTCCAGCGAATGAGCCTGCGCCGGGTTACGGAAGATCTCGCCAACCCGAGGAGCACGCCCTTCCGGTGCAAAGCAGGCGCTAAAGCCTGGCTGATCTTTCAGCTTGTTATAACCCCGCTGCCAGAGATGGCCAATCAACGGGGAGACCGGAAAACCGTTACGCGCGTACTCGATGGCCGGTTGCGCCAGCGTAGTGAGCGGCAGCGTGCCAAAACGTTCTGCCAGCGCCACCCAGCCCGATACCGCACCCGGCACGGTGACGGCGTCCCAGCCAATTTCTGGCACCGCGGTTTTACCGGCAAACAGATCCGCATGCCAGCTGGCAGGCGAGCGGCCAGAGGCGTTCAGGCCGTGGAGTTTTTCACCATCCCAGACGATGGCAAAGGCATCGCTGCCAATACCGTTGCCGGTGGGTTCAACCACCGTCAACGCCATGGCGGTTGCAACCGCCGCATCAACCGCGTTCCCGCCGAGCTGCAGCATTTTCATTCCCGCCTGGGCCGCCAGCGGCTGAGATGTCGCCACGGCGTTGTGGCCCATCATCGGCGGGCGTCGTGAATCGTAACCGGAAGTGAAATCAAGCGCTTTGGTCATCATGACTCCTTAGTCATGGCGCGGATCGAGCGCATCGCGCAGCCCGTCGCCGAGTAAATTAAAGCCCTGCACGGCAAGAAAAATCGCCACACCGGGGAACACAGACATCCATGGAGCCTGCTCAAGGAAACCTTTTGCGGTATTAAGCATTGAGCCCCATGACGGGTTCGGCGGCTGCTGGCCTAACCCCAGAAATGACAGGCTGGCTTCAGCAATGATTGCCGAGGCAATGGCCAGCGTGGCCTGCACCAGAATCGGAGACATCACATTGGGCAGCACATACTTAATGATGATCCAGCGATCCGGCAGGCCAATCGCCCTCGCGCCGTCGATATACTCTTCGTTGCGAATGGCGATCACCTGGCCGCGCGTCAGGCGGGCGAAGATCGGCATTGCGGAGAGGCCAATGGCGATCATGGCGTTGGTCAGGCTTGGGCCCAGAAACGCCCCGAGCGCGATCGCCATGATCAGGAACGGACAGGCCAGCAGCGCTTCAATAAAACGCGAGATCACGCCGTCCCACATCTTCTGGAAGTAACCCGCCACCAGCCCCAGCGGAACACCAATGACCACGGCGATCACCACCGACATACAGCCAGCCATCAACGACGTTCTCGCCCCCCAGATAATGCGGGACAAAATATCGCGGCCCAGTTCATCGGTCCCAAACCAGTACATCGCTGAAGGCGCTTTACGCACCGCCAGGAAATTGGCTTTCACCGGATCAAAAGGCGCGATCCACGGCGCCAGCAGTGCCACCAGCACAAAAAAGCCCACCACTACGGCCCCCATCACCGCGCTTTTATTGGCGAGAAATTTCTTCAGCACCCGGTTCTGTGCACGGGGCTGAACCGCGGCAATGGTTTGAGTTGTCAGATCCGCCATGCTTAACCTCGCATTTTCGGGTTGATAAGAACGTAAAGCACGTCGGCCAGCAGGTTCAGCAGCAGGAAACCGATCGCCACGATAAGCACCACCCCCTGCACCACCGCATAGTCACGGTTAAAGACCGAATCGACGATCATCTTGCCGAACCCTGGAATGGTGAAGACCTGTTCGGTCAGTACCGCGCCCCCCAGCAGTTCGCCGAACAGCAGCGTGGTCAGGGTGATCACCGGAACCAGCGCATTGCGAAACGCATGCTTTAAAATCACCGCCTTTGGCAACAGCCCTTTAGCCCGTGCGGTGCGGATGTAATCGGCCTTCATTACCGCGATCATGGAGGCGCGGGTATGGCGCATCAGCGTGGCCGCCAGCCCCGTTCCCAGTACCGAGGCAGGCAACAACAGCGTACGCAGGTTCTGGATCGGATCTTCACTAAACGGCACGAATCCCGACGCTGGCAGCCATTGCAGATTGACCGAGAAGACCAGAATCAACAGGATCCCGAGCCAGAAATGCGGTATCGAGATCCCCGAGATCGCCACAAAGTTGGCACCGTGATCGACCCAGCTGTTTTTGTTGACCGCCGCGAGGATCCCCATGCTGATGCCAAACACCAGCGCGATGATCATCGCCAGCAGCGACAGCTCCAGCGTCACCGGCAGTTTGCTGGCAATGAGCTGGGTGACCGGCTCGTGAGTGCGTAAGGAGACACCAAGATCGCCCTGCAGCGCGCGCGTCAGCCAGTTGAAGTACTGCACAGGGATGGGCGCATCGAGATTGAGCTCAGCACGCAGCTGGGCGATCACCGCCGGATCGCGCTCCTCCCCGGCCATGGCGATCAGCGGATCGCCGGGCAGCAGTTTTTGCAGGCCAAACACCATCATGCTCACCAGCAGTAAGGTCGGGATGGCCAGCAGCAGACGTTTGCAAATCAGTTCCAGCATGGGTTCTCCTCAGGCCAGTTATTTCGCCAGCGTCAGGCCAGCCAGACGCACAATGCCGTCCGGATACGGTTTAAAGCCCTGCACGCTCTTGTTCAGACCAAAAATACGCGGTTCAAAATAGAGGTAGGCGATGGGCATATCCGTCTGCAGCTGTTTCACCACCTTGTCGTACAGCGGCTGACGGACGGCTTTGTCGTTGCTCAGGCGCGCCTGCGTTAGCCATTCATCCACCTGCGCGTTACTGTAACGACCGTCGTTAAGGGTGCCTTTGCTGTTAATGAAGCCGTAGATGCTGCCATCCGGATCCGGACGACCCGACCAGCCAGAGAAGCTCAGCTGATAATCACCGCTTTGCTGGCGGTCGAGCAGCGTGGCGAACTCGGTCATTTGCAGGTTCAGGTTAAAGCCAGCCTCTGCGACCATCGCCTGCAGTACCTGACCGACCTGCTGTGAAGTTGGGTTGTTGGGCACCAGCAGATTGACATTCAGCGGCGTAGTGATGCCTGCCGCTTTCAACAGCGCTTTGGCTTTGTCGACATCGCGTGGTGGCACCGGCAGGTTAACGTGATACGGACTTACGGTAGAAAACGCCTGGTTTGCCGGGGTGTACAGCCCCTCGAAGACCACCTGATTTAACGCATCGCGATCGATTGCCTGTGAAAATGCCTCACGCACGCGGGCATCCTTAAACGGATCGTTCGCCGGGACCTTTCCGTTATTGATATTGAAGGTAATGCCCTGATAACCCAGACCGGTCACCTTCGCCAGCGCCAGTTTGCTGTCGGCTTCTACGGTTTTCACGTCGCTTGCGGCAATGCCTTCCGTCAGATCAAGATCCCCTGCACGCAGGTTAGCCAGACGCACGGAAGCATCCGGGATCGGCAGATAAATAATTTTGTCGAAGTGGTAAGCGCCTTTGTTCCAGTAGTTGTCAAAACGCGTCAAAACGATACGGTCCTGCGAGACGCGGCTGTCGAACTTATAGGGGCCAGAGCAGACCGGATGGGCGGCAAAGTCAGGTTTTTTTGCGGCGTCGGGTGCCATCATCGCCCCGGCGCGATCGGTAAGCTGCATCAGCAGTGCGGCATCAGGTGTTTTCAGATGCAGGGCAATCTGCATCGGGCCTGTCACCTCAACGGACTCAACGGACGAGATTTCACTTTTACGCAGCGAACCTTTTAACGTCAGCGCGCGGTCGAGGTTGTATTTTGCCGCGGCAGCGTCAAATTTTTCACCGTCATGGAAGGTCACACCTTCACGCAGATCCATGGTCAGCGTTTTGCCGTCGTCACTCCAGGCCCACGATTTCGCCAGGCCGGGAACCACTTTCAGATGCTCATCCACGTCCACCAGCCGGTCGCACAGAGACGCAAAGACGAAACGGCCATAATAGGTGCGCGCAAGATGCGGATCGAGCATGTCCGGATCCGCCCCCAGACCAATTCGCAGTACACTTTCAGAATGGGCGGGCAGCGCCGCGCCAAGCAACATAACACTTCCCAGTACGGTCAAAAGAGAATTACGCATTGTCATTATCATGAGTTCCTTGAAGGAAGGGAGGAGTGAGTGGCCGCGTGTTCAAACAGCGCGCGGCGGCGCAGAAAGGCTGCGGATGGCGGTGCTATCTGGATAACACTGCGATCGCGGTTAATCTCCTGCCAGCGATGGCAGGCAATCTGGCGTCCCCCGTCCAGCACCTGATTGATCGGCTCGACCTGGCGACATTCATCCGTGGCATACGGACAACGGGTATGGAAACGGCAGCCTGACGGTGGGCTGGCCGGGTTCGGTAAATCCCCCTGCAGCAGAGGTGCCACCCGCGGCGCGCCTGGCTGCATCTGGGGGGCGGAGGCGATTAACGCCTGCGTATAGGGGTGTAGCGGGGCATCAAAGATTTCGTCGACGGTCGCAAGCTCAACAATTTGCCCGAGATACATCACCGCCACGCGGTCACTCATATGGCGAATCACCGCCAGGCCATGGGCGACAATCACCATTGTCAGACCCAGCTGGTGCTTCAGGCTTTCCAGCAGGTTGACCACCTGCGCCTGAACCGAGACATCCAGCGCGGAGACCGGCTCGTCCCCGAGCAACAGCTTTGGCCCGGAGGCCAGCGCACGCGCAATGCCAATTCGCTGACGCTGCCCTCCGGAAAATTCGTGCGGATAACGTTGCGCCCAGGCCGCTGGCAGCCCTACGGTTTTAAGCAGCTCCGCCACCCGATATTGCCTGTCGGCTTTCTTCATCGACTGGTGTAGCCACAGCGGCTCACCGACGATCTGCTCGACTGTCATGCGCGGGTTTAACGATGCGAAAGGATCCTGAAAGATGATCTGCAGCTCCCGCCGCAGCTGGTTCAGACGCGCTCCCGAGGCATGAGTGATCTCTTCACCCTGATAAAATACGCGTCCTTCGCTGGCCGCCAGCAGCCGCAGAAGAAGACGGCCCAGCGTCGATTTTCCGGATCCGGACTCGCCCACAATCGCCAGCGTTTCACCAGGCATGACGGAGAGGGAGACGCGATCGACCGCGGTGACAAAACGTGCTGGGGTAAACAGTTTTTTAGGGCCGGGAAAAAGCTTGCTCAGGTCCCGGGCTTCAAGAATGGGCGTCGTCATGCAATTTCTCCCAGCGCAATATGTTGTTCCAGCGGTACACGGAAGCAGGCCACCTGATGGTCGGTCCCCATCGCCGTCAGCGACGGCTTTTCGTCATGACACCGCGTTTGCGCGAAGGGGCAGCGGGTAGCGAACCGGCACCCTTTGGGCATGGATTCCGGCAGCGGAACGGCCCCGGGAATAGTGGAAAGCGCGCCTTTACGCGCGCCGAGGGACGGAATCGAGCCCATCAGTCCTATGGTGTACGGGTGTTGCGGGTCGGCAAAAATGGCCTCCACGCTCCCCTGCTCTACCACCTGTCCGGCATACATTACCGCCACCTGCTGCGCGACTTCCGCCACCACCCCCAGATCGTGGGTGATCATTAACACCGCCGTACCGGTCTCTTCTTTGAGGGTATTAAGCAGCGCGAGGATCTGCGCCTGAATGGTCACATCCAGCGCGGTTGTCGGCTCGTCGGCAATCAGCAAACGTGGATGGTTAATCAGCGCCATCGCAATCATCACGCGCTGACGCATCCCCCCGGAAAGCTGGTGCGGATACGCTTTCAGGCGCATCTCTGCCGCCGGGATCTGCACCTTCTCCAGAATCTGCAGCGCAACCTTCATCGCCTCTGCACGAGAAAGTTTCTGATGGCGCATCACCGCTTCACTGAGCTGGTCTCCCAGCGTGAAGGCAGGGTTGAGCGAGGTCATTGGCTCCTGGAAAATCATTGCCAGTTCGCTGCCGCGAAGATCGGCATATTCCCGCGGTGAAAGCTTTCGTAAGTCGTGACGACGGAACTGCATCTCGCCGCTGACGATCTGTGCGCTGGCGGGCAGTAAGCCCATCAGCGCTAATGAGGTGATACTTTTCCCGCAGCCGGATTCCCCCACCAGCGCCAGCGTTTCTCCCGCGTTGACCGTCAGTGAAATACCATCAAGCACGCTCACCGGAGAGCCGGCGAACGTTACGTTAAGATTTTGCAGCCGCAGTACAGGCGTGGGGTCCTTAAACGGGATCGTCGTCATAGCGTGAAGTCGTCCTCAAGGTGAATAGCCTGAATCAGGGCTGACTGCAGGCTAAGCAGGTGTTCGCGCATGGCGGCCGCTGCTTCATTAGGCTGGCGATGGATAATCGCAGACATGATTTTTTGATGGTGGTCGTTATAGTGATCAACCCGCTCGGGTGTACGGGCTAATTCGCGCAAATGCTGCCAGCCCGGTTCACGTCTGACGGCATCAATGGCATCAAACAGGCCAAGCATCAGGCGATTACCGGCAGCCTCGGCAATGGCGCGGTGAAATGCGCTATCCCAGAGTTCGTTGAGATCGCGGTCGTCCGGGCTGACCTTATCAATGCGTTCCAGCATGCGCTGCATAAGCGCGAGGTTTTCCCTGGTGGCACGCAGTGCCGCAAGCCGGGCTAAGCCGGGTTCGAGCTGTAGACGAGCTTCCATGACTTCCAGAAGGTTGGTTTGCTGAACCAATCCCTGAAGGGCCAGAGGTTCAACAGGTGCAGACGGGCCTATAAAGGTCCCTTTGCCCTGTTTACGCCAGATCCGCCCCTCCTCTTCCAGCACATCCAGCGCACGACGTACTTCACGTCGTCCTACGCCGAGAGTCTCCGACAGCTCACGTTCAGTGGGCAGCGGAGTGCCTGGTGTTGACTCATGCTGGTTGATCAGTCCGCGCAGCTGCTCAAGCGCGGTGCTGGAATTGGCCAGAAACCGTGACGGTTTTTCCATATTGGTTCGCTCGCTATCATCATTACTTTATTTTTATTAACGATAAGTTATTGATATGACATGCTACTTACCGTGCTAATGATTAAGCAATAAACGAACCAATAAAGCATTGGTTCATGAACTTTCTGAAGGGGTGGAGATAAGCGAATGATTTTCGGTGAATTATTTTTTACAAAATTACACATCTGCTCCGCTGCCAAAAAGACAACTGGTGGCAAAATGCACAAATACGGTGCAAATTGTGCACTATCATTGATCAAATGTTAATTAATTGCACCACAGATATTAACTTTTTGTTAATAACGACAGGGGGGCGGATAAAGAAGATTTGCAGACGCAGAAACGACGAAGGCCTGAATCATTTCTGATTCAGGCCTTCTGAATAGTGGCGGAACGGACGGGACTCGAACCCGCGACCCCCTGCGTGACAGGCAGGTATTCTAACCGACTGAACTACCGCTCCACTGTTCCCGCTGGGGGAACGAGGCGCATATTACGGTTTGCCTCCGGACTCGTCAACGCTTTTTCTCACGTTTTGAATCGTTTGCTGCAAAATTCACCCAAACGATGATTTTACAGGCATTCCGGCCCTTTTTCAGGCCCGCCACATGCAGCTTCCGCCTTTCTTCTGCACTAAATCAAGACGGGATTCATGGTTAAGTAACTCGTCATCATTGGCTAAAACCACTCGCAAACGACTGGCCTGGCGAACAACGCGTTGAATCCCCGCTTCCCCCTGCGTCTGCTGCGATTCATTTTCCATGCTGAACTTCATGGACGTCTGACCACCGGTCATCGCCAGGTAGACATCCGCCAGGATCTGGGCATCGAGCAATGCGCCGTGCAACGTTCGCTTGGTGTTATCTATTTCATAGCGAGAACAGAGCGCATCCAGGCTGTTACGCTTGCCAGGAAACATTTTCCTCGCCAGCGCCAGGCTATCGGTCACCTTACAGAACGTGTTCGTTTTCGGAATATCACGATGGAGCTTACTGAACTCATAGTCCATAAAGCCGATATCGAACGACGCGTTGTGAATGATAAGCTCGGCGCCTTTGATATATTCCAGAAATTCGTCTGCCACTTCCGCAAAGGTCGGTTTATCCAGCAAGAACTCATCGGCGATACCGTGCACGCCGAACGCTTCTGGGTCCACCAGCCGGTCGGGTTTGAGGTAGACATGGAAGTTGTTCCCCGTAAGACGACGGTTCACCACTTCAACGGCACCGATCTCGATGATCTTGTGCCCTTCGTAGTGCGCGCCGATCTGGTTCATACCGGTGGTTTCGGTATCGAGGACAATCTGGCGAGTAATTGCAGTGCTCATAGCGGTCATTTATGTCAGACTTATCGTTTAACTGAACGTTTCAAATACAGGAAGTCTACCAGAGATGCGTAAACAGGTAGAAATTTTCACCGATGGATCTTGCCTTGGCAACCCAGGGCCTGGCGGTTATGGCGCGATTATGCGCTATCGCGAGCATGAAAAAACTTTTAGCGAAGGCTATTTTCTGACCACCAACAACCGCATGGAGTTGATGGCCGCCATTGTGGCGCTGGAAGCGCTAAAAGAACACTGCGATGTGGTGTTGAGCACTGACAGCCAGTACGTACGCCAGGGGATCACCCAGTGGATCCACAACTGGAAAAAACGCGGCTGGAAGACGGCAGATAAAAAGCCGGTCAAAAACGTCGATCTCTGGAAACGTCTTGATGCTGCGCTGGGCCAGCACGAGATTAAATGGGAATGGGTTAAAGGTCACGCAGGCCACCCCGAAAACGAACGTTGTGACGAACTGGCACGGGCAGCGGCATCAAACCCCGCCCATGAAGACACAGGCTATCAGCCCGAATCCTGATCAGGGTTTTCTGTACTGCCGCGTGGCGCCCACGGTCTGGCGAATGGGCGATTTCGATTTACTCTGCTTCATCGGATTAAGCGTAAGGGGGATGGTCCGCTTACGCGCGACAATAAATTGCATGCAGCCTAATGCCGGCAGATGGGTGCTCAGAACAACGCCCCCCTGCCGCGCCCAGGGAAGTACCTGAAAACCGCCCGAGCAGAGCACCTCAAAATTCAGCAGTGAAAGCCAGTCAAGCTGGCGCATCATCGTGAACATCCTGCTGTTATACGGCGGTGTCCGGCGAAGCACCGGAACCAGCTTGCGCAGCCCCATCAGACTCAGCGGATTGAACCCGCTGAGTATCAGCCAGCCATCATCAATCAGGACGCGATCGGCCTCGCGCAGCAGGCGATGAGGATCGCTGCACCAGGGCAACGTGTGTGCCAGCAGGCAGGCATCAACGGACTTTTCCGCAAACGGCAGATGCAAAGGATCCGCTTTCACCTGAACCGGTGATGCGCCAAGAGAGACATTAACCTGATGTGAGATAGCGCAGCTTTCGGTATTGATTTCCGCGCTGAGATTGCCAATCTTAAGCAAGTGAAAACCATACATTTTCGCGAGCCAGGGTTTAAGCTGCTGTTCCAGGTTCTCGCGATAGTATTCACCCCAGGGCAATTCGGCCCAACGTTCAGGTGCCGGGACAATCTGAGGTATCCTTGCCGGTTTCATCAACACACCCACCACGCTATAAGAGGTAATTTATGAATCTTATCAGTATTCCCGCCTTTCAGGACAATTACATCTGGGTTTTAGTCGATGACGAGCGTCGGTGCGTCATTGTCGATCCTGGAGAATCGGCTCCTGTATCAGACGCGATAAAAGAGAACGGCTGGCAACCAGAGGCCATCCTTCTGACCCATCATCATAACGATCACACCGGCGGCGTTGCTGACCTTCGTGCCCAATTCCCGCATCTGGTGGTTTACGGACCGGCAGAGACACAAGATAAGGGAGCAACGCAGGTAGTCGAAGAAGGTGAAAATATCCTCATACGCGAGTGGGAGTTTTCTGTATTTGCTACACCAGGTCACACTTTGGGACATCTTTGTTTCTACAGTAAACCTTATCTTTTTTGCGGCGACACGCTGTTCTCAGGAGGCTGTGGAAGACTTTTTGAGGGCACCCCTTCCCAGATGTACCAGTCATTACAGAAGATTAGCGCATTACCTGACGATACCCTTATTTGTTGCGCACATGAGTATACATTAGGAAATATGAAGTTTGCGGCGAGCATCTTGCCAGAGGATCGGGCGATTCAAGATTATTATCACAAAGTGAAGGAGTTACGTGCAAAAAACCAAAAAACACTCCCCGTAATTCTGAAAAATGAGCGTAAAACTAATTTATTTTTACGAACAGATGATATTGATTTAATTGATGAAATTAACAAAGAAACAAATTTGTCACAACCAGAACAACGATTTGCATGGTTAAGGTCAAAGAAAGATAACTTCAGTTAATTGCGGGTTGCCTTTTCAAAATTTCGCCGTTATCATCGCTCGTCTTTTAAGCAACTATTGACACACACATGAAGGCAAAAGCGATATTACTCGCCTCTGTCCTGCTTGTAGGTTGCCAGTCGCAGAACGGCAGCAACGTACAACAGCACGCACAGAGCCTTTCTGCAGCTGGTCAAGGGGAAGCAGGGAAGTTTACAAGTTCAGCGCGATGGATGGACGATGGGACGTCTTTCGCACAGGATGAAGACTTGTGGACCTCTATTGGCGACGAGCTAAAGATGGGAATTCCGGAAAACAACCGGATTCGCGAACAGAAGCAAAAGTATTTAAGAAATAAGAGCTATCTCCACGATGTAACTTTACGGGCAGAGCCGTATATGTACTGGATAGCCGGGCAAGTTAAGAAACGTAACATGCCGATGGAGCTGGTACTCCTACCCATAGTGGAGAGCGCTTTTGACCCACACGCGACGTCTGGCGCCAATGCCGCAGGCATTTGGCAAATCATTCCGAGCACCGGGCGAAACTATGGTTTGAAACAGACCCGCAACTATGATGCGCGTCGTGATGTTGTCGCTTCAACGACAGCCGCTCTCGACATGATGGAACGTCTTAATAAGATGTTCGACGGCGACTGGCTGTTAACGGTCGCAGCGTATAACAGTGGCGAAGGTCGTGTACTGAAGGCAATGAAAGCGAATAAAGCACGGGGTAAACCCACCGATTTTTGGTCGCTCTCACTGCCACAGGAAACGAAGATTTACGTACCGAAAATGCTGGCATTGAGCGATATTCTCAAGAACAGCAAGCGTTACGGTGTACAACTGCCAACACCAGACGAAAGTCGTGCACTGGCGCGTGTTCGCCTCAGCAATCCGGTTGATATTCAACAGGTTGCTGATATGACGGGTATGTCGGTAAGTAAACTGAAAACCTTTAATGCTGGCGTTAAAGGCTCAACGCTGGGGGCCAGTGGTCCGCAGTATGTAATGGTTCCGCAGAAACATGCTGAGCAGTTACGTGAGTCTTTAGCATCGGGTGAAATTGCCGCTGTTCAGTCAACGCTGATCGCGGATGCATCATCCGTGAACAGCCGCAGCTATAAGGTTCGGTCAGGTGATACGCTTTCGGGCATTGCCTCACGTCTTGGCGTGACGGCAAACGATCTGCAGCAGTGGAATAATCTGCGCAGCTCAGGCCTGAAAGTGGGTCAGACTCTGACGGTGGGTGCAGGTAACAGTGCACAGCGTCTCGCCAGCAACAGCGATAGCATTACCTATCGTGTGCGTAAAGGTGATTCACTGTCCAGTATCGCAAAACGACACGGCGTAAATATCAAGGATGTGATGCGCTGGAACAATGATACTGACAATCTGAAACCAGGCGACCAGCTGACGTTGTTTGTGAAAAACAGCGCCACGCCAGACTCCTGATGACACGACCTAACGATAAAAAGGCACCGATTCCCCTCGGTGCCTTTTTTCTTTACGCTGCTTTTTGCGCTTCAGCCATGATGGTATCGCTGGTAAATGATCCATCATCCTGCAATTCAAAGTACGCCTTCACTTCCGCTGACGCACTATCCTGATACAACCGAATGGCCTGGCTTAACGCTTCCGGCGTGCGCATACGGGCAATCCACGAGCTGAACTCCAGCGGCAAGCGGTCCGTTATCAATGCACGTGTGATCAGCCCCGCTTCAGTAATCAGCGCTAACCACTCCCCGCTGGAGTAGTTTTGCACATGCGAGGTGTCGCGCAGCGCTTCAACCGTCTGCAGCCAGATATTACGCACCGGATGTCCCGGCGACATCACATCCATAATGATAAAGACCCCGCCCGGCTTCAGAACGCGTTTAACTTCACGTAATGCCTGGCCGACATCATGCCAGTGATGGGCAGAATAACGGCTGATAACAACTTCAAATGAGGCATCTTCAAAGGGTAAGGATTCGGCATAGCCCTGACGCGTTGCGATGTTGTTCAGCCCTTTGGCTTGTGCGGCCTCTGCAACCACCTCCAGCATCTGACTGGATAAATCATAGGCCGTGACCTGCGCCACCTGCTGTGCTGCCGTGAAGCTGGCATGCCCGGCACCACAGCCTAAGTCCAGGACGTGCGCGTGCGGCACTGCCGCCAGGCGTTCACCGAGACGGACCAGATCACGGCCAGACGCGTGCACGGCACTGCTCAGATAAGCATTTGCCTGGGAGCCAAACTGTTTTTCTACGTTGTCATGATGGGAGTGTGTTGTTGTCATCGTACTGTCCTTTTGTTGTTTAAAATAAAGGGCAGCACCCGAATGGCCTGCCCCACGGCAGACCTGACATACCATTATTTATCAGGTTTGCCGGGACTAAATTCAACGAGTAGAGGATTGTGATCGGAGGCACGCGTCACCAGAACAGAGGCGTCGTGAACGTTCAGACCACGATAGAAGACAAAATCGAGAGGACGGCCAAACGCTTTCTTGCGCTGGTCATCGCTAAAACGAACTTCACGCAGCGACATTTCGCGTGCAAAGCGATACAGCGCATTCATGCGCGGACGGCTCCAGGCATTAAAATCTCCGGCCATAATGATGGGCCCGCTGTGATGGGCGATCTGGTCACCGATCGGAAGTAACTGCTTACTATACACATCCACGCCCAGGCTGAAGTTGACCGCGTGGATATTCACAACCATCAGCATGCGCGTGTCCGGCAGCGGGTAGACCGTTACCAGCGCCGATTTCGCCAGACGCAGAATCGGCTCGCGCTCGCGCAGCGGGCAGCAATAGACCGGATGAGCCGAAGAGAGGGTCATCACGCCAGAAGGATGTTGCGGCAAGACAAACGCGGGAACCTGGTCAGCAGCAAGGTAGTGAGTCGTAGCAAACCTTACCAGCTCGGGGGTGGTTTGCGCCTCCTGCAACAGCACCAGATGGGCGTCTTTCCCAAAATTCTTGAGTACCGATAACCACTCAGCGCGCTGTTGTTTAAAGATGTTCCACACCAGCACCCGGATTTTTTCATCGCTGCTTAAGGGTGTCCCGGCAGGTAATGCCTGACTTATGCTCGCAAACGACCCCGGAGGCAAGATCCTCTCCGCGGGCATTCCGGCAACATAACGCATGGCATAGGTATTTTTTCGCACTTTTGGAAACGGCCTCTGTAACATGAACCAGCCCGGAAAACGGACTGGTTCTAATGTTATAGGGACTTTAGGTTACACTTTCAACGCAATTTCAGATAAACCGCTTTCCAGTTTTGTAAGCAAGCACTTACTGATGTTATCCCAGCACTACACGAGCGTGTTTATCAAGGCGCCCACTCAGGCTAATCAGCAGGAAAGCGACCAGAACAATCACCGCACCAATCCATGGCGTTTGGGTTAATCCGAAATGTTCAACGGTTTGCCCACCAATGATAGAACCCAGCGCAATCCCAATATTGAACGCGGCAATATTCAGGCCCGATGCGACATCTACCGCGTTGGGTGTATAAAGTTCGGCTTTTTGTACCACGTAAACCTGCAGGCCTGGCACGTTACCAAAGGCGAAGATCCCCATCACCAGTACCGTTATCAGCGCGGCGTATTGCATCGATGCCGTGAACTGGAAAATCATCAGCAGAACAACCAGTGCTGCGAAGATAAACTTCAGGGCCGGCACTGCACCATGTTTATCCGCAAGCTTCCCACCCCAGATATTACCGATGGCGACGGAGATACCATACCCCAGCAAAATCCAGCTCACTGCACTGGGTGAGAAGCCTGCCAGGTCCTGCATCATCGGAGCCAGGAAGGTGAAAGCCGTGAATACACCCCCATAGCCGAGCGCTGTGACGGCGTAGATGATCAGCAAACGCGGATGCGTGAGTACCTTCAGCTGATCGCTCAGGCTGTCACTCGCACGTCCTGCAATCGTCGACGGTACCAGCAGCAGGCTGGCAACCAGGGCAATCACCCCCAGTAAAGAGACGGCAAGGAAGGTTTCGCGCCAGCCAAAGTGCTGTCCGATAAACGTTCCTAACGGTACACCCGTGACAAGAGCTACAGTCAGACCACCGAACATAATCGCGATGGCGGATGCTGCTTTCTCTTTTGGTACCAGGCTGGTTGCAATAGTTGAACCAATGGAGAAGAACACACCGTGAGCGAGACCGGTCAGCAGCCTGGCAATCACCAGCGTGGTGTAGTCCGGCGCCTGCCAGGCCAGAATATTGCCAGCGGTGAATAACACCATCAGCGCAACCAACAGCTGCTTACGCGGGAAACGTCCCGTCAACGCGGTCAGGACGGGGGCGCCGATGGCAACCCCGAGCGCATAGATAGAAACCAACAGGCCGGCAGAGGGCAGCGAGATTGAAAGCTGGTTAGCTATCGTAGGCACCAGTCCTACGATAACAAATTCGGTCGTGCCAATTGCAAAGGCACTGATCGTCAGGGCAAGTAGCGCCAGTGGCATAAATAACTCCATATCATCAGGATTAAGATGACAGGCAGTATGCGCCAGTGCTTAAATAACAAAAATGGTCAAAATATCAATAGAATTTTGCAGGTGGTGCAACAATGAAAGCAACGTCGGAAGAGCTGACAATTTTTGTCGCCGTCGTCGAAAGCGGCAGTTTTAGCCGTGCGGCCGAGCAGCTGGGGCAGGCTAATTCAGCCATCAGCCGCTCGGTGAAAAAACTGGAGATGAAGCTCGGCGTCAGTCTTCTCAACCGAACGACGCGTCAGCTGAGCCTGACGGAGGAAGGCGAGCGTTACTTCCGCCGTGTGCAGTCCGTCCTGCAGGAGATGGCGGCGGCAGAAACAGAGATTATGGAAACCCGTAGTACGCCGCGCGGATTGCTGCGTATTGATGCGGCAACACCGGTTGTTCTTCATTTTCTGATGCCGCTGATCAAGCCTTTCCGCGAACGCTATCCGGAGATGACGCTCTCGTTAGTTTCCTCAGAGACGTTTATCAATCTCATTGAGCGAAAAGTGGATGTGGCGATCCGGGCCGGCACCCTGACCGACTCGAGCTTGCGGGCCCGCCCTCTTTTTGCCAGCTACCGCAAGATAGTCGCGTCACCGCAATACATCGCAGAGCATGGCAAACCAGAGACGGTTGAAGAACTGAAGCAGCACCTGTGCCTGGGCTTCACGGAGCCCGTATCGCTGAACACCTGGCCTGTGGCCTGTTATGATGGTCAACTGCATGAAATCACCAGTGGGTTATCGTCCAACAGTGGAGAAACGCTGAAGCAGCTTTGCCTCGAAGGGAATGGGATCGCCTGTTTGTCGGACTATATGATTGATAAAGAAATTGCACGCGGTGAGCTTGTAGAGCTGATGGCAGATAAACGTCTGCCTGTGGAGATGCCTTTTAGTGCAGTTTATTACAGTGACAGAGCGGTAAGTACGCGCATACGCGCCTTTATCGATTTCCTGAGCGAACATATAAAAACAGCTCCCGGGGGAGCTGTGTGAGGGTTTCAGGCTACAGAGGAAAGGGTCAATATTAATCCCAGTCAGGTGCCAGACCTTCAGGGCTGACCAGACGATCGTTGCATTCCAGGGCAGCGATCGCTTTTTTGTCTTCATCGTCCAGCTGGAGATCCCTCGCTAACAGGTTGCTGGCCAGGTTTTCACGTCGGGTTGAAGAGGGGATCACGGCGTAACCTTCACCCATCGCCCATGCCAGAATCACCTGTGCAGCCGTTGCGCTATGTTTCTCTGCGATACGATTAATCACGTCATCTTTCAGTGCTTTACCGTAGGCCAGGGTCATATATGAGGTGATGTGGATGCCGTGCTGTTTTGCCCAGTCCACGACTTTGCGGTTTTGCAGGTAGGGAGAGAGTTCAATCTGATTGGTTGCAATGTTTTCTGCCCCCACGGCGGCAATGGCTTTTTCCATCAGCGGGATGGTGAAATTAGAAATACCTATTTCACGCGTTAAGCCCTGCTCTTTCGCTTCAAGCAATGCCTGCATGAACTCCTCGACTGACACAGCATCGTTCGGTGATGGCCAGTGGATCAACGTCAGATCCACATAGTCGGTACGCAGTTTTTCCAGGCTCTCTTTCAGGCTGGGGATCAATTTGTCTTTGCTGAGGTTTTCAATCCAGATTTTGGTGGTGATGAAAAGCTCGCTGCGCGCTACGCCGCTCTCTTCGATAGCCTGACCAACGGCAGCTTCGTTATCGTAAATCTGCGCCGTATCAATTGCGCGATAGCCAAGTTCAAGTGCAGTTTTAACGGATGCGATAACAACGTCGTCTTTCAGGCGGAAAGTGCCCAGACCCAGTGCAGGGATAGTCATGTAATCCTCGTTATTCATAATGATTGTTAACTGAGGAGGATTATCGCTGCTGCCGTTATGCAGAAAAAGAGCGTTTAACGCAGAGGATTTTTGCTGATTTGGCAATAATGATACGACAGATATGAAAAAAGCCCTGAGCGTTAACTCAGGGCTTTTAATAAGTGGCGGAACGGACGGGACTCGAACCCGCGACCCCCTGCGTGACAGGCAGGTATTCTAACCGACTGAACTACCGCTCCACCGAAGACTGCTGTAACCACCGGATTTATGCACCGGCTTACTACGTAATTTGATGCCTGGCAGTTCCCTACTCTCACATGGGGAGACCCCACACTACCATCGGCGCTACGGCGTTTCACTTCTGAGTTCGGCATGGGGTCAGGTGGGACCACCGCGCTAAAGCCGCCAGGCAAATTCTGTAATCTGTATCAGCTGAAAATCGTCTCTCACCGCCAAAACATCTTCGGCGTTGTAAGGTTAAGCCTCACGGTTCATTAGTATCGGTTAGCTCAACGCATCGCTGCGCTTACACACCCGACCTATCAACGTCGTAGTCTTCAACGTTCCTTCAGGAGACTTAAAGTCTCAGGGAGAACTCATCTCGGGGCAAGTTTCGTGCTTAGATGCTTTCAGCACTTATCTCTTCCGCATTTAGCTACCGGGCAGTGCCATTGGCATGACAACCCGAACACCAGTGATGCGTCCACTCCGGTCCTCTCGTACTAGGAGCAGCCCCCCTCAATTCTCCAGCGCCCACGGCAGATAGGGACCGAACTGTCTCACGACGTTCTAAACCCAGCTCGCGTACCACTTTAAATGGCGAACAGCCATACCCTTGGGACCTACTTCAGCCCCAGGATGTGATGAGCCGACATCGAGGTGCCAAACACCGCCGTCGATATGAACTCTTGGGCGGTATCAGCCTGTTATCCCCGGAGTACCTTTTATCCGTTGAGCGATGGCCCTTCCATTCAGAACCACCGGATCACTATGACCTGCTTTCGCACCTGCTCGAGCCGTCACTCTCGCAGTCAAGCTAGCTTATGCCATTGCACTAACCTCCTGATGTCCGACCAGGATTAGCTAACCTTCGTGCTCCTCCGTTACTCTTTGGGAGGAGACCGCCCCAGTCAAACTACCCACCAGACACTGTCCGCAACCCGGATCACGGGTCTACGTTAGAACACCAGCCATTAAAGGGTGGTATTTCAAGGTTGGCTCCACGCAGACTGGCGTCCACGCTTCAAAGCCTCCCACCTATCCTACACATCAAGGACCAGTGTTCAGTGTCAAGCTATAGTAAAGGTTCACGGGGTCTTTCCGTCTTGCCGCGGGTACACTGCATCTTCACAGCGAGTTCAATTTCACTGAGTCTCGGGTGGAGACAGCCTGGCCATCATTACGCCATTCGTGCAGGTCGGAACTTACCCGACAAGGAATTTCGCTACCTTAGGACCGTTATAGTTACGGCCGCCGTTTACCGGGGCTTCGATCAAGAGCTTCGCGTTACCGCTAACCCCATCAATTAACCTTCCGGCACCGGGCAGGCGTCACACCGTATACGTCCACTTTCGTGTTTGCACAGTGCTGTGTTTTTAATAAACAGTTGCAGCCAGCTGGTATCTTCGACTGATTTCAGCTCCATCCGCAGGGACTTCACCTACATATCAGCGTGCCTTCTCCCGAAGTTACGGCACCATTTTGCCTAGTTCCTTCACCCGAGTTCTCTCAAGCGCCTTGGTATTCTCTACCTGACCACCTGTGTCGGTTTGGGGTACGATTTCGTGTTACCTGATGCTTAGAGGCTTTTCCTGGAAGCAGGGCATTTGTTACTTCAGCACCGTAGTGCCTCGTCATCACACCTCAGCGTTAACAAGGAACCGGATTTACCTGGAACTTCCGCCTACATGCTTAAACCGGGACAACCGTCGCCCGGCTAACATAGCCTTCTCCGTCCCCCCTTCGCAGTAACACCAAGTACAGGAATATTAACCTGTTTCCCATCGACTACGCCTTTCGGCCTCGCCTTAGGGGTCGACTCACCCTGCCCCGATTAACGTTGGACAGGAACCCTTGGTCTTCCGGCGAGCGGGCTTTTCACCCGCTTTATCGTTACTTATGTCAGCATTCGCACTTCTGATACCTCCAGCACCCCTCACAGGACACCTTCAACGGCTTACAGAACGCTCCCCTACCCAACAACACATAGTGTCGCTGCCGCAGCTTCGGTGCATGGTTTAGCCCCGTTACATCTTCCGCGCAGGCCGACTCGACCAGTGAGCTATTACGCTTTCTTTAAATGATGGCTGCTTCTAAGCCAACATCCTGGCTGTCTGTGCCTTCCCACATCGTTTCCCACTTAACCATGACTTTGGGACCTTAGCTGGCGGTCTGGGTTGTTTCCCTCTTCACGACGGACGTTAGCACCCGCCGTGTGTCTCCCGTGATAACATTCTTCGGTATTCGTAGTTTGCATCGGGTTGGTAAGCCGGGATGGCCCCCTAGCCGAAACAGTGCTCTACCCCCGAAGATGAGTTCACGAGGCGCTACCTAAATAGCTTTCGGGGAGAACCAGCTATCTCCCGGTTTGATTGGCCTTTCACCCCCAGCCACAAGTCATCCGCTAATTTTTCAACATTAGTCGGTTCGGTCCTCCAGTTAGTGTTACCCAACCTTCAACCTGCCCATGGCTAGATCACCGGGTTTCGGGTCTATACCCTGCAACTTAACGCCCAGTTAAGACTCGGTTTCCCTTCGGCTCCCCTATACGGTTAACCTTGCTACAGAATATAAGTCGCTGACCCATTATACAAAAGGTACGCAGTCACCCCATAAAAGAGGCTCCCACTGCTTGTACGTACACGGTTTCAGGTTCTTTTTCACTCCCCTCGCCGGGGTTCTTTTCGCCTTTCCCTCACGGTACTGGTTCACTATCGGTCAGTCAGGAGTATTTAGCCTTGGAGGATGGTCCCCCCATATTCAGACAGGATACCACGTGTCCCGCCCTACTCTTCGAGTTCACAGCCTGTGTGCTTTCGTGTACGGGACTTTCACCCTGTACCGTGCGACTTTCCAGACGCTTCCACTAACACACAAGCTGATTCAGACTCTGGGCTGCTCCCCGTTCGCTCGCCGCTACTGGGGGAATCTCGGTTGATTTCTTTTCCTCGGGGTACTTAGATGTTTCAGTTCCCCCGGTTCGCCTCGTTAACCTATGTATTCAGTTAACGATAGTGTGTCGGAACACACTGGGTTTCCCCATTCGGACATCGCCGGGTCAAAGGTTCATATCACCTCGCCGGCGCTTTTCGCAGATTAGCACGTCCTTCATCGCCTCTGACTGCCAGGGCATCCACCGTGTACGCTTAGTCGCTTAACCTCACAACCCGAAGATGTTTCTTTCGATTCACCACCGGTTTGCGAAAATTTGAGAGACTCGAACACACATAACATGTGTGTCGTTTCAATTTTCAGCTTGATCCAGATTTTTAAAGAGCAAAACTTCGCAGTGCACCTTTTCAGGTTCACTCTGAAGTTTTCTTGTTTTCGCAGTAAAAGATGGTGGAGCTATGCGGGATCGAACCGCAGACCTCCTGCGTGCAAAGCAGGCGCTCTCCCAGCTGAGCTATAGCCCCATCGTATGACCAACCTCTTCAAATCTGCATGACAGATTTGGTAGGCCTGAGTGGACTTGAACCACCGACCTCACCCTTATCAGGGGTGCGCTCTAACCACCTGAGCTACAAGCCTGTAGAGGTTTTTTACTGCTGTTTTTCATCAGACAATCTGTGTGGACACTACAAAGGCAGGTTCTTTAAGGTAAGGAGGTGATCCAACCGCAGGTTCCCCTACGGTTACCTTGTTACGACTTCACCCCAGTCATGAATCACAAAGTGGTAAGCGCCCTCCCGAAGGTTAAGCTACCTACTTCTTTTGCAACCCACTCCCATGGTGTGACGGGCGGTGTGTACAAGGCCCGGGAACGTATTCACCGTAGCATTCTGATCTACGATTACTAGCGATTCCGACTTCATGGAGTCGAGTTGCAGACTCCAATCCGGACTACGACGCACTTTATGAGGTCCGCTTGCTCTCGCGAGTTCGCTTCTCTTTGTATGCGCCATTGTAGCACGTGTGTAGCCCTACTCGTAAGGGCCATGATGACTTGACGTCATCCCCACCTTCCTCCAGTTTATCACTGGCAGTCTCCTTTGAGTTCCCGGCCGGACCGCTGGCAACAAAGGATAAGGGTTGCGCTCGTTGCGGGACTTAACCCAACATTTCACAACACGAGCTGACGACAGCCATGCAGCACCTGTCTCAGAGTTCCCGAAGGCACCAATCCATCTCTGGAAAGTTCTCTGGATGTCAAGAGTAGGTAAGGTTCTTCGCGTTGCATCGAATTAAACCACATGCTCCACCGCTTGTGCGGGCCCCCGTCAATTCATTTGAGTTTTAACCTTGCGGCCGTACTCCCCAGGCGGTCGACTTAACGCGTTAGCTCCGGAAGCCACGCCTCAAGGGCACAACCTCCAAGTCGACATCGTTTACGGCGTGGACTACCAGGGTATCTAATCCTGTTTGCTCCCCACGCTTTCGCACCTGAGCGTCAGTCTTTGTCCAGGGGGCCGCCTTCGCCACCGGTATTCCTCCAGATCTCTACGCATTTCACCGCTACACCTGGAATTCTACCCCCCTCTACAAGACTCTAGCCTGCCAGTTTCGAATGCAGTTCCCAGGTTGAGCCCGGGGATTTCACATCCGACTTGACAGACCGCCTGCGTGCGCTTTACGCCCAGTAATTCCGATTAACGCTTGCACCCTCCGTATTACCGCGGCTGCTGGCACGGAGTTAGCCGGTGCTTCTTCTGCGGGTAACGTCAATTGCTGTGGTTATTAACCGCAACACCTTCCTCCCCGCTGAAAGTACTTTACAACCCGAAGGCCTTCTTCATACACGCGGCATGGCTGCATCAGGCTTGCGCCCATTGTGCAATATTCCCCACTGCTGCCTCCCGTAGGAGTCTGGACCGTGTCTCAGTTCCAGTGTGGCTGGTCATCCTCTCAGACCAGCTAGGGATCGTCGCCTAGGTGAGCCGTTACCCCACCTACTAGCTAATCCCATCTGGGCACATCTGATGGCAAGAGGCCCGAAGGTCCCCCTCTTTGGTCTTGCGACGTTATGCGGTATTAGCTACCGTTTCCAGTAGTTATCCCCCTCCATCAGGCAGTTTCCCAGACATTACTCACCCGTCCGCCACTCGTCACCCGAGAGCAAGCTCTCTGTGCTACCGTTCGACTTGCATGTGTTAGGCCTGCCGCCAGCGTTCAATCTGAGCCATGATCAAACTCTTCAATTTAAGTTTGATGCTCGTGAATTAAACTTCGTAATGAATTACGTATGTTCACTCAGAGACTT